>NZ_JAGKJK010000021.1 GCF_020329435.1 Bradyrhizobium hereditatis | reverse complement strand
GCTCACGTTCTCATTGGCGAGAAATCGGCCGTATCGGACTATCTTGGCCCGATCGCCATCCGCCGCTCGACGCAGGCACGAGCTCGCGCGCGTGACCATCCCTTCGAGCAGGGCCGCCCCCCTTTATCGAGACGACCATCCCCGAACCGCCCAAGCCTGAATTGTTCATTCAACATCTTGGCACCTCAATGGAATCGAAGTGCCAGATACAGAATCACAGCAGCCCGTCGCCGCGGAAGGCCAAATCAAAACACCGAGTCATTCCGTCGCAGCCGCAATCTGTGCATCTGCTAGTGCGTTCGCAGGGACGACGGTGAGCCGGGGCACCTTGCCGCCCCAACGCCCACGTCCTTATATCCAGCGCCTGCTGCATCGCGGCACCCCGCATATGGCGGTTCAACTGCCCCGGCTTTCGTGCAAGGATGCCTGCCGAACGCAACCGTTCCTCCTCATTGCTCCCTGATAAAGAGGTTTCCGATGGTCAATCGCATGCAATTCTACATCGATGGCGCCTGGGTCGATCCGGTCGTCAAGAAGTCCACGCCCGTCATCAATCCGGCGACCGAAGAGGCGATGTATGAAGTTGCGCTCGGCTCGAAGGCCGACCTCGACAAGGCCGTTGCCGCCGCCAAGCGCGCTTTCGTGACCTACTCGCAGACCAGCCGCGAGGAGCGCATTGCGCTCCTGGAAAAGATCGTCGAGGTCTACAAGGGCCGCATGAAGGAAATCGGCGCGGCCGTCTCCGATGAGATGGGTGCGCCGCTGCCGATGGCCGAGCGGCTGCAGGCCGGCGCCGGCCTTGGCCACATCGCTTCCACGCTCGAAGTGCTGAAGAACTACCATTTCGAAGAGACGATCGGCTCGGCCGTCGTCCTGCGCGAGCCGGTCGGCGTTGTCGGCATGATCACGCCGTGGAACTGGCCGCTGAACCAGATCGCCTGCAAGGTCGCGCCCGCGCTCGCGGCCGGCTGCACCATGATCCTCAAGCCATCGGAATTCACTCCGACCTCGGCGTTGATCTTCGCCGAAATCCTGCATGAAGCCGGCGTGCCGAACGGCGTGTTTAACCTGATCAACGGCCTCGGCCCCGAAGTCGGCGCCGCGATGGCCGAGCATCCTGATATCGACATGATCTCGTTCACCGGCTCGACCCGCGCCGGCGTCGACGTCGCCAAGCGCGCCGCGCCGACCGTGAAGCGCGTCAGCCAGGAGCTGGGTGGCAAGTCGCCGAACGTCATCCTCGAAGGCGCCGACCTCACCAAGGCCGTCACCGGCGGCGTGATGCACATGTTCAACAACTCCGGACAGTCGTGCAACGCGCCGTCGCGGATGATCGTGCCGCTGTCGAAGATGAAGGAAGTCGCCGCTATCGCGAAGGGCGTCGCCGACAAGACCAAGGCCGGCGATCCGCGTGCTGAAGGCACCACCATCGGTCCGGTGGTCAATCGCGGCCAGTGGGACAAGATCCAGGCGCTGATCAAGAAGGGCATCGACGAAGGCGCAACGCTGGTTGCCGGCGGTCCTGGTCTGCCGGAAGGAGTCAACAAGGGCTTCTACGTCCGCCCGACCATCTTCGCCGACGTCACCAACGACATGACGATCGCCCGCGAAGAAATCTTCGGGCCGGTGCTGACCATCATCGGCGCCAAGGACGAAGCCGATGCGGTCAGGATCGCCAATGACACGCCCTATGGTCTCGCCGGTTACGTGACGGGCGATACGGTGGAAAGCGCGCGCCGCGTGGCCCGCCAGATCCGCGCCGGCAACGTTAACCTGCAGGGCGTTCCGAACGACCGCTCCGCGCCGTTCGGCGGCTACAAGCAGTCCGGCAACGGCCGCGAGTGGGGCAAGTACGGCCTTGAGGAATATCTCGAGGTGAAGGCGGTCGCCGGCTACAACGCCGCGTAAGTTGATGCGGCGCTCGCGCCGTCCATGAAGAAAGCCGGCTGCCGAAAGGTGGCCGGCATTTTTTCGGCCCAAATCATCGTCAGGCTGAAGCCCGCGTCAAGGCTGGCCGCGACGACGCAAAAAGAAAAGATGGAGGACGCGCGTGAAGAAAATTGCTGTTGCGCTCATCGCGCTGTTGCCGCTTGCCGGGGCAGCCCAAGCTCAGACCGCGAAGGACCTGCTCGCGACGCTCCGCGTCAAGTGGAACACGCCGACCGAGCCCTTCAAGATGATCGGCAACGTCTATTATGTCGGAACCGATGGCTTGGCGTCCTACCTGATCACCTCTCCACGCGGCCATATCCTCATTGATACGGTGATGCCGGAATCAACGTCGCTGATCAAAGCGAATATCGAGAAGCTCGGCTTCAAGATCACCGATATCAAATACCTCCTCAACACCCACGCCCATATCGATCACACCGGCGGACTTGCCGAGATGAAGCAGGCGAGCGGCGGCCAGCTCGTCGCCGGCGAAGCCGACAAGCCGCTGCTCGAAGGCGGCTACTATCCGGGTGCACAGGACGACGACGCGCTCAAGTTCCCGCCGGCGAAGGTCGACCGCACGGTGCGCGAAGGCGACAAGGTGACGATTGGCGATGTCACCTTGATCGCGCGCGAAACGCCGGGACATTCTCCGGGCTGCACGAGCTGGGAATTTTCGGTGAAGGAGGGCGATGCCACGCGCTCGGTCCTGATCTTCTGCAGCGGTACCGTCGCGCTGAACCGCCTCGTCGGCAACCCGACCTATTCCGGGATCGTCGCCGATTACCGGAAGACGTTCGCGCGCGCCAAGGACATGAAAGTGGACGTGCTGCTCGCGCCGCATCCGGAAATGTACAAGATGGCGGAGAAGCGCGCCAAGCTCAGCGATGGCGGGCCCAATCCGTTCGTCAGTCCCGGTGAATTCAACGCCTATGCGGCGACGCTTGAGAAGGCGTTCGAGGACGCGCTCGCCAAGCAGACCGCCGCCGCGCAGGAGAAGAAGGGGTGAGTGAACGCTGGCGCGTAGGGAGCTATCCGCCCGGCGCGCCCTGTGTGTTGACATAGAGGGCGTAGATCGATTGGCTCGCGGCCATGAAGAGGCGGTTGCGCTTCAAACCGCCGAAGCAGAGGTTGGCGCAGCGCTCGGGCAGGGCGATGCGACCGATCATGACACCATCGGGAGCGAACACCACGACGCCGTCGAGCTCGGGATCGCCCATGCCCCAGCCGCACCACAAATTGCCATCGATATCGACCCGAAAACCATCCGGCGTGCCTGGTCCAGCATCGACGAACACGCGCTTGTAGGAAAGCTCGCCAGACGGCGAGACGTCATAAGCGAGGATCTTGCGGTTGGGTACGCCGCGAGACTCGATGACGTAGAGAATCTTCTCGTCCGGCGAGAACGCGAGCCCGTTCGGTCCCAGAACGCCCTCGGCGACGATGGTGGCTTTGCCGGTCGCGCCATCGAGACGGTAGACATGGGCGTCGATCTCGGGCTCGGCCTTGTAGCCCTCGTAGTTGCCGAGCAGGCCGAACACCGGATCGGTGAACCAGATCGAGCCGTCGGACTTCACGACGACGTCGTTCGGCGAGTTCAGCCGCTTGCCGTCGAAGGAATCGATCAGCACCGTGATCGATCCGTCATATTCGGTGCGCGTCACCCGCCGGCCGCCATGCTCGCAGGTGATAAGCCGTCCCTGGCGATCGCGGGTGTTGCCGTTGGCGAAGTTCGACGGCTTGCGGAAAACGCTGACTGCGCCGGTCTCCTCCTCCCACTTGATGATGCGCTGGTTCGGAATGTCGCTGCACAAGAGATACCGCCCGTCGCCGAACCACACCGGACCCTCGGCCCAGCGCAGGCCGGTGGTCAGCCGCTCCACCGCCGAGAGCTTGAGCCAATATTTTTCGAAGCGTGGATCGAGTGCACGGATAGCCGGATCGGGGTAATAAGTTGCCGGGCGCCACCCGGCGGCATGCGATGCTGCATCGGACATTTGCTGTTCTCGTTGGTGCGTTCCCTCTGCGTTTGGGTTTGCTATCATTCCCTGCTAATGACCGCAAATCGGTTGCGAGATAAGAGGAACGAAATGCCACGCATATTGATGACCGGCGCCGCCGGCGGGATCGGGACATCCCTGCGCAAGCTGTTGCCGCCGATCTATCCGGACCTGCTGCTGAGCGACCTGAAGACGCCGGCCGACCTCGGCATGGACGAGAAGTTCAAGGCGGCCGATCTCGCCGACCTCGCTCAGGTCGAGGCAATCTGCGAAGGCATCGACGGCATCCTGCATTTCGGCGGCTATTCGGTGGAGGGGCCTTGGGATTCGATCCTGCAGTCCAACATCATCGGTGGCTACAATCTGTTCGAGGCGGCGCGGAAGAAGGGTGTGAAGCGCGTGGTGTTCGCCTCGTCGAACCACGCGGTCGGCTTCTATCCGCGCCATCACCGGATCGGCACCGACGTCACGGCGCGTCCCGACAGCCGCTACGGTGTGAGCAAGGTGTTCGGCGAGGCGGTGGGGGCGCTCTATGCCGACAAGCACGGGATCAGTGTGACTTGCCTCAGGATCGGCAATTTCGGCGAGATGCCACTCGACCACCGCAGGCTTTCGATCTGGCTGAAGCCGGAGGACCTCGTGCAGCTCTGCCGCATCGGCCTGGAACATCCCGACATTCACTTCGAGATCTTCTACGGCGCTTCCTATAATGAGCGCACCTGGTGGGACAACCACCGCGCCTACGAGCTCGGTTACCGTCCGACCGGCCGTGGCGAAGATTTCCGCGAGCACGCCATGGCCGAGCAGGCCAAGCTGAAGCCGGATCCGGTCGGCGATTACTACCAGGGCGGTACGTTCTGCAGCATGGAGTTCGACGGCGACGAGAGCCGGATCATCGACTGGAAGTGAGATATCGAATTCCGGGTCATGCGCCCTTGCGGCGCCGGCCCGGAAACCATACTGACGATTCTATCATGGCCCGCCCTCGTCAAGGCGGCGGAACTGAAGCCTCGAAGACGGGAACAAGAAGATGGCCGACGGACTCCGCAAGGGACTGACGAGTTATGGCGATGCTGGCTTCTCGCTGTTTCTGCGCAAGGCCTTCATCAAGGCCATGGGCTATTCGGACGATGCGCTGAACAGGCCGATCGTCGGCATCACCAATACCTATAGCGACTACAATCCCTGCCACGGCAACGTTCCGCAGATCATCGAAGCGGTCAAACGCGGGGTGATGCTGAGTGGCGCGATGCCGATGGTGTTCCCGACCATTTCGATCGCCGAGAGCTTTGCCCATCCGACCTCGATGTATCTGCGCAATCTGATGGCGATGGATACCGAAGAGATGATCCGCGCGCAGCCGATGGATACGGTGGTCGTGATCGGCGGATGCGACAAGACCTTGCCGGCACAGATCATGGCCGCAGTGTCAGCGGATCTGCCGACCGTCGTCATTCCGGTTGGGCCGATGGTGGTCGGGCATCACAAAGGCGAGGTGCTCGGCGCCTGCACCGATTGTCGCCGGCTCTGGGCGAAATATCGCGCGGGCGAAATCGATGACAATGAGATCGAAGCCGTCAATGGAAGGCTCGCGCCCTCGGTCGGCACCTGCATGGTGATGGGCACTGCCAGCACCATGGCCTGCATCACCGAGGCGCTCGGGCTTTCGCTGCCGATGAGCGCGACCATTCCGGCGCCGCATGCCGAGCGGTTTCGCTCTGCGGAGGCGAGCGGTAGGGTGGCGGCCGAAATGGCGAAAGCCAAGGGGCCGAAGCCGAGCGAGATTCTGACGCCGGCATCGTTCCGCAACGCTCAGGTCGTGATGCAGGCGATCGGCGGTTCGACCAATGGCCTGATCCACCTCACGGCGATCGCCCATCGCTCCCCGCACAAGATCGATCTCGCGACATTCGACAAGCTCGGCCGCGAGGTGCCAGTGCTGGTCGATTTGAAGCCCTCGGGCGAGCACTACATGGAGCACTTCCACCATGCCGGCGGCGTGCCGAAACTGATGGCGCAGCTCGGCGACCTCATCGATCTCGACGCCAAGACGATCACGGGGCAGACCTTGCGCGATATCGTTTCCGGCGCGGAGGACGTGCCGGGACAGGACGCCATCCGTTCGCGCGACAATCCGATCAAGCGTGAAGGCGCGATGGCGATACTGCACGGCAATCTTGCGCCGCGCGGCGCCGTCATCAAGCAATCGGCGGCAAGTCCGAAATTGCTGCAGCATACGGGCCGTGCCGTGGTGTTCGAGTCCGTCGAGGATATGACGCTCCGAATCGACGATCCCGATCTCGACGTCAATGGCGACGACGTGCTGGTGCTGCGTAATGCCGGTCCCAAAGGGGCGCCTGGCATGCCCGAAGCGGGCTATTTGCCGATCCCGAAGAAGCTGGCGCGCGGCGGTACCAAGGATATGGTGCGCATATCGGATGCGCGCATGAGCGGCACCGCGTTCGGCACTATCGTGCTGCACATCACGCCGGAATCCGCTGTGGGTGGTCCGCTGGCGCTGGTAAAGAACGGCGATATGATCCGGCTCGACGTCGCAAACCGCAGCATCGATCTGCTGGTCGACGACGCCGAGCTGGAAAAGCGCCGCGCGGCGCTCGCGCCAGCCGTTACACCCGATGTGGCCAGGCGCGGCTACGCGCGCCTGTTCAACGAGACGATTCTGCAGGCCGATGAGGGCTGCGATTTCGATTTCATGCGCGGGCAGGGCAAGGGTTAGCCCCATGGCGTCATGCCCCGCGAAGGCGGGGCATCCAGTACTCCGAGGCGCTGAATTATGAATCGAACGTGCGCGGCGTACTGGATCATCCGCCTTCGCGGATGATGACAGTTGAGTGAGCGGTGGGAGTGTGCCGCTACTTCCCCTTGCTGGTGAACTTCTTCACCGCAACGCGAAATTCATCAGTGTGCATGGCGTCGATGATCTTCGCTTCCTCGGCGTCGAGCTGCTGCTTCACCGGCGTAGTCGCGGCCTGATAGACCAGCGACTTGGTGCCGCCGATCGCCGCCGGCGGATTCTGCGCCAGCCGCTCGGCGAATTTGCGCGTTTCGGCCTTCAGCTCCGCTGCCGGAACAACGCGGGCGACCAGGCCCCATTCATAGGCCTGCTGCGCCGTAAAGCTGTCCTCGGCCAGAAATATCTGCAGCGCGCGGCGGGTGCCGACGGTGCCGACCATGCCAACCGTGCTGCCTCCGTCAGGCGAGACGCCGATCTTGGCGTAAGCCGGCGTGAAGCGAGCGTCATCGGCTGCGATGCAGAGATCGGCAACGAAGGCCAGCCCCATGCCGGCGCCGGCGGCTGAGCCGTTGACGCTTGAGAGAACGATCTTCGGCATCCGCCGCAGCGTCTCGATGAAGGCGTGATAGTGCTTCAATAATTCGCCGACCACAGGCGCGATCGTGTCGTTGGCGGCAGCAGCGCCGATGGTCTGCAGGTCGCCGCCAGCCGAGAAGGCGCGACCTTCGCCTTCGATCACCAGCACCCGAATATCGTCGTTGCCTTCGACCTCAGCGCCAAGCTGCTCGAGCTTTTGCGCGATCGCAAGATCGACGGAATTGAAAGCCGCGGGCCGGTTGAGCGTGATGGTGGCGATCGGACCGTCGATCCGGAGCAGGGCGGGGTCGCTGGCAGCGGTATCATCTGATGTCGGCATGGCTGGGCCCTCGGCTCAGAATTGGCCCAGCATTTAAATAACAGAAGGGAAGAGGTGACAATCCCCGGGGCAGGTCCGCAATACATTGCGCAATCCGTCCTCCCGGGCGACGGCGCTCTTGCGTCCGTTCGCGCCATGAGGTCAGATAGGGCCTGTCATCGTTTAGGACGGACACGAGCGCCGCTTCCAAGGGACGGGACAGGCAAGCCAAAATCATTGGAGGGAAAACGACATGGGTCATTCCCGTGCGCTCGAACGTAGGACGTGCCTATGACGATAGGACCGGTTGTCATCATTGGGGCCGGCCATGCCGGCTATCAGCTTGCAGCCTCGCTGCGCCAGCACGGCCTTTCGGAGCGCATCGCGCTTGTGAATGACGAAAGCCATTTGCCGTACCAGCGGCCGCCGCTGTCGAAGGCCTATCTGAAGGGAACCGGCGGGCCTGATAGCCTGATGTTCCGTCCGGAAAAGTTCTATTCTGACCAGAAGATTGATCTGATCTCCGATCGCGCAGTGTCGATCGATCGCGCCGCGCGCAAGGTGGCGCTCGCCTCCGGCGCTTCGCTCGATTACGGCCACTTGGTGCTGGCGACCGGCGCGCGCAATCGCCTGCTCGATATCCCTAACGCCAATCTCGACAGTGTGCGGTACCTGCGGACGCTCGACGAAAGCCAGTCGTTGCGAGACTACATCACTGCAGGCCAGCGCGTCGTCGTTATCGGCGCCGGATTCATCGGGCTCGAGTTCGCGGCGACGGCTCGCGCCAAGGGCCTCGAAGTCGACGTTGTCGAACTCGCGCCGCGGGTGATGGCGCGCGCCGTGACAGCGGAAATCTCGGAATACTTTCAGTCCCGGCATACCGCGGCCGGCATCCGAATTCATCTCGGCGTACAGGTCACCAGCATCGAGAGCGACGGCAGCAAGGTAACCGGTGTGAGCCTGAGTGACGGCCGGCATATCAAGGCCGACCTGATCGTGGTTGGCGTCGGCGTGCTGCCTAACGTCGAACTGGCGGCCGAAGCCGGCTTGAAGGTTGCTGCGGGCATTATCGTCGATGAAAATCTTCTGACCGCGGATCCGAATATCTCGGCGATGGGCGATTGTGCGCTTTATGCGAGCCCGCGGTTCGGCGGTTCGCTGCGGCTGGAGTCCGTGCAGAACGCCACCGACCACGCCCGCTGCATTGCAGCCCGCCTGACCGGCGACGCCAAGGCCTATGATGGTGTGCCATGGTTCTGGAGCGATCAGGGGCCCGACAAGCTGCAGATGGTGGGGCTGACAACCGGCTATGACCGCGTGGTGGTGCGCGGTGATCGCGAGAAGGGAGCATTCTCCGTCTTTTGCTACAAAGAGGGGCAGCTCGTGGGCATCGAGTCCGTCAACCGCGCGGGCGACCACATGTTCGGGCGACGCCTGCTTGCCGCCCACGGCTCGATCACGCCCGAGCAAGCGGCCGACGCCAATTTCGACCTAAAGAGTGCCCTGACTTAGAACACACCCTGACTTAAATTGGACTTGCCGTGGCGTCAGCTTGCTTGCATCTGCCGACTGTTTTGGCAACCTTGCCGACGGAAGTCCGTCACTGGTCTCCGGCGGTCCGTTATCGGCTGCAATCCCGCTGCACAATGACGCGTCCGTCGGGGCGGGCTGAGCAATACGACGAATTGCAGGCGCTGAAGTAGCCATAGCGTTTTCGAACGAAGCATGCCCTCGGACTTGATCCGGGGTGGACACCGGTTCGAAGAAAACGCGTCACAAAAGAATCTAGAGCCCGGTTCTGATTTCAAATCAGAACCGAACAGGCTCTAGCGGCTTAGCGCTGCCACCTCGGCTGCGGTAGGCATCGATGGCGCAGCGCCCATCCGCTGCACGCAGATTGATGCGGCGGCATTGGCAAATTCAAGCGCGTCGCGGATCGCCGTACCGTTGGCAAGCTGTGCGGCGAGGGCGCCGACGAAGCAATCGCCGGCGCCGGTGGTGTCCACCGCCTTGACGGCGCGTCCCGGTATCAGCGAGGGATCGCGACCGGCAAGGGCGAGCACGCCGCGCTTGCCCAATGTGACGCAGATAATCTTGCCTGAAGCCGTTGGCAGGCGTCGCGCTGCTTCAGCGAAACGAGCGGGTTCGTCGCTATCATGAAGCTCGGTCTGCGCGAGCAGCCCGAGCTCGGTCTCGTTGAGGATGAGGATATCGACGAGGTCGAGCAGGTCGGGGCCACAAGGGAGCGCCGGCGCCGGATTGAGGATAGTGGTCGCTCCAGCCGCGCGGGCGCGCTTGAAGAAAGCGGCGATCGTCGCTTGCGGAATCTCGAACTGGCTCACGGCGACGTCGCCCTGGGAGAACACAGGGGCGGCGACATCCTCGGCGCTGACCAGCGCGTTGGCGCCGGGCACGACAACGATCGTGTTGTCGGCATCCGCAATGGTGATTACAGCCGTCCCGGTGTGGATGTCGGCGGTGTCTTTTACCAAAGAGAGGTCGACGCCTTGGGCGGCGAGAAACTGCCGCAACTGCTGGCCAAATGCATCTGCCCCCAGCCGGCCGATCAGCGCTGAGGACGCGCCGAGCTTCGCTGCCGCGACCGCCTGGTTTGCGCCCTTGCCGCCCGGAAAATAATGCACGGCTTGGCCGGCGACCGTCTCGCCGACCCTGGGATGCCGGCTGGCTTTCGCCACCACATCCATATTGATGCTGCCGGCGACGAAAACGCGCCCCGAATTGCTTCTCAAGGATTGCCTAATCCCAAAATTCCTTCTTACGCGCGATCTGGAATTCCTGCTTGACGGCATCGATATCGGCAAGCGTCGGCAATCCAGCCTCGTTGCCGAGGCGCTGGATCTTATAGGTGGAGGCCGCGCGCGCAAACTCGAAATGCTCGTGCCAGCCTTTCGCGGGATTATTGAGATACGAAAACACGTAAGCGCCGTGAAATACGTCACCGGCGCCATTGGTATCGATGACGCGCTCGGGCGCGATCGGCAGCGCAGGTAGCCTGCGCACCGCGCCGGCCTCGTCATACCAGAGCAGGCCCTGCTCACCCATGGTGACACCGCCGACCCGGCAGCCGCGGCTCTTGAGATAATCGAGCATGCCCTCCGGCGTCTTGTCCATCTGCTCGCACAGCCGTTCGGCCACGATGGCAACATCGATGAACTGCAGGAGCTCATGGGTGTTGGTGCGCAAGCCGCCGCCGTCGAGCGATGTCAGGATGCCGTCCTCGCGGCAGAGTTTTGCGTAGTGGATCGCCGCGTCCGGTTGATGGCCGTCGATATGCAGCGCACGACAGCCCTTCAGGTTGAGCAGCGGGAAAGGATGAATGTGCTCGTCGTCGCGGCAGCGCACGATGGCGCGTTTGCCGTCTTTCGGCATGATGAACGAGAGCGATGAGGAATTGACCTTGCGCGGATGGATCGAGATTCCATACTTCGCGCTCATGTCCTGAAACATGCGCCCAAGCCAGTCATTGGCGACGGTCGCAATCAGGTCGGGGACGATGCCGAGCTTGGCGCAGCAGAATGCCGCGGTGACGGCGTTGCCGCCAAAGGACACGGCATAGGCGGAGGCCACATGTTTTTCGTCGCCGGTCGGCATGTGGTCGGTGATGAAGGTAACGTCGATATAGGTCTGTCCGATGAAGAGAGCCTGCATTCGTTTTCCGTCATGAGCTTGGGGGTGGTCCCGGCCCCGGCGTACACACATTAGCACCGGTTATCGGATGCATTCGCTGAAATTATTCGCAACCGTGCCGTCTTTGCAGCTTGAGATGGGAGTATGAGGAGAATACGACCGTCCTTGGGGCTTCCATAGAGTCTTGGGCATACTGCCGTATAACGGCTGACGGCTGCCCGGGTTTCCCAGCGGCGCGACAAAAGTGGAGGGAATTGATGACCGTTTATTCCGGTCCGGTGTTCGACATGGCGGTTAACCAATTTGGCGTCATCGCCAATCATCTCGAAATCCCGATGGATGAGCGCGACCGTATCCTGATGCCAAAACGGGCCATCACCGTCTCCTGTCCGATTCACCGCGACGACGGCACGGTCGCGGTGTTCGAAGGGTACCGGGTGCAGCATCACCTCACTCTCGGCCCTACCAAGGGCGGCACGCGATTTGCGCCGTCGGTCGACATCGGCGAGGTCGCAGCGCTTGCGATCTGGATGAGCTGGAAATGCGCGCTCGTCGGCTTGCCCTATGGCGGCGCCAAGGGCGGCGTCAACGTCGATCTCGCCAAGATCTCCAAGCGCGAGCTGGAAGGGCTGTCGCGCCGCTACATGCAGGAGATGATCCCATTCGTCGGCCCCCACACCGATGTGATGGCGCCGGACATGGGCACCAATGAGCAGGTGATGGCCTGGTTCATGGACACCTATTCGATGTACCAGGGCCAAACCGTGACCGAGATCGTCACCGGCAAGCCGGTCTCGTCGGGCGGCACGCTTGGCCGGCGCGAAGCGACGGGGCGCGGCGTCGCCTACCTCGCCAGGCGCGTGCTGAAGGAGCTGTCGATCAATCCAGGCAGCGCGACCGCCGTGATCCAGGGCTTTGGCAACGTCGGATCGTACGCCGCGCTGGAGCTGCATCAATACGGTTTGAAGATCATCGCCGTCAGCGATCACACCGGCGCGCTGCATGATCCGGCCGGGCTAGATATTCCCGCTTTGATGCGGCACGCCAGCGCGCATGGCAGCATCGCCGGCTTCTCCAACGAACTCACGTTCGATCCCGAGCAGATCCTGACATTGCCCTGCGACGTGCTGGTGCCGGCGGCGATGGAGCGGGTGATCGACGCCAAGATCGCGGAAAATCTCAAATGCCGCGTGCTGGCCGAGGGCGCCAACGGTCCGACCACGCCGGAAGCCGATCTGGTGCTCGAGAAGCGCCAGGGCGATGTGTTCGTGATCCCCGACATTCTCTGCAATTCCGGCGGCGTCGTGGTCAGCTATTTCGAATGGGTGCAGGATCTGCAGCAATTGTTCTGGGAGGAGGAGGAGGTGACGCGGCGCGAATACGCCATCCTCGATCGCGCCTTCGACACCATGCTGCAGCGTGCAAAGGCGGATAACATCCCGCATCGCACGGCGGCGATGGCGATCGGCGTGGAAAAGGTGCGCGCTGCCAAGAACACGCGAGGCCTGTTCCCGTGATTAGCGGCCTCGATCACGTCGTCGTTCTCACCGGCGATATCAAGGCGGCATCTGCCGCCTACCAGACCTTGTTAGCTCGCTCACCGGCCTGGCAGAACAGCGGCGATGGTGCCGATCGCGTCCTGTTCACGCTCGATAATACGTCGCTGGAATTGATGGCGCCGAGCGGCGAGGGCGCGAATGCCGATCGCATTCGCGCAGTGCTTGCCGCGCAGGGCGAGGGGCTGGCGAGCCTCTGCTTCCGGACCAGCGACATCGCGAAAATGCATCGCAGGCTCGACCGGCTGACGCTGAAGCCGGAGGCGATCGCCGAGGTCGAAAGCCGTGATGCAGTCTCGGGCGCGACGCTGGCATGGAAGCGCACGCGAGCGGCAACGGAAGCCACGCGCGGCGTACGCCTGTTCTTCATGGAGCGTGACAGGGAGAGGCCGCTGTCGGTGCGGACCACGACCGCATCGGTCACGGCGCTGGACCATGTCGTGGTCTCGACCTCGGATCCCGAGCGGGCCGCCGCCCTCTATGGCGCGCGGCTCGGCCTCGACATGGCACTCGACCGCTCGCATCCCGACTGGGGCCGGCTGATGTTCTTCCGCTGCGGCGACCTCATTGTCGAGGTGACGCATCGGCCGGGCAAGGAGACGGATACGTCTCTGGACCGGCTGTACGGCTTGTGCTGGCGCGTCGCCGACATCGACGCCACCCATGCACGGCTTGTTCAGGCTGGCGTCGACGTCTCGGAAGTCCGCACCGGCCGCAAGCCTGGAACGCGGGTCATGACGGTGCGGAGGGGCACGTGCGGCGTGCCGACGCTATTGGTGCAGCCGTCGGCCGGGAAGGAAGCGTGAGACGTTCATCCTCCGGGGGAGGGTAAGAAACGCGGCGCGGTTCGTTCTCAAACCGCAGCTTGCGTGCTACAGCTGCTTCACGCAATCATCGGGCAACTGATTTGGCAAAGGCAAAACGCGTTCAGAAGTGGCAGCGCGACCCGGAGGGGATGCGGATTCGCATTCTCGAGGCCGCCAAGCAGGAATTCGCCGCCCACGGCCTGGCCGGTGCGCGCGTCGACCGCATCGCGGCCAATGCCGGCGCCAATAAGCGCATGCTGTACTACCACGTCGGCAACAAGGAAGATCTCTATCTCGCGGTGCTGGAAGGCGCCTACGAAAAGATCCGCTCGGAGGAGCGGGAGCTCGATCTGGAACATCTCGACCCGCCGGAGGCGATCGAACGCTTGATCGACTTCACGTGGAATTATTTTCTCCGTAACCCCGAATTTTTGGCGCTGCTCAACACGGAAAACCTGGCCAAGGCGCGCCATCTGAAGCGCTCGACCAAGGTCAAATCGATGCATTCGCCGTTCGTCGAGATGATTCGTACCGTGGTGACGCGGGGTGTCGAAAGCGGCGACTTCCGCGTCGCGGTCGATCCGGTCCAGCTCTACATTTCGATCGCGGCGCTGTGCTTCTTCTATCTCTCCAACAGCGCCACGCTCTCCGTGATCTTCGGCCGCGACCTCCTGAAGAAGGAGGCGAGGGACGAGCGGCTTGCCCACATGGTGTCGCTGGTGCTGGCGGCGCTGACAGGAAAATCGACGGCGGATTTCGGTAAGGCTGCAGGGCAGGGCGCGCGGTCGCCCGAGCATCAGCCGGTTTGACCCCTCGTTCCTGCGAACGCAGGAACCCATAACCGCGTGGTCTTGGTTGTTGAACCGGACAGCGGCCCCAGCTTTCGTAAAACAGATGCCTGTGGTTATCGGCCCCTGCGTTCGCAGGGGCAACGGGGGTCGGGTGCGTCGAGGTGCGTGCGCAGGAACGATAGCGGCAGTCCAAATTGCCGCACGAAAACCCGCTTGCCAGTATTTATCCAACGGGTTAATTTCCGCCCGAAAGAGATAATCCCAGGGAGCGGAACGTGGCCGAGCTGAAACGCGAAAGTAGCGTGTCGAAAGTGCTGAACGCAGCGTGGGTGCGGCCGTTCCTGTTCCTGATCTTCATCGTGGTGATGTGGGACGTCACCATCCGCCTGTTCCAGATTCCGGCCTATCAGATCCCGGCGCCCGGCGATGTCGTGGCCGTCTTGCGGACGGAGTGGCCGGAACTCCTGCGGCAGTCCTGGCCCACCACCTATGCCACGATCTGCGGCTTCCTGCTGTCGGCCGTGTTCGGCATCCCCGTCGCGATGCTGATTGCAGGATCGAAGACGGTGGAAAGCTACATCTATCCGCTGCTGGTGTTCTCCCAATCCGTGCCGAAAATCGCAATCGCGCCGCTGTTTGTGGTCTGGTTCGGCTTCGGCATCATTCCGAAAGTGATCTCGGCGTTCCTGCTCGGATTCTTCCCGGTGGTCGTTTCGGCGGTGCAGGGCTTCAAGTCTGTCGATCCTGATATGGTCGACCTTGCGCGTGCGATGCAGGGCAGCCGCTTCCAGGTGTTTCGCGCCGTCAACCTGCCGCATGCGATGCCGGCCATCTTCTCCGGCCTGAAAGTGTCGGTGACGCTTGCCGTCGTCGGCGCCGTGGTCGGCGAATTCGTCGGCTCCAATTCCGGCATCGGCTACGTGATGCAACGCTCGATTGGAACGTTCGACCTGCCGACGATGTTTGCAGCGCTGGTTATCCTCGCGCTGCTCGGCGTCGTGCTGTTCTGGGTCGTCGATCGCATCGAGCGCCTCGTGATCCCCTGGCATGTCAGCCAGCGCGACGACATCGTTTTTGCTTCGTGAGGTTACTGAACGAAAACGACAACCAACGTCATTGCGAGCGCAGCGAAGCAATCCACGCTGCCGCAAGCGGAGGAATGGATTGCTTCGTCGCTGACGCTCCTCGCAATGACGGGGAAATGGAGGAAAACATGATCCGATTGATAGCTGCAGTTTTGACAACAATTGCCTGGACCGCGCTTTCGGTGCTTCCGGCATCGGCCGCCGACAAGGTGGTGCTGATGCTGAACTGGTACGTCTATGGCGAGCACGCGCCGTTCTACTATGGCAAGGCCAAGGGCATCTATGCCGCCGAGGGCATCGATCTCGAAATCCAGGAAGGCCGCGGCTCGGCGGCGACCACGCAGGCCGTTGCAGCGAAGACCGCCAATTTCGGCTATGTCGATGTGCCCACTATGATGCGCGCGGCGGTGAAGGGCGCGCCGATCATCTCGACCGGCGTGCTGCTGCAGACCAGCCCGATGTCGGCGATGGGCTTTGTCGAAAAGAACATCAAGAAGCCCGAGGATATCAAAGGCAAGACGGTGGCGATCACGCCGGCCGATTCCATGACACAAATCTGGCCGCTGTTCCTGAAGAAGACCGGCCTGAAAGAGAGCGACTTCCAGACGGTGGCGGGCGACGCCCAGACCAAGCTGAATGCCGTCATCAACGGTCAGGCCGATCTGCTGCTCGGCTACGTCATGGACCAGTCGATGAAGATCAAGGACGCGACCGGTAAGGACGTCAACGCGATCAAGTTCGCCGACTACGGCATCAACATGGTCTGCTCTGGTGTCGTCGCCAACACCGACTTCGTCAAGGCCAATCCCGATCTCGTCAAGCGCTTCATGTCGGCAACGACCAAGGCAGTTGAAGCCGCCGAGAAGGATCCGAAGGGCGCGGCGCAATCGATCCTCGACGCCAACCCGAAGGGCGGCAAGATCGAAACGCTGACGCAGGGCTTTGAGTTGACGATCCCGCTCTACCGCACGGCCGAAACCAAGAACAAGCGGCCGTTCCAGGTGACCGACCAGAACATGACGGACACCGTCAACCTGATGGTCGAATATGGCGGGCTGGATGCCAAGGCCAAGGACAATCCGAAGGCGTTCTATACCAACGATTACCTGCCGCAAGGCGGTTCGTGAGCCGCTGATGACGCATCTATCGTCGTCCCTGCGAAAGCAGGGACCCATAACCACCGGCCTTCGTTGTTGCGGAAGGTCCCTGCCGCGTGCCCGAACGACGGGCCGCGGCGTATGGGCCCCTGCGTTCGCAGGGACGACGGGTGGAGAGGGCTTTTCCAAATGGACTCATCTGAATGAACCCGGCGACTAAACAAACCGAGATCAATCAACCAGCCGCGCATCTGCGGCTGGTGTCGGATCGAGCAGGCGGCGCGGCGCCGGGGATTACGCTCTCGGGCGTCTCCAAGACCTATCGCTCGCGCGATGGCGATGTGCCGTCGCTGCGGCCGTTGGATTTCCATATCAACGAGGGCGAGTTCTTTGTCGTGGTCGGCCCGTCCGGCTGCGGAAAATCCACGCTCTTAAAGATGATCTCAGGGTTGCTTGCGCCGACGACCGGCGAAATCATGGTCGACGGCGAACCCGTGACGAAGCCGCACGGCAATGTCGGCATCGTCTTCCAGAATGCGCTGCTCTTGCCCTGGCGCAACGTCCTATCCAACGTGATGTTGCCGATCGATATGAAGAAGCTGCCGCGCGACGAATATTTGCCGCGCGCGAAGGCACTGCTAAAGCTGGTCGGCCTAGAAGGTTTTGAGAAGAAACTGCCATGGCAGCTCTCCGGCGGCATGCAGCAGCGGGCCTCGATCTGCCGCGCGCTGGTGCATGATCCCAAGATCATGCTGATGGATGAGCCGTTCGGCGCGCTGGATGCCATGACGCGCGAGAAGATGAACGTCGAGCTGATGCGGATCCAGCGCGAGACCGGCAAGACCGTGCTGCTGATCACGCATTCTATACCGGAAGCCGTGTTTCTGGCCGATCGCGTGCTGGTCATGACCGAGCGTCCCGGCGCGATCGCGGCGATCTACGACGTGCCGCTGCCGCGTCCGCGCTCGCTGGATGCGATGGCCGATCCCGCCTTCACCGAACTGGTGCAGCGGATTCGCAAGCACTTCTTCACGCAAAGTGCGCTGGACTGAGCAGGCTTCAATGTCGCCACGCCTAGCCGTAAAGGACATTTCCTTTTTTGAACGTCCGGTGCTCTTTGCCCGGCCGTTCCGGTTCGGCGCGATCGTCATCAACGGCACGCCGCAGGCCTTCGTGCGCGTCGAGATCGAAGTTGAAGGCAAAGGCCGTGCAACAGGGGCTAGCGCCGAGTTTCTGGTCGCGAAATGGTTCGACAAGCGGCCTCATCTGTCGCCGGAGGAGACGATCGCAGAACTGCGCCGCTCGCTATTGATTGCGCGCGAGCTTTATCTGGCCCATTCCGATTTCGAGACCGCGTTCGGTCTGCACGCGGCTTGCATCGGAGCGCAGATCGAGGCATGCGCCAGGGAAGACATCCCGCCGCTGGCCGCGGCCTACGGGCCGGCCGAAATCGACAAGGCGATTTTGGATGCGCTGTTGCGCGCCACCGGTGCTAACTTTTTCGACGGCATGGCGGCCAATATCGCTGGGGTCGACGCACGGCTCTCGCGCGATCTGGCAGATAGCGACGTGGCGCAGTTCCTTGCAGGACGCCAGCGGCTGGAGCGCGTCGCTATCCGGCACACGGTCGGCATGGACGACAGGATCGAAGGCGAGGGCGGGATAGCCGATAGCAACGAAAATGCCGGCGCACGCTACTTCAAGCTCAAGCTCAATGGCGATCCCGTCCACGATGCCGATCGCCTGATCCGGATCGGCCGCGAACTCACGACGCTCCCGCATGACTACAGCGTCACGCTTGACGCCAATGAGCAGTATGCCGATCTCGCGGTGCTGGGCGCATTGGTCGAACGCCTCGGCCGCGATGCTGAGCTGCGGCCGATCGCATCAAAATTGCTCTATATCGAGCAGCCGATGCCGCGCGACATCACGCGTCAGTCGCCGCTCGGCGCGTTGGCACGGCGCGACTTCATCGTTGATGAGGCCGATGATTCCTACGATGCCTTCCCGATCGCGCGGGCGCTTGGCTATCGCGGCATCTCCTCGAAATCCTGCAAGGGCATCTACAAGTCGGTGATCAACGCGACCCGCGCGGCCAAATGGAGCGCGGCCGGCGAGAAATGCTTCATCACGGGCGAGGACCTCACCTGCCAGGCGGGCCTTGCCGTGCAGCAGGATCTCGCGCTCGGTGCGCTGATCGGCGTCACCCATGCCGAGCGCAACGGCCACCATTACGTCGATGGCTTCGGCGACACGCCGGCTACCGAAGCGGAGGCGTTTCTGGCGGGCCATCCCGATCTCTACACACGCGATGGCGGCAAGGTTCGGCTCGCGATCCATGACGGCGATCTCCTGACGGGATCGCTGACGACGCCGGGCTTCGCCACATCCGCGCATCCGGACTGGTCCGCGATGTCGCCCCTTCAACAGCCCACCGCCAGAATTCCCTTGGAGAAAGCAGTATGACGACCAAACGCCTCGGCCTGATCATGAACGGCGTGACCGGCCGGATGGGGCTCAACCAGCACCTGATCCGCTCGATCATCGCGATCCGCGACCAGGGCGGCGTGCTGCTCTCCAACGGCGACCGCATGCTGCCCGACCCGATTCTGATCGGCCGCGACGCGGAGAAGGTGGAGCGGCTCGCCAAACGCTTCAACGTGGAGCGCTGGTCGACCGATCTCGACAAGGCGCTGGCCGACAAGAACGATACGATCTTCTTCGATGCTGCCACTACTCAGGCGCGGCCCACGCTGCTGACCAAGGCGATTGAGGCCGGCAAGCACGTCTATTGCGAGAAGCCGATCGCGACCAATCTCGAAGAAGCGATCACAGTGCTGAAGCTCGCCAATGCAAGGGGCATCAAGCACGGCACGGTGCAGGACAAGCTGTTCCTGCCCGGCCTCAAGAAGCTCGCTTTCCTGCGCGATTCTGGCTTCTTCGGCCGCATGCTCTCGGTGCGCGGCGAGTTCGGCTATTGGGTGTTCGAGGGCGGCTGGCAGGAAGCGCAGCGGCCATCGTGGAACTACCGCAGCGAGGACGGCGGCGGCATCATTCTCGATATGGTCTGCCACTGGCGCTACGTGCTCGACAATCTCTTCGGCGAAGTCGAGAGCATCTCCTGCCTCGGAACCACCGATATCCCCGAACGTTTCGACGAGAAGGGCAAGAAGTACACGGCAACCGCCGATGACTCCGCTTACGCCACCTTCCGCCTCAAGGGCGGTGTCATCGCGCATATCAACATGAGCTGGGTGACGCGGGTCTATCGCGACGATCTCGTCACTTTCCAGGTCGACGGCACCCACGGTTCGGCAGTCGCCGGCCTGACCGACTGCGTGATCCAGGCCCGCCAGGCGACGCCGCGTCCAGTGTGGAATCCAGACGAAAAGCGCACCCATGATTTCTATGCCGACTGGCAGAAGGTCCCTGACAACGTCGTCTACGACAACGGCTTCAAGGAGCAGTGGGAGATGTTCATCCGCCACGTTTGCGAGGACGCGCCCTACAAGTTTACGCTGCTGGAAGGCGCCAAGGGCGTGCAGCTTGCCGAATGCGCGCTGCAGAGCTGGCGCGAACGGCGCTGGATCGACGTTGCCCCCATCAAGGTGTGAGGAGGCTCAAGCATGAACAAGCCTGTCCTGCCGATGTCATCGTATCAACTGAAACTGCCGACGGCGAACCGCTCGATCGAGACCTATCGTCTGGCGGCGTCGCGGACGTTTCCGGCGAAGCTCGAAGGCACGCTCAATCGCGTGGCCTTCTCGGCCGCGCATGTGGTTGCCGATCCATTGGCGGACAATGATCCCTGGCTTAGTCCCGCGATCGACTGGGACCTTACCATTGCGTTCCGCGAGCACGTCTGGGACCTCGGACTTGGCGTGGCGGAGGCGATGGACACCGCGCAGCGCGGCATGGGACTGGACTGGCCGACCTCGCTGGAACTGATCCAGCGTTCGGTGAAAGCGGCGAAGGCGAAAGGTAATGCGCTGGTGTTTTCCGGCGCCGGTACCGATCACCTCGCCGTGGAGGATGCAAGAACGATCGATGACGTCATCCGCGCGTATGAGGAGCAGATCGCGGCGGTTGAGAAGGCCGGTGGCCGCATCATCCTGATGGCCTCGCGCGCGCTGGCAAAGCTCGGCCGCAGCGCCGACGACTACGCAAAAGTTTATAACCGCGTGCTGTCGCAGGTGCGCGAGCCTGTGATCATCCATTGGCTGGGCGACATGTTCGACCCCGCGCTGGCGGGCTATTGGGGCACGGGTGATCTCGACGAGGCGATGGATACGGCCGTTGCCATCATCAACGCTAATGCTGCCAAGGTCGATGGCGTAAAGGTCTCTCTGCTCGACAAGCAGCGCGAGATCGACATGCGCCGGCGTCTCGACAAGAACGTCAAGATGTATACCGGCGACGATTTCAACTACGCTGAACTGATTGCGGGCGACGAACAAGGCTTCTCGCATGCGCTGCTCGGCATCTTCGACGCCATCGCTCCGGCGGCGTCTTATGCGCTGTCGCGACTGGCCGCGGGTGATGAGGCCGGCTTCCATGACGTGCTGGGGCCGACGGTGCCGCTGTCGCGCCACATCTTCCGGGCGCCGACGCGGTTCTACAAGACCGGCATCGTGTTCATGGCCTATCTCAACGGCCATCAAGATCATTTCACCATGGTCGGCGGGCAGGAGAGCACGCGCTCCACACTGCATCTGGCCGAACTGTTCCGCCTCGCCGACAGGTGCGGGCTGCTCTCCAACCCTGAACTGGCGACACGGCGCATGAAGGCGATGCTGGCAACGCGCGGCATCGAATCCTGATGCGCGATTTTTCGGGTGATCATCGCTGGCTGTCGCTCAACACGGCGACCGTCCGCAAGCAGGGCGACCTTGTCGCCATCATCGACGCCTGCGCGCGGCATGGCATTCGCGCCATCGATCCCTGGCGCGATCAGGTCGCGGCCGTCGGGCTCGACCGCGCCGTGCGGGCCGTCCGGGATGCCGGGCTTGAACTGTCCGGCTACTGCCGCGGCGGCATGTTCACCGCAGACGCGGCGCACCGCATCGAAGCGCGCGACGACAATCGCCGTGCCGTCGACGAGGCCAAGGCGCTGGGCGCGCCCTGCATTGTGCTCGTGGTCGGCGGCCTGCCGCAATATTCGCGTCCCGGAAGCGAAGCCTCGAAGGACATCGTAGCTGCGCGCACGCAGGTCCATGACGCCATCGCCGAAATGCTGGAGTATGCGAGCGCGGCCAACATGCCGCTGGCGATCGAGCCGCTGCATCCCGCCTATGCCGCCGACCGCGCCTGTGTGAACACGACCAAGCAGGCGCTGGATATTTGCGATCAGCTCGATCCGCAGCGCACTGGCGCGCTCGGTGTCGCGCTCGACGTCTATCACATCTGGTGGGATCCGGAGTTGATGCCGCAGATCGCGCGTGCGGGGAAAGATCGCCTGCTCGCGTTTCACGTCTGCGACTGGCTGGTGCCGACAAAGGACATCCTCAACGACCGCGGCATGATGGGCGATGGCATCATCGACATCAAATCCGTGCGAGCGGCGGTCGAGGCACAGGGCTTCGCCGGCTATTCCGAGATCGAAATCTTCTCGAATGACTGGTGGGAAGGGCCAATGGACGAGGTTTTGCAGACCTGCATCGCGCGGCATCGCACGGTGGTCTGACAGCCGTCACATCGAGTCACTTGGTCGCTGTTTCAATAGCGGACGCTGTTGCCTCATATGTGAACTGCCGTGCGCGCTTGGTTCTGATACCGTACCGCTAGAGGACACTCCGCGGTTCCAGGTTTAACCTTTTGCGCGGCTATTTAGATTAACAAAGGGTTACCGTTGCGCCGGCGAGAGCTCCGGCGCTAGCTACACCGCACGGAGAAAGTTCTCCACGAGCGATGAGCGACACCATGAAAATCCTTTACGCAATTGCGGCCCTCGTCCTGCTGTCGTCGTCGGCGCAGGCGTGGCAGGTCGTGGAACGCTGCACCTTCAGCCAGTTCTATGGCAGGGTGTGCACAACGTCTTACCTGGATGATCCGCCGCGCAATGCGGCGCAGGAGCAGGAAGACGAACGGGCAAAGCGCGCCAGCATCGAAAAGTGGGAAGCGTTCTGCAAGCCGAAGCGCACCTACGACAACGAAGGCGTTGTCCGCCTGGTATACGCCCGCAAGGGCTGCGAGTTCGGCCGCAGCGAGTAACGTATCGGCTTCGCTTCTCGCAATCGGCGAGGAGCGCTCCGGGCCTCCGCGCCCGATCATTCCCGGCGCCCTGCCGCGCCCGAGAGACCGCTAAATCTTTATCGACCAAATTGCGATCCGGTTAGTCACGCCGCTTTACGACGCCTCAATGCTTGTCGGTCATTGCTGACGCACGCATTCATTTCAAGAGGCAGGGTCATGCGCGCCTTCATCGCAATCTCGGTCATCGTCGCTTCGGTCTCGTCCGCGTCCGCGCAATCCGCGATGGACCCCGACCACGCTGCGGCCGCCGCCCGGGCTGCTCGCGCCCCGGAGACTGCTGCGGATGCCAGGGCCGCGGCCACTGCTTCCGGTGTATCGCTGCTTCCGAGCCAGCAAACGAATTTTTACGTCGCCGGTCGCGGCACCATGAAGGTCATGCCCCGGACGGCGGAAGAGCTGACGGCCGATGAAGCCGGCCAGGCCGCCTGGAACGCCCGTTGCCGGCCGACCGTGGTGGAAGACAGCGAAGGTCTGCGGCGTGTGAGATATGCCGAGCGGGATTGCGATCTTTCCCGCTTCAATACGGCGGGCAATTAGAACTACCTTACATTGGTGATCTCAGCGCCGCCTGCGTCGGGTTGGCTGAGCTGCGGTGGGCGATGGCGTTCATCTCGACGAACGCTCTGCGGTCCTAGTGGCGCAGCGATGGAACGTGCATTAAGATCGGCACGTGGAGCGAAGTAGCCGCCGATCTTTCTCGAAAACGACTCCAAGTTCTTGCCGTCATCGCGGCTGAGCAAGGAAGGCGATGATCTTCTTTCTGTCCTCGCTCGAGGCAAGGCCGCCATACGGCTTCATACTGTTGCCGGGCACGACCTCGTCGGGGTTGGCGATGAAGCGATCGAGCTTCTCCTCATCCCAGACGAAGCCGGCTTCTTTCATCGCGCTGGAAAACCCGTAGTTCGGCAGCGATCCGGCCTTCCGTCCAATAATGTTGTGTAGATTGGGGCCAAGCCGATTGTCGCCCTCGCGCACGATGTGACACGTCCGGCAGGCATTGTTGAACGCCTGTTGTCCCGAGGCTTCCTCCGCGCCTTGCGAGGCCTGGGGGAGCGCAGACGGCGGTGAAAGCACGTACGCCATTCCGCTCAGTGCACCGATCAGAAATATCCGTTTGCTGCGCCGCATGCGTGCGTCTCGCCGGCTGGACGATGGCCCCGCGAAAAGCGTTGCAAAGTGCCATTGCCTCATTCGATCCTCACATAAACGATTGGGGTTTATGGGCCTGCGACCACCCGCTGCATCGTGTTGAACCGCGCTTTCTGTTCGCTACTCAGCGTGGCATAGAACGCGTCCAATGATTCCTGCACCCAATCGGCTGCCTCGAGCATGGCCTTGAGCCGCTGCTCCATCGCCTCCAGCCGCCCGACCGGCGTAAGCGGCATGTCGTCCGGGCAGGCACCTTGCAGCCCCGCAACTGCCTTCTTGGTCACTTCGCTTAGGCGGTCGAGCGCCTCCTTTTGCCCGCCCGCCGGCCGCACGACGGCCTCGATCCGTTCGATCGGCAGCTGAGTGAGGCTGGATTTCGGATCGCCGCAGCGCTCGGCTTGCGCATCGGCTTCCTGCGGCGGCTGCTGCGAGCGGTCGCCGACGTTCGGGCCGAGCGCGTTGAAGCGCGCCTTTTGCTCGTCGTTCAGCGAATTGTAGAACTGCTCCAATGCCGGCCGGACGATCCTCACCGCGTTGAGCGTTGCGCTCACGCGGTTCGTCATCGCCCGCAAGCGGCCTGGTGGCGTCATCGGGTAAGAATCTGCGCAGGATTCCTTGAAGGCGTCGGCTGCCTTTGCCGCGGCGGCTTTCAGCTCATCGAGTAGGGCGCGCTGCTCGGGCGTCGGCTGCACGGCGCGCGTAATCGACGCAATCGGCCAGGCGGTCACGCCTTCATCGGGCGCTCCACACAATTGCAAAAGTGTCTGCCGGCTCGCGCTTGGACGTTTATGCGTTTGATAACTGGTGATCGCAGCGCCAGCCTCAGGATATCTGGCATAGGCGGAGTACGGAGTGTCGGCACCCCAGAACACCGTGTCGACGAAGTCGTCATATGCGTAGGCCCAGTAGCCGGGGTCATAGGCATGTGGCCAGAAGGTGTAACTGAAAATGTCGGAATAGGCGTAGGGCCAGAATACCGGGCCGAGCCAGGCCACGAACGCCGCGCGATGCCCGCGCTTCCAGGCATGACGAGGCGCCCAGGCGTTCTCCCGGGCTGTCAACGCCGCGCGAGCCTGCAGGGCATCATTGCTACGGAACTGCGCGGAAAATCGTCCGCGGGCTGCCGCCTGAATTGCGGCTGCGGAGGCGGATCGTTCAGCCGAAGGCTCCGGTCCCAGCCGTTGCAGGCGGGCGAGATCGCGTTCCTGGATGCGCTGCTCGCGCTGGAGCCGCAGATTCTCGGTTTGCAGCAATCTCTGCTGCGCGCGTTGCGCTCCGGGACCTTCCGGCTTTTGCGCCTCCAATTGCTGCACACGCTGCTGCATGCGCTCGATGCGGCCTTGTCGCTCCGCGCTCTGGCGCGTCAGCATGCCTCGCTGCCGCTCCTGCACGATTTGCTGCCGCTCCTGGATGCGTTGCTCACGCTGCTGCGCACGCGTTTCGATCTGTTCCCTTCGCGACAGCCGCGCGGCGTCAGCGGGAGATGTGCCGGGACGCGATGGTGCGGCGATGCGTGGCTCGGGACGCCGCTCCATGGCGGGCCGCTGCGGCGGGGCGCCGCGATGGATCTCGGGACGCGGCGCGACAACGCGCGGTTCGGCCGCTCGCGGCGGTGCCATCGCCGGACGCTGCGGAGAGGGGGCTGCACGGAAGGTGGGCGCGGCGGGACGGGCCATTGCCGGGGGTGCCGCTGGGCGTGCCATTGCCGGAGGTGCTGCTGGGCGTGCCATTGCCGGAGGTGCCGCCGGCCGGGCCATGGCTGGAGGCGCCGCCGGGCGGGACATAGCCGGTGGTGGTGCCGCCGGCGCCGCTGCGCCGGGTGGGCCATGGCCTCTTCCGGGTTGGCCGAATGCGCCGGTGTTCAGCGTGATCGCGGAGACACCGAGCAAAAACGCTGCAACGCGGGCGGCGCGCGGAAGCATGGTCTCAACTCCCTCGTGCTTGGTCGCCCGGCAATGTCAACGCGCAAATGCTAAAATTGTTCGCTTAGGACCCGCGCGCTGCATTGCGATCTTGCGACGCAGTACGAGTGCAGTCTACGGCCCTAGCCGACCGTGCAAGGCACGCTCAGGTAGCCGCGAAAGCGCACCCGCCCGCCGCGGATCGGCTCGCCGTCGAGCGCATAGTCCGGAAAGCGCGCGAGAAAGCGCGAGATCGCAATCGCGCCCTCAAGCCGCGCCAACGCCATTCCGGCGCATTGATGCGCGCCGGTGCCGAAGGCCAGATGCCGGTTCGGCGTACGGCCGACGTCGAAAAGCTCTGGATCGGCAAACTGCGCGGGGTCGCGGTTGGCGGCGCCGATGCACAGCGTGACCGGCGTGCCCGCAGGCATGGCGATGCCGCCGACCTCGAATGGCTCGACGATCATCCGGTTGCCGAGTTGGTTCGAGCTTTCGAACCGCAGCATTTCCTCAACCGCGGTCTTGATCAGCGCAGGATCCTCGATCAAGCGCCGCTTCTCGCTGGGATAGCTGAGCAGTGTCACCAGGCCGTTGCCGATCAGGTTGGTGGTGGTCTCGTGGCCGGCATTGAGCAGGAAAATGCAATTGTGGAGCAGTTCTTTCTCAGTCAGCCGCTCGCCATTGTCTTCGCCTTGAATGAGCCGCGTCAGCACGTCGCGGTCGGGATTGCCAGGCTTGGCTCGCCGCCGCTCAACCAGCACTTCCAGATAGGCGAGAAAATCCTTCACCGCCTTGTTGCCGCGGGCAAAGGCTTCCGGGCCAATCACTGGTTCCAGCGCGCCGAGGATGGCCAGCGACCAGTCGCGCAGCGGCTCGCGCTCATCCTGCGGCACGTCGAGCAGGTTTCCGATCACTTCGATCGGAATCGCGGCAGCAAAATCGTCGATCAGGTCAACCTTGCCTTTGACCGCGATAGCGTCGAGCAGGCGATCGACCAGCCGGACAAGATCGGGCTCCATGCCGGCGATCGCGCGCGGTGAAAGCGCGCCCATGATCAGGCGCCGGACGCGAGTGTGCGCCGGCGGATCGTTGAACACGAGGCTCATGGTGTGATGCTCGTAGAGCAGGGAGTCGCCGTATTTCGGCGCGAACTCCTTCTTCTTGTCCGATGAGAAAGCCTTGGTGTTCTTATAGGCGGTAACCAGATCGTCGTAACGGGTCAGGAAATAAGAGCCGTTCGGCAGCCGCTTGACCGGCTCGGTCTCACGCAGCGCGCGATAGGTCGGGTAAGGGTTGGCGTAGAACTCCGGCGTCAGCTTTTCGAGGTCGAATGTGGCCGCCAGTTCGCGCGCATCCTGGTTCATGGCTTGCCATACTCTTCGGGAAGACGGGACAAGTCAGCGACGTCAAATTAGTCGCATTTGCAACTATCTTAGATGCCGCATCCAGGCCGTCAAGCCGAAACGGAGCTTTCCGTTGGCGTACCTGCCAGCGCGCTTGGGTTGCGGGCGATCCGCCATGAGGCCGAAGGGCGAGAGCTGATTTCGCTCAAAAATGCTGCTCGAACAAGGCGATGAGACTGTGTCTTTCACATCACCCGGTGAGAGAATCCGCTTAGTGCGCTGCAATACATCATTGACTTCGTCAAGGTGAGTAATTACTCACGCGCTCATGTCTACCCTGCGCATGACCAGTGACTTGCGGCGCCAGTTGATCCTGAGTGCCGCCAAGCGATGCTTCGCCCGCAACGGCTTTGCTGGCACCACGACCAAGAGCGTGGCGGCCGCCGCGGCCATTTCGGAAGGGCTGTTGTTCAAGCACTTCCCCTCGAAGGCCGCGCTTTATGCCGAGATCCTGGCCGAGGAGTGCGAGGCCGATCCGGATTTCGCGCACCTGCTCGGCCAGGAGCCTTCAACTGCCACACTGGTTGAGTTGGTCAAGGGCATGGTCGACCACTTCATGGAGGTGTCCAACGGGTCGGACCAGGAAGAAGCGCAGCGGCTGCGACTGATGACGACGAGTCACCTCGATGACGGAGAATTCGCGCGTCTGCTCTACGACAAGATAGCCGGTCTGATCGGGCCGGTGTTCAAGGCGTCGATCGAAAGCGCGGTGGCATCCGGTGATGCGGCACGCATCGGCACCGATCCGCTCAACCTGTTCTGGTTCGCGCACCACACCGTATTGATGGCGGCGCTGACGCGGCTTCCGGCCGTGCCCTGTCTCTCCTACGGCAACGCCGCAGATCTGGAGCGGCAGCTTACCCAATTCATCCTGCGCGGCATCGGACTTACCGAAGCCGCAATTGCTTCTCATCTGAACGGCGAGCTGTCACCGACTCCGGGACAATCGGTAACTGCGGAAAGTGCATGACATGAATATCGTGACTGAACCCAAAATTACGGGCAAGCCGATTGCCGAGAAGCCGCACAAGCGGCCGGTTCGGATGGTGCGCTGGTTCATTATCGTAGGAACGCTGCTGGCTTTGCTGGTCGGCGGTCTGGTCTGGTTCAACTATTTCCGCGGCCAGATGATCGCGCAGTTCTTCGCCAACAACAAGCCGCCGCCGGCGAATGTGACCGCGGTCGTGGCGAAGTCCGAATCGATTCCGAATCTGTTGACCGCAGTTGGCGATCTCGTCGCGGTGCATCAGGTCAACGTCACCTCCGACGTGTCCGGCCGCATCACCGAGATCTTGTTCACGGCCGGCAGTCATGTGAAAGCGGGTACGCCGCTCGTGCAATTGTTCGACGGTCCCGAGCAGGGCGACCTCGCGAACTACAAGGCGCAGCAACGCGTGGCGCAGATCTCGCTGGATCGCGCCAAGCAATTGGCCGAGCGCCAGGTCGGACCGCAGGCGACGGTGGACACTGCCCAGGCTGCATATGATCAGGCGAGCGCCGGCATTGCGAAAACGGAAGCCATCATTTCGCAGAAACTGGTACGCGCTCCGTTTGAGGGCGATCTCGGCGTTCGTCAGGTCGAGGTCGGCCAGTATCTCACGGCAGGCACGCAGATCGTGTCGCTGACCGATCTGTCGAGGCTCTATGCGAATCTGACCGTCACCGAAAAGCAAAGCTCGCAGGTCAAGGTCGGGCAGACCGTGCGTGTCGCGGTCGACGCCTATCCGGGCCGCACTTTCGAGGGCAAGATCACGACCATCGAGCCGCAGATCTCGACCGATACCCGCAACATCCGCGTTCAGGCGACGATCAACAATCCCGATCGCATCCTCAAGCCCGGCATGTTCGCGACCACCACGATCGTGCTGCCCGAAAAGCCGCCAGTCGTCACCGTTCCCGAAACGGCAGTCGACTACACGCTGTACGGCGACTCGGTGTTCCTGATCACCGAGAAGAAAGAGGATGACGGCAAGACCAGCCTGACCGCGGTGCGCACGTTCGTAAAGACCGGAAATCGGGTCGAAGGCCGCGTCGAGATCCTCAAGGGCCTCAATCCCGGCGACCGTGTCGTCGCCGTCGGGCAGATCAAGCTGCAATCGGGAATGGCGGTTGCGATCTCTAGCGATCCGCCGCCGCCGATTCCGGCTCAGCCGCCGCGCTACTGACCCCAATCACCTGAATTTGGAGGGCCATGGCCCTCCGCATCACGTTGCCGGAATCGGCAGACAACAAGAATAGGTAGGCGATGGCCTTCACTGATATTTTCATCAAGCGCCCGGTGCTGTCGGTCGTCGTCAGCATGCTGATCCTCTTGATCGGCCTGCGCGCTGCGACCACCCTGCCGATCCGCCAATACCCGAACCTGTCGAATACCGTCGTGACGATCACCACGTCGTACCCCGGTGCGTCGGCGGACCTGATCCAGGGTTTCATCACCACGCCGCTCGAGCAGGCTGTCGCCTCGGCCGAGGGTGTCGACTACATCACCTCATCGTCGGTGCTCGGCACCTCGACGATTCAGGTCTACGTCAAGCTCAATTTTAATCCGAACCAGGCTCTCACCGAGGTCCTCGCCAAGGTCAATTCGGTCAGATACCTGATTCCTAGGGAAGCGTTCGACCCGGTCGTGACCAAGGCGACCGGCGACACGATCGCGGTGATGTATCTCGGATTTTCCAGCGAGGAGCTGAGCGGCTCGGCGATCTCCGACTATCTGACGCGCGTCGTCCAGCCGGTACTGTCGACGGTCGATGGCGTCGCATCCGCCGACATCCTGGGCGGCCAGACCTTTGCGATGCGGCTCTGGCTCGATCCGATTCGAATGGCCGGGCGCGGCGTGTCACCGAACGACGTTGCAGCCGCGATCGCCGCCAACAACTTCCAGGCGGCCGCCGGCCAGACCAAGGGCTATTTCATCGTCTCCAACGTCTCGGCCAATACCGACCTTCAGAGCATCGATCAGTTCAAACGGATGATCGTCAAATCGAAGGACGGTGGCTTCGTGCGTGTCGAGGACATCGCGACGGTGGAGCTCGCAGCTCAGAGCACGGATGCCAGCGTCGCCTTCAACGGCGAGCATGCGATCTTCATCGGCATCAAGGCGACGCCGCAGGGCAACCCGCTGACGCTGGTCAAGGGCGTGCGCGCGCTGTTTCCCGAGCTCGAGCGTAACCTGCCGCCCTCGATGAAGATGAAGGTGGCCTACGATTCCACCAAGTTCATCCAATCGTCGATCGACGAGGTCCAGAAGACGCTGGGCGAAGCGGTGCTGATCGTCGTGATCGTGATCTTCCTGTTTCTGGCCTCGATTCGGTCGGTGATCATTCCCGTCGTCACCATTCCACTGTCGCTGATCGGCGTCTGCATTCTGATGCTTGCCGCTGGGTTCAGTTTCAACCTGCTGACGTTGTTGGCGATGGTGCTGGCGATCGGCCTTGTGGTCGACGACGCCATCGTGGTGGTGGAGAACATTCACCGCCATCTTGAGGAAGGCATGCCACCAGTGCAGGCATCGCTGAAGGGCGCGCGCGAGATCGTGGGCCCGGTCATCTCGATGACGATCACGCTGGCGGCAGTGTATGCGCCGATCGGCTTCCTCGGCGGCGTGACCGGCACTCTATTCCGCGAATTCGCCTTCACGCTCGCGGGTTCGGTCATCGTGTCGGGCGTGATCGCGCTGACGCTGTCGCCGATGATGTGCTCGGTGTTCCTCAAGAGCGCCGAAGAGGGGCGTTTCTCCAGGCTGGTCAACAGGGTATTCGGTTCAATGACGCGCTGGTACGGCCGCCAGCTCGACCGCTCGCTCGACTATCGTCCGATCACCGGCCTGTTTGCGCTGACCATGCTCGGTCTGGTCGGCTTCCTCTACATGAACACGTCAAAGGAATTGGCGCCCCAGGAAGACCAGGGCATCGTGTTCGCAATCACCAAGGCGCCGAAATACGCCAACATCGACTACATCGATTACTATGGCGACAAGATCGACAAGGAGTTCCAGAAGTTTCCCGAGACCGACCTGCGTTTCGTCCTGAACGGCATCACCGGTCCGCAGGGCGGCTTCGCGGGCATGCTGCTCAAACCTTGGGATGAGCGCAAGCGCACGGCCCAGCAGCTCCAGCCGCTGGTACAGGCGGAGCTGTCGAAGATCGAGGGCGTCAATGCGTTCGCGTTCAGCCTGCCGCCACTGCCCGGCGGTCCCGGCGGTTTGCCGGTCCAGATGGTTATCAACACGACTGCGGGGTTCCAGGCGGTCTACGAGGAGATGGCGAAGCTGAAGGATGCCGCGCGCAAAAGCGGCCTCTTCATCGTCAGCGACAGCGATCTTGAGTTCAACCAGCCGGTAGTTCGGGTGAAGGTCGATCGTTCCAAGGCGAGCGACCTCGGCATCACGATGCAGTCGATCGGCGGCGCGCTGGCGACGCTGCTCGGCGGCAACTACGTCAACCGCTTCAACCTGGAAGGACGCTCCTATCAGGTGATCCCGCAAGTGCCGCGCGATAAGCGCCTGGCGCCGGAATCGCTCGATAACTACTACGTCCCGGCTGCGACCGGGCAGCTCGTGCGGCTGTCGACCGTCGTCTCGGTCGAGACCGGCATCGATCCGAACGCGCTGACCCATTACAACCAGCTCAACTCCGCGACCTTTTCCGCGGTGCCGATGCCGGGCGTCACCATGGGCCAGGCGGTTGAATTCCTGCAGGGCGAGGCCAAGAAGCTGCCGTCTGGCTTCAGCTACGACTTCCTGGCCGACTCCCGGCAATACGTCCAGGAGGGTAATCAGCTCCTGATCACCTTCGCGTTCGCTATCATCATCATCTTCCTGGTGTTGGCTGCGCAGTTCGAGAGCCTGCGCGATCCCTTGGTGATCATGATCAGCGTGCCGATGGCGATCGTCGGCGCCATGATCCCGTTGTTTTTCGGCGTCGCGACGATGAACATCTATACCCAGGTTGGGCTGTTGACCCTGGTCGGGTTGATCACCAAGCACGGCATCCTGATGGTGGAGTTCGCTAACGAGCTGCAGATTAACGAGGGGCTCGACCGCCGCTCGGCGATCGAGATGGCCGCCCGCATCCGGCTGCGTCCGATCCTGATGACGACGGCGGCAATGGTCACGGGCCTGTTGCCGCTGCTGACGGCCTCGGGTGCTGGCGCCGCCAGCCGATTCTCGATCGGCCTCGTCGTCGTGGCCGGCATGACGATCGGCACCCTGTTCACGCTGTTCGTGCTGCCTGCGGTCTACATGACGATTGCGACAGACCACCAAGCCGAGTCCAACTCCGAGCGGGCCAAGCAGATCGCCGATTTCGATCTCGGCGGTCGGCAGGCGCTGAAGCCGACCTGAGCCCTCCAAGCTCATGCTCGAAGAAAAGGCGGGACTGGCGAAAGCCATTGCCGCCTTTTCTCTGCCCGTAATATCCTTCCTTGCAGGCGTCGCAAGGGGGCGCGTGGGTCAGGCATCGGTTATTGCTTCGACGCGTTTCTTCGCGAATCGGTACTCCACGTGATCGAAACGCTACGAACTTGCCTGACAAGATCTGGAGGAACAGACATGGTGAGCGATTTCTCAGCCGGAAATTACCGTTTCATTCCCGCCGTGTTCCAGTATTCCGGTGGCGTCGCCGCCAGCCCGGGTTTCGAAATCGAGCGCGTGCGTTTCGACGGGCCGGTGCCGCTAGCGGCAGGGTTTGCGCAGATCGCAAAGTACATTCAGGCAGCCGGCCGTCCGCTGACCTCATTCTGCGCCTGTGAATTGCGCTCGCCCGCCGCGTTCACGGACGAGGGTTTTCGCAATTTCAACCTGCACTATGTGAAGACGCTGGCGGAGTGGGGCCTCTATGACGGCACGACCAATCCGGTCGCGCGTAGCAATGTCTGTCCAGAGATCGATCCGCCGAGCGAGCCGTCGTTCTACGCTTTTTCGTTCACGCGGCCGAACCAAAGCGCGCCGCCGAGTTTTGTGATTGCGGGCAGCGGCGAGTCCCAGGAAGGTAACGCCAGCTATGCCGAGCGCACCGTGCGCTACCGCGATATCAGCCCCGAAGGCATTGCGGAGAAGGTCCGTTACGTCGCCGGCGTGATGGAGCAGCGCATGGGCGAATTCGGATTCGGCTGGAAGGATGCGACTGGTGTGCAGACCTACACTATCCACGATTTCTACCACGTCTTTGCCGACGCGCTGGTCCGCCGCGGCGCCGCGCGCTCGGGCCTGACTTGGCATTTCGCGCGGCCGCCGGTGATCGATCTTGAGTATGAAATGGATTGCCGGAGGGTACTGCGGGAGGTGGTGATCTAGTTAGACCCTCATCCTGAAGGAGCCGCGCAGCGGCGTCGCCATGGAAGAGGACGCGCAGGCCCTCGATCTCGATCGGCAGGCCCGCGGTCATGCCTTCGCCGCCGTCGTCGCTTCGATCGCTCCGTCGATCACTGCGCGGTCGGTGATCCCGGCCGGATTTCTCCGCGTCGGCAGGAAGGGACGAAAATGCACCCAGCGCTCGCGGCTCACCTGTTCCAGCCGTTCGAGTTCGGCCAGCGGATCGGTGTGGTCGTCGACGCGCAGGTCAAGATCGGACCATTCTTCTTCGCCATGGATCAATAGCGCCGCCGATTGCTTGCCGCGCTTGTCGCCGCCGGCAGCTTCGCCGGCCTTCATCGCCGCGATCAGCCGCTGCGCAAAGGGTAGGGCGGCGTTGGCGACATAGGCTTTCGCGGTTTCGTCGAGCACGGCGGCGCCCGCCAGCATGTTGCCGGCAAGGGAAAAGCCGTCGCCTCGGATGTGCCCGCACCAGTCGATGCATTCCTTGCCGGTATGCGCGGCGATGCGGCCCTTGACATCCATGACATGAAGCTGGCGGGCCTCGCGCCCATCGTCGCTACAGAGCAGAATGTCCACCACTTCAACGGGGCTGCGGCCGTCGCGCAGCAGCTTCACCCCGTCGATCCCATAATAGAGATTGACCAGCGCCTGCGTTGCGATGCCGCCGATGCCCGGCGCGATATGCGGCACGCGTGCGCCGACCGCGAAGAACTTGGTCGCAACCGCAATGCCGATCTGGCCGGTTGAGGGATCGTGCGCGATGATCGACCAGGTCATCTTGTCTCTCCGATTACCGGCCCGCGGCGTAGCCCTGCATGCCCCTGGGATTGGCGGCGGCGCGGCGGCGGCGGCCGATCCGGGAGGCCGCAGTAAGGCGCCCCTCGGACCATTCGGGGCCGATCTCGACGACATGGCCGCGGCTCTTCAGCGTATCGATCGTCGCCTTCGGCACACGGCTTTCGAGCACGAGCACGCCGGGACGCGCGGTGCGCGGCCAGAACGAGATCGGGAAATGTTCGGAATGCCAGGCCGGCGCGTCGATCGCTTCCTGCAGATTCAGTTTGGCGTGGACGTGACGCAGGAAGAATTGCGTGGTCCATTGATCCTGCTGGTCGCCGCCGGGCGAGCCCCAGGCCATGTAGGGCTCGCCATCACGCAGCGCCATGGTGGGCGAGAGCGTCGTGCGCGGCCGCTTGCCGGGTGCCAGCGCGGCCGGGTGATCTTCTTCCAGCCAGAACATCTGCGCGCGGCTGCCGAGACAGAAGCCGAGTTCGGGAATGACCGGCGAGGACTGCAGCCAGCCGCCGGACGGCGTCGCCGAGACCATGTTGCCGGCCTGATCGATGATATCGAAATGCACGGTGTCGCCGCGCACCTCGCCGAAGCGGCCGACCGTCGGCTCGCCCGCGCCCATGGCGCCGACCGCTTCGCGATGGCCTTCAGCGCGCCGCAGTTTGACAACCGAGCCGAAACCTTCCACCGAGCCGGGGATGAAATCGAGCGAGGCTTTGTCCCTGGAGATGAGTTTGCGGCGCTCGTCGTTATAGGCATCGGACAGTAGCGTCGAGATCGGGATATCAGTGAATTTGGGATCGCCGTAAAACTTCTCGCGATCGGCGAAGGCGAGCTTGGCGCATTCGATCTGCAGATGGATGAAGTCAGGACCGGCCGGATCGAGGCCGTCGAGCTCAAAGCCTTTGAGCAGCGCGAGCTGCTGCAGCATCACCGGGCCCTGGCTCCAGACGCCGGGCTTGCAGACAGTGTAGCGGCCATACTCATAAGTCAGCGGCGCCTCGACGGTCGGCTGCCAGCGCGCCATGTCGTCGGCGGAAAGCACGCCACGATGCGGCGAGCCAGAGACATCCATCACCTCCTGCGTGCGGCAGAATTTATCGATCGCTTCTGCCACAAATCCCTGCGACCACGATTTGCGGGCGCGTTCGATCTGCGCGACGCGGTCACCGCCGGCGCTTTCGGCTTCTTTCAGGATGCGCGCGTAGGTTTCCGAGAGCTGCCTGTTGGTGAACAGCGTGCCGGGCCTGGGCACCTCGTTGTTCGGCAGATAGACCGCCGCGGAAGTCGTCCAGTGCTTGCGGAATAATTGTTCGACCACTTGAATGGTCGCGGAGGCGCGCTCGACCAGCGGATAGCCGTCACGAGCATAGGCGATCGCAGGCTCCAGCACATCGCGCAGCCGCATCGTGCCGTAGTCGCGCAGCAGCAGCATCCAGGATTCGAACGTGCCGGGCACGCAGGCCGCGAGCAGGCCGGTGCCCGGCACCATTTCGAGGCCTTCGCTCTTGTAGTGCGCAATGGTGGCTTTTGCGGGCGCCGGTCCCTGGCCGCAGATCACTTCGGTGCCGCGTTTGACGTCATGCACGATGATCGGCACATCGCCGCCCGGACCGTTCAGATGCGGCTCCACCACCTGCAGCGTAAATGCGGTGGCAACGCCGGCATCGAACGCGTTGCCACCCCTCTCCAGAATGCTCATGCCGACGGCGGTCGCGATCCAATGGGTCGAGGTCACGACGCCGAACGTACCTTCGATTTCGGGTCTCGTGGTGAAGGGATCGGGATTGATGTTGCTCATGAGAGTCCGACGCGGTGCTGAAATCGCGATGCCGGTTCACTTGAGCACAGGCGAGGCTGAATGCCAACCAATGGCATGCTACGCATCGCTGCCATCCCCGTGATCATACCACGGCGGCGGTCTCGACCGGATGGTTGACGGCGTGGCAGGCGACGCCGTTGATCAGCGCGGGCGCCTGCTTGCGGCAGAGATCGAACGCAAGCGGGCACCGCGGATTGAAGGAGCAGCCGGGCGGCGGATCGATCGGATTGGGGATTTCGCCCTTGACCGGAATGCGCTGGCGACCGGACATCGCCAGATCCGGGACCGCACCCAGCAGCATCTTGGTATAGGGCATCCGCGGATTGGCGAACAGCTCGCGCCCCTCGGCGATCTCGACAATGCGGCCGAGATACATCACGCCGATGCGCGTTGCCATGTGGCGTACTACGGCGAGGTTGTGGCTGATGAAAAGATAAGTCAGCCCGAACTTGTCCTGCAGGTCGCGCATCAAATTGAGGATCTGCGCCTGCACGGAAACGTCAAGCGCCGAGGTCGGCTCGTCGCAGACGATGAACTCGGCTTCCGACGCCAGCGCCCGTGCGATCGCGATGCGCTGGCGCTGACCACCGGAGAATTCATGCGGATATTTCAGCCCGTCATCAGGATGCAGCCCGACCAGGCTCAAGAGTTCGCCGACACGTCCGGCGATGTCACGCTCGCCCTGGATCAGGTCGAAGGCGCGGATCGGCTCGGAGACAATGGCATCGACCCGGAAGCGCGGATTGAGGCTCGCATAGGGATCCTGGAAGATCATCTGGATGCGACGGCGCAGCCGCTGCCGCGCCTGAGACTGCCTGGGATCTGTCATCGATACGCCGTCAATCATGACGTCGCCCGAGCTCGGCGGTAGCAAACCCACCACCATCCGCGCCACGGTCGTTTTGCCCGAGCCGGACTCGCCAACAAGCGCAAAGGTCTCACCCTTCTTGATATCGAACGTCACGCCGTCGACGGCTTTCAGAAATTCCAAATGGCCGCCTTCGAGCACGCGGTTGAGCCACGGCTTCGAGACGTCGAACACCCGGCGCAAATTTCGGACATCGACAAAGGAGACCGTCATGCCGCGGTCTCCTTCGCGGTATCGCTGGGCGCGGTATCGTAGAGATGGCAGGCCACCGCATGCGAGCCCTGCTTGAGCGGCTCCGGCCGATCGACGCGGCAGCGGTCAAACGCAAAGGCGCAGCGTGGGTTGAACGAGCAGCCGGGTGGGATCGCCGACAGGCGTGGCATCGAGCCTGGAATCTGCACCAGGCGCTTCTCTTCACCGGCGAGCGTCGGGATCGCGCCCATCAGGCCTTTGGCGTAGGGATGCATTGGGTTCTGCACGACGTCCTGCACCGGGCCGATCTCGGCGATTCGCCCCGAATACATCACCGCCACGCGGTCTGACGTTTCGGCGATCACGCCCATGTCGTGGGTCACCAGCATCACGGCAGTGCCGTGGTCGCGGCCGAGCCGCTTGATCAGGGAGATGATTTGCGCCTGCACGGAAACGTCGAGCGCGGTGGTCGGCTCGTCGGCGATGATCAGCTCCGGCTCGGCGCAGATTGCAAGCGCGATCACGACGCGCTGGCGCATGCCGCCGGAGAATTCGTGCGGATAGGCATCGATACGCTTGTCCGGCGCGGGAATACCAACTTCAGCCAGCAGATCGATGGCGCGCTTGCGTGCCGCCGTCTCCGACAGGCTCATGTGGGTGCGGATCGTCTCCACGATCTGGTCGCCGATGCGGTAGAGCGGATTGAGGCTCGTCAGCGGATCCTGGAAGATCATGCCGATCCGTTTGCCCCTGACACGGCGGATTTCCTCCGGAGGCAGATGATCGATGCGCGTTCCCGACAGATAGATTTCGCCGCCCGAGATGCGGCCGGGCGGATCGATCAGCCCGATCACGGCAAGCCCCGTAACGGATTTGCCGGCGCCGGATTCGCCGACCACGCCGAGCACCTCGCCCTTGGCGATGTCGAAGGAAACCCCGTTGATCGCGCGCAGCGTAGAGCGGCGGGTGAGGAATTCCACCTCGAGATTGCGAACGGAGAGGACAGGAACGGTCATCGGAGTTTTGGATTGAGCGCGTCGCGCAGCCAGTCGCCCAGCAGGTTGATGGAGAGGATCAGCCCCGCCAGCGCAATGCCGGGGAAGGCGACGATCCACCATTCGCCGGCGAAGAGGTAGTTGTTGCCGATCCGGATCAAGGTGCCGAGCGAGGGCATGGTGTCGGGCATACCGGCGCCGAGGAACGACAGCGTCGCCTCGGTGATGATGGCAAGCGCGAGGTTGATGGTCGCGATGACGAGTATGGGGCCCATCGTGTTCGGCAGCACATGGCGCAGCATGATCTTGGGCGCGGGCAGGCCGATGAGCTGCGCGGCGGCGACATAGTCCTTGTTCTTCTCGACCATCACGGAGCCGCGCACCGTGCGCGCATACTGCACCCAGAAGCTCAGGCCGATCGCGATCACCAACACTCCGAGCGTGCTCATGGCATCCAGCCGGTTGCCGAGCACGGATTTGGCAACACCATTGACCAATAGCGCGATCAGAATAGCAGGGAAGGTGAGCTGCACGTCGGCGATCCGCATGATCAAGCCGTCGACCGCGCCGCCGACATAGCCGGCGATCAATCCAAGGGTGATGCCAAGCGTGCCGGCAAGGATCACGCCGAGCAGGCCGACGACGAGCGATATCCGCAGGCCGTAGAGAATGGCGGAGAACACGTCGCGGCCCTGTTCGTCGGTTCCGAGCAGGAACGGGCTCTGCCCATCGGCGGTCCATATCGGCGAGATCCGCGAGTTCATCAATTGCAGCTGCGCCGGATCGAAGGGATTTTGCACCGCAAGCTGCGAGGCAAAGATCGCCAGCAGGAAGAATAGAACGGTGACGGCCGCCGCCACCATGGTCATTCGCGAACGGCGGAATGAATAGAAGATGTCGCTGTCGAGCGCGCGTTTCAGCCAGCTCGCTCCAGAACGCGCTGTTGGCGCGTTCTGTTCAACTCGGTGTGGGACCACGGCGTCGGACATCGGATTTCTCGCTTATGCCGGACGGCGGATGGTCGAGCGCAGGCGCGGATCGACGACGGTGTAGAGGATATCGACCACCAGGTTGATGGTGACGAAGATCAGCGACACCATCAGCAGGTAGGCGGCCATGATCGGAATATCGACGTTCTGGACGGCCTGCACGAACAACAATCCCATGCCCGGCCACTGGAAGACAGTTTCGGTGATGATGGCAAAGGCAATAACCGAGCCAAACTGCAGGCCGGCAACGGTGATGACGGGAACCAGGGTGTTCTTCAGCGCGTGGCCAAAATGGATCGCGCGCGTGGTCAGGCCGCGGGCGCGGGCGAAACGGATGTAGTCGGTACGGAGCACTTCCAGCATTTCAGCACGCACCAGCCGCATGATCAGGGTCATCTGGAACAGACCGAGCGTGATCGAGGGCATGATCAGCGCCTTCAGCCCGGACAGAGTAAGCAGTCCGGTCGTCCACCAACCGATCCGCACCACGTCGCCGCGGCCGAAAGAAGGCAGCCAGCCCAGCGTCACCGAGAACAGATAAATCAGGAGAATGCCGATCAGGAACGTCGGCAGCGAGATTCCGATCAACGAGACTGCCTGAAAGAACTTCGTGAGAATCGTGTCGCGCCGCAGCGCCGAATAGACCCCCATCAGGATGCCGAACACCATCGCGAGAACGGTGGCGCAGGCGGCGAGTTCCAGCGTCGCGGGCATTCGCTCCATCAACAGGTTCGAGACCGGCTGGCGGAACTGATAGGACACTCCGAACTTGAACTGCGCGGCATTGGCAAAATAGCGGGCGAACTGCACCGGCACGGGATCGTCGAGACCGAGCGACTTGCGTACGGCTTCCCGCTCTGCCGCTGGCGTATCCAAGGAAACGATCTGGTTAACGGGGTCGCCGGCGAAGCGGAACATCGAGAAGGCAATGACGCCGACCGCGATCATGACGCCAATGGCCTGGATTGCGCGGCGAAGAGTGAAAGCGAGCATGGATTCCTTTCACTGCTCTCTTGTACGGCGGCGGACGTCGCTGTCGCCTCGAAAAGAAAAGTCCCGGAAGCCACCAAGCCGCCGGGACCCGTGTTGACGCCTGACTAGTCCTGTTTGGTCGCCCAGTACAGCAGGACCTGATTGTCGGCGCGCTGGCTCAGCTTGACCTTCTTCGACACGCCCCAAGCCAGCGCCTGCTGGTGCAGCGGGATGTAGCCGAAGTCTTTGGCCCCGATTTCGAACGCTTGCTTGATCAGGAGGTCGCGCTTGTTGGTGTCGGACTCCTGGAGCACCTTGTCGGTCAGTTCGTCGAGCTTCTTGTTGCAATAGCCGCCCAGATTGGCCTCGCCGCGGTTGGACTTCGGATCGTCGCGGCAGCCCATGATGTCGAACAGGACGTTGTGGGAGTCGAGTGTGCCGGGCGTCCAGCCGAGCAGATAAATCGAAGTCTGATAGCCACCGGGTTTCAGCACCTTGGCGAAATACTGCGCCTTGGGTTGGGCCAATAGCGTCACCTTGACGCCGATGCGGGCCAGCATGCCAACCACAGCCTGGCAGATCGCGGCGTCGTTGACGTAGCGGTCGTTCGGGCAGTCCATCGTGACTTCGAAACCGTCGGGATAGCCGGCTTCAGTGAGAAGCTTCTTGGCGCCGTCGGGATCGAATTTTGGCCGCGTGAAGTCACCGGAGAGCTTGAACAGTTGCGGCGCAATCATCAGCGCCGAGGGCGTCGATAGGCCGCGCATGACGCGGGTCTTGATCAGTTCGACATCGATGGCCTTGAAGAAGGCCTCACGCACCTTGATGTCCTTGAATGGATTCTTGCCCTTGACGTTGGAGTAGAGCAGTTCATCACGCGTCTGGTCCATGCCGAGGAAGATGGTGCGGAGTTCCGGACCCTTCATCACCTGGGCGTTCGGGCTGGAATCGACGCGCGTGATATCCTGGATCGGCACCGGCTCGATGACATCGACTTCGCCCGACAGCAGCGCGGCGACGCGGGTCGCGTCCGAGCCGATCGGCGTGAAGACGATTTCCTTGATGTTGTGTTCTGGCTTGCGCCACCAGTTCGGATTGGCCTTGAACACGGTTTTGACGCCGGGCTGATGGCTTTCGATCGAGAAGGCGCCGGTGCCATTGGCGTTGAGCGAGGCGAAGCTCGGCGTCGTTGCCGCGGCGGGCGTGGGTTCGACAGCATTGTTCGCCTCGGCCCACTTCTTGCTCATGATGTACCAAGTATCCCATTGCGAATTGAGAATGGGATTGGGCGAACTCAGGATGAAGTCGACGGTGTAGTCATCTACCTTGACGACCTTGGTGTCCGGAGCGACGCGGGTCTGCAGGTTCGACCCCTTTTTGCGAACGCGGTCCGCCGAGAAGACCACGTCGTCGGCGGTGAAGGGATCACCGTTGTGGAATTTGACGCCCTTGCGCAGATGGAACCGCCAGCGGGTCGGCTCTGGCGTTTCCCAGCTCTCGGCTAGCGCGGGGATGATCTTCAGGTCCTTGTCGCGGGCGGTCAGGCCCTCAAAGACCTGCCCGAGATGGGCGTGGGTGGTGCTCTCGTTGAGCGTGTAGGGGTCGAGCGATTTGAGGTCGCCCTGGTTGGCATAGCGCAGGGTCTGGGCCGATGCCGGCGCCATGGCCAGGGCAAGGATGGAAGCCGTGGCCGCTGCAAGCAAAGTCTGACGTACCCGCATTTGTTCGATTTCCCCGCGTTGATCAGCAATTTAACGGCGGATATTGCCGAGCCATGTTGCCAGAGTCCAGCCACCGCGCAAGCATCATTATCCCGCACTGCATGCCGGTTTGCGCGGCGGTGCGGCAAAGTCTAGGTTGCACCTTAAGGCGTGCGCGCGAGCACGTGACATTGAACTTTCGGAGTGTTGGATGGCGGAACTGAAGGCCGACGTTCTCGTCCTCGGTGCGGGCATGGTCGGCGTCAGCGCCGCACTGCACTTGCAGAAGCGAGGCCGAAACGTGGTCTTGATCGACCGGCACGAAGTTGCCGGCGAGGAGACCAGCTACGGCAATGGCGGCTTGATCGAATGCGCCTCGGTCTTTCCCTACATGTTTCCGCGGGATGTCGGCGAGATCCTGCGCTATGCGTTCCTGCGCGCGCCGCAGGTAAGCTATCATTTCAGGGATTTGCCGGAATTCCTGCCCTGGCTGGCACAGTATTTCTTCGCCTCGTCGCCGAAGCGTGCACTGCACAGTGCAATGGCCGAGCTGCCGCTGATCCAGCGCAGCCTGATCGAACATGAGGCGCTGATCGAAGAAGCCAATGTCCCGGAGCTGTTGCGGCGGACCGGTTGGATCAAGCTGTTTCGTTCGGAGGCGACGCTTGCCGGGGCGCTGAAGGATCTCAAGCGTGCGGCCGAGCATGGCGTCACCGGAGAAGTACTGGATGGGCCGGCGGTGATCGCGCGCGAGCCGCACCTGACCGGCGATTTCAGCGGTGCAATACATTTTCCCGCACCGGGATTCGTGCCTGATCCCGGTGGGCTGGCCAAGGCTTATGCTGCGCTGTTCGGCCGCAAGGGCGGACGCTATCTGGTCGGCGATGCCCGAACGCTTGAACAGTCCGGTGGGCGGTGGAAGGTAGCAACGCTGGAGGGGACCATTACGTCGCGCGAGGTCGTGGTGGCGATGGGGCCGTGGTCGGACCAGATCTTTAAACCGCTCGGCTATTCGATCCCGCTTCAGGTCAAGCGCGGCTATCATCTGCACCTAGAGCCGCGCGGCAATGCGATCCTGAATCATCCCGTGCTGGACACCGATCTGGGCTTTCTGCTGGCGCCGATGAACCGCGGCATTCGGCTGACAACCGGCGCGGAGTTTGCTCGCCGCGATGCGCCGCCGACGCCGGTCCAAGTCGAACGGGCGCTGCCGCGGGCGCACAAACTGTTTCCGCTGGGCGGGCCGGTCGATGCCAAGCCCTGGATGGGGGCACGGCCGTGTCTGCCCGATATGCTGCCGGTCATTGGCAAGGCTCCCCGCCATGTCGGGCTGTGGTTCGACTTCGGCCACCAGCACCATGGCCTGACGCTCGGACCCGCGACCGGTCGCCTGCTGGCGGAAATGATGACCGGCGAGACCCCCTTTGCCGATGTCAGGCCATTCGCCGTCGAACGCTTTGGTTGACCATATCGGGAATTGAGGGGGCCGGGGCCCAGGTCTTTTCCTTGCGCGATCAGGGCCATCGTGGCGATACTGCAGGGAAGCCAGCAAGAGGAGCGGTCATGAAAGTTAACGTGGAAATCGATTGCACGCCGCTGGAGGCCAGGCAGTTCTTTGGATTGCCCGACGTCTCGCCGATGCAGACCGCCGTGATGGATAAGATGCAGCAGCAGGTGATGGCCAATATCGAGAAGGTTTCGCCTGAGTCGCTGATCCAGAGCTGGTTCACGTTCGATCCGAAGATCGCCGAACGGTTCCAGGATATGTTCGTGACCATGGCGGGCCTCGGCGGCCTGGCTCAGAAGGACAAGAAATAAGTGTCCATCGCGGAGGGCGGGGTGGCGACGGAAGAGCAAAGGCTTCGGCCGCCGAGCCTGTTCCTGATGCTCGCGGAGGCGAGAGGCCTGTTCGAATTGAATTCGAGCCTCTTGCTGTCGCCGCTGTTGTTGCGCGCGCCGAAGGGCGATGGGCATCCCGTGCTGGCGCTGCCGGGCTTTCTCGCCAGCGATATTTCGATGGCGCCGATGCGGCGCTACCTCAGAGAACTCGGTTACGATGCCCATGCCTGGAACATGGGTCGCAATTTCGGCGGTGTCGCTTCCAAGCGCGGCGCGTTGCGCGATCTCGTGCGGAGCATTTATGAATCGACAGGACGCAAGGTCAGCCTCGTCGGTTGGAGTCTGGGCGGCGTCTATGCGCGCGATCTCGCAGTGCAGATGCCGGAGATCGTGCGCTCGGTGATCACGCTCGGCAGCCCGTTCGCCAATGACATCCGGGCGACCAACGCGACCCGGCTATACGAGGCGCTGTCAGGGGAGACCGTCGACGACTTTCCTGAAATCCGCGCGGCGATCGCGGGTGACCTGCCGGTGCCGGCGACCTCGATCTATTCCCGCACCGACGGCATCGTGAACTGGCGCACCAGCCTGTTGCGTCCCTCCGCGACGGCCGAAAACATCGAGGTGTACTTCGCAAGCCATATCGGGCTCGGCGTCAATCCCGCAGCATTGTGGGCGGTGGCCGACCGGCTGGCGCAGCCGGAGGGCAAATTCAAGCATTTTGACCGATCAGGACCTTTTGCCATTGCCTATGGCCCGCCTGAAAATGCACAATCGTAAACCCACGCCCCGGCTTTAGGGCATGATCTGGAAAGGTCCCGCCCTGCAATCGATGCGGGATGGCTAGCGGTCTTCGGATATGCTCCAATAACAAAGACATTTCAGACGCCAGAAGCGCCGCCAAGGCGCCGCGTTTTTCTACTGCGGGAGGAAAATATGGCGGACGCCAAGAAACTGTCGTCGCTGGACGCGTCGTTCCTTTATCTGGAAACGCCTGAGATGCCGATGCACGTCGGCAGCATGGCGATCTTCCGCCTGCCAGAAGGCTACAAGGGCGACTTCTTCGAAGAGTTCAAGGCGATGATCGCCTCGCGGCTGCACATCGCACCGATCCTGAAAGCCCGCCTGGAGAAGGCGCCGCTCGACATCGATCACCCGTCATGGGTCGAGGACGACCAGTTCGACATCGACCGCCACATTTTCCGCGCCAGCCTGCCGGAGCCGCGCGACCGCGCGACGCTGGAGCGCATCGTCGGCTGGATGCATGCCAAGCTGCTCAATCGCGCCCGTCCGCTCTGGGAGTTCTATGTCTTCGAAGGCATGAAGGACAACGAGATCGGGCTTTACTCCAAGATGCACCATGCCTGCATCGACGGCGGCGCCGGTGCGGCGCTCACCAGCATGATCTATGACATCACGCCGGTGCCGCGTCAGGTCGATCCGCCGACGGCGCGCAAGGTGGCGCCGGAGCCGCGTGACATCGCCGCCAACCTGATCGATTCCTATCAGCAGCTCTGGACCCAGCCGTTCGACGCCAAGGCGGCGCCAAAGAGCCTCGAACTGCCGCGCACGGGCAAAAGCGATCTCGGCTCGATCCTGTTCGACAATGCCATGTTCCAGATCGAGACTGCGGTGAAGTTCGCCAGCAGCGTGCCGACGGTGCTCAAGTCTCTTACCGATGTGGTCGGCAAGATTTCCGATCCGAAATCGCGCGATAGCCTCGCCAGCATGACCTCGCCGCCGACCATCCTCAACAAGACGATCTCGTCGGAGCGCAGCTTTGCCGGTGTCTCGATCTCGCTGTCGCGCGCCAAAGCGCTGGCGAAGGCGTCCGGCGGCAAGCTCAACGATGTCGTGCTGGCGCTGGCTTCCGGCGTGGTGCGGCGATATCTCATCAGCCAGGGCGGGCTGCCGAACAAATCCCTGACGGCGGCAGTGCCGATATCGCTGCGCGAGGAGGGCAATGCCGATGCCAATAACCAGGTGTTCGGCATGATCTGCTCGATCGCCACCAATGTCGACGATCCAAAAACGCGACTGGAAACCATCATCGCGCAATCCACCAAGTCGAAGGAGATGTCGCATCCGCTGCGGGGCTTGATGCCGCAAGTCTCCAACCTCTCGATGCTGGGCGCGCCGATCGTGACCCAGATCCTTGCGCTGCTCTATAGCCGCTCCAACCTCTCCGACGTGTTGCCGCCGGCGGCCAACATCACGGTATCAAACGTGCCAGGGCCGCGGCAGACGCTGTATGCCGCCGGGGCCGAGCTGTTGCACATTTACCCGGTGTCGATCTCGACGCATGGCATCGCGCTCAACATCACCGTGCAGAGCTATCGCGACCAGCTCGATTTCGGATTCATCGCCGGCGCCAACATTATTCCGCATGTCCAGGTTCTCTGCAACATGCTGCCTGGCGAGTTTGACGCGCTGGAGGCGGCCTACGCGCCGCCGCCTTCCGAAATCAAGGGCGCTGCCGAGTAGGAATCTTACCGATGATTGAAATGCCGCCACTTCAGTTCGCCCAGGTGAACGGAATCCGCATGGGCTACTACGAAGCAGGGCCCAAAACCGACACGCCGCCGGTCATCCTCTGCCATGGCTGGCCGGAGCTGGCCTTTTCCTGGCGTCACCAGATCAAGGCGCTGAGTGAGGCCGGCATCCGGGTGATTGCGCCGGATCAGCGCGGCTATGGCGCGACCGATCGCCCCGAGGCGGTCGAGGACTATGACATGGAGCATCTGACTGGCGATCTCGTCGGCCTGCTCGATCATCTCAAGATCGACAAGGCGATCTTCGTCGGTCACGACTGGGGCGGCTTCGTCGTCTGGCAGATGCCGCTGCGCCATCTTAGTCGTGTGGCCGGCGTCGTCGGCGTCAACACGCCGCATTGGGATCGCATGCCCGCCGATCCGATCGAACTGTTTCGGCAGCGCTTCGGCGACAAGATGTACATCGTGCAATTCCAGGACCCTGGCCGCGAGCCTGACAGGATTTTCGGCAGCCGGGTAGAGCAGACATTTGACGCGTTCATGCGCAAGCCGGTGGCACGGCCCCCGGGCACGCCGGAGGAACAGCCGATTGCCGGCGTCGGCGCTTCGGCGCGGCTCAATCTGGCGTTTCCGCAGATGATCGCGAATTACGATGCCAAGCACGATCCGCGCACGCCGATCCTGTCGGCGGAGGAGAAGAAGGTGTTCGTCGACACCTTCACCAAGACCGGCTTCACCGGCGGCATCAACTGGTATCGCAATTTTTCGCGCAATTGGCAGCGCTCAGAGGGGCTCGATCACACGGTCCGCGTGCCGTCGCTGATGATCATGGCCGAGAACGATGCCGTGCTGCCGCCGTCGGCCACCGAAGGCATGGAGCGGCTTGTCCCCGATCTTGAAAAATATCTCGTGCGCGACAGCGGCCATTGGACGCAGCAGGAAAAGCCGGACGAGGTCAGCGCCAAGCTGATTGAATGGCGTAGGAAGCGGTTTGGTTAAGTAAGAGGGCTATCTCACCGTCATTGCGAGGAGCGAAGCGACGAAGCAATCCATTCTTTCGTTTGGGGGACGATGGATTGCTTCGCTTCGCTCGCAATGACGGTTGAGGCAGGCAGGAGACACTTCGACAATGGCGTCCAGCAACAAACTCAGCCCGATCCCGCATCCGCCGAAGAAGCCCGTCGTCGGCAATATGCTGTCGCTCGATCCCAACGCGCCGGTGCAGCATCTGGTGCGGCTGAGCAAAGAGCTCGGGCCGATCTTCTGGCTCGACATGATGGGCGCGCCGATCGTGATCGTCTCCGGCCATGACCTGATCGACGAGCTCTCCGACGAGAAGCGGTTCGACAAGACGGTGCGCGGCTCGCTGCGCCGCGTGCGCGCGGTCGGCGGCGACGGGCTGTTCACCGCAGATACCACTGAGCCGAACTGGAGCAAGGCGCACAACATCCTGCTGCAGCCGTTCGGCAACCGCGCGATGCAATCCTATCACCCGAGCATGGTCGACATTGCCGAGCAGCTCGTCAAGAAATGGGAGCGCCTTAACCCCGACGAAGAAATCGACGTCGTGCAGGACATGACGGCGCTGACGCTCGACACCATCGGGCTGTGCGGCTTCGATTACCGCTTCAATTCGTTCTATCGCCGCGACTATCACCCGTTCGTGGAAGCGCTGGTGCGCTCGCTCGAGACCATCATGATGACCCGCGGCCTGCCGCTGGAAAATCTCTGGATGCAGAAGCGGCGCAAGACGCTCGCCCAAGACGTCATCTTCATGAACAAGATGGTCGACGAGATCATCGCCGAGCGCCGCGGCAATTCGGACGCCGCTGAGGCCAAGAAGGACATGCTCGGCGCCATGATGACCGGCGTCGACCGTGTCACCGGCGAGCAGCTCGACGACGTCAACATCCGCTACCAGATCAACACATTCCTGATCGCAGGCCACGAGACGACCAGCGGGCTCCTTTCATGCACCATCTATGCATTGCTCAAGCATCCCGAGGTGCTGAAGAAGGCGTATGAGGAAGTCGACCGGGTGCTCGGGCCCGATATCAACGCCAAGCCTACCTATCAGCAGGTCACGCAGCTCACCTACATCACGCAAATTTTGAAGGAGGCGCTGCGGTTGTGGCCGCCGGCGCCGGCCTATGGCATCACGCCGCTTCAAGACGAGACCATCGGGGGCGGCAAGTACAAGCTGAAGAAGAACACTTTCATCACGGTTCTGGTGATGGCGCTGCACCGCGATCCCAGCGTCTGGGGCCCTAACCCGGACGTGTTCGATCCCGAAAATTTCAGCCGCGAGGCGGAGGCCAGGCGGCCGATCAATGCCTGGAAACCGTTCGGCAACGGCCAGCGCGCCTGCATCGGCCGCGGCTTTGCGATGCACGAAGCAGCGCTCGCGATCGGCATGATCCTGCAACGTTTCAAGTTGATCGACGTGCACCGCTACCAGATGCATCTGAAGGAAACGCTGACGGTGAAGCCCGACGGCTTCAAGATCAAGGTGCGGCCGCGCGCCGACAAGGACCATGGCGCCTTCGCCGGCCGCGCTGCGGTGGCGGCAGCAGCCTCGGGCGCGGCGGCGCCGCAGGCCCGCACCCGCCCCGGACATAACACGCCGCTGTTGGTGCTCTACGGCTCCAACCTCGGCACGGCGGAAGAGTTGGCGACGCGCGTTGCCGATCTCGCCGAAGTCAACGGCTTCGAGACCCGGCTCGGCGCACTCGACGATTATGTCGGCAAGCTGCCGGAGGAGGGTGCGCTTCTCATCTTCTGCGCCTCCTATAACGGCGCGGCTCCCGACAACGCCACGCAGTTCGTCAAATGGCTGGATAGTGGCCTGCCGAAGGATGCGTTCGCGAAGGTCCGCTATGCTGTGTTCGGCTGCGGCAACAGCGATTGGGCCGCGACCTATCAATCCGTGCCGCGTCTAATCGACGAGCAGTTGGCGGCGCATGGCGCGCGCAGCCTCTATGCCCGCGGGGAGGGCGATGCCCGCAGCGACCTCGACGGTCAGTTCGAGAAATGGTTCGCGGCTGCCGCGCCCGCGGCGATGAAGGAGCTTGGTGTCGATTCCGGCTTCGCTCGCAGTGCCGACGACGCGCCGCTTTATTCCATCGAACCGGTGGCGCCCTCGGCGGTTCACACCATCGTGGCGCAGGGCGGCGTCGCGCCGATGAAGGTGCTGGTCAATTCCGAGTTGCAGAGCAAGGCCGGTGCCAATCCTTCCGAACGCTCGACCCGACATATCGAGGTGCAACTGCCGCCCGGGATCACTTATCGCGTCGGAGACCATCTCAGCGTCGTCCCGCGCAACGATCCGGCGCTGGTCGATTCCGTCGCGCGCCGCTTCGGCTTCCTGCCGGCTGATCAGATACGGCTGCAGGTCGCGGAAGGCCGCCGCGCGCAATTGCCGGTCGGCGATGCCGTCTCGGTCGGGCGGCTATTGACCGAGTTCGTCGAACTGCAGCAGATCGCGACCCGCAAGCAGATCCAGATCATGTCGGAGCACACGCGCTGCCCCGTCACCAAGCCGAAGCTGCTCGCCTATGTCGGCGACGATGCCGCATCCACGGAGCTTTATCGCTTGGACGTGCTGGCCAAGCGCAAATCGGTGTTCGATCTCCTGGAGGAACATCCGGCCTGCGAATTGCCGTTTCACGCCTATCTGGAAATGTTATCGCTGCTGGCGCCGCGCTATTACTCGATCTCGTCGTCGCCTTCGATCGACCCTGCGCGTTGCAGCGTCACCGTCGGTGTGGTCGACGCGCCGGCAAGCTCTGGCCGCGGCATCTACAAGGGCGTGTGCTCCAACTATCTCGCCGGCCGCCGCGTCGGCGACAGCGTGCATGCGACGGTGCGCGAGACCAAGGCCGGCTTCCGCCTGCCGGACGATCCGTCGGTACCCCTGATCATGATCGGCCCGGGCACCGGGCTCGCGCCGTTCCGCGGCTTCCTGCAGGAACGCGCGCACCGGAAGGCGGAAGGAGCAAAACTCGGCCCCGCGATGCTGTTCTTCGGCTGCCGCCATCCCGAACAGGATTTCCTCTACGCCAACGAGCTGAAGGCGTTCGCCGCCGACGACATCACTGAGCTGCATACGGCGTTCTCGCGCGGCGACGGGCCGAAGAGCTATGTGCAGCATCAGATCGCCGCGCAGAAGGATCGTGTCTGGAGCCTGATCGAAGAGGGCGCGATCATCTATGTCTGCGGCGATGGCGGCAGGATGGAGCCTGATGTCAAGGCGGCGCTGGTTGCGATCTACCGTGAGAAGTCCGGTGCGGGCGCCGATGCCGGCCTGCGCTGGATCGACGATCTCGGCACGAAGAACCGCTACGTGCTGGATGTGTGGGCGGGCGGGTAAGGCTCGCACCGTTGTCTTCCTCCGCGAAAGCGGGGGACCCAGTACGCCGCGACGGTCGTGAAGAAGCGCGCAAATAACCGCGGCCCTGGGATACTGGATCGTCCGGTCAAGCCGGACGATGACTGCGCGTGGGGTCGGCGGATCATGCTAAAAGCCCAGCATGATTCCCTGGGAAAAGATCGACATCGCCCGCATTCCTGGCACCGACGACGAACTCCGCCTGATGCGCCGCGGCAAGGAGTTCTCCATCAAGCTCGGCAGCAACGAGCTGATGAACAGCCGTCTGTCCGGCTCGGAAGAAGCGCTGGCTACGCTCGCTGCGAAAAGAATCGAGAAGGTCGCAAGCCCGCACATGCTCATTGGCGGCCTCGGCATGGGCTTTACCTTGCGCGCGGCGCTTGCCGTGCTCGGCAGCAAGGCCAGGATCATGGTGGCGGAACTAGTGCCGGCCGTCGTGGCCTGGGCGCGCGGCCCGATGGCGGAAATTTTTGGTGATAGCCTGAATGATCCGCGCGTGACCGTTCGCGAGGCCGATGTCGCCGAAATCATCCGCTCGCACCGGTCAAAATTAGACGCCATTCTGCTCGACGTCGACAACGGCCCGGAGGGACTGACGCGCAAGGGCAACGATGCGCTCTATAGCTCGACCGGATTGAACGCAGCGCGAATGGCGTTGCGCCCCGGCGGCGTTTTGGCGGTCTGGTCATCCGGACCCAATCCCGCATTCGCAAAACGCCTTGGCAGCGCGGGCTTCGACGTCAACGAAATCAACATCCGCGCCACCGGCAAAGGCCGCGGCGTGCGCCACATCATCTGGATCGCAAGTAAGGCGTAGACCGGATGGAGCGCCTACGCCGCCTTTGCCGCAGCGCCATGCGCGTGCTTGTCGATGGCGTCGATGATCTGCGGCCACATCGGAATCGGCAGGGCGTGGCCCATGCCTTCGATCATCAGGAGCTTTGCGCCGGGTATCGAGGCTGCAGTGTCCTTGCCGCCTTCGGGGCGCACCAGGGGATCGACCGTGCCGTGGATGACCAGCGTTGGCACCTTCACCTGAGCCAGCCGTTGCTTGCGGCTGCCGGAAGCCAGCACCGCGCGCAACTGCCGTGCGACGCCGGCCGGATTGAGGCCGCGCTCCCAGGTACGCGCCGCGCGCGCCGGGTCGAGCGCCTCGTCCTCGGGGAACGAGCCGACGCGCAGCACCTTCCAGGTTTTGGCGAACCGCTCGAAATATTCTTCCTTGGTGCGCGGCGGCGGCGCCATCAGCACGGCAGTGGCCTCGCGCGTCGGCGGCGGGATTTTGGGATTGCCTGTCGTCGACATGATCGAGGTCAGCGAACGCACCCGCTGCGGGAAGGCGATCGCAACTTCCTGCGCAATCATGCCGCCCATCGACGCGCCAACGAGGTGCGCGGATTTAATGCCGAGCACGTCCATCAGCCCGACCGTGTCCTTGGCCATGTCGATCACCTTATAGCTCGACGCAACCGGAATCTTCAGGAAGCGCTGTCTCAGCAGTTCGAACGCGGTCAGGCGCTTGCCGCCGGAAAAGTGGGAGGATTTGCCGATGTCGCGGTTGTCGAAGCGGATGACGCGAAAGCCGCGCGCGGCGAGCTGGCGGCAAAAGTCGTCCTCCCAATGGATCATCTGGGCGCCAAGTCCCATGATCAGGAGCAGCGGTTCCGCGGAGGGATCACCAAAAATTTCGTAGCAGATATCGATGCCGTTGGCGCGAGCGATCTGTGGCGGCTGATGGGCGAGCATCGCGTGTCTTCCCTTAAGGTGACCTGAGCTTTGAGTAACTATGGCACGGTTTCCCGCACCGCAGAAGGCTTGGCAGCGGTTGACCGGCCCGCCGCAACGGTGTGGTATGGGTAATCAAAGCGAAGCGTGGCAAGCGCTCGTAACCGTTAAGGGAGAGGGCGCCGATGGCCGACAAAGGCAATGATCCTGCCGTGATCTGGCAGACCATGATCGGGGAGATGGAAAAGGGGTTCAACTCCTTTGCCAACCAGGCGATGGCGTCGCCCGAATTTTCCAAAATGATGAATCAGGTCGGCGGCGCCACCGCGGGCGCGCAGAAGCAGCTCGGCGAGCTCATGGAGAAATATCTGCTCGCGATGAACCTGCCGAGCCGGGCGCAACTGGTCGGCATGGCCGAGCGGCTGCAGAACATCGAGGGCCAGCTCAACGAGATCAAGGCGCTGTTGCAGCAGGTGCACCATAACTCGCTGGCGCCGGACAGCGGTTATGGGACCCCGCGTCCGCCGCGCACCAAGCGCCCGCCCTCGGAGGGAGAGCAGAAATGAACGCTCCCACGGGTCTCGATTTTGCCTCCATCTCGGAGCGGGTCCAGTCCGAAGTACAGCGCGCCATCCAGCGCAGCATCAAGGGCGTCGAATATTTCTCCACCTCCGGTCCCTCGCTCGGCTCGACACCGAAGGATATCCTGGCCGTTCGCGGCACCATGAACCTCTATCACTATCGGCCGATCGCGAATGAAATCTACCGCGTGCCGATACTGATCGTGATGGCCACCACCAATCGCGGCTACATCCTCGACATGGTGCCCGGTCAGAGCTTCATCGAATTTCTCTTAAAGCGCGGCTACGACGTCTACATGCTGGACTGGACTGCGCCGAAGCCGGAAGAGAAGTCCTTGCGGATGGAAGACTACGTCCTCGATTTCATTCCGGATTGCGTCCGCCGCGTGCAGCAGGATTCCGGCGAGAAGGACGTCAGCATCATCGGCTATTGCTTCGGCGGCGTGCTGTCGCTGCTGTACGGCTCGATCTTCCACGACGGCCCGATGAAGAACCTGATCTGCTTCACCACGCCGATCGACTTCCGCGAGATGAAGCTGTTCTCGAACTTCGCCGACCGGCGCTATTTCGATGTCGACCGCCTGATCGACACCACCGGCAACATGCCGCCCGAACTGATCCTGCAGTCGTTCGAGATGTTGCGACCGGCCTCGCGGGTCGCGAGCCAGGTACAGCTCTGGGAAAACATCTGGAACGACGAATACGTCAAGGCTTACCGGATGATGGATCGCTGGGGCACAGACACCTTGCCGCTGGCCGGAGAGTACTTTCGCGCCATTACCAAGGACCTGATGTGGGACAACAAGCTCTACAACGACACCATGACGGTCGGCGGGCGCGAGGCGAAGCTTGCGAACATAAAGGTGCCGATCCTGCACGCGGTCGCTGAGCACGATCACATCGTGCCGTATGATGCGGCAAAGCATCTGATCACCAAGATCGGCTCCGAAGACAAGGAAGAGGTGATCCTCAAGGGCGGTCACGTCAGCGTCGTCGCCGGCGCCAATGCGATCAAGCGGCTGTGGCCGAAACTGGATTCCTGGCTAGGTAAGAGATCAACATGAGCGAAACACGTTCCTATCCCTGCCACGTCAAGACCGACGCCGGCGATATCGAATTCCGTCTGATGGGCCGTGCCGACGAGGCCGCAGTGCTGGCGTTCGCGCAAAAGCTCCCGACCCATGATCTCTTGTTCCTGCCGCGCAACATCAGCCAGCCAAAGGTACTGTCGGCCTGGATCAACGAGATCGAGCGCGGCGCCATCGTCAGCCTGCTGGCGGTGAAGAACGAGACGGTGGTCGGCTGCGGTACGCTGGTGCGCGATCCGCATTCCTGGTCGCCCCATGTCGGCGAGATCCGCATGGTGGTGTCGCTGGATGTTCGCGGGCAGGGGGTCGGCCGGGCGCTATCCCAGGAGACCTTTGCACTGGCGCTTGGCGCCGGCCTGGAAAAGCTATCGGTCCAGATGACGGTCGACCAGCAGGCGGCGATCGCTCTGTTCGAAAGCCTCGGTTTCAGGGCCGAGGCCCTGTTGCGCGACCATGTCCGGGACGTCGACGGCAAGAAGCACGACATCGTCGTGCTCGGGCACAATGTGGCACAGGTCCGGGCGCAGCTCGAGGCCTATGGGGTTCCCGGGGCGGTCCAGCACTAGCCAGGCGCAAAATCGCGAAAACAACCCCATGCAAAGTGGACGGGCCGGCTCCTGAGGTGGAACTTTGCCGGTTCTCTGGGCGAACCGCTCATCCATTAGGCTGATCACGAATTCGTGATATCGCGGCGCAACATGAATGTTGCGCCGCACCATTAACTATGGCACAACACTTCTGCCCCGGGCCAATGCGGACGGGGTGAGCCCCGTTGCTCAAACCTGAGGATGGAGAGACCCCAATGACAACCGATACCAATTCCATGCTGAATACGGTTAAGGAAGCCTTCGCGCCCGTCACCGAAGCGTTTACCAAGCTCCAGAACCTGGAAGTTCCGGAAGCTGCCCGTGAGTTCGTGAAGAAGCAGGCCGAGACCGCCAAGGAGCGCGCTGCCGACGCCTATGCCGGCTCCGAGAAGGTCACCGCCGCGATCGAGACCGCCGTCGCCGGTTCGGTTTCCGAGGCCGCCAAGATCAGCCGCAACATCCAGCAGGCGCTTTATCAGGACGCGGAAGCGTTCTTTGCCGGCATCGACAAGCTCGCTTCGGCCAAGTCGCTGAGCGAAGCCGCCCAGATCCAGTCGGACCTGGTCCGCGCGCGTGGCGAAGTGTTCGTCTCGCGGGCGAAGGCCACCACCGAGTATCTTGGCAAGCTCGTCGCCGACAGCGCCAAGACTGCGCAGGACAACTTCGCCAAGGTCTATTCCAAGACTGCCTGATCGCGATCTGTCTGACTACTGCCGTTGCGAAGGCCCGCTGATGCGGGCCTTCTTTTTGTCCAGTCTCGGCATAGATCAATCTGGACCCTCGTGGTGAGGAGGCGCTCTTGCGCCGTCTCGAACCATGAGGCCACGATGGGGCCTTCATCCTTCGAGACGCCGCTTCGCGGCTCCTCAGGATGAGGGTCGTCGTCCACTCGAAAGCCCTCATGCCCCTTCCGGCCACCTTCGCCATCGACACTCCCGGCGACACCGCGCGCGCCGCCGAACTGCGGCGCGTGAAGCTGTTGGCGACCTCAGTACTGATGGCGACGTTTGCGATCTTCCTCGCCGCAAGGGCGATGCTGCCGCTGCATCCCGTGTTCGGCTTCATCGCAGCCTTTGCCGAAGCTGCCACCATCGGCGGCCTTGCCGATTGGTACGCCGTGGTGGCGCTGTTCAAACGCCCGTTGGGACTGCCGATCCCGCACACTGCGATCATCCAGAGCAACCAGCATCGCATCGCCGACAAGCTCGGCCAATTCATCGAAGTGCATTTCCTCGAAGCGGCGCCGGTCGAAGCCAAGTTGCGGCAGATCGATTTCGGCTCGTTCATCGCCGACTGGCTGCGCGACCGCAAGCGCAGCGAGGATCTCGCGCGCTTTGCGCTGCGGCTGTTGCCCGAAGCGGTGGCCGCGACCGAGAACTCCGGGCTGATGACTTTCGTCAGCCGCCGGATCAGGGCGCAATTGATGGCGATCGATCTCGCGCCGCTTGCCGCCGGCACCTTGCGTGAGTTCGTGATGGAGGGCCGCCATAAGGGCCTGCTCGACGATCTCCTGCGCGGGGTGCATGAGATGATGACGCAGGCCGAAACGATGGCCATGATCCGCGAGAAGATCCGCAACGAACTGCCGACGCTTTTAAAGCTCTATCGCGCCGACAAGTTTCTCGTGAACAAGATCGTCGCTTCCGCCACCGCCTTCTTCGAGGAAGTCCGTAGCGATCCTAAGCATCCGTTCCGCGGCGAATTCGATCGCATGATACTGACCTTCGTCGATCGGCTCGACAGCGATCCCATTTACGCCGAGCGCATCGCCGGCTTGAAGCGCGATCTCCTGGCGCGCCCCGAACTGGCCAACCTTGCGCGCCACATCTGGGAGAACACGCGCTCGTTTTTCGAGCGCAGCGCCTCGGGCGAAATCCAGGTGCTGCATCAATATCTCGTGCGCGTATTCATGGACGCGGGCGAGGCGCTGGCGGGCGATGCCGAAATGCGCGCCGAAATCAACCAGGGCCTCGTCGCCGTGCTGCGAACCGTGATCGCCGAACAGAAGAGCGGCGTTTCCACCTTCATCTCCGACCAAGTGAAATCCTGGGACATGGGGCAGTTGATCTCGCTGATCGAAATCAACATCGGCCGCGACCTGCAATACATCCGCTTCAACGGATCGCTGATCGGCGGGCTTGCAGGGCTGGCGCTTTACACCCTCGAATATCTGCTCCGGCTGCTGTGACTATTTCGTCACGTCAACGCTTTTACTTCGCGCAAGTGTGATCCGGTTGGCTTGCAAGGCCAGACGCGGTTCCCTAGCTTTTTTAGGGAACAATGTTGCGTTGCGGAACGATTCTATCGCAGTTGCCAATCCAACTGAACCAGTGGCCGGCTGCCGAGACGTACGGGGCCGCGCCCCGAGAGGAGACATGATGTCCGTTGCTGCGCAGACGCTTGCCCCGCCGTCCAGGACGCTGATGCTTCTGGAAGGCCGGGCCATTTCCGAACTGGGTGCGTTTCTCGGCGCGTTGCCGCTCCTGAGCCTTGCGCCACGCGGCGATGGGCATCCGGTGCTGGTGCTGCCCGGGCTTGTTGCGTCCGATGTCTCGACGCGTCCGCTGCGTGCCTTCCTGCGTTCGCGCGGCTACGCCGTCAGCGGCTGGCGGCAGGGCCGCAACCTCGGTCTGCGCCATGGCGTGCAGGACGCGATGGTCGATCTCTTGCAGGAAATGAACGATACGCACGGCCGCAAGGTCTCGCTGGTCGGCTGGAGCCTCGGTGGCCTCTATGCGCGCCAGCTCGCCAAGATGATGCCGGAGCGCGTGCGCTCTGTGATCACGCTCGGCAGCCCGTTCGCGGCCGGCCCCAAGGCGACGAACGCCTGGCGCGTCTATGAGCTGGCCAGCGGCCGCCGCGCCGACGAGGAAGATCCGCGCTTTGGCGGCCGGCTGATGGATGCACCGCCGGTGCCGACCACGGCGATCTTCAGCCGCACCGACGGCATCTGCGCCTGGCAGGGCTGCATGGAAAAGACGACCGCGATGTCCGAGAGCATCGAGGTCGAGAGCAGCCATTGCGGCATGGGGCATCACCCCGCCGTCGTCTACGCCGTCGCCGATCGCCTGGCGCAGCCGGAAGGCGAATGGGCCCCGTTCGACCGCAGCGGCTGGCGCAGCGTGGTTTACCCGGATCCGCATCGGTAGTCCGTACGCACGCCCTGCAGTTCGAGGCTTCATCCTTCGAGACGCGGCCTACGGCCCCTCGTCAGGATGAGGTCTTAGAGCACGATGATAATTGGTTAGATCCATTTGGCCGCATCCGCGTTTCACCTCTCCCGCTTGCGGGGGAGGTCGGCGCGAAGCGCCGGGTGGGGGCTTTCTCCACTCGGGCAGCGTCGCCCGCGGAGACACCCCCACCCCAGCCCTCCCCCGCAAGCGGGAGAGGGGGCGCACCTTCTTCCTGGTCGCAATCCAGACCCTCATCGTGAGGAGCGCGGGGCGCCGCGCGTCTCGGACCATGCGGCCGTCCTGCAGCATCAGCGTTGTTGCACCTCGGCAAAACGCGCTATGCGTTGACGCATGCCGCCGCCACTTGCCCGCATCATTCAGCAGTTGAAGCGCGAACCGTCGCGCACCGGCTCGATCGTCATCACCGTGTTTGGTGATGCGATCGTGCCGCGCGGCGGCTCGGTCTGGCTCGGCACGCTGCTCGAATTCTTCGAGCAACTCGACATCGACCCCAGCGTGGTGCGCACCGCGATGTCGCGGCTCACGGCCGACGGCTGGTTCGAGCGCAATAAAGTTGGCCGCAACAGCTTCTATCGCCTTGTGCAGAGCGGGCGGCAAACTTTTGATATCGCAACGAAACACATCTATGGCCCGCCGGCCTCCGATTGGACCGGGCGATTTGAGTTGCTGCTGATCGGCAATGGCGAAGACCGCGATGCTTCGCGCGAGGCGCTGAAGAACGCGGGCTTCGGCAGCCCGTTGCCTGGCGTCTGGGTTGCGCCCTCGGGTGTGCCGATTCCGAAGGAGGCCTCGGGCGCGATCCGCCTCGAAGTCTCGGCAGAGGATGATAGCGGCCGGCGGCTGCTCAGCGAAAGCTGGCCGCTTCATCGCACCGCGGACGCCTACCAGAAGTTCATGAAGACCTTCGCGCCGCTACGCGAGTGGATCGGCAAGGGAGAGCGCTTGGCGGAGGCCGATGCCTTCACCGCGCGCGTTCTCTTGATCCACCATTACCGCCGCGTGGTGCTGCGCGATCCGCTGCTGCCGACCTCGCTGTTGCCGGCGGACTGGCCGGGCAGGGCGGCCCGCGCGCTCTGCGGCGAGATCTATCGCGCGCTGCTTCCCGCATCCGAACAATGGCTTGATCGCCATGCGACGAACGAAAACGGGCCGCTGCCGAAGCCTGACGCGGAACTGTTCCATCGGTTCGACGGGGCGTAGATATGTTACAGAAATATATTGCATATCGAAAATTATGTCATATATTGCCTCCCAACAAATACCGGGAGGTCCGCCATGTATACACAGGCGCTCAATTCGTCCGACGGCGAAGACCGCCACATTGAGGACGCCGAACGTGCCGCGCGGTTTCAGGCGCGGATCGATGCCGAGGAGCGGATCGAGCCCAACGACTGGATGCCGGCGGCCTACCGCAAGACGCTGACGCGGCAGATTTCGCAGCATGCGCATTCCGAAATCGTCGGCATGCTTCCCGAAGGCAACTGGATCACCCGCGCGCCGTCGCTGCGCCGCAAGGCGGCACTGCTCGCCAAAGTGCAGGACGAATGCGGCCACGGGCTCTATCTCTACGCCGCCGCCGAGACGCTCGGCTCCTCGCGCGAGGAGCTGGTCGACCTGATGCTGGCGGGCAAGGCAAAGTATTCCTCGATCTTCAACTATCCGACGCTGACTTGGGCCGACATCGGCACGATCGGCTGGCTGGTCGATGGCGCGGCGATCATGAACCAGATCCCGCTGTGCCGCTGCTCCTACGGCCCCTATGCGCGCGCGATGATCCGCGTCTGCAAGGAAGAGTCTTTCCATCAGCGCCAGGGCTTTGAGATCATGTTGACGCTGTGCCGCGGCACCGAAGAGCAGAAGGCGATGGCGCAGGACGCGCTGAACCGCTGGTGGTGGCCGGTCCTGATGATGTTCGGCCCGCCCGATCAGGTCAGCCAGCACAGCGACACCTCGACCAAATGGAAGATCAAGCGCTTCTCCAATGACGAGCTGCGCCAGAAATTCGTCGATGCCACCGTGCCGCAGGCGCAATTCCTGGGGCTGACCATTCCCGATCCCGGCATGAAGCAGAACGAAAACGGCAATTGGGAATACAGCGCGATCGACTGGGAAGAGTTCAAGCAGGTGCTGGCAGGCAACGGCCCCTGCAACCGCGACCGGATGGCGGCGCGGCGCAGGGCGCATGAAGAGGGCGCCTGGGTGCGCGAGGCAGCGATGGCCTATGCGGCGAAACGCAAGCAGCGCGCTGCCTTGCAGGCCGCCGAGTAGGGAGATGAGCAATGGCAACGCCGAACATTCCGCTCTGGGAAGTTTTCATCCGCAGCCGCAATGGCCTCGCGCACAAGCATGTCGGCTCGCTGCACGCCACCGATGCGACGCTGGCGCTGCAGGCCGCGCGCGACATCTACACCCGCCGCGGCGAGGGCCTCTCGATCTGGGTGGTGCCGTCGAACGCGATCACCGCGTCCGATCCGTCCGAGAAAGGAATGATGTTCGAGCCGGCGGAATCCAAGATCTACCGGCATCCGACGTTCTACCACGTGCCCGAGGAAGTCGGGCATATGTAGCCGTCATGGTGAGGAGGCGCGCAGCGCCGTCTCAAACCATGTAGCCCGCGGCCCATCCTTCGAGACGCCTGCTACGCAGGCTCCTCAGGATGACGGTTGAACAAGTGGATGCAAGGACGAAGGTATATGACCGCAGCCAATATCACCGTCTCCGAAACCCCGCTGGTGCTCTACACGCTGCGCCGCGCCGATGATGCGCTGATCCTGGGGCATCGGCTGTCGGAATGGTGCGGCCATGCACCGATGCTGGAAGAGGACATGGCGCTCGCCAATATGGGCCTCGATCTGCTCGGCCAGGCCCGCGAACTCTATACTTATGCGGCCAAGGTCGAGGGCAGGGGCAATGACGAGGACAAGTTCGCCTATCTACGCGACGTCAGGCAGTACCGTAATCTCCTGCTGCTGGAACAGCCGAATGGCGATTTCGCCCGCACTATGGTGCGGCAGTTCTTCTACGCAGCGTTTGCCGATCTCTACTGGCGCGCGATGATGCGCTCTACCGACGCCACGCTGGCGGCGATCGCCGCGAAATCGGAAAAGGAAAGCGCCTATCATTTGCGCCATTCCTCGGAATGGATCATTCGGCTCGGCGACGGTACCGAGGAAAGCCACGGCCGCGTGCAATCGGCGATCGACGAGCTCTGGGCCTTTACCGGCGAGATGTTTTCCGTCGACGACAGCGAACGCGGGCTGATTGATGCCGGCATCGCGGTCGATCCGGCGCCGCTGCGTCCGCAATGGCTGAAGACGATTAGCGGCGTTGTCGCCGAGGCAACGCTCGTTTTGCCCAAGAAGGACTGGATGCAGCAGGGCGGCCGCAGCGGCCGGCACAGCGAGCATCTCGGCCATCTCCTCAGCGAGCTGCAGTCGATGCAGCGGACTTTTCCGGGGGCGACATGGTGACGGCTCTCAGCGATACCGATCTGCGCCGGCGCGCCTGGGAGGCGGCCTCACAGGTCGTCGATCCCGAGATCCCCGTGCTCACCATCGCCGATCTCGGCGTGCTGCGCGAGGTCGAGGTGCATGACGGCCGCGTCGAGGTCGCGATCACACCGACCTATTCCGGTTGTCCCGCCATGAACATGATCGCGCTGGAGATCGAACTGGCGCTGGAGCGCGCCGGCATCGCGCGGCCGACCGTCCGCACCGTGTTGTCGCCGGCCTGGACCACCGACTGGATGAGCGAAGACGGGCGCAACAAACTCAGGGCCTACGGCATCGCGCCGCCGCTAGCCTCAAGCTCGCGCCGCGCGCTGTTCGGCGAACAGCAGGTGGCCTGTCCGCAATGCGGCTCTGATAATACCGAGCTGCTGTCCGAGTTCGGCTCGACCTCCTGCAAGGCGCTGTGGCGCTGCAAGGCCTGCCGCGAACCATTTGATTATTTCAAATGTCATTGAGATCGCGATCCATGACCGTCATTGCGAGTGAAGCGAAGCAATCCATTCGGCAGCAAAGCAAGTGTGGGTTGCTTCGTCGCTTAGCTCCTCGCAATGACGGTGGAGGCAACTAATGTCCCACGCGCCGCGCTTTCATCGTCTCGCCATCAACGACCTCCGCCGCGAGGCCGCCGACGCGGTGTCCATGACCTTCGCCATCCCGATGGAGCTGGAGGACGACTATAGCTTCACCCCCGGCCAATACCTCACGCTGCGGACGACGATGGATGGTGAAGAGGTGCGCCGTTCCTATTCGATCTGCTCCGGACCCGACGACGGCGAGCTGCGAATCGCCCTGAAGAAGGTCGATGGCGGCGCGTTCTCGAACTGGGCGGCGGAGGAACTGAAAGCCGGCGACGAACTCGACGTGATGACGCCGACCGGCCGCTTCGGCGTCGCGCATGCGCCCGACGAGGCGAGGGTGTATGTCGGCTTTGCCGCAGGCAGCGGCATCACGCCGGTCCTCTCGATCATCAAGGGCGTGCTCGCCCGCGAGCCGCACAGCCGCTTTTTCCTGTTCTACGGTAACCGCACGACATCGAGCATGCTGTTCCTCGAAGAGCTGGAGGAACTGAAGGACCGCTTCATGCAGCGGTTTTCACTCTTTCATGTGATCTCGGGCGAGGAGCAGGACATTCCGATTCTGCACGGCCGGCTCGACGGCGAGAAGGTGCGCGTGCTGTTGCGCTCCCTGGTGCCGGCGGCGAGCGTCGATCACGTCTTCATCTGCGGCCCGATGGGCATGAGCGAGGACATCGAGGCGACCTGCCGCGACATCGGCATCCCCGAGGATCGCATTCACGTCGAGCGCTTCGTCTCGGAGTTCGGCGGCAAGCCGCGTCCGAAGAAGATTGTCGAGCCGTCGGCGCCGCCGAAAGCTGTGGCATCCCTGATTATCGACGGCAAGCGGCGCGAGGTGCCCGTTGCCGAAGGTGAAGCGATCCTGGACGCCGCCTTGCGCGCCGGCATGGATCTGCCGTTCGCCTGCAAGGGCGGCATGTGCTCGACCTGCCGCGCCAAGCTGGTTGAAGGCGACGCAGAGATGGAGGTCAATTATTCGCTGGAGCCGTGGGAGCTGAAGGCAGGCTTCATCCTGACCTGCCAGGCACGGCCATGTTCGGACAAGGTCGTGGTCGATTACGATCATGTCTAGGGAAAACCGTGGTCGTTGACACCCTTGGTGCTTCGACCCAACACGAAGTAACTTCGTAAAGAGGCCGTTCAAACAGGCCCGTACGCACAGGGAGAGAACGTCGTGGAACCGTCTCGCAGAGCGGGTTATCAGCTATGAACGTCGCGCTTTCGCCGGATGAGATCGCCCGAGCCTGCGCGGATGCGATGTGGAAGGAAGACGACGCCAGCAAGGGCCTCGGCATGAAGATTGTCGAGATCAAGCCCGGGCAGGCGACGCTGACGATGACGGTCGCTCCGCACATGGTCAACGGCCAGCGCATCGCCCATGGCGGCTTCATTTTCCTGCTCGCTGATTCCACCTTCGCCTTTGCCTGCAACTCCCGCAACGAACGCGCCGTCGCCGCGCAATGCGACATCACCTTCATCCGGCCGGGCAAGCTCGGCGACGTGCTGGTCGCGACCGCGCGCGAAGTTTCGCGCAACGGCAGGTCAGGTATCTACGACGTCCGCGTCACCGCCGGCGATGTCGTGATCGCCGAGTTCCGCGGCCATTCCCGCACCATCGCGGGCACCTGGCTGCCGGATGCGGACGGCTCAGCCACGCAAGAATAGCAACAAGGGAAACGCGTCATGGCCATGGCAAGATTGAAGTCCAGTGGAAGTGGCTACCATCCCGAACTGGATGAAGCCGAACGCGCCTCGCGCGACGAGATCATGGCGCTGCAGACCAAGCGCCTCACTTGGTCGCTCAAGCACGCCTATGACAACGTCGCGCATTACAGGAAGGCGTTCGATGCAGCCGGCGTGCATCCCTCCGATTTCAAACAGCTTTCCGATCTCGCCAAATTCCCGTTCACGGTGAAGACCGACCTTCGCGACAACTATCCCTTCAACATGTTCGCGGTCCCCCGCGAAAAGCTGGTCCGTGTTCATGCTTCCTCGGGCACGACGGGCAAACCGATCGTGGTCGGCTATACGCAAGGAGATATCGATATCTGGTCGGATGTGATGGCGCGCTCGATCCGCGCCGCCGGCGGCCGCACCGGCATGATCATTCACAATGCCTATGGCTACGGCCTGTTCACCGGCGGCCTCGGAGTGCACTACGGCGCCGAAAAGCTCGGCTGTACCGTGGTGCCTATCTCCGGCGGCATGACCGAGCGGCAGGTGCAACTGATCAACGATTTCAGACCCGACATCATTACGGTGACGCCAAGCTACATGCTGGCGATTCTCGACGAGTTCAAACGGCAGGGTCTCGATCCCCGAAAATCCTCGCTGAAGTTCGGCATCTTCGGCGCCGAGCCCTGGACCAACGCGATGCGCGCGGAGATCGAGCAGGCCTTCGACATGGACGCAACCGATATTTACGGGCTGTCGGAAGTCATCGGCCCCGGCGTCGCACAGGAATGCGTGGAGACCAAAGACGGCCTGCACATCTGGGAGGATCACTTCTATCCGGAAGTGATCGATCCCGACACCGGTAGATTGCTGCCGGATGGCGAGAAGGGCGAACTGGTATTCACTTCGCTCACCAAGCAGGGCTTTCCGATCATCCGTTATCGCACGCGCGACCTGACACGGCTGCTGCCGGGCACGGCGCGGCCGGGCATGCGGCGCATGGAGAAGGTGACGGGTCGTTCCGACGACATGATCATCTTGCGCGGCGTCAACGTATTTCCGACCCAGATCGAGGAGGCGCTGCTGGCGACCGACTGGTGCGGTGGCCACTTCATCATCGAACTGACGCGGGAAGGGCGGATGGACGAGATGACCGTGCTCGCCGAAGCCCGGCCCGAATGCTGGGACGCCGGCGGCCTGGAGGCGCATGCCGAGAAAGTCTCGGTCTTCATCAAGAACACCATCGGCATCACCGCCCGCATCAAGGCAGTGGCGCCCGACACGCTGGAACGTTCGCTCGGCAAAGCCAAACGGGTTTACGACAAGCGGCCGAAAGGATAACTCCTGCTGGAATGAGTGAGCAGGAAGGCCGCGATGCCGGTTGCCAAAGACGTTAAGCCCTTTACAGCGCAGGCCCGCTGCGTCCGTCTGCTTTCGAAGGTCGCCGACGCTGCCTCACTCGCGCCCGTGATCGAAACGCGCGCGCTGTCGCGTGGCGAAAACGATCTGCTGATCGACATCAAGGCCGCGGCCATCAACCCGTCGGATGTCAAGGCGGCAACCGGGCTGATGCCCTATGCGATCTTTCCGCGCACGCCGGGGCGCGATTATGCGGGCATCGTGATTGACGGGCCGGAAGGGTGGATCGGGCGCGAGGTGTTCGGCTCGTCCGGGGATCTCGGCATTCGCCGCGACGGCACCCACGCTACCCATCTCGTGGTCGAGGCGGACGCCGTGGTTGAAAAGCCGAAGAGTCTTTCATGGGAGGAGGCCGCCGGTATCGGCGTGCCCTTTGTGACCGCAATGGAAGGCTTGCACCGCGCCGGTGTTCCGAAGGCCGGGGAGACCGTGCTGGTCATGGGGGTCAATGGCAAGGTCGGGCAGGCGGCGACGCAGATCGCGAGCTGGCGTGGCGCGCGCGTCATCGGCGTGGTGCGCAAGAGCGAGCCGTATGAAGGCCATGCCAGTTCGCCGGTCGAGGTGATCGACGCTTCGGCAACCGACATCGCGGGACGTGTACGCGAGCTAACGGACGGCAGGGGCGCTGACATCGTCTTCAATACCGTCGGTGATCCCTATTTTCAGGCCGCGCACAACTCGCTCGGCATACGCGGGCGGCAGATCCTGATCGCGGCGATCGACCGCATCGTGCAGTTCAATATTCTCGAATTCTACCGCGGCCAGCACACCTATGTCGGCATCGACACGCTCGGCCTGTCGTCGGTCGCGACCGGCGTGGTACTGCGGGAACTCGGCGCCGGCTTTGCCAGCGGCCATCTCAAGCCGTTCCCGATCAAGCCGAGCGCGATGTATCCGCTGGAACAGGCGAAGGCCGCCTTCGTTGCAGTCGCCGGCTCCTCACGGGACCGCGTGATCCTGAAGCCCTCGGCTTGAAGATAGCTGCCTTCTTTTTTGCGTGGAAAGCAAAACTCTCCTGCTTCGGGCGAGAAGCAGCATCTTTGTTCCCTGAGTTCGCTGTCGGGCGAGAGATTAATTCTCCGCAGCGGCAGGCCGTGGACGGACCTATGCTTCCAACGTATTAGCAGCACGGAAATTGCTTCCTATTTGAGCCGTGATGGCCGCCTTTTGCGGCGCATAGAGCGGGGACATGCCGGTGCTGGACGGTAGCAACATCATTGTCATCAGCGGATTACTGATCGGTCTCATCTACGGATCGGTCGGATTGTTGAGCGGGTTTTGCCTGCTCTCTAGCCTTCGCGGTTTCTGGGCCGAGGGAGACGGCCGGCTGGTGCGCACCTATGCGCTTGCGATCGGCGTTGCCGTCGCTGCGACGCAATTGCTGGCGGCCGCCGGCCTCGCCGACATCGGCAAGTCGATCTATCTGCAGCCATCCTTCTCCGCGCCGGTGATGTTCTTCGGCGGCCTCCTGTTCGGTTACGGCATGGTGCTGTCGAACGGCTGCGGCTCCCGCGCGCTGGTGCTGCTCGGGCGCGGCAATCTTCGTTCCTTCCTGGTGGTCGTCGTGCTGGCGATCTTCGCGCAGATGACATTGAAAGGCCTGATCGCCCCGGCCCGCATCGCGATGGTCGGCGCATCGCAGACCACGGCGAATGCCAACTCCGTGCCTGCGCTGTTTGCGGCCGCCGGCCTTGACGCAACAGCCGCGCGAATGCTGGCGGCCTCGATCATTTCGGCGGCGCTGATCATCTTCGCCTTTGCGCACCCGGCCTTCCGCCGTTCGCCAGGGCAGATCGCAGCCGGTCTCATCGTCGGCGTTCTGGTGGCGGCTGGCTGGTTCGCGACCGGCTATCTCGGCGCCGACGATTTCAATCCTGTGCCGGTGACCTCGCTCACCTTCATCGCGCCGATCGCGGACGCGTTGCAGTACATCATGCTGTCGACGGGCTCGACGCTGAATTTCGGGATTGTCACCGTGTTCGGTGTCTTTGCCGGCAGCCTCGTCACTGCGCTGGTGACCGGCCGTTTTCAGCTCGAAGGTTTTCAATCGCCGCGCCACATGCTGCGCTCCGGCGGCGGCGCCGCGCTGATGGGTATCGGCGGCGTGATGGCATTCGGCTGCTCGATCGGGCAGGGGCTGACCGGCTTCTCCACTCTGGCGCTGGCATCCCTGATCGCCTTCGCCGGCATCCTCGTCGGCACCGCCGCGGGCCTGCGCGGCGCGTTGCGGGTGCGCCCGCTGGCGGCGGCCTAATCCGCCGCCTTCGTCACAATCCGGATTTTCGACGTCAGCGTCCGGTGCACCGGGCACTTGTCCGCGATCTCCATCAGCCGTGCGCGCTGGTCGGCGTCGAGCGCGCCCTCGATCGAAATGACGCGGTCGATCTGATCCAGCATGCCTTCCCGCGTTTCGCACTCCTCGCAATCCCTCGCGTGGATCTTGCTGTGCTTGAGCGTCACCGTGACGCGCTCGAGCGGCAGCGATTTTCGATCGGCATACATCCGCATCGTCATCGACGTGCAGGCGCCAAGGCCCGCGAGCAGGAAATCATACGGTCCGGGTCCGCTGTCCTGCCCGCCCAGGGCCACGGGCTCATCCGCCACCATTTCATGGGGGCCTGCGGTGACGATCTGCTGGAACTTGCTGTTGCGGGTTTCGCGCACCATGACGTTGCGCGGTGCTTCGCTCGCGGCGGAAACAGGCTGCGCGGCGACGGTCTCGATGTAGCGCCCGGCCCACGCAGCGATGACGTCGGCGACGTAGGCGCCATCGCTCCTGTTGCTGAGGAGATGATCGGAGCCTGACAGCGATACGAAGCTCTTGGGATGCTTGGCGGCGACAAATATCTTCGTCGCGTTGTCGATGCCCACCGTCTCATCGGTGGGGGAATGCATCACCAGCAGCGCTTTGTGAAGATTTGCGATATGCGCCGCCAGGCTGTGCTCGCCGACGTCGTCGAGGAATTCGCGTTTGACGTGGAAGGCCCGCCCGGCGAGCTGAACCTCCACCTTGCCGTGCGTGCGGATGTCCTCGATCCGGTCCCTGAAAAGATGCGTGACATGCACAGGATCGGAAGGCGCAGCGATCGTGACGACAGCCTTTGCTTCCGGAATCTGTCCGGCGGCGGCGAGGATCGCAGCTCCCCCGAGGCTATGACCGATCAGTAGCGTCGGCGCTGCGCGGGTTTCTCGCAGATGGGTCGCGGCGCGGACGAGGTCGGCCACATTGGAAGTGAAGGTCGAGTTGGCGAATTCGCCTTCGCTGGCGCCGAGGCCGGTGAAGTCGAAGCGCAGCACCGCAATTCCTTTGGCGGCAAGCGCGGTCGCAATGCGCTTGGCCGCCAGCACGTCCTTGCCGCAGGTGAAGCAATGCGCGAACAGCGCGTAGGCGTGGATGGGCCCGTCTGGAAGATCGAGCGAAGCGGCGAGCTGATGGCCGCCCTCGCCGGTGAATTGAAAGCGTTCAGTCGACATGGCTGTTCCCCCTGATTGGTGCTAGTCGCTTGAGTATCTCTGCTCGGCCCATGGGTCGCCGCGGTTATGGTAGCCGCGGACTTCCCAATAGCCGGGCTTGTCTTCCGCGAGAAACTCGATGCCTTGCAGCCATTTCGCGCTTTTCCAGAAATAGAGATGCGGCACGACGAGCCGCACCGGGCCGCCATGCTCCTGCTCCAGCGGCGTGCCGGACCAGCTATGGGCGAGCAACGCGTCCTCGGCCGCGAAATCTTCCAACGCCAGGTTAGTCGTGTAGCCGTCATGGCAATGCAGCACCACGAACCGCGCTTCCTCGCGGGGACGGCAGGCATCGAGCAGATCGCGCGTCGCCAGCCCCTCCCATTGATTGTCGTAGCGCGACCACGTGGTGACGCAGTGGATGTCGGACAAAAACCTGCTCTGCGGCTGCGCGGTGAACTCCGAGAAGTCCCAGAATAGCGTCGCCTCGACCGCGCCATAAACGTCGAGCCGCCAGTGCTCGCGAGAGATGTTCGGCGTCAAACCGAGATCGAGCGTCGGCCAATCCTTGGTGAGATGCTGACCGGGCGGCAGGCGTGATTCCTCGGGCCGCGCAACCTTGCCGGTCAGGAATTTTCCCTCGCGCGCCCAGCGCTGCTTGCTGCGCGTCAGCTTGCTTTCCGGCGGCGGCTCGTTCTCATCAGCCATGTCTGAAATAGCTATTCGTGGCGATGCATTGCGGACGCATGTTTAGTGTCACACATCGTGACATAGATGAGGAGCGAGAGGAAGATCACACCGCTGGGATAATAATAGGACCAGTAACAGCTATTTGGGCGCCCTCGGATCGATCGGCGTCGTGCGGCCAAGGTCCAAAATATCCTCCAGCACCTTGGCGCCGGCGAGCAATTGCGCCTCGCCGCGCGGCGGCGCGACCACCTGCAGTCCGACCGGCAGGCCGGAGGCGGTGAAGCCGCAAGGCATCGATAGCGCGGGACAACACACCAACGTGATCGCATAGACGATGCCGAGCCATTCGACGTAATTGTCGAATTTCTTGCCGGCGCATTCGGCCACATAGCGGTTCTCGACCGGGAAGGGCGGCACGATCGTCGCGGGCGTGAGCAATAGATCGTATTTGTCGAAAAATTCCAGCGTCCGCGCGCTCATCGCGACGCGCTGCGCCTCGGCGCGTTCGAGCTGCTCAACCGTCAGCTTGAGGCCTTCCTCGATATTCCAGATCACTTCGGGCTTGAGCAGATCGCGTTTGGTGCGGAGTAGCGTCGCCTTTGAGAGCGCAAAGTCGAACGCGCGCAGCACGTGGAAGCATTCATGGGCCTCGCGCAGGTCGGGGTGGGCCTCCTCGACAATGACACCTAGCTCGGCAAAGCGCTGTGCCGCCTTGCGGGTGACCGCGGCGACCTCGGGATCAACCGGCGTGATGCCGAGGTCGGGCGAAAAGGCGACGCGCTTCGGCTTGTTGCCGGAACGCGCGGCGGACAGAAACGATGTCGGCAACACCGGCAGCGACAGCGGATCGCCGGGATGCTCGCCGCTCATGGCATCTAATAGCAGCGCGACGTCTTCGACATTGCGCGCCATTGGCCCCTGGACGCCGAGATTACGGTCGACCGCCGCGATCACCGTATGCGCGACGCGGCCGATGCTCGGCCGCAAGCCGACGATGCCGCAGAAGCTTGCGGGATTGCGAAGCGAGCCGCCCATGTCGGAGCCGTGCGCGAGCCAAGCCGTGCCGGTGGCAAGCGCAACCGCCGCGCCGCCCGAAGAGCCGGCGGCCGAGCGCGAGGTGTCCCAGGGATTGCGCGTCGGGCCGAACACTTCGTTGAAGGTATTGGCGCCGGCGCCGAATTCCGGCGTGTTGGACTTGGCGTAGATCACGCCGCCATTGTTTTCGAGATGCTCGACTAGGATGTCCGACTTGGCCGGGATGGCATCCTTGTAGATCGGCGAGCCCTGCGTGGTCAGGACGCCGGCGACATTGGTGAGGTCCTTGATCGGGATCGGAAGCCCCGCGAGCAGCCCGCGCTCGCTGACCGGCCTCTTCATCAGCACGGTGGCGTGCTTTCGGGCGCGCTCGAAGCACAGCGTCGGCAGCGCGTTGACCTTGCCGTCGACCTCGGCAATCCGCTGTTCCAGCACGTCGAGCAGGTCGAGCGGCGTGACTTCACCAGATTTCAGCTTGCCGACAATGGCAATCGCCGTCTCTCGCACCAGCCCTTGATCAATCACTTCGCCATCTCCGCTCGTTTTGTTCTTGTTGGTCGCAGATGGTGCTGTAAAACATTTTCCGGCAAAGTGGAAACGCATGGAAGTTGTGACCGACCGGAGATATTGCATGACGACGTTGTTTTCAGCGCTGGACTGGCGCGCCATGAGCCAGGAGGAGCGCGACCTCGGCCTCAACAATGGCGTCGCGGTGCCCGGCAGCGTCGACATGATCGCTGGCTGGGAGCAGCGCTCCGCCGAGCTGCGCAAGCGTTTCCCTGACCACATCGATTTGAGCTACGGGCCGCGCGAGCGCAACCGGATCGATTTTCTGAAGGCAGCGGACAACGCGCCGACGCTGCTGTTCATCCACGGCGGTTACTGGCAGGCACGGACGAAAGAGGTTTTTACCGTCGTTGCCGAAGGGCCGATGGCGCATGGTATCAATGTGGCCATGATCGGCTACACGCTGGCGCCGGAGGCAACGCTCGACGAGATCGTCGCCGAAATCCACGCGGGCATTGATTACCTCACTGGCCAGTTGCCCACGCTTGGCGCCGCTGCCAGCGGCATCGTGGTATCAGGCTGGTCCGCCGGCGGGCATCTGACCGCGATGGCGCTGTCGCATCCGAAGGTGCGGGCGGGCATGGCGATCTCTGGCATTTACGATCTCGAACCTGTCAGACATTCCTATCTCAACGAGAAGCTGAAGGCCGATGAAGCAACGTCGCGCCGCAACTCCCCGATGCTTCACGAGGGCGGACCATTGAAGCCATTGTCGCTGGTGGTCGGCAGCGCCGAGCTGCCGCTGTTGCGCAAGCAGACCGCCGACTTCGCCGGTCACCGCGCCAGATATGGCCTGCCGGTGACGTATGAGGAAATTCCCGGCGCGAACCATTTCACCATCGTGTACGAGATGATGTCGCCGAGGGGAAGGATCACGACGCTGATCCGGCAATTGTTCGAGCGGACGACGGGTTGAGTATCGCGCTGACGACCGCCGACCCTCATGGTGAGGAGGCGCGACAGTGCCGTCTCGAACCATGCAGGCCTCGACAGTGTCCGCGGAGCATCCTTCGAGACGCATCGCTTCGCAATGCTCCTCAGGATGACGTCGGTGTGTGTGGCGAGGCGACTAACTCCACCCCGACGTAAATCCGCCATCAACGGTAAAGATCACCCCCGACGTATATCCCGACCGATCCGACGCCAGGAACGCCATGAGATCGCCGATCTCGCGCGCATGTGCGGGCCTGCCGAGCGGCATGCCTTTCTGGAATTCCTTGTAGCGGTTCTCGTCGCCGAACTGGTTCTTGGCGCGCGTCTTCAAAAGCGTGACATGGCGGTCAGTGCCGACCGGACCGGGATTGATGCCGACCACACGGATATTGTCGGCGAGGCTTTTGCCGCCGAGCGCGCGGGTGAACGCCATCAGCGCGGCGTTGCCGGCGCTGCCGCAGATGTAGTTGGCGTCGAACTTTTCACCGGCAGCGCCGATATCGTTGATAATGACGCCGCCGCCACGCGCTTTCATCTGCGAGTAGATCGCGCGGGTGAGATTGATGTAACCGAACACCTTCAGTTCCCAGGCGTGGCGCCAGGTCGCCTCGTCGATCTTCTCGATCGAGCCGCCCGGGATATCACCGGCATTGTTGACGAGAATGTCGATTTCGGCGGCTTCTTTCGCAAGTCTTGCGATGTCCTCGCCCTTGCGCAGGTCGACGACGTGCGCCGTTGCGGCGATCTGGTGGGCCGAGCGCAGCCGCTCGGCAAGCGCCTTCAAGGCTTCGCCATTGCGAGCGGCCAGCATGACGTCGGCGCCTTCCTCGGCAAAGGCTTCGGCCGCGGCGGCGCCAATGCCCTTGGAGGCGCCGGTGATCAGGACGCGCTTGCCGCGCAGGTGCAAATCCATGGGAGTGCTCGCTTGGGTGAGGGGAGCTGAGTAAAGCCGACGAAATTGTTAGGCGTGGGGTATGGCGGCGGTCAACATTGCAGTGCAGCGTTGCGCAAGCGGCGGGTTTGGTCCATTGCATGGCGATCAAATAACCGGCATTAGCCCCTGACGAACAGGCAACGAACCTCTCAAGGAAACTCTCGATGAGCAGCGCCAAAAAGCAATACCGCGTCGCAGTCATTCCCGGCGATGGCATCGGCAAGGAAGTGATGCCCGAGGGTCTGCGCGTGCTCGAGGCGGCGGCAAAGAAGCACGGCGTTTCCGTCCAGTACGATCATTTCGATTTTGCCTCCTGGGACTATTACGAAAAGCACGGCGAGATGATGCCGGAGGATTGGAAGGCGAAGATCGGCAAGCACGACGCAATCTATTTCGGCGCGGTCGGCTGGCCGGCGAAAATTCCCGATCATATTTCCTTGTGGGGCTCGCTGATCAAGTTCCGCCGCGAGTTCGATCAGTATGTCAACCTGCGCCCGGTGCGGCTGATGCCCGGCGTGCCGTCTCCGCTCGCGGGCCGCAAGCCCGGCGACATCGATTTCTGGGTGGTGCGCGAGAACACGGAGGGTGAATATTCCTCGGTCGGCGGGCGCATGTTCCCGGATACCGACCGTGAATTCGTCACCCAGCAGACGGTGATGACGCGCACCGGCGTCGACCGCATCCTGAAATTCGCGTTCGATCTGGCGCAGTCGCGGCCGAAGAAGCACCTGACCTCGGCGACCAAGTCCAACGGCATCTCGATCACCATGCCCTATTGGGACGAGCGCGTGGAGGCAATGGCGAAGAAATACCCTGATGTGAAGTGGGACAAGTACCACATCGACATTCTCACTGCGAACTTTGTGCTGCATCCCGATTGGTTTGACGTCGTGGTCGGCTCGAATTTGTTCGGTGACATTCTTTCCGACCTCGGCCCGGCCTGCACCGGCACCATCGGCATCGCGCCATCGGGCAACATCAATCCGGAAGGCAATTTCCCTTCCGTTTTCGAGCCAGTGCACGGCTCCGCGCCTGATATCGCTGGCCAAGGCATCGCCAACCCGATCGGCATGATCTGGTCCGGCGCGATGATGATGGAGCACCTCGGCGAGAAGGCCACTGCGGCGTCGATCGTCGGCGCCATTGAGCGCACGCTCGCCGAGCGCACGCTGCGGACGCGCGATCTCGGCGGCAATGCGGATACGACCGCGTGCGGCAAGGCGGTCGCGGAGATGGTGGATTAGGCCAGACCCTATCGCTATTTTCCCTTCACGATGCGCCGGCAGTGCTCCCAGGCCGCCCGCAACAGGTTCTCGCTCGCTTCCGGCGTGCGGAACGCTGAATGCGCCGACAGCGTTACGTTGGGCAGCTTCGTCAAGGGATGATCCGCCGGTAGCGGCTCGATGTTGAAGACGTCGAGCCCGGCATGACGGATATGGCCGGATTGTAGCGCGTCGATCATGGCCCCTTCGTCGACGATAGCGCCGCGCGCAGTGTTCACCAGGATCACGCCGGGCTTCATGCCCTCGATGCAGGCGCGCGAGATCATGCCGCGCGTCTCGTCGTTGAGCAGCAGGTGGATCGAGATGACGTCGCTCTCGGTCAGGACTTCGTCGTAATCGAGGAACTCGACCTTGGGAAATTTCTTCGGCGTCCGGTTCCAGGCGATGACGCGCATGCCCGACCCGAGCGCAATCCGCGCGACTTCGGCTGCGATGCCGCCAAAGCCGATCAGGCCGAGCGTCTTGCCGGTGAGCTGCATGCCGTCGTCGCGCAGCCAGTTGCCGGCGCGAATGCCACGGTCCATCTTGGCGAGCCCACGCGCGCCTTCCCACATCAGCGCAATTGCGCATTCGGCTACCGCGGTATCGCCATAGCCCTTGATCAGGTGCACCTGGATGCCGAGCTCGGCGAGCTCTTCCGGGTTCATATAGCTGCGCGCGCCGGTGCCGAGAAACACGACGTGCTTCAGCCCTTTGCACTTCTTGGCGATGTCGGTCGGCAGTGCCGTGTGATCGACGATGGCGATCTCGGCGCCATCTAGAACCGCAGGATACTGATCCGACGTGATGTCGGGAACGCGGTGGATCCGCACCTCAGGATCTCCGGGCTCTTGCAGCCGCTCGAAGATCACGGCGAGCGATTCATTGGCGTCGACAAAAACTCCGCGCATGGTTTCCCCCAGTCTTGATTGTCAGGATGCGACGCCGGCGAGCGCCAGCACGGTATGCATCAGCACGTTGGCCCCCGCCGCGCAATCGGCCTGGGTCGCGTCCTCGAGTTCATTGTGGCTGATGCCGTCCTTGCAAGGGACGAACACCATCGCGGCCGGCATCACCGTGTTGAGATTGCATGCATCGTGGCCGGCGCCGGAGGTGATGCGGCGGTGCGAGTAGCCGAGCATTTTTGCGGCGTTCTCCACGGCATCCACCAGCTTCGGATCGAAATGCGTCGGCGGCTTGCGCCAGATCAGGTCGAACTGCATCTCGACCTTGCGCCGCGCCGCGATCTCGGCAATCGCGGCGCGCAGATCCCTGTCCAGCGCATCCATGATCGCCGCGTCCGCGCTGCGGCAATCGACCGTAAAGGCGATCTCGCCGGGAATGACGTTGCGCGAGGGGTTGGCGATCACGGCCTCGCCGATCGTGCCGACAGCGTTTGGTCCATGCTTCTTCGCAATCGATTCCATCGCCAGCACGATTTCCGACAGCGTTGCGAGCGCGTCGCGCCGCAGCGGCATCGGTGTCGAGCCGGCATGGCTCTCGAAGCCGGTGATCTTGCCGTCGTACCACAAGACGCCCTGACCGGAATCGACCACGCCGATGGTCTTGTTTTCAGCTTCGAGAATCGGACCCTGTTCGATGTGCAGCTCGACAAATCCTGAGAACTTCTGCGTTCCCACCGGCCGATCGCCGCGATAGCCGATGCTGTCGAGCGCCTGCGCCACCGTGACGCCGTCGGCATCCCTACGCGATAAAATGTCTTCGGTGGTGAAGTCGCCGACGTAAGCGGCTGAGGCCATCATCGCCGGCGCAAAGCGCGAGCCTTCCTCGTTGGTCCAGTTGCAGATGCAGATCGGCATCTCGGTTTCAATGCCGGCATCGTTCAGCGTGCGCACCACCTCCAGCGCCGCCAGCGTGCCGAGCACGCCGTCATATTTCCCGCCGGTTGGCTGCGTATCGAGGTGCGAGCCGAGGCCGATCGGGGCCTTCGACATGTCACGGCCCTTGCGCAGGCCGAACATCGAACCCAGCGCGTCGACATGCACTTCGAGCCCGGCGTCCTCGCAGGCCTTCCGGAACCAGTCGCGGACCTGCTTGTCCTCGGGACCCAGCGTCAGCCGGCGAACGCCACCTTTGGGCGTCGCGCCGAATTTGGCGGTTTCGTGGATAGTCCCCCACAGCCGGGCGGAATCGATCTGCAGGTTGGATCCGATTTTGGTCATGGGCTAGTTCCGGACGAGGGACGCAACAAGAGCCGCTTCAATGACGCGCTTGCGGCGGCGCGTCAACAATGACGCCGCCGCGCGCCAGGCTGGCCGCGATTTCGACCACGCGCTCGACCGCGACGGTGTCCGGGGAGGCGAGCCAGCTCGCGGAAAATGTCAGCGGCGCCAGTTGCAGGTTGGTCGACAGCAATTGCAGCCGTCCGTTTGCCATGTCGTCCTCGACAATCGCGGTCGGTATCAAGGCGATACCGAGGCCTTCGATCGCCATGTGGATGACGGTTGCGAGTGAGGCGCTGGCATGCAATCGGATCGGCGGCAGGTCGGGGCGGTTGAACAGCGAGCGCACGATCTCGTAGGGCTGGGTCCGGCGCGAGAATGTGATGATCGGGAATTTCGCCAGATCATGCAGCGTCAGCGCCTGCTTGCCGAGGCCAAGTGAGGGGCTTGCGGTGAAGCCCACCGGGTAATCGCACAGCGGGCGGTTATTGACCATTGGCGCTGTCAGCGGTCCGAGCACGAAAGCGAGTTCGATTTCCTGGGCGAGCAGCCGGTTGCGCAAATTCGAGGTGATGTCGACCTCGATCTCGAGCGATAGATTAGGGTAGGCGTGATTAACGCTCTTGATCAGCTGCGGCAGCCAGGTGTGCACGATGGTTTCGGCAACGCCGAGCCGCAGCACGCCGCGCATTGCCGAGCGGTCGCCGACAACCGCCAGCATTTCCGAGCGCAGCCCGATTAGCTTCTCGGCATAGACAAGCAATTGCCTTCCGCTCGGCGTTGGCAGCACCATGCGGCGATCGCGCTGCAGGAGTTTTACGCCGACCTCACGTTCGAGCTGCGCGATCCGCTGCGAGATCGCAGGCTGCGTCGTGTTGAGCTTCTGGGCGGCACCACGGAAGCTGCCGAGCGTGACCACCCACATGAAGGTTTCAATTGCCTTGAAATCGGTCATGCATCCTCTGCCCGCAGCTTGATAAGTCTGCTTTATCAAAGCCAATTAGAAAAGACGATTAGACATTATCTTAGCCATATGCCGGAGTAGATGTCGATAAGAATGGAAGCGGGGATCAACGATGATCAGCTCGGCGAGGAACGAACGACCCGGTCACGATACGGCGGATTTATCGCCAAGCGTCGCGGCCCGGCACGCCTGTCGCAACGGCATGGCCGCCACCACCGCTGGCGTCGCCAACGGATACGTCCAGGGCAATCTCGCGATTCTGCCGGAAAAACTCGCCGCCGCCTTCCACCGTTTCTGCCAGCTCAATCCCAAGCCATGCCCGATCATCGGCATGTCCGAGGTCGGCGACCCACGCATCCCCGCGCTCGGCATCGACCTCGACATCCGCACCGATCTGCCGCGCTACCGCGTCTGGCGCGACGGCGAAGTGGTGGAGGAGCCGACCGACATCATGGCGCATTGGCGCGACGATCTCGTCGTTTTCGTCATCGGCTGTTCCTATTCATTCGAGGAAGCATTGCTGGCGGACGGCCTGCCGATCCGCCACATCGAGCGCAAGCTGCGCGTGCCGATGTACCGCACCAACATCGCCTGCACCCCGGCAGGGCCGTTCGCAGGTCCGATGGTGGTTTCGATGCGGCCGTTCAAGCCGGCTGATGCAATTCGCGCGGTGCAGGTCACCTCGCGCTTTCCCGCCGTGCACGGCGCGCCGGTTCATCTCGGCCATCCGCACCTCATCGGCATCGCGGACATCAGCAAGCCCGATTACGGTGATGCAGTGCCGGTCGGCGCCGACGAAATCCCGGTGTTCTGGGCGTGCGGTGTCACGCCGCAATCGGTCATCCAGGCCGCAAAGCTGCCGTTCGCGATCACGCATTCGCCTGGACAGATGCTGGTGACCGATCTCCTGAACAAACAGCTTGCCGTGCTTTGATGCACTCCGTGCCGCGCATTGAGGCTTTACCGTAACCGTCAACCGTTTCATCGGTAGTTGCAGATCCAACAGAGGATATCGCCATGAACATCACGCGCCGAAATGTACTGCTTGGAGCCACTGCAGCCGCAGCGCTCGGACCCGCCGCGGTCCGCGCCCAGACTTCCGAAGTCGTGATCGGCGTGATCTATCCATTCTCCGGCGCCAGCGCGCAGATGGGCGTCGATGCGCAGAAGTCGTTCGAGACCGCGCTCGACATCATCAACAAGAACCATGATTTCGATCTGCCGCTGGCGAAGGGCGAGGGCTTGCCCGGCCTTGGCGGCGCAAAAATCCGCCTTGTCTTCGCCGACCACCAGGCCGATCCGCAGAAGGGCCGCGCCGAGACCGAGCGCCTGATCACGCAAGAGAAGGTCTGCGCCGTCATCGGCACCTATCAGAGCGCGGTCGCCGTCACTGTCAGCCAGATCTGCGAGCGTTATCAGGTGCCGTTCATCTCGGCGGACAATTCCTCGCCAAGCCTGCATCGCCGCGGCCTGAAGTTCTATTTCCGCGCCGCGCCCCATGACGAGATGTTCTCGGCCGCCATGTTCAACTTCTTCGACGCGATGAAGAAGAAGGGCACCAAGATCGACACGCTGGCGCTGTTCCACGAAGACACCATCTTCGGCACCGACTCCGCCAACACCCAGCTCAAGCTCGCTGCCGATCGCGGTTACAAGGTGATCTCCGACATCAAGTATCGCTCCAACTCGCCGTCATTGTCGGCGGAAGTGCAGCAGCTCAAGACCGCGAATGCCGACGTGCTGATGCCCTCAAGCTACACCACGGACGGCATCCTGCTGGTCAAGACCATGGCCGAGCTCGGCTACAAGCCGAACGCAATCGTCGCGCAGAACGCCGGCTTCTCCGAAAAGGCGCTCTATGACGCGGTCGGGGACAAGCTTGAAGGCGTGATCTCGCGCGGCAGCTTCTCGCTCGATCTTGCCGCCAAGCGGCCGATGGTCGGCAAGATCAACGCCATGTTCAAGGAGAAGTCGGGCAAGGACTTCAACGACCTGACGTCGCGTCAGTTCATGGGTCTCCTGGTGATGGCTGATGCGATCAACCGCGCCAAGTCGACCGACGGCGAAAAGATCCGCGAGGCGCTGGTTGCCACCGACATTCCGGGCGAGCAGACCATCATGCCCTGGAAGCGCGTCAAGTTCGACGAGATGGGCCAGAACAACGACGCCGACCCGGTGCTGCTGCAATATATCGGCGGCAAGTTCGTCACCATCTTCCCGCCGCAAGCCGCCATCGCCGAAGCCGTCTGGCCGATGAAATAGAATGCAGCGCTTCCACCATCCCGCAGCACCGGTCCTCATCCTGAGGAGCGCGCCTTTGCGCGCGTCTCGAAGGATGGCCGCGAGTGCGCTTTTGCCGCCATCCTTCGAGACGCTTGCTTCGCAAGCTCCTCAGGATGAGGACCTGTACTTGGAGCAGCAGCCATGACAGCCGAAGCCATCATCCAAAGCCTGGCGAGCGGTCTTTTGATGGGCCTGCTCTACGGCCTCATTGCCGTCGGCCTGGCGCTGATCTTCGGCCTGATGGACGTCGTGAACTTCGCTCACGGCGAATTTCTGATGATCGCGATGTACGCGACGTTCTTCCTGTTCATGTTCTTCGCGATCGACCCCTTGCTGTCGGCGCCGCTGGTCGCCGCGGCGCTGTTCGTATTCGGGGCCGTCGTCTACCTGCTGATAGTCCGCTTTGCCGTGCGTGCGAAAGCCAATGCCGGCATGGTGCAGATCTTCTCGACCTTCGGCCTTGCCATCGTCATGCGCGGTCTGGCGCAGTACTTCTTCACGCCGGACTACCGCAGCGTCACGCATTCATGGCTCGGCGGCAAGACGGTCTCGGTGGCCGGCATCTTCCTGCCCGTGCCGCAGCTGGTAGGCGCGCTGATTGCGATTGCGGCCTTCGGCGCGCTCTATCTCTTTATCAATCGCACTGACTTTGGCCGCGCGCTGGAGGCGACCCGCGAAGACGCCGGCGCGGTGGCGCTGGTCGGGATCGACAAGAACAAGGTGTTTGCGCTCGGCTGGGGCTTGGGAGCGGCGCTGGTCGGGCTGTCTGGCGCAGTCATGGCGATCTTCTTCTACATCTATCCCGACGTCGGCGCGTCCTTTGCGCTGATCGCCTATGTAACGGTGGCGCTGGGCGGCTTCGGCAGCGTGTTCGGCGCCTTCGCCGGCGGCATCGTCGTCGGCCTCGTCGAGGCGACGACCGCGCTGATCCTGCCGCCCTCGCTCAAGGCGGTCGGCATCTACGCCGTCTATCTCCTGGTCGTCTTCATCCGCCCGCGCGGCCTGTTCGGATCGATGTGATGGATACCGCTTTCGCAGAACGCCGCCGCCGCGACCTCATCGTCGCATCCGTTCTCGCTGCGATCGCGGCGACCGTCCCGCTGTTCGTCAAGGACGTCTACGTTCAGAACATCATGGTGCTGACGCTGATGTGGGGCGCACTGTCGCAGAGCTGGAATATTCTTTCCGGCTATTGCGGACAGATCTCGCTCGGTCACGCGCTCTATTTCGGCATTGGGGCCTATACGACCGCGCTGCTGTTCACCAAGTTCGGCGTGCTGCCGTGGTTCGGCATGCTCGGCGGCGGCGTGATCTCCGCACTCATTGCGATGGCGCTCGGCTATCCCTGCTTCCGCCTGCGCGGGCATTACTTCGTCATCGCCACCATTGTCATCGCCGAAATCGGCCTGCTGCTTTTTCACAACTGGGATTGGGCTGGCGCGGCGATGGGCATCGAGATTCCCGCGCGCGGCGATAGCTGGCTGAAATTCCAGTTCCCACGCAGCAAGCTGCCGTACTTCTACTTCGCGCTGGTGCTGGCCTGCGTCGCCTGGTTCGTCACCTGGTGGCTGGAGGACTCCAAATGGGGCTATTGGTGGCGCGCGGTAAAGGACAATCCGGAAGCGGCTGAAAGCCTCGGCGTCGACGTGTTCAATTCCAAGATGGGCGCGGCGGCGGTATCGGCGTTCCTGGTCGCGGTCGGTGGCAGCTTCTATGCGCAGTTCGTCTACTTTATCGATCCCGAGAGTGTGATGGGCTTTCAGTTTTCGCTGCTGATGGCGCTGCCCGCGGTGCTGGGAGGCATCGGCACGTTGTGGGGGCCGATGCTGGGCGCGGTCATATTGATCCCGATCACCGAACTGACGCGGTCCTATGTCGGTGGCTCCGGCCGCGGTGTCGACCTGATCGTCTATGGCGGCCTGATCATCGCGATCTCGCTGGTGCGCCCGCAGGGGCTGATCGGCCTGTTCTCGTTCAAGCAACTGGCCAGACTCAAACAACTGGCCAGGCTGTTTGCTCCCAAGCGCAAGGAGGTGGCCCGATGACGACGCCTCTTCTGGAAACCCGCGGCGTCTGGCAGCGCTTCGGTGGCTTGGTCGCCAACAGCGACGTCTCGATCTCGGTCGGGCGCGGCGAGATCGTCGGCCTGATCGGCCCGAACGGTGCCGGCAAGTCGACGCTGTTCAATCTGATCGCGGGCGTGCTGCCGCCCACGCAAGGCACGATCATCTTCGACGGCGAGGATGTCACGGCGCTACCGGCAGCCGAACGTTGCCAGCGCGGGATAGGCCGCACCTTCCAGGTCGTCAAAAGCTTCGAGACCATGACCGTGATCGACAACGTCATCGTCGGCGCGCTGGTTCGCACCACTGTGATGCGCGATGCCCGCCGTAGGGCGTATGAGGTACTGGAGTTTTGCGGTCTCGGGCCGCGCGCCGACGTGCTTGCCAGCGATCTCGTCCCGTCCGAAAAGCGACGGCTTGAGGTGGCGCGGGCGCTGGCGACCGAACCGAAGCTGCTGCTGCTTGACGAGGTGCTCACGGGGCTGACGCCGGTCGAAGCCAAGACCGGCGTCGAGCTGGTGCGCAAGGTGCGCGATAGCGGCGTCACCGTGCTGATGGTCGAGCATGTCATGGAAATCGTGATGCCGCTGGTCGACCGCGCCATCGTGCTCGATCTCGGCAAGGTGCTGGTCGAGGGCAAGCCCGCCGACGTCGTCCGCGATCCCAAAGTCATCACCGCTTATCTCGGAGACCGTCATGCTGTCGGTGCATGAAGTCACCACCGCCTATCAGGGCCTGGTCGCGATCTCGGCGGTTTCGATCGAAGTGGCGAAAGGCGAAATCGTCTGCGTCGCCGGCGCCAACGGCGCCGGCAAGTCGACGCTGCTGAAATCGATCGCCGGCGCGGAGCGTCCGCGTTCCGGCACCGTGACGTTCGACGGCGCCCGGATCGACGGCATAGCGCAGCACATCATCACCTCGCGCGGCATCGCCTATGTGCCTGAGAACCGCAGGCTGTTTCCGCGCCTGTCGGTGCGCGACAATTTGAGGCTCGGCAGCTATCTCTATCGCGGCCAAGCCAATCGCGAGGAACCGCTCAATCTCGTATTCAAGCTGTTTCCGCGCCTTGAGGAGCGGCTGGAGCAGCGCGCCGAGACGCTCTCCGGCGGCGAGCAGCAGATGCTCGCGATCAGCCGTGCGCTGATGACGCGGCCGCGGCTCTTGATGCTGGACGAGCCGTCGCAGGGGATCATGCCAAAACTGGTCGACGAAATCTTCCAGGCGGTGAAGCGCATCCGCGACGCCGGCATGACTGTGCTGATCGTCGAGCAGCGCATGTCCGAGTGCCTGGAAATCGCCGACCGCGCCTACATCCTGCAGACGGGGCGCGTGTTGATGCAGGGCAGTGCGGCGGAGATCGGCGTCAATCCGGATGTAAGGAAGGCGTATCTGGGGCTGTGATGCCGTAGGATGAGTAGAGCGAAGCGAAACCCATCAATTCATTGCGCGAAGAGATGATGGGTTTCGCTGCGCTCCACCCATCCTACGAGTGCCCATGCTCCGGCAGCGTCAGCCCGAACACCTTCGTCAAATCCTGCACTTGCGCCGGCGACAGATACCGCGGGTTCAATCCGCGCAGCAGAAGGTAGAGCCTCGCCGTCTCCTCCAGCTCCTCCATCGCAAACACCGCAGCTTCCAGCGTGTCGCCTGAAACCACCGGGCCATGGTTGGCGAGCAGCACGGAGGAGTATTTCCCGGCCAGCCCCTTGATCGCGTCGGCGACTGCGGGATCGCCTGGCCGGTAATACGGCACGAGCGCGGTGTGGCCGCATTTCATCAGATAATAAGGTGTCATCGGCGGCAGCGCGGCGCGGGGATCGATCTCGGGCAGCATCGACAGCGCCACCGAATGGGTGGAATGCAGATGCACGATGGCGCGGGCCGCGCTTCGGCTCTGGTAGAGCGCGGTGTGCAGCGGCACTTCCTTGGTCGGCGCATCGCCCGAAACCAGCCGTCCATCGGACCCGAGCCGTGACATCCGTGCCGGGTCGAGGAAGCCGAGCGAGGCGTTGGTCGGCGTCACCAGCCAGCCGCCATCGTCGAGTTTCACGCTGATATTGCCGGAGGAGCCCGGCGTCAGCCCGCGCTCGAACAGCGAACGGCCGAGGCGGCAGATTTCCTCGCGAATCCTGGTTTCGCTCATATCAGTATTCCGGCGACATCCCGATTTTTGTCTTGTCTCACGCTTTGGCAGCGCGGCCAAGCCGTGATACCCAGAGGCAAACCTGCCAAGAAATGTCGAGGAACCGCCGCATGCCTGAATCCACAAAACCGCGCGTTGCCGTCATCGGGCTGGGCTCGATGGGCTATGGCATGGCGACATCGCTGCGCCGCGCTGGCCTCGAAGTTACCGGCTGTGACGTTTCGGCTGATACAGTCAAGCGGTTCGTTGCCGATGGCGGCAAGGGTGCCGGCACCCCGGCAGAAGCGGCGAAATCGGCCGATATCGTCGTCAGCGTTGTCGTCAACGCTGCCCAGACCGAGACCATCCTGTTCGGTCTCAATGGCGTTGCCGAAACCCTCGGCAAGGGCGCGGTATTCATCTCCTCCGCCACGATGGACCCCGATATCGCCCGCCGGCTCGCCAAACAGTTGGAGGAAACGGGGCGGCACTACCTCGACGCGCCGATTTCCGGCGGTGCGCAGCGCGCGGCGCAGGGCGAGCTCACGATCCTTGCATCCGGCAGCCCGGCGGCCTTCGCCAAGGCGCGTCCCGCGCTGGATGCGATGGCCGCCAAACTCTACGAGCTCGGCGACGACGCCGGGCAGGGCGCGGCGTTCAAGATGATCAACCAGTTGCTCGCCGGCGTGCACATTGCCGCCGCCTCGGAGGCGATCGCATTCGCCGCCAAGCAAGGCCTCGACATTCGAAAAGTCTATGAGGTGATCACGGCCTCCGCCGGCAATTCCTGGATGTTCGAGAACCGCATGCCGCATGTGCTCGACGGCGATTACACACCGCGCAGCGCGGTGGAGATTTTCGTCAAAGACCTCGGCATCATCCAGGACATGGCGCGCTCGCAGAAATTCCCGGTGCCGGTTGCGGCCGCCGCGCTGCAGATGTTTCTGATGACGGCTGCCGCCGGCATGGGCCGCGACGACGATGCCTCGGTGGCGCGGATGTATGCCCGCGTCACCGGCACGCATCTGCCCGGCGAGCCGAATTAGAGCCAAGATCAAGTAGAGGACCGTCGATGCCGCGTTTTGCCGCCAATCTCTCCATGATGTTCACTGAAGTGCCGTTCCTCGACCGCTTCGAGGCGGCGGCAAAAGCGGGCTTCACCTCGGTCGAATTCCTGTTTCCCTACGATCATCCGGCCGAAGTTGTTGGCGAGCGGCTGAAGAACAACGACCTGACGCAGGCGCTGTTCAACCTGCCGCCGGGCAACTGGGATGCCGGTGAAAAAGGCTTTGCCGCGCTGCCGGAGCGCTTTGACGATCTAAAGCGCAGTCTGGAGACGGCATTGCCCTATGCCAAGGCGACCGGCGTCAAGCGGCTGCATCTGATGGCCGGCATCGCCAGCCGCAGCGATGCGAAGGCGGTCGAGCAGTTCTACAAATCGGTGGCATGGGCCGCGGAATTCTTCGCGCCGCATGGGCTCAATGTCGTGATCGAGCCGATCAACCCGCGCAACGTACCGGGATATTTCCTCAACGATTTCGGCTTCGCGCGCGATTTGATCACCGAACTGAAAATCCCGAACCTGAAACTGCAATTCGACATCTATCACTGCCAGATCATTCATGGCGACGTCACCATGCGGCTCCGCGAGATGATGCCGATCATCGGTCACGTTCAGATCGCCAGCATTCCCTCGCGCAACGAGCCCGATGGCGAAGAGCTGAACTATCCGTTCCTGTTCACTGAACTCGACCGGCTCGGCTATGGCGGCTTCGTCGGCTGCGAATATAACCCGCGCGGCAAGACCACCGATGGCCTCGCCTGGTTCAAGCCCTATGCCGGAGCAAAGCCGTGAAACTGTCTTTGGGCTGCATCGCCGACGACTATACCGGCGCTTCCGACCTCGCCAACACGCTGACCCGTCAGGGCCTGCGCACGGTGCAGACCATCGGCGTGCCGCCGGATGATCTGGCGCTGCCCGAGGTCGATGCAGTCGTCGTCTCGCTGAAGAGCCGCTCGATCGAGGCGGCCGTAGCGGTTGAGCGTTCGCGCGCGGCGGAGAAATGGCTGCGCGGCCGCGGCGCGGGCCACGTGCTGTTCAAGATCTGCTCGACCTTCGATTCCACCGACGCCGGCAATATCGGCCCGGTCATGGATGCGCTGCGTGCCGACGCAGGCGATACGATCGTGCTGGTGACGCCGGCGTTTCCGGAGACCGGCCGCACTGTCTATCAGGGCAATTTGTTCGTCGGTTCTGTGCCGTTGAACGAAAGCCCGCTGAAGGATCATCCGCTCAACCCGATGCACGACTCCAACCTGGTGCGGGTGCTGGCGCGACAGAGCCGAACCCAAATCGGCCTGGTCGATCTCGCAACGCTCTCGCGCGGCGCGGAGGCGGTCCGCGGGCGGCTCTCCGATCTCGCGGGCAAGGGCATAGGGGCTGCGATCATCGACGCGGTTTTCGACCGCGATCTGGAGACGATCGGCGCGGTGGCGCTGGATCACCGCGTGTCGGTCGGTGCATCAGGCATCGGCCTCGGTCTCGCACGGGCGCTGGTCGCCTCCGGCAAAGTCAAAGCAACTTCCGCAGGGGCTGCAACCGGCGCGCCGGTCGGTGGGCCGGCGGCATGCCTGGCCGGAAGCTGCTCGCAGGCGACGCTGGCGCAGATCGCCAACGCTGAAAAGTCCATGGCTGTGCTGCATCTCGACCCCGAGCAGATCATCGCCGGCCCCAATGAAGCGCGCCGCGCGCTGGCCTGGGCGAGCGCGCGAATCACAGACGGCCCGATCCTGATCGCCAGCAGCTCGACACCGGATCAGGTCGCAGCTCTGCAATCTCGTCATGGCCGCGATGCAGCCGGGCATGCCATCGAGCAGGCGATGGCGGATATCGCGGAAGGACTGGTGCGGTCGGGCGTCCGGCGACTGGTGGTCGCAGGTGGTGAAACTTCAGGCGCCGTCGTCGATCGCCTGCGCATTCCGGGATTCCTCGTGGGCCAGGAAATCGCTGCAGGAGTGCCGGTTTTGCGCGCGGTGGGCTCCGACAAGAGCGAAATGCTGCTTGCCCTGAAGTCGGGCAATTTCGGCGGACCTGAGTTCTTTTCCGATGCGCTGAAGCTGATGCGCTGATCGGTTCATCGGCGCACAGCTATGGGCGAGCTCAGGCTGCGGCGGAATTTTTTCGCCGGCCGTTAACTCGACCTGAGGACGCATCGGTTTTGATGTGGGCAAGGCATCCTTTTCGTTTTCCAACTCCCCGCCTTCTCCCACCCGGCGCATCCCGCGCGCCCAAAGCCAAGAGATTCCGGCCATGCTTGCCCGCTATTCGATCCGCACCAAAATCATCGCCGTGGTTGCCTTCCTGCTCGTCGCGATGACGGGCATGGGCCTGCTCGCGGTCCGGAACATGCGCGCCATCAACGCCAATACGGTCGACATTTCGACAAGCTGGCTGCCGAGCGTCCGCTTGCTGGGCGATCTGCGCGCCGGCGTCATCACCTACCGCAACGTGATCCGCGAGCACATGCTGTCCGAGACTCTGGAAGAGAAGCTGGCGATGGAGAAGACGCTCGCCGCCGTCGTCGAGAGCAACAGCAAGGTCCGCACGGCCTATGAGCCGCTGATCACCTCGGCCGAAGAGCGCGCTCTGTACAATGAATGGGTCAGGCTGTGGGAGAGCTACAAGAAGGGCACCCAGGAGGTCATGGAGCTGTCGCGCAAGGCGGCCGGCAAGATCCCGACCGAAGCCCACGACCTCAATACCACGACCGTCAACAAGATCGGGCTCGAAGCCGATGCCGTCCTGAAAAAGGATGTCGACCTCAACAATGCCGGGGCTGACAAGGCGGCGCAGGAAGCCGCCAATAGCTATACCGCCGCTCTCATGCTGCTGGCCCTGATTCTCGGTGCGGCCGTCACGATCGGCGTGGGCATCAGCGCCTATCTGGTTCGCGATGTGTCGAGCGGCATTGCCTCGATCGTCAAGCCGATGCAGGCGCTGGGTAACGGCGATCTGAGCGCCGAGGTGCCGCATCAGGGCGAGAAGACCGAAATCGGCGCGATGGCGGACACGTTGCAGGTATTCAAGCAGGCGCTGATCGCCAAGAAGGCCGCCGATGAGGCGGCCGCTGCCGATGCCGAAGCCAAGATCGAGCGCGGCCGGCGGGTCGACGGCATCACCCGCAGTTTTGAAAACGTGATCGGCGAGATCGTGCAGACGGTATCGTCGGCCTCGACGCAGCTCGAAGCTTCGGCCGGCACGCTGTCGGCGACGGCCGAGCGCGCGCAGTCGCTGACGTCTGCGGTGGCCTCGGCTTCCGGGGAAGCCTCCGCCAACGTGCAGTCGGTGGCCTCGGCGACCGAAGAGCTGTCATCCTCGGTCAGCGAGATCGGCCGCCAGGTGCAGGAATCGGCGCGGATGGCAACCGATGCCGTCGGCCAGGCCCGCGTCACCAACGACCGCGTCAGCGAATTGTCCAAGGCGGCGAGCCGGATCGGCGACGTCGTCGAGCTCATCAATACCATCGCGGGCCAGACCAACCTGCTCGCGCTCAACGCCACGATCGAGGCGGCGCGCGCCGGTGATGCCGGCCGCGGCTTTGCGGTGGTGGCCTCCGAAGTCAAGGCGCTGGCCGAGCAGACGGCCAAGGCGACCGGCGAAATCAGCCTGCAGATATCAAGCATCCAGGGCGCGACCCAGGAATCGGTGAGCGCGATCAAGGAAATCAGCGGCACCATCGAAAGGCTGGCGGAGATTTCCTCGGCGATTGCGGCTGCCGTCGAACAGCAGGGCGCGGCAACCCAGGAAATCTCCCGCAACGTGCAGCAGGCCGCCCGTGGTACCCATCAGGTCTCCAGCAACATCACCGACGTGCAGCGCGGCGCCAGCGAGACCGGCGCGGCTTCCTCGCAGGTGCTCTCGGCAGCGCAGTCGCTGTCGGGCGACAGCAGGCGTCTCAGGCTCGAGGTGGGCAAGTTTCTGGAGTCGGTCCGGGCAGCCTGACAGCCGGCGGACGGCAGACGAAGGGCCCGGCTTCCGGACAGGGAGGCGGGCCTTTTCGCTTCCGGCGGCGAAGCCGAGAGCGACACAACCCGCCTGCACAATCCCTAGTTTCCGCAAGCGGAAATTAACCGGTCGCCGCTAGGCTGCCCGCATCTTCGGGATTCGCGCGCGAAGGTTGCCGGCTCCTTGCCGCAAATTCCGCCTCAGGAAAAACTGCTTCAGAAGAATTTGGGGTCGTCGACATGATCAAGCTCAACCGTATCGGAAACAAACTGGGCTTGGCCGGGGCGGTCGGCGTCCTGCTGGCGATCGGCATGGTCGCCAACCAGATGGTCACCGAAGCGAGAATCCAGGAAGCCAGCGGGCGCGCTTCGCGATCGCAGAAGGTGGCTGACAATTCGCTCTCCGCGCATATCGATTTGCGCAAGATCCAGCTTTCCGCCGGCGACGTCCGCCTGGCGAGAGCTCCCGCCGAGGTCGAAAACGCCCTTGCCGATCTGCAGCGCCATAAGGCGAACGCGGCAAAGGAGCTGGAGGCCGCGCTGGCGATGGCCCAGCAGCCGGATGCCAGAGAGCGGCTGCAGAAGACCAAGACCTTGATGGAAGGCTTCGTTGCGGCGGTGGAAGATCTCGCGAAGGCGCAGACCACGCTGCTTGCGCAGATCGAGAAGCGCTCGGCGATTTCCGAGGAATGGAACAAGGCGGTCGATACTCAGCTGAAGTTGCCGGCCATGCAGAAGCTGGACAACCGCCTCGAGATCGAGCGTCTGCTGTTTCAGGCCGACGGCAAGGTGAACGCGCTGCGGGCTGGCGCCTGGAAGCTCGGCGCCACCGGCGATGCCAACCTGGTCACGGAGATGGCCAAGACCGAGGCCTCCCTGAAGGATGTCTTCAACAAGCTGCGCGGCGAGGCCGATGACCGGGATTTGCTGGTCGTGGTCAGCAACCTTTCCTCGATCGTCAAGCGCTTCCTGGCCGCCAACGAGGAAGCCGTACGGACCGAGCAATCGAAGAGCGACATCATCGCCAACCGCACCGTCAAGGCCGCCGCTGAAGTCGCCGGCCTGATGGAGGCGACCGTCGAGGCTGCGCAAAGGGACGCAAAAATCTCCAAGGACGCGGTCATGGCCGATACCGAGCGCGCCAACAGCATCAACCTGATCATGGCGATCGTCGTGGTCGCCTCGCTGATCGCTTCCGTGGTGTTCTCCTTCCTCGGCGTCGCCCGTCCCATGACCCGCCTCAACGGCGCGCTGGGCGAGATGGCCGGCGGCAATCTCGACGTCGAGATTCCCGGCGCCGGCCGCGGTGACGAAATCGGCGACCTCGCCAAGACGGTGACCGTCATCCGCGAGAACGCCGAGCGGAAAGCGCGAGAGGAAGCCGAGGCCAAGGTTCAGCAGGACCTGGTCGCGGCGCAGCGGCGCAAGGCCGAGATGATCAAGCTCGCCGACGATTTCGAAGGTGCGGTCGGCAAGATCGTGGAGACGGTTTCGTCGGCATCGACCGAACTCGAAAGCGCCGCGGGTACGCTGACCGCGACCGCCGAGCGCGCCCAGGAGCTGACCACAATGGTCGCCGCGGCCTCCGAAGAAGCTTCCACCAACGTGCAGTCGGTGGCTTCCTCCACCGAGGAAATGGCATCGTCCATCACCGAGATCGGCCGTCAGGTTCAGGAATCGGCGCGGATGGCCAACGAGGCCGTCGACCAGGCCCGCACCACCAACAACCGGGTCAGCGAACTGTCCAAGGCCGCGGCCCGCATCGGTGCGGTGGTCGAGCTCATCAACACCATCGCCGAGCAGACCAATCTCCTGGCGCTCAACGCCACCATCGAGGCAGCCCGCGCCGGCGATGCCGGCCGCGGTTTTGCCGTCGTTGCTTCCGAAGTGAAGGCGCTGGCGGAGCAAACCTCGAAGGCGACCGGCGAGATCGGCCAGCAGATCACGGGTATCCAGGCCGCGACGGAAGAGTCCGTCGAGGCGATCCAGGCGATCAGCTCCACCATCGAACGGCTGTCGGAAATCTCCTCGACCATCGCCGCTGCGGTGGAAGAGCAGGGCGCGGCCACCCAGGAGATCTCGCGCAACGTGCAGCAGGCGGCGCGCGGCACCCAGCAGGTCTCGGCCAACATCACCGACGTGCAGCGCGGCGCTGGCGAAACCGGCACGGCCTCGTCGCAGGTGCTCTCGTCGGCGCAGTCGCTTTCGTCCGATTCTAGCCGCCTCAAGCGCGAGGTCGGCAAGTTCCTGAATTCGGTGCGCGCGGCGTAAAGCCGCCAATCGACCGCAATGCGAAAGGGCCCGCCCCTGAACAGGGCTGGGCCTTTTTCCGTTCTGAGTCGCTCAATACCGGCCGCGCGTTCCGGCTAACGGAAATTCCGTATATCTACTGATTGCAAAATTAACGGGTAGAAAGCCGCCGGCGTATACGATTCCGCGAATTAGGGGCCGACGACCATCGTCGTCGCGTGGAGATCGCGCATGTTTGAAATGATTAGCCGGGCCAGGATGACCGTTGGCCGAAAAATCTATGCCCTCATCTGCCTCAGCTTTGCCGGGCTCCTGGGCGTTACCTTTCTGGAGTCCCGTGAGCTGGCCTCCGGCCTCCATCAGCAGAAGCAGATCGAACTACGGCATCTCGGCGAACTTGCGCTCGGCATCGTCAAGGAAGAGCATGCCGCCGCACAGAAGGGCGGCGTTTCGGACGCCGACGCGCAGAAGCGGGCGATGGCGCGGATATCAGCGCTTCGCTACGGCAACAACGACTATTACTGGATCAACGACATGCATCCCAAAATGGTGATGCATCCGATCAGGCCGGAAATGAACGGCAACGATCTCTCGGCCTACAAGGATCCGAATGGCAAGCTGTTGTTCGTCGACTTCGTCAATACGGTCAAAAAGGATGGCTCCGGTTTCGTGCCCTACGAGTGGCCCAAACCGGGATTCGACAAGCCGCAACCGAAATTGTCCTTTGTGGTTGGCTTTGCGCCGTGGAACTGGGTCATCGGCACTGGTGTCTACATCGATGATCTGAATGCCCAGACCTGGGTATCGACCCAGCGCTCCCTGATCGTCGCCGGCGTGATTCTGTTGTTCATGCTGGCCGTATCCATCTTCGTGGCGCGGAGCATCACCGCCCCGTTGCAGCGCATGACCGTTGCGATGAACGACCTTGCCAGCGGCAAGCTCGACACCGAGGTGCCCGGCGTCGGGCGCGGCGACGAGATCGGCGAGATGGCCAAGGCCGTCGAAGTGTTCAAGAGCAATGCGGTCGAGCGTCAGTCGCTGGAGGCCGAGCAGCGCGCGGCCGAGAGCCGCGCCGTCGCGGGCCGCAAGGCTGATATGAACAAGATGGCCGACGATTTCGAGGCTGCGGTGGGCCAGATCGTCGAGACCGTATCGGCGGCTTCCAGCCAGCTCGAAGTGTCGGCGGGCATACTCACGGCGACTGCGGACCGCGCGCAGGAACTCACGACGACCGTCGCGGCAGCCTCTGAAGAGGCATCGACCAACGTGCAGTCGGTGGCATCGGCCACCGAGGAGATGGCCTCGTCCGTCACCGAGATCAGCCGGCAGGTCCAGGAATCGGCGCGGATGGCCAATGATGCGGTGGGTCAGGCCCGCACGACTAATGAGCGTGTCAGCGAATTGTCGAAGGCGGCGACCCGCATCGGTGATGTCGTCGAGCTCATCAACACCATCGCCGGGCAGACTAACCTGCTTGCGCTCAACGCCACCATCGAGGCGGCGCGCGCCGGCGAGGCCGGCCGCGGCTTTGCGGTCGTGGCCTCCGAAGTCAAGGCACTGGCCGAGCAGACGGCGAAGGCCACCGGCGAAATCGGCCAGCAGATCACCGGCATCCAGGCGGCGACCCAGGAATCCGTGAACGCGATCCAGGCGATCAGCGGCACCATCGAGAGGCTGTCGGAGATCTCGTCGGCCATCGCAGCGGCCGTGGAAGAGCAGGGCGCGGCGACGCAGGAGATTTCTCGCAACGTGCAGCAGGCCGCGATGGGCACCCAGCGGGTTTCCTCCAACATTGCCGACGTGCAGCGCGGCGCCAGCGAAACCGGCTCCGCCTCTTCGCAGGTGCTCGCGGCGGCGCAGTCGCTGTCGGGCGACAGCGGCCGGCTCAAGCTGGAAGTCGGCAGGTTTCTCGACTCGGTGCGGGCGGCCTGATTGCGCAGCGGCGTGCTCGGAAGCCGGCCGCTATGCCGGCTTTCGCGATCAAGGCGATTCGAATCAGAAACGCGAACTGCCGTGAGTAGCCACTTTTTAAGGTGCACGAGGCGCAGGAGACATCCATAGATCGAAGGATTGCGATTGCGGTGCGAGCCAACCAATCGCTTTGAGCGAAAGCCGATCGAAATGTGGCGAACGAAGTTCCGAAATCGGGAAAACTTGGTAATATGCAAGGGCATCGCGAAGGTGCCATGTGTTCTGCGTCAATGAAGACGGGCCAGGACTCAAGACGCTTCATCCGCGGGAAGGGTGCATCGAAGCTCCCGTTCACCGTGGTCAAGTTGCGCGTGCCATCAATCTCAATCCGGCTAGCGTCTTTTTTTCGTTGTTGTGACGATCGCTACCGACGGCTCGGATGACCGCCGCGTGTCGTTGCTTGATGAACTAGTTGAGTCAAATTTCGTAAAGGTCAGCCGTTCTCTAGACGTTGATCGTTTCCGGAGCATCGAAGGACTGGGCGACGCCAGGAGCATTCCGATCGACGCCAAGGCCTTCAATGCCTCTTTCGCCTCCTTGAAGCTGAAGTCCTGCTCGGTCCATCTGCAGCGAACGTTCCCGCGAATTCTGCAGATGCGCTATTCTACGACCGGCGCGATCGTCGGCCTCACGATGGACGATGCGGCTTCGTTGATCATCGACGGCGTTGAAGCCCGTTCGCCGACCTTGCTGCTGGTCAAGGGCACGGCGAAGTGTGAGATCGTCGAGCAGCAGGCCAATCTTGTGGCGCTTGTGAATTTCGCTTCGATCGACGATCGAGGCTGGCCGGGCGATGCCGACAGTGCTCAACTGATAGTGACATCGCCGGATAGATGCCAAGCTCTACGGGCGACGGTTGCCGACGTCCTGACGCTCGCTTCGCATTCGCCCGATACGTTCGCCCAGCCGAACGTGATCGAGCATGTCGAAGAATCGATTCTGCAGGCATTTGATCTGGCGATGGCCGCGGCATCGCCCACGCCCGAAGCCAAGCGCCTGAGTCTGAGCCATTATCTCGCGCTGGTCCGAAAGCTCGACGAGTTCGTAGCCGCCAACGCCGGCAAGACGCTGTACAGCGCCGATGTCGCGCGACAGCTTGGGGCGTCCGTGCGAACGCTGCATAACGCCGTGGTTGCCATTCGCGGCATGAGCATGCATCGCTATATGCGGCTGCGCCGCCTCTGGAATGTGCGTCAGCAGCTGGTGCGGGCGGACGCGCCGCAGTCGATCAAGGCCGTCGCGCTCGTGAATGGCTTCTGGCACATGGGCGAGTTCTCTTCGCTCTACCGCGAATTGTTTGGCGAGACGCCGCAGCAGACATTGTCGGCAGCCCGCAACAATCCGGATAGGCAGTCGTGACGACACCGCAGCTCTGGGATTCCGTTTCGTGCCCCGGACGCAGCGCAGCACGCCGTGATGCGCTGTAGAGCCGGGACACGAGTATTATCCCACCCGCCACTCCAGCACGCTATCGTCGGCCGCAACGATATCGCCGAGTGATCCTACCGGCGTCCGGTCCATGTTCAGCAGGTGCTTAAGCGTTACAGCGTCACCAGCAGGGATGCGGGCCAGCGCGCGCTGATCGCCTTCGGTGCGCAGCATCACCACGCCGTGCTCGACTTCGCCCGTGCCCTTGTAGATCACGGTGAAGCTTTCGACCTTGCCCTTGCCCGAGGCTTCGGTAACGAAATCAGGCACCTTGCGGCGATTGCGATCGGCTTCGGCTTGCACGCTGGTATCCTGCGCGAGCGCCTGTTTCGGCGCCTCGCGCGACAGCACCAGCCCATGATGCTTGGTGACGAAGCCGCCCTGGCCATAGAGCAGGCCGAGCTTGCCGCGTTCGCGAAGCTTGCGCACCATCGCGACAGCGGCATGCGTCATGTAGGTATTTAGCGGCGCGCCGAAGAAGGTGAGGCCGCCGGTCACGGTCGGCTGCACGTCCGCGCCGAGGCCAAGCGTCCGCCGCGCCATCTTGGGGACACAGGGGAAGCAGCTATAGAGTTCGATGGCATCGAATTTCTTGCCGTCGCCTTCGACGAGATCCATCACCGCCTTCAGCACCGCGTTCTGCGGATGGCTCTCGTAGAACTGATCGCGCACGAGATAGTCGCGCGGCTCTTCCGCCGAGGCGCCGCCGATTGGATAGACGAGACGGTTTTCGGGCACGCCGGCCGCGCGCGCCTTGGCGAGCGAGGTCAGCAGCACCGCGCCGCCCATGTTCACGGTCGGATTGGCCACCATCAGCTTGGTGTAGGGCCAGGCGATCAGCCGGTTCTCCGGCGTCGGCGTGGTGATCTCCTCCGGTGCAAAACGCTTCCTCAGCCAGGAGTTCGGATTTTCCGACGCCACTTTCGAATAGGTCGACCACAGCGCGCCGGACTCGGCGAGCGCTTCGCGCGGCGTCTGGCCCCAATGGGCTGATGTCGCCGATTCATAGAGCGGGTAGACCGTGATCGGCCTGAACACGCCGAGCTTGACCGCCATCGGCTTCTGGAATGCCGCGCCGCGCTTCGGCTCCTCGACGTCATGGGCGAATGGAGTCCACGGCAGCGAGATGCCGCCGCGCTCGGCCTTGGTCGCGGTCGATTGCGCCTCCGCGCCGCAGACCACGGCGACGCTGCATTCGCCGCGCGCGATTCGCTTGGCCGCTTCGTGGATGTAGCGGATCGGGCTCTCGCCGCCGACCGGCCCGTAATAGCAATGCGCCGGATTCGCGCCAAGCCGCGCCGCCAGCAACTTCTCCGGATCGCGGTAGCGCCAGCTCAGGAAATTAACGACATCGAGCGAGCCGAGCTCGCCAAGCAGCGTTGCCCCGCTGTCTGCCTCCGCCCGCCGCACCGCCTGTTCGAGCAGCGCCAGCGGCTCGAGGCCTGCGGCGACGTCCTTGGGCCGGTCGACGATTTCGCCGACGCCGACGATGACGGGAATGCGGTCTTCGGGGAGGGAGGTGTTCGACATTTTTTCTTGTTCTCTTTCAGATTTCTTCAAACCTCATCCTGACGAGCCGCGAAGCGGCGTCTCGAAGGATGGGCCGCGGGCCTCATGGTTCGCCCGGCGATGCGAAGCATCGTCCGGAGACGGCGCTTCGCGCCTCCTCACCATGAGGGGATAAATTCACTCCTCCATCAGCATATTCATATGCTCCACCGCATCGGCAAAATCCTCCTTGAATTCCTGCACCACGGCGCCGGCGGATTTCACGCTGTCGATCAGGCCGACGCCCTGGCCGACGAAATAGCTGACGAGATCGCGCGCCTGCACATTGCCGGCGGCGGCCGCGCGGTCGATCGAGTTGAAGGCATCGCGACTGATGATGCTTTGCAGCGGCATCGGCAGCGCGCCCGGGCTGTCGGGACTGCGATCCCACGCATCGGTCCACACCGAACGCAACTGCCGCGCCGGCTTTCCCGTGCGTCCTTTCGAGCGCACCGCATCGCGCGAAGAGGCCGCGATCATCTTCTCGCGGAAGATCTCGGTGGTTTCCGACTCCACCGTCGCCAGCCACACTGATCCGGTCCAGGCGCCCGCCGCGCCCATCGCCATGCAGGCCGCCATCTGCCGCCCGGTCATGATGCCGCCCGCCGCCAGCACCGGCACATCGCTGATAGCCTTGATCGCCTTGATCACCTCGGGCACCAGCACCATGGTCGAGACTTCGCCGCAATGGCCGCCGGCTTCGGTGCCCTGCGCCACCAGGATATCGACACCGGCCGCGACCTGGCGCAGGGCGTGCTCCTTTGAACCGACGAGGGCTGCAACCGGCACGCCATGCTTGCGGCCCATGTCGATCATCGCTTTCGGCGGCACGCCAAGCGCATTTGCGATCAGCTTGATCGGATGGCGGAACGAGACCTCGAGCACATCAAGCGCGCGCTGCGCATCGAACGGCTGCGGCTGGTTGTCGGCGACATTGGTCGTGGTCAGCTCGACGCCGTATTTCTTGAGGAGGTTGCGGGTGAAGTCGCGATGCTCCTGCGAGATCCGTGCCTCCAGGCTCTTCCAGGTGACGTCCTTTTCGCCGGCGGTCGAAATGTTCTCGGGGATCAGCACGTCGAGCCCGTAAGGCTTGCCATCGGTGTGATCGTCGATCCACTTCAGTTCCTGCTCGATCGTTTCAGGCGAATGCGTGGTCGCGCCCAGCACGCCGAAACCACCGGCGCGGCTGACGGCTGCAACCACGTCGCGGCAATGGCTGAAGGCGAGCAGCGGAAACTCGATGTCCAGCATCTCGCAGATCGGCGATTTCATGGCTTGTCCTCCCGGCGGCAGCATTCGGTGGTTGCTGCTCGGCTTTCCGCGAGACGCTAGCCCATCGAAGGCTTGCATGCCAAGCGGTCTCGCTCCCCGCCATCAGGGGCGAACATTCCACCGCGCAAAATATGCAATGCCATGCCGCCGATTTGCGTCTTGCGCTTTCACGCTGCGGAGAGAATGCTGGCACCAAATCAAGAGATAACCTTTAAGGGAGCCCGTCTGTATGTCCGCCACTTCTTCCGTTACCACCAAGCCATCCGGGGCCTACGACGTCGTCGTGGTCGGCGCAGGATTTGCCGGCATGTATATGTTGCACCGGTTGCGCGGGCAGGGGATGACGGCGCGGGTCTACGAGCAGGGCTCGGGCGTTGGCGGCACCTGGTACTGGAACCGTTATCCCGGCGCGCGCTGCGATGTCGAGAGCATGCAATATTCCTATTCGTTCTCCGACGAGCTGCAGCAGGAATGGGACTGGAGTGAGCGCTACGCGCCGCAGCCGGAGATTTTGAAGTACGCCAACCATGTCGCCGATCGCTTCGATCTGCGGAAAGACATCCAGTTCGACACCCGCGTTGAAAGCGCTGAATTCGACGAGGCCACCAATCTCTGGTCAGTCACAACATCAGACGGCAAAACGGTGACCGCAAAGTTTGTGGTACTCGCCACCGGCTGCCTCTCCAACGCGCGGATGCCTGATATCAAGGGCCTCGATAGGTTCAAGGGCAAGGTCTACCACACCGGTCACTGGCCGCATGAAGCGGTCGATTTCACCGGCCTGCGCGTCGGCGTCATCGGCACGGGATCGTCCGGCATCCAGTCGGTCCCTGTCATTGCCGAGCAGGCTAGTCGTCTCACGGTATTCCAGCGCACCGCAAATTTCTCCATTCCCGCCCGCAACGCGCCGCTGACCGAGGCAGAGCGGAAGAAGTTTCGCGATAACTATCCCGAGATCAGGCGCTTTGCCCGCGAAGTCGCGAAGAATGGCATTTATACGGAGATGCCTGATCGCGGCGCGCTCGACGACGGCGATAATGAGCGCCGAGCAAAATATGAGGCGCGCTGGGAGCGCGGCGGCCTCACCTTCATGTCGGTCTATAACAATCTCGCGCTCGACAAGGCGGCGAACGACACCGCGGCCAATTTCGTACGCGAGAAGATTGCCGAGATCGTCAAGGACCCGGAGACGGCAAAGCTGCTGCAGCCGAACAACCATCCGATCGGCTCCAAGCGGATCTGCATCGACACCGATTATTTCGCGACCTTCAACCGTCCCCATGTGACGCTGGTCGACATCAGGTCGAACCCGATCGAGGAGATCACCGAAACCGCCGTGCGCGTCGCCGGCAAGGACTACGAGGTCGACGCGCTGGTGCTGGCGACCGGCTTCGACGCGATGACGGGATCGGTCGCGAAGATCGATATTAGGGGACGTGGCGGGCAGACGCTGAACCAGAAATGGGCGGCCGGCCCACGCACCTATCTCGGCCTGATGAGCGCCGGCTTTCCCAATCTCTTCATCATCACGGGCCCCGGCAGTCCGTCGGTGCTGTCGAACATGATCGTGTCGATCGAGCAGCACGTCGACTGGATCGCCGATTGTCTCGCCTATATGCGGGGTCGCGGGCTCGACACCATGGAAGCGGACAGGGACGCCGAGGACAAATGGGTCGACCATGTCAACGAGGTCGCCAACACGACGCTCTATCCGCAGGCCAATTCCTGGTACATGGGCGCCAACGTTCCCGGCAAGCCGCGCATCTTCATGCCCTATATCGGCGGCGTCGGCCCCTACAGGCAGATCTGCAACGACGTCGCGGCCAAGGGCTATCAGGGATTTGTGATGGAGCGAGCAGAGGCGCCGCGCAAGGTGGCGGCGTCGTAAGCCGCTGCCGCAGGGTGGGCAAAGCGTAGCGTGCCCACCATATGCAACGCGACAATCAAATGGTGGGCACGGCGAAAACGCGCCTTTGCCGGCCCTACGATTCTGGAGAAAAATGAATGACCGACGCCCCCGTCAACCCTTCAGTCGAATACGTCCCGCCAAGAGTCTGGACCTGGAACAAGGCAAGCGGCGGCCGTTTCGCCAGCATCAATCGCCCGATCGCCGGTCCCACGCATGAAGCCGAGCTGCCCATCGGTCGCCATCCGTTCCAGCTCTATTCGCTGGCGACGCCGAACGGCGTCAAGGTCACGGTCATGTTCGAGGAGCTTTTGGCTGCCGGTCACAGCGGCGCGGAGTACGACGCCTGGCTGATCAAGATCGACGGCAACCAGTTCGGCAGCGGCTTTGTCGCGGTCAATCCGAACTCGAAGATCCCCGCGCTGATGGACCGCAGCGGGCCGGAGCCAATCCGCGTGTTCGAGTCGGGAGCGATCCTGATGCATCTCGCCGAAAAATTCGGCGCGTTTCTCCCCGCAGGCGGCGCGGCGCGTGCCGAGTGCCTGTCATGGCTGTTCTGGCAAATGGGCAGCGCGCCATTCCTCGGCGGCGGCTTCGGCCATTTCTACGCCTACGCGCCGACCAAGATCGAATACGCCATCGATCGCTACGCCATGGAAGTGAAGCGCCAGCTCGACGTGCTCGACCGCCGTCTCGCGGACAATGAATATCTCGCCGGCAAGGACTACACCATCGCCGACATGGCGATCTGGCCGTGGTACGGCGCGCTCGCCAAGGGCCTGGTCTATGGCGCCGGCGAATTCCTGTCGGTGCACGAATACAAGAACGTGCAGCGCTGGACCGATGCGATCGCCAAGCGCCCCGCCGTGAGGCGCGGCCGCATGGTCAACCGTATCTCCGGCGATCCGGCCAGCCAGCTGCACGAGCGGCACGATGCCAGTGATTTCGATACGAAGACGCAGGACAAGATCGGCGAGCTAGCGAAGGGGTGAGGGGGAGACACTATGAGCTTCTTCGAAAAAGGCGCCGTCCGCATTCATTACGAGGAAGCCGGCGCCGGCTATCCGCTGCTTCTAATCGCGGGCGGCGGATTGAACTCGAACATATCTGGCATCACCGGTGATTACCCACCGTTCAACGCCATCAAGGAATTTGGCAACGAATACCGCTGCATCGCCTACGACCTGCGCAACGCACCGCCCGGCCAGTCCACAGGCCCGCTCGAGATCGAGCGACCCTGGGACTCCCACACCGATGATCAGCTCGCGCTGATGGATCATCTCGGCTTCGAAAAATTCATGGTGCTCGGCTTCTGCATCGGCGGTCCCTTGATCTGGAATCTCATCAAGCGCGCGCCGGATCGCGTCGTTGCCGCGGTGCTCGCGATGCCCTCAGGCTCACGCCCCGAGATGCGCGACCTGTTCTACGACAACAACATGAAGGGCTGGGCCCCGCAGCTCGTCGAGCGCCGGCCCGACATTACCATGGAGCAGGCCGAGAAATTCCTGACGAAGATGTATCGCACCAATCCGGATTTCGTCTTCACCGTGACGCGCGATTTCGTCCGCCAATGCCGGACACCGGTCTTGATCCTGCCCGACGACATCCCGGCGCATCCATATGCGGTTGCCATGGAGAGCGCGCTGCTGGCGCCGAACGCGGAGGTCAGCCTGTTGGAAGGAGCCGAAGGAGAGGGTGCCACTCGCGGTGCGGCAGATACGGTCGTTTCTGCGCGCGCACCGGCCGGTGACGGCGTAGGATGGGTGGAGCCAACGGGTCCGGCCGCTGGCCGGCCCGATGATAAACTCCGCGAAACCCATCAATCTCTTGCGCGGAGGCATGATGGGTATCGCTTTCGCTCCACCCATCCTACGGCCTAAGGGTCCGTTCCCGGCGCTTCAGCGCGCGATGGCTCCCTCGGCCGGTGGAAACACCACGCGATCATCGGTTCGGCAATAACGGTCGGCGAACATGCGGCCGATCGGGTGATAGCGCTCCATGTGCACGCGCATCGCGGCGTGGTCCCACAATTCGTCGCGGATGTGGAAGTGGATCCCTTCACCCATGACGAGGAGGCGGTCGCCATTGACGTCGATCTCCTTCCAGGTCTTGCACTCCATCGCAAACGGCGCATCCGCCAGCCGCGGAACGCCGATCTTCGTCGAAGGCGCCAGCTTCAGGTTCAGGTAATCCGGCTCGCCGATATCAGGCGGAAAGTCGCCGCTACTCTCATGCATCGCGCGCGCCAGCGGCTCGTCAGTCATGTTGACGACGAATTCAGCCGTCCGCCGGATGTTGATCACCGTGTCCTTGATACGGCCGTCGGGCCTTAAGTTAGCGGCGAACATGCAGAGCGGCGGATCCTCGCAGAACACGTTGAAGAAGCTGAACGGCGCTGCGTTGACAACGCCGGTCGGTCCGATCGAGGTCACCCACGCGATTGGCCGCGGCAGCACGAAGGAGGTGAGCACCTTGTAGCGCTCACGGGGTTTGAGATCGCTGGGGGCGTATTGCATGGGACTACCTGGTTCGGCGGGGTCCGTGCCTCGCCCCGCTTGCGGGGAGAGGCCGACGCGCGGGAGCGCGGCGGGTGAGGGGGAGTCTCCGCGAACTCGCTGCCTGCTGCTTCTGCGGAAGCAACCCCTCACCCCGACCCTCTCCCCGTGAAGAACGGGGAGAGGGAGAGAAGTCTACGGCATGCTCAGTTCATGCCGTCCGACCACCATCCAGTGCACCTCGTCCGGACCGTCCGCGAAGCGGAGGTGGCGGACGTCCTGGTACATCTCGCCGAGCGGGCTCCACTGCGAGATGCCGGTCGCGCCGTGCATCTGGATCGCCTGGTCGATGATCTTGCAGGTGCGCTCCGGCACCATCGCCTTGACCATGCTGACCCAGATCCGCGCTTCCTTGTTGCCAAGCACATCCATCGCCTTCGCCGCTTTGAGCACCATCAGCCGCATTGCCTCGATCTCGCAGCGCGCCTGCGCGATGATCTGCAAATTGCCGCCGAGATGGGCGATCTTCTTGCCGAAGGCTTCGCGCGTCAGGCCGCGCGACACCATCAGATCGAGCGCCTTCTCCGCCTTGCCGATCGTGCGCATGCAATGATGGATGCGGCCGGGCCCGAGGCGTACCTGCGAGATTTCGAAGCCGCGGCCTTCGCCGAGCAAAATATTCTCCTTCGGCACGCGGCAATTATTGAAGCGCAGGTGCATGTGGCCGCGCGGCGCATGGTCGTGGCCGAACACATGCATGGGTCCGAGAATTTCCACGCCGGGCGTGTCTGTTGGCACCAGGATCTGCGATTGCTGCTTGCTCGGCGGCGCGTCGGGATTGGTCTTCACCATCACGATCATGATCTTGCAGCGCGGATCGCCGGCGCCGGAGATGTAATATTTCTCGCCGTTGATCACCCACTCATCGCCGACGAGCTTTGCGGTGGTCGAAATATTCTTGGCGTCGGAGGAAGCCACATTCGGCTCGGTCATCGCATAGGCCGAGCGGATCTCGCCGGCGAGTAGCGGCTTCAGCCATTTCTCCTTCTGCTCCTTAGTGCCGACGCGCTCCAGCACTTCCATGTTGCCGGTATCTGGCGCCGAGCAGTTCATGGTTTCCGAGGCCAGCGGATTCTTGGCAAGCTCGGCCGCGATATAGGCGTAATCGAGATTCTTCAGGCCTTCGCCGGTCTCGGCGTCGGGCAGGAAGAAGTTCCACAGCCCTTCCTCCTTGGCCTTGTCCTTGGCCTTCTGCAGCACCGCGAGCTGCTCGGGCGTAAAGCTCCAGCGGTCCTTCTTGCCTTCGCCGAGCCGCATGAATTCGACCGACATCGGGTCGACGGTCTCGCGGATGAACTTTTTGACGTGCTCATAGAGCGGCCGCACCTCGTCCGACATGCGCAAATCGTTGAGTTCTTCGCCCGGATTGAGGTTGTAGTTCGTCGTTCGCGGGATATAGGCGTGCTTCATGGATATTCCTCCCATTTGCGCAAGTGTCGCGGGCGCAGTCGGCTCGTTGGCCGGCACTGTAGACGGCAGGCGAGGGCTTGCACAAGCGCGGTCGGAAGAGGCGTAATTTTCCGCCTCATGGCAAGTGTGTAGGATGGGTGGAGCGAAGCGATACCCATCAATCTCTCAACCGCGACGGTGATGGGTTTCGCGGAGTTTATCATCGGGCCGGCCGAAGGCCGGACCCGTTGGCTCTACCCATCCTTCTGTAACGGGCCTTCGAAGGTCAATCCCTTTTTGGCGTCGTACCGTTCGCCGGGGTCTTGCTTCTGTACGGGGTCGGCGCAGGGCCGCCACCTGATGGGGTCTGAAGAGGATAGGCCGACCAATCTACGTTTCGCGTGGTCGCAAGCGCCACTGGATGGGTAACGGTCTGACCTGATCCATCGTCCCGGCGAAGGGACTCCGCTTCGAGGGCTGGTGTCGTGACCCGCTCG
>NZ_JAGKJK010000003.1 GCF_020329435.1 Bradyrhizobium hereditatis | reverse complement strand
CACGGGCACTAATCCTGAAACCTGAGATACTCCTGCTCGACGAAATCACCTCGGCGCTCGACCCTGAACTCGCTGGAGAAGTTCTCGACGTGGTCCGAGGTGTAGCCCACGAGACGAAGGTGACACTTCTGATTGTCACCCACGAGATGCGCTTCGCACGCGAGGTCTGTGACCGCATTGTCGTCTTCGATGCCGGCCGCATCATCGAGCAGGGCTCTCCTGACAAGATCTTCAGCCATCCCGAATCTGAGCGCACGCGCTCATTCCTGCAGTCCGTCCTGAACCATTGACGCTAGCTCCGCCCATTAAGACCGTCTCTGAGCTGCTCCTAGGCCGATGTTCGCTTCAGGTGCCGCCACGAAGATGCGTCGTTAGGTTCAGCTGAGGAGATTCAAGCACTGCAGGAAGATGTGATCGCAAATGGCTGCCATAACCCCGCCACGCGCCGAATTAGCGGCCGCCGATCTTCCTTAAGACAGCGAAGCCGCGGCGGAACGATTCGGGTGCAACTGTGATGTCGCCTCGGCCACTCTCTCCAAACGACGACCTTTGTTCTCTGCATCCACCTAGTCTGGAATCCCACAGCCATGAGCTCCTCGTCGGCAAATCCGATCGGCGGAAGTTGATCTAGAGATTGCTTGGCGAACCTCGCCAGCCATAAAGAAATACCGGGCCAGCAGCGGGCGCGCCCAGTTTTCCACGCGCCGATGTATCAGTCCTCCGATGAAGGGAGTCTTGGCGGGATTTCGAGTTCAATTTCGCCCGACAGCTCGATGATGGCTTCTGGATGGCGGCCATTCTCCAATAGCGCGTACTTGAGTGCTTCGGCACGGCTCACGAAAAGCCCGCCAAAAAAGCCGTGTCGTTCACGGGCAACCCAGTTGCCACTGCGATTCCTTCCGACAAACACGATGGTCGACGCTGCGGAACTGGAAGAAGAAGGTCCGGTTCGTTTCACGTTCATAATCCTTCCGCGTTGCGAAACAGTATGCCTCCCGCCTCTGTTCAGGGTCGTTTGCAGGGGGCGTCACTTGAGTATCTGCCGAGCCTGGCATGCCGGGTGCAGCGCGATGCGAGTCTCATAAGAACAGCTTTAGGCTATTTACTGCGTTAAAGTTCAGAGGCTCGATTTGTTGCTGGTGAGTGAATATCTCGGCGTTGTTCACGAACTAGAGCCTTCAACGACGTCAGCTCTCCTGCCGCCGCTCGCCCCGGCGATATCGTGGGTGATGCACAATCTTGGAGGCTACAGAGGCAACATCGTGCGTCAGTTCATCCGATCCACAAGGGCCAGATTCTTCAAGCTTCCTGCGAGGTGCCGCCTCGAACCATAGAAACGGTTTTGCCTCGCCTCACTGACATTTTCTAACTCTTCGCTCCAAGAATGCGTATTGGAAAACTCTGGAGATTGACGAACCTAAACTTGCGATGTTTTGTAGATCCGTCATAAGGCCAGCCGCTGCGCCTGCGAACGGCGTTTCGCTGATGGATATTCACTTTTCTCCTACGAGCCTTGTCAGTCCGTCGCCAAGGCTGCTTCGTATTGTCGGGCGATCTCCTCCACGAGCTCGGCGGCCCCCACGATTGAGCGCACGCCCGAAACGGAGTGACCAGCACTCCACAGGTCGATCCAGCGGCGCGGTCCTTCGGAATTATTGCCGGCAAATTGTTGCTGTGCTCGCGCCTCGGGCACGGATTCGTCAAGTTTTGACGGTTCGAGACCGGCAGCCAGAATCGAAGGCCGCAGCATGTTGGCATTGAGGCCCGAGAACGCTCTAGTCAGCATCACGTCGTCAAGCGTGCTATCGACCAACATCTGACGATAGGCATCGCTCGCCATGCTTTCCCGCGTGGCAATAAAGCGAGTACCCATGTAGGCGAGATCGCACCCCAGTAAACGCGCCGCCGCGAGCGAAACGCCGTCAGCGATACCACCCGCTAAAACAATGGGACCATCGAACATAGTGCGCACCGCACGAACAAACGCAAACGGATTGGCCCACCCGGTATGGCCCCCAGCCCCAGCGGTAAGCAGAATCAAGCCGTCCGCACCGGCTTCGATGGCTTTTGCCGCATGACGCAGCGAGGCGACGTCGGCGAACACGAGACACCCGATTTCGTGCAGCGGTTCGGTCGCCGCAGCTGGTGACCCCATGCTGGTGATCACAATCTGTGCCTTGTGGCGCACGAGACAGGCAAGGTCATCCTTGAACCGTGGCTGCCGGATGATGAGGTTCGGGCAGTGCGGCGCGGCTTGGCGATCCAGCTTAGCGAGATCATGCTCAATGCGAGTTAGCCAATGATCGAGCTCGTCAATCGATCGGGCGTTGGCTGTGGGAAACGCGCCGATTGCTCCCGATCGACAGACGGTAGTCACGAGATCGACCCCGGACACAGAGAACATGGGCGCGACGATCAGGGGCAGCCGCAGCCGGGACGCGATACCAGCCGGCAGCCTGCTTTTGTGTGATGCTTTCACAGTTATCTGTCCGTCTTAAACTGGCCTGGGGTTATCAGCGAATGCCGTGCTTTCGTGCCGCTCTTCTGACTTCAGCCCGTGTCGGGTGCGACGTCTGCGAAGCGACCTTGGTTTCACGGGAACCAGGGATGCAGGCTTGGCGTCCCAGAGGGCCACAGACTTTTAAAAGCTGGGCGCGCGGCGATCGCCGAAAGCCAATCATGTGCCCACTTGAAACAAGGAGACCGGCAGTTGGTGCAGACCTGAGACCGGAGTTTTTCTGCAGCCAAGCGCGTCGCTCAGGGCCGTTGGCGAGGGCAGATTGTGGTTGATACTGCATCCCGAACACCTGCAGGTGACGTTTGTCAGACCGACATTCACTGAGCTATCAGTGACATGCTTCTGTAATTTAGATCAATCACCAACGTGGGTAGTTGACCGAAGCTCAAATTGTAAACTCCGTTCGCCGGGTCTCACGGTCGCGGTCGGCCCATCATCGTCGCTGCTGCATACAAGAGGAACGACGTCGATCTAGGCTGCGGGACAGGCACGCGTGTCAGACTACTCGTTACCCGTATATTCAAACCCATTCGTATCGGGAAGCATTTGCCGAGGAGCGCTTTGAGAAGAGCTTATTGGGCACCCGCGCTTATCTTGGATTGGCCGGGGACCGCGGGACGTTCCGCCCCGATGGATCGGGGATAGTAGCCGAGCGAGCTCGAGCCAGCTTGGTTGACCAGGATCAAAGGCAGCGTAGACGCTTTTAGGTATAAGGAGTGATCTGAAAGAATTGGGAGGCACGGATGTCAGCGACTGAAATCGCGACACGTCATTTTTCCGCCGCCATTGCGGAGGCGGAGGGCGCAGGTCTTGGGACTGACAGCGTTTGCCGCGCGCTGCTTAGTTGTGTGGTCACGAAATATCTCGAGAGCCGGCCGGTCGCCGACGTTCAGTCGGAGCTGCGCTTCGTCGCCGATAATTGCGATCCCGCGACGGATTTCATGTTCATGCGGCCGTAGCGCGGCTGCGCTCTCTCTTGATCATTGCGAGGAGCGGAGCGACGAAGTAATCTATTTTCTCCTTCTGCTGCACGAGGGATTGCTTCGCTGCATCAGCGGCTTGCTTTGTGGGAGGTCAAGGCGCGCTCATGGCCTAGAACGTCGTGTGAGAAGGAACTTCACTTCAACGCTACCATAGAGATCGATGTCAAGCGCGCCAAGCCCTCCTGTAACACGCGTCTGTCATTGGCGATGTAACGGCGATCCGGACGGCTTTGGGAATTGAGTCATCGGCGCTCTCCCCGAGGACAGCAAACATTTCGGCAGCGGGAACGTGAACATAGGCCTCACTGCTATACGACTCATGCGCGGGCCGAAATGTTCGACGGTAATCCGAGATCGATGCTGTAGTCGCCAAAGGGGGCGCCCCAAACTGTTGCAACACAGCGTCCATCAGCGACGCTTTAACTGCATCATCGGCGTTTAATTCCCGGCAACGGGCCTTGGCGCGTCGCTGCATTCGCCAAGATCGAGATAGAAGTAAAATCCACCTTTGGGCGGCAAACCTCAACGAGGACGATCCGACATCTCGACTTGCTCCTAGCGAGGCGAAGCGTTGTCAAAGGTGAATGGGGTAGGGTTTCAATCATCATGAACGCTGATGCCGCTCACCAGGACACGAGGCCGCAAACGCGACCATCAGGTTGAGACTGGGAGCCTCCAGGACATTGAGCTCTGCTGTTGAGACAGGGGGCTGGGTTGCGAGGCGCACGCTGAGAATACGGCTCTGGACAATTGCGCGGGCTTTAATAACGGAGACCGGCTTATCGTCATCTCCTTCGCGGTGATCTGCGATCGGACGTGTCAGCTTATGCCGAGTTAACTGACGAGATGAACAAGACGATAAAGACGCAGGATTTTTCCAGCCGATGACACATTGTCGGCCGAGCGGCTAAGCTTGGCCGAGCACCTTAGTCGTTGTGATCGTAGCTGGCGTCGCTTTCGGCTGGCATTAGCGGCATGCGGCTCATGGGCAATCTTTCTTGGTCATCAGTACCTCTCCCGGCGTGCTTATCTAACGACGGATGTGCACGCCTGGTGGCGTCTCATTGCTAACGCCCCCGTAATCATCTCTGCTCAATGCGGCGACGGCCAGGACGGCAAGCACGACGATGGCAATGATGACCCAGCGCGCGCGAGTGCTGTGAAGCCAGTAGAAATATCTAGCCATTTCCTACTCCTGTGCCGCTTCGCTGAACTGAGTTTAACGCCTCATTGTTTTGGTCCCGAACAGTTGGGCTCGTGAACAGGGATATAATTGACCCTGCATGCTAGCGGCATTTCGAGATTGATTAATGCAGCGTTGCTCGCAATGACGCTTAAATTCTGCGTTCACGTGCCTTTCATGGGATCTCACCAAACCGCTTCTTCGCTTGTGCTAGCGGCGAGCCAGCCCAGCGGGAGTTTCTGATTTTCAGTGACGCCAAGCCGAGAGAGGTGAAGAATATCTTATGCCTCGGCCTCATTTCTCATTGAAGAACACAGATGCCGAGAGGGGCTCACCGCCTCCGAAGGCATGGCTGACCTTCGCATTGGTCTGGCGATCGAGAGCCCGCACTTCGGACAAGGGGCAAACATTCACATGGAAGGCGCACTTAGCATGGCTTGCTGGCTGCGACGTGGTTGTCTAGAAGGAGGTGTTGAGTTGATTAGACTTTACGGACGCGGAAGAGGCCGGCGCAGCCTTGTTTTGCTCATCATCAATCCAGAACGCGTGATTCCTCCTATCCGATACGAGGACGCGGGCAACGGCAAACTCTATCCACACATCTATGGCGCCTCAAGGCGGATGCCGTTGTCCACATCCAGCCGTTTGAGCCAACCGTTGACGGGACATTCGCGCTGCCGCTCCCCTGGCATACTCAAATTGCGGATAGGCCGTGGCCGAGGCTTTCGCGCTGCTCCGTCCGTCGGTCGAGGTCAATCCAGCTTTAAATGATAGCGCGTATGCCGCAGCTTACCCGTCCGACTAAGGGCACCTTGACGAGGCCGTTGCCCTCGCAGCGCGCGTGATCGTGATGTAGTGCTCGGCGCGCAGGCCGCCTTTAGAGCCATTTAGCCCCTCCTTGAAATAGGGGCCGCCGCGATTCTATATCCGCGATCAGTGCGGCTCGTTCGCGGGTGCGATGATCGAGGCGTAGTTGATGTCTCGAGAACTGTACTTAGCTGAATGGTGAAGGCAGGGAGCGAAAATGGCAGAGAAGGAAAAGAAGGGCGGTGGGCACGGCGGCTCTCACCAGGAGCACCGTGAAGGCGGCCACGAGAAGCATCACGGCCACGAGGATGGGCATGGTCACCGTCCTCCTCCACCACCTCACAAACCGCCCGGTCCCCCCGGAGCCTCCCAAACCGCCGCCGCGCGTCGTGGGGTGAGGCGAGTGGACGAAAGTTCCTCGTACCAAGAGTGTACTCCGCAGTGGGATTTACGTTTTCCAGGTCGGCTCCAGATAGAGCTCGATGCGTTCGAGGCTGAAGACGTAGAGCCTCGCGTTGACAGCGACGCGTTGCAAGATCACCGGCTTATCCTAAATTTCGAGTGGCCTCACGAGGGCGACGTTCTTTCTTTAAGGGCCGTATATCCGGATAGCTATCCCTTCCTGCGGCCACAGGTACTCCTGCGGGATCCAGCGCTTTTTCGCAGCCGACGGCACGTAGCTCCGGACGGCACCATATGCCTTATCGGCAGGGATGGTCGGCAATGGACCTCAAGTCTGACGGTCCGGCCCTGCTTCGCGAGAAGCTCGCCGATGCACTGGAGGCAAAGGAGAATGAAGATCCCCAGGGCGAACCGGCGGAGGTGTGGTGGAACGGTGCGCCAATTGAGGATCTGCCATTTTGCTTGATCGAGACGACTTGGGATCTCTGGACCAAGGGCATCGACTCGGGGTGGCTTACGGTCAAATACACGATCGAGGATTGCCAAGCGGATGCGCCTCGACTGCGCGCGGACATAACCAGAGTTTTCGCAGCAGATGATGCCGTTCTTGCGGAATGGAATAGCCGACTACGCATGTTTACCGGGAGCGATAATGCCCGTGAGCTGACTATCCCTTGGGAGCGTCTCGATAAGGTGCCGTTTCCCGACAACAAAGACGCTCTGCGAAGCCTCATAGGCGGCGATATCACTTCGTCCTCTCCACTTTTCGTTTGTCGCCTCTGTCCACGCGGCACTTTCGCTTCAATGCTTTCCTGTATCCTTCTGAACTCGAGTGGAAACAACGGGGAGATGGGTGGCTTTTCGCTCTGTCTCACGGCACCAAAAAGGGCTTTCAGGGTCCCAAACCCATCACAGGTGGTCTGGTTCGGACGTTGAGGGCTGGTCCTTCTGATTTGACTTCAAGAGCGCCGCAGGCATCTGCTCTGTTCAATAAAAAGGTTTGTGTCATCGGTACCGGTGCGATCGGAGCTCCCGTGGCTATTGACCTGGCTCGCAACGGAATCAAAGAGCTCAGACTGCTCGATTCCGATATCATGGAGCCTGGTAACTCTGTGCGCTGGCCATTGGGGGCGAGTGCTTGGGGACGGTCGAAGGTGGAGGCTTTGGATGCCTTCATCAAGAGCGAGTTCCCTTACTGCGATGTCCATATCATCAAAGCATCAACTGGGCGGCCAGTCACAAAAATATCCATTCAGGGATGAACGCGCTTTGACCGATGCAGTCGAACGAGCCGACCTGGTTATCGACGCTACGGCTGCGTATTGGAACATGGCGTTTCTTCACGATTTCACTGCGCAGCGCGGCCGTCCCCTGATGGCGATGCATGCGTCGCCTCCGGTCACCGGTGGTGTCGTGGTGCTTTTCGGTCCGGAAGGAGGTTGTCCGGCTTGTCTTCTACATGCGTGGGATGGCGGCTCAATTGCCAAGCCGCCAGGCATAGGTGATGAAGCCGGTCTCGTGCAGCCGCCAGGCTGCTCGGAGCGAACCTTTACAGGGGTGTCTTATGATCTGTGGGAAATCTCGTTACATGCGATGCGAGTAGCTTCAGCCTTCCTCGCTGCAGGCATAGAGAAGAGCTCGACTACCGTTCACACGCTAGTTTTCGATGAGCAAGCTGGCGTAAAATTGCCGTCGTGGAGCGTCAAAAGCTTGAGCCGACATGCCCACTGCACATGCAAAGCGTAACCGCGTGGATCTCGTCACGATCGCTGGACACATTGCGTGGTGAGGCCGACCGCTCGTACCCGAGTGAGAGCGGCCGGGTACTGATCGGGTACTGGGCGGACGACAACAACGTCGTGATCACCACAGCGGTAGGACCGGGCCCCGCAGCCGTCCATAGGCGCTATTCCTATGAACACGATCACGTGTGGGAAGCGGCTCAGATCTCAATGGAATATGAACGATCCGAACGTCTGCAAGTCTACATCGGTGATTGCACACGCACCCCGATGCATCATCTGGCCGTCTTAGCGCTACCGACAAACGGTCACTACGATGCGTCCTTCGCTCACGCCAGAGTCGGTTGTCGCGGGCTCTGATGGTTGTGCTCTTCGGAAGCCCGCAGGGCTGGCGGCTGGATGTTTGGATCGCTGAGTTCGGAGTGATGTCCGCTTGGTATTGGTGCCGCAGCTTGTCGATCGAGCCGAGCTATCTCCAACAGTATGATTGAGCCGCTTGTTTTGAAGTGAGTGAGGTCCCCTCGTGACGCGTTTCCGTCGATCTCTCAGCCGGATGACAATGAATTCGCCTCGGGAAACACTGCAAGTCCGCTTGGCAGCCGCCGGCATGGAGAAGACCCGTGTCTTGGACATCTGCCTCATGCGCGTCACCTGATCGAAATCATCTGCTGGGCCACAAGGTGCAGATGTGCATCTGGGGATTGAAGTAAGCGCCTGCGGCGGAATGAGGTTGGAATTGCTGTTCCGCAGGGATGATATCACACAGGCAATGTTCATCGATCGAAAGGAAAAACCGAAAGAGCGCCTCAGCTCAGAATAGTAGAAGTGGAATCAACTCGAAACCGTATCACTTGGCGAGTTTAGCTCATCCGCGGAGCCGGATGCGATCGTGTCGCCATTTCCGCTGGTTGGGGTTTCGAATAATACCTCCGAGCTAATCCGGACAGCCATAGGCGAAGGAGAGGGGACAGTCCCCAAGGTCGATTTGCTCGGTCGCGAGCGGCGAAGGCACCGTCTAGCAAGCAGCTTAGATCTAATGCAGCATTTGACTGAGGAATTGCTGCGCTCGGGGATGTTCGGGCTCCCTAAAGAATTTGGAGGGCGCGGCTTGCTCGATGATTCGATGATTCTGCCTGCGAATCCGGTCGGCCACCTCGCGCGCGAACCCCATCTCGTGGGTAACACAGATCATTGTCATGCCGTCTTTCGCGAGCTCCGTCATGACATCGAGGACCTCTTTGATCATCTCTGGGTCTAGCGCCGACGTTAGCTCGGTGAGGTCATTGGAAAGTACGGCATTATGTTCAAGATGGTAGAGCAGGAATGAGCCCGGTCGAAAGCATCTTCCAGGAATTTATTGATGCCATCCAAACGCAACCATCGCGGATGAATTCGAGCGTATCGCAGCCCGGCTAACACAGAGGCTGGGCTTCCAGCGATCTGCCTATCTGCGGCTGACCGGCGAGAGGCCGATGTTGATCTCGTCCTATCCAAGATCCTGGACAAGCCGGTATTTCCAGCTTGGATATCAGCAGCTCGATCCCGTGGTGCGCCGCGCGCGTGCCGAACACCGCTGTTCAGCGAGGCGAGGCCCTGGCCGGAAACCGCGAGCAGCGCCGGTTCTCTGATGAAGCGACGACCTTCGGGATCAGATCAGGCATCACCGTCCCGATCAGGGGCGGATTTGGACGGATGGCCGCATTTACGCTGGGGACGGGTGACCGCGACGTTCACCCGGAGCGGCTCTTGGCCGACTGGAAAGATTTCGTACAACTCGTCGGAGTGCACTTTCATTGGCATGTCACCGCCAGACTTGACGTACCCTCTGCCGGTAAACTCGCCGCAAGTGAATTCACTCAGCGCGAGCGGCAATGCCTTGCATGCACCGCGCGCGGAAAAACTATCGCGAACATCGCGGTGCTGGTCCAGATTGCGCCGCGCATCGTCGTGTTTCATCTTGAGAACGCGCGCTGCAAGATAGGTGCAGCATCCATTGCCCAATGCGTCGCCGAGGCGCTGCGGCGCGGTTTGTTGTCCTAATCATCCACACCCTCTTATTTAGCGAGATGCACAAGAGACCTGGCGCTCGTCGCGCCGGGCATGTTGTCTTTGTTCTGTTCCAAAAAGGTCTAACGTAATCCAACTGAAAAGAGTAACCTATAAAATTTGACAGGCGATTAGCACCTCTCTTTCTGGTTTTGAGGCCTCCCGATAATTTTCAGGAGGTCGCTATGCATGCCATCGGACTTCACACCTCTCAATTTGGTCGTCATCTGGAGTTGCTCGCGGTGATGTATTGGCTGCGGCGCCGTGTCTTCAAGGACCGGCTCGTAAGGGCTTAGGTGAGACTCTTTACGCTGCGACTTGACGAGGCCTGGGTGTATCAATCGGCGTCCAATATTGCACGCGAATGACGAGACGCCCCATTCGCCTATCCACGAGGCACACCCGCTGCACTAAGGCACGCTCCAGTGCCCCGATGACTCGCGATCGGTGGCGCAGTCAGTTCTCTAGCCGAGAAGTCGAATTGGACGCTGGCCGGTTCTCACGGCAACCCATCGCCAAATCAGGATGGTCCATCGCATTAGTTGATGTCGGTCACGGGCCTATTGCTTCCCAACGATACTGGATCGGCAGAATCGAGTTCCGGCCTTAGGACAATGGCATGGCACTTCCAACTGGGTGCACTAGCTTACATCGTTGTGGCTTCGTGCAGCCTGAGATTGACGGCCCGCGCTATTCGTCCTCATCGAATTGCGAGCGCACTGATCCGCGTGCGAGCCCACCGTGTGAAAGGCGCACGGTTGTTTCATGCGCGCCTGGCCGCGAGCTCTCGGCCTCTGAGCAGCAAGAGCGCAGCGTTATCGCAGCGGCGCTCAGCTCCGGTCCCGAGGGGCGCACACTCATGGCATTCTCGACCTTGCTGCGGGGGCGCATCAGGGCAGGGGAAGGTGATCTCCTGGGGCGGCTGGAGAGCTGGATGCGTCCCGATCAACGCGGCCGGCTGTTCAACAACGAGCGGGATGATTTCTCGCTATCGAGCAAGTCAATGTTCGTTGCCGACCAACAGTAGCGATGAGGCATGCAACTGCTGTTATTTTCAGATCACCATGCTCGCGCAGCAGCCCTCTGCGCAGACGCACCTCGCTTCGCTGCGTTAGCGGCGGTTCTTAGCAACGCTTGCGTCCTCAAGAGTTCAAATAAGGCTAAGGCGAATCGTCCTTGACGATGCCATGGGTCCGGTTCCTCGTATGCAGCTTTCGCAGGGCGTTCTTAAGATGAAAATCAACTGTATTCTCGCTAACCTTCATCATCATCCCGATTTCCGAGGGCGATTTGCCCTCTGCCACCCACCGCAGGCAATCTTTCTCGCGTTCGGATAACGTAGCTTTCCTATTGCAGCTACTATCTGAGGGCCGCCCGATCTCCCCAAATGCAATGTGAAAGTTCCAAGCCAGTGCCTTGAGATGACTCATACGATGCTGGGGATTGGCATCATCGAGCCGGGATGCAAATGATATCACAGATACTCGGCCCAAGGGCCCAAATAACGGCACGCTCATGCCATGCTTCAGACCTGCCTCTTTGGCCTCGTCTAGTACGCGCCTCTCGCCGGGTTCCAGTTGAATTTCCTTGGCGAGTTGGTCCCACAGAAATGGCCCCGAAAGCATTGGTGTCCGCCGGACCACCGGATCAATAGTATGGTACTTGCGTTTAAAATATCGGTCGCACCAGTCGGGTGGCCATTTCACCGCCAGTGCGGGCAGTGGATACTCCGGTAGACGAATCGGCTCCGCGAAGGTAAGTGCTCCGTAAGCGACTTCACTGAAGCCCTCGTCGCTCGCACAGCTCACAAGAAGGTCGAATAGCGCTTTAAGGGATTGCGTTCGCTTCGCGCATTCGATGAAGCTGAAAAGATCCATGTGGCGCCTCTTGAGGCCGACCCAAAAAGGGCCGGTATTGCGTGGTTCGATTGAGCTTGTTTACGCGGGGCCTAGTTCCATTCCGGTCGCCGAAGCCTTTTGGCTCCAGTCTTCATGCAGCCTGAACACTCGCGCGCTGCGGCAAACACCCGCTCGAATTCGTTGGCTCTTCCAGCAGGCGCCCAGCAGGAGAAGGCGAACCGAAACCGAGGGCACGCCGATCAAGCGGCGGAGGTGCAGCGGCCATTTCGAACTTGAGTAGCACGCCGTAGCTGCCGCGCGGATAACTCCATTCGATCGGCAGTCGGCTCGCTGATGATGTCACTGGTGACCACGCCAATATGGGCGAAATCGAAGATAGGCGTGTTCTGAGTTGACGAGTCTGCGCCCTCAACGCTAACCCGATGCTCGATAGGGCGGGAAATGACGGTGGCGATATGGAGTCGGACGTGATCCAGCTTTTCTGCACCAGCCATTTCGGCGCCGAATACTGAGCCGGACTCGCGTGCATCGACCGACAATTCTCTGGCAATTCGAGTCCGGCGGCGACCACGACGTCGGCATAGGCGAGTTTACCTTCGGAATCGCGGCGCAGCACGAGTGGGAGGCGCTTCGCCTCGATGGTGAGTACGACGAGATCCAGGGCTCTGATCTTCGCGAGATGTGAGCTGCAGCATACAGAGCCGTTCGGCGATGCTGGGCTCCACCTGCGCGGTGTCACCGACGATGGTCTGCTTGCCAGTGGCAATGAGATCGGGCGCGCCATTTTCCTCGGCACCTTGCGGATAGCGGTCGCTAGCGCAGAGCTGTCCGCCAGCGCGTCGGCGCGAGGAAGACGCCATCGGTGAGCAGTACGGCGCGATCGGCGCCGAAGGTAGGCGTCTGCGTAAGAAAACAGTGTGTGGAGACCCCAGTCGCGCAGATCGAGCGCCGCTTGCAGCGCGAATAGATCGTAGGTACCGTTAATGATCGGCCATCCTGGCGCATGATGGTGTTGATCATGGATGCAGGCAACTCTGCGCGGAGTAGGGGATCTGCTTGATGTAGAGGGCACTGTGCATGCGCTGCTCCAGAATAGCGAGGACACCGGGGATGAGAGCAGCAAATGTCGTACCAATTGCGGCGTTCTTGACAATGGGCGTCAAGACAAGGACTTGGGAGGATTGGGCATCGATTGCGGCGCGTTAAGCGCATTGAAGCAATTACGACATGCGTCGGAAATGCTACAGCGCCGTTTGCACCAGCCGCGGCATTAGTTGACATAGGACCAAGAACGGCGCGGTCTGAAACGGGATCCGCCTTGCTCGCCGCATCTGCGGAAAAAAGTGGGCGTGTAGCGAAGTAAGCGGTCGCAGCGCTAACGAGTGACCGAAATCCCGCTCCCGATTTTCACTGAACGACCCTTGAATTGCTAGGGCAAGTCGCGATCTTGGAATCACACTCGACCATTAGCTGCGCAAGGACCTCGCCGAGCTGCCCCAGACAATGCGGGGAGGGCTGCAACGTTGACGCATCAATGGGCTCGCGGAGCAGTCACTGATCGAATGCGCGCATTCTCTTAATTGTTTCGACCAACAATCGCGCTCGTGCGTCACTCCTATAGGGGGATGCACCGACTTGCGTGCCGGTCAACTACCAACGTTAGTAATTGATCGAGAGGACGGCATGTGGGTATTGCACGTCAGCCCGATCAAACATCGCCTGCAGGGAATTCGGCATGCAACGTCGACCAAAATCTGTTCTCGGTAACGGATCTGATCGACGCGCTGGCTCGTCGCTTGCGGAAATGCTGCGTGCGCAGGTCCGCTCCGACAGCGAGCTTTCCTTCCTTACGGAAGCACATGATGGAATGTCCGCAGCGATCGCCGATCGCGCCGGTGCCAAAGGCCTCTGGGCATCGGGCCTATCAATCGCCTGGTCTCTCGGCTATCGCGATGCCTACGAAGCGTCATGCACCCAAGTCGTCGATAGGGTCGAGCGCATTGTGGCGTCGACCGAACTGCCTGTGCTCGTCGACGGCGATAATGGGTTCGGAAATTTCAACAACGCGCGCCTCCTGGCACGCAAGCTCCTCCAGCGTGGCGCCGCCGGCTTCGCGCTGGAGGACAGCTGTTTTCCCAAGATGAACTCGTTTGTTGGCACGCGGCATCACCTAGCCGATATCTATGAATTCTCCGGCCGGCTACGGGCAGTGAAAGATACAGTCGCGGAAAGACCTCCTTCTTGTGGCTCGGATCGAAGCGCTTATCGGCGGCCATGGAATGGGCCAAGCAGTCCGGCGCGCTCACGCTTACGCCGACGCAGGAGCCGATGCGATTCTCATTCACTCGCGAAAGAGCACGGCGGCGGAGAGTCTGTCGTTTACGAGTGCCTGGCAGAACCGGCTGCCGGTCGTGTTCGTTCCCACGAAATACTATCGAACACCAGTCTCTGCTATCGTGATGCCCGCTTCTCCACAGTGATCTGGGCCAATCAATCCATGCGAGCCGCAATAGCGGCGATGCGGCGCATCTGTGCTCATATCATAGCGGACGTCGCCAGCATTGAGCCCGACCTTGCGACGCTCACGCCAGCGTAAGTCGATAGCCCTCTAGGCGTCGCAAGAGGGCAGGATTCCCGTTAAGTGTGAAAACAAATGGATCAAGTCCAATCCGGAGGGACGCAAATGGCCAGCGACAGTGCAATCGTCAGGTACTACAACAAGATAAAGCTGGCCGGCGACGCTTGTAAGCCTGACAGCGGCCGGCCGAGCGCGGAGTCCGGATTCGTTCCCGACTACAGTCTCCCTACACTGGACAGACAGCTTATCGACTTTTTTGATGTGGCAAAAATCGAATTATACCGTCTTGGAGACTATCTGGGTCGCAACATAAAGCTCCTGAACCTATCTGGGAATCCTCGCACAAGGACCACGAAGACTTTTGCGTCCCTCGTTATGGTAGCTCGAGCGATCGCCCATATCCGAGCTACCGGCGAGTCGGTACTCATCGTTACACCTACATCTGGCAATAAGGGCGGCGCGCTTCGTGATGCGGTCGCACGAGCGATCGAGTGCAAGATCATCGAACCCCACCAACTCCGAATTGCTATCGTCGTGCCGAAGGCAGGCCTTTCGAAGCTATGGAGCAGCTCACTTTCCGAAGATCCCGTACTACGGCGACTCAATCCGGTTTTCTCTGTTGAGGCGGAAGACGGAGCGCTTGTAAAGCAAATTACTCGAGCGTTCGTTCATGAGAATTCTCAATATCTTAAAGAGAACCTGGGCTTGACTCTATGGCATACATACGACTTGAACAATTACAGAATGGCCGACGCGGTTCGTGCTTTCTTTGAACTCGACCATTTGGGCCCCGCCCGAGCTGAAAAGATGCGGGTTCAAGCGCAGGCCGTCTCAAGCGCCTTTGGTCTCCTAGGGCACCAATTCGGTTTGGAAGTGCTTTCAGACATGGGAGTGGATATCGGCAAAAGCCGGCAATGGCTGTTAGTGCAACACCTTGGCACACCAGACCTGGTGCTAGATCTTCTCTCAAGGGAATGCCTGCCCGAATACGAGTTCGATTCAGATACCGGCTTGTATACCCAGGCTACCTCCCCGTTCTTTCCCGCCAGGACTTACCAAGTCAATGAGATCATAGACTCGACGTTCTATAGTCGAAACCCGATGACAAGGGACCTGATCCGCGAGATCCTATCCGAGCAGGGCGGGTCGGGGATCGTCGTGTCTCTATACGAGTGTCTTCATCGATATCCTGTTCTTAGAAAGATACTTGCGGAAACCGGATTGAGTTTGCCGGCGGATCCCAGAGATCTCCGAGAGTGGTCGATGACCATGGTCTTGACGGGTGTCCTCAATGCCATCGATCGAAATCTAGTTCCCCGGAATAGCGAGATAGTCGTCCACGTAACGGGTTCGTACGGCAGCCAGGACTTTACCGTCCTGCCTGGTTCTTACGTGCAATGTATAGCTGGCCCTGCCGATGTGAGGCGGAGCCTCGTGGAGGCCACGGGACCAGCGCATTTGGCAGCGTAGCAAGGCTCAGAACGAAGCTCGTCCCCATTGGCGGTCTCAGATGAAAGTCATTTATTGCAAGACCGATGAGAGCCCTCTGGTGGCATGGTATTCGCTATCTCCAATCATCAAGGTCTTCTCGAGAGAGGTCGACCTTGAGATCGAAGAGATGGATGTGTCCTTGTGTGGGCTAATATTGTCGGAATTCGGCTATCGCGGCGCGCGCAGCGAAAACTCCTGCAGCCTGCAGGCGGTGCTCGGCAGGATCGTTTCCAATCCGGGGTCCGTTGTGATCAAACCCCCGTGCATCAGTGCGAATGCCGTCCAGCTTCGCGCCGCGGTCAAAGAACTCCAGGAAGTCGGCTTCCCGCTGGAAGACTATTGCCGCCCTTCTCCCAATACTGAGGCGTCGCTAACAAAGGCTAGATACGACCGCTTGCTCGGAAGTGTCATAAACAAACTGCTTCGCCAGGGAACGATGGTTCGTCAGTTAGAGAGCGCGCGGCCAGCAAGAGCGACCGCACAGGAGACCAGTGTCGTCCTCCCTGCGCTTGCATCTAGTTGCCAAGTCGCTTCTATGAAGAGCGGCGATTTCAGATCGACAGAGCATTCTATTTTCGCCGTCCAACAGCAGAGCCTGCGCATTGAGTTCCTCTGTGACAGCGGCGAAGTGTCGATTCTGAAGGATTGCGTCGAGCTGGAAGATGGGGACGTTGCCTCCTTCTCCGTTATGCAGCAAAGCGACCTTAGACATTTCCTCTACAACGCGCTCGAAGATGCAAAGAATCGCTCGCTCGTATTCTCGCTTCAGCTCAAATGTAACGCGCTCAAGGCTGACGAACAAATATTCGCTGAAGCGGTCAAGGCCTATTATCGCCGAGTGTACGAGCATTTCGGCGAAGAGCTTGAGTCGCGGGATGTGAATCCCGGACTCGGCTTATGTGCTGTCGCAGATGCAGCTAATCATATTGCTGATGCCGATGTCTTTAAGAAGCTGATCTATTCGGCGGGGCTTGAAGGACCGTGGCTAGCGGTCAACCCAGGGGAGGCAGTTTCTCATTTGCATGCGCGCAACGGTCCGAGCATTGCACGAGCAATGGCCGACGCGATCGTCAGCGGAGGCCGGGTCTCGGCGACTGAGGGGATCGCCGGCGCTGCGAAGTTTGTCATCCCTGACAGCTCCTACTCCGGCTTCTACGACGCGTTGATCGACGACTTCAAGACCTTTGGGTTACTTCGGCCGGATCAGGTCCAGCACATTGCGATCGTGGGACTGACAAGAGATTCCGCCGAAGAGTACGGAGCACAGGAGACGACCTTCGGGATTACTGGTGCGGGTAACGTTCGCGTGGTGGATGGAAGGGGAGCCATACTTTCGCAGCACCGAATAGAGTGTGGCGGCATTTGGCGCATGATCACCGCCTCAGCATCTGCCGTTGCGGATTGGATAGAGATGACCATGCGGAAGGCCCGCGAAATGCGATGTCCGGCTGTTTTCTGGCTCGACCGCAATCGCCCACATCATCGCGAGATCATCAAGAAAGTCGAAGCATTCTTGAGTCTTGATAGGTCAGAGCGGAGAGACGTCCGCATTATGGAGATTCGAGACGCAACGAGATTCGTGCTTCAGCAACTCCGCAGTGGGCAAAGTGTAATAGCAGCCGTAGGAAACGTGTTGAGAGACTATCTTTCGGAACTGCTCTTTGCGTTGGCTGGGACTAACAAACACGCCGTGCAATCGTATTCCCGATTGTCCCGCGGCGGCTGCCTCTTTGAGGTTGGAACCGGCGGCACCGCACCCAGGATCTTTCAAGAGTTTCTTCGTCAGAATTTTCTTCGGTGGAATCCGATTGCCGACGGATGGGCGTTTGTTGGCGCCTATCGCCACATCGCTCGTGAGCGTAGGGACCAGTCTGTTGAAATGCTTGCCGCTGGTCTTGAGCACTCGATGCGCGTCATTCGGCAGAGCGTTGCTGAGGACGCTGAGTGTGCACCAATGGACACACGCGTGATCCATTTCTTTTTAGCTAAGAATTGGGCCAATTGGCTCTCCATTCACTTGAACGGCAAAGGGCGTTTTAGTCAAATAGGAAACGAGCTCCGTAAGCGCCAAGGACAAATTCTGAGAGAACTTGCCTGCTCGGTCGGCAAACCTGTCGAACTAGGAGGATACTACTTCCTGAACGAGGCTGCCGTTTTCCAGGCGATGCGCCCGAGCACGAGCTTCAATACGGCTCTCACCGGATGATTCCGAATGCCACCTCGACAGCGGCTGGTTACGGTCCGTGACACCTCCCGCTGCATAGAGACGATACTCGCGCACAACCACGGTACCCGATGACGCCCGATATTTCCACTCACCCACTAGCAACTCATTATGTGACGACAACCAACCAGCCGGTGTACTTGTTGCGGCCGAGCGAGATTAAACCGCACGAGCATATTGACAGCCAATATGCCTGGCGCCTCTGTCGTAGTATTCGCGAGTTCGGATACTTCACGACACCAATCTTGGTTGATCGCCACGGTCTGATTCTTCTGGACGGACATCATAGGTATTGGGCCCTCTCAAATAACATCGGAGCGAATCGCGTGCCGGCGATGCTCGTCGACTATGATGACCACTCGCTAATATCTGTTTCGAGCTGGCGGGACGACGTCGTAGTAGATCAAGAGGTTGTACGTCATGCGGCGCTGAGCAGACGTCTCCTGCAGCCCAAGACATCACGGCACATCCTCTACCTGGAGATCGGAGAAGTTATGATCCCACTCACAGAGCTGACGAGGAGGGTAGAAGACAGCCTCCCTGCGCGGGAGAAGCTCAAGTGTCTTAGCCGTACGTAGTCGGTAAGAACTTGCGATTGCGCGTGGTGGAATACTCGGGCCAAGGATCTCGTCTCAATACCAAAGTGGAGAAGCGGCCCAACGCTTGGAATCGCGTTCGCGAGGATTTCGAATCATGTCACTGCTTGATATCCTAGCTCACGTGGGCGTTCAATACGTCTGCGGTGTGCCGGACTCCACCCTCGAATCCTTCATTGCTGAAGTGATCGGCAGTCCAATGTTTGATCACCAGATTGCCTCATGTGAGGGAAGTGCCGTGTCGCTGGCGGCGGGGCAAAGCATGGCCACTGGGCGCCCTTGTTGCGTCTATATGCAAAATTCCGGGCTGCCGAATGCACTTAATCCGCTTTTGTCAATGTTCTCACCAGCTGTATACGATATCCCGCTCATTTTGATCATCGGGTGGCGTGGTGAGCCAGGGACTGTAGATGAGCCACAGCACATGGTCATGGGTGGTCACACGCTGAAATTTCTGGAGCTCTTAGGCATGGACCCGCTCAGGGTGACTGCCGATACGAGCACGGACCCTATCCAAGCCTATGTTGAGACAAGTGTCCGGGACCGCCGTAACGCTGCTCTGCTCGTTAGCAAAGGCGCGACACTCTCACAAACAGATAGTTCGATAAGAGCAAGAGAACATCTAATTAGCTTCGATGAGAGCATCGACCGCCTAGCGGTCATTGATACAATAGTCCGCACTATTCCTGAAAGCAGCATTGTATTCAGCAGCACAGGTTACGCGGCTCGAGAGATAATGCTTTATTCATCGAGAGAGTGTGGACGAAGCTATGTTCATCTACCCTGTGTTGGCGGAATGGGGTTTACATCTAGCTTCGCGATAGGAGTATCTCAAGCTGATCCCGACCGGAATGTTTACTGCATCGATGGAGATGGTTCCTTCTTAATGCACGGACTTAGCAGTTCTGTAGCCCCACTTCGAAATACTAAGTTCAGACATATCGTGCTTAACAACGGGTGCCACAATTCTGCTGGTGGCTTTGCGACCAGCTCAAACTCCGTGGATTTCGTGAAAATTGCGGAAGGCTTGGGGTATTCACATCCGCGGCGCGTGGCGAATCAAAGTCGCCTGGAAGCGGAGCTCACAGAAATTGCCAGCTCGTCTAGGCCAGGATTCATCGAGATTCGGTGCGGCCTCCAGAGTTTTGGAAAACTGCCTCGACCAGACCGGCGATTAACGGAGTACAAAAAGGATTATTTGGTCGCAATGGGACGTCAAGTATTGAGTCCGCAACCTGGCACTACTTTGGCAGATTTGCCGGTTTGGTGAGCCTATCAGGATTCCCGAATCGATTTTTCAATGATTCATAGGGGGTCGGCTTTTGGAGGGCCGACCATGGGGAACGCGACGCCGGATTGGGAAGATGAGCTAGAATGTTGGTTGAAGCCATTCCTAGATCGCTTGGGTCATAAGGCCCGGCGACGGATGTGTCCGCGTTACATTGCGGGGTTGATTGGTCCTGGTGAGCGCAAAAGCATTCAGCCGATCGCGGAGCGCTTTGCAGCGGGCGATTACGATCAGTTGCACCATTTCATCGCTGACGGCGTCTGGGATGCGGCACCGCTGGAGTCGGAACTGCTCGTTCAGGCCGACCGGCTCGTCGGCGGCGACGATGCCGTGCTGGTCATCGACGACACCGCAATGCCGAAGAAGGGCGAGCGCTCGGTCGGTGTCGCTGCGCAATATGCATCGACTCTCGGCAAAACGGCGAATTGCCAAACGCTGGTGTCGCTGACGCTTGCGCGTGGTGAAGTGCCAGTGATGCTCGCATTGCGTCTCTTCCTCCCCGAGAACTGGACAAGTGATACGGCACGTTTGAAGCGCGCCGGCGTACCGGTCGAATACCGAACGCCACGATCCAAGCCAGAGATCGCTCTGGCTGAGATTGATCACGTGATGGGAGCCGGCGTGCGCTTCGGTTGTGTGCTGGCGGACGCGGGATACGGCCTCAGCGCGCCGTTTCGACAAGGGCTCACGGCACGCGGGCTTACTTGGGCCGTTGGCGTCCCCCGTCACCTCAAGGTGTACCCGGTCGGCGTCAAGCTGATCTGGCCAGTTGCAATGCGGGGCCGCCCCCGCAAGCGATACATTCCGGACATTCTGTCGAGGGCAGCCGAGGACATGCTCGCCGATGCCAAGTGGCAAAATGTGAGTTGGCGAAACGGGACCAAGGGTCGATTGAAAGCCCGTTTTGCTGCCGTTCGGGTGCGGATCGCCGATGGACCACCCCAGCGTATCAAGGACAAGGGCCAGCAGCATCTTCCCGGCGAGGAGGCGTGGCTGATCGGCGAACACAGAACCTCAGGAGAGAAGAAATACTATCTCGCCAATCTACCGGCCGCGACAGATCTGCGCACATTGGCTGCCAAGATCAAGGCGCGATGGATCTGCGAACAGGCGCATCAGCAGTTGAAAGAGGAACTCGGGCTTGATCACTTCGAGGGCCGATCCTGGCAAGGTCTCCACCGTCACGCACTCATGACCATGATCGCTTATGCCTTCCTCCAGCATCGTCGTCTCGCACAAGCGGGGCGGAAAAAAAAGAATCAATGGACCTCCGCCTCAGCCAAGCCTGCCGGCAATACGCCACGCAATCGTCGACCTCATTCTTCGACCGCCAACTCAGCGATGCCCATATTGCAAACGAGGAATCCCTGAAAAACAGCGGCGCAAATAAATCTGCCAAAGTAGTGCTGGTGCTGGTTGACTTGCGGTGGCATACTCGGCGACGACCGAACAGACACTGGCCGAGAAAGAGCCGGAAAGCTCACGCCTCGCAGGCGAAAAAAACGGTACCAAGGTTATGAATGCTGAAATCCTTCGCGCCTTCCCTGACGTCATCATGGGCCACCTCATCGTAACCTCTCAGTTTGGCGTGCAACGACTGCACGTAGTCGTGCTGCGTTCTTGAAGATATGGTCGGCTAGACCGTTTCGCATCGAGACGTCGACCTTGTCTCCTGCAACGGTTGGCCCAGGCGCAGCGTCCGCCGCAAGTCGCCCAGCTCGCGCGCCAGCTGGACGGCGAGCCCCCAAGCCGCTCCGAGCGCTTCCCGAACATCATGCCCTTGAGCGTCCGCATCGCCGGCGAGCAGCTTCTCGTCGATCCAACGATACGTGCGCGCCACAGGTTCCAGCGAAGACCTCACCTCTTAGTCAACAACGGACGGCTGCTTCACAGTCCTTCGTGAGACACGCGTTCACATCTAGCCTTCGGAGCATCGCGAGCTGCGTCGCACTTAGACACTTAGATGCACCACGCCGTCGCGGATAGCCGGCTAGGTTCTTCGTGCAGCCGGTTCGTCACCACCACCATGCTGCTGCCGTCCCACGTCAGAAGCTTGAGTCGTTCTATGCGCTTGCTGCGGAACGGCGGAACGCGAAGCCGTCGCCACAATACGGGCTCGTGTGCAGCGGACTCACCGGCGCCGACAGCGTATGCGCCGACTTGCGAAAATCGGCGCCTGTCCTGCCAGCACCACCTTGACGTCGGCCCGTAGCGTAATCACACGATACCTCGATTTCGATCACCCAGCGGGACTTCAACAGCGGAGCGGTGCACTTCAAAGGCTTCGCTGTGCCGACGAAAATCGCTCGGCGCGCGGTGGCGCTGGCCCAAGCTAGACTGAAACCTGTCGCACGGGCGCCTCCAGTCATGCTCCACGGCCGGGCGCATCGCGGGAGCGTCGATGCGATGCCGGTGAGGCGAGCGGACACCAGCATCGGCGCCGGAGATCACGAACCGTGGAAGCGGAATCGCGGTTCTTTTCTAGGACGCGCTGGTGCTGCCTCTGCTCGCTTCCCGCCTCCGATCTGATGATGGTCGCTGTCACACACTCGTCATGTCCGTCATCTAAAGCAAATTCATTCGAATGAATGTGAGCGGGGTCCCATGGGGAGAGATGCTTGGCAGGCCATTCGGGACCAACTCTCGAATAAGATCACTTCCGGTATGTTGACGCCGGGCGCACAATTGCCGACGGAATCGGAACTGTGCCGTATGTTCGAGGCCGGCCGCCACTCCGTACGCCGAGCTGTTGCTGCGCTCGCAGTTGAAGGCAAGCTCAGAGTAGAGCAGGGGCGCGGAACCTTCGTCGAGGCCGCGCCGAAACTGAACTACCACGTCGGTCGGCGGACCCGCTTCCGGCAGAACCTGCTGTCGCAAGGCTTCGAGCCCGTCGACGAGACCCTCGCGGAGCACATTGTGCCGGCTTCGGCGTCGGTCTCGGAAGCTCTGCAAGTCGACGAGGGCGCGCCAGTGCATCAGCTGCTATGGCGCAGCTTGGCGGACGGCGTGCCCATTGGTCTCGGATTCACGTTTCAATGTGCGACGCGCTTTCCTGACTGGGCAAAGCTACGGCACGAAGGGCTTTCGGTCACGGAAGCCTATCACACGTACGGCATCAGCGATTATGTCCGCAACTCGACCAGCGTGCATTCGCGTCGGGCCCGCGCGGAGGAAGCAAAGCTCCTACAACAGCACATCGACCAGCCGGTGCTGGTCGTTCGCAAGGTCGATACCGACATGGATGGCGTGCCGATCGGCCACTCGGAAGGCATCTGGGCCGCCAGCCGAGTCCAATTCGTGTTCGACGGAGCGGATGACATTCCGATCCGCTCCCTCCATCGCAGCGGCAGGGTCAAATAGCGTTTCTCCAACCGGCCGGAGGGCCAGACCAATGATGATTGACGACGAACAGGCAGCCCATCGGCGCCTGCTGGAGACGCTCGCCCGCAGCGATGCGAGCCGAATCAAGGCGCTCGCGGATGACCTCTTGCCCGAACTCGGAGCTGTCGAGGTGCTCAAGAGCCGCAGCGGCCTGGTCATGCTGCCGATGCGTGACACCGTCCGCGGCATCGATTTCCATCTCGGTGAGGTGCTGGTCGCGGAAGCGCACGTGAAGCTGGGAGGCGTCGAAGGGTATGGGATGGTGGTTGGCCGCGACCTCGAACACGCCATGGCGATGGCGCTGATCGATGCCGCCGCGTTCGCGGGGCTGATGCAGGACCGGGTCCGCGCCTTCATCGAAGCCGAAGCTGCGATCATTGCAAAGACAGAATGCCAGACGCTGCGTGCGGTCGAGGCCACCCGCGTCGAGATGGAGACCTTCAGATGAACGCGATCGCCTTCCCGATTCCCGATGCCGAGGAGCGGCAGGATAACGCCGCCTTCGAGGCGGTGATGTGGGCAATGGCAAGGCCCGGCACGGAGCGACTGTTGCCAAAGAAAGGTCTGCTGCCGGTCGCGCTCTCACTCGTCGATCTGGAGACGAGCATCTATTGCGACGATCTAGAGCTTCGCGAAATGCTTGCGCGCACCGGCGCGGCACTCGTCCCGCTTGAGCGCGCCGACCACGTGATCCTGTCCGGCGACCTGACGGCGTCCGTCGCAGCTTCGGTGGCAACGGGCTCGGCGCTCTATCCCGATCAGGGAGCGACGGTGGTTGCGTCAGTAGCGCTCAACGACGGCCCGCGTCTGCGGCTGACGGGCCCCGGAGTCGACGGGGTTGTAACGATCGCGCCCGCAATCGGTCCGGAATTTTGGGAGACGCGGGCGCGCATCCGCTATCCGGCCGGTTTCGAGCTCGTTCTTGTCGAGGGACCCCGGGTCGTCTGCCTGCCGCGTTCGACTCTGGTGGAGGTGCTCTGATGGCTTATGTTGCTGCACGCGGCGGAGAAAGAGCGATCGAGCAATCGCAGCGCTTGTATCGAGAACGGCTGGGGACAATTGATGCGGCACGGGTCGATGAAATCGGGCGCGCGCTTCCTTGGCTCGTCGACCGGATCATGGGTGAGGCCTCTCTCTATGCGCCCGAACTGGCTGCGCTCGCGCTGACGCAGTCGGGTGGTGATCTCTACGAGGCCGTTCTGTTGTTGCGGGCCTGGCGAACGACGCAGCCGCGTCTGGCGGTTGCCGAACCGCTGATCCAAGACAAGCTCTTTATTCATCGGCGCATTTCGGCGGCTTTCAAGGATATTCCCGGTGGCCAGATCCTCGGGCCGACCCTCGACTATTCGCATCGCATCCTGCGCACCGACATCCTGGAAGGGGCGGCGTTCGACCCCGAGCCCGTAGAGAGGAGCGCGGAGCCGGCACCTCCGCATCAGCCGTCGCTTGCATCGTGGCAAAAGGCACAAGGGCTCGTCGTCGATTTTGCGCGAGAGGACATCCCCAAGGACGATATCCCCGATCTCACACGAGAACCGCTGCTCTTCCCAGCAAGCCGGGCGCATAGGTTGCAAAGTCTTGCGCGCGCTGACACCGGCGGGGTGATGGCGCTCGGCTATGCGGTCATGCGCGGCTACGGCCCTGCGCACCCAACCGTCAACGAGCTTCGACTGGGCGAAGCAGACGTTGAGATTGCTCATCCGCGCGGTACGGTCTTCTCGGCTGGTCGTGTCAGGGTTTCCCAGGCCGAAGTCGCTTCGAAGGCAGCCATCGAAAACATCGATCTAGGCTTCTGTGCAACGCTCGGCTGGAATGAGGTGAAGATTATTGCCGGTGGCACGCTCGATCTCAACGCGCAGCACGCAACGAAAGGATCGCCCTTCGAGGAGGAATTCTTTCTTTCCCATACCGAGCCTGTCGAGGGCTCCGGTTTCTGCCTCCATTTCAAGTTGCCTCACTATGTAACCTTCCAGTCCATGCTCGACGCGATGCGTGATGCACGACGAAAGCAGGCAGCCAAAGCATCCAAAGCTGTCGTGAAGGAGCCGGCCGAATGACAACTCTCCGCCAACTCACGCGGCCGTGGCGGCCGATGTCCTACGGCTTTCTCGATTCGTCTGCTAAGCGCGAGCTTCGTCGCAAACTCCTGAAGGCGATCGCTATTCCGGGCTGCCAGATCCCTTATGCAAGCCGCGAAGTGCCCATGGCGCGGGGCTGGGGCACGGGAGGTCTGCAGGTGACTTTGACGCTTCTGAAGCCGTCCTCCGTAGTCAAAGTCATCGACCAGGGCGCGGACGAGGGTGTCAACGCGGTCTCGATTCGCCATTTCCTGGCCAAAGTATCGGGTGCTCGCGAAACCATCGACACGTGTGAGGCGACGATCATCCAGTCACGCCATCGCGTCCCCGAGGAAGTCATGCGGAACGATCAGATCCTCGTTCTCCAAGTGCCCGAACCGGAACCGCTACGGCCCGTCGAGCACCATATTTCAGCGGCGCGGCAAATGCATGCCGATGCCGACTACGCCAGGCTATGGCTGATCCTCTATGAGCAGATGGTGCGAACAGGACGCATCATGCAGGCCACGGAATATCCTTCTCTGGTGAACGGCCGCTATGTCATGTCGCCCTCGCCGATTCCGCGATGGGACGTGCCCAAACTGCACATGGCGCACCACCTGACTTTGCTGTCAGCAGGTCGCGAGAAGCGTCTTTACGCCGTACCGCCCTTCACCCGGGTTGAACCGCTTGCCTTCTGCGACGTGCCGTACCGGGTCGAGGACCATGCCCATCTCACCTGCTCCCGTTCGGGTCTGAACGGCTACTTCATGAACGAGGTCCCGCAGGATGACGGCGGCTCACTCTTCGAGTTGTCCGACAGTGGCCTCTGCCAGAAGGCTCTCCGCCGCGCCGCGGGGGAAGACGTGCCGATTGGCCCAACATGGTATCGCAACGGTGTAATGTAATGAACCTGATCGAATCCCCTCCGTTCAAACGCGATCTCGACGCGCCGAAACTGAACTGCACGGAACCGGTCCTGACGATGCGCAGCGTCTCACACCGTTTCGGTGATGTCAGAGCCCTGAACAACGTCGATGTCACCGTCTATCCCGGCGAGGTTCTTGGTATTGTCGGGGAGTCCGGTTCGGGCAAGTCTACCCTGCTCAGGATGATGAACCTTGAGGACATTCCGGATCAGGGCGACTACAGGCTCGCGATACCCGGCGCGACACAAAATCTTTTTGCGCTCGACCGCTTCGCGCGCCGGATGCTGCGTGCCCGCCACATCGGAATCGTCTACCAGAATCCACACCTCGGCCTGCTGATGCGCAACTCGTCATCCGGCAATGTCGCCGAGCGCTTGCTGATCTCCGGCGAACGGCGTTTTTCGGCGCTTCGGTCGCGGGCCCGGGAGGCGTTCGACGCTTCGGAATTCCCGCTCGAGCGCATGGATGCCCCGCCGATCGAGCTTTCCGGCGGCATGCAACAGCGCGTGCAACTGGCAAAGGCCCTAGCGCTCGAACCGGCGCTGCTCCTACTAGATGAGCCGACGACCGGCCTCGATGTTTCTGTGCAGGCGATGGTGCTCGACACGCTCAAGCGCCTCCAACGTGACCGGCCGATCACAATGGTCTTGGTCAGCCACGATCTCGGCGTCATCCGAACGATGGCGGACCGTGTGATAGTGATGAGGCGCGGACGAGTAGTGGAAGAAGGGCTGGCTGATCAGATCTTTCAGGATCCCCAGCATGCCTACACACAATCGCTCGTGCACGCCAAGCTCTGAGGTTCGCCGTGAGTCAGCCGCTCCTGGAGGTCGAGAACCTCTCCAAGCACTTTGATGTTCATCATCTCGACCAGCGAGTCTTCGCCTTTTCCGACGTCAGTTTTCGCCTCTTCCCCGGGCAGTTCCTTCTGCTGCGGGGATGTAACGGTGTTGGCAAATCGACCCTGTTGCGCACCCTGTACCGCAGCTATGTGCCCAAACACGGCCATATCTGGTTTGATGCGGTGGAGGGACGGATAGATCTCGCCAGCGCGGCGGACGTCGACATCACCGCGTTGCGTCGGCGCGACATCGGTTTCGTTACCCAGTTCCTCGTCGCCCGGCCGCGGGTCGCCGCCGACGAGCTCGTGGCCGAACCGCTCCGCCTTGCTGGCTGGCCGCAGGACCGGGCGCTTGACGAGGCGCGTCGCTGGCTTGGCGAGTTCGGCGTAAAGCGCGAGCTCTGGCGCGCCTATCCGACGACCTTCTCAGGTGGCGAGCAACAGAAGGTTAATCTCGCCCGCGCGCTTGTGCTGCCTCAGCGCCTGCTGCTCCTCGACGAGCCTACCGCGAGCCTCGATGCCGGCGCGCGACACGCGCTGATCCGGCGCCTGGGCGCGCTGAAGGCGCAGGGCGTGGCGATGATCGGCGTCTTCCACCATCCGGAAGACGTCGTCGAACTGATTGATGTGCAACTGACGCTGGCGGTGAAGGAGATGGCCGATGTGGCTGAGTGATGTCCGGGCAGTGCTGCCGGAGAGGGTGCTCGAACGCGCTTCCGTCCGGATCGAGGCGGGTCTTATCGCGGAGGTAGTCGAGGGGCCAGTTCGAGGTGGGATCGATGGCAAGGGCCTGCTCCTGCTGCCAGGCTTTATCGATATGCACGGCGATATGATCGAGCGCGAGATCGAGCCGCGACCACGCGTGCGCATGCCCATGGAACTTGGGCTGCGCGATCTCGACCGCAAGCTCGCTGGTTCCGGGATCACCACGGCCTATGCGGCGCTCTCGTTTAGTCCGTCTTCGACCTATGGCCATCTGCGCAGCTACGACCACACCTCCTCTGTAATCCGCGAAATAAAGCGGATGCGCGGCCGCCTGATGATCGATCACAAGGTCCATGCTCGGTTCGAGATCACATTTCCGAAGGCGCTTGAAGTCATCCACGAACTGATCGCAGAAGGCAGTATCGACCTGATCTCGCTGACTGACCACACGCCCGGGCAAGGGCAGTACCGGGACATCGAACGGCTCGTCGATTCTATCGTCGAGCAAAAGGGGCTTTCCCAAGCGGAGGCGGCGGAAACCGTCGCGCGCCAGATCGAGGAGGGCAGCCGCCCAGAGCAGGAGCTGACCGCCACACTTGCCGTGATCTCGCAGACCTGCCGCGTCCATCGTGTCGCTATGGCGAGCCATGACGATGATACGCCGCGCAAAGTCGGGCTAATGGCTGCGCTCGGCGTCGTCGTCAGCGAATTCCCGGTCACGCTCGAGGCGGCCGATGTCGCGTGTTCACGCGGGCTGCACACCGCGATGGGTGCCCCCAACGCCCTGCGGGGCGAAAGCTATTCCGGCAACCTTTCCGCGCGCGAGGCGCATCGCGCGGGACTGCTGGACATCCTGGTCTCGGATTACCACCCTTCGGCGATGCTGCCCGCCCTGCTGGAGCTCGCCCACACCGATCCGCGCGGACTTGCTGGTGCAGCGCGCCTCGCCAGTTCCAACGTCGCCGAGGTTTTGGGGCTGCGCGACCGGGGCGAAATCTTGCCAGGCAAACGTGCGGACCTCGTCCTCGCCGATGACGGAGGGATCGGGCACGTCGTTGCGACCTTCAGCGGCGGCCGGGCTGTCTACTCCAATGGACACCTCACCGAGACCGCCTGCACCGACGCGGCTTAGCTCACAATCCTGGCCGCTGAGAAGTCATCCGAATGTCATCAGAAATTCATTCGAATGAATCCCGACCGTAACAAGGTGCAGGCACCGTTCGCGACATGAACACGCAGTCGCACATCCTGTCGGGCGTCAGCCGCCGCTTTGGCTCGACGCTCGCCGTCGACGGGATCACTCCCTTCGTCCCGGCCGGCCAGTTCGTCAGCGTGATCGGCAGCTCCGCAGGCTTAGCAGCGGCGCGCAAAAGAACGTGTGTACCCAGCAACAGAAAAGACGAGGGTCAGCTAACGTGAAAACGCAAAGTTCTTTTCCGAGAAGGCTCCTGCTCCCAATCCTAGCAATCAGCCTTACCGCCTTCCACGGTGCGGCTAGTGCTTTCGCACATGATTTGGTTATCGCGGTTCAAAAGAACCCGGATAATCACGATCCGGTCTCGGAGAACTCAAATCCAAACTTGCGTCTGATGTACTCCCTCTATGACACGCTGGTAAGCGTCGACTATCGGAACGGCGGCAGATTGGTACCAAATCTCGCGACAAGCTGGAGCGTAATTGATCCGAGAACGATCGAATTTCACTTACGTCCGGGAGTTGTTTTCCATAATGGCGATACTTTCGACGCGCGGGACGTCGTTGCAACGTTTTCACCAGTAAGAATTGGTGCCGATAAATCCGTTCCCGTCCAATCACAACCGTTCTTCAAAGGGATCGATCGAGTCGAAGTCGTTGACGAGATGACCATACGTATTCATATGAAGAGTGACGATGCCGTTGGCATTTATCGTTTTTCCACCTATCCCTCCCAAATTATTTCCGCGACTGCGTTAGAGCAGGCGAAGACCTACGCAGAGTTCACCGAAGTGGATGCTGGCTCTGGCCCTTATTCTTTGGTCAGCCGGAAGCTCGGTGGTGACATCGTCATTAAGAAGTTCGACAAATATTGGGGCAGTTCGAAAGCGGCCGCCGATAAAGTCACCTTCACCGTGGTTCCGGAGCTTGCGACCCGTATTGCGGGCCTCCTTTCAGGTCAGTTCGACATCATCACAGAAGTTGGTGCCGATGAATTGCGCCAAATTGAGGCTAAGCCCAGCTGCGCCATTGTCGGCGGGCCGGTTCAATCCATCCGTGGGCTTGTCTACGACAGTATTGGAAGTCCGATCGCCGATCCGCGGATTCGGCGCGCGCTGAACCTCGCGATTAATCGCGACGCGCTAGTCAAAAGCCTGTTCGCAGGCCGAACGAGTGTGCCCCATGGATGGCAAATGCAAACATTCGGCGACATGTATTTGAGCGATCGTCCGACCCCAGAATACAATCCAAAAAAGGCAAGGGAGCTTTTGAAAGACGCCGGTTATAGCGGGCAGCAGATCGTCTATCGCACCCAACAGGGTTATTACACCAAACAGGGTGACACTGCGCAGATTCTACAATCAATGTGGAAGGCGGTCGGCCTCAACGTCAAGCTTGAGTTTAAAGAAAACTGGGCGCAGGTGCGCGCGGACACGCCGGATCGGGCGATCATCGATGCCGATTCCGGCGCGTATTACCCTGATCCGATGGGTCAGTTCTGGCGCCGTATGGGACCGGGCGAGTTTACTGACAGCCAGTTTTTTACAGTCGGGCCAAGCATGCTGACACTAGGTAACGAACTGGCGACTTCGCTCGACACGAAGCGCCGTCGGGCGATCTTCGCGAAGATGCTCGAAAACTTCGAAGAAGATCCGCACGCGGGCATCCTTTACGTTACGCCTATGTTCATGGGTATGAGGAAAGACCGCTTGTCTATGGATCCGCTTCCTTATGCGTATCTCGATCTGACGACTGACGGTGTTACTTTCAAATAGGCTTCGAGATGATCCTGGATCGACATTCTGTTGCGACCCTATTCTCGTTAAGAGAACTGAGCGTCGCCTTTGGCGCGACGCTCAGGCATATCGCCGTCAGCAATGTATCCTTTGACGTAAAGCCAGGTGAAATACTCGGCATTGTGGGAGAAAGCGGTTCCGGCAAGAGTGTAACTTGTCGGGCTCTCATTGGATTGCTTCCCGAACGGGCTCGGGTCCAAGGTGAAATGATCTTCGAAGGCCAACGCTTTTCGCTATCAAAGCCGCGCGGTTTGGCGCACCTGCGCGGCGTTGGATTATCGATGATTTTTCAAGATCCCATGAGTGCGCTCGATCCGTTGATGACTGTTAGACGTCATTTGGAATTGCGCACGGAGGATGATCCGGGGACGTTGCTAAGAAGCGCAGGACTGGATGAACATCGGACGGTACTTGACTCTTATCCGCATCAGCTCTCGGGAGGTCAATCCCAACGCGTAGCTATTGCCTGCGCCCTGGCCCGCCGTCCCAAGCTCCTGATCGCGGACGAGCCAACCACGGCCCTTGATGTGACTGTGCAAGCTGGAATCCTGCAGCGGCTCAGGCAGCTTTCGCGCGAACGGGGGATGGCAATAATTTTCGTCACCCACGATTTGGCTGTGGTCTATCGACTTTGTGATCGTGTGCTTGTGATGAGGGACGGGCGTATCATCGAGCATGGTGATGTCGATACTGTGCTTACAGCCCCCCGAGAGAGTTACACGCGTGACCTTCTGGCGGCCATCCCGCGACCTGCTCACCGCGGTAGACGTTTGACAGCTGCTGGCAACGAAGCTGACAAGCGGACCATCGCGCTCCGCTCCGGCTCTATCGCGAGCAAACCGCTTTTGCGTTTCGAGCAGATTTGCGTGCAATACAAACGCTCTGATGGCAGTGTTCTGGAGGCGGTGCGAGGTGTCTCAGCCGTCATAAGGCGCGGTGAAATTCTCGGTCTGGTTGGCGAGAGTGGTTCTGGCAAAAGCACATTCGCCAAGACTGCCGTTGGGTTGACGGTCCCAGCGAGCGGGCGCATTCTTCTGAACGACGAACCGCTCGACTGGCGCAGGCCACAGATGCGATGGCGTCGCGATGTCCAGTATATCTTTCAAGATCCGCGCGGTGCGCTCGATCCCTCAGCGCGGATACTGAGTCAAGTGCGTCTTCCGCTGGATGTTCATCGCCTTGGCCCCAAAGCCGAGCGCACTGCTCATGCTCATCGACAGATGATAGAGGCTCAACTGGATGAAGCTCTTTTTTCTCGCAAGCCTGGTAGCCTCTCAGGCGGTCAGCGTCAAAGAGCAACGATCGCCCGTGCACTGACGCTTCAGCCGAAAGTCCTAATATGCGACGAAAGCGTTTCGGCGCTCGATGTATCCATTCAGGCGAGGATATTAGATCTGCTCATGGAGCTCCGCGAACGGCTTGGACTCACAATTTTGTTTATTAGCCATGATCTTTCGGTGATCCGTCACATTTGTGACCGTGTCCTTGTGATGCGCCGAGGCGAATTAGTCGAGGAGGGCGAGACTATCGACTTATTTCAGCACCCCAAGGCGGCATACACGCAACAATTACTTGCAGCCCTTCCAGTCTTGCCGGATTGCATTGAGCAAGAGCCCGAAAACCAACGGGTCGTGGTATGAGCTGGTTTCTCATGCGCGCGGGGCGCGCGCTTCTCACTCTCTTTGTTTTGCTCGGTTTTGCATTCTTCACGCTCGCCGCAAGCGGTGATCCTGCCGTCATCTTATTAGGTCCCGAGACGAATACAGCTGCGCTTGAGGCGTTTCGTCAAAAATGGGGACTCGGCCTTCCTTTATGGAGACAGTTCGCAGTTTACGTAGATGGGCTCGTGCACTTGAACTTTGGCTTGTCTTATAGAACGAGCGGGCCGGCGCTCGATCTTGTTTTAAGCAGGGTCCCGGCGAGCCTGTGTTTGGTGGTGCCGACAATATTTTTCTCAATTGCGGTTGGCGTTCCAGTTGGCTTCTACGCAGCCATCCATAATGGTCGGATGACTGATCGAATAACAACTATGCTTGCGGTGATTGGACTCGCTGTTCCACCATTTTTGCTCGGCATTCTGCTTATCTATATTTTTTCGATATGGCTTGGGTGGCTTCCGCCTAGCGGCTATGTCGATTGGAGATCCTACATCATGCCGGTTGGTAGCATGTCTGCGGTTGCCGCAGCGATCTATGCGCGCTTCACGCGCTCCGCCGTGGTGGAGGTAATGGCAAATCCGATGATAGAGACGGCGAAGGCGAGCGGTTTGACGCGAGAGTTGATTCACCGCGCTCACGCACTGCCTAATGCGCTCTTGCCGTTAATTACAATCACAGCGCTCGAGTTTGGCGGTGTTCTTACTTTTGCGGCGGTAACAGAGAATGTCTTCGGTTGGCACGGAGTAGGCTCTTTACTGATCGAAAGCGTTGCCGCGCGTGACTATGCGGTGGTGGAAACCATATTGCTTTGCGCAGGAACGACGATGATCTTGGCAAATTTTCTAGCAGATCTCTCTTATGGCTTTGTTGATCCCCGTATCCGAGATTCGCGCCGGTCACGCCTATCAACAGTCACGAGACTATACGCCGAAAAGTCGCCGGTATGATTAGTTTGCGCAGAGTCCCAACACTCGTCACATTGTGTACCGTGATTGTCCTTCTCGTCCTTCTCATTGCGGTCTTTGCTGGACCGCTTTCACCGCGAGATGTCGCTGAGGTGAATCTCGAAGCACGATTTAGGCCACCGGTGTTTTGGGGCGGGAGCTGGGATTACCCCCTCGGCACCGATGGACTCGGTCACGACATGGTCTCTCTCATTCTCCGCGGCATCCAGGTTTCGGTGACGGTTGCGGCGATCGGCACATTTGGCGGGGCGGTCCTAGGAACAACGCTTGGACTCTTATCTGCTTGGACCGAAGGCTTTTTGGACAGTGTCATAGGCGTATTGGTTGATTTTCAGGCCACCATTCCAACACTGATTCTTATTCTCGCATTCATCGTCATTTTGCCGAGCTCCGATTTCGTGACTTTCACGGGCATTATGATCCTAGCCGGCTGGGAACGTTATGCCCGCCTTGCTCGCGCCATTGGCCTATCTGCAAGGAGCCAGCCTTACGTGCACGCGCAGCTGGTAATAGGTGCTTCAGCGTTCCGCATCCTCACACGCTCCGTTTTGCCGAATTCAATGGCGGTGCTCCTGGTCAACATGTCGATTCATTTTCCGCAGACGATCCTATTGGAGACAACGCTCAGTTTCTTGGGTCTGGGTGTTCAACCGCCGGACACATCGCTCGGTGTGCTAATCGGCAGCGGTCGCGATCAGCTCTACAACGCCCCATGGGTAATTTTGACGCCGACATTCATCATTTTGTTGATGACGATTTCAATTTCGATCCTTGGCGATTGGGCCCGCGATTTTGTCGAGAGCGACTGATTGTTTAGACCGATACCGAGTGTTTCTGCTCGTTGTCTCGGCCGCTGAGTAGGAGGCTCTTATCTTGTCTAGAGACTTGGCACATGTTCGCGACTCGCTCCTCGAATATATTGATTCTGACGAGTTTGCCGTAGCCGACGCGTTGCCGACAGAGCAGGAGCTGCAACGAGCTTGCTTGCGAACCGCTATAGCGGAATTCGCTGGCGGAGGGTCGAGTCGGTCGAACAGGGGCGCCACAGCTTGTTTCCAGCTCACCGCAAGCGGCATGCCGTATAGGACGAAGAACACGCTTTCGCCGGTCGCTCCTGGCTCAGGTGTCACACCGCAAAGTGCGCAGGCACTCCACAATGTTGCCTGCACCGCAAGCAGTCCAAGAATGCTTGCGTTAGGGCCGGCATACTGGTTGGCATCCACGGCAAGCTAAAGCGGAAATATGGTCACTTCCGTCGCGGTCGCAGTTGTTAAACAAATCTATCGTCCTTAAGAGGAAACAAATCATGAGTGAGTCCATCGCGGCCGTCGGTTTCTACAAACGAGTCAGTACGGGCGACATAAATCAGCTTGATGCCTCCTTGCGGGAGGTCGCCGACACGGGTGCTGATGCGTGCGAGATCGCGATCTATGCCGAAGAGATCGTGTCCGGCGGCCGCATTATGCAGGAGCGTGCCGCTCGCGTCGCCAAGATCGTTGGAAACTATCGCTTCAAGAAGCTGTCCTTACACGGACCGATCACTTCCAATTTCATGGATCGGGAGTATCTCGAGATTCATAAAAAGATCATGCTGGCCAACCTTGAGCTCTGTAATCGTCTCGGCGCAGGCCTCTTGGTGCAACACTCCGGCGGCGCGATCCTCGCCCCTGGTGAGAGTCCCGCTGATCTCGATCGGATGGAGCGCGACGCGCTCGCGGAAATGGCACTGGTGGCACAGCGTTACGCCGTGCGCATTGCCCTCGAGAACGTCTTCACCACTGCGCGCAACCAGTATCGCCAGACACCGAGCGAGATGGCAGAAACGGTCCGCGCCATCGGCTCCGATAACGTTGTGGCGGTCACTGACTTCTCGCACGCCTATATCGAATCTACGTACCGCAACCTCGATTTCCGAGAGCAACTTCGTGCTATGGCGCCGGTTACAGGACATCTCCATGTTCATGATAGCTTTGGCTTGTCAGCTGTGACGAAGAAGTTTCATCATCCGGCCGAGGCGACCGCGTTTGGTATCGGGGACCTGCATCTGCCGATCGGCTGGGGCGATATTCCGTGGGAGGAGATTTTCGCCGAACTCTCCTTCCTGCCAGACACTACGCTCATTATGGAAATAGGGTCCGAAAGATTTGCTGACGAGCAACCCGCCTGCTTAGAGCATGCTCGCCGGCTCGCCAGTCGTTCCAACGCGCGCATGAAAAACTTTCGCAGTGACATGCACGTGCTATGACAGCTCTCGTGAACGTGCGTGGGCAGCGTTGATCGCGTCTTCAACAGGTCCCCCGTCTCCGATCACGGCAAACTCACGAAGCACGGGCGTCGCCCGTGCTGTATCACAGGCTCCAGGGTCACTCCTACTCAACAGTAAGCGTGTAGTAGGGCAGACAATGTCGTCGGGGATTCTTGCCAGGATCTCATGTGTGCGAACGTACAGCTGGGAGCACGAGTTTCGAGATCACCATGCCGCGGCGAAGCGCTGGCTGTCAGCGCGGTGCGCATTATCGGAGCTGGTGTGGCGACGAGAAGGGCCAGCCCGTCGAGGGAGCTTGGCGCCGGCGGCGAACGTGTCAGCGGTAACGCGGTCTGCGTTTCCCGCGCTCTGGCGGCGTGCTGTGCGCGGTCCCGCAGGGCCATCCCTTACCGGTGGCGGCGGCGACACCTCGACTATAGCATCATCGACCAAGTCGCGTCGCCGCGGCTTGCCAGGGGCAGCAGCTATTGTTCACGCGGCAAGGTGGAGCCGATCCCAATCAGTGACAACACCAATCTCGCCGCTGTCATCAGCTCGCGGTGATGAAGGCCAGCGGCGACCTGCGTCAGCTGCGGCATCACGCACGCTTCACAGTGAATCCGGACCTGCTGCAGTATTTCATCACCACCATCGTCCTCGATCTCGGTTTTTGCTGTATCGCGCCGTGTCCGACCCACGGTTGCGCTTTCGACCCGCGAGAGCGTCGACTTCCGTTTCCAGCGCGAGCCGATCGACACCGGCGCGACCATCAAGGAGACGATCTTCAAGCCAGGGTCGCCGACGAAATCGCGCGGCTCGGCGCGATGGTCGACGAGGTGCAGACCAAGGCCCGCATCGCCGCACACGATGCGGAGAAGGTGTTCCTTACCGGCGGCGCGTCGTTCGTGCGGGCCGAGCGGCGCCTATTTGCCGAAACTCTTTGGCGAGGATCGGGTCATACAGCGCGACAATCTGGATGGGAAGTCCATCGGGAACATCGATACATGCGGCAATACGCGCTGTCACCTTGATTGTCGCGCCGCAGGTCACTTCACCCGATCAGTTCGAATCCGTCGCCTACGGCCTCGCCTTGATCGGCCACACACCAGACCCCGATCGCTGGACGTCTCGGCGTTGCCTGACGGAGGAGACCAACAGAGATCTAGAGATCTTGGAGCGCATATGTGCGCTAGCACACCGGCGAGCTCGCATAGTCGCTTCACGGAAGCTGCCGTGCCTCGGTCAATCGGTCAATCATTTGTGTCCGCTCGGCCCCGGGGGGTGCCCGAGCTGGTGACGCTTGACCCGCCCCACGCTCATCGACCAATAGCTGACTTCCTTCTGTTATCTAGGTCAATCGCTGGCATTGATAGTTGACTCCAGGAGCGCGACTAGTTGCATCCCGCTATACGATGGCGCCGGCCACCAGTGATCGAACACTTTGCGAGTGTAATGGCTCAACTGCGGGCTGCGCAATCGACTGCGAGACTTTGTGTCCCGGTCAGCTACCAAAGTTAGTAATTGATTGATAGAGACGAATGCTAACTTATCAATTATTAGCGTCACGCCTGTCGTCACCTGCAAAGATCGCGGCATGCAGAATCAACCGCAATGTGTTCTCGCCAACAGTACTGACGGATGCGCTGACACGTCCTTTGCTGAAAGGCGATGCTATCAGCGTCTACTCGGTTCCGACCTGTCCGTCATCATTGACGCGCATGATGGGCTCCTGGGTCGATTGCCGAAGGCACAGCTTTTAATCTGTGGGCGGCGGGCCTTGCCTGCTATCTCGGCTCCACAACGCTAACCGAGCTTCGCGAATACGGCATGTATACGGCAACTAGCATTACTGCCGTCGTCGCCGACTTTGGCCGGGTGTTCCCTTGAGCAGCCGCGGGCCGATTAAAACGACGTGTACCGAGGCAGGCATGATCGTAGCGAGCGAGCTGTTTCGAGGTGCCGCGCCCTACTATGCGCGGCACGCGATACCCTATCCAGACGACTTTTTCCGATCATTGGTTCGGGTCTGCGGCCTCACGAACAGCAGCCGTGCACTCGATCTTGGTGCCGGCACGGGGCAGATCGGTATTCCCTTGGCACGCTCAGTTGCGAACGTGCTTTCCGTCGATGCAAGCGACGAAATGATCCAGGAAGGAAGGCGTATCGCGAAAGCTATGGGAATCAAAAACGTAGAGTTTCTAGCGTCCAGATCTGAAGACCTAAACCAACCGATGCCGTCATTTGATATCGCAACAATTGCGGGCTCCTTCTTCTGGATGGATCGAGGGACGGTGTTGGCAAAGCTAACCCAAATACTAGAGCCGGACGGCTGCGTTGCGATCATCAACCGTCACCGGGATGGCTCGGAACCTGGCGAATGGTATGATGCGATGTTGAGCGATATCAAGGAGTTTTGGGGCGGACGCTTTCCGGCAGGTCCTGGAGCCGTTCGGCCCATTCTGACGACGTCCGATCGAGAAGTCGTTCGCGCTTCCGATTTCAGTGAAATCACAGAGCTTCGTCACTATTACGAGCATCACTGGAATATCGACGACGTTCTTGGCTTCCTTTACTCAAGGTCCATGGCCGCGCCCGGCACCCTCGGACCTCGCCGTGACGAGTTAACGACACGTATTCGTCGGTTATTACTGTCGTATTCGCCATCTGGCTTATTTGTTGAACGAGGTCACGTCGCCACGTTGCTCGGATATAGACCTTAGGCACACTTTGCGCTTCGTTGTTGTTAGAAGATCATGTAGCTTTGGCCGCTTGTGCGGTACGCTTAATCGCGGTTATGATCTTGTCCTTCGGTGCGGCCCGGTTGAGCGCAAGCCGCGCTTGGAAAAGAAGATGCGGCGCCGATGGAATAGCTGCTGTAGCGGCTTTGGTCGCTTCCTGCTCCACGCGCTTGCACTGGGCAGCATCTAAAACAATTGCACCGGCCTCCGCACGTTCGAACCCGCAGTATACCGCGATTTTGCGAGCACATCGATCAGCAGACTGGTACACTCTGGCCACGGAGGAAGTCGCTTCCGAGCTTATCCCGGTCGGCGACGTGGCAAGACAAAACTACCCAGCGAGCAACTTAGTCGTCCGTTCTTCAATCGCGGGAACCGTGTCAACCCAGATAGACAAAAATGATCCACTGCGGGTTCATTTCTTTCCGCCGTCGTCTCTATCAGGAGCGCCGCATGATGGCGTTCAAGAGGTGCGGCATCTCGATATCAAGAGTGCGGTGCGGAACGCCCGCAGGGACGCCTTGGAAATTGCAAACACCTTCGTTCCGGCAGGGACGCTTGTTCCGCCGAGGGCGGAACCGCTGGCAACGACGTTGCCGTTCTTGCGCGTGTCATCGAGAAACGCCCTCACGTTCTCGTACTGCTCTCATTCTGCAGCGGCCCGAGCTTCGTGCCTCGCTTGAACCGTCGTCGACGACGATGTTCTTCGCTATCGCGACCAACTCGTTGCAGAGCTCGTCGTAGACGGACTCATGCACATAAGGTCGCTTCCACCAGATAGGCAAGAAGCTCCTCGGTATTGAGTAGCTCCGTAGCCGATGATATCGTCCAGCGCTGGAACGATCGTTGCCCTGAGAGCCCGCGCCGGGATTCGTAGCAGGTTCATCGTCTTGAATAGTCGCGGACCATCGGCGACAAGCGTCGCTGTGGTTTGCTTCATGCGAAAACCTGAGATGAAGCCGCTATTCGACAACAGGGCTGCCGACGCTTCCATCAATTCATTGAAGGAAGTTACTGCAACCACATCGGTCGCCTCTCCGATCATCAGGCGGCGTAGCACATCCTCCTCGAAAAGACGTCGCCGTCGAGAAGAAAGTAGTCTCCGGAAAGAAGCGCGTCTCGCGCCAACCACAGGGAATAGGGCTGCCAGTACGATCGAAGACGGTCGAGTCAACCTACTTGATCTCCAGGTGGCGAAACCGGCTGCCGCAGGCATACTGAATTGCGTCCTTCCGGTAGCCGACGACGATTGTGACCTCTTCCACGCCGACGGCTTCCAGATTACGCCGAGCGTCGTGAAGGATCGAAGTTCCGTTGACTTTGACCAGCGGCTTCGGGCGCAGATTGGTCAGCGGACGCATGCGGGAGCCCAAGCCGGCCGCGAGAATGACGGCCTTGTTGGGAGCATTGGTAGTCATTTCATTCCTTCTATCGTCGCGGGATTTCTCGGCCCGTCGTTTCCAGGCGCTGAAGAGTCGATGAGCAGCCTCTCGCCGCCGCTTATGGTTGCTGCAGCTGCCGGCGTCCTTGGAAATGCAAGCCCCCGGTTCAAAAGGCACAGATCTGGTCCTCGTCGGTCGCTCTCCGAAAGAGAAATGAGTTCGTGGCTGTTCTTCGATGTCTGGCCGTCTAACAGGTGAGCAGATTGAGCCAAGAGACGGCAGGACTGCATGGTTCGGCCGCGTAGGGTCCGTTGCGCCATTTGACGACATGTCCAATATAGCGAGGACAAACAGATACTTCGTTCAAGATTGCAGCGGAGCCTGACGATAGGGCAGGCGGTTGCATGGCAGCAGTCCTTCGACAAGGAGTGTGTTGTTATGGGGATGAGAAAGCTATTGCTGTAGCTCAGGGGGGTGGAGATATCGCGCTTCAGCACGGGCGAGTTCGTCGTACCTCAACAAATCAAATACCTCGTCGAGCGTCGCGATATGTGTCTCAATCCCGGCAATGCCTTCCTCAGCGATAATGCGGCCGCAGACGTGCCGCATCGCCGCTATTGCAGCTCGCATGGAGTGGTTGGCCCAGATCACTGTGGAGATGCCGGCTTCCCGATATTTAGATGCCGGTGTTCGATAGTATTTCGTTGGAACGATTACGACCGGCAGACAGTTCTGCCAGGCACTCGCGAACGAGAGGATCTCGTCCGCGGTGCTCTTACGCGAGTGAATGAGGATCGCGTCGGCTCCCGCGGCCGCGTAGGCGCTAGCGCGTAGAATTGCTTCCTCCATTCCATGGCCGGCGATCAGCGCTTCGATCCGTGCCACGAGGACCAGGTCGTCCGCGACTGTATCTTTCACTGCCCGCAGCCGGCCGGAGAACTCATCGATATCGGCAAGGGCATGCCGATCGCCCACAAACGAGTTCATCTTCGGAAAACAGCTGTCCTCGATCGCGACGCCGGCAGCGCCGCGCTGACGGAGTTTCCGTGCTAGGAGGCGTGCATTATTGAAATTGCCGAAGCCGCTATCGCCGTCAACGAGCACAGGTAGCTCAGTCGAGTCCACTATGCGCTCGACCACGTCGACGATTTGGCTCCACGACGCTTCGTTGGCATCGCGGTAGCCGAGCGAGCAGGCAATAGACAGGCCCGACGCCCACAGACCTTTAAAGCCTGCTCGCTTGGCGATCGTGCCCGAGAGCGCATCATGAGCCTCCATGAGGAAGGTGAGGTCGCGATTGGAGCAGATCTCGGTGCGCAGCATTCCTGTAAGTGAGGAATCGGCCCATCGATCAGGGCCGTTGGCGAGATAAGATTGTGATTGATCTTGCATGCCAATCCTTGCAGGTGCGTTCGACCGGCCGGAGATTCAGGGCGTGTTTCACCCCAGTTTCTTGATCGAGGCAAGCCGCTCGGGCAATCCCGCAGCTCAAGCGATAGGTGGCATCCTTCTGGCATCTCGAGCAATTACTAGCCTTGGTAGTTGACTGGATCGCAAATAGTTGCAAATCCACTATAGATAGAATGCCCTGGGCAGCCGGGGCTAAGACTTACAATCACGAGATGTTCACTCTGAGCGGAAATCAAGAACGCAGGCATCGACAATCGGAAAACCTCACCAACTCAGCACTCCTTGCTCTGCTCGAGGTCAGTTGCGATCCGATGTCTCGACTTGCTCTTGGCGATGTGAACCATCGTCCATGGAAGGCGGCAAGACGCATCCGGGCCGCGCATTCTTGATCTATATCAACTCATGTCGCAGCTAATGCAAACGGCGGCGTCGCATTTCCAACGTGTGTCGCAATTGCTTCGATGGCCGAACGCAAAGTAAGCGATCGCCAGTTCTCTCAATCCTTTGTCTTCACGCCTGATTCTCGCGAGCGCCGCAACTGGTACGAGACTTGCTATTCTCCTCCTAGTGCCCGGAACTTGTGGAGAGCCGCATGCACGATATCGTCTGCATCAAGCAGGTTTCCGACTTCGCGCTGATCCGCGTGCGCCCCGTGGCCAACTCCATGCACCAGCGGGAGCCGGACCATTATCAACCCCCACGGTCTATTCGCGCTTCTAGCAGTGCCGCAGCTAAGCAACGACTTCGGCAGCGAGCTCACCGTCCTCATCATGGGCCTCCAGATGCCGCCGAGTCCTTTAAGGCACTGACCTTCGGCGCCAACGGCGTGTTGCGTCACTCCTCGCGTCTTCGCCAGCGTCGGCACACTGGCGGCCAGAAATCCGCACCATCCGGAAAAGTTGCCACCGGGTTTCGAAAGAGATCATGCATAAACAAGAGACTGAAACCTTGCGTTCTAATCGTGGACACCAACTACGGAGACTGAAACATGTATGTCGAACCCTCACTCTGGCCCAAGCGAAAGCTGGTTGATAACAGCTATGTCATCGATCACGGTCCCGATATCGGGGTGTGCGTGCACAATTGCGTCGCCGCAGCTGCTGTTTCTCGTGAAGGTCGACCCCGCGCGCTGTTACGAGCAGAAGACCAAGGGCGAGGTGGAGATCACACTCGACAGCTGCATCGAATGCGGCGGCTACTGCGTCCTCGGCGAGCCCTCCACCGACATGAGATGAGCTATGCGCGCGACGGTTATGGTGTTCTGTTCGAATTTAGGTGACCGCTGCACCTCCGCTGCTTGCTCGGCGTGCCCGCTGTTTCGATTCACCTGTCTCTTCTGAGCGCCTGATGCGACAGGTCAACGAATTCGGGAATAGCATTTGCCGTAACGCGCAAGTGTTCAGGCTAGATGAAGAGCGGAGCAAGGGCTTCGCTGAGCGGAATAAAACTAGACTCCGCTTAAAACACTCAATCGAACGGCGCAATAGCGGCCCTCTTGGCTGCCCTCGTGAGTCGCCACATGGACTTATTCAGCTTCATCGAGTGCGCGAAGCAAACGCGCTCTATTAAAGCGCTGTTCGATCTTCTTGTGAGCTGTGCGAGCGAGGAGGGCTTCAGTGAAGTCGCTTACGGAGCGCTTACCTTCGCGGAGCCGCCTCATCTACTGGGGTACCTACCGCCTACGGGGACCGTGAACTTCCCGCCAGACTGGTGCCGCCGTTATTTTGAACGCAATTACCGTGTCATCGACCCGGTGGTCAGGCGGACACCAGCGCTTCCGGGGCCGTTTGTTTGGGACGAACTCGCCAAACTGGAACCCGGCGAGAAGCGCGTACTAGACGAGGCCAAAGAGGCAGGTCTGAAGCATGGCATGAGTGTGCCATTGTTGGAGGCATTTGGCCGACTATCTGTGGTATCCTTTGCATCACCGTTCGACGACGCCGATCCTCAATATCGTATGAGTCACCTCAAAACACTGGCCTGGCACTTTCATCTGGCGTTTGCGGAGATCGCGCGGCCGTCGAATAGCAGCTGCAACAGGAAAAATATCCTATCTGAGCGCGAAAAAGACTGCCTGCGCTGGGTGGCAGAGGGAAAATCGTCTTGGGAAACTGGGAGGATCCTGAAGGTCAGCGACAATACAGTCAATTTTCATCTTAAGAACGTGATGCGCAAACTGGTTACGACGAATCGCACCCAGGCCATCGTAAAGGCGATTCGCCTCAATCTCATTGAATCCTAGGCGCGGCGCCAGCGCTGGCAACTGATGCTAACTGACCTGAGCGTGTGGCGTCCGCTCGCAGGTTTCTCGATGGCATGACGATCCAATCTCGTTGAGAATAGACAGCGAGCTGGATGCCGCATCGGTATAATCACAAAAGGCCTGCGCCGTTCGCCCGCGAATAGGCCGCCGCCAGTTCGTGGCTGTCGCATTTCTGGCACCGCACGGCTTCTGTCAGGTTCAAGACATCTAACGTTATCCGCTGGTCGCAATTGCTTTGAAAGTTAAATCAGCAGCTTAGTTTTTGCCGAGCGCCACTGGCACGGCGGTTGCTAGTAGATGCAGCCATCACTCGGGCAAGCGTGAGTGCGTGACATAAACAGGGACGATGCCGTCCTGTTTGGTGCCGATGAGAGGTATTGTGAAAAAGTTAGCGTGGGAGCTTCACCTTGTACGCAAGCTATCCGTTGCGGCCGTTGTAATGTTGGCCTCATCACAGGCTAGCCCCGAAGATGATTGGATGAGAGCTGCTAGGCAGATTTTCAAACCGATTCCCTCGATCATGCCTGCTGTGAAGGACAATCCGGTCACTCACGACAAGGTCGAACTGGGCAAGATGCTGTTCTTCGATCCGCGGCTGTCAGCTAGCGGGATCATCAGCTGCAATAGCTGCCATAATCTTGCTACCGGCGGAGTCGATGCCGGTCCGACCTCGGTCGGGCATGGCTGGCAGCAGGGTCCACGTCGGGCGCCAACTGTCTATAACGCGGTATTCAATCTCGCGCAGTTCTGGGATGGACGTGCCGCAGACCTCAAGGCGCAAGCTAAGGGACCCGTGCAGGCGCGTGTCGAAATGAACGCGACCCCAGATCATGTGCTTGATACGTTGAATTCGATGAGTGACTATGTCGTCATGTTCAAGAAGGCGTTCCCGAACGAGGCGTCGTCGGTCACCTTTGACAACTTCGCGAAGGCGATCGAGGCCTTTGAAGCGACTCTAATTACACCCGCTGCTCCATTCGATCAGTACCTTGAAGGCGATTCGACTGCTCTCAATGATCAGCAGAAGGCAGGATTGAAGCTCTTCATTCAAACGGGGTGCTCCTCTTGTCACAACGGAATCAACGTTGGCGGACAGGATTACTTCCCGTTCGGCGTGATCGAAAGACCGGGAGCAACCCTGCTTCCGGCGTCTGACAAGGGCCGATACGCGGTCACTAAGGCGGCCAGCGACGAGTACGTTTTCCGCGCCGCGCCGTTGCGCAATGTCGCGTTGCGGGCCCCATACTTCCATTCAGGCCAGGTTTGGAGCCTCAAGCAAGCGGTTGGCGTGATGGGTGAAACCCAGCTTGGCATCGAGCTCAGCGATAAGGAAAAGAACGATATTGTTGCGTTTCTGAATTCGCTGACGGGGCAGCTGCCTAAGATTGAGTATCCGAAACTGCCCACGCGTACCGACGCGACGCCGCGGCCCTCTTTAGGCAAATAGCATGGTTCTTCCACCGTAGCGGGCATTGCGCGTTCTTTGTATGCAAAGGAACAAGGCGCTGGCATTCGGTTGTCTGCGACTCATAAAGTCGCAGAGGCGGAGCAGGATGGGAACGGGGACATGAAAGCATTGCCCGATCAGCTTCCCGATGAGGCGCAGCTATGACAAAGCGTCTGCTACAACCAGGTCCAGAAGGCTAAAGACTAAACGCATATGACGGGGCTGTTAACGTAGGCAAACAGTAGCTCAGATTAGGCCTGAATCGTCAAAAGACATAAACGGATTCCTCTTGCCGTGCCTCCGCGTGTCGAACCCAGGGGGGCAAACAAAAGTTGAAGCAAGCGTTCTGCGCAGCCGGCGCTCGCAGAATGCCTAGACGTCGCGCACAAGCATTACCATTCTCTTAACAATCGGATCGTGTGAGCGGGCTGAAGCCGATCCGGCGCTCCCAAACGTGAGATTCGTAAGCTGAACAGTGCGTTGCGGACCTCAGAAATGGAAGTGGGCCTGGGCATGGACGCGCTCTTGACCGGGGGGAGGCTGTCCGGCCGTCTGCGTGCTCATCCTCGATCATGCATCACCACTGTGCCGGACCGTGTCAGATTCGCCTTGCCAGCCTTCGAGCGTTCGAGTTTGGCTGGGTCACCTTGAAAATACTCAACCAATACGGTTTGCAGACAGAATCCTTGCGTAGAACCGGAAAACAGAACGCGGTTAGGTGGCGGTAAAAAAGCCCCGGCCTAAGGGCCGGGGCTTTCATCCGCCGTTTGAAAGCGAAGTGATCAGTATTTGAGAACCGGCGGGCTAAATTTGTAATTGAGCCGCAGGGTCAGGAGATCGAAATCCTGGCGGATGCGATCGGTCGCGACCACTCCAGCGGCCGTGGTGAAGCTCACGTTGGTGTCCGGCATGAACAGGTGGTCGTACTCGACGCCGACCGACCAGTTCGGCGCAAATCCGACCTCCACACCAGCGCCAACCGCTGCGCCCAAGCGCGTATTATCGGTGCTCGCCACCTGCGCGCCGGTCAGGGTTGAGGTGACCTGATAGGTGTTGCTCGTCACCGCAGCACCGCCCTTGGCGTAAAGCAGAACGTTGTTGGAGGTGTACCCGATCAGCCCAGTGATCAGGCCGAACGCGTCGATCGTGCTGCGGTTGGTATTGAGCGGGAAGGTTGTGCTGACATTGGAGCCACTGAAATCAGCCCAGTTGCCCTGACCTTCAAGACCAAACACCGCCTGGCCCATCTGCTGGCGATAGCCGATCTGGCCACCCACCGTGCCACCGGTCACATCGCTGAAGCCCCAACCGCCGTTGATACCGATGTACAAACCGCTCCAGTCGTAGATCGCGGCCGCGACCTGCGGCGGTGGCGGCGGCGCCTTATAGACGGGCTGCGCAGCGAGATCCGCGCCCAATGCCGGTGCGACCGCGCCAAGCGCGAGGATGCTGCAGGTCACAAGCAACAAGTTCTTCATTTCCAGTTTCTTTCCTTTAGATGGCCCCCAGGCCGCGCGTCTTAGCAACGTCATCGGAGATTGCTGTAACGGCAGCGCAACACTCGCTCGAAAGAAACAGCTTGAAGCTCACGCTGCGTTAGGTTGTAGCGTGGAAATTATGATCAAATATGCACAGCGCAAAAATTGATCGCGTATGGGAGAGATGCGCGTCAATGCCATTGGAGAGAGGGGTGTTTGAATCGAAGCTCGCTAACAGTGCACGCGCGTGCAGCGAGAAACTGTATCGGATCGTCTGGCTGAGTGTTGCTTCCACTCTATGACCAGAACGGCCGCATCCGCTCTGAGCATCGTTTGATCAACGGTAGAGGCGACGCCGGCCATCGATTTCATTCACGCAGAGCCGCTTCATCTACGTGATCGGGCCATCTAGGTGTGCGAGAGCGGAATGAATCTGGCCGAAGCAGGAGGAACTCGCACGTTAGTTTCGGTTACCTTTTGTCAGGTGAGATCGGTCTGTCCGATGAGATTTTTCGAATTCTTAATTGCGGGTGAATAAAGAAGATTCCGTGCGACTTGCATTACAACAAACTGACCGGGACGATCGCAGTCGGTTCAAAAAGTCTTGAATACTTGGATCGAAGCCACTCGATACCGGAGGGGCGGCCGGGAAGGGGCGATATGCTCGATACTTCGCAAATACCCTCGGATGGCGGTCCTCCAACAATATACGAGGCAGGCGCATGCCTTGTCGTTCAAATTTCTCGGGAAAGCCGCCGGCTTAAGCGGCGGTGCTCATCTTCGACGGCCGTATGTTGACGCTTCGATCCGCATTCGAGGCCAGTCACGACGGATCATTTTGTTGGGCTTTCTTAATGTGACGGAAAGCCAGCACCAGCACTCTCGGTTCTCGAGGTAACGAAACATGCAAGCGTTTCAATCATGCCCTCCGTCTGAACGCCCGGCCAAATTCGTCTGAAGACAAGCGGTGATATCGGCGGGACGAGGGCGGCGCGACACTCCTGTGAATCCGCTCTGCACGCCGCGATCGAATGACTGATCAATCCGGCAGCGGGCCGCCGCTAGCGGATCGTCATCGATAGCGCGGAGGAGACGAGCTCGATCCGCATGTGGCCGTGCATCGCACCACCGATGATCTTAGCGGCTGAAGAGGTCCGCGATGGCAGCCAGGTACATACAGCCTTCGGCGGTCTGAATGTAGGTGACATCGGTGACGACCCGGTTCGAGGCGGTGATGTTCCCTCGCAATGAACCTTCTGAATCGGTGGGTACAGGCCGCGCCGTACCGGGAACTCGCCCTGGACATCGAGCTCACGCCAATCTGAAGAGGGCTCGATCAGGCAGCGCGATAAACATCTGAAGGGCCTTCGCACACGCCAAAGCTGAGTTCTGTTGCTCAATCCGCCGTGCGTTCCTTCGGCTGCATGTTCGCCACATCGAGATCTACGACAAGGCCGTAACCAGTTTTCCCGGCTGGAGCTGTTACCGAACCTAGGGAGATGCCCAGTGCCGAAGACCTTCGCGCAGAGATATGAAGGACATCCGGTTTCGAACAGAGCGCCTGGGCCGCACGATTGCGCGGGTGCGCTGAAGCTTGGCCAGTCGGACCCGGTCTCTGATCTGGAGCATCGCTATGTCTCTGACCTCTGCGTGGCAGGTGTTTATGGTAGGGACGGTGGGAGGTGTTCTACTTGAACTTTTGCACTGGAGAGGCTTGCTCCGTGAGGGAACGCTACCTTCCTATACTCGGAACCCGTTCTATTGGATCGTCTCCATGCTGTTGGCGCTCGCCGGAGGGCTGATAGCCTGGCTTTACTTCGGGCCCAGAGCGGATGGCATCGTTGCATTACATGTCGGGCTCTCGACGCCGCTCATCCTCCAGAAGCTCACGACGATCTTAGCTCCGATCGGCGCGCACGGCGCCCACCCCAGCGTGGTAGGCTTTTTCAGGTGGTAGAGCGCGATGCGATGCGCTTCGATCAGTATAGGGATCGTCGACTATCAGGACGCCTACTACCGCAGCAGCTCGATGCGGCTCAAATACGCGGTGGAGGATGCGGAAGCATTTCACCGCTACGCGTCCGCTGCTTGGAGCGGGAGCAACCACGTTCACATCGTCCTCCCTAGGGAGGGTGAGCCGACAAGGCGCGGCGTCGAAACGGCTTTCGCGACAATTTCATGCGCCGGCGCATTCGATCTGTTTCTCGTCTACATGTGCGGCCACGGCGAGATCGATGGCTGGTTCTGTCTTGCCGACGCCCATCCAGGCTCCGCGAGCCTGGATGGACCAATGATTGATGCCCTGCTGGGCTCGGTCCGTGCAGCTCGGATCCTCGTGCTGATAGATTGCTGCCACGCAGAATCGATCGCCGCGGGAGCTCGTTTTTTCTCGAATTTGAGCGGTAGCGCTGCCCGTTTGGTGATTGCTTCGTCGCGGGCCGACCAAATTGCTTGGGAGGATGACAAGCTAAGGCGCTCCCTATTCTCTGACGTTCTCATCCGAGCCCTCTCAACGGACTCGGATATAGCCGACAGCATGGGCCTGGTCGATCTCGAGGCGGCTCTCTTGCCGCGACTTCGCGAGCAGGTCCCGCTGAATGCTGCTGCCCTCAAGGCGGGCCAGCGTCAGGAACCCGTTGCAGGTGGGCTGTCGGTGTCCGCCACAAAACTTCCCGTTGTGGCGAGCCGGTCGCTCGGACGCGAACTGTCCGTTGCCGAAACGGTCCGTCGGCGCGTGCGCAGAATTCTCAGTATCGGCGCAGTTGCCGCCGCGGTCACGATCGTGGCGATTGACGGCATGGTCTACCATCTTGCGGTTTCGGGAACGGGCGAAATCCTGGTCCGTCCGGGACTGAGCACGACCTATGTGGCCCTCCCGCTTCACCTCGGGGCTGAAGTCGACACCGGTTTCGTTCTGGCCGACCTGAAACCGACTGCGGATAGTTTTGCCGCCGCGCTCGGCAGGGCCTCCATGCGCGGTCTGATCGGTCACCTCGATTCGCGCGGCCTCAGACCTTGGTTGCGCGATCTGGAGGGCGGCCTCGCGCGCCCGCGGTTCGCGTCCGCGTCGATGATGGCTGCCGGTCAGTCCGCCGCCCTTCGGCCCGACGACGACGCGCCTCCGAGCGATGAAGTGGTTTTCCTGGCCTCACTGTCTGGCGATTCCACGGTGGTGATTGGTGGCCAGGTTTATCCTCTGAATCGGAAACCAGACCTCGACTGCTCCGCCACGCCCGCTAGTGATATGGATTTTAGGATTCTCTCGGCCGAAACGGAGGTCTTCGCCAGGGATGCAACTTGGCTCGCGGCAACCGCGCCATTGGACGCGAACGGGCGTGCGGCCAGTGTGTTCGAACTGAGCCGCATCGCGGCATATCGGTGGGCGCATCAGAAAGATCCGGATCGACGTGCGTCGGAGTTCTCGGCCTATGCTCATGCCCTAGCGAGAATCCTTTCGGACGCCCCGAGCCGCTCTACACTTAAGGACGCGCTAACGTCCGCGCTGGACGCTTTGGACCGTGGTTGGTGCGCAGCCCACGGCCGGCTCGCCGCCGCCCTCCTGATCGAGGACAAGCAGCGACGAGGGCGCATCGAAACCCTGTTTCTGAACGACTTTCGAAGTCTCGCCGAAGCCGATCCTGGTGAACCGGCGAACGCAGGGCAGCAGTTCGCCGCTCTTGCTCTCGCTGAAATGGGGCGGCGAGGTCTGTTGACAGGCCAGACCCTCGAATATTTGGAAACCGTCGGGCGCCGAGAGGGCCTCGACCTGTCGAAGGCATCGCCTGTATCGGAACTGATACGGGCGATCGCGCCAGGTCAGCCGCTAACGCTCGGCCTTGTGACGGCCTTGATCGAGCGGATGACCTCTTCGTCGGGAATGGATGATTTTGCACCGGTTGCCGCATTCGCGGCACTCGCCGCGAACGTAAACCATCTCGACCGGAATTCGGTCGCCGAGATCCGCCGATGGGCTGCCGAACAGGAGAGCGCCCAGCGCACCATGAGCGACTTCCATCGGGGCCTCGGACATCTGGCTGCGCTCGATGGCGCGCTGAGCCCGAGCAGGCTCGCGATCCTCACTGCAAGGCTGTCACCGGCATCGCGGTTTCCACCGCGGGCGAGCAATTATCGTGGTGAGATGGTGATCATCGCCGGTGACGAGGACGCGCTTGGGGCTCTTGGTAGGGCTGCAGCCGTGACCGACTTGCCCGAAGAGGTTGCGCAGCGACTCGCAAATGCCGCTATGGGTCGGCCCGACCTCTCGACCAGGGCAGCAGTCCTTCGCGGTTTGGCGCTCCAGTGGTACCGTGGCGTGAGCGCACCCGCCTTGGACGGAGCCGTGATTGGTCGGCTTGTGCGCGCCCGGCACGATGCGGAGCGCCGCAACTTTGAAGCCGACGTTGCGGCCGCTCGGCTATCGCTGCTGGATGAGAGCCTCCGGCGGCCGGTACTCTCTAGGATTCTCGGGCGGTGGCACGACGAAGCCGAGCCTGAGCTGCGCATCGCGTTGGCCAAGGTGATCGCATGGACTCGAAAGGCCTGCGAGGGTTGCGGTTAACTCCACGACGACACGCATTTGCAAGCGGGCCTACGAATGACTGCCACCGCACTCCGGCTCAGCTTCTGCCAGCCACGTAACCCAGGGCACCGCAAGAAAATGAGGGTGAGGTGGGCCTCATCAATGCACCGGCACTTCGAACTCCAATTCCGAAGACCAGGGACACCAAAACGATTTCGGCAGGAATGCTCCTCCCACCTCGTCAAGATGGGCTTCGACGTACATCACGTTGGCGTCGCAGACCTCGATCTGCAGCTCAAAGGGCTTCACGGTCTCCGGCATCAGATGAAATGCCATTGCGGGTTGTAGACTGCCGGAGATTGATCGATCACGCCTGACACATTTCGCTTTGTCGAGCTCGGGTCGGCCAAGATCGTCCGCATCTCGTCGATGGCCGGCTTTCCGCGGACCTCGAAGATGAAGTGCTTGATCTGTTTGTCCGTTCCGGTTTGGCGGAACGAGAAACGGGCAACGTCGGTCGTCGGCTGCGCGGCAGATTCGGCAACCGTCAGCGCTGCAAGCCACGCGATTGACGCCGCTGGCAGAAGCATTCTCCACATCGCGATTGCCTTTCGTCGAGGAAGTCCTGTAGCCCAAAGGGGAAGGATTCAAACCTAGAGCGGGATGGGTCTAGTTTGAATCGATTGAGGATTCCCAAATCAGGTCGGTTCTGATTCAACATGCTGGCTGGGAAGGAGGCCAGCATGGATGGGGCGAGCCTATTCGGAAGATCTTCGCGAGCGGGTGGTCAGGTCCGTCATCAAGGGCGGCTTGTCGCGGCATCAGGCGGCGGCCCAGTTTGGGGTGGGCGTCAGCACAGCGATCAACTGGGTACGGCGCTTCCGCGAGACCGGCAGCGTCAAGCCGGACCAGATCGGTGGCTATAGGCCAAAGAAGATTGCGGGAGCGCACCGCGAATGGCTGATGCAACGGTGCCGGGAGGCGGATTTTACCGTGCGCGGGCTGGTGGGCGAGCTCACTGAGCGTGGCCTCAAGGTCGATTACCGCACGATGTAGGAGTTCGTCCACGCGGAGAAGCTCAGTTACAAAAAAAGACGCTGATTGCCGCCGAGCAGGACCGTCCCGACGTTGCCCGTCGGCGGGCACAGTGGACCAAGTATCAGGATCGGATCGATCCCTCCCGCCTGGTGTTCATCGATGAGACCTGGACCAAAACCAATATGGCGCCGCTGCAGGGTTGGGCACCGCGCGGCCAACGCATCAAAGCCAAGGTGCCGCACGGCCGCTGGCAAACCATGACCTTCATGGCCGCTTTGCGCCACGATCGCATCACCGCTCCGTGGTTCATCGAGGGCCCGATCAACGGCGAAGCCTTCCAACTCTACATCGAGAAGGTTTTGGTCCCGACCTTGCAGCCCGGCGACATCGTGATCATGGACAATCTCGGCTCGCACAAGTCCACTGCCGTGCGTCGCGCCATCCGTGCCGTCGGCGCCCGGCTCTTCTATCTGCCCAAATACTCGCCCGATCTGAACCCGATCGAGCAGTTCTTCGCCAAGTTCAAACACTGGCTGCGCAAAGCCGCACAGCGAACCACCGAGGCGGTCTACGATGCTATCGCTCCGATCCTCAACACCGTCTCACCGGCCGAATGCGCCAATTACTTCGCCAACGCTGGATATGACCAAACCTAATCTCATCCCGCTCTAGCAGGCCGTTGAAAAAAGGCGCTCGCCGCCGACCGGCGACCGTAATTCATTGGCTCCGACGAGATTCGGAGATGGTGCGTGCGCGGCGGCGACAATCGAACGGGCGAGCTGTTCAGCTACGTCGACCTGGAGGCGCGGGTGCGGCGTAATCATCCGCTACGAGCGATCCGGACGATTGTGAACGAAGCGCTGTCGGCGCTGGAGCGAGAGTTTGCCGCGCTCTATTCGCCAATTGGGCGGCCGTCGATCCCGCCGGAGAAGCTGCTGCGGGCGATGCTGTTGCAGGCGTTTTATTCGATCCGCTCGGAGCGGCTTCTGATGGAGCGACTGGAATACGACCTGCTGTTCCGCTGGTTCGTCGGCATCGGCGTCGACGACGCAGCCTGGGACTATTCGGTGTTCTCGAAGAACCGCGACCGGCTGCTGGAAGGCGACATCGCGGCGAAGTTCCTGGCGGCGATGCTGGCGCAGCCCAGGGTGAAGAGGCTTCTATCGAGTGATCACTTCTCGGTCGATGGCACGCTGATCGAGGCCTGGGCCTCGATGAAGAGTGTCAAGCCGAAGGACGGCTCCGGCGAGCCGCCGGCGCAAGGCGGCGGCTGCAATGCCGATGCGGACTTCCACGGCCAGAAACGCTCGAATGACACCCATGCTTCGACCACCGATCCAGACGCCAGGCTGTATCGCAAGGGCAAAGGCAAGGAGACGAAGCTGTGCTTCATTGGGCACGGGCTGATGGAGAACCGCCACGATCTGCTGGTGGACGCCTGCCTGACGCAAGCCGATGGGCATGCCGAGCGGGTGGCCGCGCTGCACATGATCGAGCCTCGTGCCGACCGGCCGACAGCGATCACGCTTGGCGCCCACAAAGCCTACGATGTGGAAGACTTCGTCAACGAGCTGCGCTCGATGAACGTGACGCCGCATGTGGCACAGAACACCAGCGGCCGTAGCTCTGCGATTGACGGGCGAACGACCCGGCACGGCGGCTATGCCGTCAGCCAGCGCATCCGCAAGCGGATCGAGGAGGCATTCGGCTGGATCAAGACGATTGCGGGGCAAGAGAAGACCCGCTTCCGTGGCCGTGATCGCGTCGCATGGGCCTTTAGCCGCACTGCTTCATGGCAAACTCAAATCGCGAAAAGGCCGCCGAAAACCCGCAAGGTTTTGTCCCATCGCAGACCATTGAGACGTTCGTCGGTTGTCAGCATCGGTCGATGTCCAGGTATTGAAACAGGAACCCCGCCAGATTGGGCTGAAACCCGCCGAAGTGCGGGTTCTCGCAAAGGCCATTGACTTTCTCGCCGAAGAGAACAAAGATAGAACAAACGAATTGTACTGTCGAGGAGATCGTAAATGGCCGCGGCTAGCCCAGCCTTGCGGCAAGCTTTGCATCATTGCGTATGGCCGCGATCCTGGGCGTCTCCATGCTCGGCTGCCAAGGCAAAGAGGCGTAATTGCAGCCGTGCATATCAAGGCAAGCCGCGTGATCCTGACCGCGGCCGCAGAGCGTAAAATGGGATGGGCGCCGCCAGGACGGGGCGACCGCCCACCAAGAGCCACACCCGACGAGCGGCTGATCGAATCTAAAGCGCGATGTGGAAAAGGAAGACCTGCCTTGAGAGGTGGGTTGTGACCGCGGCCGCTTCGCCGCTTCCGATCCAGTCGATGACAGGCGCCGAGGCGCCGTCTATCATAATTCTAGAGACTCAAAAGACGAGACACGGATGCGGCACGAACGCGCAATAGAACGAAGCAGATGATTCAGCAGCCACTTTCTGCAAGCTGGATCTCCGAGTTCGGCCTGGCCGATCGAGCGCCGCCCGTGTTCTTCAATAGCAAGGATGGGCTTAGCGCGACGATGCCGCATGCCCATGTCTTGCGGCGCGCGTTCGACCTTCTCGCGCTCGATGGAATTCTTTGCGCAGAAAATACGCCACTCATCTATTTTAAGGTTGTTGAAAGCCTCGCGCTCAACACGATTGTTCCCATCCAGCGGCAGTTTTGGAACCACGGCGGCGCACCGATCCTCGTTCTCGTCTCGGGCGACAAGATTCACGTCTACTCCGCAATGTCCCGGCCCGTGCCCGAGCACGAAATCCACGATCGGCCGCCGAGCCTCGTCGCCGAACTCGACCGTGTAGCCGAAGGGCTTCAAAGCTTCATCGTGTCCGTGGAGTCCGGTGACTTTTTCCGACAATACGTTCGCTCTTTCGATCCCAACCAACGTATCGACCGGGACCTTCTAAGCAACCTCAAAGACACGCGTGATGTCCTCGACGAGATAACAAACAGGAATATCTCTCCTGAGGTTCTCGACGCGTTGCTCTGCCGCGTCGTATTTACTTGCTACCTATTCGACAGGCAGGTGATTGGCGAAAAATACCTTTCGTCCATCGGTATCGAAAATGCTTCGCACCTTCGTGACGTGCTAAGCCTCCAGCCTGTTCGGAATGCCAAGACAGCGCTCTACGAAATTTTCTCGCACTTGCAGAACGATTTTAACGGCGACCTCTTTAGCGACGATCTTGAAGCCGAGGCGCGGAAAATCACGCACCAACATGTCAGAACGCTACGAGATTTTTTCGAGGGCACTCATGTTCGCAGCGGTCAGAGGACCTTTTGGCCTTATGATTTCAGCGCGATCCCAATTGAAACCATCAGCGCCATCTACGAGCACTTTCTGAAGGCGACCAATGAAACAGGCGCGTTTTATACGCCCCGTTTTCTGGCGGAGATTGTCCTCGATGTAGCCCTGCATCAAAGTGGCCCACTGATCGGCAAGAAGTATCTTGATCCAGCATGTGGTTCTGGAATTTTTTTGGTCGGTCTATTCAATCGCATGGCTGAGGAGTGGAAGTTTGCCAATCCGAACGCGAGGAACGATCGACGGGCAAAAGAGCTGATGCAGCTCTGACCGACAGCTTGTTTGGCGTTGATATCAACCCCACAGCTTGCCGCATCACGGCGTTTAGCCTCTATCTTGCTTACCTCGATCAGCTGACCCCCCGGGACATCCGGGACCTGCAGGGCAAGGGCCGTGCTCTACCTCATCTCGTCTCTTCGGATGCACCCAATCAAACGCCAAACATTCAATGCGTGGACTTCTTCTCGTCCAACCTCAAGCTTTCTGCGGTCCCGTCGGTTGTTGTCGGCAATCCTCCGTGGGGCAGTATTGCGGGGCCCGACACGCCTGCAGGACGTTGGTGCGCCGAAAATGGGAAGCCGCTTCCGGATAAACAAATCGCTGCCGCTTTTGTCTGGAAGGCTGCAAAAGCGGTCAGGGAAGAGGGGTGCGTTTGCTTCGTTCTGCCTCACGGCACCTTGTTCAATCACGGCGGCAAAGCAGTTGCGTTCCAAAAGGCCTGGCTCACGGAGCATGGCGTCGCAAGGGTCCTCAACCTCGCCGACTATCGGCTCTTCCTTTTCGAGAAGGCCATCCACCCAGCGATCGTCGTCCGGTACCGGCCTGAGCGCCCGACGAGCCTTAACAGCAAAATTGAATATCTCGCCCCCAAAGTCGATTGGGCCGCAACACAGGCGGAAATCATCTCTGTTTCGCCAATCGATCGCTCGTCCATTTCGCTGGCCGAATTGGTGAAGGATTTAGACGGTCCCGACGCGCCGCAGACTTGGAAACAACATTTTTGGGCAACGCCACGCGACCTGCGGCTGATCGATCGCCTATCCCTTTATTCGCGGCTGCGCGATCGCGTGAAGAGTCCACGTGAGGGGGGCGACAAACCGTGGGTGATGGCTGAAGGATTCCAACCGCTCGGAGAGAACGATGATCCAAAGAAAGCGAAAGTGGTGCGGCTGCCGTCGAAGCTCTTCATCGATGCGACGAGCCCGGCGATCGATCTCTTCCTGCTACCGGAAGAATGCAAAACGCTCCGCTCAGCCAATGTCACAGTTCGGAGCCGATCCAATACCAGCACCGAAATTTTCAATGCGCCTCACGTTTTGATCACAAAGGGCTTCCAGCGAATTGCCTTCTGCGATTTTCCGGTGAGCTTTCGACACGCCTTGAGGGGCATCCACGGCCCCGACAAGCACCGCACGCTTCTCATGTTCCTCGCTGCCTACTTACGTTCGCGACTCGCGAAATACTATATGTTTCATACCGCAGCGAGCTGGGGGATGTACCGTCCGGAAGGACATGTCGAAGAAATCCTCCGCTTACCAATGCCTTTTCCTGAAGACTTCAAAGAGTCGTCCCGGCACAACGAGATCGTCGCCGAAGTTGCGCGCCTAATCGCTACCCATACAAGGCGCGCAATGGAAAATCTTATCCTTCGCGACAGCGCCGTCGCTGCTGCCAGTGCTGCGATTGATCCTTTGATTGAGAGTTATTTCGACATCCAGCCAAACGAACAAGTTCTTCTGTCCGACACAGTAAACGTCGTCATCCCCAGCATCCAGCCTACGAAGGCCAAGATGCCGGTGCCGACGGTAGCGCATTCGACGAGACAGCAACGCGATCTCTACACCCGGCGACTATGCGAAACTTTGAATAGCTGGGTACGAGGAACCGAGTACATCGTGACAGGCTTCGCCGTGGCTTCAGACCAATTAGGAATCGGTATCGCGGTATTGCGCAAGTCGCCTCGCTCAGATGCTTTGGCCCAACCGGTGGAAGCGGACGTGTTGCACACTTTTTACCGATTGCGACAGGCAGCCAATCCGATTGAGCGGGCCGTGACCGCCGCTCGCGGCATTACTGTATTCGACCAGGACAAGCTGTATTTGCTCAAAAGCATTGGTCATCGTTATTGGACCGAGACGGCCGCACTCAACGACGCGGACGAGATTGCTGGGACGATTCTGATGCATAGCCACCGGGTCATGGCATGACTGTTGTCGGTAATCCTTCACAGTGGATCGGCCTCATTGACTCGCTCCTTCCCAATATTTTTCAGCTGGTTGCCGCCTCATGGCGAGCCATGCCGCCCTTAGCACCTGACGCATTGGAAGATCCCGCGACCGAGGCCTTTTGCAAGGTACTTAGACAGAATCGGAATGCCAGCGACTTGCCCTTCCGGATTGATACACAGATGGTCGAGCTTGAACCGGCTGCAGGCCAAGATCAGGGAAGGCTTGATATTGCGTTTTCTCCGCTCGTGAACCGCGAGGACGTTTATTTTTGCCTAGAATGTAAGCGCCTCAACGTTCCACAAAATCCCGGCGTTCGAACCTACGCAAACGAGTACGTTGTCTTTGGTATGATGCGGTTCGTGACCGGGCAATATGGTGCCGTGGTGCGCCATGGAGGGATGCTGGGGTATGTACTCGACGGCAAAGTCGATGCTGCCATCGGCAACGTTTTAGCGGCCATCGTTCGTCACGCGACTGACCTCGGGACGACGCAACCGGTGCGGCTCACGCCCTCATCCATAGAACCAACAAATCCGCACATGCGTGAGACACCACACCAGCGCGGCGGAACCCTAGGCGCTTTTCTCATCCATCACATTTTCGTCGCTTAGTGGTAAAGATCAAGAGCTTGGCCAAATCCGTGCGGCTAGAGAAAAGTGCCGCGCGACACGCTTGAGGCCTCCGGTAATGCGCGGGCCGCTGCCATGCTTCAAACCCAAGGCTGGAGATCTGTCGCCATGCTCTTTGTGCCCTACGGTATCGTGCCGCTGGCGGGCGCCAATCGCTCCGGCGATCATCAGCGCGAGAGCCGGGCGGGTTCTGACGAATGGCCCGGACTCGATGGGCTATTTGACCCCTAATAGGCCACTGGCGATCTGCGCTTGTCCTTGCCGAACGCCTCAGCCGAACGGCCTCAGCGGAGATTTCTGTTCGTCTTCGTCGAAGCTTGGACTATCGAATCAGTGCGCGGGCGTGAAAATTCCGATAAGACCCCCCGGTGACGCCTCCAAGCACCAAGCCCAATCCCCAAACCGGCAACAACGGTCGTCTCGATGTACAATCTCCTTGTTTCCTCCAATGCCGAGGCCTGGAATGGCGAGCCCTGGCACATCGAATTCTCGCGCTGTGTCCGCGAATACACCGAAAACGCGATCACCGAGCGGTTCGGAGCGCTCGACGAAGCCGCGGTCTCGGAACTCAAGCGGCTGCCATGTATCTTCGCCTATGAAGCATTCAACCAGCTCGCGCCGAATTTCGGCCTGATCCGTGATATCGCCAAACGGCAGGGGCAGGTGCGCATCGAATACGAGCTTCAGCCGATCGATTCCTTTCTGTCCGCGGACGATTTGGAACAGCTCACCTTCGAGCTCGATATTGGCAAATGGGAGATGAACCGAACGCATTGGGCGGTCAAGGACGTCAACCTTGCGAAGGAATTGCATACCGCGCGGCGCATTACGCTGCCGTCATGGACCGGGCAGGCGACCAAGACCGTCGATATAAACAGACATAATTTCGACGTGGCGCTTTCTTTTCCAGGAGAGGTGAGGGCAATCGTCGAGCAAGTCGCGCGCGAGCTGGAGAGAAGAATCGGGCCGAACTCCTACTTCTACGACAGCAACTACGTGTCGCAACTGGCACGGCCGTCGCTCGACACATTGCTGCAAGAGATCTATCGGCGCCGCTCGAAGCTGATCGTCGTGTTCCTCGGGGCCGACTACCAAAGGAAGGACTGGTGCGGCATTGAGTTCAGGGCGATCAGGGAGATTATTATGGAGCGCGGCAATGCCCGCATAATGTTCGTGCGAACCGACGACGGCGCTGTCGATGGCATTTTCAAGACCGACGGCTACGTCGACGCGCGCAGGTTCAGCCCGTCGCAGATCGCACAATTCATCTGCGAGCGCTTGGCTGTGCTCGCGCCGGCCTAGTCACTATGGACAAAACATCGATGACCTACGATGCGGAAGAAGCTCCAAAGGAGATCTCGGAGGTTACGCGCCGCACCATTGTCGATCATTTCAGCATTGTCAAAGTAAGCTGGGCCGGCCGGCTGCAGGACGACGAATTCCTGGCAAGAATTTACGATTTATCGAAGCTGCCATCGTTCGACCGTCGCTACCAAGACGCCGCCGGCGACATCTATCAGCATTGTGTGCGCAATAGCGATTGGGATTCAGACTGGGTATTCTACGATCGACGGTTCATCTGATGTATGGACCGGACGCAGAGTTTCTCCGCTTTCTCTGCGAGACTGTACACCCGGTCGTGCGGCCTGCAGACGATGCAGTGTCAATGCTCGTGCGCGGCTACAACGAGGCGCTGACACCTGACGGCTATCAGATCGTCCCCGGAAAGACCATTTCCGGCAGGCCGATCTTTGTCGCGCAATCCGCCCGCCGCGCGGTTGTCTTCGAGCAGCCGACCGGGTGGCAGAAAGTCGACCGCCAGCTCCAGGAGATGCGGCTCCGGCTCGATGGCGCCGAGACGGAGGAGCAATATCAGGCCGTCGGGCTCCTCTGCCGCGAGGTGCTGATCTCCGTCGCGCAAGAGCATTATGATCCCGCCCGGCATCCGCTTATCGACGACAAGACCCCGAGCGATACCGATGCCAAGCGGATGCTCGAGGCGATTTTCGAAGCGGAGCTGAAAGGTTCGAGCAACGAAGAAGCGCGCGCTCACGCCAAGGCGGCGGTCCGCCTGGCGTTGGCGCTGCAGCATAAGCGGTTCGCCGATTTCAGAACCGCTGCATTGTGCGCCGAAGGAACCTGGTCGGTCGTCAATATGCTTGCAATTCTCGCTGGCCGAAGAGGCAGGCGCGTCACGTAGTCCTTGGCCCTGATGGCAATCCTACGACGCGGCGGTCGACCATCAGGTGCCGCCGCTTCGTCGCGCCGGGGTCGGTGAGCCGCGGCGAGATCGAGACGACCGCGAACTTCCAGTCCCGGGCAAACGCTCTTGCGGAGCCGGCATCACCCCCGACAGGTCGGTCAGGCCCCGGCCGCTCGAGGTTGCCGACACATGTGAGGATCTCGTTGTAGAGATCGCGCCGACCTCGCTCCGACGGCGGGGGGCTCGGCGATATCCGACAGCATAAATGACGCGAGATCGAGCCCTTCTTGCAGACGCGCGATATCATCCTCGTAGGCGTCGGATACCTCGGCGCCGTGAAATATCCCGCCTCATAGCCGAACGCCCGGGCGATTCTGTCCAGAGCGTCGTCGCTCACGCGCTCGCCGCCTTCGATCCGCTCCACGGTCGAGATCGAGACGCCGGAGAGGCCGGCGAGTGTCGTCGCCTTCCATGGCCGCAGCCCGCGGTTCCACCGCACCACGAAATCCACCAGTTCGATGGGCGGCACCGTTGGGACATCGACAACTCTCCCCGGCAGTGGTGTGATCTTGTCTAACAGGTCTTGCATCGTCATCAACACGGGCTCCTTTCAGAGTGAAAAGGATGCATGATCCTCGCCGGCCAAAAGAGACCGAAAAACCCTTCATTCGCGGGAAACCCTAAGCTCACGCGTGCCCCTCGCACAGTCTGGACCGCCCACGAGCCCGCGGCGAGCGGTCGAAGGCCCACCTGTGTCTCTCATTCCTAAGGCCCGTCAAGCCGCTCTAATCAATAACACACCCAGAGGTATCGGCGATAAAAGCACGACCAGCCGATTGCCAAATCCCATTGCCGATGCAAGAATCGCGCGATCCTGATGAGGGGCAAAAAGTGGATAGTCCGGCGCTAGTGTATGGTGTGGTCGGCGCGGCCCTGTTTTCGTTTTTCTTTAATCTGTTCTGGCTTGAGCGGACCGGCGCACCCATCATCAAGCAGATCGTGCCGCACTCGAAAACAGCTTCCGCGATCCTGATCGGTGTGCTCGCAATACCGCTCGTTTCATATTTCCTACTTATGATCGTGGATCGACACTGGCGCCTCCATGCAAATCTACCCTGGTACAACAAACTCCCCGGCGCATTCGTCGATCCGCCGGACCCGCGCGACAGCCTCGCGAAAGCGATCAAACTATTTGTGTATGTCCTCTTCATAATCGCGCCCGCGTGTATCGCGGTGCACTTCATCGACGAACTGTGGTCCATGCCGGTCGCCAGGGAGTCTTCAAAGACCTGACTTTCCACTCCATGACATCGGCCATCCAGGCCGACGGGGCCTTGCACGAGCGCTTTCGCATCGCCGAGCCCGACGGCGTGAGCTTCTTTCCCACGATCGAGCCGATCGGAATTATTGCGCTTGGGCGGCCCAATGCGCCTGGACGCTATTTCAAATAGGCCGCCTTCCGCGATCGATGTACCGTCGCAAATAATGTCGTCAGTCATCTACCGAGCCGCAAGCGGGCAGGCCGTGGTTGACGCCCGTTGCCCCACGGCAGTTGATGATATTTTTGCCGGGCGGTTTGCATTTGCCTTCGGCGCGGTATTTGTCGGCAAGGTCAGTTTTTACACCGCAGACTGTATAATCAGCCTCGACCCAGCTTCTCCCTTGCCCCACGCCCTGTTTCGGGGCCCATGTGTAGATGCCGACGCCATGATCGTTAGTCGTCGCGGACATCAGCGACGCCCTGTCTCCTGTCGCCGGAACCACAGACACGGTGCGGATCGACGCCCGGCAGTAGACGTATCCCTGCGGCAACTGGATAGTGAAATGCCCTTCTTCGCCCTCTCTCTTGGCCTGCGGAATGACGGCGAGCACCGCGGTGATCAAGGTGGGCGACACACTGAGATATGACGCCGCGCCCTTGAGGACCGCGCTGCATGCCGGGTTGTTAGCGCATTCCTTGAAGGCGTCGCCTGGCTGCTTCGGCTGCATAACCGGATCGACTTTGATGTTGGCCGCGACGAAATCGGTTTGCGCTTCCTCTGCGCTAGCCCATGTCACCGACAGCACGAATAAAAAAACAGGCAATATCCGGGCGCACATCATGGCGGAGCCCTCCGCTGACGAATAAAGAATGGCAATGGGACGGGGTTATCGCAGTGCTGAGTAGCTTCAACCGTTTGTTGTATGAATGTTCTAGTACTCGTATGCAGCACCGCTGCCGTTACCGCCGATGGCTGTACTTCCACCTTCGAATTTCAGTTCAATGAAGCGCGACTTCACTTTTTTGGCTTCCGTCTTCACCATCTCGTTAAACGTGTCGGGTGCCACGCAGATGTAGCGGCGGCAGCCTCGCGACTGATGAGTCGGGGAGCAAGGGAGGGCGGGAGCGCTGTCTGCGTTGGCATCGCTGAACCCTGGGGCTAGGCGATATCGATTTTCGCGATCGAGAATCTCGAACAGCATGAAACAGAGATCCTATGCAAGCAAAAGGGCATGCGGTCCGTTCGGAAGCTTTTGAGTGCTACGGCCTACAAATTGATCCAGCCACTTCATCAATGAAGCTGTGCCAGCTTAATCACAGCGGTTTCCAGCGGCCGGTCTTCGGGCCATAGCCGAAGCGTTGTTCGGTTCGGTGTCGATCGATTTGACAGACGTGCCGGAAGGTTCTCAGGACCCCGATGAGCTCGACCGTGTGGACGATTGAGCACATCCGTGAACTCGCCGAGCTCGATTTTTCAGCGTCTTTCGGTTTCGTTAGTTGCGCCTTCGCGACGTCGTTTCTGGTCCGGACCCCGTAATCAGGCTCAAGCAGCGGCTCACGAAGGAAGGGCGCAGTTTTTGTGCCATTCTCCTTGAAATTTGCTGGAAATCATCGCCGTTGCCGTCGCCTCGTACGTTTGGGAGCTGGAACGCAACTTAGTTTCGTCGCGTCGGAGCATCTTGAAGTTGTATGAGACTCGTGGAAATATGTTGGGAGTGCCTGATCCAAATTATTTTTAGTGAGATTACCAGTGACTGAAGTGGCGGTTGAAAATGCCGACTTGGCGGCGTTGTTGACGGCGTGGCGTCAAGAGCAGGCCGGCCAGAGCGGAGCCGGGCGCCCGGTTCGATTCGTGATCGAGCTGCGTCAGCCGGTCAGCGACGAGGCCATCGTCCGTACCGTCCAACAAGCTCTGTCGATCCAGGTCAGCGTCTTTCCGTTGTTCCCGAATGCATCGGATTTGGCGCAGTTTCGGCGCCTTTCCGTTCCTCATGTCACGCGTCCAGACCGTGCCGACTTGTTTGAAGCGGCGACAAGGCTTCGTGATCTGCTTGGTGCGGAAACGGTCGAGCCCGATCTTGGGACCAACTACTTTGACTGCGACTGTGAGCCTCCGGATCCAGGTGCGCCGGAAAGCGCTGATTGGACGTTTTGGTGCTGGGCCGATTCTGAGAAGGACAAGCCGGCCGACCGAAACTGGGCGATTAACAAATCCTTGGTCAAGCAGGCTTGGGAGCTTGCGATTTCGGAAGGACGCCTTGCCAAGGGCAAGGATGTGCTGGTGTTTCAGCCCGACACCGGCGTAGCGCCACAGCATGCAGAACTGCCACCCAACCTTGACGCCGACCCTCGTTCTGCGAATTTCGTTGAGGTGGGCGAACGCCCGATCGATCCTCTGAGAACTGGTCTAAATCCGGGGCACGGCACCGGTACTGCGAGCGTCGTAGCAAGCCCCGAGCCGGGTGCAATGACCGGTTCGGCACCGCTTGCAACCCTCGTCCCGATTCGATGCACCGAAAGCGTCTCGGTGCTCGACCAGAGTCCGGTCGCACAGGCCGTCAATCACGCGGTTGAGAAAGGCGCCCATGTCATCACAATGAGCCTTGGCGGCATCCCAAGTCGCGCGCTCCACGCTGCCGTCCAAAAGGCTGTTCGTAACAACATCATCGTGCTCGCCGCGGCGGGCAATTGCGTGAACGAAGTGGTCTGGCCTGCTCGCTATGCCGAGGTCATTGCGCTGGGCGGAATCAACGAAGCGTTCAAACCGTGGAGGGGATCGTGCTTCGGGCCAGCAGTGGCGTTCTCGGCGCCGGCCGAATTCGTGTTGCGGGCCGATGCCAAACATCCGAGCGGCGAGCTCGCCGCGAGCGGCGGGCAGGGCACCTCGTTTGCGACGGCGTTGACCGCCGGTATAGCCGCGCTGTGGCTCGCTTTTCACGGACGAGATGCTCTCATTGCGAAGCTGCCCGAAGGCCGTTCGCTTCAATGGCTGTTTCGCTCGCTCGTGGCCGCAACGGCTCAGGTGCCAGGCGATTTTGATCGCGAGAACTTTGGCGCCGGCATCATTGATGCGCTTGCCCTCTTGAAGGCGGATCCGTCCGTTGCGATTGCCTACGGCGGAACGGAGGCCGCTGCGGGGCCTAGTTCTGACGAATTGAAGGATCTGCTCGTTCGGACGTTTGGTATCGGGGTGGAGGCCGTCGGCCCGGTAGTTGACGACCGTCAGCATGCCGCTGAGCTTGCCTGCGCCGCATTCGATCGACTACGCGCGGTAAGGACCTTGCGGGCCCATGTCGAAAGCATGCCGCCACCGTTACTGTCGCCCGCGTTGCGTGCAAAGCTCGGAACTGGACTCGACATACTGCGCTTAAGTTGAGGAGCCTGGCCGGTGCCCATCAATATCGACGAAGTCATCGCGGGACGTCTGGAGCGCGTCGCCCCGCGGGCGTTCCGCATGTTCGGCGTCGCGGGAGAGAGCACGCTCGAATCGACTGGCGGCGGCGTGCAGCAGTCGAGTAGTAGCGCCGGCTTGCCAAACGACGCAGACGCCAGGGCAATCGCAGACGCGCTAAAGCGCGAGTCAGGGCGGCACGCCGCGGCGGCCGGCCCGGTTGCCGGACGAGATCTCAATATCGAGGCCGATGCGATCGCGGCCCAACTCGTGGCTCGTGCGAACGAAGTGCTGGCACAGCTGCGTGCCGGCGGCTCGCTGGGGGAGGTGTCCGCCGAGGGCGCCTACGCCTTGGAGTCTGTCATGCGAGTGCGCGGCCGTCCCGCGCTGAATGTCGAGGGCGATTCCATCGAGCCAATCGATGGCCAAAAGCATCCGGGCTCGGAGTTCTGGCTGACGTTCCGCAGCGATTACGAAAACGATCTGGTCAGCGTTGCGAGCGCCACAGGCGCAGTGATGGTGAAGGATCGTATGGGCATTCAACCAAATTGGGTCCAGGGGACCGCTTGGCTGGTCAAATCCAACTTGGTGATGACCAATCGACACGTTTTATTCCCTCCATGGGGCATGCGATTGGCGCGTCGCATTCCGGGAGAGACCACGACAGCACGCTTCAAGAGTGATCTTGAGGTCACTATCGATTTCTCCTTCGATGATCGCCAAGCCGGACGCGCCTTGACCTGCCCCGTGAGTGAGGTCCTGTATGTATCTCAAGACGCCGACCCAATAGACGTTGCCTTGATCAGGATCGGATCGCCCGTCGAAACCGCGCAGGAGTTGCCGGCGCCCCTTTCGATCTCGAGCAGTCCAGGCGACTATCAGTACATTTACGTGATGGGGCATCCGGGCAAAATGGCGAAGGTGCCTGAAAATGTGCTGGCCGTGTTCGGCACGCCAAATGAGCGCAAACGGGTGAGCTTCGGTGAGACGATGGACACCAGTGCGCCGGGACCGAACGAATTCCTGCACGATGCGTCCACGATAGGGGGATACTCCGGTGGTTGCGTCCTGCCTTTCCTGAAGAGGGAGGTAATCGGTCTGCACTACTACGGTAATCCACTAAGCGGTAACCGTGCATTCACGGCAGCAGCATTGCGCGCGCACCCAGTCGGGCAATTCTTGTAAGTTGTTCGTGCGATGGCGAATTTGGAAACGTTGACTATTGAAAGGAAGCAGCAACTCGCTGACCTGATCGCCAGGAACGTCTCCCTGGTGATGTTGGCCGACATTGTCAGCTCGCAGGGCGTCGTGGCGAATTTTGACGAAATCCGCAAGGCCGCACCACCAGATCCGCACGAGAATATCAAGAGCGTCGCGCTCGCTGTCATCGAGATCTATGAAAAATCTCAGCTGCTATTGCGTTTCATTCAGGAACTCTATCGACGCGGCTGGTCCGATAGCGGTTTTGCTCAGGCAATGTCGGGCTTTCTGCCCCTCGAGGGAGCCGGCGAACAGCAGGCTGCTTTCGCACTTCGTGCAAATTTCCTGCAGTCACCTCGGTTGAGCAGATTTCTGAACGAGTGCGAACCAAAGCTTTGCGTCATTACGGCAAAGGCAGATCTTGGCGGCCACGTGCAATACAGCAACGGCACAGGCTTTCTCGTGGGGCCGGATTTGGTTCTGACTGCGCGACATGTCTTGAAATATCACATTTCCCAGGATGGCCAGCAAATCACGCCCTCGCCAGGTCCATTGTACGCGTTTTTCGATCATCTCTTCGGTGAACCCATCATAAATATCGATGCTATTACGCCGCAGTTGCGGACGCGTGCTCGCGCGGTCGAGTTTGCCAACAATTGGCTGGTCGCCGCGTGCGACGACATCCCCGGGGAGGCGTTTGACGAACCGACTGCAGAACAAATCGTGGAGCTACAGGAAAAGCTCGATTACGCGCTGGTTCGCCTCGTTGAGCCGATTGGAGCCTACTCCCGGCATGTCTATGGCGGAACCCGTCGAGGCTGGTTCGATCTTTCACGCTTTCCCGAACGGACACCGAGAAGGGACGACCGCATCATTATCCCGCAACATCCCAGTGGCCAACCGCAACGTATCGATTTCGGTCGCTTCAACAAGCTCGATGCTTCCCTTACTCGGCTTCGGTATGACGCCGAAACTGCGGGTGGGACATCGGGGGCCCCATGCTTCGATCAGGACTACGAATTGGTCGGCGTGCACAATGCGGCGTACCGACCCCACAATATCGCCGTCTTCAATCAAGCCGTTCATTTCGCAAAAATAATGAACCGACTCCGCGAGAAGTATCCTGCCAATGCGGATGCCGGCACATCTACTCTTTGGAGCGTCAGTCCGGATTCTCTCAAGCCGCGAGTCATCGTGGGGCGAAAAGCGCTTATGGACTGGATTAGCGGGGCAATGGCGGAGTTCCCGGCCAGCCGAAGCCAGCGGGTCCATGCGGTAGAGGCCGAGCGACGTGGTGGCAAGACATTCTCGATTGAGATTTTGAAGGCCGCGCTGAGAGATGCGTCAGATCGGATCGTCGAATTTGGCACCGGCGTGGAGAAGATCCCGACCACCCCCGCCGATTTTGCCTCCGCGATTGTTACCCAAATCGGAATCCCACCCGAGAGCTTTCCCGCGATGCCACGTCCTTCTGTTGAACAATCCGAAGGGCAGTCAGAGGATAAGCTCAATGACTGGTTGTCGGACGGGATTCCACGGTGGTTCAACAACATCCTTTTGGGCGCGCGTGAATTGGAGGGAAATCTGACTAAAGAGGCCAGGATGCGGATCGATAATCCAGTCCCGGGCGTCCCGCCTGACCCTCGGGACTTGGAGATTGCGAACGCAGTGCCGCCTATCACAGAAAGGCGCAGCCGCTGGCAGCGTATCTGGATCGTTATTGACAATGCCGCCAAGGAAAATATCGGCCCATTGAGTGAGATCATCACTGCGCTGGTAGGTTCCCGTCCTGAGGAAACTGCCGTGCCCAACGAGCTACGGCGCATACGCTGGTTGTTCCTCGGCGAAAAGCCGGCCTTCCTTGGAACCATATCTTGGGAAAGCCTTAACCCATCGACCGTCCTGGCAAATAGCGAGGCGGTGAAGGAATGCATTCGCAATTTCGCAGCGAGCTACAATTCGACTCCACAGGATCAGATGCTGGGATTGGCTGCTATCCTGGTCGAGGAGCTCGTCAGCCTGGAGCCCTTGAAGTCTGAGTATGAGAACCCGCTCAAGCGGCTTGAGGCGCTGCAAATCGCTATCGGCTCATTGCAATCAAAGTTCGCGCGTCTCTTTGGAGCACCTTTAACGTGAACGAAGATCAGTCCAGCATGAAAGCTGATCTGGAGCGCCGCAAGGCCGAATTAGTCGCGCAGATTGATAATCCAGCGCTCCGCGAGATGTTTGCCAAATTCAGCGATAGTCTGAAATCGGCACCTGTGCCTACTCCGACGTCAACATCGAACGAGCCGCCGCCGTTGCCAGAAACGGAGGCTGCGATTTATGCCGCCATTGCCCACACTTTCACGATCTCCCAGGCGACAGCGTCTGAGGAAGCAACCGGAAGGGGCCTTGTTCCAGAGACGCGTGACATCCGAATGTTAGACGAGGACGAGCGTAGCGCCATTCTCGCCAACTCAACCCCTATCATGGTCGGTGGTCATCGACGTCTGCAGCTTTCCGACGAAGCGCGAGGGGATCTGCTGACTCGTGTTCATGATACCGAACTTTTTTTGCGTCTTCTGTTCAGCGCGGCAAAGGTGGATGAGGATGACTTCGAGGAGGTGGGAAGAGACGATATTCGTCTACCGGGCGCATGGCTGCGCAGCTTTCTCTCAGGTACGCCGGGCGATGTACTAGAGGCGCCGCCCCGTGAGGTGCGCGCGGCGGTGGATGCGTTGAGCCGGTTACGGTTTGCCGGTCCTGACGTCGTCAAGACCAAGGTCTCCCTTGCAGATGCCCAGCGTGCTCTCGGGCTTAGCCAACTGCTTGAGCCCCTTCGAATTCTGATAGGCATGCAAGGCGGCTGGAACGGTGCACCTTTGAGGGATCGTTTCGTCGGCCGGCAAGAAGAACTCGCCCGATTGCGCGCCTTTGTCGACGAGCTCCACTCTGAGACTGCTTTCGAGGCGGTTACCCGAGGTTTCGATCGCTTTTTCAAGGGCGTGCGATACTATTTGAACATCGGCGAAGAGGCCGTCTTTTTCCTCATTGCACGCGGAGGTATCGGCAAGACGACACTGCTTGCAAAATTCGTGCTTGATCATGCGATGAATCAGTCGCGACAGTTTCCCTTTGTCTACCTCGATTTCGATCGAGCAACGCTTCATACGCGCGACTCACGCCAGCTGCTGTTCGAAGCAGCGCGTCAGGTGAGCTTGCAGTTCCCCGAAGTGGAGACTGAACTTGTTGAGCTCACCGCAGATCTACGTGAGGAAATGGCGGCCGGTCGTTCATCTTCAACTGCTTTCTTTGATCGCTTTCGCCATATCGTTCAGAAGCTTACACGAGGAAGCCGCGCGTTTCTTATCGTGTTCGACACGATGGAGGTCGTACAATATGATCCGGCATCGCTAGCGGCAGTCATTAATTTCGTTACCTATCTCAATGGGTTCACGGCCGCTGGAGCATTTCCCGAACTCAGGATCGTTGCTTCAGGCCGGGCGGACGTGCCCGAATTGAGGACCGAGCAAGACTTGCGGTCTGACAGAAACCGCTTAATTCTGCAGCCGCTTTCGTGGTCGGACGCCGGTCTGATGGCCAGGAATGTCGGGCGCGACTTCCTCGGCGATGAATGGCAAGCTCACTGGGAAAGTTTGGTGGCCGGTAACCCATCGGATCCGCCGGAGCGCCGTGAGCCGCTGGTCGTCCGAGTTGCGATCGAACTCATTCGCTCATGCAAGCCTGAGGATCGCGAGCGCCTGGTGCAGTCCATTGCTAAAGATGGGGAGAATGCCAGCGATGGCTTCGTCGGGTTGCTTTACGAGCGGCGCATTCTCGAACATGTCCAGGAGGAGGAAGTACGCAAGCTGGCTTGGCCGGGCCTCGTCGCTCGTCGGGTGACGCGCGACATTATTGCGACCACGTTGGCGCCGATTTGCGACCTGGATCCTGATAAGGTCGATCAAGTTTTCAAGGCCCTCGCAAATGAAGTCTGGATGGTGGAGGAGGAAGACAATGGCGAAGTGTTGCGGCATCGCACCGACCTTCGTTCGCGCACACTTCCGCTCATGCGCAAACGTGATCCAGAGAAGTTTGACAAGGTAAACAGCGCGGTCCGTAAATACTATGAATCGCGGCAATTAACACCCAAAGCCCGCGCGGAATGGCTTTACCACCGCTTGCTCGGCGGCGAGCATCCCGATCGCGTCGATCGCGACTGGACAGACGAAATGGCAATGCTGCTGGCAGGGGCAGCCGATGATTTCGCGGCGGATAGTGAGGCGAGAGCCTACCTTATGGGCCGCACGGCCGAAGCGTTGCTCCCACCACAATCCGTTCAGAAGCTTTCCCCCCGCTTGGCGCTCGATCATGTTGCACGGACAGGGGCGCAACTCGGCTCATTCGATGACACGCGGATCGAACCGATTGTCTTAAGCTTATCTCAGCGCATAGCGAATCCACAGGTCGCCTCAAGCTACCCGCACCCCGTCAAGGCTGTCCTGCTCGCCAAGACCGGGCAGTGGAATGTGCCTGCAAGTTTCGAAGGAGGAACAAGCGAATGGCGCGCGCACGCTGAATTCGCCAGGCTTTTCAAGCGGGCCCGAGATACGGGTGAGCTGCAAGACCAACTGACTGAATCAATCGACGATAGACTTCCTCTGAGGACCCTTGTTCAGGAGCTTGCAGCAGCCCGAATTGCACGCTCACCAAGGGAGTTTTTGCTCGACAGGATGGTGACGAATAGATTGCGTGAGGCTATGGGCAATGTAGAACCTTCCGACTTCGCTGCCTTGCGCACGGCTGTGGTGTTCGGCCGGCAGTCGTCTGTTCCGGCCGCTCGCGCATGGTTCAGCCTGCAGGAGCTGCCCACCGCACCGAAGGCCGTTTCGCTGGCTGAAATAGTCGCGCTCTTGGACGTCAATCGCTCGCAGCGCAGAGCGATGAGAAGCAGTCTTGAGCCTCGGCTCAAGAAGCTCTCGATCAGCTGGAGCGACCTGGCCGCCAATGCCCGCGCCAAGACGCCTAAAGTAGCTCGTATTGGGAATCCAGACTTTCGCCTGGCGGTACTGGACCGCGCGCAGAAATTGTTGGACGGAGACAATTCCGAAAACATCCATGTTCTTCGTCGCTTCTTCGCAGCCAGAAACGACGATTGGATAGTCCCGCTTGGCTATGCCGCGGCCCGTGTGCTCGGCGAGCCCTCCAAGACAGTTGATTTGTTCAACCAACTTGTGCGTGAGGCCTATTTGCCAACGCGACCTGAACGGGGCTTTCGCCAGCCAGACGATGCATTGCAGTTATTTCGGTGGGCCGATGAAGGAGCCAACCTAAATCGCACCGCGACGGCGGTTCTCGACTTGGCTTCAGGTCCGGAGGCGGCCGATCTGAGACAGATGCGACTGCATTTGCAGCGGTGGCGCGAACAGATAGATGAACTTCTCAACCGCAACGAGGCCGAGGGTGTTGACGCCCCTCCCTCCCCAGGGGAGGTGGTGCATCCTGATGACCTGCAAAAAGGTCGCTGGGGAGGCAGGCCCGAACGCAATGGTCGTCGGCTAGAGGCGAAGATCGGAGAAGTTGATCGCGAATCTTTTGACGTGGATCTCACGGTACTTTCTACGGATGGTTCTCTCCTTGAGGGACCGGTGCTTTTTCATTTGCACGACTCGTTCCCGCGCAAGACGATCTACATTCGTCGAATTCGCGAGGGCAGCTCTGCTGTGCTCGAGGAGGTTAATGCTTACGGCACTTTCACGGTGGGCGCGCAAGTAAAAACTGCAGACGGGCGATGGACCGGCCTAGAGTTTGATCTGGTCAACCTTCAGGGATTGCCGCGCCGCTTTATTGGTCGCTGACGGTGTTGAGAAGGTCAGCGTGAGCACGAAAGAGCTGATCAAGCTGACCGGATCAATTCATGATGCTCAACGACAGACGAAAAGGCCTCCGCTCAATCCCGGCCTTGGAGCTGCTGGATGCCCAACTTGGTGCAGACGAACTGAATAGTATGATAGATGGTGAACGAGCGCGTACTAGGTTGGCACCATGACGTTTTTGAACGGCAGATATCCGCCTGAGTAAACCGCTCTCGACATGTGATGAAGCTCGCCAGCGTGGTGCACACTGGTGGGTCCAGAATGCCTCTAGATCGGTGCCCCCGTTTGATAACGCTCAAGACCCCGAGATCACTTTCCACATTTCGAACTTGCGTGTTGGCTTGCCGAGCAGGGTCGTCGTTCCTCGTGCGTTAGTCCAGGCTCGGCTGTTTATTGTTCTACGGTCAGGTCGTATCTGGCGGCAAACTTTGCTGTATAGGCCTAAGGTCGCAGGACCTGGCCGTGAGGGACTAAAGGATCGTTCGCAGGTTCACCCCCGGGGATTCCCCAGCTAGCCAACAGCCAATATCCGGTTATTGGGACGATCTCCCCCGGCACGAGGAAAGTTGTCTGTGGGAATGGCTTCAAATCTATGGCGTCTTGCGGTGCTAGAGACAAAATGATCGGGCGAATCAAATCGCAAACGCCGAGGACCGGGAATGAGCCTCGTGGACCGAGAGGCTGGCTTGCAGCTTCCGTTGCCTATGGCAGCCGCTATCGGTGCAACCGAAGGGCGCTCGGTTTGGCTGTTGTCGGCCGGCAAGGACGATGCGGATGCGCTGCGGCGACGCTCGGGGAAAGGGACGGCTCGGCCGTTCCTGCTCGTCGATTTGGAGACAGGGGCCGAGGCTGTTCATTCCTGCGACATCCTGCTTTTGAAGACTGCGGACCGGCCCGGCCTAGACGTGCTGATCGATCCGGCGTCCCTCGATGCGAGGCAAGCCAAAGAGCTGGCGGGCCGGATCGTGGCGTCTTTCCGGGCAAACCCAGATCGCTCGATCCCTGGTCGCTCGCTGGATCTAGGGCTAGTCAAGTTCGCCTCAAACACCCTGCGGCGCGATCGCAAGGGCTGGTCGCGAAACGAGATCGAAAGCACCATCGACGTCCTTTTGGTACGGGAGATGGCCGAAAGTGCCCGTCTGACCGAACGCCTTTGCGTCGAGCTCCTGGATCACCCCCAGCTCAATTCTCGATCACCCCTCAGGGCCATCGCGCTGCGGATGTACGCGGACGCCATCCGAAGTGCAATGCTGTGCGACAGCGATCGGAGCTCGGTGCTTCGCCTGTACCGGCAGGCCGCTCATGGCTTTGCCGCGGCAGGAATGCCCGCACAGTCCGGCACCAGCCGAAGGTTAAGAGCGCGCTTGACTGGCGAAGGCGAACAGCTCGATCTCTGGCCAGAGCTGGCAGCAGACGTCGCTCGCACCATACCTCGCATAGGATTCCATATGCGGCGGTTCACCGGAATGAAGTTGCCGCTGGCCACTTTCGGCTTGCCCGCAGGCCAGCGCAGGGAAGGGCCGCTCAGACATGCGGTGGTCGGAACGGTTGGATTGGAGCCGTCCATGATTGCATCCTGGCTGGCGAAGGACGTCTCCCGGTCCGCCGAAGTCTCAATGATCGTTCGGCCGCCGAAGTCTCTCAGCGGGATGCTAAGGGTCGACTTCGTCATAGACAGCGAGTTGGCTACACTTTCCGGGTTGGCGGGACGTGGCGCCTCGGGGCGACGCGATATTTATCGACTTGTCCCACGCAGTCCGACTTGCCAGATTTTTCCGCGGTTCGCCGATACGAGTTTCGGCCGGCCGAAGTCTTTCCTCATAGAAGCTTCAGGCGCCGCGCGCCACCTGATCCGATTGCAAGTCTTCGCTCGCGATACTCCCCCAACGAGTATTGAATTCAACCTACCAGCCGTTTAGCCAGCCAACAGATGCCTTCCGCTGATCCATTTCCGGTCGTCGCCACCGTCGAGCTCATCGGTGACCGCTGGATATGGAGAATCGATTGCGGGCCAGATGGTGAGGCGATCGATTTTCAGAGCGGGCCTGTCGACGACGTTCGGGATGCATCTCGTGACATGAACGATTCGCTGCGAGCACTTGTGGACGTCGTAAAGGGATGGAGCGACCTTTCGGAGGTTGCGAGAGCCGAGCATGTGAACGCTCTCAAACAGCGTGGAAGGCGTTTGGCCGGAGCGTTTTTCGATGGCAGGCAAGACGAATTCGCCCGATATCTGGGTCTGCTGACTTCTCCGGTCCTGACGCAGTACACCTATGGTCGTTCAGAACAGCCCTTGTTCGAGCATTGCTTGCTGAACGACGGAAACGGCGAATTCTTTCTCGGAGAGCGATGCATCTGCCGATACAGAGTGATCAATGCCAAGCGAGCTGACCTGAGAAAGCACTATGAAGCGGCCCAGCGTGCTGGCCCGAGATTGGTGGGCTACGCCGAAGATAGTTCGCTAGATAGCGCATGCCGGATGCACAACAGGCCTGATCCCGCTCGGTCAGAGGAGGAGATCTCCATTCTGACGGATTTGGCGGGCGGCAAAGACAGGCTGTCGGTGCTCGATGCGCTGACCGAGTCCCTTTCGGATGCCGAGCTGGAGGTTCTGCGGAATTGGATTGCCGAGAAGAACCACGTCCTGCATTTCAATTGCCACACGGACCAGAGCTTAGAATTTCCCAGGCTGCGGTTGCGTTCCGGCGCGAAGATCGGGATTTTGGAAATGACCCATCCGGTGAGGGCGGCGGACTTTCGCGGAACCCTGGTGTTTCTCAACGCCAGCTCGTCTGTGATCGGCAGAAGTAGCCTCAAGACGTCGATTGCCGAATTCTTTCGACAGCGCCGGGCATCATGCATCCTCTGCACGACCGGCCCGATCGAAGACCGCTTCGCGACGAGGCTGGCGAGAGTATTTTATGACCATCTTGGAGACGGCATGAATGTGGTGACCGCGCTCTTGGCTGCGAGACAGAAGTTGCTCGAGGAGGGGCATCCGATGGCGCTCCAGTATACTTTTATCGGCAACGACAACCATCGTCTGGTTTGAGCGCATGGCTCCCGCTCAACCGCTTGCGAGACCTAAGCCTGTTCGTCTGATGCCGGCGGTCGCGTTCGGCCGCGCACCGGTGCGGCGGGCCGAGAAAGTAGAATTCGTCAAAGGCCTAAGATGCGAGTTCCAGGAAAGCAGAAGCGTGATTGTGGCCGCCTATGCTGGCCTGTCCGTGCGAGAGATGCAGGCCTTGCGCAGGCACGCGAAGGCGAGCCAAACAAAGATAAAGGTGGCAAAAAACCGGCTCGCACAAATTGCTGCCATAGGTACTGACGCCGAGGCGATCGTCCCTTTTCTGAAGGGACAGACACTACTTGCCTATTCCAGGGATCCAGTTGCCGCCTCGAAGGCCGCGGTCGAGTTCGCCAAGGATCACGAAAAGTTCGTCATCATCGGTGGCGCCGTCGAAAACATTACGCTCGATGCCGACGGCGTGAAGGCCTTAGCGGAGCTTCCGTCTCTGGACGAGACCCGGGCCAACATCATCCGCCTTCTTTCGGCGCCGGCCGCCCGGATCGTCAGGTCCTTCCGAGAGCCTCCTGCCCACCTGGCCCGCTTGGCGGGCATTTTGGCCAGCCGTCCGGACCTTGCGTTCGCCCAAAATAAGGATGAAATTAACGATAGGATGGTCCCGGTCGCCGCCGGAACCGCCCCCGAACTCGGATCGTTAGTCGACAGGCAACCTTTGCCATCGAGAATTGTGAAAAACCTTGAATCCGGAGAGGTTGCGGAAAGGCTAGAAGGAATCAAGGAGGCTTCACTTTTTCTGCAATCCCAGGAGGAGGGAGACAGCATGCGAAGCGGCAAGGCGCTGTCACCGGTTGAAATCCTAGAGGGAGGCACCATTCCCGAACGTTTGTTCGAGCGCTTGTTCTCGACCAACGGAGATGAAGCGCGCCTGGCAGCCTATGCGCTCGTATCAGGTTCGCCGAGCTTCCGCGGCGGGTTGAACCCGAAAGCCTCGCCGACCGATTTGAACGAGAAGGAACAGACTGAGTTCGTAAGCGGATTCCGGAAGCTTCTAGCCGCAGCCGGGCAGTCCCATTTCCCTTTGGTCGAAGTGCAATCCACGCCGTCAGAACCAGGCACGACTTGCCGGCTTCACGTGAGGGTCACTCTATCCCGCGTAGCGCCGTTCAGCGTCGGTGGCCGCTCGGTGCTTTTGGACGAAGCACCCATAGTGGATAAGCGCATGCGGATCGACAGCCCGCTTGCAGAGACCGTCAGCGCAACAGACTCGCATTTGCTGCAGAATGCCGATGGTCTCGTCGCAGTCGGCGAGACCGACATGACTATTCGTCCGGAGCATCTAGCAGGCCTGAAATTTCCGGTCGTCGTCCACTTCAACCACGGTGTTGATACTCTGGATTTCGACGTAGATGAATTCAAATCGGGCGAGGAGCCGCCGGCCTATCCGGCTGTCGGTGCGGCCACGACACCTGCCCCGAAATCGGAGGGGTCGTAGTCCGCGCTGAGATTGTCCCTGCGGGCAGTGTCCCGCAGCATTGCCCGCAACCGATCCGCATCGACCTTGCGGTCTCCCCGTCGCAGTCGTTCGAGCCAAAGTGCTGCCACACCTGCAGCGTGAGGGCAGGCCGCGCTTGTGCCGCTCGATAGCCTCAACCCGCCGCCTAGCCAAGCGGACAGGATACCGACACCGGGCGCTGTAATCGTGGGAAGGATGTTCGAGAAGCTGGCAATGCGGAGAAGGCCGTCCTGCTCGCGCGCCGCCGCAGCAACCGAGACCACGTCGGACGCTGCGGCCGGGAGCGAGACACCTATCTTGACTGCAGGTGTGCATTGGCGTCGGCTCTGGTTACCGGCAGCTGCGACGATGAGGGGCGAGCAGCCCAGCGCCGCTTGCTTTCGCATCAAAGCCGCTATGGCATCGAACATCCGAAGGTTCTTCCGGTAAGATATGAGACCATCCGAGAGCGCAAGATCGCGGGGCAATCCTCGTTCCTCGCTCTTCGATACCATGCCGAGATAATCGAACCCCAGGGACATCGAGATGATGTCCGCGCGTTCGCGCATAGCCCACAACATTGCCTCGAATACCATGTCGGACTCGATCTTCCCCGTGTCAGGCCTGACTTTGGCAATCAGCGCTCGCTTGATGCCTGGGGCGATACCTATCCTCGTCCCCCGGACGCTCTGCCCAAAGAGAATGCCAGCGCAATGTGTGCCGTGGCCGCATCGATCGCCGTTCCCTGACCCCGAGAAATCCCTTTCGAAGATCTTAAAGGAATCAAACGCGGGATGGTCGTTCACGATGCCTGAATCGATGATCGCGACGGTAACACCGGCGCCACTGAGATCGCAGGTCCTTGCTCCAACCGCCGAAATGCCCCAGTTGTCGCGATGATGTGCTGCATCGTCGAAGCTTTCGAAAGACTCGCAATGATCGATCAGCTCCATCGATGCAACGGGAGCGACCTCGCGGACCGTGGGGTCGCGCTCAGCTTCGGCGACGTTCCTCTCACTGAGATCTGTAACTTCGATGCTCGCGTCCGTGAGGGCATATTCGCCTGGGTCGGACCCGCTCCGCAGGAGAATATATTTTTGCATCTCAAGCCCCTGCCATAGATTGCCCAATGGCCTATCCGCGACGCAAGCCGCGGCCGATCATCCCGCTTTGGCCGCATGTTGCGCTCAGATGATAGTCCTCGCTAACAAGCCTTAGCCTCAAACGATCGATCGATTACATCATGCCGACTTTTGACGAGGAAGCCCTCAAAACAGCCATTGCAGGCGATAACGTGGGAGCCATTTAATCGATACATCGATCTTTGACGGGCGCAGGTGCAACCTGGATGCGCAGCTCCTTCAAAGCTAGGGACAGTTCACGAAAACCCGGACGCGCGTTCTGCTCTGTGACGTCGTTCTCGGCGAAGTCAGCGGTCACGTCGCATGCAACCATAAGACGCGCCATCCAGCCTTAAGGCGGCGCTCGGTCTGGTCCGCAAGAGCTGGAGAAGGCCGGTCGACAACGCCGCCGTCGACGAGCTTCTCGGCCTTCGGCAGACAGCGGCTGAATTCGCGCAAAAGTCTGTCGCGCAATTCATCAAAGACCTGCCCATCGAGGTGCTGGCGGCCGACGGACTGGGTCGCGCATTCGGAAGTGCTGCGGCGGTATTTCACTATCGAGCCGCCGTTCTCTCGAGGTGAGCTGAAGAAGACAGAATTTCCAGATGCACTCGCGCTCCTGTCTCTTGAGGCGTGGGCCTCACGCCATCATACAACTGTGTTGCTGGTCAGCAGAGATACGGACTGGCAAGCCTTCGCGGCCGCGTCAAAGCACCTGGTGGTCATAGCTGATCTATCCGCGGCCTTGGATTGCTTCAACGCTGCGGGGTCATTCGCCGAGGCGAAATGCCTTGCCTGCTCGCACCCGAGGAGCAGTCTGAACTCAGGGTGGGCATCGAGGCCGCCCTCGAAAGCTTTCCGGAAACATTCGATCCGGAGATAGAAGCGGCTACTCGACGTTAGACTACGAAATAGACAATCTAGACTAGCAGTCTGCTGAAAACCGGCAAAATCGCCCGTAGTTTTCGTTTAATTTTGCATCTTGGCTTTGGCCTCCGACGTCTACGCGCGGTTGGGTGCTGCGATTGGCATTATGCGGCGATCAGCTTGGTATGCGGGCGAGGTTGTATGCAATCGGGTTGAGCAGGAAGTCGGAGGAGACGCGAGCGGGACCGCGATGTTTGGTCTTGCGCATGGTTCCGTGCTGCTTGCCCCACCCGAAGATGCATTCGATCAGGGGACGGCGCGATTGCGACATGCCGTAGCCGTCGTGCCGGGTGGTTCGTCCGTCGATGGCGCTTTAGCGCCCGTTCGGATTGCCGCTGTTGTACTGGGCTACGTGGGGCGTGACTTTCAGTGTACGCAGCTTGGCGATGTGACGGCGGCGTCGTAGGCCTTGTCCTCGCCAACACGACGCCAACCACTCAATATGAGAACGAAACAAGAACACTAAAAGCAGGAAGGTCAGCTCGAGTCAAGCGGTTAGCGCGTCCTTCTTATATAAGAAGGGCTGAGCTTCTTATATAAGATGGGCCATCGTCTCTGGCGCCCACGCCGCCTCACTCTTATGGTTAATGGAGCTTAACGCGCAGCGGACGGACGGATGGTCGGGAAGAAGAGGGCGCCGAAAAGGGGCAAGAGGACGCCGATCGGCGACCGCGTGACCTTTCTCGCGATGATGGACAAGGACGTCATTGCGGACATTAAACAGGTCGCGATCGAGGAGCATCGAGCCGCCTGGGACGTGATGGAGCAGGCGGCCCGAGAGTTCCTGAGACGACGAGCCAAAATGACAAAATAGACGGGCCCCGTGGGCATCGCTTCTCTTAGAGTTGCGCGTCGTGTCCACCTGCCCGCATTCTACGGTTGAACTAACAGCACGATTCTTGTTTCTATCTTCCCTTGGTGGGCTCAAACGTATTTCATTAGTAGGGCGGCGTCGGGAGGATTTTGGTGAGTGAAGATGTTCTTCTCCGCTTTTTGGATGGCGGATTAATCGATGTCGGGGGCGATGACGCCAAGCTGGAGAAGTTGAGAGCCACAGCCACCGATCTGGCTACCTCTTTAGGAGCCGAGCCGTCCAAAGCAACCGCGTTTGCATTAGTCGCATTCGATCCGGAAGCTCCCGCGGATGATCCCGTGGTTCACGAAGCGCTCGCCGCTCTCAAAAGGCGTTGGACTACTTATGTAAACACCTTTTCGGGGGTGCCCATCTCGGTGGTAAGGGCAATGTTGCTTGATGCCTTGATGCAGGCCTCAGCCGCAGACGATCGCGTTGGCGTCGCCTTTGTCTCGTCCGCGCGAAATGCGTTGCCATTTATGGAGGCAGGCAACGAACAGGCTATCTGGACTGATGTGGTGACGGAGATCGAAACGAGGATCGATGCGCGATCTGAAAGTGAATGGGCCACGCCGTCGTCGATAACAGTCCCGAGAGTGGCTTTCGAACTGCCTCAGACCACCGCGCCAAAAGCCAAAGCAACGCAGCTGAACCGCGAGAATATCAAAACCAGGATGAGGGCGGCAGTTGGTCCGCATTTCAATAGCCCGCAGCAAGGGAATGTTGCCACGGGCGGAAATCCTCACTGGCCCCAGGCAAACGCGCCTTGGGTTACCGAGTTTGGTGAACGTATGGGCGAGGCCTTAGCGGAAGTAATCGAAGCCTCGGCCAAGCAGTTCGCGGTCGAGCCGCCCAATCTTTCCACGCCTTTCAAAGCATTGCTTAGCGCCGTTACCAACTACGTTGATACGACCCTGCAAGCCGTAACGGGAGCGACGACCGGGCTGCAGCGGCGCACAAATCTGCTTTGGTGGAAGGAAGCTCTGTTTTCTCCCAGTGCACGAGTTAGCTATCGCGATCTTCCCCTGCCCGTTGCGGCAACGCTGATGGCGTTCGATCTGCATCAGCAGGTTCCAAGTTTCTCGCCGGCGAGCGTAGCTGCCTTTTTATCGGAGGCCGTGGGGACGCTACCATCATTGGATCGTCAAAAGACCTACCCTTTGACTGAGATCGTTACTGTGGTTCAAAAGCACCCGGCTTTGTCCATTCTCAGAACAGCCGCCAAGGCTCTTGTAGCTCCTCCTGTTGGTCGCGGCCCAGTAGTGTCACTCATTGCATATCCAGACGCGGTAGGATCAGAAATCGAGCCGGAATTTCGTCGCCTGACTGGTGTGCCTGCCGATGTAAAAATAACGTTGCCTCAATGGGCAACTTGGACTTTTCGCGAGCTGCTGGCTGGCCGAGCAGCAAGAGAAGCGGACGCGCGCCCAAACGTGATCGAGGCTGCCGAGGCGGATGAAGCCTAATGGATATGCGCCGATGCACGCGAGAGACCTGCTTTGTTCCGGATACGGGCTGTGGTCTCGGCCACACTGACTTAACTAAGTGCCCTGCCTGGACCGCAAATGAGGAGGCAAGCTCAGCCCTCTCGGAACTCACTGATGAGGTCCTACTTCCGTGGTCAGGAAGCGCGTTAGGCTTGGCCGACCTCGGATTTTTAGCCGGTCGGGCCCGTCCGATGGTCGTTGGTATTGCTGGATCTCAGAACGCAGGGAAAACTACCCTCCTTGGAGCGTGGTACCTTTTACTTGGTCGGGGTGCCGTCAAACTCCCTAACAAGGTGTTTGCTGGATCGTATTCCCTTGCCGGCTGGGAGGCGGTAGCGGGTTCCTTGCGATGGGATCCAGGGTACCCCGCGAGTTTTCCTCCTCACACGACTAGTCGGAGCGGAAGAGCTCCGGGACTTCTGCATCTGTCGTTCAGAGACGAGCGTCGTAGGCGGCTGACGGATTACCTAATGACGGATGCGCCTGGTGAGTGGTTTCAAAAGTGGTCAATCAATCGCGACTCCCCCGGCGGCTTAGGGGCGCGATGGGTTGCTGAGCGAGCAGACATCCTGCTTATCGTCGCCGATCGCGATGCCTTGTCCGGCGAGGGAATGGGATCGGCCCGCGGAGCTTTTCAGGTTCTCGCAGGCCGAATGGCAGCTGAGCGGAAAGGTCGTCCTGTTGCTCTAGTCTGGACAAAAGCAGATGTGCGCGTCTCTCCTGATGTCGAGAAAGCGGTTCGGCAAGCGGTTTTCGGCCCCATGCCGGATGCGAGGGAGTTCTCTGTAAGCGTATTGTCTAGATCGGGATCCGAACCAGGTGTTGGCGTTGGTCTTATCGAGCTTCTGGATTGGATCCTTAGTCTTCACAGAGGGTCTGTCGACCTTCCGAAGCCGTCAGTTGCCAACTCCGATCCTCTCTTCATTTACGGCGGCGCATCATGACCGCGCTCTCCGGTAACACCATCTTGTTGATAGGAGAGAGCGGCGTCGGAAAAACCCATTTCGGCGCTCAGCTGCTCAAGCGCTTGATGAAGGGTGATGGTTCACTTCGAATGAACGGCGCTGCCACAAATCTGGAGCCTTTCGAAGCAGCGCTTGAGAGCTTAAATGAAGGCAAGGCCGCCGGGCACACTGCGACTTCTACGTATGTCGATAGCATTTGGCCGATAGCGGATGCAGATGGTTATTCCGCCGAATTGATTTGGCCGGATTACGGTGGTGAGCAGATCAAAAACATCGTGACATTCCGTCGTGTTCCTGTGGCCTGGCAGGAACGTGTTCGTGACGCGGCTGTATGGTTCTTACTAGTCCGTCTTCAGCAAGCGAGGGTCGGAGAAGATATATTTTCGCGGCCTTTGGCCGATCTTCGTGGGTCGGCAGTAGAGAACCATGAAGTCGTTGTTTCGGATCAGGCGCGCTTGATTGAGCTGCTCCAAATGTTGATGTACATCGCAGACCCGCTGGCTCAGCGCCCTATCGCGCGTCCTAAGCTTGGCATTTTGCTAACGTGCTGGGACGAGCTGCGTATCGATGGCGCGGTGCCAGAAGTCGCCTTAAAGGAGCGGCTGCCGATGCTATGGGACTTTGTGAGCTCAAATTGGCAGACTCCTAAGGTCATGGGACTTTCGGCGCTTGGTCGCCCGCTAAGCCCCAGCGAGCAGGATGTTGAATATGTTAGTCGCGGACCAGAACATTTTGGCTATGTTGTGGGGTCGGATGGATCAACCTCGCCTGATCTGACATTACCGATCCAATCGTTCTTGAACGAACTTCGCTCGAAGTAGTGCGAGGTCTCCGTGTGATCGTTGAGCAGGCGATATTTGGAGAAGTTAAGGCTGGCCATGGCCTAAGAGTTGCGAGCATCTCTCGGTCGTGGCTTGCTGAACTCGCGCCTAGGTTGGACTTGCCAGACACGCCGCCTCCCGGGGTAGAGTGGTCCCCGTTCGTTTCTGGATTTCCGTATCGCGAATGGTTTGTCTTAGCGAGGACTTTCAAGGATGCGAAAGCTACTCGATCTGGAATGGTACTGTCGCACGCGCTTATCGCCCCGTTGGATGAAGTGGTGGTCGCCTCCAACTTGGGAGACTTTTTTGATCAATTGATTTCTGTTCCAGAAGCCCCATCAAGCTTGGCGACGTTGAACCTCAGCCCAAGTGAAACTGTTCCTTCAACAACGCAGGAGCTCAGAGCAGTAGCGTCGGCGCTATGCGCTCGCCATTCGGGGCCCGTTGTTCGGCTCGGGCACGAGGGCTTCGAATCCCTTGTCGCTGCGCTATGGGGAAGAATTGAGCCCTCGTTGCGTCGTGGATTGTCATTCCGATTAAGTTTTAGTCCTCGGGATATCGTCGATACCCCACCACCGGCTCTGGTTTGTACGCCGCCGAGCCTGAGTACCCGTTGGCAAGGTCACCTTTTGGCAGAGAGTTTTCGAAGCACTACGCCATCGCCGGCTGTCACCATGTTGAGTGGATCTGAGGGCAACCATCCTTTACGGACGTTTGCCAACTCTCTCGGCACCGAGCTCACGAGTTTTGGAGATCTTGCTCTTCTTGAGCAAGCTTATCGCTTCGCTGTTGTGCAGCCAAATGTGATCGACAACACCATCGCTGCGGTACGGCTAATCGGTCGCTTGTCGCCGGATCCGAAGTTTGGTGATAGCGCAAAGCGAGAGTTGATCAAGCGGCTGAATTTGCAACTCGAGACCGCAAGGGGTGCCGATGTTTTAGCGTTGCGCAACCTCGTTATGACCGCCTTCGGTGAACCTACATCCCTGTGGTCGTCGCTAAGTCGTTGGCTCGAGAGGAACTCGTTTCCGGTCCGGCAAGATGATGCTTTCAGGTCCATTGTCTCGGACGGAATGGGAAATGAAGCCGCTCAGGAGTGGCGATCTGCCGTTATCGGCGGGCTGGTTAAAGCTGCCGAAACGCGTAACGGCGCGTTCGAAAAAGCATTTTGGAGATGGGTCGAGGAAGCCCCGGAACTCGCAACGGCCCTTTGGAAGGCAGTCGGCGCGGTCGCCGGGCTTGAGGAGTGTCTAGTTAGGTTCGCACCTGCTAAGCTCCGGCAGAAAGCTGGCCAGGCGATTGCGGAATTCGTGCTGGAAGAAGGTCTTTACCAACTGCATGCCGCGATTGTATCTGCGATTTTTAGTCCAGGCGAGGCTGTTAGGGTTCACCTTAAAGTCGTGCCGGCCAGCTTGACTGACACAATCCCCGTGGTGCTAAGGAACGCTTCGGATCACGATGTACTGGTCTGCGCGACAGAATTGATGGATAGGCGTCTCGTTGAGCTAGCCGCCGAGGCAGTGTCAAGGGCGCCTAATCTCCTTGTCGCATTTGACCTATCGACAGACGTTGTTCGAACGATCTGGTCTTCTGCTCTAGAGCGAAATCTGGAAGCATGGCGAGGCCCCGCTGATCCGCGAGCTGCTTTTGAAGGTATCTTGCTGGATCTGCTCGGTGGCCGGAAAGTTGCGTCAGAGCTACTCGACAGGCTATCGCGTACGCCTCTCGCAGATTTATCCGAGTTCTCTCGGCAGCCGGAGGTCTGGTCGAAAGTCAACTCGTCGACCCGAGATAATTTTCTGCGGGAAACCGCACGCGGTTGGCTGGACAAGATCGCATCCGGTCTGCCGGTCCCCGGGCTGGATGCTCAAATTCAAACTGCAATTCTCCATGACCAGCGCCTCGATCAGCTGCTGAACCAGTCTGACGCTACCGACCGCTTTGACCGCGCGGTACGTATATTGACGAACCTGCCCATGTACCCTGAAAATCGCTTCACGAGTTGGCTGCGTTCTGCGTTGGACGGAGCCCGCGTCGAGGCCAGTGCATCAGCGGCGCTTGGACGTCTGATTGAGCAGCGACGCTGGAGGAGTGCAGCAGATGAGATGATGCGCATGCTCCGTTGGTCTGGAAGGCAGGATTTGCGACCAGCGCTTCGCGAGTGCGCATCAATGGTAGGGATTTTCGATCGTTGGGTGTATGGCTTGTCGCCTATCTCGCAGATGGAAAAATGGGAGGCGCTGGAACACTTGTCCGCCGACCTCTATCCGTCGGGTCCCGACGACGAGGGTGTTTGGGAGAGAGCCGGCGGCTACAATGCAGATTTGCCATGGGGATCGAGCGGTCGCTCCAGGTGGCGCGATGCTCTCGCACAAATCCGTCGAGGCGGAAAAGGGCCTAAAATAGGGAGCCTTTTGCGCGAGATGCAGCGTGATTTTCCTGGCAATTCTTCCCTTCGGCTACTTGCTGAAGAGCGGGATTTCTCGCGTTACTGACACTTATTTCGCCAATTGACGGGAGATGAAGTCTAGTGGAGTTCGAGAATGGACGCGCCCTCGTTATCGGGATCGCCAACTACCGCGATGTCCCAAGCCTTCCTGAAGCGGTGTTGAACGACGCTCGCGATATTTCTGCGGTTCTGCAAACTGAAAGCCTCTGCGGTTTTGCTCCATCAAAGGTAAAATTGCTTTTGGACGATGAGGCAACCTTAACCGGGATCCGAGACGCGCTCGCGGGTCTCGCTTCCGAAGCTAAGGAGAGCGACACGGTTGTAATCTTCTTCTCAGGGCACGGCGCACGCATCGGCTCCGGAGCGTTGGAAACCAGCGCATTGGTGCCCTTTGATTGCGCCAAAAGGAATCTGCAGCAAAGCACCATTCCGGAGCGAGAATTTTCGTCGGCGCTGCAATCCATAAAGGCTAGGCGCCTTCTTGTTCTAATCGACGCCTGCCATGCAGGCGGGGCCGGTCAATTTAAAAGTGATCTAGGCGGCGAGGTGAACTTTGGATTCGGCGAGAAGTCTCTTGATCGTCTCGCTCAGGGGACAGGACGGGTTATCATCGCTTCGTCTCGTGCCAGTGAGACTTCGCTCGTCTTGGGGGGCGCCCGCAATAGCGTATTCACTGATCAGTTGGTCCGCGCGCTCAAAGGGCAGGCGCGCACTGCGGGCGATGGCCTCATTCGCGTCTTCGAGGTTTTTAACTTTGTGTCTGAGCAGGTCAGGCGAGCCGTTCCGGGCCGACAACATCCGATCTTTAAAGCATCGGACTTGGAGGACAACTTCCCGATTTCTCTAGACGGCGGTGGCTCGAAATCGCCCGCCACTTCTCCACTAGCGCAGCAGGAATGGCGGGACTTGGAAAACATCATGGCTGACTTGTATCCGGAAGGTCCGACTGACCAAGCGATATGGACACGCGCCGGCGGTGATGTTTCTCGACTAAGCCTCGCCGGAACGGGGCGGGCAAAGTGGTTTGCCGCACTTCGGACGCTGAAGTTAGGCGGCGGAGGCCGGGGTATGACCCGAGCCTCGTTAATTGAGGCGTCTCTTGAAGATTATCCTCATCATGTCGAGCTGCTTGCACTTAGGAACGAATCTGCCGGTCAGTCCTGAGCCTCGTTTCCAACCTGCGCTGCGGCACGGACCGAGCCTCGCCGCACGCTCGGTGTGCACCCTCCGCTCGATTTTCGCCGCGGCGATCCGGACTAACAAAAGGATGCCCCGCTCGTCTGCAAAATGGCCGCGTGAACAATCTGGGACCCCCCTCGGTTTTTTGGGCTCGAAAAGCGGGCGAAAAAATCGGGGCGAAATTCGGCAGTCCAATCAGTGAGATCTGAAATCGCGTCGTTCTAGTATTTCAGCGAAGAATGCGGACGGTCGCTGTTGTAGTCGGCAACCCACACCGCAATCTTCGTCCTGGCGTCGTCAATATCGAAGAACAGGGTCTCGTTGAGCAGTTCATCGCGCATGCGACCGTTGATGGGGAAGACGGCCCCGCTCCCTCGAGCGCCAGCGGTATACTGGCGATGGACCGAACCGCCAACAGGAGACCTTAAATGGAAGTCGCGACAATCGGATTAGACATTTCGAAACACGTATTCCATGTCCACGCAGTTGACAGCCTGGGCCAGGTGACCAAGCCGCCAACGCCTCCGGCGAAGTGAGATCGTGTCGTTCTTCTCGTTGCTCGCACCTTGCCTGGTCGGGATCGAGGCCTGCGCGACCGCTCATCACTGGGCGCGGGAGATTCGGCAGTTCGGACACGATGTGAGATTGATTCCGCCGGCCTATGTCAAACCCTACGTACGAAGAGGGGCAAAGAATGATGCCGCTGACGCGGCCGCAATCTGCGAAGCGGTCATATGCGGTTCGTTCCGATCAAGAGCATCGAAAACCAAGGATTCTTGATGCTTCATCGCGCAAGAGGCTTGCTGGTCCGCCAGCGAACCATGACAGCCTGCGCCATTCGTGCTCACTTTGCTGAGTTCGGAATTGTTGTCGGGCAAGGCCGGCAACGGGTGGATGGTCTGGTGGACTTGTTGGATGACGACGACATGACGCTCCCGGCGCACGCCCGCATCGCACTAGCCGTACTTGTGAACCAACTGAAGGAATTGGACCGGCAGGTCGAGGCCATCGAGCGCGAGCTAGCTCAGATCCAGCGAGTAAATCCGATGGCGAAGTTGCTGTCCTCGATTCCCGGGATCGGTCCCATCACGGCCACGGCTCTCGCCGCGACCGTGCCGGACGCGACAATGTTCCGGTCCGGGCGGGAGTTCGCGGCCTGGCTTGGCCTGACGCCTAAGCAGAATTCCACCGGCGGGAAGGATCGGCTCGGCCGGATTACGAAACAGGGCGATTCCTATCTCAGGCACTTGCTTGTCATCGGAGCACGTAACGTCGTTCGGTACCCAAAGGCACGCTCCCGGGTGGGAGGCGGCTGGATCGAAGCCCTGCTTGAACGGCGTCGGCCCTTGGTCGTCGCTATCGCCGTCGCTAACAAGTTGGCCAGGATCGTCTGGGCGATGATGATAACCGGGGAATTCTATCGGCCAAAGCTGGCGGCTTGAGCTGCCGCAGATGCTGGCCATACTATGGTGCGAGGGCAGATGACAGCATGATGGAAACCGGCGGAGCTGGGGATCGAGCAAGCCCGAAGAGCTTTAAGCGCAACAAGCGCGACCCGTTGATGAGGCCTCGATCCGCGATCTCCATCAGGGTCAGCGGCCATGCAATCGGCCGCGCTAACAGGCCGTATACATGAACGCACCCGACCGGTATCCGAAGTGCTGCTGAAATCCCTTGCATCCGCGGGGCCGTCTATACATGAAGCTCTCGATGAAGGCATTCTGCATGGGCTTGCCTGGCGCGATGTAGTGCCAGTCGATGCCGGTGTCCTTGCACCAGGCCAGCATGGCGTTGCAGGTGAACTCGGTGCCATTGTCGGAGACAATCGAGCCTGGCTTGCCGCGCCGCTCGACGATCATCGTCAGTTCCCGAGCCACCCGCCGTCCGGAGATCGACGTGTCCGGGATCGCACCCAGGCATTCCTGGTGACATCGTCGACGATGTTGAGGACACGGAGGCGCCGTCCATTGGCGAACTGATCGTAGACGAAGTCGATGGACCAGCGTGCGTTCGGCTTCGCTTCCACCAAGATCGGCGCCCGGCTGCCTGTGGCCTTGCGGCGGGCCCGCCGCTTGCGGACGGTGAGCCCTTCCTCCCGATAAGCCGCTGGATCCGGTTTATGTCCGACGGCTCGCCCTCCCGTCGCAGCAGGACGAACAGCTGGCGATAGCCGAACCGGCGGCGTTGGTTGGCCAGTCCGCGTAGCCGGGCGCGAAGCTCGGTGTCTGGCGGCCGGCAGGAGCGGTAGCGGATCATCTTCCGGTCCGCGCCCACAATCGAACAGGCCCGCCGCTCCGACAGGCCCATCTTGGCCTCCAGATGCGCCACCGCAGCGCGTTTGGCGGCGGGCCCTACCATTTTTTTGAAAGAAGCTCGCGTAGCGCAGCCGCATCAAGCATCTGCTCGGCCAGCAGCTTCTTCAGCTTCGCGTTCTCATCCTCCAGCGCCTTCAGCCGTCTGGCCTCGGAGACATCCATGCCGCCGAACTTGGCCTTCCAGTTGTAAATCGTCGCTTCCGATACCCCGTGCTTGCGAGCCAGGTCGGCGGTCTTCGCCCCGGCCTCATGCTCCTTCAACACAGCAATAATCTGCTCTTCCGTGAACCTTGCTCGCTTCATCCGTCCATCCTTCTTCGGGCGGACTCTAACTCCTTCTGGAGGAAATACTCGGTGGCAGGTCACCGACGCCAATCAGAGATAGCGGCGACATTGCACAAAATGCGATGCGGAGACTCTGATTCAAGAGAAATCAATTTTGTCAAATTGACTAAATGTGGAGAACGTCTAACAAGTCCGAAGTCAGTGATGAACTCGCGCGTTCGCGACCGCTGGCGAAGCCGTGAAGGCCCTGACGTTCCGGCCAGGCGCTGCCGGCGCATCAAGATCGACGCCGAAATGCTCTGCAGTTTTTTTGAGGACGGAGCCAATCTGCTCTAGCTCTAGGTGGTGTGGACTCTACGGATTCCCTTTTAGGAGCAAATCAGATTCAAGGCTGCTTTTGGGGAGGCAGTCTTGGGTGTGATGGATCGATTGGTCTTGAGCGACGCGGCGTGGGAGCGGATGGCGCCGCTGATCATAGGCCGGCCTGACCAGAAGGGCTCCACCGGCCGCGACAACCGGATGTTCGTGGAAGGTGTGCTGTGGATCGTGCGCACGGGCGCTCCCTGGCGTGATCTTCCGGAAGTCTTTGGGGATTGGAACAGCGTGTTCCGGCGCTTCAGTCGATGGAGCATCAAGGGTGTTTGGTGGCGGATCTTCGAGGCGATGTCCGATGATCCGGACTTCGAATATCTGATCGTCGATTCCACCATCGTCCGAGCCCACCAGCACGCTGCTGGGGCCAAAAAAGGGGGTCTGAAGATCAGGCGCTCGGCCGCTCGCGCGGCGGCCTGAGCACCAAGATCCATCTGGCCGTCCGTGGCTTGGGATGTCCTGTGCGCTTCACGCTCACGGCAGGACAGAAGGGCGATGCACCGCAAGCGGCTGCTTTGCTCGAAGGCTTACCTGCCGAGGTCGTCATGGCCGATGCAGCCTATGACGCCGATCACTTGCGTCAGGCCATCGCCGCCAAAGGCGCGCTCGCCGTCATCCCCAACAACCCGTCACGCGCGCTCAAATATCCGCTCGACAAGCATCTCTATGCCCAGCGCCATCTCGTGGAATGCTGCTTCTCCAAGCTCAAGCAATTCCGCCGCGTTGCAACCCGCTACGAAAAGACCGCCCGCAACTACCGTGCCGTCGTCACCCTCGCGGCCATCACCTTATGGATGCGATAAGTGTCCACACCACCTAGCGCTAGCTCTAGTTTGGAGCGGGGCGGGGCCTTCGACGATGCTGCCTTTTGTGCGGAATAAGTTATCCTCCGGCAACGCGCGCGCCATTGTATCCAGTTTGCTGGTCCGTGGGTAGAGGATGCCTTCCGATTGCGCCAACGCTAAGATGATGTGCTCAAGCGCTTGCTCGACATGGTAGACGGCATTAGGTGAAAGGACCTCCAGATCGGACTTTCCCGCATCCAACCTGTGTTTGGCGATCAGCCGCTTAGTCGACAAGTCGCACGCTCTCTCGCGAGAGACTGTATCCCAACGTGTTGGGCACCCCCCAGATTTCCTTCAGATCGTGCAGCTTTGTCGCGAGCAGGGTTACAGGAAAGCGACCGTTCCACGCGATCCGCCACGTCGCAATCGGATCTGTCAATTCGTCCGGAGCGTGGTCCGGTAGAACGGCCAGCAGATCCCAGTCGCTGTCAGGATCGCAATCCCTCTCGCGCGGCTTCCGAACAGCCAGATTTCAAGGATGAAGTGCCTCGCGAACCGCGCGGACGAACGACGCGAGTTCGGGCGGAATGCGCTTCACCGGACGGTTCGAGCGGTTCGTTCATGTTAGACAGTCGACTGTTGTTCTAGCCGGCAGATGGAGCAAGCCGATTACAGGCAAGTAGGTCTCGATGCCATCGAGTCAACGCAGGGTGCGAAGAAGTGCCGACTCTGATCGCCACCCGCAGGACGCCACCTCCAGATGCTTGAGCCCGAAACCGCGAGTGGAGAAGCGTCCCGTAACCTGTCGGCCTAGCTGGGGGCGCGGTCGGCTCCGTGGGCACTTCAAATTTGGACCTCTTGGCATCTTAAGGCACCCTTAAGGCAGTTTAGGGCAGGTTATGGTTCCAATGGCTTGACTTTTGACTGAAGCGGGCCTATCTTTTTGGAGCCATGAGACGCCTTTAACCTGGATAAGGGAGCCTTAAGACGCCATGCCGCCCCGCAGCGCACTCACAAATGCTCCGCCGATTGCTGTCCAAGAAGCTCTGCAAAACTTGGGTAACAAGCTCAGGACGGCGCGGCTTCGGCGCAACCTCAGCCTTTCAGAGCTCGCCGCAAAACTCGGTGTGGATCGCCATGTGCTCTCCGACGCAGAAAAGGGCAAGCTCGGTACCAGCGCGGGCATCTACGTCGCAGCTCTGTGGGCCATGAATTTGCTTCAGACGCTAGATGGTGTGGCCGACCCGAAGACCGACGAAGAGGGACTGGCCCTCAGCGGCCTCGAAGAGCGCGAGCGCGCGCGAACCGGAGGAGGGCCCAGCAATGCCTTCTGAGGAGTGCTTCGTCTACATCACGCTGCCAGGACAAACCGAACCGGTCACCGCCGGGAGGTACCAACTCGATACGGGCCGCCAAGGGACGGCGGTAGGCCAATTTGTCTATGGCAAGAGCTACCTCTCGCGAAACGACCGGGTCGAATTCGACCCGGTCGAACTCAAGCTTCAAGTGCCGGTGTTCCGGACGACCAAGCTGCGGGGCAACTTCGGAGCGCTTCGCGACAGTTCTCCCGACGCCTGGGGGCGGAAACTGATCGAGAAGCGGCTGGGCAACGTCGCACCGACAGAGATTCAGTATCTGCTCAATTCGCCCGACGACCGCGCCGGCGCGCTCGGCTTCGGTCTCAATGTCGAACCGCCGGCACCTGTGCGCAAATTCAATCGCACTATCGATCTAGCCAAGCTCATCGACCTCGCCGACCAGATCGTCGCGGCGGAGAGGGATCCGGATGCTCCAAAGCCCGCGGGTGCCGACGCCGAACAGGCCGAAGCGCTTCTGAATGCCGGAACGTCCATGGGCGGCGCGCGTCCGAAGGCGACCGTCGAAGATGAGGATGCGCTTTGGGTAGCCAAATTTTCGCATCCCGACGACCGGTGGAATAATCCTCGCGTCGAGCATGCGATGCTGACACTCGCGCGCTCGTGCGGGATTTCGTGCGCGGAAAGTCGATTGACCACCGTCGGTACTCGCGACGTGCTCCTGGTGAAGCGGTTCGACCGTCACAAAACGGAGAAAGGATATTTGCGTAGCCGAATGGTGAGCGCCTTGACGCTTATCGATGCGGACGACTCGCCCGATACTGCGGACAAACGCCGCAAATGGTCCTATCTGCTGCTCGCCGACGAAGTCCGGCGGGCCGCTACGGCAAGTCAGACCAGGGATCTTCCGGAACTCTTCCGTCGCGTATGTTTCAATGCGCTGATTTCGAACACCGACGACCATCCTCGGAATCACGCGATCGTCGCAAAGGATACGGCTTGGTCGCTGTCGCCTGCCTACGATCTGACGCCGAATCCGATGATCGCGCTTGAGCGCCGTGATCTCGCGATGGCTTTCGGGGATTGGGGCCGGTACGCCAACCGCACCAATCTGCTTTCCCAAAGCGAGCGATTTCTCGTCTCGCAGGAGGAGGCTACTCGCATCATCGACGGCATGATCGAAACCGTTGGCGCCTCCTGGTACGCGGTCGCCCGCCAGGCTGGTGTCAGCGAAAGGGACTGCGAGCTCATCCGCAGCGCTTTCGTGTACGAAGGCTTCAGCTACGACCTGAATGATCCGACGATCGCGACCGACGACCCGGAAGAGCTTCCCACAGCGGGAAATCGGATGTGACCGCCGGGGCCCGGGTGCGAAACCATCACCCGCGTGGCACATGTCGGATCTGGGCCGGATCAAGAAAATGCCGACATCATCGCGTCAATCGTAGGCCTCCACCCTGATCGCGAACTGCAGCGTTTGAGCCGGACCGAAACCTTGGTCGGTTCGGTACGCCGTAATTGAACAGAAGGATACCTCCCTTTGTATCCTGCGGCACGAGACCACGTCGTATCAGCGCGTTGACCACGACTTGCCGGGGATGAGTTTCATCATCAGGCCCCGCCGAGATGACGCAACCAATGGAATTTCTCGTTCAAGCCTGAGACATTCCCCACGATCCGATTGAGAAGCGTAGGGGAGATGTTGCTGCGGCTGCCGTGATGCGGCACCCGAAACACGTTTAGGGCGGTTCCGAACTGCAGACCAATGGCGTTCCCGTACGATACGGCCACCCCCAAAGCCTTCAATCCGGCGTCCGCCGTCAGAAAGATGTTTCGGCCGTCGATCTGGCCATAGAGAACCACGCTGGATCCGTTTTCCGCCGCGGTGATGCCACCCTCGCGCAGGGAGTTGGGTTTTTCGGTAGATTCCGCGCCGAAAAGCGTGACACTCTTTTGTGTCCTTTGACACTCTTTTATGTCCCAGCACACCAAAACGGCTTGAACACGCTTCCGGCGATGCAACCTAGGGATTTCCCCTGGTCTCAGATTGCCCCAGCGCTGGTAGCGATAGAGTTGCCATGATGCGTCGAAGGGGGACGGGACTTGCGGGCTTATTTTCATTTCTTGCGGGGTGCGCCAATGTTTCGCCGGGCGTTCTTCTCGCTGTTATGTCTGGCAACAGGTGGCTGCTCTATCTATCCGCTGCCGGAAGATACCACGGGTTTCGCCAGCGAAGAGATCGCGACAATCATTAGATGCCAGACGCGCGACGCGATCAGGGAGGAGATCATCGCGAACATTGCTGCCGCGAAAAGCCCGTTCGTGTATCAGCGGATGACCAAGGATGAATTGATCGAAACGCTTCGCGCGCGGCCTGAGTATTTCCGCAGTCTCAACTGGAACTACTTCGTAAAAGAGCTTCGCGATCCTTTCCTTTTCTACAAAGATACCTCGATCAGCTACGACTTCACCATCGACTCGACGGAGGTGAACGGCAATGGAATCGATCTTACTCTCCTGAAGACGTTTTCTAGTGGAACGGACAAGATTGGCGTTACCGCAAAAAACGACCGAACCAGGGAAGTTAAGCGGCATTTCAGGGTCTACGACAGTTTTGATAGCCTCGCACGACTTAGTACAGAGGGCATGTGCGACATTGTCCCTAAGCAGATTAATGCCATCTATCCCGCCGCCGGGCTGCTCAAGATTCGATCACTTGTGCATAGCTTCCTGGTACAGAACCAGCTCGGAAATCTCGCGGGCGAAAACAACGAGTACACCACCGCCCAGATGACCGACACGATTACTTTCACGACGAAGTTCACCGGCAATTTCGATCCATCAACCCAGCTAAATCCGGTAGCCGGCAAGTTCGTCCCATCCAATCTTGCAGTGAATTTGGACAACAGCCGACAGGATATGCACACCATCATAATCCTGATCCGTCTTCCGCCGAACAAATCGGGATTGCCGCGGTTCGATGAGATCGGAAGAATTTCGCTCGCGCCGAAGGAGGCTTCGAAGGCGGCCGCCTCTGCTGCGCTGGATCGCCAGCGAGATTTCAATACGCAGGATGCACTCGTGCGACTAGGCACCGGGATCGGGCGATTTCCGTAGTACCGGCATAGAAGGAGAGGAAGACGTCATGGCACGCCAGGCGGGAAGCAAGGACATTGAATTGACTGTGGAGACGGTTTTCAACGTGCTCTCGATGCTGGAGCGCGAGGGAGCCCTCAAAGCATTCGCAGATGAGTGCGAGGCGAAGGGCCTCAAGCTGAAGGTCACCCCTGCGTTGTATGCGCTAGGAAGGGCTGCTCTCGGCGCCTTGCCTGGAGTGGAGGCGGCGGGACCAGATTGCCCCGCCTGTCCGCCGCGTCGGTGAGAAGGCTAGAGCTCCTCGGCGTACTTTAATCCGCTTTCGGTGAAATACTCCACCTTGGTCTTGCCTCCGCCCGTCCCAAGCGCAACCATGGCGAAGCCGTGTTCGTAGGCGCCGTCGCTCACATTCAACTGTGTCCCTGCAACAAGCCCGGGCGGGTCGGCGATGCCCTTGAGCACATCGTATGGTTTCTCTTCTTCGAAGATCGGAATCGCGCCGTGGCCAATGCACCTCCCGCGCTCCAAGCCGAGATAGCCCTGGTAAACGCACAGATTATGCTCATGGCCCCAGAGCCATGCGGCGATTTTCCCCTTAGCCTTTAGACGTTCGAAGAGCGCGAGCAGGTTCGGATTGTAGGGCAGAAGGGTCCCATCGCCTCTTGGCTTGCCGATCTGGGAAAATGCCGAGAACAACTGATGATGCGATACCAGAATGGTCTCTCCGGGAAATTCCGCGACACGCTGCTCTAGCCATTGCTGCTCGTCTTCCTCGACGAACGTGAGCGCGTCTGTCACAGAGATCGGACTATAGTCGTGCAGGCCGGTATCCATAGCCAGAATTTGCCACGCGGCGTCCGCGGACCGCAGGCAGAAGAAGCTTGCTTTCTGCGCCTGCTCGCCCGCGTTAAGCGTCCTGGCGAGATCGTAATAACCTAGCCCGCCACTATACATGTCGTGATTGCCCGCCAGAGTGAAGGTCGGAATAGCAGGATCAAACGTCGATCGGATCACATTGACGAAGTTCGTTTGGCATTCCGCAGGAGTGCCGGAATAGTCGATGTCTCCGAGGTGAAGCAGCACATCGGGTTTTTGCTCTCTGATCCTTGTCAATATTCGGCGTGCCGGCTGCGCGCCAGTGCCCCAGTCGCCGAAGACGGCGATGCGCGCGCCCGCTGCAATCGGGATCGTGTGCGCACCGACTTCTGCCGCGCGGACATACGGGATCTTGCCTCTACTGCCATTGGCGCCGAAGAATTTTGCGTATTCGGAGAGCGTCGAGGCCCATTTCAGGTCGCATGTGCCGCCAGTCATCTGCTCTTGAATGCGTGCAGCGCGCGCGTGGTCACCGCTGACCAGCGCTTCCAGGTATCGCAGTCCCAGGCTGGCACAGATCCTCGGGATATCGGCGATCCCTTCCTCGGTGTCAGGAATCTCGCTTGCGTTTTTTGACCTCAGCTCTGCAATCTCGTTTACCGCCTCCATCAGCGGATCGGCCGCTTCGACTGCGCCTTCTGTTGTCGTCTCTTTGCGCTTCTGCGACACATAGTCGGCCGCAGCGGACTGATACAGAGAGAGGAAGTGGTCCCGGAAGGTTCGTATGTCGCCCATTGATCTTACCTAAAGACGTTGACGGATCAGGATGGCCACCATGACTGCCCTGCGAGGGTGCGTAGGGCAAGCCACAGCTGAAAATTACCTGTCAGTATGGCGAGGAACCACTGTGGGAGCTTGGATAGCATCTCAAGCACCTTGGCTACGCCATCGGCATCAACGGCGGCCGCCTCTGTGCTTCGAGCCGCTTTCACTGAGGCTGCCAGCGCCTGAACCGCCGATGTCACCAACGTAGCGGTGCCGTCGAGAACCATGAAAGCTCCCGAGATGGTCAGAATGGCCACCAACAGAGTATTCATTAAGCACCTTAGGAGCGCTTTGACCTTCGCTTTCGTTTGGCGCCGCTGCGCAGCGCCACATTGCCCCCGCGGGTCGTGGCATACTGATCATTGTCAATGATGATTGATGGAAATCTGACGCCGGCCATCTCCGAGATGTCGGAGATTGGATACATGAACGGCACCAACTCGTCTGCCGGGGTGAACTCCCACTCGACGTCTGACAGATCCTGTTCCAGAATGAAACCGAACGCTGCGCAACCCTCGTCGGTTCGGACGACGACGACCTTCCAGAATTTCTCCGGAATGCGCGCCTTTAACACCGTTCCTCGATCTCCTGCTCCGGTGAAGACCCGATCGTCGTCGGTCAGCACGGGCCCGGCAAACACCGACAGCCGCTCGCTCGCCGCTTCCGACAGGACATTGTTTTCAAGGTCGCCCCAATTTGCGTCTCCGAGCGTTGATCTATTGAATTCTTTCACTTGGGGCGAGCAGTTCGTGACGTGATATGTGTCACCATTCGCGCGGCGGAGCTCGTCGTACGTCTTGCCCCACGCGACGTCCTCCCGCCGCACGATATGTCCTTTGTCGAAGGCCTGACGATCCTTGTTATAGAAGACGTCTGGAAGTTGAAACCGCGCATTGATGCGAGGATCTGGAAACCATTTTTCCTGATCGTTCGGACCAAGCCCGCTCAATCCGCGTCTTGTATAGTCCTTTCCGGGCTCCGGCTTCTTCAGCTCGGGTGTGGCGACGACATTGGAAGCCGTGAACAGTGCGATCCGTCGCTTCTCGTGCATCGCAATCGAGAAGTGCTCATATTTGAGAATGTTCTCGCCGACATCGCTCTTGGCAAGAACCGTCGGGTCGGCGGCGCCGGGTAGCGGAATCTGCAGAGGGATTTCGCCTGCAATGTTTTCGTTGAGAAAGCTTGCAGAATATCCGGTCCGCCCGTCATAGCTCGTGTCCCTGAACGGCTCGCGCATCGCTTCGGTGAATTCCGCGACCGCCTCGACTTGCGGGGGCGCCGCTTCCACCCGCGTTCCCTCGCCCGGTCGCCCAAGAGAGACGGTAATGATCAAAGGCATCTCGATCCTCACCGAGCCATCCGTCACGCCCATCTGCGGACTCGGTCCCGCCGCGACCGGGGCGGCGGGCTTTTGAACCGGTGCACCTGCAGTCGGCTTGGACGGCTCAGCTGTTGTTTCAGTCTGATCGGCTCTCGCCCACCAGTTTGCCCAGTCACCAGTTCCTCCACGGGCACCGTCTCCAAAGAACTTCACGCCGGCGTCCACGATGCGGGTGTCTCTCGAGAGTTCGAACGAGGGGACCGCATAGTTCTTCTGATGATACTGGCCTCCGAAGTGAAGACCCAACACCTGCCCGGTGCTGAGATCAAACACGGCGCTTCCGGAATTTCCGCCCAGCGTGGAACAGTCGTGAGCGGCGGCGGGGACCGTCTTTCCGAAGCTTGCCGCGCCCAATCTTCCATGCAGTGCGCCAGGTTGCAGCCGTTTGACGCCATAGTTTCCGTCAAACAGCTCCTGTTGCTCGTCCGAGGGATTTCGCGGGTCGAAGGCAGGATATCCGATCACAAAGATCTCGTGCCCCTCAGGCAGTTCCCGCGCATCCTGGAGCGAAAGCTCGAGTGTCGGGTGATCGTGGTCCAGCCCATCGACCTTGAGGATCGCCATATCCCAATACGGATGGATCATTATTGTTTTCTCGACCGCGAGCGTTTTGGGATTCGGCGGACCGTTCAGTTCGCGGAGAAAATCCACATCGGCTTTGGCGTTAGGGAGAAATTCGATCAGCCGGCTGCCCAAGCCGCGGGAGAAAATTTCCGCAACGTGCCGATTTGTCATCAGAAGACCATTGCCGACGACGAATCCCGTACCAGCGTAAGGATATCTCCTGTTTCCGGGCAGTCCGATGCGGCCAACAGACGGGATGACTCTCTCGATCCGCATCTTGATGGTCTGATCCTGTGACAGCTTGATCCATAGGGGATGTGTCGAGGTGAACGTACCATTGATGATGTCGATCGCGGGCCGAATGTCGGCATCGATTATCGCCTCAAGCCCAAAGGCTTGCTCGGTTGAAAGATCAGCGCCACGATCGACCTGGCGAACGGCTTCCTCCGCATGGACTGTCGGATCGACCCCCTCCAGACCCGATGCGCTTTCACGACGCTTTTCGGCAGCCTCCTGGACGTGCGGCTGGAGATCGCCATGGGCTCGTTTGAGCAAGGAAACGTAATCTCTCAACCTGTCCTGTTTGATATCGGGCATGCGGATATCCCCCAACTTTCCAATCCTAGGGTTCCATAATACTCAATTATGGGTTGAACACAGATGACGTCGCGGTAGTCGCACGCAGTGAGCGAGTCGTGATGGCGATGCGACGTTTCGCATGCTGCCATGCGCGAGCATATTTCCTCGATGCATGCGTCGATCCTGGCTCGCTCGTTCGCCGCTCGATTCGTGCCACGTCGCAGATGGTCGAACATGCGCAGAGCTGCATCGATGCATCGATCCCAGCTGCAATGTCAGATGCCGCATGTGACGACCGCTCCAGAAGTTTTGCTATTCAAGAGGCCTGGCGACGGGGCGTGGCGGTGGCAGACGCCTATCGCTGCGAGGAGGAATGCTTCCCTGCCGCAGTGCTTGAAAGAGCCTTTCATGAGCTTGCATCCCTGCGTCGACCGGTAGTCATGGCGGGGATGGTGGCCGATGTCATCCATGAAAGTAAGCTGGGGAAAGGCCGAGGTCCCAACGCGCTTTGCGATGGCCGGAAGCGCCTTCGCACAAAAAGCAGGAGTAACGGCGATGAAACCGCATCCAGTCGACTTGGCCCCCGGCGGCAGCGCAGGTTCGAGCCGGCGGTTGTGCGCTCGAGCGCCAGATAGATCACGGGCGTGCAGAATCCGAAAGAACGGAGGATGGAGCTTTCCGAAGGCGCGAACTCGCGGCACGGCTGGGTGTCACGTTCAGTAGCTTCAGAAATATGATAAAGGTAAAAAACAGGGTGGCTGCAGCAGGCTGGCTGACATCGTAAAGTCCCTCGAGACTCCGATGCCTGCTTCTTCGTCAGTTCCGCTCGTCCCGACCGCGGCAGCGGCGCTGAAACTGATCGGCTGGTCACCGCGTTTCCTGAAGATTGCCAATCGGAAAGCCCGGCGGGAAGTGATCGAGCTGATCGAAAGCTTGGCTGGGGAACCTGGTCGGAAGCGATAGGACTTAGGCCATCTCGTTGATCCACAGGAGGAAGAGGACGAAAGCCGATAGCCCCAGTTTTGGCCTGTGATCCGCCCGCTCGGCCAAGAGCAGTGCAAACACCGCGGCCATCGCGACCGGCCCCAACTTGGAGGTGGACACCGGCAGCATGGTCAGCAGGCAAGATGATACGCAATATCTGCCGTGCAGCCATCCGTTGCACATCGCGTCGCGGTCGGCAGCCCGTCCAAGCGCACGTGCCGGTGCGACATGGTGGCATCTGTTGAGGGCGCGCTTCTTGAATTCTGTTAGCTGCCACGTTGCCGCGGCCAGATAGAGCACCGATACGCTCATACGATTGGAGGATTGCGGCCATCCGATCAGATCGGCGGCTGCAGCGATCCCGACACCAACGCAGATCCACCGCAGCAGGAAACCGAAGAGGAATAGCGACACCGAACGGCTGCGTCGAACTGTCGGGCTTCTCGCTGCCAGAATCTTTATCTGCGGCGCGGCGAGCGGCACCATCATTGCGGTCACCATCAGGATCCAAAGCAATTGCGGGACCAGATAGCGGGACACGAGATCCTCGCCGATCGGCCGAGCCGTGCAGACGTCGATTGGTCCGACGAAGAAGGGAAGAGCGAGGATAATGGCCCAAGCCGACGCTGCGGGCAGCATCGCGAAGCGCGCGACGTCGGATACAAGGACTCCGCCTCGCAAGAACGCGAGCGGACGATCGATGCCAATGGAAAGGTTTTCCCCCATTAGAGCATGGTCCGGAAAAGTGTGAAGCGGTTTTCGGAAAAAGCCCATGCTCAAACAACAATCTAAAGCGCGATGACGATTCATCCAATCTCATCGCGCTTTAGTCGTAAAACAGTGAAATCTTTCCGACTGTGACGTTCGCAGGCTTGCGCTGAACGGCGGCGTAGTCGGCGAGTTCGGCGGGAGCGTCTGCATCGGCCTTTGCAACACCCTCTCGCACGAACGTGACCTTCAGGCGGGAAACATTGGCTTCCGACAGCTTCAGCTGACTGGCCAATTCGGTAATCTCAAACACTTGGCTAAGTCCGCTGCCGCCGTGGCTAAGCGACTTGTCGCTCGCCCGTTCTAGCCCGAAGGTTGTCATCACGCCTATGAACGAAGCCGTTGGCTGATCGTCGTCTGGCACGTCGATATAGACGAGATAGTCGCCTGGGATTCCGGCTCCGGTGATGTTCTCCAGATTGAGATAGACATGACGTGGCTCTGCCGTGGCAGCCTCCAAGCCTGACGGCGGCACCAGGACAACGTCAGCTTTGGTTGTGGGTCCCGTCAAAACGACTGGTCCTTCGCTTTCCCCGCCGAATTCCGGCCTCGCTCCGCCAGCCATTGCCATCTCCACCGACTCGAGCTCCGCTTCCTGCGCGACAGGTACCGCCTCGTAAGTATAGCCGTGGAGCACCTTGGTCGTATCGAGCATGTCGGCACAACGGAATGTGATCGGCCGACCGTCTCCGTCGTGCATCTGGAATACCACCGAAGTCAGCCATCGTTCGTCACTTGGGTCTTGAAACTGAGGCCCTTGATTGCGCCAAACCTCCCACAACCGGTCGATATTGGCATGGTGCAGCCAGAAAATTGGATCAAGCGCTGCGGTGGATGGGTCTGACATAAAGCCGGAATCGCCGCCGATCTTGACGTGGATACGGTTGTGCGGAACGCTTTCGATGCCGCCATTGTCGCCGCCGCCGGGATTGAAGCCCGTCTCTGGCCCTCCGAAGCCGGACGGAACTCCCGGCCTTGAGTTTGTGAAATTGGTGAAGCGCAGGGCCCCGGTCGAAACGGCGGTGTCGTCGAGCTCGAAATTTCCACCGGGAGCTCGCGCTCGTCGCGACCAGAGTGGATTGGGACTACCGTCTCCAAGGGTCCGCTCGACGAAGGCGCTCGGCAGCAATCTCGCATTGCGCTCGGTGGACAGGCTTTCGCTATAATCCCAGAAAGGGAGCGCCCAATCAGCGGGACCGCCCAGATCCTTGACCGTTTTGGCGATGGTCGCTTCGAAGCTTGCCAGATATCCGCGGTGCCATGGGAGAAAGAACCAGCTCTGGTGCTGGCATTGGTCCCAGTAACCGCGCGCGGAGGCTGGGGTGGCCATACCTTGTGGGGTGCCGTGAACGGCGGCGAGATATCGCCACGACGACGGATCCTCAATGGGGCGCCTGATGAGAGCTGCGACGGCCTTGCCATACCAGGCTAGGGTCTCGTCGCTGCGGTCGAGCTTCCAAACATTCCTGCGAATCCTTGCAGCCATGTCGCACCTCGTGTCTTTGCGAGCCAGAGAGTCCTCGCGCTCACGCGGAAGAAGCGAAACTAGGAGAATCCCTAGGCGCTGGCGAATACGAGACTTAAGCCGCCCGCACCAGGACCAGATACCGTTTTGACGAACACTGGGGAAAACCCCAGTTCTCCCGATACTTGGACTCGGTGATTGTCGGCCAAGAACCGGGCAAGGTGGCAAATGCCCTGCGAAGGTTCGTCAGTAGGGTGATCTGATCCGTACCATGACTTCCCAGCTTCATCGATTGTCCGCCATCCGCGCCGTGCTGGCCGACTCCGTTCCGTCCGGGCACGAAAGCAGCGCCCCGGCGACAGACGAGGCAGTCGCGCTCGAGGTGGATTCCATCCTGCAGCGCGTGTCGACCTCTTTGGACGTTGAAGCCGAACGTCGCGGTGCCGCTGCTGGATCTGAGTTTGCGAAGGCCAGGTCGCTCTTGATCGGGCATGGGACGCAAGCCCTGCGAAAGCTGTCGGCCGGCGACGGACCGGAGAATTTCTCTGACGATGAGGTCGGTTCTCTCGAAGCCGTTGTGCAGTTCGACGGCTCAAGACCGGCTCTGGTCCTCCGCGAGGGCGCCGTCGACCCGCATCATCCCTTTCTCGGCAAATGGGCAAACGATATCGGCGGCGGTGTACAATCGATCCGTCATTGCGCGAGCTCGGTCGGACGGCTCGAACCAAGTGGCGGCGGTCCGCTCGACTTCTTCGGGACAGGGTTCATCTTCGATTGCAAGGCCATGCTCATCATCACCGCCGGCCACGTGTTGGACCAGATCGTGAAGCGCGTTGGCCGCAACGGGTCGAAGTCAGGTGACGTCCTTAAGCTCGGCGATGAAGTCCGGATCGACTTCGATGGCGAGGCTGACACCGCTGCAAAGCGTCTCTTGAAGGTCGAAGCCGGGGTTCGCGTCGGCAAGTCGGCAGACATGGCGCTGCTCGTAGCGCGTCCGCTGAGCGAAAAGGAGGACGCAGATCACGCAGACGCCGAAGTGCCGGCGTCGATCGACACTCGCCTGGTCGTGCCTGCGGGGGGAAAGCCGGTCCCCGGATCACTCTGCGTGATCGGATTCCCAGCCCGCTTTGCGCCACCGCGGTCTCAGCCGGACGGCCATCAGGTCAATTGGGAGTGGGTGAGATATCACCTGACTGGCGCAGCGCAGGGAGTAAAACGACTGGCGCCGGGACTTCCATTGCGGCAGCCAGATCCCAATTCCAACGGCCGCACCTTCGGTCATGACGCCACGACCGCCGGCGGAAACTCCGGCTCACCGGTGATTGCCTGGAAAGATCAGCATCAGCCCGCGATCGGAGTGCACGTGTCTGGCATGACGTTCGAGACGAACGAGGCCGAATTCCTCGCCTCGATCGGAGAGGATCTAAATTGTGCCATGCAAGCGCTGCGGAAGTGGCGCGCATGACGCTGTCGGCGGACGATATCGCCTTGGCGGCGCAATTGATTCACGATCACCGCGGGATGACGGTAGAGGTGTTCAGGCGATCTTTCGACACGGTAGGGCGGGAAAGCAAAAGCCGTGTCTTTGCCACCGTCTACGCGTTGAGCGACAAGGATTTCCTGCTCGCCATCAAGGAGTGTCTTCGCATCGCCGCCGACAACGGCTTCGTCGAGAAGCTGCTGGCGGAAATCAGTTTCAATCTTCCCAATCAGGACGATCTCAGAACGGTTGTGCCAACCGACATCATCTTGAAGGCGGAAAAAGGTCTGCATCAGACCGTCTTTCCAGACAGCGGCGGCCTCCAAAGCGTCGAGATCGTCAACGTGGTCGGAAAGGTGCAGCCAAAGATCGGAGTCATCCGAGATAAGAGACGCAATCAGGAATACATCGGGACGTGCTTCCTTGTGGGAGCCGACCTGATCATGACAGCGGCCCACGTGATTTGGGGCATGATCGATTTTGGAAAAAATCCGCCAGAGGAGATCCCCGGGGCCACCGATGGAGTTCAGGTCGAATTCTGGAATCTCGGTGGCCGTTTTGCTCCCAATCAGCCCCGAGTGGCCAAATTCGCCCGCAAGTGGTTAGTGGCGGCCAGCGAGCCGTGCGGCACTCCGCCTCGTGACCTCGATTGCACAAATCTAGAGCTCGCCGCCAAAAATCACGATTTCGCGCTCGTGCGCATTGATGAGAAGATCGGGGACAAAATCGGCATTCTAGACATTCATGACCCCGCCGATGCTCAAATGAACACCCTATTGGTCGTCGTCGGTCATGCCGGTGGCACAGATTGCTGGTTTCATAGTGAAACGCTGCTCGAACATCGCAGACGCACCGGACGGTTGCATCATAAGGCGAATACCGCTGACGGAATGTCAGGTGGCGCTTGCCTCGACAAATTGGCTCGTGTGGTCGGCATTCATGAAGGTACCGTTCAATCCAACGGGGCGCGCTACAACCGGTCGGTGCACATGCTGCCCATCAGGCGCAAAATCAAGCAGCTGAGCGAAGATCCCTTGTCGCCCCGGTCGCGGCGATTGCGCTGGCTACCTGCGTCACAAGCCACCGATTCCTGGAAGAGTCTTGGCTTTCCAGATGTGAGGTCGGATCATCCAATTGTGGGCCGAACCGCGTTCCAAGATTGGGTCAGGCGCGCCGCAATGGACGGTAGCACTGAGCGGCTGGCGCTCGTTTCGGGGGCGAAGGGCTCGGGCAAGACGTTCACAGGAGCCTTGATGCGCGCCAAACTTTCGGATGCGCCCGACATACTTGTCCAGATCGCGCCAGAGGTGGCGCGGCTGACGACGATTCCGAACCTTTTCGAGCGCCTGGCAGTTGCCGCGGGCATTTCCGAGGATGATCCTTTTCGGGCAGCCACCCGTCCCGACATCGGCCTCTTGCGCCATGATCTTATCCCGCAAGGCCTGGAGACCCTCGACCGTCTGCTGACCAAGAGTGAGGGCACGAAGAGCCGCCTCTGGCTGTTTGTCGACTTCGGTCGAGATGAAGGCTGGTTAACCGGGCGCCAGGAGGATTGGATGGCCTTCATGAGTCAGGCTCTACAGCGGGATTGGACGAGGGTGGTGATCGCCGGAATTTCGGAAGGGCGCCAGGCCGAATTTCATGCGATCCTCTCCAACAAATCCGTTCCGTTCCCAGAGACGATTGCAGAGCTCGGATGGGCCGAGGTGCAGGAGTTCGTTGAAGCGAACCTCGGAGGCGTCGAAAACCAAGCGGCGGATGTGTCGGCAGCCCAGGAATTCTGGGAGGGCGCCGTCGCCGGTACATCGGGGCGGGCCCGCTTCGCCAAGACGTTGAGTTTCCTGAAGGTTATGAACATCGTAGGGAAGTCGTCATGACCTCGACCGCCTTCCAGCGCGCCCTCCTGGACGGATCCTTCGAGCGCCTGATGGAGAGCGCCTTCGCTCCGGCTGCCCCGACGATCTCGTCCTCGCTCTTGCCCGATGCAGACCGCTTGCGCTTTGCGCTGGCGCTGCGGGGCAGATGCGACCCTGCGCTGTTGCTTTCAGAGCTTAAGATCGAAAGGGCACGTTGGGGCGAGGTGCTCGATGTGGTCGCGGAAGAATGCGACGCGGGCGCCGGCAACGAACAGGGGCTGTGGCTCCTCTCGGATGCCGCCAGGCGCGCGCAACTCGCAAGTCAGGGGCCCGACATAGTTGCATCTGCGCTGCAGACAATTAGCGAACCCGACGAGATGACCAAAGCGCTCGCCAGGGTCTTCGGCGGGCCTTTCTCGCTCGATCTCCTGACCTCGGACGAGCTTCGTGCGCTGATCGCGATCGAGCCGGCAGTGGTCGACCTGACCACGAGCCTTCCGACAGGAGCGGAGATAAGGCGTCACCTTGCATTGCGGACACGCATTGAGGAGTTTGACCGCTTCGTCAACGAGGGGTTCATCGGACGCGACGCAGAGCTCGCAAGCTTGCTTCAATTCATCACGTCGGACCACCGCAAGTACAAGGCTGCCACCGCCTTGCTGTGGGGCACCGGTGGCATCGGCAAATCTACCTTGATTGCGGCGCTCCTGTCGCGTGTCATGCGCGAGCGCGATTTGCGCATTGTGCCGGTGCACCTGGACTTCGATCGTGGCGATCTGTCAGTGGTAGATACGCTGACGCTGACAATGGAGCTCCTGCGTCAGGTCGGCACCATCGATCAGGAAATGGATGCTGACCTCAAGTCTAAGCGGGAGGAGTTGCGAGGCCTACTTCATAGACGTCTGGTTGATCCTGCCTACGGTTCACACGAGAGAAGTTCTCGGGACGGAATGCTGCTTCTCGCCAAGTCTCTGGCGAGACTGAAGATGGAGCGGCGCGTTCTTCTCATCGTTCTCGATACTTTCGAAAATGTGGAAGCTGCCGGCGATGCGACGCTCCGCGGGCTGCGGCATTGGGTGGATCGATTGATCAGCATTGCCGGCGCTTACGCGGTGCGCCTGGTGGTCGCCGGGCGAAGTGATCCGAGGTCGCGCAATCTCGACAAGATCTTAGGTTGGCGCAGACCTATGGTCATGTATCTTGACGAATTATCAGAAGCAGACGCCTGCAAAATGCTCGCGGTGGCCGGCATTCCGACGCACGTCGCGCTTTCGTTGCACAAGGCGCTTGGGGGAAACCCTCTAGTGCTCTCGCTGATCCGCAAGCTCGTCAAGATGGGGGAGGGCATCGGCCAGGTGCAAGCCATCGCCGAAGACGTCAAGTCGAACGTGATACCTCAGGAGCTTCTGCAAGCAGTGCTCTACGACCGCTTCTTGAAGCACTTGAAGTCTGAGGACGCTCGATCGTACGCCCACCCGGGCTTGGTATTGCCGCAACTCACGCCTGTGCTGATCCGGCGAGTGCTCGGACCGCTCAAGGGCGAGGCGCGCATGTCGGAGAAAAGGGCAAGGAAGATATTTGACGAACTCGCTTCCGCGTCCTGGCTAGTGCATCTTGAAAAAGGAGCCCTGGTGCAGAGACCCGACGTCAGACGGTTGATGCTAAGATTGATGTCGGCCGATCGGGAGCGGGGAGCCGAAATCAAGCGCGTTCGCCTGGCGGCGATGCTTCATCACGCAAAGTCAAGAATGGTCGCCGACAGAGCGGCGCTGGCCTACCATCTTCTTATGCGCGTCGATACCAAAGACGATCTAGCGCTTCTGGAAGGATATAATTTCTCCGGAACGGGACCCTTTTTACGACGGCATCTCAATGACTATCCGGATATCGCGCGCACCTTCGTTGGCGTGCTCGATTTCGAAAGCGGCACAAGCCGCGGCAGGAAGGCCGTGATCCGCAACTCGATCTCGACCGAACAGGCGTTGAAAGAACTGCCGGACGATCTTTGGGAAAGCTTTATCGCCGGCGATCCCGGTCGCCCAGGTGAAGGAGACCGGCTCACGGAAACCGGCGATCCGGCCGTCGCTTTAGATCTTTGGCGAAGAAGGCGGGTCGGCTCCCCCGGGCGGCCCCCCACGTTTGTTCTCAGGGCATTGGCCGAAAGCGCGGAGTGGAACGCAGGTGAGGCCGACATTCAATCAATCGCACACGAGTTGAACTCGGCCGTGCCCCAGGAAGGGGCAAGAGACATCCGCTCCACTGAATTAGACCGGCGGGTTTACTGGACCACGGCGCTTGCGTTGATGTCCTACCCCGATGGATTCGTCGGTGCGAAGCCCGCCTTCGGCAATTTGATAAGAGTGCTGCGCAGAATTCACACAACGAACTCTAGATCGAGCCCATACGACGATCTGGTCTCCCTGACTGCCATCGTCGAGGGCCTGTCCGAAAGCGAGATCCTGCCTCGCGCCGTGTTCACGGCGTCCTCATCCTTCGCCTCCATCACTCGCCTCCATCTCCAACGCGGGCGTTGGGGATCGCGCCTGTTGGAGTGGACCGTCGATCTGGCATCTGTTGTGACGCTTCAGCGCGATTTCGCCGAACGGATCGGTGCGGCCAATCAGGATATCATACGCATCGGCGCCCAAACCGTATTCCGCTCTCAGTCACATGCCCCGACCGCCAGCGCTCTCAAATCTGTTCAGATGTCGATAGACCGGCTCGACGGTCGCGGAAGCGACGAATTTCTCAAACTTTCGTTCGGCAGTACGAAAGCCACGGTCCGCGTTGGAAAGCACGCCTCTTCCGATCCGAATCTCGAAGCTCTCCTGTTGCGTGGTCAAACACCCGAACTGCACCGGCCGGCGCGGGAAGCACTCGTTGAAGCGCTTGGTGCCGGGGCAGCAGGCCACAGCGATCAGGACTACGTGGATCGGGTGAGAACATACATGGGTAGCATCCAAAGCTTGTTCTCGGTCAAACCCAGGGAATTCGCTCCGAACTGGTTCGCTTCGCAGGCAGCCCAGGATCCCAAAAGTGCGTTTCTGTTTCTGGTCGAATTCGCGGATAAGGCGCGCGTCCTAATGGGAATCCTGAGTGCTGCGGTGCCAGTCGCCGTGAACCCGCAGAAGATCATGCGCGTAAGATCCGCACTGGCCTCATGGGACAGGGCGCTCGCGGGAGAAGGCGAATGCTGCTGGTGGCCGCAGGGCCCCGGAGGCGAACCGCCGTCGAGAAAGCCGAAAAATCAATCTTCCAGATGAACGGACTTCCTGGCGGAGTCGTCCTCCCAGCGTTGAATCCGCTGCACCTGCTGTGCGGCTCGTTCGCTGAGCTTGGGCGGCTTGACCGGCGTGCTGTCGAATGCGGAGGTGTTGGAATCGCGCGACTGGCCCGATTTAATGCTCTTGAAAGTCATGATTCGCTCCGAATACGCGACTTTAACCGCTCGAATCGCAAAGAGACAGCCCGTCCAAGGCAGGCCGCATCGAAATAAACGCGGCTGGAGGCCGGCGCAACCCGTCCGGTACGGCCAATATCCTGCACATTACAGTGAAGGATCAATGTTAGTAAATCGTTAATTATTTGTTTTCTTGCATTTTTGGGGCTTGGAGTGGAATGGCGATAAAAGGCCTGAAGCGATGGGTGAAAAGGACGACGCCAACGGCAAGGATCGAGGGGGAATTCTCGTTCTATTTCGATGTCGTGCACCGCTATTGGGCGGGAGGGGCGAGCGAGCAGCGGGCCGCGCCTCTCAACCGCATCAACTAGGAGAGGTATTGATCGACTCGCGAAAGCGAGATCTTTCCGGCGGCATTCTGACCATTCGTTTGCCATCACGAGCGGTCTGGCGAAATGGTGCAGGCTACCTGCTCGCGCCGACAGGAATGGATTCGCACGGCGAACTCCTTGAAGCGAGTTCGCTAACTGTCTCGTGACGACGAGAGCCGCTCCTCTCTTGCCGGGTGGACGGTCTTGAGCCGACAGAACTGTGGTCGCAACTCCGCCGCACAGCTGACCTTCGCGATCAGGAAACTTGGTTTCGGCAGCCGCAGTCGCTAGCAACTGAGCACTTGTGCGCATCGAACGCTAGATTTGACCGGCGCCGGCCTGCCTGAGCAATCCACGTCAACGTGTCATGCCTGTGAACTTCGCCGTCACGATCTGAAGGGTAAACGGCCGAATACTTGCAGCACCAACGAACAACCAGTTCATGTTCGCTCTGAGCCAAGCAGTCGATAATGTCGAGTTCAGGCGTCCGAACGCCCATGCGCGCTCGAGGGTTGCGCTCAAGCGTTGCGCGCTAATTTGCCAGCGGGACCGTCCACGCCCTTTGCTGGTTCTTCAAAGCCCGATCAGGCCGCACTTTATACCGGCTATCACCGCCGAAATCCGGTTACCAGCGCCGAGCTTCCTCATTGCATTACCCAGATGAAACTCGACGGTCTTCTCTGAAATCGACAGTATCTCTCCGATCTCCCAATTGGTCTTTCCCTCCTTGCACCATTCAAGACATTGAGTTTCCTTGGACGTCAGTCCGTACGGTCGGGATTGGTGAAATTCCTCGACAATCGTCATGCTATGCCCCTGCACGAAATTGTTGCTGGAGTAGGCTTCCAAAAATTGAAGTCCAAAATGGCTCTGTGCAACTGACAAGTCTAGTCCGGCGAAAATGCGCTCTCAGGATGATTAACCCAATCGCGCCCTTGTTACAACTGAATCGTCTAACTGGATGGCTGGGACAACCCTGTTAGCATCTGCAAAGTGAACCTGCTGGTTCACTCCAGCGTTGTAGAGCGCCCCCGAACTGGCTCTTTCCCTTAGCCGCGCATTACGCTTCTTCGCGTGCAATGCCGCACTTCACCACCGTGCGCGGCCATCTTTTGCTCCGGCACATTCCGGGAAGGCTTTCACGCTAATCCCATCGCAAAGATAGGAAGCTTACATATTCGATGATCGAAGCCGAATTTCTGCTGATCGGGCGCAGCCCACGCAGGAAAACGGCTTCCTGTTCTCGAGGCCGTGCGATTCGTAGGATCAGGAACGAAACTTCACTGCACGCCAATGGCCTCTTCTAATTGAAGACCGCGTCTTAAGCGCAGCACCATCGCCGAGGCGGTCGCTCTTCTCGCAAGTGGACACGCGAGCCGGCAAAAGTGCCGCGGGGGCGCTCTTCGATCTCCAGTCGCAGCGGAAGCCCACACGCCATCGAATCCCGCTTTTTCTGCGAGAACCGCGACAACAGGCTATGGCGGCCATGATGTGAACAAGGCCGGTCTCGGCCATATGGGGGCGGAGGCTTTGGCGGATGACATCGTGAGAGATTTCAGGAGAGCGCCGCGCAGCCGGCTATGATGCGGCCGCCGGCGCAGGTGAGATCCTCGAGCGACAAGGCATAGGAAATCCGCATGGGACCTGGATGCTTCTGCGCGAGCAAACGCCGGATATTGCGCAAATTGATTCTGGCGTTCGTGCAGGATTCAAATTCCGGCGTCAGGTCTGCGAGTGCATTCGTGATCCGCCCCGCGAGATCACCGAGTTCGATGCGCCTCATCGCGCAAGGTTCAGTCAGGGGCAATAGTCTCATACATTTCTCCATCGTTTCCAGGACGCGCCAAGCTCGGCCTTCTGAGAGCGCGCAAGGCGCCGGAGGAGGCGGCCGCACCGCTTCCGGCTGGAACGGCGGTGGAGGAGACGGACCGCGACGGTCTACCTTGCGGCCATGGAGCCGAGCCATGGCACTTTTTGTCGGCGAAGGGGGATGTGGAGGCTGCGATGAGAATCTTGAGGAATGCGTGCGGCCGGCGTGCCGGATTTGAGGGATCAACGTCCGTTCGAAGAACGGTAGAATTCGCCGCCGCCTGAATTCTGGCGACGGCCATTCGTTGATTCCAAACCGCGGGCAGGCGCGTTTTGCCGTTCTTGTGGCGGAAGTTTCGGTGCGCGAAATCGCACCCGAAGCGCAGCAGCGTCGCGAAGGGGCTCGGCAATGTGGTGCATCTAAGGGGAGCAGCGCATCATCCATCTGCGTATGCGCAAGTCATACAAATCGCATGAGAATGCCATCAATGCTCGATCCGCCGAGCCCCGTCTGACCGAGATCCCCGGACTGGGGCCGCCGCTGCGTGTGATGGGCACTCCGCGACGTGCCCGGTCCCTCCGATCCTGCGAGCAATGAGCCAACCTCGAACCGGCCGACAAGTCGGGGCTACATCCCTCAAACATCCTTAGGTGAAGCAATGCGCAGAGCGACAGGCGAGACGCCGATCACTCGCTTTTGCGCGTGAAGAGGCACACCGGTTCAAGCCGCTCGGCGCGCCGCCGTCGTTCGGATCGTTGCGAGAACTGACCCGCGTGGTCGGCAACGATTGCGCCGTCGAGACGAACAGCTACTCGGTGCCGTGGCGGCTGATCGGCGAGTGCGTGGTGGTGACGGTTGCGGGCGGCAAGGTGCGCATCCTCCATGGCATAAGCGAGCTTGCGTCCACAACCGGAAATTCGTCGGCTGCGGATCATCGATTCCACCCACCTCGACGGTGTTGCCGGGCGCAATGGCACGGTCTGCGGACCGGCGGTTACGGCAGCTACGCTGCCGTGGGTCTCCACCGCTATCGGTTGTTGGGTCCTCTTGCCGAATACAAAGCAGCTATTGCAGGGAGCTTCTGATGGTGCTCGCAAAGAAGACAACCGAAGCACCGATCGATCGGCTCGAGGCCATGCTGGCGCGATTGCAGCTCCCCGCATCCGCGACCAGCTTGACACCCTGCTCGACGAGAGGGCGCGCCGGGCCTGCTTTCACGAGCCCTTGCATCAGCAAAGCTGACCACCTCGCTCCCAGGCTTGGGTTATGTAACGCACGGGGCCGCCAAGTTCTGCCCCGGAGAAGGACTGCAGGCTATGCCAGGCAAAACTGATCAAATTGTCCTGCGCAGAAAAATCTCGTGCTCCAGGCCTGGCGGCCCAATAGTGGCCGTGTAGTTCACGCCCCGGAGAGTTAGAGTTTTCTCTGGCTCAAGCACACTTGGCAGCACGTTGTGTAAGCGCATGCCTTCTTTGAGGTCTTCCGGCGCCCACTGGTCCCCGTGTTGCCAGCCCGGAGGTGCATAAAGCGACAAGGGTGGCAGCGGACCCGCTTCGTTAGGCACGGGTTCATCATTCAGCAATCGCCGATGCTCACTTGGAGGCAATTGAACTGGATCGAATGTAAAGTGCTCTGGATCGACATTGAAGAATGGCGCCCCGGCGGGTTCATCATCTAGCAACTGCCGAAACTCAGCTGGAGGGAATTGCACTGCATCGAAGGTGAGGTGCTCTGGATCGATCAGCGCCAACGGCCCGGGCTCGGCACCGCGCTGTTGCTGAAGCTCCTCACGAAGCTGCTCTTCCAGTTCCCGAAGCTCCCCTGGATCGACCGAGACCGTCACCTGAGCGTGCTCATCATCCAGCAGTCGCCGAACTTGTGCTGAAGGGCCGTCGATGAGCTGCTCATTTCGAAAATCTATGATGTCGGGCGAACTCTGAGGCTGCCGTGAGCTCGGGCGCACTTGCTGTTCGAAACGCGTGGGTTCATCATCCAACAATCGCTGAAGCTCACTTGGAGAGAATTGAACTGGATCGAGCGTGAAATTCTCTGGATCGACATTGAAGAATGGCGCCGCGGCGGGTTCCTCATCTAGCACCTGCCGAAGTTCAGCTGGAGGGAATTGCACTGCATCGAAGGTGAAGTGCTCTGGATCGATCAGCGCCAACGGCCCGGGCTCGGCACCGCGCTGTGGCTGAAGCTCCTCACGAAGCTGCTCTTCCAGTTCCCGAAGCTCCCCTGGATCGACCGAGATCGTCACCTGAGCGTGCCCATCATCCAGCAGTCGCCGAACTTGTGCTGAAGGGCTGTCGACGAGCTGCTCATTTCGAAAATCTATGATGTCGGGCGAACTCTGAGGCTGCCGTGAGCTCAGGCGCACTTGCTGTTCGAATCGCGTGGGTTCATCATCCAGCAATCGCTGAAGCTCACCTGGAGAGAATTGAACTGGATCGAGCGTGAAGTGATCTGGATCGACATTGAAGAATGGCGCCCCGGCAGGTTCCTCATCTAGCACCTGCCAAAGTTCAGCTGGAGGGATTTGCACTGGATCGAGAATGAAGTGATCTGGATTAACCAGCGGCAACAGCCCGGGCTCAGCATGGCGCTGTGGCTGAAGCTCCTCATGAAGCCGCTCTTCCGGTCTGCGAAGCTCCCCTGGATCGACCAAGACCGTCAAATGAGGGGGCTCGTCATCCAGCAGTCGCCGACGTTTTGGTGGAGGGCCACCCATAAGCTGCTCATTTGGAAAATTTTTGATCTTTGACCGACCCCGAGGCTTCCGTGAGCTCCCTGCTTCTGCAGATGCATCGGGATCACGAAACTTACGAAGGTGATCCAGTGCTTTAGGTAAATACGCGCCGCGATTGTGTCCGGCCTTTCTTTCAGCCTCCAGCTCGTTGGTGTTAAGGCCAGCCATCGATAGACCCTTAGATCCGAGACTATTTGCGAAGCTGGCAAGATTGTTGGCGTACCGCCCCCCGGATGCCAAGTCCACGTCCCCCCTCACAAACGCGGCACGAATTGCACTCTCGATCAAACTCCGATCCTCATGAGACAGATGAGGATAGCACGCACAGAGATCATCGGACAGGAACGGGCTCACTTGCTGTTCGAAAGCCACCATCTGCCCGGGCTGTCCCGTCTGCTCCTCCTGCGCGACTGGCTGCGACACCTGCGACCAAGCTGTTACATTGAACTTGTCCACACTCACCTCCTCAGATCACCCGAAAAGTTCACAACTATCAGGGCCAGCTTTCAAGAAGCTGACGAGCCACACCACCTCCCAAGCCATCCGACGAGCATGAAAAACACCATCATGGCCATTCGTGTCATTGGCTGACAGATTTTGACGGCACCAGTGGCCTGGGGACCCAGTCCAGCGACTGGAAGCAGCGCGGACGCGCGACTCGCCGCCGTTTGTTGCGCAGTCGACGCTGGCCTACCGCGCCCGCGTTGCAATTGAGGTTAGCAGCGACGTGACGCTGCGCTTTCTCCGTCCTGGTCAGGCGCTATCCTAACTAAGCGCCGCTAACTTCAACGGTCTTGTATTCGGGCTGGCTTTCGGGAAGCTGACGAACCTGCCGCAATTTCATTAAACGAGAAGCGGCCCATGTGGCCGCTTGCCGTCGAGGCTGAGAACGAGTGCAATCCTAGGCTGCCGCGCTCGGCTGTCAGCTTTGCCAAGATCGCCTGCTTCGCTCACCATCGGCGGCGGCGGGACCCTTGCGATGGGCCGGATGGTCGCTCAGCGATCGTCCAGCCCGAACCAGCCGAACCTGGTTCTGTCCCTTCTTCCAGCCCGGGCCAGCGTGCAGGCACCCGGCTCGACCAGCTAGTGGCTACACATCTGCAGCAAGCGGCGATTGTAGCAGCGATCCTTGCCGCCAAAGATCGTCTCCACCGCGGCCTTCATACTGTCGTAGATGCCGCGACTGCAGGTGCCCTTGAACGGGCGAACGCCTGGTCATGGGCGTCGAACACCGTCTCCTGCGTCTCCCGCGGAGAAGCCCGCACGAACAGCATGCGTCTATGACAGAGCCGGCGATGGGCGGCCTTCACCATCACCGTGGTGCCGTTCAGCAAGGCCACCTCGTGACTCCAGTCGAGTTGGCACGCTTCGACGGCGCAAAGCTCAGCGGGACGTAGGCCGCAGCGGTTGATTGCCCGGCGCTCCTTGCTCCACCGCCGGGCGTAACGCCGCACGGCATCGTAACCGCCGTCGTAGCCACGCCCGCGCAGCTCCTCGAAGATCCGGATCAAGGTCAACTATTCACGAGCCGGTTTGGCCGCATTCACCGCAAGCAGCCGTCAAGCTCTACTGCCCATTGTCCCAGCTTTGGCCGCGGCTGCACTTGCCGCTCGTACTAGAAGGAGCTCTCTCCCGACCTCAGTACCTTGCGGACCGTTTCCGCGACACCTTCAGGTCACGGCCGATCTCTTTGATCGTCTTGCCCTTGATAAAGTGCTCGCGCCGTATCCGCGCAATCGTCTCCACGACCAGCATCCCGACCACGTGCTTTCATTCAAAAGCAGGCAGCAACAGCCCAGCCTAAAGGGGGCAATTTTGGACACTGATCCCCCGGCTTAGGGGGCAATATTGCAGGCCGAATGACACCAACGAACTAAAGAATTGGCTGAACGGGGCTTTGACGCAAGCCGAACTCGCGAAGATTGGGCAAAACCCAACCCTACTTAGCAAGCCGCCGAAAGAATTGCGTATCGCGAGTTCGCGCGTTCAGAGGCGCAGCGGGAAATGCTGGAGGCCGGAGGTGACACGGTCACGGAGCCGTGGATCAAAAGGGTGGGGCGGCTTCGAAATCTTTGCACGATCCCGCGAGGCCCGTGGATGCTCTCCTCACGATAATTCGTAAATGCATAAACCGAGGGAAAGAGTACGCGAGGCCGGCGGCGTTTGGAGCCATAATAGAAACATGACAAGTCAAAATTCAGCGCGACCATCGCAAGCCGCAGAGCGGCAGCTAAAGCTGAAGCAGTGACTGTGTCACGTTCTCGTCCATGAGACTGGAACCGGGCAGACGGTTTCTGTATTCCAGCTCAATCTCTTGCCAGGTCTGCGTCCCAAGACGGGCGCGAAACTGCGGAAGCCGAAATCGAGAAGGCAAGACGTCTTGGCATTCGACCACCCATCCGAACGGAAGCTCCTTGACCTTCTTCAGTCGATGCACCTCGGGGCCATTCATGGCCGGATCGAAGTGACTGCCCAAGGCGCATGAAAACATCAAACATCTCCATTCCATCGGCTCCGCTGATATCGAGCCGGACAGGGCCAAGTGATTGCCGCAAGCGCACCGCGTCGGCGCGTCATCGTCGAGTGCTGTGCTCCCTATGATGAAGTCCTCAGCGCCGCTCAACATCGAACCCGCACAGACATCATAATGGGCGCGCCGCTTAGGAGGGCCCGCTCGTCATAGACTCGGCCGTGATCTGCTCGAAATTCGCATGGAGCGGGTAGGCCTTGACGAGCGCGTTCGCGCCCGCTCACCCAAGTGCGGTGACGAACGTCTCCCCGTGACGGTCGGGTTAGGCGCTGCCCGAAGGCCCGCGAATCTGCGTCACCGCATATTGGTCCCAACACGCCTTGATGATCTCCCACCGGTATTGCGCAAGTGCATTCGGGTGCTTGCTCTGCAGGAGCAGGCTCGGAAGGCCGCATTGAAGCGTTCTGTCACTTCGACACGGCGCATTCATTAGCCAGGGTGTGGAGTGCTTGCTCGTAGAACTCGTTCTCGTGTTCGAGCAGAAGTAGGACGCCGGCATAAAGAGCATGTCATGACGGCCGGGTCATGGCGACGCCCATACGATGCTTTCCGACGGGGTGAGCTTGTGCTTGGTCTCGTAGCCGCGGTTGAGCTGAAGGAGCGCTTGCGCGTAGTCGGAGGCGATGGTGATGCCGTCAAGCGCGGCCAAGTCGATATAGCGGCTGAAAGTGTGTACATACGTCGTGGCCAGGTTGCCAAATGCGCGCGCATGTTCCTCGGTGTCGAACCCGCGAAGGCTGATCGAACTATTCGGGCGCGGTCGGCCGCGGCATTTCACCCGCCGCGCTGGGCTGGGTCTCCGTGGGCGTGGCATCTGTCATCGGCAGTCAACGCAGGCGAATGACCGCGATTTGTGCTTTAACTGACCTCCACAAGTCATTGGTTCTGCACGAAAAATGGGCCATTTTGCCCTAGAATAAAGTTGTGATCTTACCTTTCTTGATGAAGAGTCATTGTATCCTGATTTCATGAATCAAAATCAGGTCATAGGCTGATGAAAGGTCGAGGAAATCGGTTTGTAAGATGAGAAACGACTTCAAGCCTCTCGCCCGCAGCGGTTGGATGAACGACTAGACGGACTCAAACGAGCAGAGCGGTTCCGCATGCCGCCAAAAGGTTGGATCCGGGCCATAGGCGAGGCCTTGAGCATGACCGGCGTGCAATTCGCCGGCCAGCTCCAAATGCGCCCCCCAAGCGTCGAGGCGCTCGACCGCTTGGAGGCAACCGGCGCAATTCAGTTCAAAACGCTGCGCCGCGCCGCCTGAGGCCGCTCGACTGCACGCTCGTCTGTGCCCTCCTAGCGAGCAGCTTCCTGCAGCATGCTGTGCGCACGCGCAAAATCGCCGTGCGGGACCTTTTCCGTGTCGCTCACATCATGAAGCTGGAAGCCCAGGCGACCAGCGATGCAAATCTTGAAGCGCGCATCGAGGCGTATATCCGCGATCAGATCAAGGAGCGCGGCCTATGCAACGAGCCGGGAACGATCTCCTCGAAGAGCCCGACTGCCACGCCGCGCGGGCCGGGAGAACGCGATGCGCTGTTGCAGACCTGGATCACGGATCGCGACGATCTCAATGAGGTGGAGCAGGAAAACATCGTTAGGGGCGCGGCCTGGGCGGGCAGGCGGCGGGGCAACCCGCCGATCTGCTGAATGAGGATTTCGCAAAGACGCTCGGCCATCCGCCGCGCATGGAGGATATCGAGGCCGTAGCGAACTTTTTCCGGCGCTGAGCCCTTCGCCCGCATCCGCGGTATCATCTCGAACCAAACCAAATGGGCCCATGGGATTGCCATCCTCAACATCATTGCCGAGATGCTCAAGCGGCGCATCGTCGACATCGCGCGGTGGACGCCGTTTTCCGAACTGCATGTCATCTTCGAGGTCTGCGGGCCGCGCGGACAAACTGATTGAGCAAGCGTTCGGCGATTTCCGGATCAAGGAAGACGGACGGCCGATCCCCGTCGAATGCAATTTCATTCCCAAGCCCGTGCACAATCCGGCTCTGGAAGTTGCAGATTTTGTGATGCACGCGGTTGCAGCCCTCGCTCCATGCTACTGATGAAGGGGCGATCGACGCCCATACGTTCTGCAACGGCTTCCTGGCTTAGGCCCAAGCGAAATCGACGCGGGTCTGCTCCAACGACCTTGCGAAGGTCCATCCGCAGGATAGGAAGCAATCGCGTATATTGGCGCTACGTGGTATATTAAGCGGGAAAGTCGACAAGCGAGGTACGCAGCTCGTCCGATAGCTACTCGTTCTAAGTAGTTATGCTCGACCTGCAACCATATGGCGGTTGTGTGCATATACCTACGGACAAGCACCAAAATCGATCAATGGAGTTGATAGCACTCATGCAGACCCCGCTACTCGATCCTGATGTCGCCGACTCAGCTCCGGTTGATCCGGTGCTCACGAGCTACGGTGAACGGCATCTGGTCACGTATTTGCGGCTTCTCGATGCCGAGGCCGACGGCGCCGACTGGAAGGAGGTTGCTCGGATCGTTTTGCATATCGATCCGGATCGCGAACCGTCGCGCTCGCAGTGCGTTTGATAGTCACTTGGCGCGAGCAAAATGGATGGCAGACCACCGTTACCGCGATTTGCTGCGTGGCGGTGTGACCAAATAGCAAAAATCTGTCGGTTACAACTCTCAATTGAGAATGGATTGTTCCCACTGACACGTGATCGCCTTCACGCATCACGGAATGCACAATTACTGACTTCCCGGGCAACCCAAGGCTTCATAGACATTCGCCGGTAACGCTCTGCGGCAGGGATCAAAGCAATATCCGAGTTCGACTGGCGCTTCGCCGGGTGCTTATCAGCACGCCATCAAGTCAGGGGAGGAGGTGGCGGATTTTGCCCTTGGGGCGGTCCGGCGAAGTCCCAACTATCGAAATGCTTACCCGGGACGCTCGCTCGAAGAGCGGGCCGAATTCCGAGGAGATAGCGTCTGCTTTCGCTCATGAGCGCGTTTCAACCGATTGCGCAGTGCTGCTTAATCTGGATGGCTTGCCGACGCCGACCGTTAAGCGCTCTTCGGCGCGGGCCATGAGCAGATGCTATGAGGCGGGGCTCGTCTTCGCGCTTCTGCGCCTTGATGCTTTAGCAGGTCGGGAACAGATTCGCCGAGCAGGTAGCGCCCATTCCGCTCTCGCTTGAAGTAGCGGTCGATGACGAGTTTGATTAAGCCCGGATTTTGCTGTCTCTTGCGATGCCCGCAGAGTCTCTCGACGAAACGTCGCCATTTGTATCTACGCCCATTTAGGTCCAACTTTGTGGTTGAGATGCAAATGCGGAAGAGTGCCGCGTCTTAAACATTCAAAGGCTGAGTTGCGTGAGGCTCGCGCGCGATTTGATTTTATTCCAAAACGCTGCCATGCCTGTACGAGCTGCGATAGGCGCCACCGTCAGTGGTGCAGCCGCGTCCACATGAGCTTGCAAATTTCCCGCTCTGCTCGCGCGAAGTTGCCGACGTTGAAGTGAGTGCGCCGATACACAGCAGCGCGTTCCGCTCGCGACCCCATAATGCGGGGTCTCTCGCGCTTGTACATTTCGTCGCGGGCTTGGCTGACTGCGCCGCGCACGGCATGTCGGAGTTCCCCTTTGATTCGAGGGAATGTGGTTGCGGTGGGCCGAAAGCTAGTTAGCAGTTGCAGCGCGCGAGCCTTGATCTCCTCGAAATACGGACTAACGCGCACGTACGGTTCTCCTTTAGCGAATGATGATGCTTGCAGCTCCTGATAGCGCTGTTAATGGCATCGATATGGCAATCGGACCTCTATGGATGAAAAGGGCAGCCGCGCTGGCAGCCTGCCTATCACGCATTCCGTGCAGCGCAGCTCAGGGTTGTTCGGAGGTCACAAGCAGTTCGTTAAAGTGATTACGGGAGGGGTCAGCTGGGTGTAGATGGCGCCTCGCGCGCTTTGATGTCCTTCATGAGGACTTTTGGCCCGACGCAGGGCCAGCAATCAGGTCTGAATGACCGCGGAACATATTGGTCAGTGAACACAAAGTGAAATCCGCACCATGTTCGATTGGTCGCTGAAACACTGGCCCGAGCAATCTGTTGTCGCACGCGACGATCGGCGAGTGCCCCGGGGGGCCGGCCGGTTATCTCTGCGACGGCGGACCATCGCAATATCGACCAGCCTATCGGTTGGTTTTGCCGGAGTTTCGATGAAAATCATTGCCACCCTACCTTTGCGTATCGCGTCCCCCGCCGCCAACCTGACGCCGGTTTCGTCGAGGCCGTAGGCAAGTCCGACGCAACGGATCGAAAGGCCCGCAAGCAAGCAACGCTTCCGGTGCACCGTAAAGGGGTGAGCGCAGAATCACGTCGCCAGGGCTTGCCGAGCGCGAGGATCATCGTCCAATTACCGCCATGCCGGACGAGAAGTGCGCAACTCTTTGTGCGCTCGTAAACGGAAAGCCTGTCCTACACGTTCACTGTTGGGGTGATTGAACCGCGAATAAACCAGGCCTGGTCGATTCCCTCGGGAGGCTCGGGTTGACCCGAGACGAGATCGAAGAGGTCCATCCCGTCTTCTCCGCAGTCAGGAAAACGAAGAGGTCGAGGTCAGAAAAACCGTCGGTTTAACCGCTCCTTGCGATAATTGCGGATTGTAGCCGTAGTTCAGCATCTGCGTTTCGGACGCAGCATGTGATTGCCTATATGTCTTCAACGAAAAATGTTTCATCATGGCCTAAGCTTCGCTTTATAGATTCAAATCCTTACCCTGCGGTAGCTGCCTTCCACGGTAAATTCCGCAACTGTTTGCGCGATATGCCGAACATCGTCAGCGGAGGCTCTAAAAAGTCAACGCTGTTTCACAAGACTCCACTTCTTGATCACCGCCTCGCTCATCTGCTCAGCGTCGGTACAGGCGATTTCATCGACCTTCACCGAGATCCTCTTGCCGACTAGTGGCTTCAGCTGATTGGCTTGCGCTTCGCCAGTTGTGAGGAGCTGAAACATTACCGGTCCAGTCTCTAGCTTGCACAGCCCGTGCGGCTCGGGCAGCCGGCGCGGAGTGGAGATGATCTGGTAGGCGACGTTTTTGCCGTGTTTGGCATCGCGTATGCGCAACGCGTAGAGCTCGCCTGACAACACGTCGCCGACGTTGATCGGCGCGCCCCCGCTCAGCCCCGCGTACGCAGGCTCCTCCGCGCCGGCAGCTCCAGGAAAGCTTGCCATCAGAATGAATGCAAGGGCAAAGCCCATGGCGAATCGGTCTTTCGTCATTAGTTAGTCCTCGTAGGTATGGTTAGAAAAACGTGCGGTTGCTGGATCGCGGCAACAGCGCACCTCATTGACCCATGGACGTCGTGGTGAGCAAACAGGAGCCGCTGATCGTGAGCGCATGCTGCCCGCCGACGGTACGGGAGAGGTCGGAGCGCTGCCACAACGCTTGATCTCTAAAGCCGGACGGGCAAATCATTGTCGGCCAAGTCCAGCCATGATTTCGGATTGGATTGCGGTTGCGGTGCACAGGGAAGCATCTAATGGCAGATTGCCAAATGCGAGTTGACAAAGAAGGTAATTGGCACCTGCCTCTTCCAGCTGATTTAGAAGAATTTGTCGCACAGAAGCTGGCGTTCCGACGACGCACAATTCGCTCTCGATTGCCGCATCGAAGGTCAGCGGAAGGTGTGGTGGTGTAGGGATGGCATTAAGCTCGTAAAGGAACTTAAAGCTCTCGAGCCATTGTGCGTAAGAAGATGCCGCGAGCGAATACGCATCTGTCTCTGAACGCGCAATCACGACCATGCGAAGCAAGCCAAGAAATGGCATTTGATCGTTAGCCTCGCCGCTGGGCTCTTGATGAGCGCGGAAGGCGTCGGTAACTTTGCGTACAGCGGAGGAGGGGCCTACGCACGCGAGATTTGCGCCATTGGCAGCGGCCCAAGCTGCGGACTCGGGTCGATTTGTGGCAATCCATGTCGGCGGCCTTGGACGCTGATAAGTTTTTACCGTCAACGGAACGTGGTTTAGCTCAAAATGCTGACCTCGATAGGACAGCGTGCCGCCTTTCATAGCGCTGATGAGGATTTCGCTTGCTTCTTCATAACGGCTTGGCGCCGCGTCGGCGCTGATGCCGTAGTAGCCCAATTCAAGCGGAAGAGAGCCGCGTCCGATACCCACCTCAAGCCGGCCACCGCTCAAGTGATCGAGCATACAAATCTCTTCAAACGCACGCAGGGGATGATAGAGGTTAAGCAGCATCACCAATGGCCCGATACGAAGTTGCCGTGTGCGCTGTGCGACGCTCGACAAGAACAAATTTGGCGATGGACCTCTCCCATGCGGCGTACAGTGGTGCTCTGCCACGTGATATGCAAAGAAGCCGAGACGGTCGTACGCCTCGGCCAAGACGAGGCGATCTGCATATTGTCGGGCGATATCGCGGCCGTCCTCGTCTAAGTGATCGAAGATGCCAAACGTTAGTTTTGAAGAAGAAAAGGCGTCTTTCACTGGATTGTCTCCAATTGTAGGTGAAGGCAGGAAGTTCGCTTGTTTTCGGTATCTGAGCGGGTCAAAGACGGCGACCTCTCCTATTGTGGCCGCACATTTTGTTCTCCTCTGCTTTTGTATTCATCGCTGATCGCGAGGCGATTGTCCGTCGCTCTTCGAGGCCTAAGCATCCGTTGCCAAGGGGGATAGATCCGTTGTTACTGTTCGCCGCTCACTCACAACAGATCTTCGCCATTGGCAGCGTCGTGGTACGTTCGCCCGGGTAACGCAGAAACCAGACGTTAGCGCGGCTCAACTGGCGATCTTCCTAGCTTTAAGCTGTCAGAGATGTCACTGACAGCTCCCAGAAACGCATCCATTTGCGCTTTTGTCCCGATGCTCACGCGGATGCAATTTTCAAGACCGTTATCGGGAAGGAAGGCAACAAGTATTCTTTGCCTTTCCAAAGCGGCCTGCCACCATCTTCCGTCGTGTCCCGCAGGCACACGCGCTAGCAAAAAGTTTGCGTGGGAGGGCGTTAGAGAAAATCCAACTTGCGACAGTGCAGTCGCAACCCGCTGTCTTTCATGCCTGATGTGCATATGGTTCTCTTCATAGACGGCGCGATGCGCAAGAATGCTGATGCCGACCGCGTGCCCGATTACATTCATGTTGAAGACGTTTTGGATGTTACGAAGCCTTCCAATAAGCTGCGGGTGGCCGAACCCGAAGCCGACGCGAACGCCAGCGGCGGCATAGCTTTTCGAAAGTGTTCTTAAGAGCAGAAGATTCGGATAATGGCTGAGGAGCCGCAGGCCATTATCAGGCGCAAAATCGACATAGGCTTCGTCCAACACGACGAGGCGGTCCGATTGTGCCAGGAGGCGTTCGATATCGGCGATAGGGATGAACGTTCCGGTGGGATTGTTCGGATTGGCCAACAGAATGAACTTGGCATCTTTTGCTGGCCCAAAGAGCAATTGCTCTATCGGCAACGACTGAGGTTCGTTACATCCGATCTCAAGCAGTTGAGCTCCCTGCAACATAGCAAGTTTGCGATTGAATGAAAAACCAGGCGACAGCATTGCGACGCTGTCGCCCGGGGCAAGAAATGCTCTGTAGATGAGCCCGAGAAGCTCAGATGATCCATTGCCGGCAATCACATGATCGAGCGCGACGCCGTAGGTGTTGGCCGCTGCTTCCCTCAGGCTAATGTTGTCATCTTCTGGGTACAGATACTGCCGCTCAAGCGCCGCAATTGCACTTTGCCATACGATTGTTGGCAACGGAAATGGGTTCTCATTCGTGTTTAGTTTGACGTAGTTAGCGGCCGGCGCAGGCCGGCCGGACGGCAGAGCATCTAACTGTCTCGCTGCCTGCGAAAGAGAAGAGAGCACATTCTGTAATTTGGCATCGGACATAGGTTTCTCCCGTTGAACCGCCGATGGCGCTGGCAGTTGTCAGCATGCCGGTCGGTCAGTCCGGTAGATGGCCGGAGACAGAGGTCGAGTGTTTGTTGGGACAGCGAGGGCGGCCGCCATCCAAAATTCCCTGCGGGCAGCTCGAAGTGCATGCCCAGTTGTTTGAAGCTAGGATGAACCTGTCGCTCCACGCCACCCTGAATAAGCCGAGAGAATAATTGTCGAGCGGATCAGGTGGCGTGCAGCAATCAGGCGCCTCGATCACGGAGTGGCATTGCTGTCATTTCTGCGTTGGCCGCAATATCACTCTGCGTTGGTCCGGGTACCAAATACTAGTCCGCAATAAGTCGTCCTCAAATCGCACACTGGAAGTTCGGCAAAGAGCTAAACAGAGATTACGCAGCGACATCGGCCGAGCTGTTCCGTTGGGCACAAACTCATCCGTTGGTGTGTCGATGTCATTGGATAGCGCTACGACCAGTACCGCGAGCGCGAGAAACGACGCGAGTGCCGCGAGCGCGAGAACCGACCCGAGTAGCATGTCATATCCGGAATTACGTTTCATCATTTCCATTACTTCGCTAGAATATCTAGGCTCGTGTGCGCTCGCAGCGATGAGTTTTACTCGATCGCTTCGACAACGTTGTTATTCCACCGGTAGACGACGAAGCCGGGAGCGGCATTGTCTCCTTTGGTGTCGAACCGGACCGGCCCGATTACTGTTTGGATTGGCTGCGAACGAAGCGCAGCTGCTACTTGCGGACCATCGAAGGTCCCAGCCCGCTTGACCGCGTCCGCCCACGCCTGAACGGCGGCATAGGCGTAGAGCGTGTAGCCTCCCGCTGACATGTTGGAAGACTTGAGCCTAGCTACGGCGTCCGCCGCTTGAGCATTCTTGGTGGGGTCGGGCATAAAGGTGAACAGTGTGCCGTTTGCTGCTTCGCCAGCGATCGCCGAAAAGTCGCTGGTCATCAACGGATCGTTCGCCATCACAGTGAGACCTGCGCCTGCTTCTGCGGCCTGACGCACAATCAAGCCGATCTCGTTGTAATAGCCGCCGATATAGGCGATCTGGATTCCGTCTCTTTTCATTCTTGAGACCAGGGCCGTGTAGTCCTTCTCGCCGGCCACATAGCTTTGCCGAATGGCCTTTTCGCCAGCTTCCTGAAGGCGCGACGCAACGACATCGGCAATGCCCTTGCCGGCGGTGCTCTTGTCGTCAAGGACGGCAATCTTTTTGTGCCGATAGTGTCGCAGGATATATTCGGCTGCCACGACTCCCTGTTGATCATCTCGGCCGCAGATCCGAAACACCGTCTTGAGACCACGCTCTGTTAGCTGAGGATTCGTTGAGCCAGGTGAAATCTGAATGAGTTCCGCTTCGGCGTAAACGTCGGAAGCGGGGATAGAGGAAGACGAACAAAAGTGGCCAACGACCAACTTGGGCTGATCCATCGTCAGCCGATTGGCAACTGCGACGGCCTGCTTGGGATCGCACGCGTCATCGGCGACGCTCAATATGACCTTGATACCGGGAAGTAGGCCCGAAGCATTTAACGCATCGACAGCCGCAGTAGCACCATCGCGCATTTGTACGCCAAGCGCAGCAGTACTTCCGGTCATCGGGCCGACCACGGCGATATTGACGTCGGCAGCGGGCGCGGTCGAAGCCAAAGCACAAGAGAGGATTGCTGCACTTGCAGCTGAAGTGATTCGAGAAATTGACACTTAGAGCTCCGGATGTTCGCTTGAGTTTGCTATCAGCCTCGCCGTTCCTGCGCATGTGCGGGCGCCGCTTGGTTATGAGATAACGCTACCTTTGGATGCCTCAAGGCAGCGCATAGGCCGCGGCCGGCCGACCCTCCGGAGCTGCCGTGACAGAGCGAAACAACCATTGGCTTGCCTTCGAAAGAGGCGGCGATAAGCGGAATTCCATCACGTCCGACGCGCTGCTGACGCTGCAATCGATCGAACACAGCAAACGTTTCGCATGTCCATCCCCGCGGCGGCGTCACGTATGTGGAGTCTGCGGGTTTGTCGCCTGCATTCCATACTTTGTAAGGACCGGCGCCTGAGACGTCACATGCCGAACTCGGACCGAGCTTCCGTTCCTGTCCGGCAACGGCGACGTGAATACATGCCGCCCTGATCTCTAGTTGGTCGTCCCGTTTTAGCTGCAAGTATGCCGACGGCAGCACCGAATCCGGCGCATAGACCGTCTTGACAATCCGCTCCTTACGGAAGTGCTCGAGCCTTCTGACCGTCTCGTGACGCGTGAGCCTAGCAGCTAGAGACATACGTAATCCTTAACTTAACTGTTGGAGCAGCAACCGATGAGCCAACAACATGATGTCGAGTCGAAGCCCGACTAGTCGTAACGAACGCTGCGTCGGTATCCAGTACACCCCGCGATCACCCGGACCGGAACGGCTCGCGCCGATCAAGCACTTGCAAGGCAACGATGATCATCCAGTGCGTCGAGAATGCCGGAGCTCTCGCCCAGAAGCTCTGAACGTACTGCAGGTCCATGCGTCCTCCCGCCTAGGCGGAGTTGTCGCTAGGTCGTATTGAGATCCTACAATTTGACGCCACGTAAGATTCAAGCCCCTTCGGGGGCTCGTCTCGATGAATTTGTCAAAGTCACGTCTCGACAAGGGAGCGTCGCTGGAAAACTTAGAGAAGAGCGACAGGGGTCCTCAACCATCTGAGGCAAACCACAACCGGCGCGTCCCTGGCGCCATAAAGCTCAATTCATTCTCATAGATGGAGAACACAGCAGGGGCGCACGCATTATGCGCGGCAGGTTCAGCGCAGTTCATCCGTTCAAGGCGGCAAGTGCGCGGTCGAGATATTGCATCAGGCAGGGATCCCAGCCAGCCATACTGCGTGGCGCGCTCAATCGCGCAAGAACTTTCAGTATGGTTGAAACGGTCGAATCAGCTCCTGCAATTTCTGTGATCAGCAAGCGCGCTCTAAGCGCCACAGCATTTGCCCGTTCGCTGCAGGGATGCTCGCCCCGATCCACACAATCACGCAGCTCGTCGCGGATCTTCCGCCACCGCTCCTCTCGATCTGAGTCTATGACGCATGTGCATGGGAGAGGCTGAGGGCGTTCTTCCTCGACCCGCGACATTGCATCCAAAGTGGCAGGTAGCTCATCTACACTGACTTGTAATTCACTATCCGTCGTCATGTTGCGCAAACGATCTCGCAACAGGGTTGCACGCGCGACTTGAAGTTCAATTCTCTCCAAATGCTTGCGCAATAGGTCAGTAAGCGACGTTCTGCCCTCAATCGCTCTACGGATCTCGTAAAGCGAGAAGCCAAGCTCACGTAGCGCTCGGATTTGATGTACCCGTTTGAGGCCTTCGCGGTCGTACATGCGGTGACCGCCGTCGGTGCGTTCCGACGCAGTTAGTAAGCCCGTGTGCTCATAGTGATGCAGCGTGCGTACCGTTACTCCGGTAGCCTCTGCGAGCTCGCCAATGCGCCATCGACGCCTTCGTGGTGTAGCTTTTGTCATGGTTCTCTAATTTCAAGCCTACAACCTGACGTCGCGTGAGATTCAAGCTATTTCAATGGTCTACCTGAAACCGGCTTCGAGTCAGGCGCAAGCGAAGCGGCTCTTCTGTCGCCAGCAACGTGCTGCGCTCAGAGAGTCGCCTGATCAAGCAGCAGAAGCAATGGCGCCCATCAAGTTCATCAGGGACGCTAAGTTGGCCTCACCGGCTGCTGCACGTTGCAGAACAAGCGTGGCGATTGCCGTTCGATTTTCAGGAGTTCGCATGGAGGCCGGTAAAGCCGCGACTGCTTCATCAAAAATCCTTCCCAAGACCGAGAGGTCTTCCGGATCGTAGACACCACTGTATTGCTGCAACATTCGGCTCCTTGATTAACGCTAAGGCGGCCGCACGTGGCTAAGACGTTTGGCCAAAAGAAGACAGGCCGCCGGCGTACAGCGACGAAGATGCGGTATACGTTGAAGTGATGCTGTTGCGCAACACGGTCGCGCTTTGCTCCGCCTCAAGGCCGCGCGGGGGACTCGACTAGCTTTTCTCGGAACGTTTGCGAGCATCGAGTGCCCTGTGCAGCCGGATTGGCGCGGCGAAGAAGACAATTCCTACATTCGGTGGGCCGCTATTCTAAGTCATTGCTGCAAGAAAGCGCGCAGCCGATACGAGCATCGGTCGGCAGCCAATGCTGATCCAACGACGATAATCCAAGTATCTTGCTCAGCTTGGCTCCCGCTGTCTTAATGTATACCAAATGCCGGACACGCAGACGGGCAATGCCTGCGAATAATCGATGCCAGTGCGCTGCGCGCATCTGGGCCGATTAGCTAGTCTCACTGTTCTTCGCAACCCTGCAGGCGAATGTCGAGTTCTGCTGATATCAGCGCACTTGCGAGTTAGTTGCGCAATTGGGTCGCCAGGAGCGCGTGCTTGCCGTCGCAGAATCAGTCCTGCAACCGCTTCGATTTGCAAATGATGCGCTGTTGGAGATGGGGAGGGAGAGACCAGGCGCCCCTGGAGAATGAATGTCCAGCGAATGTAGATATCGGAGCTGACTTCGTGCCAGAACTGCCGCCGACCATGTGTAGGAAATGTCGTTGATCGCGTAGGTCATTTGCATGTCGCGCTCCGTCTCTGCTGGACTGGGGCGCTATCCTCTCGAGCGAGCCCAACCGCTGGCTTGAGAACGTTGCCGGTGTGGCAGGTTCAATAGGCATTTGCAATGGGTCACTAATCTTCAACGCCGCAAATTGTCGCCATCGAGCTCGACAGAGAATGGCGTCAAGCCGAGAGGAGCCTATGTTAAGCGCGCGCGAGACGGCTGAGATATGCGTATAGATATTAGAGACATAGCACGCTTTGCGAATTCGCGCTTAGGATGAATAAGGCTCAGTTGGGGTAACCCCGATTGATGGAAGAGGAGGTGAGAAGACGCTTTAAGTGAATTTAGAGGCGCCAGCATCTTTCGTGATCTCAGACGGAGGACTCATGCGGGACGCTTCTTCCAATAATATCTGCCGCATCCAGATGCTTGCCGGATCACTATTGTGAAAAGCGGGCCATTGGACAGCCTCGGTAAACGCGGGAAGTGACCGCGTAAGTTCGACGATCTGCAGGGGCATCGTGTTTTCGAAATGCTTAACCAGCCTTGCGGGCATCGTACCTATGCGGTCAGTGTCCAATAGTATCGGGGGGATCATGCTAAAGCTCTGCACGACAACCTCGATGCGTCTGTTGAGACCGTGCTTGAGTAAGAACCATTCCTCAATGGAGGGCTTTCGCGTAAGCCCGAACTTGACCGCAACATGTCCCATGGACATGTATCTCTCGAATGTAAGCGGCGTTGGAAGCTGCTTGTTCGTGCGGCATCCGACGCACACGAGTCTCTCCTCGAACAATGTGGCTTTAGGGTGTGCGCTCGACATGAACAATTCCGGCAAGATAAGAAAATCGACTTCACCGCGCCGGAGAAGCTCGTCCGTCGCATCGGCGAGTGGCAGCAATTCGAAGCTGACGGCGGGAGCTTCCCGTGCGACACGGTCCACGACCTTTCGAAAGAATACGATTGTCATGAAATCGGACAGAAGGATCCGGAAGCGGCGATCCGATTTGGCAGGGTTGAACACATCCTGGGAAATAATGGAGAGCTGGATGTGCAGCAGAGCCTCGCGAATAGGGGCGGCGAGCCCTTCGGCACGCGGTGTGGGAACCAGTTCCCGGCCTCTCATTGTAAATAGGTCATCGCGGAAATAGGCGCGTAGCCGGGCGACGGCGGCGCTCATGGCCGGCTGGCTCAGCTTGATGCTGCGTGCCGCCGCGGTGAGGTTACGCTCGGTCATCAAAGCATCGAGCGCAACAAGAAGATTTAGATCAAGGCCCTTAAAACGCATATCGTCTCCCGCTGAAAGCCTTTGCGCTGTAAACATTGAGCAATAATGGTTACTTCGATGAAGGTCCCAGTCGCCCCCCGAGCTAGGCTCTTTCCGGGCTACCCGCGCGATCGCTCTCGTACTCGTCGCAAGCATGTTGGTTGCGCAACGGAGGATGCGAGCGGGCGAGGAAGTCGCCCGCGGCTTGAAGTAGGGCCTTTGGTGCGCTCAGCAATCGCTCCCAGCGCTACATCGATCACTATGAACCGCTGAGAGTAGGGCGCGTTGCCCACCATTACGCCAATAGCGCCGCAGATGCGCTATCGACGCTCCGCGTGGCATAGCTTTGCTCGTCGTTTGTGAGCCTACAACCTGACGCAGTGTGCGATTCAAGCAATTTCATTGGTGTAGCTGAACATCATTTCATTCGACAAATGCGTCTGTCGGAATATCTGAACCACCTCGCAGGCACAGGTGCCAATGCAGCCCGCCACAATCGCGTAAAAAGCCCTCCGCTGCGCTCTTTGCCTAGTTCCAAGAACATCTTGCGGCAGACCTGCCAGGCGGCTGGCGCGAAGTAAGATTATATCGCTACTTGATCAGCGGCTGCTTAACCGCCAATTCGGGCGCGCCGCGGCTGACATCGAACTGCAGGGGTTCTTCTGCAGGCAGAAGTGGCGTAGGTGCCTCTTGCAGTGGGGGGCTTCCGAGACATGCGGCATACGAGAGCGGCCCGAGCGAGCAGGTGATCTTGAAGCATCTGGATGGCCGAGACCAGGTGTTAAGAGGCCTCGAGCAAAACCTAGCAGCGCCTGCGATTTCGGGGGGTCTCACGCGGAGAAGCCATGCGGGCCGCCTCCTGCAACATTATCCGCCGCATCCAAATGCTTGCCGGATCAGTATTGTGGAGGGCAGGCCATTGGATGGCCTCGGTGAATGCGGGAAGTGGGAGAGGAGTTTCGACGATCCGCAGGGGCATCGTCTTTGCGAAATGCTGGGCCAACCTTGAGGGCATCGTCGCTATACGCTCAGTCCCCGATAGCATCGGCGGGATCATCGTAAAGCCCTGCACAGCGACCTCGATACGTCTTTTAAGACCGTGCTCAAGCAAGAACCATTCCTCAATATTGGGCCTAAGCGCCTGCCCGAACTTCGCTGCAACGTGTCCCATTGATATGTATTTGTCGAATGTAAGCTGCCGTGACAGCTGCTTGTTAGTGCGGCAGCCTACGCACACGAGTGTCTCCTCGAACAGTGTCGCTTTAGGATGCGCGCTCGACATGAACAATTCCGGTAAGACAAGAAAGTCGACCTCGCCGCGCCGCAGAAGCTCATCTGGCTCATCGATAAAGGGCAGAAATTCGAACCGGACGGCGGGAGCTTCCTGCGCGACACGGTCGACGATCCTTCGAAAGAAAACAACTGTCATGAAATCGGAAAGCAGGATCCTGAAACGGCGGTCCGATTCGGCTGGGTTGAACGTGTCGCGGGAAATAATGGAGAGCTGAATGTGCACCAGAGTCTCGCGAATCGGTGCTGCGAGCCGCTTCGCTCGTGGTGTTGGGACAAGCTCCCGGCCCCTCATCGTAAATAGTTCATCGCGGAAATAAGCGCGTAGCCGGGCGACGGCCGCACTCATGGCCGGCTGGCTCAGATTGATGCTGCGTGCCGCCGCGGTGAGATTGCGCTCGGTCATCAGAGCATCGAGCGCGACGAGAAGATTTAGATCAAGTCCTTTGAAGCGCATAGCGTGGAGTTATCCATCCTTTGGATGAGTTCAATAAAAACAATCGATTTTACCAATTGTGCCGAATGGCGGATAGCAAAGCCGTCGGTCGGGACAAACACAAAGTTCAGGCATATCAGGAATGCTTATCGGTCTTTGCCCCGGCTCCGCGAAAAAGTCTCAGCTGCACCCCGAGCGCCGATCGAAGCGCATGTCCATTGGAGCCAGAGTTTTCAACGGGTTGCGCAAACTGCATCGCAGTGGCTTGACGCGACAGGCGTGCCGCAAGTCGCATCGCCACACACTACCGATAAACGTTCGTATAGCGTCTCCAACTGTTTCTATATTGGCCGTTTACCTCCGTAGAATTGATCCAGCCCGCCAGTTCGCTCTAACGTCGCAACCAGTCAGGAGCTGTCGATTGAAGGCGCCAAATGCCTTTGCGACCCGGCCAAATCTATCGCGTGTCCATAGCAGTCAAATCGTGCGCAGAATGCAGGAGAAGTCCCCAGTGGATCTGGTGCGAATGGCACATGCGCTCGATGTAATCTCCGTCGTGGATAGCGATGCATCGGTCCGTAAAGCGCTGACAGGCGCACTCTGTTTGACAGGCGAAAATTGCGAATCTGTCCAGTGCGCAGATGAGTTCTCGCAATTCAGCCGTTCTCGCAGCACGTCCTGCTTGATAGCGAATGTTCAGTGGCCCGGAGTGGCCGGGCTCGAGCTATGCCAGCATCTGGCCGCAGCCAGCCTTTCCCATTCCCCGGTGAAGCCATTCATCGAAAGCGAACGGCTCGCGTGCATCAACTCCATCGTCAAGCGCCAGACAGTGCATGCGAGGCAATTATGAATATTGCCTTATCCAGCTCTACGGCAGGTGTGTCCATGCGCTCGCCGGTGCGGTGGAGGGTGGTCTGGGAGAATGAACTGCGCCTCGCCGACCATATCGAACTCTCCGACTTCTTCCGAAAGACCTATGGTCCCACCGGGGAATTCAATGCCAAACCATTCGGAGACTATCGAAGTTGGGCCGGGGCGAGACCTGAGCTCCGTGTAATCGGCTACGACGCACGCGGCGTAGCGGCTCATCTGGGCGCGCTACGCCGCTTCATCAAGATCGGAGAGGTCGATCTACTAGTGGCCGAGCTCGGATTGTACGGGGTACGTCCGGATCTTGAGGGACTCGGAATCACTCACTCAATGCGCGTGATGTATCCAGTACTGCAGAAGCTCGGCGTTCCATTCTGTTTCGGTACGGTTCGGCATGCGCTGAAGGAACATCTTACAAGGTTGCTGGCCCGCCGCGGTCTGGCAACCATTATCTCCGGGGTCCGCGTGCGGTCCACCCTTCCGGATGTGTATCTGAACTTGTCGCCCACGCGCGTCGAGGACGTGCTTGTCCTGGTTATACCGATTGGACGGCCGATCAGCGAGTGGCCGGCTGGTACGGTGATTGATCGGAACGGGCCTGAGCTGTGACATACCTCGACCGCTTATGCGAGGTGCGCAGCGAATACGCTGACCGCACTGAAAGTCGCGGCGTCTATCTGACGTTTGACGACGGTCCCGATCCACTCTGCACGCCGGATATCCTGGATGTGCTCGCGGAACACCGAGCGCCCGCAACGTTCTTCGTTATCGGGGCGTACGCGGCGGACCAGCCGAAACTGATCCGACGAATGATCGCAGAAGGGCACGAGGTCGCAAACCACACAATGACGCATCCGGATCTGTCCAGATGCGAACTCACCGAAGTGCAATATGAAATACTAACGGCGAGCAGGGTCATCAAAATGGCGTGCCCCCAGGCCGCGCCGCGGCACATGCGTGCGCCTTATGGGATGTGGAGCGAAGAGGTGCTCACTACATCGGCGAGGGCTGGACTGGCCGCCCTGCACTGGTCGGTAGATCCGCGAGACTGGTCTCGTCCCGGTGTTAGCGCGATTGTCGACGCTGTGATGGCCTCTGTCCGGCCGGGTGCAATCGTGCTCTTGCACGATGGATGTCCTCCCGAGGAGTTGGGACGGGCCACTCATGCTCGTGTGCGCGACCAGACCGTCTTGGCGCTTTCCCGCCTGATTCCAGCATTGCATGGTCGCGGATTTTCGATCCGCTCGCTTCCTCAACCTCACTAAACAAATCGACACACCCATGACTCTTCTTGCTACGACCAGCACTGTCGCCATTTCATTGTATGCGCTGCTCTCGACTTTCTATAAGAGCGCGCAGGTGCTTTATGCTCTACCAACAAACGTTTCATCGGCTTCGGATGACGTGGTCGTCTCCGACGCTTTGCCGAGCGTGGATGTCATCGTCCCCTGCTTCAACGAGGACCCGCGCACGCTATCGGCGTGTCTGAGATCCATTGCTGGCCAAGACTACGGCGGGAAACTGCAGGTCTATGTGGTTGATGACGGTTCCGGAAATCTCGAAGCCCTAGCACCCGTTCACGACGCCTACGCTGAAGACCCGAGGTTCAACTTTATTCTTTTGCAAAAGAATGTCGGAAAGCGGAAGGCGCAGATCGCTGCGATACGCAGGTCGTCCGGAGATTTGGTGCTCAACGTCGATTCGGACACGATACTCGCCGCCGATGTAGTCACGCAACTTGCACGAAAGATGCAAGATCCAGCGATCGGGGCGGCCATGGGTCAGTTGACGGCGAGTAACCGAAACGACACCTGGTTAACCCGGCTCATCGACATGGAGTACTGGTTGGCTTGCAACGAAGAGCGCGCGGCACAGGCTCGCTTCGGCGCCGTTATGTGCTGCTGCGGCCCATGTGCCATGTATCGCCGCTCCGCGCTCCTTTTGCTGTTAGATCAGTACGAGACGCAGTTTTTTCGCGGAAAGCCAAGCGACTTCGGTGAGGATCGCCACCTCACGATCCTCATGTTGAAAGCAGGGTTTCGAACGGAGTACATTCCCGACGCCGTCGCGGCGACAGTGGTTCCGGATAGGCTAGGGCCGTATCTGCGCCAACAACTCCGTTGGGCACGCAGCACTTTCCGTGACACCTTCCTTGCGCTGCGCCTGTTGCCCGAACTTGATCGCTATCTCACGCTAGATGTAGTCGGACAGAATCTCGGCCCGCTACTTCTCGCCGTTTCAGCGCTAGCGGCGCTCGCGCAGCTCGCAATCACAGCCACAGTACCGTGGTGGACAGGACTGATTATCGCATCAATGACCGTGGTTCGCTGCAGCGTCGCAGCCTTTCGTGCTCGCGAACTGCGCTTTCTCGGCTTTTCTCTGCATACACTCATCAACATCTTTCTGTTACTCCCCGTTAAAGCCTATGCGCTGTGTACATTGAGCAATAGCGATTGGCTGTCACGCAAGTCTGCAAACTTACCAAATGAGAGTGAAAGACAGATCGTCATCCCAAACCCGATGGCTGGACCAAACGCTAAGGGAGGTTCGGTCATTGCTGGGTCAGTTCGCAAGGACCTTTCGCGCCGGTCTTCGAGTTTCGTGACGTCGAACAGTATTTGCAGCGGCAAGTGACCTTGAACGTTACTTAGGTGCACAAGTCGTGAGCCGGAACAAGAAGTATCAATCGTTAGATCTCGAATTGGCGAGCGACGATCCGTGGCGACTCGACGGTAATCCGTTCGAGCGGGAGCGTCACACACAAATGCTCCGGCTGTCGCTTGCCCAAGGGGTTATTACACATGGTCTCGAGGTCGGGTGCGCAGCCGGCGCATTCACAGAAAAGCTGGCACCCCACTGTCAACGGCTAACGGTGGTTGACGTTATGCCGCGAGCGATCGGTCGAGCGTGCCAACGGACGAAGAGGTGGTCGCACATTACGTGGATAACTTCCGATATCCAAGAGTTCTCGAGCCAAGAGCTGTTCGATCTGATCGTCGTGGCGGAAGTTCTCTATTACCTCGACGACTTAACTGAGATACGCGCGGCCATCCGCAATCTGGTGCAGATGCTTGCACCAGGTGGGGTTCTGCTCTTTGGATCAGCGCGTGATGCCGCCTGCAGGCGTTGGGGGCACGCTGCTGGTGCCGAGGCGGTCATCACTATGCTGAATGAAATGTTGATCGAGGTCGAGCGCGTTCAGTGCCAGGGTAAGTCGGCTGATGAAGACTGCTTGCTCGTTTACTTTCGAAATCCGATTCGAAGTTCCATTTGAATCCAATTGCTGAGGATACACTATGCGCATCTGCGGCATCAAACTGACGCATGACGGGGCGATTGCTCTGGTGGAGGACGGACGGCTGGTCTTTTGCATCGAGCAGGAGAAACGGAGCAACAATCCGCGGTATCAAACCATCGAGAATCTTGACGCAGTTGTTGTCGCTTTGGCGGAGCATGGTCTGGATCCGCAGGATGTTGATCAGTTCGTCATCGACGGCTGGGACGGGCGGGTCGAGTCGCAATTCCAAGTCCTCAGCGGAGTGACGCCTATCACTCTCAAAGGGGCGCCGTATGTTGAACGGAATGCCCACGGCCTTCTCACTTCGCGCGACGGCTTTAACCTGATGCTCGACGGCCGGGTCTTTCCTTATAAAAGCTATCCGCACGTCACAGGCCATGTGGCCTCCGCATACTGCACGAGCCCTTTTGCCAAAGCCGGACAACCCGCCTTCTGCCTGGTGTGGGACGGCTGCATCTTTCCACGTCTCTACTACGTAGAACCCCGCGGTACGCACTTCATCGAACGCCTGTTTCCGATCATAGGCCATGCTTATGCTGTCGCGGGCCATCACTTCGGACCTTATAGGCAGGCGAGCCGTACTAGCTGGGACCTAGGTGTTGCCGGCAAGCTGATGGCCTATATCGCGCTCGGGTCTGTTGATGAAGACATCGTGGCGGTGTTTCAGGAGCTCTACGAAGAGCGCTTTGCGGGCGACACGGAGTATGCTCGTCGTCATCGTGCGGAGGTCAATAGCGAGGAGGCCTCACTGGAGGCTATGCACGACTTCTTCGACGCGAGCGAGCTCCGATTGAAAGATAAGCTGCCCGAAGATGTACTTGCATCGTTTCATTGTTTCCTCGAGCGTCTTCTTATCCGCCAAATGGCCAGTGCTTTGGAGCGGCATGCGTGTTCTCCGGGTCCGCGCAATTTGTGCATAGCCGGTGGCTGCGGTCTCAATATCAAATGGAACAGTGCACTACGTGCGACCGGCCTGTTCGATGATGTCTGGGTGCCGCCCTTTCCGAATGACAGCGGCTCGGCAATCGGTGCCGCTTGCTCCGCAATGGCGGCGGAGAACGGCTTCGTGCCGCTGCAATGGTCAGTCTACAGTGGCCCGGCGCTGATACGCAGCGATGTGTCGTCGGAATGGAACGCTGCGCCATGCAGCATGCGTGAACTTGCGACCATCCTCGCGAGCAACAAGCCCGTGGTTTTCCTCGCCGGTCGCGCGGAGCTTGGACCACGAGCATTGGGTGGCAGAAGCATTCTGGCAGCCGCGACTTCGCCGGCAATGAAGGATCATCTCAACGACATCAAGCTCCGCGAACTCTTTCGGCCAGTCGCGCCGATATGCCTGGAGGATCGTGCGCCGGAAATTTTCAGCCCCGGAACGCCGGACCCTTACATGCTTTTCGATCACCAGACACGGGCAGAATGGTGGAACAAAGTCCCCGCTATTATGCACCTGGACGGATCTGCGCGATTGCAGACCGTTCCCAGAACCTCTCCGCACAAGATCGCGGAGCTCCTCGTCGCATATGAAGAACTTACGGGCATTCCGCTGCTTTGCAATACGAGTGCCAACCACCATGGACGTGGGTTTTTTCCGGATGCCGCAGCAGCCTGCCAGTGGGGACGCGTTGAACACATATGGTGTGACGGCCTGCTATGGACCAAAACGGTCGTAAGTGAACGATCGCCGGCCGAACGCCTTCTGTCAGTCTAAGATGAACATATGTCCACCGTAGCAATCGACCTTAGCTGCGTAAGGAAGTCGTATGGCGACAAAATCGTCGTCGACGGGCTGTCCTTTGCTGTCGCGTCGGGAGAGTGCTTTGGCCTCCTCGGACCAAACGGGGCGGGCAAAAGCACGATTGCACGTATGGTTCTCGGCATGGTAGCGCCAGACACCGGCAAGATGACCGTGCTCGGCGAGCCCGTCCCGGCGCGTGCTCGCCTGGCACGCGCGCGCATCGGCGTGGTGCCGCAGTTCGACAACCTCGAAATAGAATTCACCGTCCGCGAGAACCTGCTGGTGTTTGGCCGCTACTTCAACATGAGCGCACGCGAGGTCGAAGCAGCTGTGCCAGCACTGCTCGAGTTCGCTCGCTTGGAGAGCAAGGCGGATGCTCGCGTCGCCGAACTATCCGGCGGCATGAAGCGGCGGCTGACCTTGGCGCGTGCGCTGATCAACGACCCACATCTGCTGGTGATGGACGAGCCGACCACCGGTCTAGATCCGCACGCGCGCCACCAAATCTGGGAACGCCTGCGATTGCTGCTGGCGCGAGGCAAGACGATTCTTCTGACTACCCACTTCATGGAAGAGGCTGAGAGGTTGTGCGATCGGCTGTGCGTGCTTGAAGCAGGACGCAAGATCGCAGAAGGCGAGCCTCGCGCGTTGATCGATGAGCAGATCGGCTGCCAAGTGATTGAGATCTATGGCGGCAATCCGCACGAGCTATCTTCTCTGATCAGGCCGTATGCGCGGCATATCGAAGTGAGCGGCGAGACGCTTTTTTGCTATGCGCCAGATCCAGAGCAGGTGCTCGTGCAGCTGCGCGGGCGCGCAGGTCTACGCCTTCTGCAGCGTCCTGCGAATCTCGAGGATGTCTTTTTGCGGCTGACCGGGCGGGAAATGGAGAGATGAACGATGCGTGAAGGTTACGCTGCCGTCATGCCCGCCAACGCGTACAACTGGGTCGCTGTCTGGCGTCGCAACTTTCTGGCGTGGAGAAAAGTCGCGCTTGCATCGGTTCTCGGGAATCTCGCCGATCCCATGACTAATCTGTTTGGCCTCGGCTTTGGCCTTGGAGTAATTGTGGGGCTCATTGACGGCACTTCATACATCGCGTTTCTGGCTGGTGGGATGGTCGCGACTAGCGCCATGACCGCCGCCACCTTCGAAACAATGTATGCGGCGTTCGCCCGCATGCGTGCTCAGCGCACTTGGGAAGCAATCCTGAGCACACAGCTCACGCTCGGCGACATCGTTCTCGGTGAATTGGCATGGGCAGCCACCAAAGCCGTGTTGGCCGGAACGGCAATTGCAGTTGTTGCCGCGACTCTGGGCTACGCAGCGTGGGCATCCATCCTCTATTCGATACCAGCAATCGCACTCACTGGCCTCGTTTTCGCGAGCCTAGCGATGGTCGTCATATCCCTTGCGCCCAGCTACGATTACTTCGTGTTTTACCAGACGCTCGTCGTCACACCCATGGTGTTCCTATGCGGCGCAGTCTTTCCGGTGAGCCAGATGCCCAGCGCATTTCAGCGCGTGGCGGGCTTATTGCCGCTGGCACATTCGGTCGAACTCATCCGCCCAGCGATGCTTGGGCTCCCGGCCGGCGGCATCGGCCTGCATATCGGTGCACTGTGCATGTACGCGGTGCTGCCGTTCTTCCTCTCAATCGCGCTGTTTCGCCGACGCTTGATGCGTTAACCCGAGATTCCGCAGAAGCGATAGAGACATGATGCGGTACCTCCGAATTCGGCAGTTCAATTGGATTTCGTGTGACGATAAATGGAGAATGAGATGTTTTGTCTAGGAGTGAGCGGTGGACTAGACAAAGTCTATGAAGATACACGTGAGCTTTCGAACACATTTCTGCATGATGGTGCTGCGGTGCTCGTCCGGGACGGACGCGTGATAGCGGCCGTTGAAGAGGAGCGCCTCAATCGGATTAAGCACTCCAACAAATTTCCAAGCCGTTCGATACAATACTGCCTTGCAGCCGCAGGGATCCAGCTCAGCGATATCGATCGTATCGCATTCTACGCGACCGAGGCCTATTGCAACGCTATGCTCGAAGGCCTGTTCGGGTCCCGACCTGACCTCTCCATTCCTTTGGATGCCAAACTGTTGATGCGTAGCTTACTAGCGCAGGAGTTTGGTACCGAGGTCGATCCGTCGCGTGTCTCTTTCGTAAGTCACCATCAGGCGCACGCCGTGAGCGCCTTTGCGATGTCTGGCTTCGAGCAAAGTCTAATCCTCGCGATCGATGGGGGTGGTGATTTTCTCTCCGGCCTCTTGGCTGTGGGGTCTGGAACCGAGGTGACCCAACTCGGGACCTTCCCAGAGAATAATTCTCTCGGCCTATTTTATCTCGAGACGATCCGGTATCTCGGCTACGGCTTATTCGATGAATACAAGGTCATGGGGCTTGCCCCCTACGGGGATCCGGCTCCCCATCGTGAGCTCTTCGAGCAGTTCTACGAACTCTTTGATAACGGTGGCTACCGCGTCTATCTCGACCGAATCGGTCCGACGCTGCGCCGGAGCATCCATGTCCGGCGAAAGGGAATGCCATTCACGCAGCAGCATCGAGATGTGAGTGCTTCATTGCAGGAAGCCTTGGAGCGGATCGTGTTTCACATTCTCCGGCATCATCGCAAGGCTACCGGTATGAAGCGGTTGTGCCTGGCTGGAGGGGTAGCCCACAATTGCACCATGAACGGCAAGCTGCTGTATTCAGGGCTTTTCGAAGACATCTTCGTGCAACCCGCGGCGCATGATGCTGGCTGCGCATTAGGCGCAGCACTAATGATGTCTAACGAGCTGGGCCGGCCGGCGCCACGTGAGCGGCTGCAGGAGGTCTACTGGGGTCCTGATCTCGGGAGCGAGCGCGCCGTGCAGCAGGGACTGGATGCATGGGGTGGACACCTTGACGTCGAACGCAGTGACGACGTGGCAGGTTGCGCAGCCGACTGGATGGCTAATGGCGCCGTGATCGGCTGGGTGCAGGGTCGTTCGGAGTTCGGGCCACGTGCGCTTGGCAATCGCAGCATTCTTGCCGATCCTCGGCCTGCCACAAACAAGGACCGGATCAACGCGATGGTAAAAAAGCGCGAAGGCTATCGACCGTTCGCGCCATCAGTGCTGGAGGAGGATGCGAGCGAATTTTTCGACCTTCCCGACGGTACGCGCGAATTTCCCTTTATGAACTTTGTAGTTCGCGTGCGCGACTCCAAGCAAAGCGTGCTCGGTGCCATAACGCACGTCGACGGCACTGCGCGACTGCAAACAGTATCGCGCAAGACAAATCCCGCCTATTGGGAGGTTATTAATTCGTTCAAGAAGCGGACGGGCATCCCAGTTCTGCTCAACACGTCCTTTAACAACAATGCCGAGCCGATCGTGGACTCGGTTGCAGATGCGATTACCACATTTCTGACGACAGAGCTGGATGGACTTGTGGTCGGACCGTTCCTCGTCAAAAAGAGGGCGGCAACGTTGGAGGATTGGACTGCGCTCGCGGTTTCATTGCCGCCTTATGCACGCCTCTATCGGGTTCGCGCTTACACAGCGCTAGATCGCCAGGAGACGGTGTGCGAAATCCGTACGGCGCACGCCAGCGGTGACAGTGTGCGTATTTCACAGGATGCGTTCGATCTACTGATGCAGATCGAGGGCGAAGCCGTGCTTGGGGATCTCCTGGATACAATTACGTTCGATCGGGCTAGGCGTGAAGCTCTCGTGAAGGAACTGCGGGGATTATGGGAGCAGCGCCGCATTCGGCTGCATCCTTCACATGCTGCTCGCGCGCATCAAGACTGTGATCAAATGCTGGAGAAAGCATAACGGGAATCATGAATATGGCCGTGTGCATGTCTCCAAATCCGGGGGGCGGCTGGGCCCCTGAGTGCGGCATATCCGGTAGCGGTAGCTGGGCTCATGCTTGTAGTCTTGGGCGCTGCGCCACAGCAGCAGCTCAGGACGGCAAGCGCCGCCAGCTGCAGAAATTCTGTTCGACATGGTACATGCCGGAAAGTGCTTCGAAGAGCTGTTGCAACAAGGGGAATAGGGCTGAAATCAAGCATGTCGGCGGCAACATTTTCGCGCGGCTCCTCCATGGCAGTGGCATATGAAGTTCTACCAGCCAAATTGGCTAACATCACGATCGCTGACGACAGCATCGTGCGGGGCCATACGTAGAGTTTCCGTAGCGTCCTTATCTCGGGCGGTATTCCCTTAACGAGGAACACAAATGCTTGTTGGCTCGATGAACGACCGGTTCGTTGTTTCTCGACGACGTACTGGTTTCGGTGATTGCCTGTGGTCACTGGCGTCAGCCTGGCGCTATGCGCAGCGGACGGGGCGGACTCTAGCCATTGATTGGCGTGGTTCCTGTTATCTCGATCAACCCTTCACGAACGCCTTTCCGGTGTTCTTCGAGCCAATTCAAGACATCGCTGGCGTACGGGTTATCTGCGATGACAAGATCAACCAGCTCTCATTCCCGGGGCCTTTCTTCCCGTCATGGTGGAATCAGCCATCGATCGACTGCGTTTACCGCCCAGATGAACAGATTTTCCGAGAACGTGACGAGCTGAGTGAGCTTTTCCAAGCCGAATATGATAGTGAAGCCAACACCGTGGTGTGCGATGCTTGTTTGATGTGGCGTTGCGATCAGGATGCCGAACGACAGATATTTCGGAGCATCAAACTGAGGCCTGAAATTCAAGCTCGGATTGACGCCCTATATCAAGAGCACTTTGAAGGGCGCAGCATAATCGGGGTTCATGTTCGGCACGGCAACGGCGAAGATATAATGGGGCACACGCCCTACTGGGCGGATCCGGAGCTCGCCTTGCGGCAAGTATGCACTGCCATTGATACAGCCAAAGCGCTATCACATCGAGGACCTGTGAGGGTATTACTGTGTACGGACAGCGCGCAGGTGCTTCACAAGTTGTCTGGTGTGTTTCCCGATCTTTTCACGATCCCAAAACGCTTCCAGGCGGATCAGGCCGGGCCATTGCATAGTGCGGCACTGGGAGCCGACGGCGGGATCTCCGCTCTCATCGAGATGTATCTTCTCGGGCGATGCGATACCGTGATTCGCTTTCCACCGACTAGCGCCTTCACGCGCTATGCCCGTCTCTTCGCGCCACGCATTATTGAGTTCGATTTGAACGATCCTGGTCGGTTGATCTTGATTGATGAATCCTCCGAACATCTCCTGGCTTTATGAAACTTGCAACCCGCACCGTCATCGATCATATCGGCGCCCCTTCGCATTTGCGCAGCATCGCCGTTCGTGATGTCGGATGTCATCTTTCGTCAAGGTCCAGAACTGCGACAAAGAACGTCGTACACTATCGCCATCGAGCAGCCGGTCACGGTTCGTGTGGAACACGGTGGCATCCCACAGGGATCATCGATCGACAGTCCGACAAATTAGCGGAGAAAGATAGTGGTCGAGCTGCTCGATCAACTGCCGCTCACATCGCACGTGTAGAACGCTTCCAGCAGCAGAGCCCGCAAAGAGCCGCTCGGGCGGAATCGACCAGCGGCTTCCCGGCGTAAAGCCTCCGGAACCCTCCGACAGCTCCTTCAGCGCTGCTTCAATTAGCTCGCGGATCGCCCGCAAGGGGAACGCGCTGCTCTAAACCGCTCGTAGCTGAATATCCCTTCCGCCCGCTGATCTTCCCCGCGGATAAACCAATACGATTGTCGCCTGCAACGTCTCGATGGCCGCATCGCGATCACGAATAGCATTCAATCCAGCAGCTCGATCGGTCTCCGACAGCGTGAGCGCCTGTTCCAACTGAGCCGCTATCGAATTCGCCAGGCGTAAGTTCTCCTCCATGTTGGGCTCGGCTAGACGTTGCCGTTCCGAACTATGGAGGGGTCGAAGCCGAGGAGGAGTGCTCTTCAGCTTGCCTGTTTGGCGCACCGGTTTCCGCCAGATGCCGCACGGGCTCCTCGCTAGGCGCGGCGTAAATCCCACCAGGTTTGAAATATCTGACGATATTGTTCGGTTACGGCCCGACCTCGATCCACGATCCCGGCTTGCTGAACGTGCCGAAGTTCCTGCTCATAACCGAGCTCTATCAAAAGCTTATCGCCGATTGCATCCGTTATTGCTTGCATCTCTTGAATGCTCAGTTCAGTTTGCCAAGTATAGACTGAGCGGTCATTGACTGCCTTTCTCTCGAAGATTTTTCGATCCCCGAAGCGACTGGAGCGAAGATATTCCGGCTGCTGCATCGTCGCCGATGCAATGCCCGTTGGATCGTAACCGAGCCCAGCGATGACGCGCCGGATTTCCTCATCGGGGCGCGCCACCAAATGTTCATACCGCACCACCTGCGTCTGCCGCCGACGTCGGTGCGCGGCGAGCGCAGGTAGGCCCAGAACGACATCGGCGAGAGAAGATGTGATGTCGGGAGGCAGGCTAAGCACAAGATCGGAGAGATCAGATAGGCTGGCGGGCGGCCAGCTTTCTGGCACCAGCGGGATGCCCCACGTCGATTTCAGTGAAGCGGCAACAGCGTAGGGATTACGTAATAGAAGGATGTGTGGCGCTTCTGGATAGAGAGAATCCAAGAAATCGAGGACCATCCAATAACGCGGCGTCTTGTCTACGAAGGTACGCTTGCCCGCTGCTGCCAAATATTGGCCGTAAGCCGCATCAGCAAAAGCGCGACTGACGATAGTACGATCGATTCGGCCCAAAAACTCGGAGGTGGCGTCCTGAACCAGTGATGCCCCCGCTGGGTGACGGTGGTCCACCCGGCCAAATGCCTCAAGTGCCAGCATTAACCAGGGCTCAGGCGGCGCCACAATATCTGGGTGCTGCTGGAGCAAATGCGACAGCAGCGTCGTCCCCGACCGGGGAAGGCCGAGGAGAAAGCAGACCGCAGGCAAATCGTTGGCATCTCGGCTCATGATTCCACCCCCTTATGCTTGGACGACGCGAGCGGCCGCCCGAGCCTCCCTTTGTCCCGTTGAAAGAAATAACGGCAGCCGTGCTGTTCCACATGTGACCGCGTGCGCAGCATCGTGACATGAGGAGGACTTCGCCTGCGTCTTCCGCATGATCTGGGAGCTATGGAATTCGATCCATTTGGCCGGATCGCAGAAGCATTTGGCACCTGCAATCGGCAGCTCCTGATTGCTCGCAAAGCAAAGACGACGTCGAGAGTTGGTTCAATTGTACGTAGATAGGCGGGTGATACAAAAAAGGTTGGAACAGCTAAACGGAGGTTTATCGGAGGCAAGTGCTTGCGACGCGGGGGGCGCTTGTCGCGTTGAGCCGGCGCGGTGCAGCTTGCGGCCGCCGGAGAAGGTGGCCGCAATGGGCATGCGCCTCGGTTGATGCTCGCCCCTGCACCTGAGAAATCTTCTCAGAGCCACGGTGAAGATCGATAGCCATTCTGGATGCCTGAATTCAATTTCTCCAACTGACTTTTTGCTATCCGTTTCTTCCAATTGTTAAATCGATTGTTTTGATGGAATGCATCCACGCGCTGGATAAGTCCGGATCATGCGTTCAGGGCGTCGATCATCTAAATCTGCTCATCGCGCTCGAGGTATCGCTTCGGTGGCGGCCGTTTGTGAAGTTCGGTCATCTTTGTGAGGATCTGACCATAAGTCTAGCTTTGAGGTCATATGCGAATGCTGGTGAAGGTATTGGGCGCCGCTCGCGTTTGCCCGTGCAAAAGCCTCGGAAGACGAAGCGCTGATCGCCCATCAGAAACTTAGGATCGCCAAGCTCGAGCGCCACATCTACGGTCATCGATTGGAGCGATCATCGCGGCTGATCGACCAGTTGGCGCTGACCTTCGAAGAGCTGGAAATTGGCGCCACTAAAGACGAGCTGTTTGCGGAGCAGGCTGTAGCCAAGACGACGAGTGGGCGCGGATTTACGCGAAAGGCGTCCCGAACGCCAGACCGTCACCAGTTTTTCTTCAGTAGACCCCATTAACGCTGCAGCTTCGAGACGTCGATGGACTTTCTGGCGCATTATGAGTCTTCCGAAACTCGTCAGTTTTTGGACAGGTAAGTCTTATAGCATTGAGATACTGTCTATCTGGACTGCGATGTCCGGCTTGATCTGCTGCAGAGGAGAGGGGGATGTATTACCCTAACGAAACAACCCTGAACCCGTTCGTTAACCGTCGATTCCGTCCGGACGTGCTGATCTTGCTGCAACTGCCCTGTGGGCGAATGGCGCAGCGTGTTCGGCGGTTCTGTGGTTGCAACCGCGCTCCGTGATCGCCTGCTTCCTCGTTAGTCGGTGATCACCATCCCTGGTGAGAGCTACCGGCTTCGAGAAGCACGGCTCCGGCGCATTCCCTTCACTTGGCTACCGAGGAGACGGCATCGATGAATGCAGAACGGGCCCAGCTTGGCGCTGGCACTCCTTCCGAGACTTCCGAATCAGAAACCTCCGGACCAGGGTCCCCGGCCGCGGCGCAGTGGGTCGACGTCTTGACCGAGGCGGAGGCGTCCGCCGCCGACCCCGCCTCGTCGCAGGACCAGGTCCTGACGGGCCGGGCTGCCGAAGAGGGGCAGGGCGAAGACGAGAATCGGCAAGAGGCGGTAAGTCGAACGAGGGCTTGGCGGGAGGCGGGCGATATCGATGAGCCGCTGGATCTGTCGTCCCTGTCCCTGACCGCCTTGTCCGTCCCCCTCCCGCCCGAGCTCCGGCGCCTGAACGTCGACAACAATCAGCTGACCAGCCTGCCCGACCTTCCAGCCGATCTCCAGCGGCTCCGCGCCAGCAACAATCGGCTGACCAGCTTGCCCGACCTTCCGGCCGGGCTTCGGCGGCTCTACGCCATCGGCAACGGGCTGACCAGCCTGCCCGCAGACCTGCCGCTCGGGCTCCGGCGCTTGAGGGTCGACAACAATCAGCTGACCAGTCTGCCCGATAATCTTCCGGCAACGCTTCAGGAGCTCGACGTCAGCGGCAACCGGCTGACCAGTCTGCCCGACCTTCCAGCTGGGCTCCAGCGCCTGAACGTCGACAACAATCAGCTGACCAATCTGCCCGAGCCCCTCCCGGCTGAGCTCGAATGGCTCAGCGCTAGCCACAACCAGCTGACTAGCCTGCCCGAGACGATCCCCGCCGAGCTCCTATGGCTCGGCGCCAGCAACAACCAGCTGACCAGCGTGCCAGAGACCCTCCTGACGCAGCTGGGCCGTGAGTCCAGCGTTGATCTGGAGAATAATCCGCTGCCCGAGGGGGTACTGACTAACCTGGCGACAGCCATGCATGCCGGGGGCTATGCCGGCCCGCAGATCTTTTTGTCTGGGGCCGAGGGAGCGGTGCAAGTCGAGCCGCAGGCCCTGCACGAGGTTGTCGCGCACTGGCTCGAGGGCGACACTGAGACAGTGGCCGCCTGGCAGCGCTTCGCCCAAGAGCCAGGTGCTCAGGACTACGCACGCTTCCTCGACAGGCTCCGTGGCACGGTGAACTATGGCAATGACGCGTTCCGGCAGGCGGTGGCCGAAGATCTGCGGCAGGCGGCGGTCAGGCCGCGATTGCGCGAGCAGTACTTCGCCGCGGCGTTGGGAGCGAGCGATAGGTGCGAGGATCGCGTCACTTTGGCCTGGAACGGCATGCAGATCGCACGCCTGAACGCTGATGTCGAGGACGGAGTCTATGACGGGCGGCTCGACGAACTGCTTCAGCACGGCCGTGTGATGTTCCGCTTGAGGGCGCTGGACGGGATCGCGCGCGAGACGGTCAACTCGCTCCGCGGTGCCGACCCGGACGCCCGCATCGACGAGATTGAGGTCTATCTTGCCTACCAGACACAGCTGCGCGACCCCCTGGAGCTGCGGCACGTCGCCCCAGACATGCGCTTCTTGAATGTCTCTCACGTGACACAAGCCGACGTTGACTGGGCCGCGGGGGCGGTGCGGGACCAAGAGGCGACGGGATTCGCGGACTATCTGGCAAGGGGCTGGCAACCTTGGGATAGCGTGTTGAGACGCATCGCCCCCGAAGAACATGCAGCGATGCAGGAGCGGCTCATCGATGCGATGGGCGAGGAGTTTCAAACTCGCCTGAACCAGCGTCTTGCCGAGCATGGCCTGACAGGCGACCCCGATGCCGAGCGGGAGCTCGGAGCCCAGATCCGCAACGAAATCGCCAGCAGGATCAAGGGTGCGCTAACGCGCCAGGTGCTCGCAAGGTACGGCCTCGAGCTGTGAAGCGGCCGTTGATGCGAAGACTGTCAATTGCTGTTTGGCCGTCGCCGCGGTCGATTGCGCGATCGAGACGAGAGATTATGCCTGCCTGGCAGCTCCGCCGCCGCAGCAGCAAGCCGAGCTAGCCGACCGTGAGCCATCGCCACGCTCAAGAAGGACTGCAATGGCGGAAGGCCGTCGAGAAACGCCTGCAAGGGAGAGCTTGCTGCCGCCTATCGTGAGACCCAGTTCGATCACGAAATGATGAATTGGAATGACGTGGCCGGTAGAGGAGGGGCGGATTGCTCAACAGCAATACCTCATTCCAGCGCATCGAACGGTGTGAGAGCGAACTAAACGAATTCGCCGGCGGTTCTGATCTGCGCAGCAATTTAGCTGACGGACCTGGCCCGACCGCATTGACAATACTTGCGATCAACCAGCGCGCATTAGGGCCATGGAGCAAGACGGAGCCAAACTGGTCGTGCCGCGCACGTTACGCGAGACTCGAAAATCGGCTTATGCACTTGCGCTTGCTATTGTCCGAAAGCAAACGCGCCCGATGTGGGGAACCCGCCAAGCTGTTGCGAACGCGACATTGGGCCGCAAAACGTGTGAGCGTTCCTTTGCATCGCACTGGCCCAAATCCTGCACCGCGTTCACGGGCGAGGGCAAGAGAATTGGGAGGCGCGTTTGAGTCTCGATGTGAGAAACGATGAAGCGGTCGCTAGTCCACCGTCGGCGACCAACGTGGGCTGTCCGTTTCACACCGATAGAGTCCGCATCCAGCAGGGAGAACAGAAGACGCTGGTGCTAACCGGCGCGTCGCGCGGCATTGGTCACGCCACCGGAAAGCTGTTTTCGGAAGCGGGCTGGCGCATCATTTCTTGCGCGCGCCAACCGTTTGATGGCGGGCGCTGCCCGTGGGAGTCGGGGGCCGACAACCATGTCCAGGTCGACCTCAGCAACCATCGCATGCTGCCGCGCGCCATCGCCGAGATCAAGGAGCGCCTCGCAGGCGCGCCATTGCACGGCTTGATCAACAATGCCGGCATTTCACCGAAAACGCCGAATGGCGCACGACTGACGGCGTTGACGACGTCAGTCGAAACCTGGATGAAGGTGTTCCACGTCAATATGGTGGCGCCGATCCTGCTCGCGCAAGGCCTGTTTGACGAGCTAAAAGCAGCGTCAGGATCAATCGTTAACGTGACCTCAATCGCAGGGTCCCGGGTGCACCCGTTTGCCGGCTCCGCTTATGCGACCTCGAAAGCTGCGCTCGCGTGTCTCACGCGCGAAATGGCGCACGACTATGCACCGCATGGCATTCGCGTGAATGCGATCGCGCCCGGCGAGATCAAGACCGATATTTTGTCGCCGAACACGGAAGCGCGTCTTGTACCAAATATTCCGCTGCGCCGAGTGGGCACACCCGAAGAAGTCGCGAAGGTCATCTTCTTCCTATGCTCGGATGCGGCAAGTTATGTCACGGGCACCGAGGTGCCGATCAATGGCGGCCAACACCTCTGATCGACTGTAACTGCAAGAAACAAGTCGCAGCTGATTTGATCTACATCAATGGAATTCGTGTTCCCACGGAATGCGCGCGACGAGTTCGGAAGAGCAGAGAATAAGCAAGTCAAAGCACACTGTAAGTTTACCGTCGTGTCGCGATGCAGTTTTACCATCGTGCCATAATAAGAAGTTATCTCTTGCGTCATCCTAAAATGGGGGCGAGATCGAGGATGACATGCAACACAATATTCGCAAATCCGAACAGGACGACAGGGAGGATGGTCATAACAACGGAGACGTCGTCATGCTGCATATCCCTTCCGTACGCGAAAGGCCTAACTCAAACTCCGAGACGGACGACGCGCTCCCTGATGTGCCGTTGTACGAGAGCGCGATTATCGGGATCTTCGAAATATCGAAAGTACTCACCGCCCCCTGCCGGCTGGAAGTCACGCTGGCCAACGTCGTCGATCTTCTGCAATCGTTTGTGCAGATGCGGCACGGCATCGTCTCTCTGTTCCACGATGATGGCGTGCCGGACATTACCGTGGGCGCCGGCTGGAGCGAAGGCAGCGACGAGCGCTTCCGGATGCGCCTGCCGCAGAAGGTAATCGACGAGATCATGGCCTCGGACAAGCCGCTCGTCGCCGAAAACGTAGCAGTGCATCCGGCCTTTAGTGCTGCGGACAGAGAGGTGCTCGGCGCCTCCGACGACACGCGAGTATCGTTCATCGGCGTTCCCATTCGCATCGACGCGAATGTCGTGGGCACGCTGACGATCGACCGCATCCTGGACAACGCGTCGAGCGCCCGGCTCGATTACGACGTCCGGCTGCTAACAATGATCGCCAACCTAGCGGGGCAGACAGTGAAGCTGCATCGCCTGTTCGCGTGTGACCGCGAGCGGCTGATGGCGGAGAAGGACCGGCTGCAAAAGGAATTGACCGAGCTCAAACAGCCTGCGCGGGAGCGCAAGAAGGTTCATGTCGAGGGGATTATTGGCGACAGCCCGGCGCTGCGCAGGCTGCTCGAGAAGATCGCGGTCGTAGCCAAATCAAACAGTACGGTGCTGTTGCGCGGCGAGTCCGGTACCGGAAAGGAGCTGGTCGCTAAGGCCATTCACGAGCGGTCGGCGCGCGCCAAGCGGCCCTTCATAAAACTCAATTGCGCGGCGCTGCCTGAGACGGTACTGGAATCCGAATTGTTCGGTCATGAGAAGGGTGCCTTTACCAGCGCGTTCACTGCGCGCAAGGGCCGCTTTGAGCTTGCCGACAAGGGAACACTATTTTTGGACGAGATCGGCGAGATCTCGGCCTCATTCCAGGCAAAGCTGTTGCGCGTACTGCAGGAGCAGGAATTCGAGCGCGTCGGTGGCAACCAGACCATTAAGGTCGATGTTCGCGTGATCGCCGCCACGAATAAGAACCTGGAAGAGGCGGTGGCAAGGAACGAGTTCCGCGCCGACCTTTATTATCGCATCAGCGTGGTCCCTTTGCTGCTGCCGCCGTTGCGCGAAAGGCGCGGTGATATTCCGCTCCTCGCGACCGAGTTTCTCAGGAATTTCAACAGAGAGAACGGCCGCACGCTTACCTTCGATGCAAGCGCGGTTGAAGTACTGATGAACTGCGGTTTTCCCGGAAACGTCCGCGAGCTTGAGAATTGCGTGCAGCGGACCGCGACTCTGGCACCGGGACCATCGATCGTGAGAGACGACTTTGCCTGCTGCCACGGCCAGTGCCTTTCCGCGATGCTGTGGAAGAGCGGATCGGAGGAGATGGCGCTGCAGCCGCGGCCGGTCGTACCAGTGCACGCTAAGCCGGCCACGTCGCCGGCCGAGGCTGCTACATCGCTCCCGCCTTTCGGCAGCGAGCTCGCTCCGTTGGCGCCAGTCGGCGCAGCCCTCGTAGGTGGTACGAAGATGACAGATCGCGAGCGTGTCATCGCGGCAATGGAAAGATCCGGCTGGGTGCAGGCGAAGGCGGCGCGCCTGCTTGGACTTACGCCCCGCCAAATTGGCTACGCCCTGAGAAAATATGGCGTCGAGATCAAGCGCTTCTGACGGCAGTGTCGGACTTTGTTGTGTCGGGGCCGTGACTATCGCCGCTTAAGGCGAATAGCTGGAGGAACAAAATAGAGGCTTGATAGTTTGGCGCGGACTTCGACCCGATCAAGATCGGATGCGACCACCGCGTCAGCGCCGTCTCCGTCATGATCGAGAGCAGCCGCCCGACCACCGGCGATCCCATGCCCGCTACGCTCGTGCGAACGCCACGCTGTCATCGCGAATCCGTTGGCGATGTTGCCATCGACCATCAGCTCACGGCCGGATAGCGTCAGCGAGACCATCGGGTGGTGTTCGATCACGTTCAATTCGCTCGGCGACCGCTGCGCGATGCGGCGCCTGCGCTCGAAAGCGACCGCCATGTGCCTCGCGGTCGCAGGCGCCGCAAGCTTATTGCGGTGCTGATGCGAAGCATAGTCCCGTGCAAGTCGGCTCAGGGCTCCCGTGAGCGCAGCGGCCGCTGCGGAGACTCGGGATCGCGTATGGATCAACCCAAGCAAAGCGCATCTCGTCTTTGGGCCGCTCTCCTTTGATCCAATTAACGGCAGATCACGCCGCGCCAACCTGGCTGTCGTAGTCACGACGAATGTCGCAATTCCGTCGGCGAACGTCAGGCTACAGTGACATCAAGCATCCCAAAAGCCATTGCATCGCGGCCTGATTTTGAAAGTCGCGCAATGGTACGACACTTGCTGTTCTCTTCGCCAGCCGTTGCAACGTCTGGAGAAGCACATGCACAACGTCGTCTGCATCAAGCAGGTTCCCGACTCCGCGCAGATCCGCGTGCACCCCGTGACCAACACGATCATGCGTCAGGGCGTGCCGACCATCATTAATCCATACGACCTCTTCGCGCTCGAGGCCGCGTTGGAGCTGCGCGATAAGTTCGGCGGCGAGATCACCGTCCTTACAATGGGGCCGCCATCAGCCGAGGACTCATTACGCAAAGCGCTGACCTTTGGCGCCGATCGCGCCGTACTGCTCACCGACCGCTGCTTTGCGGGCGCCGATACGCTGGCAACGAGTTACGCGCTGGCGACCGCCATCCGCAAAATCGGCAAGGAATATGGCCCGCCGGATCTCATATTCACCGGTAAGCAGACCATCGACGGCGATACCGCGCAGGTTGGGCCCGGCGTCGCGAAGCGGCTCGGTGTGCTGCAGCTTACCTACGTCGCAAAGATCAGAGCCCTGGATCTCACCGCACGCACAATTGAAACGGAACGGCGCTCCGAAGGTGGCGTCCAGGTGCTCCGCACCAGGCTGCCGTGTCTGATTACCATGCTGGAGGCAACCAACCAGATACGCCGCGGCGCCATGGCCGACGCATTGCGTGCCGCCCGGGCGCCGATCGTGAAGTGGAGCGCGCAGGAGGCCGGTGTCGAGGACATCTCCAAATGCGGTCTCAAGGGCTCGCCGACCGTCGTCAAGCGTGTCTTCGCGCCGTCCGCGCGCGCTGAGAAGGCGGTGCTGGTAGAGACCGGCGAGCAGCCGGCGCAAGCATTGATCGATGCCATCTTCAAGCACCAGCCCAAGCTTGAAACCGACCTTGCGGCGCTAGCCCGCGATGCCTGATCTGAAGGGTCTTGGCGATGAGCGATGTGATGAGAGCTCCCGTGTTGCCCGCGGAACGGCGCGCCGTCAAGAAGGCGCAGCCGGGGGGCATTTCAGCGCTGACAAGCATGTCTTGGTCTTCATCGAACAGGAGCCCGGGCAGGTGCATCCAATTTCCTGGAAGCTGACGGGCGCGGGCCGCAAGCTCGCCGAGAAGCGGAAGCTTGATCTCGCGGCGGTCGTGATCGGTCCGGAGGGCGAGGCGACACGCAGCGCCGCGGTCGAATTCTTCTCCTACGCCGAGACCTTGTCCATCTCGTCGCCGACAACTTGCTCGCAGATTACCGCAGCCAGTCCTACAGCATGGCGTTGACCGATCTTGTCAACATCCGCAAGCCGGAGATCCTGCTGTTGCGAGCCACGATCTTGGGCCGTGATCTCGCCGCCTCGGGCGTCACCGCATTCACGCGAGCACGTCGCAGGCGAGCGCACGTTTTGAGGACATTCGCCACCAAGCAAAGGAGAGGCTCATGATCGAAGAGAGGTTCGATGCCATCGTGGTTGGCGCCGGAATGGCCGGCAACGCGGCGGCTCTGACCATGGCCAAGCGTGGCATGAAGGTACTGCAGCTCGAGCGCGGCGAATATTCCGGATCAAAGAACGTGCAGGCTGCCATGCTCGATGCGGACATCCTCGAACAGCTGACCCCAGATTTTCGCGAGGACGCGCCGCTCGAGCGCCGCCTTGTCGAGCAGCGCTTTTGGTTAATGGATAGCCGCTCCCATATCGGGCTGCGGTACCGCTTCAATCACTCCAACGACGAGCGACCGAACCGGTATATCGTTATCCGCGCGCTATTCGATAAATGGTTCTCGGGGAAGGTGAGGGAGGCCGGCGCCACCGTCTTGTACCAAACTACCGTTACGGAGCTGGCGCAGAACCGCCGCGGCCGCGTCATTGGGGTGCGTACCGACCGCCAGGATGGCATAATCCACGCCGATGTAGTGGTGCTCGCCGAGGGCTTCAATGGCTTGCTGGGGACGCGTGCGGGCTGGCGCGAGCGGCCAACGCCCGACCAAGTTGCGCTGCAGGTCAAGGAAATGCACCTTTTGCCGCGCGAGACCATCGAAGCCCGTTTCAATCTAAATCGCGACGAAGGGGTCGTGATCGAGGCCGCCGGCTCCATCTCGCGCGGCATGACAGGCATGGGTTTCATCTATGCGAATAGGGAGTGCATCTCAGTCGGCATCGGCTGCCTTCTCTCCGATCTCCAGCGAACGGGCGAAACGCCTTACGGGCTACTCAATCGCTTCAAGCGTCATCCGTCAGTGGTGTCGCTAATCAACGGCTCAGAGCTCAAGGAATATTCCGCGCACCTCATCCCGAAACGCGGCTACAACACCATACCCCAGCTCTACGGCAAGGGCTGGGTGGTGGTTGGGGATGCCGCCGAACTCAATAATACTAGCCATCGTGGGCATCTGAACGTTGCGATGATCTCTGGACGAATTGCCGCGGAAGCGATCTTCCGTGTGAAGTCGCGCGGCGGTCGCAGCACCTCGAATAGTTTTTCACTGTACAAGAAGATGCTGCATGAGTCGTATGAGGATCTGAAAAAGTACAAGGATATGCCGGCGCTGATGCACACGCAGCCGGACAACTTTCTCCTCACCCATCCCCAGCTCGTCTCGAAGGCGATCCTGAACTTCGCGCGCGTCGGTGGCAGGCCAAAGGCGGGGGAGGAGAAGCCGGACTCAAAACCCGTTGGCGATGTGTGGTCATGGACCGGACTCTTCGGCGATGGGTTCCGCTTGCCGCGCGCCTGGCGCTGAATTAGCACTAGCTTAAGCGAAAACATGGACGCCAGAAACATGAACTTCGAGCGTTCGGTGGTACGCTATCCGGCGTAGGCCGCAGGCTGATTGGATTAGTCGAGCGACCAGCGCCAGCCAAGCGGATCTTCTTTGTGCATCCGGACGAACTCGATCAGGTTTTCGATTCCGAAGTCGGTGAAGTCCATGGCGCCGTGTTCGCCGGCGCCATAGACCCAGACGACGCCGTCCTCGGGATTTGGTCACTCCGGCCCCTGAAACCGGGAGGCCTTATTTCGGAAATAGTCTCGGTTGCAAACGCTTTCTCCGCATATTGATCGACAGAAACGATGATCGGTTGGACGTGCGGGTGGCAGGCGTCGAAGCGCGGCCGGGTACTCCTGGTACGGCGGCGCCGCGACAAGCTTTGGATGTTTCCTCGCGGACGCTGGCGCGGCCGCGAAACGGCGGAGCAGTGCCTTGGCGCGAGATCAAGGCTCTATGCGGTATGTCGCGTCGCAGGATTTAGGCCAGCGCGAGGCGGCGAGTTGTCGCGGGTTTGTGTGCAACGTCGTGTTCGCAACATGTTGGCGGATACTAAACAAGTGCGGGCTTTGGCTTTCGGAGAGAAAGAACGCGCGGCGCTTCGTTTTGCATCCAGCTGCCCGTGCGCGGAAGCATCAGGCGATTGGCCCGGCGTTTGCTCCCTTGTTTGCCAACGGCGTGCGGCTCTCTGCTTTGTCAGTCGTGCGCTGCAGAATGTGGATCTCTATGCGACCAAAGGCGATGCCATGAAGAATTGGAGTTCGGTGACAACCAAGGTGCTAGGCACGGCAACTATTGCAATGGCCTTGATGACGCCCACCGCGCTGGCGGTCGAACACAAAGTCGAATACAAAAAGGATAATAGCAGCAATCCCAGCCTCCGAGACGTTCCTGAAAGCAGGAGCGTTCTTGCCCAGATCGCAGTCGCTTCGGAGCGACCTGCAAGCTTCACGCTTGCGAACGGCCTGCAGGTGGTAGTAATCCCCGATCACCGCACGCCCGTCGTGACGCAGATGATCTGGTATAAGGTCGGTTCCGCCGACGAAACGCCGGGCAAGTCGGGGCTTGCGCATTTCCTCGAACACCTAATGTTCAAGGGCACGGCCAATCATCCGGCGGGTGCCTTCTCCCAGACTTTGCTGCGCGTTGGCGGCGACGAGAACGCCTTCACCTCGATGGACTACACCAGCTATTACCAACGCGTGCCTCGCGAGCAGCTGACGAAGATGATGGAATTCGAGGCCGACCGGATGACCGGTCTCGTTCTCCAAGATGAGAACGTGCTGTCCGAGCGCGATGTTGTGCTCGAAGAATTCAACATGCGCGTCGCCAACAATCCCGATGCGCGGCTCACCGAGCAGATGATGGCGGCGCTTTACCTGAACCACCCCTACGGCCGCCCCATTATCGGCTGGCGCCAGGAGCTCGAGAAGCTCGACCGCGAGGACGCGCTCGCCTTCTATAAGCGCTTCTACGCTCCGAATAATGCGATCCTGATCATCGCCGGCGACGTCGATCCCAATGAAATCCGCCCGATGGTGGAGAAGAATTTTGGCGACATTCCCGCACAGCCTTCGATCCCTGCAAAACGCCTGCGGCCACAGGAGCCGACGGCGGCGGCCCCGCGCACGGTGACATTGTCCGATCCGCGCGTCGAGCAGCCGACTCTGCACCGCTACTATCTCGTGCCGTCGGCTTCAACTGCGGCCGCCGGCAAGAGTCCTGCGCTGGACGTGCTCGCGCAATTGATGGGCGGCGGTGCCAACTCCCATCTCTATCGTTCGCTGGCGATCGACAAGCAGCTAGCCATCAGCACCGGCGCGAGCTACCAGAGCACCTCGCTCGATTCCTCGCAATTCATGATTTGGGCCACGCCGAAGCCCGGCGTCGAGTTCTCCCAGCTCGAGGACGCCATCGGCAAGGTGATCGCCGATCTCGCGCAAAACCCCGCGCGCGCCGAGGACCTTGAACGCGTCAAGACCCAGCTGATCGCAAGCGCGATCTACTCCCAGGACAATCAGGTAATGCTTGCGGTCCGGTATGGCGGCGCGCTCACCACGGGGCTCAGCGTCGACGACATCCGGAGCTGGCCGGATCGCATCCGCGCCGTCACCGCCGAGCAGGTGCGCGAGGCCGCGCAGAAATGGCTCGACAAGAAACGTTCGGTGACCGGTTACTTGATCAAGGATGTTGCGCCCAAAAGCGAGGAGAAGCGCTCGTGACCTATTTTCTGACACGGCGTTCGGTTCTGATCGGCGGCAGTGCGCTCGCGCTGACGACGATGCTCGCTTCGCGGCCGTCGCAGGCCGCAATCAAGATCCAGCGCCTAGTCTCGCCCGGCGGCATCGAAGCCTGGTTCGTGCAGGACGCCACCGTCCCGCTGATCGCGATGGAATATGCCTTCGGCGGCGGCGCCACCCAGGACCCCGCCGACAAGCCCGGCGTCGGTCACCTGGTCGCCGGCCTGCTCGACGAGGGCTCTGGCGACCTCGATTCCAAGACCTTTCACGAGCGGCTTGACCGTCGCGCCATTGAGCTGAGCTTTCATTCGACCCGCGACCAGTTCGGCGGCTCCTTGCGCATGCTCAAGGACAACAAGGACGATGCCTTCGACCTGCTGCGGATGGCGCTGACCTCGCCGCATTTCGACGGGCCGGACGTCGAGCGGATCCGCGCGCACGTGCTCTCGAGCTTGCAGCGCCAGTCCACCGACCCGAGCTCGCTCGCCAATCGCAAGTTCCTCGAGGTGGCCTTCGACGGCCATCCTTACGGGCGGCAATCTCATGGTACGCTGGACAGCGTGCCGAAAATCGACATAGCCGATCTCAAGGACTATGTCCGCCGAGTGATCGCGAAGGACACGCTCAAGATCGCCGTCGTCGGCGATGTCGATCCGGAGGCCCTCGGCAAATTGCTCGACAAGACCTTTGGCAGCCTGCCGGCCAAGGCGGAGTTGACACAGGTAGCCGATGTGGTCGCGGCAAAGCCACCGCAGCTCGTTGTCGTTCCGCTGGACGTGCCGCAGACGGTCGTGACATTCGGCGGCCCCGGCGTCCGCCGCAGCGAGCCGGATTTCATGGCGGCCTATGTCGTCAACCACATCCTCGGCGGCGGCGGTCTGTCATCGCGGCTGTTCCGCGAAGTCCGCGAGAAGCGCGGGCTCGCCTATTCCGTCCATGAGACGCTTTTGTGGATGGATCATTCCGCCCTGTTCGTCGGCAATACCGCCACCCGCGCCGATCGGGCCGGCGAGACGGTGGAAGAGATCGAAAAGCAGGTCCGTCGCATGGTTGAGGAAGGCCCGACCCAGCAGGAACTCGATGATGCCAAGTCGTACCTGAAGGGCTCGCAGATGCTGGCGCTCGATACCTCGTCAAAGCTTGCGCGGGCGCTGCTGCAGTATCAGCTCGACAAGCTGCCGATCGACTATATCGAGAAGCACAGCGCGCTCGTCGATGCGGTGACGCTGGAGGATGCCAAGAAGGCGGCGCAGCGGCTGTGGGGCCAGGGTCTGCTCACTGTCATCGTCGGCCGCTCCCCACTGGCCGCAGCCCGGTCGACCACCGCGCCATTGGGCGCGACGCCGCCGCCAGCGGCAGGGCAGCCAGGCGCCACGCCATCCGCCGCAACGCCGGCAACACCCAATTAGCTTTGTGTTCGGGAAGTGACTTTCGGTACGCGCTAAGGACAAGCTGTCCTACAGCCGTTATTTGCGGACGCCCGACCTGCCTACATCAAGGGGCGGCCTCACGAAAGTCCGTCACTGCAGTCGCTCCTGCTGAATGCTGTTGCCACGCCGCTACGGGTCGAACACCAAGGCCGAGACTGCCGCTGACGGTCGCATCGAATGCGGCCCTCCCGGGTCACCGGCGAACCGCGCCCGCGACATCGAATGGAGCTAGCGACACGGCCGCTATGGCGAGCTATTCAAGTTTCGGTGACGATTGGGCAGCTGCCATGGCGCCTAACAAGGATCTTCGTTGGTTCGATCCATCTGGCCGCGCACTCCAATCCCGCTCCCCCCCTCGCGCCGTTGCGGCTACTGAAGCTAAAAAGATGTTTAGCCCAACTTTTCGCAGAAATTGGTCAATGTGCTTACTCGGGAGCTGTTTGGCCGCTCTGCTGAACTGCTGGAGTGGTATGATCGGGCATTTTGTCATCGTTCGCCCGAACGGGAAGCGAAGAGGAGCGAACCGCTACGAATATGTTTGCCAGTTCAGCTGCCATCGCAACCACTGTGCTCTGCATTGTCGGCATGGCCACGTGGCTCTTCAATAAGCAGGCGAGGTTGAGAGAGTTGGCCGAGTTGAAAAAGAAGCTCCATGATCTTAAGCCCTCTCACCTGAACACGGCGCAGTTAGGGTACACTTCGATGTCATAGAGCATGAAGTTTTTCTCATTTCGGTTCTGGATCAAGCGACCATAGCGGGAGCGCCCATCACACTGGCGATGACTACGCTGTGACATTCTGGTGGTGCCGGAAATCACAACTGATCATGTCTAAGAACTAGATCGAATACAGCTATTTTAATCTCGTCGTCGAGCCGCACCTTTCGTTAATGAAGAGTCCGGCCGTACTCCCGCCCTGCCAGCAACGAATGCTGGCAGGGGCACCGAAGACAAGGAGCACGCGATGTCACAGAAGCTCGACGCTTCGCCCGGTCAGCGGTTCGGACCGCCGGCTAGTGCGGTGTGGCTTGCACGCCTAAAACGCTGTTGGGCCGCTCAGGCCGTGACGGCTTCGCAACTCTCGACGGCTTGGCGGTCCCGGGATAGACGGTGAGTGCCGCGATGATGCCGAGCACGGCTGCAAACATCAGCCAAAAGCCGGGTGAAGCCTTATCATCGGTCCGGTCGATCAGCCAAGTCGAGGCCAGTGGCGTAAAGGTGCCGAACAAGGCGGCCGCGAGTGCGAAGGCCAGGGAGAAGCAGGTTGTGCGCACATGCTTCGGCACGATCTCGACAAGAGCGCCCAGCATAGTGCCGCTATAGATGCCGAAGTAGAACGAGAACATCATAGCGACCACGAGCATCTTGCCGAAAGTAGGGGAGCTTACCAGCCAGTGCAATGCCGGATAGGCGGTCACTAACGCAAGGCCGGCAATTGCTAGCAGAACCGGCTTGCGGCCGATTCGGTCAGAGACGGCGCCGCCAATTGGGTTCCATATAAAGTTCGTCACGGCGACCAAAAGCGTCACCAAAAGCGCGTCCTGGGAGGACAGCTTCAACACGTTCTTGCCGAATGTGGGCGTGTAAACGGTGACGAAATAAAAGGTCGTTGTGGTCAGGATCGCCATCATCATGCCGAGGATGACGATGCGCCAGTTGGCGAGTGCCGAGGCAAAGACCTCGCGAGCCATGGGATGCTTCTTCATCGCTAGAAATTCCGGCGTTTCCTCCAGGGTGCGGCGGAGGAAAAAGATAAGCGGAATGATTAGGCAGCCGAGAAAGAACGGGATGCGCCAGCCCCAGGCGGCTACTGTTTCGACCGTCATCGATTCGTTCAGCACATAGCCCACAATCGCCGCGACAAAGATCGCGACCTGCTGGCTGGAGGACTGGAACGAAGTGTAAAAACCGCGCTTGCCTGGGGTTGCGATCTCCGACAGGTAGACCGAAACGCCGCCGACTTCGACGCCGGCGGAAAAGCCCTGCAGCAGCCGGCCGAGCAGCACGATAACGGGTGCGGCAATGCCAATTGTCTCGTAACTGGGACAGAAGGCGATGATTACGGTGCCGATTGCCATGATTGAGAGCGTGACGATCAGGCCTTGCCGACGGCCTATTTTGTCAATATAGGCTCCGAGCACGATCGCGCCGACCGGACGCATCAAGGCGCCCAGCCAGAACACGCCGAACGTGTTGAGCAGCGAAGCGGTTTCGCTCTCAGACGGGAAGAACGCCTTCCCAATGGCGCTGGCGTAAAAGCCGAACAGAAAAAAATCGAACTGCTCGAGGAAATTGCCGCTCGTCGCACGCAAAATCGCGCCGATGCGCGATTTGACCGTTGGTGCGTGCGGGATGAATGTTTGTGACACCGTGAGTTTCCTCCCCGTCTGAAATGGCCGGTTGCGGAAAACCTCACGCCAGCCCAACTGCAATTCAGGCCGGGAATCTGCCATCATGGACACTACCGACCAGCCGGAAAGCGCCTCATCTTTTCGGCATATTTTCGGCGACTGGCGGACTGTTGCACAGGTTTTCAGGGTCTTTTTTGCATGTTCAGCGAGGAGCCAATCGCGGAGCAATCGGACCTTGACCGATCTTTCGCGACAACATCCATCCGCCGGCAGCGCCATCTTCAGGGCTGCACGGGTAGGAACGAGAACGACCGTGAGTCGAATTGCAACATCCGCATCCATACCGCGGGATGCGACGCGAGCCTGCGAAAGGACGTCGTGCAGATAGGTCGCGCCGAGATTCTTGTAAATCCAAAGACAAGCTCGTGATCCCGATCGGCGGCCTCGAGCGCTCGCATATCACCGCGATCTCCGCGCTCGCCTCCGGCGACGCGCTGACGACATCGACGCGCGTGCAGACCGGGCAAATTCATGGTTCACTACGTTCCAACCAGAAACGTATGGTGTTGGATCGTAGATGCGAATGCGATAGGATCGATCCCTGGCGCCGATACTGAGCACCCCGCCCAAGCCGTGCGGTATCATTGCCTGCGCAAGCGCTACACGAGCAGGATCGTGCCTTGAGGTTATAGCCAATTCCGCATCTCACTGCGCTCCTCTATTCAAGGAATGAAGTCTCGGTAAATGGTCGCGCATTGTTGACAAGGATCGCAACCCTCCCGAGCTGCTCGGCCGCATCGGTGGCAACCTGCTGGACTTCGGCGGCAGCAAAAGGCGGCCGCCGCATGTCCCCGCCGAATGGCCCTGACGACTTGCCGCGCAGCTTCGAATTGGACCGACAGTCGATGGCCACATGCGGCTCCGAGCCGCGCGAATTCACGCGCGAGCTCCTCCCGGACGTAAGGAAGAACCGCTGACGAGGGCGAGCTTTCCGATGAAGCCCAGCCGGCCAAACTCATGGTTTGATGCGTTCCGTCCAGACCGACACTGTCTTGGATCTATCGAGATACTTCTCGTAGAGTTCGTTGAGCATTTCCTTGCCGACCACAGCCAATTCAGCTTGATAGGCCGCGCGATCCGTCACCTCAATGCGCTCGACATAATCCCACGGGCCGCCCGATAGGCCAGCTCCGGTTTCGGTGATGCGGTGCGTACAATAGTTGACGATAGTTTTCATTTTGGCAGCGGTGACATAGTCCACCTCACGTTCGAAGCGTTCATAGTCTGCCGCGCTGACACCCGGCTTTAATGCGGCAAATACAAATCGGACAACAGCCATAATTCATCCTTCTCCTTGTTGTGACGGACCAGAAATCAAGCGACCAGCTCTGAGCCAAGATGACAGGCGACGAATAGCCCGGCCGCGAGCTCCTTCAAGAGCGGTCTTTCTGCTCAGATGGGAAGAACGCCCGCGCAGCCTGCATCCGGGCGCGAAATCGACAGAGCTTGGGATTTCGCCGGCTAACGTGAAGTCGTCTCGCTTTGCGTCGCTATCGGGCACGGAACGGCGACCGGTCAGGCTCGCGTAATGGTGCAAGCGCGTCGGGAACAAATCGCGTGTGTCAGACATCTCCACGACGCTGCCGAGATACGTCACTGCAAAGCCGCTCGCGAGGTACTTCACCGCGCGACATCGTGCCAAAGCCCCTGCTGGGCGAACGATAGCGGCACCCATGAAGCATGCTGCAAGCTTCAATCGGCGGGACCGCATTCCAAAGTGCAGCGTCTATGGCATTGATTTGGATTGATCGAGCGAATTTCATCTGAACTCCGAGACCGTCTCTGCGAGACGGCCGTGGTCGTAGTGTATCCCCATCAATCTCCCAGCAATCAGCGTGCCAAAAAAAACATTGTGCGAGCTTGGGCTGCAGAGGGGCAAAACCATGTGCTTGGCGAGGCGCCGGTGGAATACTTGCGTCTTCCTGTCGGGTTCCGCACATAGCGGTCTTCAGGACACGGCTGAACACGACAACACGCAGGCACGATGGAGGCTATTTGATGCAGTACAAGCAGGGACTTATCGGAGAACCCCGAAGCGCCGCGTCGGGGAGAGCGGTCCCTCAGCTCACCGGCCATTTCTCGCAGCGGTTCCTGACCATCTCCATCGGTCTAGAGTCCCTCTACGAGATATCGTCATACGGAGCCGACACCTTGCTAGCGTCGAGCAGGCAATTGAGCTTAACGGGGCGGCGAGACAAGCGAACGATGGAGATGTCCGGCGAGAGGCTCACCGCGGTTTCGCTTTCCGGGCAATGATCAACACGTACTGGACGAACGGTGCTGCGCGTTTCTCTTCGGCCATCTGCGTCTGAACTTTAGCGGGATAACCTCGCGAAGCCTGAGCCGGCCCGCCTCCCTCGTTCCGCCCTTTATCACGGTGAGAGGCGTTCCTCCTTCAGCCGGCCAGAGCGCCGGTGTTCTCAATTGCAGTCTTCAAAAATCGTGCTCGATCGAAGCCAAGCTGCGGGCGGATCGGCCGGCGCGAAGCGCGATGCAATTGTTGCGGGCGTCACACTTGATCAGCGCGATCCGCAAGGCAGCCGATCAATCGCCGCAATCCCTCAAACGCCGTATCGGAGACCCAACACACGTCGTAAGGTCAACGGCCGCGTCTCGAAAAGCATAACATCATCAATTCGCTGGTGCTGGCATGCTAATTGCCTGCCTGTGGCTCAACAAATAAGTGGCAAGGCATGATAATCTGACGGACAGCGCCACGTTAGCTTGCCACCCACATTTTCAAGCGGGACGACGATATCGTTCAAATGCAGCGGCTGGCGGAGGTTGATTCTACGTGTGCGGGATTGTCGGCATTGTGGGACGCGCGCCGGTCGCGGACCAACTCGTCGCTTCGCTGAAGCGACTGGATTATCGCGGCTATGACTCTTCGGGCGTTGCGACGCTGGAAGGCGATCACTTCGATCGGCGGCGCTCCGAGGGCAAGCTGAAAAACCTTGAGAACCGGCTGCGCGCCGAGCCGCTGTGGGGCCATATCGGGATCGGCCACAGCCGCTGGGGCACCCGCGGCAAGCCGACCGAGAGTAACGCTCATCCGCATATGACCGATAACGTAGCCGTGGTCCACAACGGCATTATTGAGAATCTCCGCGAGCTGCGTGCCGAATTGGAACAGCAGGGCGCCCAATTCACCTCCGAAACCACCGAGATGGTCGCTCATCTCGTCGAATCCTATCTGACGAAAGGCTACTCACCCTCGGAAGCGGTGAAAGCGTCGCTGCCGAAATTGCGTGGCGCGTTCGCGCTGGCCATCCTGTTCAAGGGCCATGACGATCTCATGATCGGCGCCCGAAAGGGCTCGCCGCTTGCGATCGGTCAGGGGGATGGCCAGATGTATCTGGGCTCGGATGCGATTGCGCTTGCACCGTTCACCGACACCATCACCTATCTCGCGGACGGCGATTGGGCCGTGCTCACCCGCAAGACCGGCGTGATCTTTAATGCGCAAGGCGCCGTTGCCCATCGCGAGGTGGTGAAATCAGGGGGCTCGTCATTCCTGGTCAACAAGGCGAATTATCCTCACTTCATGGCCAAGGAAATTCACGAGCAGCCGGAAGTGGTGGGCCATACACTCCGGCGATATGTCGACATGGCCGCCGAGCGGATCGCGTTGCCGCAGAGACTGCCATTCGACTTCAACGACATTGGCCGCATATTGATCACGGGTTGCGGCAGCTCGAGTTATGCTGGCTATGTCGCCAAATATTGGTTCGAGCGTCTAGCCCGCGTCCCAGTCGAGCTCGATGTCGCCTCCGAATTCCGCTACCGCGAGGCGCCGTTGCGCAAAGGCGATCTTGCCATCTTCATCTCGCAATCGGGCGAGACGGCCGACACGCTGGCCGCGCTCCGCTACGCCAAGGCGCAAGGGCTCCATACGCTCTCGGTCGTCAACGTGCCTACCTCGGCCATTGCGCGTGAGAGCGAGACCATGCTGCAGACGCTGGCCGGGCCCCAAGTCGTCGTCGCCTCGACCAGAGCGTTCACCTGTCAGCTGATGGTGCTCGCCGCGCTCGCGGTCGCCGCCGGCAAGTCGCGCGGTGAATTGTCCGACGCCGACGAGACCAGGCTCGTGCAAAGGTTGATCGAGGTTCCGAGGCTGATGGCGACCGCGCTCGCCACCGAGCCACAAATCGAAAAGCTCGCGCGCGACATGGCGAAATGTCGCAACGTGGTCTATCTCGGCCGCGGCACCTCGTTCCCGCTGGCGCTGGAAGGGGCGCTGAAGCTGAAGGAAATCTCTTGTGTCCATGCCGAAGGCTATGCCGCCGGCGAGCTCAAGCACGGCCCGATTGCGTTGATCGATGAGACCATGCCTGTGGTCGTCATCGCGCCCTATGACGGGGTGTTCGAAAAGACCGTCTCAAACATGCAGGAAGTTGCAGCAAGAGGCGGTAATATCATCCTGATGACCGATGCAAAGGGCGCGAGGGAGGCGATCGTAGACCCGCTCGTGACCATCGTGCTGCCAGACATGCCGGCAACCTTTACTCCGATGGTCTATGACATTCCGATGCAGCTTTTAGCCTATCACACCGCGGTGGTGATGGGCACCAACGTGAATCAGCCGCACAATCTCGCTAAATCGGCGACCGTAGAATAGGCGGGCTTAGATAGATGTCACTGGAACAGGTTTTATTTTGTTTGATACAGTGGGGATGGTATTTCAGCGCCGCAAATGGCTGCATGCTCACCTGATCCGGGTTCGATACGCTCTGACCAGACCGATACTGGATTGGATTTGTCGAGATACTTCTCGTAAAATTCGTCGATCAGTCCCTTGCCGCCAACGGCAAGTTCAGCTTCATAGGCTGCACGGTCACCTCAATGCGGTCGACGTAGTGCCAGGGTCCGCCCGATAGGCAAACTCCGGTTTTCGTAATGCGGTGCGTGCGATAGCTCACGATAATAATTTGGAGGTGACATAGTCTACCTCGCGCTCGAAGCGTTCATAGTCTGCCGCACTGACACCAGGCTTCAATGCGGCAAACTCAAATCGGACAATCGCCATGATGGATCGTAACTCTTTGTTATGGTGGACCTGACGTCAAGGGGAGAGCTCTGAGACGAGGTGACAGGCGACGAATCGCCCCGGCGCGATCTCCTTCAACGGTGGTTTTTCTGCGCAGATAGGTTTGGCCAGTGGACAACGCCCGCGCAGCCTGCATCCGGTCGCGACATCAATGGGGCTTGGAATTTCGCCTGCCAACGTGAAGTCGTCCCGCCTTGCGTCGGGATCGGGCACCGGAACGGCCGCCAATAACGCTCGCGTGTAGGGGTGCAAGGGCTTCGCGAACAGATCGCGTGTGTCCGATAATTCAACGATGCTGCCGAGATACATTACTGCAACGCGGCTCGCGAGGTACTTCACCGTGGCCAGATCGTGCGAAATGAAGAGGTAGGATAGCCCGAGATGTTCGCGCAGCTTCTCCAGCAAGAGAATCGCTCGCGACCGCAACGAGACGTCGAGTGCGGACGTCGGTTCGTCGAGAACAACAAAGCGAGGATTTGTCGCGATCGCTCGGGCAATATTCACACGCTGGCGTTGGCCGCCCGAAAGCTCGTGGGGATACCTGTCCAAAAGATCGCGGCCAAGACCCACCTCCTGCATGAGCTCTTCGACCCGTGCGCGGCGTTCCTTTGCGTCAAATTTGGTATGAAGCGTGAGCGCCTCCTCGACCATGCTTCTCACCGAAAGCCTGGGATTGAGGGAGGCGGTGGGATCCTGGAACACCATTTGGATGTCCCGGCGGAATGGCCTCATTGTCTGCGCGTCAAGCGTCGCGATCTCCTTGCCGGCATAGCGGACAGATCCCGCCGTCGGTTTCAGTAACCGTACCAGGCAACGCGCGACGGTCGATTTGCCACAGCCTGACTCACCTACCAGTCCGAGGGTTTCGCCGGCCTCTACGTCGAAGGAGACGGAATCGACCGCACGCAACACAGGCTCGTCTCGACCACGTAGCCGCGCGAGCGTGCCGCTAATCCCGCCCAGCGGAAAGTGCATCTGCAGATCACGAATCTCAACAAGTGCCACGACGTTCCTCAAATCCATAACATGCTACAACATGGCCGGGAGCGGCCTCGACCATCGGGGGCCGCGAAACGCGACAGCGATCCATCGCCCACTCACAACGCCCTGCATAACGGCACCCACTTGGCGGGTTGACCAAAGAAGGAACCGAGCCCGGTATCGGCTCAAGAACGACATCGCGATCTACCCTCGGGATCGATCGGACGAGCGCTTTCGTGTATGGATGAGCCGGATTATGAAACAGCTCCCGCACCGGCGCGCATTCAACGACCTGGCCCGCATGCATGACGGCAACGCGGTCGCAGATATCGGCAACAACGCCCAGGTCGTGCGTAACGAGCATGATGGCAGCTCCCGTCTTAGCGCTCAATTCACGCAACAGATCGAGAATCTTAGCCGCGATCGACACGTCGAGACCAGTGGTGGGCTCGTCTGCGAGCAGAAGCTGAGGTGAGGTTGCAAGCGCCATCGCGATCATGACGCGTTGACACATTCCCCCCGAGAGCTGATGCGGGTATTGGTTGGCCCGCTTCTCTGGTGCTGGAATGCGCACCAGGCGCAGCATCTCCAGCATCCTCTTCTCGGCCTCTCGCGTCGACAAACCTGCGTGGACCATCAGCAAGCGCGAAATCTGCCTTCCAACGGTCAGGAGCGGATTAAGCGCGGTGCGCGGCGTTTGCGAGACCATCGCGATCTTCGCGCCGCGCATTCGGCGCATCTGCTCCTCAGGAAGCGAGCCAAGATCAATGCCGTCGAAGTGGACGCTTCCTGAAACCACACGCCCTGGCGGGCGGATCAGGCGCAGGATGGCGAAAGACGTCACCGACTTCCCAGACCCGGACTCACCGACCAGTCCAAGAATCTCTCCTCGGCGAATCGTCAGGTTAATGTGATCGACGGCTTCAATCGCGCCTTGATTGATCTGAAAATGAACCGTCAGATCCGAGATCTCAAGCATTTCGGTCATCTCAGCCCCCTCATGCGCGGGTCCAGCAAATCACGCAGTCCATCACCGATAAGGTTGAATGCGAGAACGGAAACCATGATCGCCAGACCAGGAAACAGGAAGAGCCACCATTCTCCTGTGACGATCTGTGAGGCGCCTTCAGCTGTCATAACGCCCCATTCGCTTTGCGGAGGCTGAATTCCGAGCCCGATAAAGGATAGCGACGCCATTGTCAGAAGCGCGAAACCCGTCGAGAGGGTGGCCTGTACGATCAGCGGCGGAAGGCAGTTGGGCAGCAAGTGAATCAACACGATCCTCCAGGTTGGATTACCGAGAGTGCGTGCTGCATCGGCATACTCCATTTCGCGAAGCCGAAGCATCTCTCCACGCGTGAGCCGCAAGTATGCCGGGATTTGGGTGATCGAGATAGCAATCGCGACATTGGTGATGGAATTGCCAAGGCCAGCTGTGATGCCCATGGCCAATACGAACGCTGGAAAGGCCATCAGAGCGTCGACTACGCGCATCGCGAGAGTATCAGCCCAACCTCGGCTATAGCCCACGACCGCTCCAAGCAACCCTCCGATTGTGACAGCAATCAATGTTGCCGCAAAGGCAACCAGCAGGTCAACGCGTGCGGCGAAAATGATTCGCGAGAGTTGATCCCGGCCGAACTCGTCAGTGCCAAGCGGATGATGCCAGGAGGGCGGCTGCAGGGAAGCTGCGGGATCGGTGGCATCGGGCGCGTAGGGCGCCACGATTGGCGCGAGTATCGCAGCCGCTGCGATCAGCACGATCACGCAGAGTGCCGCAAACGAAACTGGATTTCGCTGAAGCCGCTGCCATACCAAAGACGAAGCCACTGGTTTGGAAATCGAGGAGGACACAGACAACGATGAAGACATCAGCTGAACCTTATCCGGGGATCGATGAGGCCGTACGCAATATCAACCGCTAGATTGACCATGACACACGTTACGGCGACAAAGAGGATGAATGACTGGATCGGAGCCGAATCCTTCGTGAGCAGTGCGGTCACCGCGTAGTTGCCGATACCTGGCCATGAGAACACGCTCTCCACGACCGCATTTCCGGCCATCAGGAATCCAAAAACGATTCCGGAAATCGTGATGACCGGTATCAGCGCATTTCGCAGGGCATCCCTGTAGATGACCGTGCGCCGCGGCAATCCGGCCGCCCACGCCGCCTTAATGTAATCGGACTCGAGGATCTCAAGCATGGTGGACCGCACCATGCGAGCGACTGGCGCGATCGCGCTGAGCCCTAGGGTCCCCGCAGGGAGCATGAGCTGATGCAGGCTTGATCGCAGGGTGGTCCAGTTTCCGGTAATCAGGGAGTCGATCACATAGAGCCCTGTGACGTGTGCGGGAGGTTCGATGCCGGATCCCAGCCGTCCAAGAGGTGAGGGGGCCAAATCGAGCATGTAAAAGAAGACGTAAACGAACAACAGCCCGGTCAAGAAGCTCGGCATCGCGACCCCCATGATGCCGACGACTCGTCCGATATGGTCTACCAAGGTGTCGCGATGCACCGCAGATAAGACGCCAAGAGGCAATCCGATCACGATCGCGATGAGAAGGCTCGCCAGATTGAGCTCGAGAGTGGCGGGCAGGCGCTGCAGAAAGTCCTGCGAGACCGGCCGTCCCGTCGACGCGCTCTCGCCAAGATCGCCTTTGAAGATGCCGGAGACGTACCGGTAGTACTGCTCTGGAAACGGACGATCCAATCCCATTTGGCGTTCCATCTCGGCGAGATGTTCTGGCGTGGCAAAGGGGCCCGCCTTCACCATGGCTGGATTGCCGGGAAGCAAATACGTGAGGGTGAAGCAGATCACGCTGACGCCGAACAATGTCGGCAGAGCCAGCGCAAACCGTCGCGCCACATAATTGAAAAAAACCATTGGAACGCTCTCCCGATTGAGAATTGATGCTCAGGCGAGCTTCATGCTGAAAAAGCGCTCATAACTATCCCACCGCTTTTCAATGCCAACGAGGTCGGATCGCATGACGCGGGTCCAGTTCTCGTACCAGAGGTGCCCCCAGACAGCGTCGCCGATGATAATCTCCTGCAGGCGTTTTGCTGCTGCGAGGCGCTTGCCAATGTCGGTTTCGTGCATGTTCTCATCGATCAGCTTGTCTACTTCCGGATTGGAATAGAATGAGGTGTTGGTGCCTTTTGCTGTGCTGTGGAAGTTGAAAAACAGGTGATAAAAGGGATCGTTGATCCAAGACTGCCACGACTCGATCGAAAGCTGGTGTTCGCCTTTGGTCGCGATCTGGCGGAAGGTGGCCTCGGTTTCCTTGACGATGCTCACTTTGAAGCCGATCTTCTCCAGCTCGGTCTGGAGCCAGATCGAAGCCTGCTCGTGCGGTTGCCATCCAGCGCGTACCGCAAGGTCAATCGCAACCGGCTCCTTGCCAAAGCCCGCCTCGCGCATCAACTCCTTGGCCTTTGTGATGTCGTACTTGTAGGGGCTAATCGTGCTATCGTAACCGGGCGTCAAACTCGGCACAGGGCTCTTCATCTCGGTACCATAGCCATACAGCACGCTCGGGATGATGGCCTGAACCGGGATCGCGTAATTGATGGCCTGACGCACTTTGACGTTGTTAAGCGGCGCCTTCTGCGTGTTCATGCAAAGCCAGTGACACAGGGTGTCCGGCACGGAGACGGTCTTCAAACCTGGCTCGGCCGCGAGACTCTTCACATTGCGCGGAGACAGGGTTGATCTGCCGACCACCATGTCGATGGCCTTGCGTTTGAGCAGCAGCACGCGATCGGCTTCGTTCGGCACATATTTGAAGACCACCCGATCGAAATAGGGCCGACCACGCCAGTGATCAGCCTGCGCTTCCAGGACGACCTCGACCCCGGGCTGGTTCTTCACCAGCTGATAGGGTCCGAGCCCAGCGGTGTTTCGCTTCAACCAATTGGCAGCCCAGGGATCTTCCGCGGTCCCATTCGTCTTGACCTCATCCGGATCAAGCAGCGCGTTGTTCATGAGCGCCATCGTGTCCAGCGCCATCGGACTTGGCGAGGGCATGTTGATCTCGATCGTAAACTCGTCACGCACCTTGAAGTGCTCGGGGTGCGTTACGCCCAGAAGCCGCGGAAACAGGATGCGCATATAGCCCGGCGACTGCAGCCCGCGGTCGAGGAGATACTTCACAGTCGTTGCGTTGACATCGCGACCGCTCGGTAATTTCACGCCTTTGCGGATGTTCAGCACTAGCGTGGCGCCACCATTTTCGAAAGACCAGGACTGGGCGATGCCGCCCTCGATCTCGCCCGGCTTTGCTTGCGACACTCCCGGCTTTCCCGCGACCGGCTGCACCCTCCACATCAGCGGACTGTCGTAAACATTGGCTTGCACAGTGTAGCCTGCCGACGTCTTGAACGAGGCCGGATCGAGCGTGTCGATATCGGCATCCCAGGCGACTGTCAGCGTTCGCTTTTCTTGCGCGGCAGCCGAACGGGCCGTGCCGGTGAAGGCGAGGGTCGCGACGCTGGTTGCGGCAAGCTTCAAGAAATCCCGACGGCGCGTGCTTCTCATCTCAATTCCCCTCCCGACGTTGCGCGAAGATTTGCCGGTCATCCGGTGCGCGATGCTTGCATTATTGTCATCGTCCTGTTATTGTCAACTCAGTTTCAATATACGAAACACGGTGATTATAAAGTGGGCGCAATCGAGAACGCTGCTGAAGTACTTAGACTTTTTGGGCCTAGCAGGCTCGAAGTGTCGGTGACAGACGTCTCCCAGCTGCTAAAGATGCCTAAAAGTTCAGCATCTCGACTGCTGAAAACGATGTTGCAAGAGGGGTTGCTGTCGCGCTCGGAGAACCCGCCGCGCTACAAGGTCGGAAATCTGCTTTTTGAGATTTCGCGCCTCTACAAGCTGAATTCTTCGTTGATTGATGCGGTCGATGAGGCCGTGAGAGAGATCAGCCGAGAGACCGGGCATACGGGGTATGTCTCGATCCTTGATGGCGCGGATGTTTTGGTCATTCGGATGTATCAGGGGTCTCACGCCTTGCGCGTGTTTACGCCGCTTGGCCAGCGCGCCCCCGCATTTGCGACTGCCATTGGGCGCAGCCTGCTCGCGCGGTTTTCGGATAATGTCGTGCGCTCGCTTCATGCAGAAGGCGTCGCTCCGCCTTCGCCGCGCGCGCCTCAAAATGTCGATGAGCTGGTGGCAGCTCTTGACCAGCCGCGTCGGTTCGGCTGGGCCGAGGCCGTCGATGAGGCGATCCCCGGAGTTGGTTCGATCTCCGTGAGTGTCTCCGATCCGGAGCTCGGCGAGACGGTAGGTTTCTGTATTTCCTATCCCGCCTCGCACCTGAGCGACGAGGAGAGGAGTCGCATGATCACGCTGCTTACGACTGCTGCCCAGCGTATCGCGCACCGCTTCGGGGACCATTTCCTCGCTCAGCGGGCGCAGCGCGCGTTGGGCGGGGGTGGGGCTGCCGCGTGAACTTGTTTTATCGCTGCAAGTGGTGCGGCTTGGAGGCAATAGATGAGGCAATTGAGTCCAGAGGATATCGAGGCGCTCTCGGTCGGGGCCTGGATTCTCGGAACGGGTGGTGGCGGAAGTCCGTATCACGCGCTGCTGAACTTGCGGCGCTTCTACAATGACGGCGTTCGCATCAATCTCATTGACCCGGACGAGTTGGATGATGACGATGCGGTTGCGGTCGTCTCGGTCATGGGTGCTCCGCTCGTTTTCCAGGAGCGGCTGGTCGACAGCAGGCTGATCGCTCGCGCCGTCTCGGCCATGGAGGAGCATCTTGGCCGCAAGTTCAGGGCGGTGATGCCAGTCGAGATCGGTGGGGGCAATGGCATGCAGTCTTTGCTTGCTGCTGTCCATCTCAAGATTCCGGTTGTCGATGCCGATGCGATGGGCCGCGCCTACCCTGAAGCGCAGATGACGAGCTTTGCGGTTGGCAATCTCGCGCCTTATCCGCTGACCTCGATCGATCCGCGCGGCAATGAGGCCATCGTTGGCAAGACCTCTTCTTGGAAATGGATGGAGCGCGTGAGCCGCAAGCTTTGCACAGAGTTCGGATCCATTGTTGCGACTTGCAAGGCACCGCGCACTGGTGCGGAAGTGAAGAAATGGGCAATCCCGCGCACCACATCCAAGGCTATCAATCTCGGAAGGGCTGTCGTCGAAGCCAATCGGCAGCATGCCGATCCGATTGCCGCCATTCTGAAAGCGGAATCGGGAAAGCTCCTGTTCTCAGGCAAAGTCGTCGAGGTCGAGCGTCGGACAACGGAGGGCTTTTTGCGCGGCCGCTCCGTCCTCAAAGGGCTTGGCGAGAATCACGGTAGCCAAATTCGCATCGATTTCCAGAACGAGTGGATCGTCGTGTGGCGTGATGGACAGGCGGTCGTGTCGACGCCCGACCTCATTTGCGTTCTCGACAGTGAATCTGGTGAAGCAATCGGAACTGAAACCATTCGCTACGGGCAGCGGACGACGGTGATCGCCCTTCCGGCTGCTCCGGTTTTCCTTTCGCCGCGCGGGCTCGACCATGTCGGCCCCCGTGCCTTCGGCTATGACATCGATTTCAAGTCGGTATTCTGCTCATGAGACGCATTGGTATTGACGTGGGTGGCACCAACACGGATGCCGTGCTGATCGACGACGGAAAGGTCGTCCAAGGCGTGAAGGTCGCCACCACTGCCGACGTCACCAGCGGCGTGGCTGCGGCCATCGAGGCGCTCGATCTGACTGCCAACCTTACTGCCGGCATTGACGCTCTGATGATCGGTACGACCCACTTCATCAATGCGGTAGTTCAGCGTCACCATCTCACGAAAGTTGCGGTGATCCGCATCGCGCTCCCCGCCACCAGCTCCTTGCCGCCCTTCACAGATTGGCCGGCTGGCCTCGCTGAGCTTGCCAATGGCGGCGTCTGGCAAATCGAAGGTGGTCACGATTATGATGGGCGCAGGTTCGCTACTCTCGATATCGCTGCGGCCAGACAAACTGCGCGCGAGATCCGCAATCGCGGTCTCAAATACGTCGTCGTCAACGCACTATTCTCTCCGCTCGACCCTTCTGACGAAAAGGCGGTTGCCGCGATCCTGCGCGAGGAAATCCCGGATGTGTCGATCACCTGCGCACATCTGCTTGGCGGGATCGGCTTGCTCGAACGCGAGAATGCGGCAATTCTTAACGCCTCTCTCATTGCGCTTGCCGAGGAGACCATCACGGCCTTCGAGCGCGCCAAGTCAAAGGTCGGACTTAACGCTCCTCTTTTTGTCACGCAGAACGATGGCACCGTCGCAGAAGCGTCACGTGCCGCCGCATACCCGGTGTTCAGCTTCGCTTCTGGCGCGACCAACTCCATGCGCGGCGCGGCCTATCTTTCTGGCCTTAAAGAAGCGGTGGTGGTCGACGTCGGCGGCACGACAGCTGATTTTGGCCACCTGCGGAATGGTTTTCCGCGTGAGGCCAACGCGGTCGTGCATATTGGGGGTGTCAGGACGCTGTTCCGTATGCCGGACCTCGTGTCCATCGGACTTGGGGGCGGCAGCCATGTCGATCTTGATGGGGGCACGATCGGCCCACTTAGTGTTGGGTATCGCCTGTCCAAGGAGGCGCTTGTCTTTGGAGGGGACACCGTGACGGCAACTGACATTGGCGTCGCCGCCGGATTGATCGACCTCGGCGATCGCAAGCGTGTGGCGCACATAACTGCCGGTGAGGTGAGCAACATTTTGCGTCGCTGCAAGGAGATGTTGGAAGAGAACGTTGATCGGATGAAGACAAGCGCCGAAGACGTCACCCTCATCGCGGTCGGTGGCGGCGCGTTTCTTGTTCCTGAAGAATTGCAGGGCGTCGGGCGTGTTGTCCGGGTTCAGCACGGAGGTTGCGCAAATGCAGTTGGCGCGGCCATCGCCCAGGTCAGTGGTGAAGTCGACCAGGTCTTCCAGGGTCTGACGCGAGATGAGGCCGTCGCCTCGGCGCGCAAGCTTGCCGATACCCGGGCGGTGGAGGCGGGTGCGGAGTCGGCCTCGCTCGCTCTGGTCGAGGCAGAGGACACCCCAATCGCCTATCTGCCAGGAAATGCGATGCGCGTCCGCGTCAAAGTCGTCGGAGATATTCAGTCAACCCGTACTGAGAAAACAGCCAAGGAGAAAGTCGCATGCCAGTCCGTTTCCTGATCAGCACGCTAAAGCCTGGGGTCGATCCAGCCGAATACGAGGCCTGGGTGCGCGAACGCGACTACGCTCTTGTGCGCAGCCTCGACAATTATGTGAGCTACAAGGTGCACCGCATTCGCCGCCCCATCCAGGGTGCCGAAAGTTCAACGTGGCAGTACATCGAGCGGATCGAAGTCAAGAGCCTCGAGCAACATGACAAGGATCTGGCCTCGCCGGCCGGCGTTGCTCTGCGAGAGGAGCTTTATGGCAAGTTTCTCGATCGCTCGAAGAACATCTATTTCGTCAGCGATGAGATAGAATGACATCTTCGTCGCATTGAGCTCTGCCTGACCCAAGACGGAAGCCGCAAAACAGGACACCAAGATGACCCTCGATCTGCTTATTCTCGGCAACGCGCCCATGATCAAGATGCTTGATCGCGTCAAGCTCGCCGAAGCGAGCGGCTACGATACGGTCTGGCTTGCCGATGAACGATTTTATCGGGAGGTCTATTCCTGCCTGAGCTACTTTGCTCAAAACACGTCGCGGGTCAGGCTCGGACCTTGTGTAACGGACCCCTATGCAAGGCACCCCGCGTTGACGGCTATGGCGATTGCGACGCTTGACGAGATTTCCAACAAGCGCGCAATTCTGGGTATCGGCGCCGGGATTTCGGGCTTTGCAGAGCTTGGCATCGATCGGAAGAAGCCCGCGCGCGCTATAAGCGAAGCGATCGAGGTCATTCGCATGCTTCTGCGAGGCGAGACTGTCGCCTATGAAGGTGAAGTCATTCAGTTCAGGGAGGGCAAGCTGAACTTCACCCCGATACGCGCCGATATCCCAATCTATGTGGCTAGTAACGGGCCGCTCGGCCAACGGACCGCGGGCGCTTGCGCCGATGCCGCGTTCATGGAGGCAGGCGGCAACGCCGCGGAAGTCAAGGCGTTCCGTGCGAGACTGGATGAGGGCGCCAGGAAGGCCGGCCGCGATCCCAAATCCGTCAAACTGATCGTTCGGCTCAATGCCTGTATTGCGTCAGATAGTCAGGCCGCCCGTGACGCTCTGCGGCCGACGGTTGCACGCTTGCTCGGTGCAGGACGTCTTAAGTTTGAAACAGCTGAAGAGCAGGGGCTCACATTGCCGCAGGATATACTCGCCACCGTTCAGGGTGCCCACTACGCCGCCGGCGTGACGCCCTATCTTCCTCTGCTGCCATACGTGACCGACCGCCACATCAACGCCTTCACTCTGGCCGGCAATGTCGAGGAAGTGACGGCGCGTGTGATCGAACTGCGCCATGCCGGGGTTGATGGCATCATCACCATGCCCTTCGCGGCCGAAGGAGGTACAATCGAGGACACGATCGCTAAGATGGGCTCAGAGGTCTGGCCTGCTGTACAGGCTAACGAAGGGGTGAAGCCATGAGCTTTGATCTTCATCGGCCGGCGACAGTCACGGAGGCCATTGACCTCGCTCAACGTTTTGCGCCCACCGCGCGCTATGTCGCCGGCGGGACCGATACGGTCATCCAGATCAATCGGAAGAAGATTGATCCCGCGCATCTGATCGATGTCGCCTGCCTGCCCGGCCTGAGCGAGATCACTGAGACCACTGACGCATTCACCCTTGGCGCGCTGACAAAGTATCGCAGCGTGGAAACCCATCCTGCGTTTCGGGGTGATTTGCGGGTGCTGGTGGAAGCTGCAAGTGTGGTTGGTGGGCATCAGGTCCGAAACATCGCCACGATCGGCGGCAATATCGTCAATGCTTCGCCAGCCGCCGATTTTGTGCCGCCGCTGCTCGCGCTCGATGCGAGTCTCGACATTACCGGCCCGCAGGGACGGCGCTCTGTCGCCTTGCGCGACTTCATCGTTGGCCCGGGACGAACCAATCTCTCACCGGCAGAGATCGTGACCAGCATCCGATTTGCCAAGCTTCCAGCCAGATCAGCAACCGCCTTCCTGAAGGAAGGGCGTCGGCGTGCGATGGAGATTTCGATCGTTTGTGTTGCTGCTTGCTTGACGCTAGAGGCTTCGACCTCGCGTTGCGCTTCCGTGCGCCTGGCCATCGGCGCCGCAAGCCCCACGGCGTTCCGGCCCGAACAGGCAGAAGGCTACCTCATCGGCAAACCTGCCGGGAAAGAAAGCTTTGCGGAGGCGGGCAGGCTCGCGGCAGAGGCTTGCAGTCCGATCTCTGATGTCCGCGCATCGGCCGGTTATCGCCGCGGTCTTGTCGCCGTCATGGTTGAGCGCGCGCTGACGACGTGTTTGCAACGAATTCGGGAACAAGATCAATGAACCGGAAAATTCTCAATATCGTTGTCAATGGCGAGAGCCATCAAGTGCTCATCGAGCCCCATTGGACGCTGCTGCAGGTCCTGCGCAACGAGATCGGCATGATGGGCACGAAAGAGAACTGCCTGGAAGCAGAGTGCGGCGTCTGTACGGTGCTGCTCGATGGAAAGGCCATCAATTCATGCATCCTGCTCGCAGCCCAGGTCGAGGGATGCTCTGTCACAACGATCGAGGGGATTGGCGATCCCGAGCATCTGCATCCCCTGCAGGAAGCATTCATCGAATGCGGTGCTGTTCAGTGCGGCTACTGCATCCCGGGAATGATCCTGACGGCAAAGTCATTCCTCGATGAAAATCCGGGCTGCCGGCCTTCGCGCGACGAAATCAGGGAAGCGATCGCAGGGACCCTGTGCCGCTGTACCGGCTATCGCAAGATCATTGATGCCGTGGCAACCGCGGCAGACCGCATCGCACTCTCGGGAGCCAAGCAATGAGCGCACATACCCATCGCGTTGCCGGTCACCGCCTACCCCGACGGGATGGCGTCGGCAAGGTTACCGGAAAGCACGTCTATGCCGCAGATTTCAAGCTCCCCGGCATGCTCTACGGCAGGGTTCTGCGCAGTACGCGAGCGCACGCGCTGATCAAAAAGATCGATACCTCCCGAGCGGCTGCAATGGCGGGCGTGCGGGGAATCATCACCTCGGCCGATATTCCACAGATCCGTTACGGAACGGCAGTGCGCGATACAACTGTGTTCGCAACTGATCGCGCGCTGTTCACCGGACACGCAATAGCCGCTGTTGCCGCCACCTCTCTCGAGATCGCCGAGCGCGCGCTTGCAGCCATTGAGGTCGAATACGAGGATTTGCCACCGCTGTTTGATCCGGAGGAGGCGCTCAAGAGCGATATCCGGATCCATCCGGATTGGGAAACTTACAAGGCGCTCCCGATCATTTCGAGAAACCGCAATATCGCAGGTCAAGCGCGCATTCGCGTCGGCGATGCCGAAGCGGCATTCGCAAAAGCCCATAAGGTCTACGAGCATCGTTTCTCAACCGCGTTGCAGCATCCTGGATATACAGAGCCACGGGTCGCGACCGCCGACTGGGATGCGAATGGAATCGTGACCGTCTGGTGTAACACACAATTGCCGTTCGATACGCAAACGACTTTGGCCGAGATCCTTGATCTGCCGGCCGCGCGTGTGCGGGTGACCGTGCCAGGCATTGGTGGCGGCTTTGGCGGCAAGCTAAGGATCGGCGTTGAGCATTTCGCGGCTCTCCTGGCGCGCAAGACCGCGCGCCCTGTCAAGGTGATGTCGACGAGCGAAGAAGAGCTCACAGCCGCGCTTCCCCGTCAGGCCTCCATCGTTCTGCTTAAGACTGCTGTCGACAAGGAAGGACATCTTCTCGCTCGAAGCGGCAGGATCATCGTGGATTGTGGCGCTTATGCAGGCTCAGGTCCGGGCACGGCTGCAATCGCGCTGCAGGTCATGGCGGGTCCTTACAAGACCGGAGCGCTCGCGTTCGAAAGCATCGCTGTCTACACTAACAAGGTCCATTCGGGCTCGTTCCGCGCTCCTGCCGGGCCGATGGCGAATTTCGCGATGGAATGCCAGATCGACATGATCGCGAAGGACCTCGGATTGGATCCTCTCGAAATGCGCCTGCGGAACGTCGTCAAGGAGGGAGACCCAGGTCCTTCCGGCGAGATTCATAGATCTGTGAGCATCGAGGAATGCCTGCGCAAAGCGGCCGATGCGATCGGCTGGCACGATCGCAATCCCGAGCCAGGACGTGGCAAGGGGATTGCCTGCAGCTGGTGGATGACAACCGGTGGCTCGTCCGGCGTCTATGTTAAGATCAATCCTGATGGAAGTGCGACGCTTGTGAGCGGCGCCGTCGAAATTGGCACCGGCGCCATCACGGGCGCTGCTCAGGTTCTGGCCGAGGAGCTGTCCCTCGATCTGACGGACATCAACGTAACCGGGGTCGACACTCAGGCCGCTCCATTTGACTTCGGCGCTCAAGGAAGCCGCACGACGTTCTCGGTCGGCAATGCGTGTCTTGCGGCAGCTAGCGAGCTGCGGCGCCAGATGTTCGAGCTCGCAGCCAAGCAGCTGGAAGCACCGATTGAGGACATGAAGCTGCAGGACAAGCATGTGGTGGCCGGCAACAAGTCGATTTCGATTGCGGAATTGGCGCGCATCTCGCGTCTTGCCGGCGGCGGGCTCATCGCGCATGGCACGGCCATTTCGCCCGCGCCCGCTTATGATCCAACGCGTGTTCAGAACCATCCGCTGCCTGTATGGAATACGCCGAGTTACCATGCCCATGCCGTCGACCTGTCGGTCGATCAAGCAACCGGCAAAGTGACCATCAATCGCTATGTCGTGGCCCAGGACGTCGGATATGCGATCAATCCGACCTATATCGAGGGCCAGATCGAGGGCGGAGTGGCGCAAGGTATCGGCCAGGCACTGTCGGAAGAGATCGTTTATCAGGACGGTTGCGTCATGAATGCGAACCTGACCGATTACAAGATGCCGACAGCGATGGATGTCCCGGAGATCGAGAGCATCATCGTGGAATGCCGCTCCGCTGCCGGTCCTTACGGGGCCAAGGGCGTCGGCGAGCCGCCCTGTATCGAGCCACCGGCTGCCATCGGAAATGCGATCGCAGCGGCGACCGGCTGTTGGCCGAATTCGCTGCCCATGACAGCTGAAAAGATTGCCGCCGCTATGCAGGTGCAACACTCATGATCCGCGTTGAGATCAATATGCATGGAAACCTCCGTCGTTTCTTGCCCGACGGAATTGGATCCATTCAGCTTGACCTGCCCGACGGAACAACGATTCTCAACGTGATCGACTCCTTGAGCGCCGAGCATGAGGTCTGGCTGGCGTCGATTGGTGACGTGGTGGTGCCGTTGTCCGCCGAAGTCGAAGACGGTGCTGAACTCAATTTCTTTCCCTATCTCGAGGGTGGCTAGCATGAAATCCTTTCGTCCAGGAGGGGCTCAAAACTGTTGACCTGCCGGCGAGCTGGATTTGAAGAGCCTGTGCACGTGATGATGCGGCAGCCACTCACCTGTTGAGTGTTCGGTCTGGTGTGAATACGGTCCGGCACACTCAAGCAAAGCAGAGTTTCGCGGAAGACGTCATGCCGTAAGCAAAGAAGGTGCAATCCACATGTCGAACGTTAACCGTCCTATTTTGTCAATCGTCGGCGGCACAGGCGATTTCGGGTCTGGCCTTGCGCGCAGCTGGAGTCGCGCCGGATATTCCGTCATTCTCGGATCCCGCTCAATTGACCGTGCTCAGGAGACAGTCTCGCTCCTGAAGTCGGAAGGGTTCGCCAATGTCAGCGGCGACACCAACGCTGTCGCAGCTGCCAAGAGCGACATCGTCGTCGTTGCGGTTCCTTTCTCCAACTATGAAGCAAGCCTGGCCGAGATCAAAGATCCTGCCAAGGGCAAGATTGTCGTCACCGCGGTAGTGCCCCTCGTGCCGCCAAAAGTATCCGTCGTTCATCTCCCAAGTGCTGGTTCAGCAGCCCTGATAGCGCAGTCGCTGCTTGATCCAAGCTCGCGCGTGGTCGGCGCCTTCCACAATGTCGGCTCGCAGAAGCTTCATGCTGGCGGCAAGGCAGACTGCGATGTCCTAGTGTTCAGCGATGACGCCGATGCCCGCAACCAAGTGATAACGCTCGCGGACGCTGTGAGTAATCGTGGCGTCGATGGCGGTGTCCTCGCGAATTCGACCGCGGCCGAGGCTCTAACCTCTGTCCTGATCGCGATCAACCGCAAATACAAAGTGAAAGGCGCCGGCATCTCGATCTCCGGCTTGACGTGAATGGAACAAAGATAGGGGCTCTCCACGCGATGCTCTCAGCCCTCGATTCTCTCGACCGTAAAATTCTGCGCGAACTCATTCAAGATGCCCGAATAAGCCACTTGGCTCTCTCCGAACGGGTCGGACTGTCAGCGACCGCCTGTGCGAGGCGCGTACTGCAAATGGAGAAAACCGGCATCATCAAGGGTTACGCGGCAAACATCGATGTGAATGCGCTCGGCTTCCCGCTGACAGTGATCGTTCACATCACACTTGATCGCCAAAACGAGGATGCACTCGCACGCTTTGAGACTGAAATCCACAAGTGCCCCGACGTAATCTCGTGCCATCTTATGTCGGGTGCGGACGACTATCAGGTTCAAGTGCTGGCATGTGGCATGGAGGACTACGAACGTATCCATAAGCAGCACCTATCGCGGTTGCCAGGCGTCGCGAGACTGCAATCCAGCTTTGCAATGCGTACCGTAGTGAAGCGATCCATCTCTCCTGCTGCTCTCATAATGATTAGACCGGCTGGGACGCAGCGTAGAGGCAAGTGACCAACTTGGGTTAGCGGCCGTATGATGTAAGCGCGAAGAGGTTAATCGGCACTCCTGCACGACGATCGCATCGAGAGAGCGCATCTGACAGTTGAGCACTTACAAACTGCCCACGGAGAAGAAGATGGAATATAGCGGATTAGCACCGACTGGGGGCATGTCGGCGGACACCATTTTCAAGCGAGATGCACATGTGCGAGAATTAATAATCGAGAAGTTGGCAGCCGCGAAGGGAGAAAGACCTCGCGATGACTAGGAGCATCACTTATACCGCCCTTCCTGGGATCCCTATGGTGAGGCCGGACGACGATCTTGTGTCTATCATTGCGGATGGCGTCACTAGTGCTGGCATCGAGGTCGCCTCGGGTGACATTTTCGTAATTGCACAAAAAATCGTCTCGAAGGCGGAAAATAGGTACGTTTATCTCGATGACGTGAGCCCTTCCGCACGGGCATTGGAACTCGCAAAAACGGTTGGAAAGGACCCGCGGCACATCGAGGTGGTGCTCTCGGAGTCAAGCGAGGTCATCCGCTCCAGGCAGAACGTGATCATCGTTGCTCACCGCCTTGGGTTCGTGATGGCGAATGCCGGGATCGATCAATCCAATATCGATCAAGGTCATAGTCATCGCGTGCTGCTGCTGCCAAAAGATCCGGATGACAGCTGCGAGCGCTTAAAGGCCGGGCTCGATCGATGTTTCGGCGTGAATGTCGCAGTGGTCATGAACGACAGCTTCGGTCGCCCGTGGCGCAACGGTGTTGTTGGGGTGGCAATCGGATGTGCAGGGCTGCCTGCGCTTCAGAGTATGGTGGGGAAGCCCGATTTGTTCGGGCGGCCTATGCAGGTGACGGAGATCGCCGTGGCTGATGAACTGGCAGCGGCCGCGTCGTTGGTAATGGGACAGGCTGCCGAGGGACAACCGATCGTCCACGTCCGCGGACTGTCATTTCAGGCGCCGACAACGCCTGCCTCGGTTCTTGTCCGTCCGAAGGAGCAGGATCTTTTCAGATGAAGGGACCTTCTCGTCTGTCTGATGAAGGCCGTGTGGTGGCCCTCTGCGGGGGAGTCGGAGGAGCAAAGCTTGCTCTCGGCTTGCAGCACCTCCTCGGAGAACGTCTGACTGTTGTCGTAAATGTCGCGGACGATTTCGAGCATCTCGGGCTACATATCTCCCCAGACCTAGATACAGTGCTTTATACGCTCAGCGGTTTGAGCGACCAGCAACGTGGTTGGGGTCGATCCGATGAGACCTGGAACTTCATGGAGGCTTTGAAGGAAATCGGCGGGCAGACCTGGTTCTCCCTTGGCGATCGCGACATGGCAATGCATGTGGAGCGAACCCGCCGGCGACTAAGCGGTGAAAATCTCACAGCTATTGCGATCGATATCGCAGGTCGCTTGGGTATTCGTTCAAACGTGCTGCCCATTACCAACGACAAGCTTTCCACCATCGTTGTAAGTACGGAAGGTGAACTCGAATTCCAACGCTATTTTGTTGGGCGGCGCTGCGAGCCGGCGGTCAAGCAGATCCGATTCAGAGGGGCGGAAAGCGCCCGCCTCACAGAGGAGGTGCTTCAGGCTCTTGACGCTGATGATCTCCGCCTCATCGTCCTATGTCCGTCCAACCCTTATCTGAGCATCGATCCGATCCTGGCTGTTCCAGGAACGACGGAAAAACTGCGAGCGGCCGGTGTTCCTATCATCGCCATTTCTCCGATCATAGGGGGCCAAGCCGTCAAAGGGCCGACACGAAAGATCATGGACGAGCTCGGCCTTGAGGTCACAAACGGAGAGATTGCGAGACATTACGCCGGGCTGATCGATGGCTTGATTATAGACACAACAGATGCCGAAGGGGCTGCCGACCTGAGCATCGATGTGCATCTGGCACCAACATTGATGAGTGGATTGCAATCAAAAATCGCCCTCGCGGAGCACGCGCTTACGTTCGGCGATAGCCTTCGAACAAAGCGCAAGGGACAGGAAAAAGGACCCTTGAGCGGAGGTGTTTCGTGACCAGCCCTGATGCATGGGTGATTGTCCCGGCTAAGATGTTCTTGGGCGCAAAGCAGCGGCTCTCATCAATTTTGACCGGATCCGAGCGCGCCACATTGGCGCGTATCATGCTGACCGATGTTCTTGAGGCAGCATGCAGCGCGCCGACGTCGAAGAAAGTCGCTGTTGTCACCGGTGCAGACGATGTCGCGCGAGAAGCAGCTCGCTTGGGTGCTGTTGTCATTGATGACGGCGGCGCGAACGGAACGAACGAGGCAATAGCGGCAGGTCTCGCAGGGGTCGAAAAGAGGGGAGGCCGGCTTGTCGTCGCTCTGCCGAGCGATGTGCCCGCGATCTTGAGCGAAGATATTTCAACGCTTCTTCAGGCCGCAGAGCGCAACCTCGTAGTGATTGTGCCGGCGCCACGCGATGGCGGCACGAACGCCGTTGCGTTCACCTTGGCGCGGCCATTGCAGCCGTGTTTCGGCCCCGACAGCTTTGCCCGCCACGTCGCCGCCGCCGATCGCCTCGGCATCGAGCCCATCGTGTGCCGCAATGCAAGAGTTGGGCTTGATCTCGACAGTCCCGCCGATCTCTTTGATTTTCTTGACCTAAGCACGTCTACCTCGACCGATCGCTATTTGCGTTCCATCAATCTGGGGGAACGGCGACGTGGCGGAGGTGCTGGACACAGCCGCGCGATCGTTGATTCGGACGCCGGAAATGAGGTCGACGTTAGTTGCGCAAAATGAGGGAAGCTCCGTTGTAATTAGCGGAGCGTGAGGAGTTCTGAGAATGGTGGATCGGATGCTTCTGGACACTCTAAGGCGAAGCGAAATTTCCGCTTCCGAGGTCCTATCTCTGGTCGGCGACGTCTCTCTTTCCGATCTGATGCGGTTGGCGGCATCGAGGCGGGATGAGGCCCACGGCAGAAAGATCTCCTACTCGCGAAAGGTCTTCATTCCGCTTACGCAGCTGTGCCGGGATGTCTGCCACTACTGCACATTTGCCCATGCCCCCCAAAGAGGGCAGCGCGCCTACCTCACTATCGGTGAGGTGCTCGCGATCGCGCGTGCCGGTCGTGAGGCCGGATGCAAAGAGGCGCTATTTACGTTGGGTGATAAGCCTGAGCTACGCTACGGCAAAGCCGAGCGTGAGCTGCACGAAATGGGGTTTGCATCGACCCTCGCTTATCTCCAAGAAGCCGCGCGCGCGGTTTTCTGCGAGACAGGCCTATTGCCGCATCTCAATCCAGGCTTGATGGAGGCCGACGATATCGCAACCTTGCGCAAGGTCTCCATCTCGCAAGGTATTATGCTCGAGAGCGCCTCTGCACGGCTGTGCGAGCCCGGGGGACCCCATTTCGGTTCACCTGACAAGGATCCAGCAAGGCGGCTGCAGACGATTGAACTCGCCGGCCAGCTCTCTGTCCCCTTCACGACCGGACTGCTGGTCGGTATCGGCGAGACGCCGCTTGAGCGCATCTCGTCGCTGCTAGCATTGCGCAACCTGGACGAACGCTACGGGCACATCCAGGAAATCATTATCCAGAACTTCAAGCCGAAGCCGAATACGCGGATGAAACATGCGTCGGCGCCGACACTGGAAGAACATCTGTGGACCATTGCATTGGCGCGCTTGCTGTTCCGGCCCGATATGAACATCCAGGCGCCGCCCAATCTTAGCCCAGGCGTGCTGGACATGATCTTGGCCGCTGGCATCAATGACTGGGGCGGCGTGTCCCCAGTCACGCCGGACCATGTCAATCCCGAGGCGCCTTGGCCGCATCTCGCGCGTCTTGCCAAGGCCACTGCCGAATGCGGCAAGAAGCTCGTCGAACGTCTCGCGGTTTATCCAGCCTATGCGCGTCAGTATGCACGCTGGACCGACACATCGCTGCAGAAAAGCCTGTTAGGTCTTATCGACGGAAGAGGGTGGCCGCGTTTGGACGAATGGTGCCCTGGAACGAGGGGCGATCCGCCTGCCGATGACCTTGCGATGCTGCGTGAAGAGGCCAACTCGCCCGCGCTTTTGAGCGGCAGCGTAGGTAGGATTGTCGCAAAGGCTCAATCTGGGACACGGCTCGAAGAAGCAGAGATCGTGTCGCTGTTCCAGGCCGAGGAGGGCGATTTCACAGCCGTCTGCCGCGCCGCAGATGAGCTGCGCCGCTCCGTCAATGGCGATACCGTCAGCTATGTTGTCAACCGGAACATCAACTACACCAACATCTGTTACTTCAGGTGCCAGTTCTGTGCGTTTTCGAAAGGAAAGCTCGCCGAGAATTTGCGCGGGCGGCCTTACGATATCGCGATGGATGAGATCGGCCGGCGCGCCCGCGAAGCCTGGGAGCGCGGCGCGACCGAGGTTTGCATGCAGGGCGGCATCCATCCCTCCTACACCGGCGCGAAGTATCTTGAGATCTGCCGGACCGTAAAGCAGTTCACGCCCGAGATGCATATACATGCGTTCTCCCCGCTCGAGGTGTTCCAGGGCGCCAGAACGCTCGGGATTTCGGTCGATGAGTTTCTGCGGGAGTTGAAGAAAGCCGGACTTGGCACATTGCCCGGGACGGCCGCGGAAATCCTCGACGACGAAGTCCGCGCCATTCTGTGTCCCGACAAGATCAACACGGCGCAGTGGCTGCAGATCATGGGAGCGGCCCATAGAGCGGGATTGCGCAGCACCGCAACCATCATGTTCGGCCATGTTGATCGTTACGAGCATTGGGCAAGGCATCTCTTGCGCATCCGCGATCTTCAAGCCGAGACCGGCGGCTTCACCGAATTCGTCCCTTTGCCGTTCGTCCACATGGAAGCCCCGATCTATTTGAAGGGGCGCTCGCGCAAGGGGCCGACGTTTCGCGAGGTTGTTCTCATGCATGCGATCGGACGGCTCGTGCTCCACTCGAGGATCTCCAACATTCAGACGTCATGGGTGAAGCTCGGACAAAAAGGCATTCGTGCCTGCCTCGAAGTTGGCGTGAACGATCTCGGCGGCACGCTGATGGATGAAACGATCTCGCGCTCAGCCGGCGCCCAGCACGGCCACGAGATGGCTCCGAAGCAAATGGAAGATCTCATCCGCGAAATGGCACGCCTGCCGCGCCAACGTACGACGGTCTATGGCGATGTTGCGCATGATCGCTATCTCGCGTCGCAGAACCCGTCAGCGCTAAAGCCGATTGTTACTGGACTAGAAGTCCGCCGCGACAGGGGAGTGGTGCCAGAGCCCCGTGCAACTAATTTTGAAATGACCTAGCGGAGCGGGGATGTCCGCGTTCCCCTTGGGAGACACCGGAATGCCACTCCCGCCGCTTGACGCATTTTTTGATTTGTGATCACATATCCAAGATTTAGGAGGAGCCCGGAGTGAGCCGCATTATCACGCCAGCGCACGCTTTCTGCTGCTATCGGTCGCCCGCGTTTCGATCGGCCACCCCATTGCGCTGATGCTCGCCGTGGCACTCAGTTCAAGTTTGATGTGGGCACTCGATGCGCTGGTTCGCAACGGGATCAATGCATCCATCGTCGTTGAGTTGGTGGCGGTGCTTTACGAGCCGTCCCGGTGCATCGTTGGCCTGATCGACATCCTGCGATCACCGGCAACAGCATTATCGTCCCGCTTAAGATCTCACCATTTCGCGTTTTGCGCCGCGCGCGCTCAGCTGGTCCGCTCAGAACTGCTGTCCAGAATGTCTAAAGACGGCCAAGGCTTCGCAAGTCCATCCAAGCAAGTGCGAGAATCTGCCCTGGTCCTTGGACCAGAGGCCGATGAGGTCGCCAATCTGAGGGGGATCCTCGGCGGCCTATTTCACGATCACACCACCCAGGAGCATCCATGCCGACTGTAGATGAGGACCGATCAGCCATCTTGAAAGTACACCGCGACTGGTGGGCCGCCAATTACAAGTGGGACATCCCCTTGATGCGAACCTGCTTCCCGAGTGGCACCGCATTCTTGAATTTCAACCTGAGCGGCGATCCGTACTTCGGTCGCGAAGAACTTACCGCTTTCTGGGAGTGGTTCAAGGACACGCCGCGCTCGAAGCCTGCGGTCATGCACATCTGGCGTCTGGATGTCCGCGGCGACATGGCTTACCTGCTTTGCGAAGGCAACTTCGAGACCCTCGAGAAGCCGGAACAGTACCTGCGCAGCACCGAAATCTACGTGCGCAACGACGGAGAGGGAAAGCCGGAGTGGAAGATCTGGCACTTCCACTGCTCAGAAATGGCGCCAAAAGATAAGATCCGCCAGCCGTTCGGCGATAGCTATGCCACCCGCGGTGTGGGCTATCTACCGCCCAGTTTTGGCAAGAGCTTCTCGGTCACGGACGACCAAAAGACATAGCCCAAGCGACCAGCCTGTCGGGGCCGGCAGCACATCACAATCCGGCGGGACGGGGTGGTCCCGCCGGTGCTGCAAGGAAACTCAGAACAGATTGCGGAAGTTGCCGTCCCACTGCCCGCAGAAAAGCGGATGGACTGCGATGGCCGATCATTCGTTGGGGTCGAAGAGCGACCCGCACCTGAGCGGCCTTTTGGCCGTTCAGGTGCGGGTGCCAGTGGAGCATTCATGAGACGGCTCACTATCAAGCGACCAGTCGGTACGATTGCCGTCTCTTACTATGACGGGATGGATCCGAGTAGGCTGCCAATTTTGTTCGTGCATCCGATCAATCTGAGGGGCTCTGCGTGGGCGGAGATCGTACCGGCGTTCGCCGAGCGGTTCGCGATCGTCCCTGACATGCGTGGATTCGGTGACTCGCCGCCGGCCGAGCACTACGACATTGCGAGGTGGGCGAAAGACTGCATCGACGCCGTCGACCGGGCGGGCGTTGATCGCTTCCACGCTATCGGCGGCTCGCTTGGTGGAGCAATCTCAGTCTATCTCGCAGCCGCCGAGCCCAAACGGGTCATGTCGGTTGTTGCGGTGGGCAGCCAGCTCTACTCGCGAGATCCCGACAATGCGGCGGTGCTATCCACCCTCGAACATCACACCGTCACCGAGATGTTTGAGTTAGTCTTGCCGAAATACGCCCTCGCTCCGAACGCATCGGCCGAAGTGGTGGCCAAGGCCATGGCATTGCGCAATCCCAACGGCAAGGATGACATCCGTCGCGTGTGGCGTGCCGCCTGCGCGGCCGATATTCGGGCCCTGGTGGCTAGTGTCAGCTGTCCTGTGACGGTTGTGACCGGCGAGTTCGACCTTACCTGCCCTCCCGCGGCCGGCGCGGAAATGGCAGCCATGCTGCACGCGCCACACGTCCTCCTGCCCGGCATCGGTCATTTGCCGATGCTGGAAGATCCGCCGGGTTTGATCGCCGCGATCAAGGCGCATCTCAAACGTGTGGAGTCCTAAAGATGACGTATTCGATTGTCGCCAAAGACGCGATCAGCGGCGAGTTGGGTGTGGCCAGCCAGTCGCATTATTTTGCTCTTGGTCGCGTTGTAACGTTTGCGCGAGCCGGCGTTGGTGCAGTTGCGACCCAGTCTTTCGTCGATCCAGCTTACGGGCCGAATGGGCTAGATCTCATGGCCTCAGGCGCGTCGGCGGAGTCGGCGCTCACGAGTCTGCTCGCAAATGACGCGGAGCGAGAACTTCGCCAAGTCGCGTTCCTCGATGCCGCCGGCGGGACAGCCATGTTCACTGGCGATCGCTGCGTTCCGTACCGGGCTCAGCTAAAGGCCAATAACGTTGTGGTGCTGGGCAACATGCTCGCCAGCGACGACGTCGTTCCTGCCATGCTGGCAGTATATGAGAGCACTGCCGGCCCACTCGTCGAGCGTATGCTCGCGGCCATGGATGCAGGTGAGGCCGCCGGAGGTGACGCCCGTGGCCGAATGTCGGCCGCGCTCCTTGTGGTTTCTGCCGACACCGGTCCAGCGCCTTGGAGCAACCGGATCATCGATGTACGAGTTGACGAGCATCCGGCCCCGCTCGTCGAATTGCGCAGGCTCGTCAAGCTGTGTCAGGCACACACGATCTTCGGCGCCTCTGTCTTCACACCTGGGCTGCTCTCGCGCGAAGCGGCAGCGACAGGTCCACAGCTTGCGGAAGCACTGCGTACGCTCACGGACGCTCAGGCACTGATCGGCGCTGACCTCGAGCCAACCTTCTGGAAAGGTGTGCTGCTGATCCGCGCCGGCGAGATTTGCTCGGGAAAGAAACTCGTTGCCGCCACGGTCGCGGCGCGACCGCAGTACCGGGCCTTCGTAGAGGGCCTGCACGCGGTCGGAATCCTTCAGCTGTCATCGAACGAACTGCTCGATGCGTGAAAATTCCAACCTTCTTGCCCCCGATCCGTGGCAGTTTGCTGCTGCAGGCCCTGATCGACAACGCTTCGTCTGCTGCCAACCGCGCAGTTCGGAACATCTCCATATAGAGCCCATCAGGCGCCCGTTGACGGAATCCCCATAATGTGATCACATATCTCACTAAGGAGCTGACTTTGGAAAAGAGCAACATCATTGCCTTTCCGCCATTGCCATCCGTTGCCCGGGGCTCGGTAACGGATCAGGTTTACCGGCATCTGAGGGATGGCCTGATGGCCGGCCGCTTTGCGCCGGGCCAGAGGCTGACAATCCGAGATCTTGCCGAGGCGCTGGGCTCGAGCCCAACGCCGGTGCGCGAGGCGCTCCGTCGCCTGCAAGCCGAAGGTGCCTTCGAATTCAGCGGTACGGCGCGGCTGAGCGTTGGTCAGCTGTCCGAGGGGCAGCTGCGGGATGTGCGCGATGCGCGCGTGGCGCTTGAGGGGCTGCTGGCGGAGCGCGCAGCCGCGCGCATGACGTGCGTCGATGATGCCGAGGTCAGGCAGCTCTACGGTCGGCTTCAGGCAGCCGCTGACGCAGTCGAAGTGACCACTTATCTCTGGACGAATTTTTCTTTTCACCGGCGGATCTATCAGATCGCGCGGGCGCCGATGATTCTCAGCGCCGTCGAGAATTTCTGGCTGCTTATTGGCCCCTGTTTTGTGCTCGTTGCGGCCGACGCTGACCACCTGCAGAGGTCCATGGAGGCGCACCGCCAGATCCTCGATGCGCTGCTGGATCGCGACGCCCCCGCCGCCCGTGCGGCCGTGACTGACGACATCATGCAGGCGGCCAATTGCCTGTCTCGCGTTCTCGACAAAGCGGCCAAGGAGTGCTCCGTTGCCAAGACGCAGGCGAAAGATATGCCGGCATGAGTGTGTTGCAGCGTCTTGTGCCTTACCCGGAGCTGCGTGTCCTGATCTCGGCAGGCGCGTCCGGTATTGGCGCCACACTTGCCGGAGCCTTCGTTGAGGCAGGTGCGCATGTGCATATCTGCGACATCAACGAGGATGCGCTTGCAGCCTTCCGCGATCGGCATCCAAAGGTGCTTGCGACAAAGGCCGACGTGTCGGATCGCGAGGCGGTCGCCACCGTCTTTCGTGCGCAAGCTGCGCGTTGGAACGGTTTAGACGTACTCATCAACAATGCGGGCATTGCCGGACCGACCGGCGGAATCGACGCTATTGCAGAGTTCGACTGGCAGCAAACAATCGATATTAACCTCAACGCTCAGTACCGCTTCGCCTGTCTCGCAGTGCCGATGCTTCGCCAATCGCGCTATGGGCAGATCATCTGCATGGCCTCCGTTGCCGGCCGGCTCGGCTATGCATGGCGTACCCCGTACGCCGCAACGAAATGGGCCATTGTCGGGCTCGTCAAATCGCTTGCCGCTGAACTCGGTCCCGAGGACATCCGCGTCAACGCGCTCTTGCCCGGCATCGTCGAGGGCCCGCGAATGGAAGGTGTGATCCGCGCGCGCGCCGAGCAGCTCCATACCAGCTACGACACGATGCGCCAGGAATACCTCAAGAAGATCTCACTGCGTCGCATGGTGACGGCCGAGGACGTAGCGGCGATGGCCCTCTTCCTCTGCTCGCCAGGTGGACGCAACGTGACCGGCCAGGCGATCAGCATCGACGGGAACGTGGAATATCTATGAACCGTAAGAACGGGGGATGAATTGCAGATCGAGATCGTGGCGGATCTGAAGACGACGCTTGGTGAAGGCCCGCTTTGGGACGTCGAGCAGCAGCGTCTGTACTGGATAGACAGCATTGATGGTCGCGTCTTTCGCGCGACCGCAGATGGACGCGAGCTTCGCGCCTGGGACGTCGGGGCGAAGATCGGCTCGATGGCGCTGCGGCGCGACGGTACGCATGCGCTCGTTGCGCTCCAATCGGGAGTGCATGATCTCGATCTGAAGAGCGGCGTGGTGACGCTGATCGCAAAACCCGAGACACATTTGCCGCGCAATCGGCTGAATGACGGTAAAGTCGATCGCCGAGGGCGTTTCCTGTTTGGCTCCATGGACACGCTGGAGGAGGAGGCTTCCGGCCGTCTCTATCGGCTCGATCCCGATCTCTCGCTGCACGTCTTGGACGAGAAGATCATCGTCTCCAATGGCCCGTGCTGGAGCCCGGACGACCGGACCTTCTATTTCGCCGACACCTGGACGGGAGAGATCTGGGCCTACGACTATGACATTGAGACCGGTGCTGCGACGAATCGGCGATGTTTCGCGCCAGTGGATCGTTCCAACGGCGGTGCCGCGGACGGCGCCACCGTCGATGCAGAAGGCTTTCTATGGCAGGCGCTAGTCTACGATGGAAAGCTCGTGCGCTACGCGCCGGACGGCAGCCTTGACCGCATTATCAAGATGCCGGTGCGCAAGGTCACGAGCGTGATGTTCGGTGGTCCCAATCTGGACATTCTGTACGTGACGTCCATGGCGAAGCCGCCCTTGCCGCGCTTTCCCGATGACGGACAGCAGCGCGGCGCGCTATTTGCAATCACAGGGCTCGGCATCACGGGCATCCCGGAGCCGCGCTTCGGGAGCTGAGCCGGCCAAGACAGGTTCATCACAGGCAAGGGAGCTCCATGCTGTCCCCGCCACCGGGGGTGGCGCTCCTAATCCCGGCGGCTTCCTGCCAGTTCCGGGCGAGAGACTTGCAAAGCCGAAACACCTAGGCCGCCCCTTACTATCACCGATTCACTCTGGAGATTTTCGATGGCCAAGACCGGCAAGGTCATTCTCACCTGCGCGCTGACTGGAGCGATCCACACGCCCTCAATGTCAGCGCATCTTCCCGTGACGCCGGACCAGATTATCGAAGAGGGGGTACGTGCCGCGGAAGCTGGTGCTGCGATCCTACATGTGCACGCGCGTAACCCTAAGACGGGTCAGCCGGACCAATCGGTCGAAGGATTTCAGAGGATTTTGCCGGAGCTGAGCCGCCGTTCCCGAGCCGTGATCAACATCACTACCGGCGGCAGTCCATTCATGACGGTTGCCGAACGCGTGGAGCCTGCCCGTCATTTTCGGCCAGAACTCGCCTCGCTCAACATGGGCTCCTTCAACTTCGGCCTGTTCCCGATGCTCGAGCGCTATCGCGATTTCACCCATCAATGGGAGCGCCAGCACCTGGAGTCTTCACGCAACCTCGTTTTCCGCAACACCTTCGCCGAGATCGAGGAGGTTCTCTCACTGTGTGCGCCCGGCGACACGCGATTTGAATTCGAGTGCTACGATGTTGGCCATCTCTATAACCTCAAGCACTTTGTTGACCGCGGTCTGGTCCGGCCGCCATTCTTCATCCAATCCGTCTTCGGCCTGCTCGGCGGGATCGGCGCGCATTACGAGGACGTCGCCACGATGCGCCGCACTGCCGAGCGGCTGTTCGGTAACGACTATGTCTGGTCGGTGCTCGGCGCTGGCGCGGCGCAGATGCGCGTAGGCGCCATGGCGGCTGCGATGGGCGGCAATATCCGTGTGGGCCTCGAGGACAGCCTTTGGGCAGGCCCCGGGAAGCTCGCCAGCTCCAGCGCGGAGCAGGTGAGACTAGCCCGCTCGATCCTCGCAGGACTCGGATTGGAGCTGGCAACGCCGGACGAGGCGCGCGCCATGCTGAAGCTGAAAGGGACCAGTGATGTCGGCTTCTGATGGTGCGGCCTGCTCCGCGATCGGCAGACGAATGAGGCCGGCGATAATTGAGCTGCGACGGTCTTGGAGGCGCTCTTGCCACGCGCGTCGCAGCAACGGAAACGACATGGCCGGCCGCCGTTTGCGACGGTGGATTTTGGGATGATCTCGGAAAGAGGTATGTCACCGCCAGCTTCTTCGGTTCAGATAATTATCCTCGTCCTATAAGCTTGCGCGTCAAATCAAGTGTCCTTGCTTGGTCAGAGTGGAGAACACGATCATGTTGAGCTGGGAGAATGTCACTGCCTTACATGAGAACTTCCGCGCCGTCGGCGTGCCGATGGAGCTGAGGATTTCAAGGGCGAGGAGATAGGTTCATCACACCGGCAGCTCGACAACCCGAGCATTGGGCGGCAATGTATTTTCGACTAGCTGAAAGACAAGCTGCGCCTTGATTGAAAAGTCCAGGCGCATATCATTCCACGGAGAAGAGCTACGCGAAGAGCTCGCCGCAAATAGCAGTCAAGGACAATAGCACCGAATTGAGGCCATCCCGCTAAAGCGCGATACGACGTTCAGCTCCAGTAACTCAGTTACTCACACAGTTAGGCTTGCTTGCATCCAGTCGGATTGAAGAGCCACTCTCTCCATTCTGCGCTTGATGGTCGCAAGCGCCGGCGTAAAGGAGCGGGGTAGGGAGATAGCTTGACCATGGCAGCAATTTGTGATCACATATCTGGAATCAAGATGGGGAAATGCGAAGGTGAAGGATACTAAACCGCTGCCGCCACTGCCGTCCGTTGCCCGGGATTCGATGGCAGATCAGGTTTACCGCCATTTGCGCGACGGCGTGATGGCCGGCCGCTTCGCGCCGGGCCAGAGGCTGACAATTCGTGGCCTTGCCGAAGCACTGGGCTCGAGCCCGATGCCGGTGCGCGAGGCGTTGCGCCGCCTACAGGCTGAAGGTGCATTCGAGTTCAGCGACACGGCGCGGCTGAGCGTGGTTCAGCTGTCGGGGCCGCAATTGCGCGACGTGCGCGATGCACGGGTGGCGCTTGAGGGGCTGCTGGCCGAGCGCGCAGCCTCCCGCATGACGGGCGTTGATGATGCCGAAATCACCCAGCTCTATGATCGCCTCCAGGTAGCCGCCGACGCGCTCGATGTGCCCGGTTATCTATCGGCGAATTTCGTCTTTCACCGTCGGATTTATGAGATCGCTCAAGCGCCCATCATCCTTGGTGCGGTCGAGAATTTCTGGGTCCTGATCGGTCCTTGCTTCGTGCTCGTTGCACCCGACGCCACGCACCTGCGGCGCTCCATGGACGCGCATCGCCGCATCGTCGATGCGCTGATGCATCGAGACGGTCCCGCCGCCCGCGCGGCTGTGACCGATGACATCATGCAGGCGGCCAACTGCCTGTCGCGCGTTATCGACAAGCCGGAGAAGGCACGATCGGTCGCTGCTCCAAAGCGCAGGCGCCGAGATGTGTCGGCATAAGCGTCGTGCAGCGCCTGGTACTTTATCCCGAGCTGCGACCTGATCGCTGGGTATTGTCGGCGTCACCTTCGGGAGGTCTGTACTGAGCAGGCGAACTTCGTCGCTGCTCCTTTGCAGGAGCCTGCCTGAGGTTTACCCAGGCCAAACCATCTACTTCGAGCTTGTTCACTCAAATCGACAATCTAGGCAGGGGGGACTTGAATGTTTGGAAATCAGTCGCGCCGCAACTTCCTCAAGCTGGCGGCGAGCGGAAGTGCGATGTTCACGCCCGACCTTTTTACCGGACCTGCACATGCGCAGGATGTTCCGACCCTCACCGTCGCCTGGGGCGCGGATATCGATTCCTTCGATCCTTCGCAGTTCAAGTCCGATGGCGCCTACATCGTTCAGGCAAACATCTACGACACAGTGCTGGGCTGGGGAGCGGAGCCAGTCGCCGGATCGCCTAACCTGTCGATTTCCAAACCCGGTGTTTTCATCGGTGGCATCGGCGAAAGCTGGAAATTTGAGAATGATGACAAGACCCTTGTCGTAAAGATCCGACAAGGTCTGAAGTTTCCGAGCGGCAGGCCGGTCAATGCCGAGGCGGTGAAATATCTCTTTGACCGCGGACTGCAATCACCCGGCTATATGCGGCTCATCTTTCCGACCATGATCGGGGTGACGCAGGCAGATCAGTTCGAGGTTCGCGACGACAGCACCTTTGCCATCAACATGCCGGCACCAAGCGCTATGTTGCTCGATGTGCTCGCCCTGTCCAACAACGCACTTCTTGATCCCGACCAGATCAAGCTACACGCGACTGCCGACGACCCCTGGGCCGCTCAATGGCTCAAGCGCAACACGGCCGGGCTTGGGCCCTACAAACCCGTGAGCAACAATCCAGGCGTCGAGGTGATCCTGGAAGCAACCCCCGGTTACTGGGGGCCGGCACCGTATTTCAGGCGCATCGTCATTAAATATGCGTCCAATGAGGCGGACCGGATTCTGCTGCTCAAGCGCAAGGCCATCGATATGGTGGTCGGGCCTAACTCGATGTCGCCGAAGAATCTCAAGAATCTCGAGGGCGCGCCGGGCCTCACCGTGGTGTCTCTGCCCGACACCAACTGCAATTTCCTCTGCATGAATCTGAAAAAGAAGCCGTTCGACAACGTGAAGGTTCGTCAAGCGATCAACTACGCGATGCCGATCCACGCGATCATCCCAAACGTCCTTTACGGCTATGGCGAGCAGATGAAAAGCCCGATCGCAGCTCAGACCCCCGGCTATGACGGTTCGCTCTCGCCGTACAAATATGATGTCAGCAAGGCCAAGTCATTGATGGCCGAAGCCGGTCACGGCTCAGGACCAATCCCAGTAAAGCTTGCGGTTCGTGTGGGCTATGCGCCCCACGAGCAGGCAGCGATTTGGATCCAGCGCGAGCTGGAGAAAATCGGCTTTCAAGTCAGCATCGAGAAGGAGACCGATGCAACCTTCCGCCAGCTGTCATCGAGCGGCGGGCACGAGCTGTCGATCGAATCCTGGCAATCCTGGATCAATGATCCAGTTTATCACCTCTATTGGAACTTCCATAGTAAGGCGACGGCGACCAACAAGGGAGCCTACGCCAATCCGGTCCTCGATAAGATCATCGACGACAATATGCGCGAGGTTGATCCTGCCAAGCGTATGGCCGGGGTCAAGGAGGCGCAGAAGATCCTTCTGGATGATGCGGCCTGGGGTCTTCTTTGGTACGACAATTGGGCCAGAGTGACGCGTTCCGAGCTCGCGGGCGTTGCGAAGTATTGGGATTCCTTTGAGCGCTTCAACAAGATGAAGCTGGCTTGAAGTGTAGCCCGAATGCGCTGAATAAGTCATGTGTCGCTTAGCTTCCGTGCCTCGTAGAGTAACTCTGCTGGCGCCGACCTTGTTCGACGTCAGGGTGATCGGTTTTTCCCTGATCGAGGTCTTGCCCGGCAATTCCAACCTCCCGTCGGCTCCATGACGCGTATCAGTCATCGCGCGGCATGGAGTTGCCGCAGCCAGTTTCGCCAACAAGGCCCAGCGTCTCACCCTCGCCGATCGAGAACGAGCCACCGTCCACTGCGCGCACTGCCGCCTGCTCACCATGTCAAGCGGCGCAGCCCCGTTCTTGGTCCTTAAGTCGAAAGGTCTTCTTAAAGTCGGCGTGACCTTCAGACGAGATGTTCTAACGCCGTGACGCCCTTTGCCGAATGTTGAAGACCACCATCACCTATCGGCCGGATCAGCTGCCCGGCGCGGCCGAAGACAATGATCGGAGAAGTTGATGTCCATAGAACTGTTGATGCTTGGCGACCAGCCCGTGGCTGGCCTTGCGGCTCGCACCAGGCTGGCCGAAGAGAGCGGATTCGAGACCGTCTGGCTCGCTGATGAGCGCTTTTTCCGGGAAACCTACTCGTGTCTCTCGTTTCTGGCGGCGCAAACCGCGCGCGTCAATCTCGGTCCCTGCGTCACCGATCCATTCGCGCGCCATCCAGCTCTAACCGCGATGGCTTTGGGCACCCTCGATGAAGTTTCGGGAGGGCGCGCCATTCTCGGCATCGGCGCCGGCGTCTCCGGCTTTGAGGAGCTCGGGATCCAATCGCGCAAGCCCCCGCTCGCTATTCGCGAAGCTGTTGATCTGATCCGTCAGCTCATGGCAGGGCAGGAGGTCGACTACCGGGGCGAGATCATTCAGTTTCACCGCGGCCGGTTGAATTTCGCGCCGCTGCGATCGCGTGTTCCTGTTCGTGTCGCTAGCAACGGACCGCTGGGCCAGAAAATGGGCGGTGCAATCGGCGACGGCGTGATGATGGAGGGCTGTGGCTCCGTCGAGGAAGCAAAGGCCTTCGCATCGACGGTCGCCGAAGGTGCGCGGAAGGCCGGGCGTTCTCCGAACGAGGTCAAGCTCATCGCGCGACTCGATTGTTGTATTACTAACGACGGTAAGCAAGCGCGGGATATATTGCGGCCTTCGGTGGCACGGATCATCGCGCAAGCCAATTCGAGGTTCTACACGCTGGAAGCACAAGGATTGACTCTGCCGAAGAATGTCGTCGAAACCATTGGTCCCGTTCCCTATGCTGCCGGAGTGGCCCCGTTCGCGCCTCTTTTTCCTCTCGTCACCGACATGCACGTCGACGCTCTCACTCTCTGCGGGACTGTGCAGGAAATAACCCAACACATGGTTGACCTTCGCCGCGCCGGCATCACGGGCTTCAACATCTTTCCGGTTCCGGCTCCTGGCACAACCTATGCAGACGTTATTGTGCGCTTCGGAACGGAAGTCTGGCCCGCTGTCGAGACGGCTTTTGCCAAAGAGTCCGACAATGGGACGGCTTAGGTCTCACGACTCGTTTGGTGGAATCCGATCGACAGTGGCACGCGCATTTCATTGAGCGTGTAGCGCAGCCACGGGCGGGAGATCCAAGATGATGAGCTTGTTCAATAAAAAAGACAGCCGCGACAGATCAACTCCTCCCCACACTCGGCGATCCACAGCAATGAACGATGGAATCGTTGGCGTTCTGTCAATCCGAATCGTGACCCAGGGCAAGTCGCGACTGGCCTCGATGCTCGATCGGCAACAATTAGCGCGTCTCAAAAGCCTGAACTAAGGGCCAAGAAGGATTTGCAAAGTGAGAGTTCTCTGCTTTCGCTAAGTCGCAGTTGTTTACAAGGAGCAGACTATGACGACGGTCGTTTATATACTGACCGCATTGAAGCCCGGCGTCGACCGCGACGAGTACGAACGATTCGAACGGGAGATCGACTATCCGTTCACAGCAAAGCTGAAGACGATTAGCAGCTATCGGATTCATCGTCTCACCGAACCGGTGCCGTTCGAGGGCGGCCCTTGGGACTATATAGAACGGATCGAAGTAACCGATCGCGCCGCCTACGAGGCGGAGCTGGCTACATCCGCTAAGGATCTGATCGAACTAATACACAATAACTATCTAGACGAATCGAAACTGAAGTTCATCTGGTCTACGAGGATTGATCCATGAGTGCGGGCGAAAAGGATCTTGAGGGCAAGGTCGCCCTTGTCACCGGTTCCTCGTCCGGCGCGGGAGCTGCAATCGCCATCGAACTCGCTAGGCGAGGGGCGCGTGTAGCAGTGCACTGCCGGCGTGCATTAAGTGACGGCGAAAGCGTTTGCGCTCGCATCGCTGCAATCGGTGGGAAGGCAGCGGTCTTTCCGGGTCATCTCAGCGATCCCGAGGCGCCGTATGCACTCGTTTCGCGCATCGCGGAGCGTCTCGGAGACGTCAACATCCTGGTCAACAATGCAGGTCCCTATGCGGATGCGCCGTTTCGGTCGTTGCCCCTCTCGCAGTGGGAGACGGTGATGGCGATCAACGTAAGGGCGCCGTACCAGCTCGCTCAAAGCGCGATCGCAGGCATGGAGCGTACCGGTTGGGGACGGATCATCAATGTGAGCGCAACGTCGGCCTACGCGCGGTCGCATTCGGTATATGGCCTTGCCAAACAGGCTCTCATCCATTTGACGGAATGCCTCGCGCTCGAGTTTGCGCCACTCGTCACCGTAAATGCAATTGTGCCCGGCCAGATCGCCAGCGAGCGCACCGACACGACGGTCGGCTACAAGAGTTCCGTGATCGCGGAAACGCCCTTGGCAAGACTCGTGACGGAACAGGAGGTTGCCCGAATGTCTGCCCTTCTCTGTACTCCAGATTTTTCTGCTGTGACGGGACAATCAATCATCATGGACGGTGGCCGATCGTTGCCGCGCACGCTGAAACTCGATCTCACAACGACCGGCTAATTGCACGCAGGAGAAAGACCGTTGCTTTCTCTTGCAAGAGGCCTCGCCTCTACATCTTGCAGCATACGTCAAAAAGGGACGTTACCCATTGCCGGCGCGGGGACGAGCCCTCGGCCGTTCAACCAAAATTGCTCGACTTATCGGCCAATAAATTGATTCGATCGGCCTTTCGGCGGGACCTGAAGAAATGCCTCGCAAGCCAGTACTTCTGCGGTGAATTTCACCGAAAGAGTGGAGGAATGCCGCGCGTAACGCCGAGTATCGTGCGTTAGGAATGTTATTCTGTCATCACTGGATACGAGATCGAACGTGAGGGGTAGAACAGCGGCCGACCCGCCGGATCCACTTGCCGGATCGAGGAGTGATGTTGATGCGGCCTACGCACCTGTTGTCAGCTGCGAAGGAGCCGGGAGTGACGGCTCCTCAGTTGCGAGTTCGCTCGGTGTAACGGCAAGGGCTCTAAGCGCGCTCGAAGCGGTCGGTTTTCGCGGCGTGGGCGGTTTCTGCTCTTATGCAGGTTTGTCTCTTAACCCGCTTCTTGGAACTAACTTGAATGCCGCCACTTTGGGTCGACACTTCGCAGGACAGTCTTGAATTTTCGCCCGCGGCGATTCGCTGTTGGGCATTCGTGGCGGCCCTGGTAAATCTCGCTTTCGTCGCATTGGTTGTATTTTTGGCGTGACCGCGAGGCGCGATCTTGCCCATTGAATAAATTGTCTCCTCCCCATCGGAAAACGCGCACCCGCACTAGAGAGCTTGGTGTGCTGAGCATCCGATGTTTCAAATCCAGCCTCAGGAGCTAGCGTGACTGCATACCGTGGGCCAGTGTTTGAGATGGCCGTAAAGCAATTCGAGGTGATCGCGAATTATCTGGGGATACCGGATGACGCAAGACCCCGCCTATTGCTGCCGAAGCGATCTGTCACAGTGTCGTGTCCAATTCACCGTGATGACGGCACAACGGCGGTGTTCGAGGGCTACCGGGTGCAGCACCACCTGACGCTTGGCCCGACAAAAGGGGGTACCAGGTTCGCGCCAACAGTTGACCTCGGCGAAGTCGCAGCGCTTGCTATCTGGATGAGCTGGAAGTGTGCGCTGGTTGGACTGCCATATGGTGGCGCCAAGGGCGGAATTAACGTCGACCCTTCCAGCTTGTCAAAGCGTGAGCTTGAGGCCCTGTCGCGCCGGTATATGCAGGAAATGATCCCCTTTGTTGGGCCGCACACAGATGTCATGGCTCCCGACCTTGGGACAAACGAGCAGATCATGGCGTGGTTCATGGATACATACTCGATGTATCAGGGCCAAACCGTCACCGAGATCGTGACAGGTAAACCTGTCAGCGCCGGCGGAACGCTCGGTCGCCGTGAAGCGACAGGCCGGGGTGTGGCTCATTTGGTTCGCCGCGCCGCGGACGAGCTCAAGCTCCGTCTCGATGGCGCAACAGCCGTCGTTCAAGGCTTTGGAAATGTCGGTTCGGTCGCCGCGCTCGAGCTGCAAAATATGGGGGTGAAGGTGATCGCGGTCAGCGATCACACGGGCGCGCTCTATCGGCCTCAGGGGCTCGACATACCACAACTGGTCAGACATGCGGCCTCGCAAGGTAGCCTGGATGGCTATTCAAACGAACTCGCTCTAGACCCAGCAGAGATGCTGACGATGCCCTGTGACGTGCTTGTTCCAGCTGCAGTGGAACGGGTCATCGACGCCGACATAGCGGGTAAGCTGCGCTGCCGTATTCTTGCTGAGGGCGCCAACGGCCCGACAACACCGGAAGCCGATCAGATCTTGGAAGGCCGTCAGGACGAAGTCTTCCTCATCCCCGACATTCTGTGCAATTCGGGAGGTGTGGTGGTCAGCTACTTCGAATGGGTGCAGGATCTCCAGCGGTTATTCTGGGAGGAGGAGGAGGTAACGCGTCAGGAGTATCAACTTCTGGATCGTGCCTTCGATCGCGTACTGGCACGAAGTAGGGGGGAGAGCATATTCAATCGCACGGCGGCAATGGCCATAGGTGTGGATCGTGTTCGAAGTGCAAAGGAAACACGTGGCCTGTTCCCATAACATGTTCGCTTTCCATATTTGCGTCTGGTTTGACGTCCTGTGTCGCAGCTAGGACGAGCCGGCACACGCCGAATTGCTAAGTCTGAGCACTCTGTGTTCGGCGCCTTGAAGGTCTTCCTGGCGTGCTCGAAGCTACTTAGGATCCGCTGGCAAAGCGGACTGCCTCCCAATTTTCTCTCGCCTTGGCAGCCGACGGCAACGATGAATTTGAGCAGGCCATCGAAAGCAGGGCGTTGGGCGTAGACGAAATTTGCGAAGATCCTGTGATCCTATTCAGGAAGAACTGCCTTGTAGTGACCGCTTCCCTCGAGATCCTAGCGTGTTCATCGGGTATGGGCACGCGGTTGATCCCTTTGAATTAGTGAGCTATGTTGTGGCCCCGTTCTGTTCAGGAGTACGTGCAAGGTTGGCGGCATTTAGCCGGCCTTTGGAGGCGTGATTGTACCTGAGGGTTGGCGATCGACTCGACTGCGATTGAGCCGGGCATCACAAACCCTGTAACGGGATGAGCCGTATGGTCGGCTACCCATAAGAAATCCTCTTCTTGATCGGCGATGGTGTGGAGGGGACAATCATGTTGTGGCAACGATTAATCCGTCCCGCTGCTCCGCGCGAGGTGCCGTACGAAGTGCGCCGGAGAGAGGAGCTGCTCGAGCAAGCGCAACGCATCGCCCACGTCGGCTACTGGGAACGCGATCTCAGAACAGAACGGATCACCTTTTCGGACGAAGCATGTCGCATCTTCGGGCTCGCGCCGCGTGAGGGCACCATTACGATTGAGGAAGTGACCGAGCGGTTGCATCCGGAGGATCGTGCAATCTGGAGCTCAGTACTAGCGCACACGCTACGCGGCGGCTCTCGCTACGACCTTAATTATCGGATAGTGAGGCCAGACGGCGAGGTGCGGTTTGTCCACAGTCAGGGTGATCTGACGAGGGACGCGTCTGGCCGACCTCTCAGCCTGTTCGGAGCGGTCCAAGATGTCACCGATCTCAAACGGGCGGAGCATCTGACGCAGCTGGTTTTTGAGCGTTCACCGGATGCAATCTGCATCATTGGGCGGGACTATCGGTACCAACGCGTTAATCCGGTCTTCGAACTCATTTCGGGAAGATCAGCGAAGGATCTCGTCGGAATGCACGTGGCTGATGTCTTAGGAACTAAAGTTTTTGAGCAGACGGTCAAACCGAAGCACGACCGATGTTTGGAGGGAGAAGAAGTCAGGTATGCGGACTGGTTTACTTACCCTGACACTCGACGCTATATCTCGATAAGCCATTCGCCCTTGCACTCCAAGTCGGAGCGGGTTGAAGCCATCCTTTCGATCTTTCACGACCTCACAGACTATTCATTGGCGTCCGACGCCTTGCGATCGGCGCAGGCTGAGCTCGCGCACGCCAATCGCGTCGCAACTATGGGGCAACTCACGGCCTCAATTGCTCACGAGGTAAACCAGCCAATCAGTGCGGTGGTAATGAACGCACAGGCAGCTTTGCGCTGGCTCGGCGTTGATCCGCCAAATCTTGAGCAGGTCCGTCAGTCCCTAGACCTGATCGTTAAAGATGGGGTACGGGCCGGGGAGGTCGTGAGCCGGATTCGCGGACTTCTGAAGAAGGCACCGCCTCGGAAGGACAGCATCGACATCAACAACGCTGTCCTTGATGTCGTCGCTCTGACCCGAAGCGAAGTGCTAAAGCACGGCCTTTCGCTGCAGACAGACCTCGCGACCGGTTTACCGCTCGTGCAAGGCGATCGCGTCCAGCTGCAACAGGTGATTCTTAATCTTGTCATGAACGCCGTGGACGCGATGATTTGTATCGCGGACGCGGAGGAGCTCAGGATTAGCACTTCAAGCGATGCCTCTGACCGCGTACTCGTGTCTGTGCGGGATACCGGACCGGGCGTGGATCCGAATATCGTGGACCGCCTCTTCGAGGCCTTTTACACCACCAAGCCCGAGGGGATGGGAATGGGCTTGGTCATCTCTCGTTCGATCATCGAGGCGCATGGGGGACGGTTATGGGTCACCGCGAATAAACCTCGGGGCGCTGTGTTCCAGTTTAGTCTGCCTGCAAAACAAAACGGCGTTTCTGGTGATGGACCGCGCCAAGCCTTGGCAGCATGAGTCTCGATGCAAGTAGCCTGCTGGATCTGGCGGAAGGTATCACAGGCCTTCTCAGGCACGAAAATACTTGCGAGTGCCGCTAGCGCTGCCCTGGTTCAACCGAGGAGGGCGGCACTGATGCAGGTTTAGAACACTTGCACTTCCGATCGATCTATCGGCTTCGCATTTCGGGTAAATAGATCCAAAGATTCTAGGTCGGTTCCATCTTGGTCAGACACGAGACGTGGTCGACTAGGCGCTCCGCAGGTCGGGTCGCGTTTGTTGAGGCAACCGGTTGAACTCAATTATCGGTAGATGCCCTGTGATGTTCCTTGTCTTACAGCGCGGGCTGCCGGCGCCATCGCAGTAGAGTCACATTCGCTTCGAGACTTCGGTGTGACTGATCCGAGCGCTGGGTCGCACTGATGCCAAGCTCGGCGTGGATCGTCGTATTGATGTTGCCCGGTTCTTGTTTGGAATCCTGCAAAACAGTGCCAAATATTGCTGGATTTCTGCTTCACACAGCACTTGCTTCGCAAGTTTGCAGGAAAACAAACCGATCTTCCGACTAGATAAGGTCATCCAAGTACGGAGATGGCAGGTGAAGATCGGTGTTCCCAAGGAAATCAAGACGCACGAATATCGCGTAGGTCTGACGCCTGGAGCCGTCCGCGAATATGTGGCCGCCGGCCACAGCGTGCTGGTCGAGACGAATGCCGGCACCGGCATTGGCACAACGGATGATCAATATCGCAAGGCCGGCGCAACGATTCTGGACTCCGCTCATGAGATATTCGCATCAAGCGAGATGATCATAAAGGTTAAAGAGCCCCAATCTTCCGAATGGGCGCAATTGAGAGAAAACCAGATTCTCTTCACTTATCTGCATCTGGCGCCGGATCCGGAGCAGGCTAAGGGCCTGCTAAAGTCTGGGTGCACCGCAATCGCCTACGAAACTGTCACCGATGCGCATGGCGGTCTTCCGCTGCTTGCGCCGATGAGTGAGGTCGCGGGCCGGCTTGCGATCGAGGCGGCAGGTAGCGCCCTGAAACGGTATGCAGGCGGGCGGGGGTTATTGATCGGTGGTGTGCCCGGTGTTCAGCCGGCCCGCATCGTGGTGATTGGAGGCGGCGTCGTCGGTACGCATGCGGCACGGATGGCGGCGGGCTTGGGCGCCGAGGTCACTATCCTCGAGCGGTCGATACCTCGGCTTCGTGAGCTAGATGAGCTGTTCGAAGGTCGCGTTCGTACCAGGTTTTCGACAATTGACGCCGTTGAGGAGGAAGTATTTGCGGCCGATGTTGTTGTCGGTGCGGTGCTCGTTCCCGGCGCGAGCGCGCCGAAATTGGTCAGCCGCGGCATGCTGAGCTCGATGCGCAAAGGCTCGGTGATCGTTGACGTCGCCATTGATCAAGGTGGCTGCTTTGAGACATCGCGTCCGACGACCCACGCTGATCCAACTTACGAGATCGACGGCGTCATTCATTACTGCGTCGCTAATATGCCCGGAGCTGTCCCGCTCACCTCGAGCCAAGCACTAAATAACGCCACGCTGCCATTTGGTTTGGCTCTCGCCAACAAGGGATTTGCAGCCGTGCTCGAAAACCCGCATCTGCGCGCAGGCCTCAATGTCTATCGCGGCCGCCTGACTTATCGGGCCGTAGCCGAGAGTCTCGGCCTGCCATTCTCACCGATCGAACAGGCTGCGGCCTGATCCCAGAGGCCCCTCAAGGGCGTTTCCTCCCTGACTTGGGCCACTCCATCGGAGTGGCCTTCTTTTTTGGGTTCTATAGGCCGCTCAACGAAAGTTGCCCTGGGACCGGGGATCAAGTCGGGCAACGATCCCTGACACACTCGACGTTTTCAAGCCGCCTGGCGATATGGCGATACGAAAGACGTGCTTTTGCAATAGTGGGGTGTAGGCGCGGCACGTGCCCATCGCGGTGCGATACTGTCGGCGCCTGTCCTGTCCTAGCCTTCGGCTTTCGAACCCCGGTCGCGCCATTCCCCTCCAGCTTCTCGATGTGAAGGTGGTCAGGCGCGCGGCGTGCTCGCACGCTCCGCAGGAAGACTCGTCTGGAACGAGATGGAGTGCTCGGTTCAGTGGAGATGGCGGCCGACAGTGCGGACATGCCATCGAGGACCGGTTGCTATTATCAAGACCATGATAGACCAAATCCTCCCGTTCGCTGACGAGGCCAGAACGCCGTCAAGAGCGCCCGGGGCGATAGGACGGAAGAGATACACAGGGTGCAGCATGTGGCGCTTGTTCAGTTTGTTGGATTTTGATGGGACCCGACCAATTCCCAATCCCGGCTCAGATGGCCAGGGAACTCGTCCTGATATTCCTTGAGCATTCGGCGGTTGTGCCGCTTGGCCTCGGAGTGGCAGATCTTCTGTTCATCGGCGCATTTGACGACCAAGGCTTGTGGCTCGATCTTTGCCCCACGGTTCACCTTGGCGCGCAGAGCGGAGGTTGAAAGCCGCAGTTTCGTGAGGCCGTTCGCCGCAGCGTAGTTGAGGGGCTCATAGTAGCAAAGGACGAAGTATCTGTAGTCATTGAGATCGAGCCTGTAGTTTGCCCCGAAGTAGCGCAAGTGAAGTGTCGCTCCAAAGCGATAGAAGATCGCCAGCGCTGTCATATCTTCATCACGTTTGGAAACTGCTGCGGCTCCGAAATACGATACACCTGACTTTCTCTGCCCCGCGAGGATCCCTTGCATCCACTCGCGATTCTGCGTGCCGCCATACCGTGACCTGTTTTGGGTGATGAGATCAGCGGTTACCGAGTCATCGAGTTCGTCGGGCGCGCCCCATTCGACCCGGCTTCCCATTCGCCGGAACGCCGCGATTTCAGACTTGGTCTGATTACGATCATGCGCGCGCCAGCTTGCCATCATTCCGGCAAGCCCTGTATCAGGCACCTCCAACGAGGCTTGGGCAGAATGCAGAACGACGGCCCCGCCTATGGCATCTGCAAATTCCACCGCAGCCTGGTAGGGCATGTACGGCATCACAAAGCCGGCATATCCCCGCTGCTGCGCATACTCTAGCGCGCAGCGTCCCAACTCTGCTAGAGCCTGATGCCTTCGCCTGCCCTGAATGCAGGGAATCTCGTTGTGTGTGTTGCGCCGACCGCCGAGCCAAAGAAAGCCCTCTTGCCAGGGGCCCGGAACGCCCGCCATGCAATCTGGTAGGAAGAACATCCCAGGCGATTGGTCTCCTTCCCAAAGCGTACATGCGGCGACGAGCCCGGCCGACCCGTGGACGGAAAGCACGTCCGTTGCACCGAGTGAATGTTCGAGGCCTCGCAGCCACCGGTAGCTGTTGTAGAAATTGTCATCACTGACGAGGGCATCCCACTCATGCTCGTCCATGTCGGACAGCTTTTGCGAAACGCCTGAGCAAAACGCGTGGGACGCGTCGCTCCTGAAGCGGAAAAAGTTCATGGCTGTGGTCCGATTTACTGTGGGTCACAAGCGCGCACACCCTCGATGATGATCGAGTGTGGCTTTTGAAGATATGCATGCAGCTCTTTAGGAGCCTGATCCAAAGCGGCGCATTCTGGGGCATGTAGTTCCCGCCACTTCAAGGATAGAAGGCCGGCTTGCCCTAACGCCCGCTCCAAAGAAGCAGCGGACCAATACGATGCGAAGACGCTGCCCTGCTTTCCGTTTTTGCAAAGTCGTATCCTTACACCTCCACCATCGACATATGGTTTCTGAAGATTATCGGCGCTGAGCCTGAGGCCATAGCGTTCGTAATAGCTCCGACGTGGATCGTAAGATGGGTGAATCGGCAGTGTCAGCAAGCGCCCACCAGGACGTAACAGACCGACCATGTCGGCGCACATATCTTGCAGCTCAGGTCCGCTGCTAGCGTATTGCAGCACATGCACGGCAAGAACCAGATCGAATTGACCTATCAAATCGGGGCTGAGACGAGTGACGAAGGAGATGCCCGGAGACTCCTTCTCCGCCCGACGCCGCGCGTAGTTGAGCATGCCTTTCGTCGGATCGTATCCTACAACCCGGCCCGCGCCGCGTTGCTTTAGCCAGCGGGAATACAGCCCCGTGCCGCACCCGAAGTCGAGGACTGAGAGACCCTCAACATCACCAATAGCCTGCAATACGCTTGGAATTTCGATCTCTTTTCGAAAGGGCCAGTGAGCCGTGTCTTCATATAGAGTGGCAAGTTCGTTGAACTGGCCCGCATTGTTTTTGGACACGAGGACACCTCTCTTTTCCTTACTTATGCGGTATATTGGCGCGAACACTTGCGCATGAGCGTAGTCTCGGGATTCGGGAGTTCACAAGGAGGTGGGGCTTGCAGGGCGCGAACGCCAAAAGCGCAATCCAGGAGCGCTCGTTGCAACGCGCGAGAAATTTCCGCGCGATGATCAACATGTAGCGCTCGCATTTCAGCTCCTCCTGTACGTGCCAAGAGCATTGAGCAGATCAACTCGACGAGAGTGGTGTGCAGCAGCTCAACACGCGCCACAAGCCATCTCAGATCGGCTGCAGCGCAATCTCGTCGAGCTCCTTCAGCACAAACCCCATCTTGATGTCGCGGCGTCGCTGCCGCCCTCCGACAAGAACCAAAGCCGCTCCTGGACAAACGCCACGCGGGCACCCAGCGACGGACGGCCGAAGCAATTGGCGGACCATCACTCGAGCGTGCGGCGTCTATGGCATCGATTCGAGTCAATCGAGCAAGTTTCATCTGAACTCCGGGCTCGGTGCCTCCGAGACTGCGATGGACGTAATAGATCCTGCCCCTCTCCCAGCAATCGGCGTGCCGCAAAAGACATTGTGCGAGCCTTGCTTGAAAGAGGGAATAACCACGTGCTTCGCGCCGCTCTGGAGGAAGAGTCGCATTCTACTGTCGGGTTCCGCTCATCATCGTCTCCAACCGGACGCGGCTGAATACGACAAGGCCAGCCTCAAATGACTACGGTCCGCTCACGCGCCGAATTCAAATCGTTCCCTGAGGATAATGTGCCCCTATGGCGACCTACCTAAGCGCACAGTATCGGAGCATCACCTGGCGTGATGCGGCTTGCGGCACGCGATCCAATGATGCTGTCGTTGGCCGACGACGCTGCCGTGCTCCAGCGGCCGTCTCGAGGCCATGTGCGAATAGATGCCGATCCGGTACGAACGCGTCTGCTGCTCACTGCAGCTCATGGCGAGACATGTCGTTCCTACGCCAAATCAGGGAAAGCGGAGTTGCAACGAGTCAATAGGATCGCGGGTCGTGGGGCCTGCGAATTCGCCAGGCCAACTTCCTATCGAAAACAACCGACGATAGCAGCGAGAGTATTAGTCCAATTTGACTGCCATGGCGCAGTCTGCGCAGACTATGCCCGATCCGCGCAACAGCTGCAGCTTCCTTCCATGTCATCACAGCAATCGGGGTGCCGGTCGCGAGAATTGGTGCGAGCCTTGCTTGACGTGAGCAAAAGGACCTGCGTCCGGACGACGGGGCGCTGGAATGAGAGTGCGACTTTGTCAGGTTTCCCACTTTGGCGTCTCCAACCGGACACGGACCGCACGACAACATGGAGAGAGAAATGAAGGTGACCCCACAGACCTACCTCGCACGGCTGTTGGCACTGGCAGGACGCTGAATGGAAATCCCGGCCTTGCTTCGGGGTGTTCGCAGGCAAGCGCGGCTTTTTGGACGGGAAGGGCCGGCGTGCAAGCAAGCCCCGGCGTGTCGTACCACCGCCGCATTGGACAAATGCCGATCACTCCCTCAGATGTCGACTGACAGTAATGCCCGACGAGTGCACCTGAAACTGGCTCAGATATACAAGGCTATCGGGTGGGCCGCTCAGCGCTTGCAGGGGCTGCGCTACGCGCATGAGCTGCGGGCTTTTAACAGCTGGATGACGCTCTCTCCTACATTAGCGCCCCGTCGAGGCTCCTGGGCGGAGACGGAAGCGACCGCCAGAGCCGGAAAAGGACACAAGTCAACGCTCCAGAATTGTGAGGCGCTGTCATTTTTCTTTCTGCCCCAGCAGCTTTCCAGTCTTGCGACTTATGAAGTGCAACTGCGAACAAGCGGGGCAGACAACGCCTTGGAATTCTCGTTCGGTCGCCTCGGCATCAGCATCGAGCCACTTCTGGACCATCATATTGGTGATCGGGCAGGCGAAAGTGAAGGCGCGCATATCTTCCCTTTGGTATGGAGTGCTGGTCACGCGCAAAAAGCGAAAGTCCGTGTGCCTGATCTCGCAATCACGATAGCGCAGGTGCGGGCCCAGGCACTCGCTCCAACCCACACTATGCAATCCTCGTGGAGTTGCCTTGATCTCGCGCAAGCGAACCGACCCCGGTAAGAACTGCAGTTCACAATGAGGAACCAAGGAGCGCGCCTGCGAGACGACGGAATGATTTGGCGGAAGCAATCCACACATCTGTGAATAAATTTGAGCAAAGCACTATCGCACCAAGGTCTACCCAAGGCCGGAGGATACTAGATGGATCGACAAGGTCGAGAGCCTTCAAGACGAAGTGATGCCTGCTTGCAGGAAGATGAACTCGTCTTTCGATCCGGAGGAATTGGTATCGGTTGGCGCGCCTAGGTCAAGGGCAAGAAAATCTCTCTCTCTCTCTCTGCATACCAGGGTTCGAATGACGTTGTCCCAAGCTTCTCCTTCTAAACTGCATCAACCTTCAGAGATACCAGTTGGCGAGCACTTGGCTCGCCGGGCCCGGGCTCTGCTTGACCCCCATCCGTTCGCTGCGGAGATGTCCAAGGATCAGGTTGCCAGTCTACTACCTGAATACTTAGCGATGTCACAAGCGTTCCCGCACCTGCAGGCGGGATCGCAAAAGGATCTCATATTCGACGCAATCCGTCGCAATCGAGACCTCCCGAGGGACGTTGAGCTGACCAGTGTGGTCGCAAATTTTATCTGCTGGGATGAAACGGGAGGTCATAGTCAGGTTCTACAAGGCGGCAACGCTGCGCTACCCAGTATTCTGAACACAGAAAACTTCCACTCAAAGCTCTTTAAAAGAGATGCGTGGCGCCTACTTGGCCGAGCAATACAGCCTAACTACAGCGCCACAACGAGCCGGTACTTGCGTGCGCTATATCATGGCTTGTCGTCGAGAGACCCCATAATGCGCTGCGCCTACATGGTTGCCTTTGAGCTACATGCTGCGGCAATGATCCAGGCACTTTGGACCACTTTAGTCAAAACCTTTGATGCTCGATCTAACGATCTTGAGTATTTTCAGGTCCATGTTGGCGGCGAGGATCCTGCGGAGAAACATCACGGAGAGATGACAAGCAGGCTCATTAGCGAACTGGTCCCTGCCGACTGCAATAGCCGTTTCTTGGACGAATTCGACCGCGCGTATGGTCTCAGCTTAGAGTGGTGCCGCAATCTAGTCGGAATTGATTCGCTTGACGGAGATGGTCGGCCGGAGGTTGAACACAGTGGCCGCTGTCACTGTGGGTCTGTCAAGTTCTACGTACGAGCGCCAGCAGAGATTTCTGCAGTGAAGTGCAATTGCTCAATCTGCGAAATGTCTGGATTTTTGCACATGCTCGTTGCCGACGACAAGCTCAGGATTGAATGCGGCGAAGAACTCCTCACTACATACCAGTTCAATAAGAACATCGCTCGGCATACGTTTTGTCGGGTTTGCGGCATCAAGCCATTTTATCGGCCGCGATCGAATCCTTCAGGATTCAGCGTAAATGTTCGATGCCTAGATGGAGCGACGATCGAAAGCATAAGAATAGATGATTTCGACGGCGAGAATTGGGATCTGGCGATCCGCTCGTTGCAGGCGGATTAGAAGAGTCGAATTTGAGTGAATCCGAAAGGCGCGCACAATGAGTGATAAACGTGGTCTGCTTTCAGAAGATGCCATCGCGAAATACCGTGCAGAGCTGGCAGATAGAGGTACGGTCCTGATTGCCCCCGATACGCTGTTTACCAAAGACGAGTTGACGAGGATCGATCAGCTGCAGTCCGATATTCCCGAAGAAGAGGTTCGGAAGGGAGATGCCGGCGATTCTCACAATGTTTTTGTAAAACGAGTGCGGCTGGATCACGCCGGCCGTAATCCTAGCAACGTGAATGGTACAGCTTCGGAGCAGATCATCGAACTGCTTGAAAGGACAGAGCGGGTCTCCGCCCTCAGAAAGATCTTCGGAGCATCATCGGAGTACATCATTCGCCGATGCCAAATGCATCGCATGCCGCCTGGGTCCTTCGTTGGTATCCATTTGGATGCTGAGAGCGACCCCGACTTCGAGTATTCTGTAATTGTACAGCTCGCGACAGAGTTCGAGGGCGGTGAGTTCGTCGTGTATCCAACCGACCGTAAACTCCAAGTGTTTCGCCCAGCCTTGGGAAACGTACTTATCACCACATGTAGGTTCTGGCATGAGGTAAGGCAAGTGCACGCCGGGGAGCGTCGGTCACTCGTCTACTTTTGTTCAAAATACGGCGGCGCGAACCGCCGGACAATCGAAAACCATGCCGCTCGCGCATGAGGTCGGCTAGCTAGATGGCCAGGACTATATGGCGTGCGAATGAGGTCTATGGATGCAGGCCGGCATTCTCTAGATGGACGAAGCAGTATTGACACGAAGATACTTGTGGTCTTCGTCGCCCGTCGCTGTCCTCTGTTCAGTGATGCTGGACGTTAAGTTATCAGACTAAAGCGTAAGCGTAGCCGAAGCGGTTCAAGCTTTGAGGGTCCCAGAAGCATGAGAGCATCGATCTGAGAAATCGGCCAGCCTTGCGCGGTCCGTTCGATAGTTTGTGTGAGCCATGCATGCGGATCGACACCATTCATCTTTGCCCGTCTGCAGAAGCATGGCGATGGTCGCCCAAGTCCGCACCGCCGCCATGTCCGTGCGCAAAGGGTGCATTTTGAGGAAGGAGTCGTTCAGCATTTCTTGTAGAGCGTTAAGACCACCAGCGTGTTTGCATCATGGGATGACGGCGCGACTTCACCTGAAGATCACGTCCGCCTCGATCCGGCCGGAGGTCATCGCAATTTGGACCTCCAACCTGCCACAAACGATCCAGCGCTGTACTCGATGGTCTTTAGTTGCCACTGGCCGGTCGGAGAAATGGACGAATTTCACCCGTGAGCAGTTCCGACTATTACCCTTTTTTCACGTTTTCTCTTCCGGCGCCTGCGCTTTTTGACTCTCTCGGAAACCCGTCTTGCGGAGCCGCACAAAGAGCCCCGTAGCAAGCCTTCTCACCCTTGTAGTTGGCTAGGGCTTGGAGCAAAGGCGGCCCGAAGTACTGTTTCAGTTCATCCTGCATAGGCTCCGGATGGTCCAGCGATTTCAGCGCCAGCTCGACCAACTCGATCGCGCGTTCCTTGTTGCCGCTTTCGTAATAATACTGAGCGACCGCCCCATAGGAGAGGAACTTACGGGCGTCGCCTTGCGGCGGAACTAGCTCCAGAATGCGTTCGGACAATTCCCTGCCCATGGCAAAGCGCTCGGCACGCGGGAGATGGGAGTTGTCCATCGCCGGATCAAAGAGTTGGCGCATCGCCCCGGCCATCCACGGCTCGGATTTTTTGTCGATCGCGTCGCGGACCAATTGGCGCATGACCGGCAAGCCATTCCGCATGTCGCGCATTTTGTGAAGCAACAGACCCGCATGAAGCTCGCGGAAGTCGATGTCGTCCGGCATCACCGCGACGGCCTCCTCGACCGCCGACAGCGCCGTCGCCCAATCCTCGGCCTCCATCGCTGGCCGAAGTTTGGCGTAGATCGGCTTAGTCCGCGTCATTTCGTGCATTGCGCGTTCGCCTTCGGCGATACGCTCTGTATCGGCGGCTCTAGCTTCATCGCTGGTGCGCCAGCCGCCGTTAAGAATTTTCGGCAGAACGTCATCGAGTTGCGTTGGAAAACCGATAAAGGCGATGCGGCCGTCACGGTCGACGACGAACGAGGTGGGAATCCCGACAGAAAAGCTGGGATCCATCCAAAGCTTGTTCATATTCCCTGTGTAGTCGAATCCGATCCGGTAGTTAAGATTCGAGAACTTTTCGGTCAACCATGCGTCCAAGTTGGTTCGGGCCTCGTCCGCCGTTCGGGCTCGTTCACAAGCTGCGACTCCGAGGACCTCAACTCCGCTGTCTTTGTATTTATCTTGCAGCTGCACCAGATGGGGCATCGCCGCCACACAGGGGCCGCACCAAGTTGCCCAAAATTCGACGACGTACACTTTTCCCGGCTGGAAGCTCGTGAGGGGCTGGCCACGCAGCCAGTTCTCCACCTTGATCGGAGGAGCTGGGGACTCCATGCGCAGCACCATGTTGTTCTCCATAACGATTGCCAAACGTTGCGCGACTTTCTGCGCCAGCTTATCTCTCTCAGAACGGGGCACACGGGTTTAAGGGAAGGAGCATCGCTCGTCTTGCGCTCTGGATGCATGCAGCCCTGACTCAGTGTTGCTGGATCTCAACAGCAACAGCCGTGCCATCTCCGTCAGCGCGCATTAAGCGTCTGACTACGCTTCGAAAAAACTCCACGGAGCCCAAGCCGACCGGTGTTCTGAACCTGACGGGCGTTGTGCCGCTGTCAGGTGTTGGACACGAATTGCGCCCTTCGCGGGGAAGCTGGTTTGTGAGTCACCGAACGGAACTTGCTAACCCCTCTACCTGCCCGACAGGATTAGAGGCGAGCGATGCTGTAGATCGGAGTCGAAAAGCCAAGGCCGTGGACCGGCGACGCGTGTTCGTGTCTATGAGGACGGAATCATTTGCGGGCCACTGCAGCGGGGTGCTGCTTATCGGTGCGCCTTAAAACTGCCAGTGCTCGCCATCGCGCCAAGCGGTTCCTGCACACTAACTGGCACTCCGATCAGTTTTGCTGTCAAACCGCGACTGGTGCCATGGCGTCTACCACCGCCGGTACAAACTGCGGATCGTCAGCCATCGGCGCCGGCTGCCGGCGCGCTTGCCGACGCCAAGTGAACACTTGTTGTGGGGTCAGCCCGTGTCGCCGGGCAATCTCGGAAACGACCGCGCCTGGGACCAGCGTCTCCTCGACGATCCGGGCCTTGTCGTCCTTGGAGAACCAACGACGGCGTCCCGTCTCAGTGATCACTTCCAGCCGGCGCGCCGTCACGTCCGACTTAAGCGTATGGTCAAGCATAGACACAAGCCGATCCCTTCAAAGAGATCGTGAAATTCGCCTATCCCATGTGCCGCGGGAAGGTGGGTGCGGAACGACGCTTACACAAAAAGCTAGTTCTGCTGCTTGAAGAGGAGAGGGGAACGCGAACCATTGGCGCAATGATGGTCAAACTTAGCGCCCACCGGGAGAAGGTGTTCTACGTCCAGCCGATCTGCCTAACTACTTTGATCAACTGAAGAACGGCGCCAATGACCGCAGATTTGGATGCCGATCTGCATCGCTCCGGCATTCTGGTGCTCCGCGCGTCGAGGCACCAGAAACTAACCGTTTGCACGGTTGTGGTATAGGAACCGTGACAAGTTTGGTGCGCCGAACAACTTGGGTTTGGAATGGAACAATCGACATTGCCGCGCCAAACCTGGAAGAGAGTGCTTTGCCATCTCCTCAGGGCACCTTTTGGCTTCAGCATATGGTTGGAAATAGGGATGTTCTTCAAGTTGGAACAGAAAGCATCCTCAAGAGCGTACATGGGGCAGTGATCCAAATCAGAGCATCGTCAATAATCGACGCTCGAAATTCCGGCCCACCAGCCTGTCGCGCGCGATCACGAGACACTCCACCGTGCCTGCCTCTTGGTCGGCGGCAAGCGGAATAACGCCTTCCTTGTGTATGCTATCAAATAGCAATCCTTCATCGACAAAGCAATCAAGCGCCGTTCGGAGGGAGTTTAGTCTGACATTCCGCACAGATGAAATCACATAGGAATGGGAATAATCCGCTCCTAGCAACCGGTCAGCAATGCTGTGCAGTACCGAGCCTCCGCCCCACCGACCGTTCGCTTCATTAAACAGCAGCCGCCCGTCGATCGAGAAAATGGCATCTATGTTGATCATTCCGCGGTAACCCAAGGTCCGCGCAAGCTCCACAAATCGATAGGCGTGCGCGTAAGCGGTCGAGTACTGCTCATTGCTCAGGTCGCTCGGAAGCTCTAGACCAGTCCAGACGAGAGCCCTTTCGGCCCGATCTTCACTTCGATGCAGACGTATGTTTCCACTGTTAACGTATGCGATTGAACCATTTTCCTCGATTTCAAACTCGAGGTAGAACAGAGAACGGGCCAAGTGGTATGATTCTACGACGACTGTTTTACAGGAGGGGGTTATCATCTCAGACCAAAGTGCATCAGGATCAAACGACGGCCAAAGGACACGCCGGGTCTCCCTTGCCCCAGGTAGTGGAGCGCTCTCCTTGCCAGTTAATATGATATTTCCAACCCCGCCGGCTCCATTATCTAACTTTACAATGACGCTGCCGGTTTCAAGCCTTAGGGAGTTGACCGCTCTGAACAATTCTTCTGAGCTTGTTGCTATGCATCCACTGGGCAACGGAAGCGTGACGCTTGTTGCCAATTGACGGAAGTGGCTTTTACGATTCAATAGATCAGGGCCTCGCTGCAGAGCGAAGTCGTCCCCGTTCTGCTGTATGCCGAGCATTGCCGCCAAGCGCGCAACGCCTTCAGTAGAATAGCAAGCACATAGTTCCCAATGTGTTTTCTCACGAACGTGGCAGCGGATTTGTTCAACAATTGTATTGGACTGTAGAGTGAAATCACAAAGGACTCGGGTCTCGTGCGCGTTTTCTGGTACGAGCACCAGGACAGTCGATGGGTCGAACCTTAGCGTCGCGCCAACGTAGTGAAGCAGGTCATTTGGGATCGCTACCGGAGAGACGATTAGGTCGCCCGCTTGTGCAAACCATACGGAGCGCCAGGCCGACTTGGCTGCAAGCGAAAGTTGGATTGCCGTCAGATCGGCACCCGACATTTGGGCGGTACCGGCGTTCATAATTAGGATCCGCGGCATCAACGAGCTCCGTGGTACTTGCATATTGCGACGGAAGCGCAACCCGCACTACGATGAACGTGCGGCAGCGTATTCATGTAGAACGGTTGATCGAAACGGCTCAGTGAGCTTGAGACGGAAGATCGCCTGCGGGTAGCAAAGGAAATATTGCCAGACCCAATCCGCGATATTCATTTGGTGCCTCCCTGCTGGCTTCGCGCATCGAGCTCTTTCAGCATAAAGTGCTGGATCTTGCCCAACCCCGTTCGCGGCAATTCTTCCGTGAAAACGATTTCGCGCGGCACTTTGAAACGGGCGAGCTGCGACTGCATATGCGCGGTCAGTGCTTCCGCTTCAATCCGCGCGCCCGACCGCCTGATCACATAGGCGACTGGTACTTCATCCCAGCGCGAATCGGGCCGACCGACGACAGCGCATTCTGCAACCTCGGGATGCTCCATAAGCACACGCTCGACTTCCGCCGGATAAACGTTTTCCCCGCCGGAAATGATCAAATTCTTCTTGCGATCATGGACCCAAAAATACCCGTCAGCATCGCGGCGGCCGATATCGCCAGTGTGATACCAGCCGTTATGCAGCGCCTCGCGCGTTGCTTCTTGATTGCCCCAATATTCGCAAAAGACATTAGGCCCGCGCACTGCGATCTCGCCCAGGGCGCCTGGCGGCAGCTTGTTGCCCCCATCATCGATGATTGCCGCTTCGCAGAAAAGGCCGGGCAAGCCAGTCGTACCCTCACGCGAGAGATCACCGCCGAGTCTCGTATGGACAGCAATTGGGCACGTCTCCGTGGAGCCATACACCTGCAGCACTGGCACGCTGCGTGCGACAAAGCGTTCGATCAGGTGCTGCGGCACCATGGTTGAGCCGGTGGAAATTGCTCTGAGTGAGCTTAGGTCGGTGGTCGACCACTGGGGATGCTCGGTTAGGGCCTGAATCGTGGTAGGCACCAACACGGCCAGAGTTGGCCGTTCGCGCTCGAAAGCAGCGAGCGTCGCCTCTGGCGTAAACCGCGTGTGGATCGTAACCGTCGCGCCGTGATGCAAAGCTGGCGTCGTCTGGATATTGAGGCCACCCACGTGGAACAGCGGCAACACTGTCAAGACATGGTCTGCCGAGGTGATGCCATGCATGTGCTGACTCATCACCCCATTCCACAGCAAGGCCTCCTGGCGCAGCACAGCCCCTTTCGGCCGCCCGGTGGTGCCCGAGGTATAGACGATCAGAAGCGGGCAGGACAGGTCCGTGTGCGGATTGCGACCATCGCCGCGCCCTCGGTCTAGCAGGCCATCCCATCTGCTTCCGCCAAGGGGCGCAAAATCCAAGCCAACGACAAAGATATCCGGTAGTTGATCCGCCAAGTGCGGCAGGAGCGCCTCGAAGGCGTGTTCGACCACCAGCACCTTGGCGGCAGCGTCGGATAGGATGAAGAGCTGCTCGGCGACCGCAAGCCTCCAGTTCAATGGCACGAGTATTGCGCCGAGCCGCGCGCAGGCATAGAGCAGCACCAGATGGTCAGGCCGGTTAAGACTAAGGATCGCGACGCGATCGCCTCTTTCGACACCGAGCTGGCTTTTTAGGGCGCGCGCGACCTGCTCGATCCGTTGATTGAAACTCGCGTAGCTTAAGGTCTCGCCCTCGAAATGGATCGCGGGCTTGTCGGGAGAGAACGCCGCGTTGCGCTCAATCAGCATGCAGAGATCAATCATCAGTCTTCCGCTTTCCCTGGCTTGCACCGTATGTCCCTCCCGCAGCGGCCAATGAGAGCTCATCAACGTCCGGAAGGTATCGATTACCGCTTTGTGGTGTTAGATGAGGCGCCTCGCGTCGGGTATCCGCAAAAGAGTGCAGCTTGTGACGATGTCATGAGGCTCAGGTAGGTTGGATGCAATTCGAGGGCTCAAAGTGTAGGCTCTTGCTCACGTACTTCAGTTAGCTCGACAGGGGCTCTGCATACATCCGACAATGGCGATAAGCGCACCATGAGGAGAGCTTTCTGCGATCTTCTCAATACAGGCTCGCCACACACATATATAGGCGGCTCCAGCATCTCCACCTTCGAAGCCGACAATGGCCCGGCATTGGCCTTCAGTGTGATTGACTAGCAAGACCTTCCTGGAGAGGTCCTTTCACATTGCCGCCCCGAGATACCGGGCAATCTTTGCGATGCCGCGCCGATTGTGGCGAGCGAAATGTGCCGTTCCTGCTCCTTAGCTTCTGCAGCCAGATCGACCTTTATTCGTTTGCGCGATTTTGTCCCATACCAGCTCCCAGGGATCTGTGCGGACAGAACAAAACCACGTTTCTCTGATTGAGCACGGCCCGGCCGGAAACCGGCGCCTTTGAGATCGTACAATTTGACGCCACGTGCGATTCAAGTCATTTTTGGGCGCCGGCGGTGAATATGTTCAAACCCCCTAAGCCTCCGCAAGCAGCGATTATACGAAAATTGAAAAATGCACCGCCAGTTCCTCATAGGATCTGGCCCGGGCCGGGCGCTTTACTCTCGCCAAGGCCTTAAAGGCGCCGTCTTGGCGAGCGGCGCAGCTGATTGGTATCGAGTTGCCATTCAGGGCTGATCTTCTCGCCGCCATCATGCGGTTCGCCTCTGGGTAAGAAGCCGAGCTGCCAAAAAGAGCCGCTATCGAGACAGATAGGGACGAGGGTGCATGCAGGGGACGAACTCAGGATGCGAGCTGCCTCGGAGTTTTCTGATCAGAACCTTCTTTCGATATGTGCGCGAATCGCATTTGTTTTAGCGTCAATCCAGCCGCGCTCGCGCGCGCTTGCGACCATCTTGCCGTAGGCTGCTTCCCAGGTTTCGTTGTCCTTGGGCAGCCAGACAGGATAGGCACTAGATCAACAGGAACCAGCGCATTGTCCTGGTCGACGAGCGTGATCCCATTCAAGTCTGAAGGCTTAGCGGCATGCGTGCCCTTCAAGACGAGCTTAAACCCGCGAACATCGAAGGGCTCCGCCAGTTGCAAGTCCCCCTCCGGCGAGCATTCTATGATCATAAATCGGATCCTTCATTGTGGCTTTCAACATAAGCCTAGCCGTAGAGTTCCGCTACGAATAGCGACCTTGCGGTGAAAACCTGCACTCAGCCGTACAGTAACGTTCGAAGCTCCCCACGGAAGTTGATGAGTGGATTGCCTTGAGCTGATCGCGTTGCGACAATCCGGCCGACAAAGATCCCATGCGTGCCGACGACTTGGTAATGATGCAAGACGCATTCGAGCACACAAACTGTGCTTTGCAGAACCGGTACGTCAAGGACGCCCTGATCCCATACCGCTGTATCGAAACGGTCGGCGCCGTTTGCGCCGTGCCGGCCGGCAAAACGCAGTGCGAGGTCCTGCTGATTGCCGCCAAGAAGACTCACGCCAAAAGTGCCGTTCGCGAGTATCGCGTCGTGAGTTTCGGAACTAGCATTAATGCCGACCAGCAGGCAGGGAGGCTCCATGCAGATCGAGGTAATAGAGCTGACAGTTAAGCCGCGCCGTCCGTCGGCCGTTCCGGTCGCTACAATGGACACGCCGCTCGCCAGATTTCGCATGGCTTGGCGAAACTCGATCGCGTCGATGGACCGAATATCGCTTCTACGGGGAGGCGATTGGCAGCTCATAGGCTAGCTCCAGAGTGGCGTTTGACTTCGAACCTTTGAGGCATGCGGAGATTGCGTTGGTTCGCGACTGTTGAAGTTGCCTCCGCGCTGTTCGCGTTTGGTGGCACCTGTAATCTGACTGATTTGGCGATCCAGCTGAACACAACAGCTGGCTCCGCTTGGATATTAGCGTTCGTCGCGCCTCCGCGTCAGATCGAGTACGTTCCACTTCGTCGTGTCGTAGGGCGGGAACAGCGACGGGCAGGGTGCCGGTACGAAGGGCTGGCCGTCCGTGATCTGTCCGCGCGGGGCATCATTCACTGCAAATTATTCCTCGGTGGTGACATGGGCATCGCCCCCGCGTCATTTTGCCTGCCGATACTGTCGAGAAGGCGCTTTTTCCCGGAGATAAGACGCTCATCCAGCGTCGCGTGCAACGAAAGCCGCAGCTCAGGCGGGATCGAGTTGTCTGTATCGATCACTTCACGAAGCTTACGAAACATGAGTTCGATCAGCGCGATCGATCCGAGTACCGTGTCTGTCTGCCAAGACATCATTGTTTGCCTCCTTTGGCGCTCTAGCGCGAAGCGCGATTCGCCGAGCCGCCTATCTTTTCGATGATCTCGGTTGGGCGCTTCGCACCGGCCCTGGCGACCTGAGCGGCGGTCGATCTGTCAGGCGCCGCCTTGGCCTCGATCAGCTCGGCAGGATTGATGCGGTACGCATGCTGCAGCCCGAAAAGCGCGCTGCTCCGAGCATAGACCGCACTCATCTGACCAATCTCCGACGCGATTTTTTTTCCATGATTCTGCCGTTAAAATCCCCGGGCTAGGGCACCGCTATTTCGTTCAAACGGTGCATTTCGCCTCTCCATCACCGGCTGCACTTATCGGTCCTCTCAAAGCAGGGGAGACCACGGCTCCGGGCTGACGTGATTGAGTTCCGCGGACCTTCTGAATGCTGAATAGCCGTCGTCGAACAGCGGCGACGCCGAGCAGTATTCGGAGCGAAGGGAGCTTGGCTGGGAGGTTTTGCGCGCATTACTGCGCTCCGGTTGAAACCGCCGCCTCGCGCGAGAGCAGCGCGCGGGTCGCCGCCCTCACGTTAGCCTGCCGCATCAGACTTTCTCCGACCAGGAAGGTCGAAATGCCAAGCCGCGAAAGACGCAGAACATCGCCCGGGTCGCAGATACCGCTTTCGCCGACGATCACGCGATTCTTCGGTACGAGCGGCGCCAGCGCCTCGCTGATCGTAAGAGAGGTCTCGAAGGTGCGCAGGTTGCGGTTGTTGATGCCGATCATCGGCGAGCGAAGTTTTAGCGCCCGATCGATCTCGTCGACGTCGTTGATCTCGATCAGCACATCCATACCATGAGCCATGGCCGCAGCCTCTATCTCACGAGCGGCTTCGTCTTCGAGCGCCGCCATGATGATCAGGATGCAGTCGGCCCCCTGAGCGCGCGCTTCTGCCACCTGATAGGTGTCGAACAAGAAGTCCTTGCGCAGCACCGGAAGATATGTTGCCGCGCGCGCCGCGACCATGAAATCAGGGTGCCCCTGAAAGAGGTGCGTGTCCGTCAGCACCGACAGACAGGCCGCGCCGCCCCCTTCATAGGCCCTGGCTAGCGAGGGCGGATCGAAGTCGCTCCGGATAATGCCTTTGGAGGGAGAGGCCTTTTTGATCTCGGCGATCAGCGCATATTCATCTGCTGCGTGCTTGTTGCAGATGGCGGCGAGAAAACCCCGCGGGGGCGATGCCTGCCGCGCGAGCGCTTCGACCTCTGAAAGTGGCAAGGTGCGCTTGGCGGCTGCGATCTCTTCGCGCTTGTAGGCTTTGATCGTCGTCAAGATATCGGACATCGGTTAGGCTCGGCTGTTAGGCGTTGGATACTGCGATCAGGTGTTTCAATCGCGCCGCCGCGGCACCGCTACCAAGCGATTTCTGGCCAAGAGCGACGCCTTCCTTCAAGGTTTTGGCACGGCCGGCCACGATCAATGTCGCGGCCGCATTGAGAAGCGCGATATCGCGATACGGGCTTGGGGTGCCGTCGAGCACGCTTTGCAGCGCCACTGCATTGGCATCGGCATCGCCGCCCTTCAGTGCCTCGCTGGCGCAGCGGGGGAGACCGGCCTGTTCCGGGGTCACTTCGAAGGTGCGGATCTCGCCGGTCTCAAGCGAGGCAACAAAGGTCGGGCCGGTCAAGGTGAGCTCATCAAGTCCGTCCAAGCCGTGCACCACCCACACCGACTCAGCGCCAAGAGTCTTCAACACTTGCGCCAAAGGCAGCACCCACTGCCGCGAAAACACCCCAACTATCTGTCGCTTGACGCCCGCGGGATTGCACAGCGGTCCGAGCAGATTGAAGATGGTGCGGGTCGCAAGCTCAAGCCGGGTCGGCCGAACGTGCTTCATAGCGGGATGATGGACCGGCGCAAACATGAAGCCGATGCCGGCTTCACGCACGCAGCGAGCGATGTCTTCAGGGGCGATGTCGATCCTCACACCGAGCGATGCCAAGACGTCAGCAGCGCCCGAGCGCGAGGACAGTGCGCGGTTGCCATGTTTGGCCACCCGCACACCAGCACCAGCGACGATGAAAGCGGCGCAGGTCGACACGTTGACCGAGCCCGAAGCGTCGCCGCCAGTACCGACAATGTCGACGCAATCGTGCGGCGCATTGACTCGCAGCATCTTACTCCGCATCGCGGAAGCGGCGCCGGTAATTTCGTCCACCGTCTCGCCGCGCACCCGCAGAGCCATCAGAAGTCCGCCCATCTGCGAGGGCGTGGCTTCGCCCGACATCATGCTGTCAAAAGCTGATGCCGTCTCCTCGCAGGTCAACGTGGCGCCACTGGCGACCTTGCCAATAATCGATTTGAAGGCGTCCATCGTGCTTTCGAACGTGCTTAGTTGTAGCTATTGCGAGCGTTTCGCCAGGGCGAAGGTAGCCTCCCATGTTCCAGCTTAGTGACAAAGGCCGCGCGCTGTTTGTCGCACAACATGGGTTGAGGCTCTTCTTTCAGCTCTTTGCTCTCGTCGGATGCGAAATCGACAGGCGATAAGATCTGCCAGCCGTCCGGCTTCATCAGCGGAAGGTCGATTCAATTGGCATTCATGCGCACGGCGACCCGGCTGGCGGGTCAGCCGGTACCCATGGCTTGCGTGGCGTAGGTTTGGTCATAATTGATTCCTACAACCTGACGCAGCGTCAGGTTCAAATCCTTTTTAGTGGCTTGGCTGAAATAATTACGCCGTCCCAATATGCAATCTAGCGCCTTCCAGAGTGACGGGGACGCAAGCGACCAAGTGCAGCCCGCCGCCGTCTGAGAAGCCACGTCCCAAGGTAGTTAGCTGACATTGGAACACGTTCAGGACGACTGAGAAATATTGGCGGCCGAGGAGCGGGCCCGCGCGCGGCGGCCACGAGTGCAGCCGTCCCCGCGCAAATCATGATATTTTCCGACATTCATGCTTGTTATCGAACCGATCGGGATCGACGCCAAATCAAGCCTTCAGGACAGACTCAGAACTCATCCTGCCTTGGGCTGACGAACATGGCTGGACGACTATCGCCGACAACAGCCGTACGGCCCGTACGTTACATAGTTATCCTAAGATGTTTCTCATCGAGATCGTCACGGTACCTAGCGTTGTCGTGCCAGATGGGCTCGAGACGAGGGCGCAATTGTCATCAGGAGCGTCCACAGACGATCGCGATCGCTTACCGGCTGTTCACGACAAAGATTTGGCACAGGCCGGCGCGAAGTCGAGAACTCGTAGCAGTCGCCAGGCAGTGTCTGGAAGTCCTTTAGCTTCTGGATCTCGATGCCACTCGCTCGACCTGCCGCTTCAGATCGGTGATAGCGGCGTGCAGCTTCGCATTACGATCACGCACCGCCTCGATAGTCCCCGTTTTTCGGCGCGCGGGATGTCTGGTCTGCGGGCTTAGAACGGTGTGGTTCATGGGCGGGTCAGTCTTTTATTCGTTTTCAGCTGCGCGTGATCGTTAGACCAGCATTCTCCAGGGCATCCAGGATCTTGCCCGCATCAGCCGGCGCGTCGTGTTGGTGCTCGCTAGTCAGGGCGCCGGCAATGACCGCGTACGCCTCCTCGCGCTCGGCCGGCTTGTGCACAGTATATTCGCCGCAGACATTGCAGGCGATCATCGGTCGGCCGCTCCAGGGATCATGTGACGCGATTTCGCACCAGTCATCGGAGTTGCATTTCGGGCACTGCATGGGCGAGGGCTCCTGGCAGTTCTCAGCGAGCTCGGTTCTAGTCAAGTCCAAAGGCGGTTGGGCAGCTTATCTCTGCAGAAGCATTGGGAGTGTGGAGCTCGCCTCGGCCATTCCAGAAGCGAATAAAGCTAGCGAGGCCAGCGCGGAAGTAAATGAACAGACGTGGCAAATGCGCGCGGCGTTCGCAGCGCGCAAGCGGCGCGCCTCTTGGATCCGTTGTGGCTCACAAGTCCTGAGCCTCGAAACCGCCATTTCAGCAGCGGCGCCTGCGAACATTGCAAGGAAAGCGAGCGCAGCCCCCAACGCGAAGTACATCGCTGCTGAAGAGAGGGCGCCGATAAGGCTCAGATCGATTGTGGCCCTGGTTGCTACGCCTTCGAGAGATGACAAGACTGCAAGCCCAGCTCCACAGTTGATCAATATCAGAGCGCGAAGCGCAATCGGGACTGAATCGAGGGCAGCCTCTCTGACAAATCTGCGAACTTGGACCTTGCGAGGGGCGCGCTGAGTATCTTCGCGGTTCAGGCCGTGATGCCATTTCCCGTCTTTTACCGCCTGCCCTTGATCGGAGTGTTCTTCAAATGTTGATTGTTTGTTGGACTTGTCCACTAGGTGTGCTCCTCGGTCCGTTCGGGGCGACGAGAACGTCGCTTCGGGCGCTTGGGTCGCGGGATTTGATCCTTTGAGAGGCGAAAGCTAGTCGGGCCTCAAAGGCAATAGGCGCAAGCTGCGTGCTTGAGACAGCAAATCGCGTTCGCTCAAGGACAGATCGGGCCTCGTCGGAAGCTCGTGAATCCCATTCGTGTGATGACGTCGTGCTAGCACAGAACCGTTTCTGAAACCGGTCGCCCGTGCTTGCGTCAAACTTCGCTGATGCATCAGCGCCTCAGTGGTCGCCACCGGAGCGGGTTCGAATTCGGTCTCCTCTAGCTGCTTCGAAAGTGTCGATACGGGAGCACATTGAGTTCAGATCCGGCTCTCATCGGTTGAAAGCCGCGGCGAAGGTGATGCGTTTCACTTAATCTTCCTTTCCGTGAGTGTGGAGGTAGACCCAGCCGCCGATTTGGAAGCCAGTCAAATCGAAGGATCGGCATGATCAGCGACTTCTCGCTTTGCGCCTGATCCGATCGCTACATTCTGAAGACGCCGTAACGTGGCGCCTCGATGGGAGTATTGAGCGAAGCGCTCAGGACGATTGCGAGCGCGTTTCTGGTGTCGACGGGATCAAGAATGCCGTCGTCCCAGATTTCGGAAGTTGCATAGTAGGCGCTCGATCGTTCCCGATACTCTTCGACAATAGGCTCTCGAATGGCCGCCAAATCTTGTTCCGATAAGCGTCCACCCGCCCGGGCCAATTGTCTTGCCTTGACATGGGTAAGCACGCCTGCCGCTTGCTCTGCACCCATCGCTGAAATCTGAGACTGTGGCCAGGAGAACATAAAGCGTGAATCGAAAGCTCGTCCCGCCATAGCGAATGTCCCCGCTCCGTGGGAGCGGTTGCAGATAACCGTGAATTTAGGCACCGACGCTCCAGAGACGGCCATGATCAGCTTGGCGCCATCCTTGGTGATGCCCCGCCGTTCGTATTCGCGGCCGACCATGAAACCCGTGATATTCTGCAGAAACAGCAGGGGCGTTCGATTCTTGTCGCACAATTGGATGAAGTGAGCGCCCTTCAGCGCGCTATCGCTGAACAGTGCGCCGTTGTTTGCAATAAGCCCCATCTGATATCCATAAAGGCGGGCGAAGCCGCACACCAAAGACTCGCCATAGCGAGGCTGGTATTCGTGGAATCGGCTGCCGTCGACCAGACGGGCGATAATCTCCCGCATGTCGAACTGCACTCGAGGATCCCTGGGAAGAATGCCGTACAACTCAGACGCATCGTAAGCGGGCGGCTCCGGAGCGACTCTATTGATCGAGGCTTTCGTAGCAGGATTGAAGCCAGCGACAATGTCCCGCGCGATGGCAATCGCGTGCATCTCGGAGTGTGCGAAATAGTCACTCGTTCCAGACACGCTGGTATGCATATGAGCGCCGCCAAGCTCTTCGACGGATACCGTTTCGCCCGTGGCCGCTTTCACGACCGGGGGTCCACCTAGAAAAATCGCGCCCGTTCCCTCCACGATGATGTTGTAGTCGCTAAGCGCGGGTACGTATGCCCCTCCTGCGGTGCAATGACCCATTGCGATGGCGACTTGCGGCACTCCCATCTTTGAGAGAATAGACTGATTGCGGAAGATTCGCCCGGCGTAGTATCGATCGGCGAAGAACTCCGCCTGCAAAGGCAGAAATCCACCAGCACAGTCGCACAGATGAACAACAGGTAAACGGTTCTCGATCGCGATGTCCAAGGCCCGCACGATCTTCTTGACAGACAGGGGATACCATGCGCCGCTCTTCACGCTAGCGTCATCGGCGTGAACAATGACTTCGTGACCCGCTACGATGCCGATGCCGACGACCTGCGCTGCGCCAGGCACCTCGCCGTCGTAAGCCTTGTTAGCAGCTAGAGTCGAAAGCTCGAGGAACGGCGTTTCTGGATCGAGCAAAGCCTCAATCCGATCCCGTACAAACAGTTTGTTCTGCCGGCGCAGGCGCTCAAGTTCCCGTTCAGCGCGGTTGAAGCGGACGGTACGTTGTCGTTCCTTCAATTCGGCCGCGAGTCGTCTGTTATGGAGTTGGTTGAGGCGAAATTCGTGGGATTTGACATCCACTGTAGAAGCGATCCGCTGCATCTCAACGCCCTTCCTCGGAGAGCGTAACCAGCACTGCGTCCTGCTCGAAGCTTTCGCCTTCGTTGAAGTGAATCCGGTCGATCACCCCGTCTCGTGGAGAGCGTATGATGGTTTCCAACTTCATGCTCTCGATTTTCATCAGCGGCGTGCCTGCGGAAACGGCTTGGCCAGGCGAAACGCTGGTCGTAACGACGAGGCCAGGCATCGGCGCGCGAGCTATCAAATGATGTAACTTATTGTTCGCGCAAGCGAGCGTTCTCAACGGGTCGCGGTAGTGCAAAATGCGCGTCCTGCCGCGAATATGCACGTGAATAACGTCGCCGTCGATGGCAAACCTAACCGGTTCGCTTTCGCCAGCGATGGTAAGAACGCCGCGGCCTTGGCTTTGCTGGGAGAACGCGATTGGAGCAATCACTTCATTGCTCAAGCGAAGCCGATAGCCCTGTTGGCAACGTGAAAGCGATAGCTGATAAGCTACGCCATCAACTTCAAAAGAGTGGTTCACGTCAGTTTCTCCAGCTGCCCAGCGCTGCGTGAAGCTCGGGCACGGCATCTGCAGAGTCGCGGACAGGTCTCGTCAGGAGGGCGGCTGTGGCGAGGAAGTCAGATACGTCGGACTCGGGTTCGCCCGATGCAATATGCGGATTTTCCTCAAGATATCCCGTATGGACGTGTCCGCTCAGAAAAGCCTCGTCGCGGAGGATACGTGTGAGAAAGTGTGCGTTTGTCTCGCAGCCGAGAAGCACCAGCTCCCGCATCGCCCGATGGGCCTTCAGCGCAGCCTCAATGCGCGTCGGCGAATGCACGATGATCTTTGCGAGCATGGGATCGAACGCTGTCGTGATCTGCTGGCCTTGCACGATGCCACTGTCGATACGTATGCCGTCGCCATCCGGATACTCAAGAACAAGTACCTTGCCAGTCGTCGGAACATATCCGCGTTCCGGGGCTTCCGCATACAGTCTAGCCTCGATCGCGTGTCCTTTCGAGATAATATCGGACTGCGAAAATCCAAGTTCGCGGCCCGCGGCGACATAGATCTGTTGCGCAACAAGATCGATGCCGGTGATCACCTCGGTCACACTATGCTCAACTTGCAGACGCGTATTCATCTCAAGAAAATAGAACTCTCCGCCGCCGTAGATGAATTCGACAGTGCCTGCGTTCTGGTACTTGGCGGCACGCGCGATGCCCGCGGCGGCTTCGCAGATCCGCCTCTGCAACGTCCCCGATAGTGCGGGGGACGGCGCCTCCTCGATGACTTTCTGGAACCGGCGCTGCACCGAGCACTCTCGCTCGAAGAGATGGACCAGGTTTCCGAAGGAGTCGCCGAGCACCTGGACTTCGATGTGTCGCGGGTTTTCGACGTATCGTTCGATGTAAAGCCGGCCATCACCGAAGTATCTCTGCGCCTCACTGCGCGCCTGCGCAATCGCGTCCTCCAAGTTAGCGAGGTCGCGCACGATCCGCATGCCCTTGCCGCCACCTCCAGCTGATGGTTTCACCAGCAAAGGAACGCCAACAGTTCGCGCCCTGAATGTGAATGTCGCTGGGTCATCTTCTTCGATCGCCGAAGGTGCAACCGGAAAACCGTTCCGCTGAACGAAGTTGCGGGCCCTGATTTTGTCGCCCATCAGTTCGATGCTTTCCGGAGCTGGCCCGATAAAAGCAATGCCCGCCTTTGTCACGGCCCTGGCGAACTCAGCATTCTCGGAGAGAAATCCGTAGCCCGGATGAAGGGCGTCGGCGCTCGCCTTGTGGGCAGCAGCGATGATTTGCGGGATATCGAGATAGGCGGCAATCGGCGTGCGACCGCTGATCGCAATCGCCGTGTCAGCCATGGCGACAGCCGGCGTCCCCGCATCCGCATCGTGGTAGACAATTGCAGAGCGAAGCCCCAGCCCTCGCAAGGTCTTGATGATTCGTACGGCAATTTCGCCTCTGTTGGCGATCAGAATGGTTTGGAAAGGTAATTCACGCATTCGCCTGTTCGTCCAAGCAAGTGCCCAGCGCCGAGAATTCCGTCATTCGCAAGGGGTTGGTGCAGCCTCAATTACCCGCGCCCTTTCATCTGTCCCCATTCGGCCTTGCCGTCCTGGAATTCAGCCCCAGGGGCTAGTCTCGAACGTGGGCAATCGAAGCCGCCGGGCTATCGGCGCTGGCTCATTTCGAGCTTTCCTTTCCCTTGGCAGAGTCTCGAAACGAAATCACGTAACGACATTGGTCACTCAGGTTTGCGAACTTGGCTCTGAGACAGGCAGTGATGGCTCCTGCATCAGGTATGTGGCTGCTACAAAGGCGAAGCACGTCCGGTGTGCAAGCCTCTCGTTCCTCCGGTGTCGCCAGCCGATCTCGCGCACCCGCCTGTTCGGCGCATAGAACCGTTGTGGTCACAGCAGCAACAGCAAGTGATGCTGCACAGTGGTGTACTTTCAAAAACCAAGACCGATACGTTCGCTGCTTTTGATTCACGATATCCTCTTCAAGCGATACATCCTGCGGTATTGTTCTTTCTGCGCGAAGCGCAGCATGACCTGTCTACCGCGAAACAGGTCGGAACCATTCAAAGCATTGACAGCCGCGGAGGTGCACTCGCGTATCTGCACACCCATCGCAGCGGTGCTTCGGTCGCCTATCGTAGATACCGTACCTTCCGAGCGCATGGAGGCGGCTAACAACCCGGCGGTCGGCCGATGAGCCAGAGCTGCCAACGCCGGCCGAAACAACGATTGCGACCCGGCTAGACGAAAGAAGTTACGATAGCGGTAAGATATACCTCGGAAGCCATTGTGGATTGAGCTACCTCCAACATGCCCCCGAAGCTGCATCTGGTTGGGGAGAGAGAACCAGGAGCGGTCTGTAACAGCCGGGGCTGTCACCCACATGCTGCGCAGATCGCGCCAGACTCTCATCCTATTTCGGGTGCAACGTGGCCAGTTTGCGATGCGGCCGATAGACCACTTCGCTTTCGGGTGAGTGCTCGAGCATCGTGATTTTGCGACGTGAGCTCACGAGTGTGGGACATTAGCAATTCTCATCACTTGGCGGGTTTTGAGATGGCCAGAGAGGGGGCGCCACCTGTTTTTTAAGATCGTACAATCTGACGCTACGTGCGATTCAAGCCCTCGCCAGGACTGCTCGTGTGGATATATCTAAAACTCGCTGGCCCAGGAGCCATCTGGCGCGAATAGAGGGAGAGGCGTTTCACTGGCAACTCTCAGTTCCATTCCCATCTAGCCGAGCGCAGCCGTGCACGTAAGCGACAGCCCCAGCACGGCTGATCCCTTTAAGCCGGCAAGTGGAGCGATCGAAGCATTGAATAGGTTTTCGATCCTTGTCAGCGTGAACTGCGCGCCGCGGTAGCAGTTCGAAAAGGAAGAGCTCTTATTCCCGAGACGCAGGCGCTTTAGATGTGCCGCCTTTACTCGTTCGTCTTGGAAGAAACTTGACCTAGCGCCTTCGAAGGAGATCGTGGAGCCTACGGGTCGTTTCCTGCTGGATCCGGCTGCCGCCGATTGCGTGCGAGGCATAAGCAAAGCAACTTTATCAACCGCTCAATACGTGTGCACCCGTTCCGGCTTTCTCAAGCCAATCGCGCCCCCGGCTTCACTCACTCCGAGATATAGATTGGATTCGAATTTGCGAATTTTGCGGGGACGGCGCCTACGTAATGATACGGAGGGCTGGTGTCGCAATCTCTTCATGTGCGAAGTGCATCTCATGTACATGAAACCCAAAGATCCGTTCTACGATCCAAAATTCTGGCGAAGCCGTGCGGAAGCGACGCGGACCAAAGCGGTGTCGTTCGCTGAAGGCAAGTCCAGAGATAGGCTCCTTAAGATCGCCGAGGAATATGAGAAGCTAGCCCGACGCGCAGAGGAGTGGCCGACGCTCAAAAAGGATGGCGACGCAGAGCCCGATCGCAGTTCCTGATGCTTGGCCGGCTTTTCGATAAAATCCTGAGTAGCTCTCTCGGAGAGGCTAGGTTGGGTCCTTTTGCTCGATGCGTCAGACGCATGCGGGCCGATTTGGATTACTCGGCCGTTAGCCGTTCGCTCATCGGGCGCGTGATCAACCTCACGATTGAACAAGCGGTGCCTAAAGTTAGCACCCTGGTTCTTTATCTCGCAGATCCGGTACCATCCAGAATCTTGGTCGCCATCTCTGGAGGAGGCTGATTGCGACGTTTCCTCCAACCATGGAGCCATCCGCGGCTGCTGATCTATTGCACGAACCTGCGTGTCATACGGTCTGATGCAAGCGAAAAGCCATCCGATGAACCAGCCTAGCCTTTTCGTACCGCTTCTTTGCGGAACCCTTGCGATGGTCAGCTGGAGTATCGGAAACGTCCTGTCCAAGGCCGCCCTCTGCTGTATCGAGCCGCTCTCGCTGCTAACAGGGCAGTTGGCTGTGAGTGCCGCAAGCCTGACCGTACTATCCATCTGGTCAGGCGCGCCGCCTCGCTTGAGCGATTGGCGTGCTGGCCTTCCGGGCCTCCTGCAGCCGGCGCTTGCGTCTAGTTTATCGACCTACGGCCTGACGATGCTGCCGGCGTCTGTGGAAGCGATCCTGTTCGCAGTTGAAACGCCAATGATCATACTCCTCGCGTGGTTGATTCTTGGCGAGACCCCCAACCGGGGCGTCGGCTTGCTCTGCTTGTTGGCCTTTGCCGGAGTTGTTTTGCTGAGCTGGACCTCTGAACCCGATCCCTACGCAACGCGCGGACTGGGAGTCGGCCTCGTCCTCGGCGGTGTTCTATTTGCCTCGCTCTACAGCATCACCGTCCGTTTGATGTCGCATCGGATCGATGCGCTGCGGCTTACGACTGTAAGCCAAATCGTCGCGTTCGCAGCAGTGGGATGTGTATGGATTGGTGTTCGTCCATTGCCGACGCTCACGCCAACTATGACTAATGTTACTTTGGTGGTCGCATCCGGATTGCTGCTTATGTCAATTCCATTTCTTCTCTACGGCGTTGCGCTGGAGCGCATGAGCGCGACCGCGGCCGCGCTGTTGCTGCCGCTCGTTCCTATGTTTACGTCCATCTTCGCATCTGTTTTTCTTCAGGAAACCCTGACTGCAAGACAGTGGTTAGGGGCTGCCACTGTTCTCGTGTCGGCGCTTGGAATGCCCTTGGCCCTGCGTTCCAAACCGCACGATTGACTTGGATCAACTTGCGCAGGCCACGTCGTCTCGCCCACCGCCCAAGCAGTCGAAAATGCCGCGGCTTCCTCGGCCGCGGCCAAGTTACGAGTGGACAGTTCCTCCTCTTTCAGATGTTTGGGGCAGGAGATCGACCTTTCTAACCATTTCACCCTCTTTGCGGGGCGGCTCGCTCGATGTCGGCGAGCAGATTCATTTGGACCGTCGGCACATAATCCCACCCGGAACATGGCTCCCCGTTTCTCGTCCGGCCCAGATGACGCGACAGAAGCAGCATCAGATCGTCTGGCCTTGTATCTGCGCGCATCGCACGTTAGCGGCGAGGAGTTGCGCCGGGGCCTTTGCTTGCGATCCAGCGATCGACGAGCTCGCTGAGGAATCCGAAGGGAAGTGCACCGCTGCCGAGGACGATGTCGTGGAACTCGCGCGCGTCGAATGCCCGGCCCAGCTGAGAGCTTGCCTTGCTCCTCAGCGCGAGCAGTTGCTGCATGCCCACCTTGTACGCAGTAGCCTGGCCCGGTAAGACGATATAGCGTTCCACCTCACTTATGATTTCGGACAGAGGGTTCGGCGTTACCTTGCTTAGGTAGTCGATCGCTTGTTGGCGCGTCCAGCGACTAGTGTGGATGCCGGTATCCACCACAAGCCGCGTTGCGCGCCACAGCTCCGCCGCAAGCCGTCCGAAATCGGACATCGGATCGCGATACGCACCCATGTCCTTGGCAAGCGATTCAGCATATAACGCCCATCCTTCCGCATAGGCGGTGTACGAGGCGAACTTCTGGAACGCAGGAACTCCGGTCAATTCCCTCGCAATCGCAATCTGCATATGATGACCCGGCACGCCCTCGTGGTAGGCGAGAGCTTCGAGCTGGAACGTCTTCAGGATCTCCATTCGGGACAGGTTGACGTAGTAGACGCCGGGCCGGCTGCCGTCAGCGGTCGGCCGCTGATAGAAGGCGAGGGCCGTAGAGTTCTCACGGAAGGCCTCGACGCGCCTGACAACCAAAGGAGCTTTGGGAAGCCTGCCAAAATAATTGCCGAGCTTGCGGTACATCGCATCCATAATGCGGGACGCTTCGCGGAGGTAGGTGCTCCGTCCCTCCTCGGTATCGGGATAGACAAGCTTGGGATTTGTCTTGATGTGCTCGAAAAAAGCGGCGAGTTCGCCGCCAAAGCCAAGCGAGTTCTTTATCTTTTCCATCTCTCCGTGGATCCGGGCGACCTCCTCCAGTCCGTACGCGTGCATTTGTGCGGCCGACAGCTCCGTCGTGGTTATGTGTCTGAGCGCCTGCGCGTAGAACTCAAGTCCGTCAGGATGCTTCCAGGCGCCGTCGTCCGTGCTGGACGAGGCTTCGAGCCGGCCCGCCGCCGCAATCAAATCGACGTAAGCCGGCTGGACGAACCTGATCATCGCTTGGATGGCTGCTTCAATAAGCTTGGGCTTTTTCGCGTACGATATTGGCAGCGCCTCGAGCTTGGTGCGGAAGTCCGCAAGCCAAGTCGAGTCCTTTCCTGAAGCATGAAAGGGCACGCCGCTCAGAAGATTGCGACAATCCCGGATGACCTTGTCATAAACAAATCTGGGAGCGAAAATCCCCTTGCGAGAACGCAGCTCGACACCGTCGATGAGTTGTGCGACCAATCTGCGGACGCCCTCGAGGCGAGAGATGTAGGCCTCCGCATCCTCGACAGCGTCGATGGGATGATGGTTGAGCAGGAAGGCCGGAATGGACGATTGCCAGCCACCCATTTGGTTTAGCGGGTAGTTGTAATGCCGGAACTTGTCCGCTTCTAGCGCTGTCACGCAGTTACGCTCGAACAGCTGATAGCTCAGCTTGGCCGCGTCCGGCAACGTCTGCGGATCGAAGTCCGCGCGCAGTCGATCAAGGTCCCGCCTTATCTCGCGAACCGATTGGTCCCGTGCTGGTTCGTCGATCTCGTCCCACAGATGCTGGCGATCTTTGCGCCCGAGCAAGGCGGCCTCTCTCATCGGGCTCAGTCGGATTTGCCGTTCGAAGGCCTGTTCGAAGAAAACACCGAGCGCCTCGGTTTGCGGTGCGGCCGTAACAGACTGAGGCATGGTAGGCTTGTTCATGGTGTTCAAGGTCCGCGATTGAAAATTGTGCCGAGTCCGTCCCTGAAGATCACCGCACTGCGTTTGTGAGATGCCGCGAACGAAGCAAGCGGCGTGCCGAATTGAATTGCAGGTTTTTGACGGCACTTCGTAAGTGTGTAGCGTCAAGTTGCTGACATTGGTTCTAAGGCTGACAATCGCCGCTGCTAGTTGTCCGACAGAAAGTTGCGCAGCGGCAAGCCGCTTTTTCGAAGAGCTTTCCCATGGCGCACTCAATGTGCGCCTTCGCAGGAGTCCGGCGACGAGCACCGACGTAAGACATGGATTGCGTGCATCACTCTTTGAGGACGCGCGCGGAAGGTTGGTCTTGAAATCACGCCGACGCTAATTCGCGCTGTGTCGCCGTTGGGGCCTAACGACGGGGAGGCGCCCGGGAGGGTACGCGGGCCCCCCGATTCGCCCAGATTTGAAGGCGGGTTGCACTTTGCTCCTAGAAAACAGGGCTTTCCCCGCCCATAAACGAACTTACAGAAGGCTACATGGACGCACCGGCGAGCAAGCCGGGTGTGGAAACATGGCCCTTTTAAGCGATTACGGCCGCACGATACGGAATTCGCGCCGGCATTCGGCCGAGCAAATCGCCCAGATCGCCGCATCTATCCGGCAATGGGCGGGACGATGCCGATCCTAGCCGCCGAGCGATCACGCTCGGCGCGGTCAAAGCCAAGATGCAGAAGATTTCATTAGCGACCTGCGGTCGATGAAATGTCCCCGCGTATTGGAGAGAACACTAGCGGCCGCAGTTCCGCAATCGATGGCGGACGAGCCGGCACGGCGGATATGCCGTCAGCAGCGCATCCACAACGGCGGCGAGGACGCATTCGGCTAAGTCGATACGGTCGCAGGGCAAGAAACGGTCAGGGTCGGGGCGAAGCCGGGTCTTGGCCACCGCCGCCCCCGCAGTCGCACCAGATTGTAAACGGCGGCAGCGAAGGTAGAAGCCCTTGCGATGCGATCACGGAGAAAACTGAGCGTTGGCGCATCATCGAAACGGACAGCTGTGCAGCGCTTCCTCCATCTTGTTCTAAGAGGCGCATCTCACCTTCAAGGGTAAGTCCGATCCTGAAATCGCCTTAGCCTTTGGCGCGCTGGAGCGCCTTCTCGACTTCCGCTACGGCTCGCGAGCAGGGTTGCCTGCTCGATTCTCATGGTAAGGAGACGACGAGAATGATCCCGCTCGCGGTCGCGGATCGGTTATGATCGGCATCACGGGCAGGCGAGTTCTTCATACACAATAGCGACGATTCAGACGTCCCTTGCGAACGCGGCCGAGTTCTTCAACAGTTTGGTAGGTCAGCACCACCTCATCAAATGCTGCTTCAGTAAACGGTAAGCAACTTCGCCGCGTGGCCACCGGCTACGAAAAGACGGCCAGAAATGACCTGGCCGCCGTCACGATTTCGGTTACGGTGTTATGGCTCTATAAAACTGCACTCGAAGGTCAGGGGAGAGAAGAAACGAACTTTGCGCCGTCCGGCAGTTCGCACACGAATTCGCCCTGATTCACCACTTCGGTCGCCCCGACGATCAGCTTGGAGGCCCGCACCGTAAGCTTGCCTTCGCGGCTGAGGCTGTGGCGAATGTATTCCGTCACTGGCTGTCCCGAGCTATCCACGGTTTGATGCGCATTGGCAAAGCTGATGCCGTTCTGGGCGGTCACCCTGAAGGCACTAATAAGCAGCCCGGCCTGCGTCGCTGGTCCAGGCTTGCCGCCATCGAGCGTGGTACAGCGGCTTAGGTCCAATATGAGCTTCACATTCTTGCCGGCCTGCAGGGCACTGAGCACCTCGACGTATTTCGGCGAGGGCTCATCGGCCTTGGCGATCGTGCTCACGCTCACAGCCGAAAGCAAGGAAAACAGGATCGACAGGCATCTGCGACTAAACTTCATACGCTCTTCTCCTTCACAACAACACCGCACGCGACGCATGCGGCAACTCCGATGTCGAGTCCGCAAACAGCTTGGCGGATTCCGGACATCGGGCATGTGCGCTTCGCAACAACTACACGTGTCGCAACCGCTTGCAAGTCGTTGCGAACGCTAATCCAACCTCACAAGCTCGTACGTAAGGTTTGCGAAGTGGCGTCACCATTTGCGACATCCTGTGCACTGTTTGGTCCAGGGGTGGCAGCGTCGAAAGGAGCAATGGCAATAGTGCGTAAATGCAAAGGAGGCCGATATGAGCGAGAGAGTGCAGGAGCGACGGGCGTTCTTGCCGCGCACTTTGTGTGGTCGCCCGTCAGGGGATCGCTGCCGCCCGAAGAAATGGTCCGGATTGGACGGGCGGCGAAACTGATCCAGTGGGAGGACGAGCAAAATACTTGATAGTTCAAGGAAGTTGACCTCGGTCTACCGAAACAAGCTTGGCGGAATGTCAATGGCGCGACGGCAGCGTTGATTTCTTGACCTCGCGCTTGGCGCGGCTCCGGGGCCGCCCCGCTCATACAATGAATGACTAGCTGACCCGCAGCGCTCCCGCTCAAAACGGGGCGTGACATACGAACTTGTTCGCTAGCATGCGGCGGTGCGGCGCGAGCTCATTTGCTTAGAGGTTACGTAGATGTCCCTGCTGCGCAATCGAAATGGAAGGTCACGCGTTTACCCGCGCCCCTCTGGCCACACTGCGCAACGAAGTCTCGCCGACATCGAAATCCGGCGATCGTCCGGCCACTAATTTAGATCAAACCTTGATGGCGTACCGCAAACGACGCCGGAGGAAATGGCCCATACGTACGCGCGTCCTGCCGCAATTGAAAATCCGTGCGCCCGACACCGGCGAATCGACGCCGATCATCGGCACCATTTCGTGTGGCATATCATTTGCACGGGTTTGTCTGGGTTGGACACGGCCAGGTGCCGCGCCATGCCCCAACCGGCCCCACGCACCTTATACCCGGCAGTGTGCGTCGGGCCGGTGCTGTTGCAGCATAGGAGATCGACGCTTGACCGCATTCACCGGTGTTAAGTCGGATGCAGCCGCTTGTGCATACCGATACAACGGCCGACAAGGCTGCGCTCAAGCGCGGCCGGAAGGAATGGCAACGCGCGGTCATGACATGATCAAGCGCCTGCTCGCTGCACTGGAGACGGATTATATCATGCTGGGCGGCGGCAATGCCGGCAAGCCCGACAAGCTGCCGCGCAACGTGCGCCTCGGCGCCAAGACCAACGCGTTCGAGGGGAGGATTTCGACTGTGTGAAGAAGGGGCGGTTAACGCGCCCAATGTACGATGATAGAGAGATGCCGGAGCTTGCGCCTCCAACGTACAGGCGCGTGAGTTTTGCGTTCGCTCTTGGCCGTCATCGCGATGCTATTTCAAGGCCAAGCATGCATTCTTTCGCTGTGAGCTTAGGGGGGCTACTACAAGATTCGGTAGATGGCTAAAGCCAAATTGAGGCCCTAGGCTCTGGCCGCTTTGCCCGCCGATCATCATCGACGAACAGAAGTGAACGCAAGCGCACGTGAAGCCGCTGCCCGCAGCGCCTGCCGGTCACCTTCCGCTCTTCCATCGCGTAGAGAGTGAAGTGCCACCATGTCCGAACAACCCTTGCCGACGCTGCCGATGTGGCGCGTCGATCACATCGAGCCCTCTCCGGAGATGTTGGCGTTAAGCGCCAACGGTCCGATCCACCGCGTGCGCTTCCCGTCCGGGCACGAAGGCTGGTGGGTGACAGGCTACGACGAGGCCAGGGCGGTGCTGTCCGACGCGGCGTTCCGGCCCGCGGGAATGCCGCCGGCGGCATTCACCCCGGATTCAGTGATTCTCGGTTCGCCGGGGTGGCTGGTCTCGCACGAGGGGGGCGAGCATGCCCGGTTACGCACGATCGTGGCGCCGGCCTTCAGCAACCGCAGGGTGAAGCTGCTCGCGCAGCAGGTCGAGGCGATCGCCGCGCAGTTGTTCGAGACGCTGGCGGCCCAGCCCCAGCCCGCCGACCTGCGGCGCCATCTCTCCTTTCCGTTTCCGGCCATGGTCATCAGCGCGCTGATGGGCGTGCTTTACGAGGATCATGCTTTTTTCGCCGGGCTGTCCGACGAGGTGATGACGCACCAGCATGAAAGCGGCCCGCGCAGCGCGTCGCGCCTGGCCTGGAAAGAACTGCGCGCCTACATTCGCGGCAAGATGCGGGACAAGCGCAAGGATCCGGGCGACAACCTGCTGACGGATCTGCTCGCGGCGGTCGACCAGGGCAAGGCGACCGAGGAAGAGGCGATCGGCCTGGCGGCGGGCATGCTGGTGGCGGGGCACGAGAGCACCGTCGCGCAGATCGAATTCGGCCTGCTGGCGATGTTCCGCCATCCGCAACAGCGCGAACGCCTGGTCGGCGATCCATCCCTGGTGGACAAGGCGGTGGAGGAAATCCTGCGCATGTACCCACCGGGCGCGGGCTGGGACGGCATCATGCGCTATCCGAGGACCGACGTGACCATCGCGGGCGTGCACATTCCCGCGGAGAGCAAGGTGCTGGTCGGCCTGCCCGCGACGTCGTTCGATCCGCGCCATTTCGACGACCCGGAAATCTTCGATATCGGACGCGACGAGGAGCCGCACCTGGCGTTCTCCTACGGGGCGCACCACTGCATCGGCGCGGCGCTGGCCAGGCTGGAGCTCAAGGTGGTGTTCGGTTCGATCTTCCAGCGCTTTCCCGCGCTGCGCCTGGCCGTGGCGCCCGAAGAACTGAAGTTGCGCAAGGAGATCATCACCGGCGGGTTCGAGGAGCTCCCGGTGCTCTGGTGATGTGCGACGCCGCCCGGGATCGCGATCTTCTCCGCACTTTGCAGGCGCGCCTGGCGCTCGCCGTCAGATCAGCCAGCCAACAGGTAACCAAGATGGACGTGCAAGAAACGACGGCAGCATGCCGGGACGCCTTCGCCGAACTGGCATCGCCAGCGTGCATCCACGACCCGTATCCGTTCATGCGGTGGTTGCGCGAGCACGATCCGGTGCATCGCGCGGCGTCGGGCCTCTTTCTGTTGAGCCGCCACGCCGACATCTACTGGGCGCTCAAGGCCACGGGAGATGCGTTTCGAGGACCGGCGCCGGGCGAACTGGCGCGCTATTTCCCGCGTGCGGCGACCAGCCTGTCGCTCAATCTGCTGGCCTCCACGCTAGCGATGAAGGACCCACCGACGCATACGCGTCTGCGCCGGCTGATCTCGCGCGATTTCACCATGCGCCAGATCGACGACCTGCGGCCGGGCATCGCGCGCATCGTCGCCGCGCGCCTGGACGGCATGGCGCCCGCGCTGGAGCGCGGGGAGGCCGTGGACCTGCATCGGGAATTCGCGCTGGCCTTGCCCATGCTGGTCTTCGCCGAACTGTTTGGCATGCCCCAGGACGACATGTTCGGGCTCGCCGCCGGCATCGGCGCCATTCTGGAAGGCCTGAGCCCGCACGCCAGCGATCCCCAGCTCGCCGCGGCGGACGCGGCCAGTGCCAGAGTGAAGGCCTACTTCGGCGGCCTCATACAGCGCAAGCGCACCGATCCCCGGCACGACATCGTGTCGATGCTGGTCGGCGCACATGACGATGATGCCGACACGCTGTCGGATGCGGAGTTGATCAGCATGTTGTGGGGCATGCTGCTGGGCGGCTTCGCCACCACTGCTGCGACCATCGACCATGCGGTCCTGGCGATGCTGGCGTATCCCGAACAGCGGCACTGGCTGCAGGGAGACGCCGTGGGGGTGAAGGCATTCGTCGAAGAAGTCCTGCGCTGCGACGCGCCCGCGATGTTCAGCTCCATTCCGCGTATCGCCCAGCGCGACATCGAACTGGGCGGCGTGGTGATCCCGAAGAAGGCGGACGTGCGCGTGCTGATCGCGTCCGGCAATCGCGACCCGGACGCCTTCGCCGATCCCGATCGCTTCGAGCCCGCGCGGTTCTACGGCACCAGTCCAGGCATGTCGACCGACGGGAAGATCATGCTGAGCTTCGGCCACGGCATTCACTTCTGTCTCGGTGCGCAACTGGCCCGGGTGCAGTTGGCCGAGAGCCTGCCGCGGATCCAGGCCCGCTTCCCCACGCTGGCATTGGCCGAGCAGCCGATCCGGGAGCCCTCCGCGTTCCTTCGGACGTTCCGCGCGCTGCCGGTGCGGCTGCATGCGCAGGGGAGCTGAGATGCGCGTCGTGGTCGACCAGGATCTGTGCGGAACCAGCGGGCAGTGCGTGCTCACGCTGCCGGGCACCTTTTGCCAGCGCGAACCGGACGGCGTGGCCGAAGTGTGCGTGGCGACGGTCCCGCAGGCGCTGCACGCCGCCGTGAGGCTCGCGGCGAGCCAGTGCCCGGTCGCCGCCATTCGGGTCATCGAAAGCGACGCTGGCGATGACGAGCGCGCCAGCGCCGACCCTGCGCCTTCTCCAGAGGAGGTCGAGCGGCATGCCGCGAGAGACCAACGCAATCCAGGAGGACACGATGGGACGGTTTGAAGGCAAGGTGGCCGTGGTGACCGGCGCCGGCGCCGGCATCGGCAAGGCATGCGCCCTCGCTATCGCGCGCGAGGGAGGCAGAGTGGTGGTCGCCGACATTGATGGCTCGGCGGCCATCGCCTGCACCGCGCAAATTGCATCCGAAGCGGACCGCGCGCTGGCCTCGGCCACAGACATCGCCGATGCGCAGGCGGTGGCAGCGCTGTTCGAAACGGCGGAGCGGCACTTCGGTGGGGTCGACCTGCTGGTGAACAACGCGAGCGCCATGCATCTGACTCCGCGCGACCGCGCGATCCTCGACCTGGACCTAGCGGTTTGGGATCAGACAATGGCGACCAATCTGCGCGGCACGTTGCTCTGCTGCCGGCAGGCCATCCCACGGATGATCGCCCGCGGTGGTGGCGCGATCGTCAACATGTCGTCGTGCCAGGGGCTCAGCGGTGACACCGCGCAGACGTCCTACGCAGCGTCGAAGGCGGCGATGAACATGCTGTCCGCCTCGCTCGCCACCCAGTACGGTCATGCGCAGATCCGCTGCAACGCGGTTGCGCCGGGTCTCATCATGACCGATCGTCTCCTCGCCAAGCTGGACGAATGCACGCAACGGCATCTGCGCCGGCACCAGCTCCTGCCGCGCGTCGGCCGCCCCGACGACGTCGCCGCGCTGGTGGCGTTCCTGCTCTCCGACGATGCTGCGTTCATCACCGGCCAGGTCGTGTGCATCGACGGCGGCATGCTGGCGCATGTGCCGACGTACGCCGACGGTGGCAACAGCCGCGCCGCGCGGCCTTCCGGCGAGACCGCCGAAGCGGACGCGTCGCCGCGCTGCTGATGGACATGCTGCTCAACCCGCTGAACCGTCGGCATCGGCTGCGGCACGACATCCCGGTCGTGCCCGGCGCTTTCCCCTTGGTCGGGCATCTTCCCGCCGTCGTCTGCGACCTGCCGCGCCTGCTGCGGCGCGCGGAACGGACGCTGGGCAGCCACTTCTGGCTGGATTTCGGCCCTGCCGGACACTTGATGACCAGTCTGGATCCGGATGCTCTCGCACTGCTCCGGCACAAGGACGTGTCCTCGGCGCTGATCGAAGAGATCGCGCCCGAATTGTTTGGCGGAACGTTGGTCGCCCAGGACGGCATCGCGCACCGGCAGGCGCGCGATGCGATCCAGGCGGCGCTCCTGCCCAAGGGGCTGACCCAGGCCGGCATCGGCGAGCTGTTCGCGCCTGTCATCCGGGCGCGCGTGCAGAGGTGGCGCGACCGCGGCGACGTAACCATCCTGCGCGAAACCGGCGACCTGATGCTCAAGCTCATCTTCAGCCTCGTGGGAATCCCCGCGCAGGACCTGCCGGGATGGCATCGCAAGTACCGGCAACTGCTGCAGTTGATCGTCGCGCCCCCGGTCGACTTGCCCGGACTGCCGTTGCGGCGCGGCCGCGCCGCCCGCGACTGGATCGATGCGCGGTTGCGCGGGTTCGTCCGCGCCGCGCGCGAACATGCCTCGCGCACCGGGTTGATCAACGACATGGTGAGCGCCTTCGATAGCAGCGACGATGCGCTTTCCGATGACGTCCTGGTCGCCAATATCCGCTTGCTGCTGCTTGGTGGTCACGACACCACCGCCTCGACGATGGCCTGGATGGTGATCGAGCTGGCGCGGCAGCCTGGGCTGTGGGACGCCCTGGTCGAGGAGGCGCAACGCGTGGGCGCGGTGCCGACCCGGCACGCGGACCTGGCGCAGTGTCCGGTCGCCGAGGCGCTGTTCCGCGAGACGCTGCGCGTGCATCCGCCGACGCCGCTCCTGGTGCGTCGCGCACTGCGTGAATTGCGACTCGGCCAACGGCGCATTCCCGCGGGCACCGATCTGTGCATCCCACTGCTGCATTTCTCGACCTCGGCGCTGCTGCACGAGGCGCCTGATCAGTTTCGGCTGGCGCGGTGGCTGCAACGCACCGAGCCGATCCGGCCGCTGGACATGCTGCAGTTCGGTACCGGCCCACACGTCTGCATGGGCTACCACCTGGCATGGCTGGAACTGGTGCAGTTCTGCATCGCCTTGGCGCTGACCATGCACGAGGCCGGGGTGCGGCCTCGGTTGCTGAGCGGCGTCGAAAAAGGCCGGCGCTATTACCCGACCGCACATCCGTCCATGACTATCCGCATCGGATTCTCATGAGCTGGCATTGCGTGTCCCTGTGGCGAGGCAGCAGCGCCGGTGACGCGCGGCACTTCTGCACTCGGCGCGCGCGCACGGTGCGACGCTGACAACACCTCGGCGGCTCGCTTGTGAGGGACAAGGACATGAACAACATCCAGACCGATTTTACGCCACAGGGCGACAGAACTAGTGATTCCGCGCTCGGCGGATTGGGCGCGCAGGCGCGCGGCGCATCCGGCAGGCTGCTGCCGGAGATCTGGATGCAGGACGGCGCAAAGCGGGTCGAACAGGTGCTGGCGCGTCTTCTCTGCGCCGAACATGACGGTGAGACCGAGCTGATGGCGGCCATGCGCTACGCCACCTTGCATGGCGGGAAGCGCACCCGCGCCTTGCTCTGTCTGGCTGCCGGGGCACTGGCCGACACGCCGGCGCACATGCTCGACGATGTCGGCGCCGCCATCGAGATGATGCACGCTTGTACCCTGGTCCACGACGATCTGCCCGCGATGGACGACGACGTGCTTCGCCGCGGCCTTCCGACCGTGCACGTCAAGTTCGGCGAAGCTACTGCGATCCTGGTCGGAGATGCGCTGCAGGCGCACGCCTTCCTGACCCTGGCGACCCTGGATGCGCCGGGCGACAACCGGATCGCGCTCGTGCGCGAACTGGCGCAGGCGGTGTCCGCCGAGGGTGCCGCAGGCGGGCAGGCCATGGATCTGTCGCTGGTTGGAAAACACGTGGAGCTGGACAGGATCGTGGCGATGTACCGGATGAAGAGCGGAGCGCTAGTGCGCGCGTCCGTTCGCATGGGCGCGCTATGCGTCATCGCGGAGGATGCCGCGCACGCTGCGCTGTACTGTGCGCTCGATCGCTACAGCGCCTGTTTCGGCCTGGCGTTGCAGGTGATCGACGACATTCTCGACGTGACAGCGGATACCGCGACGCTGGGAAAGACCTCCGGCAAGGACGCGGCGGCGCAGAAGCCGACCTGCGCGTCGATCATGGGACTGCAGGCAGCACGCCAGTTCGCGCTGGATCTGTTGCGCGACGCCTGGGAGGCCATCGCCCCGCTGGGGCCCCGTGTGGAAAGGTTGGCGCAGATGCTGCAGCGGGCCAACGCGTATCTGTTCAAGCATGCGCCATGCGCATGAGCGAGCCCGTCCGCATGGGGTCGCCCCTGTGCCACTGCGATCGGCAGGCGGCAGCGGTGCATGCTGCACTGTGTCCGAGTCCGCACCGCCGATCGCAGCGGTTGCCCAGCACGGCCGCGGCGCACGCGGCGCGCTGCGCGCAAGCCTATGCGGCGGACCGGCGCAGCATCGGGCCCGCGTCGCCGCGCCGGAGCAGGCGGCCGTCCGGTGCTGCCCATGCGCGGGGCCGCGACGGGCCTGCGGCGACGTGCGCGGCGTCTGCCCGATCCTGGTTCTCGTCAACCATCTGCAGAAGGAACATCCCGCGTGAACGCGCTATCCGAACAGATCCTTTCCGAATTGCGCCACCTGCTGAGCGAGATGAGCGATGGCGGTAGCATCGGTCCGTCCGTCTACGACACGGCGCGAGCTCTGCAGTTTCACGGCAACGTCACCGGTCGGCAGGACGCATACGCGTGGCTCATCGCGCAGCAACAGGCCGATGGCGGATGGGGAAGCGCGGACTTCCCGCTGTTCCGCCATGCGCCCACGTGGGCGGCGTTGCTGGCATTGCAGCGTGCCGATTCTCTTCCCGGCGCTGCCGATGCAGTCCAGGCTGCAACCCGGTTCCTCCAGCGCCAGCCCGATCCCTACGTGCATGCGGTGCCGGAAGACGCGCCGATCGGCGCGGAGCTGATCCTGCCGCAGTTTTGCGGCGAGGCCGCATCCTTGCTGGGCGGCGTGGCGTTTCCGCGCCACCCGGCGCTGTTGCCGTTGCGGCAAGCGTGCCTGGTCAAGCTGGGGGTGGTGGCGACGTTGCCGAGCGGCCATCCGTTGCTGCACTCCTGGGAAGCCTGGGGGACGTCGCCGACCACCGCATGCCTGGATGACGACGGCAGTATCGGCATCAGTCCGGCGGCCACCGCCGCGTGGCGTGCGCACGCCGTGATACAGGGGAGCACGCCGCAGGTCGGGCGCGCCGACGCGTATCTGCAGGCGGCATCGCGGGCGACGCGTAGCGGTATCGAAGGTGTCGTTCCCAACGTCTGGCCGATCAATGTGTTCGAGCCATGCTGGTCGCTGTACACCCTGCATCTGGCCGGGCTGTTCGCGCATCCCGCGCTCGCCGAGGCGGTGCGCGTGATCGTCGCGCAGCTCGACGCCCGCCTGAGCGTGCGCGGTCTGGGCCCGGCCTTGCACTTCGCGGCCGATGCGGACGACACCGCCGTTGCGTTGTGCGTCCTGCGCCTTGCAGGCCGCGACGGGGCGGTCGATGCGTTGCGCCATTTCGAAATCGGCGAGAAGTTCGTCACCTTCCCCGGCGAGCGCAACGCCTCGGTGTCGACCAACATTCATGCCCTGCATGCGTTGCGACTGTTGGGAAAGCCCGCCGCCGGCACCAGCGCCTACGTCGAGGCAAATCGCAACCCGCACGGTCTATGGGACAACGAAAAATGGCACGTTTCGTGGCTGTATCCCACCGCGCATGCGGTCGCTGCGCTGGCGCAAGGCAAGCCCCAGTGGCGCGACGAGCGCGCGCTCGCGGCGCTGCTGCAGGCGCAGCGCGACGACGGAGGCTGGGGCGCCGGTCGCGCGTCCACATTCGAGGAAACCGCCTATGCGCTGTTCGCGTTGCACGTGATGGACGGCAGGGAAGAGCCGACTGGGCGCCGGCGCATCGCGCAGGCGGTGGCGCGTGCGCTGGAGTGGATGCTCGCCCGCCATGCGGCGCATGCATTGCCGCAGACGCCGCTGTGGATCGGCAAGGAACTGTATTGCCCCACCCGGGTCGTGCGCGTGGCTGAACTCGCGGGGTTGTGGCTGGCGCTTCGTTGGGGGCGGCGCGTCCTGGCCGAGGGAGCAGGAGCGGCGCCATGATCCAGACCGAACGCGCGCTGAAGCAGGTGCTGGAGTGGGGGCGTTCCCTGACCGGGTTCGCCGACGAGCATGCTGTGGAAGCGGCCAGGGGCGGCCAGTACATCCTGCAGCGCATCCAGCCGAGCCTGCGCGACACCAGCGCCCGCACCGGCCGCGATCCGCAGGACGAAACGCTGATGGTGGCGTTCTATCGGGAACTGGCGCTGCTGTTCTGGCTCGACGATTGCAACGACCTTGGCCTGATCGCGCCGGAGCAGCTCGCCGCGGTGGAGCAGGCGCTGGGGCAGGGCGTACCGTGCGCGCTCCCCGGATTCGAGGGCTGCGCTGTGCTGCGCGCTTCGCTGGCCGCGCTCGCCTACGATCGTCGCGACTATGCTCAGCTGCTCGAAGATACCCGCTGCTACTGCGCGGCGCTGCGCGCCGGACACGCGCAGGCGGCAGGGGCGGAACGCTGGTCCTACGCCGAGTACCTGCACAACGGCATCGATTCGATCGCCTACGCGAACGTGTTCTGTTGCCTGTCGTTGCTGTGGGGGCTGGACATGGCGACCTTGCGCGCGCGTCCGACGTTTCGCCAGGTCCTGCGCCTCATCTCCGCGATAGGGCGCCTGCAGAACGATCTGCATGGACGCGACAAGGACAGATCGGCCGGCGAGGCCGGCAACGCGGCGATCCTGCTGCTGCAGCGCTATCCGGCTATGCCTGTGGTGGAGTTCCTCAACGACGAGCTGGCCGGCCATACGCGCATGCTGCACCGGGTGATGGCGGAAGAACGCTTTCCCGCGCCGTGGGGACCGTTGATCGAGGCCATGGCGGCCCTCCGCGCGCAGTACTACCAGACCTCGACCAGCCGCTACCGCAGCGACGCTGCGGGGGGAGGCCAGCGTACGCAGGCCTGAACGCGCGGGAGGCGGCGGGGTGCGCGCGCTGCCGTCGCTCCGATCCGACGCAACTCCGTCGCCCGATGCAACGGATGGAGAGAGCAGGAGCGACACCGCCCTGAGCCGGCGCAAGGACGACCATCTGGACCTCGTTGCTGGATCGGCGAACGGCGCCGGCCACGGTCGCCGCCGACTGGGAGTACATCCGGTTCGAACACTGCGCATTGCCCGAGTTGGACCTGACGCACATCGACTTGCGCGCCTGGGGTCCGTGGGGCGCAATGGCAAAGCGTATTGCAGCGTCTTGCGTTGGTGACCGATAAGTTGGCTAATCCACCCGGCGTGCGTACGTATGAGCCTTCAATATTCTTGAGGCCTCGACCCGCTGAGAAAGGTCAGTCGATGACCACAGGTGTGTATGCCAGATTGCGCTTGCAACGCGTCCATCCTTGCGGCGCTAATTTGGCGCGTTGGCGCGCCGTCTCGCTCATGAGAACGCGTAGATGAGCCAGCAGATACCGACCCACAGGAGCGCGTTGAGGAGGAGCGCAGCAAGCCGCCAGGGGTTCCAAACTATCCGCGGCTGTGAAGTATCAGCATGCAATGCGCGATCGGCCTTGCCGCCTTCAATCACGCGCGGTTTTGGTTTGCTCCAGTGCGTCATCCGTATCCCATGCTTGCGCTGCGTTAGTCGACTAGGCACCAGCAAATCGAAGATCACCACGTCAAGCGAACGTCGCGATCCCGATGCCGACAGGATCACGGTCGTGAGCTGGTGAGGCTGATCGTCAGCCTTGTCATACCGCCAGATTCCAGCCGACAGGCGGTCCAGGTCTGGCCCTTCGAGCACCTAATCATAGTGTTCCATGTTCACGTGAGCCTCAGGCCTTTTGGAGATCGATGAACCCCAGCGCTGCTTCGCGGTCGGCGCTGCTCTTCAACGCTGCGCACGTTGCGTGATGTCGTTGTAGGTTGTCCATTCGCGCCCGAGCTCACAGCTGCCTTAGTGAGCAGCCGTCCGCTTGATGCTCAAGGCTATTTCCTTGATCGGTGCGTCAAGTTGGCGGGCGACGGCCACATCAATGTCTGCCGGTCGTACAGTTACGACTAACGTCAACGCCGCATTGATCAAGATCAATCGAACAAGTCTCATTGTGAATTCCTAGGTCGGTGACCAGCGCGCCGCCCTTTAACTGCGGCAATCCTCATCTCAGCAATCGGCGGGCCAAACGCCGGAGTGGTTCTGCGCGTCGCTTGAGAAGGAAAAACCACGCGCGCGAAGCAGAATCTGTGGAATGATTTAGCTGCAGTAGTCGGATTCTCCACATCAACGTCCGCAACCGAACGCGATTGGGACGACAAGATGGAGGGCAAATGACGCCGGTCAAGGCAGCAACAATGCTTTCGCATTGGGGTTCAATCAGCCCTCTAGAACCGGCTAACGTCAGATCGTCCGTCACGGGCGCTGAAAGTATTTCCCTCAACAAGGTGAGCAGTTGGGGTGCATCTGCAGCACGGCTGATCGCCTCAACGGGCAAGTGCAAACTCAAGATATGGGGTTACGTTGGCATCGCAGCCAGTCAACGTTGGTAGAGCATGCTCTCAACAATAGTTAATTACGTGCCGCTAACCCGGAGGGCATCCCAAGGTAGTGTGCGGGAGGTTCTGCAAAAGCTGAGCGGCTGAAGCGGTCATGGTAAGTCCGGTGGTTGCGAAGATCACCGCTCGTAGAGGAGCAAGGACCACCATGACCGTGACGAAGATTAGGACGGATGTATCTGCCGTCAAACAGCTTTTGGCGTCGGACAAGGAGTTCCTCAAGCCATTGATCCAGGCTGCGGTGCAGGAGACGCTGGAAGCCGAGATGGCGGAGACGCTGGGCGCGGAGAAAGGGGAACGCACCGAAGCGCGGCTCGGCTATCGCTCCGGCTACTACACGCGCTCGCTGATCACCCGGGTCGGCAAGATCGAGCTGAAGGTGCCGCAGGACCGCCAAGGGCGGTTCTCGACCGAGCTGTTCGAGCGCTATCAGCGGTCGGAGAAGGCGCTGGTTGCGGCGCTGGCCGAAATGTACGTGCAAGGGGTGTCGACGCGGAAGGTGAAACAGGTCACCGAGGAGCTGGTGGGGCATGCGTTCTCGGCCTCGACGATCAGCGCCATCAACAAGCGGCTCGATGCATCCCTGAAAGCCTTCTGCGAACGCAAGCTGAGGGAGCCGTTCCCTTATCTGATCCTGGACGCCCGCTATGAGCGGGTGCGCGAAGACGGGATTATCGCGAGCCAGGCGGTGCTGATCGCGATCGGCGTTGACTGGGAGGGGCGGCGTCAGGTGCTTGCGGCTGAGCTCGCCAACCGGGAGAGCCGATCGAGCTGGAAGGAGTTTTTGGAAGCGTTGAAGGCCCGCGGCCTTCACGGTGTCGAGTTCGTCGTCTCGGACGATCATCCAGGGCTGAAGAAAGCGATCGCTGAAGTCCTCGCAGGGGTGTTCTGGCAGCGCTGTTATGTACACTTCCTGCGCAATGCGCTCGACTACGTGCCACGCAGGGTCGACGACGATTGTCTGCTCGAACTGCGATGGATGTACGACCGGCGTGACCTTGGCGAGGTGCGGCGCGATCTGGCGGCGTGGCTCAGCAAATGGGGCGGCAAATACCCCAAGCTCACCGGCTGGGTCGAGGAGAACATCGAGGAGACGCTCACCTACTTCCGTCTGCCGCTGGTGCACCGCAAGCACATGAAGTCGACCAACATGCTCGAACGTCTCAACGAGGAGATCAGGCGGCGCACCTACGTGGTGCGAATCTTCCCCAACGCCGAGAGCTGTTTGAGGCTTGTGCGGGCGCTGACCGTCGAGCGCCATGAGGCCTGGCTCGAGGACCATCGCTATCTCAACATGGATCTGCTGAAGGAGCACAAGAAGGAGGCGTTACGCCAAGCGGCCTGACGATGCTCAGGCCCACCAAGCGGATGCACGCCACCCCTCTCCACCGCCGTCGCTCGCCAGCGCTACGCTTTGGGCAAGCGAGCGACGGCGGCTCCGAGGGGATGGCTCGGCCGGACCCATGATCAATTTTGCTGAACTTGACGCACAGAACTGCATCCCAAGCCGCTCCAGAATAGGACTGCTGCTGCTCAAACCATCTACGGCCTGTCCGAAGGGGGGTGCGATCGCTGGACCTACGACCCGTATTCCACACGCTCGGCGATGCCGTTGATGCAACAAGAAACTCACCGGCGGCACAGTCGAGCGCGCCTATGTGGTTAAGGGCTATCGCGGCCACACAACCGCCAACCCACGACGCGTCTTCATCTCGGCCAGGAGCACAGGGTCTTGGGAGTCATCGAACGCGAGCTTCGCCGCCGATCCCCTATCGAACCCGTGATCGGTAAAGAAGACCGACGGCCGCTAGTTGTCGCTTATCGGGCCCTCTTGCGCATTGCGGCGCCAACTAGCCTCGGCGCACCGGTTCCCCTGCGGCGGGCCCACCCTTTATCAGCGAGCCTGCGCCGGTCCCAATGCAACCTCAAGTGATCAGAGGGAACGCGCCAATCTAGAAATTGGCCACGTTCCTGTTGAGCCACTCTCATCCGATATCTTTCGCATGAGGAGTGTTGTCTCCGAAGCCGAAGTCCGGAAAGCGCGTGACGAGCGCGGTTTTCAAAAACTGGATATGCCTGATAGTGACTTCTAGCTCGTTCAACCGCCTTTCCCCCTCCGCAATTTCACTACCGAGCAAATTCTGATAGTGGTTATCTTGCGGATCGCGCGTAAGATATTCATCGGAATCATTGCCCAACGTTACTGCCGACCGCGCCAACGCCTCATCGACACTCGATTTTAGGTTAGCTTGCTCGGCCATTGCGCCTTGCAGCGCGTCCTCTATCGAACGATAGATGGACGTAGCACGGGCACGATCAGTTTCGGCATCACGACTAGTCGATCGGGCCTTGAAATAGACAACGCTGCGCGCCTTTAGCAATCGTTGAAACATCTTCTTCTCCATGCCTAATCGAAGTGGCCGCCGAGTCTTCACACCCAAATCAGCACGAATGCGAAAAGTGAGGCCCACCGCCCCGCGCAATAGGCTAATGCTAATGCTCACAGAAAATCTCGCCGCATCTCACCGATGATCACTGTGGTACATCCGCAAAGTCGGTGCCGTAACAAAGCCGTTTCCTCCTGGTCAGCAAAGTTCGGGACCAACGACATCGGCGTGAGTACGATGTGCTCGCCAGAAGCAGACCGAAAGCTTTCTGCGCTAGCAAGGCTTTGGGCGTAACTCGGCCTCCCAAGCAATCCAGCGGCAAAATCGATTTGATACCGCCATGGCGATTGTCACCGCATCGGTTGGGCGGCCTGAGCATCGCGCCAAGCTTAAGGCGTCGAGACGAGCTTGGGGGCGCCGAATTGCGCTAAGCGTCCAAGAACCAGCCGAGACGGTTGATAGTCGCCACTGAAGGCCCTTGTGCCACGGGAGCCGTCACATATGCGATCCAGCCTAAGGAGGATCGCTGCATAGGAACCAAGACACGGTCAGATCCGGTCTTCTCCGTCGCGACTCTACAAGATCCCGTCCAATCTACATAAAGTCATCCTCGTAGGAGTACGTGGCGGGACTTGCTGCACTCTCGATATTACTGCTGTCACCGCCCGCAGCTTTGGAGAGATATAATGGAAGTTTGTTTTTACGCTGCCATTCACCGGCAGTGTTCTTTATCCAAATGTCGGGGGACTGGGCAGGGTCAAGAACCATATTGTTCTCGTCAACCGCAACGAATCCCATCTTCGCTGCACGGGCTTTTGACTCTTGATTGGCAGCACGCCAATTGAGCAGCGGTCGTTCGCCGTCGAGCCGAAGTTGATACTCCAACAGAATATCACCTGCGTTCTCGACAAGCGGGTGAGTAACCTGAAGATCTACAACGGATGTGATTTCAGTTCGCCCAGGAAACTGTTCGCGCCACTTGTCGCCTTCGAACTCAGTCATGCTAAATCCGCCTTCCGTTCTTAGAAGTCCGACACTCTGCTTTCCTAATTGATAGCTGAAATATCGCGCGCGCTCGCTATCTTTAGTTGTGCCGTATTTCTCGGCGACCTGAGCGATGCGCTTGGCTTTTTCGGATACGAAATCCGAGTACTCTTGTGGATTATCGGCTATGTGCTTGATTTCATCATCATAAAAGCGCTTCGCTTCTCTCCTAAATAAAGGCTTGTCGATCTTCACCACTGGAGGTCTGGGAACGAGGGAATAGAACGGCGTTTCTGCCGAAGATGAGCCATCGTTAAAATCCGGCGCGGCTAAGTGCATCTCTGCGAACATGTCCGCGAGCCTTTGCCTGTCCGCATCAGTTTTCTCGGCGCTACTTGCTGACGGTCTCGTTTCGTCACCCTCGCCAAGGAGAGCGTATTGAATATTGGATGAGCCGCTGATTCGGCTATACATGGCGTTCCGCGCTCTTATCGGATTAGTGTTTCGCACTGAGTTCAGGCTGGCCAGAACCTGCGGGCTTGATAGTCAGCCAAGCTGACGACAGGCTGACGCAGGCGTCACTCGTCTGCGTGCGCTCTTACGGAAGGATCTGCCCGGCAGAAGAAGCGCTCGCGCGCATGATGGCGTACAAGAGAAAGCCGATTATTGACACAGTGCATACGATGAAGAATTGATCAGTCCTGATCTCTGTTCGCAGGAGAGACGGCCGTGTCCCCTCGAGTGACCCGACGTCGGTTGCCTCAACATACTGCCGATTATCCGGCAATGGCGGCGACATAGAGCTCCTGCCTTCAGCTCAAAACGGACATTGTCATTTGCCGCATCGCTGTTTGGTCGCGTTCGTCGCAATATCCAATACCGGTGATATTGCGCGCCGGGCGAGGCTTGGATCAGCCGGGTCTCGACGCGATCAGCAAGACCGAGCGCCGCATTGGTCCAAGCGCCCAGCAACTTCGCCGCAAGAGCAGTCGGATAGTTGCCGATCACGAAGGCATCTGGACGCCGCGCCTACAACTCCTGGGCCATGCAGAAATCGCCACGTAGGCGGCTAGAATCTCCCGCGAATCGCAATAAGCATTGCTGGAAAAGCCAGCCGCCCCTCGCCGTGCAGCACCGGGCTAGGATGATGCACCCCGTCTGTGCGTCAGCTTATTGTCAGCTCGCGCGCCTATCATGTCTACAGGTCTTCGAGTGGGCCAGTACGGTGCAATTTTTGCCATAGGGAGAGCGAACCGCATGGATAGCAGAATCACTGGTTCTTCCAGTCAATTTCCAAGCGCGAGCCAGGCCGATGAATCGGAGCCATTAGCAGATGGCCGGAGGTTTACGGAAGCGCTTGCAGACACGGCGCCTGGTTCGTCCTCGGGGACGACACGGCCGTACTCCCTCGTTTCCGTACCTCCCATCGATGAGATCGACAGGAAGTCATTCAAGAAAGAGCTGAGAAAGTTTTACGGTGACGACATCAAGCACATAGCCGATAATCCGCTAGAATACTCGGATTTCGTTTCCAACAAGGCTAGGCAAACAGCGATGCTCGCCAGAGCCGGATCCACCGTACAGGATTCGGACGATGCGCGATATTTCAGCTACCAATTGGGTGACAAGAGTGTCGGGCTTCTAAAAACCGAAGGTCGAAGTCGCATGGGAGGGGAGGCGTGGGAGCGGAACTTTCCTGGGCGAAAACACGTCTCGTCCGTTGTCGGTCTCCGGGTTACTCATCCGCTCGTTGAGAACGCAGGCGATGTTCTGCTGGAACATCAACTTCGGCTTGACGGCAAGCGGGCATTGGTCATGTCGCGTCCTGCCACCGATGAGGTGAAGCCCCGTCTAGAGCAGATGGGTTTTGTTTACGTGGGTGACAATGAAGATGACAATGAATATGTGCTTGACCCTAGGCAGCATCCCGACAAGTGGACGCTGAACGAGCAGGGAAAATGGCAGCGGGTGGACAAACCTCAGCTATATCTCTCCAAAGCTGAGAGTAGTGATGACGAAAACGAAGGAAGTGTCGAGGAATATTCGGGTGAAGAATACATCGAAACGGATTCGTCGGGGGACGATCCTTCTTGGTACTTCGAACAGCTCAATTTAGGCCCGGGGACTGGCTAGCAGACGTCCCGACGGGTGCGGCTTGGCCTCAAAGTGGCCGACTTCTCGTAGCGGCATGCACCGGGAAGGGGCGCTCCAACGGGAGCGCCCGCCACGCGCGGGTGTGCTCCCGATGCGGCGCGCGAGCGGATAGAATCCCTAGTCAGCTGCTCTGAGCTGCTTCTTGCGTCATCTGGCAACTCTCTGGGATTTGAACGCTCCACAAGCATGGACGTGTTGCGCGATTCTGGAAGGGCGCTTCGCTGGACGATCAATTGAGGTGTGCCTCCTCATGACCGAGCAATGGGCCAAGCCGAATGTCGCTGCCGCCTGTACGATCTGCGGTTTCAACGACATTAAGCCGGCGCGCTACGGAAGGAGCAAGGGATGAATCAGCCTGGTCTATATCGATGAAAAACACCCGCGCGTGATGCAAACCAGATCGCGCTGTTCATTGATCGATACCGCCAATTGTCTGGAGACTTTCGTCGTCGAGCCGAAGAGGGGGCGCTGCTCGGAGCTCCGCTTACCGCGCCTCATCCGGACCTCATCTTCATGGATAGCGAAATGTCTTGCCGTCGTTGCTGATCTTAGTGCTTGCCAGGCCATCCGACGCAAGCGGGGGGTCGATTGCCGACATGTCACAGCCTACCGCCTGTGCATTGGCGCGCTGCTCGTTAACCCCTTCACCAGCTGTTTAGCGCTTGATCACGAGCGATTTCCGACCGAGGCTTGGGGAGCCTGTGGCTCGTCCGGCCACTTGCCGAACCGTTCACCAGGTTCGCGGGGCTGCGCTGTGCAAAGAGAGAGGGCCGTCTAGAAAAATTCGGCCTTCTGATCATCCGATGGTCGCATTCTGCTGCGCGGGGATGCCTGCCCATTCCAAACGAGAAGGCCAGCATCGAAAGAGTTCCTGAATTCGACGGCGGGATCAAGCTCCGAAACGGTCGCCTTGTGATCCAGGCGTTCAACGGGGCTCATTCCATCTGCCGGCCGTGACTGTACTGGAAGAGCAACTGCTTCCGACGGCGCGTTTGCCGTCGTCAAGGGTTCCTAGCCTCGCGAGGCGAGCCGCAGCCGTGGGTTTGCGGCAAGCTTCGAAAGGAACCGGGGATGTAGTGAGCTAAAAAAGGAAAGAGCTGGTGCTGAAATCAAACTCGCAAGCTGGAAAATACCCTTGTGACCTCATCCGTACGGAAACGTACGCGTTTTTCTCAATAAAGGTGACGGAGATGGCCGAAAGTTTATCCTGGCCTCACGGGGAGATGCGTTACCGGCTCGACGAAAGCCGAGCGTCCGCTTGCATGTGTTTGCCGACATTGGAAGCGGAAGAAGAGAGATGATCTGCATCTGCGGTTTGTTCAGCAGTTTGTTCGAAACCAAATTCATCAGCGAGGCAAAGCAGGGGACGTGAGAGCACAAGTTCTAGAAAAACTCGAGGCCGGCCGCGTACGACATGGCCAATTCGCCAGCGCGCCGGGATCAGGTCCTTGCGGCCTTTTCTTTGTTCAGGGCCCTTGTGGGTGCAGACTCAGGATAGTCGGACTTGTTCGCCCAGGGTGGGAGCATGTCTCCGTCTCCACGCCGCGACGTTGTCCGAACTGGGAGGAGATGTGCTTCGTCAAAGACCTGTTTTGGGATGAAGAGGAGTGCGTGATGCAATTGCATCCGCCTCATTCGCAATACGTAAATAACAGCCGGTACTGTCTGCATCTCTGGAAGCCGACTCGCCAGGACATTCCCGTGCCACCGGCTAGCTTCGTAGGCGTCGTCGGGCTTGGACCCTCTGAAACGGCGATATTGCTTGCACAGATTGGCGGGCTATCGTGAAAGCCGTTTTACTACAACGAATCGTCGCCTCCAACATGGGGCGGCGCCGCACGTATCCGGTACGAACGACGACTGCAATGCAGGGAAAACTCTCTTCAAGACATCTACGAGGTTTGTTGGGGTTTGTTGGGGAAATTTTCCAGATCTCTTCGGCTGATCAACAATGCCCGGAACTCACGCGAAACGATATCGTTGCCGTCGGGAAACTCGTCAGCTTGACGTCAGCTCGCATCCTTAGGGTGCCGATCCGTCAATCGGCGCTGAATGATAACCTTATCACGCATCGAGAAGAGCAGCGAGTTATAGCGAGCATGTCTGGCTCTACGGAGGACACGGCACGTGTGGATTGGGTGCCGTTCTGGTTGCGATCGGTCTTGGATGTAGCCGCATTGTGCTGTGTGGCGTGCCTTTTGATGACGACCGTTATAATGACGAGCCTTTTTGGTGGCGTACTGCTTTTGCTTCATCTGAGGCGGCGGGCTCGGTCGGTGCAAATCGCAACGTCTATTGTGGAAGCTGGACCAGATCGCTTTCGAGCGAAAAATGAGAAGCATGTCGGACCGCACCAAGAAGTGGTTGGGTGGCGCACACAAACGCGACCCGCGGCCTCAGGAGATACGATCGAGTAGGACCCGCAGTAGTCGACCGCCTGAAAACAGCGACCGCGCCACATGAGATGCGCTCCTGTTATAGTTTCAACTTGCAAGAACGGGGAAACGGGTTCGGTCCTCTGGACCGGCCGATGTCGTTGCACTGCATCAATAAGGCGCGCCTAAGGAGGACAGCGCCTCTCAAAGCAGAGAGTATACTCATCGCAGTGTGCCTCAACACTGAGTACCATCAAGATCAATCCGGCATACGGCAATGATCTAGCGTGTGGCTGCCTCGCGGGCGCTGACGCAGTCGCCAATCGACGATGGAGTACAACGAGCCGTTCCCCGTGGGCGCCGCAGCCGGCCTATTTGCCAGCCCAAAGTGTCAGTCAGTCGACCCGCCATTCTGGGATAAGAACTTCGAGGCATATACCTCCGGCCGGGCAGATCAGTCGTCTTACGAGCTGGGTCCGCTGCCGAGTATATCTTTATATCTTCCCCTGGAGTGGCAGCACGGCGCACAGTGCGTGCCGGAAGACCTTAAGGAGGGACTGCGCTTGCAAAACGTGCTGCCAGGCGCGTCTCAACCGGGGACAAATCTCATCCTTCATGGCGTGAACACCGCCACCATTGGGCCGGCAAGCTATGAGAGTGATGTTTTTCTGCGCCCAACCGAATAAGGGGATGACAATCTTCGAGAGTGGGGCCGTTCAATGACCGACCGGCTGCTGGAGGGGCGACATTGCGGCAAAGTTCTGCCGGTGGTGCTGGCGCAGCCCAAGGTTAAGAAGCTTCTGTCGAGCGATCACTTCTCGGGCGATGGCACGGTGATCGAGGCCTGGGCCTCGAGTAAGCGCGACTAGCCGGTCGTTCGGCGGGAAGCGGGCTCGCTTGCTGCGAGCCCACGTCGAACAGCAACTCCCTTGCTCAGGCCTGGCCACATCGCGTCACGAGCAAAACTCGGCAGTCCACAACTGGACCGTCCCAAGCCTGCGAGCCTAATGCTGCGAGTCTTGAGCCGCGTTTATTGCTCCCGCCGCGTGCCCTTCGATCACCATTTCTGCCCACTCGACTCCTGCCCATGCTCTTGAGCGGGCCGAAGGCTCTCTATGGCCCGGCCAGCGTTGTTTGATCCGCTGACGAAAGTCGAGCGCCAAGCGGCAATCGTCAGCGGCAGTTCGAAGATGATATCAATTGCACGTTCGATCTTTAGGTAGCGCCACAGAGCAATGAAAAATATCCCTGCGGGAGTCTTGGGAAGTCTCATTGTTCGAGGCCACGATCTGCGAGCAGCCGGTGCATGACCTCGCGTTTGATCTCGCCAGCGATTTGGTTTCGGACTTGGGCTCCGAGTACCCGCTCGGCATCCGCATCGCCTAGCAGACCATGCTCGGCCAGCTGCTGATCGAGGCGGCTTTGAAACTCCTCGCCCATAGCTTCGACGAGCCGGTCTTGCATCGCTGCATATTCGTCCGGAGCGATGCGCCTCAGCACCGTCTCCCAGGGTTGCCAGCTTGCCATGTAGTCGGTGAACTGGCTTGCTTCCCGCTCCCGGACCAGGTGCAGCGCCTCCGTCGCATCATCCTCGCTTACGTGAGAGACCGCCAGGAAGCGCATGTCAGGGGCGACGTGACTGAGCTCCAGAGGCTCGCGCAGCCGATGTTGATAGGCCAGGTAGACTTCGATGTCGTCTACGTTCGGGTTGCCGCTGAGGAGCGAGTTGACCCTGTCGCGCGCGATCTCGTCCAGCGCCTCCAAGCGGAACGCGACACGGCCGCGCTGGATCAGTTCGCCAAGCCGATCGTCATATAGCCCGTTCTCGACGTCAGCGTTAAGGCGCGCGCTCTGCATACCGTTCCAGTGCAAAGTAACACGATCCTCGCAGCTCGCGTTGGCCTCGGAAGCCTGTGTGAAAAACTGCTCGCGCAATCTCGGATTGGCCGCCGCCTGCCGCAGATCATCAGCCACTGCCTGCCGAAACGCGTCATTGCCGTAGTTCACGGTGCCTCGTAGCCTCTCCAGGAACTGTGCGTAATCCTGGGCGCCGGGCTCATCCGCAAAGTGCTGCCACTCGGCCAGCGTCGCCGGATCATCTGCGAGCCAGTGTGCGGCAGCCTCATGCAGGGATTGCTGCGCAAGCTGCGGTGGCGCTTCAGCCGCTGCCAGACGAGCGAGGACGTCGTCCGGCAGCGGGTTATCCCCGAACTCGAGGCTCTCCAGATGCGGGTAGTAGAGACTGAGCTGCGGTACAAGAGCCTCAACAAGACCCTCAGGCAGGCTGGTCAGCCGGTTACCGCTAAGATTGAGCGATTGCAGCGTGCTCGGAAGAGGGTCGGGGAGGTTGGCCAACTGATTGCTGCTGACATCGAGTTCAATGAGCCACGATGGGAGTGACTCGGGGAGGTCGGTCAGCTGATTGCCACTAACCGCGAGCGAGGTGAGCCCGCTCGGGAGAGGGTCCGGCAGGCTAGTTAGTCGGTTGTCGTTTGCGTTTAGGATCTCAAGCCCAGCCGGAAGGTTGGCCGGCAGACTGGTCAAGCTGTTGTCGGCGAGCTCCAGCCGAGAAAGGGTCGCCGGAAGAGCGTCCGGCAAACTGGTCAAGCGGTTATGGCTAATGAGAAGATGCTGGAGACCCTGTGGGAACGTAGCTGGCAGGCTGCTTAGCTCGTTGTGCCTAGCGCGCAGTTCCAGCAATCTTGGCGGCAGTGCGGCGGGCAAAGCGGTCAGCGAGAGGGACGACAAATCCAGCGAGTGCGAGCCTGCGTTGTCCGAATCCCTGATTCGTGTGCGCCCCTGTCGCCGATTCTCGGCTTCGCCCTGCCCCTCTTCGGCAACCCAGTTGTCCAGGATCTGCGCGCGCGCGGAGGCTGGGGTCCGATACCCTGTCAGGGTTTCGACCCAATCCGCCATGGCTCGGCTGAAGCCGCTGAAATAACTTTCCTGCTCCCCCTCTTCGGAAGGGGCCGAGGAAGAACCTGCACTCCACTGTGCCTGTCCCGTGTTCATCAATTTCTCCATTGTCAGAACAAGAATACCCCCCGCTTCTCAAGCTCGCGAAGCAGGTGGTTGCGCAGCGCAATGATCATTCGACAGCCGGTGCACGTGCGCTGCGGCTCCCGCCCGACTCGAGCCGGTACAGGCTCACACGAGCCCAACCGCGGCAAATGGATCGATACTGCTGCGAGCTTCTGCCATTTCGCTGACCAGATAAGCCGTCAACATGGAAGCGTTCTGCCCTTAGCAGGCCTACCTGTCGATTAGCTGACGAGTGTCGCTGCAGAACACGCAGTTCGCTCCACTGTTGCCACCAGCGACCGAAGCAGGTCCACCTTGCGGGTGAGCCGGTCAAGCTTCGCAAAGACCAGCTTGGCACCGATTGCCTTGGCATGTGAGAGGGCCGCCGCGAGCTTGGGGGGTCGGAGCGCCTGCCGCTCTCGGTTTCCACGTACTCGGCCGCTACCACCGCCCATCCGGGCAAATCCACCAGCCGGAGCGAACTCAGGACTGGGTAAAACCTGGGGGCAAAGTCAACGGCAGCCAAGAAGTTTCTGGCAAGTTTGCAATAGCGAGTTGCAACACGCCTGAAGTCCTTGAGCCGGCAGAAACAGCGCTCGATAACATTGCGGCCTTTGTAGTGCGTCTACTGAAGCTGTGGAGGGGCACCCTGTTGGATTTGTTTGGAATGACAGGCTTCGCGCCGCGGCTGACGATTTCGGCGCGAAAGCCGTCGCCATCGTCCAAAAGGACGGCCCTGCGGCAATATCGGCGTCTTGGCCTGGAGTGAGATGAAATGCCCAAGGTTTGCAATCAGGGTCGCTCAGCGCGTGGATTTTCGTGGTCCGGCCACCGCGCGAGCGGCCGATCGCCTGTTCATGCTCTCCCTTTTCTGCCGACCGAAACGATTATAGATCGTCGCGTAAGGACCATAGTCGGACGGGCAGTCGCGTCAGCGCGAGCCTCACTGAAGAATGTGAATGGCACCGCTGATGATGCGTCGATCGTCATCGCGCGCCGGGCCGGTCTGGTTCGTCGGCAGATGCGGCTGTAGCTGAGCCCACTGCTGGTCGTCGAGCCGGAACAGTCCTTTGCGCATCGAAGTCCTCCGCACCGAATCAGCTCGGCGCGAGGGAATCAGAGTTCGCTAATTAGGTGCAGACCCCTAGGGCGCCTCGTGCATTAATCCTGCTTGGTGCGGCTTACTCGATGTCCGCTTTTCCCGATACGACCAAATACCGCAGCGTAGCGAAATGACGCGATGGGCCAACAGGCGACACAGCAGGTTGGCTGAGTACGAAAAGCCGCAACTGAGGCTTTGCGGCTCCGAAACGTGTTCAGGACTACGGAGAGCCAACGACCTTCTGCTCGTGGCCATCTCCGCGCGCGGCACCGCAGGGTTGTGGTCGCCCGCGGCCGCACGAAACGGCCCGTTGCTGGGAGTGTCAGCTCAGCAGCTCGACGCTGCCGGTGTCGAGCCGATAAAGACCGCCGACGACCTTCAGCTTGTTCTGCTCAACTGCCGCGTTCAGAATCGGGGTTGCCGATTTCAGTTTGTTGACGTTGTCCACCACATTTTGCCGAGTCGCGTTGGCGAGTGCATCCCCGCTTTGCTGCGATGACGCCTTGACCGCGGGCGCAAGTGCGGCGATGAGGGACGGGATGTGCCCCGGCGGCGGCTTGTCGTCTTTCAGCGACTGGATGGTAGCATCGACGGCGCCGCAGCGGTCGTGGCCGAGCACCAGGATCAGCGGCGTATTTAGTACCGCAGCGGCATATTCCATGCTCGCGACCGTGTCATCGTTGGCGAAATTGCCTGCAACGCGGCAGACGAACAGATCGCCAAGTCCGCTGTCGAATGCAAATTCGGGTGCAATACGCGAATCGGCACAGCTCAGGATCGCCGCATGTGGATTTTGCCCACCGACCAAGACTTCGCGTTCGTGCTTAAAACCGTGGCACCGCGACGCGCCCTGGACATAGCGTGCATTGCCTTCCATGAGTCGCTTCAGTGAAGCGTCCGGCGAGAGCACGTTGTCGGGCTTGGGTGGTGCTTTCGCCTCCTTCGCGTCAGCAATCCTGTCGCCAAGCAGCACGCCAACCGCCGAAGCAGCGAACAACATTAGGGAACGCCGAGACGGCGCGAGCAGGTGAGGTAGATTCGGGGAGCAGTTTTCACACATATTTTTCCTAGCCTGTGCGGTTTACAACGTCTGCGTCAAGTGCGCTTGAAATGTGCTTGTAAGGTGTATGGATTACGAGAAAACGTCCCGCGTGGCGAGCGGGTAGGTGGGCTTAATGCCCGCACTGGACAGATGAACGCTCAATGGCATCGGCCCCCGTGTTTGCGCGAGAAACGCGCCGCCAGCAGATTGCTTCGGGTCATTCTCGACCGGGTCGAGCCAGCACAAAGGCCGGCAATATCCGTTATGCCACAAAGCGGAAGTAAATTCGGAGCATTTGCGCCACCGCGACGGGCCGTTGTGGGTTGATCGCACTGCCGTGACTCCCGAACCGGAGTCTCGAACCATGCGCGACGAACTCAGTAACTGACCATGGGACACGATAAAGAAATCCGCGTCGCGATCGCGAAGAAGGATGCCGACGCGTCGCTGATCATGCGGTTGCATTACAGTAAGACGGTCAACAGTTCATTCCTCGCGCTCGGCGTCTTTATCCGCGGGCCGGCTGGAAGGCGTGATGGCATTTGGCCCGTCGATGGATAAAAGCCACATCCAAGGGCTGGTGCGCGATACGCCATGGAATGGATTCTCGAGTTGAACCGGCTGGTGTTCTTGGAAGCATTTCCGCGCAATAGCAGGAAGCCGCGCGCTCTCGATCGCACTGCGGATGATCAAAAGGCATTATCCGCATATCGAGTGGGTGATCTCGTTCGCCGATGGGTGCCAGTGCGGCGACCGGACGATCTGTCGCGCGGCTGCCTTCGTGCTGACCGGGATTAAGTTGAACAAGAGCTTGCTGCTATTGCCCAACGGATCGATCACGCACAAAATGACGCAAGTGACAGGCAAGAAGCGCGCGGCTCATTTCACCAACACTGGCGGGCTCATGGTCAGGCCGGGGCGTGCCGCTCGACGGCCAACAGATGCGATATATCTACTTTCACAAACCCGAGGCGCGTGCGCAGCTAACCGGCAGAGAAATCCCGTATGCGGAGATCGAGCAGCGTGGCACGGGCATGTATCGCGGTATTGCGCGTGGGCAAGCAGGCGATGGCGAGGTCCCTCGGCACAGCTGCGCGGCAGCGGCGACCGCCACGCCCAGTGAGTTGATCTGGGCAATGCCCGCGCTGAAGTTCTTGGCGATGAATTATGAGAAGACGCCTTCAACCTGGACGTCGCCGCCACCATTGGGTGGAAAACTGGAATTTTGGCGTCGTTCCTCGCGAATGAATCGGCTCAAGGGCCTTAAGACCAACCGGAGTAAGCCTATAAGAAGAGGTAGTTGAAGTACTGCTGCTTGCACGGCGCCTCACTTCTCAGTCGGTCCGGAAGGACCTGTATCACTGATGCCCGGGCGACTTATAAGCCGGAAGAAGTGTGGAACGTGGAGCGCTAAGCATGACGACATCGTCTTCTTGCTCTTGGCCGATTTCCCGTTGCCGCTGCCGGTCCGGGTCCCCCTTCTCATAGCCAAGGTGATCGCTCAGCTCCGCACCAAGCGCCTCAATCAGCGTCTTTCTTCAGCTGCCTTAAAAGCCCGTCCGTACCTGTGAGGTCTTTAGGCTTTTCATAGTTAGCAAGCAGTAGTCCAGTAGTTCAGGGTGTAAACGTCGTGTCGGTCGTCATGTGAGTCTTCTCGGTAAGGTAAACTCACAGAAACCTGCTTACACGTTCTTCTGATACCCTCTTGAGCCGGCATTAATTCGGCCGAAAGCAGGAGATCAAGCAGTCTTCGTTAGCCGACTGACCTTGGCAACTCACTCGCTCGACTTCGACCAACGATTCCTTCAACATGAGAATGCAGGTCTCAGCCCCAGCGGCATGGCCCCAACGCCGGCAATTGGTATCTCGGGCTGACCCAAAAACCAGCTGTCCATCTGGCGCCAGCATCTGCACCAACTTGCGGACAGTCGCACGCATGTCAGCCACGCCATCAAGGTAGTAGAGGACTTCGGCCAGTACGATCAAATCAAACCGCTCGGCGGTCGAAAACTGCTGAACGTCCGAAGCCATCCAGGTTATGTGCGACCACCGTTTCGTCCGCAGGCGAGCTCGAGCAATGGCTTGCGGCATAACGTCGATGACTGTGAGCCGTTTGCAATGAGGTGCTAGTATTTCCGTAAATGCGCCGGCCGCGCACCCGACCTCGAGGGCGTGTGAAATCGCGCCTTGCGAGAGCGATAGCCGAAGAATTTGCGAGTGACGCTCGCGTTCGAATGGATTGCCGTCGAGCCTCCACGGATCGTCGCCGGCTAGTTCCTGCTCTAGCGATTGATGCTTGCTGTCCGAACTCATGATTAGCCTACCTACTGATAATGCACGATCGGGTGCCCGTGCCGATGCTGTCAAACGAGACCAGCCTCGAAGAACTGCGCGAAAGCTCCGCCACCGTGGGTCTACCGACCATGAAAAGCCTCCAGTCCAGCTTTTCGTAGACCTCATGAGCACACCTCTTCAGTCCCAATCCAGTACGGCGCATACCAGGACGCAGCTGGCCATCATCCCTTCGCGCTTGCGTATCGTCCAGCAACTGTGTTGAAACCAACAAGTCGTTTCACGCGCATTTTCCTGATTGATGCTTGAGTTAGCCGGCGTCTGACTATGGGGATTGCGGCAAAATTGGTAAAATCTATTGTTTTGATAGAACGTATCCATTCCGATAATGGTCCGCGAAGAACGCGTTCGCGTTAAGCGCATGATGAGCCGTGACGTAGCAGCACATCCTGAGCAGCCCCCACGACGTTGGTCCCGCGAAGTTCCTCGCCGGACATCGAATACCTCGAAAGCTCACGTCAGACGCAGAGCTGGACGCGCATCGAACACTGTTCGCGGCGAACGGGATCGAGCCGATGCCACTGCTTGATGAAGGCCAGCGGCGGCTCCTCCGATGATCGCGTCAGTTAACTGCTCGACACCATCCGATATTGGGTAGCCTGAAACGCAGGCGCCCATCAAACATCACTAGAGCTAGGTTCGGAATGCTCGAGAGGAATCCGAGTCGTGCAGCGTTTCGGCTGGTGCCCGGATAGAATTAGGTGTGGCATAACTAAGTAGAAGGAGGCGAGGTGATAAGTCAATTCGTCAGAGTTCTGACGTTCGACAGGCGACACGAGCCGGGTGCCGCATGACTAGAAGTGAGAGGATCAGACAAACGACCGAAAATGCGATGTCGTCACGTATCGTGCCTCGATGGACCCGGAAATCTATGCGAACTGTCGATGCAGCGCTTCGTGGCAGTCTGGAGCCTTCCATGCCGCTCGGAAGCTCGGCCTCGGGCATCAGAGCGACCGCGGCAATACGACTTGATGTGCAAAGCGAATTATTTCATGCTAGACGCTATGTCGATCGGGCGCACGTCTTTCCGTCACAATAACGCGAGCTTGGCGAGCTATCGGCGTGGCTGGGTGGACGAGGCCGTGGCTGCGATCGAGGCCGACCAGTGCCGCACTGCCGATACGCACCTAATTCGGCTGATCGTGCCGGCTCTCGCCGGCATTGACATCTATTTGAAGGACGAGTCGACTCATCCGACCGGCAGCCTGAAGCACCGATTGGCTCGCTCGCTGTTCCTCTACGCGCTCTGCAACGGACAGATTCACGAGGGCACGCCAGTTGTCGAGGCCTCGTCGGGGTCCACGGCGGTGTCAGAGGCCTACTTCGCGCAGATGATCGGCGTACCTTTCTATGCCGTTATGCCGCGGACGACGTCGGCCGAGAAGATCGCTGCGATCGAGCATTATGGCGGCAAGTGCCATCTGATCGACGACGGCCGCGCGCTCTATTCCGAGGCAGCGGCGCTCGCCACCCGTCTCAACGGACATTACATGGACCAGTTCACTTTCGCGGAGCGGGCGACGGATTGGCGCGGCAACAACAACATCGTCGAGTCGATCTTCACCCAGTTGAAGGGCGAGCCGCGCCCTGTGCCGGACTGGATCGTGATGGGCGCCGGCACTGGCGGCACCTCGGCGACCATCGGGCGTTATTTGCGGTATCGTCAGCTTCCAACGCAGCTCTGCATTGCCGATGTCGAGCATTCCGCCTTCTTCGACTGCTTCCGCTATCAGGACCGCTCGCGAACTTGCGAGCGTCCCTCGCTGATCGAAGGCGTCGGCCGGCCGCGCTGTGAGCCATCCTTCGTTCCGAACGTGGTCGACCGCATGATGAAGATCCCGGATGTTGCGACGATCGCGGCTATGAACGTGCTGTCGCGTCGCCTGCGCCGGCCGGTCGGCGGCTCTACCGGCACCAACTTCTTGGCACTGTGCCGGCTGGCTTCGGAGATGTGCAGCGCCGGCCGAGCGGGATCGCTGGTGACGCTGATCTGCGACTCCGGCGAGCGCTATCGGCAGACCTATTACAAGCCGGAGTGGCTAAAGGCGCGGGACATCGATCCTACGCCCTATGAGGCCGAGTTGATACTTTTCCTGGAAGCCGGGCATCTGCCCGGCTTCCCGATCGCAGACGTGACGAATCCGTTGAATGCCCGAGGTGCAGCAGGACCACGCTGATCGAAAATTACGCCTCGTCTGCACGGCGTCAGATTTTTCAAATCGCATCGGTTTGGTAGGCGAGTGCCCGTTGTTTCGGGACCAATCAAAGTGTGGCGCATCCGACGCAATTCTAACGGGGGCCTCCACCTTGGTGAGTGACGCTCTATAGCTGGGCTAAGTGTGCATCTCGTAGTTCTTGCGCGCATTTGTTGCAAATGTGAAGCGACGAATAACGCTCTCGCAAGTCGTTGAATTACGAGCTCTCACTCTTCTTTGCACCAACTGGTTTGACACGCGCATTCGCGGGGTAAGCGTCTGGGCTCTCATCGCGGAACTCGCATTCCATGACCCGTTAGAATTCGGGCAGGGGGGATCTCGTAGAAGACCCCCGATGCATCCTGGGCTTCACAGCTGCGCTTGACCCGTAGCTGGAGGCGATCGAGCGTTGATACCCGAGCTCTACGAAATGTGCGTCAAGGCCAGTCAGGAGCATGATGGAGGAAAGTGTATCAGTGTTGATGCTTCAAGGACACCCGTCCATTTAACGACAACTATCGAGACGAGTTTCCTTTCGGCACTGTCGACGCACATCTCAACTTCAGTAGATCTATCACACCCACGCCAGCGGCCGACTGGAGACAATATCCGGGCCAAGCAAGCATTGGCCGCACCTAGAATGACACAACTTTATCGATTCCTTAGGTTGTGTTTCTTTCTCGACGCAGTCCGAAAGTTCAGAGACGAAAAGGAAATCCGGCAAGTTATGCGTCGACTTCATCCATTGGGTGAATGAACCGAATTACGACGGAGATCATGGGGTCGGCATCGCGAGAGAGCTTGCCGAGGTTGCTTGGCGCGAGAAGATAAGGCGCGCCGTCCGCTTCGAACAACGGCACCTTCCGACCGAGAGCAATAGATATGCGGCTTTCGCTGTTGGCACGTGTTTTGAATGTCGGACCCTACCAGAACAGCTCAATGGGAGACGGGGTGATAGGTTATAAGATCGTGTGAAAGATCGTTGGTCATCTGCGATCTCAACGTGCGACATTTGCTAACCTGGACGCCGATGCATCCGACGAAAGCCTGTGTCGTGTATCCTTTGCTTTCGTTCAGAGCCATTTGTCCTGCACACTTGTAACTCTGACGCCTAGATTGAGACCTGGAATCACATATGCGAGCGGAGTCGAACATCAAATGTGCGAACTCAAACAATCGCGCAAGCACCGTCTGGACAATTGTGCTCGGCTTTGCCGCCGATCCGTTGATGCGGTGGAGTTGGCCTGACGCAAGGCGATATATTCAGAGCATGCCTCAGTTCATCAACGCCTGTGGCGGACGAGCATTCGAGCATGGCACAGCGTACGTCACGGGAGGGATTCGCGCCGCGGCGCTGTGGCTCCCTCCCGGCGTGCAACAAGATGAGGCTGCGCTGGACGAAATCATGGCGCAATCCCTGAGCCCGGGGATTACCGAGGATATGGCACACCTGCGGCAGGGAATGGCCGAGCATCATCCGCCCGAGCCACATTGGTATCTGCCTCTCATTGCCACCGATCCCAACTGGGCCGGACAAGGGCTTGGCACATTGCTGATGAAATACGCTCTTCAACGATGTGATGAGGAGGGCATTACCGCGTACCTCGAAAGTTCAAATCCCGAGCACATTCCCTTTTATCAACGCCACGGCTTCAAGGTCATTGGTGAGATACAACATGGCTCTTCGCCGCCGCTCACGCCAATGTTGAGAACGGCTTAGCTAACTCGAAGCGTTGGTCCAGCGCTTTGGGAGCAGCCAGGAAGCCGTGCTGCGGCCGCTGCTGACGCTCGGTCCCACGACCCAGGATTCTGTGACAGCAAGCGCGCTGATTTCCAGAAGATCTACGCCCAGCTTGACGCACAGAAAAACCGTTGGAAGGCGGCCCAAGCATCATTACCTGGCGCTGAGTCAGCTCGGTCCCATGTTTACCCAGCTTATTTTCAAGGCTATCACGATCGATACTTCACACTGCGCGATGGCGCGGGTCTGTTCAGTATGAATGTTACGACCGTTGCTGTAATGGGAAAGGCGGCCTTTGGCATGGCAGGATAAACCGGAATGGCCAAAGAACATTTATTGCATCGATACGAGTGCGCTGATTGCCACATGGTACGAGCGCTATAAACCGAAGCGGACGCTTTCAGTCTACCGGGTGCTAAAGGCCCATGACCTGATCACGGCCCGCTGGCTTCGGATTTCGGACGTCAATAGGCACTCTAGCGCGAGAGGCCCGTAACTACATCCCGTGTCGAGCGGCCTGCGTCGACAGGTGCTCCGCCTCGGCAAGCGGATAGCGTGGGTGGCCGCTAAGCACTGTGCTCAACAAGGACTTACAGAACGCAGGCGTAAGCTTGCCGCGGTGGACCACGACGTTCTCGTGACCCGTCGCAGCCCGGGCGTTCTGCCACTGCCGATTGTAGCCGCGCTGTTCATTGGACTTGACGTGGCAAGCGGCGAACTCGGCGTCATCTAGCGTCGCCAATTGCCGCGCAAGTACCGGCCGGTTCGTATGGATGTGCACCCACATCGGACTCGGCATTGCACCATTGCTCAGCGCCTTGGGTTGCAGCTTGAACTCAAACAGCGTCCCTGGCTCGCCCTTTAACGGGCGCGGTAGATCCGCAGGCGCCAACTCCTCGGCCGCGCGCAAGTATTCAAGGTACTTCTGCGACGGAAAGGCGTAGGTCTTCATGCAATCAATGATAGTCGTGGCCTTTCGCTCGTTCGCAGCCTTGGCCACCCCGTTCGCCTGGGACAACATCATGTTGAGCCGGACTATTTTGTCGTGCACTTCGGGCACTTGCGCAGCCGTGAGTAGGCCGCTTCGACGAGGCTCGTCCAACGCGGCCACACAGGCCTGCATCTCGGCGGCCTTCATCTGCAGGCGCTCAACCACGGTGTCTACGACGTGGTCGGCGTCCTCGGGTTTCATCTGGCGCGCTTGCGAGACGGCCCTTTGCTGTCCAGCCAGATCGAATTGCAAAAGTTCGTCCAAGTGCTTGAGTAGTGGCGTCAGTGCCTCAATCGACGGCGGGGCCTGCCAGGTAGCTAAGTGTGCCGCCGCCGACGATGACGCCCTTTGCGCCTCCTCCGCGCTCACCAGCTTCTTCGTACCTAAATCCGAGAGCACGAGAACTTTGGCCGCTGGCGCTGCGGTCTTGTCGGCCGTAGCGACCCGTGGCTGCATCCTCCCGGCCGCCGAACTCCCGGCGCCCTCAGCCGGCGTGCGCTTGCCTTTGCGCTTCCTGCGCGTTGTTGTACCCTCGGCCACTACAGCCCTGCCGGTAGTGTTAGCCGGTATCGCAGCCCCAGCATCGGCCGGCGGTGTAATAATGGCTGGGGTCTTCGGCTGCAGTGACAAGAGGCGCATCACCTCATGCGCCGTGACCCACGCGCCTTCCACGATCTGGCCCAACAGTTCCAATGGGAGGTCGGCGCCTGTTCCGAGAGCGCTTAGCTTTCCAACGACGTCGTGCAACGCCAACGCAAATTCCGAAAGGCGCTCCATGACGCCTTCCAGAACGGCGCAGGGCTCTGCGTCGAGCGCGCGTCCTCCGCTTTTTAGAACAGCGCCGTTCGTCGAGAGGAATGCCGGAAAAAAATCCTCGATGAAGGTTCCCAGCAGACGCGCCCCCCCGTTCTCAGCCATGAGGATGTTCCTCACGGCTGGTTCGAACGTGCTCGCCAGCGGCTCAATCATGACCTGCGCGAGAGCGACCCGCGATTGCAGATGCATGCACTTCATATACAGTGCCCAGCCGGTGTGCAGCCGCAGTGCGTCCTCTTGGGCCTGCTGCATCTCGGCCGTAGTACTTGGTAAGTTGGTGGTGGCGGCGCAGACCGACTGCATCCGTTCCGAGCGCAATGCCTTCTTTCCCCACCACTCCATGCACGCCTCATGGCGGTTCGCCACACTGGAAACCGCTCGGCGCAGCTGGTCGGGGGAAGCATTGGATTTGAGGATCAAGTCGAGCGCGCCGGCTGCTTTCTTCCGGCGCTCCTCCAAGGCGGAGATAGTCCGTTCGGCCAGTATGTTGCATTCGTCCGCCGCATCGAGCGCCTCGTCCCGGAGTCGGCGAGCCTGATCGTCGGACAGAATGCTACGCGCTACATGCGGGGGCAGGCTCGCGCGGTACTCCAGAACTTTTGAGCTTGCCTCGACGAGTTGATCGATCAGCTCTTGCGCCTCCGACGAGTCCTGCGCTTGCATGGCCGCCTTACGGCAAGCATCAAGTTCCTCAAGCAGGCGGTCCATTTGTCGCTTTGTTGCCTTGATCTCATCGCCTGTCGAGGAAATGGGGGCTGCGATACCCGAAGTGCGCGGCTGGCTGGTGACCGACGCCGTTCTATCTTGGGGCTCAGAGCGCATCCCCTCCACGACGGAATCGAACCGTTGGCTGCCTTCCTCAGGGGCAAGACTTGACTCCGAGCGCGAACTGCTCAATCCCCACGTGCTGTCAGATCCATCAGCCCCAACGTGCGATTTGCCAGGTCGGCCAATGCCCGTCATATTTCCAACCTCCGATACAGGCGAGAATGCGCAGGCTATCTAGGTAGAGGGCCTGGCTGACAATTAGCTGACGGAGGGCATTCTCCCGGGTGTACAAAAAAAGTCCGAATCACCCAGGCGTCCAAGTCCATGGAAGATGCGGGTTGCTAGTCTCCCGAACCATAAGTTCGCAATCGTAGCTTCGTGTCGCTGTGCGAAAGAGCGCTGGCAACAGCGACGGACGTCTGATCGCGGTCCAGCCACTTGCGCCCTTGATACAAAGCGATGACGAGCGTGCCGAAATGAAGTCGCTGACAATGCAGCGATAGAACGTGCTAGCGCTGGCTCTGAGAGCCCGGATCGTGCTGACCTGCGCGGAGGGCGGTCAGAACTAGGAAGTGGCGGCCACCTGCACACGCAGACCGTAGGCAAATGGCAGCGTCGTTTTGTGAAGCGGCGCGTGGCCGGGCCGCACGACGAGCCGCTTTCTGGGGCGCCGCGCACGATTGACGATTCTCAGATCGAAGCGGTGGTCGTGCGGACGCTGGAGAAATGCCCCCGAAGGACGCCTCCCATTGGAGTTCGCGCGACATGGCGAACGCCAACGACCCTTCGGTGTCGACGGCGCAAGGCATCTGGCGAGCCTTCGGACTCCAGCCGCACCGGCTGGAGACGTTCAAGCTCTCGACCGATCCGAACTTCGTGGCCAAAGTGAGCGACGCTCGTGAACCTTTACGTCTCGGCGCCGTGTGGATGAAAAGTCCCAAATCCAGGCGCTAGGGCCTGTTGGGATTTTAGGATTCTCATCGGGGCTCGGTTGTGATCCAAGCTTCGGATGGAACGAGATCGACGTCCAATTGACGAAGATGGAACCGCTGCGTCTCGGCAAACCGAGCGATCTCGGACGGAGCGGCAAGGATAACGGATGTTTGTCGAGGCGGTGTCATGGATCGCGCGCCCGGGCGTCCTTCGCGCGCGCTGCCGCGCGCTTTCGGCCACTGGAGTAGCGTGTACACGTTTCCGCGATTGGGTGAAGGCGGACGTGTGGAAACGCCTGTTCGACTCGGCTCGGACGAGCCGGACGTGAGATACGCCATGGTCCTCAAGGTCCACTGCCACCTAGCAAGCAGTTGTCCAATAGTTCAGGCTGTAATCGTCGTCTCGGTCGTCATGTGAGTCTCCTCGATAAGGCAGACTCACAGAACCTGCTCGGATGTCCTTTCTGACACCCTCTGGGCGCATCGGCGAGCGGGCACTCACCGAACCTATGGTGAGCTGCCCCGAGAGGATTTCGCAAGCTGGACCATAGCCGCTCGATTTGCCGGCTCTCGATGAGAATAGCCGGCGCGCTCTTTTGTCCAACCAGCAAAACCAACGCCTAGCGCGGGTGAGGGCCGTGTAGGCGATGGGTCCTCTCGAGTAACCGGAAGTATGCATGGCGAGACATTACCATAAAACGGGTATTGTGACCCACTGGCAATCCGGTCTCGTTTCGCGTGATCTATCTTCTTCGGACCAGTCTACATGAAGTCATCGTCGTCCCAATCCGGCGTGATATTTCGAGCGCGCTGGGCCCCTCTGGTATCACTGCCGCTAATGTCAGTAGCTTTAAGATACAATGGAGGCTTGTTTTTCCGCTGCCATTCACCGTCATCATTCTTCGTCCACTTGTTAGGATGCTTGGTAGGGTCAAGCACCATCATCGAGTCACTCACCTCAACAAAACCCAACGCCCGTGCGCGAGCCTTCGCTTCGTCATTGACAGCATGAGAGAGGAGCAAAGGCCGTTCGCCGTCGAGCCGAAGCTGATGTTCCAACAGAATGTCGCCTGCGTTCTCCACGAGGGGATGAGTAACCCGAAAATCTACAGTGGATGTGAGTTCGGTCCGTCCGGGAAACTGTTCCCGCCAGCGCGCGCGTGCCTTTTCGTCTTTGAACACATCACTCATGCTAGCTCCGCCTTCCGTTCGGAGAAGTCCAACACTCTTGTTGCCTAACTGATAGCTGAAATAGCGTGCGTTTTCCGAGCCAGGTTTCGTGCCGTGGTCATGGGCAACTTGTGCTGTGCGTGCGGCCTTCGAGGATACGGGAAGCGAGTATATCCATGATTTCGCGGCGATATCCTCGATTTCATCGCCATAAAAGTCCTTCACATTTTGTTCGAATTCAGAACTTTTGAGCTCCACCACAGGAGGTCGGCGAACGAGCGAGTACGAGGGTGTTGCTTCCGACGAGCTAGCCCTAGGCGCCGCTATGTGCATCCCAGCAAACATGTCCGCAAAGCGTTGGCTGTCTGCATCAGATTGCGCGTGGTTGGTGGCGGATTGTCTAATTTCATCAGCGTCGGAAGCGCCGGGGTAGCTATTGATTCGGCCATACATGGTGATTGGGTTTCCTATCGGTGAAGTGTTCTCGTACTGAGTTCAGGCTCGTTGGGCATCGCGAAGGTGATAGTCAGCCTAGCTGACGACGAGCTGACGCGCAGGCGCTAGTGTAAGATCCCGCGTTCTACGCCGAGGCCACGCTATGGCGAACGCGCTAGCGCACGCGGCTCGTGCGAAAGCGGTTGTAGGCTGGCATGTTCGGTATCGGCATTTCCAGCGAGTGCGAGCGATAGGCCGAGATTGTTGCGCAACATCTGATTGCCTGGGGCCGCTGCGAGAGCCTTGCGATATAGCGCTTGCGCCTCATCATGACGCCCCTCGGCGTCGAGGACCACCCCTTTTGCGTTCATGGCACGCAAATCACCAGGAACTGTAAGCAAGATCTTGTCGGCTACCTCAAGTGCTTCGCTTGCGCGTTTCTGTGCCAGAAGGGCCTGCGTAAGCGAGATTGCCGCATCGACATTGTCTGGCTTTTGCTTCAGAGCCTCGCGCAAACTTTCCTCGTTGGAAACTCGGAGGAGGGCATGTGCAATGCGCTCGCGCATAGCAGGATCGATGTCCTTGGCGCCCAGCAACTCTGGCCGCGGCGTCTCTTGAACGGAGGTAGCGTGGGGGTCCAAGCTGGCGCAGCCACCAAGCACAAGAGTGGCGAATAAAGCGAGGAGAGTTAAGCCCGAGGGCGGATGGAATGCATACAATCGTGCAGCGAATGTTGTTGTAGGTGAATTCATGCCATTTATCTCACGACCGACTGCTGTGCTCTGTTAGCCATTTGTGGCAAGCAGGTTGCGTTGTTCTCCTGTCGGAGCTTTTTCCTTGGGACCTGTAAGCTTGAGCGACCCCACCGGCTGGACCGTGAAATCGGAGGCGAGATCCTGATAAGACAGAACAGGAAGATCGATCCCGTTGCGGGTGAGAAAGCCGCGGACGAAGCGTCGGATATCCAGCGAACTCAGGATGACGGGCTGGCTCTGACCTGCTGGCACGCCTGAATGAATCTGGCGCAGTTGCGACAGCAACATCTCGCTATGCCGGTCCTCCAGCGCGAGGTACGGCCCGACGGTAGTCTCTCGAACCGCACTGCGAATTACATCCTCAGTTTCACGTTCTACGATAAAGGCGGGCAGGACACGGTGAGCGTTGGCATGGCGAAAGCAGATTTGCCGCCTTAGGCCGGAGCGAACATATTCGGTGAGCAGGACTGCGTTCTGCTCGCGTTCGCTCCATTCGGCGAACGCTTCCAAGACCAGCCGGGTGTTACGAATCGGGATGCCTTCGTCGAGCAGGCGACGCAGGACATCGGCGATCCGGGGAACTGGAGTCGTGCGTAGCACTTCCTTCACCAGGTCGGCATATTCCTGCTCCATCCGGGCAAGCAATTGTCGCGTCTCTTGAATGCCTACCAATCGCTGCGCATATCGCGTCAGTACGGAACTGACGCGCAGGGCGATGATTTCGCTCGGACAGTGATGTCCGATCCCGGCCGCTTTGAGAGCTGGTGCATGGCTCTGTTCGATCCAGATCCGGTCGGTGTCTGGATCTTGCCGATACGGGATGCCACTCAATTCAATGTTCGCCCGGTCATCGGTGAGCGCGAGCTGCGTCGGATCGACCCGATCCCGTTCAACCGGTACCCCTTCCACATCCAGCCTGAACTCGGATTGGGCCAAACGTTGATCGACCTGGACTGGAATGCGCGGAATCGTGATGCCAAGATCGGCTGATACCAGCGCCGAAATGCGAGCGATGTGCTGCTCAACTTCCTCTCTATCAATCGCGTTTACTAGGTTAGGTGCAAAGAAAACCGCGACCGGAAGCGCCTCCGCAGGTATGGTTTGCCGTTGAGCCTGCGCTGGTGTTGAGGTCGGAGCACTAACGTTGGCGCCCGTCTTGGAGCCCGTGTTCGCGCTCTTAACACCGCCTTTGACATAGCTTGCCCCGGCAAAAAGTGCGGCCAGCATGAGAAACGGGGGCAAGGGGAAACCAGGTATCAGCCCCATGAGCAGTAAAACGCCGGCCGCTAGCCGCAATGCCTGGGTACTGGCCGTGAGTTGGTTGATGATATCGGCACCAAGCTTGAGCTTGGAAGGACCATTTACACGTGTGACGATGGTTGCGGCCGTAACCGACAGCAGGAGCGCCGGAATCTGAGAAATCAACGCATCGCCGATGGTGAGCAGCGTATATTGATGTAACGCCTCATCGATGGACATGCCCTTGGAGAGCAGTCCGATGCTGATTCCTCCCAGCATGTTGATGCAGATGACTATGAGGCCGGCAATGGCATCCCCTTTCACGAACTTCATGGCGCCATCCATTGCACCGTGAAGTTGGCTTTCTCGCTCCAATGAAGCTCGCCGGCTGCGTGCCTCGTGCTGATCGATATGACCGTTGCGTAGCTCCGCGTCGATAGCCATCTGCTTGCCTGGCAGAGCGTCGAGCGTGAATCGTGCTGAGACTTCAGCAACGCGCTCGGCTCCCTTCGCGAGAACCATGAACTGCACCATGGTCACGATCAGAAATATAACAATGCCGACCGCGATGTTTCCTGATATTACGAACTCACCGAACGTGTGAATGATGCTGCCGGCGTCTCCCTCAGCAAGAATCAGCCGCGTTGTCGCGATGGTCAGCGCCAGACGAAAGACGGTAGAGATCAGGATGACGCCGGGCAAGGACGAGAAATCAAGTGGCGTACTGAGATACAGAGCAACCATCAGCAGCAATACGGCAAAGCCCAGATTGAAGCCGATCAGCATGTCGACCACGACGATCGGCATCGGCATGATCATCATTCCGATTGCCAGAAGCAGCATGAACGCGACCATGAAATCCGGGTGGAATGGCGCGCGCACGATAAGCTTACGAAGAAGGTGTGGCATGGAGAGCCTTCTTATTGTTGTTGCGTTGGGGCTGTCCTGCCACGCAAGGACACATAGTCTTGGAAGACTGCCCGCGCCTCGTCCATACGGCCGGCCCGTCGTAGCGCGTGACTGCGAAGAAGCGTCAAAGGCAGACGCGAGGAGGGCTCGTCGTCAAGCGTGTCTAGTCTATCAAGCACCGCAAGTGCTTCATCGCCAAAACCCTCTGAGATGAGAGCATAGGTAAGAATGCGAAGCAGGTCGACGTCCTGCGAGTAGTCATGGGCAATGAGCCGCAACAGAGCGAGAGCTCGTGCGCTCTGTCCACACGCAAGGTGGACGAAGGATATTGCGCAGACCAAATCGCGCTCCTGCCCCGAGATTGGCAAGACATCGCCGGTTTTGGAAGCATCGGCCGGCGGCGGTGGACTGGCGAACTGCGCTCCGCCCGAGTCGATCATGCTAGCTCCCAATCAAGCTGTTCTGGTTCTGCCGGAGCAGGATGAGCCGGCGGAGCTCCTGCTGCAGGGCGTCCGTCCCTTCACGCACCGAATCCTCCGGTCCGGCCCGTAGCCTATCGGCCAAGCGCTCCAGAAGAACACTATGCTTCTCTGCTCGCAGCACGTCCGGATCACGCAGGCGTGGTGTCACGAAGGAGAGCAGGCCAGTTGCGAGATTGCGGCCATAAAGTGAAGCGAGTGCTGCACGGGGATCGAGCTCAGCTATCCGTACGCGCCTGTCGTTGAGACTGACACGCGAGACGGCATCGATATCGTTGACGTCAAGCGCGGCCTCGATTGGCAGATCCGGCGCCTCGGTATCCGGCCAAACCGACCCGTGCCTCTTCTCGCCATCGCCATCGGCGCCATGGATCTCTAAATTATGGACTTGAAGGACGGCCGGTTTGTTCGCTGGCTCATGGTCGTGGGTATTGAGCCTTTGCGAAGAGGTGCCAAGTCCGACAGGATGCTGGGGCAACTTGGTCATGACGATCTCCTTTCCTCGGCGGTGGAGCTCTAATAGGGGAGAGCAGCAAGCCGTCCATTCCGGCTGAGCAGTACGCGTCCCGCTTCGATTCGATCAACCGTCCATCCATCGTTCAACAGCGCGCCCACGAAGTACTTTTGCCCACCAATAAGAAGATAAGGGTGGGCTCCGCGCCACACCGCCTGGACAGCAATTGAGGAGGGCGGCTTATCCTCCTTCACGGTCACCCCATTTACGAGTGTCAGCGACCCGTTTGTGTGCTGATCGAACCATTGCTGAACCTCCTGCCATTTACTGACTGTCGCAGGTGTCACTGTGCCCTCGGCGCTGACCACGCCTGGCCCAGGACCGATTTTGATGTTGAGAAGTCCCGCTTTGTTAACCTCCTCTTGCAGTTGTTCGGCGGCCGCATGGAGAGGGCGATCATCAGGACCATTGAGCGTCAGCTTGGGTGGAAGTGCGGCAACAAGGGGCGCATCGGGGCTCAGTGCACCGGCACTGCCGTCAAAGAGGAAGCTGATTGCAAGAGTGGCGATCCCGACGGAGCTCAGCAAGACCAAGGCGGCTGCTATTATCGAGACACGCGACAGGCCGGTTGATGCTTGCGCCGAATCCTGCGTGCAGCGAATGGACATCGTGCCCGCATGAACGACGGCAGGAAGAGAAACAACAACCCGCTCGCCTACGCCAATATCTCCGCTTCCTTCTATGCTGACTCCGGCTGCTAGGGCTTCGATCTCCATCGAATCGAGCATGGGCGTGAGCCGGAAGTGATTGGGCTCGAGCCCCTGTTCGACGAAGACTATATCGGCATCGAGGCCACTTCCGATAAGGCTCGTTCCGACGGGCGCTTCACCGGTCACCCCAGAATAGAGCCCTGATAGCACTTCGAAATGAACGGAGGCCGGTTCATTCACGGAGAGTCTCCTGAGCAACGAGAAGCCGTACGGCATTGCCGTACGGCTGGTTCCGAATTCGTCAGGCTGTAGAGAGCAGCCAGCACGCGAAAAGAGCGGCCGTGCGCCCCTCTTGCAGCGCGCTAACTAACGCGCTCGTCGGCAACCTTCTTTTCGGACGAGAGCTCGGTCGTAATTCTGCGCATCACGATGCTGTTGGCCTGAGCTTGTTTGCTGACACGCTCGAGCTCGGCGAGCTGCGCGGCGAAATCGCCAGCACCCGTAGCACCGGTTTGCTGATTCGTCGCGACTTCGGATGGAGCGGTGGAACCGCCAACGGGAGAAACCATATCGACTCACCTTTCTGTTTGGAAGTTAGTGGTACTGATGACCTGCCTCACGCCTAACCAGCTGGGGTAACGACGGCAGGAAATGAAATCATTACATGCGCGCCCGGCGCGCCATTCAAGAGCGTCAATTCGCCGTTGCCGTGGTTACACTGCGGGGTCTTTCCTGCGGCAGGGCCATTATCCTTGGCGACCTTGTCAGCATCAGCCTTCTCAGGATCCAATTTGTGAATAACCTTCTCGAAGGCTTGGTCGAGTACCCCACCAACAGCGGAACCAATCGCCGCTCCCTGCGGCCCACCGAGGTATCCACCCGCCGCGCTTCCGATCATTTCTCCAATCATCGCATTCTCCTGTGTTCATCTCTACTACGCTCAATAGACGACTCATCGCCTAGAGGTCAGCGCTCTGATCCTAGGAGGATTACCTTTCGAGAAGCTGACGAGTCCCACAAAGGCCGCGGAATGAGTCGAGGTGGCCCGATTTTTCTCTCCCCGAACAATGTGTCGGTACTCTCGGTTCATTTTGGCCGACGTTGGCGCGCACGCGACAGCGCAGGTTTTGCATCTCGAAGGTCAAGTGCTCCGAGTAGTGCTGGAGCGCGCCGCGACAGTGGAGCTGTGCCAGGTGTCGGCCTGAGGGAGCATGCCTCCGAGCAAATGACGCAGGCTGGATCGCCTGGTGCGTCGTAACGCCGTGGACAAGTCCTCGAGATATCGCCGGCCGCGGCGTACGCCGATATTTATTAGTCACAAGAACACAAGCGGACGGTGTAACGCCCATTTTTCCAGCGAGCAATCGGGCGGACAAAAGGCGACGTGTGCAAGTGCGAGGCCTCGCAACAATAAGCAAAACTAATTTCGAACAGGTGTCTGTTCCGATTATGGCCCTCCACGGCACCTGAAGACCGTCTCGAGCATTCACGCGAGAGGCTCGACCGGCGTCCTTTAGAGAGCGTGGTCGATCGCCAGCCGCGCGTCCAAAGATGTCGTTGTTACGACGCTCGTCATAAGGAGCGGTTCGTCGTGATCACATGCTCTCAACATTCAGGTGATACGACAGCTGATGTGCTGGTGGCGATTATCCTATCGTCAGCTTTTCGACAGGTACTCCGGATACACTTCCTGCGACTTGGATACGCTCGACGTGAGAGTCCCGATTCCCGAGGGGCAAGGGGGAAAAGTGGTCCGCCGATCAAGGCTGTTGTCACCTGCAACCAGAAACGCGAGAGCGCCTGCTGCTGGCCGTGATCTGGGATTGGTTTTGAAGGGCCTCGGCGCAACGTGCCAAGTTGATTGTGCGGGTGGTCCTCGCAGTCTGTCGCTTCCTTCAATGCAATAGGAGTGAATGAAAATGCCGTATCTTCCCGTGGTGGGCGGTTCCAATCCGGCGGTAGGGCTCGTGCCTGAAGGCGTGCCCGCCGTTCCGTTGTTCAACGTCGCATTGGGGCAGTACGCCGGCGCGGCCGGCGTCCCGGTGGGAGCCTACCAGTACCTGCCGGTAAATAGTCCGGTCGTTGTCGCTCCCGCCGTACTCAGTCCAGCCTACGTTGCTCCAACCCTTCTCGCCCCGCCGCCGCCTCCCCAGTTCGCGTCGGTCGCCCAAAACCAAAGCCCGTCGTCGGCAATTGATCCGGTGTGGACGCATGAGGTCCATGATGGCAAAGCCACGATCCACCTTGGCGATAAGTATACAATTACGGCGGACGAGAAGGACGGCACCTGGACTGTCCGCAACAACGAGACCGGCCACGTCACGAAGATCCACGGCGATCCTCATGTCGATGCTAATGGAGACGGCAAGGACGACTTTGATTTCAAGAAAGGCATGACCCTGCAGCTCGACGATGGCACGAAGATCACCGTCGATACAGCCGACTACGGCAACGGCAAGAGCATCTCCTCGAAGCTCACCATCACGAATGGCAGCAACGCCATGGTTGTCGAGGGGCTCGGTGACGACAAGGATGGTGCCAACAATCTTAAGGTGACGCAGTCAAACGCGGGCCTCACTCTCGATGCGCTGACATCAGATGGTTCACAAACGATCCATGAGCAAGGTCAGGGTTGGGTCGACGGCGCCGGGCGCGAGGTGGATCAGGCGAGTATCGATGCTGGTGAAGAGGGGCGCGCCCCGGGCGCCGGCTCTCAGTCCCAGTACACTCCTCAGCCGCTCGCTACTCCTTCGTACTACTACTATACTCCAGTTTTCGTTCCTCCTCCCCCGCCTGTGTCGATGACCCCAGTTGCGGTTAACCAGAGCCCGCCACCGAAAACTAATCCGGTGTGGTCGCATGAGGTCCATGACGGCAAGGCAACGATTCACCTTGGCGATAAGTATACAATCACCGCCGACGAGAAGGACGGCACCTGGACCGTTCGCAACAACGAAACCGGCCATGTCTCGAAGATTCATGGCGATCCTCATGTCGATGCTAATGGAGACGGTAAGGATGACTTTGATTTCAAGAAAGGCATGACCCTGCAACTCGATGATGGCACGAAGATCACCGTGGATACGGTCGACTACGGCAAAGGCAAGACCATTTCGTCCAAGCTCACCATCACGAATGGCGACAACGCCATGGTTGTCGAGGGGCTCGGGGACGACAAAGATGGTGCCAACAATCTGAAGGTGACGCAGTCCAATGCTGGCCAAACCCTCGATCAGCTGACGTCGGATGGTGCACAGACGATCTATGAGCAAGGTCAAGGGTGGGTCGATAGATCCGGATGGCAGGTCAACCAGGCGAGCATTGACGCCAATGAGCAGGCCGCCGGGTGAGGCCGATCTGAGCACCGTTCAAAGAATGGGAGCGGGCGCTGTCGCCCGCTTTCCCATGCTCCCCAGCGCGCGCAGGGAAGCACCTCGCTTGGGGTGCCCATGCATTATCCGCGCTCTTCGCTTTCGACGATCTGATTGGCATTTCTCTGCCGGTAACAGTCTGCAACCAAGCATGACTGGATAGGTGGGGGCGTCTCGAAGACCGAGAGCTGATCCAAGCTCCAGTCGACATTGCGCAGGCTTCTACCAAAGTTCGATTGTAAGGTCGGTTGACAAGAGGGGACACGCCTCGGCGCCCCGGGTGCGGCGAATACCACGCGGCCGCAATGCGCGATCTACCGTATTTGCGGCCAAGAGCGACGCGCCGAGTCGTTAGGCGCATCACCAGCCGCTAAAAGCGCGCGAGGACAGATAAGACGCCTTGTGACGGCGATTGCCTGAAGCAAGGCGCGTCCTTCAATATGTGAGCCGGACGTCTTGGGCTACCAAGATATGGATGACCGGAGTGACCCGGCGAAAACACCCTAAGAACTGTCACGCCAAGCTTACCGCAACCTGTCTGAACGACCAGCCCCATTGGGGTGCGAATCCTCCGGCTGCTGAGAAGCGCCTCTCCGTCCTCTCTTCTCATCGTTGCATGGATGTGCATTTGCGCTCGTTGCTTCTGACTCGATAGGGCCGAATCAAACATCCTCTTCTGTGTCGTCCATGGCAGAATCTAGATCGGCTTGTGCGTCGCTGACAATTCGCATTGCGAGCATGCCCAGAGCCATTTCGAAAGCTTTGCGTTGTTGCATGGCCTGCGAGTTGGCCTCATCGGCCCCCTCGGTTCCGTCAAAATCCGCGCCGTTATTGCCTCCCGCTGCTCCGATATCGGGTGCACCTGTGTTCATGTTCGTAACACCGCCTATAGATAACCCACCCTCTCATGCTAGCAAGGTTAGCTTTCGAGAAGCTGACGAGGCTCAGAGCGTTCATGATAAGCCACTGGAGACCGCATCGATGTTCCGTCAGGTGCGGCGTTGGTGGTCTGCCGAAGAAAAGCTAGTGCTGGTCGAGGAAGAGTGTCGCGTCTGGCAAGACGGTCTCGGTGGACGCTAGCACGGCGGCAATCCGAACGGCGTGTTCATTAGAAAAGCTCCTGCAGGGCAGCAGCTCTCGCCAGGAAGGGACGTCTGACTTGGCGGCGCCGCGACAGGCTTTAGATGTTTCCTGGCGGGCGTCAGCTGCGGCCGCGAAACGGTGGAGCAGGGCCTCTGGCGCAAGATCGGGCCTGCGGTATGTGGCGTCGCAGGATTTACGCAAACGCGAGGCGGCGAGTTGTTGTGCGTTTCGTGTACAACGTCGCGTTCGCAACATGTTGGCAGATACCAAACAAATGCGGCTTTAGCTTTCGAACACAAAGCAGGCGACGCGCTTCGTTTTGCGTCCAGCTGGCCGCGCAGCTGTCCGTGCGCGGAAGCATCAGGCGATTGGCCCGGCTTTTGCTCCCTTGTTTGCCAACGGCGTGCGGCTCTCTGCTTTGTCGGGATCGGCCGCTGCAGAATGTCAATCTCTATGCGACCAAAGGCGATGCCATGAAGAATTGGAGTTCCGTGACAACCAAGGTGCTAGGCACGGCCACTGTTGCAATGGCCTTGACGACGCCCACCGCGCTGGCGGTCGAATACAAAGACGAATACAAAAAGGATAATAGCAGCAATCCTACCTTCTGGGACGTTCCTGAAAAAAGGAACGTGCTTACCCAGATCTCAGTCACCTCGGAACGACCAGCAAGCTTCACGCTTGCGAACGGCCTGCAGGTGGTGGTGATCCCCGATCATCGCACCCCGGTCGTGACCCATATGATTTGGTATAAGGTCGGCTCCGCCGATGAGACGCCGGGCAAATCGGGGCTTGCGCATTTCTTCGAACACTTGATGTTCAAGGGCACAGCGAAGCATCCGCCCGGCGAATTCTCCCAGACCGTGCTGCGCGTCGGCGGCAACCAGAACGCCTTCACCTCGATGGACTACACCAGCTATTACCAACGCGTGCCGCGCGAGCAGCTGACGAAGATGATGGAATTTGAGGCCGACCGCATGACCGGTCTCGTTCTCCAAGATGAGAACGTGCTGTCCGAACGCGAAGTTGTGCTCGAAGAATTCAACATGCGCGTCGCCAACAATCCCGATGCGCGGCTCACCGAGCAGATGATGGCGGCGCTCTACCTCAACCACCCCTACGGCCGCCCCATTATCGGCTGGCGGCAGGAGATCGAAAAGCTCGACCGCGAGGACGCGCTCGCCTTCTACAAGCGCTTCTACACGCCGAATAACGCGATCCTGATCATCGCCGGCGACGTCGATCCCAATAACATCCGCCCGATGGTGGAGAAGCATTTTGGCCACATCCCTGCAGATCCTTTGATTCCTGCAAAGCGCCTCCGGCCGCAGGAGCCGACGGCGGCGGCCCCGCGCACGGTGACGTTGTCCGATCCGCGAGTCGAGCAGCCGACCCTGCACCGCTATTATCTCGTGCCGTCGGCTCACACCGCGGCTGCCGGCGAGAGTACTGCGCTTGACGTGCTCGCGCAATTGATGGGCGGCGGCGCCAACTCCCATCTCTATCGCTCGCTGGTGATCGACAAGCAGCTCGCGAGCAGCACGGGCGCGAACTACCAGCGCACCTCACTCGATCCCTCGTCATTCATGGTCTCTGTGACGCCGAAACCTGGTGTCGAGTTCGTCCAGATCGAGGACGCCATCGACAAGTTGATCGCGGACCTCGCGCAGAATCCCGCACGCGCCGAGGATCTCGAGCGCGTCAAGACCCAGCTGATTGCGGAAGCCATCTACGCCCAAGATGACCAGGCGACGCTTGCGCGCTGGTATGGCCGCGCGCTCACCACCGGGCTCAGCATTGACGATATCCGAAGCTGGCCGGACCGCATCCGGGCCGTCACCGCCGAGCAGGTGCGCGAGGCCGCGCAAACATGGCTCGACAAGAAACGCTCGGTGACCGGCTATCTGATCAAGGATTCTGCGCACAAACGCGAGGAGAAGCGCTCGTGACCTGTTCCTTCACAAGACGTGCCGTTCTCGGTGGAGCCTCGCTCGCGATCGCGACGCTCGGCTCTGCACCATCGCTTGCCGCTACGAAAGTTCAGCGCCTGGTCTCCCCCGGCGGCATCGAAGCCTGGTTCATGCACGACGCCACTGTCCCGCTGATCGCGATGGAATGCGCCTTCGGCGGCGGAGCGACCCAGGACCCCAACGACAAGCCCGGTGTCGGCCACATGGTCGCCGGCCTGCTCGATGAAGGGGCCGGCGATCTCGACTTCAAGACCTTTCACGAGCGGCTCGACCGCCGCGCCATTGAGCTGAATTTTGACTCGACGCGCGATCAGTTCCGCGGTTCCTTGCGCATGCTCAAGGACAACAGGGACGAGGCATTCGAGCTTCTGCGAATGGCGTTGACCTCGCCGCGTTTCGATGCGCCCGATATCGAACGGATCCGCGCCGCGGTGCTCGCGAACCTTCGGCGTGACTCCACCAATCCTTCAACGCTCGCCAATCGCAAATTCCTCGAAGTCGCCTTCGACGATCATCCTTATGCCCGCCACGCTAGAGGCACCGTCGAGAGCGTGCCGAAGATCGACGTCGCCGATTTGAAGGACTATGTGCGCCGCGTGATCGCAAAGGACACGCTCAAGATCGCGGTGGTGGGCGACGTCGATCCAGAGACGCTTGCTAGACTGCTCGACAAGACGTTTGGTAGCCTGCCGGCCAAGGCGGAGTTGACACAGGTAGCCGATGTGGTTGCGGCAAAGGTGCCGCAGTGCGTCTTCATTCCGCTCGACGTGCCGCAAACGGTCGTGACCTTCGGCGGTGCTGGCGTCCGCCGCAGCGAGCCGGATTTCATGGCCGCCTATGTCGTCAACCAAATTCTCGGTGGCGGCGGGCTGTCGTCGCGGCTATTCCGCGAAGTCCGCGAGAAGCGCGGGCTAGCCTATTCCGTCCATGAGACGCTCTTGTGGATGGATCATTCCGCCGTGTTTGTCGGCAATACCGGCACCCGGGCCGATCGCGCCAGCGAGACCGTGGAAGAGATCGAAAAGCAGGTCCGTCGCATGGCTGAGGAAGGCCCGACCCAGCAGGAACTCGATGATGCCAAGTCGTACCTGAAGGGCTCGCAGATGCTGGCGCTCGATACCTCGTCAAAGCTTGCGCGGGCGCTGCTGCAGTATCAGCTCGACAAGCTGCCGATCGATTATATCGAGAAGCATAGCGCGCTCGTCGATGCGGTGACGCTGGAGGATGCCAGGAAGGCGGCGCAGCGGCTGTGGGGCCAGGGTCTGCTCACCGTCATGGTCGGCCGCTCCCCACTGGCCGCAACCCGGTCGACCACCACGCCATCGCCCACGACGCCGCCGCCAGCGGCAGGGCAGCCAGGCGACGCGCCATCAGCCGCAACGCCGGCAACACCAAATTAACTTTGTGTTCGTGAGGTGACATGCGATTTGAGCTTCTTTTTTGGGGGCCGCGATAGCTGCGGTCGTGGCAAGCGGTGCCGTCAATGCAACGGATCTCGGGCCGGCAGTAAAGGTCCGAACGGCACTGTCGGAGCCGGACGAGAGGATATATCGGCGGGCACGTCGGAGCCGGCGACGGCCGGTGATCGTTTAGTGATCCTTATGTCGGTCGATTTACGGTGAGTCGTCGACACCCCTGTGTTCCTGGCTGGAGGTCAGATCGGCCAAAACTGGCAGAGAGAGCACTGCGTTTTTTGGCTCGCATTGGATACCGGGGGCGCTGCCTCGGACGGTACACACCTGTCTTGCCGCTTCCGGCATTGTCGTGAGCGCAAAACTCAAAGCAGTTCCCGACGTCTTCGTCATCGGACCCTGCGTTGGCCCGTACGGCCACACGCTGGCCTGTTTCAAGGGACGGTTGGGTTGGGTCGCGGCGATGTCGTCAATAGCAGCGAATCCTTGCCGTACGCCACACGGGGTCACTCATTTCGACTATGGTCGTGTCGGTGCCACACTCGGCGCATCGAGCAAGTGCTCACGCCGGCATGGTCGGTTAAATTCGAGCCGCCATCTGAGGTTCGAGGGAAAAGCACAGCATGGAACGATGAGGCACGTTCCTGCAGGCCCATACAAGTTAGACCGAAGATGCTCGCTCGTCGCTCTAAGCTTCGCACGGCCGAGACGATACAGTGACGTGGGCACGGATCCTGCGGCTCGGTCGTGGACTCTTGGTATTCCGTTGAGCCGCCAATGCCTGACCAATTCTCTGAAAGGACGCATAACTAATCGATTGAGTACACTCATCTTGGCGGGAGGCCAAGATGGCCAAGATAGTCGACGCTGGCCAGAAAGGACGTCGCCAAGTGCTCCCGCCGTCGGCGACGTCGCGAAGGTCTGCTGGCGGCGCGAGTATGTCCGCTCCGCGGGCTGGGCGATGGAATGCTTACCCGGTGGGCGCGTCGCCCTGCGATTGTCCAGGCCAAAGGCCTGCGTCCATCGACGGTTTGATACGAACGAACCCCCTCTAGTCGAAATTCGGCTGTGTGCGGCATACCCAGCATGGTGAAAGTTGTGGTCCGGGAGGTATTGCTAGGCAATAGGCCGGCCCTCCTTAGTATGTTGATCTGGGCATCCGAGGCCGTATGGGGAAAGAAGACCCAGTGGTCGGCTATGAGACGCTCGTTTTCGGGAATGAAATTTGTGAGTTCCAACAGCGCAGCCCCGGCGGACGAGGACGGCCCGGCTTGCGAAGGTCCGGCCTGAGACGGTCCAGCTTGCGATGGTCCAGCCTGCGATGGCCCGGTTTCCACATTCTGCCAAATCAGATCAGGATCAAACTCTGGGAGTTCCGCGATGGCTTGAGCAATCGGCTGCTGCGAGCCGGGCTGCGGAGAGCTTTCTCTGGCGGCCACCAATGGCCCGGGGGAGGGCGCAGCCGGCGCATATAGATCATCGTCCCAATCCAACAGTGATGAATAGGGATGCCCCGACTCCAAATATTGCGAATAGGGATGCCCGGCGTCCAGATATGGCGAGTAGGCTTCGCCCTGCTGCACGGGAGACCCCGCAGCAGGTGGCGGAGCACTATCTTCGAACTCGCGCAGCTGGTGCTCAAAGCCCGCTGGGCCCGCGGGCGGTGATGGTGAATCGGGCTGCGGGCTTGTGTTCGTTGGGCTGATTGAGTTGAAATCCATCCTGTGCCTCTTTGAAAGTTTGGCTCGAGCCATAGTTCGACGAAGGCCATTTGCATTGCGACCTCCAGAGAACGTTTCGAAGGCTCGTGTGGAGTGCAGCCTCCGAGCTGCCGGCAGAGCATCGGGTGCCCGACGTGCATCTCCATTACGATGGATAGGCGGCATCGCCGTCTAGACATCCGCTCTCTCATGCTAAGAGAGTTAGCTTTCGAGAAGCTGACGAGCGTCAAAAGGATTCGCAATGAGCCAATGGAGACGGCATTGACCTCCGCCGAAAGCTGCCGCGCATTCTAAATTTCATCTCTGGCCCGGCGCAGGCTCACGCACGATGCTGTCCTGACGCGGCGCGTCAGAAGAATAGGGGGCTTCCGGTCGTCCGTCGCGAACGACCGTGGTTGAGGAGCCACGAAATAACTTCAGGACCGATTCCCGCGACTGCTTTTCGACGGCAGCGTGCGGCCGCGTCTGCGCCTCCGCTACAAGGCCGTTGAGCGTCTGGTCCAAGAGCGCGACGAAACGTGGTGGACCAGAAACCAGGACGAGGCCATCCCCTGGTGCCGGTCTCACAAGATAGCGCTCGTCGGAGATGTTGAGTGCATCGAGGGCCGCTTTGAATGCATCGAAGCTGATCGGCTTCAACACAAGCAGACGACTTTGCGCCTCGCTTGCAGCAGTTACATACAGCACGAGCCCGTCGTAGTACCATTGAAGATTGTAGAGATTGGTCAAACGGTCGAGGAACTCGCGCGGTGGCAGATCTGGCATGCGCCCGCGAATCCGACCCTTCACTTCGGCGCTGACGCTTACTCTGATACTGAGGTTGTTACCGAATTCCAGCAGTGCGGCAGACAGGTCCTGATCCAGAACCGTGTAGTTATAAGGTGCCGAAGGCAGCGAAAGCTGAGCCCCAAAGGCCGCGAGTGCCCCGGTGGAAAGGAAAACTCCTGCGCTCGCAACTCGGTTCAAAATCTTCAGGATCGTGCGTCGGCTTAGCATTCCCAAGTCCCTTCGGCCTGAGAACAAGTATTAAGGCTTCGCCCAAATTGGAAGCCAAAACGTGATCTTTAAATGGCCTCATGGCTCGCGTGTTCGTCAGCTTACGGTCAGCTGGTCTCTTTACGGTGCTGACCATCAATTCTTATCTCATCGGCGCCATACCAACGACACCATCGATCATGTTAGGCGCTACGCCGATCTCTCTGAATGCTACCGAAGGTCTGTTTCCGGGCTCTGTCAGCCGGCAATTATCGGCGAGCAGAGCCAGTTTGAGTAGACTTTTGTTCAGGTGGCCTCGCTTCGATTCAAGACGCTGCCTCCTCAGTCGTAGATAGATCGGCATCGATTCTGCCGGTATCGGAAGTTCACCATGCAATAGCACAGGCGAGTGGGCGCGCGCGTCCTCCAGACACTCTCTCTGCAATATATCGGAGCAATACAGGTCCATCTGTCGGCAGTGTGCTCGCCTGGGATGGTTCGGACCGGGTGATACCAGCCAGTTTTGCCCAAACCGCCATCGGCATCGGCGCGCTAATGATGCGCCGATGGTGCCTTCAAGGACGTGACACTTAGTTGGTGCGCCCATTGGTGACGGAGCATGATCGATGAAGCGAGCTGCCGTCAGCCGCGCGAGATAATCGCGCATTGGCCCATCGTCGAGTAGGATTGGCTCGTCGCGGGTAAACCGTTCTTTCGCTGTCATGGCTCTTCAGTGCAGACGACGCAGAACCACACAATTGAATCATCCTGAGAACTCGTCAGCTTTTAGAAAGCTAACCATCCTAAAATGAGAACCGGATTCTCGAGGGCGAGGCCGCCTAGCGAGCGCAAATGGAATGAACGTGGCAGCGCGCGGTTCTCCGTGTAGTCGGATGGGCTCGATGTAATCGGAGGATCAGCTTGCAGCTGCGCCAATTTCTTGTTGTTGCTGTTTTCGATTGGACAACGAGCTTTGCTGTTGAAACCTCCCTCGCCTTGAGCCGTGCACACGTCCGAGCTGAGCTGGCGGATTTGCGCACAATCGACATTCTCAAGGACGATTAGAGTGGACCGCAACAACATCAACCCATTCAGCCCTGGTGAGTTTCAGGCGTACAACGCCACGCTGCAGCAGCAGGAGCAAGAACCGGGCAATACGAGCCAGCAAGCGAGGTTTGAGCAGCAGCTGAGCGAGCTGCAACACAGTGCGTTTTATGAGAGCTCCGCAGAAGCGGGTTCGCCTGATGGGCAAACCGCAGACGGAGGTGAAGCGATTCGGCGCACTGATGTCGGCGATTCGATGCAGGTGGCGCCCATTCAGGGCCACTCATTCAGCAGCACGCGCCAAAGCGTAGACATATCCCATACTCCCTTCGGCCGTTCGACTGAAGTGCCGTCCAAGCGAAGCCGCGAGAACGATGGCCCGGACGAGGAGCTTTTTTCTAGATTCCGCGAGGCATCAAAGAAAAGCCGAGCCAGCGATGGCACAATCCGCGAGGAAGCCAAGAAAAGCGGACCAAGCGATCGCACGATCCGAAGGGATCTAGAGGTACTGCGCAACTTCAGCGCCTGGCGTCAGGCGAAGCAGAAGCCACCAATCAGCAGCCAACTAGAGAATCTTCAGGCATTGCGTGCCGAGGGGAACGAGTTTGCGGCCAATGATGTTCGCTTGGCCGCTCGTATCGAGGCAGCGTTGACAAGGCTCGAGCAATTCACAGTCGGAGCGCCGGTGACAACGTTGACGCGGGGCGGCCGGCCGGTTGAGGCTCCCGTCACCGCAGTCGGAGCGTCGGTGATGACGTTGCCGCGGGGCGGCCCGCGGGTCGAGGCTCTTGTCCCCGAGGACGAGGCGCTCATCAACGCTGCGTGTGACGATGGCGTTAAGCGCGGCTTTGCGGCGGTAACCATGCAGGAGTACCGTAGGGCTCTTAACAGCTTCGGTAGGTGGCTCAACAAGCGCGGGGTGAGCATTACTCAGGCTGGCCCCGAGGAGCGAGACCGCTATATTAACTCTGGGAAGGGCTCGTATCTTAGAGAGTTTCCACGCGCGTGGAATCTTCTTCAGGACTACCGACAACGCGCCAACGCGCCGCAGCCGTTCCCGCCTCAGGAAGTTTCCCCCAGCGCGGATGACGAGGCGCTTTTTCTCGAATTCAACGAGGTGGCCCCGAAAATCGGCGTGAACCTGTGGGCACTTCGCCAGTTCAGCGCCTGGCTTCAGGCGACACAGAAGGCCTCAATCACCGGTCGAGTTGAGAATCTAGAGGCTTTACGTGCCGAGGCCGACGAGTTTGCGGGCGATGACGTTCGCTTGCGCAATCTTCTCAGGACGGCGTTGCCAAGGCTCCGGCAATATCAACAAGCTGTCGAGGCGAACCGAGCGCTGGGGTTGGGTCCACCGGAACAAGCGGGCTCGCTCGCCGGGCAAGGCGCTCCGCAGCCGAGCTCGCTTCAGGAGCTTGCGGCAACGCCCGCTACCCCGAGCGAGGGAGCGTGGGATTGGTTCAGGGAAGTGATGCAAGAACCAGCTCCGTCATCGTCCGCACCACACCGTGGCTTGCAGCCCAGCTCGTATCAGGAGCTTCCGGCAACGCCAGCCACCCCGAGCGCGGGAGCGTGGGATTTGTTTACGGAAGTGATGCAAGAACCCACTCCATCGTCCACACCACACCGTGGCCTGCAGCCCAGCTCGTATCAGGAGCTTCCGGCAACGCCGGCTACCCCGAGCACGGGAGCTTGGGATTGGTTCAGAGAGCAGATGCAAGAACCCACTCCGACATCGTCCACGCCGTACCGTGGCTCGCAGCCCAGCTATTGGGACTGGCTTAGGGAACAGGTGCAACAACCCGAGCCATCGTCGTCTGCCAAGGCTGCGCCGTCAAATATCTACGGCGGCCTTGAGCCATTGCCTGATCCGAATGCGCCCACAGTGTCTGAGTTGCGTGACGATGCGCACTCTGCGCCGGCGCGTGGTATCGCCAGACCACCGTCGTTCATCGGGCCATCATTGCCCCCTCAAGAGCTAGCGGAAATCGGACATATGGTCGACAACTGGAGCCACCGTTCTCAACCTGCCTCGGACGCCCTGATCGACATACTCGGTAACGTCGGTCTCTTGCCGAATCAGTTCGGCCCAACACAGTTCACCATCGAGCGTCAGCTTTACTCGGCCACGTTGGGACCGGGAGGACGCAGCGACGTTCAACTCATCCATCACCCGCGCGCTAGCCAGATGAGTGAAGTCCAAAGATCCCGTCAGCCGCTCCAGGAGCCTGCGTCATCGTCGTCAGCCAGCGCTCCCTCAGACGTTTATGGCAGTGTTGAATCACTGGTTGATCTCAATCCAATCACACGGTCCGAGTTGAGTGACCATGCTCAGCCGGTGCGGGGCGCCGGCTCGTCGTCTCCCGGATCATCAGGGGCCTATCGCTGCCGAGCGGAGTTACCGGATATCGGACCTTTTCTCGGCGACGATTGGAACCACAGCCGCTGGGACAATCAAGGGCGGGGCCGAGAGGTCTCGCACAGCGGCATGTTGTACATACTGAACACGTGGAACCTACTTCCGACCCCGCAGAACCGGCGGATAGAGTTCACCATAAACGGTGAGCTCTACACGGCCGAGTTGAGGAGCAGGCAAAGTAACGCGATCTTGGGATCCGGCCACGTCGTTTATCTCATCTATCACCCTCAAAGTGACTGAAGAACGCGCTTGCGCTGGGAGTCCCCGAGTTCTTCGTTTCGATGCGCCCAACATCCCATGGCAGCGAAACTGCGAATTCCGACGATCTCCCGCGCGTGTACCGACGCGCTGCGGCCTGCGAGATGATTTCGCCACCATTCCGGGATGATCTCGCCGGGCGTGGAGGCGTCTTCTGCGGATGCTTCTGGCTCCGAGCAAGTCGCACGGGATTGGGGCCTGACCTGCCAGCGAATAAGGAACGCCCGGACGGTACTAGACATGAACTCCGCCAGCGCCCCTAGCTCTCGAAGGAGGTACTCTCGGCAGTCTCACGGCATTGAGCAGCTGATCGATATTGCCTCGAAATGCTACGAGGACCGGATCTTTTCTTTGTTCAGGAACGTTAGGCCGCAGAAGTGGCAAAGCCGTTGATTTGCTCTCAGATAGAGACAACAGGGAGCCTACAAGCTGGAAATCCGTAGCATTTTTCTCCGCTGACGCTGGCGCCCAACCGGCTTCTCGGCGCTGAGAGAGCGTGGCCGCGCCTGTCGTTCGGCCACGAGGCCGTTGAGCGTCTGGTCCACTAGCCCCATGAAGCGTGGCGGACCGCTATTCCCGGTGCCGGTCTCTCAACATAGCGCTCGTCGGAGATGTTGAGTGCATCGAGGGCCGCTTTGAACGCATCGAAGCTGATCGGCTTCAACACAAGCAGACGACTTTGCGCCTCGATTGCAGCAGATACGGAAAGCGCGCCCATCATTGTATCATTGAAGATCTTAGAGAGTGGTCAATGGTCGAGGAACTCGCGCGGTGGCAAATCCGGCATGCGCCCGCGAATCCGGCCCTTCACCTCGGTGCAGACGTTTACTCTGACATTGAGGTTGTTACCGAATTCCAGCAGTGCGGCAGACAGGTCCTGATCCAGAACCGTGTAGCTATTAGCTGCCGAAGGCAGCGAGAGCGGAGCCCCAAACGCCGTGAGTATCCCGGTGGAAAGGAAAACTCCTGCGCCCGCAACTCGGTTCAAAATGTTCAGGATCGTGCGTCGGCTTAGCATTCCAAAGTCCCTTCGGCCTGAGAACAAGTATTAAGGCTTCACCTAAATTGGAAGCCAAACGTGATCTTTAAAATGGCCTTATGGCTCGCGTGTTCGTCAGCTTGCGGTCAGCTCGCCTCTTTACGGTATTGACCATCAATTCTTAACAACGGCGACTCTCATCGCCGCCAAACCAATGACACCTTCGATCATGCTAGGCGCTACGCCGATCTCTCTGAACCCTGCCGACAGTCTATCAGGGCTCTGCCAGCCGGCAGTCATCGGCCAGCAGAGCCAGTTTCAGCAGACTCTTTTGCATGTCGCTTCGACATCAGACGCTGCCTCCTCAGTTACAGATAGGGCAGCGTCCGTTCCTGCTGTGTCAGAGGTCCAGCGTGCAACAGTGCAGGCTAGCCCGCCTGGCGAGCGCGTGCTCCAGGCTCTCTCTTCGATGTATCGGGGCAACCCCGTTCCTTCTGTAACGAGCGGCGGTGTGGTGGCCATTTCGAAGGCCGTTCAACCTGGGCCGGCCGCTCAGCCGCTGTCTCGGTCGCAGCTAGTCGGGACGAACCCCGCGGGCAAACCGGAAGGGGTGCTCGACTTCGACGCGATGGTCGCGGGTCTGCGCGACGTTTACAAGGGTGTCGTCGAGGTTTCGCTTGTGTCCAAGAGCACCAGCGCGGTCAGCTCATCTTTGAACAAATTGCTATCGGCGGGCTGAGTTCGTTGACGTCTGGTTTCATCTATGGACAAAACGGCCATGCCCGCCTATCCGGTCGGCGGTTGCGTGTTTTTGCCGTGCTATCGCTTCTCCTCCCCTTGATTGGCTGTAAGGCCGATCTCTACACCAAAGTGCAGGAGCGCGAGGCCAATGAGATGCTTGCTCTCCTGCTTAGCAAGGGCGTCGATGCGGTCCGTGTTACTGCCAAGGACGGGACCAGCACGATCCAGGTCGAGGAGAAGCAGCTAGCCTATTCGATTGAGCTACTAAATCTCGAGGGGTTGCCACGCCACCCTTTCAAGAACCTCGGCGAGGTGTTCAAAGGATCGGGCCTGGTTGCCTCGCCGATCGAGGAGCGCGCCCGCTACGTTTATGCCCTGAGCGAAGAATTGTCGCGCACGATCAGCGATATCGACGGCGTCATATCCGCGCGTGTCCACGTTGTTTTGCCGAAAAATGATCTATTGCGCCAGGACACGATGCCGTCCTCAGCGTCGGTGTTCGTTCGACATAACTCCAATGCAAAGCTCTCGCTCCTGCTACCGCAGATCAAGATGCTGGTCGCCAACAGCATCGAGGGCCTATCCTATGACAAGGTGGCGGTGGTCTTTGTGCCGGTTGAGCGGGCTCCGCTTGAGCAGCCGGTCCCGCCAGCTGCGTCCGCTCGGTCGAAAAAATCCATTTCAGATCCGGTACTTGCGGCCGCTATCGGGGGAGGCGGCGCTGCCGTTGGCCTTCTGTGCTACATATTCCTGGGCTCTCTTATGCGTCAGCGCGCCCAGCCGTCGCGCGCGCGATCCAGATTTGGCATTCGTTCGAACGTGCCCGCTATCCAGCCTCCCAGTAAAAAGATCGCTTCCGACAAGGCATAGGAGTGAGCAAATGCCCATGCCGCTGCCATCCGCCGGTTCTGATACGTGGTCCGAATCGCTCTCTGAGGGCCTGCGCGAGCTTGCTGCCTCCACCCATCTGACCCGATTTGCTGCCCGTCTTGATGGGCGGCTGTCGTCTTCGACTTTAGTGCGGCTACAGAAAAGCTCAAGGCTGCAGATAAGACTTGCTGAAATGCTGCTTGCTAATCAAATGGACTCCAACGGCCGTAACTGGGGAGATGATCTTCTGCTCGGCCATGATCCGAGTAGGGCTGCTTTGCTTGCCGGCAGTATCTGGCATGCTCGCTCGCTCCTAAAGCTCGTCTCAAAGCAGCATCTTGCGATTCTGCTCGACCGTATCGGGGCAGAAGCGCACGCTTTCGGTATCCGGAACTTGGCCAGCGCGGTCGCAATCGCAGCTACCGCTGATCCGGAGCAGCTTTCGCAACAGATTGAACACGATGGCCATGCCTGCCTAGGTGCTTGGCTCGACGAAGCCTCGGCACTTGATCGCACGCGCGTGCTGTTACGCTTGCCCATGGGCACTGCTGCCGAGAATCCAGCGGCCGAACACCGCAATGCCGCGGGCTCAGTGCTTTCCTTGGTGATAGCCCATTTGTTGAGGGAGACGCCACGGCATGACAGCTGATGACCCAGCGCTGCCGGTGGCCCCCGAGATACGGCCGCTCGGGCCTCTCATATCGGCTGCCGAGATCGGGATCTGGTGCGATGCCGTAGAAGCGCGCGCGGCTGCCGAGCGGCATCTGCAACGCGTTCGCGGCTGGGGACTGACAGCTTATAAGCGGGAGCGAGCGCGCGGCCGTGCGGATGGCTTCAAGAGCGGCGCCGAGGAAATGTCTCGGCTGATCGCGCAGGCTACTTCCGCACTTGCGCAGCGAAAAGCCATTCTGGAGCAGGAGTTGCCGCAGCTCGTCATGGAGATCGTGAGCGATCTGCTGGGCACGTTTGATCCAGGCGACATGTTGGTGAGGACCGTTCGTCACGCGATCGAGCAAAAATATGGTAGCGCGGAAATTTGCCTTCATGTCTCTCCTCTGAAAGCCGATGCGCTGGCGCGCGAGTTCGCTACGTGCGATGGACAGGAGGGCCGGCCGAAAGTGCGGGTTGATCCGGATCCGGCTCTAACGACAGAGCAGTGCGTGTTGTGGAGCGAATTTGGCAATGTGGACATTGGAGTTGCCGCGCAGCTCCGAGCTCTACGCCTTGGCCTGGGTTTGCCTTCAAAGGAAGACTGACCGTGACCACATCAGCAACCCATGCGGCGGGAGAGAGGAATCTGCACGCCGCGCTATCGTCTCTGAAATCTACAGCAAAGCATATCGACACGCGTGCTGTACGAGGGCGGATCACACGGGCGGTCGGCACCTTGCTCCATGCTGTCTTGCCAGAGGCCCGTATAGGGGAGCTTTGCCTGTTGCAGGATCCCCGCACCGGATGGTCTCTCGAGGCCGAGGTCATCGGCCTATCGCAAGATGGGGTATTGCTCACTCCTATTGGTGATATGGCGGGCTTATCCAGCCGAGCAGAAGTGGTCGCGACCGGACGAATGCATGAAGTACCGGTCGGCCCCGATTTGCTTGGCCGGGTGATCGACAGCTTCGGCCGGCCAATCGACGGAAAGGGTCCAATCAACGTCGCTCAAACTCGTCCGCTGCGCGGTAAAGCACCCAACCCAATGACAAGGCGCGGTATCGAGCGAACATTCCCACTCGGCGTCCGTGTCTTGGATGGGCTTCTGACATGTGGCGAGGGGCAGCGGATCGGCATCTACGGAGACCCAGGGTGCGGTAAGTCGACGCTCCTGTCGCAGATTGTAAAAGGCGCGGCTGCCGACGCCACCATAGTCGCGTTGATCGGTGAGCGCGGTCGTGAAGTGCGGGAATTCATCGAGCAGCACCTTGGTGAGGTAGCGCTTCGCCGAACCGTCGTTGTCGTTGAGACCTCCGACCGCTCGGCAATGGAACGAGCGCAATGCGCTCACATGGCGACGGCACTCGCTGAATATTTTCGTGATGAAGGACTTCGCGTCGTCCTGATGATGGACTCATTGACGCGCTTTAGCCGCGCCATGCGCGAAATCGGCCTTGCCGCAGGAGAGCCGCCGACGCGGCGCGGCTTTCCGCCATCGGTTTTTGCGATGCTTCCTGGCCTGTTGGAGCGTGCCGGCATGGGCGAGCGCGGCTCAATCACGGCCTTCTATACTGTGCTTGTCGAAGGCGACGGCTCGGGTGATCCAATCGCCGAAGAATCACGAGGCATTCTTGATGGCCACGTTGTTCTCTCACGCCTTTTGGCTGCACGCGAGCATTTTCCAGCTATTGACGTATTGTCAAGCCGCAGCCGCGTGATGAATGCGGTCGTCTCTGGATCGCATCGAAAGGCGGCTTCCTTCTTCCGTGACCTGCTCTCCCGCTACGCCGAGGCCGAGTTCTTGGTGAAGGTTGGCGAATATAAGCAAGGCAGTGATCCTCTGACAGACCGGGCAATCAATTCGATCGAGGAGTTGCGGAAATTCCTGCGTCAGGGCGGAGACGAGGCGTCAAGCTTTGAGGAGACGGTCACATGGATGTCACGTCTGACCGCGTGAATCGTGTCCATGCCTCGAAATTGCGGCTAGTGAAGGATATGAGACAGCGGAGCGCCCTTCGTGAGGTGTCCAACATGGAGGCCCAGCGCCGCACCGCGCTTCAAGCGGTGGAACAAGCTGTCCGGGATCTTGCAACGGCCGAAAAAAGCCAAGCGGCGCTCGAAGCGGAGCTTTACCGAGAACTGGCATATTCTGATTCGCTATCTGTCGAAGAGCTCGATCGTCGCTGTCACATCGTCATTGGACGGCTCAAGGCTGAGATCGCAGGAGCACGCCGAACGCTTGAGGAAGCGCGCGCCGCTCAAGAGCGGGCCGAGACGGCGGTCTTCGAGGCGAGGACTATTTTGACCAAGTGCTCAGCTGCGAGTCACAAATGGCAGCAAATTGAAGGCGACGTTCAGCGCGCGAGTGATGCCCATTCAGAGGCGGAAGCCGAGATAGAGGCCGATGATGAGGTTTTGCTTCGGTATGGCAGTGGTTCGCGTACTCACACGGCTGGCGACTGAACTCTGATGGCTTCTTCTCTTATGCCAGGGAAAGCGCCTTGTCTTGTAGACGCGCCTGTGACCATGGCTACGGGTGAACAATCGGGATTTAAACCGGCGCTAACCCTGTCCCCTGCGGTCGTCTCTTGGCTCAACGAGATCGCTGCAGCCCGCAAGCCTCTGCAAAGCCGTCTAAGTGATAAGCCGCTATCCCTGCGGATGGAACGGCTTGTTTGGGAGCCGGAGCCGTGTGCGGTATCGATGCTCGACTGCGTTTGGACCATTGGACATGAAACAATCATCTTATCCTTGGCCCGTCCGGTTGTAGAAGGGTTGATCGCGACGGTGCAAAGTGGGCTTGGCCTGCCTGCCGAGCCCACTCGTTCGCTTCTCGTCGAATTTGCACTCGATCCGTTGCTCAATCAACTAGAGGGTCTGACGCAACAGAATTTGCAGCTGATTTGTTTGAGCGAAGCGACGGCTCGAGGTCCTTATCTGGAGCTCGAAATCACCTACGGCCCATTCAAGGGCAAAGCGCGCCTGTTCCTGTTCTCACCTCTCGATGGTTCAGTTCCACCTGCGTTTCGGGCGTTAGGCGGACTAATCAGTCAGCTGCCGCGAGAGGATCGCCAGCGTCCCTCAGAATTGCCTGTCATCGTTAAAGGAGAGATCGGCTCGCTCCGTGCGACAGTCGCGTTGCTACGGAAAGCAAATGCAGGAGACGCTCTATTGCCGGACGTAATACCCTTCGCCCGTGGCCAAGCCATCCTCAACACGGGAACCTTATGGGCTCCAGCACACGTTGCAGAGGATCGCTTGATCGTACGGGGGGCGTTCCGCCTCCAACCACATCCCCTGGAGTGTGCACATATGATGACCCAATCCGAAAAACCCCGGCCGCCCTCTGAAGGTGATCTCGACAACATCGAGATTACTCTTGTTTTCGAATGCGGCCGCTGGACTGTCGCACTCGGAGCCTTGAGGGATATCAGCGAGGGACATGTGTTCGAACTTGGCCGGCCGCTCGACGGACCGGTTGATATCCTTGCTAACGGCCGCCGCATAGGCCGCGGGGACATCGTAAGCATCGGCGGGGAGCTCGGCGTCAGGTTGCGGGGCAGGTTGGCCGTCAATGACTGACATTCAACCGGGAATTCTTGGTCTTCTTGCGCTCACAGCCGGCCTTGGCCTGCTGGCGTTCCTAGTCGTAACAAGCACAGCGTTCATAAAAGTATCCGTCGTGCTCTTCCTCGTTCGCAACGCGCTCGGGACTCAATCTATCCCACCGAACCTCGTTCTATACGGGGCGGCGCTGATCCTGACAGTTTTCATTAGCGCGCCAGTGATTCAACAGACCTATAATCGCCTTTCTGCGCCACAACTCCGCTACCAAACGGTCGACGATTGGCTAAGCGCCGCAAAGGAGGCGCAGGAGCCGCTGCGGGGGCATCTGAAGAAGTTCACCGCTGACGAGCAGCGCCGTTTCTTCTTGGCTTCAACCGAACAGGTCTGGCCCGAGGACATGCGCGGCAACGTGAGCGCCGATGACCTGGTCATTCTGGTGCCATCGTTCCTAATTTCGGAACTCAAGCGTGGATTCGAAATTGGTTTTCTTCTCTATCTGCCCTTTATCACCATCGATCTGATTGTAACGACGATCTTGATGGCCATGGGTATGTCGATGGTTTCGCCAACGGTGATATCCGTGCCTTTTAAGCTGTTCCTATTCGTCTCAATCGACGGCTGGTCGCGGCTCATGCACGGGCTGGTGCTCAGCTACACAACACCGGGAGGCTAAGCATGGATGAGGCGAGCATTCTCACTCATATGAGCCGGTCACTTGTGCTCTTCATGATCTGGGTTCTGCCTACGCTTATCGCCGCGGTCGTTGTCGGCTTGGTCGTCGGTATCATCCAAGCGGCAACGCAGCTTCAGGATCAAACGTTGCCACTGACTGTGAAGCTTCTGGTCGTTGTCGCGGTGATCGCTTTGTTCTCTCCAGTGCTCAGCGCCGCGCTGATCAAGGAAGCAGAGCAGGTATTTACCGACTTTCCCGCACTCACAGCAAGTATTAGTCGACGTTAGATGAACGTCCCCTCACTCACCGAAACGCAAACTCTGATCCAGGAGGCGATCGAACTCGTGCTTGCAGCCGGGCTCGCGGCAGCCCGCGCCCTTGGCATTATGTTGGTCCTTCCCGTATTTACGCTGCCGCGCATTAGCGGGCTGATCCGCGGCTGCGTGACCTTTGCGATGGGACTGCCATGCCTGTTGCAGATCAGGCACGGCTTGCAGTCGTTGGATCAGGGCTCACGACTGATCAGTGTGACGCTGCTCGGTTTGAAGGAGGTGTTCGTCGGCCTGCTCATCGGCTTTTTGCTCAGTATTCCGTTATGGAGCATCCAGGCAGTGGGTGAGATCATCGATACCCAACGAGGGATTACGAACCCTGTTGCTTCCGATGATCCAGCCACGCGTGGCCAGGCTTCGGCGACGGCGGTTTTGCTCGGTACCACTGCGATTACGATTTTCGTTCTAGCCGGGGGATTGGAGAATATGATTAGGGGCCTTTATGGCAGCTATTTGATCTGGCCCGTGTATCGGTTGATGCCTAGCTTAACCGTGCAAGGCGCGATGGCATTTCTGGGGCTTCTCGGTCACATCATGTATACGGCGCTACTGGTCTCTGGCCCGGTGTTGGCATTCCTGCTGCTACTCGATGTGTCGGTCATGATACTCGGGCGGTTTGCGCCGCAACTCAAGCTGAACGATGTCTCTCCCACCATGAAGAATCTGGCGTATGGGATAATCATGGTAAGTTACGCCACCTTCCTCGTCGAATATATGGGATCGGAAATCAGTCAGTCCAACACCGTGCTCGAGTTGTTCAAGAATCTCCTTAAATGAGTGGCTCGAGCGAAGAGAAGAAGCTCCCTCCCACTCCCAAGAAGCTAAAAGATGCTCGCAAGAAAGGGCAGAGTCCGCGCAGCACCGACTTGGTCAGCGCAGTCAGTGTTTGCGCCGGTTTCGGCTGCCTCTGGTTAAGAGCGGGCCTCATTGAGACCAAGTGGCATGAAACAGTACGGCTAATCGACAAACTGCAGGGGCAGCCGTTCACAAGCGCGGTCCACCAGGCGCTGGGCGGCTTGATCGAACTGTTTTTTGCGGCCGTTGGTCCATTTCTCGGGGCCGGTGTTGCCGCTGGTATTCTAGCGGGAGTCCTAGCCAATGGTGGATTAAACGTCTCTTTCGAGCCCTTAAAGCCGAAATTCGAGAATTTGGATCCCATCAAGGGGCTCAAGCGGATTGCGTCTAAGCGGTCGCTCATTGAACTCGCGAAGTCGCTTCTTAAGCTGTGCGTTCTCGGCGCAAGCCTGCTACTCACGGTTGTCGCAAGTTGGAAGGCACTGGTATACTTGCCGACCTGCGGTAGGCGGTGTCTCAGCTTCGTGTTCACTGAGATCAAATTGCTGACTGAAATTGCCGCCGGTGCTTTTCTGATCGCCGGATTGGCCGATCTTCTTATCCAGCGCTGGTTGTTTTTACAGGACATGCGCATGACGGAGACCGAGGCCAAGCGCGAGTCCAAAGAACAGCAGGGCAATCCGCAGGTCAAACGAGAACACCGTCGCCTTCGACAGGAGACGGCGAACGAGCCTCCGCTTGGCGTGCATCGCGCTACATTGATAGTGACAGGACAAGCGATCTTGATTGGGCTTCGCTACATTCGTGGCGAGACCGGCGTGCCGATCGTGGTTTGCCGTGGTGAGGGCGAACTTGCCTCACGACTGCTTGCTGAGGCGCAGTCGCTGCGCCTCAGCATTGTTCAGGACCCGGCCCTGGCGCGTCAGCTCATGCGGAATGCCATGCTGGGCAACGCCGTTCCTGGGAAGTGCTTTGAAGGGGTTGCGAGAGCACTCTATTCCGCCGGGCTGGTCTAGACATCTTATGGCAGCAATGATTGCGACGCGATCCGGCGCGCACTATCGCGGCGACTGTATATCCCTCGTTGCCGTTGACCCGGTTTCTGGCGAGGACCTGTTGGCAATTCCATCTTCCAAGTCGCTCTTGTTGCGCCGTCCCATGGACCCATATGTGGCAACAGGAATGGCGGCACGATCGCCTTTTGTTGCCATGACAGCTCTATTGTCCAGCAGATCGCCCGGATCGTTGACCATGATTCCCAGATTGTTGCGGATTGAGCAGCCTAGCGTCTGGTCGAACGAATTATCGTTAACCGAGGGACCAATGATCGAAAGGGACGGACAGACGGGAGGACGTGCTTCATAGACAATGGCCTCGATTTGCACCGCGAAGCCGACAGGCCGGTCGATGCGAGGGCGGAACAGGCGGACGTTGTAAGGCGCGACGCCCATTGCGCGGGCCTCGCTGGCTACCTGCGCGGCGAGCCGGGGCGAGCCGGTGATATCGAGATGGAGCGCATCAAACCGACCGCGGCTGGCGGCGGCAATGAAATCCCGCAGCCGATACCGCTCGAGGCCACGAAGGCTCTGCAGCACCAAGACACTGTTCTGCTGCTGCACCACGGTTGCTTGTTCAGCCGCCCCGGTGTTGACCAGAGTAGTGCTTGTGCAGCCGCCTAGGCTCGCCATCAGAATGAACAGATGGGGCAGGGCTCGTAAAGTCATTCGACGATCCTTATTCGATAATAAAGGCGGCGCCGCCTGTCGCGCCTGGTACACTGGTGCGCGGAGCGTCGCGGCCTCGCGGCGGGCTTGCCAACGTGTTCGTCAATGTGCGCCCCAGATCTGAGGGCGGTCCGATGCGGTCGGCGGGGGCGCTCATCCGATTCGGATTCGATGCTGGCCGGACAATGTAAGGCGTGACAATAATAACGAGCTCCGTCTCCTGCTTTTGAAAGGAAGAAGAGCGAAACAGTGCACCGAGAATGGGAAGGTCGCCTAACCAAGGAAAAGTACTAATATCCGTGCTGAAGTTACGCCTGATTAGCCCGCCTATTGCAAAGCTTTGTCCGCTCCCAAGCTCGATAACCGTCTCCGCACGCCTCGTAGAGAGGGCAGGCACGGCCATACCGTTCACTTTGACCTCACCTTCCTTCGAAATCTCGCTGACCTCAGGTTTCACGCGGACATTGATTTGATTGTTGTTAAGAACGGTCGGGACGAAGTCGAGGCTCACTCCAAAATGACGAAATTGGACCGAAACCTGTCGGTTGTCCTGCATGACCGGAATTGGAAATTCGCCGCCCGCAAGGAAGCTCGCGGACTCACCGGACATTGCGGTGAGATTCGGTTCAGCCAGCACGGAAGCGAGGTGCTCGCTGGCGAGCGCGTCGAGAACAGCGCCGATGTTGATACTACCGGCGCTGAAGCCGATACCTGCCTTGCCGCCGCCGCTAGCCGTGCCGGAACCAGCACCTTTGCCGCTGCTAAAGAAAAAAGTGCCATTCTGGCCCAAAGCGGAGAGGTTGATGCCGAGCTCCTTCATGGCGCTGCGTGAGACCTCCGCTACGCGAACGCTCAGATTGACCTGTAACGAGCCGGCGACCTGAATTTTATTGACGACCAGCGCACCCGGACCGAGAAACTGCTCTGTGACCTTCACGGCAGTGGCGACGATATCGGCATTGGGAGCCGTACCGTTAAGGATCGCGCCGCGGGGGGTATAGCTGACTTGGATCGGATAGTCGCCGACCTGGGCCTTCAACATGGCACGCAGATCCTCGATCGGCTGCGTGACGACAACACGCAACTCGGCGAGAGCTTCCCCATTGTCGTTCAAAGCGAACAGGCTGGTCCGTCCGGACTTCTTGCCAAAGACGAAGATGGTTGTATTCGATGGCGCTTGATAATCCGCGATCGTCGGGTCGGCGACAAAGATGCTCGCCGCCGGCCCGGGCAGATGAATTGTCTTGCCGAGCGAGGAGGAAAGGTCGAGCGTCCCGTTGATGCTGCTAAGAGCCGCGCGCGGCGGGCCTCCTCTAGCGTCCCGCGTCGTCTGAGCTGCGGCAGCTAGTGGTGATAGCAAAGCGACCGCGCACAGGAGGTGGGAAAGAGAAGGACAAACGGCAGACCACAGGGCGCTAGCGACGATCGAGCGTCGATCGCTGCCACCCTCATTATCAAGAGCGATCTTCAAGGTAGTCTTTGCTTTCAAGTTCGATCGACTACGCGGCCGATGCCGCGCTATTCAATTCAAGGATATAGCCGATGCCGCGTACGGTCGTGATCCGTAGCGTAGCACCAGACTGATTCAAATGACCGCGCAAGCGATAGATTGCGACTTCAAGCGCATTGGTAGAGACCTCATCGTCAAACGCATAGAGGCTGTCCTCCAGCGAGGCGCGAGGCACGGCGCGGCCTGCGCGGCTGAGCAGAAGCTCGAGAATGCACACTTCGCGTCGTGCAATCTTTTGCGGCCGACCACCAACTGAAACTTGCCGGGCGATCGGATCGAATTTTAGATTGCCAAACACAACGACGGGGGCTGTCATTTGCGTTGATCGCCTCAGAATGGCTCGCATCCGAGCGATGAGTTCATCGGTAGACACGGGCTTCGGCAGAAAATCGTCTGCACCACCATTGAAAATGGCGATCCGCCTACCGAGATCATTGCGGCTGCTCATCACCATGGCAGGCATAAAATGTCCGTCGCGTCTCAACCGCTTCAGCCACTCCAAGCCGTTTCCATCCGGTAGAGCCAACTCGAGCAGAAGAATGTCGTATTTGGCGTAGTCCAGAGCGGTCGCCGCCTCATCCAGAGTGCCCGCCACATCAACCGCGAAGCCGCAATCCGAGAGCGCTCCTTGCACAGCGCGCGCAAGGGCCTCATCATGATCAACCAGTAGCGTTCGCATTTCATTGCCTCTTCATGCCAAAACTACCAAGCAGGTCACCGTCGACCATGAAGTCGGGCGAAATTGAGTTCTCCAGCTTCAACGTAAACGTCGGGAGAAGGTACCGACCAAGAAGAGCAATGTTGCCGACGGCTAGCTCTCACTCCGCCCATTGCCTGCCGATTAGCACTTTCGGCCGTCTGCTGAGGATCGCATACGTCCTCGACAAGGCTCAACGTGGTCTTCATGTCGGCAATCAGGCCAGAATAAGTAAAAGCATTGAGCGCTGTGGCTCGGCCCTCGTACATTTTCGCGCCAATCGCGGCAGTGCTTCTGGTCATCGGCTCGGCGAGCGCATCGCTAGCACGCGCACTCGAAACCAAAGCACAAGAGAGAATGGCTGGATTGGCATACGAACTGATACGAGACATTTGGAAGGTTCCCATGTTGCCCTGACTCTGCGGTGAGTCTTGCTATGCCATCGACGTGTGAGGTCGTTTGATCACAGCAAATGCAAGCTTGAACGCGTGAAGACGGATCGCACCCCCGCAGCGGGCCGATGCTCTAGATGCCGCTAGCGTGGGACGAACAACCAATGCGCCGCGGGCTATGAAAAGATTGTCTAGGTGGGCGATGACGTGCATCGGGAGCGGGCGAAACCCGGCATTCAGACAGATCCAACGCGCCCGCTAGGCTGCGGCCCATCTGGCACACCGACGAATGACGGGTCCGTCCTCGCAGCGGCGTTATCAGGCATGTGGTTCGCGTGGTTCCGCCGCCTGCATTCCACCTCTCGGAACGAACGGCGGCAGATGCCGAACTTGGAGTCAACTTCGTTTCCGCTCCGACAAAGGGAACGCGAAGACAGCGAGTACTGCTCCTCAGCTCATCGTGCTGTTGCCGCCTCAACTTGGCTGGCGCGGGTACCCCCTCCGGCGCGTAGGCGGCGTTGCCAACAGGCCTTCCGGTGGACTGAACGAGAAGCGTGACGGGGTCGGGCGGCGTGGCCCTACGGGTTGGAGACATTCGCAATTCTTGCTACCTGTCAGGAAGTGTTGCGCGCGACGCATTGTCGCGACTGATGTCGGAAACCCTACAATCTGACGCTACGTGCGATTCAAGTCCCTTCGAGAGCTCGTGGCACGGAATATTTTATAAATCGCAGGCCTGCTGAGGTAGCCACACGGAAGATCAATGAAAAGCACCCGACGCATCAAATAGCAAAGCATCTTACGGGAACTAGAGAGCCTGTTCTGGCCGCGAGACTCTGCCTGTCATGGCGGTTTGAGACATTTCGCGCTTCTTGCTATCTGTCAGCAAGTATTGTCGCGACCTGTGTCGGAAACAGCACAATCTGATGCTGCGTACGATTCGGGTCTTCCGAAAGCTCGTTGCATGAATATAAACGGCCAAACCCCTGACCTCGATTCATAATCTTGTCCGACGTGTTGCCGTCTTTATATCCGGTGACGTCGTGCACCGACGCAAATTGATAAGCCATCGCGCGGGTGAGAGTTGCACCACTTCACCCGCGATAAGCAAGGGGCGCGTCGTTTCCTGACAGATCACCATCAGTTCTGTGCCACATGCGGCGTCACGTTCATCGAGCGCAGCTCGTTGACGAAGTCTTCCACCCGACACGGCGGCTATGCTGTCAGCCAGCGCATCCGCAAGCGGATCGAGGAGGCATTCGGCTGGATCACTAGGCCCGTTCGAGCTGATTTAAGGATCCGGGCTGATTAGGAAGTCGCATGCCAGAGCCTGCCATGAAGGCGAGGCGGCTTCCCAAGACGAGCGGCCAAGGTGCAGCGGTCATCAAGTCATCACAAGGAGCTTCTGGCGAGGGCCGTTACGACGATGGGCGCCACTACGAGCTATAGTGATACGGAAAGGTCCATCGACCCTGGTACAACCACGGCCCAGCCCGCGCATCGCAGTCGCGCGCGTCCCAGCACAGAGATCGGGGGGCAGAGCGAAAAGGCCGCGTTTGCGCCTAAGCCTCCAGTTAGCGCGGAGATGCAGCCCACCTAGTTGCTCAATTCGCGCTCGAGCGAGGGGGCAGGGCACGAGCTGAAACCGAGACTGATGCCATCACGGCAAAGCGACTCGAGGCGATCGACAATTTTTCGGTGATAGATCCCCCGCAATTTACCCACCAGATCAGAGGGTTCGGTGAGGTCGCGTGGCGGCAGGAGCCGCGCGCGGGGGATGTGTGCGATTTCGTAGAAGCCGGATGGAACGAGCCGCTGACGCGCCCGAGCACCGGGCGAGATTCAAGACCCGATGCTCTTAGACTAGACGATCGCGCTATGCGACTGAGAAGGAGATCTGCGGCCGCAGCGCGGAGGACCGTATCAGAGCTCCACAGGATAGTAACTGCTGCGTGTTCCTCGACGGCGCCGATCAGACCGATGCTTGAATGACTCTCGAACCTGATGCGCCGAGCCGAGCTGGATATGCCAAAACTGTGATCACACGGTGGCGGGCTCGGCGAACGGCTCGTTTTACTCATTCGTCGATTGGCGACTGGCGGGCTAGGCGATCCACTTCCAACTGTGGGGGTCCATCATCTCGTCGAAGCTCCCCTGGAGAGAACTGCTCTAGATTGAAAGTATACTCTTCTGGATCGATGGAGAACGACTGGGCACGGTGATCGTTCCGTCGGCCGTCAAGCTCGTCATGCAATTCGTTTTCCAGTCGCTGAAGCTCCTCTGAAGGGACGAAACCTGGCGACGGGATGGGTTGATTATCTAGATGATCGAATAGTCGCCGAAGCTCCTCCTGAGAAATCTGCTCTGGATCGAACGCGACCTGCCCTTCGACGAAAGCCGAGGGCGCGGGTTGATCATTCCGCCGTTCCTGAAGTTCGCCTAGTTGCGCAGAGTCATCATCAAGAAGTCGTCGAAGCTCCCCTGGAGAGAACTCCTCTAGATTGAAAGTAAACTCTTCTGGATCGATGGAGAACGACTGGGCAGGGTATTCGTCCCGTCGGCCGTCAGGCTCGTCATGCACATCGTTTTCCAGTCGCTGAAGCTCCTCTGAAGAGACGAAAACTGGCGACGGGATGGGTTGATTATCCAGCACTTGCCGAAGCTCCTCCCGAGAAATCTGCTCTGGATCGAACGCGACACGCCCTTGGACGAAAGCCGATGGGGCGGGTTGATCATCCCGCAGTTCCCGAATCTCTTCGGGCCGACTGGCTTGCTGCAACGCGCTGTGCTGCGCAATGACGTGGTCGAGGCGCCTCGGCTCCATCAATACCGCGCTTTCGGGATGAATGGGAGCCGCGTCCGAGGGGTGAAGATTGCGCTTGGTGTAGGGGAGCACGATCGTCCCTGTCAACCGGAAGGTCCGGAGATGGTTTATTGCCCTAAGGAGTCCGTCGGGATTACGCTTCCCGATGAACCCGGACACGTCACCGCTCAACGACTCACTGTCGAGCTGAGCAACAAGGCTTGGTTTGTTTTTTGCGAAGAGCCAACGGCTAAAGCTACGAAGAGGACTTGCATATTGGCGGGCGGATTCTCTTGGCAACCCGGCCTTGATGAAGGCCTCCTGGAGCCCCGAGATATCGCGAGCATCCTCGAAATAAACAGGCCGCATGTCCGACCCTGTCACAACCCCACTTGATTGAGCCGGCCGCAGCGCCGAGGACGCGCTAAGCTGCGCAGCGGCGATGTCGAGGCGCCTAGTCCCGGCCTCGATGAGGGCCTTCTCAAGCCACGGGACAACGGGAGCATTCTCGGAAGAAGGAGGCCGCATGTCGTGCCCTCTCACAATCCCCGTCGACTGAGCCGGCTGCGGCGCCGCGCTGTGTTGCGCAACGGCGTTGTCGAGGCGCCTCGGTTCCATCAGTACCGCGCTTTCGGAATGGATGGGGGCCACGTTCGGGGCGGCAGGATTGAGCTTGGCGCGACCGCTCCTTGGGACGACTTTGACTTCGCCCGTCGACCGAAAGGTGCGGAGACGGTCTAATGCTGCCAGGAGTCTCGTGGGATTGCCTTTTCCGACGAACTCGCGTACGTCACCGCCATCGCTCAGCGACTTACTGTCCATCCGAGCAACAATGCTCGGTCTGCGTTTTGCGAAGAGCCAACGGCTATAGCTAAGAAGAGCGTTTACATGCTGCTTCGTCCCGCTGGCGGCCATCCCGCCCTTGATGAGGGCCTCCTCAAGCCCCAAGATAGCGGAAGCATCCTCGGAATAAACAGGCTCCCGATTGTCCCACTGATGCCTCCGTATCACAATCCCGGTTGACTGAACCGGCTGCAGCGCCGAGGCGGCCGGCATTTCTCCACCACCACCTCCTGAACCGGCGATCTCGCTCAGCTGCCGCTCAATCGCAATCCCTTGCGGATTCTCTAGGGTCCTCGGCCTCTTCGCTGTTCTCAACTCATCTGTGTCATGTTCATTGTCGATGAGGACCTCCTTGCTTGGCAGGAGGTTGCTCCTGGCAAACGCACCCATCAGCTCGTCCGGGGACTGCTGGCCGTCGCTAGACACATTTGAAGGGGGACTACGGCTTGGCCATCTGTCGGCCAGCGCATTATCGGCCTGACGCGCCTCGTGCAATTGCTGCTCAAAAACCTCTTGCCCGGGTCGGTCCCCTTGATGTTCTTGCGCAGCGTGTTGCGCCCGGGGCCACGTTGTTAAATTCGATGGGTCAAAATTTTGCGGGTCCACGCTAGCCTCACGTCCAAAGACAACTGAGCAGGTCTTCTACTCGGGCAAGCTTTCGAGAACCTGACGTGGCCAAGGTCCCGTAGCCGGGAGGTATTCGCGCCGGCCAATCTCGGAAGAGGCGGCGGCTGGAACCATCGTCTCCTCCACAATCCGAGCCTTATCGTCATTAGAGATCCAACGCCGGCGTCCTTTTTTCGTGACCACTTCCAGTCGGCGCCGTCGCGTCCGACTTAAGCGTAATAGTCAAGAATAAATGCAAGGCGGTCCCTTCAAAGGAAATCGCGAACCTCGCCTATCGCATGCGCCGCGAGAGGGTAGGGGCAAAACGACGTTTACGGATCACCTGATGCTGGGTGATTTTGTCGGGACATACGAGATCTGGACATGTTCTGACCTGCGAGCACAACCACGATCCGCTCGCGCATCGCAAGTCGCGCGGGTCCCACCGCACAGATCTGTGGGTCAGAGCGAAAGGCCGCGTTTGTCCCTAAGGCTCTAGTCAACGCTGACTGGCCGGCGACGCCGCTCACCTAGTTGCTCAATTCGCACTGGAGCGATGAGAACCAGGGCACGAGCTGAAACCGAGATCAATGGTCGATCATGCCCAAGCGCAACGAGACGTGCGACAGCCTATCGGCAATAGATCCCCGCAGTCTACTCACCTGCATCAGCGGGTAATGCGCAAGCCCCATTTCCTCGGCGAGGCCTCTTCCGATGGTGTCAAGCTCACGCTGCAGGCTCTCGATCAGGTTGCGGCCAAGCTTGACCTTGTCGCCTTGACGGTAGGCAAGCCCCAGGTCTGCCAGCACATCGATCAACCGCTCGAGTGCCGCGCGGACCTCGGCACCAACTAACTTGAATTTCGCGTTTGCCATTTCCTTTTATCCAAACGCTCATGCACGCCCAGGCGTTTCCCCTTGGTGCCCTGCTGCGAGCAAGCCTATGCCGCTTGCTCCCGGGTAAAACGTTTCCCGGTGCGCCGCCCCGCTGACCCTCGAGGTTGCAGCCCAAGCGCGTTCTTCAACCAGCTTCGGGATAAATACGAACGCGTGAGCCGCCGTCCGTTTCCAGCAACTCGGCCCTGTAAGGCACGCCGCGGATGTTGATATGTGTCGGGCGCCCGGCTTGCGGCATGAGGTGCTCCCCCTCTAGTACACGGACAAGGTAAGGCGGAAGCCAGCGTTCGCGGTGCTGCCATCCCCCGCGGATAAGAAACCCAAGATCCGCTATGGGCTGACGCGATGGCCCAGCTTCATTCATCGGCCTCGCGCGAGGATGATGGATGAGACGAACGTCCCTGCGCCCTCCCGGCCCAAACGTGGCCGAGTAATGCTCACCGTTGATCGCGAACTGGCTTGGGCCAAACTGGTTCGGCATGAGATTGATGTTGCTCAGTACATCGATCAAGACGTCCGAGGCCGATTGAGAGCCGTGGTGCCAGCCTTCGCCAACGATAGAGCCGATATCCAGTAGCTCCTGAGGGGCCCCTGATGGTCCAACGAACGACGGCTGTCTGGCGAGGTCAGGCGCCGGCACAGAGTGAGCGTCGTCACGCAATTCATACGGTGTGGGCGGATTCAAATTAAGCAGCGGCCCAAGCCCGCCGTAGACGTCTGACGACGGACGCCTCGCAGATGATGGTGAAGCGGGTTCTTGCATCTGCTCTCTAAACCAATTCCAAGCGCCCGCGCTCGGGGTGGCTGGCGTTGCCGGAAGCTCCTGAAGCGAGTGCAGCTGCGGGCCGCGGTGCGGTGTGAACGAGGATGACGCGGGTTCTTGCATTTGCTCTCTAAACCAATTCCAAGCGCCCGCGCTCGGGGTGGCTGGCGTTGCCGGAAGCTCCTGAAGCGAGTGCAGCTGCGGATCATGGTGCGGCGTGAATGAGGACGACGCGGGGTCTTGCATCTGATTCCTGAACCAATCCCAAGCTCCCTCGCTCGGAGTAGCTGGCGTTGCGGGAAGCTCCTGCGGCGATCCGGGCTGCCGAGCGCCTTCCCCGGCGAGCGGAGGCGCGCTCTCAGGAGGAGCCAGCCCCAGCGCTCTGTTCGCCTCGAGGACTTGCTGGTAACGCCGAAGCCTGAGCAAATCGGCGTCAATTTTGGAGTCCCCGGTTTGATTCCTATACTCCTTAACATCTTGGGCCAGCCCATCGTCGTTCAGTCGGCCAGCCATGGCGCCTTTTTCCCGTGTTTTCAGCCAGTCACTCAGCCTGTAAAGACGGCGCGCCCGTCTATCAACCGTCTCCGGCTCAACCCTGGCTGTCGCCTTTTCTGCCTTGGCCAACATGTCGATGAGGGTCGCGTCTGTGGCATAAGGAGCCAGGCGGCGGATATCGGCGGACAAGGCGTTTCCGGCGCCGACGTCGCGGAGTTTTTTCAAGGCCGCGTTGGTGCGCCTCCTCGTAAGCTTAGGATCCTTCTTGGAATCCCTCGCGTAGGCCTCTACATCGGCATCCAACCCAGCTTCTAACTCCGGGTTGCCAATACGGTCTGCGATTGATGGCCTCCCGTTCTCGCTAAGCCAGGCGCTGAAATTTCGCAGATCGGCTATCGCATTTCGGACAGTGCCGTCGCCCAGTGCTTTGCCGGTGCCGTCGTCCCGGGTGAGCTTGGCTCTGCTTTTGAAGTCCTCAAACAGCTCCTCGTCCTCCTGAGGGACCCCGCGTGTTCGGCCGGGCTGCTTGGCGTAATCTACGCGAAACTTCGTTGAAAAGACCTCTTGCTCAGCCGTGGAGCCCGACGGCTCTTCGCTGCGACTAGTCCCAAACGCCTTTCCGACACCTGACTTGATACGCGACCACAGTCCGCGACTCTTGCTATTCTTCGTCTGAATCGCGGGCTGCTCCTCAGGTGGCAAAGTGTAGCGCGCACTGCTGAACAGATCATCCCGCAAACTGGACTGCGACGGTAATTGAGCCGAATCTCGAAAGTGAGTTCGGGGGATGTCTACGCTGTGGCGCGTGCTGCTGAACGAGTTGTCAATCAGCGGGGAGTGTGGCGGCATCCTCATCGAACCGCCGAGGTCAGTGCGCCGGATTCCTCCACCGCCCTTCTTTGGACTTTCATCAGGTGAACTGGAGGTTGCGGAGCTCTCATCAGGCGAATTGAGTTGCAACTCGCCCATCTGCTGCTCAAAGCTAGCTTGCTCGCTCGTATTGCCCGATTGCTGCCCCGCGCGCGACTGTTGATAGTACGCTCGTGCGAATCCTTCCACATCAAAATCAAACAGGTTAAAGTTGTTATTCGTTCGCTCCATGGCACCTCACATCCCACAGCAAAGCTCGTTTCTGGCGCACGGTAGGCTGATTGAGTGGAAGCGGTGGAGCTTTCGGCCGAGATTCCGACTGTCGAAGCCTGAAGCCAACCGACAATCAACAATCATTTGTAGCAACCGAGACCGCCGCCACGCCCCTCCGATTTCCGAGATCAAGCAATCGGGTGTTCATTTCCTTTACGACGGATGACGTCGCCGTCTAGATATCGACGTTCTCATGCTAGGAGAGTTACCTGTTGAGAAGCTGACGAGTCTCAGAAGTTCATAATGAGCCAACGGCGACCACGTTGATTTTCTCCAGAAAGCTGCGGCGTACTCGCCACGTGAGTTTTGGCCCAAACCACGCACGAGGCCCTCCCGAAACGAAGCGGGCAAACGGCCTCGCCGACAGCTCGCACATTATGTCTGCGAGCGATACGACCAAAATGAAGAACACTTGTTCCCGGGAATTCTCCACATGCGGAATCCGACTCAAGACGACGGCTGTAGCATCGCCCTTGATTCGAGATCGCGGAACATGACGTAGTTGCGCCAGATCCACTGATGCAACTCGCTGGACGAATCCTTCTCGTTGCGCAGATATCCTGTGAATGAAAAGCTCAGTCGGTCGACGTAGGTCTTTAGAAATACTGGTAGCGCCGAAAAGCGGAGTACACGCGCGCCATCCATGGCTTCAGGTAACTCGCCGCGCAGCATGAATTCATTGTGGACGGTGATTAGCGCTCCTGGCGGAATCCGCCACCTCAGCATCTCATAGCTGCGCGAGGAGATGCGGTCGGTGCCGGCCACGAACAGGACGACGGGGGCAACACGGCAGCGGAGCGCCTCCCTGATGAATCCGATCTCCTCGCACATCTTGAAGAATTCATCAAAGGCATGGAAGCCAAGATCGATTACCTTGGCCACCCGATCGTCCAGGATAAGCCGGTCCATCAGCTGCATCTTGCCGTATGTGTCGATCACATCCGCCGTCTCAGTGATGTTAGGGAGGTAATCGACCAGTGACGGCTCCTTCAGGTTGATGTCGAAGGAGAGCGCAGTGCCATTCTTCAGCAGCAAGAACTCGCTCATGAGGCGAGAGACGAGGGTCTTACCGACCTGCGGGCTAGGCGAGCAGATGATGTAAACGGGCGTAGCTAACATTGGCAGTAATATTAAGCGAACTTCATACGTGGCTCAGCCCGTTCGATCGCCGAACGATCGACTATTTTTCACCACCACGGGTCACTGACTTGGCGCCGGCCAAGTCGGTCAAGTTAATGCGATCATATTCGCGCCAGACATTCGCGAGCCAGTGCCGAACGTAGCCGCGCAGCACGAAGGAGTGGTTCGCGGCATCCTCGTTCCGACCTTTATTGGCTACAAAGTTGACGAACGGGACGGAAGCAACTTCGACCTGCTCATAGGCCATCTCGTTGAGCTTGGGGATCGTCAGCTCGGTCGCGTTCTTGATTCGGTGGAAATAGGAGTTGTAGGTCGACTCGTCCCACTGGAAGAATTGAGTGTCGTTGATGAAGTTCTTGACCAGAAAATACTTTGCACCAGTCATGAAACTGGACGTCTCGGCGATCTCGTCCAGGGAAGCGATGGATGATCCCAAGATGTGGAATACGGCAAAGGTGATCTGGCCGGACCGCGCGGCATCCAGAAAACCGATGTCGCGCAAGGATGCCAGCGCCGGGGACAGCAAGCCTGCGCGGGCGTCGATCACCGTGACGGATAGCCCTGAGTTCAGTGTGTCGAAGATCTTCATCTGATCCGCAGTCGTGGTCATGTCGACGATCTCGGTGATCTCGGGGTGGAATCGCTTCAACGTTCCTCGCGGCGACTCAGTATCGAATGCGCGTGTCTGCACGTTATTGGTATTGAAATAGTCCAGAAGCGTTCGGGATACGGTCGTCTTGCCGACCCCACCCTTGTCCGCACCCACCACAATCACAACCGGCTTTGTCATGGAATCCCCCTAAAGCACTCGCTACCGCCGACCGCGACGTGTGCAATCGGCAAATCTCTGCTTTGGATGCGAACATGGCAGAAACAAGGGATAGTGGAATCTTTGACGAGTCACCAACGTGATTGGTGGGGAATTTTTAATGCGAGCCATCAGTGACGTTGGAATACAGACGACTAGTTGCTGTGAACGGTGTTCCACGTCAGGTTTGTAAACTGCGATCGACTCCGTCGGAAAAAGTCGACTGCGGCGATGATCACCGCGACCATCATCAGCAGTACATCGCCGTTATATCGATGAGCATCAAACGGCTTGAATCTCACGTAGCGTCAGGTTGTAGGCTTGGAAGAACGATGACCAAGGCTAACCACGCAGGCCTCTATGGCTCATTTGAGAAATCAATTCGAGCGGTATGGCTTGCGGAGTCGACCGTCTCGCTTGCGGATGATGATCGATTATTCAGGTGCAGCTTGTGCCAGGATGGGAGGCGCTTTCGCCGGTTGTTGGAATGACACTGAAAGAGAGCAAAGTCGCGATGTGGCCTGGGGAGTGTCGGATGATTACGATGCTGAATGCTTGGTAATGTAAGCTGCAATTGCGCAGGTCGCATGCTGCCAGCCGCGATCAACTTATCAGAAGCTCGCGAACAGACGCGCTTCCACTGCAAAGGACAATCTTTGTCCGGCCGGGGTTCCGGCCCGGAGAAAGCGGCGCTGCGACGGTGTAGCCGCGCAGAGCACCCCTGGTGCGATCTCGTAATGACGTTGTGTACGTTCTGATGAAACTTAGTGAAGCGCTAAGCGAGATCGGTGAATTCTCGGCTGCAGTGCTGAAGCACGACAAGCAGCTGCGGATGGTGGACCACGCAACCTTTCTGCAAAAGGCCGCCGCGGATTTCCAATTTCGATTTGTGGCAGGCTTCGAAGAAGACATCCGCGCCGGGAAATCGTTGGGGTACGCTACGACATGCAACGCGGTGAGCCGGCAGGCCGGAGGTCAGGCAGGTATCCAAGCGTGCGAGTGCATAGCTGCATGTGTGTCGCGGCTTGATAAGGCTCTGATTAAGGAAGTCGGGCTCAGAGCCCTTTCGTTGTTCGCATCATCATTCGGTCGACACTCAAGAGTGGGGGAATGCCGTAGTGCAACGATCAGAATCGCCGAATGTTGTCACGATGAAAGCCGAGCGCTTCAGGAGTTGAACAGCCAAAGTCTAGGACTACTGGTGAACGGTTTCAGCAAGTGGCCAGAAGAGACGGCTCTCGCCAAGCCGCGATCGCACTCGCGGGTGAGGTGTTTCGCCGTGCAGACCGCCATGCCCGGCTCTCTGATTTACCCCGCGGGGACTGGCGAACCTGGTGAACGGTTTCAGCAAGTGGCCAAAAGAAGCTGTCTCTCGCAAAGCCATATTCGCGATTGCGGGTGAGGTCCTTCGCCGCGGCGACGACCAGCTGTCTCATATCAATCAGCAGGACTTGGCGAAGCTGGTGAACGGTTTCGGCAAGTGGCGAGAAGCGGCTGTCTGTCGCCAAGCCACAGTCGCAATCGCGGGTGAGGTCCTTCGCGCCGCCCGGCTCTCTGAGTTTACCCAGCAGGGACTGGCGAACCTGGTGAACGGTTTCATTACATGGCCGGAAGAGGTGGTGTGCCACCGTGCGATGGCGGATATCGCCAGAGAGCTACAAGGCCAGATTTCCAATCACGATTCCCACAAAGAGTCGCAGCAAGTGAGCAGAGATACGCTGGATCAAGCGAACGCCGAGGAGTTCGAGCAGCGCCTGCGAAAGATCAGCAAGAGGTTGCACACCGCCAAGGACATCCGCCACTGGGGAGCCGAAAGGGTATTGCACGTAGCGCAAGCACACCCTGCCGGCTGCGAGCTGCCGAGCTCAGAATGCCCGAGACCACCACGTCGCCTACTGCATGCTGAGATGACAAGCGCCCCGGTCGTGAAGTCGCTATAAGGAACATGATCCTCGAGCAGGCATTCGAGCTCGTCACAGGACCAACGGTCTTCGTTTGACGCACGTGTTGTCGTGTTCGGCCGTGTCCGGTTGAAGACGTCAATTTTCCAGAGCCCGACACTGAGCAGGTAGTAGTCCGTCGGCAAAGCACATCGTTTTCCTATTCGAGCGGCTCGCACCGAAGGTCTTGTGGCACGCCGATTGCTCCGCGCCGGTAAAGAATCCGCTACGACAATGGCGATATCGTAGCACCGGCCCGGGAGTTTAGATGAGACTTGCTCAGTTGATCCAAATCAATGCCATAAATGCTGCATTTTTGAGTGCGGTCACGACAATTGAACCAACGTCCTTCGTGGTGCCGCTGTCATTCGGCCAGCAGCGGCATTGTCCCTCAATCGTGTCTGATCGTCGGCAGAGAGGCACATCCAGGTGGGGCTTCGGTTTCGCGGCGCGCTGGCGAGCCTGCCTTTCAGTCGGCCTTGTCCGGAATAGTCGCGTATGAGGCGCTGCGCGCTACCTTCGCAGGGCGCGGCAAGCCGTTCCAGCAGATCGGGCGGGTCGAGTGAGACGGAGAGCTCCGATCGGCGCGCAAGATTTTTCAACGAAGAGAACGGAGTACATGGTGCCCAGCCAACTGTCACAGCGTGATGCTGCGCCGTGGCCAGAAAATTTGAAGCGGGTTTATGACCGTCGTGCACCGGGAGAAAGCGGATGAAGTTTGGACTGTTTTATGAACACCAGTTGCCGCAGCCTTGGGAGGACGGCAGCGAGCGAAAATTGTTCAGTGATGCGCTGGAGCAGATCGAACTGGCCGATCGGCTCGGATTCGATTACATGTGGGAGGTTGAGCATCATTTCCTCGAGGAATACTCCCACTCATCCGCACCGGAAGTATTTCTGGGGGCCGTCTCCCAGCGTACAAAGACTATTCGCATTGGTCACGGCATTTGCCTCTCCTCCCCGAATACAACCATCCGGCGCGGGTGGCGGAGCGCCTGGCGACGCTCGATCTGATCTCTGGGGGGCGCGCTGAGTGGGGGACCGGAGAATCCGCATCGCTGATCGAGATGCATGGCTTTGGGATAGAGCCCGAGCAGAAAAATGCCATGTGGCGGGAAGGGGGCGAGCAGACCGCCAATATGATGACGATGCGGCCATATCCCGGGTACGATGGGCAATTCTTCACAATGCCGACCCGTAACATCGTGCCAAAGCCGGTCCAGAAGCCGCACCCACCGATCTGGATGGCGTGTTCCCGGCGCGAAAGTATTTTGCGTGCCGCGCGTCACGGGGTAGGGGCGCTGGTTTTTGGATTTGTGGAGGCGTCGCAAGCGAAAGTTTGGCGTGACGAATATTATCAAATAATCAAGTCCGATGAGTGCGTGCCCATTGGGCATTCGGTAAACGCCAACATCGCCGCTCTCAACGGTATGATGGTTCATGAGAACGCCGAAGAAGCTATGCGCCGAGGACTCGATGGTTTCAAGTTCTTCGGCTATTCGATCGCGCATTATGCGGTATATGGCGAACACCGTCCTGGGCGCACGAATTTGTGGCGGCGCTTCCAATCGATCAAGGACGAGATGAAGGAGACGCCAGGCTCAGGCAGCATCGGACAGCCCAGGAGCGTTCGCGAGCATCTCATGGGGTATGCTGATGTCGGTATCGACCAGATGATCTTTATCCAGCAGTGCGGCACGAATAAGCACGAGCATATTTGTGAGGCACTCGAGCTGTTCGCCAAAGAGGTCATGCCTGCTCTGAAAGAACGGGAAGACGAGCGCGTCCGACGTAAAGAAGAGGAGCTGGCTCCCTACGTAGAGGCGGCACTTGCCCGCAAGCCATCGATGCCCGAGCTGAGCGAGTCGGACATCCCGAATGTCGAGGCGATAGGCATCGTGCTCGAGCGTTGTACAGGTAAGGACTACGCCGCGGCGGGTGGCACGTTCGCGGACCCGACCCGCGGAGGCGCCATTCCGATGGCCTCACGCGAGTCCTTCGCTAAGTCGACCAATGTCGACTGATAGCACCACGATGGGATCTGCCCGAATGCGCGGGTGGGTTAGTGGCCGGCAGCCACTGAGGAAATCGGCCACGCCTCGCTCACAGTCCGAAGAAGCCTGTGTGCTGGCCCGCACCACGCCGTTTTGGTGAGGCATGATTGCCGCGGAACTGCGATCAAGATCAGCACGCGCGAAGCGCGATCACCCCATGATCGTGGCGGTTCTCACGTTTAGCCGCCGATAGACTTGGATCAGATTTCCCGATCGGTAAATTGGATCGTGTCGCAGGCGGTTCTGAGCAGATATTTTCCCGCTCGGGAAAATTTCGCTGTGTGGAACCCCATTTAAGCGTTAGTTTTCCCGATCGGTAAATTCAGGCTTGCTGGAATGCCCTTTCGGGGCTAATATTCCCGCTCGGGAAAATGACATGACCATCACGACCACCTCAGAACTCGGCGAGACGATCCGGAACCGGCGGACCTCCTTAGGTCTTCGGCAGCAGGACCTCGCCTTGGCAGCGAACGTCGGCGTCCGGTTTATCGTCGACATCGAGAATGGCAAGGAGACAAGCCAGGTCGGTCTGGTCCTCCGCCTGCTGCACGCGCTCGGCATCCGGTTGGCGGCGGAAATGAGCCCTGTGCCGGCGGCTCGGTCGGCCAGCGAGGAATCCGAAACCTTCGACCCTGATAACTTCACGCCGTCATGACGAGCAAGCCGAAAGCGGGCGGCGCCGGCGAGACCCTGGAAGTCCGGTGCGGCGACAAGCTCGTCGGGCTGCTGCGCCGGCGCTCGGAGCAAATTCAGGACATCGAGTTCGTCTACGATGAAGCGTGGGTGAAGGATCCTCAGGCGTTCGCCGTCTCGATCCGCATGCCGCTCGCTCAGCGCGTTCACGAGCCGGACGTCGTGTACCGATGGTTTTTGAACCTACTGCCAGAAGGCCGGACGCTGAGGACGGTGGGCACCATCCTCAAGATTCCGGAGGCGAACGTGTTCGCGCTCCTTGAGGAGTTGGGAGAGGATCTTCCGGGCGCACTCGAAGTCTACCGGCCCGCCGACCAGCGACCGAAGCGGACGCCGCGTTATAAGCGGCTCACCGAAGCGGAACTCGCCGCCGCCATTCGGCGCCTTCCGGAGAAGCCGCTTCTCGTCGGCGAGGAGGGCATCCACATGTCTTTGGCCGGCGCGCAGGACAAGCTTCCTGTAGTCCAGTATCCGGACGGCGGCGTCGGCCTCGCGCTCGATGGCGCGCCGACGACGCATATCCTCAAGCCGGCCAACAAGCACTTCAGCAACGCCGTCGAGAACGAGGCCTTCTGTCTTCGCTTGGCGGCCAAGGTCAAGCTGCCCGTCGCCGAATGTACGATCGGAAAGGCGGAGGATCTCGACTACCTGCTGGTGAAGCGCTACGACCGCGAGCCTCACGGGCGAAGCCTCCGCAGAATCCATCAGGAGGATTTCTGCCAGGCCACGGGGCACATCCCGTCGACCAAATACGAATCCAATCCGGCGACCAAGCTGCGTGGACCAACCCTGAAAGACTGCTTTGACGTTCTGCGGAACACGCAGGCAGGCGCCTTCAACGCCGCCCGTTTCGTCGATTTCTTTGTCTTCAACGTTCTCTGCGGAAACGTCGATGCGCATTCGAAGAACTATTCGCTGCTGCTGCAGCCGAGCGGCGGCGTCTCCATGGCGCCGCTCTACGACGTCATGAACGGCGACATCTATCCGGACGTCACGCGAAACCTGGCGATGAAGATCGCCGGCAAGAACCGCGGTCACTACATCTACGCCCGACATTGGGATCGGATGGCGGAGGAAAACCAGCTTTCCGGCGCGCAGGTGAGGCGCCGCGTCGGCGAATTGTCTCAGGCTGTCCTCGATGCACTGCCGTCTGTCGTCGAAGAGTTGAACGCGCTGAAGAAGTCTCCGGTCTACCAGCAAATCTCGGACTACGTCGCCGGCTATTGCCGCGACATGCTGCGGAATCTGAAAAGCGATGTCGAGGACGAGCCCGAAAAGGACCCTGATCCCGAGGCCACCACGCGTCCCCCAGGATTCTCTTGAACATTTTTGCAGAAATGCGTCGCGGGGGTGAGGTTAAGCTTACTCTTCGACGTTGATTGCACATAGGTCGCGCGCCGCAGGTCAGGAAGGGCTAATGTGCACGCTCATCTCATGCTGAGCGGCGCCTGAGTTTTCAATTATTCATCTGAAGATATTAGCCGGCAGCACGAGGGGCACGCCACGATCCTGGTCGTAAAGCAATATCTCGAGATCTTCCACACGAGCGGATCGGATTGGGTCGCACGCATTAAGCGTCTGACTGCTCTCGCGCCAGATCTCGACACCTTCAGTCAGCGTTTGGATGTCCGCCAAGCTGAAGAGTAGCCATCATGGACGACGGTCGAACGATTCTGGAGGCGCTAGAACATCCGCAAGCGGAAGAGCCGGAGGAACCCGAGCTGGTCGAAGCCACTTCGAGCACGGCCGGTGACCCCGTTGTCGCCGCAACGGCAGGCTCGCCGAACGAAGCGCGCGCCGCGACGTAACCGAGGGCCTAGGAACGCGCCTAAAATTCGATCTTTTGGCCCTACGAGGGGCGGTGCGCGTCGACGATCCGCCTGGCGCTGCCGAATCGAGGGCACGTCGTCGCTCCGGAGAGCCTATGGAGGGCGAGCTGCCCGCCGGGCAGTTTCACCGCCACTAGTCCACCTTGGCGCCGGCGAATTTTACAACCTTGTCCCATTTCTCGGTTTCGTCTGCCACCAGCTTGCCGAAATCGCTGGGCGAGCCCGGCAGCAGGATCGCACCGATCTCGGCAAATCGCACCTTTGCCTTGGGGGCGGCGAGGATTTCGTTCACCGCCTTGTTCAGCGTGTTGACGATTTCCGCCGGGGTGCCCTTTGGTGCGGCGAGGCCATACCAGGCGCTGGCCTCGTAGCCCGGCAAGTAGTCGGCGACCAGCGGCAGATCGGGCAACACGTCCGAACGCGTCGTGCTGGTGACCGCGAGCCCGCGCAGCTTGCCGGATTTGACACGCTCGGCGCAGGTCGGCAGGTTGTCGAACATCACATGCATCTGGCCGGACAGCATATCGGTCAGCGCCGGCGCACCGCCGCGGTATGGCACATGCTGCATGTTGGTGCCGGTCAGCATCTTGAACAGTTCGCCCGACATGTGGATGGTCGAGCCGTTGCCTGATGAGGCCATGTTGAGCTTGCCCGGATTGGCCTTGGCATAGGCGATTAGTTCGGGGATCGACTTGATCGGCAACGACGGATGCACCACCACGACATTGGGAAAGCGGATGATGCCCGCGGTCGGCTCCATCTCGCGCAGGAAATCGAAGGGCAGCTTGTCATAGAGCGTGGCATTGATGACGTTCGCCGGCGCGACCAGCAGCAGCGTATAGCCATCAGGCATGGCGCGCAGCACCTGCCCGGTCGCGATGTTGGTGCCGCCGCCCGGACGGTTTTCAATGACGAAGGATTGTCCGAGCCTTTCCGACAACCACTGCCTCATCAGGCGCGACGTGAGATCAGCCGACCCGCGGGCGTGTAGCCGATCACGAGGCGAACGGGGCGCGAGGGATAGGCCTGCGCGCTGGCGATGCTTGATGCGGCCGGAAGTGCAGACGCAGCGGCCATGAGCTGTAGGAATTGGCGACGGCGATATTGCATCATGCTTCCTCCACTGCGCCGGCGGCTCCTGCGGCCGCTCGGCGTTAGTATCCTAGAGCATGATCGAGAAAAACGGATACCGGTTTTCGCCGGGAGAAGCGCGAAACGTTGCCGCGGTGACGTGGCCTAACAGGCCTCTGACCCGGGACGCTAGGCGTTCACCGCGTGCTCACTGAGGAAAGCCTGATATGCGAGCCTGATGCCATCTTCGAGCTTGGTGCTGGCCCGCCAGCCGAGCTTGGCCAGCCGGCTGACGTCGAGCAGCTTGCGCGGCGTGCCATCCGGGCGCGAGGTGTCAAAACTGATCTCGCCGGTGTAGCCGACGGTTGCCGCCACGACACGGGCGAATTCGGCGATCGTGATGTCCTCGCCGGTGCCGATATTGACCAGTTCGCCATCCGAATAGGTCTTCATCAAATGGATGCAGGCATCCGCGAGATCGTCGACATAGAGGAATTCGCGCCGCGGCGTGCCGGTGCCCCACACCACGACCTCGCTGGCGCCGGATTGCTTCGCCTCATGGAAGCGGCGGATCAGCGCGGCGACGACGTGGCTGTATTCGGGATGATAATTGTCGCCGCGGCCGTAGAGATTGGTCGGCATCACATTGATGAAGTCGGCGCCATACTGGCTGCGATAGGCCTCCACCATCTTGATCCCGGCGATCTTCGCAATCGCATAAGGCTCGTTGGTCGGCTCCAGCGGCCCCGTCAGCATCGACTCCTCGCGCAGCGGCTGCGGCGCTAGCTTGGGATAGATGCAGGACGAACCGAGGAACATCAGCTTCTCGGCGCCATGGACATACGCCGCGTGGATCACGTTCGTCGCGATCGCCAGATTGTCGTACAGGAATTCGGCGCGCAGCATGTTGTTGGCGGCGATGCCGCCGACCTTGGCGGCGGCCAGAAATACCACCTGCGGACGCGTGGCGGCGAACCAGTGGTCGACGGCGGCCTGATCGCGCAGATCGACCTCGTTGCGGGTCGTTGTCAGCAGTTCGACGTCTTCCCGCGCTAGCCGGCGCACCAGCGCGGAACCGACCATGCCGCGATGGCCGGCGACGTAGACCGTCTTGCCTTTCAGCTCAAACGGTATGCTTGCCACCCGCCGCCTCCCGCCGCGCGTCTGCGAGGTCGCTCGCGACCATCTCCTTGACCATCTGGGCAAAGGAGGTCTTGGGCTTCCAGCCCAACTTCTCCCGCGCCTTGCTGGCGTCGCCGATCAGAAGGTCGACCTCCGTGGGCCGGAAATACTCCGGATCGATCCTGATCACGGTCTTGCCGGACTTCTTGTCGACGCCGGTCTCGTCGACGCCCTTGCCGCGCCATTCGATGCTGCGGCCGACTTCGGCAAAGGCGACTTCGATCAGCTCGCGCACGGAGCGCGTCTCGCCGGTGGCGAGCACGAAATCGTCGGGCTTGTCGGCCTGCAGGATCATGTGCATGCCCTCGACATAATCCCGCGCATGGCCCCAGTCGCGCTTGGCCTCGAGATTGCCGAGATAGATCGCCTCGTCGAGGCCGACCTCGATGCGGGCGACGCCGCGGGTGATTTTGCGGGTGACGAACGTCTCGCCGCGGATCGGGCTCTCATGGTTGAACAGGATGCCGTTCGAGGCAAACATGCCGTAGGCCTCGCGGTAATTGACCGTGATCCAATAGCCGTAAAGCTTCGCGACGCCGTACGGCGAGCGCGGATAGAACGGCGTGGTCTCCTTCTGCGGCACTTCCTGCACCAGACCATAGAGTTCCGAGGTCGAGGCCTGATAGAACCGCGTCTCCTTCTCCATGCCGAGGATCCGAATCGCTTCGAGCAGCCGAAGCACGCCGATCGCGTCGGCGTTGGCGGTATATTCCGGGCTTTCGAAGCTGACGCCGACATGGCTCTGGGCGGCGAGGTTATAAATCTCGGTCGGCCTGATCTGCTGCATCAGCCGGATCAGGTTGGTCGAGTCGGTCATGTCGCCGTAGTGCAGCAGGAACGGCACGTTGTTGGAATGCGGGTCCTGGTAGAGGTGGTCGATCCGCGCGGTGTTGAACGAGGACGACCGCCGCTTGACGCCGTGGACGGTATAGCCGAGCCCGAGCAGATATTCGGCAAGGTAGGCGCCGTCCTGGCCGGTGACGCCGGTGATCAGCGCCACGCGCCGCTTTGAGTCCAGGGCCATCATTCTCTCTCCGGTTACGCGCAAGGGAGGGCCGTCATTTGCGAAGTCTAACTGAAAGTCGATTCAAATCGGGCGGTAGGCCGCAGAATCAGCATCGACCGGGCAATTAATGCTGGAGCCCGCCTTTTGCCTTGTGCTGTGGTGCGATTGTGACGAGCTACTTTGATTTCGGCAGCAATGACATGGTACTGCGCGCCTGTTGAAGAGCCCGCGATACGCTGGCGACCACATTCTAAAAAGGCACGAGTTGATCGAGAGGCGCACATAATCCATCCGATTATCGTCACGCCGGCAAGTGCACTATGTATACATTGATATACATTGCGCAGGAGGGGCGTGCGTGTAATCGAGAATTCAAAGACAAAGTTCAACGGACCTCCGCGAGGCCCTGTAAGTAGGCCAGCTGCCGAGCGCTCCAAAAGTTCTCGACAGGACTGCTGCTAGGCTTCGGCAGGCCTTCTCTAAGAGACTGCATATTTCCATGGAACCCACATCTTCCTTAACAGTACATCAGCAGATTGTTTCTCTTCTTCAAAAGCCGGATCCCGTTATCTTGGATATCGGCTGCAACGACGGAACCGATACGCGAAAGTTTGTCGAGCTCTGCCCTCAGGCTCAGCTCTACTGCTTTGAGCCAGATCCCCGCGCGGCTGCTCGCTTCAAGAAAAACATGGATCGGTACCTCGACAAGGTGAAGCTATTTGAGATCGCGATCAGTGACCGAAATGGCAGGATCGATTTCCATCCAAGCAATGGAAATGGAGATGCCAAGGACTGGGATCTCTCTGGCTCAATACGCCGACCCAAGAATCACCTCCTGGAATATGACTGGGTTCGGTTTGATCATCCCATCTCAGTTGAAACTCGACGGTTGGACGACTGGTGCAATGAGGCGAACTTAAAACGCATCGATTTCATTTGGATGGACGTGCAGGGAGCCGAGTCCGATGTGATCGCTGGCGGCAGACATAGCTTGAGCAACACGCGCTTTATCTATACGGAATACAGCGACCAGGAGCTCTATGAAGGGCAGCAGTCCCTGCAAGCCATTCTTGACTTGTTACCATCGTTCGAAGTCGTGAAGCAGTATCCCCATGGAGTCGAGGGTGATGTCTTGCTTAGGAACACGAGCCTGTAGAAGGAGCTGTGAGTGCGTGTACAAGGCCGCCGAAGAGATAGTCGGCCTCGGCCAATATGGGCGGACGCTGACCGTACTTACCTGCAGTGCGGTCGGCGAGCAGGGTCACGACGAATAGGATGAACAGACCTGATAGTGAATCCCTCCATCGCACTTATTTTCCTGAGATGATTTCTTAAAACCATCTTTGAAACGCTAGCGCAAACTAGGTTGACTGGCACGAGGCATGAACATCAATGCCAGGTAAGAGTGGCTAACCGAATTTCGTGTTGAGGTCTCCGTCCCTCTGGAAAATGGCTATCGTTGTGCGCCACGGCTTCATTTTCGTGTTCCTAGGTGATACGGCCATGCCGAGGAACACCATCTTCGCTGATTGAGCTGTACGATATCTCGTCGCGACCCAACACGCCTGCCGATCTTGACGGTGCGAACGGTTGTGATTTGTCTACCATCAGTCTGATGTCGCGAGCAGCCGTTGCACCCATTCGGCTCGATGATGAGCCGGAACAACGGCCATCCGTCGGATAGGTGGCGACGGCGCAAATGGTGATTGAGCCGGTCACATTGAAACTGTTGTCCTGCACGATGACGAGCGGGCGCGGCTTGCCTGCATAATTCTTGCCGCAAGCGACGGTCCAGATCTCGCCGCGTCTCGTCCGTCCAGGTCGGACAGTCGTCGATGAAAGCCTGCTCCTTGCGGGCTTGGCTGCTGGCTGCAACAGCAAGTGACTGACGATGGGCCTGCTTGCGGAAGAATGGAGACCGCACATCGGGTACCAATCCCGGAAGACCGCAAGCCCAACAAAAACAGCTTGAATCTCACGTTGCGTCAGGTTGTAGGCTTTTGTTGACCAAAGCCCATCATTAGCAACTCAAATTTGAGTGCCACGCAACGTTAGCATTGAGAGATTCGTGTGTTCGCGAGCATCCTCGTGACGCTTTCAGTCAGTGTGGGCTTTGAGAGGCTGAGTCACTTCGCGTGATAGCAGGTTGAAACTGATCGGAGTCAAGGATCGAAGATCTACAAATCCAAGAGGGCTCGTAAGAGGGCTCGTAGTAGTGCGACGTGGAAGGTAAATCAGGTCCGTGCAAGCGGTTGGGGCGGCCGGCCTCCCCGTAAGGCAGAGTCCCCCATGTGGGTGAGGCGTGCGCCGCACTGGCTGAGGCGCGTGGCACGGTTTTCTTAGGCGCGCATGCATAGACGATCTTTGTAGCACGTGGCGAGAGCGCGCCGAATTCTTAGGAAGCGCGGTACCACTGCGAAGGAGCTGTCCTCTGTGATGTCTTGCGCTATCTCCTCCTTTCGTGGGGAACGTTGGGAAACCTCAGTCTACTGCTCACCGCGCCCCCGGCTGTTGCGCCGGCCGCATGGTCAACATGTTCGTGTAATTGCGGACCCCGCCATGCGCGTAGAAGTCGACGCCACCGATTTCCAGTTCGTGTCGCGGCGAAGCACCCAATCGGTGAGCCTGCGGATCTGGCAAATGTCGCGAACCTTCGAGATCGTATGCGCAAGGTCGTCTTTGAGCCTTGCTCTGCTTACCGCAGCCCCAGAAGTAGATCCTGGAGGTCGACGGAAGCTGTCTCGCGCCAAGTTTCGTGAGCCCGCATGATGTGACCCTCGTGGCAACACAGGCGTGGAAGCGGAGCGGCGTTGGCCGGACCTTCGACGGCGACCACAACCTCGATAACAGGCGAGCCAACATTCAGAAGGAAGCATTTCTTGACTCAGGCCGAAAAAGACGTGGTCGAGCACATGCTCGCATCATTAGCGATGAGCTCGCTGCAAAGTGGCATTGCACCCACCAACGAACAGGTTGCGCACCATTTTGAGCTATCATGCGAGAGGGTTGGACTTGTCGTCACACTTGAATCTGCGACCCGGATCTTCAATTGCCTCGCACGTGAGATCCACAAGGCGCAGTCGGTGCTCGAGTTCATCGGTCGCGGCACGGATCAAATGCAGTGAGCGAACGGAATGGAGCTCGTTGCACGTGCGCGCAGCACAAAGTCGCCCTCGTGGGTTCGACATCATAATGGAGACTACATAATTCTGCTCGAGGTCCACAAGCAGAGTACCAACGCGCCCCCGATCTCTGCCTCACCAAGCCGTACCCGTCCACTCGGAGCACTCTGCGACAGCCCCGACAATGGTGATGCAATTCGGCCAGCCAGGTGTGGCGCGCCGGCTGTCGATCTCGAAAGCGGGTCGCGTCAGCGCAGAGCTCGTCCGATGCACGCTCGATCGGTCCGATCCTGCCGTCGAAATATCGAGCGTCGCAGAGCATGACCTCGTCTCGGACGCTGCGAGCCTTGAGTGGTCTGCGGTCTCAGGTTAGCTATCGTAAAGCAAGTGCAGATTTGCAGCTTCACACTTTTCCAGAACAAAGGTTCGCCCAATCTATGAAAACGCTCACGACGTTAGGGGCTGCTATCGGCGCAGCTTTGGCACACGACATCAGCTTTTCTGGCGGATCAATATATGACCCGTTTCCCCTCCCATTTCCGGCTGAAGACGACATGTTGGGGAACGTCTCGCTTCGTCGTCGGCGTGAGTTCGCCTGGGGACGGCATCACGCTCATGAGGCACTGCGTAAATTGGGTTTCGCTCCTGTTCCGATTTTGTCGAGAGTAGATCGGGCTCCGCTTTGGCCTTCGGGAGTCGTCGGGAGCATTTCACACTCTTCATCTGATTGCGGAGCTGTTGCCGGAATTTCCAAGAATGTGCTCGCTCTGGGATTGGACATTGAAGATCAAGAACCGCTCGAACCGGACCTTTTGCCGTTCGTATGCACCTACGAGGAAATCGAGCGCAAGGAGTGGTCCAGCAGTCGCTTCGGCCCGAAATTGTTGTTCGCAATAAAGGAAGCCGTATACAAATCATATGCGCCGGCAACTGGTGAATTCTTGGATTTTCAAGATGTCAGTGTCAGAACGAATGACCAGTGCGGGGTCTTCGAGGCCGAGATTGTCAACCCAGAAAAGCCTACTAGTTTTGGCAGTCGAACCATAAAAGGAATCTATCGCCCATTTGTCGGAGGAATTCTAGCACTAGCCGTGCGATTTCGAGGCGCGTGATGCATCTCGTCTCCTAAATGCGGGAAGGCCACAGGGGACCTCATCGAGTGTGCCGTGCAATTGAAGAATGGTCTTCTGTTCTAGGAAGCAAGTGAGGCCGGGCGTTGATTCCGATAAGAAGCTTGATATGTGTGAGTCCGTAGCGCCCGGTTCCCCTGATCCGACTAGACAAGGTCCTCCAACGAGCCCTTTCTGGTCGAATGCGACCTGAGATGCCGGTCACTCATGTGGGTTCTCAATCAGGAAACCAAGTATCGCCTGGCAGGTCACAACTAGCTGCCGTTATCCGGGTTTCGCGCGATGATGCCCACGGTCGCAATAGCGATGGCCATTGGGGCCAACATCGAACCCCTATGTAACTGCGGGATGCGCAACATCGATCTCGTGGGAGCGACGCGGGCTCGAAGCGGGCAATCGGCCGTCAGCATTGTGCTGCTTGAACGTATCGGCGCGAGATTAGGTACTGACCTTTCGACGCTTTTGCGTGAGGTTGAGCAAACGACGGGCGAGGCTCAACTCATCCAAGGCCTCTGATCAAATGGAGCTCGTCCGCTCAGGTAGCAGGTACGGCACACCTATCGCTTGCTGTCGTACCGAAAGGGAGAACGGAAGCTTTTCAAAGCCTTCTTCATCAATATCGACAGGCCGAGCCAATCCATCGTCGGTTCTATGTCCATTAAGTGACGAAAAGCGCGAAATGCGTCGATCCGCAGGGTGAAACGCCTGCATCAGCGTGTAGTCAATTCTCGGATGGTGTCTCAACTGGAACAGCGAAGCCCGCTTTTACGCGATCCAATACGACCATTGTTTTGAAGCTCTTGATGTCCGGGTTCACATAAAAGAATCGCCGAGTGAACTCCTCATAATCTTCCATGGTGGGCGCGGTAACGTACAGGACAAAGTCCGCGTCGCCGGTGACGTAGAAGCCGTTGACGACCTCAACTGACGATCTGATGGCCTTCTTGAATCTATCGATTATATCTGAACGCTCTCGCTCCAGGGTCACCAGCACCAGCATTTGAATGGGTCTGCCCACCGCTTTCGGCGAAACGATTGAAACATCGGCCTCGATAATGCCTTCCGAACGGAGCCTCTTCAGTCGGCGTTGACACGCGGTAGCAGAAAGCCCTGCCAATGCGCCGATCACCTCGGAAGTTAGGCGGTTATTCTTTTGCACGATCTCGAGGATGCGGGCGTCTATCCGATCGTATCGCATAGTCGGCTCCCCGGCCTTGAGGTGAATTTCATCCCGAAAATCGTCCAAAATATCCCAAATGCATGCGATGATTTCAACAAATGACCGCGTGGGCGATCGCACCGTCCTGGCCGCTGGGTGATGACTCTGCTCTGCCAGGAGCCGATCATCATGCCGGAGTAAGATCGACCATTGAACCTTAACGTCGAGGCGTGAGTGGTATGAGACGTTAGTGCGATCACCTGCTGCTCCCACCTTCGGCAAAGATCGTTCGCTTTAAAGAAGCGCCTATGCTGAAATTTCAAGCTGGCTCTGCTTTTTCTTTTGCTTCCGGAGATTGCGGCCTCTCCGCTCTGACTTGCTGACGGATTTGCTCAAGCTGGCGGCCGATGGCGGCCTTCCGCGGGCAACGCAATTGCGCCAAAGACCGCGTACAATGTTCACACCCTTCTGAAAACGTTGCTCCACGATGCGGGCATTCTCGTCGCCTATCCATCGTCGCCGCCGGCGCCCCGGGGCCATCACCTCGATGCAATGATAGGAATCAACATCCTGCCTGGTATCATGCATCGCATTTGCCACCATTTCACTTCCATTGATCAACTCAGTGGGCTGGATCGCAGGGGAGCCGAAGGATAGAGAGGATAGGAGCTCATGCTGGTTAAGTTTGGTTAGGTGTTGAGCGGTACAGGCACTGAAGTTGACCTGAGCCTCAACGTGAAAGGAAATGTGGTCGCTACGAGCCGATCGAAAGCAGAACACTGTTCAACCAAGCGTTGCGCGATGATTTTTCGCTGCTCATCAGGCAACTCGTTTTGAAGCAACTTACGACAACGCCAAATGTCGTTCCGCACTGATTTCATCTCACTTAAGCTATCGTCAATCGAACTGCTCATAGATGTGGCACAGTGTGGAACAACTAACCCTTGAAAACTTGTCAACCGCGTCATCCTTCGAAGCCCCGCACCGTGGCTTCATCACGAATTTCAGGTGTGTTTGGGGGGACCGGAAGATCAGGCCGACAGTGACATCCATGTCACCGAGGTAGCGTCGATAGATGCAAGCCTCGCGCGCTATCTCGGGGCCACCACAGATCATAGGCTCTCAATCGAGCCAAAATGGAAGCTTTGCGATGTTTGCCTCTAGCCGGGCATTCCGTAGATAGCCTCCCTACATTGTCTTCACCGTTTCACCATACGTCTTCGCCGCTTCCACCATGCCCGCAGGTGAGGTGCAGCGAGGCCAAGTCTGATGTGCACGTTCTTGGCGAAGCAGCTCGCTAAGCGCTTCGCGAGGATTGCTGAATTTTAACGAATATCTAGATCTCGATTAATGCAATGAGCTGCGCATCTACGGTTAATTTCTGCGTTTTGGGGCCTTTTTTTGGTGAATTCAAGCGGCTGGGACACGTTGGGTTGCGTGTAGCAGCACACGTGAAGTCGCCACTGCCAATACAGCCAGGCCAACAAGCTTCAACGGACGAGCCCTTTGTTACCGGCGGAGTTTGCGAGATGTCGATCTCGGCCGTCCTGTCTCATTACGGAGCCATAGAGAAGCTCACTCTCCACATTTGTTCCGATCATCGTCGTCTGGATGGAAGGAGTGCGCTATGAAATCGCTAGTTATTCGCTTTTTACGCGATCGGTCTGGAGCTACCGCCATAGAATACGGTTGATAACGGCGGGTAAAGCTGTCGCTGTCCACCGACTGACTCAGCTCGTCACCTCAGGCAGCGTGTGTGGATAAGCCACTGATTCGATTATACATGGCGATTCGCGGGTCGCTTCGGCGTACGTTTCGTCGCAGTGAGTTCGGGCTGCTTACGCCCTGCTGCAAATGATACTCAGGCAAGCTGACGACGAGCTGACGGGAAGGTGTCACCCAGCTTAGAGGACGAAGGGCATCGGCCCAACGACGAGTTGATGGTGGCGTGCGCTTCACCAACGATGGTCGGACTCAATCTTCGATTCAATTTGATCATGCTGGCCGACGCTGTTTCATCGACACTCAGCCTTTGCTCTCAATTCTGCCGATCGGCGCGCGGCGTAACTTCTGCGAACTTACTACTCCTGGTCCTTCGCCCATTGTGGGCGAGACGCTCAAGCACATCGCCGAGTTCTATGCCATCGAGAAGGACACCCGTTGCGGTAGCCCCGAGGCGCCGTCTCGTTCGGCAACAGCCAACCGCTCGTGGAATCTATCGAGCGGTGGCTCGCGCAACGCTCGCGTTGGCGGGCTGAGGCGCCCTGGCTGACACCGCACTTGAGAAGCAGTTCGACAGGGAAGGTATTGAATCCGTCGAGGAAGGGCGCTCGAACGCGGGATTTGAGCTTCAACGCCAGGCTCATTGCATTAATCAGGATGAAAGTGTCCTTACAGTCCCAATCAAATTTTCGTTACGTGTCAGCGAGGTGACCGCCGCATGTCGGGAGAGGGGGGCCGCATTATGACCGACCATGTGTCCACCGTCCGCGAAGCGCTTGACGGCTCAAGAGATGCAGCGCTCACGAAGGCCTCCGGCAAACAGCCGATGCTCGACCGGCCTGTTAAGATGCGTCCTCGTACGCGCTCCTTTGTGAAAAATGCGATCCTCGCCAGTCCTTCTCTGCAAGACCTCGCGGCAATAGGCGAGTTCCTTGAGCCGATCGTGCTGAAAGAACGCATGATCCTGCAGGAGCCGAAAAAGCATCTTGATTACGTCTATTTTATCGAGTCGGGCCTCGTCTCGCTGAGAATTGTCGCGGCGGAAAGCATCCTTGAATCGGCGGTGATAGGACATTGGGGGGCCGTCGGCGCTTCGCTCTTAGTGGTAGGGCATATTTCGACGCACCAATCTGTTGTGCTCTTTCCCGGAAGTGCGCACAGGATCCGTGTCGAGGATTTGCGTCGGGTGACGAAGGAGCGTCCTGAAATCCGAGAACATCTTTTTCGGTACGTTCAAGCGTTGACCTTGCATTGCGCTCAGACGGGATTGTGCGGGGTTCGGCACGATCGCGAACAGCGGCTCGCGAGCTGGCTCTGTTTGGCGAGTGATGCTCTGGGCACTCATGTGCTTCCAATTACCCATGACTACCTTTCGTTCGCGTTGGGGTTGCGCCGCGCTGGTGTAACCGAGACGCTAATCCGATTCGAAGAACAAAGGTTAATTCGCAAGATGCGTGGTGTCTTGCAGATCCATGAACGCAAGGGTCTCGAGCAAAAGGCATGTGGCTGTTACAAGCTTCTTTCAGGCGCTTATGCCCTTTCTGAGTCCCTCAGCAAAAGAGCAGGCGGTTAGCAAGATCGCCCAGGCGTTCAGTTGCATCTTGCAGACGCGTTGCCGGCGGCAGTGTTGACTGCCCGGTCGCATTAACATGCGCAGATACACCGTCATGCCGTTTTCGGCTTCGAGGCATTATCGTCCCATACTGGATTGGTCCACATGAACGTCCTGCGTCGCTTTTGGAAAGGGGACTTGCCGCTGCGGCAGGCGTTCTGGAATTGAGCGGTGGCCGGCGGAATTGCGGTCAACGTGCTCACGTCAATTTTCTTCCTGGCATTGATCATGGGCGATCGAAGTGTAGCTGCCTTTGTGTCGGCTACGCACTTGCAGTACTTACAGTATCGTCGCAACGGTCGGCATCTGGCGATCGGCCGCACATTACAAGGGCGTCGCCATTGGGCCGACCTCGCACGCATCGGTACAGTTGCCGGAATGATCTTGTTAAATGTCATCTGATCGATGACATTCCCGAACGCCACTTAAATAACCCCAACGGTAACGGGCTCTGCATTAACATGTTTCGGTGCTGCAACAACCGTTCTGTTCCTCATTAGGAACAGCAAAATATGACTCCACAGTCCTTATTGCGGAGATCAGTATCCGAAATATCGGGCAGGCGGATCGAGCCTTTTTATAATTGATTGTTTAAGCCCGAAGGTCGCAGCGCGAAAATGCCTGCGACCTCTTTTCGCTCGGACTCAGACCAAATATGAACTGAAGAATGGCCTATTTGATCTTTGCCCGCGATGGTGCAAGCCGCATTGTATTGAAGCGAGATAGTCGGGACGGAGCCGAAAAGAAAGCGCGCGAGCTAAGGGACCTTGGCTGGTTCGATGTGCAGATACAGGAAGCCGAGCCAGCCCGAGCGACAGCCCCAAAGGGCTCGGATGACAATTGAGGTCCGCGATCAGGACGTGCCGTGGGCCTCCAGGTCAAGCTTACCTAGGAGTCGATCTGCTTAGGAAGGTCATTAGTCGAGGTCCAATAAAAAGGGCGCTGTAGGACGGCCTAAAGTTACCTTTTGATGTCCCATCACGGGATGGTTGGTAGACTTTAGCGCTTGTCTCGGACTATTGATTACGGCCGTGCTATTGACGCTTCTCGCTCTTTTGCATGCTGCGCAGTAGCTGTCTTATCCGCTTGTCGCGATCCCGTTTGAGAAACTCGCGCTCGCGATGCTCGAATGCCGAGATTCCGCGCTCATGGTCGATGTCGAGGCGACGCGAGCTATCCGGCAGGCCGAGGTCGGAATTTTTTCAGATACGCCATAAGGATTATGCGTTTTGGTCCTTAGGACTCCAGAGCGACTTTCAAGCGAGCTTTCTCTAGACGATGCCTGAGTGCAGTGAGCCTGTTAGCGAACTCACTCAGTTCGTGAAGACCGAAATCACCAAAAACAAACTCATCGAGGACTTCCTGTTGTGCAGCGACGCTAGCGAGATGCTTGTAAGTCTTGTCCGTCAGTGACATCTGGACGACCCGGGCATCGCTAGTGGAGGTCCTACGCCGCAGGAAGCCCTTCTTCTCCAGCAGCTTTGATTGGGTCGTGACGAATGAAGGGTCGACATGCATAAATTTCGATACCACGTTGACCGGAACACCGTTTTCTCTGTCCAACTCCGCCAAGGCCATCAAGATCATCCACTGTGGCCCAGTAATGCCAAGTACATCGGCCCGGAATTGGCGAAGTTCCTCCAGACATAAATTGATCGATCTTATTTCCCACATGAATCGCCGGACCACCTCCTGACTCTCAGCAGAGCCACTGTCGACCGCTCTTGCTAGACTGGGCATATTCTGAGGCATCATATGTCAGCAGTTCATCCTTTGGTTCGATTCCCCTAGCGCAGATTAAGAATGCGGACAATGCTGTCCGCGCGAACCCACAGCGCGCTTAGATCGTTCGGGCACTCGGCGAACTTCCGGATCACCTTGGCGTCACTGCAATCGAAAACCGGGGGGGCTGGGTTGCTGCGAGCAAAAGTGGGCAATTCGGTGTGGTGAAATCGGTCGAGAAAAGCGCGGAAGCGCAGAATTTATTCGCCGACGCCGGACGCATTGCATTAATCGATATCGATATCTCGTTACTATGCAGGGCCAAGCGTAACCCTGTTTCTACGAGCCCGACTGTTTTGGGTGTCGCCAAATACAATCGCGCGGTCAAACCCATCTCAATCGGCGAAACGGCATAGGAGGGGGACATGGCTAGGTATTTCTACCGCGGCACGCCTCAGATGCGATCGCAGGGCGCATTTCCAGCCCCAGCGTCATGTCGGCGGATGGAAGCCCTGAACTGGGCGCGCTTTTCAATCGAGCGTATCGACAACCTATGCCGCTGGAGAGGGCACGAGAGGAATTCCCCGACGCATACCGAACGCTGACGACTTCGCCACGTTTCATATTTTTGTCGGGCCGGAAGATCTACAATTCGAGTGTGGCCACTTCGAGTGCTTTGGCGCCAGCGGGGAAGCTGGCTGCGCGCCCAAACGCGGAGGAGCAGGCTGCACGGCCGCCGAAGCGGCTCAGCACGAAGTACTTTGCCTGACCGCATTGCGATTCAACCAACGGCGAACGATCAATTCGCTTGGCCGCCCCTTGCTAGCTCTTTTACGCTTTACATGTATGAACGCCGCGCTTTTGCTGAATGCAAAGAAAAGCCCGCGCGAACTTTACACACGGCCAAGTCAGGGAGGAAACGCCCCATGGGCCTCTGAACTAGAGCTCCAGGAACGAATGATCGCATAACGATCTTCTTGCGTCGCTTGGCGGAGAATCTCGCTCATGTTTCGCATCTTTCGCGCAAGAATGACCAACTGGTCGCAGCTATCCCTCGAAAGCATCGTACGACATGACAGTTTGCGCTACATCGGCCGCAAATTGATGTCCCGTTAATTGGAATCTAAACAGCCAGATTGCGTTCGGGCAATCGCGCGTGCTCCTAGCCTGCGAGTTCAGGATTTCGAAATCAGTCTAAAATTGATTTGCCGTGTCGTTATCGACCGAACGAAGCAGGTCAACTCTCGTTAGCTCAATATGGATAACCCCCCCCGTCGGACGCGCAAACCATTGCGCCGGGGCATAAACGTTGGTGTGGCGTGAAGGGGTTCGAATTTTTGAGTAAGCCCGTTTCGAGTTTTAGTTGAAATCCACTTCACATTGCAAAGACGCACAGCAGCAATCGCAAGATCAACTTAATTCTGTCATAACACGCCCACGTTGAACACGTATCTGCGGCGTGCTGCATCGCTGCGCGCGAGTGGAATGCTCTGCTGCGTTGAATACGCTGAACACGCAGACCGGTGCCTCTGCGCAAGCAACCGAGCCACCAGGCAGCAAGAGAAACTGAAGAAAGAATGAGGAGCCGTACGATGGCAGGCGTATTTCCAGTTCAAGGGTTTGGGTTCCTCTCAAACTATAATGGTGCATTCGTCACCAGTTCCGCGCTCGCCGCTATGAAGGCGATTGCGGGAACGAATGCAAATTCGATTGAGTTCGCCCCCCGGCTTTTTATGCAAACCAGGACATCGAACGATGTCTTCGCCCATCCCGCCAAGACCGAGAGCGATGCCAATATTCTTCAGGCCATGGCAAATGCCCAGGCGCTCGGCCTTTCTGTCACGCTGAAGCCCATGGTCTCCGCCCTAGATGGCGGTCTTGCGTACGTACTTAATCCGAGCGATCCCGCCTCCTTTTTCCTTTCCTATAAAAGGCAAATGGTTCACATGGCGGAGCTCGCCGAACAAGCAGACGTCAGCATATTTGTGATCGGCAATGAGTTGGGCAAGATCTCCGGCCCCGAATATCGAAGCTACTGGGTCGATCTCATTGATTCCATACGCGCCGTGTTCCACGGCGAGATCACCTATGCCGCCGCGACCGACGAAGCCATCAATGTCAGCTTTTGGGACAAGGTCGATGTCATCGGCATCAACGCCTATCCGCCGCTGACGACGACGACTGAGCCGACCGTCGAGGAGATGGTCAATGCGTGGAACAGCATGTCCACGGACGACTACTGGGCGAAGGTGATGAACCACATGTCGCCGGTCGACTTCTTCCACTCCCTTGCCCTGCAGTATGACAAGCAGGTGTTCTTCACTGAAACCGGCTATCGCAGCGTCGACGGAACCAATATCAGCCCGGGCGGCTGGGCCGAAGGCACGACGCAGGACGTCCAGGAGCAGTATGACGCCTTCAATGCCTTCTTTCAGGTGTGGGCATCGGAAGGCGGAAGCTGGTTCAGGGGCGCGTCGATCTGGAACTGGGACACGAACAACAAATACTCGCCGATCGGCTACTCGCCGCAAGGCAAGCCGGCGCGGGAGCTGATTACTGAATGGTACGGCGGACAGCACCAGCCGCCCGGCCAGAATCTGACGGGCTCTCCGTCCGCCGATTTGATGGATGTCGGCGGCGGCAATGACGTGCTCTCGGGTGGGGTCGGCAACGACACGATCAAGTCGGGCGGCGGCGACGACAGCGTTACCGGCGGCCCCGATATCATTCCGAAACTCGCGGAGACCACTATCACCGTGACGGGCTACGGCTCCGTCGTCGACGGCGTCGGCGCCGAGATGCAGCTCCTGATCAACGGGCAGCAGGTCGGCAACACCGTCGAATTCCGAAGCGCCACCGATGCATCGGGCTTCCAGACGTTTACATTCACCTTCGCCAACCCGGCGACAGTCTCCAGTCTCGATCTTGCTTTCGTCAACGACGTCGCCAACGCCAATGGGGACCGCAACCTCTACATCAAGGACATTACCGTCAACGGCGAGCATCTTGCCGCCGCCGACGCCGTCAATCCGAGCTCGCCGGGAACGTGGAATCTCTATCAGAACAAGTCCATCCACTATGACATGACTGCGCATCAGGACCTGTTCTTCGGCTCATCGACCGACAATGACAACCTTGACGGAGGAGCCGGCAAGGATGTGATCAACGGCGGCGCCGGGACGGACATGATCCAGGGCGGTGCGGGCAACGACACCATCAATGGTGGTCCGGGCGCGGACGTGATTCACGGCGGAGCGGAAGACGACACGATCAACAGCGGCTCCGGCGTCACCACGGCGACGGATCAACTTTATGGCGATGACGGCAACGACATTATCAAAGCCACCACCGGCGACACCGGCGCCCTGCTCGACGGCGGCGCCGGCAAGGACCAGCTCTATGGCAGTTGGGCCGCCAATGTCATGAATGGCGGTGATGGAAACGATTATCTCTCCGGTAGCGGCGGACTCGATATCATGCACGGAGACGCCGGCGACGACCAACTGAAAGGCGGCACCGCGGCAACGCAAATGTCTGGCGATGACGGCAATGACAGCCTGCAGGGCGGTACGGGCAACGAGTTCCTGTATGGCGGCAGCGGCAACGACCGCCTGACCGGTGGCGGCGGCAACGATTATCTGGCCGGCGGGTCCGGCAATGATACGTTCGTTTTTGCTGCCGGCTTCGGCAAGGACACAGTCGCCGACTTTCAGAACACCGATGGTGTCCAGGACCTCATTCAAATCGACAAGACGGTGCTTGCCGATTTCAATGCCGTGCAATCGCACATGATCCAGGGCGGCACCAGCGTCGTGATCACCTTAGACGCTAACAACACGATTGAGATCAAGAATACGACCTTGGATCAGCTCCACGCGAGCGATTTCTGGTTCATCTGATAACTGACCCCGAAAGATGGAAGAGACCCTTCTTAATCATGCAAGGACATTGTCTTCATTGCCTACGCCGCGCATGACGATCTTCAAAGCGTCGTCAGGAAGAGGCCGCTGGAGCGCCCTGGCTCATCCCACGTGGCGTGCATCCAATGTCGCGCTCTTCGTCAGTCGTCGAGATGACCGGCATTGCCTTTGGGTGGATAGGATCGACCGATTGCGTTCGGTCACTCGGAAGAAATCCGGAGACCAGATGAGGCCCGGTCGAAGGCGAGCTTAGCGCCGGAGTCTTCAACGACGTCGATAAGATTGCAGTCTGCCGCGGCCAGACCGAAGAAGGATCGAAAATCTTGAGCTCCTGCGGCGTCGCCAACAGTCGCCTCCGAAGCAATGAACGGACGACCTGTCCCTTCCAGCAACGCGGCGACCAGTCCGTTCCGCTCCCGGCGACGATGAGCATCAACGGCTCACTCACCCGTCGGGCTATCCGCAAGAGCGTCGCCGAATCGAGATCGCTCATCTCGGCAACGCCGTCGGGATGCGAGTGCCAGTCGCCGAGATAGTCCAAATCGGCGCCGCTTGCCTCCGGCAGGAAACAATGGCGACCGTGAAGGGCGAGGGGGCCGGGGCCGCGCAGATCGACGATGATACGATCCTCGCCTGAACGCCAGCCCAGAAGGATCCCTCCGTTCTCCAGGGGCGACAAATCCCGCGCGCATTCGACCATCGATTGCATCACGCGCGAGGACAGCCACACGATCATCGACTGGCTCCGCAGCATTTTGGGTGAGGTGGGCAGGGGTGTGCCTCCCAGCGGGGCAGGGTCCTCGATCCGTCTTCGTTCTTGAGCGTCAGTACGGCAACGGTCCAACCGCCGGGATCGTAGTTTCCCTCCGAGAGCAGTCCGACCGCCGTACGAACGATTTCGAGCGAGATCTCCTGTAGGTCGAAGCCGCCGCCGGTGAATGTCGGGGCATTGCAGCCGACCGGAATCACCATGCCGGCGTTGTCGACCCGTGGCTCGGGTATGCGCTTGTCCTTCCAGTGCTCGTTGAGGCAGACGAAGCAGCCTTCGGCGTCTGGCAGAAAACGCGCGACCAGGCCGCCTGCAACCCCATGTGTCGCGTGACCGACCACGTAAGGTACACCGAGCCGCTTGCAGTAGTGTGACAGGGCAAGCTGTACTTCTTCCGATGCGGAAGCGTCGACCACCACATCCGCGCCGCGCAGCGCCTGGAAGACCGGCGCCAGCACGTTGCCGGGGTCAGGCGAGATCGCGGCGGCATTGGTGGTTGCCTCGCCGAGACGCCCGGGAATGAAGCACGCTTTCGTCCATGGATAGTTCTCGGCGATAAAGTTCGCGAGAGCCGCGGCCTTGCCTCTTCCCCAGGCCGAGCGACCCAGCGGCCAGCGCAGGCTGTTGCCCGGTTGGACCATGTCGAAATCAAGAAAGGTGACTTCTCCGATGCCGGCGCGCGCCAGTTCTAGGCCGGAGAAGCTTCCGATCGCGCCGGCCCCGACGACGACGGCCTTCTTTGTCAGAAGCGATTTGGCGATGGGCAGTCGTGAAAAGACGTCATCCTTTCCGGCGCGCTCGCCGAGCACCAGCCGCGGCGCACCGGCAGTCCTTCCGTCCGCAAGTGCAGGCCGGGTGACCAGGAACAGCCATCCCGCGCCGTTCTTCTTAGGGCCGTACTTGACCTCCTCCGGAAACGCGATGCCGGTGATCGAGAGGGGGCCACGCGCCGCCTCGTTGACTTTGCGCACGCTGGCCGGCTGCATCACCGCCTGGCGCGCAAGTTCTGCTTCGGCAAGCCGGAGCAACTCGCGCGCATCGGTGGTCACGGGCGGAGTGAACTTGATCCATCGACCGGTGAGCACCTGAGCGTCACGTGGCTCCGTCGGAAATCCAAACCGTTTTCCGATGGCCGCGCCGCTGCTGGTCTTCTGTTGCCGCAGCACGCCTTCAAACGCGGCCTGGTTCGTGTTGCTGAAGCGACCCGAGCAGACCACCTCCAGCAGCCCATGCGGCGCCGGCGGCAACGGAGCATGACCGTCGAATAGGATGACCGAGTCCTCCTCGGAGGCTCCCGCGAAGTACGGCATTAACGGATCGGCGGCCTGCTCCTCGAGCTTGGCTGCATCGTCCCAGCGACCCTCCTTTCTTGCGGCGAGGGCGCGCAGGAGATGGTTCAAGCGCTCCTGGACAAAGGCCGCAACGAGCTGGTTGGAGTCCCACTGTCCCGATTCCTGCGTCAGCAGGCACAGCTCGCGGCTGAGGGGGTTTTGATGCCGCTCAAAGCTCTCGTTCGGCGCAGCCACCGCGGGGCGGCAAAAGGGGTGCAGCGGAGAATACCCGATGCACAACAGCATGGGGACGGACTGTCCATCCACCGGCCAGTCCGCTTCCAGGATCAGGATCCCGTTTCCCTTGTGAATAGTTCGGGGCGCAATGCCGAGCCGTGCGAACTCCGCCAGCTCGGCATCAAGAACCTCGGGCCAAATCGTCCACCAATCCTCGTCGGCGCGGGGCTCGTTGTGCTTAGCCAAGCTTAGCCTACAGGACGATGTCCGGGCGGCGAACTCGGGCGCGGCGGGCCTTTGCCCGGTGTCTCGCTGGGCGGGCCAGGCGGCACGTCGGGATGCTCCGGATGTGTCGGATGGGGCGGTTTAGCCATTCGTGAATTCCTTCTCTGCTTGCTGTCGCGCTCGGCGCCGTAGCGCCGAGTAGGGGGCCTACTTTGCCCCGATTAGGGGACACACTTGTGGGGGACGTACTTTGCTCGTCGCCGCAACCTCACGCCAGTCGGCAAAATCGAGACGACCCGCTTGTGGATCCGCGATTGTCACAATTCAAGCAAATGCCTCCGCAATCCACGGGAAAAATTGCGTGCCCGCGGGAAGCGCAGCCAAGGCGGTTTCGATTCTCGCTTATTGCCGGAGCCCGGAAGATCAATGAAGCAAAGCGAGCGCAGGGCCTAACTGTAGGCCGAGTTCTCAATTTCTTTCAGTTCTAGTTTGCTGTCCTGGAGCAATCGACTGATGATCTCCGCCCTAAGCCCGCCGAGCCACCAAATGGCGGGCTCTGAAAAGAAAACGCTCCGGCGATCGTCAGGGCTTTCTTATATCGGATTGAGATGCGTCAGGAACCCTTTTCGTTCACCTCGGCATAGCCGCCTTTGTCGTCCCATTTATAAACGACATAGTCGATCTGCTTGATGTCGCCCTTGGCGTCATATTCCAGCTTGCCGATCGCAGTCTCCCAGGAGCCCGCTTTGATCGTATCCATCACCTTCTTCGGATCCGTGGTGCCGGCCTTGGCCACAGCCTGCGCCCACGCCTGTACCGCAGCGTAGGTATAGAGCGTGTAGCCTTCGGGGTCGATGTTCTTGGCCCTGAACTTTTCGACGATTGCAGCCGCCGTCGGCTTCTTGCGTGGGTCGGGACCGAAGGTGAACAGCGTGCCTGCGCCGGCGGCGCCGGTGATCGAGGCATATTCCTTGTCGGCCAACGCGTCACCCGACATCAGCACGGTCTTGAGGCCCTGGTCACGCATCTGGCGCAGGATCAAACCTGCTTCCTGATGGTAGCCTCCGACAAAAACCAGATCGATGTTGTCGCGCTTCAGGCGCGAGACGATCGAGTTAAAGTCCTTGTCGCCCTTGTTGTAGGACTCGAACATCTTCTCAGTGACGCCCGCCTTGTTGAGCGCCTTCTTCGTTTCGTCAGCGAGACCCTTACCGTAAGTGGTCTTGTCGTTAAGGATGGCGATGTTTTTGCCCTTGTAGTTCTTGACGATGTAGTCGGCGGCAACCAGGCCCTGCTGGTCGTCACGACCGCAAACGCGCGCCACGTTCCAGAGCTTGCGCTCGGTGAACAGCGGGTTGGTCGAGGCCGGCGTGATCTGCAGCACATTACCGTCGGCATAGGCTTCGGAGGCCGGGATCGAGGATGACGAGCAGAAGTGACCGGCAACGAACGGGATCTTCGCGCTGGCGAACTTTTCAGCCACCGAGCGCGCCTGCTTGGGATCGCAGACATCGTCGCCGACCTGCAGCGCGAGTTTCTTGCCGAGCACGCCGCCGGCGGCGTTGATATCGGCCACCGCCTGTTCGGCGCCGTTCTTCATCTGCCGGCCGAATGCGGATTCGCCGCCGGTTATCGGTCCCGCGACAGCGATGGTGATGTCCTCCGCGAATGCCGCTGTGGACAACGCGAGGGATGCACCAAGTGCCAAGCCAAAGAGCCAGAGTGATTTCATGGAATGGTCCTCAAAGGAAGGCGAGAGCAGAGCAGCACGAGCCCCGTCGCGTCAATGCCACGAAGCCATTTGAGACAAAATCGTGATCGCGCATGAAACACCGTCGATTGCGTCGCAGAAGAAAGAAGCGGTCCCGCCTTAGCTCGATGAGAAAACAACCCGCCTCTGCCGAAAGCACGAGCTTCTAGTCGGGGAGGTGTCTGCAGAAAGCTCGTCGCCCGAAAGCAGGATGGTAAGTATCTGCCGGCGTCGGGCCAGCAGGACAAGGAATCGGGGCGGCATACGCAAAGGGAAGTTCGTCCGACCAAGCGATCGTAACTTACAATGCGTTCGCCCCATCTCACCCTCGTAGAGCACTATCGATCTCATACCGCCGCGCAATGTCAACGCATGAAGTTGCCAACATGAACATTAGCCGAATCAGGTGGGTATGAAAGCAATAGGTCTGTCCGTAACGTACAGAACGCGCCTTTAATTGTGATACTTCACTCTCGTCCGAAGCGTACCAGCTGCTTTATCTGCTTGCTCCGGCGAGCATCGGTCCGCTCCGTACAAAGTTTCCACGCCGATAACAACGAAATCTCGAATGAGATTCTGCTAGCTTTAACAAATAGCCGGTAAGGTCCCGAGCCTTAACGTTGGAAGGGTGCGCAATGTGAAGATGCTAGTTCGCTTTTTACGCGATGAGTCTCGAGCTATCGCCATAGAATATGGGCTGATAGCGACCGGTATCTCACTTGCTATCATGGCAGCCGTGAATAGGCTAGGAACTAAACTCAGTACGAAGTCCGCTTCGATCAACAGCTCTCTGACCGGTGGCGCCCGCACGGCTCGCTCGCGCCGAATAAGCCGATGCGTCGTAAACTGAACCGTAAGGGGGCGGCCAGATTACGCGAGCGACATTCCTCGCCAGCCGGGGATGGGACGGAACGCAGCAGGGGATAGCATGAATAACAGTGCCAAGAAATTGCGGCTGCCGCCGCGTGGCGCCGCACTTTGCAACGAAGCCATTGAGGGATTTACCGATCGAGCGGCGAAAGCCGCGATGATCGCGGAAGCGTCGCAGAAATTAGAAGAGCTATTCGACGTTCTGCGTATCGATCACGTGAACGATCATAACACCCGCGATACGCCGCGACGGGTCGCCAAGATGTTCGTTGAGGAAGTGCTGCGCGGCCGTTACGACGCGGCGCCGAAAATCACCGAGTTCGAAAATGTCGAACGCTGTGATCATCTTATTGTCACCGGACCGATCGACGTGCGCTCGACTTGTGCGCATCACCTCATGCCGATCCACGGGCAAGCCTACATCGGCGTGCTTCCATCGCCCGAGGGCAAGATCATCGGCCTGTCGAAATACGACCGCATCGTCGAGTACTTCTGCGCGCGACTGCAGATCCAGGAGGAGCTCGTCTCCCAGATCGGCAACTACATCGTCGACGCGACTGCGCCGAAGGGGCTCGCCATTCGGATTAGCGCAGTTCACATGTGCAGGACCCACCGCGGGGTCCGCGCGAGCGAGCAGAGCCGGATGATCAACAGCGCCTTCTTCGGTGAGATGCTGCACAACCAGGATCTTAAGAACGAATTCCTGCACGAGGCTCTGGCGCTGGAACGGCGCATCGGCGCATGAACGTTCGTCAAGAAAATAAATCTCGCATGGCAACCGGCCTGCTGTCTCAACCTTCCTCGCCGCCGATGGCGCCCGCTGCGGCCGGTCCGATCTACCGTTCGACCAAGACGTACGGTCACAGCGAAGGCTTGTCATGCTGCTTTCGGCAGTGGCGCGCGACGCACTCGCATTGCAACCTGCTGCATGGTTACGCTCTGTCCTTCGCCTTTGTCTTCGGCACACGCGAGCTCGACGAATGCAACTGGTGCTTCGATTTCGGAGACCTGAAGGAGGTCAAGGCGTGGCTACATCACATGTTCGATCACACGACGCTGGTCGCGGCGGACGATCCGCACCTGCCCGTCTTTGAATCATTGCAGCGGATGGGGCTGGCAGAGCTTCGCGTGTTGCCGGCAGTGGGGTGCGAAGCGGTTGCAAGGCACGCCTTCGATCACGTATCGGATTATGTGGCGAAGAAAACCGCGGCCAGAGTGTGGCTTGAAAGCGTGGAAGTCCGCGAACACAGCGGCAACTCCGCGATCTACTGCAATCCGGCCGGAGCCTGATGTCCACACCGATGCAACGTTCAGGACAGTGACGACATCCTCGCGTGACTGCGTGGACGGCGCTCGACTGAAGTCCCGAGAGGGCGCACGGCTACCGTCGCGAGCGGACGAAGACAGCGACAAAAACGAGCGACTAACACTGCCGCTAAAAGCAATCTTGACTGCGACGACTTCGATATAATCGTCTTTGACCATGCGGAACTGGCCTCCCGCGATTCGAATGTCGATCTGCCCTTTGGCCAGCCGAACTCCAGCCGCCCGTCCATCACAGGCGACTACTGCCCCCTTGGAACGGCGATCGCTGGAACATCAGAAAGCTTTGCAGGCCAAAACGTAACACGCTCGTCGGGCGCAAACAGAGCGCCGGAATAGTCGAGTTCGATGACGGTCTCTACCGAAGCTTCGTATTGTCTCAATGTCGGGCCCACAGAAACCGGGGTCGCTGCAAAACTCTGCCGTGGCGAATATTCAAAATGAAAATTGATACTCCTGCCGACGCGCATAAGGCTAGGCTAATGGCCGTGCCGAAACACAGCTTCGAGGCGTCGAATAATTCGAGCGACGCCCTTCAGAGATTCGCGAACGGCCGTATCAAGCGTCAGCACATCAGTGCCCGCGCGACAGGCCGGGGCAACACTCGTCTTTTCTCCGTTTACACGGCAGCTACCGGGGCGTTTGTGAAGTGCATGCCTTCAAGAATAACCACGGGCCGGCGAGGCTCGAAGTAACCGTGCAACGCGGCGGGGCAAAGCGCCGCCCTGATAACTTCCGCCTAGGCCGCCGTCTCCCGGTTCGCACCGGGCGCCAGTAAATCGGCGATCTGTTTGCCCGACATGGGCCGGAAGAAGTAAAAACCCTGCGCATCGGTGCAGCCGGCGACCTGCAGGCTGTCCTTCTGTTGCACTGTTTCCACTCCCTCGCCAGTTGTCTTCATGCGGAGCGTGTGCGCGAGGTCGATGACCGCCTGGATGATCGACATGCAATCGGCATCCGTGGTCATCTCGCGGACGAACGTTTGGTCGATCTTGATCTTGTCGAACGGAAAGCGCCGAAGATAGCTGAGCGAGGAGTATCCTGTTCCGAAGTCATCGAGCGCGATCCCGACCCCGAGTTCGCGCATCCGATGCAACGTAGCCATGGTGGTGTCATTGTCCTGCAGCAGTAGCGATTCGGTGATCTCGAGCTCTAGCCGTTCGGCTGGGAGGCCTGAAGCCGCCAGCGCCAGCACTACGTTGTGCGGAAGGTTGGGATTCTTGAACTGCGCCGGCGACATGTTGACCGCGATCTTGACATCGGATCGCCAGCCTGCTGCTTCATGGCAAGCCCGACGCAGCGCCCAATCACCGATCGTAGGAATGAGTCCCGCCTCTTCGGCGATGGGGATGAATTCGGACGGCGGCACAGGCCCCCGCACCGGGTGATTCCACCGAAGCAGCGCCTCGCACCCGGTTATCCGGCCCGAGGTCAGATTAACCTGCGGCTGGTACAGGAGGTGAAATTCACCTTCCGCCAGCGCAACTCGCAAGTCCAATTCGATCTGCCGCCGCGCCTGCAGTTCCAGATTCATTTCCGCTTTGAAAAAGCAGAAGGTCGCCCGGCCGGCCGCTTTTGCCTGATATAGGGCGAGGTCTGCGTTCTTGAGCAGCTCATCAGGAGCGTGGCCGTCCGCCAGCGCGAGCGCGACGCCGATGCTCGTTCCGATGTTGATGTGGTGTCCACCGGTCTCGAATGGTTCGGCGATGGCCCGAAGTATTCGGTCGGCAAACTGGGAGATGTCGTGATTGGATGCATCCATCGCCAGCACGGCGAATTCGTCTCCGCCGAGCCGTGCAACCAGATCGCCGGGCCGCACGGTCGCGCTCAGGCGTTCTGCCACAGATTTCAGCAGCGCATCCCCGACCGGATGGCCGAGCGTATCGTTCACGGTCTTGAAGCGGTCGAGGTCAAGCAGCATGACTGCAAATCCTCCGCCATCTTCTGCACGCTCGAGCGCTGCGATCATGCGCTCATGAAACAACGTGCGGTTTGGTAGATCGGTCAACGCATCATGGTGCGCCATGTGCGCGATCCGCGCCTCGGCACGCCTCCGTTCCGTCAGATCCTCATATGTTGCCACCCAACCTCCCTCGCGGAGCGGCTGATGTGATACGCCCACGGTGCGCCCGTCGTTCAATTCCTCGAAGTAGGTCCGGGCCCGGTTCTCACAGACCAGGATCTGTTGATTGGCATAAACCTGGTACAGGCTGGCGCCCTCGTCACTGCTCGCGGAAAGGAATTCCGCAAGGTGACGCATCGGCGTGCCGGCCTTCAGCAGGTTCTTGTCGAAACCGAACATCGCCTGGTAGCGCTGGTTGCAGATGACAAGTCGCTGCTGTGCGTCCACCAGGCAAAGCGCCTGCGACATATTGCCGAGAGCGGCCTCGAACCTTTCGTTTTGCGTGCGCAGGTCACGATCGCGCCGGACAAGCGTCTCGTTCTGCCGCTCCAGCTCGGCGTTGGCGAACTGCACCTCCTGATGAGCTTCCGCCAGGTTTTCGGATGTGACCCGTAGGTCATTGGTGAGCACCTTCATCTCGTTGTGGGCTCTCTGCAGCAGGCGATTGTGCCAGGCAATCAAGACGATCAGTGCGATGCCGCATACGATCAGCCCCGCCGCCATTACCGAGAAGGTCCAGTGTAGGCGGATCAGCTGGCGCTGATCGTCCGCGACGCGGTCGCCGCCGACGCGATTGGCGGCGGCGGCGAGCTGGGCGAGACGGGCATCCACCGGCAGCAGGATCTGCAGCAATCTCGGAACATGCGCCGGCTTCAGATCCTCGAGGTACGGTTGGACGGCGTCAAGGGCTCGCGCGAGCGCGTCAATGGTCGCGGCGTATTCCGCATCTGCTTTCACGAACTCCTCGACCTCACCGGTGCGCAGGAGCGAAAGTCGGTTGACAATGATGTCAAAGCGCAGGCGCACCTCGTCCGCGCTGACCTTGCTGTCCGGGAGACCGAACGCGCTTACCCGTTGCTCGAGACGCGTGTACTCTGATGTCGCCTGACCAACCAACCAGGCGACATTGTAGCGCGAGACCCGCTCGAGCGCGCTTTGGCGCTCCATTACCAATGTGGAGATGTAAGCGGTGGCGGCAACGAACACGCCGGTGACCAGCGCGAGCAAAATTTTGATTGGGCGAAGGTTCGACATGGCGGCCATCGTCGAGCGACAACGCTGGTTTGCCCGCTACTTCACGATCAGGCGGTTCACCTGCCACGCCGAGCGACTGTAGAACTTCTGGCTTCGCAGCTCCGGGTCCGTATCGTAGGGATAGACGATGAACAGCGGCCCCTTGTCGCGGATCGGCATATATTCGCCATCGCGTTTGATTGCGAGGATGGCGTTGTATTTCGCGAAGTCCTCGACGGGAATCTCGGTGCTGTAGTCGTTCAGCGCCATGGCGACCACACGCTGACCAGTGGCGCCGACGTTCTTCATCAACTTGTTGAGCGGAACGCCTTCGAACTTGACGGGATGCTTGTACCAGGGTGTGCTGGTTTCGAAGCTCACCATTCCCATCGCTTCTAGGTCGGAACGGCGGAAGGTGAGGCCGGCTTCGGCGTCGGAGGCATTGATCCTGCCGCTGATGGTCAGAATCGGGTGTTCCTGCGCTATGCCGGTCTCAGGCAAGCAGGTGAAGGCGAACGCCAGGCAGGCCGTAACAACGAACGTTATGACTTCGACGCGGCGCGTCTGCATAGACATGCGGAATCTCCCGGAGGGGCTGATTGAATGAAGCGATGAACTAACACTGCGCCTCTGTTCGAAGTGCTAACGCTGCCGCTCGAGGGCCCGGCTGTTGCACTTGACGGTAACCATTTTGCTAACGTGAAATCGGCAAAGCCGCATAACTACCGCTTCGGACTAACCAGCAGGGGCTGCTGCGCAGAACCTAAAATTCAAAGCGAGTGACAGAGGGGCTTTGTGCGAAGCGATCCGATCTGTCGGGACAATGCGCTAGGGTGGAGGAGCGAGATCATTCGTTCGTTTCGTACGGTACTTGCCGGCGCCGAGGATTGGTGAGTAGCTGGATTTTTACGGGTAGATGCCTATTTTCCCTTGTTGAGGTAGGTATTGGTCAAGAGCCATGAGCGTTCGGGTCAACCGGGAATACGTGAACGACACCGCGAAGCTGATGATGCATCGGCTTATTGCGCGGCAGATCGGTCGCGACCCGTCACTGGTCGAAAGGGCGAAGCATTCTTTGGCCCGTAGCTCGCAGCGTTACGAAGGCTACGATTTCGTTCGCGAATGGTCTGACGTCCTTGGCCGTCCTCCATCCACGGTACGCCGTCGTCTGACGAGTCGCGACGAAGAAATGACGCGATTGCGCTTGTCCTCGCCATTCGTTTTGGCGGAAGGTATCAACTTCGAGGACGACGCTTTGCGACGTCGTATCTGGAAGGCGGCAAAGCGGATTGCTGAGAGATCCGTGATCCATCAGCTCACGGAGCTTCCGCGGATCGCTACGTGACGCAATGCTCCTTCTTCGAACTATCGAAGATCTTGTCGAGACGGTCAGGGTGATAGCCAGTCTTCAAGACAGACAAGGTTTTCATCATCGGCAGTCAGAGTATCTTGCTCTCCTGGCCGGACGCGCTGGTCGTTCTGCGCACCTCCGGCGAGATCGACGCCTAGCCGGAAAACGCAAGGATCTGGGAGATTCAGCAAAAGGAGCTGGATCCAGACGACGATCCGGAGGCCTCAGAAGAAATCAACGCTCTCTATGACGAGGGGTCGCTATTCCGTAGGGAGCACGGCTTCTATATCGACGGTGTCGACGAGAATACAGCGCGGCTGCCCGAAGACCGGAATAAGCGCGCGATCACGAGGACGGTCGATGTCGACGGTCGAAAGGTCCTTGCCGTCGCACCATGTCCTGAGGACATTATTGTTTCCAAGCTCGCCCGCTTGTCCGAGAAGGACAAAGAGTTCGTGGAAGGCTATCACAAGGCGCGGCCATTCGATCGCGAGCTCGTTATCGAGCGCATCAAGGCAACCAAACTGGAGGCCGAACTTCAGGAGCGAGCCATAAACTTCGTACGCGGCCTCGCGGACGCGCCGAAGCCAGATGCTGCGCCAAGCAAGGCATTCTTTCTCCAATCTAAGACAAATGCCTCGCTTGCAGACCATGTCAGTCGTCTTGGCTGGTCCGCGTCCTACGCTAGGTCGCTCACGACCGCACCTGCCTATCGACTCGAAGAGGCGGATTGAGGCCGCTCCCAAGGGCGTGAGATTCGCATCAAGACGGCCCTTGCCGAGGAGATCGTTCGACCGGTCCTGCGCCTGAACGCCGCCTGATCAGCTCGCGGACGAGCGATCGAGTGATCCAATAGTTCGAGAAGCTGCCGGTCCTCGATCAATGTAGTTTGATAGTACGCTCCGTGAGCGACCCAATTTCGGATGTTGTCTCAAGCGGAAAACTCCGTGCTCGAGCTCACCGAGCTCTCTGAGCGCCTGAATAGTCGAGAGCTTGCGGTTCTTTGAACAGCGTTCACCGCTATGCCTTTAAGCCGGCTTTCGCTGTGGTTATTGGCTGTGTAGCCATCAATATACTTGGCGATGGCTTCGATAGCCTTCTGCTCAGCCTCGCGGGCCTTGGCACCTCGCGGCGTTATCATACGCACAATAACTTCAATGCTGCTGGCATAGGAGAGTGAACAAAGAGCTCAGATAAATGGACACCCAGCGCTTCGGCTAGCCGATCGCGAAGATCAATTGTCGAGTTCTCAGATCGCCTCTCAAGGCCACCAATATATCAGCGGTCACTGCCGGCATCTAGGCAAGTTGCTCTTGGGGCACCTGAGGTCCTGCAAGGCTAGTGCCAGTCATGCGGAGCGCGTCTGCCTCGCAAATCAACGCCGCGGCGCTACTGCTTGCTGACCTTGCATCGGGCAGCATCAGACAGGCATCCGATGTTGTTATGCCGTAGTGCGAATTCAGGGAGCGCAACATCACCTTTGGCTCAAAGAGGCGCCGCAGCTAGGGGCGTTCTATTCTGCCGAGCTGCCGCTCGATGCAGACTTTGGAGTCCGCGCTCATGCACTCTTTTGTTTCCGATTCCCTCCTTGGCTCGAGTGGAGGCTGAAGCCTGCGGCGTTCTGCATCGGACCGAGCACGTGAGGTCATGCCGCCTGCTGTCCACTGATCGGGACCATTCGGGAGCAGGTGGATCGCTATGCCGTGAAATCCATCGAAGGCGACCCCAAATGCAGGATTTAGGCGTAATCACGCGGGTCATTGCGTTAATCAATATTACAATATTGTTACAGTCAGACCCAGGCCAACCACAGGCGCTCGCAGACCGCATGTTCGGCGGGTGTTACCTCGGCGAAGCGTCGATCTTCGTTGGGATCGGTTGCAGCAGCTTTGCAACAGAGCAAAAGGTTCTAAGGAATCTGAAGCCGAGACGACACACTCAGTTGAGAAACGAGATTCTTCGTTCGTTACGTACTGTGTTTGTCGGAGCAAAGGTGTGCCCAATTTGCCATTGCGTTCTGCGACGGCACGCCCACTTGGCAGGATGTGAGCTGGCAAAGCCAGCCAACCTGCCCGGCGTTAACCTGGAGGAAAAACTCATCATCTTAGCAACGCAGATGCCCGGCGGGCTAAACGAGTCAAGCGATTGGAGATGTTGTGAATGGTCAGCGGCCGGGTTGATTGCTGCAGGCGGGGGCACAGGCCGATCTTGAAAGCCTAAGCAGTTGAGGGTGTGAACCTATCGGTCCGACGATAGTGCATCGAGAGCCTCAGCTGGTGCACGCAGTATTATTTGGAAAACCCGTGCAGACACGTCGTACTAACGCGGACCCGCGGGTAGTTTCGCGGGAGTGTGAGATGAGCAATTTCAACCAAGAAAGCGTGCTGAGCGTCCATCACTGGACCAACAATCTCTTCAGCTTCACCACTACGCGGGATCCGTCGTTCCGCTTCCGTAGCGGCGAATTCACCAAGATCGGGCTCAAGATCGACGAGAAGCCGCTGCTGCGTGCGTGCAGCCTGGCCAGCGCCAATTACGAGGAACGGCTGGAATTCTTCGCGATCAAAGTGCCGGATGGTCTCTTGACCTCGCGTCTGCAGCAACTGAAGGAGGGTGACGAGATCATCGTCAGCCGCAAGGCTACGGGGACGCTGGTCATCGATAATCTCGAGTACGGGCGCAATCTCTATCTGATCGGCACCGGCACCGGGCTTGCGCCGTTCCTGAGCGTGATCAAGGATCCTGCAACCTATCTGCGATTCAAGAATGTCGTGCTGCTGCATGGCTGCCGTCGTATCGCGGATCTCGCCTATGGCGAGATGATCACGGGAAAACTGCCGAGCGACGAGCTGGTCGGCGACTTCGTGCGCTACCAGTTGATCTATCATCCAACCGTGACGCGCGATCGCTTCTGCAACCGTGGACGGATCACCGACCTGATCGCGTCAGGCAAGCTGTTTTCAGACATCGAGCTGCCGGAACTCGACCCGGAGCATGACCGCGTCATGATATGTGGCAGCCCCGAACTGGTGCGCGATGCCCGCGAGCTATTGGTGGCGAAGGGGTTTATCGAAGGCAATCACGGCGAGCCGGCGCAATTCGTGTTCGAAAAGGAGTTCGCCGAACGAAATAATTTGAGCTCTGCTAGGTCAAGGGGTCTACATGAATCGTGACGGCAAGTAGGAATCGCCATGAAGCGTCTGAAATGACAGACGAACAGCGCGAGCTGGAGCGCTGCAAGCAAGTGATTCTTCGTCTCACACAGCTGGTTGCGTTTCTCAAACGGCAGGTTGTGCAGCTTTCTGAATTTTCTTCAACCGTCGTAAAGAGCGCCGGGAGCGGAAAATCGGAACGCTTGTGAGCGATGCCGAAGTGCGCGCTGTTTCCCAGCAGCGTGGCTTCCACGCTTCGGGAGCCAGGCGACCAGCCCCTCCCTTATGTTCCGTGGGGGCGAGCTCTTAATTTTTAGTGGGAAGCGCGGGGCTGTATATGAGGTCTAATGTTCAATCGCGACAGTGAATTCTGGTCTCAACTTGCGGCATATCTCTACGCTGTGTTTTGTCGCCTTGTCTGTGTCGTGCGGCATCGGTCAGCTTCTAACAGCGCCAATCTTGAACTATTTCTCAAACTCAGATGAGCGAGGATCGGGCATCATTTTTGGATGGACCGCACGCAGCCCAAGCGAATGACTGGCGGGAGCGGTCGAACGGAATCCGCTAGCGGTCCAACCGGGACAATGGCATTGCAATGAAGTCATCTCCTCTTCTACGTTTTCGCGGGATAAGGCTGGGGCGAGCTCAATTGAGTACGCCCTGATCGCAGCTGGGATTTCTGCTACGCTTGTCCCTTGCGCTGAATGTTCTTGGCTCCAACCGCAATGTTGATTGCAGTTCCTCACCATCATCAAACGTTTCGACGCGCCAGTTCGACAAGTTCAATCTCGTACGTGAACCCAGCAATGATAAAGGCAAATGATCGTCAGCAAATACCGGATCAGGCACGAGCTGCGGCAGCTGATCGAGACGCATGTCAGCTCCTCGAACACGTTCGAAGACTACGTGCTAATCACATGGGAGAAGAGGCGAAGAACCGGCTGGAGCTGGACGCGAGAACTTCCCGGATGAGGAGGTCGACGCCTCTCAATTGTAGCGCCGGCCCGAGCGCTTCGCGCTGATGGTCAATCCTCGGGCGGAGGCTCAATTGGAATACCAAAGCCCGCCTTTACGCGCGTCCGATCGAGGTTTTTTTGACTTTGAATCGGGGGCGGCGCAGAAAAGGCCGCCCTGCCTTCAGCTACTGTTGCAGAGTGGTGTTGCCATCATGGCGGTGATGAGTTCCTGTAAGCCGCTGCTGTTTGCGCCCACGGCCATAGCGGCCTCTTGCTGACGGATCACAATCCACTAAACGCTCGCCGCGTTCGCCGGCCCTTACCCGCAATGGCTCGTTCGCGCCCTGCAGCCAAGCGGCGGCATTCCTCGCGAGGCAATAAGATCGCCCAGCCTGCCATCCTCCGCTGACGCTGCGGGCCAGAGGCTGCGGGTCGGTCATTGCGGCGCTCAGACATTGCCATCGAGGCCGCGCTGGTCGCGGTCTTGGAAACAGCAACAGGAGATCACCACCGCTCAGATTGGCACCTTCACCCGCGCCGAAGATGGCTCGTACGCCAGCATCATTAAGATGCTCTCGCTCGCTCAAAGCGCGTTTCCTTCCGGCCGAACCCTCCGACAACGAGACGGCTCCGAACCTGCGCGTGATGGCCGGCAACGTCGAGAGGGCACCGCGTGGCAGTGGACCTTCAAGGAAACACCGTCTATCACTCGGTCAGGCTGGTGAGGGCCTGTAGCCTGCCACGATCCAACCGAAGACGGCGCGCAGCGCGATCAGTGCCAGACCCAAGAAGTTTACGACTAGCAAGGCTAGAGCTGCGGAAGCAGGTGAATACTCGGCCGCTTGCCCCAGCCTAAATTCTGTTTCCATCCACTCGCACCTTGTCGCGCCGTTGCGGGCCTGAGAAGTTCGCTCGACGGTGCCAGAACTCCGGCTAGAGCAGCCCACCCTTGCCGAGATCAACAAGGCCAGCTTGGTTGATGGCCGGTGTCAGCGTCTCTTCCGATAAAGGCGCGCCGCACTCCAGCGTCGTCATCATCTTCCAGCAACTGTTTTGGGCTTCTGCAAATGCAGCCCATTGCTCATAGCAAGCGTAAGGAACCGCCAGAACCGCCACGGCAACCGATAGTCGGCCGCTATCCCGCTGGTTGGGTACCGGTGACCTGCCACTAAACTTTCATCCAGCGGCAGTTAGAGTCTCGGTGGTTCTGCAGCGAGACCGAACTTTGCACCACTCGAAACTAGAGTTTTACGACTCTAAACACGTTGGCGGGCTGGTGGCGCCATCGCGGTTTTGCAGCAAAATCGGGTCGATTGCCGATCGCCCCATGGGGCCGTTCTTCATTATGCAACAAGGCTCAGGAAAGCCCACAGAACCGTTCTTCGCGAGGTTCTTTATCGATTTCCGGCCATGGGGGCAGCATGCGTGTCCGCTGCAGCAAGTCGGCGGCTCCGCGTCAGGTTCTCGACAGCTATCGCACATAGAGTAGGGTCTCCAGAGGCGATCATAGCTGGCGATCGCCGCAAGAATACTGGAGCGCGGGGTCGGGGGTGCTTGGACGGGGCATTTTGGGGCGTTCACGGTAGTTTTCTGCTGGGTTCGATGCTGCCGAGTCGAGTCCGTGCCAAATCACTCAGGCTTCAATTGGCCTATATTCCGAAAGTGAGAACGAATGAAGTTCCAATCCGCCAACTGGGTGCGTCAACAATCGGGCACCGCGGGCCCGCAAGAGAGCTCACCGGCTCCGTCCACAGATGCGGCGGCCTTTGAGCAGCAGCTGAGTGAGATCGCTGTCCCGGCTGCTCCCGTGCTCATGCAGGTCCGCGCGCATCAAGCGGAGGCATCGCGATCTGAGGCGCATGCCGGAAACGATGAGGCGGTGCTGGGCGCCGCAGCGCTACAGACCGCTCAGTCAAATTGGGTCTTGGTAGGTCGCAGCAAGGAGCCGCTTTATGCTAAGGATGCGCGCCTTATTTCCGGCCTTAAGCAGGCGCTCCTCAGGGGTGGAGCCGCCGAGAGCACCGCCACGAGCAACGTCGGTTATCTGCTCAGCTTGAGCCGCTGGCTCTTTGCAAACGACAAGCCGTGCATTGCTGATCGGCTTCATGACGAGTCGATGGACAAGGATGTCGAGGAGTTCATAACCAAAGGTGGGACGGCGAACGTCCCTTGGGCACTAGCTCATCTGCGGACCTCTCAATTGACGGGAGGAGTCGTACCGATCGCAGGCCGCCCTGACCTGACTCCTTATCCCAAGGACGGAACTCTCATCAAAGAATACAGAAAGCAAGCAGTGGCGGCCGGAACTTCAAGTACCGCCAAAACCTATGCATCTATTCTCACGGATTTCAGCCACTACCTTCGGGCAAACAACAAGCCTGGCATTGCTGCTCGGCTTCAGGACGAGACATGGAACGAGGACGAACCGCTCAATGAAGAGATCCAGCGCTACAAGGACGCCGGCGGTAACAAAAGTATCGGCGCGGCACTTGATCATCTCCGTAATGGAGCGAGAAAACTCAACGGTCCGCCTTTTCATCCCGAAGACGCGCCCTTGATTTCCGGACTTCAAGAAGCACTCGTTAAGGCTGGGTACGAGAAGATCACCGCTAAGACGAATTATGTTGGTCCTCTTCGCAGATTCAGCCGGTGGCTCTTTGCAAAAAACAAGCCGGGAGTGGCTGCTCGGCTTAACGACGAATCGCTCAGCAGCGACGCTGCGATCTTCGATCAAAGTCGCAGGCACCTCGTTCTTACCGCACTAGATCGTCTCCGCGCCTCTCAGTCGCCGGGCGGAGTCGCCTCAATCACTGCCCGGGCAGGGGGCATTGAGGCCGCGGCTAAGCAGGGCGGCTCGCAGCCCGCCTTCAGTTGGCCAGCGGCACTCGCTGAGGGGGATGATCAAGATTTATTCTTTGGGACGGTCGACGAAGCCGGTGCATCGTCGTGTCTTCAGCCACCGCGGCATGGCCTGGCATTGAATCCTACAGAGTCCCCTAATCCCGTGAACTGGCGCCACCAGGACGACGAGCTGACGGATGAACGTTACCGCAACATCCTCGTGCCAGGCGAGCAGATTCCCATCATGCGGGCGAGCGGGCACCCATCTACGCCGCCTCCGCACGGTCAAGGCGGTGGAACGATGCTGAATGCCTCGGCGCTACCGCCCGGCCATGCAAAATTGGCTTTCGCAGGTAGCAGCCTGGATCCTGTTTATTGCGAAGATGCCTCTCTTATTGAGGGGCTGAGGCCGGCACTCATCAAGGCTGGGGCCTCCGAGAGCACGGTCGGCCGCAATCTACGTGGTCTTCTCAGCTTGGGGCATTGGCTCGTGAAGAACGACAAGCCGGGCATTGCTTCCCGGCTTTACGACAAGTCGCTGGACAAGGATGCCCAGGAGTTCGCCGAGAAGGAGGAGCAGGCCATCGCTACCCCACTGGATCATCTTCGAGCCTTCCAATCGCCGGGCGGCATCACGCCGTTTGCAAGCCGGGTTGAGCGGAATCCCTATCCCCAGCATGCGGATCTCATCAAAAGGTACAAGGAAGAAGCAGCCCCAAGCACCGCCAACACCGCCAGGAGCTATGCAACTCTTCTTATCGATTTCAGTGATTACCTCCGTGAAAACGATAAGCCCGGCATTGCTGCTCGGCTTGGCCACGACTCGCTGGATGAAGACGTCAGTCGGTATAAGGAGGCGGACCCCCATGGCCGCAGAAAAGCCGGAGCCGCACTGGCTCATCTCCTGAGGTCGCCGGCGGGTGCTAGAACGATCGAACTCCTGCGTCATATTCGCCCCCTTCCTGATCTCGAAGACGCGGTTCGCGCCGAGACGAAGCCGACCCTCACCGCGACTGCGCAGCACAGCGGGTCGAACGGAGCTGTCAGCTGGCCGGAGACTCTGCCTGCGAACCAGCAGGATCTGCTTTTGGAGACGATGGACGGACCCAGCTCCTCGCCGCCTCCGCACGGCGACGCGGTTGAGCGGCAGCTGATGCAGACCCCATCCCATCAACTGGCGGCGTCACCATCGCAGAGGCAAGCTCCGGTGTCGTCGCCGGACGAGCTGATCGGCGAGCAGCTTCCGGCCGAAGACGCGGAGCTCTTGGCGAGGTTTCGTGTAGACGCCGAGCGGCGCAAGCTCACCCCAGGGGCCATCAACAACAGTGTTTCCGGGCTTAGGACTTTTGTCCGCTGGGTCAACGCAAGTCATAGGGGCCCTGTAGCTTCTCGGCTCCGAGACGGTTCATCGCTCGATGAGGAAATAGCGAAGTACAGGAGCTTGGGCCGTGACCCCCAGAACCGCATTAGATCGGCTGTGGACGTTCTCAGGCGGCTGCTACGTGGGGGGGAAGAAGTCGAAGCACCCGAACCCCGCGTTCTCGGTGCCCCCCGTCACCACGTTCCTCATCCAGAAGATGCGCCCCTCATCGAGGGCGCGCTGAGCCAAGCCCTGAAAGATCTTAAAACCCCGACTGCGAAGCTGAGGCAGTCTGCGCAACAGCGGGCGACACGTCTTCGTGCGCTGAGTGCGTGGCTTAGAGGGAATGGCAAAGGGAGCATTATTGGGCGACTAAACGGCTCCAGCAGGCAGCAGTTATCCCTCGACGATGACGTGGTAGCATTCCAACGGACTGGAGGCAGAGTACACGGTCCCGATTTGTCGCATCTTCGCAGCTACTTGAAACTCATTGAGGCGAACCGAGAGCTGGGGCTGCGAGGCCCTGAGCAGCCGAGCTCGCCGGCCGCGCAGGGCGATCGGTTTTCCGGCTCTTCGCAGGATCTTCCCTCAACGCCGGCCAGCCGAAGCGCTGGAGCTTGGGTTTGGTTGAGTGAACAGCGGCAAGAACCAGCATCACCATCCAGGCCCGCGTCAAATGCTAAGGGCAGGCGTGAGCCATTTGTTGATCTGAATGCGCCACCGCCGTCCGAGTTGCGCGACGATGCTCACTTTGCGCCAGCCGATCCTGCCAGGGTTCGCTCAGACACCTACGCTGGTCTTGAGCCATTTGTTGATCTGAATGCGCCAACGCCGTCCGAGTTGCGCGACGATGCTCACTTTGCGCCAGCCGATCCTGCCAGGGTTCGCTCAGACACCTACGCTGGTCTTGAGCCATTTGTTGATCTGAATGCGCCAACGCCGTCCGAGTTGCGCGACGATGCTCACTTTGCGCCAGCCGCTCCTGCCAGGGGTCGCTCAGACACCTACGCTGGTCTTGAGCCATTTGTTGATCTGAATGCGCCAACGCCGTCCGAGTTGCGCGACGATGCTCACTTTGCGCCAGCCGCTCCTGCCAGGGGTCGCTCAGACACCTACGCTGGTCTTGAGCCATTTGTTGATCTGAATGCGCCAACGCCGTCCGAGTTGCGCGACGATGCTCACTTTGCGCCAGCCGCTCCTGCCAGGGGTCGCTCAGACACCTATGCTGGTCTTGAGCCATTTGTTGATCTGAATGCGCCAACGCCGTCCGAGTTGCGCGACGATGCTCACTTTGCGCCAGCCGCTCCTGCCAGGGGTCGCTCAGACACCTATGCTGGTCTTGAGCCATTTGTTGATCTGAATGCGCCAACGCCGTCCGAGTTGCGCGACGATGCTCACTTTGCGCCAGCCCATCCTGCCAGGGGGCGCTCGGACACCTACGCTGGTCCTGTATTATTTGTTGGTCGGGATGCGCCCAGACCGCAGGTGATTGATCTAGATCCGCCCACGCTGCAGGAGCTGCGTGATGATGCTCGTTATGCGCCTTTCCCGCGCACATCCGCCGATGCTCAGATCGGGGCTTTGGATCCGACCGCCTCCTCCCACGGCCGCAGTGGACTAGAGCTCGGCGCCAAGGAATGGCTGGGCGACAAGCATATCCACAGGGATTACGAGCTCCTGGCGGAGGAGTTGCGGCGGGGCCGTCCGGAACTCGCCGCCCTGACGCAGTTCGTGGACCCCCTGATAGCTCACTATCAACTGCGCTTCGGCGCCGAGCCCGACATGCTCCGCGTGTTCCAGCGCATCGTCTACGATCCAAATGGTAATGATACGGCCGACTTCCTGTTCCTGCCAGTGAACGACGCTATGGATCCTAATCGCCTCGGCACGCATTGGTCGCTGCTGCTCCTTGATCGCCACACGCGAGGAGAGCCGGTTGCCTATCACTACGACTCTGTCCGGGGACACAACCACGAGGCGGCAGCGCAGCTCGCACGACGGCTGCGCGCCCGCCTGGAGTCACCCAGCATGGCCCAGCAACGGAACAGCTATGATTGCGGCGTCTTTGTGGTGGACGGCACGCGGGCGCTGGTTCGACGATTGGCCCAAGGAGAGCGGCCAGCGCACGAGCCGCTGCACCTTGACAACCTCGTCGCCAATCGGCGGTCCCTCCAGAGTCGACTGGCTCATCCCGGCTTGGGCTAATGGAGCTGGCTGGAGCGGCTCTCCCGGACACTACACCGGGGGGGCTCGCCCGAGCGAGCGTCCTGTTTGGCCGCGGAAGCCGAAGCCCAGGAGGCCTTGCTGATCGAGAAGCTCAAACTCACGATCAAGAAGCTCCGGCACGAGCAGTTCGGACAGTCCTCCGAGCAAGGCGCATTGCTGGAGCAGCTCGAGCTAAAGCTCGCCAACGTGGAGGAGACCGCGGCGCAAGCTAAGACCGCAGCGCAGATGGCAGCCGAGAAGATTGCAGCGCCATCGTCGAGCGCCGCAGCAGTGATTGAAACGATTGTAAACCGTCGTGTAAGGGCACAGTCGGGCGGGTCGCGCCAGCGCGCGCCGCATTATTATATGAATGAGTCTCCGTTCTTTAATCGCGGGCACGGTGTCAACTCCGATAGACAAACGTGATCCACTGCCGGGTTCATGGTTCTTTGCGCGGTCGTCTCTACAGGAGCCGCCGCATGATGGCGTTCAAAGGCGGTCAATTCGTGACCCACGTGAAGGCGCTGCCCGGCACCCCCTATGACGGGCATACGCTCGCAACCGTCATTCCGGACATGGAGGCCCTCATCGGCATCACCCTCGAGCGCCTCCTCGCCGACACTATCGCGGCCACAATGCCCCACCCGATTACAAGTTCAGGGTGTTCGCCTCAGGGCAGAAGGGGCGGGTGACGCCACAGATCAAGCGCGAGCTGCGAAGGCGTTCCGCCGTCGAGCCGGTCATCGGCCATCTCAAGTCCGAGCATCGAATGGGCCGCAATCACCTCTGGCATCGCGAGGGCGACGCCATCAACGCCGTCCTCGCCGCCCCCGGCTACAAACTTGTATGGGGTGTCTCCTGTCAAGAGCTCTTAGCCATTCTTCTCCTTGCACCGAGGGCGCAGTTGTGTGCGTCAAGTTCGGCAAATTGATCGTGGGGTCCGGCGAAGCCGTCCCCTCGGAGCCGCCGTCGCTCGCTTGCCCCCAAGCGCAGCGCTGGCGAGCGACGGCGGCAGAGAGGGGGGGCCCATCCCCTCGGTGGGCCTGAGTATGGTCAAGCGGCAGGGCGTAACGCCTCCTTTTTTGCGCTCTTTCAGCAGCTAGCGCGATAAAGCAGGCAATCGTCGTCGACCTTGCGGGGCACGGAGTAGAGCGCGTTCCTGAAGAAGTGCACATGGCGTTGTCAGGACCTCAGCGATCACCTTCTTCAAGCTCGGATGATCGTCAGAGACCACTAACTCCATGGCATGGCGACTGAGAGACATTCCGAGGTAGCTTGCAATCTCCGGCGGGCATCGCGCCGCGTACTTGTATGCGGTCGAACGCTATCTTCGACCATGATGCAGCAATGCGCATCTCTAGCGAAGCTGGGGCAGCGGGCCCATTCTTCCGCGAGGTCATATGGACCAAGTTGTAGCGCGGGTCACCGCCACCTCGGAGTATCAGGGTTTAGCGATTGCTTCGCCAAGCCCCAATTGAGGTGTCCCGTCTCGCGTTCATGCTACCGGGCGTAACTTGATCCCTACAGGTATTTCGCCTGTCGTCGTCAAGCGCCAGAACGCTATGAGAAATTTGCGCGCCAGCGCCACGATCATGGTCTTGCGCGCGTGCCGCCGCGCGCGTCGGCCGCGCGAGTACGGTACCAACGTGCTGATGCGCTGTCTTTCTGGAAAAGGAGAAAGCGCCAGGCCAGTTGGATCATACCACGCCGCGCCCGGGCATTGCCAGCGCGTGCAAGGCCCTTCTCCCGTCTTCGCTTGCCGCTCTCATCGGGAGCGCCCGTGAGGCCCGCGCGCGCGACCGCTCTGCGATCTCTCAATTGCGGGGAGAGGATCTCATGCACGAGCATGTCCGCTGTTTCGATTCCAACGCCAATGATCCGCGCCAGCAATTTGACCATCGCGTGCGCTCCGCCGTCAGAAACCTGCAAACGCTGTAATCGAGCTGCCTCGATCTCCCTGATCTGCTCCCTGACGAGGCGAAGGCGGACCATGTCCCGGCGCCTCTCGGCGACAGTGTTGGGTGGCAGAGGCACCCCTTCCGGCGTGCGCGAGTCTCGAGCCGCTCTGACGCATGACGTAGGGTCGGCTTGAAATTGCGAATACCCAGGCGAATGAGACATGCCTTCATTCGATTGACGATGCTGGTTTGTCGGCTGACAAGGTTTTCCCGCTCGCGGTTTGGACGCCGGGCGTCCTCTTCATCGGCTTGGGATTGCTGCCATTTGGCAATGGTTCGGCTCGCCGCGCAGCCAACCGAGGAGAGCGCGCTTCAAATGCTCGGTGTCGAGCCGATCAGTTTTAGACTAGCATTACAGTTGCATTGTGTTGAAGGTTCTGAATCCATGGGCGACCAGGATTCGGGATCTGATGATTGGTGGCGCGTCGGTTGAAGATACGCTGACGCTGTGGGCTTCGTCGTTGCGAGATGTCAAGCAAGCATCCGTCTGCTGTTTACGCAGGAGCGGGTCGCGGCCTCGGCGGGGCAGTTTCTCGACGGATTGTTGGGCAACGAGCCGCGCAAGACGGGTTGGATGCGGGCGGAAGCGGCCGGCGATCCAGGCCCGTGGCGCCAGCAGGCGCTCCTGGGCCGGGGGCAGTGGGATGCCGACGCGCTGCGCGACATTGTGCGTGAGTACGCACTGGAGAGGCTTGGCGATGAGGACGCGGTCCTGGTCATCGATGAGACCGGCTTTTTGAAACGGGGCAAGGCCTCGTGCGGGGTCGCACGCCAGTACACTGGCTCGGCGGGCAAGATCACCAATTGCCAGATCGGAGTGTTCGGCTGCTATGTGTCGCGGCATGGCCATGCCTTCATCGACCGGGCGCTCTACCTGCCAAAGGAATGGACGGACGACCCCGCTCGCGAATGGATCAAAAGTCATTCGTACTTGGCAGCAGATACTCGGCCTGCAAACGCGCAGCTTCCTGGCTCGAGATATAACCAGCCCGGCCCGACGCAATCAAAAGCAAAGCAGGCTCATCGAGCATCATTACCAGCAAGACGCGTTATACGACTTGCAAACACGTCCAACGCAGTCTGTTGGTACTTGACGTGATAGCGTTCGGCTAAAGCACGAATCGCAATAGCGACGGCATTCTGAATAACCTGGCTCCAGCATAGCATTCTGATGGTAAAATAGGCATACGCGCAGAAACATTTAGAATCAAGACGTTGCGGGTGCGGTTGGGCCCGCTAGCGGAGCTGCGCAGCCTCCTTCGGCGGGTTATTCAACAGACACATGCGCTCATTCTCGAGGAGATAGCGTGAGGCTCGCCCGTTGCTTCAGCCATATCGTGCTCTCGGGCGACCTTATGGGGTTGCTCCCGATAAAGACCTGAAGAGCCTGGACGAAGCGCGTCAGACAAGAGATGTGTCGAAATCCGATTCGCCGGTAATCGACACCTCCATTCTTATCCCTGCTCATCCACAACGCCACCCGATGGGCGGCAACGTCTTGCCGCGCTCCAAGAAAAGGGGTGGCGATGTCTTATATCAAGTCAGGTGGAATAAGGCTGTATTTCGAGGAATATGGGCGGGGCTATCCAATCATTTTCGTTCATGAATTCGAATCCGACCTGCACAGCTGGGAAGCGCAGATCCGTTATTTTTCGCGTGGCTATAGGTGCATCGCCTACAACGCGCGTGGATATCCACCGAGCGACGTTCCTGATGATCCCGCCATATACGGCTGGCAGGTCGCCGTAGAGGACATCGGCATCGTCATGAGTGACCTCTCGATCGAGCGCGCCCACATGGTTGGATCTAGCATGGGCGCCTATGCTGCTCTGCTGTTTGGGTTGCGGTACCGCGAAAGGAGTAGCGCGATCGTCGCAGCGGGAGCAGGGGCGGGATCTCCAGCCTCGGATCGTGAAAGGTGGTTGAAGAACACGTCTGTTCTCGCGCGCGCATTGGCGGCGCGAGGCATGGATGCCATGGCAGAGAAAATGGCACGCCACCTCACGCGAATTCAACTGAAACACAAGGATCCGAAGGGCTGGCAGGAGTTTGTAAATCGGCTCAAGCAGCATTCGGCGCAGGGTATGTCCAATACCTTGCTCCAGTGCCAAGCCGTGCGACCGTCCTTGCACAACTTCCGCGATGAATTTTCACGGATGACGGTCCCGGTGCTGCTCGCCGTGGGTGACGAAGACAAGCCCTGTTTAGAAACCGGCCTGATGCTCAAATCCACAATTCCCGCCGCCGGCATTTGGGTGTGCCCCAATACGGGCCATGCCATCAATCTCGAAGAACCTGCAGCCTTCAACTCGCAGATTGAAGCGTTCTTCAGCGCCGTCGAGCGAGGAAGCTGGGGCCATATCGACCGGCGGAAACAGCCCGTCTCGGGATATGAGAATTCAACGGCCGCTCCATTGAATTTCGACGGAGCGCTTCCATGAAGTCATGGATCGCTATCTACCTTTCCGAGCCCGTCGCCGCGCGGCTCGCAGTCGCAGCGCAACATCCCGGGGCTACCAAATCGGAGATCATTGAGGCTGCCCTCGCTGATTTCTTCGGGCCAGATCATGACGTCGATGACCCCTCGGTTGATCGCCGGCTGAACGCCATCAACCAGAACCTCGAACAGCTTCATCAAGAGTTGCGGATTGTGAGTGAGACTGTTGCGCTTCAGGCTCGATTTCTTCTCGCCGTCACGCCTCCGTTTGCAGCCGCCGACCAACCTGCCGCCTGTACCCTAGGACTCGCGCGCTTCGACGAATTTGCTGCACAGGTGACAAGGCGGGTTCATCTAGGAACGTCGCTCATCAAGGAAACAATTGAGCGGGTGAATTCGACTGATCCGGCGCATGTTGCAACACAACCGGTGAGGCAAGAAGGGTCGGCCCGCTCCACACACCAGGAACCAAACGGCGTTGCGGCGCCTGTCGCCGGCAACAAACCACAATCTCCGCCTGTTGCTCGAGGCGCAGCCTTCGATCGCGAACCCGATACAAGAGCAGAACAAACAATGGCTGGCGCGACATGGCGGCCGTTTCTGGCGCCATGGCGTGCTACGGGGCCGCAGCGGTCACGAGCCTTCTCCACAGATTGGCTTTTAGTTTTGCGCGTCTTCTTACCCTTCGTCGCAGCTTACTATCTTTCTTTTCTCTTTCGCAACATAAACGCGACCATAGCTGCACCATTGACCTATGAGTTTGGACTGGGTGCCGACGACCTCGGTCTCCTGACGTCCATCTACTTCCTGACCTTCGCGGCCGCCCAGATTCCTATTGGGGTGTTAGTGGACCGATACGGTCCAGGAAAAATCCAGAGTGTCGTGCTGATGGCCGCAGCCGCCGGGGCAGCGCTATTTGCCGTCTCCGACAACTTTTGGCTTCTTCTTCTCGGCCGAGCATTAATCGGCTTTGGCGCTTCTGCAGCATTGACGGCCGGATTGAAAGCCGTGGTTCTCTGGTTTCCCGCCGAGCAGGTGCCACTGCTCAATGGCCTGATGATCATGCTTGGGTCCTTTGGGGCCGTGACGGCAACATTGCCGGCCGAACACCTGCTCGTGTCGATCGGCTGGCGGGGATTGTTTGAGCTCCTAGCCATTGCATCGATTGGATGCGCCCTTGCAATTTTCCTTCTCGTGCCAAAGGGCACGTGCTCATTGGCCGCGAAGGGGACTACCATTGGACTACGAATGATTTATTCAGATCCTCGCTTCTGGCGTTTGGCGCCGCTCTCTGCAACCTGCATTGGTACGGCCTGGGCGTTACAGGGGCTGTGGGCTGCCCATTGGTTCGCTGATGTCGAGCGCCTGGACCGATCGGAATTGCTTCGCAATCTCTTTGTCATGGCAATCGCATCGAGTGCGGGCGCCCTGGTTCTAGGCTTTGCGGCTCAAAAGCTTCGTCGATACGGGATAGGTCCTCGACCGCTCCTGGGCTTGGTCGCACTTCTGTTCTTCGTAGCCCAATTGGCAGTGATCCTGCGAGTACCTTTGCCATCATCTGTTCCGTGGATGATTGTCTCTGCCTGCGGGGCGGCGACCGTCCTTAGCTACGCGATTTTGGGCGAGTTTTTCCCAAAAGAGCTTGCTGGACGTGCCACCGCGGCGCTCAACGTCTTTCACATCGGTTGCGCCTTTCTGGTCCAGTATCTGGTGGGTTTCTTGATTCAGTACTGGACACCTCAGCAGGGCCACTATCCGGAAATTGGTTACCAGATAGCCTTTGCAGTCAACCTTGCAGTTCAGCTCGGAGCATGGTTCTGGTTTATTATCCCCGTGCCCTTACGAGGCAGTGATGCCGGGAGCAAGCGCCCGCTCTAGAAGCTCTGCAAGATGTGGAAAACGGCGCCACCAGATCCGCGGTCTGTGTGGGGCGGTCTTCAACCTGACGTTCCCGGTCGCTTGCGAAGTTGCTCCTGCGAGGAGGCGACAGGCAGGGCCACTCAACCTCGACCGACGTCTTCAAGTGGAGCTAGTCTTCCTGCGTCAGCCATGTGATAAACTGCTCAACACTTTTGGCTTTGCGCGCTGAGGGGTTGAATAGGCCGTAGAACCCAGAGCCAATGATGCGTGATTGAGGAAAAAGAATTCCAAGGCGCCGTTCTGCAATGTCGAGCGAAACGAGAGCCTCCGGCACAAGAGCAATACCATAGCCATTGATTGCCGCCTCTATGCAGAGGAAGAAGTAGTCAAAGACTTGGCCACGCGGCGTCTGACTGACATCTATACCAGCCTTACGGAACCAGTCCGGCCAAGCCGAGATACGGCTCTTCATGTGCAGCAGCGGGCACCGCGTCAAATCCCTCGAATGGCGGACTTTCAATTCCGACAGCAGCGCTGGCGAGACGACCGCCACGGCTTCGTCATGGAGAAGATGACGGCAAGCTAATCCGGCCTTTTTCATAGGATAGCACCGGATGACAAGATCGCTCTGGTCGACGCTCGACTCGAACTCATCGGTGTTAGAGGTTTCAAGCCGGATTTCGATACGCGGATTCAGTCGCTGAAAGGCTGCGATACGGGGGATCAGCCATCGCATCGCAAACGATGGCGTCGCGTTGATGCGGATGCAGTGTGCGGAGCCGGCGCTGGCAAAGTCCGCCGAAGCAACGGCCAACAGATCGAGGCTCTTGCGTACTTCATGAGCGTAAGAACGTGCTGCAGGCGTCAATTCAATGCGGTTGCCAGTCTTCCGCACCAATTTGCAAGAGAAATATCCTTCCAGCAGCCGCAACTGTTGGCTGACAGCGCTGTGGCTGACGCTCAGTTCAGCCGCAGCTTGCGTGAGGCTTTCATGTCGGGACAGCGCCTCAAAGGCACGAAGAGCGGTGAAAGGTGGAATTTTGCGCATGCTTAGGTGTTAGATTCTCTAACATTGATCCCAATAAATGATACTTTCCAGATCACGAAAACGCTGTTAACCCGCGCGATTGAAAGTTTTTCGACGAAAATGACAACAAGATTGATTGTAAGAGATTCTCCAGCTGTTGTAAGGCTGCGTTGCAGGTTCTCAGTTAGAAATAACGATTAGATGGCAATTTTAGTCTGTTGGCGGGGCTCATCATTCGCACAGCTTCTTCAACTTCGCCGAGATCCTGTCCGAACAGGTTGCATAGAATGATGCCGGTAGATTCGCGGGCAGGGCCTTTTCGCCTCCACCTCGGCCACCCGGTCTCGAGCCCGTGGGTGTTCTGGCGGGAGCTCGCGGGACCTGGTAAGCCGAGAAGCTTCTTCACCAAAGGCGGCGGTGGGGTCATTAGGAAGCACGTGACTATGTTCAAATGGTAGAGCCGGAATGAGCCCGGTCGAATGCATCTTCCAGGAATTTATTGATGCCATCCAAACCGCAACCAGCGCGGATGAGTTCGAGCGCGTCGCAACGCGGCTAACGCAGAGGCTTGGCTTCCAGCGATTTGCCTACCTGCGCTTGACCGGCGAGACGCCGATGTTGATCTCGTCATATCCCAAATCCTGGACCAGCCGGTACTTCCAACTTGGATATCAGCAGCTCGATCCGGTGGTGCGCCGCGCGCGTGCCGAGCACGCGCTTTTCAGCTGGGGAGGCGAGGCGTCAGCCCTGGCCGGAAATCGCGAGCAGCGCCGGTTCTTCGATGAAGCGATGACTTTCGGAATTAGATCAGGCATCACTGTGCCAATCAGGGGTGGATTTGGCCGGATGGCTGCATTTACACTGGCGACGGGCGACCGCGATCTTCATCCCGAGCGGCTGGTGGCGGACGGGAAGGATCTCATACAACTCGTCGGGTTGCACTTTCATTGTTATGTTGCCGCCAGACTTGACGTACTCTCTGCCAGTAAACTCATCGCAAGTGAGCTCAGTCAGCGCGAGCGCCAATGCCTTGCATGGACCGCGCGCGGAAAAACTATCGCCGATATCGCGGTGCTGGTCCAAATTGCACCGCGAACTGTCGTGTTTCATCTTGAGAACGCGCGCCGCAAACTAGGTGCAGCATCTATTGCTCAATGCGTCGCCGAGGCGCTGCGGCGTGGTTTGTTGTCCTAATCATCCACACCCTCTCATTTCGCGAGATGCAAAACAGACCTGGGCGCTCGTCGCGCCGGGCATGTTGTATTGTGTTCTGTCCAAAAAGGTCTAACGTAATCAAACTGAATAAGGGGTACCTGTAAAATTTGACAGGCGATTAGCACCTCTCTTTCTGATTTTGAGGCCTCCCGACAATTTCAGGAGGTCGCTATGCGTGCCATCGCAATTCACGCCTCTCAATTTGGTCGTCATCTGGAGTTGCTCGCGGCGATGTATCGGCTGCGGCGCCGTGTCTTCAAGGACAGGCTTGACTGGTCAGTGTCGGTCTCGGGTGAATTCGAGCTCGATGTGTATGACACTCTCGGGCCGACTTATCTCGTTCTGATGGCAGGCGTCGGGGAGCCGGTTGGTTCGGTTCGTCTGCTTCCGACGACCGGACCAACCATGTTGGCCGACACCTTTCCCGTTCTGCTCGGCGGGACGCCAGCGCCGCATGACGAAAGAATTCTCGAAAGCTCACGCTTTTGCATCGACACCAGTCTTATCGCGGAGCAGGCAGCCAATCGTCTCAACCGCGCAACCTTTATCCTCTTCGCCGCCATGATGGAGGCAGCAAGCGCCGCGCGCGCAGACAGCATCGTGACAGTGACTGATACGCGTATGGAGCGCATTCTCCGGCGCGCGCGCTGGCCATTGAGACGGATCGCCGCTCCGCAGCAGGTCGGATCGACCATGGCGGTCGCCGGCTTTCTCGACATGTCCGAACAAACGCTTCACACGATGTACGAACAAGCCGACGTCAATGGCCCCGTGCTTGTGCCAGCGGATCTTGTTAGCGCTGCCGCCTAATGCCCCACGAGCAGCATCCAGCAAAGGTCATTTGACGTATGCTCGCAAGCCCACGACATAGTCGGGTGGTTTTGATCAATATGACGCGTGGTAAGACGCCGGCTTCGGCCGGTCTTGCCCCGCGGCATGTCAGTTTCTCATTGCTGCAGACGGGCCTGGAGATGTTCGGCGTCGCGTCGACCCTCATCGGCGAATGCCAGCCGTTCGGGATTATGGGTCAGCAACTCGTGCACTCAACGACGCAACTGGACATTGACACTCTTTCCATTTGGCATGATCGGCGATTTACGGACAATCTGGCTTCACGCGAAACCGGTATCATTTTCTTCGGAGGAGGTTGGCTCGAAGAAGATATCTTCATTGCCGCACTGCAGGCCGCCGAGCGTGGATATGACGTACGCCTCCTCTCGGACCTTATTGCAACGCGTATCGACGCGGATCGATCACTCGCTTTGGATCGGATGGCGCTTCATGGCATCTTGGCGACCACGGTGCGCCAGATGCTGCTGGAATGGGCGGTATGTCTGCATGATCCGCTTTTGACGCAAAAAGTTCAGCAGCTTCTATCATGATCTGGGTTGCCATCGCACCCCTAAAGGCGGGGCACCCGTTCTTGTGAACCGTGCTCGGGCGGTACTGGTCTTGCGGCTTTGATCCTGACGCAGATGCGCAGCATGGCGAGGCGCTAGGCGTCCAAGGGCGTGACCAAGTCTAGCGCTGCCCTGCGGTCTGCCGAGATTCAGGTGAGAAAGCGCAGGTAAGACGAGCTTCATCGCACGTGCGAGGGGCTCGGAAACGGCTCGCGCTGGCAGCAATGTGGAGCTAGCCCACCACGTGGTCCGATAAGGAAAAATCTTCTTTGGATGAGCTCGACAGGATTGCGCGGCTTTTTGGCGTCATCGCGATGCGCGCTGGAGATGCGATCATGAATGTCCCGGCCTACGCTCAATACACGGACGATGTTCGCCAGTGAACAGTCACAGACCTTGAAGCCGATCAGATCATCCGTTCGTATCTTTTTCGAACGCTTCCCGAATCATCGTTCTCACTGAAGAAACATGGGCTCGAAGCTTACCGCAAGCGAGCGCCGCTTCGTGCTCCTCGATCCTCTCGACGGAACCATGGAATTCGTTCAGAGGATTCCCGAATATGCCGTCAATATTGCCTTTATCGGACGGCATGCCCTTGGCTGGAGCGATCTATGCCCCAACTGCTTGAGCTCTGAAGCAGCATTCCGCAAGATGTCGCTGGGCGTGGAGATGGTTATGGAACATATTTTTAGCGCCCGTGACGGATTGTTGGGAATGACAGCCAGCGCTCCCTTGGCGGCGATGGCTTGGTGTAAGCGGTCCGTGCCATACGCTGTGTCAGCCATTTCGGCGGACAATCCCTCTGTCAGGGCTGCGGCTTGCGGTGCATCACCTCTGACCGAGCAGTCCGTGTGAACCGCACGGGACATCCCAAGCCTCGAACGGCCAACTGGATCTTGGTGCTCAGGCGCCACCGCGAGAACGGCCGATGGCTTGATCTTCCGGCCCCTTTTTTAGCCTCGGCAGGTGCTGGTGGGCTCGGACGATGGTAGAATCAACCATCAGGTGTTATATTGAGCTAGCAGCGCGGGCGGTAGGGACAGCGCCTCCATTTGGCCCAAATACCCGGCGCCGAGTCGCCCGAGCTGCGTCTACTTGCTTGCATAATCGTGGAATGTGTGGGGGCTGGGCAGCGCGGGGTTTCGCCTGCAATTCGAAGCTTGGTGTTGGCGAGAGCCGTTCCAGCCCGCCTCATCAGCCCAAGCTTGGATCAGCCCGCAATCGCTGTTGGATTGTCTGCCGATCCGCGACGAGATTGTTGACACGCAGCAGGCCTGGCCGCCGTCTTGCGCCAATCGTCTAACCAGCTCGCGCGTGCCGTCCACGACAATGACGCCGCAATTATAACCGTTCTGCTGCTGGGCCATGCGGACTTGCTCCAGGTAGGCGTACAGCCTTTCTGCGAAGGCTCTTGCGATCCTGTGATGGGGTGCGCCAGCGGGGTAGTGGTAGTGATAGGCAATCGGCCCTTCCAGAGTGGCGATCAATGAGCAGCAGCGACCAATCGCCGCCGCCATCCCCGTCAGCATCGCTCACTGGCTCAATCTTCGCAGAGAGCGTACATTCGAGTCGGCGGTGCTTTCATGCCTTGGGACGAGCAGCCGATGATACAGCGGAGCGGGTGCGATTACGCCGCGGCGCCGCATATCCCAGCGACGTGATGGGCTGCGGGTCAATTGGCCCGCGAGCGTCTGCATTGCCGCTGTCGATCAACTGCCGCCCAGTGGAGACGTCCTGCGGATAATCCGCGATTCTGTGCCTCTTCGTCCGCCTCGATTGGGCTGCATCATTCTCATCATTGATGAGAAATTCTTCGGCGAGCGCAGGTCGCTCCAGTCAATTGCATCAATCAGGTCATCCGCAGCATCTTGCGGCCGGCTGCTTTCACTTTGTCAGCGATCCGGACAGAAGCCTCCATTGTGTCAGCAATGGGTTTCTCTGATAGGATATGCAGGGCGAGATCGACAATGAGCTCGTGCAGAGCGGGCGGGATCACGATAGTACAGAAGTCGGCTTTTACCGCCCGGAAAGCCTCTTGTGCCGAGGTGAAGCACTGCTCCGCCTTCAAACCAAGATGCCGCCGGCCCTGTTCCAGGAATTTGGTATCGATATTGACCAGGCCGACCACCTCGATCGTCCCGTCTGTCACGTTTGGCGGCAGGAACGTATCGCACTAGCGCTCTCCAAAGCCGCCGGCTCCAATACGCAGGACATTATAGGTCATGAATGTTCCTTCAACGGGTGGGACTTGAGCCGACTCACACCCGCTCGGCGCGAATGTCAGCAGGTCCGTGCTTGTGCTCCCAAAGGTGCCCAAACCGCTTCTTGCCTTCGAGTGTTGTCTCGAAATACGCGGCCTTTACGTCGCCCCGAACGTGAGCAAGATCGTGATGTGGCCCATGCCAATGGCAACACAATCACCCGGCTCAACTTCGAAGCTGCGCGATCCGACCACAACCGTGCCTGCCCCTTCCATGATGACCCAGTATTCATCACAGTCATGACAGTGAGAATCGAAATTGGTCGACTTGGGGTAGTTAATTGGGTCCCCCTTTGCCACTATTGGAGTGCTCGGCGTTAGCTTGAAAATGCCGCAACCGCCCAACTCAGTGCCCCACCTGCCGGAAAAGATGAGGACCTGCGCCGCCCCATCGCCAGCGTCTGCGCTAAAGGGACCGTTAGTCTCATCGAGGTCACAAAACTGACCTTCACAGAGTACTTGCGCCCCTCTGCGCTCGCCAGCCGGCAAGATCCTCGTGTGACGAGCACTGTTTTTTGGCATTGATCCTATCGGCCGGCGCTGCCCAGCGAGTTCGACAAACTCGAATGCAATGACTGTTCTCCACTTCTGAAAACCGACATAGTGTTCCTCTCCATTCTGCAGTCAGGTTGTTTGGCGGCGGATCGCCTTGAAAGCGACCGCCTGGGACTTGATCGCCTCCTCGATAGGCAACGCTCCATGCTGCTTGCTCCGTAGAATCCGTGGCGCCCCGGGGCAGGCATCGAGCATGAAGCGGGCATCTTCCGGGTTGGCACTCGGACAGCACGGCAACGGAAAATTCTGTCATCAGACCGAGGCTTGCGAAGTTCTGCACGCCAGAGAACCCGATCTCCTTCAGTTATCGCGTAAGATGCTTGGAAATGACGGAACCGATCCGTGTCGTTGATCCTGGCAAGAACCGGGCTCTTAAGATGGCAGAACCTCGCGGGCTATGTCGACGACGGTCTGATTAGCCTTTCCGTAGGCGAGAAGCCTGGCAAGTGAACCGCGGCCGATCATGCGAGAGCTGCCCGGATGCATATGACGATGAGATCACTATCACCCGCTCCCTCGCTTCTCGGCGCGTAGGCCGGTGCCGAGGCCCCTTCAGCCCGGATCTTCTTTTGGAAACGGTCGATCAGCTCCGACAGGGTGGGACGTTTGGCGCAACTATCGGTGCTCACGAAGGACCTCTTGGAAGTTGCAGCAATAAGGTCCGCAAATTGCGGATCGCTTATGTGGAGAGGGATGCGCGTCGGCTGTCGCTTGTCGCTGCGACGTAGGGTGCGCTCAAGCGCCGAGAATGGGCAGCGCCGGCTATAGCCGCCAATTGAAAAGGATTGCTGTGGTTACACAGGGCCAGCAAAGTCCGATCACAGCAAGGCTGACAATGTCCTTCCGTTTGTTAGACTTTTGCGCTGCCGAATCGCCTCGGCTGGGAGAAGCGGGAGACGAAGAAGGCCACAAAATTCTCGGACGCCAAAAAAAGCCGCTCATTTTGGAGCAGGATGAGGACTGGGTCCGGTCGCGAACATCCGCCGGTGGTCCGTCGCGAGTACACGCAGGCAGACGTAAGGTAGTGCCGCAAGGACGCGCCGCTTCCCACTTCGGTCAGACGCCACGGCATCTTTGTCCAGCGACTTGTCGGAAATTCTGGCAGCAATCCCGACCTTGTTGTTGTTTGCAACGAGCCAACGCCCGAGTTGGGACAGAATTTACATTGTTTTGGTGGTGCGCTCACTGAAACTGCGCTTGATCAGGGCCGGCCTCAACGCTTCGATGAGGACGCATCCTCGGCATAAAGAGGAGCTTCGCTGCCACCTACGAAAGTCAGGATTGCCTGGCTCGGCTGCAAGGCGGGGGTGCCTGCGTCGTGCCTCCACCATGCGGCGCTGAGGTATATTCGGGGTCGCTCGCCTGCATGATGAGCTGCCGCTGGAATCGCGAGATAATTCGCGCGATTGACTCCAGAGGCGACGAGGGGCCTCGTCCACCATCCCTAAAAGGAGGGTCGCAGTTCAATCGCATGGGCACGTTCGTTGTTCCGCTGCGCGGTAGACGGCCAAGTACGACCCGAAGGAGCAAGCTGGGCGCCGGAATCAGTCCGCGGCGGGTGCGAAGGCGTTGAGTTCAACTTGGCCGACCGCTCCGTCCGTCTCGCTCTGCAGTCGTGAGCGGCTTGGCAACATTTCTCAGGATTGTGGCGCGGCAGTTGGCTAGCATCTCCTTCGTGTACTTCTCGCCGAAGTAATCCAGAACGAAGGTCCCGCCGTAGTCTGACTCATCGGCGACGCCGCTGGTGAGGCCGTCGAGGATTGTGCCGACTTCGCGGATGCGATCGGAGTATCGGGCGCGGATAACGTTAACCGCGTTCATCGAGTGAACTGCCTCGTCGGCAGTCACTTCCCTTAGCCAACGAACGAATTTATCGCTCCCAAGTCCTGCATAAAAACCCTTATCCGCAGCATAGGCGTGGCACGTGCACATTTCATCAAAGGATATCATTACCATCACAGAGAATTCGTCTTTCAGGTATTCATTGATTGCACTAAAATTGTGTGATCGAGCGTCCAATCTCTCCCAAAGATCCTTTTCGGATCCATCAGCGACGAGCTCCATGATCTGGATAAAGCCCTCGGCATGGCGCTCCTCGTCCGTGGCCCAGGCATCAAAGAATGCCGCAGCCTCCTCGGTGGCGATCAAGTTGCGGATGGACAACTCCTTTTTCAGATGCCTCGCGTCATATTCAGTATACAGTTCTGGCCACAACTTTTTCCAACGTGCGCGCAGAACTGATGGCTCGGCGGTGAACATCACCGGCGTCAGAGCATTGAACAATTCTTTGGGACTCCAATTCCGTCGAACCGGCGTGATCATCCGACTCCTCCGAATCACGAACGGTACGAGCGGTCTCGGCAGACGCATTCTTTTCTTCCCGAACGCTCGCAAAGCATATTAGCTACGCACAGATGCTGTCGCCTCCTCGGTTTGGTGGGATGCAATTTCAGGCCGCACTCCTTCCTAGCCTGAAGCGTCGCCTTCACGGCTCAATAGAAGCCCCGCGCGGCCAACCCGGCTCGCCCCGCAGCATCGAAGTGACGGTCCCTCCTCAGCAGCTACCCGTCTTGGAACCAACCAATCAGTCAAAACCTCTGTGTCGAGATACTAGGCCAGCCCAGAAACAACCTGGCGTTCAACTCCGGAACAGATCCCGCGGCCTAGGTGGCACGGAGCGAGTCTGTTCATGACAAACTGCTTCCGCTAACGGGATCGCGCAAGGTGGACCGCTGATATCAGTACTAACGGAGGAGCGGCGGATTACAAACCTTCGTATGGCGCTCCAAACCCTTTCAATATTGAAGGTTTACCTACGTACAATTGAGCCATCAATCGCAATAGTTTTAGTCTCGTCGAGAATCGGGCCGGAGCGTCCTGAATGGCTCTCGGCGCAAGGAAGTAAGACGAGCTGACGGACGATTATGAAGTTCTATCGCAGGACGCCACGCGGTCCGTCGATCTGCATCGAGTGTCGTCGATCCCTGGGGTCACGCTACCAGCGAGATATCTCCACCCAGCAGCCCTATTGCGACTACGATTGCTATCTTCGCTACCGGACGAAGAGTCTGTTTGCGCCATGGCTCGCTGTTGCACGGGACCATGGACTCGCGCCTGAGTACTTGGCTCACCTCGAAACTCTCAGCTCGTTTGCTGCGCTGGCTACCGCTTCGTACTGGTATTCGGTCGTGGTCGCCAAAGCCGCGCTGGGGTTGGGCGAACCGATGATGGTTGAAACTTCTAAGACCTAGCTCGCGCGTGTGCACGCGGCGAGACCAATTGCTCTGACAGCGAATTCCAGAGTTGAACCGTCAACGACGTCGCCATCCGCAATGAGTATTGAATACGTTCAGACGAGTGAATTTGGTTAAGAAGTTTCTGCGATTTTGAAGATGATTTCCTTGAAGCTGGAGGGCATTGATCAGCATGTGCGGGATTGTCGGCATCTTGGGGCGTGGTCCGGTCGTGGGGCAGCTGGTCGAGTCACTCAAACGACTGGAATATCGTGGCTACGACTCCACAGGCGTCGCGACGCTTGAAGGCGACCATCTCGAGCGCCGGCGTGCCCAGGGCAAGCTGAAAAATCTCGAGGCGCGGCTACACGGCGATCTGCTATCGGGTCATACAGGTATCGGTCATACGCGCTGGGCCACCCATGGCAAGCCGACCGAGCGCAATGCCCATCCGCATATGACGGACAATGTCGCCGTCGTCCATAACGGGATCATCGAGAATTTCCGCGAGCTGCGCGCTGAGCTAGAGCAGAATGGCGCTAACTTCGCCTCGGAGACTGATACCGAGGTGGTGGCGCATCTCGTCGAATCCTATCTAAAGCATGGCTACTCACCGCAGGACGCAGTGAAAGCGTTGCTGCCGCGGCTGCGCGGCGCGTTCGCGCTGGCATTCCTGTTCAAAGGTCATAACGATCTCATGATCGGCGCGCGCAGGGGGTCGCCGCTCGCGATCGGACATGGCGACGGCGAAATGTATTTGGGATCGGATGCTATCGCGCTCGCGCCCTTCACCGATACAATCACCTATCTTGAAGACGGCGACTGGGCCGTGCTTACCCGCACGATCTGCGTCATCTATGATTCGAAAGGCGCCGTCGCCTACCGTGACACGCTGAAGTCCGGCGCGTCATCGTTCCTAGTAGACAAGGCGAATTATCGCCACTTCATGGCCAAGGAAATTCACGAGCAGCCGGAGGTGGTCGGGCAGACGCTGGCGCGTTATGTTGATGTGGCCGCAAAGCGCATCGCGCTGCCGTTCGAACTGCCATTCGACTTCAATGACATTAGGCGCATCTCGATCACGGCTTGCGGTACCGCAAGCTATGCCGGGCACGTCGCCAAGTATTGGTTCGAGCGGCTGGCGCGTATGCCGGTCGAGATCGATGTCGCCTCTGAACTCCGCTACCGCGACGCGCCTTTGCGCAAGGGGGATCTCGCGATCGTCATCTCGCAGTCCGGCGAGACCGCCGACACGCTGGCCGCGTTGCGCTACGCCAAGGCGCAGGGTCTGCACACGATTTCCGTGGTCAACGTACCGACGTCGACGATTGCGCGCGAGAGCGAAACCGTGCTGCCGACACTGGCTGGCCCAGAAATCGGCGTCGCCTCGACCAAAGCTTTCACTTGTCAGCTGATGGTGATGGCCGCCCTTGCCATCGCCGCAGGCAAAGGGCGCGGAGAATTGTCGGACATCGATGAATTGAAGCTCGTGGGTGAGCTGATCGAAGTTCCGCGGCTGATCGCTGCGGCGTTCGCGATCGAACCGCAGATCGAGAAGCTCGCGCGCGATATCGCCAAATCGAGCGCGGTGCTCTATCTCGGCCGCGGCACGTCGTTCCCCCTGGCGCTGGAGGGCGCGCTCAAGCTGAAGGAAGTCTCCTATATCCACGCCGAGGGCTATGCCGCCGGTGAGCTCAAGCATGGCCCGATTGCGCTGATTGACGAGAGCATGCCGGTGGTGGTGATCGCTCCTTACGACCGGGTTTTCGAAAAAACCGTCTCAAACATGCAGGAAGTCGCCGCTCGTGGCGGCAACATCATCCTGATGACCGATGCGACAGGGGCTTCCGAAGCGACGGTGGATTCGCTCGTGACCATTGTGCTGCCAGGCATGGCGGCAACCTTTACACCCATGGTCTATGCCGTTCCGGTGCAGCTCTTGGCCTACTATACCGCTGTCGTAATGGGAGCGGACGTCGATCAGCCACGCAATCTCGCGAAATCGGTGACCGTAGAATAGGCGGGCAGGGCGTAAGTCGCGGTGGTTGTGAGCCTCCAGCGAATAGGCCTCGTGTTTGGTTGTTCCGTTCTGTGGAAGCCAAAACCGAGCAGATCCTCGATTTCTCTCCTATCCATCCTTGCCGATCGTCGTTGCTGCGTGCGTCCATATCGCCTTTCGGACATGAATCGTTCGCACCTCGAATGCGATAATGACCTCAAAAGTACAACTGAAGTTCAGCTCCCGGACCGGGATTCACGGATGGCGCAATCTATAGGAACTTTGTCTGCCGTGCATCGGTAACTGAAGGTCCGCTTGAATTAGTCGGCTACCACCACAGCCGGGCGCTGCTGATCCGGCGGGCCAGCGCGGCGACTTCGACGAGATAGCCATCCAGGTCCCTCCGCAAATTCGGCTTCGTGAGCTCTTACTCATGTTCGTCGCGGCAAGCTTCGTGACCTTGGCGCTTTTGGTGTGAGCCCGACCGCTCCATCGCTGGCTCCAAGCGCTTTCCCATCGTCGGCGGCTGATATCCGCGGTGTGCATAATCGTTGTCCACCATGTGCAATTCCTATTAAAAGTGCCGCGATCACGCTTGGAAGGTGCGGCATCCATCGTTCTCAGCGAAGAGATCAGGGAATTCCCCGAAGGATCGAAGGTCCGAAGGTCAATTTGCTCATAAACTATCGCTTCGCCACGATTCACACAGACTCATTCTACCGCTGGCGCGATCTGAGCGACTCACGCTAGGCTATTATTCTCCAACAATCCCAATGCGACGGAGAAACGAAATGGTTGCTGCCGCCCGCGAACTGCCCACGTCAGGCTACGCGCTCGAAGTGGATGGTCGATTGAAAGCCGAATTCGTCAGCAGAGACGGAGCAAAGTCAGGGGCAGAAGATCTGAAGAAGCGCTTTCCAATGCTTCAGATCAGAATTTACGATGCGCAGACGATGACTCGAGAAGAGGTATCGCTTCCCCAAGCTTAGGTGCTCATCGAAAGTATTTTGATGCGCGCGCGGTAGGGACTGAGCCGCACAAGGTTTCGAACCTATGGCTGTCCCTGACGGTAGTCCGTGAAGAGCTGTCCAAGCTTTTGAGGGCAGCCATTTTTTTGTAGCGGCGCGACCTTTGAGATTGCAAGCTTTTCGGGTTTGAAGGCCGGAAAGCTTGCGATTTTCGTTTTTGCGATTGCAGCGAATAGCGTCGTGATTCCGCGGTCGCATCGGAGTAGAAGATTGCGATCCAAGGAACGATGGGACAGCGGACAGGTCGATCCTCCTCGGGGCTGGACGCAATCATCCACATGAAGCATGCTGGTGAAGTTGGCGTGAACCATCGACAGCTCGTTCATCGAGGAACGGTTCGGTGGATTTACGAGGACAAGCCTGGCCCGGCATCGACGCGGCTGACTTGCCGTCCTCAAGCTCACCTACGTCCTTTCCGATGAATGGCTGTGGGAGTGCTGGGTGAGAAAGCCCTATTACCAGTTCTTCTGCAGCGAGGAGTTCTTGCAGTACCGCCTCGTGTTCGATCGCTCGCCGCTGACGCGCTGGCGTCGACGAATGGTTCTCGACAAAGGCTATCGCGGGTACAATGCGTCATCCGGTTACACATTCAATCAGGGCGTTTGGCCCGAGGCAGCGAGTGACGCCACACGCGAGCTGCGCCGCCGTTCGGTCGTTGAACCAGCCATCAGCGATCTCAAGTCCGAACACCGGTTGGGCCGCAACTATCTCCGGCGTCGTCAGGGCGATGCTACCAATGCCGTGCTCGCCCGCCGCCGGCTACAACTTCCGTCGTCTCGTCCGCTGACTGCAGCTCTGTTGCGAGCAATGACACAAAAGGAGATCCCGTCCGAGGGCGCATATGCCATCCAGCTTGGCGCGCCAGGTTCAGAGGATATCACTCCAGAGGATGGCCAACGGAAGAATGCTCGAGGCGCCGTGTCACGCAGATGTGATTTTGCGTTAGTCTCGGGTCTTCCGCGCGTGGCTTGCAATCGCTGTCCTCGTTTCACCGCAGCGGTACATACGATGATGCCACCACCTCGTCGAATATGCGGTCACCATCGACGCTGCCGGCCGAAGACCCGGTCGCTGTTGACCACCATGCTGATCGCTGCTCGGCCAGCCGGATATCGCGTTCCTGAGCGCCTCAATGTCGCGCCGGTCAGCGTAGCGGCAAGCTGGGCGCGATCCCTGACGAAGGAGGGGGCTGGGCACCTTTCACCTTCCTTGATAGCGCGCTCTCTCAGATTGCTCTTGGTCATAGTCGAGCGTGATTCAATTCCGGAAGCAGACAAAGCGGCAGCTGAATCTGATGTTTGGTGGATTGGCCGCACCTCACTTAGCTGCCGCGCAAACTTCGCTTGATCCAAGGACGAATGTGCTGGTGAGCTGGCTTGTGCGCTCACGTCGCTCGGCTGTTGCGGGGCCCGTTGATGATGTCGTACATTCTGTTCCCCTCGAGCACCAGGTTTTATTTTCGTATGGGCGGCTTTCGAGAAGCTGACGAATCAGGGAAGCAATCCAGCGACGCCCATTCTTTTCGAACACCCCGGGGGGCGCGCCGAGAATGCCAATTTCAGAGCACTGATCGGGCGGTGCTGACGGGCAGCTGCGCTGTTTTGGAAGAGGGTGCACGAATGCGATGCATCAAGTTGTATACGCGGGCGGCAGTTATGCCGGCGAACTGGCCGATACCAGCTGTGCAAGCGGGCCGACCGCCGCGCGAGAGTCGATTCCTGCCCTTCTTCGCAGAGGCCGCGACGATGACGCGCAGAACAATCGGAGCATGCTGAGTGACGCGTGCTCGGCCACTCGCCGCATGGCGCGCGGCGGCCACGACCAGCAGCGCTGACAGCGCTGGATCGAACACGGCTCCCGCCTGTTTCTTCGACGAAACAGCTGATCCGGATGCAAACAGCGTTGCCGGCGCGCTAACATCGAGATCGTCTTTCGGAGCTCGAAACTATCTCTGATGATCGTCAGCTTTTCCGCGGCGGCCACCAACGGCGACATTTCGGGGAGAACCATAGCGGTCGATATTGCTCTCGTCAGCCTCTCGAAAGCTAGCCCGATTAGTATGAGAGCACGGCGCTTCGAAGTTAACTCCTCAGATCTGGAAACCTGCGCCTATTCGGAGATTAATATGGACCCATTCCTCAATCTCGATCCCCTCGATCCAAATTTCGCAACGTACTACGCTATGTTGCAACAGCAGCAAGCGGGGCAAGCGGAGTTTGAACAGCATCTAGGCGAGGTGCCCCAAGCCGAGCCGCAGCAATCACCTGTCGTAAGCCGTCCAAGCCGTTTCCTTTATAGAGCCTCCGCTGAAGACGAGCCCCTCATCCAGGCGGCGGCTCAGGCTGCAAAGGCTCGCGGGACTAAGGCGCACCCCGTCAGCAGTTATAGTACTGGTCTCCGCAAGTTATCTCAGGCGCTCGAGCCTCACGGGCTGAATCTCGTTGGACTCGACCACCATTCGCTGCTCCAACATGCTCGGACGTTGTTTCCGGATAACAGAGATGTCAGGAATGGGGTGATTATGCTTAGGAAGTACCGTGAGACCATCGGGGAAGGCACGTCGCGTGCTGGGGAAGGCAGCTCTCGGCAGCCGGTGGAACAAATCACTCTGTCGCCTGGGACTTCCGATCTAGAGGAAATTTGGCGAGCGGCGGAAGCGGCTGACCAACCCTCCGCCTCGCCGCAAAGCTTAAATTCGGAGTTTTGGCAGGCAGTTGATCAAACCCAGTTGCCAACCGACAGCTTCAACACAGCAAATTTCTGGGAGGGGGCGCCTCCACCCCCTTCGCCGGCGCAAAGCGTCAATCAGCCGAGCCCGCCAACCTGGGATCAAAACCTCGGGGCATCGATCTTCGGCCCGACATATTACATGCCGCCTTACATGCCGCCCGCGCCACCAGATTTAGCAGCGTACGCCCCCGCGGACTGGCAGCACGGCAACCAACGCGCGTCGGAGAACCTCATGCGCGGAATGCACCGGCACGACGTGCTGCCGAGCGCATCCCGGCCGCAGGCAAACATCAGCATCAATGGCGTGCCCTACACGGCCGTGTTGGGACCAACAGGCAAACAGAACGACATTCATCTTGTCCGACAGTAAGAAACCAATGACTGAGCAGTAGTCGTAAAGCTGGGTAGAAGATGGAAGGCTCTTCGGGATCGGTTTTCAGGAGCGGGTCTCAAGGCCATCTGAGTTGCTGAGGTAAAATCGAATGGTTGGGCTACGTCGCTGATAAGTGCGAACTGCTAAAGTCCATTGGTCCGCACTGAGATCTGCCGTCCTGCCCATCCAGCCTGGCGACGTGCAATACGGTAAAAAAGCGGGCGGCCGCTTGAAACGCAAGCGGCCGCCCCGATTCCGCCTTTGAGACCGTCGCCCGCGGGTCGGGGCGCCAGGGTCAGGATCGGGCACGTTGATCCGCCACACAGTCAGCCGGGGCCCTGGTGAAGGCCAAGCTCGTCCAGTGTTTTGATTTCCATAAGCGGTCCTGTCTGCTAGTTAGAGACGCAAACTGTGCGTGTGGCGCAGCGGCGACCACCAGATCCACAGAACCGACGCCGCGCCGAGCACGCTACTAGCCAGCAACGTGGCACGCAGGCCCAATGCGGCACCCGCCGCGCCGCCGACCAGCGCGCCCAGTGGCGCCAGTCCCCACACGACGCTCCGGATGCTCGCGTTCACCCGGCCCTGCAGCCGGTGCGGGGCCAGCGCATATCGAATAGGGACCTGCTGCACGTTGTAAATCCCTTGACCAACCGACAGCAGGAACTGAGACAGTGCCACGCACATTAACGCGGCCCACCACGGCCGGGTGAGAAGCGCCGCCAAGCTCATGCCTCCAGCGCTGAGCGCCAGCGCGACCATCAGCACCGGCCCGAGGCCGATCGCGCGTCCCGCCCACGGTGCGGTGACCGCGCCGACGACGCCACCGAGTGCACCGATGCCGAGCACCATGCCGACAGTCCCGCCCTCCAAACCCAGATCTTTCGTCAGGTGCAGCAGGAAGACCGCCGAATATGCGTTGTACCAAAAGATGAAGGTGCCAGTGGCCAACGTGACTGCCCGCAGAATCGGGGTGCCGAACACGGTGGTTAGCCCTTCGGCCATTTGGCCAAATAGCTGGGTCGGCCCGGCCGCTGAGCCGGCGGCCGCGCGCATCGGCACGAGCGACAGCAACGCGGCGGCGAGCAGGAAAGAGGCCGAGTCGGCCAGGATCGCGGTCGGCGCGGAGAACGTGCTCACCAGCCAGCCGGCCAGGAACGGACCGACTGCCACCGCGCTTGCCTGGCTGAGCTCTAACAAACTCTGCGCCTGGACCAGCCGAGTCCGGTCCACCACCGTGGGTACGCACGCCAGATAGGCCACCTCGGCGTTCACCGCCGCCACCCCGACCAGCGCCGTTGCCGTACACAGCTGGACCATTCCGAGGTGTCCGAGGCCGGCCAGCAGGGGAATCGTGGCCAGCGTTGCCGCCATTACCAAGTTGGCGATCAACAGGATCCACCGGTGCGGGAGGCGGTCCACGATGACGCCGGCGAACGGGCCCGCCACCAGGTACGGCGCCCGACCGCAAGCCAGCAGCAGCCCGGTCTGCACGGGTCCCGCGCCCAGCAGAGTAATCGCGGTAAGCGGCAGCGCTAGCATGGTCACTTGGGAGCCCAGCAACGACACGGTCTGGCCAACGAGTAGCGCCAGGTAGCCGCGCGGCAGTCGGAGCAGGGCGGCGGAACAGTGGGCGCGGCTCACGCTTCGACGGTTGAGGTCGGGGCCGATAGATAGCCAAGCCGGGCTAGTTCACTGCCGGCGATCCGCTCGAACTCCGCGATCTGAGCCCGCGTCAGATCCTCCGCGTGGCGACCGAGCCGCCCCGAGTGCAGCGGTTTGCCGGCGGATTCGGCCGCCGGGTGGCCGTACGGATGGTCGAAGAGCGCGTGCTGATACTCGGCGTGCCGCAGCACGGCCTCGTTCCAAGGCAAGCCGAGGTGGTCCAGGATTTGGGTCAGGGTGGGTCGAGGACGACTTACCAGATCCTCGTAGCGCAGCTCGAGGTAGCGGTCCGGCGGCGCGACCCGATGCGGCCGGGAGACCACTTCAAGCCAGCCCCGCGCGGCTTCGGCGGCGGTCCGGTAACCCCAATCCGGCACGGTTTTCAGGTGCGAGGCGGCCAGGTCCCGACCGTCGCGCACGATGTGCACAAAATGCGCCCTCGGCCACAGCCGGGCGTAAGAATCGACCTGAGCGATCTTGCGCTGTAGTTTTAGTCCCCACCGCCGGGCTCCGGTGTGAGCCTTGCGGAACTCTCCGAACTCATTGATCAGCCGGCACCGGTCGGCGAACGACACAATGTCATTGGCCACCTCGACCATTACCTTGCTGACCAGTTCGCGCACGTCGTCGAAGTCCAGGCCAAAGCGTCGGCACTGCACCGCGAAGTGTACGCCGTCGTACCAGAATGGATCGATCGTGCTTTTTGTGGTGCCGGTGACCTTGGGGTCGCGGGCATCCAGCAGGTCAATCGCGCGCAGGATGTGCGGACCAAGATTAGGCGGCTCCAGGAAGTCGATCTCCGGCCCGATCACCAGATCGGGATGCGAGTCCAGCACGACGCTCAGCAAGGTCGTGCCGGACCTGTTGTCGCCGCCGAGCAGAACCGGCGAAGTGGGAAATGGGTCGGCCTCGGGCATAGCGGTGTTCCCTGTTTGACAGCTGGTGTTCATGGGTAGGTGGGCGCAGTGAACCAGCGCCGGACAGAATCCGGGGTGGCCACGAAGTGATCACCGGCGAACCGCACGGCGGCGGCCACCGGATCCGGGTCGTCGCCAGTGCTATCCACTCGCGCCAGTGCCACCGGTAAAGCCTGCCCGGCGGCTTCGATCGCGGCCCGTACGTCAGCGTCGGACAATGCCGCGGATGGCATGAACCGGCCGCCGTACTGCATGAGGAAGCCTCGCGACCACATCTCCTGGAAGAACGCGTGGCCGAGTTCGGCGTCGGCAAACATGACGTCGAACATGGTAGGCCAGGCGAACGCCCACGCCTCGACCTGCTGGCCGACGAAGACCTCGTTGAGCCCGTTGATGAGTTGCTCGCCAACCTGACGCATCCGCGCCAGTGCGGTCCCGTCGCGCAGCGCGTCTAGGGTGCTCAGCGCGGCCGCGAACGGGGTAACCTCGCGCTGATAGGTGTTGCCCAGGTAGGTCTTTTCGGTGGCGTTGAGCACGTCAGCCCGACCGGCCACCGCAGATAGAGCCATGCCGTTCGCCAGTCCTTTGCTCAGTGTGATCAGGTCGGGCGTGAGGCCGACTGCAGTGTGATATCCGCCGAGGGCGTAGCGGAAACCGGTCATAACCTCGTCCAGGATCAACAGGGCACCGTGCTGGTGCACCAGCGTCTGCAATCGCCGGTGGTATTCGGCAGGGAAGAAGTTGACCTCGGGAGTGATGATCACCGCGGCGACGCGCTGGAGGCTGAGCAGTTTCTCAAGCAGGTCCAGGTCGTAGCGGAACTCCACGCTGTCCGGGTCCCGCCTGGGCAGCCCCATCGCTGGCCGGTCCTGTAAGTGCCAGTCGTGCCAGCCGTGATATCCGCTAGTAAGCACCAGGTTGACGCCGGTGTGCGCGCGAGCGAGGCGGACTGCGGCGGTGGTGGCGCATGAGCCGGTGCGGAAGAACACCGAGCGTTGCGCGACCGGAAAGATTTCCGCGAGCCGTTCGGCCACCTCGACCCGGTGTACGGACAACGGCCCGGGTAGGATGCCGCCGGTGCGGCGCATTTCCGTGGCGACGTGCGCGAGCACAGGTTCGTATCCGGCTCCCAACGGCGCGGCCCCGCTGCATGAGGTGAAATCTACGTATTGTTTTCCATTAACATCCCAGACATGCGCGCCGGACGCGCGGCTCATCACCACTGGAAAACGCCGGTTGAGATCCCATTTCTCCGACGCGGTGATCCGCAGCGCGCGGCGGAGCGCAGTTTTTTGCGCGTCGGTCGCGGCGACGGTGGCACTGGGCGTGTTCATGGGCATGAATGATCTCCGGTTGATTCTCCGCCCATGGTCGGTCAGGCGAGCTGCGTGACTATTCTTCGAGCGATCCGTAGCGCGTTCGCCTGAATAGTGAAGGTCGGGTTGACGCCTCCGGAATACGGAAAGAACCCGCCGTCCGCGACATAGAGATTGTCGATGTCGTGCACCCGACCCCAGCGGTCGACTACAGACTCTTTTGGATCGACACCTGCTCGACAGCCGCCATGCAGATGCCCGCTACCGGACTGATAGTTGGAATCCTGGTAAGCGACTTTTTTCACGCCGGCTTCGGCGAGCAATTCCGACGCGCGTCGGGACAAATAGCCTAATCGGCGTTTGTCCAGCGGATGGGTCCAGTACTCAAGAATAATTTTCTGCAGACCTAACCGATCTCGACTGTTGGCCAGTCGGACCGTGTTTTTGCGCATGGGCTGATCGGCCGCCAGGAAATGAAGCCGTAGCGCTATATTGCCGTCACAAATCGCCTGCTCGGCACGACTGGCTTCGTAGATCATTCCGCCCAGCCCGGAGGGCGCCTCGTCGTCGAGGTAGTGATCCGACATTGCGACCGTGGAGAACGGGCCGCCCGGCGACCGCGCGGGCAGCCGGTCCAGCGTGGTGTTGCCGGACACGTAGCCACTGATTTTGAACGAGATCCCGCTGCCGACCATGCCAGTGGCATTGCCGATGCCGTTGGGCGCCGCGGACTGCGCCGACCGTAGCAGCAGGGCGGCAGACTGCACCGCGTTGCCGGCGAGCACCACGCAGCGGGCGCGGACCCGAGCGCGTTGACTGGTGACGGTGTCCAGCCATTCCACCGAGTCCGCGCGGCTCACGTTGCCCAACTCGATACGCACGGCCTTGCTGCCCAGGGCGACTGTCAGTGCGCCGGGCGGCAGGGGCACGTCAGAGAATGGGGACCGCGCATCGGCCCTCGCACCGGTCGGACACACGTGTTCGTTGCAAGGACCGCAGCAGTGACACGCCGGGCGGCCGCCATAGGGCAACGAGTTGATAGCCAGCGGGGTGGGGAACGGCAGCCGGCCTAGGCGTCCGCCCGCCTTGGCGATCAACAGGCCCTGTGGGCTGTACTGGTGCGGCGGCAGCACGGCGGGATCGCTGGGCGGTTCGAGCGGGTCCGCGCCAGGGAGCCGGGCCACCCCCATCCGCTGTTCGAGCTCCTCGTAATAGGGGCGTAGTTCGGCGTAGTCGATCGGCCAGACTGGGTCGAGCGCGTCCGCGGCCACATGGGCTCGCGCGTCAAAATCGATGGTCCGATAACGGAAGGCGATCCCGGCGTACAGCGTCATTCCACCGCCGAGCGCCGACACGGTCCAGGGGCGCCCGAACGGCGTCAACGTTCCGGCAGGAGAGGGCACCAAGGCGTTATCGAAACCACTTTGGATAGTCGCCAGTGAGGCGCCGGGGGGAAGCGTCCGGCCTTCTTCGAGGACGAGCACTCGGAATCCGTTTCGAGCGATCTCGTGGGCGGCTATCGAGCCACTGGCACCACTCCCGACGACGCATACGTCAACGGCATTGGCCGTCATGTCTTACCTGGCCGTTCTAGCCGCAACTATCGCGTCCTGTGATATGCTCACAAAACGGCCCTGCATCGAACTGTCGCGAACTTCTTTGACCTTGGTCTGTTCTTTCCTCGGCATCAGCGCTTTTCTCCGTAAATCCAAGATCCTGTCGTGCCGTTCATGTTCATTGGCCTGTTGCCCTACGGTGAGATAGAGCAACGGCCGTGCCAGCGCTTCTCGCGCGCATTAAGCGCCTGATTGTGCTTTGAAACAGTTCGCGATGCGCAAACGGCGCACGGTGTTTTGAATCTCACAGGTTGTGTGTCGCTGTCAGAAAGCGGACAATGATCGAGGGGCTACGCATCCGGACCTTGCCCCACGGACTTAGTCCAGGTTGAAGGCACTTCCTTTTTTGGCAATGCGCGCGGGGTCCTGGGCGACTTGCGGTGGGCTACCGCCGACTGCTGTAAGAGGTTTTCACGATCCATGCCGCGCTTACAGCAAACTAACTGAGGCCGCCCGTCCATGGTGCTGAGGTCTATGGTCTCGCGCGCTGAGAGCCACAAGAACTTGATCCCGCGCCCGCAATCGGGCAACGCCCGCGCGTGACCGGCGTGGCGCCCATGCGACGCATTTGATCGGGTCGAAAATTCGCACTTAGAGTCAGAACGCCGCGATACTCGCGCACGATTTCGATGTCAGTAACATAAGCTTCGTCCCCTTATCGAGTAAGCCACTCGCCGGGCATGGACGGAGGCCACACCGGTTTCCACGACCTGGGCTTTGAGAAGGATGGGACTCTGGATCGCATTCACGGTCGAGACGCACCGAGATGGCCGAGACGAGGAGATCTCCAGAGAGCCAAGAGTGGCGGCCTGGATTGCCGTGACGGGTTTGTAGCCGCGAGAGAGGCTCGCGGTGCCCGTCGCGGAGAACCGCGATGTCCAGGCACAACCAAGTTTCGCAGAGCAGCCCCAGCCGGACCAATCTTTATGACGAGATCACGAATAGACTCATTGCCGAGCTAGAGGCGGGGTGTGTGCCCTGGGTGCAACCGTGGGGAACGGCCGCGGCGAAGGCGCCGCTTGCCATGCCTCACAATGGAGCAACACATCGGCGATATAGCGGCATTAACATCCTGATCCTCTGGGGCGCTGTGGTCGAGCGGGGCTTCTCCGGCCAGAGCTGGCTCACCTTCCGGCAGGCATTGTCGCTGGGTGGCCACGTCCGCAAAGGAGAGCGAGGAACGACCGTCGTCTATGCTGACCGCTTCGTGCCCGAAGAGGAGAGGAAGCGGGCGATTGAGGCGGCCGACGAAGCCCAAGCGATTCCCTTTCTGAAACGTTTTACGGTCTTCAATACCGACCAATGTGACGGGCTGCCAGCCGAGGTGTCGACTATGGCGCCTCTCCCGTTACCTCACATGATCGAGCCGCAAGTCGAAGCGCTGATTAGGGCCAGCGGCATCGATCTTCGAATCGGCGGTAACCGAGCTTTCTATTGTCCTTCTGAGGACTACGTTCAGGTGCCATTTCCGGCTGCCTACTTTGAGCCGATCAATTGGCACCGCACGGCTCTGCACGAGTTGGCTCATGCCACCGGCCATTCCTCACGGCTCAACCGGGATCTAACCGGAAATTACGGCACCAAGAAATACGCCTTCGAGGAAATCATAGCGGAGATATCCGCTGCATTCTGCTGTGCTTCGCTCGGCATCGTGCCGACCGTGCGGCATGCGGACTATATTGGTTCGTGGCTTGAGGTGCTCTACGAAGACAATCGCGCGATCGTCCGCGCCGCTTCGCAGGCCAGCAAAGTCGCAGATTATCTGCTCGCGTTCTTGCCTGATCTCGCCTCGAGCCCGGCGGAAGAACCCGCCCACTGCGAAGCCGCCTGATGCCGTTCGATGCTTCCGAACTGGCACACCGCCTCGCGCGCGAGGCCGAGGCGGTGTGCCGCCACTATCTCTCTAATGGTCGGCGCGTGGGGCGCTACTGGCTGGTCGGCGACGTCCGCAACACGCCAGGCCGCTCGATGTTCGTGCGGTTACAGAAATCACAGAAGGGACCTGCGGGCAAATGGACCGACGCCGCCACGGGCGAACACGGTGATCTCCTCGACATCATCCGCGAAACCTGCGGCCTCACAGAATTCCGCGATATCGTGGACGAGGCAACTCGCTTCCTTCAGCTGCCTCGACCGCACCCGGATCTCCCAACGAAGCCCGTCCGCGCTACAGTAAAAGCAGGATCGCCGGAAGCGGCGCGGCGGCTGTTCGCGATATCTCGGTCGATAGACGGGACCCTCGTGGAGGCATATTTGCGCGGACGCGCCATTTTCGAGCTGCACTACGGAGCGAGCCTGCGCTTCCACCCACGCTGCTACTATCGTCCGGATGAGGATGCGCGGACCGAGATTTGGCCTGCAATGATTGCTCGCGTCACCGATCTCGATGGCCGGATAACAGGCGCGCACCGGACCTGGCTCAATCCCGAAGGTTTTGACCCGATCCGGCTCGGCAAGGCGCCGATCGACACACCACGACGGGCAATGGGCGATCTGCTCGGCAACGCAGTTCGTTTCGGTACGGCGAATGATGTGCTTGTCGCGGGCGAAGGGATCGAAACCATCCTGTCGCTGCGCTACGCACTGCCTACCTTGCCAATGGCCGCCGCACTATCGGCCAATCACCTCGCTGCCATGCTGCTACCGCCGACGCTGCGTCGCCTGTACATCGTCCGGGATGCGGATGCGGCGGGAGACGCGGCGACGGCGGCCCTCAGGCAGCGCTCGGAGGCTGCTGGTATCGTGGCGATCGCTTTGTCTCCTCGGTTGGGAGATTTTAATGACGATCTCCGCACATTCGGCATTCACGATCTTCGAGCGGCCATGCGCATTCAACTCGCGCCGCAGGACGTTACCCGCTTCTTGGTTATGGCGGAGAAGGGATAAGAGCCGGCGTAACCAGCGACATTGTCACGGGAGGTCGATGGGAGGCCCATAGTGCCGAGGAGAGGCCGCGCCCTGGCCTTCTAGAGGGCGATCGGACAGCATTCGGACCGACCGGCAATGGCTGCGCCCGGCTATTTTCCGCCGGCGGTGCTCACCCCACGAAGAAAGCTTCGCGGGGCCCCGGCCACGCGCCTTTGCATCGCGAAACAAAATAGCCGGACTTCGCCATCCTCCGCTGTCGCTGCGGCCCTTCGCTTCGCTTCGGGTTCTGGTCCGTTCCGCCCGCTGTCAGGTGATCGCCACGAAGGCCGTGATGGGCGCGGCCGATCCGGGCAAAGGACCTCGACCATGACATCCGATCGCAACGATCTCGATTTCGAACCAACGCACGGCTCATCCCCGATTGATCACGTCATTAGCGAACTTCAGCTCTTTGGCTACCGTCCTTTCAACGACGAGCCAGACCCGAGGCCGCTTCCCGAAGGCAAGATGATCGCGGGTGCTGTCGCCGATATGTTCGACGCCCTTGTCGCAACCCTAAGCGACACTCGCCTCGAGCCGGATCTCGATGACCTGCTCTGGTCGACGGTCAACCTGTTCCACCGTGCAACCGAGCGCATCGAGCGCGAGCTCGACGACAACGAGCAAGCGCAGCGGAAGAGCCAGCGTGAACAGGACGGCTCGGAAATCAGATCGGTCGAACTCGAGCGGCTCACGGCCGAAGGCATCACGCTGGTCGAACGTCGCAACTGCATGGAGCTCTTCCGCGATCAATCCATGGAGCGCTTCCAGGTCCATACCGGCTCGCCCTGGCGTCCTCGCTCTGGATCGCTGGTCAATCATCGCAAGCTTACTGCGGCGATGATCGACTCCAGGGATTTCCTCGCCGCCAAACACCGGGCGGAGACCGAACTGTTGCTGCCGGCCGGCCCTAAAATTGCCCTAACCGGTGGCCTCGACTTCAATGACCATCATCTGGTCTGGGATCGACTTGACAAGGTCCACGCTAAGCATCCTGACATGGTGCTGCTGCATGGCGGCTCGCCGAAAGGCGCCGAACTGATCGCCGCCAAATGGGCGACCAATCGCAAGGTGCCCCAGATTGCTTTCAAGCCCGACTGGACCAAGCACGCCAAGGCAGCACCGTTCAAGCGCAATGACGCGATGTTGGAGATCTTGCCGATCGGCGTCATGGTCTTCCCCGGCACTGGCATCCAGAGCAATCTCGCCGACAAGGCGAAACGACTCGGTATCCCAGTCTGGAAGCTTGGGGATGGCGGCGCGTGAGCGCCGTCCATGCCGATTTCGAAATCTCCCTGCATAGGGCAAGCGTCGCAACCGACGCAATTGCGCCCCCGAGCACATTCGCCACCTCGAATGTGGTTAGACAGTGAGCCGCACTTCTAACTAGTTCCGGCTTGAGTAACCTCGCGTCCAGGTGATCGTGGAAGGCGCGAATTGCTCTCGGACTTCCTCAATACTTCGCATCGGTCTATTCTGCTCAGATCTTTTCTCTCGCTGTAGACTCCCTTTCATTCCTGGTTAGGTTCACTGCCGGCGTGATGGTATTTCATAATGCGGGCGCCATCGGCGCGTTGCTCGTCGGCATTGCTCCCGCCGCGATGATGCTCCTCATCGGTCAGATCACCTTTGCCACCGCGCGGTCATTTGTCTTGCGCGCAGCCATCGCGGCAGTCTTTACCATTTCCGCCGCCGTTGCCGTTATTATGTGATTCTCGGATATCGTATGTTGGGGTGCCATCCCCGCTCTGGCACACGAGATCTTTGGCTGCATCGGTTCGATCTTCATCGGTGACACGGGGCGGGCGCTCATGATTGTCTTGGCCGAGCTTGCCCGCTGCAGTCAGTCAGGGCAGGCGAACCGAACGTCAACCAGTTCTCGCGGCCAAGACGGCTATAGCCCTTCGGCTCGGTGCCCAGGGTTCTCCTCAATCATTAGGCGCGTCGAGATCGCCAATGATCGGCATCGCAGGGAGGGGTGGTCTCCTCAGAGCACTACACGGCCATTATGCCAATCATCGGCAACTCTGCTAGTGTCGGGGCGGGCGTTCTCTAACGGCTGTTTCGGGGCGGCCGACGCCCAACTTTTCCCGCACGTTGTTTCCTTTCTTCGCCTGAACCTCTCGACCTCTTGTACAGGACGGCCGACGTCCCGCCCCGTCTTCTTAAGGCTGTTCAGCGCACGGACGCACCTTGCCTCTTGATGGCTTGATCTGGCCGAAGACCGGCTCCGCCTCGATCGTCTGAGCCGCAACGCCGCCGTTCAGACTTTCTTCCCCTGGGCTGACGCCCATTCCTCGCGAGCCAAGAAAGTCTTCCGGCTAGCGTCCTCCGCCACGCTCCGGCCCGCGAGCGGGTGCGTCGCCGATCGTCATTCGGCCTCCCGATCACCATCGAGGCCGCGGTGGTCGCGGGCTCGAAAACTCAAGGAGAAGTGACATGGCTAACATCGGTTCCTTTAAGAAGGTCGGCAACGATTTTCAGGGTGAGATCGTCACGCTTAGCGTGCAAGCGAAGGGCGTCCGCATCGTCGCCGAGCCCAACCGCACCAACGAGAACGCGCCCAGCCACCGCGTCTATGTCGGCCGGGCCGAGATCGGGGCAGCCTGGTCGAAGCGGTCAGAGGAGGGCCGCGACTACCTTTCGCTCAAGCTCGATGATCCTTCGTTCAACGCGCCGATCTACGCGAACCTGTTCGAGGATGAAGACGAAGGTCATACCCTGCTCTGGTCGCGGCCGCGGAAGAACGGCGACTGAGGTTCTCGCCACCGAGCCCCGCCCGACCCACTCGGGCGGGGCCTTTTAGCCGTGCGACGGAAGCCGTTAATCTTTTGTTTACCTGAACTTAGGCCAACCGATTCGGCGCGGGGCCTCAATTCGTGCCCGCGAGCTTGCCTCAGCCGAGTCGGTGAAGAGTCAACCTTACGGGCAACAAATATACTGCATCGCGATCGACGCGACTCACCCTATTTCTCGGCCACTACAAACGTGTTCACCGCTTCACGGAGCTGACGATGGCGAGTCCGTTCATGGTGTTTCCCGATCCACCAGCGGTGACGCTTAAGCGCACTTGCCTGGCGCAAATGATTATCAGCCTTGCCGCGCTCACATCGACCGGCGTCCTGCTATCGAATGTCGTGACGGTGATGAATGGAATGCATTAGAGGCGTCGGCCAACTCAGAGCAGAGCTGCCAGAAAGGCTGTAAGAATCCTAGGGCCGGACTGCACAGCGCCCAAGGCGCCATGCGGTCCGGCCCAACCATTGATCGATCCATTCAGACCAAAGCGAGGTCGACTATTGCAAACGTTGCCGCAGCAGACATCTTGCTAGGAACGAGCAGAAGGTCGTTGAAGACTTACTTCTTCATCTTCTTCTTTTTGGCCTTTTTCACGGTGGTCTTCTTCGCCTTCTTCGCTTTCTTGGCCATATGCCCCTCCGTTAAATCTCAAAATGAGATCGCTTACTGCGCAGACCGGAATCGACCCGCACACGAGAAAGCGTACCACAGAATATGCAAGATTGACATTGAGACGTCTTGTTCGTGAGGCTACCGCGTTCGAGTGTCTGCCGTGGGGTCAGCACGGGGGCGAGAGAAGGGTTCTCGCAACCACGCCCGATTCGCATTACGTGATCCGGTGTTGGGCGATCCACAAAGACACTAGCAGAAACTTGCGCGGGCATGATCTCGACTCTGGCGGACTGATGCAATCGGCGCCCGAAAGTACCCGCTGGGCCGTTCTGTTGCCCCATTTGGCCGAAACGATCAGCGCTCCGATGTGCTTTCTAGCTTGGGGCAGGCCCTGAACCATCCCGTCATGTCTTCGCACCGCCGTTCGCGCGATGGCGTCGCTCGCCTTGATCCGACGGGCTATGACGCATGCGATTGGGCGTGGGAGTTCTTGCGCCGGAACAAAGACTATATCGCCGAGTGGCGAGGCTCCGTTCCTCGACGTCTGCCGTACATCAGACTTCGCGATGGGACGTGGCTGTTGCGGCTGCGGCGCCGCTTTCCTCGCGCCGAACGATGGGGACTTTATGCCTTTGCCGACCCCGCGCTATGCGCCCGGCAGGCGCCGGTGTTCTGGCACGTCGATGCCCTGAAGCGGGTGATCCGCCTCAACGCCCAAATGCGAAATGGCAACGAAAACACGCCGCCGTCCACGCTTGCGGACTTCAAGTTCAATCGAACGGCGGTCATCGGTGTCGACAAAGTCCCGTTGGTGTTGGTGAAGGGAGCGGGCGTACATGTCCCCCTCGAAATCCGCGGTCTTCCTGCCCTAACTGCGCCATTTGCGCCGGTCTTCGAGCTCCATGGCCTCGGCGACCTCTCCGCGCAATTCGAGCTTCTGAAGCGCTTGAAGCGTTTCACCGAGCCTGGCCAGAGGACAATACAAACGCCGCCATTCGCAAGCGACGAACGTATGCATCACGCCCTGATCGCGCTCGATGAGAGCCTGGAGGGCAAGACCTACCGCCAGATCGCAATCACGATCTTCGGGGAGAAAAAAGTTGCGGAGGAATGGTACGGGCATAGTCAGTTCTTGAAGGATCGCACGCGACGGCTTGTTGCCAAGGGAACCGAATTGATGAAGGGCGGCTATCGCGATCTCCTGAGCTAGCCGCTTCTTGTCGCGGCTGCTTGACGAGACTTGCTTTCGCAGGATGGCGAAACAGACCCTGCCGCATTCGCCACTCCCAATCAGGTTGCTAATGTGACGACGCTTCTTCTCACGCCTCGTGCTTGACGAGGTAGGTGAGAAGGAGCCTCGGAAATGACTAACAGTGACGACAAAGGGTCCGATAAGCCGTTTCTCAACACGGTGGAGGCTGCCGCCTGGCTGCGCCTCACCAAGAATACCCTTGAAAAAATGCGAGTGAACGGCAGAGGGCCCGCCTACCGCAAGCACGGACGCTATGTCCGCTACCACATCGAAGACCTCATCGAATATTCGCAAGCCAATAAGCGGAGGTCAACCTCCGATGCTGATTGATCGCGCAAGCCGCTGGCGCCAACTGGCCGTGCTCTCGGCCATGTGCGCCAGCATCATCGCAGTGCTGATTTCCTTCGCGAGCGGTATGCCGCTTTTGATCTACAATGCCTCGGGCAGCGCGCCACTCGGCTTCTACTATCTGGAGCAACGTCTGCCCGCGCACGGTGAACTGGCGCTGTTCAGACCGCCGCCGGCTATTGAGCTCCTTATCATCGCGCATGGCGTTTTGCCGGGCCCGGTACCCCTTTTGAAGCAGGTGGCTGCGGCGGGCGGCGATGAAGTGTGCCGCGCCAAAGCACCGGTCGAATCGGTTTTGGTCAATGGAAGGGTCATTGTAGAGGTGCTTCAGAACGATCGACGGGGACGGCCCCTGCCAACCTGGGAAGGCTGCTTGCGGCTTAGTGAAGGAGAATTTTTCCTGCTGCAGCCGCACCCTCATTCGTTCGACTCGCGATACTTCGGCCCGGTGCTGCGCTGCGACATCCTGGGCGTGGCGCATCCGCTCTGGACCTGGAATCCAGATATTTGAATTTCCATGACAGCGATGTGCGTGTCAGAAAAGGGCGCGCACCTTTCCCTGGTATGCCGCTGAGCCTTCGTTCGGGCAGATCGCGAATCTGCGGTGAAGCAAGCTCTTCCATTGAGATCAACGGGTGAACCAGCGAAGCGGGAGGGCAAGATAAAAGCACTCGCGCCTCGATGGGCCTAACCCGTTGTCTGCACATCCAAGATTTGGCGACACCGCAGCGCGCGATGTCGCCAGATCAGGCCTAACGTTATTCATCTTGGCGACCAGTCATCGGCTTCACATATCCGCTGTCCACGCCAGTGCGGACTTGAGGGCCATGCAGGAATTCGACGACGAGTTCGACGTGAAGCTCGGGCGAATCGGCAACAAGAAGGCCAGGAGGGCAAACAGCTATCTGCGGCGTGTCCGCCAGGAAGTCGCAAAGGCGGGCATCGCGTCGCGGCGCACTTCGCCCTTCACGGGTGAGCGCATTGGTCGCGGACACGCCCAAGGTGCGGCGCTGGCCGGACGGGGACGGAGCAAGGGTGGACGTCGCGTTGTGATCAAGGCGCGCGTCGTGCGCATCAAGGCAGGTGACGCCGGCGCCGTCCGTGCGCATCTGCGCTACGTGCAACGTGACGGCGTCACGCGTGAGGGCGAGCCAGGCGAGCTTTACGACGCCGCCAGCGACCAGGCGGACGGCAAGGCGTTCGCCGAACGAAGCGAGGGCGATCGCCACCAGTTCCGCTTCATCGTCGCCCCGGAGGATAGCGCAGAGCTAACAGACCTGAAGCCCTTCATCCGCGACCTGATGCGGCAGATGGAGCAGGATCTCGGTACCAGGCTCGATTGGGTTGCTGCGGATCATTTCAACACGGGTCATCCGCACACCCATGTCGTGCTGCGCGGCAAGGAAGAAGGTGGAAACGACCTCGTCATAGCCCGTGACTATATCGCCCATGGCTTGCGGGCGCGGGCGGCAGACCTCGTCACTCGGGAGCTGGGCCCTGAGACGGAGATCGAGACCGCCCGCAAGCTCCAGCAGGAGGTCGCGGCCGAGCGTTTGACGCGCCTTGATAGGGCAATCCTTCGTGACAGTTGGGAGGGGACTTTTCAGCTCAGCGTGCAGCCCACAAAGGATCCAGTCTGGCATTCTGCGCGGATGGGGCGGCTCCGAACACTGGAGCGGATGGGGCTGGCGGAGGAGGTGAGTCACGGCCATTGGCGGATCGATGCCGAACTGGAAACGAAGCTCCGGCGGATGGGTGAGCGAGTCGACATCATCAAGACCATGCATCGCGAGCTTGCAGCGGGTGGGGTTGCTCGGTCCGCCAGTAGCTATGCGATCTTCGATCCGGAGCGGAGTGGCCAACGCCTGGTCGGACGGGTCGTAGGGGAAGGGTTTTCGGATGAACTGCGGGAGCGCCGGTATGTGGTGATTGATGGACTAGATGGGCGGACGCACTATGCCGAGATCGGCGCTCTCGGTCCGAACGAAGAGCTATTGGTCCGAAACACTATCGTCGAACTCAGATCGCAAACTGCAGAACCACGTGCGATCGACCGAACCATCGCAAAGATCGCCGCCGCCCATCATGGTATCTATAGCGCCCCCCTTCATCGTGAGTTCGATCCGCAGGCCTCAAGTGAATATGTCAGATCCCACGTTCGGCGTCTGGAGGCGATGCGGCGAGAAGGGATGGTAAGCCGTCTGGCCGATGGGAGCTGGAATGTCGACAAGGACTATCTCGGTCGGGCGCTTCGATACGAGGTGCTCCGGCGCTCGCGCAATCCTGTACGAGTCGCCGTGCTCTCATGGCAAAGGCTCGAGGATCTGCCGGAGGCGCTGGGTGCGACCTGGCTCGATCGCAAGCTCACTGGAATGGAGCCTGATGGGCTCGCGTCAATCGGCTTCGGCGCGGAAGTCGAGACAGCGCTGCGGATAAGACGGCAATGGCTAATCGGACAGGGGCTCGCACGAGAGGAAGAGGGGCAAGTGCGCTATGCGCGAAATATGCTGCGCACGCTTAAGACGCGCGAACTGGCGCGGACAGCTGCGGATATCTCTGCTCGCACGGGGCTTGAACATCTCGACGTCAAGACCGGCGACAGCCTCACGGGCGTCTGCCGGCGGATGCTGACGCTGAACAGTGGTCGCTTCGCCTTGATCGAGCGGTCCCACGAATTCGTGCTAGTGCCTTGGCGGCCGGTGCTGGAGCGGGCGCGCGGGCAATTGGTCACAGGTCAGGTCGGCGGGGAGGGCATATCTTGGTCGGTCGGCTTGAAGCGCAGCTTCGGGCGCTAGAGGTTGTTTGGTTTGTGGGGGACCGGTCTGTTAATACCTAATTATATCGTAAGATACTGAAATTTATGGTAGTTATACTATATTTGCGATTTTAGTATAGCGCGCCCTTGCCAAAGCGCGACGCCGCCGGCCAGGACCGCCGTTACGTCGGTCCGGTGGACGATCCCGAAATCACTAAGAGGGTCGAGGCGTTCAAGAATCTGAAGGCCGATATGAGAGGACGTCGCCGTCTTGTCTCCACCTTGACGCGCGAGGCCTATCTGCCGCGTCCTCTCCAGATGACTGGTCAAGTCGTGGAGCAACTGGCGAAGGCCGGCTTCTTTCGCTTGCGGGGCGTGCTCGTCGGCACCGTTGCCTATCAGTGCTACTCCGCCGTGCTCGGTACACGCCTCGACGCGGTCGCCATGCAGACCGGCGATGCCGACTTTGCGCAATTCCACGAAATCTCGGTGGCCGTTGGCGACTCCATGCCGCCCATCCTGGAGGTGCTTCGACGGGTTGATCCAACCTTCCGCGAGGTCCGAGCCAAAGCGACGGACGGGTTTCCACCCAGTTCGTCTCAAGGGACAACTTCAAGGTGGAATTCCTCACGCCAAACCAGTGGTCCGACGATCAGGCAGGGAAGCCAGACCCAATGCCAGCGTTGGGCGGGGCGGCGGCGTTCCCACTACGCTTCCTCGACTTCCTGATCTACCAGCCAATTCGTGCGGTCCTCTTGCATGGTGCAGGCGTGCCGGTCCTCATGCCATCACCGGAACGATACGCCATCCACAAACTCATCATCGGATCGCGCCGGAAGGAGGATCGTGACCCAACTGCAAAGAGCTCGAAAGACCGGCTTCAGGCCAGATCCATCATCGAGGCAATGATCGCGAACCGGCAGCACGCAGATTTCGCTTCCGCCTTTACGGAAGCATGGGATCGTGGCGATCATTGGCGGGCTGCGATCCGTCAGAGTATTGCGACTTATGACGACGACTTCCAAGCGTCCTTGCAAACCGAACTTTCAAGGGGTCTGATCGAGCTCGGTTCGAACCCCCTGGACTACGAGCTCGCAGAAGAGCCTCCCAAAGAGCGAACCTCCAAGTCCGGTCTCAAATAGCCGAAGAGTTCTGGCCGCGAGTTCGCGGGCATGTATCAACGCGACATGCTGTCGGTTCATTCATGCGTGATATCATATGATCGGCAGCAGCAGCGGCCACTGGAACAGTTGGCTTGATCGTGGCAGGTCGTGAAGCTGCGCACAACCAGTCATGTCCGCCGGTTCACTCGGCGCCGCGATCAATCTCAACTCCGTGCGGCTACCAACTCGCTCTGATCCAGCTCCAACCGATAGCTCCAGTGGCGTCAGATGCGGTAATGCGCCTGCAGTCTTGCTGCAATCAGGTCGCGGGAAGGCTGATCAAACTTGAGTAAACAGTTCACCTTTTATTGAGGTGTCGGATCACCTGCGCCGAAACTTGACGCTGTTCTTTCTCGCCGGATCCCGCGCGATCGACATTGCTCTTTCTTCCTAGGCCGAATTTTTATTTCGATTGAACGCAGGACGCGTTCGCCCTTTTCATCGTGTCGTTCACTTGGTGTGGTGAATGGGACGAGCCGAATGTTTCCAGCGAAGATCTATGTTGGTCAGATCACCGTCGTGTTCGGCATCGTCGTCGCGTCAACTTGGGGCGCGACCCAATGGGCCGCAGCGGCTCTCGGGTTTCAGGAGCGGCTGGGTGCCCCGTGGTTCTCGATTGCCAACTATCCCGTCTATCTGCCCTGGCGATTGTTCGAATGGTGGTTCGCGTACGAGGCTTATGCGCCCGAGATCTTCGAGAAGGGCGGCACCATAGCTGCGGCCGGCGGCGTCACAGGCGCGCTGTTTGCGGTCATCAACTCGGTCTGGCGCGCGCGCCAAAATCTCCTCGTCACGACCTACGGATCCGCGCGCTGGGCAAGCTCCAAGGAGATCAAGGCTGCCGGGCTGTTCGCGGCCAAGGGCGTATTTCTTGGTCGTCTCGCGAATAACTATCTGCGGCACGACGGGCCGGAGCACGTGATGTGCTTTGCGCCGACGCGCTCAGGAAAGGGCGTCGGGCTGGTACTGCCGACGCTATTGTCCTGGACGTCGTCCGCGGTAGTGCACGACATCAAGGGGGAGAACTGGGAGCTTACGGCTGGTTGGCGCTCAACTTTCTCGCATTGTCTGTTATTCAATCCGACTGATCCCAGAAGCGCGCGCTACAATCCGTTGCTCGAGGTTCGCAAAGGCGCGGCCGAGGTGCGCGACGTCCAGAACATCGCCGATATCCTTGTCGACCCTGAAGGCGCACTCGAGCGCCGCACCCATTGGGAGAAGACCAGCCATTCGCTGCTGGTCGGCGTCATCCTCCATGTACTCTATGCCGAAGAGCGGAAGACGCTTACTCGGGTCACCGAGATCTTGGCGGATCCCGCGCAGTCCTTTGAGAAAACCCTCAGGATCATGCTGGCCACGAACCACCTTGGGACGGCGGCCGAGCCCAAAGTTCACCCCGTGGTCGCCGCGACTGCGCGGGAGCTGCTGAATAAGTCGGAGAACGAGCGCTCAGGCGTGCTCTCGACGGCTGTAAGCTTTTTGGGGCTTTACCGCGATCCCATCGTCAGCCGAAACACCGAAAGTTGCGACTGGCGAATTGCTGACCTGGTCAGTGCCAACAAGCCGGTCACGCTCTTTCTCGTTGTGCCTCCATCGGACATTAGTCGGACCAAGCCATTGATCCGGTTGATCCTCAATCAGATCGGCCGCCGGCTGACCGAAACGCTGAACACGGGCAAGCGCAAGCAGCGCGAACTCCTGATGATGCTGGATGAGTTTCCAGCGCTCGGCCGGCTCGACTTCTTCGAAAGCGCGCTCGCCTTCATGGCGGGCTACGGCATCCGGGCCTATTTGATCGCACAGTCGCTCAATCAGATCGCAAAAGCCTACGGCGAGAACAACGCGATCCTGGACAATTGCCATGTCCGAATCGCCTTTGCCGCAAATGACGAGCGGACAGCAAAGCGCATTTCGGATGCCCTAGGCACCGCGACCGAATTGCGGGCGCAACGCAACTACGCCGGCCATCGGCTTGCCCCCTGGCTCGGCCACGTCATGGTTAGCCGCCAGGAGACCGCCCGGCCGCTCCTTACTCCTGGCGAGGTGATGCAATTGCCGGCCGATCAGGCGATTGTTCTCGTCTCGGGACTTGCACCGGTGCGAGCCTCAAAGCTCCGGCATTATGAAGATGCAAACTTTGTGAGCCGTTTGCGTCAGCCGCCGCGACTTGGCAGTGGAGACTATCCTAACCGTCCAGCGGCACGCCCTGATGATTGGCACGGCCAGGTTCGTAACATCGACCTTCGCCTCGCAACAACCCCATACGGAGAGCTCATACCGGCGGGTGGCGAGGAGGGCGGTCTCAAGCAGCAACCGTCGCTGTTTGAGGAAGCTACGCACCAACCGCGCGTAGCGCGCCTCATTGAGGAGCGATTGCTCGACGATGACTCTGATGCCGCCGCCGATCGCAGCCAGATGCAGCGAGCCGCAGACGCGTCCTGCACCATCCGCCAGGCCCATGCCGTCACCCGCGACGATGACGATCTCCTCCCTGCATTCTGAAGAGCGCTCCTCATGAAACCAAAACTGTCAGCCTATGTCTCCGATAGCGTGGCTCAACGGCTCGAGCTTGCCGCCAGCCGCCCGGGCACGAACAAGTCAGCCATCGTGGATGCCGCGCTCGATCGGTTCCTCAATCCCGAGCGAGACGCGAGCGGTGATGCGCCGCTGGTCAGAAGGCTGGACCGGATAAGCCGGCAGCTCGAGCGAACCGACCGCGATCTCTCCGTGATGGCGGAAACCATCGCGCTCTTCATCCGCTACTACCTGACCATCACGCCCCCGCTGCCTTCGGGAGATCAGGACGCGGCGCGCGCACTTGGTCGCGAGCGGTTCGAAATGTTCGTCGCCCAAGTTGGCAAGCGGGTCGCTTCCGGTGGCAGGCTCGTTGCGGACGTGATGGAGCGGGTCAGCACCTCAAATCCCGACCTCTTCATGCGGCACATCGAGGAGGGCGCCCCATTGGGCGCTTCCCGGGCGGCCGCATCCAAATCCCGATCGCAGGATGCGACGGGCCAGCAGCCGGAGCCGTCTCCGGCAGGACGGGAGGAGATCGGCAATGTCTGATCTCCTCTCGCCCGAAACGCGCGAACGCCGCCGCGGCATGCTGCGAACCGCAATGGGACCGGCGATCGCACTCGCTTTGGAGGAAGGTGATGTCCTCGAGGTGATGGTCAATCCGGACGGCAGGCTATGGCTCGATCGGCACGGAACGGGCCGGTCGGACACCGGTGTGGTTTTGACGGCTCAGGAAACAGAGCGGATCATTCGTCTGGTCGCCAGCCATGTCAGAGCGGAGGCGAGCGGGTCATCGCCGATCGTTTCAGCGGAGCTTCCTGAGACAGGCGAGCGCTTCGAAGGCGTCCTTCCGCCGGTCTCGCTTGCTCCGTGCTTTGCCATCCGCAAACCAGCAACGACCACGTTCCGCTTGGCCGACTACGTCAAGTCGCAGATTGCCTCGCCGGTGATGGCGAAGGTGCTGACGGCCGCGGTCACGGAAGGGCGCAGCATCTTGATCGCTGGCGGAACCGGCTCGGGCAAGACCACCTTGGCCAATGCGCTCCTTGCGGAAATTGCAAGCTTTGAGGAGAGGGTAGTCATCATTGAAGACACCCGCGAGCTGCGTTGCGATGCGAAGGACGCGGTGACGCTCAGAACCAAGCCCGGCGTGGCGAGCCTTGCCGATCTCGTGCGTTCGACGCTCCGTTTGCGCCCTGACCGGATTATCGTTGGTGAGGTCAGAGGGGCCGAAGCCCTCGATATGCTGAAAGCGTGGAATACTGGCCACCCCGGCGGAATAGCCACCGTCCACGCAAACTCGGCCCGCGCCGCGCTCTACCGGACCGAGCAATTGATCCAGGAAGCGGTCACTACGGTGCCTCGCCGTCTGATCGCCGAGGCGATTGACCTGATCGTCTTCATCAAGGGGCGGGGCCCTGCACGCCGTATCGAGGCGATCGCCGAGCTCAAGGGCCTCGATCCGTCCGGCGACTACCTGCTTGAAACGCCCCCCGGGCTTCCAAACCTCGCTCATCGTCCCTGATCAACGGAGGCTGCAAGATGCTTGTTCGAGTGCGTTTATGCGTGCGTTCACATGGTCGCTGGTGCGTGCCACCGGGCCTTCCCCTGACCGAACTCGGTGGGGCGGCGGCTTGCATGCTCTTTACGATTTCGGCGGCAAATGCGGCCGGTTCGGGCATGCCGTGGGAAGCTCCTCTCCAGCGTGTCCTCGAGTCCGTGCAAGGGCCCGTCGCCAAAATCGTCGCCGTCATCATCATCACCGTGACCGGCATATCGCTCGCCTTCGGTGACACCTCGGGTGGCTTCCGGCGGATGGTCCAGGTGGTGTTCGGCCTCTCGATCTCCTTCGCCGCCAGTTCGTTCTTTCTTTCATTCTTTTCGTTTGGTGGCGGAGCACTGTTCTGATGCGCGTAGAAGGATTCGAACTCGTGCTCCATCGCTCGTTGGCCGAGCCTATTTTGATGGGCGGCGCGCCGCGCGCGGCCGCGATCTTGATCGGCACGCTATCGGCTGTGTTGGCGCTCGGCTTGCGGCTTTGGCTCGCGGGCCTTGTGCTCTGGATCGCCGGGCACAGCATAGCGGTCTGGCTCGCCAAGCGTGACCCAGCCTTTGTCGAAGTCGCCATCCGTCACACCAAACACAAAGGCTGGCTTGTATGCTGAATTTGAGAGAATTCCGCAGCCACGCGCATCGCCTCGCGGATTGGCTGCCATGGGCGTGCCTTATCGCTCCGGGCGTGGTCCTGAACAAGGATGGCAGCTTCCAGCGCACGGTGCGTTACCGGGGATTGGATGTCGACAGTGCAACCGAGGCCGAACTGATGAGCGTGGCCGCGCGCGTCAACAACGTTCTGAAACGTTTTGGTTCGGGGTGGGCTCTCTTCTTCGATGCAACGCGCGTCCCAGCTTCCGAGTATCCACGCTCGGATTTCCCGGATTCGGTGTCCTGGCTCGTCGACGAGGAACGGCGTGCTGCCTTTGAAGGGGCCGCAGATACCGCCTGGGAGGATCCTGCGCGTCCCCGCGGGCAGCACTTTGAGAGCGTGCTGCATCTCACCTTGATGTACCTGCCGCCCGCGGAAAGGGTCTCCCGTTTGGAGGGCCTCTTTCTCGAACGCCAAGTGGGAAGCGATGGCATGGCGACCAAGGGAAGGCGCGTTCGTCGCAGTCAATCCGGCACCCGCGATGGTCAAGAGGACGGTTCCGCCGATCGCGCCGGCCGCGATAACGATGTCGCTGACAAGCAACGGCCTGAAAAAAGCGCGGAAGCGTATCGGGACCACCTCCAGCGATTCATCCAGGAAACCGACCGGGCAATCGATCTGCTTTCATCGGCGCTTCCGGAAATCTGGCCTCTCAACGATGCGGAGACGCTGACCTACCTTCACGGCTGCATCTCGACCAAACGTCATCCGGTTAAGGTTCCGGAGATTCCGGCCTATCTCGACTGTTTCCTGGGCGATGAGCCGCTGACCGGCGGATTGTCGCCGGCGATCGGACGAAACCACCTTCGCGTGCTGACAATCCTTGGCTTTCCGCACGTCACCTTTCCGGGCCTCCTTGATGAACTGAACAGGCTTGGCGTTGCCTACCGCTGGGCGACAAGGTTCATTCCGCTCGATCGCACCCAGGCGAACGCGACGCTCTCCCGTTACCGTCGGCAATGGTTTGCCAAGCGAAAGTCCCTTGGAGCAATCCTAAAGGAGGTCATGTTCAACGAGCAGGCGGCACTGCTCGACACCGATGCCAGCAACAAGGCTCTTGATGCCGATGCGGCGCTGTCCGAACTTGGCGACGATCTGGTTGCCTTTGGCTATGTCACGACGACCATCACCGTGAGTGACGCAGACTCACGGCAAGCGGATGAGAAGCTCCGCGCCGTCGAACGGGTGATCAATAGCCGGGGTTTCACGGCGATCCGCGAGAGCATCAATGCGGTCGAGGCCTGGCTCGGGGGTCTACCGGGACAAGCCTACGCCAATATCCGTCAGCCCATCGTTCACACGCTGAACCTCGCCCACATGTGTCCATTGTCGGCGGTGTGGGCCGGACCCGAGCGGTGCGATCACCTCGATGGGCCGCCGCTTTTGATTGCCAAGACCAAGGGCGCGACCCCGTTCCGGTTATCGCTCCATGCTGGCGACGTCGGGCATACCATCATTGTCGGCCCGACCGGCGCGGGAAAATCCGTGCTGCTCTCGATGCTCGCCCTTCAATTCCGCCGCTATCCGAAGGCCCAATTGATCACGTTCGACAAGGGGCGGTCCGCCCGTGCCGCTACGCTTGCGCTGTCAGGCGCCTGGTATGAGCTAGGCGCCACAGGCGGCATCGCCTTTCAACCGCTGAAGAACGTTTCGGAGGAGGGCGCAAGGATTTGGGCGCTCGACTGGCTGTGCGGCGTGCTCGCGCATGAGCGTGTGACGGTAACGCCTGAGGTCAAGGAGACGCTGTGGTCGGCACTTAAGAGCCTCGGCTCTGCGCCCGTTTCGCAGCGGACCATGACCGGACTCGTTGCGCTGCTTGCCCGCGACGCATTGCGACAGGCGCTGCAACCCTACACGCTCGAAGGACCCTACGGCCGGTTCCTGGATGCGGACGCCGACCGTCTTTCCAGTGCAGACGTGCTCACTTTCGAAATGGAAGAACTTATGGCGTTGCCAGGCCTGGTCGCGCCCGTCCTCACTTATCTCTTCCATACCCTTGAAGATCGCTTTGACGGCCGGCCGACTTTGCTGGTGCTTGATGAGGCCTGGGTCTTTCTGGATGACCCGCTCTTCGCAAGCCGCATCCGCGAATGGCTCAAGACGCTGCGCAAGAAGAACGTAGCCGTCATTTTCGCCACTCAGTCACTTGCCGACATCGCCGGCAGCCAGATTGCGCCTGCGATCATCGAATCCTGTCCAAGCAGGATATTCCTGCCGAACCCACGCGCACTGGAGCCGACCCAGACCGAGACCTATCGCCGGTTCGGATTGAACGACACGCAGATCCGCCTAGTCGCAGATGCCTTTCCCAAGCGGGACTACTATCTGCAATCCCGCGCCGGCAACCGCCTGTTCGAGCTGGGTCTGGGACCGGTGGCGCTCGCGCTTGTCGCGGCATCTTCGCCTGAGGATCAACGGGCCATAGACGCGGTTTTGGCTCGCACCGGCCCCCATCACTTTGCCGAGCGCTATCTCGTCGAACGAGACCTGCACTGGGCCGCGAACCTGATCAGCACCTTCGAAAAGGCTCGCAAGGCCTGAGCCCAATCCCAATCCCACGGAGCTGCCCATGCTGAAAATCATCTTCGCACCCATCCCATGCCGGACGCTAAAAGCGGCCGTAGTCATTGCCCTGTCTCTCATCATTGCGGCGAATGGCTCCAGACGGCTTGAGGCGCAACTCGTCGTGTTCGATCCGTCGAACTATAGCCAGAATCTCCTGACTGCTGCTCGATCACTTGAGCAGATCAACAATCAGGTCAGGAGTCTGCAAAACCAGGCGCAATCGCTGCTCAATCAGTCCCGGAATCTCGCGCGACTTCCGACAAGCGCGGTCGGCCAGCTCTCGTCGACGATCAGTCAGACCAACGGTCTCATCGCTCAGGCAAAGGGCATCTCGTTTGACATTCAGACGTCCCAGCAGGAATTTGGACGGTTCTATCCTCGCCAGTACGCAGCAGCTATCTCGTCAGACAAGATGGTGCAGGACGCGACAAAGCGTTGGGACAATAGCCACGAGGGACTGAAGCAGTCGCTCGCAATTCAATCGGCTATCGTCAGTGCTCTGGACCAGGATGGCCAGACGCTTCGAACGCTGATGGCGAATTCGTCCGGCGCGATCGGCTCGCTACAGGCCCAACAAGCCGGCAATGAATTGCTCGCCTTGCAAATTAAGCAGGCGCTGCAGACGCAGGCGCTTCTCGCAACACAGGCGCGCGCGGACACGCTGCGAACGGCCGAACAGCAGGCGTCAGCCGCCGCTGCCAAGGAACGCTTCATCCGCTTCATCGGTGATGGCCGAGCCTACAACGTCGGAAAGTAGGTGAGGGCGCCATGGCTGATCTTTCCGTCATTGACCGCTTCACCGTGACTTTCTCGCGCTACATCGATTCTGGCTTTGGGCTTCTGTCCGGCGATGTTTCGTTCTTGAGTTCAACCTTGATCGCCATCGACCTGACGTTGGCAGGACTTGCCTGGGGCCTACGCGCCGACGACCATATCCTGGTCACGCTCGCCAAAAAGGTGCTCTATATCGGCGCGTTCGCCTTCATTATTGGCAACTTCAAGAGCCTTGCCGAAATTGTCTTCGCATCCTTTTCCAGCATCGGCCTGAGGGCCTCCGGCGGCACGCTGAGCGCGGCGGACCTGACGCGGCCGGGCTTTGTCGCTTCGGCCGGGTTTACGGCCGCCCATCCTCTTCTGGAGGAGACCAGCCAGTTCTCCGGCCTCGAGGTTCTGACCAACCTGCCTACGATCCTGATCCTCTTATTCTGCTGGATCGTGATCGTGCTCGCGTTCTTCGTGCTCTCAGTGCAGCTCTTTGTCACACTAATCGAGTTCAAGCTAACCACGCTTGCAAGCTTCATTCTGGTGCCGTTCGCCTTGTGGGGCAAAACGGCGTTTCTGGCGGAGAAGACGCTCGGCAATGTGGTTGCGTCCGGCGTGAAAGTAATGGTGCTTGCGATCATCATCGGCATCGGCTCGACTATTTTCAATCAGCTCGCAGGCACGTTGACGCGGCCGGTCGATATTGTGTCGGCGATGAGCCTGTTGCTTGCGGCCCTTTCCCTGTTTGGCCTTGGCATCTTCGGTCCGGGCATAGCTGCGGGGTTGGTCTCAGGTGCGCCCCAGCTTGGAGCAGGGGCTGCCGCCGGAACGGTCGCGGGCGCGGCGGCCGTCGCAATCGGGGGCGGCGCGGCGGCAGTAGGTGGTCTGCGCCTTGCGGCAGGCGGTTCAATGGCTGCCGTCCGCTCTGCGGCATCGCTAACGGGGGCGTCTTCGGCTGGGGGCGCTTCGCTCAGAACGGTCGCAGCGGATCAGCTCTCGAACGCGAGCAGTGGCAGCACAAAGAGTGGACCAGCTGTCTCGCGGGAAGGCCGTGCGCCGACATCGCCAGGACTGGGGCACGCGAGGAAGGCAGCCCAGGTTGCAGCGCATACTCTGAAAGAGGGTGACAAAGGCGGGCATTCTTCAGGTCCGAAGCTGGGAGAGGAATAAGAAATGGCATCTCATCCGTTCCAACGTGTGTCCGTTCGATACGGCGAGACGCCGGAGCCTGTCACACCTTATCAGAAGGCAGCACAGGTCTGGGACGAACGGCTAGGTTCCGCCCGCGTGCAGGCGAGCAATTGGCGATTGGCGGCGCTGGCGGCTATCGGCCTGTCCGGCGTGCTCGGATTGACGATCTTTACCCAGATCGCCCGCTCCGGTGTCGTGCCTTACGTGGTTGAAGTCGATCGGCTCGGCGAAGTCCGCGCGGTCGGGCCGGCGCTGGAAGCCTACCAGCCAACCGATGCGCAAATCGCGCATTTTCTCGCGCGATTCATCGAGAACGTCCGCTCTCTGTCGATAGATCCGGTGATCGTTCGAGCGAACTGGCTGCGCGCCTACGACTTCCTTACTGATCGTGGCGCTCAGGCTTTGAACGACTACGCACGCGAAGCCGATCCGTTCACAAAGATCGGGTCCAAGACGGTGACCGCGGAAGTCACGTCCGTTGTGCGGGCATCCGGCGACAGCTTTGAGATTCGCTGGAAGGAGAACGCTTACGAGAACGGCTCGATCGCAAAGACCGAGCGCTACACCGGTCTCGTTACCACGGTTCTAAAATCGCCCACGGATGCCGAAACGCTCCGTAAGAACCCCCTCGGTATCTACGTGCATTCCCTCAACTGGTCACGCGACCTCATTGGAGACGCCAAATGAATTCCGCTTTCCTCACCAAGCTTGCGTCGGCCAGCGTCCTTTCCTTGTCAATTGTGCTCTGCGGATGTGCCACCAAGCTCAATCTTGAAGCGCCCTATGATGAGATGACCTTTGAGAAGGCGCTTCCAGAGGCCGATCCGCCAAAGCCTGTACAAGTGGTCGAAACGCCAAAAGTCCTGCCATTGCCTGGTCAATTGAAGCCTTATCCGAGAAAGAGAGCCAAAGAGGAACAACTGCCGCCGGAGCAGGCGATCGAGAAGGCGAACAAGGCCGCGACGATGGAGCCGACGCGCGCCGGATACATCAACGCAATTCAGGTTTACCCCTGGACGGAGGGCGCGCTCTACCGGCTCTATGCGAGCCCTGAAAAGGTCTCGACCATCGCGCTGCAACCGGGCGAGGAACTGATCGATGTCTCCACGGGCGATACGGTCCGTTGGGTGGTCGGCGATACTTCCAGTGGACAGGGGAGCGCCCGGCGGGTTCACATCCTGATCAAGCCTACACTCCCGGACATTCAGACCAACCTTGTGGTTTTGACCGACCGGCGGGCGTATCATCTCGAATTACTCTCGACCAAACCGACCTATATGGCGTCCATCTCGTGGACGTATCCGACGGACACTCTCGTTGCCCTCCACAAGCAGAACGCAGCCGCCAAACAAAGCGAGGAGCGGGTGGCAGATCGTGGGGTCCGGCTCGACAGCCTGAAGTTCCGCTATCGCATTGAAGGAGACGATCCGCCATGGCGCCCGCTGCGCGCCTTCGACGACGGTCGCAAAGTTTATATCCAGATGCCATCCGGCCTGTCGCAAGGCGAGGCACCGCCGTTGTTTGTCGCCGGAACGGATGGCCGGCCAAATCTCGTAAACTACAGGGTCCGCGGTTCCTACTACATCGTCGACCGGATGTTTGGTGCCGCCGAACTACGCCTCGGTGAGGATCCGCAGCGTATCGTCCGGATCATCCGTATCGATGCCCGGCCGGTGTCGCAGGCCTTCAGCACCGGGAGCGCCTCATGACGACAGGATTGGACCAGGATCCGGAGCAGCTGGAATTGCGGGCTCGGCCGCGGCCCATTCGGCGGCTCAACAGGCGTGCTCTCATAATCGGCTGCGCGATCGCCGCGCTGTTTGTTGGCTGTGCGACCCTCATTGCGCTGCGACCGCGCGCGTTCAAGCAGGCGGAGCGGGCAGAGCTTTACAATACCGACCGGAAGCAGACTGCCGAGGGGTTAAGCAAGCTGCCGAAGTCTTATGAGGATCTGCCGCCATCCGTGCCGCGGCTTGGACCTCCGTCGCCGGGCGATATCGGCCGGGCCTTTGCGGAGAACGAGAAGAAGGCCGGCGTTGCACCGGACGCGGGTTTCCGGACCAACCCGGAGGAAGATGCTGAACGCGCCGAACGGATCCGGCAAGCGAGAATTGCCCAGCAGGCGAAGGAGTCGGGATTGTTCGTCCGCTTGTCGGAAAAGCCGGAGAAGCGCAAGCAGGCAAGCGCGACCGAAGTGACGGGTGCTTCTCCATCCCCATTCCGGCCGCCGGCGCCCGATACGGGACCATCCGCTGCAGAGCTGGCAAGGACAGCACAGGCAATGATCGACAGGTCCGACGAGATCATTCCTTCGTCACAAGCACGCAAGCTTGCCTTTGCAAGCGCCAAGGCCGACACGGAAACCACCAACCCCCACGCGCTCAAGCCGGCGCCATCCACCTATGCCGTAATGGCAGGGACGATCATCCCGGCTAGTCTCGTGACGGGGCTGAATTCAGACTTACCTGGAGCTACCATCGGCCAGGTCACCGAGAACGTCTTTGACACGGTGACGGGTGAACATCTGTTGATCCCGCAGGGAACGAGGCTCGTGGGCAAGTACGATAGCGTCGTTGCCTTCGGCCAGAAGCGGGCCCTGGTCGTATGGACACGGCTCATCCTGCCGAACGGAAACTCGATCGTGATCGAAAACCTTCCGGCTACCGACGTTGCCGGTTACACCGGCCTTGAGGATGAGGTTGATTTCCACACTTGGCAGATGCTGAAGGGCGTGGCTCTGGCGACTCTGATTGGAGTCGGGACGCAATTATCGATTGACAATGATGAGAGCGATCTCGTCAAGGCGCTGCGGCAGAGCACGCAGCAAACGACTAATCGGGCAGGGCAGCGCCTGGTAGAGCGACAGCTCGATGTGCAGCCGACGATCACGGTGCGGCCCGGATGGCCGCTGCGAGTGATTGTTTCGAAGGATTTGTTGCTAAAGCCGTATCAGGACACTCAAACTGTGGCGAAGGATAGGTGAAGGATGAAGCTTGCGAAGTTACCTGATAGGACGCCAGTTAAGATAAATGTTGTGCTGGCGCCAGGCCTTGCAAAACGGCTGGGGGAGTATGCCGAATTCTATGCGGAAACGTACCGTGGCCGGGAGGAAGTCGCGGATCTGATACCGTTTATGCTCGATGCATTTATCGAGGCAGATCCGGAGTTCAGAAAGCGTCGCAAGTTAGGACGGCGCGAGCCGAAAGCTTCCTCTTCCTGAAGGTCGCCCGTCGCTCAATTCGACGCCTCTTTAAGCTGCGCGATCGATCGCTGTACCGCTCGAACGGATATTTCGAGTCTCTCAAGAAGCCTTCGCAACTCGAATATCGTGACCTCCTCCAAATGAAGATTATTGCTGGTCAAGAATGTTTCGATCAACTCGTCAACGTAGACCACTGTTTTCGAAGAAGCTGACCGACTACCAGTTGCGGCTGATGCGATCTGTCCGTCGCCTGAAAACGCGATTTCCACCGAGATGCGATCGAGAACGGTACGTTCGATTAATTCGGACGGAATCTCGACTGAGGACACGACTTGCCCCGTCAATTCGTCTCGATAACCTACATTCGTAATTCCTTGGCCACCTTCGACGAAGGGACCAAGTCGCGGCTCGACCGGATCTGACGGCATAAGTCTCTCTATTTCGGCTACGCGAATCTATCCATTTTATGACTCATAGTCTATGGGCTGACGACGCAGTTTCTTCTGCTTTCCCTGCATGCACTTGCGGGACCGAGTCGGCCTAAATATTCAGGAATTGCGCCGAGCAAAGAAACTCAGCCAAGAGGAGCTGGCTGACATGTGTAAGGTTCATCAAACGTATCTAAGTGGCGTCGAAACCGGCAAAAGAAATCCATCTCTTTTAGTGCTTGAGCGGATTGCCAATGCCTTGAATGTCGACGCTGAGGAGCTGTTTCGTCGCCGCCGGCGCTAGCGGAGCAGCTGACTCGTAATCAGCGGGTCCCAGGTTCGAGCCCTGGTGCGCCCACCAATCAAATCAAGTAGTTAGCACTTGTTTTGATCAGCCCTCGCGGGAGCTAGCGAATATTTTAGCGAAGCGGCAGAAAGAACGTGCTCGGCTCGCTTTAGCTGCTCAACGCTTTCTCGCGAGAGAGGGGCCTCCCCATCTCGATAGGCTGTTCATCCAATCGGAACGGAATACGGTATTTCTGTCCGATGGCTATCAATAGCGTCTTTATCATGAGCGCGCGGCGCGCCGGATCATCCTCGTCAGCGGCGTGTGGCCGCGAGTCGCGGTCGACAAGCAATGCGACGTGTTCCTTAGCGCGGATACCACGCAGACGAGGGTTGGAGAACGAACGCCGTGCCATCCTTTCGAGCTTTGCATTGGAAATCGGCTTTGCAAAATCGATGTAGTTCACCACTTCGTCGTCGAGCAGTATCTCGGAAAATTTCTTGAACTCAGCTACTGCTATCCGCTCAACGTAAGATCGCCTTGCCAGTCCAGAACCGGTGGAGGCCAGCAAGTCTCTGACGTTGTCGTTAGCGGAAGAAAAATGTCGCGAGTACAAGACGCCGACAACTGCCTCCTGACTTACCTTTTCGTCGGGGTGGGCCACGTACTGCGCCATCAGATTGAACGCGTCTTTGTCGTTTGCATAGAGCGATCTTAACGCCCTCAAGCAGGAGCGAAGGATGCTCGGCTCGCTGTTAAAATTGCGGAGCGTGTTATATATGAATGCTTTGTGTTCCTCTTTGCTCTCTACACCGAGCCCCATGTAGAGAAGAATTTCAGACCTAACAGTGAGGCTCTTTGCTTCATCAAAAACTGCCCGCGCTACCTTCAATGCGTCGCCTGATCGGGATCTTGCATCCGCCCTCAACATCGCCTCGACTGTGAGGATCGCGTTAGCCCAGTGTTCGTTCTTGAGCCGCTCGACCCGCTCTGCCAGGTCGGGGTTTTCAGTGAAGAATTGTTTCTTGGCGAGCGGATACGCGAAAACTGAGTTTGATACATCAGCATCGTGAAAATTCGTGGTGTCGTCCCATTTTACATTAACACCAGTCACGCCGTGAAGATTTGCCCCAGTGAAATCGAACCCGCTCAAATCAGACCCTGAGAAGTCAGAAGGACAGGTCAGCGTGACGCAATTCACGGCTGGGGTCGATCTTGAGAAATGCGAGTTGATCGGAGAAGTTTGTACTCTCATACGCCAAAAAGCGATTGGCGAGTTCTAGGGCTTCTGGCGCAATCAAGTCGGATGCGGAACGATCAATCTTCAAGGTCGGCCTCTGAACTAGAGAATGTCACGATGCCACTATATTCGCCTTCAGACGATGAGATCGCCTTGCCAATGAGCACTCTCATTAGTCGCTCATGGTTTGTGCTGCGGAATTGAAGAAGTGAGCGCGGCTTGATTGCAGAGAGTGCTAACTCTTTCTGTTTAGCGAACGCGCTAAGGTGCACGCTTCTGGCGTTAGCTCCCTTCTGCGACCGCACCTTACAAAGGACGTCACTGTTTTAAATATGTTGCATCAAGATGTTTCACATCCTCCCAAGGTGGTTCAGTCACATCCCATGTTTGATTTCCGCGCGCTCGGACCCGAACATGGCTTTGCTTCGCAGTGGAAGAAACTGAATTAGTTGTTTTCGCGACTCTCTTTGCGCCGACTCCAAAACTTACTTCAGGCAGCGATGTAGCATTCAGCTTAAGTCCGGCGTCGCCCTTCATCTCGCCTTCAACCGAGGTTTCCGTTTTAAGCGTCGTTTCATGAACATCGACGTTGGGTTTGGTCAATTCGCCGAAGCGCGAATTGGGAGCAATATGCAGACCCGCTAGGTCCAGGCTTAATGTCAGCCGCTTGACCGAAACGGATATAGTGAGATCGTCGGGCCCTTCAATCTGTGCCGGACTTACTCGAAGGTCCACCTGGAGGTCGCTTTCGTCAGGCTTTTCCTCGGATTTGGCAACGAGCATCGTAAGCTCAACAAGCTCTGAGATTGAATTGCAGTCCAAAACATTGACCTCCTGCGGATTGATCGAATTTGCTCTTGACTAATGTCTATCACGGGTTGAGCCGAGTCGTAATCAATCAACTACTTTAATTGGGCCAGCATCCATCTTCCTCGTGCCTGCCTGTGCGGATAGGGCAGTTTTGGTCGAGCAGCCGCTGACCGACATCTTTCCAGAGCGCGTGCGGTCCGTAGAACCTGACGGCCTCCGCCTTCTGAATTTCGACGATGCGAGAGCAGCGCGAGCATTCGATGCGCAGGACATGGCGCGCGATCTTGGCGAGACGGCATTGCTGGATAGGGTGCTTTGGCTTTCCGGCCGCGCGCGGATCGGCCAACAGGCTCGTCCATAGCTCGTCCGGGACTGGATCACCCGGGGGCTGGGCCAGGTGTCGGATCGCGCGGACGCTCGGCCTCTGCGGCCATTTTCTCGAATTGCTTTGGTGTGGGCATGCGCCAGCTCGCGGGCCGATCCGCTATATTCAATTAGAACAAATAGTGAACACGTGAACACAAAGTCTAGTGGGAGTAACTGTAACTAAATGCGAGGGCGGAACCCTGTAATTGCCCCGTGTGTGATAAACGGGGGTGGCATCCAGAGGTGCAATTTTGGCGATACCCGACCCAAGATGGCTGGAAATTCTCAAAGCGAGCGGCTGGCAAACTGCCGCCGTCTCGGCCGCCTGCGGACTCTTCTTGCTTTTTGCAAGGTGGAGCTGGCTGCCGCCGCTCGATCCCTGGATGATACAGCTGGCGGCAATCGCCGGCCTGATATGCGGCTTTCTCGCCATCGCCAGCTTTATCAGCGCCGCTTTGAAATTTTTCCCCGTGCAGACTTGGGTTTTGCATGCAGTCAAGCTACGTCGCGCGAAGCGCGCGGTGCGCGACTACATCCCCTTCATGACCGAAGAGAAAAAGAAGATCGTCGCTTACATGCTAGCCAAGAACCAGAAGATGTTCACGGCCGAGAGCGATGGGGGGTATGCCGCTTCCTTGCTCTCGCGCGGAATTGTCGTCGTGGCGGCGCGGCCCGGCCAGCACATCACCATGTCCGATGTTCCTATGGCCGTTCCGGATCACGTCTGGGACGTGCTCATAGCGCACAAAGATCACTTCCGCATCAATCGCGGGGCCGCAATGATATCGAGCCGCATCCGTGGCGAGTGCCATGGATGGCGAGATAGCAGGCCCTCCGAGTGCGGTTAGCAAGCTCGTCTAAGAGATGATCGAGCGAAAAGGGCCGCCGCTGCCGAGCATTCCCCATCAGCAAGCGACGGCCTCTCTGCCGAGCGGCGACCACCTGACCACTCGAATGAGCCTGCCATCGACGCGAGACTAGCGGCGGCAGGCTCGGCTCGATGCTGGCGCTGCGCTGACGCCTCATCGGTAACCGGCATGAGGTCCCCACCTCGCGATCGCGAGGTTCGCCTGCGATACAGCCTGGCATGAGCGGTTCGCTGGAGGTGGAACGATGGCAAATGCCATGCTTGATGCCAGGCAGGAAGGTGACTCCTATCGTCGCGTCGAGGTGATCACTGGGAAGCGCCGACGGCGACGGTGGACGGGCGAGGAGAAGGCCCGGATGGCGGCGGAGAGCTTTGAGGAAGGTGCGAACATCTCCGAGGTGGCGCGGCGCAATGGCGTTTCCCGCGGGCTGCTCACGGTGTGACGACGCCAGGTTGCGGCGGCAGTGGCCGGCAAGGCGCCGAACTTCGTGCCGATCCAAATTGGCGCCGGAAGCGGTGGCGGGACAGCTGGCGAGTCCGAACGTATTTTGGCGGCACAAACGGAGATCGCCGCGCCACCGGCCAAGCCCTGCGGGGTGATCGAGATCGAGCTGAGTGGGGCGCGCATCCGGGTTGAGCCGGGCGTGGAGCTGACGACACTTTCGACGGTGCTGTCAGCGCTTCGGGGCATCCGGTGATTGCACTACGCTCCGACCTCAAGGTGGTGCTTGCGGCGCAGCCGGTCGACTTTCGCAAGTCGGTCCACACGCTGTCGGCGCTGGTGAGCGAAGCGCTCCGTGCGAACCCGTATTGTGGCGACGTCTTCGTGTTCCGCAGCAAACGCATGGACAGAGTGAAGCTTTTGCGTGGGACGGCAGCGGCATGGTGCTGGTGACGAAGTGGTTGCACCAGGGGCGTTTCACCTGGCCGCCGATCCGCGACGGTGTGGTGCATCTAAGTGCAACGCAGCTCGAGTGGACGCGCGCAACTCGCGCTTGAGCTTGACGACCTTGAGGCCGGCGCCACCCCGCCTGCGGCCGCCAACGACGATGCGGCTGCGGCGAAGCCGTCTGATAAGCCGCGCAAGAAGGCGCGCCGCAACATCGGCGCGCTGCCCAAGCACCTGCCGCGCTTTTGAGCAGGTGCTGGAGCCTGAGGCGACCGCCTGCCCGTGCTGCCAGGGCCAGCTCCACAAGATCGGCGAGGACGTCAGTGAGGTACTGGACATCATCCCGGCGATCTTGCGGGTGCTGCGGACGATCCGTCCCAAATACGCCTGCCGCGGCTGCACCGACGGTGTGGTCCAGGCGAAGGTGCTGCCGCGCCTGATTGAGAGTGGCATGGTGTCGACGGCCCTGGTGAGCCACGTGGTGGTCTCGAAGTTCGCCTGGTATTTGCCGCTGTACCGGCAGGTGCGGATTTTGGCCGGCCAAGGCGTCCATCTTGACCGGTCGACGCTTGCCGGCTGGGTGACCTGCCCAATGGCCTGCCACAAGGTATCACGCTGATCGCGCCCGCCTTTGCCGATCGTCATGCAGCTTCGATCGCAGACCGTTTCCATCGCGCAAGCGGCCTGCCGTTCGGCGCGCGCCATTTGCGCACGGCCCGTTCCAGTCATGTCAATCAACGCGAGGAGATTCTAACGTGATGCCCATTGCTGCTGTTGTCGGAAGAAGAGGGCTCGCGCGTGTGGTAGGCGCCATGGCACTCGCCATTGTGGCGTTGACGGCAGCGCCGTCGCGCGCCCAGGACATCACCATCGGCGAAGGCATTGCGCTCGGCTGGGGGCAGTTCTTCGTCGCCGATCATGACAAGACCTGGCAAAAGCAGGGGCTGGTTCCGAATGTATCGACTTTCGCGAGCGGCCGCCTGGTGCTGGATGCCTTGGTTGGCGGCGGTGTCGTGATCGGAACGGCGGCCGAGACGCTGGTCGTCTTCGCGACCCTCAACGGACTGCCAGTGCGGATCATCGCCACGTTGAACCGGCATGAGCCGTTCGATCTTGTTGCCATCAAGGACATTAAGACCAACAAGGACATCAAGGGCCGCCGCATCGGCTATTCGCAAGGGACTAACGCGCATTACTACCTGTTCAAGCTGCTCAAGCAGGAAGGCTTGTCGTGGTCGGACATTACCGCGGTTAGCCTCAACCCTGGCGACTTCGTTAGCAGCCTTGCGGGCGGGGCGATCGATGGATTCATCTGGACCGAGCCGCATCTGTCGCAAGCGGTCGCCCAAGGGTCGGACAAGTTCCATATCATCCGCGCCGAAGGCCACTACAATACCTATTCGGCGGTCATCACCCTGCAATCGACCATCGACAACAAGCCGGATCTGCTCGTCAAGGCACTGAAAGCCCTGACCGAGGCGGATGACAATATCAAGCGGAATCCCGACGTGGCGGCGACACTGACGGCCGAGCGCATCAAGCTAGACCCCGTGATCGCCAAAGTGTTCTGGAAGCGGACGAACGTCAAGTTCGATATTGACAAGGCAGCACTGGTTGCGCTGCTCGAAGAGCAGGCCAAGTGGGCGGTCGAAAACAAGCTCGTGCGGCCGGATGCCGAAATTCCCGACTTCAACACGGTCGTGGTGACGTCGGTGCTCGACAGGGCGCGCAGGGAATAGCGGCGGGGCGGGCTTGCATGAATGCAAGGGTGGAAGTCGCGCCGCAAGTTGGCCTCGATCAGCCGCTGATCACGTGCATCGATCTCGGCCACGTCCATGACTCCGGGCGCGGCCGGACGACGGCGCTCGGCAATATTTCGCTCACCATCGACCATGCCGAGTTCGTCTGCGTGCTCGGACCAAGCGGATGCGGCAAGACCACGCTTTTCAACATTCTTGCCGGCTTCGTCGTACCCTCGCACGGTGATATCCAGGTCAACGGCAGGGCGATCGAAGGCCCGAGTGCCGAACGCGGCGTCGTGTTTCAGGACTATTCGCTGTTCCCGTGGCTGACGGCGCAGGCAAATATCGAGTTCGGCTTGCGGATGGCCGGGCAGGCGGCGAGGGAACGTGCCGAGATCGCGCGCGATCTGCTCCGGCTCGTCGGCCTACCCGAGGCGGGCGCAAAATACCCGTTTGAGCTGTCGAGGGGCATGAAGCAGCGCATTGCCATTGCGCGGCCGCTGGCCACCCGCCCCTCGCTTCTGCTGATGGACGAGCCCTTTGCGGCGCTTGACGCGATGACGCGAAGCTCCCTGCAGGCGAAGCTGATCGACATTCACCGTCAGGAGCAGCCGACCATCCTGTTCGTGACGCACAACATCGCCGAGGCGCTGTTTCTTGCGAGCCGGCTGATCGTGATGTCGCCCAATCCGGGAAAGATCGTCGAGGACATCAAGGTGGATCTGCCGCGGCCGCGCCGGCGGACTTCGCCGCGCTTCAATGAACTATACGAGCATCTCGAGCGGGCGATTGGCCTTGAGACGGCAGAGTAGGCGCATGGCTTTGCAACTTAGCCGCAATACGATCGCCGGCGTCGTTGGCGCTCTTGCTTTCTTTGGTGCCTGGGGGGCACTCAGCCGGAGCGGTCTCGTCAAGAACGTGATATTGCCTGCGCCAAGCACGATTGTGCAGTCCGGCTGGTCGCTGATCGTCGACGGCGAGCTTGCCCGCCATCTCGGCGCCAGCCTGCTGCGGGCAGCTGTCGGCTTTGTCACCGGGTCGGTGCTCGCCTCTCTGCTGGGCGTAGCGATGGCGCAATTGCCGCTATTGCACGAAACCATCAATCCGCTGGTGCAGATGTTCCGGGCGGTACCGTCGCTGGCATTCGTGCCGCTTGTGATATTCTGGTTCGGAATCGGTGAGGCATCGAAGATCTTCCTGATCGCCTGGGGCGTGTTCTTTCCGGTCTGGGTGAACACTATATCGGGGTGCGCGACGCCAGTCCGCTTCTGGGAAGAGCGGCGGCGAGCCTCGGCGCGCGCGGCTGGCGCAACTTTGCCTATGTCGTCATTCCCGGTGCGCTGCCTTTCATCATCGCCGGACTTTGCGTCAGCCTCTCCGTCGCACTGGTCCTGCTGGTGGCCGCGGAGTTGGCCGGCACAGCATTCGGCGTCGGATACTTGATCCAGATGTCGCAGCAGGTGTTTCGCGTCGATCAGATGTTCGTCGGCCTTATCGTGCTCGGAGCGATGGGATTTGCAGCCGATCTCTTGTTCGAACGCACGGTGCGCCAGCTGCTTCCCTGGTACGGCGCCGAAACGGCGGCAAAGCGGGGCGGGCAGGTCGAGCGCCGGCCGGCATGCGAGCGAAGCCGCGCAAAGCAATTTATTGCGGGCCGCAATGCTTCGACTGGCCTAAAAGTCGAACAATGATCACACGAGGCGAAAGTGCAACCAACCAACATCGAAATCCGCGAAGGCTCCACGGTCCTGGCACTGACCTGGCGGGATTGTGGAACCCGGCTGCTCGACGCGGAGACGTTACGCCGGGCAAGTCGCGCGGCAAGCGAAATTCGTCGGCAGATCGAAGGGATCGAGCTCGTGATCCCGCCGGGGCTTTTTGTGTCTGCGATCGAGCCGATCGGAAACTACGCCCTGCGTCTGTCGTTTTCGGACGGACACGATCGCGGCATTTATCCCTGGTCCTATTTGCGCGAGCTTGCCACACAGCATTGAGATCGCGCCATGGATGAGATCAAGGACGGCCTGACGGAAGTTTCCTGCGATGTTCTCGTGATCGGTGGCGGCACCGCCGGGCCGATGGCCGCGTACAAGGCCAAGCGCCGCAATCCCGCTACCCGCGTGGTGCTGCTGGAGAAGGCCAACGTCAAGCGCTCGGGCGCGATCGCGATGGGCATGGATGGGCTCAACAACGCCGTTGTCCCGGGCTACGCGACGCCAGAGCAATACACGAAGGAAATAACCATCGCCAATGACGGCATCTGCGACCAGGCGCCGGTCTATAAATATGCGTCGCACTGCTTCGACATCATTCAGGAGCTCGACCGCGTCGGCATCAAGTTCCAGAAGAACGAGAACGGCGATTTCGACGTCAAGAAGGTTCACCACCTCGGCTCGTATGTGCTGCCGATGCCGAACGGCGATACGGTCAAGAAGGCGCTCTATCGCCAGCTTCGCCGCGAGAAGGTGCTGATCTCGAACCGCTACATGGCGACGCGTCTGCTGACGGGACGGGACGGGCAGATCGCTGGCGCCATCGCGATCAATACGCGCAGCGCGGAATTCCTGGTGCTGCGGGCCAAGACCGTGATCCTCTGCGCGGGCGCCGCAGGGCGCCTCGGCTTGCCGCAATCCGGTTATCTCTGGGGTACGTACGAGAATGCCACCAATTCCGGTGACGGCTATGCGATGGCCTATCACGCAGGCGCGGGGCTCGCCAATCTCGAGTGCTATCAGATCAATCCCCTGATCAAGGACTACAACGGTCCCGCCTGCGCTTATGTGGCCGGTCCGTTCGGCGCCTATACCGCCAATAGCGAAGGCAACCGGTTTATCGAATGCGACTATTGGTCAGGCCAGATGATGCAGGAGTTCTACAACGAACTGCAATCCGGCAAGGGACCGGTGTTCCTGAAACTCAACCATTTGCATAGCGACACCGTCGGCAAGATCGAGGCTGTACTGCACAACGTTGAGCGTCCGTCACGCGGCCGGTTCCACGAAAATCGTGGTACGAACTACCGCGAGCGCATGATCGAGATGCACATTTCCGAGATCGGGTTTTGCTCCGGCCACAGCGCCTCCGGCGTCTATGTCGACGAGTTCGCGCGCACCACGGTGCCCGGGCTTTACGCTGCAGGCGACATGGCAAGCGTACCGCACAATTACATGCTCGGCGCCTTCACCAACGGTGCCGTGGCCGGCGAACATGCTGCGGACTTCGCACAAGGCATTGATCTTCCCGAGTACGATCCCGGCGACGTTTCCCGCGAGCAGGCGCGCGTGCTGGCGCCGACCAAACGCGAAGACGGGATTCCGCCGAACCAGCTCGAATACAAGACGCGCCGCTTCGTGAACGACTACCTCCAACCGCCGAAGGTCACGGCGAAAATGAAGCTCGGCCAGGCGCGTTTTGTTGAAATCCGCGACGACATGGAAAACGCCATGGTGGTGCGCGATGCGCACGAACTGATGCGGTCGCTGGAGGTGGCGTCCATCCTAGACTGCGCGGAGATGGCGGCGTTCGCCTCCTTGTTCCGGACCGAAAGCCGCTGGGGTCTCTATCATCACCGCGTCGAGTATCCGGAGAAGAACGACGATGAATGGTTCTGCCATAGCATCTTGCGCCAGCAGAACAGGCAGATGACCGCAGAGAAGCGCCCGGTCGCGCCCTACATTGTCCCGATAGACGAATCCGAGCGCTCGGCCTACGATCGTCAGCGCATCCGCCAGCAGGCCTGAAATACGGGTAGCACATGCCAATTGCCCACACACCCACCACCGTCCCCGTCATCGTCGATGAGGCCAAATGCATCGCCGACAAGGGATGCACGGTCTGCGTCGACGTCTGCCCACTCGACGTGCTCCGGATCAGCGATCTAACCGGCAAGGCCTACATGAAATATGACGAATGCTGGTACTGCATGCCCTGCGAGGCCGACTGTCCGACCGGGGCGGTGACCGTCAACATTCCCTATCTGTTGCGCTGAGATGATGGGAGTTGAACCCTTCGAGGCGTTCGGCGACCTCGACGAGATTTCGGAGCGACTAGCAAGTCCCGATCCGTCGGTGCGGCGTCTTGCCGTGATCGATCTCGTGGAAACGTCGAGCGGCGAGGCTATTCCGCTACTGGTGAGAGCTGCGGGCGATCCGGCGGCAGAGGTCAGGCTGCAGGCGGCGCGCGCGCTTGGCGAGTTTGATGGCGTTGATGTGGCCAAGGCGCTGATCGGCGCTCTCGTCGATTCCGACGCGGCGGTCGCACAGGAGGCCGCAGGCAGTCTTGCCGAGATCAGGGATTCCAGGGCCAGCGCAGTGTTGCTTCCGCTGGTGGCGCATTCGTCGGCCTTTGTCCGGGCTGCCATCCTTCGGGCGCTCAAGGCGTTGCAGGTGAGTGAATCGCTCGGGCCGGCTGTTGCCGCGCTCGGAGACGGTGATGCGGCGGTACGCGTACAGGCCGTCGGCGTGATCGGCTATCTGAAGCAGGTCGAAACGCTGCCTTCGCTGATCCACGCGACCCGTGATGCTAGCGCGGATGTCAGGCTTGCGGCGATCAATGCGCTGTCCTTTGCACGGAACGACGCGGCCGCCCAGGCTGCTGCGAGCGCGTTATCCGACAGGGAGTGGCAGGTAAGGGCGGCAGCGGCCGAGACGATCGGACGGATCGGGCACGCTTCGGCGGTAAATCCACTGATCGCGTCGCTGCAGGACGGCTACTGGCAGGTTCGTCAGAAGGCGTTGCAGAACCTCGGGAAGCTTCGCGCCCGTGCAGCGGTCGGCGCCATTATCCCGTTTCTCGCTGACGCACTGCCCTCGCTTCGCAAGGATGCCGCCGCCGCGCTCGGCGATATCGCTGATGCGGAAGCCCGCGACGCGCTTGCCACGCGCGTCCACGACGAAGATCCCGACGTGCGCAAGACCGCGATATGGGCGCTGGCACAGATCGGAGCGCGTAACTAGTCCTTGAACAAGATCGCCTCGAGCCGGTCGACGCGCTTGATGCGGATGATACTGTCTTCGATGCCGATGATGTGCTTCATCTGGAACCGTTTAAGCATCATCGTGACCCACTGGCGGGTCGATCCGACCATTGCCGCGATCTGGTCGTGGGTCACCTTGCGATTGATGATGACCGTGTCGCCGTCGGCGATTCCGTAGAGCTCCGACAGGTTCAACAGATACTGGGCCAGCCGCTCGATCACGGAACGGGTCCCGAGGATCTGAGCCATCGAGGAGTAGCACTTGCCCTTGGCGATCAATCCGTCGATCAGCGCCAGCGCGAAAGCCGGCATCTGCACCAGAAGCTTCTGCAGGGAGGCGCTCGGCAATGCCGTGATCTCGCAATCTTCGATGGCGACCCCCGACCACATATGCACGCCGCCGCCGGATATCTCCGGACCGCCGATGAAATGCCCGGGCGTCCAGTAGGCGAGGGTTATCTCGCGACCCGAGGGCGCGGTGTAATAGACCCGGACCTGGCCGCGGCGGATGACGAAGATCCCGTCATGCTGTTCGCCCTGGTTGAATACCATGGCGCCCTGCCGCACTGGAAAGGTGCGGCCGGCGGCCTGCACCTGCGCCAACTGATCGGCCGACAGGCGATCGAGAAAATGCGCGCCGACGTTCAACCCTTCGATGGACTCGCTCATGAACAGCGCGGACTCGTCGCGCGCCCGTGGGTGCTGCGTGACAGCGACGGGTTCCCTGGCCGGCCAATCGAGCTGAACGGCGGCGCCAGTCCGGCCCATCACGGAATCCGTTTCGAGTGCCTCTTCGAGTGTCGTCATTGCCGTGGTTTCGCGTTGCGATGCGGATAGCTAAATGCGGCGCAATGTCAAAGTCCACTTGTTTGATCGATTCCAAATGCACTTAGCAAAGGTTCATGCGTAAACGAGTTCGTTGTCGAAACGATTTATCTGCCGGGCGTGCCGTGACGAGAAAATCATTTGACGCGCAAGCAAGCCGCATTGCGACGGAAGCGCGACGTGGCGCAGGCAACGAAACGGCCACGCAAGTAATTGCTTCAGCCGTCATTGTGAAGGTCCGATAGTCGGATCGATCGTTCATATCGGCGGCAGTGTGCCGGCCATCGATCGTCGAGGACAGCCCAATGATATCTTCTGCCGTTGTGAGAATGTCCGCCGCCGTCGCGGTTGCGGTGCTTGGCCTGACCGGCCTGTCTCGTGCCGAAACTATTCGCGTCGCAGTCGGAACACAGGACACGACCATCAATTGCGCGACCGGAGGGCTTCTGATCCGCGAACTGAAGCTCCTGGAGAAATTCCTGCCACGCGATGGCAAGTACAAGGACGTTACTTACGACATCCAGTGGAAGAACTTCACCAGCGGTGCGCCGCTGACCAACGAGATGGTGGCCGGCAAGCTCGATTTCGGCGCCATGGCGGATTTTCCGGGTTCGTTGAACGGCGTGGCCTTCCAGAAGGCGGGTCGGCGTAGCCTCTTTATCAGCGTGCTCTCGGGCAGTACCAGGGGCAGCGGTAACGGCATCGTGGTGCCGGTGAATTCTCCGGTGCAGTCGATTGCCGACCTGAAGGGCAAGACGATCTCGGTGCCCTTCGCGTCGACCTCGCACGGCATGTTGCTGCGGGCCATCGAGGCAAAGGGCTGGAACCCGGAAACCGACGTCAACATTATCACGCAGGCGCCTGAGGTGGCAGGTCCTGCGTTGCAGGCCAACAAGATCGAGGCCCATGCGGACTTCGTTCCTTTCGCCGAGGTTTTTCCATGGCGCGGCTTCGCACGCAAGATCTTCGACGGCTCACAGGCGAATACGCCAACCTTTCATGGCTCGCTGGTCGATGCCGATTATGCCGACAAATATCCTGAGATCGTCGTTGCATATCTGCGCGCAGCGCTGGAGGCTGACCGCCTGATCGCAGAGGAACCGGAGAAATACAGCGAGCTGATCGCCAAGGTGACGGGAATAGAAGCGGAGGTGGTCTACCTGTTTCATGGGCCGCTTGGCCTGCAGACGCGCAGCGGGGTCTGGAAACCGGAATATCGTCAGGCCGTCGCAACCTCGATCAAGACACTGAGGCATCTCAAGCGCGCTGACAGCGGCCTCGACATCAATCAGTTCGTGACCGACAAGTTCATTCGCGTGGCTTGGTCGCAGGCCGGCCGTGACTACGATACCGAGTTGAAGAACTACGCCCAGCTTCCCCTGAAGGCCAAGGATGCGACGACCGGAGCCGAGATCACCGATTTCAGCCGGGTGGCGCAGATCTGGGTCAAGGACGAGCCTCAGCTTCGTCACTTCAGTTCTCCCGAGAACGCCCTGAAGGCGCTGGCCGCGCTCGAGAAGGAGGGCAAGGCAATTCGCGTGGTCTATGCACAGGATCGTGAGACCGGCATCAAGCTGTTCGCAAACCAGGCGTGGTTCGCTCGCTCGGGCAAGGGGGAGCTGAGTGCGTTCTTGCTGAAGGACGGCGCCGAGAAATGGTCGAAGAAGCACGGCGGTGAAGTCATCGATTACGCCGGCGCACGCGCATCCCTGGTAGCGAGCCGCTAACCGATGGCGTTCCAACGCCTCGCCGAGCGGATGCCGGGACTGCGGTGGCTCACGCGTGCCGCCTCGATTCTTGCCTGTATCGGGTTTTGGCAGCTTGCCTCCTCGCTCCACGTTAATCTCGGCATCGTGACGTTCCGCAATGTGCCGCCGCCGACCGAGGTTGTGCAGTCGGCGATCGTCCTGCTGAAGTCTCCGAAACTGCTGGCCCATGTCAGCAGCAGTCTATGGCGGGTGTTCGCAGGCTATGGCGCCGCGGTCGTGATCGGTATTGCCTTCGGTTTCGCGATCGGCCGGTCGCGCGCAGCCAGCGACCTGCTGCTGCCACCGCTCGAATTGTTGCGTCCGATTCCGGCGGTGGCGTGGATACCGTTGTCGATCCTGATCTTTCCGTCGTCGGAACTATCGATGATATTCATCACCTTCATCGGTGCATTGTTTCCGATCATCCTCAACACTGTGCACGGCGTGGCCAATATCGACCGCAGGCTCGTCGCGTCCGCGCACAGCCTTGGTGGCACGCCGGCGGCGATCCTGCGGGAGATCGTGCTGCCGGGAGCTGCGCCCAGCATCGTCACTGGGCTCGCTATCGGCATGGGGACGTCCTGGTTCTGTCTTGTCACCGCGGAGATGATCTCCGGCCAGTTCGGCATCGGCTATTACACCTGGGAGGCCTACACGCTGCAGAACTATGCCGATATCGTTGTTGGCATGCTCGTTATCGGCCTGCTCGGAATGGGCTCAAGCTGGCTGTTGACGACGCTGGGGCACTATCTGATGCCATGGCGGCATCCGGCGGTGGCGCGATGAACATCCGGGTTTCCGATATTGCAGCGCAGACAGTGAGCCGCATCGAGGTTGCGCGCGTCTCGATTTCGCTCGGGGAGGGCGTTGATGCGTTCGAGGCCATCCGCGATCTGAATTTTGCGGTGGTGCCGGGTGAGTTCGTATGCATTGTCGGTCCCTCCGGTTGCGGCAAGTCGACCTTGCTCGGCGCTCTGGCTGGGCATCTTCCGCTCACGCAGGGGCAACTGACCGTAGACGATCAGCAGGTTCTCGGTCCAAGTCCCGATCGGGGGATCGTCTTCCAGCAGCACACGCTGTTCCCCTGGAAGCGCGTCCGCGACAATATCGCTTTCGGACCGAAGATGCGCGGCATCGGCAAGGCGGAGCGGCGGCGTGCTGCCCAGGAGCTACTCAAGCTCGTCGGTCTCGAGGGCTTCGAGCTCTTCTATCCCTCGCAGCTCTCGGGCGGCATGCAACAGCGGGTCGAGATCGCGCGCGTGCTCATCAACCAGCCACGGGTACTGTTGATGGACGAACCGTTCGGCGCTTTGGATGCGCAGACACGCAGCCTGATGCAGGAAGTGCTGTTGGACATCTGGACCAAGATGCCGACCACCACGGTATTCGTGACCCACGATATTGAGGAAGCGCTGTTTCTTGCCGACCGCATCATCGTCATGAGCGCGCGCCCCGGTCGCGTGATCGATGACATTCGCCTGCCGTTCGCACGGCCGCGACACGGCGAGCTTGTCACCGAGACGAGTTCGTGCGGCTGAAACGTCATATCCTCAACCTGCTGCGGCGGCCGGACGGCGAAGCACCGCTCCCGCGCCTGAGCCCGCTCGGCTTGTCGATCGGCCAAGCGCACACGTAATGTGCGTTATGAGGGCTGCAAGGAGCGCGATGAGATCACGGCGTTGGCGGCCTCGACAAAGCCGGCGCCGCCCGGACCGTCAGTGATCCAGCTCGGCGGCGTGGGATATTCGGCAAATAGCGCAATACGGTGCTGACGCACGACCGTGTGCCGGAAGAAGCCGAACATCGGCGCGTCGTTGGCGGAATCGCCGACATATAGGATGGCATCCCGATTCCGGTCGATATCGATGCTGTAGTTCTTGGCCATGATGCGGCGCGTCATCGCGAGCTTGTCATATTGGCCAAGCCAGCCAAGCACCCAGAGATTATTGACCGTGACTTCGGCGCCTGCGTCACGCAGCGACGTGATAATCGCATGACGCATCGCGGGATCGTCCGGCTGGACGAACGCCAGGCTGGTCAGCCGGAACGGTTGGTCCTCCGCGAAGGCGGCGCCAGGCACGGCCGTACGAACTTAGAGGATCTATCCCGATGACGCGGCCTTGCGGGCCGACCAGACCGGCGACGAATTCGGCGAGCCGTCCCGTTCCAGTACCAATGTCGAGGACGCGCTCGCTCGCCTTCAGCGCCAGCGGTCCGATCAGGAACTTGCCGTGCTGGAACTGGACAATGCCGGCTTGCTCGTAGCTGCGGGCAAGCTCGGGAGTATCCCTTTCAAGGCTGATCGTTCCGCCGGACCGTGGCATCGCCGATGTCCATCACCGCTGCGCTTGATTGCTTGCGCTTCACACAACGAACTTTACGGTTGCGATCGCGACGCTGTCGATGAAATGAATTTGCAATGTTATGTGGGACGCGAGCATGAATCGCGTGGTTGATCCGCGTTCGGAGTGAGTGTGCACCTCCTGACATCGATTGCTGCCCAAATGCAGCAACAATTTGCGCTTCACGCGCTCAATCCGGTGTCGCGATGCATGCTGCCATGGCGTCCTCAATGACAATCGCTGCAAATTTTTCAACGCCGGTATCGACGGCGACGCGATCATTGTCGGTGCGCGAAAACAACGCTGATTTCATTTCATTGACTGTCTGCGGACCGCTCTTACGATTTGTTGGCCACGGACGAGGTCGATCGACATGTCGCAATCAGGTCAAGACGCTGTTGCCCGCGAAACGCTTCGGCTGATCGGGCCTGATCCGCAGAATTGGGTGCCAGGCCGTGAGGGCATCGACCACAATGTCGTTAACGGATCGATCGCCGAGGATTTCCCGTTCGAACTCTATGCGTCGGCGATCTGGCGGTCGCCGCATCCCGTGGCGCCCGAATAGAGCGGCGAACGATTTTCATCTCCGCCCTCGTTCCCGCGATCGGCGCATGGCGGAGCAGTTTTAGGCAAGGATCGCGGCGGTGAGCACGATCATGACCCAAACGACCACCATCGATAACGTCATTCCGCGCGCGGATATCGTCAAACGCGCGGCGCGGCTCGGAGCCGAGATCAGGAACGTCAAGCTATCGGGAGACCTTTCCGACGAAACCATCGGCGCGATCAACAAGCTGCTGCTCGAGCACAAGGTCATTTTCTTTCGCGGCCAGGATCATCTCGACGATGCGGAGCAGGAGCGCTTTGCCGTCCGGCTGGGCAGACTGGTGCCGCATCCGACCGTCGGCGCGATCAAGGGCACGTCGTCGATTCTCGAACTGGATTCCGCCAGGGGCGGCGGGCGCGCCGACCAGTGGCACACCGACGTCACCTTTGTCGACGCCTATCCCAAGATTTCCGTGCTGCGCGGCGTGGTGATCCCGCCCTTCGGAGGCGACACGGTATGGTCGAACACGGCTGGGGCCTATCTTGACCTGCCGCCGCCGTTGCAGCGGCTCGCCGACGAACTCTGGGCCGTCCACAGCAATGCCTATGATTATGCGGTGAAGTCGCGCGCCACCGATGCTGATCGAAAGCATTTCGACGAGGTGTTCACCGGAACGATCTACGAGACCGAGCATCCCGTCGTTCGGGTTCATCCCGAAACCGGCGAGCGCACGCTGGTGCTCGGCAATTTCGTGCAGCGCTTCGTCGGTCTGCCGAAATATGACGGCCAAAAACTGTTCGATCTGTTCCAGTCGCACATCACCGCCCCCGAAAACACGGTGCGCTGGAACTGGCAGACCGGCGACGTCGCGATCTGGGACAATCGCGCCACGCAGCACTATGCGGTCAACGACTACGGCGACCAGCATCGCGTCGTGCGCCGTGCCACCATCGATGGCGACGTGCCCGTCAGCCTTGACGGGCGCCGCAGCACGACCCGCATCAAGGCGACCAAACCGCAAGCGGCCAAAGCCGCCTGACCACCGCCCGCACCCAAGAGGAACCCAGCCATGACATCCCTGTTTCGATCCATACGTGCAAGGCGCCGCCGTTCGCGAGGCGCCGGCGATTTGCTGCGCGTCCTCTGGACCGCTTGCGCTGTGACGCTCGGCCTGGCCGGCCAGGCCTTTGCCGAGCCGCCACTCGAGAAAACCGAGATCCGTTACCAGGGCTGGGCCGGGCAGGTGACCTTTCCGGAGCTTGCTGAGGACCTCGGCTATCTGGCCCCGCTCAAACTCAAATGGGTCGGCAATACCATCAGCGGGCCGCAGGACATCCAGACCGTGGTCACCGGCGATATCGACATCGGCGGCGGCTTTTACGGCGCGATCCTCAAGCTGATTGCCGCTAAGGCGCCGATCAAGGCGGTGGTCGGCTATTACGGCTCAGATGCCAACACCTATTACGGCTACTACGTGAAGGAGGACAGCCCGATCAGGACCGCGCGCGACCTCATCGGCAAAAAGGTCGCGGTCAACACGCTAGGCGCGCATCTGGAGTTCGTGCTCCGCGAATATCTGGCGCGAAACGGTCTCAGCGCGGCCGAAGCAAAGCAGGTGACGCTGGTGGCGATCCCGCCGGTGACCGGCGAGCAGGCGCTGCGTCAGGGCCAGGTCGAGGTGAGCGCGCTCAACGGCGTCCTGCGCGACAAGGCGCTCGAGCGCGGCGGCATCCGCGCCCTTTTCGCCGACAAAGACCTGTTCGGCCAGTTCACCGGCGGCGCCTATGTGTTGCGCGAGAAATTCATCAAGGAGAATCCCAACACCGCCCGCAAGATCGTCGAAGGGATTTCGCGCGCGATTCATTGGGCACAGACCACCCCGCCGGAAGAAGTTCGGGCGCGCTTCGACAGGATCATCGCAGAACGCAAGCGTAACGAAGACGGTTCATCGATCAAATACTGGAAGAGCACCGGTGTCGCCTCCAAGGGCGGCGTCATCGGCGACGGCGAGATCCAGGTCTGGATTGACTGGCTCGAGAAGGACGGCCTGTTCAAGCCGGGTCAGATAAAGGCCTCCGACGTCTATACCAACGAGTTCAACCACTATCGCCCGGGCAAGACCGCGGAGGCCAGATGACGTCGGTGAAGATCGGCTTCGAGCACGTCCGCAAGGAGTTCTCCGTCCGCGGCGAGGGCGGGGGGAAGGCGCGCCGCTTCGTCGCGCTGGAGGACATCACCCTCGATGTGCGGCCCGGCGAATTCCTCGCCCTGGTCGGCCCGAGTGGCTGCGGGAAATCGACTTTGCTTGATCTGCTGGGCGGACTGGCGACGCCGACCAGCGGCCGCATCCTGCTCGACGGACGGCCGATCGAAGGACCGGCGCGCGACCGCGGCATCGTGTTTCAGCAATATGCGCTATTTCCATGGCGCACTGCCGCGCAGAACGTCGAGTTCGGGCTGGACATCGCGGGAATGAAGCGCAGGGAGCGTCGCGAACGGGCGCTGCACTATCTCGAGCTCGTTGGCCTTGCAGGATTTGCCGACCGCTATCCGCATGAGCTTTCCGGCGGCATGAAACAGCGCGTCGCCATCGCCCGCAGTCTTGCCTATGACCCCGAAGTGCTGCTGATGGATGAGCCGTTCGCCGCGCTTGATGCGCAGACGCGCGAGACGTTGCAGGATGAGCTGACGCGCATCTGGCGGGCGACCGGCAAGACCATTCTCTTCATTACCCACGGAATCGACGAAGCGGTGGTGCTTGGCCAGCGGGTTGCCGTGATGACGTCGCGGCCGGGCCGTATCAAGCACGTTGTCGAGATTCCTCCGGCGCTGCAAAGCGAAGAGGAGGACGTCCGCTCGCTGCCGGAGTTCGGCCGCGTGCGGCACGAAGTCTGGTCTCTGCTGCGCGAGGAGGTGTTGAAGGCGCAGCAACAGGCGGCCGCTGCCGGAGCCGGGCGCGGCGCCAGGGTTTTGGAGGATGTCGCACATGTCTAGCCTTGAGATGCTGTCGCTGCTCGAGCTCGCCCGCGGCGGGCCCATCCCCGCAGTCGGGACCGATGCGCAATCGTTGCCGACTCGCAATTTCCTGCGCCCTTCGATCCGCCGACTCGCCGCTCTGGGACAACGGTCTGTGTTGCTGATCGCACTGATCGCTGCGTGGGAGGCCGCTCCCAGGTTTGGACTTATCGATCCCGTATTTCTGCCGCCGTTTTCCGAGGTCATTGCCGCGGGCTGGCATCTGGCGCAAACCGGCGAGCTCTACGACGACGTCTCGGCGAGCCTGCTGCGCGCGCTGAGCGGCTTCCTGATTTCGGTTGCCCTGATCGTGCCGCTGGGCCTCGCAATCGGCTGGTACGCCCGGCTGGGCGATCTGCTCAATCAGTTCATCGAGATCTGCCGCAACACGGCGCCGCTTGCGCTCTTGCCCGTGTTTATCCTGCTGCTCGGCATCGGTGAATTGTCGAAGATCACGATGGTGATCTACAGCTGCGCCTGGCCACTCCTGCTCAACACCATCGCCGCGGTCAAGCAGGTCGACCCGCTCTTGATCAAGTCGGCTCGGACCATGGGGGCGAGCCCACAGCAACTGTTCCGCAAGGTGATCCTGCCGGCGGCGCTTCCCACCATCTTTGTCGGAATTCGTCTGGCCAGCGCCTCCGCCATGCTGGTGCTGGTTGCCTCCGAGATGGTTGGTGCCAAGGCCGGCCTCGGTTATCTCATCATCAACAGCCAGTACAGCTTCCTGATCCCGCAGATGTACTTTGGCATCCTGGGCATCACCGCCATCGGGCTGACCTTCAATTCGATCCTGCTGGCGTTCGAGCGGCGTTTCATGCGCTGGAAGGAGCCGGCGACGGCGTGAACCGGGCAGGGCCTGGTCAGGACGCGCCGGGTGTATTCTTGGCCGTCGCCTGCGTCACAACGCTGTTGGGCGGCACATCCCTGGTCAGCCAGACGTTACCGCCGATCGTCGAGCCCCGTCCGACCGTATGCGCCCGAGGATGGTGGCGCCTGCGTAGATCACCACGTCGTCCTCGAGTCGTCGTAACACAGGGTGCATTTGGAAATGGTGGCGAAGCGCCAATTTGGGACTTTTAATCAGCGGACCAGACACATTTGGTCTGCTTAATCTCGTCCAGCTCACATCAGCTCGGGGACCAAGTTTCTCGCCAGGTCTCATGGAAAAGCGGCCGCCAAGCTTCCTGGCCATTTCTTCGGATGGACGGGCGACATCCTGGCGAAAACATGGGCCGCCTTCGGGCTGCGCGTGGCCTGAGTCAACTCGCGCACGAGAGTGGGTTGAACCGGACCCATCTCAGTGGAGTTGAACGTTCCGAACGCAATGTGTCGATCGACAACGTGGTGCGGATTGCCGATGGCCCCGGCATAGAGCCCTGGAAGTTGCTTAAAGACGAATTAGCGTAATTCATTCGCCGGCGCGGTAACGTTTAGAAAGCACTTTTGAGCGCGAAATGCCAACTCGTTATCTACTTCCGTAACCCGTTGAAATCACAAAAATGCGGCCTCCCTCCGAGCGCACCATCAGAGCGCAACTCGCGGCCTTGGATCTCTAGACTTGCTGTCGGACCGCTGCGATCGCAGGCTCGTTTGTCGTGAGCGTTTGGATGAACTCTTCCAAAGATGGTTGTGGCGCCGTTTGTAGCTTGTGGAGTTCTTCCGGCTTCAACTTGGTGTAACGCCGCAGCGTGCGCCAATCCTTGTGGCCGGTCACAAGCGCGACCTTCTCGATTGTGAGCCCTGCTTCAAAGAGACGGCTAGTCCCCTCGTGTCGCAGGTCATGAAAATGCAGGTCCTCGATCTTCAGCTCGTCGCAGGCCCGCGTGAAGGCCGCGCTGACTGAGCGGTGGTTATAAGGGAATACACGTCCCCAGCCCCGAGTGATGATGCGCTGCTGGAGCATGATCTCCCACGCATCGTAGCCGGTCAGGTTGAGAAGCGGGACCTTCTGATCGTTGCCATCCTTTGCCCGGGGATCCTTGCGGTCGCGAATGACTAGGACCCGCTTTTGCATATCGACATCGGGCCAGTCGGGCCGGCAAATCTCTTCCTGCCGCATCGTTGTCGCAACAGCGTACCGAACGATGCGGCCCATCGGGATGAATTGCCGACGATTGGTTTCGAAGTATTCGATAAGCTCATCGAGCTCATCTTGGGTTGGCCGTCGGTCTCGCTCCTCCGAATTGCCGACAAGTCCCAAATGCTTCATTGCAAAACGCGCTAGTCGAACCTCTTCAGCCGAGACCTCAATGCCATGTACAGCAGCGGCATGTGTGGCAACGGTTCTGATGAATGAGAAGTCGATCGCCAGTGTGGCCGGCCCGGCACCTTGCTTCGCCCGCTTTCGCCCGAATTCGATCAGTCGCTCACGATTGAGCTGGGAGAGTTTCACTCCTCCCAAGGCTTCTTTCAGGGCCTCCAAGACAGCGGCCTTGGAGCGGCGGGGAGGGCGGCCGACTTCGTGCATATCTTCGACATGAAGATCGATGATGTCGCCGAATGAGCGAGCCTGCGCAGCAGCCTTTGGTTTCGGTGATCCACGGCGGTCGATGTTGCGCTCCATGTCGAGCGCCCAGTCTTCACCGTCCTTGCGACGGCGGAAGGTCTCTGACACATAGCGGTTCTTGCGACGGACCTGAACGCGCCAGTTCCCGGAGGGCAACTGAGTGAAGCTGGCCATGGCCGTGTGCACTCCCCAATTCGTGTGCGCTACGTGTGCACCGAGAGGTCAAAACGGGTACAAACGTGTGCAATTTCGGCTAATTTGGAGTGCACATGTTCGCGTTTCATCCTATTGAGATGATAAGGTAAATCATTGAAATCGCAAGACTATCGCTTTTTTGTGGCTCCGATGATGGATTGGACCGACCGGCACTGCCGCGTGTTCCACCGTCTGATGAGCCGGCGCGCGCGGCTGTACACGGAGATGCTGACGACGGGCGCCATCATTCATGGCGACCGCAAGCGGCTGCTTGGCTTCGACGCAAGCGAGCATCCGGTGGCGCTGCAGCTAGGCGGGTCGGATCCGGCCGATCTCGCAACCGCCGCGAAGATCGGTGAGGAGTTCGGTTACGACGAAATCAATCTCAATGTCGGCTGTCCGTCCGATCGCGTGAAGGACGGCCGCTTCGGCGCGTGCCTGATGGCGGAGCCGGCGCTGGTTGCCGATGGCGTTGCTGCCATGAAGCGCGCGGTCAAGATTCCCGTCACCGTCAAATGCCGGATCGGCATCGACGACCAGGATCCGGAAGTGGCGCTCGACGTGCTGGCGCGCGGCGTCGTCGCGGCAGGTGCCGACGCGCTGATTGTGCATGCCCGCAAGGCGTGGCTCAACGGACTGTCGCCGAAGGAAAACCGCGACATCCCGCCGCTCGATTACGACAGGGTCTACCGGCTGAAGGCGGCACTGCCGGACGTGCCCGTCATCATCAATGGCGGCATCGGCAGCATTGCCGAGGCGAAGCGCCACCTCGAGCATGTCGACGGCGCGATGCTGGGTCGGGCGGCCTATCAGGAGCCGTGGCGGTTGCTGGACGTCGATCCAGAATTGTTCGACGAAGCGGCGCCGCACGCCACCATGAAGGATGTCTTCGAGGCGATGTTGCCCTACATCGAGGACCAGTTGGCGCAGGGCACAAGGCTGCATGCGATGACGCGGCACTTCGTCGGCGCGTTTCACGGCGTGCCCGGCGCGCGCGCCTTTCGCCGCCATCTGGCGGAGAAGGGCGTCAGGCCGGGTGCCGGCGTTCAGGTGCTGCGCGATGCGATCGCGCTGGTCGAAGACCGCGCGATTGCAGCGTGAGCGCTAAGCTCTCAAGTTATGCATTCGCGCGCTCTTCCAATCTATCGGCCACAATCGGCATCGCCCGATACAACTCGCGATACAGCTAACGCCAGAAGAGCGCCAGCAGCAGGATCACGGGAAGCGGAATTCCCAAAAGCCAGAGCAGTGCGCCTCTGCCAAATGTCATGTCCATCCTCCTAGAACTGTTTGCAGTTCAATCGACGGAGGCTTCCGGTGGTTCCGAAAATGAGGAACCAAAGTTTGCTGGCAGCATTGGAACCAAAAACAGCAGTGGAGGAATAGGTCATGGCTATGCTCAGATTTCCAAACGCTTTCTTCGGTTGGACCTGGTCGGCCGTGCTGGCCGGTGTGTTTGCATCGCTGGTTGTACAGATCTTGCTGACCATGCTCGGGTTCGGCATCGGACTGCTTGCGATCGACATACCGACCGCTCAATCCGCCCCCGCGGGCGCCGGCTGGGCCGCATTCGTGTGGTGGGCGGTGTCAGGAATCATCGCCGCGTTTGTGGGAGGTGCGGTTGCGGCCGCGAACTCGCCGGATCAGACCGGCCTCGGTCGCGTTGGACACGCGCTGGCGGCTTGGGCGGTCGCCACCGTCGTGGTGATCGCGGCGGCGGCGATGCTTCCGACTTCTGCGACCAGCATTGCCAGCAATCTGGTGGGACCGTCCTATGCTGCCAGCGCCCGTGTCGCGTATTTGTCGGGTGTTCCCGGACGCGAGACGGTCGGGGCAGCCACTAGAACTCCGTCACAAGCTCAGATTGACGAAGCGCGCAAACACTTCGCTTACGTGATGTTTGCCAGCTTCTGCGCTCTGCTGCTTGGCGCTGGGGCTGCCTATGCGGCCGGAATGGCGACGACGGGCCAGGCGGTCAAGGAGGCGGCGCGGCCTGTCACGTAGGAGGTTGCGAGAAGGCGGGAATGCGAGCACGCAGCGATCCCTTCGATTGTAGCGTGAAGCGTCAAGCGGCGCGCTCTTCGGCCCGGCGTGCGTCGGTATCCGCCTTCAGGCCGAAATCGTAGTTCAGGTGATGATACGGCCGCCTCATCTCGCGGCCATCGGCAGCCGTTCCGGCGGGCATGCAGGCGAACTCCCGGATGAGACTATCCTTGACGCCGAAGACGACGTCCGTGTCGAGGTACTGATCATCAGCGGCGAATACATGCGTGACCAGCGTCCGGTGCCCCGGCGCTGCGATCATGAAATGGACATGGGCCGGCCGCCAGGGGTGACGGCCTTGCGCCTCAAGCATTTTGCCGACCGGTCCGTCATGAGGAATCGGATAGGCCGCCGGTCTGATCGACCAGAACCAGAAGCGGCCGTTCTCATCGGTGCGAAAGCGTGCGCGCATCGCAAATTCACCGATCTCGTCGAGCTGCTGAACGTCGTAGTAGCCGTCATCATCCGAATGCCAGACGTCAATGATAGCGCCGGCCAGCGGCTCACACTCGGCCGTCGAGACCGTGCCGGTGACGAGAAGGGGCGTGCCCTCGATGGGGCCTGAGATATCCGCGCCAAGCGGATGCTCGGGCGCTCGCTGCACGTAAAACGGTCCAAGCACGGTCGTCTCGGTCGCGCCTGCCGGCGTCCGGTGGTTCATGGCGTCGACCAGCATGGAGACACCGAGCGTGTCGGACAGCAGGATGAATTCCTGCCGCTTGTCATCGCACATCTGCCCGGTGCGGGTCAGGAAATCGATGCCGGCCTCCCATTCCGCCTGCGTCGGTTCGATCTCCCTGATAAACGCATGGAGGTGACGCACCAACGCCTCGCTGACTTGCCTAATACGATCGTTCTTTGCGGCTTTTACGCGTTCCAGAACGGCATCGGTGATCGTGGTTTCGTCAAAGTTGCGCATGTCCATATTCTCTTCAAACGATCGCACGCGTGGTTTCCGGCGCGTCACCGCGCCAGGCGCGCGCGATCAGATTGCGGATCGCCTCTCGCTCGATCGGACGCGGATTCCAATAGGGGTTCTTCACGGCGAGATCGGCGGCCTGGTCGATGCCGCTCTCGGGCATGCCGATCTCGCGCAGCGACAGCGGTACGGCGAGCTTTCGCGCCAGATCATGCAGGCCGAGCGCCGGGTCGGGCGCGCCGAGCGCGGCGGCGATCCGCGCCATCGCCTCGGGCGCGGCGGGCGCATTGTAGGCGAGGGCGTGCGGGAGAATGACGGTGTGGGTCTCCGCATGCGGCAGATTGAACGACCCGCCGAGCGTATGGCACAGCTTGTGATGCAGCGACATGCCGACTGCACCAAGGCAGATGCCGCTGAGCCAGGCGCCATAGAGCGCGTCAGCGCGCGCGGCTTTGTCGTTCGGCTGAGCGCAAATCGCTGGCAGCGCATGCGCCAGCGTGCGGATGGCTTCCTGCGCCATCAGCGAGATCAGCGGGTTGCGGTCCCGCGCGTAGAGCGCTTCGACCGCATGCGCGATCGCATTGATGCCCGATGTTGCGGATAGCCCGGGGGGCATCGTCATGGTGAGATCGACGTCGTAGATGACGGTCTCAGGCAGAATTTTCGGACTCGACTGCGTGGTCTTGATCCCGCCGCTGGTCTGGCCGACCACTGGCGTCATCTCCGAGCCGGCATAGCTGGTCGGCAGCACGATTTGCGGCAGGTCGGTGCGCAAGGCGATCGCCTTGCCAAGGCCGGTGGTCGAACCGCCGCCGATCGCGACAAGACCATCGGCCCGCACGTCGTTCACGATTCCCATCGCCCGTTCCGTCACCTCGACCGGCGTATGCATCGCCGCCCCGGTGAACACACCGGCGAAGCGTTCGCCGATCATCTCGCTGATGTCAGCGATCAGATCTTTTTGCCGCGGAGTTGCCAGCACCAGCGCGCGGGTGACGCCGAGATGGGACAATTCATCGGGCAATTGGCGCAGCGTGCCGGTGCCGAACACCACCCGCATCGGCGCATTCTGGTAGACGAAGTGTTGCATGGTTGCTCCTTGCGGCGAATTGGCCGGCCCCGGATCATGTGCGCCGGAGCCGGATTTCCCGCAACTGCCATCCTGCCTCAAGAGGCGGGCTGCGCAACCTCGCGCAAGGCAGCCGTCTCTTCAAGGCTGCCAGCAGGCGCGCTCGCCGGCCGCCTGGCGAGCAGGATAATTGCCCCGGCAGCAATCGCCGAGATTCCGATCGACAAAAACATCGGCGTCGGGCTCTGGTAGATCTGCTGCAATGCGCCGGCGACGAACGGCCCGAGAATAGCGCCGACCCGCGCGACCCCGAGCTCCATGCCAACAGCGGTGGCGCGAACGCTGGTCTCGTAGGAAGCGGCGGTGAAATTATTCAGCACGAACTGCGCGCCGATGATGCAGAAGCCGGCGGCCGCGACGGATGTGATATTGACGATGTGATCGTTGAGCACGACGAGCGATAGCACCGCGACGCCGCCGATCGCCCACCAGGTGGCGATCAGGCCGCGGCTGTAGCCAGTCCGGTCGACGAGATGTCCGAGTACGAGGCCGCCGACAAATGACATGATCTGCATCAGCGCGCCGAAGCCGAAGCTTGCGGCAAAGGTTTCGCCACGCTGCATCATCACGGTCGGGATCCAGCCCGACAGGCCGAAGATGCAGAACAGGCTGAGAAACGCCGATGCCCAGATCGCGAGCGTGGTGCGGCGATATTTGGCCTGGAGCAGCGCCGCGACCGAATTGACCGGCTTCTCGGTCTCTGCGATGGCGATCTCGGCCGATACGTAAATGCTCGCGCGCTCGGGCCGGAGCTTGGTGAGCATGTCGCGGATCTCTCCGACGCGGCCCTGCAGTGCTAGGAATTTCGGCGATTCCGGCAGCATCACGTGCATGAAGGGCAGCAGCAGGAACGACAGCGAGCCGATCCAGTACAGCGACGTCCAGCCGAACAGCGGCGTCGCAAACACACCGGCAACACCGGCGAGCGTTCCGCCGAGCGCCCAGCCGAGGGCAACGCCCCACAGCGCAAACGTATTTGCAACCCGCCGCGGCGCCAGCTCGTTGATATAGGTGGTCGCAAGCGGCAGCAGCACGCCAAGGCCGATGCCGGTCAAGAGCCGCAGGATGCAGAACGACAGGAACGAATTCGCCAGGATCGCGGTCAGCAGCGTGAAGATGCTGGTGATCCAGAGGCCGCCGAGCAGGGTGCCGCGGCGGCCGAGGCGGTCGGCGATGATGCCGTGGATCGCAGCCCCGAGCAGGAATCCGACCAGGCCGCTGGAGATCAACAGGCCAGCCTGACCTGCCTGAAGGCCCCAGGGCTTTGCGACATAATGAATGACGTAAGCCGGATTGAACGTGTCATATCCGTCAAACAGCGTGAGCAGTCCCATGATTGCGCCTAGGCGCCAATGAAACTTGCCTACCTTTGCTTCGGCGAGCTCTTCATGAAGATCGATTGCCTGCGCGGCCATAGTCCGTTCCCTCCCAAGGCTGTGTTGGTGTCGTTCTGATGCCGCTTATTCCGCTGCTTGATGAATGCCGTGCTCGGCGATGGCATGGTCGGCGAGATCGAGCTTGAACAGGTCGATGGCGTTGCGCCGCCCGATCTTTAGGCGATCGTTGTCGCTGATGCTGGCGCTGTTGAACCAGTCGGAGGCATGATCGACATTTTCGAACGGCCAGTCGACCGAGAACAGAATGCGATCCGATCCGATTTCGAGAATGGAATCGATCAGCGTTTGCGTGCGAAAATTGCCCGACGTGGTCAGGAAGAAGTTGGCGTTGAAGTAGTCGCAAATCTTCTTCTTCGCCTTGTGCTTCGGCGGCGCCTTGACCCAGCCATTGCGGTGATCGACGCGCCACATGCTGTAGGGCAGGCCTTCGCCCATATGGCCGAGGATGATCTTCAGCTTCGGATAGGCGTCGAACAGGCCCGATCCCATCAGGCGCAGCGCATGAACCGCGGTCTCCTGTCCGAACGCCCAGGTCGGGCCCATCAGCCAGGGATGTCCTTCATAGATCGCGCAATCCTGCGGCAGCGGGTTGCGCGGATGCAGATAGAAGGGCAGGCCGGTTTCTTCGACCTTGGCCCAGAACGGCCAGTACTGCGGCAGGTCGTAATAGACGGGACGCTTGCCGTCGCCGATTTGCGAGAAGCCGTTGACCAGCGCGCCGCGGAAGCCGAGCGTTTTGATGCAGCGCTCGAGTTCGGCTGTGGCGAGATCTGGATCCTGCATCGGCAGCGCCGCGAACGCCTGAAAGCGGGACGGCCGCTTGGCGACCTGCTCGGCGAGGAAGTCATTGGCCCGGATCGCAATGTCGTTGGCGCGTTTGATGTCGGGAATGGCCTGCACCGCTGGCGCATTCAGGGACAGGATCATCATCTCGATGCCGTGCCGGTCCATCTGCGCCAGGCGCTTGTCGTGGATATCGAGCAGGCGATCCTTCAACTCCGGCCAGTAGGATTCCGGAACGAAGCCCGCTGAATCCAACAGCGTGTCCGGAATGGCGAAATGTTCCTCAAGCGCGATCTTCCCCTGCATGTCGTTCCTCGCAGATATCTGGTGTTGATCAGTATTGTCCCTGCGGCGTCAGCCCGAGCGCGAGCTGGCCGTACATGGTGCCGACGGCGTCCCAGTTCATGCTGATGTGACGGCCAACAGCATTGGCATCGCGCCAGGCGCGCTGCACCGGATTGGAGAGGTCGAGCCCGAGCCCGCCGGTCGAGGCGTTCAGCGCCTCGCTGGCTCGAATGGCGAGCGCGACCGAAAAGGCCTGGCCGCGACGGCTGACGATGCGGTCCTCGATCGAAACTGACTTGCCCGCGCGGATCGTCGCGGCGCGATCGCGGAGATCGCGCAGCAGCACTTCGCGCGCGGCATCGACGGAGGCGGTGGCTTCCGCCACACGGAGCTGGATGGTCGGAAAATCCGCCATGCGGTTATTGTGGCCGGCGACCGCGCCGCGGGTGATCCGCCTCGAAGTGACGGCGAGATAGTCTTCCAGCGCGCCCGCGGCGGCGCCGACCGCGGTCGAGGCCAGGCAGGAGGGAATATTCGATAGCATCGGGATCGCGAACGTCGGATTGTCGGCATAAAGCGCCGCGCCCGGCGTCTTGCCGGAGGTGGTGTCGGCGAACGACATAAGGCGGTGCGCCGGGACAAACACGTCGTTCAGCACCAGCGTCTTGCTGCCGGTGCCGCTGAGGCCGACGACATTCCAGGTATCGTCGATAATGTAGTCGGCGGCTGGCACCAGCAGAAACGCCGGCGCAAACTGTCCGTTGTCCGTCTTCGACGGCAACAGCGCCGCGCACAGCGACCATTGCGCGTTGTCGCAGCCGCTGGCGAACGACCAGCGCCCGGTGAGGCGATAGCCGCCCTCGACCTCGATGGCCTTGGCAGCCGGCGCATAGGAGCCGCAGGCCAGCGCATCGGGATTCTTGTCCCAGACGTCGCGCTGCGCGGCTTCCGGAAATCCGGCGATCAGCCATTGATGCGCTGCGAGCAGGCCACCGACCCATGCGGTCGAGGCGCAGCATTTTGCAAGCTCGATGTTGAGTTCGACCAGCACGTCGAAATCGTGTTCATAGCCGCCGAACATCGCGGGCTTGACGATGTCGAAATAGCCGATGTTGCGCAGCGCTGTAATATTCTCCTCGGGAACGCGGCCGGCCTTTTCGGTGGTGTAGGCACGTGCCTTGATCTGAGGCGCGATCTGCGCCACGCGGCTCCGCAGCTCCGCAATGTCGGGACGACGGGCTGATGGCGCCGGCGCGTCCTTCAACTGGGCGACTGATACCATTGATTTGCTCCGTATCTTCGATTGGATAAGAGGCGGTCTGGCGGTTCACGCAGCCTGGCTGTCGTGGGGCACCGAGAAGCAGTAGGTGGCGTCCTGGTAGATCAGGGGCTCGATCGGATCGCGCATATTTACGGTCTCGGCTTCGCCGATGAAGATCGTGTGCGTGCCGTACGGCATGGCGGCCGCCTTCTTGCAGAAGATGTTGATCTGCGCGTCGGCGAGATAGGTCACGCCTTCAGGTGAGGTCATCCAGTCGCCAAGCCCGAACCGATCCTCGGCCGGGACCGCGCCGCTGAAGGCCGATGACAGCGTGATCTGGTCGCGGCGCAGCACGTTGACGCAGAACCGGCGCGCCAACAGCATGATGTCATGCAGCAGCGTCTGCTGGTTGACGCAGACGATCAGGGAGGGCGGGTCGAGCGAGAGCGAGGTCACTGCGGTCGCCGTCATGCCGTGGCGGCGGTTCTGATCCGCAGACGTGATCACCGACACCGCGGCGGGAAATCGCCGCAACGCGCGCTTGAACGTTTCACGCAATGAGTCGGATGCCGAATCCAGCGACATGGTTTCCTCCACTGAACGGTCCGCTCTTGTGATCCGCGGCTTAACTTTCAAAAACAATAATTGCATTTGCAAATGATATGTCAACGGAAAACTTTCATATGCAACAATTGCCTTGAAAACTGATTGGCGCCCGGCTATTGGAGGAATGCAAAAGTTGCTTCAGAGCAGGATGCAAGATCTTGTATCAGCTGACGAATTCCTTGCCCTACATGCTCAACCGCGTCGGCGTGCGGATGGGCGATTTGTTTTCCCGGCGCATCGCCGGCTACAGCGTGACGCTACCAATGTACCGCGTCATGGCCGCGCTCTGGGAAAAGGGCGATCAGCGCCTCGGCGATCTCGCCGCGATGACGACCATCGAAATATCGACATTGTCGCGGTTGATCGGCGAGATGAAACGGCGAGGCCTCGTCACTCGCACGCGGCTCAAGGACAACGCGCGCACGGTCGCGATCAACCTCACGCCGAAGGGACGGACGCTGGTTGAAGAGCTGATCCCGATTGCGATTCACTTCGAGGAAGTTGCAGTCAGCAACTTTCCGGCAAAGAACATTGTGGATCTGAAGACGGTGCTCGCAGAAATCTACGAGAGCCTGAATTCGATCGAGCCCGAAATCGCGGAAGCCAACAAGGCGCGCAAGGCGGCAAAGGCGAGAGGCTGACACTTGCGGACAATTCGCGGGATGCTGGGTGCGCCCGCTACTTTTGCCGGCCCTAGCGCATCGCGGCGCGGAAGCCGACGAAGCTCAACACGCCCGCCACGATGACCGCAATCCAGCTCGCCCAGAACGGCACATCGACGCCGTTCAAGGTGACGGACCATCCCATTACGATCCGGATTAACTGCAGAACTGCGATCAGGGCAAAGATAGCGGCGGCTAGGATGCAGAAGGCTCTGGTAGTCATTGCCGATCTCCGATGGCACATGACGTGCTCGCCCCTGTAGCTCAAATGGGAATGGATCGGGGCGGCAGCCACCCTGAAGCAGGGAAGTGCTCAACAGAGCCATTGCCAAGCTCGTTAGAGTTTAGGCACTGACACTCACCAGTTAGGGTGCGAGTACACGCCCTAATTCGAAGCCGAGCGAGCGCGCTTGTTGTTGGCCGGCACCACCTCGGGATAGCCGTGCAGCATCAGCTTGTCGGCCCGCACGCCCCAGCTTTCCAGGCGATCCAGAAAGCTCATGCCGAGCAGGTTGGTCTTGAGCTGCCCTCGCGGCACGACCAGCGCCGGCACCGATTTCTCAACGAGCCCGCCCACCGCGAGGCGATCGAGCGTCAGCCGTGCCGCCTTGGTGTGGCCGCCGGCGGTTTCGAGCTCGACATTGTATTCCAGCATCTCGATCGGCAAGCCGATCGCCTTCGCCGTCTCCCAGGTCAGCACCACCGAGGTCGCGCCGGTGTCGATCACCATCGGCGCCTTGACGCCGTTGATCTTGGCATGCAGTGCGAATTCGCCGGCTTTGCCGCGCGCTATCTGCACGACGGGCGGCGGCTCCAGGCTGCGCTGCCGCAGCATCTTCACTACCGAGTCGCTGGCGCGCGCGATCTGGTGAGGATCACCATAGGCGACGACGGCGCCGGCGGTGCCAGCGAGCATCGCGAGAACGAGCATGATGCGGATCATCCGGCGCCTCCGCCGGTTCGTCCCAGGATTGGTCCGAAGATCAACCGCGCGCAGGTCGCGGCGGCATCGGCGCGAGGCCGGCTTCCGCCATGCGTGCTGCAAGCCCTTCCATCACCGACAGCCGCTCCGCCGTATCCATGCTGTGCCAGCGTGCGATCTCCGGCAACGTTCGTCCGCAGCCGAAGCAGAGTTTGGTTTTGGGATCCATCATACAGACTGCGATACACGGCGTTTCTTTGCTCATTCCTGGATAGTGAAACGGTTTGAGTCCTCAGCGCAAGCGCTCCAACTTTACAGGCCGGTGCCGGCGTTCATGATTGGCTTGTGGCGCGCCCGCCGCTTGTCGTCGGTGATGGCGGGCTCCGGCTGCAGCGGCGGCGCCTCGTCTTCGGCCATCGGCGCCAGCGCGCTCATCACCCGCTCCGGCGGGAAAGTGACGATGACTTCGGTGCCGATGCGCAGTTTCGATTTCAGCGTGAAGGTGCCGCCGTGCATGTCGATCAGGCTCTTGGCGATCGGCAGGCCGAGGCCTGCGCCCTGTTCGGCCGACTTGATCGAGTTGGAGCCCTGGCCGAACGAGGCCAGCACGATCGGGATCTCGTCCTCGGCAATGCCGGAGCCGGTGTCCTTGACGCTGAGATATTGGCCGCCGGAAGCGGTCCAGCCGACCTTGAGCCAGATATCGCCGCCCGGCGGGGTGAACTTGATCGAGTTGGATATGAGATTGAGCACGACCTGGCGCGTGGCGCGCTCGTCGCCCCAGATTCGCGGCATGCCGTGCTCGAACACCTCGTGGATGGTGATGCCGCGGCTGGTGGCGCGCAGTTTCAACAGATGATGGCAGTCGGCGACGACATGCACCAGCGACACCGCTTCCTCGTTGAGTTCGTAGCGGCCGGCCTCGATCCGCGACAGATCGAGAATCTCGTTGATGAGGTTGAGCAGGTGGACGCCCGAATTGTGGATGTCGGCGGAGTATTCCTTGTAGACGGCTACCGCATGCGCGCCGAAGATTTCGCTCTTCATCACCTCGGAGAAGCCGAGGATCGCGTTCAGCGGCGTGCGCAGCTCGTGGCTCATCTGCGCCAGGAAGCGCGACTTGGCGACGTTGGCGGATTCGGCGCGGTGCCGCGCTTCGTCCGAGATTGCCTTGGCCTGTTCGAGCTCGCCGATCAGCGCATCCTTTTCGGCGCGCGCTTCCAGGGTCTGCAGCGTCGTCGAATGGAGCTGGTGGGCGAGCAACGCAAAATAGCATTCGGCGGCGACCGCAAGCAGCGCGAGCGCGTAATTGTCGAAGGTGCCGCCCATCACGAAATTGAGCGCGATCGCTGCCGTCACCGGCGCGGTTGCCGCTACCGCCGCAATGGGCAGCGTTGCTGCCAGCATGCTCGAAACTGCGATTACCAGCAGCATCAAGAACATCATCATCGTATTCGAGACGACGTCGAGGCCGGCAGGGTGGAGGAGGATCGCAGTCCAGCACAGGCCGTACAGCAGGTCGAGCAGGACGAAACGGGTTTGCCATTTGCGCGTCGCGGCGAGCGTGGGCTGCTCGCTGAGGAAGCGCCTGCAGTTGCGGATGATGGCGGCATGGATGCAGAGCATGCCGACGGTCCAGACCGCGGCCGGCACGGCATACTTCCAGAGGCCGAACAGCACGCCGGTCGAAACGACCAGCAGCATGACGACGAAGGAAGCCGAGACCCGGGTCTGAGCGTACTGCCGGAGTAATTCTGTGTCGAACGCGGGACGCGTTCCGCTGGTTGATGTTAACCGATCCCGCGCCTCGCGCACCCGTTGTGCCGCCACGCGCCGCGTATTCAGCGGTGGTGCCACCGGCGCTTCCGCCGGAAGCTGGACAACCTCGGGCTTTTCTGCGGGGTTACTCATCAAACAACACAAATCCTGCCCACGAACTGCGCGGGCTTTTGCATTGTCTATCTGTGCCGCTAAAACATTAAGCGATGACTTAAAGAGCTAAAAATTCTCGTTAACGGGAGGTTAAAATTAACCAGTCGAGCAGAGGGAACCCCGCTTTCTGACGAGATAAGAAGCGGGGGCCGTCGTTGCTGCCTTAACCTGTTTCTTTAACTCACCGCTCCAGGCGGGCGAGCAGGCTCGAAGTATCCCAGCGCTTGCCGCCCATCTTCTCGACTTCGGCGTAGAACTGATCGACGAGCGCGGTCACCGGCAAATTGGCGCCGTTGCGGCGGGCCTCGGCGATGCAGATCGATAGGTCCTTGCGCATCCATTCCACCGCAAAACCGAAATCGAACTTGCCCTCGTTCATGGTCTTGTAGCGGTTCTCCATCTGCCACGACTGCGCCGCGCCCTTGGAGATGGTTTCGATGACAGCGCCAACGTCGAGCCCGGATTTCTTGGCGAAATGAATGCCCTCGGACAGGCCTTGGACAAGGCCTGCGATGCAGATCTGGTTGACCATCTTGGTGAGCTGCCCGGCGCCTGCCGGTCCGAGCAGCTTGCACATCCGCGCGTAAGCGCCGGAAATGATCGGCTCGGCAGCGGCATAGGCGTCTTCCTTGCCACCGCACATCACCGTCAGCACACCGTTTTCCGCGCCGGCCTGGCCGCCGGACACCGGCGCGTCGATGAACTTGAAGCCCGCCTTGGCGGCCGCAGCGTCGAGCTCGCGGGCGACCTCGGCGGAGGCGGTGGTGTGGTCGACGAACACTGCGCCCTTCTTCATGCCGGCGAAGGCGCCATCGGGACCGATCGTGACCGCGCGCAGGTCATTGTCATTGCCGACGCAGCACATCACGAAGTCCTGGCCTTCAGCCGCGGCCTTCGGAGTCGGCGCGGTGCGTCCGCCGAACTTGTCCGCCCATTCCTTCGCCTTGGCTCCCGTCCGGTTATACACGGTCACCTCGTGGCCGCCTTTTTTCACCAGATGTCCTGCCATGGGGAAACCCATAACGCCGAGACCGAGAAAAGCGACTTTAGCCATGTGTGTTACCTTGGAGTTTTCGCCGGCGACGTTGGGCCGGCCGGACGGTGTTTTTGGAAGGAGCCGCACCATAACCGCTGCGCAGGGGAGGGCAACGCCTTCGTTTGGCCGGCAGGTCCCGATTTGTGCTAGGATAAACGCTCAATAACCTCACAAAAAAGGGAGTGACATCGCATGGGCGTCAGCGTGGGCGTGCTCGACCATTTCAACATCCGGACCCGCAACCTTGCCGACACGGTCCGGTTCTATGAGGACGTTCTGGGCCTGGAAAAGGGTGCCCGGCCGAACTTCGCGTTCCCCGGAGCCTGGATGTACAGCGAGGGCAAGGCGGTGGTGCACCTCGTCGATATCTCCAAGACCGATGAGCCACAGAAGCCCGATTCCGGCGTCGTCCACCATGTCGCGTTTGCCAGCCAGGGCTTTGACGGCATGAAGCGGCGGCTGGAACAAAAAGGCATGGCCTACGACTCCCGCCAGGTTCCCGGCGGCGATCTCTGGCAGATCTTCGTCAATGATCCCAACGGCGTCATGATCGAGCTGAACTACGATGCCGCCAAGGAGCAGTCGGCCGAAGCCCCCGCGGAGCGGCGGGACGACGTGGGAGCAAGGTAGCCTTTTGCGCTGAACCGCTCTATTGGGTCGCATCGGACTGGCATGGCGTTTTGGAACGAGGCCCTAGCTTTCGGATTGGCTCCGAAACCGATCGGGCCGCGTCAGGAAAGCGCGTCAATACAAGCGAGTAGGGCCCGGGTTCTCACGTTGAACCGCAAGGGCTTCAGGAGATGCGCGGTGAGCGTAACGCAGCAACAGGTTCTCGATTCCCTTAGGCAGGTGGCCTCGCCGCGCGGCGTGCCGCTGCCCCATGCCAACGTGCTGTCGGCGATCTCGGTTACCGACGGCAAGGTGTTCTTCTCCATCAATGTCGATGCTGCCGAGGCCAGAGCCTGGGAAAGCGTGCGCGCGCAGGCCGAGGCCGCGGTGCGCGCGATCCCCGGCGTCACCACGGCGATGATCGCGCTGACTGCCGAACGCAAGCCCGGCTCGCCGCAGACCGCACCGCAGCGGCATGCGCAAGGCGTGCAACCCGCTTCCGCTCACCGGCCGCCGCAGGGTCCGTCGCCGATGTCGAAGCAGGCGGAAATCCCCGGCGTGGCCGCCATCATCGCGGTGGCCTCAGGAAAGGGCGGTGTCGGCAAGTCGACCACCGCGCTCAACCTGGCGCTAGGCTTGCGCGATCTCGGCCTGCGCGTCGGCCTGCTCGATGCCGACATCTACGGTCCGTCGGTACCGCGGCTGACCGGCATCAACGAGAAGCCGCAGCTCGATGACAACAGGAAGATGATTCCGATCAAGCGTTTCGGCCTTTCGATCATGTCGATCGGCTTCCTGGTCGAGGAAAATACCGCGATGATCTGGCGAGGGCCGATGGTGATGTCGGCGATCACGCAGATGCTGCGCGATGTGGCGTGGGGCACGCTCGATATTCTCGTCGTCGACATGCCGCCCGGCACCGGCGACGCGCAGCTGACGCTGGCGCAGAACGTGCCGCTGAAGGGCGCGGTGATCATCTCGACCCCGCAGGACCTCTCGCTGATCGACGCGCGGCGGGGACTTGCGATGTTCAAGAAGGTCAACGTGCCGGTGCTCGGCATCGTCGAGAACATGAGCTACTTCCAGTGCCCGGAGTGCGGCACGCGCTCGGACATTTTTGGCCATGGCGGCGCGCGGCACGAGGCGGAGCGCCTGGGTGTTCCGTTCCTGGGCGAAATACCCTTGCACATGTCGATTCGGACCACCTCGGATGAAGGAAATCCGGTAGTCGTCAGCGAGCCGGATGGGCCGCATGCCGCGATTTACCGGGCGATCGGGGCCAGCGTACGCGACCAGCTCCAGGGCGCCATTGCCGCCGCGTAAGCCCTGCTTATAACCCCCCATAAGACTTTGGTTTTAATCAGTGCAGTCATGCCTTTGTCGCGTTTTCGGTAGGCAACTTCCGTGTTAAAGCGCCCCCGCCAGAGCGCCCCGGACGACGTGGAATTCGCCCCGCCGGAGGACACGCTCGCGGAATATGGGAAACGTCCCGTCTTTAAGGAGACTTGAATGAAGCGTCGTGATTTTTTGAAGGTTTCAGCGGCCGGTGCTGCCGCGACAGCCGTTGCCTCGCCGGCGATCGCGCAATCATCGCCTGAGATCAAATGGCGTCTGACATCGAGCTTCCCGAAGTCGCTCGACACCATCTATGGCGGTGCTGAGCAGGTGGCGAAGTACGTCGCCGAGATGACCGACAACAAGTTTCAGATCCAGGTATTCGCCGCTGGCGAAATCGTCCCCGGCCTGCAGGCGCTCGATGCGACGTCCAACAACACCGTCGAGATGTGCCACACCGTCTCCTATTATTACGTCGGCAAGGATCCGACCTTTGCGATCTACGCCTCGGTCCCGTTCGGCCTCAACGCGCGCCAGCAGAACTCCTGGTGGTCGCAGGGCGGCGGTGAGGCGCTCGGCAACGAGTTCTTCAAGAAGTTCGGGGTGATCGGCTTTGCCACCGGCAACACCGGCACGCAGATGGGCGGCTGGTTCCGCAAGGAGATCAAGACGGTTGCCGATCTCTCCGGCCTCAAGATGCGGATCGGCGGCATCGCCGGCCAAGTCCTGCAGAAGGTCGGCGTGGTGCCGCAGCAGCTCGCCGGCGGCGACATCTACCCGGCGCTCGAAAAGGGCACCATCGATGCGGCCGAGTGGGTCGGTCCATATGACGACGAAAAGCTCGGCTTCCAGAAGGTCGCAAAATACTACTACTACCCGGGTTTCTGGGAGGGCGGGCCGATGGTCCACTCCTTCGTCAACCTCGAAAAGTGGAATTCGCTGCCGAAGAACTATCAAGCGATCCTGGCCAATGCATGCGCCCACGCCAACAGCTGGATGAATGCGCGTTACGACATGCAAAATCCGTCCGCGCTGAAGCGACTGGTCGCCGGCGGCACGCAGCTGCGTCCCTTCACCAATGAAGTGCTGGAAGCCTGCCTGAAGGCTACCAACGAATTGTGGGCCGAGATCTCCGGCAAGAACGCTGACTTCAAGAAGTCGATCGACGCGATGCAGGCCTACCGCTCCGACCAGTATCTGTGGTGGCAGGTCGCCGAATACACCTACGACAGCTTCATGATCCGCTCACGGACCCGCGGCTGATTACGTCTTAAGTCGTAGAACACCGCAGCCCGGCCTTCGCAAGAAGGCCGGGCTTTTTCGTGTGCCCGTATCATTCGGGATGGAAATCGGGAACTGTTTGTTCCATGGTGCCTCGCGAAGGCCTCGCCAAGAAGGCCACGATACGCATCACCAACAGGGAAGGATTCAATGAAAAGAAGAGATTTTCTTAAAGCGACTGGCATTGGCGCGGCTGGTGCCGCCACACTGGCGGCTCCCGCCATCGCTCAATCGATGCCGGAGCTCAAATGGCGTCTGACGGCTAGCTGGCCAAAGTCACTTGACACCCTGTGGGGCGGGGTCGAGCTGATGGCCAAACTCATTGGCGAAGCCACCGACAACAAGTTCCAGGTCCAGGCTTTTGCCGGCGGCGAAATCGTTCCCGGGCTGCAGGTGCTCGATGCCGTGCAGAACGGCACCGTCGAGATGGGCCATACCGCGTCCTATTATTATTTCGGCAAGGACCCGACCTTTGCCTTCGGCACGGCGGTCCCGTTCGGCCCCAACCAGCGCCTCAACCAGGCCTGGTACATGCTGGGCGGCGGCAGGGACCTGCTCAACCAGTTCTACAAGAGCTACAACGTCACCTCATTTTTGGCCGGCAATACCGGGTGCCAGATGGGCGGCTGGTTCCGCAAGGAGATCAATACCGTCGACGACCTGAAAGGGCTGAAGATGCGGATCGGCGGCTTCGCCGGCCGCGTGATGCAGAGGCTCGGCGTCGTGCCGCAGCAGCTTGCCGGCGGCGACATCTATCCCGCGCTCGAAAAGGGCACGATCGACGCCGCAGAATGGGTCGGGCCCTATGACGACGAGAAGCTCGGCTTCAACAAGGTCGCGCCGCACTACTACTATCCCGGCTGGTGGGAGGGCGGCCCGATGCTGCTCGGCCTCGTCAACCTGGATAAGTGGAATTCGCTGCCGAAATACTATCAGAGCGTCATCGAGCAGGCCGGTCAGACCGCCAACAGCTGGATGATGGCGAAATACGATCAGGGCAACCCGCCGGCGCTGAAGAAGCTGCTCGCGGGCGGCACCAAGCTACACAACTTCTCGCCGGCGATCATGCAGGCCTGCCTGAAGGCGACCAAGGAGCTGTACGCCGAGACGGCTGCTTCTAACCCGAACTTCAAGAAGGTGCTGGACTCCATGAACTCGTTCACGACCAACGGGTACCAGTGGTTCCAGGTCGCCGAGCTCGGCTACGACAGCTTTATGGCGCGCAATCCGCAAGGCTGACCGCACTGCGTAGACCTCGACAAACGAAAACCCCGGGGCGAAAGCTCCGGGGTTTTTGTCTTGCCGAGAAGGTGCGCCGCTATTGCTTCGGCCCGCCGAAATCCAAGGGCGGCAGTTCGATCTGCGGCACCTCGATCTTGACCTTGCTGAGGTCAACGTCGAGCGGCTTGTCGAGGAGCGCCGTCACCACGACCGGGAAGGCGATCACGATCGCCACCATGATCGCCTGCAGGCCGATCCAGGGCAGCGCGCCCCAATAGATGTCGGAGCTCTTCACTTCCTTGGGCGCGACGCCGCGCAGATAGAACAGCGCGAAGCCGAACGGCGGGTGCAGGAACGAGGTCTGCATGTTGACGCAGAGCATGACGCCGAACCAGATCAGCGCCGCATCCGGTCCGACGACGGGCGCCAGCACCTTCTGCGCAATCGGCGCCACCATCGGCAGGATGATGAAGGCGATCTCGAAGAAGTCGAGGAAGAACGCCAGGAAGAAGATGAACAGGTTGATGAAGATCAGGAAGCCCCAGACGCCGCCGGGGATCGAGGTCAGGTGATGTTCGAGCCAGACGCCGCCGTTGACGCCGAGGAATACGACCGAGAAGCAGGTCGAGCCGATCAGGATGAACACCACCATGGTGGAGAGGCGCATCGTCGACTCGTAGCCCTGCTTGATCAGATCACGCAGGTCCGGAATGCGGACGGCTTCGAGACAGAGCCAGACGATGGCGATGTAGAGCACCGCGAAAGACAGCTTCAACAGCTTTCCTTCGCCGACCAGAATTCCCACGATGACGGCGACACCGGTGGCGGCGATGCCGACGAGCAGCATTTTTTGTCCCTTGCTGCTCAGGTCCTTGTGATGGATCGCGGCGAGAACGATGGCGCCGATGGCGCCCATCGCGCCGGCTTCCGTCGGCGTCGCCAGGCCCATCATCATGGTGCCGAGCACCACGAAGATCAGCACGGCCGAGGGAATGATGCCCATCAGGCATTTGCGCCAGAGCGGCCAGCCCCGCAGCGTCAGCGCGTCCTTGGGGACGGCCGGAACGTGGTGGGGCAGGAAGATGCTCAGAAAGAAAGTGTAGCCGGCGAACAGGACGATCTGCAGGATCGAAGGCCCCCAGGCGCCGAGATACATGTCGCCGACCGATTTGCCGAGCTGGTCGGCCATCACGATCAGCACCAGCGAGGGTGGCACCAGCTGGGTGATGGTCCCGGACGCGGCGAGCACGCCGGTGATGTAGCGCGTGTTGTAGCCGTAGCGGAGCATCACCGGCATCGAGATCAACGCCATGGCGATGACTTGCGCGGCTACCGTGCCGGTGATCGCGCCGAGGATGAAGCCGACGATGATGACGGAATAGCCGAGGCCGCCGCGGATCGGGCCGAACAACTGGCCCATCGAGTCAAGCATGTCTTCCGCAAGGCCGCACCGCTCGAGCACCGAGCCCATGAAGGTGAAGAAGGGAATCGCCAGCAGCAATTCGTTGGAAAGCACGCCGCCGAAAATGCGGCCCGGAATGGCCTGCAGGAAGTTCATGTCGAAGAAGCCGAGATAGATCGACAGGAACCCGAACGACAACCCGAGCGCGGCCAGCGTGAAGGCGACCGGGAAGCCGATCAGCATGGCCAGAATCAAGCCGCCGAACATCAGCGGCGGCATCATCTCCAGCGTGATCATTGAGTCGGCCTCTCGTATTTCGCGTCAATTACGACATAACCCTGCAGCGCCGCGATGCGCTTGATCACCTCGGAGACGCCTTGCAGCGCCAGGAAAACGAAGCCCACGGGAACGACGAGCTTGATTGGCCAGCGCAGGAGGCCGCCGGCGTTGCTCGACGTCTCGCCGACCGCATAGGCCTGCATGAAGAACGGCCAGGACAGATAGCTGAGCAGCAGGCAGGCCGGAATCAGGAAGCACAGCGTGCCGATCAGATCGAGCCAGAGCTGGCCGCGTTCGGACAGCATCAAATAGAGGATCTCGACGCGGACATGCTCGTTCTTCTTGAACGTGTAGGAGGCGCCGAACATCACGAAGATGGCGAACATGTACCACTGCAGTTCGAGCCAGGCGTTTGAAGAATAGCCGAACGCGTAGCGGATCATCGCGTTGGCGGCGCTCACCACGCAGGCTGCGAGCACGAGCCAGTTGCAGATGCCGCCTAGTTTCTCATTGAGCCAGTCGATTGAATTACTCAGTGCCAACAATGGGCGCATTACGCTCTCCTCGGCACGTCAGTGACGCGTGCCGGATTTCTTCATTGATATTGCGTTGCCATCTCGCGCCGGACGTCTGGAGCCGCTGCCATGCAACCAACGCGCAGGTTCGCTCCCGTGCGAAAAACGCACGAGGCCGCAGCTCATTCGCACATGCGATTGCAACGATCAGTCCTCCCCCCGTCTCGCGCTACCGCCGTCTTGACTGCAACCTCAAAGGTATGCAGCGGCCTGTTCCCGGCCGTGCTGGCGTGAAAGCAGGCGCACCATTTCAGCGCGTCGCGGCGGCGTCAATCGGAAAATGGACAAATTGACGCGGGGACCAATTGATTGGTTGGTCTGATAAATCCGCGTTTTTACGGGAGATAAGCCAGCGGCGGCCTCTAGCCGCCGGTCACGCTCATGTGGCGAGATACGCTCGGGCGGTTGTGCCGGCGGTCGATGATGAAATCATGGCCCTTCGGCTTCAGCCCGATGGCGCGATCGATGGCGGCCGACAGCAGTTCGTCGTCCGCTGATGCCCGCAACGGTTTGCGCAAATCGGAGGCATCCTCGTGGCCGAGGCACGTGTGCAGCGTGCCGGTGCAGGTGATCCGTACCCGGTTACAGGACTCGCAGAAATTATGCGTCATCGGCGTGATGAAGCCGAGCTTGCCGCCGGTCTCGCCGACCCGGACGTAGCGGGCAGGGCCTCCGGTATTCTCGTCCAGATCGGTCAGCGTGTAGTGCTGGGCGAGGCGAGCGCGGATGAGCGACAACGGAACATACTGGTCGATCCGTCCTTCGCCGATGTCGCCCATCGGCATGACCTCGATCAGGGTCAGCGCCATGCCCTTGCCGTGTGCCCATTCCATCAACGAGGGGATTTCTTCCTCGTTCATGTTCTTTAGCGCCACCGCATTGATCTTGACGGCGAGGCCCGCATCGCGCGCAGCCTCGATGCCGGCCAGAACCTTGTCGAGATCGCCCCAGCGCGTGATGGCGCGGAACTTCTGTGCGTCCAGCGTGTCGAGCGAGACGTTGACGCGGCGGACGCCGCAATCGCGCAATTCGCCGGCGAAGCGCGCTAGTTGCGAAGCATTGGTTGTCAGCGTCAGCTCATCGAGCGCACCAGTGCCTAGGTGCCGCGACAGCGAGCGCACCAGCGACATCACGTTGCGGCGGACCAGCGGCTCGCCTCCGGTTAGGCGGATCTTGCGCACCCCTTTGGCGATGAAGGCCGAGCACAGCCGGTCGAGTTCCTCCAGCGTCAAGAGGTCCTTCTTCGGCAGGAACGTCATGTCCTCGGACATGCAATAAAAGCAGCGCAGATCGCAGCGATCGGTCACCGACACGCGCAAATACCGGATGGTTCGGCCGAAGGGGTCGACCATCGGACGTGTCAGGTGGTCAGGTGACGGGAATCCGCTCATTCAAACTGCCTTGTCGCCTTGTAAAGGGCTGCCTGTGCCTGCCGTTCGTTAGCATAATCTAGGCACCTTGTGAGGCGCCCACAATCGGCAACTAGCTGAGCGCTTCGTCGGGAGGGGACTGCGGACCACCTGGACCTGCACCGTGACCGGCTGGAATTCGGGCGCGGGCACTTCAACAGAGCAGGGTCTTGCAGCCGGTCCGAGCGAGGTCGTCGCATCGGCTCCGGGGAAAATCCCTAAAAGATGGTTTAATGGCAAAAATCAGCCTTCCAAACACATCAGATAAATCAGGCGTTTAGGAGCGAGACGGAACCCCTGCTGAGGCTTTCCACTGCCGCCGGTAGGTCGCGCATATGGCCGATCAGCCGGTCGGGCTTCAGTTCGGCGATCGGCACGTCCGTATAGCCGAACTCGACCCCGATTACGGGAACCCCCGCCCTCCGAGCCACGCCGACGTCGGGCCCGGCGTCGCCGACCATGATGGTGGCGCCAAGAGTCCCTCCCGCCCGCGCCACCGTCTGTTGCAGGATGATTGGGTCAGGCTTGGAGACGCCGAAAGTGTCGGCGCCGCAAATGGCCGAGAATCGTCCGCTCAGACTCAGTCGGTCGAGTAGCAGCTTCGACAGCCATTCCAGCTTGTTGGTGCACACCGCTAGGCGGCAGCCCTGTGCTGCAAGCTCGTCGAGAGCTGCCTCCAGCCCCTCGAACGGCCGCGAAGCGTCCGCAATGTGGGCAGCGTAATAATCGATGAAATCCTTCGTGAGGCGGTTGAGGTCATCGGTACCAACCACGCGGCCATCCACTTCAAGCCCGCGCTCGATCAGCTTTCGTGCGCCGGCGCCGATCATGTTTCGTGCCGATTTCAGGGGAACGGGCGGCAGGCCCTCACGGTCGAGCACGTAATTGAGCGCGGCAATCAGGTCGGGCGCGGTGTCGACGAGGGTGCCGTCGAGGTCGAAGACAACGATTCGGGCAGGGGTCATCGGCATTCGCTAGCGGCAGGCGGAGCCTCATGCAAGTCCTCATGGCGCTATTCCCAAGGCGAAAACGACGCTAGACATGCGCCCGCGGACCGGCGGATTCCTGGGAGCATCGTCAGCACGTGAACATGGACCAATTGAAACGACAGGCGGCGGCGCAGGCACTGGAGCAGGTGCAGGACGGTATGAAGCTCGGGCTCGGCACCGGCTCGACCGCCAAGCATTTTGTCGAACTGCTCGGCGAGCGCGTTGCCGGTGGGTTGCGCGTGATCGGCGTGCCGACGTCGGAGGCGACCCGCGCCCAGGCTGAAGCCTGCAAAATTCCCCTGACCACGCTCGATGAAGTCGACCGGCTTGATCTCACTGTCGACGGCGCCGACGAGGTCGATTCCGCCCTCAACCTGATCAAGGGCGGCGGCGGCGCGCTGCTGCGGGAGAAGATCGTGGCGGCAGCTTCGGATCGCATGATCGTGATTGCCGACGATACCAAGTGGGTCGATGTTCTCGGCCGTTTCCCCCTACCTGTGGAGGTAATTCCGTTCGGGCTGGCCGCAACCCAACGGGCCATGGCCGCGGCATTTGCCCAAAGCGGCGTTTCCGGGCAAATGGGGCTCCGCAAGGGCAAGGACGGCCACGTTTTTGTCACCGATGGCGGCCACTGGATTGTCGATGCCCATCTGGGGCGCATCATGGATGCGCCGCGTCTGGCGGGCCTGTTGAGCCTGATCCCGGGTGTCGTCGAACACGGGTTGTTCATTGGCCTGGCCAGCACCGCCGTCCTGGCAGGCGCCCAGGGAATTCGCGTAGTTGAGCGGCGGTAACGCCGGTAATCGAGGAGAATTGGAATGAAGAGCCTTTCAGGGATTTTGTCGGCCGCCGGCCTTGCAGTCGGACTGGCGCTGACCGCCGTCCCGGCCGACGCGCAGCAGAAAAACGCGCCCGCAGCCACGCAAGCACTGAAGCCCGGTTCGCCGGCGGCGATCGCCGCCGCCAAGGAGATCCTGGCGATGAAGAACGCGAGCGCGATGTACGCTAACGCCGTTCCCAATCTCGTCGAGCAGACCAAGAACGTACTGTTGCAGAGCAATCTGAACTATCAGAAAGACCTCAACGAGGTCGCCGTGATCGTTGCCAAGAAGCTCGCCGGCCGTGAGAAGGAAATCGGCGACGGCATGGCGCAGGTCTACGCCAACGAGTTCACCGAGCAGGAGCTGAAGGACCTCGTCACCTTCTACAAATCGCCGCTCGGCCAGAAGCTGCTCGCGAGCGAGCCACGCGCCATTCAGTTCAGCATGTCCTATATGAATCAGTGGGCGCAGGCCTTTGCCGAGGTCATCAACGGCCAGTTCCGCGCCGAGATGAAGAAGCGCGGCAAGGACATTTGATTCATCCTAAACACGACTTCGGACGGGGGTGATATGGCTGAGTTCGACGTCGATCTCTTCGTCATCGGCGGTGGTTCGGGCGGCGTTCGCGCCGCCCGCATCGCCGCCGGCTACGGCGCCAAGGTCATGGTCGCCGAAGAATACCGGATGGGCGGCACCTGCGTGATCCGCGGCTGCGTGCCGAAAAAGCTGTTCGTACTCGGCTCCCACGTCCGCGACGAGATTGCCGACGCCGCGGGCTTCGGCTGGACCATCCCCGAATTTTCGTTCGATTGGCCGACGCTGGTCGCCAACAAGGACAAGGAGATCGCTCGCCTCGAAGGCATCTACGCCGCTAATGTCGAAAAGAGCGGCGCGCGCATTGTGAAGACCCGTGCGATGCTGGAAGACGCCCACACGCTGCGGCTGATGACCGGCGAAAAGATCACCGCGAAATACATCCTGATTGCGACGGGAGGAGCGCCCAACCACGGCCGCGAGATTCCCGGCATCGAGCACGTGATTTCCTCCAACGAGGCGTTTCACCTGACCGAACTGCCCAAGCGCATCGTGATCCAGGGTGGCGGTTATATCGCGCTGGAATTCGCCGGCATCTTTGCCGGCTTCGGCTCCGACGTGACCGTGGTCTATCGCGGCGACAACATTCTGCGCGGCTTCGACGAGGACGTCCGCAAGCATGTGCGCGCCGAGATGGAGAAGCAGGGCATCACCATCATCTCCGGCTGCACCATCGAGAAGGTGGACAAGCACGGCGACGAATTCACCACGCATCTGTCGAGCGGCTCCAGCATTGCCTCCGAGAAGGTGATGTTCGCGATCGGGCGGCACCCGAACGTCGCCAATCTCGGGCTCGAGAACGCCGGCGTCGCCATCAATCCGGCGAATGGCGGCATTGCTGTCGACGAGTGGTCGAAGACCTCCGTCGACAACATCTATGCGATCGGCGATGTCACCCATCGCCTCAATTTGACGCCGGTGGCGATCCGCGAGGGCCAGGCCTTCGCCGACACCGTGTTCGGCAAGCGCCCCGTTCAGGTCGACCACAGCAGCATTCCCACCGCGGTGTTCTCGCAACCCGAAGTCGGCACCGTCGGCCTCACCGAAGCGCAGGCACGTGCGCTGGTGAGCCGTGTCGACATCTACAAGACCGATTTTCGTCCCATCAAGGCGACGATGTCCGGCCGCGACACTCGCGTCATGATGAAGCTCGTCGTTGACGGCACGACGGACCGCGTGCTCGGCTGTCACATCGTCGGCGACACCGCCGCCGAAATCATCCAGGCAGTCGCCATCGCGGTAAAGATGAAGGCAACGAAAGCCGATTTCGACGCGACCATTGCGCTGCATCCGACCGCGGCGGAAGAGCTGGTGACGATGCGGACGCCGGCCGCTCGGTATGTGAAAGAGGCGGCGGAGTAGGGCGGCTGGAAGATCTAGTGTGTAGCCCGGATGAGCGAAGCGACATCCGGGACCTTTCTTTCCCCGCATATCGCTTCGCTCATGCGGGCTACGCGGACTGATAATCACGTACCCAGTATTCAAACAAAGGCAGGCGAACAATGATTGAGCAGATCGGCATTATCGGCGCGGGCACGATGGGCAACGGCATTGCGCAGGTGTGCGCCGCCGCGGGGCTACCCGTCGTCATGACCGACATCGCCGATGCCGCGCTGACCCGAGGCATGTCGGTTGTCTCGGGCAGCCTGGAGCGGCTCGTCAACAAGCAGAAGATGACCGATGCCGACCGACAGGCGGCGATTGCGCGCATCACCACGACCACGGACACTGCAAAGCTTTCCACCTGCGATCTCGTGATCGAGGCCGCAACCGAGAACGAGGATTTGAAGGTCAAGATCCTGAAGGATCTTTGCCCGAAGCTGCGGCCGCAGGCGCTGCTCGCGACCAATACCTCGTCGATCTCGATCACCAAGCTTGCTGCCGCGACCGACCGTCCGGACCGCTTCATCGGCATGCACTTCTTCAATCCGGTGCCGCTGATGGCGCTTCTGGAATTGATCCGCGGTCTGCAAACGTCTGATGACACGCACGCCAAGGCGGAAGCCTTTGCAAAGCGAATAGGCAAGGTCGCGATCACGGCGAAGAACAGCCCGGGCTTTGCGGTCAACCGCATTCTTTGCCCGATGATCAATGAGGCGATCTTCGCGCTTCAGGAAGGTATTGCGACCGCCGAGGACCTCGACGCCGGCATGAAGCTCGGCTGCAATCATCCGATCGGCCCGCTGGCGCTTGCCGACATGATCGGTCTCGACACGATGCTTTCGGTGATGGAAGTCTTCTACGAGGGCTTCAACGATCCCAAGTATCGTCCGGCGCCGCTGTTGAAGGAAATGGTTGCTGCCGGCCGTCTCGGCCGCAAGACCGGGCAGGGGTTTTATAGTTATGGGAAGTGAGAGCAGCGGGAAAGCTAAACCCTCAGGTGAGGAGCCGCGTTAGCGGCGTCTCGAACCATGCGGCCCCGCTCGTGCCATTCATCGTTCGAGACGCGCGTTCCGCGCTCCTCAGGATGAGGTCTGGCAGCGTGTAGGATGGGTGGAGCGTAGCGAAACCCGTCAATCCCTGCGCGGATGGGTGATGGGTATCGCTTTCGCTCCGCCCATCCTACGCAGCTACTTCGGATCAGGCTCTACGAGCCCTGCCGCCGGATTCTCGAGCTTCCCCGCCCGCGCGAGTTTCACCGCATTGCCCAGCGCGCGGGCCGCATTGCGCACTTCTTCCTGGAATTCGCGATCTTCGTCGAGCGCCTCGTGCGAGGTGGCATAGGGCGCCATGTAGCCGACATAACCCTCCGCTTCCGCGGTGCGGCCGGCTGAGATCAACGCCATGTCGGTGAGCCAGTCCGACAGCGAGCGGCGTAGCGTCTCCACGCCCGCGCTGTCGCCGTGCACGACAAGGCCAAAATGCCGTCCCGCCAGATGCCGCGGGTAGGGCCAGCCCTTCAGCTCCAACGCCTTGGCTTGATCGGCATGCTTGCCGTGCGTCGAGGTCGGATCGGGATTTCCGCCGTCGGCACAGACCAGACGGTCCATCATCGCCTTCAGCGGTGTGGGAACGTGATACCAGTTGACCGGCGCCACGATCAGGATGCCATGGGCTGCGACCCACAGCGGATAGATCTCGTTCATCCAGTCGTCGGTCTGCCCGAGCGAATAGTTCGGATAGCAGCTGCAGGGCCAGTGACACAGCGGTATCGCTGTGGCGACGCAGGACTTGCAGGGATGAATCTGCCGGCCATATTCCGATGCCAGTCGCGACAGGTCGAGAATGTCGACGGCAAATCCCATCTTGACGAAGATCGGCTCGGCGAGCTTGACCAGACGCCATGTCTTCGATGTCTCGCCAGGACAGGTATGCTCGCTGCGCGCCGAACCGTTGATGATGAGAATGCGCGGCGGCGCTGCAGCGTCATCGTGCCGCCGCTGCGCCTCGAGAATGGCCTCGCGCGCCGCGAGCCAGTCGACGGAGATTTCATACTCCGGATCTGCAAAGCCCGGGCCTGCTTTGCGCGTATGCGGGGCCTTGCGCGAATGGCTGTACGCGTCCCACGCGGCGGCGACAATAGCGTCGAGTTCGCGTTGCAACGGCTGGAACGCAGGATCGACGAAGCGGCTGCGATAGCGTCTTTCGAATTCACCGCGCGGCAATTTAACGGGCGGCATTTCCTTGCGAATGTCCGGCGCCGCCATGGATCGATCCTCGCCTGATGTGACTGGCCAAAGATCAACTCCGGAGCTGGAGCGGCAGTTCCGCCTGTCCGGCCCGCACGTCTAGTCCGGCCGCCAGCTGTCAAACAGTTCCGCTGCACTGACCAGATCGATCTGCTCGCTGAAGCGCGTCCGGTACATCGTCATCAACGCGTCGTGCCCGGTGTCGGAAGAACTGCACAGCGCGTCCTGTACGATGATGACCCGAAAGCCGAGATCGACGGCACTAAGCACGGTCGAGAGTACGCACACATCGGTTTCTGCGCCCGAGACGATCACGGTTCTGACGTGCCGCTCGACCAAGAGGTGGCCAAGCCTGGAGCCGAAGAACGCCGAATAGGCAGGCTTGTCGACCACGAGCGCCGGAGGCGTGTAGCGCGCGAGCTCAGGCACCAGATCGAGCGCGTTCGGCGGCAGACTGTCGCGCGTGGCGCGCTGCCATTTCGTGAAATAGATCTGCCATTGGCCGCGGCGGTCCTCGGGCTTTTCCGGCGTGACGAAGCGCGTAAACATCGTCCGCTCGCGATAGCGCGCGCAGATATCCGAGATGACCGGCAGCACGCGCTCCATCCACGGCGTTTCCCAAATGCCGCCTCTGGCGAAGAGATTCTGCATGTCGATGCATAGATGCGCGGCGTCGCTGATGGCTTGCATCGAGGGCCTCTGGTTTGGTTGTTGGCTAATTCGGCAGGCGCGAACTGGTTTCCGCAATGAGGATGAAACAATCGACGTCTGCGACCCGGAAGCGCGTGATGTGAGCGACATCCGCGATGGCGTCGGAGTTGGTCCGGACCGTTTTCAGATGATGCGAAATGGCAGCTATGCGGGAACAATCTACGAGGAACAATTGTTGGGGGCGCGTTTGCACCTGCCCATCCCATCAGCGTGGAGTAGCTTATGCTGAAACCCTTCCTGGTTGCCTCGGCGGTCCTGATCGTTTTTTCCTATCAAGCCGAGGCGCGTCCGCGGCATCATGGACATAGAGCACACGCCTGGTGTGGCAGTTACTTAAGCAAGTTTCTCGGCAAATCAGATCGACGCCTTGCGCTGGCACGCTCTTGGGCGAGCGAAGGCATGAATGCCGGCGGTCCCGGCATAGGCGTCGTCGTTGTCTGGCGGCATCATGTCGGAATCATCACGGGACAAACGCCCGACGGTCAGTGGATCGTGCACAGCGGCAACGATGGCGGCGCGGTCCGCACGCGGCCACGTTCGCTCGCCGGCGCGATCGCGTTCAGGCGCGTGTAGCGAAAAGCGCGGAAGCCGCCCGCACCGTCATTGCGAGCGCAGCGAAGCAATCCATAGCTCCGCAAGCGGAGACATGGATTGCTTCGTCGCTTTGCTCCTCGCAATGACGGTTGGGCCCGTCTGCATATCGACGTTCTCAGACGACGGCGAAATCTCTATTCCCCCGCCTCAAGCCACTCCGCCGCGCCGCGCCATAGCGTGTTGCGGTGCTCGGGCCTGAAAAATCCCATATGCCCGATCTTCGCGGCGCCGGCGTCGGCCGGCGTCACGGTGACGATCTCGGGCTTGATCGCGGTAAATCCCGAGCATAGCAGTTCGACCGCGGGCCGCGTCGCCCAGGGATCGTCGGACATGCAGAGCGCGCGTAGCGCGCCCTGGTATTTCTGGAAATTCTGCAGAGCGTCGAGTTTGGGATCGTCGAACAGATAGCGCGGGCTCATCACCCAACCGGTCCATTGCAGGAATGCATCCTTCGGCAGGTCCATGCCGAGGCCGGCTTTGCCGGGCATGTAGCCGAGCATGCGGGTGAGGGGGCGGCCGACAAAATTCAAGAGGACGTAGACGCGGTAGCGTTCCGGCGCCGTCATCAGTTTCCAGTAGCCGGCCTGGGCGGCGATGAGCAGCGCGCGTGCGACTTCCGAATTGTTCGGCAACAGGCCGAGCGCCTGGCCGCCAAACGAATGCCCGACATAGGAGAAAGGCAGCGCCTTGTAGCGCTCGCGCATCCAGGTGACCGCCGCCGTGATGTCCTGTGCGGCCCAGTCCGACATCGAAGCCCTGAAACCGACCAGCGATTTCGGCTGGTTGGTGCCGGCCCGCGCTTGGCGCCGGCTATCGCCTGTGCCGCGGTAGTCGTAGGTCAACACAGCGCAGCCGCGCTTGGCGAGGTAGCCGGCAAAGCCCCGGTAGACCTTGCGGGGGACGGCGGTCGCCGAGTTGATCAGGACAGCATGCCGCTTGGTCCCGCGGGGAAGAAATAGCGTCGCGGCCAGGGGATGTCCATCCGTCGCCGGCACCGTGATATCTTCGCTAAATACTTCGTCCAGCTCCGGCTCGGCCACCGTGTTCTCCTGCCAGCTTTGCGAGCGGCCATAACAGAAGCGAAATCGGCTTTTGCCGCAAGGGCTTGTCAGGACTACCGGAAATCTAACTGGCGGTTGGTCAAAGGCCTGTGTATAACGCGGGCCTTCGTAACCGCTGGTAAGTAGCGGTTTTTGCTCAGGAGTTAACGTCATGTCCGAGCGGTGGACGCCCGACAGCTGGCGCACCAAGCCGGTGCTGCAAGTCCCTGATTATCCCGATGCCAAGGCATTGGCAGACGTCGAGGCGCAGCTCGCTACGTTTCCACCGCTGGTGTTTGCCGGTGAAGCCCGCAACCTGAAAAAGGCGCTGGCGCGCGTCGCCAAGGGCGAGGCCTTCCTGCTGCAGGGCGGCGATTGCGCCGAGAGCTTCGCCGAGCATGGCGCCAACAACATACGCGACTTCTTCCGCGTGCTGCTGCAGATGGCGGTCGTTCTGACCTATGCCGGCGCGCTGCCGGTGGTGAAGGTCGGCCGCATCGCCGGTCAGTTCGCCAAACCGCGCTCGTCAAACACCGAGAAGGTCAATGGCGTCGAGCTGCCGAGCTACCGCGGCGACATCATCAACGATATCGCCTTCACGCCCGAAGCGCGCATCCCAGATCCGCAGCGCCAGATGATGGCGTACCGGCAATCGGCCGCGACGCTGAACCTGCTCCGCGCGTTCGCGACAGGCGGCTTTGCCAATCTCGGCAGCGTGCATCAGTGGATGCTGGGCTTCCTCAAGGATTCCCCGCAGTCGCGGCGTTACAAGGAGCTGGCCGACCGTATCTCGGACGCGCTGAACTTCATGCGCGCCTGCGGCCTCGACCTTGAAAGCCATCCCGAGCTGCGCTCGACCGATTTCTACACCAGCCATGAGGCGCTGCTGCTCGGCTACGAGCAGGCGCTGACCCGTGTCGATTCGACGACCGGCGACTGGTACGCGACGTCTGGTCATTTCATCTGGATCGGCGACCGCACCCGCCAGCTCGACCACGGCCATGTCGAATATTTCCGCGGCATCAAGAACCCGATCGGCCTGAAATGCGGCCCCTCGCTGAAGCCGGACGAGCTGTTGAAGCTGATCGACATCCTCAATCCCGAGAACGAGCCGGGACGCCTGACGCTGATCAACCGCTTCGGCTCCGACAAAGTGGCCGAGCATCTGCCAGGCCTGGTCCGCGCGGTGCAGCGGGAAGGGCGGACCGTGGTCTGGTCCTGCGATCCCATGCACGGCAATACCATCACCTCGACGACCGGCTACAAGACCCGGCCATTCGACCGCGTGCTGTCCGAGGTCAAGTCGTTCTTCGCCATCCATGCCGCGGAGGGGACGCATGCCGGCGGCGTGCACCTGGAGATGACCGGGCAGGATGTCACAGAATGCATCGGCGGCGCCCGCGCCATTACCGACGAGGACCTCAACGACCGCTATCACACGGTCTGCGATCCCCGCCTCAATGCCGAACAATCAATCGATCTTGCCTTCCTGATCGCCGAACTGCTCAAGCAGGAACGCGCGGGCAAGGAAAAGCCGATGCCGGCCGCAGCGGGACTGTAACTTGCTGCGACTTTGGCGGGCCACCATCAATACGCGTAACGGCCTCGCCTTTGCGATCCGTTCGGAGCAGGCCGTCCGCGAGGAATTGTTCGCGCTGGCGCTGTCGGTGCCGCTGGCCTGGCTGGTCGGCACGACGGTCATGCGGTGCGTGGAACTTGTAGCGGCCGTTGCCTTTGTTCTGGTGGTCGAGCTGCTGAACACCGCGATCGAGAAGCTCGCCGACCGCCTGACCATGGATCGCGATCCCAAGATCGGCCAGGTCAAGGACATGGGCTCGGCGGCGGTAGGCGTCGCGCTGTTAATGGCCGGCGCGTTCTGGCTGTTCGCCCTCGCCGAACGCATAGGCGCAATTTGAAGCGAGCAATTGCAGTTTGCTCGTGTGCAAGGCACCATCGCCTCCATGACCGAACCCACCTTCAAGATCACCCTGGCGCAACTTAACCCGACGGTCGGCGACGTCACGGGAAATGCCGCCAAGGCGCGCGCCGCGCGCGAGAAGGCTGCGGCTGACGGCGCCGATCTTCTGCTGCTGCCGGAATTGTTCATCTGCGGCTACCCGCCGGAAGATCTGGTGCTCAAGCCTGCCTTCCAGGCGGCCTGCCGCGCCGCGGTCGAAGAGCTGGCGCGCGAGACCAAGGGCGGCGGTCCGGCGGTGTTGATCGGCACGCCTTGGGTCGAGGACGGCAAACTCTATAACGCCTGCGCGCTGCTCGATCAGGGCCGCATCGCCGCGCTTCGTTTCAAGGCCAATCTGCCGAATTATGGCGTGTTCGACGAGAAGCGGCTGTTCGCCCGCGGCCCCGCCGCAGGGCCGGTCACGGTCAAGGGCATCCGGGTCGGCGTTCCCATCTGCGAGGACATCTGGCTCGAAGAATCAGAGGAATACGAGAACGTCGTCGAATGCCTTGCCGAGACCGGCGCGGAAATTCTCGTGGTGCCGAACGGCTCGCCTTACGCCCGCGACAAGAACGACCTGCGGCTGTCGATCGCGGTCGCTCGCGTCACGGAGAGCGGTTTGCCGCTGATCTATCTCAACCAGATCGGCGGGCAGGACGAACTGGTGTTCGACGGCGCGTCATTCGCGCTCAACGCTGATCTCTCGGTCGCGGCGCAACTGCCCGCGTTCGAGGAGCACATCACCACGCTGCACTGGACCAAAGGCACGGATGGCTGGCGTTGTTCGGGCCCCGTCGTGCCGCTTCTCGAGGGCGACAAGGCCGACTATGCCGCCTGTGTGCTCGGCCTGCGTGACTACGTCCGCAAGAACGGCTTCCCGGGCGTCTTGCTCGGCATCTCCGGCGGCATCGATTCCGCATTGTGCGCGGCGATTGCGGTGGATGCGCTCGGCGCCGACCAGGTGCGCGGCGTGATGCTGCCGTTCCGCTTCACCGCACAGGTCTCGCTCGACGATGCCGCCAAGCTCGCGAAAGCGCTCGGCATCCGTTACGAGGTGCTGCCGATTGCGGATGCCGTCAACGGCTTCGAAAAGATTCTGGCCGGTCCGTTTGCCGGCCTGCCACACGACATCACCGAGGAAAACCTGCAGGCGCGCACCCGCGGCACGCTCTTGATGGCGATCTCAAACAAGACCGGCGCGATGGTGGTAACGACCGGCAACAAGTCGGAAATGTCGGTCGGCTACGCCACCATCTATGGCGACATGAACGGCGGCTTCAATCCGATCAAGGACATCTACAAGACCGAAGTGTTCCGCCTCTCCAGCCTGCGCAACGAATGGAAGCCGGATGGCGCGCTCGGGCCGTCGGGCGAGGTGATCCCGGTCAACATCATCACGCGGCCGCCGACGGCGGAGCTGCGCGAGAACCAGACCGACCAGGATTCGCTGCCGCCCTACGAGATGCTCGATGCCATCCTCGAACGGCTGGTCGAGCGCGAGGAGCCGCTCGCCACGATCATCGCCGCCGGATTTCCGGCCGATGTGGTGACCCGGATCGACCGGCTGCTCAACGTCGCCGAATATAAGCGCCGGCAGGCGGCGCCCGGGGTCAAGGTCACGGAAAAGAACTTTGGCCGCGACCGCCGCTATCCCATCACCAACCGCTTTCGCGACAATGGCAAGGCACTGCCCGTGCCGGACCAGAAGCTGGTCGCCCGCGCCGGCCGTGCGTCGGCGGATGTATTTGACGGATAGGCTCGAGCCGAGCGAACCGATGATTTCCCGATAGGCCGCTTCCGGAAACGCTTTCAGCGTGCGCGTCTTGACGTTTCCCAGCGAGCCCAGCTGCAAGCGTGCCGCCACGGCGTCATCAGGCAGTTTTCAAGTCGGCGACGCGAAGAACAGGACCCTTATGAGGTGCGTGTACTCGGATTCGAACACCATGATGGCCACGAAGACCAGCACCAGCACCGGAGGCAGCAGGATTGCATAGGTCAGTGCCAACCGCTCCCAGGCCATGTGCATGAAGACGGCGACGATCAAGCCGGCCTTCAACACCATGAACAGCAGAATCAGCGACCATCTGAGATAGCCCTGGAGGCCAAAGTAGTCGACGAGATAGGAGAAGGTGCTGAGGACGAACAACCATCCCCAGACCACGAGATACAGCTTGATTGGATGCTGCTGCCCCTCTGCGTGCGTAGCTTCCGATGCGTATGCTTCATGCATGTGTAACGAAGGTTGTTGTCGTTCTAAATGTATCGCTGCGTCTACCATGCGCCGACCTCACCAAAGATAGAAAAAGGCGAAGATGAAAACCCAAACCAGATCGACGAAGTGCCAGTACAGGCCCATTGTTTCGACGATCTCGTAATTCCCCTTCCTGCTCGTGAAGAAGCCGCGGCGCCCGTGATCGAAATCTCCGCGCCAAACCTTCCGTGCGATAGCGATCAGGAAAATCACGCCGAACGTCACGTGGGTGCCGTGGAACCCTGTGATCATGAAAAAGCTGGAGCCGAACTGCGCCGCGCCCCACGGGTTTTCCCAGGGCCTTACGCCCTCCATGATCAGCTTGGTCCATTCGAAGGCCTGCATTCCGACGAACGTTGCGCCAAGCGCCGCTGTGACCAGCATCAACACTGCGGTTTTGACGCGATCGCGGCGGTACCCGAAATTCACGGCCATCGCCATCGTCCCGCTGCTGCTGATCAGGATGAAGGTCATGATGGCGATCAGGATGAGGGGGATATGGTGCCCCGCAATCTCGAGAGCGAAGACTTCACTCGGATTCGGCCACGGCACGGTCGTGGACATTCGCGCTGTCATGTAGGACAGCAGGAAACAGCTGAAGATGAAGGTGTCGCTCAGGAGGAAGATCCACATCATGGCCTTCCCCCAGGAGACATTCTTGAAGGCGCGCTGATCCGAGGACCAGTCGGCCGCAATGCCTTGCCAGCCGCCAGGCGCGGGCTGTCCACCAGGGTTTGTCAGCGCAGTCTCCGCCATCAGGTCTCTCCTAGGTGAGCAACCGGCGACAGATCTCAACGAAATTGTCCGTCCAGCCTGTGAGCAGACCGAGCAAGGCCAGCCAGACCAGCAGCATGAAATGCCAGTAGATGGTGCAGAGCTCCACACTCAGGCGCACTTGCGCCATCTCCGCGCCACGCCACACCTTGGCAGTCGTTCTGCCCAGGGCCACCAGACCGCCGATCAGATGCAGCCCGTGCGCCGCGGTGATCAGGTAGAAGAATGAATTGGCTGGATTGGACGCGACAACATAGCCGGCCGCCCTCAGCTGTTGCCACGCCACCAGCTGTCCAACCAGGAAAGTAATGGCGGATGCGCCCCCTGCGCATAGGCCGATGATTACATTTTCCATGTCGTCGGTACGCGCGGCCAGGTAGGCCCATTGCAGCGCAATACTGCTGACGACCAGCACGCCCGTATTGAACCACAGCAGTCCAGGCACGGGCAGCGTCCGCCAATCCACCATGTTCATGCGCATGGAGTAGGCGCTGATGAAGAGTGCGAACAGCGAGCCGGCGACGGCGAGAAACACGCCCAGTCCGATCTTCGCTGCGGGCCAGGTCATGGCGTCCGCGTCGGGAAAATCACCCGGCGCACCTTCTTCCAGCCAGGGCTTGGCCGTCAGCCGTTGCTGCGAAAGCCACCATCCGACGATGACCGCGATCACCGCCATGAACAGGACAATGGCACTCACGGAGCAGCTCCTTGAAGGGCTGGCTTCGCCCGCGGCTGGTTCTGCGGAATGAAGTCCTGCGCGGCACCCGGCACGCTATAGTCATACGCCCATCGATAAACCACCGGGAGCTCCTTGCCCCAGTTGCCGTGGCCGGGCGGGGTCTCCGGCGTCTGCCACTCCAGCGTTGTCGCCCGCCACGGATTGCCGCCTGAAGGCCGGCCCTTGAAGTAGCTCCAGACGAGATTGAACAGAAACACCATCTGGGCGAAGCCCACGATCAAAGCCATGATCGAGATAAAGGCGTTGAGCGTATGGGTCGATGAGGGGATGAACGCCGCTTCGCCGATGTCGTGATAGCGGCGCGGAACGCCGAGCAGTCCGATGTAGTGCATGGGGAAGAAAATCAGATAGGCGCCGAGGAACGTCACCCAGAAATGAAACTTGCCGAGCGCGTCATTGAGCATCCGTCCCGTCATCTTGGGGTACCAATGATAGATCGCGCCCAGCACAACCATGATCGGGGCCACACCCATCACCATATGGAAATGCGCGACGACGAACATGGTATCCGATAGCGGGACATCCACGACCACGTTGCCGAGAAAGAGGCCAGTGAGCCCGCCGTTCACGAACGTAATGATGAAGCCGAGCGCAAACAGCATCGGGACGGTGAGATGGATGTCGCCGCGCCACAGGGTCAGTACCCAATTGTAGACCTTGATGGCAGTCGGGATGGCGATGATGAGCGTCGTGGTGGCGAAGAAGAACCCGAACTTCGGGTGCATGCCGCTCACATACATGTGGTGCGCCCAAACGATGAAGCTGAGTGCGCCGATCGCCACGATGGCCCAGACCATCATGCGATAGCCGAAGATGTTTTTCCGCGCATGGGTGCTGATCAGATCCGAAACGATGCCGAATGCCGGAAGTGCCACGATGTAGACTTCGGGATGGCCGAAGAACCAGAACAGATGCTGGAACAGGATCGGGCTTCCACCGCCATACTTCATCTGCTGCCCCATCTCGACGAGGGCCGGCATGAAGAAGCTGGTTCCCAGCACGCGGTCGAACAGCATCATGACAGAAGCGACGAATAGCGCCGGGAAGGCCAACAGCGCCATGATGGTCGCCGTGAAGATGCCCCACACCGTCAGGGGCATGCGCATCAAGGTCATGCCGCGCGTGCGCGCCTGCAGCACGGTCACCACGTAGTTCAGCCCGCCCATGGTGAAGCCGATGATGAACAGGATCAGCGAGGCCAGCATGAGAATGATGCCCCAATCCTGTCCGGGGGTGCCGGAGAGAATCGCCTGCGGCGGGTATAGCGTCCAGCCGGCGCCGGTGGGCCCGCCGGGCACGAAGAAGGTCGAGGCCAGCACCAGGACTGCGAGCAGGTAGACCCAGTAGCTCAGCATGTTCACATAGGGGAAGACCATGTCCCGGGCGCCGACCATCAGCGGAATGAGGTAGTTGCCGAAGCCTCCCAGGAACAATGCCGTCAGCAGGTAGATCACCATGATCATGCCGTGCATGGTGATGAACTGCAGATATTGGTTTGCATCGATAAAGGAAAACGTGCCGGGAAATCCCAATTGCAGCCGCATCATCCACGACAGCACCAAAGCAACCAATCCGATTGCTGTCGCTGTGAGCGAATACTGGATGGCGATGACTTTGGCGTCCTGCGAAAAGACGTATCGTGTCCACCAGCTCTTGGGATGATAGAGTTCAACCTCCGGCACTTCTGCAGGCGGAGCGTCTGCGAGTGCATCATATTGGACATCGACCATCGAGTACCTCCTTGGTCGCTTCCATTGGGGCGCGATGAACGGTCTTGCGCGCCCGATCTATCTTGCGGCAGCAATCCTTACTTGCCGCCGGACTTATACGTCGCCTTCATAACGGCGCTTTGGCCTGACAATTCCGCAAACGTCTTCTGCTTCTCCAGCCAGGCCTGATAGTCACGCTCCTCGTCAACGATAACCTTTGCTCGCATCTGCGAGTGCGCTGAGCCGCACAACTCGGCGCAGAGAACGTCAAACGTTCCGGTTCGGATCGGGGTCATCCAGAAATAGGTGACCATGCCCGGGACCATGTCCATCTTCGCCCGGAATTCGGGTACGTAGAAATCGTGCAAGACGTCGAGGGAGCGGAGCAGAACCTTGACCGGCTTACCGACGGGAAGGTGCAGATCGTCACTTGCAATGACGACGTCGTCTTGTCCGTGCTGATCGTCGGGGTTCAAGCCCAGAGGGTTCTCGGCGCTGACGAAGCGGACATCGGTCGTGCCCATCCGGCCATCCTTGCCGGGAAGGCGGAAGTTCCAGCTCCATTGCTGGCCCATGACCTCGATCTCGGTGGCGTCAGCCGGAACCGTGACGAACTGGTGCCAGACAAACAAGCCCGGGGCCAACATGGCTCCGACGCCGACCGCCGTTCCGATGCTGAGCCACCATTCGAGCTTTTTGTTTTCGGGATTGTAGGCTGCCTGTCGTCCTTCCTTGTGATGGAAGCGGAAGACGCAATAAGCCATGAAGGCGATCACCGCGAAGAAAACGACGCCGGTGATCCAGAAAGTGATGTTGATCGTGTCGTCAATGTAGCGCCAGTTCGTGGCGATCGGCGTCCACCACCACGGGCTGTAGATGTGAAACAGCACCGAGCCGACTGCGACTAGAAGCAATATGATGGCGACAATCATCCCTCATTCCTCCTTGCCACCTAAGGCAACGGAGATGAATCAAAGGGCGGAGCTCGCACCTGTCTTGATGGCCGACTTCACGTGCGCCATCGCAGTGCGTCTTGCCTCGCCCAACTTTGAACCGGTCGTGACATCAAAACGTGGCGCGGCGCGCACGTTACGACCGCAATTCATTGATCCGGGCGTCAGAAATTAAGATGATACGCGTCGGGGGCGGCGTCAATAGACACTTGAGCGTCGAGGACGATGCGGTGATGCAGCAAGCTGCGAGCGTAGGGTGATCGTTTGATGATGACGCAATGCACCCAATGACCGCGAACGTGCACAATTCACACAGAACCGTGAGCGCTGTCTGAGCACAACGGCGCTAAAGTCGTTGCGCAGGTCGCGACAAGTTTCGTCCGGCTAAGCTCCTTTCGATGCAGTTTGCCGTACTCGGCTCGACCGCGACTCTCGCTCATGAAGGCGGAGACGCGCGGGTTGCGGCGCGTCATTCGATCGCCGCCACTGTAAGCACGGGAGGGTGCGTTTATGGCCACTCAGTATTCCGAGAGCATCGCAAGGGTAGGACGGCACATATTCGGCGAGGCCGTCTCATATCCGATACGCAAAATAGAACTGTCCGACCTGGGCGAGGCGCTGCGCCTGGGATGGGAAGACTTCAAGGCAATGCCGAGTCACGCGGTCGTGGTGTGCGTGATTTATCCCGTTCTCGGTATTGCCCTGTTCAGGATGGTCCTAGGCTATTCGGTACTGCCGCTGCTGTTTCCGCTGGCGGCCGGATTTGCGTTGATTGGACCTTTTGCCGCGATTGGTCTCTACGAGCTCAGCCGCCGCCGCGAGCGCGGCGAGGACGTCGGCGTATGGGATGCGCTTCACGTGCTCCGCGCTCCGTCTCTCGGCGCCATGCTCGAACTTGGCATTCTCCTGCTCGTTCTGTTCGGCGCCTGGATCGGCGCAGCGAACGCAATCTACGTTGAAATCTTTGGTCACGCTCCGGCTGCGAGCATCCCCGACTTCGCAACGCGCGTGCTGACGACGCGGGATGGATGGTCGCTCATCCTCATTGGATGCGGCGTGGGCTTTCTGTTTGCGGTCGTGGCCCTGTGCGTCAGCGTTGTGTCGTTTCCGTTGATGCTCGACCGGCATGCGACTGCGATCGACGCCATCCGGACGTCAATGCAGGCTGTGATAAAAAATCCGATTCCGATGGCCGGGTGGGGATTGATCGTTGCGGCGCTGCTAGTGATCGGTTCGATACCGCTGTTCGTCGGTCTCGCCGTCGTTCTGCCCGTGCTCGGTCATGCCACCTGGCATCTATACCGGAAAGTCGTGGAGCCGAACCCCAACCCTCCAGAGGAACACCCCCACCTGCGGAAGGGACATCGCTACGCAGCAGATTTTCCGGCGGTTCTCTTCCCGTGGAGCCGTGAGCGCGAGCCGTAGCGGCGAAGAGCCCGGCGATCGCGGCGGTCGCCGGGAGCTGTTTAACACGGCCGGAGCTATTGCTTCGGCGGGATGAAGGTGGGGCCGACCGTGCGGATTGGCCGGTCCTTGTCATTGGCGGTCGTGTCGGGCGGCGGGGCTGCGGCCGGCGAGGCGGCGGTGGTGCCGGCTGGCGCGGCGCCCTTCTTGGCGGGCGGGGGCGGCACGCCCTTCGACTGAGCGCGCTGCTGCATCCGCTTTGCGCTTTCCTCGGTGACGATGATGTCGCCCTGTTCGACACCGGCCCGGTCATCGACCGACTTCAGCGCTTCCGACCAGGTCTGGCCCTGCGCCTTGCAGGCGCAGGAGGGATTGAACTCGGTCCGGAACTTGAAGGCGTTCGGCAGCGACGTATAGGGCTGGCCGCTAATCGAGACCGCCTGATTAATATCTTCGCCGGGGTTGCGATAGGTGAACAGGTTGGCTTCCGTCGCCGGACAAAGCGCCTTGCAGGTCCGCTCGTCGTCCTGAAACCGCTGCTGATAGGTGGCGAACGACACCGGGAAGTAACCGCCGTCGCAGGTGCGGACGCAGACGGTGCGGAAGGTGCCGGACGGCGCACCGAGATCGGGGCTGGGCGGCGGCAGTGTGTTGTTGTTGCCGAACAGATTGTCGATGAAGTTGCCGGGGCCGCGCGCCGCAGCAGCATATTGCGGCCCGCAATTGTTCTGCGCGAGCGCCATCAATACCGAGCGGCGCTGGTTTTCGCGCTCTGCGCCGCCGATGCCGCCGCTGCGCAGCCGCTCCAGGCTGGTGGTGATCTGATCGAGATTGGCACGCATCTGCTGAATCTGGTTGTTCACCGGACCGCATTCGGCGGAGCGGCCGCTGAACAGCGAGAAGAAGCCCGAGCTTTCGCAGCCCATGCGCTTGGCCTGCAGCGTCACCCGATCGAGTTCAGCCTGCTGCTTGCCCTGGGCCTCCTGATAGCGGCGGATCTGCTCATCCTTGGCCGGGTCGCCGGTGCCGGCGCCGCGGTCGATCGTCGCCAATTGGCCTTCGAGCCGGATGCAGATCGGATTTCCTTGCGCATTCGGCGGCGCGTCCGGGCTCATCTGCGCCATCGCGTCCTGGCTGGTCTGCGCCAGAGCGGGTGCGCCCATGGCGACGCCGAGCAGGAGAGCGCAGGTCAAGGTCCGAAGGGAGGGGCGAAGGTTGAGAATTTCCAGCATGTCCGGCCATTGAGGGCTGATCCGCGCGGCTTGCAAGCCCTGATGGCGCGGCCAAGGCAGCATTCTGCGGCCAAGGCTGCATCCAATAGCCGCTTCTCGGGGCAGCGTCACGTCGTTTCCACGGCGCGGATGTGGCAATCGGCCCTTGATTCTACGGGATATTCAGCCCTAGCGCTGGCAGGTAATGGCGACATATTCGCCGCACGACGGGCCCAAGCAGCGCTCGCCGCCGCCATTTGGAACCGTGGCGGTGAGCTCGTCAGGCTCGACGCGGCGATAGGTGGTGGCCTGCGCAAATTCCCGTGACTGGCAAAAGGCGCGGGCGGCGTGGGCGCCGCATTTGTGGCCTTGGGCGAGGCACTCATCCACGCCGTAGCCGTCGGCCTGGTTGGCCACAATGAAGACGCGGCTGTCGGCGGAAGCGGCCGAGGCGGCCGCAACAAGGAGACCGCAGGCTAGGAGCGCGGAGGAGAGTCGCATGGGGACACCGGCAAGGGAAAGGGACTGCTGCCAGAACCAGGCCCAAAGGGTTAACAATGATTAACCATGAGCCTTGGAGCGGCAGCGAATGGCGGGATTACGCGACCTGTTCGGTCCCAAATCAGGCACAAGCAAGGCCTTGACGGCGTCCTTCCGATACCGCAATGGTGGAACCATGAACGGTCTCCTCGCCATCTGCAGCATTTGCCGCGAGATTATTAGCTAGCGATTCGCTGGCTGAGGCCGTCTTTTCTCAACAATTGAGATCACTGGACGCCCGGCCGCAAGGGATGGGTTTTCCATGGATTTGCGTCTGTACGATACCTTGACGAAGGAGAAGCGGCCGTTCGCGCCGCTCGATCCAAACAACGTCCGCATGTATGCCTGCGGACCGACCGTCTACGACTTCGCCCATATCGGCAATGGTCGAGCGGCGATCGTGTTCGACGTACTGTTTCGCGTGCTGCGCCATCGCTACGGCGCTGACCATGTGACCTATGTCCGAAACGTCACCGACGTCGACGACAAGATCAACGTCCGCGCCGCGCGTGACTATCCGGGCGTGCCGCTCAACGAAGCGATCCGCAAGGTCACCGAAGAGACGTATCAGCAGTATCAGGACGACGTCACGGCGTTGGGCTGCTTGGCCCCGACGGTGCAGCCGCGCGCGACCGAGCATATCCCGGAGATGCGGGAAATCATCGAGAAGCTGGTTGCCGGCGGCTTTGCTTACGTGGCCGAAGATCATGTGCTGTTCTCGCCGCAGGCGATGAACGAAGCCAATTCCGTGATGCCGCGCTATGGTGCGCTGTCGAAGCGCACTCTCGACGAGATGATCGCCGGCGCGCGGGTCGATGTCGCCCCCTACAAGCGCGACAACACCGACTTTGTGCTGTGGAAGCCGTCAAAGCCGGGCGAGCCGTCGTGGCCATCGCCTTCGGGCATCAAGGTGGAGGGGCGTCCGGGCTGGCACATCGAATGCTCGGCGATGGCCTGGAAGCATCTCGGCGAAAAGTTCGACATTCATGGCGGCGGCATCGACCTGGTGTTTCCGCACCATGAGAACGAGCTCGCGCAGACCTGCTGCGCCTTTCATTCCGACCGCATGGCGAATGTCTGGATGCACAACGGCTTCCTGCAGATCGAGAGCGAGAAGATGTCGAAGTCGCTCGGCAACTTCTTCACGATCCGCGACATGCTGGCCGATTGGCCGGGCGAGGTGCTGCGTCTCAATATGCTGAAGACGCATTATCGCTCGCCGCTCGATTGGACGCTGAAGGGAGCGGAAGAGAGCGCGAAGACGCTCGACGATTGGTACGCGGTTGCGGCCGACGCCGTGGCCACCGAGCCGTCGCCGGCCATGATCGAGGCGCTCTATGACGACCTCAACACGGCGCTGGCGATGGCTGTCCTGCATGGCCTGCGCAACGCTGCTGCGTCGGGCGGGGCGCGGGAACGCGGTGAGTTTGCCGCCTCGCTTCGCCTGCTCGGCTTCCTCTCGATGAGTGCGGCCGAGTGGAAGGGGCGCAAGCAGCAGGCGAGTGGTATCGATGCAGAGCAGGTCGAGCGCCTGATCGCCGATCGCGCCGCTGCGCGCGCCCGCAAGGACTTCAAGGAATCCGACCGCATCCGCGACCAACTCTCCGCGATGGGCATTGCCATCAAGGACGGCAAGGATGCCGACGGAAAGCCTGTAACCACCTGGGAGATTGCGTAATGGAAAAACCCGATACGCCGTTCCCCAAACACTGGCGATACTACATCTTCATCAAATGGGCGCTGATCGTTGCCGCGGTCATACTGGCCTTGAGACTGTTCGGAGTATTTTGACGCGATGGGACAGTCGATGCCCAAACCGGCCTTGCGGCCGTTTCTGCCGGCGGATGTTCCGATGCTGGCGGCGATCTTCGTTGCCGCTATCGAGGAACTGACCGGCGACGACTATAGCGAGGCGCAGCAGGAAGCCTGGGCGGCAGCTGCCGACGACGAAGCTGCCTTCGGCAAGAAGCTCGCCGGGCAGTTGACGTTGATCGCGACCATTCAGAATGCGCCGGTCGGCTTTGCCTCGCTGAAAGGGTCTGACCACATCGACATGCTGTTCGTCCATCCGAGCGTGGCCGGGCAGGGGGTTGCGACCATGCTGGTCGATGCATTGGAGAAGCTTGCAGGCGCGCGCGGCGCCAAAACCCTGACGGTCGATGCCAGCGATACCGCCGAGCCGCTGTTCAGGAAGCGCGGCTACACGGCCAAACAGCGCAACACCGTCTCCATCAACGGCGAATGGCTAGCCAACACCACGATGCAGAAGGCGCTGCCCGCGCCGGGAGCGCCACAATGAGCCGCGAACGCCTTTACCTGTTCGACACGACGCTGCGCGACGGCGCGCAGACTAATGGCGTTGATTTCACCCTGCATGACAAGCAGATCATCGCGCAGATGCTGGACGAACTCGGCATCGACTATGTCGAGGGCGGCTATCCCGGCGCCAATCCGACCGACACCGAATTCTTTTCCGACAAGCCGAAGTTCGGATGCGCCAAATTCACCGCCTTCGGCATGACGCGCCGGCCGGGCCGTTCGGCCTCGAACGATCCGGGGCTGGCGGCCCTCATTGAGGCCAAGGCGGACGCAATCTGCTTTGTCGCCAAATCCTCGGCCTATCAGGTGCGTGTGGCGCTCGAGACCACCAACGAGGAGAACGTCGCCTCGATCCGCGACAGCGTCGCAGCCGCCAAGGCCGCAGGGCGCGAGGTGATGGTCGACTGCGAGCATTTCTTCGACGGTTACAAGGAGAACGCCGATTTTGCGCTCGCCTGCGCCAAGGCGGCCTACGAGTCCGGGGCGCGCTGGGTAGTGCTGTGCGACACCAATGGCGGCACCATGCCGCATGAGATCGAGACCATCGTCGGCGCCGTCACCAAGCATATCCCGGGCAGCCATGTCGGTATCCACGCTCATAACGATACCGAGCAGGCGGTCGCCAACTCGCTGGCCGCCGTGCGCGCCGGCGCGCGGCAGATCCAGGGCACGCTGAACGGGCTCGGCGAACGCTGCGGCAATGCCAATCTCTGCTCGCTGATCCCGACGCTGCGCCTGAAGAACGAATTCTCCGACGCCTTCGAGATCGGCGTCACCGCGGAGAAGATGGCGACGTTGATGAAGGTGTCGCGCACGCTCGACGACATGCTCAACCGCGTGCCGAACCGCCATGCTGCTTACGTCGGCGAGAGCGCCTTCGTGACCAAGACCGGCATTCACGCCTCCGCCGTCCTGAAGGACCCGCAAACCTACGAACATGTCTCGCCGGAAGCCGTCGGCAATCACCGCAAGGTGCTGGTCTCCGATCAGGCCGGCCGCTCCAACGTGATGGCCGAACTCGAGCGTGCCGGCATTCCTTACGAAAGGGACGATCCGAAACTCGCGCGTCTCGTCGAGGAGTTGAAGGAGCGGGAAGCGGCGGGCTACGCCTATGAATCCGCCAACGCCTCGTTCGAGCTGCTGGCGCGGCGCACGCTCGGCAAGGTACCGGAATATTTCAAGGTCGAGCAGTTCGACGTCAATGTCGAGCAGCGCTACAACGCCAACGGGCAGCGCGTCACGGTGGCGCTTGCCGTAGTCAAGGTCGATGTCGCGGGCGAGCGGCTGATCTCGGCCGCGGAAGGCAACGGCCCGGTGAATGCGCTCGACGTCGCCTTGCGCAAGGACCTCGGCAAGTACCAGAAATACATCGAGGGATTGAAGCTGATCGACTATCGCGTGCGTATCCTCAATGGCGGCACGGAAGCGGTGACGCGCGTGCTGATCGAGAGCGAGGACGAAAACGGCGACAACTGGATCACGGTCGGCGTCTCGCCCAATATCATCGACGCCTCGTTCCAGGCGCTGATGGATTCGGTGGTGTACAAGCTGGTGAAATCAGGCGCGCCGGCGTGAGATTGAGATTGTAGCCGCGCAGCGATATCCGGGATTCTCTCACCCACGTTCCCCGGATGTCGCTACGCTCATCCGGGCTACGAGCGGTAGCAATGACAGGAGCGAGCAGGGGGCCATTCCATGATCGACCACATCTCCGTCGGCGTCGCCGATCTCGAACGCGCCGCACGCTTCTATGAAGCAACCCTCGCAGCCCTTGGCCTCTCGCGCCTCGTCACCCGCCCGGCCACGATCGGCTTCGGCAAGACCTATCCCGAATTCTGGATCAATCTGCGCGCCGGCATGACACCGGTGCCGCCGGAGAGCGGCACGCATATCTGCCTTCGCGCGAAAACAACTGATGATGTCGATGCGTTTCACGCGGCGGCGCTAGCGAGCGGCGGCCGCTCCGACGGCGCGCCGGGAATTCGGCCGCATGATCGCGTGAAGTATTATGCAGCCTTCGTCATCGATCCCGACGGCAACCGCATCGAGGCCGTGACGTTTACGAGTGAATGAAAGCGTAGGATGTGTAGAGCGAAGCGAAACCCATCAATCCCTGCGCGGAGAGATGATGGGTATCGCTTCGCTCCACCCATCCTACGAACCGAACTACAGCTTCTGCGCAAATTCGGGCGCCATCTCCTTGGTGCCTGCCGGCGCACGCGCGGCGGCGGCGCGCAGGCGCGGCAGCACGTCTTCGATCCGGTCGGCCTTGAGCACCTCGATCGGAAGCGAGGCGCGGATGAATTCGGTTGCGCGCATATGCGCCAGCAGCGCGATCAGCGGCTCCCAGAAGCCGTCGATATTGGCGAGCAGAACAGGCTTGGAGTGACGGCCGAGCTGCTGCCAGGTCATCTGTTCGACCAGCTCTTCCAGCGTGCCGATGCCGCCGGGCAGCGCCACGAAGGCGTCGGAGCATTCGAACATCAGCCGCTTGCGTTCGTGCATGTCGGGCGTGACGATCATCTCCTGGACGCGTGTCAGCGCATGTTCACGCGACCTGAGAAAATCCGGGATGATACCGGTGACGAGACCACCATGATCCAGCGTGGATTTCGCGACCGCGCCCATCAGGCCGACCGAGCCGCCGCCATAGACGAGGCGGATCCTGTTTTCGGCGAACGTCTTTCCCAGGGCGACGGCGGCTTCGACAAAGCGGGGACTGGAACCAGGGCCGGAGCCGCAATAGACACAGACAGTTTTGATTTGATCCATTTTCGTCATGTGGCACTGCACCCGATAAAGCTCAAGTCCGGTTGACTTCGGTGATGCGGCACAAATAGGCCCGAAATCAAACCAAACGGGGGAAAGATTTATCTTTCAAGGGTGTACGAGAGAGGTAAACGCTTTATATGACGGGCGTATGCAGACTGCCGAAACTTCCTTGAGGGTGACCGGTGCGCCACCTCGCCGTGGGCGCGACGCCCATGGCTGACGCTGATTCGCAGCCGCTTGCAGGTGCCGCCGCGCCGGCCGACGCATCTCCTGAAAAGGCGACCCTGATCGGGACGCTGGTCCATCTTTGGCCTTACATCTGGCCCGGCGATCGCGCCGATCTGAAGATGCGCGTGGTCTGGTCGATGGTGCTGCTGCTCGCCGCGAAGCTCGCGACGCTGACAGTGCCCTTCACCTTCAAATGGGCGATCGATGCGCTCAACGGCATGGGCACCGCGCCGGTCGCGCCGTCGAACTGGATGCTGTGGCTGATCGCCTCGCCACTACTGATGACCGCGAGCTACGGCGCGGTCCGCATCCTGATGGCGGTGCTCACGCAGTGGCGCGACGGCATCTTCGCCCGCGTCGCGATGCATGCGGTGCGCAAACTCGCCCACATCACCTTCGTTCACATGCACGAATTGTCGCTGCGCTTCCATCTGGAGCGCAAGACCGGCGGCCTGACGCGCGTGCTGGAGCGCGGCCGCACCGGCATCGAGGTGATCGTGCGGATGGTGATCCTGCAGCTGATCCCGACTATCGTCGAGGTGTCGCTCTTGATGGCCGTGCTGCTGTGGCAGTTCGACTGGCGCTACGTGCTGGTCACGGCGATCACCGTCGTGATCTACATGTACTACACCTACATCGCGACGGAATGGCGGATCGAGATCCGCCGCAAGATGAACGATTCCGACACCGAGGCGAACACGAAAGCGATCGACTCGCTGCTCAATTACGAGACGGTGAAGTATTTCAGCGCGGAGACGCGTGAGGCCGAACGCTACGACCGCTCGATGGAGCGTTACGAGCATAACAGCGTCAAGACCTATACCTCGCTCGCCGTGCTCAATACCGGGCAGGCGATCATCTTCACCATCGGCCTCACCGCGACCATGCTGATGTGCGCGCTCGGCGTGCGCAACGGCACCAACACCGTCGGCGATTTCGTCATGGTCAACGCCATGATGATCCAGCTCTACCAGCCCCTGAACTTCATGGGCATGGTCTATCGCGAGATCAAGCAGGCGATCATCGACATCGAGAAGATGTTCAACGTGCTGTCGCGCAATCCCGAGATCAAGGATGTCGAGGGTGCGGCGCCGCTCGTGGTCAGCGCAGGCAGCGTGCGCTTTGACGACGTGCGCTTCGCCTATGATGCGGAGCGGCCGATCCTGAAAGGCCTCAGCTTTGAGGTGCCTGCCGGTAAGACAGTGGCGATCGTCGGTCCCTCCGGCGCCGGCAAGTCGACGATCTCGCGGCTATTGTTTCGGCTTTATGACGTGTCCGGCGGCAGCATTCTCATCGACGGGCAGGACATCCGCAACGTCACGCAGGCGAGCCTGCGCGCTTCGATCGGCATGGTGCCGCAGGACACCGTGCTGTTCAACGACACCATCCGCTACAACATCCGCTATGGCCGCTGGGACGCCAGCGATGCCGAGGTGGAGCAGGCGGCGCAACTGGCGCAGATCGATGCTTTCATCAGGAATTCGCCGAAGGGCTATGAGACCCAGGTCGGCGAACGTGGGCTAAAACTGTCGGGCGGCGAGAAGCAGCGCGTGGCGATCGCGCGCACGGTTCTGAAGGCGCCGCCGATTCTGGTGCTGGACGAAGCGACATCCGCGCTCGACAGTCACACCGAGCATGAAATCCAGGAAGCGCTGGAGCGTGTCTCGCGCGGCCGCACCTCGCTCGTGATCGCGCACCGGCTCTCGACCATCGTCGGAGCCGACGAAATTATCGTGCTGGATCAAGGGCGCATCGCCGAGCGCGGCACCCATGTCAGGCTTTTGGCCGCCGGCGGGCTTTATGCCAGCATGTGGAACAGGCAGCGCGAGGCCGAGGCGGCGCGCGAGAAGCTCGCGCAGATCGACGACGAGAACGTGGCGCCGAACCGCGCCCCGCCGCCGGTGCACGATCCGCTCGACGAGGGGCCGAAGGGGCCGCCCAGGGACGGTCCCAAAGATCCCTTGGCAACCGCCGCGGAATAATCCAAAACCAGCGCCACTTCCCCGACGGGGAGCAGCCAGACAGCAGTGAGCCTCGATGTCGATTGCGAACTCCATCCGCGCGCAAATCCCGCCGATCCATTCCGAGGGCTATCCGTTCATCGGCGCCTTTGCGCTGGCCAGCCTGATCCTGTTCTGGATCTGGACGCCGCTGGGCTGGATCGGAACGGGATTGACCGTCTGGTGCGCGCTGTTCTTCCGCGATCCCGTTCGCGTTACGCCGGTGCGCGACGGCATCGTGGTGTCGCCGGCCGACGGCCGCGTATCCATGGTCGCGCAGGTGCTGCCGCCGGCCGAACTCGGCCTCGGCGATCGGCCGCTGCCGCGCATCTCGATCTTCATGAGCGTGTTCAACTGTCACGTGAACCGCAGCCCGGTGGCGGGCCGCATCGACCGCATCGCCTACCGTCCCGGCGCCTTCATCAATGCCGAGCTCGACAAGGCGAGCGAGGACAATGAGCGCAACTCGCTGGTCATCTCGACCACCAATGGGCGGATCGGCGTGGTCCAGATCGCAGGCCTGGTGGCGCGGCGGATTGTCTCATTCGTGCGGGAAGGCCAGTCGATCGGGGCCGGCGAGCGGTTCGGCCTGATCCGTTTCGGCTCGCGGCTGGACGTTTACCTGCCTGAGGGCACGCGGGCGCTGGTCTCCGAGGGCCAGACCGCGATTGCCGGCGAGACGATTTTGGCCGATTTCGGGTCGACCGAGCACGGCCGGACGTTCCGCGCCGATTAACCACTTCGCAGTCGCCCAAAGGGGAAGGCGCCGCCAATGGCGAACCGGACCGGCGCTTGCTATATAATTGCAGGTCATGCTGATCCCGGATCCCAAATACCCTGAACTGCGCCGCCGCCGGTTTCGTCCGATCCCGGTGCGGATGCTCGTACCCAACGTCATTACCCTGCTTGCGATCTGCGCCGGGCTGACGGCAATCCGCCTGTCGATCGAAGGGCGGATGGAGCTTGCCGTCGCGGCCATTGTCTTCGCAGCCGTGCTCGACGGCGTTGACGGTCGCATCGCGCGCATGATCAAGGGCCAGTCGAAATTCGGCGCCGAGCTCGACAGCCTGGCGGACTTCGTCAATTTCGGCGTCGCGCCCGGCTTGATGCTGTATTTCTGGCAACTGCACGAATTGAACAATGGCGGCTGGATCGCGGCCATGGTGTTTGCGATCGCAGGCGGTCTACGGCTGGCGCGCTTCAACGCCTCTATCGACGATCCCAACAAGCCGGCCTTTGCTGCGAATTATTTCACCGGCGTGCCGGCGCCGGCCGGCGCCATTCTCGCGATGCTGCCGTTCTATCTGGCGTTTCTTGGCATTTCCAAGCCGCCGGCCACACTCACGGCCGGCTATACGCTGTTGATCGCATTCCTGATGGTTTCGCGGCTGCCGGTCTTTTCCGGCAAGACAGTGAAGATGCGCGTGCCGCCGGAAATGGTGCTGCCGGTCTTCGTCTCCGTCGTGTTCTTCGTCGCGCTTTTGATCGGCTATCCCTGGCATATCCTGTCGATCGGCTCGGTGCTCTATCTCCTGAGCCTGCCATGGGGATGGAAGTCCTATCGCGACCATGAGCGAAATGCCGCTGCCGCGCAGCCGCCCACGACGGCTGAGGCAGCTGCGCCGTCAACGCCGCCACCGGCCTTTGCGCCGGCCCAGGGCGATGGTGAGGACGAGCGGCCGGCGCGGCTGAACTGAGCGCCTGCTGGGGCTTCCGATATATCTGCCATGAGCGGCTGCCGAGTTGGGTTCGCCCCCAATCTCGGCTATACGGCATGTGAACGCGCGGCTTTCGACGATAGCCGGCACAAGAACAATCAGGAGAAGACGCCGTGAACAAAGCCGTTACCGCCCCGCTGCCTGCTTCCGTCATCGAAGCGCTGGGGCGCTACGACACGCCGACGATCTGCAACGCGATGGAGATCGTCGCGCCCGAACGCCGCCTGATCGGCTACACCACCAAGCCGCTGGTCTGCCCGTTCCCGAACCTGCCGCCGATGGTCGGCTATGCCCGCACCGTGACGATCCGCTCCGTGCTCAAATCGACCCTTCCGCCCGACGAGCAGGCCAGGCGCCGCATCGCCTATTACGAATATGTCGGCACCGGTTTCGGCCCGCGCATCACCGTGATCCAGGATATCGACGGCGCCGATGTCGGCTACGGCGCGTTCTGGGGCGAGGTGCAGAGCAATGTGCACAAGGCGCTCGGCTGCCTCGGCGTCATCACCGACGGCTCGATCCGCGACATCCCGCAATGGGCGCCGGGTTTCCAGGCGCTGGCCGGCTCGATCGGGCCGTCGCATGCCTGGGTGCACGCCGAAAGCTGGGGCGGCGAAGTGCGGGTCGCCGGCATGACCGTGCACTCCGACGATCTCATCCACGCCGACCAGCACGGCGCCATCGTCATTCCCCATGACGTGGCGGCCAAGCTGCCCGATGCCTGCGAGCTCTGCGGCCGCCGCGAGACGCCCATCCTGGAGATCGCCCGCAGCCCCGACTTCTCACTCGAGAAGCTCAAAGAAGCGCTGAAGCGCTCGGCGGAGATTCACTGACGAGAGGCTGAGATCGAAACGACGGCCAATCAAGGCCGCCGATATCGGCACACAGGCGCAGCAGGTGCACGCCGTGGTCAGCTGACCTAACCCCGTCATTGCGAGCCAACGGGTCGCGCGAATGCGCGCCCGATGACAGGCTCCGCGAAGCAATCCATAGCGCCATAAGTGGATAGATGGATTGCTTCGTCGCTTCAGCGCAAAATTGCTTCGCAATTTTGTCGCGAGCTCCTCGCAATGACGGCGGAGACTGCTCAGACGCGACGGCACATCATGGTTATTAAATCCTGAAGCCGCTCGCCCGGCAGCCCGCAATTTTACGTTCCCTGTTTGAGTTTAACCTTTACGGCTCTTTAATTGCAGTGATCGTAGGGTACCTCCTGCGCTAGGTCCCGGATGGCCTGCGCGCCCGGTCAGGATGGCCGGTCGTTCGCGTACGCGTTGGAGTTCAGAATGGATATCACCACGCTCGTTGGCCTGACAGCCGGTGCGATCGTCCTGTCGACGCTGATCCTGATGGGCGGTGATTTCCGGATGTTCTACGACATCCACGCCGTCATCATCATCTTCGGCGGTTCGTTCGCCGCGACGATGATCCGCTTTCCGCTCAGCGCGATCCTGCATGGCATGCCGCTCGGCGCCAAATTCGCCTTCACCATGAGCCGGCTTTCGGCACGCGACCTCGTCGACGAGCTGGCGCGCATCGCGGAAATCGCGCGCAAGCAGGGTCCGGTCGGGCTGGAAAAGGTCGAGACCGACGAGCCGTTTCTCGCCAAGGGCATCCGCTACGTCGCCGACGGCTACGACCTCGAATTCATCAGAGATAATCTGGAGCGCGATCGCGACAACTTCCTGATGCACCTCAACGAGGGCTCGAAGATCTATCGGGCGATCGGCGACTGCGCGCCGGCGTTCGGCATGATCGGCACGCTGCTCGGCATGGTGCAGATGTTCTCGAACATGTCGGACCCCTCGAAGCTTGGCCCCTTCATGGCGGTCGCTCTGCTGGCGACGCTTTACGGTGCGGTCGTTGCGAACCTGATCTGCCTGCCGATCGCCGACAAGCTGCATGGCAAGCTCATCGACGAGGAAACCAACCGCACGCTGATCATCGACGGCATTCTGATGATTCGCGATTCCAAGAGTCCGGCCTTGGTGCGCGAAATGCTCTTGGCCTATCTGCCCGAAAAGCACCGCCAAGAAGAAGGCGAGCTGGTTCCGGCCTGATCGACTGGGCGGCATTTAAGGCGCGGACGTAAGACGCATGGCCAAGAAAAAACGCGAAGAGGCACATGGCGGACACGGCTGGTTCGTGACGTTCGCCGATCTGATGGCGCTCTTGCTGTCGTTCTTCGTGATGCTGGTGGCGTTCTCCAGCCAGGATCAGCAGAAGCTCAAGATCGTCGCCGGCTCGATGCGCGAAGCGTTCGGCGTGCAGACCGAGTCCCGGCATTCGGGCATCGTGGAATCCGACGGCCTGCCGACGCGGCCGAAGCTCAAGAATGTCGCCCACATTTCGCCGGAGGAAGCTTCCAATACGCCGACACCCGACGAGAAGGACCGTCAGAAAGAAATCGGCGCCCGCCTGAAAGTCGATCGCGAATTCGCGCTCGCTGCCGCCTCGCTGCGCCAGGCGCTGCAGGACATGCCGGAACTGACCGAAATGTCCAAGCACATCATGTTCGAGGAGACCAAAGAGGGGCTCAATCTCGAAATCGTCGACCAGGACGGCCGCTCCATGTTTCCCGACGGCTCCAAGGTGCCATATGACCGTACTCGCCGGTTGATTCAGAAACTGGCCGTTCCGCTGAAGGCGACGCCGCTGCGCATCAACATCATGGGGCACACTTCTGCCGGCTTTGTGCCGTCGCGGGGCGAATATGGTGCGTTCGATCTGTCGGCGGACCGCGCCAATGCGGTGCGCCAGATCCTCGAACGCGAGGGCCTTCCGGCATCCCACATCTACGCCGTCGGCGGCCGGGCAGACAGCCAGCCGCTGTTTCCCGACGATCCGACTTTGCCTGCAAACCGTCGCGTCACCATCACATTGATGCGCGAAAATCCGCCGCTTCCGCCAAACTTGAAGCCGTAAGCGTACCTACCATAGTACCATCTTGAAAATTCGATGCAATCTGCTTTGCGTAAGCTACGCATCGGCTGTGGTGCTATGCTTGGCCGATTGACAGGCAACGCGGAAGCGTCGATAGCCGCGCGGATCAATTCAACGACGAGAACGTTCCTCTTCCATCATGACTGTCAGCGTCACATCCACCGAGGCCCATGAGGGGCAGGTTACCTCAGGCTTTTGGGCCCTGACGTTGGGCAGCATCGGCGTAGTGTTCGGCGATATCGGCACTTCGCCGCTGTATGCGTTTCGCGAGGCCGTCACCCACGCGGCCGAGGGCCAGCCAGTATCGCGCGTCATCGTCCTCGGCGTGCTCTCGCTGATCTTGTGGTCGCTGTTCATCGTCGTCACAGCCAAATATGTGCTGCTACTGTTGCGCGCCGACAACAACGGCGAGGGCGGCACGCTCTCCCTGATGGCGCTGGGTCAGCGGGCGCTGGGCCACCGAAGCTGGGTGTTGCTGGCGCTCGGTGTCGTTGGCGCTTCGATGTTCATCGGCGATTCCATGATCACGCCGGCGATTTCGGTGTTATCGGCGGTCGAAGGTCTCAAGCTCGTCACGCCGGCGTTCGAACATTACGTGGTGCCGCTGACGATCTTCATTCTCGTGGTGCTGTTCTCGGTACAGAGCAGCGGCACCGCGCGCGTCGCGTCGCTCTTTGGGCCGGTCACGATGATCTGGTTCGTGGTTCTGGCAGTGATGGGCCTCGTCCACATCAGCGACGATCCTACCGTGCTTTATGCGATCAATCCCTGGTATGCGATCGAGTTCATGCTGTCCCACGGCGTCGTCGGACTGGTGACGATGGGCCTGGTGTTTCTGGCGGTGACGGGCGGCGAGGCGCTCTATGCGGACCTCGGCCATTTCGGACGCAAGCCGATCCAGACTGCATGGCTCTTTTTCGTATTGCCGTCGCTCCTGATCAATTACTTCGGGCAGGGTGCGCTGGTTTTGTCCGATCCATCGGCGGTCACAAACTCGTTCTACCGGATGGTGCCGGAGATCCTGGTATTGCCGCTGGTCGTGCTCGCAACCGCAGCGACTGTAATCGCGAGCCAGGCGGTGATCACGGGTGCCTTTTCGCTGATCCGCCAAGCGGTGCAACTCGGCCTCTTGCCGCGCTTCGAGGTGCGTTACACTTCCGAAGCTCACGCCGGCCAGATTTACCTGCCGCGCGTCAACCGGCTGCTGCTGATCGGGGTGGTGCTACTGGTGCTTCTGTTCCGTACCTCGAGTGGCCTCGCGTCGGCCTACGGCATCGCCGTCTCCACCACCATGGTCGTCGACGGCATCATGGGCTTTGTCGTGATCTGGAAGCTCTGGAACTGGCGTGCGGCGACGGCGGCGGCCGTCATTCTGCCGCTCGTCGTCGTCGACATGAGCTTCTTTGCCGCAAACCTGCTGAAGCTGCTCGAAGGCGCCTGGGTGCCGCTGCTGTTCGGCGCGGCTGTGGCGGTGATGATCTGGACCTGGCGCCGCGGCGCGGCGATCCTTGTCATCAAGACGCGGCGTATCGAGGTGCCGCTGGCGGATCTGATCAAGAGCCTGGAAAAGCGTCCGCCCCACATCGTCAAGGGCACGGCGGTGTTCCTGACGTCGGACCCGAGCTTCGTGCCGACCGCTCTGATGCACAATCTCAAGCACAACAAGGTGTTGCACGAGCACAACGTGATCCTGACCATCGAGACGGCACAGACGCCGCGCGTCGACCTCGCCGAGCGCGTCAAGATGGAGAAGATCAGCGAGAAGTTCTCCACCGTAAGGCTGCGGTTTGGCTTCATGGAATCGCCGAACGTGCCGAAAGCGCTGGTGATCGCGCGCAAGCTCGGCTGGCAGTTCGACATCATGGCGACCTCGTTCTTTGTGTCGCGGCGCTCGCTCAAGCCCTCGGCGCAGTCGGGCATGCCGCTCTGGCAGGATCATCTGTTCATCGCCATGAGCCGCTCGGCCAATGACGCCACCGACTACTTCCAGATCCCGACGGGACGAGTCGTCGAGGTTGGAACTCAGGTAACTATCTGATAAACCGCGTAGATTCTTTGAGCCCACGTGTCGACATCCATGCGATTGTTGCATACCGGAGGCCCGGAATCCGGCTAACCTGCAGGGCGGCGGCGGGAGTATAGGGCTGCCCTTCTGCATTGTGCAGCGCGGCAAACGAGGCCCTCCATCCCATGTCAGTCCAGTTTGCGGTCACCGCGGCGGAAACGCCCGCGGCCAACGGTCATGGCGAAGCGCATTCCACCGCCACCTTCAAGGCGCTGATGCTCGGCAGCATCGGTGTCGTCTACGGCGACATCGGCACCAGCCCCCTTTACGCGCTCCGCGAAGCCGTCGTGGCCGCGAGCGAGGCTTCGACCGCCGCCACGCCGCAGGCCGTGCTCGGCGTGCTCTCGCTGATCCTGTGGGCGCTGATCGTGGTGGTGACGCTGAAATACGTCGTGATCCTCCTGCGCGCCGACAACAACGGCGAGGGTGGAACGCTGGCGCTGATGGCGCTGGCGCAGCGGGCGGTCGGCAAGGGCGGGGCGGCGATCGTGCTGCTCGGCATCATCTCGGGCGCGCTGTTTTACGGCGACGCCGTCCTGACGCCCGCGCTGTCGGTGCTCTCGGCGATCGAAGGTATGAAGCTGATCACTGCGACCTTCGAGCATTATGTCGTGCCGCTGACATTGATCATTCTGGTGGCGCTGTTTGCCGTGCAGTCCCGCGGCACCGCGCGCGTGGCTGCGTTCTTCGGACCCGTCATGTGCGTCTGGTTCGCCGTGATCGCGATCGCCGCTGTGCCGCAGATCGCGCGTCATCCCGAAGTGCTGCAGGCTTTCAATCCGCTGTATGCGGTCTCCTTCATGCTCCATCACGGCCTGATCGGCTTCATAACGCTGGGTGCGGTGTTTCTCGCCGTCACCGGCGCGGAGGCGCTCTATGCCGACCTCGGTCATTTCGGCAAGCGGCCGATCCAGACTGCGTGGCTCTTCATCGTGCTGCCGTCGCTAGCGATCAACTATCTGGGGCAGGGCGCGCTGTTGATCGCCGACCCAAAGGCGATCGAGAATCCATTCTTCCTGATGTTCCCGGATTGGGCGCTGATCCCGATGGTGGTGCTCGCGACGGTGGCGACCGTGATCGCGAGTCAGGCCGTCATCACCGGTGCCTATTCGCTGACGCGCCAGGCGATCCAGCTAGGGCTACTGCCGCGGTTCGAAATTCGCCATACCTCGGAAGCCCATTCCGGCCAGATCTACATCCCGCGGATCAACTTGCTGCTGTTCTTGGCGGTGATCCTGCTGGTGGTGCTATTCCGCTCGTCGAGTGCGCTGGCCTCGGCCTACGGCATCTCGGTGACTGGCACCATGGTGGTCACGGCGATGATGGGTTTTGTCGTGGTGTGGCGGGTCTGGAAGTGGTCGCCGATCGCCGCCGCCGCGCTGATCGCGCCTTTCCTGTTCCTCGACGTCACCTTCCTCGCGGCCAATCTCTTGAAGGTGTTCGAGGGCGGCTGGGTGCCGCTGGTGCTCGGCGGCGTCGTGATGCTCTTGATGTATACGTGGCGGCGCGGCAGCCGGCTGCTGTTCGAGAAATCGCGCAAGCTGGAATTCCCGCTCGCCGAGCTGGTGGCGATGCTGGAGAAGCGTCCGCCGCAGCGGGTGCCCGGCACCGCCGTGTTCTTGACCTCTGATCCCGAATGCGCGCCGACGGCGCTGATGCACAGCCTGAAGCACTACAAGGTGCTGCATGAGAAGAACGTCATTCTCACGATCGAGACCGCGCCGACGCCGCGGATCGACGATGCCGAGCGGGTGCGGATGGAGCAGCTCAGCGAGACCTTCTCGCGGGTGACGCTGCGGTTTGGCTTCATGGAATCGCCCAACGTGCCGAAGACGCTGGCGATCGCCCGCAAGCTCGGCTGGCAGTTCGACATCATGTCGACGTCGTTCTTCCTCTCCCGTCGCGCGCTGAAGCCGGCTGCCCATTCTGGCATGCCGCGCTGGCAGGATTTGCTGTTCATCCGCCTCAGCCGCTCCGCTAACGACGCCACCGACTATTTCCAGATCCCGACAGGGCGCGTCGTCGAGGTGGGAACACAGGTCACGATCTAGGCGCCAACCCGAAGTTCCACCTGCGCTGTCGCAAGACGGCAACAGCTGTATTGTTTCTTGGGCGGAGAAGAACATCTGACTCCACAGGCGTCCCGGTTTGGATCAGTCTCCCAAAGCCGGGGTCGTCGGATCGAAATTTTACCCCCGCCGGCCGCAGGGTGCGAATGCGTGCGGCATTTCATGCGCGATCGTGGGCTCGGAAGTCTGGACTGAAGCCCTGAGAATGGGCCAAAATATTCCCATGCGATGAGCTGACATTGTGAGGAGTAGCGCAAATGAGTTTCATCGGCGCGAACGACCATCCCAATCCCCCTAGTCCGGATGATCCCCTCTACTACGCACCGCGCTCCAGGCGCAGCATGGCGGACCCACGATCCAGCCCTCCACCGCAGACGAGGTCAGACCATTTGCCTCCCATTCCCCGTTTGTCTCGTTCTGATGAGATGCGCGAGGAAGCCTTCGCCAAATCTACCCGTCCGTTGGAGTCCCAGTTCGTTTCCGAACGCCGTCCACCACGCGGACGGCTCGCCACTGCAGGCGCAATTGCCGCAGCGATCGGCGCCATCGTGATCTTGGCGCTCGCTTTGTTCAACGCGTTTCCTAAATCAAAGAGCGATCCCTCGGAGCTCGCCGTTTCCATTTCGACGCCTGCACTGGCTACGCCGACCCAGCCGACGTCCGAAGACTCCCAGGCGCTGCTTCAAGGATTCAAGCGATTCCAAGGGGTACAAGGAAGCGAAGATCAGGAACGGGCTGTTTCTGAACCCGCTCCCGCTGGAACGGCCAAAGAGGGGCCCGAAAAATCCCAAGCTCTGCTCGAAAAATTCATTCAGTGGCAGCAAAGGAAATAGCGCCGGGGAGCGTAAGTTCGGCCGGTGCGATCGGCTTGCAGTTATTTCCCGCAGCCGGGTCCAAGCCCGCTATAATGGGAACGTTGCGACATGAATTGGCGAATGGGCCATGGTGGCAACGAGCGGTCAAATCATCACCGTGTTCGGCGGAACCGGCTTTTTGGGCCGCCGCATCGTCCAACATCTGCGCTCACGCGGATTTCCGGTTCGGATTGCGTCAAGACATCCGGATCAGGGGTATACCCTGCCTGGTGCTGATGATCCGCAACTTCAAGCCGTAGAGGCCAACGTTCACGACGAGCGATCCGTCGCGGATGCGCTTGCTGGCGCTTACGGTGTTGTAAATGCGGTCAGCCTTTACGTCGAGCGCGGACCTGAGACGTTTGATTCCGTTCACGTCGAGGCAGCACGGCGCGTCGCGCTTCAGTCGCACAGGGCTGGAGTCAAAAGCCTCATTCACCTTTCAGGGATCGGCGCCGATGCCGCCTCACATTCACGCTACATCCGAAAACGCGGCGAGGGCGAACTGGCGGTCCGCTCTGCATTCGCCGAGGCAACCTTCATCCGCCCGGCGGTGATGTTCGGACCTGACGACGCGTTTCTGACCGTCATCCTCAAGCTGCTCCGCCAGCTTCCCGTCTATCCGATGTTCGGTCGCGGCACGACCAGATTGCAGCCGGCCTTTGTGGATGACGTTGCGGATGCAATTGGCGGGATCATGCAGCGCGCCGAGCTGTCTGGGATCTTCGAGCTCGGTGGCCCTCGCGTGTATTCTTACGAGGAGCTTCTCAGGGCCGTGGCGCACCAAGCCGGGCTTGCGCCTCGACTGATACCAATCCCGTTTGCCGCTTGGCATGCGCTGGCATGGGCGTCCGAATTGCTCCAGATCCCATTGCTGACCCGCAATCAGGTGGAGTTGATGCAAATCGACACCGTGGCATCGCCAGACATGCCTGGATTTGTTGAGCTTGGGATTTCGCCGCACTCAGTCGAGACAATACTCCAGAAGATGCTGTCGAACTCCGCAGGATGAGCTCCTCGATCCGGGTCAACAGACGCCTTGCTTGCCGTTGCGACCGAGACCCGCCCGGATTTCGGATCTGGCGAGCAAAGGCTTGGAAACCGCCGCGAAGGCCTGCCGCGCGCCTTGATCCGTCGGTCCCGACGTTGCGCTGAGGAACCAACCTTTGGCGACACCGTTATTGAATTCACTCAATGTGAAGGGGGCGGCCACGCGTCATAGTGAAGGCGGACATCATGGCTACATGTGAAACCTGCGGCAATGACTATGACAAGACGTTTCAGGTCACAATGGACGGCAAGGCGCATACATTCGATAGTTTCGAGTGTGCCATTCATGCGCTCGCGCCGACTTGCGATCATTGCGGCATCCGCATCGTCGGGCACGGATTGGAAAAGTCCGGCACCTTCTTTTGTTGCGAGCATTGCGCCGAACGGGAAGGCGTTAAAGGGCTGCGTGATCGGATCTAGGCTCGGGCAGTCGGTGCGGGCTAGGCTCCCCTCCGGCTGTGTGCAAACGTGATACTTCATTTGCAACGGTTGCCTCGTAAGATCGACAGGCGTTTCCACGGCATTCCCGTTATCAAGAGAATACTCCGCGGTCGAAACGATCGCGGTCAGCTAGAGGCATTGCCCCCGGTCGTGCAAACTTGCCATCGCATTGAGGCGCATTGGGACAACATGACTGCCAGATAACATTGCTTGCGCCAAACGAAGTTTGAGCATTGAATTCGGCGGAGATGGGCCACTACCGCAAGTCGTTTTTCAAAGTGTCTCCGTACCCTCTCAGTATCAAAGCAAGAACAAGCTCGCTTAGGTGTGAGGCGAGCATGATGGCCTCGTGCGTCACTAAACGGGAGGGTATCCTGTTTCGACCCCTGCACTAATCGGGAGTGGCCAAACGCGCAGCCTTATGCGCCCAGTACCGTCTATGGCCAAGCAAAGGGAGGAGAACAATGAGCACCTGGCTTAGTGAGCGAGAGCAACGTCTTGTCGCGGGTGCAGAAGCGGCATCGGCCGCGACGCCGATTCCCACCCAGATCGTTTCCAACGGCGAGTATCTGCCGCCCCCGCAGAGCGCCATACAAAAGAAGGTCGAGGCACGGATCAACGAGCTCGCTGACGCGAACGGCAAGCACCTCGGCTTGAGCCGCAGGCAGTTCCTGCACACGAGCTGCGGCATGGCCGCGGCATTCCTCGCCATGAACGACGTCTACGGCAATGTTTTCCAGGTCGCGCCTGCGGAGGCTCGAGAGCCCGAAATGATGCTGGCGCGTGCGCAAGACCTTGCCGGCCAGTTCATCTTCGACGTTCAGACCCATTTCGTGCGCGACGACTTCGATCACAAGGAGCTCCTGGGGCTGGCGGACTTTGCGAGCCAGCACTGGAATCCGAAGATGAAGGAGGAGGGCGTCTCCTCGCTCGCCCGTTACAAGTTCCAGAATTATGTGAAAGAGATCTACTACGACAGCGACACCAACATGGCGCTATTGAGCGGCGCGCCGTTCGACGATCCGAGCTGGTGGCTTCTTTCCAACGAGCAGATCGTCAAGGCACGCGAGCTCATTAACGAATTCGCCGGTTCGCGCCGCCTGTTGGCCCACAGCGTCATCACGCCAAAGCAGCCAGGCTGGATGGAGGAGGTCGACAAGGCGATCGAGATCTACAAGCCGGATTCCTGGAAGTCCTACACCATCGGCGATCCGCTGGCGCCCTCCAAGTTCCCATGGCGGCTCGACGACGAGCAGGTGATGTATCCGTTCTACGAAAAAGCGGTGAAGGCCGGCATCAACACGCTGTGTATCCACAAAGGGCTGCTGCCGCCGGATTATGAGAAGTCATTCGCCGGCGTGTGGGAATACGCAACCGCATGGGACATCGGAAAGGCCGCCAAGGATTGGCCGCAGATGAACTTCGTGATCTATCACTCGGCGCTGCGAGCGTTCCTCGAACTGCCTGACAAGGCGTGGGCGGAGTTCGAGCAGACCGGCCGCATCCAGTGGGCCTCGGATCTCGCGGAAATCCCGCAGAAGTTCGGCGTCACCAATGTCTATGCTGAGCTCGGCACATCCTTTGCCAACTCAGCGGTGGCGCATCCCAAGTTCTGTGCCGCGCTGGTTGGCACGTTGATCAAGGGCATGGGCGTCGACCACGTGATGTGGGGCACCGACTCGGTCTGGTACGGCTCGCCGCAGTGGCAGATCGAGGCGCTGCGCCGGCTCGAAATCCCCGAGGACATGCAGAAGAAGTACGGCTTTGCGCCGCTCGGCGACGCCAATAGCGCCACCAAGCAGCTGATCTTCGGCGGCAACGCAACCAGGTTCTATAAGATCAAGCTGAGAGCGGCTGACAATACGAGGATGCCAACGTTTTCTGAGGATCGCCTCGCGGCGCTCAAGAACGAGTATTCGCTGGCGGCCAAGCAGCCCTCGAACCTGCGCTATGGTTACGTTCGCGCCGCGTAAACGTTAGGCGGCCGCGCCGGCGGAGCGGCCAAGCTTCGCCGGCGCCATTCACTTGCCCCTCACAGAACAGCTAGCCGTTCCATTCAAGTCAGCGCATAGACCTTGGCCTCCCACGGAAAGATCGGCTCCCGGCCGACCCATTCGGGCGGAACGTAGCGATCCTGCGTGATCTCGCGCCAGCGCATGCCCGTCGGGGTCGCCGGCCAGTTCGGCACACGGTATTCGGAAGTAGATGCGAACGGCAGCGCGGTTTCAAAATCCGAAAAATTGGCGATCACGATCACGGGGTGATCGATGCCCCGCCGGCCCCGCCGCCAGACGAGCACGCGTTTGCCTTCTTCGAAATCGACATGGATGAACTCCGTATCGTTGACGGCAAGTGCATTGGAGCTCGTGCGAAAACGGACGAGGCGGGCGCAATATTCGAATACGCGCCGGCGCCAAGGGTCCTGCAGGCGATCGAAGTTCACCGGATCGATCTGCTTTTGTGGATGCACGACCGCGAGATCATGCTGGTCGGCGAATTCTTCGCCGGCGAAAATCATGGGAATGCCGACCGCCGTCATCAGGCAAACGAAGGCGAGCTTGATTCGCCGCTCCGTGCTCCAAACGCCATTGTTGTTGAGAAAATCGTACAGACGCTCATTCCTGAAGCCCTCAACATCGTGCGAGGTCACGTAGTTGATCGCTTGGGAGCCATCGGAGAAGCCAAGCAGACGGCAGTCGATCAGCTTGCGCACCGTCTCTTCGAAACTCGGCTCCTTCTCGTCGTTTTGTCCCAGGATTGCGCATCGAACCATCCGCTTGAACTCTTCGTTCCACAGGCCATCGAGGCGGTTCTGGCGCAGAAGATCAATCGGCACAGCCAGATCCTCGCCGACGACGAGGAAGCGTTCGCCGGAGCCCGATGCCGGAAGGCCCTGCGCCAGCCACCGCGAGTGCCATAGGGTTCGGGCAAGATCCTTGTATTCCTGCACGAAGTCCCAGTTCATGATGTTGGGCACGCTGTCCATCCGGATGCCATCGATCCGAAAGTCGAGCATCCAGCGCGCAAGGCAGGCGAGCATGAGGCGGCGGGCCGGCACAAGGCGCGCGGTTCCTCCGCCGATCGGGTCGTAGGCGTCGGTCAGGAAGTTGTACTTGAAGAGGTCGCCGCCAAAATCATCCCGGGCGTCTTCCTCCGGGTCACCCGTCCGGCGGTGGACGTGAAAATCGAGAAAGTTGATATACCGGTAAGCGTATCGGGTCGCGAAGGCCATCACGACATCGGCGAAGAACCGAACGCGATGCCGATGGCACGCGGCCACGAGCGCCGCAAGATCGGCGGACGCGGTCGGCGAGGCATGGCCCCTCGGAAGTCCCAAATCGAAATCGGCGGCGAAATAGTTGCTCGTCGCGTAGCCCCACTCGCGGTTGACGAAGCTGTCGGCCGGCGGCAGGAGCTCGAGGGCGTTGACGCCGAGGTCCTCGAGATGAGCCTGGCCGGCCGCCAGCGCAGCTACGCCTGCAAAATTGATCGGCTCCGCGGCCCGCTCGATGAGCGCAAGGGCGTCACGGAAAGTCCCGCCGGCGATGCTAACGGTGCCCGTCGTTTCAATCCGGCTCCACCGCGTTGGCAACTCGTAGATCACGAGACGGTTGTTGCCGGGGAGCCCGTCGAGCCGAACGTCGTCCTGCCAATCCGGTTCGTCGCCGGCGGGATCGCAGGGCACCAGCTCGTTATCCCGCCACTTCACGACCGCCGCAGGCCCGCGGTCGTCGTCGGTGAACGGGAGCGGCAGCGCCGGTGCGCGCAGCCGCCAATCCACAGTCCAGGCAGTCGGGTCCGTGCACTGGATGCGCGCGGACGATGGCGTCTTCGGGTTCGCGTTGGTGACTTCGAACCAGTAATGATAGACGCGGTTGTTCGCCAGCCCACAGGCTGTGGCCGCTATTTCCCATAGATCGGCCGCAACAGGTGAAGCAGCCAGATCGAATTTGTTCAGCAGTTGAAAGCCCGGTGGGTTTCCTTCGATGAAGCTGCCGATGACGAGGGCAGGGGGCGGGTTCACGCTACCCGGGCGCCAGAGCACAAAATGGGTGCGCTTTCTCTGGAGAAGATCAAAGCGCATCGGCCTCTCCCTCAGATGTCGGCGTCACCGCGTGCTCCAGCCGTTACGCGATTGCCGAGGCGCCATGATCGGGACGCTGGCTGCCGAAATCAACGCGCGCAGAAACATGCCCCGATGATGGCGCGATACCCGCACCTCACTGTGGAGGTCGCAGCTCGATGCCGTAGCGCGCATAGATCCGCGCGATGGTGCCATCGGCCAGCAGGGCCTCGATCGCCGCATCCACGCGCTGTCGCAGCTTGTCGTCGGGGCGCAGCAGCCCTGCCGCAATATTCCAGCTCAAGTCCTGATCGTTGTCGAACGCCGGAATGATGCGCAAAGGTTTGTCGGCATGCTGCAGGTTGAACCAGCCGACCGTCATTGGTGTGACGGCGGCCGCCTCGATCTCGCGATTGGCCAGCGCTGCAACAATGTCGTCCTCGTATACGAACGGGGAGGTGGTGGCGCCGCCCTTACTGAGGGTCATGGAGACCAGCGAGCCGACCTGCACCCCGACCCGCTGATAGGGGTCGAGGTTTGCCAGCGACGATGCCTTCGAGTCGCTGCGCACCGCGAGTACGACGCCGCTGCGATGGTAGGGGCGCGTAACCCGCACACCGCCCGCAGGCGCCGTATCCTTGCGGGCGATGACGTCCAGCACGAGATCGCAATCGGCGCGGCGATACTGGATCGCGCTGACCACCCATTCCCGCGTCAGCTTGACGCCGAGTTGCTCGGCAATCTTCTCGCCGAGTTCGATCTGAAATCCTGGGACCGGCCCGAACTTGCTGGCAAACGGCAGCGCATTGGGGCTGGCGCAGAGCGTCAGGGCGCCGCGCTCGATGACGGCTTCCAGCGAGCGGGCGTCCGCTGGCGGCGCGTTCCAGAGCATCAGCAGCGCGAGGCTTGCCGCGTAGCGCGCGAGGCGATAACGCGGTTTGTCTGCCGCAGACGCCCTAGTCATCCAGCCCTCGTATGTAGGCCAGAAGCGCGCCAATCTGGGCGTCATTGAACACTTCACCATAGGCGGGCATGGCGCCCGTTTTGCCCTTCTTGATACGCTCGATGATGAATTCGTCGCTGCGCTCGGACTTCGATAGCTTCGGACCCCGACCGGCATGGCGCCCGCCATCCTGGTGACAGAAGCCGCAGTTGCTTGTGAACATTTTCCGGCCATCGACGTCGTTTGGCGAGGCTTCGGCTTGCGCCTGCGGACTCGCAGAGCCCGCTGAGTTGGACTGTTGGGAAAACGTAGCGGTCGACAGCCATGGCCAGATAATGGCCAGGGAGGCAGCAGTTAAAAGCGATACTCGCATTCCAGCATCCGTATTAGCCGACAAGGGCGGCAGGGAGAGATCAGTCCTGCCGCCCATGCCATCGTCATTGCCTGAGTGCGAAGACTATCAGCGCTCCGGTATTCTTGGACATGCTCTTGAAGGGCTCGCCAAAAAGCGCGACAAATTCGTCGCCCACCAAGCTGCCCCAGCCTGCCGGTACGGCGATGTACTGCTTGCCACCGGCCATGTAGCTGATGATGCCGCCATTATGCCCGATGCCGTTGTTACGCGACCAGAGCTCTTCGCCAGTGTCCGCGTTGTAAGCGTGCACGACGCCTTCGGCATCCGGCACGAATACCAGATTGCCCGCAGTGGCGAGAACGCTGGCGAGCGGCGGGTACTTGTAGTTGACCTCCCACTTCTTCTCGCCGGTGACCGGATCGCGGGCGCTCAGATGACCACGGGCCGGTCCGTCCGGGGGCGGCACAAACTTGAACGTGGCGCCCAGGTTGAGCTGGGCCATCGGTTCCAGTACCGGCGTGGTCTTCTCGACGGTCAGCTCCATGCACCACTCCTGCCCGATCCGGTAGAAGAGCCCGTTCTTGGGGCTGTAGGCGCCGGAATTCCAGCTGATGCCGCCGGCGATGGCCGGGCACAACGGCGGGTCCACCTTGCCTTCCGAGAGGTCGCGACGACCGATCAGTGCGCCGGTCTTCGGGTCAATGCTCTTGACGAAATTGATGTTCTTTACCAGCGGCCAGACGTTCTCGACCTTGGCGTTGGAACGATCATAGACGAAGACGTATCCGCTCTTGTTGGCGTGCACCACGAGCTTCTTGCCGCCACGGTCGAGCATGACGAACTCGCCCACGGAAGAGTCGAAGTCCCAGGCATCGTGCGGCAGCTCCTGATGGTAGAATTTGAGCTTGCCGGTATCGGGATCGAGCGCGATGACTGATGTCGTATAAAGATTGTCGCCCGGACGCGGTCCGCTCTTCTTCCAGTCCGCTCCCGCCCAGTCGTAGAGCGGCGCGGGGTTGGCGGTGCCCCACCACACCGTGTTGGTTTCCGGGTCATAGGTTCCGGGCATCCAGCCTCCGCCGCCGCCGGTCCGCCAGGAGTCGCCACCCCAGGTCGCCTTGGCCTCTTCGGTACCGGCGACCGTGAAGAACTCCCATTTCTTCTGTCCGCTCTTGCCGTCCACCGCAAAGATCGGCCCGCGACCGGGCCATTCGCCGCCCTGGGCGCCAATGATCACCATGTCCTTCACGACCAGCGGCGCGCCGGTGAAGCCGACTGTCACCTTCTTGGAATCCAGCAGCTTCGTATCCCACACCGGCTTGCCGTCCTTCAGACTGAGCGCGATCAGGCGCCCATCGACCGTGCCGACATAGAGATTGCCGTGTCCGATGGCGATGCCGCGGTTGTACGGCGAGTGCGTCTGCTTGGAGACCAGGTCCTCGTCGAGCTCCGGCGCATAGGCCCAGATTGTCTTGCCGGTCGCGCCGTCCAGCGCGTAAACACGACTGTAGGAGCCCGAATAGTACAGCACGCCGTCGATCGCGAGCGGCGTCGATTGAACGCCGCGGGTGGCGCGCTCGGGGAAATGCATCCACGCGACTTCGAGATTCTTGACGTTGCCGGTATTGATCTGATCAAGGCCGCTGTAATGGTAGGACTTGTAGGTGCCGTGATAGGTCGGCCAGTTGTTCTGGGCCGCCTCGGCATTTAGGGCAGCTTCTGGTGGCTGCGTCGGCGCCTGAGCGCGCGTCGGCGAGACAGTGACCAGAGAAGCCACCGCCAGCGCGGCGCAGCCGACGAGATATCGTTCACGCAAAGTCATCTGTATCCTCCCCTTGGTGTGTTTGTTGGGCCGAATTTTCGTCGCGACCCTTGCAAGGTTTCTCTGGTGTCAAAGCCTCATAGGGTCAGGAGCTCGGGATAGGTGGCATGGACCGGCGGAGCTGCCGTTGAGAGGCGGCAGCATTTCCAGTCGCTTGCGTGAGAAGTTGTTTTCGAGAAGGGCGTCATTCAACGCATAGCGGCATATGCCGTCATTACCAGCACTTGCCTGCCCCATACTGCGCCCGGCGATGTCGGTGCGGTGCACCATGACACATTCCTCGATGCGCGCCCATTAGTTGACCGGATTGTTGTTTTTTTGTGGAGCGCCGTCGGCATCGTCAACCTTATCACGGCCACCGCGCTCGGCAGATCGGCGGCCGTCCTCCGTAACAGGCTCTGCTATCAGCGGATCGCCGCATTGGCCTTCTCGGCCGCGTTGACCATGGCAATCTTCGCCGGTTTCGCACCGGTGACCACTTCATTCACGCCGATCATGAACGCGTCCAGGATCGGTCTTGATTGCGGATGGAAGAGGATCGCCTTGGCGCGATCGACATCGGCGTTCTGCAAGTTGATCAGCGCCGCCTCCGCGGCCTGAGCGCCGAACGCCTTCTTGAACCCCTCGCTCGACCAGGCCGACACGCGTGTCGTCGCCAGCCCCGCTGCGGCTGCCTTCAGCGAGGTCGGCTTGCTTGTCGCCCACAGCAAAAACAAAAAAGCCGCCCGCTTGTGTCGTGACCTGGAATTGATGCACGCCTGCCAATGCGACATGAAGGGGACGGGCGGCCGTCCGGCGGCGTGTGGGAAGGCAGCAAACACGGCCTGGTTGGCAACCTGGCTTCTTGCCGGATTGGAGATGTCGGTAGCGAAATTGCTGCTATCGATCGCCATCGCCGTTCGGCCCTGCAGGAAGTCGTCCAGCACGTGGTACCATTCATAGCCGCTCACACCGGCCGGCCCTGCTTGACTGAGCAACCGACCGTAGATCTCGATCGCTGCGATTGCCTCGGGGCTGGCGAAGGCGGCCTTGTTGTCCTTGACCATGTCCCCGCCATGGGAGAACACAAAGCTCATCGCCGGCACGGACGAATTGCCGCCAGCCTGGGCCCGCATGGCTATCCCGGACATCTCGTCGGTTTTGACTGCGTTCGCGGTGACCAGCAGCTCTTCGAAAGTCTTGGGAACCTGAAGCTGCTTGGCTTTCAGCGCTTCGCTGTTGACGAACAACGTCACCGCTTCGGATGTGATCGGCATGGCGTAGCGTTCGCCGCTGCGCCACACTGGAAAGGCACGGGCGGTCTTGAGAAGGTCGCTCTCGTCGTACCAGCCGAGATCGGTCAGCGACCTGTCGGAGTAATAGGCGTTCAGCGGCTCCAGCCATCCCGCCGAGATGCCCTGGCCATAGGTCGTGAACATGAAGACGTCGGGCGTGCTGTCGCCGCGGTTGAGCTGGATCGGCAGTGCGCCCAGATACGTGGTCTCCAATCGGAAGTCGGGAACGACGCTGATACCGGTGAGCTCAGTGAAATCAGGCAAAAGTGGAGTGATCGCGTTCGTCCAGGGATGGATCGCCCCCGCAAGCGTGATCGTCTGCCCCGCAGATTGCCTCCAATCGATTGCAGCGTTGGCATAGGGCGTCGCGACATCCCGTGCGAGACCCCACCGCGGCAACATGGCGAGGGCAGGCAACGTTACGCCCGTCGCGCCCAATCCCTTGACGAAGTTACGTCGGCTGCTCGGCGACTTTTTTCCTGGAGCCATCTGGTTGCTCCTGCCGGGATCGGCACGACATGCGCAGAAGCTCCCACCCGTGACGTTCTGGCCCCTTGCGAGGGCACTGACGGCCTTTTAAGCCGGTGTAAATCTGCGCGGTTGGATCTGCCAGTTCCCGTCTCACCTGTGCGGACCGTGGCTGTATTTCGATTATACTAGCAATGCCCTGCGTCGGCATCAGAAAACAGCCGCTCACGCTAGCATCGAAGACTAAGGCCAATGTCAGTATCCCTGCGCCAGTTCTTTCGGTGGTTTGCTCGTCCGCTGGTGCTGGTCGTTGCGGCGCTTCTAACTGTGGTTGTCGCGACCGGATTTTTCGGCTTGCGATACTTGCAGGAGCGACGAGAGGCGAATGTTGCGTACGAGCGCAACGGCCAGGTGCTCGAGACGTTGGAACGGCTCAAAACAGTCATCGCTGACGTGGAGGCGCAGAGGCGCGGATATCTGCTGACCCTCGATCCGCACTATCTCAAGGCCTATGGTGTCTCCGACGACAGCGTTCGCCGGGACGCCCAGGCGCTCAAGGACCTGGTAGCGGGCGACCCATTGCAGAGCCATCGTGCCGGACACCTGGCGGCGACCGTTGCAGCAAAGCTGCGCGAGATCGACGAAATCGTCAAAACGGTCCGTACCTACTCGGGGCCGGCCGCTATGGCCATGATCCGCAGCCTGGACGAGATAAGATCCCAGATCGACCAGATGGTGGATCATGAGCGCTTTCTACGTGTGGATCTGGACAAGCGCTCCGAGGCGCTCGAACGACGCAAAGCCTGGCTGATCACGATCGCTGTCATCATTGTCGCGGTCCTGGCTGGGGTGGCGCTGGCGCTGGCACGGCTCGAGGCGATCCGGCGGCGCAAAGCCATTGCGGAGAACATCGCGCTCCACGGCGATGTCCTGGCGCGTGACAAGAAGATCCGGCGCCTGGTCGACGCGAACATCGTCGGCATCGTCATTTGGGATCTCGAAGGTCGCATTCTCGAGGCCAATGACGCGTTTCTCCGTATGTTGGGCTACGACCGCGAAAATCTTGCCTCGGGTCGGCTGAACTGGACGGACCTGACGCCGGCGGAATGGCGCGACCGCGACGCACGCGCCGCGGAAGAGCTGAGACGGACGGGGACCGTCCAACCATCCGAGAAAGAGTACTTCCGGAAAGACGGCAGCCGCGTGCCGGTGCTGCTCGGTGGGGTGATGTTCGAACAAAACTCGAATCAAGGTGTCAGCTTTGTGCTCGATCTGACCGAGCGCAAGCGGGCGGAAGAGGCGCTGCGGCAGAGCGAGGAGCGCTTTCGCACCCTCGTGCAGTTCTCCTTCGACGTTTATTGGGAGACCGATGCGCAGCATCGCTTCACGCACCAGGAGTTCGCGGAAGAGCTTGCCGATGCGCCGGCGCCGGGCTCCGAGATCGGCAAGACACGTTGGGAAGTGCCTTATCTGGAGCCCGATGAAGAGGCCTGGCGCAAGCATCGGGAGACGCTGGATGCCCACCTGCCGTTTCGCGATTTCGAGCTTGCGCGGCTGGCCCCCGACGGCAGCAAGCGCTACGTCTCGGTCTCCGGGCTGCCTATGTTTGATGATGCAGGGCGCTTCGTCGGCTACCGCGGCGTCGGTCGGCACATCACCGAACGTAGGCGCGCTGAGGAAGCCTTGCGTGCGATGCAGGCGGAGCTCGCGCACGCCAATCGCGTCACCGCGATGGGGCAGCTATCAGCCTCGATCGCCCATGAGGTCAATCAGCCGATCGCCGCGACGGTGACCAATGCCCAGGCTGCCCTGCGCTGGCTGCGCGCTCAACCGCCCGATCTCGAAGAGGTCCGTCACTCCCTCGACCGTATCGTTGAGGACGGTAAGCGCGCCGGCAATGTCATCGGCGGCATCCGCGCGCTCATCCACAAGGTCCCGTCGCGGAAGGATTGGTTCGACCTCAACGAAGCCATCCTCGAAATGATCGTGCTGACCCGAAGCGAAGCGCTCAAGCACCGCATCTCGCTGCAGACTCGGCTCGCGAAGGGTTTGCCTGTGGTGCAGGGTGATCGCACTCAGCTGCAGCAGGTGATCTTGAACCTGATCCTCAATGCTATCGAAGCCATGGTCGACCTCGACGACGGAACACGCGTGCTATCGATCAGCACCGAGACGGGTGCCACCGGCATTCTCGTCACGGTTCGCGATTCCGGTCCTGGCCTGGACCCGGCGGATGTCGAGCGTGTATTCCAGGCCTTCTACACGACGAAGGCCAAGGGCATGGGCATGGGCCTCGCGATCTGCCGGTCGATGGTCGAAGCTCACGGAGGACGGCTGTGGGCGAGCGCGAATGAACCTCGAGGCGCCGTCTTTCAATTTACCCTACCGCTGGAACGAGACGAGAGCATTGCAGCCCAGCAGCTCCAGTCCAATCCAGCCGCTTGAGATTGCAGGTTGCAGGAAGAAGAATGACATCCGTTGCGGCGCGGTGCTCCAGCGCCGATGCAGTGCGGGCCTGAGCCGCTAGTGATCCCTTTCACAAAGCTTGCGTGTGAAATGCGATAAAGAGCTCTGGCAAAGCGGGACCTGATCGGGAGCAGCAGGTGGAACGCGAGCTGTCAGCATTGGAAAAGCAAGCTGCCGACGCGCTGCGCCGTGCAAGAAGGTTGCCTGTTGGCGCGGCCCGCAATGATCTGCGGCAGCTTGCCACGGGGCTGCTCTGGCTGCACCGGAATGGAATGGATGCGCTGATGAAGCAGCGCCCGACGTCGCAGTTGCGTTCAGATGGCGAGAATTTCGGTCAGTAAAGCTGCCCGGTGGCGCGAGCAGCAGCGTCACACTTTCTTCAAGAACTGCGTGCTAAATAAAAACCGATCGTCATGGCCGGATGTACGCCGTGGCTTTTCGAGCCCCGGCTTCACGCCGGGGTTTTTCGTTTTGCTGGGTGGCTCAGAGCCTCCTCTTCGGCAAGAGAACCTTTCACCTGAAGCAGCGTTTGCAGGGAGGCCGATCGTCTGCTCCAACAGCAGACCTGAACGCCTGTCGACAACCATCCGACGATAAAGCGCGAAGATGCTGCAGTAAGGCGCATCGTTGCGCATGCGACCCATGTGGCGCTATATGTTGCCCATGTCCCACGGCTTTCGCCTTGATCGCCCTCCCGTCGACGTTCTCAACTATGAGATCGCGCAGGAGCAGGCCGTTGCGCTTGGACGACTGGGGCGAGCGCTGGAGGCGGCCCTCGCCAGATTGCGGGAGTTCGATGCCGCCCATCCGCGCTCGGGCGTTCCGGAGTCAGCGCGGCAGGCACGGCGCACCCTGGTCACGGAGGCTGGCCACGCGCTGTGGATGTTCGTGGTGCAGCGAGAGGCGTGTGGCTTGCGCGACAGTCGGGCTGTCATGCGCGAATATAATGTGCCGAACGAATTGCAGCACTGCATGGGGGCGATTCCCGTCACATCGAGGCGGGCCGCAACCTGACTCGCTGGGTTTCAATCACCTATCGAATGTCGAAGGTCAGAAGTCACCTTGGTTGTATTTCGCGCGGCTTGCAGGACCCGCACCCACGCCTGGATTCGTTTTGCAGGCCAAAATGAATCCACCCCGTTGCCGGATTTGAGCCGCATTGTGACCTAGGTCGGGGCGAAAGGTCGTGCGCGCGGGGGCACAGCACCGGGGGGTCTCCATGTCCGGTCATTCGCGATTTTGCTTCGCCGCTCTTGTCCTTTTCGCAGGTCTCACGCCATCGCCTGCGTGTTCGAATGCTTTTACCGACTTCTTCAATTTCAATGCCGCTCCCCAGCAGGCCACCGCGCCCGCTGCCGCGGAAGAGGAGTGCTTGCCGCGGCCCGGCAAGTCGACGGCGGAAGGTCAGCACTGGGTCTACCGCTTCGATGGCGGCCGCAGATGCTGGTTCCAGGCTGCCGAGGGGACCGCGGTGAAGAAGCAGGTTCGTCATCGGCCCACGAAGCCTCGTGTCGCCGCTCCCGCGGAGAACGAGAGCGCGCAGCGCAAGCGCAAGGCGGTCGCGGACGCGCGTGCGGAGCTGCTGCGCTCCGCACCGGCGGAATCGTCTCAGCCGATGCCGCCCGCGCCCGAGCTCAAGGTGGCTGATGCCGCTTCCGTCGTAACTACGGGGGCTGCGGCCTTCGTGCCGCGGGCACCCATCGAGAAACTCGCGACGGACCGGCTCACGCCTGACCATGGCGCACCGCGCCAGGTCGACGTGGAGACGCTTCTGGCGGCCGCGCCGGCGGCTAGAAACGCGGTCGACGCCTCCGTGCCTGTTACGGTCGGGTCGGTTGCTTTTCCCATCGCCGAAGCAGCCGATGACGGTCTGGGCTGGACGGCAACCTGGCTTGGCGTGCTGCTGATGGCGCTGGGGCTGCTCTCCATCCTAGGTTCAAGCCGAACCCTTCGGGAGGCCGTGCTGTTGCGCGGTTAATGTGAGGACGGAGCAGGCGGCCACGAGCCTCGCGAAGCCCTAGCTTTGCGTCACGCGCTACGCACTCCGACCCGGCGGGAGGACGACGACGATCGCGCCCAGCTTCACCCGGTTCACGAGATCGATCACGTCTTCGTTGAGCATGCGGATGCAGCCGGATGAGATGGCCTGACCGATATACTCCGGCTGGTTGGTGCCATGGATGCGGTAGAGGGTGTCCTTGTTGCCCTCGTAAAGATAGATCGCCCGCGCGCCTAGCGGATTGGCTGGACCTCCGGGAACGCGCTTCGGGTAGGGGCCGAGCCGAGCCTGGATCTCCGGCGTCGGAATCCAATCCGGCCATTCAGCCACGCGGCCAACCGTTGCGACGCCGGACCAAGCGAGCGCTTCTTCTCCCACCGTCACGCCGTAGCGGATCGCCTTGCTCCCCGGCAGGACGTAATAGAGATAACGCGCGTTGGTATCGACCAGGATCGTGCCTGGCAGTTCTTTGCGCGTGTAGTCGACAATATGCCGGCGATAGGTCTCCGGAATGCTCACCTGCGCGTAGGGCGGATGGGCGAGCAACTGCCGGTCCCTTGGGGACAAACTGGCTGTCGATGACGGCGCAAGCGTCGTTTGCACACAGCCGCCGAGCAGCCCTACCAGTAACAACGCGAGCCCACGCCCCATCATCGCGTGTCCTCCAAGAGTTGTGTGTCGCAATTTGTTGCTCAAAAAGTGTAGAAATCAAGGCGTCGTGTGACGATAACCTGTCTCGCAACAAGATCACCCGGAGCAGGTGGCTCAGCAACCGGATCAGCCGAGTGCCATTCATTCCCGGTGTGCCGCTTCCCAATCTTTTGCAGCCTTCACCGTTACTTCGAAAGCTGCGCCGCTTTCGAGCAGCGCGCGTTTGAGCGCAGGCTCGAGCGGCTCTTCGTTGCCTGCATCGTCGAGCGGCATCTTGTCTGCAAGCACCGTCTTCAATAACCGGGCGATCTCGCCTGCCGCGTGGGCTGGCGTGTGCAACAGCAGCAGCCGGCGCATCGGCATCGGATTGTTCGGAACGTGACACTTGTCGCATTGCGCGTCGCGCATCCGCAGCGCCAGCGTCCTGTAGGTGGAGTCAAGCTCGGGCAGATAAGGATTATCCTGGCGGAACAAGCCATCGAAGAGCGTCACGCGCGGCTGGATGCGTCCGTCCTTGTCCATCCACATCCATTTGCCATCGAACTTGGGCCATATCGGTTGCGTGTCGACAACCGGGCTATTGCCGCCCCGCTCGGTAAATTGCCCGATGATGATTTTCGCGGTCTTTGGATTGACCCAGAACAGAACCGAGTTCGCGGCCTGATAAACACTCCACTTCGTCTCTTCGTGCCAGAACGGATACGGAAATTGCCCGGGCGGCAACAGGTTGCGGAATCCCGCACGCAGACGGATCAGGTACAATCGCTCGCGCTCGACGTACTCGACGCTGTACTCGCCGCTGTACATGAACAGCGAAAGATAGAGGCCGGTGATCACATCGGGCGCAAACTGCGTGAGATTGGTGTCATCGAGCGCTGCCGTGGCATCCTGATTTCGGCGGCCCCACAGCAGCCTCGGTGCGAGGTTGCGTCGCAGCGCGGAATCGCCGAACAAGCTGCGTCGGCATCGATCGAAGGCCGCCTGATCCGACGGTGAAGCAGGCGGACAAACTTCCTGCAATTCGAGCGCGACGTCGGAGGCCATCCGCGTGATCTGGTCCTTGAGGTCGGGCAGATCGTCATCTATGCCGGCGGCGTCCGCGGCGAGGAAGGCGGCGAGCAGCAGCGCGCCGCCTGTTACCGAGCGCCTTGAGATGGCGCCGAACATGGACTTACCGCGTCGGCTTCATGTAATTTGCCACGAGATGGTCAGCGATCCTGCGACCCATCGCCTCTCCGACCTCCAGCGAATTGCGGAAATGTATGCCGCCCCAGACGCGCACCTCTTTGTGCTCCTCGGCCATCTGCGCAAAGCTGGTGAATTGGCGCGATAGGCGCGCGTCGGAAGTATCGGTCGCGGTGAAGCTTTCCGTCCCATTGCCGAACACGGCTTCCAGAACGCCTCGCGCCGCGCCCGCGTTGATCCCCGCCTGAGACGGGTATTCGGGGTGCATCGGCGTGGTGTTCAAAGGCTGCCAGCCTGCCTCGCGTTCCGTCGCATCGTTGCCGTCTTGGTCGCCGTTGCGGATGGCGGTGATCGGCCGCCAAAAATTGTATTGGAATTTGGCGTCCCAATCGACGATGAAGCAATTGGCGAGAGCCATGGACATCAGTGCGAACACTCGCGCACTTTCTGCCACAGGGAGATCACGACGAGCGGAAGCCTGCCTGGCCGCCTGGAACCATGCGGGCCCAAGGTTGGCCTGTGTCCAGAAGCGCACGGCGTCGGACTGCGCGTCGGTCCGCTTCGTGCTTTTCACGCCGCCCATTTCCTTCGTTTCGTTGTAATCGCGCGCGTAAAGAGCGCTGTTGAGGGCAGGGGGCGGACCCGGGCGAAACTGACTAGCGCTCTCCATACCCCACGGCTTGGCCGTCGCATATTGAGGGAAGAGCGGCGGTGTGGTCGGCACCCACACGCCGGGCGTGGTGAGCGGGCGGTATGTGTCGGGCATGTTTGTCGCGTCGCTCTGCCGTTCTGTGAAAATAGCAGCTGCGACTTGTTCGCCTAAAGCAATCCCCGCGGCCCGCGCTGGGTTGTCCGGAATGGTTTTCATCGTCTCCGCGAAGGCCGTTTCAATCCGGTCTTTCTGGCCGGGATATTGGCGCATGAGAATCTCGCGGGCAGCCGCCGCTGCCGCGGCTTCGGCCGACGCGTTCGGGTCTAGTGGAAGCTCGGGTATGTAACGTGAATATCGGTTCTGCACAGAGTTGACCGCGTCAGACATGGACACGTTCACCAGCGCCATGCTGCGCGTCCACGGATTGCCGGCCACATTAACCGCCTTCATCACGGCCATTGCGGTGTTGTTCCAGTCGGCGATGACGTCCGCGTGGACCGCTGTATTGGCTGAAATTAGTCCAAGGCCGACGATTGCAGCTTTCAGTACGTTCATCGTTGCCTCCTTCGAAAATAAATTTTCAAATGACTGCCAATGTGGTGTGGTGTGTCGTGCCTCCGTATTCATCTCCTCGTGCGCGCAGCCGCATCTGCGCTTCGTCACGCGAATGCGTCGCCCAACTGCTCAGAGTCCATTGCAATTTCCACCAAGTGGGCCGGTTGCGGCGGCACTTAGCGAACGTCGAGCTTATCGCTCAGGCTTGTCCGTCGTCGAAGAGGACATAGCGGACCAGCGCTCGTCAAAACTCGCAGCCGGGACTTCGTTCGCCTCGACCGTGGGGCCTTTCAACATAGTCGCGTCGGAGACGCCAATGCCCTCGGTCGAGGGCGAGTGCGATCTCATGGTGGCAGCTGATGCGGCTACAGCGAGCAGAGCGACAGCCACGAACCCAGTAATCGTTCGATGCCTCGTCATCAGAACCTCCTGCGGTCCTCAAAGCCCCTTATCGTGGGTCACGGGAACTTCGCGACGGTTCAACAACAATGCGCTCAACTATGTTTGAGCGACTACAGATCGGACAACGAAGTTGTCCCAGATTCGAATGTATTCAGCTTTCTTCACGCCAGCTGAGGCTGGGAATCTTAGTCCTTCGCTTTTGATCTCGATGTGAAATAGCTCACCTATGGCTAGAGACATTCGAGTGGGCCTACGGCTTTTGCCGTGCGCTGGTCGTTTGCGTTTCGATGGGACCTGTCCCCAGCCCAGTCCTGCTTCCTTGGCTAGCCGCGACCGACAAGATGAGCTGCAGAGCGCCAAGCGTGCTGCGATAGCGCTTCGAGGTTTCGCACCGTTTCGACGCGAAGGAGCGCGGCATCGGCGGTGAGCGTTCCATTGGCGACCGCGCCGAGCGTCGCGCTGCGGTGGGTGCGCAGCGCTTCGTCGAGTTGCTTCGTACAGCGTTCGAGTTCGGCGATCGCCTCGTCGGGCGGGATCGCACGCGGACCGGACATGGCGTCGTCGCCACGTGAAGCCGGCACAATTTGCGGAGAGCCAGCAACGCGAGGCGGCGCTGCCACGCCGCGCGCAATCGCGGCTGCGCTGCGCATCGCTTCTGCGCATAATTCTCCGGCCCGGATGTCCTCCGGTCCGTCCCCCACCGAAGCGAAATTGATTCCTCCATTCGCGACCTCCGTCAGCCGAGACGCGCGGTCGAGTGCGTGTAGTGTGCTGGTGAGACGCCGTTGCTCCTCGTCGGTGTCAGGGGGGCCGGTCATATCCGACAGGAATAATTGCGCTTGGCGCAGGGCGTCGGCCGCCTCCTGCACCGATACGGCGTCCTTCCCGAGACGAATCTGCTTGGCGCGGCCTGTCAATGCCGCCTCGACCGAACCGCACACGGTTATGAGCACGCGCGCGATCGTTCGCCGCACCGCTTCCACGGCCACGATCGGACTAGCGAGCGCCAGGGGTTCGAGGCATCGCGTCAGCGGCGAGCCACGCTCGGGCAGGATACGCTCGATCAGTTGCGTGAACCGGTTGACCAGCGGTAGCAGGACCACCACGCCGACAACATTGTACGCCGTGTGGTAGGCGGCCAGCAGCGTGACACCGTCGACAGTACTCGCGGCGCGCAGAAGCAGAGGGATGACGACGGGAAAAAGCACAAGCGCGATCACGGCCGCGACCAGCTTGAAAAGGACATAAGCGATGGCCAGCCGCTTGGCGGTGGTGCTCGCGCCAATCGCGGCCAGGGCCGAACTCGTCGCCGTTCCGATGTTCTGGCCGATGATCAGCGCGCAGGCCTGGTCCAGCCCGATCGCGCCGGCATAGTGGCCGGACAAGGTCACTGCGACGGCGGCCGTTGACGACTGCATCAGCGCGGTCATCACCAGTCCGATCGCGACGAGCGCCAGCACGCCGAACAGGCCCGACCACCAGCGCGCTTCCGGACCTCCGAGAACCGCGGGCAGATCCGCCGGGTGCAATCGTTCGGCCAGCCCGCCCATACCCTGCTGCAGGGTCGTCAGCCCAAAGAGCACAAGCCCGAACCCGGCGAGAGCGGCGCCCGCCCCAGACATTCGCCCGCGCGCCAGAAGCTTGGTCAACGCGCCGATGAAGATCATCGGCAGCGCTGCTGCCGTGAGCGAGACGCGGACGCCGATGAGCGCGACCAGCCAGCCGGTCCCCGTAGTGCCGACATTCGCGCCGAAGACAAGGCCCAACCCTTGCGGGAACGTTAGCAAGCCCGCGCTAACGAGACCGATCGTCGTCATGGTGGTTGCACTGGAAGACTGCACCAGAAGCGTGACGATCGCGCCCCAAAATGAGCCATGCAGCGGCGTCGCCGCTGCCTTGCCGAGCATCGCGCGCAGGGCGGAGCCGGCCACTCTCTTCAGGCCTTCCGTCATCACGGTCATACCAAGCAGGAAGAGGCCCACGCCGCCGAGTACCGAGATTGCCGTAGCCATGCGGGCTCCTGAGGTGAATGACGGTCAGGCCAGCTCCCAGACTGTAGCGCAGTTATGCTTGAAGGGCTGATCCGCGAACGGCTGTTCCAGAAGGCGTTCGCGGAGGCAAGCCCAAACGCCCGTGGTTTCTACCTCCGGCGCGGCTACCGGCCGGCCCCGCAAACGCCGGAAGGCGCCTGGCCCATAGAGAAAGAACTTCTGACCTGAGAGCAGGGGCGCGCGGAGAATAATCGTGGTGGGCCGAACCGCACATTGGGCGGTCGTTTAAACCGTTCGCAGCGCTTGATTTTCGTCTCGCGAGGGGCGACTTTGGCGCCCGCTTGGCGGGGGCCAATCGGAGCCCTCGCGGCGGCTTGTCAGGAGGATTGCGTGGCGGACCATCAGGTGCACGATTTGACGCCGGAAGACGTGGCGAAGGGAATGGCGGAAGGACGCTATCTCCTGGTCGACGTCCGTGAACCCAACGAGGTTGCGGTGGAAGCCTATCCGGATGGCGTCGTAGTGCCGCTGCAATCGTTCGACCCGGCGGCCATTCCCGATCCCAAGGGCAGGCAGGTGGTGTTTGCCTGCCGCTCCGGCAAGCGCTCGGTGACGGCCTCGCTCGCGGCGCAGGCGGCAGGGCTGCCCTATGACAAGCATCTGGCGGGCGGCATTCTGGCGTGGAAGGCTGCGGGATTGCAGACCAGGACCGGCGGCTGACGCGCCATGACGTCCATGAACAAGGTCTTCGCCGACCTTCCCGTCACCGTGTTCGAGGCGATGTCGCAGGCGGCGCGCGACAACAACGCCATCAATCTCGGACAGGGCTTTCCCGACGATCCCGGACCGGAGGATATCCGCCGCGCTGCGGCCGACGCCACGGTGAACGGCTACAACCAGTACCCGTCGATGATGGGCATTCCGGAGCTGCGGCAGGCGATCGCCGCCCATTACGGGCGCTGGCACAAGCTCTCGCTTGATCCGATGACTGAGGTAATGGTGACCTCGGGCGGCACCGAGGCGCTGACCGCTTCCATTCTCGCCGTCGTCGAACCCGGCGACGAGGTCGTGGTGTTCCAGCCCGTCTATGACAGCTATCTGCCGATCATCCGCCAAGCCGGCGGCATTCCGCGCCTGCTCCGGCTCGAGCCGCCGGGCTGGCGGCTGACCGAGGAGATGCTGGCAAGCGTCTTCAATCCGAAGACCAAGGCGGTGCTGTTCAACAACCCGCTCAATCCGGCTGCCGTCGTCTATCCCCGCGAGGACCTCGAATTGCTGGCGCGGTTCTGCCAGAAGTTCGACACCATCGCGATCTGCGACGAGGTCTGGGAGCACGTCATCTTCGATGGCCGGGAGCATATTCCGCTGATCACGATTCCAGGCATGCGCGACCGCACCATCAAGGTCGGCAGCGCCGGCAAGATCTTTTCGCTGACGGGATGGAAGGTCGGTTTTGTCTGCGCCGCGCCGCCGCTGCTGCGGGTGGCGGCCAAGGTGCACCAGTTTCTGACCTTCACCACCGCGCCGAACCTGCAGGCCGCAGTCGCCTACGGCCTCGGCAAGCCCGACCAATATTTTTACGACATGCGCAACGACCTCGCGCGCAGCCGAGACCGCCTGACCAAGGGGCTGGAGAGCATCGGCTTTCCCGTGCTGAAATCGCAAGGGACGTATTTTCTCACCGTCGACCTATCGCCGCTCGGGCTGAATGAAACCGATGTCGAGTTCTGCAAGCGCATCGTGACCGATTATAAGGTCGCGGCGATCCCGGTGTCGGCATTCTACGAGCAGGATGCGGTAACCTCGGTGGTGCGGTTCTGTTTTTCCAAGAAGGACGAAACGCTGGATACCGCGCTGGAGCGCCTGTCCGACGCGGTGCACGGCCGTCGCAAGAGGTAGACATGCGCGATTCGATCCGAAATTCGCTGTGCCTGATCGGCGCGATCGCTGCATCGTTGTTGCTCGCGCCCGCGTCGGCGCAGGAGCGCACGGTCAATTTCTACAATTGGTCGAACTATATGGCACCTAGCGTGCTGGAGGATTTTACCAAGGAAACCGGCATCAAGGTGGTTTACGACACGTTCGACGCCAACGAGACGCTGGAGACGCGCCTTCTGGCCGGCAAGTCGGGCTACGACGTCGTGGTGCCCACGGGCTATTTCCTGCAGCGCCAGATCACCGCAAAAGTCTTCACCAGGCTCGACAAATCAAAACTGCCCAATCTCGCCAACGCCTGGCCTGTGGTGACCGACCAGCTCGCGACCTACGATCCCGGCAACAACTACGCCGCCAATTACATGTGGGGCACCACCGGCATCGGCTACAACGTCAAGACATCAGAGAAAATTCTTGGCCCCGACGTGAAAATCGATAGCTGGGATATCGTCTTCAAGCCGGAGAACCTCGCCAAGTTCAAAGACTGCGGCATCCACATGCTGGATTCCGCCGACGACATTTTGCCCGCGGCCTTGAGCTATCTCGGCATCGACCCGAATTCGACCAAGCAGGCCGATCTCGAAAAGGCCGCCGAACTCGTCGCCAAGATCAGGCCCAATGTCCGCAAGTTTCATTCCTCGGAATATCTGGGCGCGCTTGCCTCCGGCGAGATCTGCTTCGTGGTGGGCTGGTCGGGCGACATCATGCAGGCGCGCAGCCGCGCTGCGGAAGCCAAGAACGGCGTCGAGATCGGCTACACCATTCCGAAGGAGGGCGCGCAGATGTTCTTCGACAATCTCGCGATCCCTGCGGACGCCAAGAACGTCGCGGAAGCCTATGAGCTGATCAACTATCTCTACCGCCCCGATGTTGCGGCGAAGAATTCCAATTTCCTGTCCTACGCCAACGGCAATCTGGCCAGCCAGAAGCTGATCGATCCGAAGATTCTGAACGACAAGAATATCTACCCGGACGAGGCGACGCAGAAAAAGCTGTTCGTCATCAAGGCCCGTGATCCCGCGACACAGCGCGTCATCAACCGGCTGTGGACAAGGGTGAAGACGGGGAGGTGATGGCAGCGCGCGAGCGTCTCTCCGCCGTCATTGCGAAGCCGTAGCGCGGATGAGCGAAGCGATATCCGGGGCCGGCGTCGGTAATATCCCGGATGTCGCTGCGCTCATCCGGGCTACGCTTATCCCAACAAACTCCTGTTGCCGGTACCCGAGCGAGAATCTATAGCTCCCTCCAGGAGCATCACATGACCAACTTCCTCGCATTCTTCTCAACACGCACACTGCTGCAAATCATCTTCGTCCTGGCATCGACCGTTGCGATGAAAGCGTGGAGCCTCGGCCTGCTGTTCGGCGGGTAGCGTAGGCCGAAATTATCCGGGGTCCCGCACCGCTCCATTGTAGACGGATTCATTCTACGATTCTGTCGTCGCGCAGCTGGCCGGACTCAGGTAGTATCTGGCTCTGGATAAGGAGCGGCCGCCGACATGACTGAACATCCTCGCATATCGTTGTCGCCTGATGTGCTAGCCGGGAAGCCTGTTATTCGCGGGACCAGGCTCGCCGTGGAATTCGTGATTGGCTTGCTTGCAGATGGTTGGACCGAGTCCGATATTCTGACCAACTACCCCGATATTACCCATGACGACGTTATCGCGTGCCTTGCTTATGCCCGCGATACGTTGAGTGGGGAGAGGGTCTATCCCAGCGCGGCCTGATATGCGCTTTCTTGCCAATGAGAATATACCGGGTGCGCTGGTCACAGCCCTTCGTGTGGGCCGGAAATGACGTCGTTTGGATCAGGGCCGAAGCGCCTGGCAGTCGCGATCAGGAGGTGTTGGCGTGGGCGGTGCGCGACGGGCGTATTCTGCTCACTTTTGATAAAGACTTCGGAGAACTTGCGAAGGCATCGGGATTGCCTGCAGCATGCGGGGTAATTTTGCTGCGTATTCCTATGCCCCGTCCCGATGAAGTCGGGCAGCAGCTCACGAGTTTGATGGCGCGCCACGATTGGACCGGCCATTTCTCGGTCGTTGAACCGGGCCGCATCCGCATGCGACCACTGACGCGGTAAAGGCCGCTGTCGCTGCGCCCCTACCGCCATCTCCGGTGCAGCCACAGCCACTGGTCCGGATATTCGCGCACCCAGCCTTCGACTACGGATGTCACCGCCTGCATCGTGCCCTGGATGTCGATCTGGCCTGAGGCGTCGCGCACCGGCTTGACCTCTTCGGATAGCTCCGCGCGGAAGCGGTGATTGGGCAGGCGGATGATGCGCACGCCGTGCACGGGGCATTCGACCTGCCGGAGCAGCCGCGCCAGCGTCGGGTTGGCCTTGGTCTTGCGGCCGAAGAACGTCACCTCAACGCCGTTGCCCATGTACTGATCGACCAGCATCGCGACGTGCTGGCCCCTCTGCAGGGCTTCGGCGAGCTTGAGCGGCGCGTCGCGGCCGGCCGGCACCAGCGTGCCCATCTTGACGGCGCGGATCCTCTCGATCGCGCGGTCGGCGGCCTCGATGTTCGGCCGGCGGAACAGGATCGCGCAATCGAGCCCATGCGCCACCGCGCCGAGCGCCGGGATTTCCCAGTTGCCGAGATGGCTTGCGAAGATGATCGCAGGCTTGCCGTCGTCGCGCAGGGAATCGAAGATTTCCTTGGTCCGCGGCGTGAACTCGATGCGGCTCGGCTTCTCCGGATGATCGAGGTCATAGTCCCAGATGTGATCGAGATGGGCGAACTCGGCGCCGATGCGGCCGAGATTATCCCACACGCCGGTCAGAATGGTCTCGATCTCCTCCGGCGATTTCTCGGGGAAGGCGGCCTTGAGATTCTCGCGGCCGATGCGATCCTCGCGCAGCCGTCGCCCGATGAAGCGGGTGACGCGGCCGAAGAAATTGGCAGTCTTGTCCGGATCGAAGTAGCGCGTGGTGCGGAGCAGCGCGACCGTCAGCGCGCCGACGGCGGCTTCCGCCACCGGCTTGGCAGCGTCGCGCAGGCGCGCCTTGGTACGTAGGAGCAGGCGGTTCATCGTCGAGGAGGACCGCGGTCGCTACACCGGTTCGCGCGTCAGGATCAGCGAGGCGTTCTGGCCGCCGAAGCCGAACGAGTTCGACATCACGGCGGTGACCTTGGCGTCGCGCGCCTTGTTGCCGACCACGTCGAACAGGATCGCCGGATCCGGAATCTCGTAATTGATGGTCGGCGGAATCCGCTGGTGCTCCAGCGTCAGCAGCGAGAACACCGCCTCCACTGCGCCCGCCGCGGAAATCGTATGCCCGACCATCGACTTGTTCGACGACACCGGGATCTTCGGCAGATGATCGCCGAATACGACTGCGGTCGTGTTGTACTCCATCTTGTCGTTTTCCGGCGTCGAGGTGCCGTGCGCGTTGATGTGGTCGATCTGTTCCGGCTCGAGGCCGGCGTCCGCCAGCGTCTTGCGCATGCAGCCGATGATCGGCTTGCCGTCGGGGCTTGAGCGGGTGCGGTGGAAGGAATCGGTCAGCTCACCGCAGCCGGCCACCACGCCGAGAATTTTGGCGCCACGCGCGATCGCCGCCTCATAGCTTTCCAGCACCATCGCGCCAGCGCCTTCCGCCATCACGAAACCGTCGCGGTTCTTCGAGAACGGTTTTGATGCGGCCTGCGGCGGATCGTTCTGCGTCGACAGCGCCGACAACAGCGAGAAGCGCACCATGGCTTCAGGGTTCACCGAGCCATCGGTGCCGACACACAGCGCAGCATCGGCTTCGCCGCGGCGGATCGCCTCGACGCCGAGCTGGATCGCGGTTGCGCCGGAGGCGCAGGCTGTAGAGAGCGAGATCGGCGAACCCTTGGTGCCGAAGGTTTCGGCGAGGTGGCTCGCCACCGAGCCGAACATGAAGCGACGATGATATTTGGCGTAGCGGCCGCCACCGCTGATGCGCAGCATATCGTCATAGCTGAGTTCGGTCTTGCCGATTGCACGCCCGAGCTCGAGCCGCTGCGGCCATTCGACCTCGACCGGCGCCACCGCCAGGAACAGCGGGCCGGGAAAATCGGCTTTGCCGCCGATCGCGGCCTGTGCGAGCGCTTCTTCCGTCGCCATTTCGGCCAGCCGCTCGGTCAGCCCCGTCGAGGTCACGGGATCGACGGTGACGAAATCGACCGTGCCGGCCATGGTCGACTTCAAGCCGTCGACCGGAAAGCGCGTCACGGTCTTGATGCCTGATTCACCCGCAGTCAGCCTGCGCCAATTGTCTTCCTTGCCGGCGCCGAGCGAGGTCACCACGCCCATGCCGGTGACGACGACGATCGGTCTGCCGAATTTATCGCGTGGTGCTGACATGGTTCCCCCACTGCTGCGCCGTAACTCGCGCGTTTCGCGCGCCTCTCTCACTTCTGGCCGTACCGAAAGCGCGCTTTCGGCGACGCTTACTTGACGGCCTCGACCAGGGCCATCCCTTCGCCCTGCCAGTGACCGGCCCCCACCACGACAATCTGGTCCGGGCTGCCTGCCTTTTCAACCTCGAAGCCCGAGGGATCGTTGGGCGGAAACAGCGCGCCGCGTGAGAGCGAGAGCGCGGCCAGCGCCAAGCCCAACGGAAACTGGGTCTCCAGCGTATGGCCGAACATCGTTCCGGTGGCGCGCACGGCAAAGCCCGGGTGTTGACGCAGGAAGGCCTTCTCTTCCGATGTCACCGGCTCGGCGCCGGTCGCGCCCGTGATCACGTTGCCGCTCTCGGCGGTAACGCCGAGTTTCGGCCACAGCGCTTCCAGCGATTTAGTCACCGCGCCCGGCTGCTTGCGCTGCGCGAGATCGGAGACCACTTTGGTCAGCTTCGCGTATGGCTTGGCGCCGCGCGCCTCCGCATGCTCGCGGGATTCCAGCACCAGAAAGCAGCCGGCCGAGCCGAGCGCAAAGCCGCTTTGGCCTTCGCGTTGCCAGACCGGAGCGAACTTTTCCTTCAGGTTGAAGTCGCCGAACTCATAGAGGACCAGAAGATCCTTGCGTTCGCCATTATGGGCGGCGCCGACCAGCGCAATCTCGCTCTGTCCGGACTCGATGCGGGCGAGCGCGATTCGCGCCGCGTCGATGCTGGCGGCTTCCTCGCCCATGAAGGTGCGCGACGTTCCGCACACGCCGTGCACGATCGCGATGTTGCCGGCGAGCAGGTTAGAGAGCTGCGCCAGAAACAGCGTCGGCCGCAGATCGTTCATCAGCCGCTCGTTGAGAAAGCCGGGGCTGGAATTGCCCTTGGCGTCGGCGGTCATGATGGCAACGTCGACGGCAAGGTCACGCTCGCCGCCGCCGGCGGCGACGATCATGTCCATTCGCCCCAGGATTTCCTGGTTGCCTTTGACGCCGGCCGATTCCAGCGCGAGCCCCGCGGCATAGGTGCCGATGCGCTGCCACGCTTCCATCTGGCGCTGATCGCCCTTCTTCGGAATCTGCGCGTCGAAGGTGACAGGCGCCAGCGGGTGCACGATGTAGGGCGCAAACCGCTTGTCGTCGACGTTGATCTTCTTCTCGTTCAGCGCATCCCAATGCGCGTCCAGCCCTTCGCCGAGCGAGGAGACGATGCCGATGCCGGTGATCCAGACTTCCTTGGCCGCGGATTTTGGCTCAGTCATTGCGTGATTGCCTGCAGTGGGAAGCCGATCTTGTTCGCCATCGCGTCCATGTGCACGCGCATGGAGGGGTCGGGGAAAGGAGTGAGGCCAAAAGTGATCTCGGCGCTGCACTTCAATTCCTTGCCGGCGCGGCCCTTGGCCTTGGTGACGGCAAAGCCGGAACCCTCGTGTTCAAGCTTCGCCTCGATCGTCAGCAGCGTGCCGGGGCTGACGAACCCGCGCATCTTGGCTTCCTTGATGATGGCAAGGAACGGCATGCGCTCGAATTTCAACAGGCCGAGCAGCAGCCAGCCGGAGCTCTGTGCCATCGCCTCGGTCAGCAAGACGCCGGGCATGGTCGGAAATCCCGGAAAGTGACCCTCGAAGATAGTGTGCTGCGCCGGAACCTGCGCCTCGACCGTGATCCTCTTCTCGTCGAGGTTCAACTCGACGATGCGGTCGATCAGCTTGAAGTAATCAAGGTCCATGGCGGGCGATTAGGCGCCCGGGGCTGCATTCTTGGCGGCGACCAGTTCGTCGATGCGATCGGCGAGATTCTGCAGCACAAAGTACTGCTCGGTCGTGGCCTTGCCGTCGTTGACTTCCTGGGTCCATTTTTCGAGCGGCATCTTGATCCCGAACGCCTTGTCGATGGCAAAGGCGATGTCGAGGAAGTCCAAGCTGTCTATACCCAGATCGTCGATGGCGTGGCTCTCCGGCTTGATCGTGTCGCGCGGGATGTCGCAGGTCTCCGCGATAATGTTGGCGATCTGATCGAATGTGGAAGACATCATTAAGCCTTTGATATATTGGAGGTATTCCGTAGCGGCTTGGAGGGGGCGGGTGAGCGGCCCCGGAAGGCCCTGATCCCCCGGCCGGAGTCGAGTGCCCGTATATCGGAGCGGGGCGCTTAGTTCAATGGAAAGGGCCCGATCCCAGCCCAATGGATTTGGCGGGAAAAGTGGCAGTTTCGGGGAGGTGGTGGTGGGGCGCTGTGGAAGCGTAGCGGAGTGTAGCCCGGGCGAGCGAAGCGACCCCGGGGACAGTACCCCCCGCATATCGCGGAGCCTGTCATCGGGCGCGCATTCGCGCGACCCGTTGGCTCATGTGGGCTACGGCTCACTCCGCCCTTAGCATGAACCCGTCGAAATAGGCCGCAAGCTCCGCATACGCACCAAGCGGCAGCACGTGCGCGACGAATTGATCCGGCCGGACCACGACCATGCAGCCTTTGTCCCGATTGATTCCGCGCATCGCGAAGATGTCGTGGCCGCTCCTGAAATCGGGGCAGAACATTTTTTGGTAGTCGATGAGCCCGTAGCGTCCTTTGCGCGGGAGCAGGAGCGGGGGCATCTTCTCGATGGCGAGCTCGGCATGCGCGTGCTGGAACACGGCGCGCACGTCGATCACGGAATCGATGTCGGCGCCCGCTGGCGTGTGTCTTCTGATTGGCGACTTCGGGCTCTCGCTCAGGAAATCGCAGAGCGAGCGGAGCGGAGCGTTGTCGGCCGCGGGATCTTCTGCGCCGGCAAATATGAAGAGCCGGAAGCGCCCATCCGCCTTCGTGACATGGCCGAGGTGAACCGGCTTGGCGTCCGAGAGCCGGACGACCGGCGCGGAGTGAAAGCGCGTGCCGATCACAAAACCTTTTGCCAGATGCTGGTGATCGGATTGGGCGGTGAGGATGGACGGGCGGTAGTGCGTCGCGGTGCCAGCGGTATAGCGGCCGTGACGGACGAAATAATTTTGCATTTGCGCCGCGTCGCCGCCCTTGTTGTCGCCTTTGGCGGACGCGAGGATCGCGGCCCATTCGCGGTCGAAGTCGATCAGTTCCTTCGCAACTGCCTGCCGTTCCGCCGAATAACTGTGCAAGAGATGCGGCGCGCTGCGCCCGCGCAACACAGAAGCAAGCTTCCATCCGAGATTGAAGCCGTCCTGCATCGAGACGTTCATGCCCTGACCCGCCTTCGGGCTGTGCGTGTGGCAGGCGTCGCCCGCGATGAACACGCGGGGCAGGCGCGTTCCGACCTCATCCGCCGGCACGTCGTCGAACTTGTCGGTCAGCCGCTGGCCGATCTCGTAGACCGACCACCAGGCGATCTCCTTCACCTCGAGCGTATGCGGATTGAGAATCCGCCGCGCCTTCGCGATCAAGTCGTCGGACGTGATGTTGCGGCTGGCAATCCGCTCGCCGGCATCGAGATTGGCGAGCTCGACATAGAGGCGGACGAGATAGCCGCCTTCGCGCGGGATCACGATGATGCTGCCATCACGGGCCGACTGGATCAGCACCTTGTAGCGGATGTCGGGGAAGTCGGTGACGGCAAGGACGTCCATCACGCCCCAGGCATGATTGGCGGAATCGCCGCGCAGCTCGCGCCCGATCGACTTTCGCACTGTGCTGCGCGCGCCGTCGCAGCCGACGACATAGCGCGCTTTGATGGTCTCGATTTCGCCCTCGTGTCCGGCATCGAGCCGCTCGAGGCGCACGGTCACCGCGTGGTCCTCGAACCGCGCCGCCGGCGCTATCTCAAGGTCAAGCAGGCGCCGTGAATAATATGGCTCGAGTTTTGTGGGCGATTTGCGCATGACATCGAGATAGCAATCATGCACGCGCGCCTGGTTCAGGATGAGGTGCGGCATTTCCGATAGGTCATCCTCGACGTCCTGAACGCGGCCGCTGCGCACGATGTGTTCAGGGTTTCGATCGTCTGGCTTCCAGAATGTTGTTTCAGTGATCCAGCACGCTTCCTTCAGCACGCGCTCGCCGAAGCCGAAGGCGTGAAACATTTCCATGGTGCGGCAGGCGACGCCGTCGGCCTGACCGCGCAAAAGCCGACTTGGCTTCTGCTCGACGATGCAGGTCTTGATGTCGGCAAACGCCGAAAGCTGCGCCGCCAGCGTCAGGCCCGCCGGTCCGCAGCCAACGATCAGGACATCGACATCAGCCGGAACGGAGCCGGACATGCCGGAAGGGGCAACCCGCTCCGCAGGATCGGCGATCTCAGGGTCGCCCGGCTCGAAGCCATTCAGATGAAATTGCATGAAACCTGCTCCTCCTGTCCTTTGCCGATCCGGAGTTGATTGTGGCCGAACGGATCGCCCTTCATCGAGGGCACAGGTCACAATTTATGCCGCGACCAAAGCGCACGGGATGAAATATTGATCAGCATGCTGATTATCAGTATGCTTGTCAATTGTGTTGGGCTGCTTCTGTCCGGCCTTGGGAGGGATCAGTGAGAGATAACAATGAGATGCCCGGCCATCTGGCGCGCCGCTTCCAGCAGATTGCAGTGGCCGTATTCCTCGCGGAGGTCGAGGAGGCGGGCTTTGATCTTACGCCCGTGCAATATGCCACGCTCGCCGCGATCAGGACCAATCCGGGCGTCGATCAGGTGACGCTCGCCGGCCTCATTGCCTATGACCGCACCACGATCACCGGCGTGGTCGATCGTCTGGTGCAGAGGGGCTTGCTGATCCGTCACCCAAGCCCCCGCGACCGCCGCGCCCGCGAGTTGCAGATCACCGAAGCGGGCAAGCGCACGCTCCGCGCCATCACGCCGGCCGTCGAGGAAGCCCAGCGCACCATGCTGCGTGGCCTCACCGCAAAGGAGGGCACGGAGCTGATGCGGCTGCTGCGCAAAGCCATCGCCGCCGGCAACGAACTAAGTCGCGCGCCGCTGCGGGAGGCGGAGTTGCGGTGAGAAGCGTAGGGCGGATTAGCCGCAAGGCGTAATCCGCCGCGCTCTGTCAGTCTGTAGGATGGGTAGAGCGCAGCGAAACCCATCGCGTCTCGGGCCGCTTTGATGGGTATCGCTGCGCTCCACCCATCCTACGCAACCGGCTTCTCACGGCCTCTTCCCCTCATCGAGAAACGCCTGCACCGCCTCGAACAGCCTTAGCCTGTTACGCTCCATGATGATGGAGTGCGTACCCTCGGCGAGCGCGACGTAGCGTTTGCCCAGCGAATTCACCAGCAGCGGAAACAGCGTCTGCGCCATGTAGGGCGGCGTGTCGCGGTCCCATTCGGCGCCGACCAGTAATGTCGGCACGGTGATCTTGGCGGGATCGTAGTAGGGCTTGCCGGCGCCGAAGAATTCGGCGCCGTCTTGCACGACGCCGTTGGGGGCGCGAACGACCGGAGGGTTCATCGTTGCGCCGTCCGGATCGGTTGCAAATGTCGCGTCTGCCCACGCCTCGAACCAGCCGGCGGGAATGAGATTGGCTTTCTTGTCCTCCGGCACGCCGGTGTACCAGCGCTCTTTGGCCTGATCGCGCGTGACCATTCTATATGCGCCAAGCTTGCCCGACCCTGCCTGAACGAGTGACGGCGTTTGCCGGATCCAGACAGGTGCATAGAGGACAAGGCGTTCGACCTTCGACGCGTTTTGCGTGGTGTAGGTCGCCATCAGCGTCGTGCCCCAGGACCAGCCGATCAGGTTGAGGCGCGGGATGTTGCGGCGCTGCAGGATGAAATCCACGGCGGTACCGATGTCCTTCACCGCGGTCTGGCCGGTTACGATAGGCGGATTGGCATCGGGCTTGTCGGCCATTTCGCGGGGACGCGTGGATTTGCCGTAGCCGCGCAGATCGAGAAGCCACACGTCGTAACCGCGCGCGGCGATGTATTCCATCCAGGACAGGCCATCCAGCTTGAGGTCGAATGCAGTCTCCGAAGGATAGGTCGCGCCGTGAACGTAAAGCACCGTCTGCTCCGGCCGGAACGAGGTCATGTCGGCCGGCCGCTTGTTGCGGACGTAGATATCGATGCCGGGATCAGATGTCTTGACCATCATCTCTTCGGTCACGAGAGGCCTCGCCTGTGCGAGCGCGGGAATGGAAAGGAGCGTTGCCAGAAAAAAGCCCGCGGCAGCGATTGAAAGTCTCAATGGTGCCTCCCCTGGTATTCTTCGTTTTGCTTCTGATTTGAACGTAGCGAGATTTGCGCAAGCATGCACCTTGTTCTTTGCGGAGATTCGTAGGGTGGGCAAAGGCGCGTCAGCGCCGTGCCCACCATCTATCACCGGCCGCCTCTCCAAATGGTGGGCACGCTTCGCTTTGCCCACACTACGATTTCTGTGACATGTCGACCCAACTGGCAAATCACTTCTGATTTTCAGAAGTCATGTCAAGGCCGGGAATCAAAAATATTCCGCTTCTCCGCAGACCCAAATCACGCGTACAACTTCCGCCGTCCCGCCTCGACAAGAGGGGCGTATCGCGATCGTCACGAACGTGAGGCGGGATGCAGTGGACGCAAGGGCGTCGGCGCACGACGTGGTCGCAGGGTGAGATGAACCTCATGAGCGGCAAACGGTGCGCACGATGACGGCGCTCGATGCGTACGGCAAAACCGTGTGGTCCTGACACCCGTGGCTGGTGCCAAGCTGCCGGTGGTGAACTCAATCCAACCGGATTGATTTGGCCATCAAGCCGGCAGTGACGGAGGCCAGAGGAATTCGGCTCCGGGGAGATCGCGGCATAAGCCGTCAAACCATTGCGCAGGGAATGCCGGAGTGCTTCGGCTGTACCTGTATGCTCGTGTGCGTTTTGCTTTGCGCATATTGCACACGAGACCGCGGGTGCAGCGTGCACCCGGCATTCCCTGCTCCCTCTCGTTGGGGAGACAAGTTTTCTTGGCAAAGCTCGGACGCAAGTCGCGTCGCGAGAACGCCGGCACACATTCACCTGTCATCGTCC
>NZ_JAGKJK010000020.1 GCF_020329435.1 Bradyrhizobium hereditatis | reverse complement strand
GGTGATCGACGTCGGCCACTTCCTGCCGATGGCGTTTGCCGACTGGTTCTCGCGCAAGGAGATGCGGGCCTCCTCGACCGCGCAATCGGTGCTGTTGGTCGACGATAGCGCGTTCTTCCGCAACATGCTGGCACCGGTGCTGAAGGCCGCCGGCTACAAGGTGCGGGTCGCGGTCAACGCCCAGGAGGGGCTCGCCGCGCTGCGCTCGGGCCACAGCTTTGACGTGGTGCTGACCGACATCGAGATGCCGGACATGAACGGCTTCGAGTTTGCCGAAGTCATCCGCTCCGACCACAATTTGAACCAGCTGCCGATCATCGCGCTGTCCTCGCTGGTGTCGCCGGCGGCAATCGAGCGCGGCCGGCAGGCCGGCTTCCACGACTACGTCGCCAAGTTCGACCGTCCCGGCCTGATCGCGGCGCTGAAGGAACAGACCGCCGACACCCGGCGCGCGGCCTAAGGAACCAGCAGATGACCACCAAGACCGAGACCATCGAGGGCACCGTCGCCGAATACGTCACCGCGGTGATCGGCGGGCAATTGTTCGGCCTGCCGATCTCGCGGGTGCAGGACGTGTTCATGCCGGAGCGGCTGACGCGGGTGCCGCTGGCGTCGAGCGAGATCGCCGGCGTGCTCAACCTGCGCGGCCGCATCGTCACCGTGGTCGACATGCGCGCCCGGCTCGGCCTGCCGAAGAACGACGACGGCAAGCCGCCGATGGCGGTCGGCGTCGACCTCCGCGGCGAGTCCTACGGCCTTCTGATCGACCAGATCGGCGAGGTGCTGCGCCTGCCGGAAGCGAGCTGCGAGGAAAACCCGGTCAACCTCGACCCGCGCATGGCGAAACTCGCCGGCGGCGTGCACCGCCTCGACGGCCAGCTCATGGTCGTCCTCGACGTCGATCGCGTTCTCGAACTCGTGCCCGACCTGATAGCGGCATGAAAATCCAACCTGGAATGGAAACATCCCTCTTGGGAATTGGTGTAAGTGGAGGCCTAAAATGAAAACCTGCCTGGTCGTCGATGACTCCAGCGTCATCCGAAAGGTCGCGCGACGCATCCTCGAAGGTCTCGATTTTCAGATCGCCGAAGCCGAGGATGGCGAGAAGGCGCTTGAAGCCTGCAAGCGCGCGATGCCCGATGCGGTGCTGCTCGACTGGAACATGCCGGTCATGGACGGCTACGAGTTCCTCGGCAATCTGCGCCGCATGCCCGGCGGCGACGTGCCCAAGGTCGTGTTCTGCACCACCGAAAACGACGTCGCGCACATCGCGCGCGCGCTGCATGCCGGCGCCAACGAGTACATCATGAAGCCGTTCGACAAGGACATCGTTACCGCGAAGTTCCAGGAAGTCGGCCTGATCTGATCTCGCGCGTAATCCCGGCGGCTCAACGGCCTTCGGCGTTGTTTGTGTAAGTGTGCCGCTTGAGTTGAGTTGGGTCGGGTGAAGTAATGAGTGTTGCGTTAACGAGGTCTCCGCCGCCAGTCTCGACACGGCAGGACAAGCTGCGTGTCATGGTGGTCGACGATTCCGTCGTGATCCGCGGAATGATCTCGCGCTGGATCGGCGCCGAGCCGGATATGGAGGTCTCGGCCTCGTTGCGTACCGGTCTCGATGCCGTCAACCAGATCGAACGCATCAAGCCCGACGTTGCGGTGCTCGATATCGAAATGCCGGATCTCGACGGCATTTCGGCGCTGCCGCAGCTGCTCGCGAAAAAACGCGATCTCGTCATCATCATGGCCTCGACGCTGACCCGCCGCAATGCGGAGATCAGTTTCAAGGCGCTGTCGCTCGGTGCCGCCGACTACATTCCAAAGCCGGAGAGCACCCGCGAAGCTTCCGCCGCCGAGACCTTCCATCACGATCTGATCCAGAAGATCAGGCATCTCGGTGCGAGGGCGCGCCGTCGTGCGTCGCCTGCCGTAAGTCCGGCTCCTGCGCAGGCGCCCGATCGGATACGCGAGGTCTCGCCGCAGCCGGTCGCGGCGCCGGTTACGCAGCTGCCACTCGCGCGCCGGCCGTTCAGCATGCTGGCGCCGCGCGTGCTCCTGATCGGCTCGTCGACCGGTGGTCCGCAGGCGCTGATGACGCTGGTGGCCGATATCGGCCCGGTGATCGATCGCTTTCCGGTGCTGATCACCCAGCACATGCCGCCGACCTTCACCACGATTCTTGCCGAGCATCTGGCGCGCGCGAGCCGCCGGCCTGCGCATGAGGCCGTCGATGGCGAGATGGTCAAGCCGGGACGGATCTATCTTGCGCCGGGTGGCCGTCACATGCGCGTCGTCCGCCACGGCGCGGACGCGGCGATTGTGCTGGACGATGGGCCGCCGGTGAATTTTTGCAAACCCGCGGTGGATCCGCTGTTCAACTCCGCCATCGACGTCTGGCAGGGCAGCATCATGTCGGTGATTCTGACCGGCATGGGATCGGACGGCATGCGCGGCGGCAAAGAAATCGTCGCCGCCGGCGGCAGCGTGATTGCCCAGGACGAGGCGACCAGCGTGGTCTGGGGCATGCCGGGCGCGGCCGCCAATGCGGGTATTTGCGCGGCGGTTCTGCCGCTCAATCAGATCGCGCCCAAACTGGTTCGGTTGTTTTCGGGAGATCGTTCGTGACGCCTTCAGACTATGAGTATCTGCGTAAGCTTCTGAAAGAGCGCTCCGGGCTCGATCTCTCCGCCGACAAGCAGTACCTGGTGGAAAGCCGGCTGTTGCCGCTCGCGCGCAAGTCCAGCCTGCCGGGCATTCCCGAACTCGTCGCCAGGATGAGGAGCGGAGCCGAGGCGCTGACGGCGGAGGTGGTCGAGGCGATGACCACCAACGAGACGTTTTTCTTCCGCGACAAGATTCCGTTCGATCATCTGCGCGAGGCGGTGCTTCCGGCGCTGGTGCAGGCGCGCGCGGCCCGCCGCGCCTTGCGCATCTGGTGCGCGGCATCCTCCACCGGGCAGGAGCCGTATTCGATCGCAATGTGCCTGAAGGAAGCAGGGCCACTGCTGTCGGGGTGGCGCACCGAGATCGTCGCGACCGACCTGTCGCAGGCGGTGCTGGAAAAGTCCAAGGCCGGAATCTTCAGCCAGTTCGAGGTGCAGCGCGGATTGCCGATCCAACTGCTGGTGAAGTATTTCACTCAGAACGGCGAACTCTGGCAGATCAATGCCGAGCTCCGCAGCATGGTGCAGCATCGTCAGCTCAACCTGCTGCAGGATTTCTCCCATCTCGGCGTATTCGACATCATCTTCTGCCGCAACGTGCTGATCTATTTCGATCAGAACACCAAGGCCAACATCTTCGAACGGCTCTCCCGGATGATGGAGCCCGATGGTGTGCTGGCGCTTGGCGCGGCCGAATCGGTGGTCGGAATTACCAACAGCTTCAAGCCGTATCCGGAGCGGCGCGGACTTTATCGTCCGAACATCGCGCCGGTGATAAGGGTCGGGGCATCGACACTGGTGCCGCAAACGCTACGGGCGGTTGCTGCGGCGAGCTGAGTCTGTTCTTCGGTCCGTGTCTTGCCTGCCGCGCTATACTATCGCGTGCGGCAGGAAGCGTGACGTGTTGCCGGTGATCGGGTTCTCGTCCTCGCGGATCGACAGGCCGCATGGCGTGTGGTCGACCAGCCAGCTACCCAGCACCGGATATTTGTCAGCGAAGCTCGGCAGCGGCGCAAAAGCCTGGCGGATGAATCCTTCCGCGCCGTAGGGACCCTGCTGCTCCGCCAGCGTGGTGCCGGCACTGACGAGCGCGACATTGGCACCTTCGCGCGAATAGAGCGGCTTGCGCACGAATGAGGAGCCGAGCGTTGCCGCCTTCGGATCGTCCTCGAAATAGGCCGGCAACAAATTCGGGTGCTTCGGAAACATTTCCCACAACAGCGGAAGGATGCCCTTGTTCGAGAGGATCGCCTTCCAGGGCGGCTCGATCCAGCGCGTCGGTGCTGTCGCGAGTTTTGCGCCGAACGTGTCGAGGAACATCCATTCCCAGGGATACAGCTTGAAGGCGAGTTCGATCGCCTCGTCGTCGAGATCAACGAAACAGCCGTCGTTGTCCAACCCGACGTCCTTGATGTCCAGCGGCGTGGTGCGGAGTCCTGCTTGTCTTGCGGTGTCTTCCAGATAGGCCAGCGTGCCGGCATCCTCCGCGTTATCCATCATCCCGGCGAGGTGAAGGTGCTTCGCGCCGCCCAGCTTCTTCCAGGAGTCGATCAGGCGCTCGTGGATTGAATTGAACTGATCGGCACGCTTCGGAATGATGTTGCGTTCCATCGCCTGTTCGAGCCAGGTCCACTGAAAGACCGCGGCTTCGAAAATCGAGGTCGGCGTATCAGCGTTGTACTCGAGGAGTTTCGCCGGGCTCCAGCCGTCATAGCAGAGGTCCAGCCGGCCGTAGAGGCTGGGGTCGCGGCGGCGCCAGCTCTCGGCAATCAGCGGCCAGAAGGCTTCGGGTATTTTCAACCGGCGCAGATATTTTTCGTCGCTGACGACCCGGCCGACCAGTTCGAGGCACATCGCATCGATCTCGCCGGTGGGTGTCTCGATCCGCCGTTCGATTTCCTGCAGCGTGAACGCGTAATAGGCCCGTTCGTCCCAATAGCGTTCGCCATTGATGGTGTGGAACGCAAACCCAACGCCTTCAGCGGTGGCGCGCCAGTCGTCGCGTTCGGGGCAGTCGATCCGCTGCATGGGCTTCAACCGCCTGAGAAGCCGATGGCGTGGCCGAACGAGCCGAAGCCGCCGCGCTGCACCGAGTGTGAACCGGAATGGGAGGAGGATTGGCTCGAGGAGGAGTAGTCGCTGCTGTAGTAGCCGCTACGCGACGACGAACTGCCGCCGCCGGAGCTGCCGCCATGGCTCGAGGACGAGCTGCGTGACGAGCATTCGGTCGTGGTTTGCGTCGGCGATGCCGCATACGCGTTCGGCGGTTGCTGCTCGCAGGTGCGGCTCGGCATCAGCGTGTAGGCGGCGCTGCCGACCGCAAACGTGCCCATCAGCAGAAGCGCAACGTGGCTCGATCGCTTGGCCGGCGGCGGCGGAACGGGGCGCGGCGAAGCCGGCACCGAGACCGAATTGCGCTTGCCGAAATCCTGGTTTGGTTTATCGGCCATGGTCAGTAGACCATGCAGGCGGCGTTGAGCGCGCCGGCCGCGAGCGAGGACAGGCCGAGCCAGATCGCGGCGGCGAGTTCACCGGACGCGATCCGTGTTGACAGCTTGGGCACCGGAATCCTGACGAGGTAATAGACGATGATCTGCACGATCAGCGCGATTCCCGCCCAGATCAGGCAATCCCAGACATTGGCGGAATGGGTGATGGCGCTGACCAGTGGCAGCACGAAGCCGAGCAGGCTGAGCCCCAGCGCAATCGCGGCTGCCGGCTCGTTGGCGCGGATCAGATCGAACTCGTTATGCGCGGTGACGCGGGTATAGACGAAGAGATAGGCCACCACGGCGACGATCGCCGTGCAGAAATAGACCAAAAACGCCGGCAGCCCGGCAAGCGATTGCAGGATCATTGAATTCGCCCCAACTCGTGCGTTCCGAAGGTTCGCACGATCTCTCAGTCGGTGAATAGGACGAGGCGGTTCAATCCCAAACAAAAATCCTGCCATTTGAGGCGGTCGTTCGGTCGTGAACGCTGAGCCTTGCGCCGTAACACTCGGGTCACGCGGGATGCGCCGACGGGTGCTGATGCGTGTAGCGCGGTGATGTTTTTCCGATGCGCCGGCGTCTGCCATGAGCGGTTCGTTCAGGTCGTCCGCCGGCTTGTGACGAGACCATACACGAACAGGACGATGATCGCCCCGACAACCGCACCGATAAGCCCTGCGCCCTCTTCCGGGCCGTACCAGCCGAGGGCGCGTCCAAGATAAGATGCAACGAAAGCGCCCACGATGCCCAGGATCGTCGTCATGATGAAGCCTGATGGCTCGTTGTCGCCGGGCATAATGAATTTGGCGATGACTCCGGCGATGAAGCCAATGATGATCGTCCAGATAATGCCCATTCACGTAACTCCCTGCTTCTGAGGAGTGACACCTTCTGAGGAGTGACACCTTGGTTGCGAGGTCACAGCTTTGGTGGAACCTCCGAACGGATAGGTTGTAACATAAGGTGATTAAATCTTAGAGGCGTAATCTAGACTGGAGGGTCTAACCTAGGCGCGCAACTGCATCTTGCTCGGGAGGATCTCCATGGCGACGAACTTAGTCTCTGCAGTGATGCAATTCCTCACGCCGGACATGATTGCAAAGATCGCTTCTGTCTTGGGCCTTGATCGCGACGTCGCGCAGAAAGCCATCACGGCTGCTATTCCTGCGCTTCTTGCAAGCCTCGCTGACCTGGCCTCCACGCCCAATGGCGCGCGTCAGCTCACCAATACGCTTACACAGCAATCCGCATCGATTGAGAGCCTCAAGAATCTGATCGGCGGCTCCGGCCAGAACCTGCTGCAGGGGGCGAACATGCTTTCGGACCTGTTCGGTGGCGGAACGCTGGATACGATGGCCCAGACGATAGGAAAGTTCGCGGGAATCGGCGAGGGGACTGCCAAGTCGATGCTTGGCATGCTCGGTCCCGTGGTCCTTGGCACGCTGGGGCAGCAGCAACGCAGCGCCGGTCTCGACGCAAGCGGGCTGGCGTCCCTTCTCATTTCACAGAAGGATCAGATCGCCGCGGCAATACCGTCCGGTCTCGCCGGTCAGTTGAGTGCCGCCGGTCTCATCGACGGAGCGACTGAAAGCTTGCGTAGCGGCGCAGCGGCGGCCAGCACGGCTGGTGGCCGGATTGCAGAGGCTTCGGAGCAGACCGTTTCCCGGGCTGCTCAGGCGGCCTCTGCGGCGGCCCGGAGATCCACGGTACCGCAATGGCCGTATTGGCTGGTCGCCGCGGCGGTGCTGGGTGGCCTCGCCTGGTTCGCCCTTGGTCGTTCAGGGGAGGACACGGTCGCTGTGGTGTCGCCGCCCTCCACGACGCAGACCGAGACCGGCACCGTGGGCAAGGCTCCGACGGACTTAACGGTCGGAGGGATGAACCTTGCGACCAGATCAACTTGTCGGTGGGGTCCATCAGGACCGTGCTGCCCGGGATCACCGATGCCGCCTCTGCCGAGGCCGCCCTGCCCAAACTGAAGGAAGCGACCGCTCAATTGAATGAGGTCAATTCCCGCGCGGCGCAGCTCTCCCCGGAAGGAAAGAGCTTCCTCGTAAAGCTGGTTGTTGCTGCTACCCCTGCGATCAACCAGATGTGTGACAAGGTGCTGGCAACGCCCGGCGCTGCCGACATTGCGAAGCCGACGATTGACGAGCTTCGAGGCAGGCTCGATGCGCTCGCGCGCTCATGAATGTCAGAACGTCGTGCCGCACGGCCTGCCCCGGACGGCACGACAACGTGCAGCCAGCAGCTCGCATTCGCGCGCCATGGATCGTCCAACCCGATGATCGCCGATTTCAGGCCGGGGCTCGCCTATTCCCTGACCTCGATCTTGCCCTTCATGGCGGGGTGCAGGCCGCAGATGTAATCGTAGGTTCCGGCATCGGCGAGGGTTAGCTGGGTGGTCTGGCCTTTCAGCGCGATGGGCGAGCGCTGCGCCTTGGGGCCGGTGATCGTCACCTGGTGCGGCGAGGAATCAGTGTTGTGCCAGGTGATGGTCTGGTCCTTGTTGACCACGACAGTCTCCGGCCCGAACTTGAAGTCCGAGATCGAGACCACGCCGGGGCCTGGTGTGGGCTTTGCCGTGGCGCCTTCGGGCGTGCCCTTCAGACCCGCCAGCGAGATGACAAAATCCTGCCCGGCATGCGGCTTGTGGCAGGTGAAGCAGGCCGTCAGATTGGCCTTGTCGTTGACCTTCTTGTCCGGGCCAAACGCCTGATACTCCCATTCGCCATTCCGAATTTCATCCTTGTACTCGGCGCCCCAGCCATCGCGCTTTTCCATCACCGTGTAGGCGACGAGGTCGCCCTTCAGGAAACGCCCATTGGCATCCTTGAGCGGCTCGCCGGCCGCATCGAGCTGCGCCTTGTATTGCACCAGCGTCAGCACCGTGCCGCTCGGGATCGGCTGCCCCTTGCGCACCGCATCGACCGCCGCCGGCGTCGCATAGAGCTCGCGATATTGCTTGTTGTCGTAACGATCGACCGTGGCGTAGAGCGTGCCTTTGTCGAAATGCTCCGGGAAGGCGACCTTGTCGCCGCCGGCGAGCGCCGAATAGCCGATGAGCGCGCCCGATGCCGATCCGAGCGCAATCGCGGCAGCCAGACTGACGTTTTTCATGACTTCCCCCTCGTTTTGCGGACAATTCCGTCAAGTACGAGACACCATGACGCGGGTTTCAATCCGGGGAAGCGAATTTGTCGCGCGGGCGATGGCCCAAACAAAAACCCCGCCATTTCGGGCGGGGTTCAGTCGGGATGGAGTGAGCCGTCGTCGGGCTCGCTATAAAACCCTGATCAGGCGGGGATGCGCTCGTCCGCCTCGTGCGGCTCGCGCAGCACGTAGCCGCGGCCCCACACGGTCTCGATGAAGTTGCGGCCTTCGGAGGCGTTGGCGAGCTTCTTGCGCAGCTTGCAGATGAAGACGTCGATGATCTTCAGCTCGGGCTCGTCCATGCCGCCATAGAGATGGTTGAGGAACATTTCCTTGGTGAGGGTGGTTCCCTTGCGGAGCGAAAGCAGCTCCAGCATCTGGTATTCCTTGCCGGTCAGGTGCACGCGCTGGCCGCCGACCTCGACCGTTTTGGTGTCGAGATTGACCACGAGGTCCCCGGTCTGGATGACCGACTGGGCGTGACCCTTGGAGCGGCGCACGATCGCGTGGATGCGGGCAACCAGTTCGTCTTTGTGAAAGGGCTTGGTCATGTAGTCGTCGGCACCGACGCCGAGACCCTTGACCTTGTCCTCGATGCCGGCGAGGCCGGAGAGGATCAGGATGGGAGTCTTGATCTTGGAGACCCGCAGCTGTTTGAGCACGTCGTAGCCGGACATGTCGGGCAGATTGAGGTCGAGAAGAATAATGTCGTAGTCGTAAAGCTTGCCTAGGTCGACGCCTTCCTCTCCGAGGTCCGTCGTATAGACGTTGAAACTCTCGGATTTCAGCATCAACTCGATCGACTGCGCGACGGCGCTGTCATCTTCTATCAGCAAAACGCGCATGCCAGTCCCCTTTAGTCCGCCGCTCCGGGCGTCAGGTCGGCCGCACTTGCGGCACTCAAAACGCCTTTAACAACTGATTCGGATCCTGACAGACACATGGTTAACAAAATCTGATTCCGGTTCGCAAGCTCTTTGAGTGCAATTTCTAGCGAATCGCCCTAAGATGTTGCGCAGAAGCAGCTTTTCTCCACAATGCCCACTCAGGTTCCAGATTAAGAGACGGGCCTAACCGACTCCCGCGTTGGCCCTTCTTCTGATGGGCAAGCGCTCTCAGTCACCAAAGACAGTGACGCAATGATTAATGATGCGGGTAAACACGAGGTTAAGCGCGGTTTCTTAAAGTGCGGAAACTTAAGGTTTTCGCAATGAAGGCGCTCGCGGAGCAGATCGGCGATATCGACGGCGTCAATATATATGGCCGTGTCGTGGGCGTGCGCGGACTCATGGTCGAGATCGCCGGGCCCATTCATGCAATGTCGGTAGGCGCCCGCATCGTCATCGACACCGGCGGAGGCCGTTTCATCCCGGCGGAGGTCATCGGCTTTTCCGGCAGCAATGCGGTCGTCATGCCGTTCGGCGGGCTCGATGGTGTCAGGCGCGGTTGCCGCGCGGTGATCGCCACCGCAGCCAGTCAGGTGCGGCCGTCACCGGCCTGGCTCGGCCGCGTCATCAATGCCATGGGGGAACCGATCGATGGCAAGGGGCCGTTGGTGCAGGGCCCGTCGCCAATGCCCTACCGCAATGCGCCGCCGCCGGCGCATTCGCGCAAGCGCGTCGGCCCCCCGCTCGATCTCGGGGTGCGCGCACTCAACACCTTCCTGACCTGTTGCCGCGGCCAGCGGCTCGGCATCTTCGCAGGTTCCGGCGTCGGTAAATCCGTGCTGCTGTCGATGCTGGCGCGCAATGTCGATGCCGACATCACCATCATCGGCCTGATCGGCGAACGCGGCCGCGAGGTGCAGGAATTCCTGCAGGAGGATCTCGGCGACGAGGGTCTGGCGCGCTCGGTCGTGGTGGTCGCGACATCGGACGAACCCGCTCTGATGCGGCGGCAGGCGGCGTATCTGACGCTGGCGATTGCGGAGTATTTTCGCGACGAGGACAAGGATGTGCTGTGCCTGATGGACTCGGTCACGCGCTTTGCGATGGCGCAGCGCGAGATCGGTCTGTCGGCCGGCGAGCCGCCAACCGCCAAGGGCTATACGCCGACCGTGTTCACCGAATTGCCGAAGCTTCTGGAACGGGCAGGGCCGGGCACCGGCATCGGCACTATCACCGCCATCTTCACAGTGCTGGTCGACGGCGACGACCATAACGAGCCGATCGCGGATGCCGTGCGCGGCATTCTGGACGGTCACATCGTGATGCAACGCTCGATTGCGGAGCGTGGACGCTTTCCCGCGATCAATATTCTCAAATCGGTCTCGCGCACCATGCCGCGATCGGCCGATCCCGCCTACTTGCCCGTGATCACACGAGCCCGGCAGGTGATGGCGACCTACGCCGACATGGAAGAGCTGATCCGGTTGGGCGCCTACCGGGCGGGTTCCAGTCCGGAGGTCGACGAGGCCGTACGCCTGCATGAGCCGCTGGAAGCCTTCCTGCGCCAGGCCAAGGATGAAAAATCAAGCCTTGATGACGGCTATCGCCGATTGGCGCAAATCGTCAGCAATTTGGAAACGGAACGCTAACTTTGTCAGGCCATCATCCCCGGCACATGATTAACGCCGCCGGTGGGGCCCCCCGGGGAGCCGGCTCCGTCCCGCGTTCAGAATGGGACTTCTGGGGAGTATGAGTCGATGAAGTCACGAGAAACGCTGATCCGCCTGAAGAAATTTCAGGTCGACGAGAAGCGCCGAAGGGTTACCCAGATCGAAGGCATGATCGCCGACTTCCAGCGCATGTCGGTCGATCTCGAGCGCGAAATCCAGACCGAGCAGGAGCGGGCCGGGATCAACGATCCCTCCCACTTCGCCTATCCGACCTACGCCAAGGCCGCGATCCAGCGCCGGGAAAACCTGACCCGCTCCGCCGACGAACTGCGCATCCAGCTCGAAGACGCCAAGAGCCTATTGAGCGAAGCGTTCGAGGAGCTGAAGAAGGTCGAGTTGCTCGACGAGCGCGACCAGGCGCGCGAGCGCGCCGAGGAGAGCGCCCGCGAGCAGGCCGACATGGATTCTATCGGCCTGATGCGCGCCCGCCTGGGCGTCGCCTGACGCTTACAGCGGATATCAGTTCAAGAATCGAAACCCGGGCCGAAAGGTCCGGGTTTTTCCTTTGCCAATGGGCTGAAACGGGCGACTTGGTGCCTCCTTTGACGCAGGGTATGGTACGAAACTTTCTCGACAGCTCCGGCGTAGGACGTGACTAGGGGATCGAGACTTTGGGGGACACTGAATGCTGACGCCAGCGGAGCTGGTCTGGCTGATTGCCGCGGTGGCGAAGGGGGATGAGGCCGCTTTTGAGCGCCTTTACGCCGCCACGCGCGCGAAACTCTTCGGTGTCGTGATCCGTATCTTGCGCCGTCAGGACCTCGCGGAGGAGGTCATTCAGGAGGCTTACGTCAAGATCTGGAACAGCGCCGGCCAGTTCAACCCGGCCCTGTCTTCGCCGATCACATGGATGGTGTCGATCGCGCGCAACCGGGCGATCGACGTGGTGCGAAAGCGGAGCGAAAGCTCGATCGAGGAGGAGCCGACCGCAATGGAAGTGGCGGCCGATTCACCCGATCCGCTGGCGCGGCGCGAGATGACGGAAGAGTTGAAGCGGTTGCTGGAATGCGTCGGCCGCCTCGAGCCGGATCGGCAGAAGCTCGTGCTGCTCGCCTATTACAACGGCTGGAGCCGCGAACAGCTCGCCGCCAAGTTCGAAGCGCCGGTGAATACGGTGAAGACGTGGCTGCGCCGCAGCATGATGGATATAAGGGAGTGTCTCGGGCTCTAGAGGCCCGGATCTTGAACGATGGCCTATAGCGAAGACCATATCGCGCTCGCTGCTGAATATGCGCTCGGCACCCTCGATGCCGACGAGCGCGCGCAGGTCGAGACCATGATGGCCGTCGACAGCGAATTCACCGCGATCGTCCGTGCCTGGGAATATCGGCTCGGGGCGCTGAACCAGATGGTCGGCTCCATCGAGCCGCGGCCGATTGTGTGGGAAAACATCAAGGCCGCGATCGGACATTCCACCGAACAACGCGCGCCGCTGACGCTGCCCGGGACCCCGCCGCCGTCGCCACCCGAACAGCCGGTCGCGGCCGAAGCGCCACCGCCCGCGGGGGACACCTCCAACGTTGTCCGGTTGTCGGCGGCCCGGGCGAAGCGCTGGCGCAACGTCGCCTCCATCGCCACCGCGCTCGCCGCGGCGCTGGTCGCGATGCTGGCGGTGCAGGTCTATCAGCCGGATCTGCTGCCGGAGGCGTTGCGGCCGAAACCGCGCATCCAGACCGTCGAGGTGAAGACGCCGGCGGCACCGCCGGTGCCCTCGGCGCAATATGTCGCGCTGTTGCAGCGCGACGCCGGCTCGCCCGCCTTCATCCTGACGGTCGACGCCGCCACCAAGAATTTCACCGTCCGCCGCGTCGGCGCCGAAGCCGAGCCCGGCAAGAGCTTTGAGCTCTGGCTGATCTCCGACAAGCTGCCGCGGCCGCGCTCGCTCGGCGTGATCGGCGGCAGCGATTTTACCGCGCGCCCGGTGCTCGCCGACTTCGACGCCAGCACCATCAACGCTGCGACCTACGCGGTCACCGTCGAGCAGGCCGGCGGCTCGCCGACCGGCCAGCCGACTTCGGCGCCGATCTATACCGGCAAGCTGATCGAGACGGTGCCTGGGCGGTAGCATCTCTCCACTTAAGCTTCCCTCATGGTGAGGAGCGCGCTCTTGCGCGCGTCTCGAACCATGAAGGCCCCGATGGAGCCGGTGGCGCACGCGGGCATCCTTCGAGACGCCCGCTTCGCGGGCTCCTCAGGATGAGGTCGGTGTGCCAGGCGATTTCTGTGGTGTGATGGCGAGCATACTCGCACAAAAAGAAAACGCCCGTGGGGAGCGGGCGTTTTCGCAGTCAACTTGGGGGTAGTTGGGGTCTTATATATCCACGTAGCGACTTTGGGGGGCTGTAAAGAGCCACGTGAATTCCGTGAATTTCTTCTCCTCTAGCGAACGACTGAGTTGCTTGAGCTGGTGACCACGACCGGCTTGCCGGCCTTCATCACGCCCGTGCTCGCGGTCTGGGTGAGACCATCATCCGAGCCGTTGCGTGCCGAGATGCTGAAACCGGCGACCACGATACCTGCCACGAGCGCCACGACCACGATCTTGAGATGGGTCGTGCGATCTGCGCTGTAGATCGAGTGGTTCATGGAAGTCTCCTGCCGCCTTCCCGCGTGTGAATTGGTCGAATGCCTTCTCAGGCGGGTTCAACGTCTCGCGTGCAGAAAACGTAGGAATTCGGGAAATCGTTCCCAATAGCCGATCACAAGCCGGTGAAAAGACTTGAACGGCCGCGATCGGGAAATCGCTATTTTTGACAATTGTCTATGTTTTACAATCGCTTACTGTGGTAACGGCGCTCGCGTCGCGCGACGGCGTCAAATTACCCGATTTTAACAAACCGTTTGCATGTGGCGAAATGGCCTCGGGATTTTTTGAGTGATTTGCGCAACTTGACTACACACTCCCCACTGTCTTCAACCGCGCGCGCGGATGGATTTCGGCCTGCGACAGTACCGTCGTCTGCGAGCGGAATCGTTCGACTAGCGAGCGGACGAACGGACGGATTGCCGCTGACGTGACCAGCACCGGCGCCTCGCCCTCGCGGGCGGCCTGCTCGAAGGCGTTGCGCACGGCGGTCATGAACTCCGAGAGTTTTGAAGGCTGCATGGCGAGGCTGCGCTCTTCGCCCTGGCCCACGATTGATTCCGCGAACGCCTGTTCCCAGCGCGCCGACAGCGCGATCAACGGCAGGTAGCCGTTGTATGTGGTATTCTGCGCGCAGATCTGGCGGGCGAGGCGGGCGCGGACGTGCTCGACCATGGTTGCGGGGTTGCGCGAGAAGGCGAGTGCGTCCGCAATGCCCTCGAGGATAGTCGAGAGATCGCGGATCGAGATGCGCTCGGCGAGAAGGAGCTGCAGCACGCGCTGGATGCCCGATACCGTGACCTGGCTCGGCACGATGTCCTTGACCAGTTCGCCCTGTTCCTTTGGCAGATCCTTCAGGAGCTTCTGCACCTCGCCATAGGACAAGAGATCGCTCATGTTGTTCTTGAGCAGCTCGGTCAGGTGCGTCGACAGCACGGTCGCGGCATCGACCACGGTATAACCCTTCAGCGAGGCCTCTTCCTTCAGCGCGGCGTCGACCCAGGTCGCGGGAAGACCGAAGGTCGGCTCGACGGTATGGATGCCGGGCACGCCGACCTGGTTGCCGGCGGGATCCATGACCATGAACTGGTTCGGCCAGATCTTGCCCGAGCCGGCGTCGACTTCCTTGATCTTGATGACGTAGGTGTTGGCCTCGAGCTGCACGTTGTCGAGGATGCGCACCGCCGGCATCACAAAACCCATTTCGATCGCGAACGAGCGGCGCAGCGCCTTGATCTGCTCGGTCAGGCGGTCGGTGCCGTCGGGGCCGTTGACCAGCGGTAGCAGCGCGTAGCCGAGCTCGATCTTGAGGTCGTCGATCTTGAGCGCGGAGGCGATCGGCTCCTCGGCCGCAGCCTGGGCGGCGGCCGCGGCGGCATCGGGCGCGGCGGCGGCAGCAGCTTCCTGCGCCTTGACGGCGGTGTTGTGGTTGCGCGCCTTCCAGGCCAGCGCGGCGGCGCCGCCGCCAAGCGCGAGGAAGGGCAGCATCGGAATTCCCGGCAGCAGCGCCAGCACCAGCATGACGCCGGCCGACATGCCGAGCGCCTGCGGATAACCCGAAAGCTGCTTCATCAGCGCCTTGTCGGCGGCGCCGGTGATGCCGGCCTTGGAGACGAGGAGGCCCGCGGCGGTGGAGACGATCAGCGCCGGCACCTGGGTGACGAGGCCGTCGCCGACGGTGAGCACGGTATAGGTGCGGGCGGCGTCGCCAAAGCTCATGCCCTGCTGCGCGACGCCGATGATGATGCCGCCGACGACGTTGATGAAAACGATCAAAAGGCCCGCGATGGCGTCGCCGCGGACGAATTTCGAGGCGCCGTCCATCGCGCCGAAGAAGCCGCTTTCGTCCTCCAGCGCCTTGCGCCGCTCTTTGGCGGTCTTCTCGTCGATCAGGCCAGCGGAAAGGTCGGCGTCGATCGCCATCTGCTTGCCGGGCATCGAATCCAGTTGGAAGCGGGCAGCGACTTCGGCGATGCGGCCCGAACCCTTGGTGATGACGACGAAGTTCACGATGACGAGGATCGCGAACACGATAATTCCGATCACGAAATTACCGCTCATCACGAAATTGCCGAAGGCCTCGATGACGTGGCCGGCCGCGGCCGTGCCCTCATGGCCATGCGACAGGATCAACCGTGTCGAGGCCATGTTGAGCGACAGCCGCAGCATGGTCGAGATCAACAGCACGGTTGGAAACGCCGAGAATTCGAGCGGCGCCTGGATGAACAGTGACGTCATCAGGATCAGGATCGAGACCGTGATCGAGATCGCAAGGAACAGATCGAGCACGATCGCGGGCAGCGGCAGGATCAGCACGACCAGGATGACCAGGACGCCGAACGCCAGCGCCAGATCGCCGCGCTTTAGGATCTCGCCGATTTCGCCAAGGGTCGGAAATTTGGGGCTGGCGCCGCCCTGACCTGCCGTGACATCGACCATGGTAGCCGCATCCCCCCGCGACCGACGCCCGCGGGCGCCAAACGTCTTCGCGGCGGCCGAAGGGCCGCCGTTTCGAAAGTGAGGCACCGCACTGGCGTCCACGGGATCCTCCCGTTTGAAACGCGGCCGACGACACTCGACTTCACCCGGCAATTTTTGCCCGGTGTATGGTTAGCAAAGGGTTAACGGGGGCAGTTGGGACCGTCATTCCAGGGCGACGCGAAGCGTCGAACCCGGAATCTCACGCCTACCGAACACTCGCCGCCATCCAGCCGTCATACCCCGCGGAGGCGGGGTATCCAGTACGCCGCGGCTTGTCGATTCAATCACCACGGCCTCTGGAATACCGGATCGTCCGCCTTCGCGGACGATGACGACGCCTAAGACGTGGCGTTTTCGAGTTCAACACACACGTCCGCATTCCCCGCGGCGCGTTCGCCGGGTCCGTTTCGCAATTGCAGCTAGATCGGCAAGCGCGCGAGAACTTCTTGCGCGCGACGAGATTTGCAGCGGATGTTGAAGCTTTTTCGCGCACGAAGCGGATTTGCGTGGATAGTTCTCAGGAAGCGTAGAGCAAAACCCATCGATCTCCTGCGCGCGATCGATGATGGGTATCGCTGCGCTCCACCCATCCTACGTAATGCCGACCACGCGAAATCTAGTCTCCTCTTCTCTGACAGCCGACGTCGCACGGACCTCGTCAAGCGCCGAAGGAGGAACGGGCTTAATCATGCGGCTCAAATGATCACGTGCAAGGCCGACAGCGCTCAACGCTTGCGCGCAGATTCGCTTGAAAAAATAAGCGCTTAAAGGTGAACGAGCTCACACCAGGAGCTCGCGCGGCGGGTGCATTTTGCTGGCTTCGGGACGACCCAGATGCACGACCGAATTACCAACCCCAAGTTCGTGGTCGGCGAGCTGCCGGAGCTGAAAGACCACGGCCGCGACCTGCGAATAGATGCCTGCCGAGGCATCGCGCTGTGGTTCATCTTTCTTGATCATGTTCCCAACAACATCGGAGCTTGGCTGACGCTGCGGAACTACGGCTTCAGCGATGCCGCGGAAGTGTTCATGTTCGTCTCGGGGGTAACCTGCGCGCTGGCTTACGGCAGGGCATGGCGCTGCGAGGGCTGGGCCGGCGTGATCAGCCGAACGCTGCGGCGAAGCTGGGACATTTATGTCGCGCTTCTCTTGCTCACGCTCGCCTGCGCGATCCTGGTTCACCTCGCAGGCACTGGCCGTCTTGCTGACGAGAGCAATACGCGCATCTTGTTGGACGATCCGGGCGCGACGCTCGCGCGGGCGGCGATCCTGCAATACCGTCCCGTCAATACCGACGTCTTGTCGGTCTTCGTGCTTCTTCACCTGTTGTTCGCGCCGCTGCTGTGGCTGCTGCTGCGAGCGCCGAACGTAACGCTTGGCGCCTCGTTGGCGCTTTATGTATTGGTGCATGCCTTTGGCTGGACCGTCCCGGCGTGGCCGAACGGCCGATGGGCCTTCAATCCGCTGGCCTGGCAACTGCTGTTCGTGCTTGGCGCGTGGTGGATGATCGAGGATAAGAGGCCCCGGCCGCAATGGGTGACGTCACGCACGACGCTTGTGCTTGCTGTCCTGTATCTGCTCTTCAGCTTGATCATCGCATTGAGCTGGCGCATCAAACCGCTGGAAGCACTGATCCCGCAGGCGCTGGCGAACCTGCTTCATCCATTGGACAAATCGAATCTCGATCCATTGCGGTTGCTGCATTTTCTGGCCGTAGCGGTTTTGGCGGCATGGCTCGTGCCTCGCAATTGGCGAGGGCTGACCACGCCGGTAATGCGCGGCGCGATCCTCTGTGGCCAGAACTCGCTGCCAATCTTTTGCCTCGGCGTTCTCTTGACCTTCGCCAGCTACGTGGCGCTGCTCGATATTTCAGGCGGACTTGCGATGCAGATGGCGGTGAGTCTCGCTGGCATCGCGGCGATGATCGCGACCGCAACACTGCTGAACTCGATCAGTATCAAACCCAGGCAGCGATCGTGATACTTGGACACTGCGATCGGCGAGAATGTCCATGAAATATGTTCCGGCCGAACTGCAGCAGTGCATGGGACCAGTCTCCGTCACACCGGTGCTGTCAGTAACATGACTTACTGAATTGCAGCGACCGATCGAGCCGCATTCTCGTTTGCGGGCCAGAATGAATCCGCCGCCTTGCCAGATTTGAGCCGCATTGTGAACGAGGTCGCGGCCAAAGGTCGTGCCGGGTGGGGCGCAACACTGGAGTTTCCATGTCGGGTCATTTGCGATTGTGCATCGCCGCCTTCGTCCTTCTCACAAGTCTCCCGACTTCTGCGTCTTCGAATCCTCTTGCGGACTTGTTCAATGTCTCTCCTCCCCAGACAGCCACTGAGCCTGCTCCCGCGGAAAAGGAAAGCGAGTGCTCGCCGCGGCCCGGCACATCGACGGCGGAGGGGCAGCGCTGGGTCTATCGCACTGAGGGAGGCCGTAAATGCTGGTTCCAGACTGCCGCGGGGACCGCGACGGTGAAGCAGGTTCGTGATCGTTTTCGCGCCGCGAAGGCTCGTGCCGCTGCCGAGGAGAACGAGGCCGCGCGGCGCAAGCGGAAGGCGGTCATGGATGCGCGCGCGGAGATGCTGCGCTCCGCGCCGGCGGAAACGCCTGAGCCGACGCGGCCCGCGCCCGAGTTCAAGGTGGTTGATGTTGCTCCCGTCCAGGCCACGGGCGCCGCGGCCTTCGTGCCGCCGGCACCCGTCGCCACGGCTAACCACGCGACCGATCAGCTCGCGCCTGATCAGCCCACGCCGCGCCGGCTCGACGCGGAGACGCTTCTGGCAGCCGCACCGGCGCCAAGCGAAGCGGCTATCGTCACCGCGCCTCCGGCCGCGCCGGTCGCCTCTGCGATCGCGGAGGCGGCCGATGATGGGTCCGGCTGGACGGCAACCTGGCTTGGCGTGCTGCTGATGGCGCTGGGTCTCGCCTTCGTCTTGGGCTCGAGCCGGACCGTTCGGGAAACCGTGCTGTTGCGCAATTGAGGCACGAAAGGCGGAAGCGATTCCGTTCCTCCATTCAACATCCGCGCGTGAGCATCGACGCCGGCGTTAACCCTGTCGGCAAACGGGCTGTGCGCCGCCGCCAAGTTGCCGCATTAGATCGGAGAATTTTCACCGGCACTAAACCAGTCGGAGGAGCATCATGCTCAGAATGGTGTTGGTGGGCCTCCTCATCCCCTTGGGTATAGGAGTGCTGGCGGCAATGGAACTCAGGACTCCGGCGCGTAATTCAGTAGCGGTTGTCCAGCCGCTTGCCGAGACCGCCGCAGGCGCTTCCGATTCAGATACTGCATTGGTGAAGTCTGATCGACTTGAAAAGGCCGATCGACTTGAAATTGCGGCTGCGAGCAGCGAGACACCACCGCAGCCTATTCTGGTCGACGAACGCGTTTCTCCGTCAGAAGACGTCAGTGTCGGTCCTTCGGAGCCCCCGAGGATGATCATCCGCCATCGACACGATCCCAAATCAAAGAAGGCCGCCGCCGACGCTCGTCCAAAGAAGGTCGCCACCGACGCCCGTCCAAAGAAGGTTGCCGCCGCGGCCGCTCCCAAGTCGAACCCAAGGACGACCGAAATCAAGCGAACAATCATTTCCGAGCGGCGAAAGGCCGCCAGCGACAACGAGCCCTGCCGACTAAGCGCGTTTGGTGGCTTGCGAAAGGCCTTGAATTCGCTCGATTGCGAAATCTGATTCGTTGGAGCGGCTTCGAAGCTGGCTCCTGAGAAAGCCGCATCTCGCCGTCGGCCTTTATGGATTCCATCCGCCGCTGCCATAGGGGCGGGTGATGATTTCGAGGAGGTGACCGTTGAGATCCTCGAAGTAGACTCCGCGTCCGCCGTCGTGATGATTGATCTCGCCGGGCTGCTTGCGCGCCGGATCGGCCCAGTAGGGAAGCTTGCGCTCCCGAACCCGGCCGAAAATCTCGTCGAATTCGGTTTCGCTGACCAGAAAGGCGTAGTGCTGCGGCGTGATCTCGTCAGTGTTCATGTAGTCGAGAAAGGCACCGTTTTCGGTGGCGACCATCTCAAATGGTCCCCAGTGCTTCGCGGGTGGAAGGTTCAACATCTCGGTCAGGAATTTCGCCGAAGCCTTGCTGTCGCGCGCCGACAAGATTGTGTGATTGAAATGGACCGCCATTTGGTTCTCCCTCGAGATTTTTGCGCAGCACCGCTCGTTGTTCGATCCATAAGGAGGAGCTTTTCGACAGCTCGAGCATCGAGCCTTTTGCTGCTGGTTGTCTTCAGACGTCCGAATTCCCGGACGATGCCGCCGAAGCAGCCACAGCCCTCCTGCAATTCGCCTAACCAGCGCACCTTCGGTTGAGTTCCACTCTTTTTGGAAATGCACCTAGATGATTTGGCTGCCGCCCGTGACGACGACGTACCATGCGGCCAAAAATGCGTGCAGCGCGCGCAAAGGGGCGGACCAGCGCAAATCCGCTCACGCTCCGCGGGCCAACTCGTCGAGCAATGCCTTTGTGGCTTTCAGATCGGTGGTCTCGAAGCCCTCAGTGAACCAGCTAAAGAGAGGCGCGAGCAGCTCGCGGGCATCCCTGCGCCGCCCCAAATCGCACCACAGGCGCGCCAAGCTGCGGGCGGCGCGGAGCTCGAGCGATTTGGCGCCCTGCGCCCGGGTTATTGCCATAGCTCGCGCGAGGCAGGTTTCGATCTCGGATAACGATCGCCCTTCCACCCGCATAAGCTCCCCCTTGATGCGTGTAACTTCGCCCTCCCACATGTGTTCGCGATTGTTTGCGATGAGGTCTTCCACCTCAGCAACGATCCGTAGCCCTGGTTCGGTCTGGCCGATTTGCGCATAGGCCGCGGCGAGCATGCAGAGATAGCGGGCTTGATACCAACTGACGCCGAGAGCCGCGCGGTGCTTGGTATTCTCACACATGAGCGCGATACCTGGCCCCGGCGCACCCTGCTGTACCATAGCCCAGCCGCGAAGAATCAACCCGTTCACGCGCCAATAGCCAAGGCTGTGCCGATCGGCCAGTTCAATGATTGCTTCGGCATGGGCTTTCACGCCCGGCACATCGCCGAGCAGTTCGTCCAAGCCCGCGCCAGCGAAATTGTGGACGTGCGCCGTGAGGTTGGCCTGGTCCAGCTCCGCGGCGCAACGGAACGCTGCGGTGCTCGAACGACGCGCTTGCTCGGGAAAGCCCAGAATCCACAGGACGGGTGCAAGATAGGTGAGAGCTGACACTTTCGGATCGTGAACGTAGTGCACCGGCTGTGATCGATGCCGGCACGCGTCGTAGAGGCGCAGGATCGCTTCAAACTCGGACCGTGCCTCGGCAAACGCCCCGCAGTGCATGGCCGTGATCCCGGCCAAGCGGTGGCTGGCGAGACGTATAAGCGGGCTTGGAAGGCGCTCGGCTACCCGACGAGCCTCGTCTGTTAAGCGCCGCATCGCGGAATAATCGCCCCGCACGAAGTAATAGACGAACTCGCCGCTGAGGGTCGCGACGAGAGGCTCGGCCTCGCCGAGACGCTCGCAAAGCGCGCGAGCACGGCTATAGGCAGCGCCTGTCTGTGGCGCGGAATAACCGTGTACTGCGATCATGGGAGTACCGATCGCGATCTGAAAGGCGAGCTCCTGCCGATCCTGCTCGAAACTTTCCGGTAGCGTGTTCAGCGCCTCCAGCCCTCGGGTGAGATGCCGAATTGCTTCCAGATTGGCCGAGCGTTGGGCAGCGCTTTCGCCTGCTTTCAGCCAATAGCCGACGGCACGTTCGATTTGGCAGGCTTCAGTATAGTGGTGTGCCAGCAGTTCGGGCTCGCGCGCCACGCGGTCCGGGAAATACCTCTCGAGGGCGTCGGCGATGCGCGCGTGCAACCGCTGTCGATCGCTGCGCAGCAGCGTGCTGTACGCCGCATCCTGCACCAGAGCGTGTTTGAAGCTGTAGGCGGCCTCCGGTGGCGTGCCGTGTTGGAACACCAGTTCAGAAGAGACAAGCCGCGCCAAACTGGGTTGTATCTCGCTCTCGCTCGAGCCAACGACAGCCGCGAGCAGTTCGTATGAAAACTCGCGCCCAATGGCCGCTCCAATTTGTGCCACTTTCTTGGGACCCTGCCCGAGTCGGTCAAGCCGAGCCAACAAAGAGGCGTGGAGGGTTGCGGGTACGGCGAGGGCCGATCGCGACGTTGCCGCGCTCGCATCCACGCCATGTCGACTGGCTTGCGATTCTATGACAGCCTTCGTCAGTTCCTCGATGAAAAGCGGCACACCGTCGCTGCGCTTGATGATCTCTTCCGCAGTATGCCCGGCGAGCATTTTGCCGCCCGCGACACACTGCACGAGCGTCGCACCCTGACGTCGGTCGAGGCGGCTCAGGGCGAGCATCGTGACGTGTGATCGCCCGGTCCATGGCGCCTGAAACTCTGGCCGGAATGTAATCAGCAACAGCACGGGCTGGTCTGCGATGCGATTAACCACGCGATCGAGGAACTCGCGTGAGCTGGGGTCGATCCAATGGACGTCCTCGTAGACCAGCAATACCGGCTGGCTCTGCGCGAGGATGACGATTTGGTGGAGCAGCAGCTCGAACGTCTCCTCCTTCTTGCGCTGCGGATTCAGCGCGCTCGGTGAGTAGAGATCGTCAGGAGGAATGTGTAGCAACTCGGCGATAAGCGGCAGACCCGCAGTCGGCGACGAGATCGGCGAGAGCAGTGCCTCGATTTTGCGAAGTTTTGTCTCCGGTGCATCGCCCCGCTCGAAACCTGCGGCGCGTTCGAGTTGCACAATCGTCGGGTGCAGCGCGCTATCCTGGTGGTGCGCCGAGCATGAATAGCGCAGCCGGACGTGGGGCTCACCGCGCAGCCGCTCCAGGAGGGCAGCGGCCAAGCGCGACTTGCCAATGCCCGGCTCGCCCGAGAGCAGGATCACCTGGCCTGCGCCGGACCTTGCCGTTATCCAGCGCTCGACCAGCAGCTCGATCTCCTCCTCACGCCCAACAAGCGGCGTGAGGGCTGCAGCCGAATGTAGTGCCTCGAATCGGCTTTCGATCGTGCTCTCGCGCTGCACGCACCACGCGCGCACAGGCTCAAAAAAGCCCTTTAGTTCGACCAGGCCGAGTTCGGCGTATTCGAAGATCCCGCTCGTCAGCCTGTGCGTGTTCGCATCGATCACGACGCTGTTCGGCTCCGCCAAAGTTTGCAGTCGCGCCGCAAGATTTGGCGTCTCGCCCACTACGCCGCGCTCCTGCGATTCTCCGGCACCGACGAGATCGCCCACTACGACCAGGCCTGTGGCAATACCCACACGCACCGCCAGTCTGCCGCCGGGCGCAGCCGGCACTGGCCGTGCCATTGTCACAATCTGCAGACCGGCGCGAACAGCTCGCTCGGCGTCATCCTCATGCGCCTGCGGGTAGCCGAAGTAAGCCAAAACTCCGTCGCCCATATATTTGGCGACGAAGCCATCGAACTTCCTCACCATCGTCGCGACGTCTTTATGGTACCTGCTGAGCACCTCGCGCAGGTCTTCCGGATCAAGCCGAGATGCAATCGCGGTCGAGCCGACGAGATCGCAGAACATGACGGTGAGACGCCGGCGCTCGGCACCGGCTAGTGCCGGCTGGGCAGGCGTATTTGCGGCTCGCTCCAGAGGAGCGGCACGAGTCAAAGCAGCGCCACAGAAACCACAGTACCTATTGCCGAGCGGATTCTTGCGACCGCATGCGCCACAGTGCTGCGGCATCGGCGCGCCGCAGTTTCCGCAGAATCCGCTGTCACCTTGATGAACGCTTCCGCAGCTCGGGCACTCCATGCTCGCCCTCCAGCTCGGAACAGGGCGGCAGTGTAGACGAAGGTCTGGATCGAGGCCAGTCTCCTTGCTCGGCCAAACCAAATACGGGATGGTGCCGCAATACTAAAGCGGCTTTGTAAGCTGGGCTTTGTCACGATCGCAAACGTCGCTGACTGGTCGCTCGTCTACGCGGATATCCCTCGGCCCTGCTGCAAATTGCTTACTGACTATCTGCATGGCTGACCCTGAGGCCAAGCTGACTCTCGAATGATCGATGTCCGCTATTGTCCGCCACGGCCGTGCTCTCGATTGCGGAGGTTACTGCTGCTCTTCAGCCCAACTCGTTTTCTCACAGCTGAGGCAGCGGAGGAGGCGAAAGTTTTTGCCTTGGCGACTGTCGAGGATCGCCACGGGCCGCGCGATGCCGCCGCAATGATCGCAAATTTGATGATGAGGCGGCTGATACCGCCCGGCGTCACTCGTACCTAACACGTTACTCACCGCACCCCTCCTCTAACGGAGACTCACGTAAGACCCAAGCGCACATTGGTTCCAAGAACGTCCGGGCCAGCCCCTTGATGAAACAACGCGTGAGTTGTCGTGAGATTGGCGGGCGACCGGCTGAAGTCAGGGTACTCAGCAACAGAAATCAGCGCGCAGAGACGAAGCGGAGAACCGGGCGCCACCGTCTTTTTTAGCGATCTAAGAGCCAGATCCTTCCGCTCCATAACGCATCGAAAGTGTCAGGGACGTAATTCGGCGCCCGCGCTTGCACGGCTTCCTCCGGTGCCCACGCTTGCACAGCTTCCTTCGGCGCCCATGCTTGTGCGTTCAGTGGACTGGCGCGTTTCTCCGAGACTACGTTCACGACATCTTTCGCCGGTGGCGCGGATACGGCCTTTGGCCACTCCAGCAAGGCTTTCGAAAGCCCAGGCTTGCCTTCGTACCAGCATTTCCGTCCGTCAATGAGACGATACGACCACCATTTTCCGTTGGGATTTGACGGCATCGCGGCGCTGCATGACTGCTTCGCTTCCGCTTCTGGCATCCCTGACAATAACAGCGCGGCAATGAAAGCCGTCGGCGCCATTGATGAAAGCTGCTTGCTCATTTGTCCGCCTCGAAGCAACCGCGTTGCTGCAAGCGGCTCACAGCAGCCATCACATCGGGACGTTCGAGAACTTCTACCAGTTTGTCGAGGATACGCTCATTGTTCTGAGGACGGGGTTGCAGATATTCTTCCAGTATGAGTTGCGCCTCGCCAATCGCTTGAATTGCCAATTGTTGATCGGTCATACTCGTTACTCACACAGCGCCCCACGAAAAGAAAGAAGGCAAATCAAGACCGCATTGGGGTTTTTCCCCGCTTTTTCGCGAAAGTACTATCAATTTTTGTTTCGGTCCCGTCCTGGGTGACCGTTCCGGCTTACCTGTAAGTTGTTGATTATCGAGTGATTTTGTGGCGGTGAACCATGTCTGGTTGGTAGCCACACACTGGGCGGCGTTTTGCGCGTAAGGATCGGAGTACCGCGATCGGGACAAGCGTAGTGCTTACGGGCGCCAAAAAGAGGAGAGCTCCCGAACATCATCTTCGGGAATTTCATCGTGCGTCGAAAAGCAAGTAGATCCGCCAGTCCAGCGTTGCGGAGACAGCGCGTGGGATGGGGTAGAGCGAAAGCGAACCCTCATCCTCGTTCGATGGAAGTTGGAGGATGGGTATCGCTGCGCTCCACCCATCCTGCGCTCTGTCTTCCGGTCCGCGCAGTAGCTCAGTCGCAATAAGCCCACCGGCCGTAACCGTCGTCGCATCGCGCGCGGGCGCGGTAGGGCACGGGCAGTGGCGGCCGCGGCGCATATTCCGTCGCGTAATCGTAGTCCTGCGCGTAGTAGCGCTCGGAATAAGCGGGTGCGCGGTCGACATAGACCGGTTGCGCGGCGTAGGCCGGACCGTATTCACCATAGACCGCTGCCGGCGCGCGATAGCGATATCCGTAGCCGGGTTCTGCGTACGGCCGATGAGTTGGGCCCGGACGCACATAGACGTTTGCGGATGGAGCGTAGATTCCACCCGGCGCGACGTAGACGGATGAAAGGTCGCTGGCCGCCGCGGCCGTCGAACACAGGACAAGAGCGGCCAGCGTGAGCGATGATCGGTACATGAGTGAAGCCTCCAACAACGCAGCCCCGCCAGCCAGCGTGGTTAATTTTCTCTAAACAATCCACGCGGCGCAATGATATTTTGCGCGAAGATGTGTGCCATTTCTGGACTGCCCACAAAGTATGCGCGTCGCTAATCGAGGAACTTGCGCATGCGATCACGTGTAGCCAGTGGTCCGTCATTGCGAGCGAAGCGAAGCAATCCATCTTTCCGCGTGCGAGGAGAGATGGCTTGCTTCTTCGCTGAGCCTGTCATCACTGCGCGAGCGCAATTGCGCTCGTCGCTGGCGCGCATTCGCGCGAGCCGTGCTTCCCAATGACAGCTTAAGGATCGTCATTATGAGCGACTTCACTATCCGCACCATGCAGCCTGACGAAATCTCGATCGCCATCGACTGGGCCGCCGCCGAGGGATGGAATCCGGGCCTTGCGGACGCCGCCTGCTTTGCGTCCGTCGATCCACAAGGCTTCTTGATTGGTGAACTCGACGGCGCGCCGGCCGCTACCGCCTCCTGCGTCAATTACGACGCACGCTTTTCCTTTCTCGGCTTCTACATCGTGCGGCCGGATTTGCGCGGCAAAGGTTTTGGCTTGCGGATATGGAATGCGGCGATCGCGCATGCGAGGCCGCGCGTGATCGGGCTTGATGGCGTGGTGGCGCAGCAGGACAATTACAGAAAGTCCGGCTTTGCGCTCGCTTACGCCAACATCCGCTATGGTGGCATGGTCGCCGCGCCGATTGCGCCGCAGGCCGATGTTATCGCGCTCGACGAGGTGCCGTTCGCGGACGTTGCGGCGGATGACGCGACGGTGTTTCCGGCGCCGCGACCGGCGTTCCTGCGGAAGTGGATCGGTGCGCCTGGGCACGTCGGCTGCGCGCTGGTGCGCCATGGCAGGCTTGCGGGCTGGGGAGTGATCCGTCCATGCCGGAGGGGGCGCAAGATCGGGCCGCTGGTGGCGGACGACCGCACGACGGCCGAAGCTGTGCTGTCGGCCTTGCTCGGCAAGGCGGGTGATGGGGAGATTTTTCTGGATGTGCCAAGCGTCAATCGCGAGGCCATCGCGCTAGCGGAAAGTCTTGGACTTGCGCCGGTGTTCGAGACGGCGCGCATGTACACGGGTGAGATTGCGCCGCTGCGGCTGAATCGGGTGTTCGGCGTCACCAGCTTTGAGCTGGGATAAGTGCTACGGCCTTCTGCACGCTACCGCGTCTGTGCGGGCCGCTAGGCATCCCCCGCCGCTCCATCACGCGGCACCCGCCGCGACGCGACAAATATCTCCCAGCTCACCATGAAGATCGCCGCGATCAGCGGTCCCAGCACAAAACCGTTGAGGCCGAACACGTCAATGCCGCCGAGCGTCGAGATCAGCACGACATAGTCCGGCAGCTTGGTGTCCTTGCCGACCAGGAACGGGCGCAACAGGTTGTCGACGAGGCCGATGACGAGTACGCCATAGGCGATCAGGCCGAGGCCCTGCCAGATCGCGCCGGTGGCGAGGAAGTAGATCGCGACCGGGACCCAGACGAGGCCGGCGCCGATCGCCGGCACCAGTGAGAGAAACGCCATCAGCACGGCCCACAATAGCGGGGCGTGAACGCCGAGGAACCAGAAGGCGAGGCCGCCGAGCGCGCCCTGCACCATCGCCACCAGAACTCCGCCCTTGACGGTGGCGCGGACGACGTCGGCAAACCGGGAGAACAGCGCCGACTTCTGGTCGGCGCGCAGCGGAACGGCTTCCTTGATGCTTTCGGCCAGCGCGCGGCCGTCGCGCATCAGGAAGAACAGCAAATAGAGCATGATGCCGAGGCTGATCATGAACTCGAAGGTGTTCATGCCGATGGTGAGCGCCTGCGGCGCCAGGATCTGGCCGCCCTTCATCAGGCTGGACGACAAGGTTTCGCGAAGGCCGGAAAGGTTGGTCAGGTTGAAGCGCTCCAGCCATCCGACCGTCCAGGCCGGCAGCGCATCGAACACGCGCTGGATGTAGCGTGCGAGATCATATTCGCCGGACTGAATCTTGCCGAACAGGCTGGTGGCCTCCTGGACCAGCGAGGTCGCGACGATGGCCAGGGGCAGGATGACCATGGCGATGATGAGAAGGACGGTCAGCAGCGCCGCGAGGTTTTGCCGGCCGGGCATCGATGCCAGCAGCCTCCGGTTGACCGGCGCAAAGATGACAGCCACGATGATCGCCCACAGCACGGCGCCGTAGAAGGGGTACAGCACCCAGCCGAACGCCAGCGTGACGGCAAACAGCAGGAGCAGGAACGTCGGTTCGTCAATCCTTCGCACGGGAGTCTCGTTCGTTGCTTTCATCCCGGCCGCGCGGCCGTTCAGCGCTTGTCGCATGGCCGGGATGAAAAAGAAATGTAGGGTGGGCAAAGGCGCATCGCGCCGTGCCCACCATCAGCGCACGGCAAGGAAGGTGGGCACGCTTGCGCGTTGCCGACCCTACGGACCGCGGTGCCTATCTCGCTCCGCCGTCACTTCACCGTAACCTGGCCGATCATGCCGTTCTCGCGGTGACCGGGGATCAGGCAGGAATATTCGAATGTGCCCGATTTGGTGAACTTCCAGACGATCTCGGCCGACTTGCTCGGCTTGAGCCGCACGGCGTTCGGCTCCTGGTGCTCCATATGCGGGTGCTTCTGCATGTCCTCGGCATGCTTGAGGTTTTCTTCCGTGGTGGCGAGCAGGAACTCATGGTCATCCTGGCCGACGTTGCGGATCACGAAGCGGATCTGCTCGCCGCGTTTCACCTCGATGCGCGCGGGCGTGTATTTCATCTCGCTCATGTCGACCTCGATGGTGCGCGAGGGCTTCTTGGGATTGCCGGGCTCGCCCGCCGAATAGGTTTCATGAGCGTGCTTGTCGTGGCCGAGCGCCAGTGGCGGCCATGCCGAAAGGCCAATTAGCGCAAGCCCGACCATCATGATGTTCTTCATCTCTGTTCTTTCCTCTTTGTCAGCGAAGCGCCGCGGCAACGCGCGGCCCGCCGGACTGAATCCATGATCTTTGCAATGAGCCGCGGGCATGCGCGCGCTTCACGCGCGGTTGCCCACGTCGTAATGTCAGAGATCAGGCGATGGGAGGACGATAGAGCAGAGGGGGCGCCTCACCCGGCAGGCGCTGCAAAATCTCGGAGACGCAGAGCGAGATCGGCGGCGACGGCCTTGCGATTGCCGGCAGGTCGGCCGCGATCGCGGAGACGCAGAGCATGGCGCAGCACGGGCCCATGGAGCCTTTGCCATGGTGCTGCGGCTCGGCTGGTTCGTGCTTGACGGCGCCGGCATCGGCGTGGTGGTCGCCATGTGCCTGATGGTGCCGATGCGAAGACGCATCGTGCATCGGCGCGGTCGCGGCCACTTCAGCGGGCATCGCAAGACACGAGGCCGCGTCGCCAAGCGCCAGCGCGGCGCCGGGCGCGAGCACGCAAAACAGATAGAGCAGGGCGGCAAACCACCCTGCCTTGGCGCGCGCAGGTCTCGTCAGGCGAACGAACATGGCGGCAAACTAGTATCAATTGCCAGTTCCGCCAAGGCGGAAGTTGGCGGCTATATCTTGTCGACGATGTCGGCTTCGGTCCGCTTTACTGTCGTATTGCTCAGGGTCTTCTTCAACTTCTCTGCGACGATCCGGAGCTCACGGTTCTTAACGAACCAGTAGGCGGCGAAGGCCCAGATACCCGACCATTCCGCGAACAGAATGTACGAGCCCTGCTTCGCGTTCAGGTAATGCAGTAGCACGGACGTGCCGATCGCGAGCACCATGTAGAGCCCGATCAGGAAGTAGGCGGTCTTGAAACGCTTGTGATCCTTCGGGTTCGATTCCTTGAGTTGCGACAAGGTCGAATCCGAATACCAGAGAATCACGACCGCGATGCACGCGAACGCCAGCACAGCGCTGACGCCATGTACCGAAAGCCAGGGCATTCCGAGGTATTCGAACAGCTTCCAATCGGTGCGGCCGTCCTTGGACGTCATCGGGAATATGGCAACGCCCAGGGCAAAGATGCCTGCAAGGCTGAGCCAGCGATCCTCGTTCTTGGAAAAGCCCCGATACTTGACCAGGAAGACGCCGACGGCGAACAGGATACCGCAGAACCAGAGCCTCACGGGAAAGAGGTCGACGCGTGCGCCCTTGGGTTCGTCTGCGAAGTAATAGTCGCTCAGCGTCGGTTGAATGCCGATTCCCCAAAACAGGCCCATGGCAATCACCACCACGGGAAAAGCGAGGGTGATGACCCCCATCCGCGTCCTTAACTTGCGATAATTATCAACGATGGCCTTGTCGATATGATCAATGTCCATGATGCCCCTCCGGCAATTGAATAAAGCAGGTCTGATAAAACGGAGATGGTGTCCCTCCTGCAGATTGTGTGGAAGATGCTGCGCACACAAAAGTAGTGGATAAGTGTCGGCGTTCGGTCCGCCTGGGCGGGTGATGCAGCGTGTCGGCCCCGGCGTGGCGCTCGTACGACGCGGGTGGGAGGACCGCGTGCTCCCCTGCGATTGCATGCCCAATATCGCGGCATTGTGGCTTGACGTTAGGCGATTTGCACCCGAAGTTCCGCCGGCCGTGGTAATTTCTTCTGAGCTCTCCCGAGATTCCGACCTGTTCATTCCCGACTCGCGCCGGGCATGGATCCGGCTTGCCGTGGCCGTGCTGATCGGCTCGCTCGGCAGCGTCGGCATGTGGTCGGTGGTGGTCGCACTGCCCGTGGTGCAGACCGAATTCGCCGCGAGCCGCGGCACCGCCTCACTGGCCTTTACGATGATCATGCTCGGCTTCGGTTCCGGCGCGGTGCTGACAGGCAAGATCACCGACCGCTACGGCATCGTCACCGCGATCGGGCTCGGCATCGGCATCCTTGGCCTCGGCTATGTGGTTGCGGGGATATCGACCTCGATCTGGCAATTCATCCTGGTGCATTTCGCGATCGGGCTGTCATCGTCGGCCACCTTCGGCCCGCTGATGGCGGAAGCCTCGCACTGGTTCGACCGTTACCGCGGCCTTGCCGTCGCCGTCGCTGCCAGCGGCAATTATATCGGCGGCGCGATCTGGCCGCCGGTGGTCAATTACGCCATCGAGACGGCGGGCTGGCGTAGCACCCATATCGGGCTCGGCATCTTCACGGCGGTGGCGATGGCGCTGGCGCTCATCGGCTTGCGCATGCTGATGGGGGCGGGCGGGCGGCGCGACCATCAGAACGCAGCGCCGCCGCGCGTGGACTTGCGGATATCCACCAATGCGCTGACGGCAATCCTGTCGCTCGCGGCGATCGCCTGTTGCGTGGCGATGTCGATGCCGCAGGTTCACATCGTCGCCTATTGCGGCGATCTCGGCTATGGCGTCGCGCGCGGCGCCGAAATGCTGTCGCTGATGCTGGGTTTTGGCATCATCAGCCGTATCGGCTCGGGCTTCCTCGCCGACAAGATCGGCGGCATCCGCACGCTCCTGATCGGCTCGGTCGCGCAGGGCACGGCGCTCCTGTTCTATCTGTTCTTCGACAGCCTGACCTCGCTCTATATCATCTCGGCGATGTTCGGCCTCTTTCAGGGCGGCATCGTGCCGAGCTACGCCATCATCGTGCGCGAGGCGATGCCAGCCTCGGAAGCGGCGACACGTGTGGGGATTGTGATCTTCGCCTCCGTGTTCGGCATGTCGTTCGGCGGGTGGATTTCCGGTGCGATCTTCGATGCCACCGGCTCTTACATGGCGGCATTCGCCAATGGCCTCGCGTGGAACGCGCTCAACATCGTCATCATGCTGCTGCTCCTGATGCGCGCGCGGCAGCGGCTGGCGATGGCCTGAACTCAGACGGACTGTCCTGCCTTCAATAGCGAGCAGCCGGTAATCTTCAGGCTGCCGTCAGGCTGCTGCTCTAGCGTATACATCGCGGCGCAAATCACGGCTCGCGGCGTCGACGCCGATTTTCGCGCGGGCCGGTTCGCCAATGCGCCCTTAATGCGACATCAGATCGAGAAACGGCGTGTCATTGGCGCTGACATAGAAGATGACGACCTTGGTCTGTTCGGTGGTGCTCCGGTTATAGCCGGTCATCGGCACCTTGGGCGGCTCGACCAGGGCCTCGCCGGCCTTCACGGTGATCGGCGGGCGGCCGTCGAGCTCGAGCGTGAAGGTGCCTTCGAGGACGTAGACCGTCACCGGAAAACGGTGGGTGTGATAGACGGTCTTGTCGCCCGGCTTGAAGGTTGCCGTCATGACCCGCACGGTCTGCTTGTCGTCTGTCGGCAATCCCTCGACCACCTGCTGCAGCACCATGTTCGGCTTGGCGATATTGGGGGCGGGCGCGCCGTGCTGTTGCGCCGATGCCGGATGGCTGACGCCGAGGCCGGCGAGCAGGGCGAGGCCCGGGACAAGATGGCTGCGCATGGATCGCTCCTTTGTTCGTCAATGATCGCGCTGTTTGGAAGCCGGAGCCTACGCAGCACGGCCACGCCGCGGGAGCCGCAAGATTGCGAGGACCCGCTCCAAAAGTGCATAATGGGTGCATGTTCGACTGGAACGATCTGAAATACTTTCTTGCAGTTGCGCGCCATGGCAGCACGATCGCCGCCGGCAAGGCGCTCGGCACCAGCCAGTCGACCGTGCACCGCCGGCTCGAAGAGCTCGAGCGCCGGATCGGGCAGGCGCTGGTGACGCGGCAGGCCAGCGGCTATCGCCTCACCGAATATGGCACCACGCTGCTGCCCTTCGCCGAACGCATCGAGGCCGCGGTCGGAGATTTTCAGCGGCGGGCCACCGATGTCGAACAGGACATGAAGGGCACGATCCGCGTCACATGCCCAGAGCCGATCGTGATCCGGATGACGCAGTCGGGCCTGATCGAGCGGTTTCATGCCCGCCATCCGCATTTGCGTGTCGAGTTCATCACCAGCGACCGCTATCTCGATCTGTCGAAGGGTGAGGTCGATGTCGCGTTCCGCTCAGGTGATACCGACGATGAGCTGATCGGCCGCAAGATCGCTGACTCGTTCTGGGCCGTCTATGGCAGCCGTGACTATGTCGAGCGTCACGGCAAGCCCGACCGGGTCGAGGATCTGTCGCAACATCCGCTCATCGGCTTCGACGAGACGCTGGCGGGTCACCGCGCCGCGAAGTGGCTGAAGGAGGTTGCGCCCGACGCCAGGATGCCGGTGCGTAACAACAGCGTGCTCGGCCTCGTTTCAGCGGTGAAATCCGGCACCGGAATAGGGCCGCTGCCGACAGCGCTTGGCGACGGCGAGCCAGATCTGGTCCGCGTGCTCGGGCCTGTGCCCGAGCTGACGCGAAGCTGGCGGCTGCTCACGCATCCCGACATCCGCCGCGTGCCGCGCATTGCCGCGTTCTTTGACTTCATCGTCGAGCAGCGCGACGCGCTGAAACCGATCCTGACCGGGTGAGCAAAATCGGCTTCATGGCCGCGATCATTTCCCCTGAAACACCGCCGCGCGCCGCTCGATGAAGGATTGAATGCCCTCGCGTGCGTCGGCGCTATCAAGCACACGCTCGCGGACTTTCGGAATATAGGCAATGGCCGCTTGCTCGCCCTGTTCGACATATTTCAGGGCCGCTTCCTTGGTGACCTGAATGCCGAGCGGAGCATTGCCGGCAATGATCCTGGCGAGCGCCATGGCACGCTCGATCTGTTGTCCTGCCGGCACCACTTCCTGCACCAGGCCGATCTCGCGGGCGCGTGCTGCCGTGAACTCGTCGCACAGGAACAGATGATACATCGCGTTGCCCCAGCCGGTGCGCGACAGAAAGCGGAAATGTACACCGCCGAGCGGGGCGATGCCGCGCCTGGATTCCATCTGGCAGAAGCGCGCGTCGTCGGCGGCAACGACGATGTCGCCCGCCAGCATCAATTCGATGCCGATGGTAAAGACGATGCCCTGCACCGCGGTGACGATCGGCTTCCTGCAGCGCTTCTGCAGGCCGAAGACGTCGACATTGCCTTCTTTGAAATTGCGCTTCTCGGCACTGGGGCCGAAGAATTTCGGCATGTCGAGGCCGGCGGTGAAATCCTTGCCTTCGGCGGAGAGGATGAGCCATTCAGCCCTGAGGTTCCCGATGACGTCAGATACCCGCGCAAAAATGGTGGCCGGCGCCGCCGACCTGATAAGCCGCCGCGGCGTCAACGCCACGAGTATGCGCGAAGTGGTCCGCCATAGCGGCACGCCGCGCGGCTCGATCGGCCACCACTTCCCGCGGGGCAAGCAGCAGCTGATCGAGGATGCGCTGGTCTTTGCCGGCAAGCAGGTCAGCGGGCCGCTGCAGCATCTGACCGAGACGCGCGGCGCCATCGCCGGCTTGCGCACCTTCATCGCACTATGGCGCCAGACGCTGGAACGGACGGAGTTTCAGGCCGGCTGTCCGGTGCTCGCGGTCGCGGTCGAGCAATATGTCAACGACGCCACCGAAAAGGACGGCGAGCCTGACGAAGCGGCGCAACAGCATCTGCTTGATCTCGCCGACGGCATCTTTGCCGACTGGCAGCGGATCATGTTCAACGCGCTGCGGCGCGAAGGCGTCGCGCCCGCGCGCGCCCGGCGCCTGGCCGCGCTCGTCATCGCATCGACGGAAGGCACGGTCGCAATGTGCCGCGCCGCGCGCAGCGCCCAGCCGCTCGACGATGTCAGGCAGGAGCTTGAACTCATACTGTCCAGCGCGCTGGAGAAGTAATGCCGAAGCCGCTTGCGGCCGGTCACGTGATGGCGGCTCCGTGACTCCTCAAGGAAACACTGTCCATCCACTCACGATGCCAGCGCGGTTAGAAGCATCCGCGCGAGGTCGGCGCTGAGGTAAGGCTTCGGCAGCAGCAGCACGCCAGCATCGAGACGGCCATGATGCACAAGGGCATTCTCAGCATAGCCGGAGGTGTAAAGCACTTTGAGCTCCGGCCGTCTCTTGACTGCCTCGGTCGCGAGCTGGCGCCCATTCACTCCTCCGGGAAGCATGACATCAGTGAACAAGAGGTCAACGCGCTCCGGTCCATCGATGATGGCCAGCGCCTCGGCAGCATTGCTGGCGGCGAGCGTGCGGAACCCGAAACGGGTGATTTGCGCCATGACGTATTCGCGGACAAGCGGGTCGTCCTCGACAATCAAGATGGACTGGTCGCTATGTTCGCCCGCATAGCCGCCCGTCGTGCCGGCGTGCTCCTCCGGACCACCACTCGTGGCCTGCGGCAGGTATAGCTTGACGGTCGTGCCGTGCCCCACTTCGCTGTAGATCTTGATATGTCCATTCGACTGCTTGACGAAGCCATACACCATGCTGAGGCCGAGCCCCGATCCTTTGCCGGCCTCCTTGGTGGTAAAGAATGGTTCAAACACCTTTTCGAGCAGGTTGCTCGGGATTCCCTGCCCGGTGTCACTCACTGCAATCATGACGTAGTTGCCGGGTCTGGCCTCGCTATTTGCGCGGGCGTAGTTCTCATCGAGCACCACGTTCTTTGTTTCTAGCGTCAGCTTGCCGCCGTCAGGCATGGCGTCACGTGCATTCAGGGCGAGGTTCAGGATTGCGGTCGAGAGCTGACTGGGGTCAATCAGAGCCGGCGCGGAATCGTGCGCCAGCATCGATTCAATTTCGATGTGCTCGCCGAGGGTCGGTCGCAGCAGACTCGCTGCATCGACTACCAACGCATTGACGTCGGTATTGCGCGGCTGCAGCGGCTGTCGACGAGAGAAAGCCAACAAATGCTTCGTCAGCTCAGCCCCCCTTGCCGCAGCTCCGCTAATCAGATTGGTGATCTGAGCGAGATGTGGACGATCCTTGACAGCATCGTCGAGGATTTCGATGGTCCCGGTGATGACAGTCAGAATGTTGTTGAAGTCGTGCGCGACGCCACCGGTGAGCTGGCCGATGGCTTCCATCTTCTGCGCTTGCTGGATCTTGGATTCGGTGGCCTCTTTCTCCTCAAAACGCTTGACCATGGCCTCGGCCTCGCGGCGTTGCCTGACTTCCTCCTCAAGCGCGGCATAGGCGTTCGCCAGCTGAATGCGCGTCGGCAGCACCAGGATCCGCGGCAGCGCCACGAGGAGTGCTGCCGTGACCGCGATCGAGATCAATGCCAGGAAAGCTTTGGTCAGGGCCTCGATCTCATAGGCTGGCACCCATAGCGTGTAGATCGACAGCAGGCGGGTAACTCCGCAGACCGCGACGAAAATTGCGAAAATCACGAACACGCCCTGGAACATAAGCTCCCGATGGCGCCGCCACACGAAGAACGCGAGGACGAAGGCCGTAGTAAAGAAGGCGCCGGCGACCATCGCGTCGGAAACGACATTCAGCCAGATCAGTTCCGGCTTCCACAGCAGGCACGCGCCGTGCTCGGTGAGCTTCGACATTGGAAAAGCTCCAACAAGCGGCTGCACGCGTGCGGCCGCACGCCTCCGATCTCTCCGTCGGATGACGGAAACTATTCAGCTTTTTTGTCAGGTGCGCAAGCGCGGCGCTGGCGCGGCGAATCTGAGAGGGATCAGAACCTGCGTGTTCCCCGGAACGAGGATGTCCTAGGCTGAGATCAACTCGCAGGGCTTTGGGCCGAGGTCGCAGCCAGCGCCTGCCGCATCTCGGCCGGAGTAGCAGGCTCGGCACCTTGCTCGCGTACAAGGCGGACGGCCTCTTCGACCAGTTCGAGATTGCTTGCGGTGGTGCCAAGCGGCGCATCTTCCAGGCCGACGCGAATATGGCCGCCGCGCGCGATCGTGTCGGCAAAGAGCGGACGAAGATCGGCGCTGACGCCGGCAATCATCCAGGGCGCGCCGGGCGCTTCCTCCTCCAGTAGCGCATGATAGGCCGCAAGCGCGTATGGCTTGGGTGGAAGGCCGACCGCGATCAGATTGCAGAGCATCAGACGATAGATCGGCACCTTGACGCCGGCCGCGCGCGCCAGCGCCGCGCCGGCACGCAAGAAGCCGGGTTCGTAGATTGCAAAATCGGTATGCAGGCCGTGGCGCGCCGCGAGGTTCAGCACATGCCGGATCTGGGATTCCGAATTCATGTAGGTGCCGCCAGGCAGCGTGTCCGCCGTGATTTTTGTCACGCTCAGATTGACGCTGCCGGGGTCGATGACGGCAAAATCCAGAAGGCCGCGCGCGGCAAGCTCTTCGATGTCGGCAAACCGAGTGGCGACGTCGGCGAGCGGGCTGTCGTCGCTGCCTGTGGTTATGAATGCCGGATAGGAGGGATAGACCGGCACATCGACCTGACCCCGAATGCCTTCAATGATGCGGGCATAGACCTGCCAGTCGTAGGTTTGCGGGCCACCGCCATCATAGGCATGGACGTGAACGATGGTAGCGCCGGCACGCGCGCAGGCGACGCCCTCGGCAATGATGGTCTCAACGGTATCGGGAATGCCGGGTTGCAGCGCGCGACCCCACGAGCCGTTCAGCGCTGCCTCGATCCAGACCTTGCGCATGCTGTTACGCTCCTGAGAATTGATGCTTCCACCTACGGGCCGTGTACTCTAGACGAGCGTATCCGATTTGGGCCAAGGCTCTGGCGGATGCCCGCAAGTGAGCCAATTCAGACATTGCGGGTCCAGTTCGATCGTGTCCCGGTTTCCGTAAATGAGCTCAGCGGTCCGGCCACGTCTCACGATGTCGGCTGATGTGGGCTGTGCGTCAATATGACCGGAGATCAGGCTTCTAGACGCCCTATCCCAATCGAGGCATTGCTTCTAAAATAAGCAAGTACGGTCTGACTTGTAAAAACTAATCCCAAAAGAACTTGTCCAGATTTTTTGTGGACCTCTGAAACGTCGTCGGAGGGCCCACCATGTTATGCTTGAGCAACGAAACGTTATCGCTGGTCTCGGCGGGGCTCATCAGGCTACTCAGCATTCCCATCGTCGCGTGCTTCGCACTGGGCCTTGCGGCGGCGACTGAGCCCCTGCGAATCAAGCAAATCCATGCCAACGGCATCGATCCGGCCTATGTCGCGGGAATCTCGCCTTTGGTGAGGCCGTGCTCACGTTCCTGGCAGAACACTGAGCCGAAGCGGTTGCAATAGCACTCTGAAAAATGGAGCAACAATCGTAGGGAGAACCTCATGAAAAAGCTTCTGACCTTGGCAGCCTTGATCGCACTGGCGGGTTCGGCACTCGCGCAAGATGCCGTGACCATGGTCAAACCAGATGCGCTGACGTGGAAGGACAATCCGAACATTCCGAAGGGTGGCCAAACCGCGGTCCTGGTAGGCGATCCAACGAAAGCTGGCAGCGTGGTGGTCCAGCGCGTCAAGTTTCCGCCCAACTATAAAGTTCCGCCGCACACTCATCCCTATGCCGAGACCGTCACCGTGATCAGCGGTAGCATCGGGTTTGGCATGGGCGAAAAATTTGACACTACGAAAGGCGAGGTGATCAAGGCGGGTGCCTTGCACGCGCTGCCGGCAAAGCACGCTCACTTTGTTTGGACGGGAAACGAGGAGGCGATCATCCAAGTTCAGTTCGTCGGCCCAGGAGGCATCGACTACATTGACCCGGCTGACGATCCCCGCAAGAAGACGCAGTGAAGCATACCAACTCTGATTTGCGAAGCGCGGTAGCCATTGCTGTTCGTGTCTGGAAACCGAGCCTCCTTGTCACCACTGCATGAGACCGCCTCTAGACCAGCCCCGCTGCGCCCAAAGCCGAGCGGGGCCTTTGCATATTGAGCAGAGTCTTGCCGCTGCGTTTGCCTAAGCGGCATGTCGGGTCCTGGCCCCAACCCAGACATATCGGCAGCCGTTCCGACGTCCACTTCCCAGTCAAAGACGGAGATCGCAACCATTGCAGCGCAACGGCAGACGCCCCTCGCTGCTCAAAACGTCGGCGGCGTGCAGGCCGAGATTACTTCGCACGGCTTTGCGCCTACGCAGCGGAAGCGGTGCGGCCTTCGACTTTCGAAATAATAGGCGTCGCCGGGGTCGAGGATGCGGCGCTCGTCGTCGACGGTGACCTCAAGGCGTCCGCTCACCACGATGCCGCCTTCCTCGCCGTCGTGGGTCAGCGGCACGCGGCCGGTGTCGCTGCCGGGCTCGTAGCGTTCTTTCAGAATCTGCAACGCGCGGCCGAACAGATTGTCGCCGACCTGGCGATAGGAGATCGGCTGCTTGCCGATCTCGGTCAACTCGTCCGAGCGGTAGAACGCTTTGCGTGGCCGCTCCGGCTCGATCGCGAAGAATTCGGCAAGTCCCATCGGCAGGCCGTCGAGGATGCGCTTGAGCGCACCGACGGAGGGGTTCATCTGGTTCGATTCGATCAGCGAGATCGTTGAATTGGTCACGCCGGAGCGCTTGGCGAGCTCGCGTTGCGACAGCTTGTGCCGGGCCCGGACGAAGCGGAGTCGCCCACCGATATCGACGCTCATCGTAAATCCCTGTTGCAGGTGTTTCGGATCGAACAAATATGCCCCGGCAGGGTCAGCAAAATCAATGGGTTGCGGGAGCGCAGAAAAGGACTTGTTATGGCTTCCCGAGCGTGGCCCGGTGGCAGCTTGAGCTGCCAGCAAAGGAGCTACCCGTGACCGTTCACCAAAAGCCGAACACCCTGCAGACCGACTCGTTCTGGATGCCTTTCACGGCCAACCGGCAGTTCAAGAAAGCGCCGCGCCTGTTCGCCTCCGCCGAGGGCATGCACTACACCACCGTCGACGGCCGAAAGGTGATCGACGGCTCCGCCGGCCTTTGGTGCGTCAATGCCGGACACGGCCGCCGCCAGATCGCCGCCGCCGTCGAGCGGCAGCTGATGAATCTCGATTTTGCGCCCTCGTTCAACATGGGCCACCCGATGGCGTTCGATTTCGCCGAGCGGCTCACTGAAATCGCGCCGAAGGGGCTGGATCGCGTCTTCTTCACCAATTCGGGCTCTGAATCGGTCGACACCGCGCTGAAGATCGCGCTGGCCTATCAGCGCGCCATCGGGCAGGGCACACGGACGCGCCTGATCGGCCGCGAGCGCGGCTATCATGGCGTCGGCTTCGGCGGCATGTCGGTTGGCGGCATGGTGGCGAACCGCCGTGCGTTTGCGACCCATCTGCCCGGCGTCGACCATATCCGCCACACCCATGACCTCACGCGCAACGCCTTTGCCAAGGACCTGCCGGAGCATGGCGCCGAGCTTGCCGACGATCTCGAGCGGATGGTGGCGCTGCACGGCGCCGACACCATTGCCGCCGTCATTGTCGAGCCGGTGCCGGGCTCGACCGCCGTGCTGCCGCCGCCCAAGGGTTATCTGAAGCGCCTGCGCGAAATCGCCGACAAGCACGGCATCCTCCTGATCTTCGACGAGGTGATCACCGGCTTCGGCCGTCTCGGCACGCCGTTTGCGGCCGATTATTTCGGCGTCACGCCCGATATGATGACGACCGCCAAGGGCATCACGAACGGCACCGTGCCCTGCGGCGCGGTGTTCGCGAGCCGCAAGATCCATGACGGGCTGATGACGGGGCCTGAGGGGACGATCGAGCTGTTCCACGGCTACACCTATTCGGCGCATCCGACCGCCTGCGCCGCCGGCCTTGCGACGCTCGACATCTACAAGGACGAAAAGCTTCTGACGCGCGGCGCGTCGATGGCCGAATACTGGCGCGATGCGTTGCATTCGCTGAAGGGCCTGCCGAACGTCGTCGACATCCGCAATGTCGGCCTGATGGGCGCGGTCGAAGTCGCGCCGCGCAGCGACGGCGTCGGCGCGCGCGGCTATGACGTGATGGTCGACTGCTTCAACCGCGGGCTTTACCTGCGCATGAGCGGCGACAGCTTTGCGTTGTCGCCGCCCTTGATCGTCGAGAAGAGCCATATCGACGACATCGTCTCGATCCTCGGCGACGCGATCAAGCGCGTGGCCTGATCCTTGCTGGCTGAGAAAAACAGAAACCGCGGCAAAATTGCCGCGGCAGATCTGTGAGGAATTGTGAAAGTCATCGTTCTCGGCAGTGGCGTGATCGGCGTCACGACAGCCTATTATCTCGCGCGTGCCGGCCACGAAGTTGTCGTCATCGACCGCCAGGCCGCGCCGGCGCAGGAAACCAGCTTTGCCAATGCCGGCGAGGTCTCGCCCGGCTATTCCTCGCCCTGGGCGGGGCCGGGCGTGCCGGTCAAGGCGATCAAATGGCTGCTGATGCGGCACGGACCGCTGGTGATCTGGCCGAAGCTCGATCCGTTCATGTGGATCTGGGGGCTGAAGATGCTGCGCAACTGCACGGCAGAGCGCTACGCCGTCAACAAGAGCCGGATGATCCCGATCGCCGAATATAGCCGCGACTGCCTGCGCGCGCTGCGCGCCGAAATCGGCATCAAGTATGACGAGCGCAGCCAGGGCACCCTGCAGCTCTTCCGCAGGCAGAAGCAGCTCGACTCAACCGGCGACGATATCGCGGTGCTCAAGCAATATGGCGTGCCTTACGAGGTGCTTGATCGCGACGGCTGCATCGGCGCCGAACCTGCGCTAGCGGCGGTGAAGGACAAGTTCGTCGGTGGGCTGCGGCTGCCGCAGGACGAGACCGGCGACTGCCACATGTTTACGCAGGCGCTGGCTGAGGAAGCTGCAAGGCTCGGCGTCAAGTTCAACTTCAATACCAGCATCGAGCGGCTGGTCGCGGATGGCGACAGGATCACTGGCGTCGTCACCAGCGCGGGGCTGTTCCAGGGCGACACCTATGTCGCGGCGCTCGGCAGCTGGTCGCCGCGGCTGCTCAAGCCCCTTGGCATTGCCGTGCCCGTCTATCCGGTGAAGGGCTATTCGATCACTGTGCCCGTCATCGATCCCGACGGCGCGCCGGTCTCGACCGTGATGGACGAAAGCTACAAGGTCGCGATCACGCGGCTTGGGGATCGCATCCGCGTCGGCGGCACCGCGGAAATCTCCGGCTATTCGAATACACTCCACCCGGCGCGGCGGGCGACGCTGGATCACTCGCTCTCCGACATGTTTCCGCGCGGCGGCGATCTGAAGAAGGCGAGCTTCTGGTGCGGCCTGCGACCGATGACGCCCGATGGCCCGCCGGTGATCGGCGCGACGCGCTACAGCAATCTGCATCTCAACACCGGCCACGGCACGCTCGGCTGGACCATGGCCTGCGGCTCGGGACGGGTAATGGCGGATCTGATCTCGGGACGGAAGCCGGAGATCGATGTGAGCGAACTCAACGTGAGCCGCTACGATCAGCGGTTTGGGTGAGGTGGTGCTTAGCCTCTCCCCGCACGCGGGGAGAGGCCGGCGCGAAGCGACGGGTGAGGGGACTCTCCGCGCACTCACCTCTATCTAATTTGCGGAAGCAGCCCCTCACCCCGACCCTCTCCCCGTGAAGAACGGGGAGAGGGAGAGGAGCGCGCATCAATCCAGCTCGGGAGGATCGAAGGCTCGGATCGGCGGCAGCGATCCCTGATACTTCTCGCACTCGACCACTGTCACCTGACCGCAGCAGCCTTGTGCTAATCGCGATGTACCGATGTCGCGGGTGAGCACGTTCGGATTGCCGTGGATGCAGAGCGGACGGTCTGCGGTGCCGGCTTGCGGATCGTACCAGGCGCCGGTGGATAGTTGCACCACGCCGGGCATCACGTCGCCAGAAACGACGGCGGCGGCCAGGCACGCGCCGCGATCGTTGAACAGGCGGACGATATCGCCACTATCGATTCCGCGGCGCGCCGCATCGGCGGGGTTGAGGCGGACGGCTTCGCGGCCGGCAATCTTCTTTGATTGACTGTAAGCGCCGAAGTCGAGCTGGCTGTGCAGCCGGGTCGCCGGCTGGTTCGCAATCAGCGTCAGCGGATGGCGCGAAGCTGGTTGTTCGGTCGAGGGCAGCCAGGCCGGGTGGGGCGGGCAATCGGCGTAGCCGAAGCCCGCGATGGTTTGCGAATAGATCTCGATCTTGCCGCTTGGCGTCGGCAGTTTGTTGCCTACGGGATCGTTGCGGAAGGCGCGCAGGAAGCCGCCGTCGTCAGGGCCTGACGGCAGCGCGAGTTCGCCGCGCCGCCAGAACTCTTCGAAGTCAGGTGCATCCCACCCCTTGTCGGCAAGCGCACGCCGTGTCGGCTCGTAAAGATGAGCGAGCCACTGCCTGCTGTTGCGTCCTTCCGTGAAGGCCTGCTCGACGCCCAATCGCCGCGACAGCGCGGCGAAGATATCAAAATCGTCGCGCGCTTCGCCGACAGGTTCGACGGCTTTGCGCATCGCGATCAGCCTTGGATCGGTGCCGGCGGCGCCGATATCGTCGCGCTCCAGCGTCATCGTCGCCGGCAGCACGATATCGGCAAACTTCGCCATTGGCGTCCAGGCGCTCTCGTGCACGAGGATGGTTTGCGGAACATTGAAGGCGCGCCGCAGCCGATTGATGTCCTGGTGATGATGGAACGGGTTGCCGCCCGCCCAATAGACCAGCTTGATGTCGGGATATCGCATCGAGCGGCCGTTGTATTCGAAATTCTCGCCCGGATGCAGCAGCATGTCGGCGACACGTGCGACCGGGATAAAGTCGGCGACGCCATTCTTGCCTTGCGACAGTGTCGGGATTGGAACGGCATTGGGCCGGCGGCCGGTGTGGCCGAGCGCACCGAGCGCATAATGATATCCGCCGCCGGGCAGGCCGATCTGGCCAAGCATGGCCGCGAGCACCGCGCCCATCCACACCGGCTGCTCGCCATATTGCGCCCGCTGCAGCGAATGCGAGACCGTGATCAAGGTGCGTCCGCGCGGCAGGCGGCGGGCGAGGTCAACGATGGTGGCTGCGGGAATGTCGACAATATCGGCCGCCCATGCTGCATCCTTCGGCGTATTGTCATCGCGGCCGAGCAGGTAGCGTTCGAAGATGTCAAAGCCGGTGCAATAGCGCGCGACAAAGGCGCTGTCCCAGAGATTTTCGACGCGGAGCGTGTGCGCAAGCGCCAGCATCAGCGCGACGTCCATGCCGACGCGGATCGGCAGCCACCGGGCGCCGGCCTCTTCCGGCATGTCGTCGCGCAACGGCGCGATGCCGTAGAAGACAGCGCCGCGGCGTGCGGCTCGTTGCATCGCGTCGCGCTCGATATGACGGCTGATGCCGCCGCTTGCGACATCCGAGTTCTTCACCGCCATGCCGCCGAAGGCCAGCACCGTATCGGTGTGCTCGGCGATCTGATCCCACGTCACGTTATGGCGGGAGATGGCCTCATAGCCGCCCATCACATGCGGCAGGATCACGGCTGACGCTCCGGCGCTGTAGCTGTTCACCGAGCGCACATAGCCGCCGAATGCCATGTTCAGGAAGCGGTGGACCTGGCTCTGCGCGTGATGGAAACGTCCGGCGCTGGACCAGCCATAGGAGCCGCCATAGACCGCGGCAGCGCCATATTCGGTTCTGATGCGCGACAATTCGCTCGCGAGCAGGTCAAGCACTTCGTCCCAGGGGCACGCGACGAACTTCTGGTCGAATGTGCGCTCGGTACGCGCACGCCGGTCGAGCCACGCCTTGCGCACCATCGGCCGCAGGATGCGCGCCTTGTGACGCATCGCGGTGGTGAAGTTCTGCAATAGCGGGGAGGGCGCAGGGTCACCCTCGTAAGGCATGATGTCGAGAGTGGCGCCGTTCCATCGTGCGGAGAAGGCGCCCCAATGGGCACTGTGCGGAGCCCAATCGTCTGCGGCCTGATCCATGATCTACTCCAGACTGCGGCTCACCCCGCCTGCGTCACGCAATTCACCCACAGCACGACCGCTTTCGCATCTTCCGCCGGATTTGAAAAGCGGTGCGGCCTGCGGCTGGCGAAGCGGAAGCTGTCGCCTTGCTTGAGCGTCCAGGTTTCCGCGTCCACCGTCAGGGTCATCTCGCCTTCGAGCACCAAGCCGGCCTCCTCGCCGTCATGGGTGTAGAGTTCGTCGCCGGTGTTGCCGCCGGGCTCCATGTGGACGAGGAACAGGTTGAGGCGGCTTTCCGTTCCCGCCGGGCTCAGCAATTGTTTTGAGATACCAGTACGCCAGAGTTTCAGTTCGGCGCGCTGCAACTGGCGCGTCACTACGCCGCCGGACGCTGCATCCTCACTGGGCTTGGCGCCGAACAGCGCGGCGATGCCCACGCCCAGCACATCCGCCAATGTCGCCAGCACGCGCAGCGATGGCGACGACAGGCCGCGCTCGATCTGGCTGAGAAAGCCGATCGACAGATCCGTCCGCTCGGCAATCGTCTCCAGTGAGAGCTTGTGGTCACGGCGCAGGTCGCGAATGCGGCGGCCGACCGCAATATCCATTGCCGGCTCGGCCGGTTGAGTGGCGGCCTGCTTCAGTTTGCGCGTTGCCTTGCCGGCCTTCACCCTCGACCTAAGGGCCAATCTGGAGGCCGGTTTCTTGATCCTTTTGCCGCCGCTCACGTCAGGCTGCTTCCTTCATGTGCATGAAAATTGCTTGCAATAAGCCCTCAAGTGTGACCACAATTTCATACTGGTGAAAATAGGCCTGAACGGCATCGCCTGCAACTCTTTGGTCTCAAGGCGGGCGAAAAGTTCAAGCCGGGGTTCAATCCGGGAGGTGGTGCGATGGCTCTGAAGCGTCTCATTCAGGCCGCGATGGCGGCGTTCGTTCTTGCAGCCGCGATGCCGGCATCCGCGCAGCAGGTGTTGAAGGTGGGCTCGACGCCGACCGGCGTGCCCTTCACCTTCCTCGACACCAAGACCAACAGCATTCAGGGCATCATGGTCGATCTCATCACCGAGATCGGCAAGGATGCCGGCTTCAAGGTGCAGATCGAGCCGATGCAATTTTCCACGCTGATCGCCTCGCTCACCTCGAACAAGATCGACATCATCTCCGCGGCGATGTTCGTCACCCCGGCGCGCAAGGAAGTGATCGATTTCTCCGAACCGTTCTATAGCTATGGCGAGGGGCTGCTGGTGCCGAAGAGCGACAGCAAGGCCTACACCAGTCAGGAAGACCTCAAGGGCGAAGTGGTCGGCGCGCAGGTCGGCACTGCCTTCGTCGACGCGCTGAAGAAGTCGGGTCTCTTCAGCGAGGTGAAAGCCTACGACACCATCCCTGATATTTTGCGTGACGTGAACGCGGGGCGGCTGAAGGCCGGCTTCGCTGACTATCCGATCCTCGCCTACAACCTCAAGCAGGGCGGTTTCCCCGAGGCGCGGATTGTCGAGAGCTACAAGCCGACGACGATCGGCTCGGTCGGTATCGGCGTGCGCAAGGGCGACACCGAACTGCTCGCCAAGATCAACGCTTCGCTGGCGAAGCTGAAGGCGAACGGCACCGTGGCAAAGATTCTCGATAAATGGGGCCTGAAGGCGCAGGGGGTCTGATGCAAGCCTTTTGGCGCGACGCCGTCGAGTTCCTGCCGATCCTGATGAACGGCGTCGCGCTGACGATCATCGTCACGATCGGATCGCTGCTGCTGTCGACCGTGCTCGGCCTGATCTGGGCGTTGATGCGGGTCTCCGGCATCGGCATTTTCACAGGCTTCAGTGCCGGCCTGATCAACGTGATCCGCGGCATCCCGATCATCGTGCTGCTGTTCTATCTCTATTTCGTGATGCCCGAGCTCGGCCTGACGCTGACCGCGCTGCAGGCGGCCATTCTCGGCCTCGGCATCGCCTACTCGGCCTATCAGGCCGAGAATTTTCGCGCCGGCATCGAGGCGATCGACAAGGGACAGATCGAGGCGGCGCAGGCGATCGGCATGGGCTGGTGGCAGACCATGCGCCGCGTGGTGCTGCCGCAGGCGGTTCGGATCGTGCTGCCGCCCTACGGCAACATCATGATCATGATGCTGAAGGATTCCTCGCAGGCCTCGACCATCACGGTCGCCGAGCTCGCCCTTCAGGGCAAGCTGATCGCGTCCTCGACCTTCAAGAACACCAGTGTATTCACGCTGGTGGCGCTGATGTATCTCACCATGAGCATTCCGCTCATTCTGCTGGTTCGTCACTTCGAGAAGCGCGCGGGCCAGAAATGATCGAGCTGTCAAACGTTCACAAGAGCTTTGGCAAGGTCGAGGTGCTCAAGGGCATCACGGCGTCCGTCGAAAAGGGCGAGGTGGTCTGCATCATCGGCCCCTCCGGCTCCGGCAAATCCACCATCCTGCGCTGCATCAACGGGCTTGAAAGCTACGACAGCGGCGACATCCTCGTCGAAGGCGCGCGGGTGGATCGCAACGCGCCCTCGATCGTCGCGATCCGCACGCAGGTTTCGATGGTGTTCCAACGCTTCAACCTGTTTCCGCATCGGACCGCGCTGGAGAACGTGATCGAAGGCCCGATCTATGTGAAGAAGGAGCCGCGTGTGCATGCGCTGGAGCGAGGCCGCGCATTACTGGCGCAGGTGGGGCTCGCCGAAAAGGCCGACGCCCATCCGCCGCAGCTCTCGGGTGGACAGCAGCAGCGCGTCGCCATCGCACGGGCGCTCGCGATGCAGCCGAAGGCAATATTGTTCGACGAGCCAACCTCAGCGCTTGATCCGGAACTGGTCGGCGACGTACTGAGTGTGATGCGCAAGCTCGCCGATGACGGCATGACCATGGTTGTCGTCACTCACGAGATGGGATTTGCCCGGGACGTCGCTGACCGCGTGCTGTTCATCGATGGCGGTGTGATCGTCGAGCAGGGGCCGGCAAGGTCGGTCCTCAACCAGCCGCAGCATGCGCGCACACAGGATTTCCTGCGGCGTGTGCTGCATCCGCTTTGAGTTATTAGCATGAATGCGCCTGCCCAACTGCAGCTACCTCCAAGCCTTTACGCCGATACGGCGGTTGCGCCGGCATCGACGCCACCGCTTGCTGCGGACAAGAATGTTTCCGTCGCGATCATCGGCGGCGGTTTCACCGGGCTCTCGACGGCGCTGCATCTGGCCGAGCAGGGCGTCGAAGTTACGGTGCTGGAAGCGCGTGAGCCCGGCTGGGGCGCCTCGGGCAACAACGGCGGCCAGGTCAATCCCGGGCTGAAACATGATCCCGACCAGATCGAGGCCGACTTCGGCGCCGAGCTCGGCGGCCGCATGATCGCGTTTGCCTATGGCACGACGAACTATACGTTCGACCTGATACGCCGCTATCAGATTCCGTGCGAGGCGCGGCAGAACGGCACGCTGCGCGCGGCCTATAATGAAGCGAGCGCCGCGGGAATCGAGAACACGGCGAAGCAATGCATCCGCCGCGGCATGCCGGTGACACTTTTGAATCGCCAGCAGATGCGCGAGATGACCGGCACCGACCGCTATCTCTGCGCGATGCTGGACAGTCGCGGCGGCGATCTGCATCCGCTGAGTTATGCGCGCGGGCTCGCGCGCGCCGCGATCGCGGCCGGCGCTGCCGTGCATGGCGAGACGCCGGCGCTCTCGCTGTCGCGTGAACGCGGCGGCTGGCGCATCGCAACGCCGCGCGCAACCGTTCGCGCCGAAAAAGTGCTGCTGGCGACCAACGGTTTTACCGATGATCTCTGGCCGGGCCTGCGCCGCAGCATCGTGCCAGTGTTTTCTTCGATCACGGCCACCGCGCCGCTCGCCGATGAAGTCGCGCGCGCGATCATGCCGACGCGACCTGTTCTGTATGAGAGTGGTCACATTACGGTCTATTACCGCATCGATCAGCACAATCGCCTCTTGATGGGTGGCCGCGGGCCGATGCGCTGGATCAACAAGCCGGCCGACGTTGCTTATCTCATCCGCTATGCGGAGCGGCTTTGGCCGCAGCTGAAAGGCGCGAAATGGACCCACGGCTGGAATAGCCGGCTTGCGATCACGCCCGACCATTATCCTCACGTGCATGAGCCGGCGGAGAATCTGTTGATCTCACTCGGCTGCAACGGCCGCGGTGTCGCGCTCTCGACCGCGATGGGCGCGCAACTGGCGCATCGCCTGATTGGCGGGAACAATGCCGAAATCGACATGCCCATCACCGGAATCAAGCCGATGCCGCTGCACGCGTTCTGGCCGCTCGGTGTCACCGCCGCCGTCATCGCGGGGCGGGTGCGGGATCGGCTCGGTATATAGCCTTCTTCATTCCCTCGCGCGGGAACCTCTGGCATCGGCGAACGTTCGCTTGCGAAACGCCGATGTGGAGGATGTCCAGATGCGCAAGCAATTATTGTTATCGACAGGAATTATCTGCCTGATGCTGGCACCGGCCGTTTCCTATGGCCAGGGGCCAGGAGCAAGAGGCGAAGAGCAGAAGCAGATGCGGCCGGCCGAGACCGGCAAGGGCGCTACATCGCAGGAACGCGGTGCCGAGCGAACGCAGGAACGCGCGAAGGGCGCGGAGCAAAGGACCCAAGGCGCGGCGGGCCGTGAGGAAAAGGGCGCCGGTTCCCGGCAGACCGAGGAGAGAGGCAAGGCGGCGCCATCGGGCGAGCGCCCGGCGACCGCAGCCGATGACAAGCGTGGCCGCGGCGATGACGCAAGATCCCGCGAACGCGCGCAGGATTCCCGCCAAGGTTCACGCCAAGGCGGCCGCGATGCGCAAACCGCCCGCGAAGGCAAGGACGCCAAGGATAGGGGCAAGGGCGGTGCCGAAATGACTCGCGAGGACGCGCGCGGCAAGTCCACGGCGGAGCAGGAAAAGTCGAAGGAAGGAACCACCTCCGCTCAGAAGGAGCGGGAGGGAATGACGACGACGCAGAAAGAGCAGGGCCGCGATCAGCGCGACAGCTCGAAGGACGCTGCGGAGCGGGGTAAGGATGCGGAGCGACCGTCTACCGCGACCGATACCACGCGAACGCAGCCTTCCGGCCAGACCACGCAGAGCCAGACCACCCAGACGCAAACGAGCCAGCAGTCCAACATCTCGGTCGACAAGCAAGTCCGCATTTCCGAGACCATGACGCGCGAGCGTCTCGCGCCGCCCGAACGCAACCTCAACATCTCGATCCGGGTCGGCGAGCGAATTCCGGAGCGCGTGCGGGTGCGTCGCCTGCCTGACACCATCGTGTCGATCGAGCCGGCATATCGGGGCTATGACTACTTCACGACCGAGGAAGAGATCGTGATTGTCGAGCCTCGCACCAAGCGGATCGTCAGCCAGGTCCCGCGTGATGCGTCCCGCATTCGCGCCGCCGGCGGCGAGACCGGCACCGGCACGACGAGCGGCATAGCCGGATACACCGGCACGACGGCTGCCGCCAGTGGCGCCTCGCCATGCCGCATCATGCGGCGTGATACCGCCGGGAATCTCACCGAACTGACGCCGCAGACCGTCGGCTCGACGGCCGCGCAGCAGGACACCATAAGCGTCACGGTCCGCGTCCCCGGTGGCGCCTCGACCGCGCCGATTGCGCTGGGTGCGGCAGACGGACAGATCGTGGTGTCAGGTCAGAGCGGCGCCGACTGCATGGTGACGATCGAGCCGCAGCCGCGGTAGTCCTGCTTCGTCACGTTGACGGTCCATTGCGGCGGGCCATTATCGCCAACGGAAAAGTGCAGCACTCTCGTTGCCGCACTTTTTGCTGTTCGCGCACGGCCGTCTCAGGGTGACCGATCACAAGTTTGCTTCATTCGGCCTCACCCCTCCGCCACCGCCTCGCTCCAGGCGTGGAATGGTTCGGTGGCGCCGCTGTTGGTTTCGCCGTTGCGCATCACGATGCTTGGGACGGCGAACTTCATCGGCAGCGCCTGCACGCCCGCTCGCTCGTAATCGAAGCGCGCGGCCAGTGCCTCGTGGGTGGCCTGCGGCAGGCGCTTGTCGCCGATCACGATCGTGCCTTCGCTCGCATCGATGCGCGGCTGATGAATTGCCGCGTCGAGGTCCATGCCGTAATCCATTACGAAGGAGAGAAGCTGGCTGACTGCGGGGAGGATGCGCCGGCCGCCGGAGGCGCCGACCGCAACGCGGCGGCCGTCGGCAGCCTGCGCCAGTACCGGAGTGTAATTGGTCAGGCACCGCTTGCCGGGCGCCAGCGAATTCGGCGTGCCCGGCGTCGGGTCGAACCACATGATGCCGTTGTTCATGGTGATGCCGGTCTTTTCAGCGACAAACTTTGAGCCGAAGGTCGACAGCAGCGTCTGCGTCACCGCCGCCATGTTGCCGTCGCGATCGACCGCCGAGAAATGCGTGGTGCAGGCCGGCGCCAGCGCTTCGGCGCCGAGCGAGCGCCTGCCGTCTTGATCGCCCATATCCTTGAGCCGCTCGCGATAGGCGGCCTGCAGCGCGGATGCATAGGCGGCGTAGGCCGCCGCATCCGGTCCGCCGCGTGCGGGCTCAAGATCTTTTTGCAGCAGCCCGAGCGTGCGCGAAAGAGTGGGACCTGCGGTGAGCTCGGGCGTCGCGAACACCTTGCCGCCGCGATAGGGGATCGCCAGCGGTTCGCGCAAGTGAGCGCGAAATGGCTTGAGGTCTTCGACCGAGAGCGCGCCGCCAGCACCTTGGATGTCCGTAACAAGACTCTTCGCGATATCGCCTTCGTAGAAGTCGCGCGCACCCGCGCTCGCAAGCTGTGTCATCGTGGCCTTGAGCCGGTCCTGCGGCAGGCGGACCTCAGACCTGATGCCCCATTGCGGGTTCGGCGGCAGGCCGTCCACCAGATAGGCGGCGGCGCTCGCCGAATAACGCCGCAGATCGGCAGCCGAACTCGAAATCATCACGGTGGTCCACCAGTCGACCGCGAGGCCTTCATCGGCGAGCTTGACGCTTGGCGCCAGCAATTCCTTCCAAGGCATTTTGGCGTGGCGGCGATGCGCCTCCTCCATGCCGGCGACCACGCCCGGCACCGCGATCGAACCGGGGCCGTGAATGTTGCGGTCGTCCTTCACGCGCGGCCACGGGAAGATGTCGGAAGCCGCACCGCTGCCGGTCAGCGGATAATCCGCAGGATTCAGGCTCGCCGGCGCCCGCATGCCGTAGTCGATCACTTCATAGCGATCTTGGCGCGCGCGGTAGAGCACCATGGCGCCGCCGCCGCCAAGCCCACTCATCCAGGGCTCCAGCACGCCAAGCGCAAACGTGGTCGCGATGACAGCGTCGATGCAGTCGCCGCCCGCAGCCAACACTTCGGCGCCCACTTCGGCGGCCCTGCGCGATTGCGCTGCAACGACGCCGGCTTTGGAACTTACGGCTGGCTTGCGGGTTTGCTGGATGTTGGAGAACTGGTCGCGCATTAGGTTGCCTTTGTTATTGGCGTACTTTGGTGGTCCGCTAGCACTCCAGCGGACTTGCTGCTGTGCCGGCCTTGCGACGTGGATACGGGTTCCCTCCGCTCATAGAAGAAATTCCGCTATGCCGATAGAGGCTCGCGCGCAGGGCCTCATTCGGAAGTCGTAGATGGCAGCCAGCCGATTTTTGACTTGCACAAGCTTCTGGCACGGCGCAATCTTTCTGGAACTGGGAAGTTGGCTTGGTGTGTCGCTCGGACAACAGCGAGTTGGCGCGCCGTAGAGGGGTAAAAAAATGCCTCACGCTTCGAACTTCCTGCTTGGCCAGCTTGCGCCGGCGACCCTTTCGCGCCTTGCTCCTCATCTCTCAGTCGTTGATCTAGCTGCGGCAGAAGTGATCGCCGAACCACACCAGCGCATCCAGCGGGTCTATTTTCCGCATTCCGGCATCATCTCCTGCATCGTCGAGCTCGCTGACGGCTCTACCATCGAAACTGGCATGATCGGCCGTGATGGCGTCTTTGGTGCGAGCCAGGCGCTCGACGACAAGGTGTCGCTCAATCTCGTGACGATGCAGATCGGCGGCAGGGCTTCGGTCATTCCGCCGGAGAGGCTGCGCGCGCTTGCGAGCGATATGCCGGATTTCAAGGCACTGCTGGTGAAGTACGAGCAGTTCTTCCTTGCACAGGTGCAGCAGACCGCCGCCTGCAATGCGGTCCATGATATTGATGCGCGCACCTGCAAATGGCTGGCACGCATGCACGACCTTGCCGGTCCCGATCTCTTGCTGACGCAGGAGTTCTTTGCCCGGATGATGGGTGTCCGGCGCACCAGCGTGACGACGGTAGCCGGCGCGTTGCAGGACGCCGGATTGATCTCCTATAGCCGCGGACGGCTTCACATCGCCGATATCGAGCAGATACGCAAACGCGCCTGCGAATGCGATGACGCCGTTCGATCGCACTTTCGGCGGGTGTTCGCGCCCGCAGAGACGGATACGCAGAAGGATCGATGCGTGTGATGGTGGCGTGGGCGGCAGCGTAATCTCACTGCTGCAGATCGCGACGCCAAGTGATCGAACCGCCTGATCGAATCCCTCAGGACCCCGGCTTGCTGCCCGCACTCGACGAGTTTCTTGCGCCAGGACTCCGCCAGATGGGTGCGGCGCGCGTTCGTCGCCTGGTCTCCCAGGAATTCGTCAATCAATTCGACGGCCTGTTGTCGGTATTGGCCAAACCACATGGCCTGCTGGTCGATTCCGAATGGCAAGGCGTCGATCTCCGCGCACTGGTCGTCAGCAACTCGAGCCCTGCCTGTTCCGGGGACGCGACCGGCTGAATATCAAAGGGGGAGCCGGTTACCTTGCCGTCTGATCTCGCAAGTCCGTTCGGCTTTGTGTTGCACGAGCTGGCAACCAATGCCGCCGAACATGGCGCGCTCTCGTAGCCTACGGGCAAATTTTCTTTGGGTTGGTCAACATCGATCAGGAACCAGAAGCAGATTCTGAAATTCGTTTGGAAGGAGCTTGGCGGGCCGCAGGTGAAGGAGCCCGATCACTGGGTACGGAACCTCGGTCATCGAACGCGGCGTTCCTAACGCCGGCGCGCGCCGGGAGTTTTCGCCTGAGGGGATCGCGTTCACCATCGATTTTCCACTGAAGGCGGAGATTCTCGTGAACGCGTGACAGGGGTCAATATACGAACACAAGGCCCGACACACCCTGATCTAGTCAGGTGAACGTAGATACCTGCGATAGGAGGACTCATGCCACTTTATTACTTTATTCTGAAGGCAGGCTGTCATACCTATCCGGACCGTGAAGGCCAGGAATTTCCCGACGACGCGGCAGCGCGGGCGCATGCCCATGCTGTGGCGCGCGAACTGATGCGTAACCGGGAGAGCAGCACTGCCCATTGGCGTATTCAGGTCTGCGACGACTACCTGCAGCCGCGATACGACTGTCTTTTCGTTGATGTCGACCGCACGCCCGGACGCTTCGACAGCGATTTCCGCAGCGTCACGAAAACGACCGCACCGAGTGCCGCTGCGCTACGCGAGTCGATGTGCGAGATCGATGCCGAGATGAACAATTTGCGGCAAATGATAGGTCAGATGGCATCTATGATGTCTCATCGGCCACCGGGCTGACGCGTCCGCATGGCCGACGAGTTCTGCTCTGCGATGTGGATGCTGCCAGACCTTAAAAATATGGGCACATCATGAGATAATGACCTGCGAACGCCGCGTGGTTTGGATTGGCGTCCATTCCCGGTGATGGCAGATTGGCGGGCAGTGAGACATCTGCACAGGGGGATGCAGGCTTGACCGCGGACGCATTCATTCACCTGCCCGACTTACGCGCGCGGGTGACGCATCCGGAAAAATCGCTGCTGCGCCTGACGCCGGAGATGTTCTCGATGTGGGAGCAGCGCGCGCGGGCCGCGGGATGGCCGGTGAACTGGCGGTTGTCGGACGAGGAAATCGAGGCGTCGCGGCTCGCGGTGCTCGGCGATCATCCTGATGGCTGTGACCTCTGGATCTTCTCGTACGGCTCCTTGATGTGGGATCCCGGATTTCATTTCGCCGAGGTGCGGCTTGCCGACGTCAAAAACTATCAGCGCCGCTTCACCCTGAAGATCAATCTCGGCCGCGGATCGCACGATTATCCGGCACTGATGTTGTCACTGGAGCCGCAGCAGGGACGCTGCCATGGCCTGGCATTCCGTATCGCTGCTGATGCGGTCCATACCGAGACCGCGATCCTCTGGCGCCGCGAGATGATACGCGGCGGCTATGCCCCGGCGATGGTGCCGATGACGACGCCGCAGGGGCCGATCACGGCGCTCGCCTTCGTCTCCAACCCCACACACCCGAGCTATGTCGGCGAGCTGCCGCTTGTCAAGACCGCGGCGATAATCGCGAGCGGGAAGGGCGTCCTCGGCACCAACCGGGAATATCTCGTGCAACTGGCGACGCAGCTCGAAGCGTTGGGAATCGAGGATCCGTATGTCGAACAGCTGCATGCGCAGATAGGTGCAGGTCCGGCTGTCTGACCTAAAGCATGATGAAATTAGATGTGATTGCGACCACGAAAAAGGTGCACTCCCTCTCCCGCTTGCGGGGGAGGGTTGGGGTGGGGGTGTCTCCGCGGGCGACACTGCCCGAGTGGAGAGAGCCCCACCCGGCGCTTCGCTATAGCCGAGGCTTTGCCTCGGCGTCTCAGAGGACGGCCACCGAAGGTGCTACGCCTCCCCCGCCAGCGGGAGAGGTCTGCGGCCAACTCGATCTACCAAGAATCATCATGCTCTAGCCTTCCGACAAATTTATCTATGGGCTGGCAGCCTCGCTCGTTGAGTTGACGGCGACAGCGATCGCCTGATTGAGCAGCGCGAACAGCTCGTCGGAAAGCTCCATATATTCCTGCTGGTCGTTGCCATCGAGTCCCAGGTCGTTCCACGAGCCCATTCCACCGAACACCCAAGACGCCAGGACGGCGCCGAGAAGCTGTCTGGCTTCGAGCGGCATGGCCGGTGTCGGGGCAAGATCGGAATGGTAGGTCTCGGCGAGCGGCTCGGCGGACGAAAATTTGTCGGCCGCATTGCGGAATGCATTGGCGAAGTGCTCAAGCTTCTGTCTGGCTGCAAATGCCTCGATCTTCGCCAATACGATCGACAGATCGTGTCGAAGTGCCCCGAGGCTGCGCGGCTGCAAGGGGATATGAGCACCGCCGTGGAACGTCCGGAAATAGGCAACATCCCAGATTTTCCGATCGGGATCGTCCTTGTTCATGACCTGCCATCTGGCTTCCCACAAATCGGACGCCTGCGCCTGCCGCGTCTCGATCACCCAGCGCCCGCCGCCGCCGACAAAGCCGACCGACATGCGATCGCTGATCCTTGGATCGTTGCGCGGAACGTCGTGGAGACGCAGGCTGATCGTGCCTTCATCCCTCAACCGCGAGATCCATTGCATCGGATCTTCTGCGAAGGGGTGTTCGGTCGGCTTCGCCGGCTCGCCGCCCAAGGCGACGAACCGCACGGCCTTGCAGAACTTGAACACAGTCGCGGCCGGCCAGAAATTCTCCCGCTGATAGCCGCGAAGAATGTCGTTGCCAAAAATCACCAGCGCGGCGGCCTGGGCGGTTGGTCCTTGCACGATTAACTCCGGTTTGACCCCGTGAGGAGTATCGATCGGCTGTGCATTTGCCGTCAACGCTGCGGCCGGCGGTCAGCAAGGCGCGACAGCTGCGTAGGGTGGGTAAAGGAGCGCAAGCGACGTGCCCACCATCCATCAGCGAGCGCGCTGTGAAGTGGGCACGCTGCGCTTTGCCCACCCTACGATTTCAATTCTCATGGTGAGCAGGCGCGTGAGCGCTGTCTCGAGCCATGTTGCCCGGCCGGTGCCACTCATCCTTCGAGACGCAGGCTTCGCCTGCTCCTCAGGATGAGGTCGAACATATGTGACTGCCCGACCGGCAAATCACTTCTGATTTTCAGAAATCGTGTCAAGTCCCGGAATCAAAAATATTCCGCTTTCGTTTTCACCCAAATCAGTCGCATAACACCACTCGTCTCACGGCAAGATGAGGGGCGCTCGCGAACGTCACGAACGCGCGGTGAGATGCGATGGACGCGGAAGGCGCGAGAGACGTTGCGCGCCGGAGGCGTGCGGTGAAGTCGTGTGGTCCTGATGTCGCGGTGCTGGCATTAAGTCTCCAGCAGAAGCGAAGCTTCTCGGAGGCGACGGTGGCAAAAGAGCCGTTCGCCGGGGAGATCACGTATAAGCCGTAAAGCCATTGCGCAGGGAAGGCCGGGATGCTCCCGCCGAACCTGTATGCTCGTGTGCGTTTCCTTATGCGCAACGGCACACGAGACCGCGGGTGCGGCGCGCACCCGGTCTTCCCTGCGCCCTCTAATTGGAGAGGGCGGAAGAAGAAAGATGCAAACCTCGGGCAAACATGTCGCGAGATCGCTGAACTATATCCACGTCATTGCGAGCGCAGCGAAGCAATCCATTGTCACCTCAGCGCGGAAGGATGGATTGCTTCGCTTCGCTCGCAATGACGCGGAGAAGCCGCGGCGTACTGGATCCCCCGCATGCGCGGGGGATGACAAGAGTGTGTGGATGCGCCTGCCGGATCTCCATGATCCACCGCCGGTTTCGCAACGCAGCCCGGCTTGCTGACGCAAGTGCCAGCCCCCGGCGAACTGCTATAGTGCGGTCCGGTCGCGCCGAGATCGCGGGCAGCAAGAACAATAAATTGGGAAACCGCGCATGACCGGGGACATCAAGCCGCATTATGAGGTCGTCGTCGTTGGCGCAGGCGTCTCGGGCATCTACCAGATCAAGCGGCTGGCAGATTTAGGCGTCGATGCCCTTGTGCTTGATGCCGCGCCCGATCTCGGCGGCACGTGGTACTGGAACCGCTACCCCGGCGCGCGCTTCGATTCCGAGAGCTATACCTACGGCTATTCCTTCTCGAAGGAGCTGCTTGAGGAGTGGCATTGGAAAGAGCGATTTTCGGCGCAGCCGGAGAACCTCCGCTACCTCAACTATGTCACCGACAAGTTCGACCTTCGCAAATACATGCGCTTTGGCCGCAGGCTCGAGGCGGCGGCGTTTGACGAGGCCGGTCATCTCTGGCGCCTGAGGCTCGACGACGGCCGTGAACTGAGCTGCCGCTTCCTGATTCTTGCGGTGGGACTATTGTCGACGCCGACGCTGCCGCGGCTAGAAGGCATGGACACGTTCAAGGGACGCTCTTTCCACACGTTCTATTGGCCGCATGAGCCGATCGAGCTAGCGGGCAAGAAGGTCGGCATCATCGGCACCGGCGCTACCGCCATCCAGGTGATCGGCGAGATCGCAGACAAGGTCGGCGAGCTTACCGTGTTTCAGCGGCGGCCGAACTGGAGCGCGCCGCTCAACAACAGCCCGATCTCAGAACAGGAGATGGCTGACATCCGCTCGCGCTATGACGAGATCTTCGCGGCCTGCACGCGGACGCCCGGCGGCTTCGAACATGAACCTGACAGGCGCGGCTTCTACGAGGTCACGCGCGAAGAGCGGATCGCGCTGTGGGACAAGCTCTATGACGAGCCCGGCTTCGGCATCTGGCTAAGCAATTTCCGCGAGATCTTTACCGACGAGGTGGCCAATGCGGAATTTTCCGCCTACATCGCCGACCGTATCCGGCAGCGCGTCAAGGATCCGGTGACCGCGGAGAAGCTGATTCCGAAGGACCATGGTTTTGGCGTGCAGCGGGTGCCGCTGGAGACCAACTATTTCGAGGCCTATAACCGCGACAATGTGCATCTCGTCGACATCAGCGAAACGCCGCTTCTGCGCGTCACCGAAACCGGCCTGCGCACCAGCGCGCGCGACTATGCGCTCGACATCCTCGTCTATTCCACCGGCTTCGACGCCATCACCGGCTCTTTCGATGCGATCGATATCACAGGTGTCGGCGGGATGAAGCTGGCAGACGAATGGCGAGACGGGCCCTCGACCTTTCTCGGCATGATGGCGCACGGCTTTCCGAACCTGTTGATGCCGACCGGACCGCAAAGCGGTTCGGCTTCGACGAATTTTCCGCGCGGCATCGAGAACGGCGTCGGCTGGTGCATGGGCCTGCTCGAGCACATCTGGCGCCGCGGCTACACCCGCGCCGAGCCGACCATCGAGGCGCAGGCGCGCTGGACCGCGCATGTGACCAAGATGTACGCGATCATGCTGATGCGCAAAGCCAAGTCCTGGTTTACCGGCTACAATTCCAACGTCCCCGGCCATGAATACGGAAAGACGCGCTACCTCGTCTACAATGGCGGCACGCCGAAATACGTCGCTGCGATCACGGAAGTGGCGCAGAAGGGATATGAGGGAATTGTGTTCGAGACGGAGGCGCGGTCAGCGAAGGCAACGGCAGCCGAGTGATTTCGTCTGTCTGATCCGGACTTCGCCGTCCGTACCGTCACTGCGGGTGCAGCAGCCGACGCGGATGGACGCCGTCGACGTAGCCCATGAAGGGCGGATGGATCGAATAGCCGATCAGCTCGCGGGCGCGCTCGGGCAATTGGCTAGCCAGTTCGGCAGGGACAGCGAGCGCCATGTTCTCGAGCTGCCGCGCCCAGCCGACGCAGTATTGTGGCGTGATGATGAGGCGCGGACGGTCCGAGCGGTTGGCGCCGCCCCGGTGCCACAGCGTTCCCTTGGTGATGGCGAGCGATCCGGACGGCATGACCAGCTTGATCGCGTCCGGCCGATCGCCTTCCTCGTGAGCGGCTTCGTTGGTGAAGTGAGCGGGCTTCACCGCGCCCTCGATATACTCCCCATCCCACAGATGGCTTCCCGGAATGATTTCGGTGGCGCCGTTCTGCTCGGTCGTGTCGTCAATTGCCCAGAACGTGCTGATGCCCAGCGCAGGCCGCGGCCGCGGAATTTTGATGCCACTGTCGTCAAAGTGCCAGGGCTGCACGGTCTCGCCGGGATGCAGATTGATCGCGAGCAGGGCAGACAACAGGCAGCTCTCGCCGAGTTCAGCTTCGACAAAGGCGAGGGCGAGCGGATGGATCACGAGCTCGGCGAAAATCGGCGATTTCGCCAGCAGGGCGTACACGCGGTTCGTCTTCGTGCCTTCGAAGTCGTTGCGGCCGAACAGCTCGCGCGCCAGATGCGGCGCCAGCGCCGCGCGGATTTCGGCGACGCGATCGGGCGCAAGAACGCGTTCAAAGATCAAGTAACCGCGCTGGTCGAACTCTTCCCGCCAGGAAGCGAACGATCGTCCCTTGAGCCAGGGGGATACTTGCTCCGCTGTCGTCGCCATTGGCGCTCTCCTTCGCGAGCTTGCGGCCGCTCGGAATTAGCCGAGCGGCCCGCGCTGCCTTGCGCGTTACTCCGCAGCCGCGTTGACCGCGATCGGCGAGAGGTCCTGGTCGGTCTCCTCCAGCTTCTTCGGCAGCCCCGCAAAGCCGCGCAGGGCTTCGGCCATTTTCACGCGTGCGCTGACGCCGGTGATCACCACGTCCACCATCATGAGCGAGGTGTGGATATGGCCGCGCGCCTGCAGCTGCTCGACCGGGACGCCGGCCGCCGCCAGTCCTTCCGCATATTCTATGCCCTCGTCGCGCAAGGGATCGAACTCGCAGGTAGCGACGAATGCCGGCGGCAGGCCGGCGAGATTGCCGCGGAGCGGCGCAACGCGCGGATCGGTGCGGTCGGCTGGCGAGCAATAGATGTCCCAGAACCAGAACATCATCGAGCGCGTCAGGAAATAGCGGACCGCATTCTCGGTGTAGGAGGGGCGGTCGAACCTGCAATCGGTGACCGGGCAGATCAGGAGTTGGCCCGCAATCTCCGGCCCGCCACGGTCGCGCGCGAGCTGGCAGGTGACGGCCGCGATGTTGCCGCCAGCGCTCCAGCCTGCGACCAGTACCGGTCCGGGCCTGCCGCCAAGTTCAACCGCATGCTCGGCGATCCAGCGCGTCGCCGCATAGCCATCCTCGGCTGCCGCCGGGAAACGATGCTCCGGCGCATGACGATAGCCGACGCTGACGACGATCATGCCGCTGCGCCGGCAGAGGTCACGGCAGAACGGATCATCGGACTGCTCGTCGCCCAGCACCCAGCCGCCGCCATGGAAATAGACTACGATCGGATGCGGCCCAGGCGTTGCCGGCCGATAGAGTCGATACGGCAACAGACCATCGGCGCCGTGCACCACGCCGTCCCCGACTTCGCCGACCGGCCGTCCAGCGGGACGGCCCTTGTTGAACTCGGTGAGAAAGTCGCGCGCGCCCTGCGCGCCCAGCTGCTCGATGACCGGAAGGTTCATCTCCGTCAGCATGCCAAGCACGAGCCGTACGTCCGGCTGCAGGTGTACAACCTTGCCGTCGTTGCATTGTTCGGCAACATCAGGACCGGTCATCCGGAAGCCGAGCATGCCGCGCGCGACGACTTCATTGCAGATGCTGCGGTATGGGCCGACGCCACCACAATATGGCATTACGCCCCACGCCTTGCCAGGAACGTTGGCGCCTGTGTACCAGGTGTTGGCGAGCCGATGCAGCGTGAGCATCGAACAGTCGGCCATGTGCTGCGCCCAGCCAGCCTGCGCTGTTTCGGTTGCCTCGATGGTGGTGAAGCCGGCCTCGCGCATTGCGGCCAGCCTGTCGACCACCCAGTCGACATGCTGCTCGATCGAGACCGCCATGTTCGACAGCACCGACGGGCTACCCGGTCCGGTGATCAGGAACAGGTTGGGGAAGCCCGCGACGGTGAGACCGAGATAGGTCTGTGGGCCGTTGGCCCAGACGTCGGACAGCGACTTGCCACCACGGCCGGTGATCGGATGCACCGCCTTGACCGCGCCGGTCATCGCGTCGAAGCCGGTCGCGAACACGATCATGTCGACATCGAACGTGCGTTTGTCGGTTGTGATGCCGGATGCGGTGATTGTCGTGATCGGCTCCTGCCGCAAATTCACCAGCGTCACGTTGGGGCGGTTATAGGTGGCGTAGTAGTTGGTATCGAGGCAGGGACGCTTGGCGCCGAACGGATGGTCGCGCGGAGTCAGGGCTTCGGCCGTCTCGGGATCCTTGACGATCTCGCGGATTTTTTCGCGGATCAGGTCGGCGACGAGCGCATTGCCGTCGACATCGACACCCTGGTCGGCCCAGAGCTGGGTCAGGATGTAGACGAGATCGCCGGTGGCCCACGCCTTTTCGAAGCGCTCGCGGCGCTCGGCATCGGTGAGTTGCCAGCTCACCGCCATCTGTTGCGGGTAGGGGACGCCCGCGAGCGACCAGCGCGCCTGCTCGCGATACGCGGCGCGGTCGCCTTCCAGCATCGCGAGGCGATCGGCCGGCGCAGGACCATTATGGGCGGGCATGGCGAAGTTCGGCGTGCGCTGGAATACCGTGAGATGCGCCGCCTGCTCCGCGAGCAGCGGAATCGCCTGGATGCCCGACGATCCCGTGCCGATCACGGCGATGCGCTTGCCGGCGAGCTTGACCTCTTCATGCGGCCAGCGGCCGGTGAAGTACACTTCGCCCTTAAAATCCTTGACGCCGTCGATCTCCGGCGGCTTGGGCGCGGAGAGGCAGCCGGTCGCCATGATGTAATAGCGGCAGGAAACGCTGGCGCCGTTGCTTGTTGTGAGCTGCCAGCGCTGCGCGCTCTCATCCCAATTGGCCGATATGACCTTGGTGTCGAAGCGGATGTCGCGCCGCAGATCGTAACGGTCGGCGACGAAGCCGAGATAGCGCAGGATTTCCGGTTGGGTGGCGTATTTCTCCGACCATTTCCACGCACTCTCCAGCTCCGGATCGAAGGTGTAGCTGTAGTCGATGGTCTGGATGTCGCAGCGCGCGCCGGGATAGCGATTCCAGTACCAGGTGCCGCCGACATCGCCGGCTTCCTCGATTACGACCGCGGAGAAGCCGGCCTTGCGCAAGCGATGCAGGAGATAAAGACCGGCAAATCCGGCGCCGACCACGGCGACATCGACCTGTTGCGTTGTGCCGCTGTTGGTCGTTTCAGAAGAACGTGCTGCGACCGCTGCGTCTGGCATGCCACTCCTCCGTGTGTTTTATGTTTGCGGGTAGGCTACTGCCGCATGGCCAGTTTGTCATCAGGCCAAATTCAATCTTCGGTAGCTTCCTGCCGACGCGCTTTGACAAGCTTTATGTTTTGCAGGCGCCACCGAGCAGGGCCGCGAGGCTTTCCCTCACTTCCATTGAAGTGCTATGCGAAGTTCTGATAAGTTGTCTTATTGGTATTTGGCTCGTCGACGCTGAGGAATGGAGAGTTCCGTGAGCGCGTCATTTCCATTCGAGCGCGCGCCATCATCTGCCAAGGTTCAGTATCGCTCCGCACGTGATGCACTTGTGCGCACAAGCCTTGCTGCTGCACGTGAAAAAAGCGCCGGTATTGAGCGGACACTCAGGGCTAAACTAGGTTGGAGGGTTGGAGCTGCGGTCATGGGTGAAGGCGACCGTGGCTGACAGCATAGCCACTCGTGGGAGATAACCTATGCGCCAGAAATACGAGCATCCTCGGGACTGCAACTGTTTAGGTCGCCGGAATTTTCTCAACATGGCGGGTAGCGCATCCGCTCTGGGGCTAGCCGGAGCCGGCGGCTTTTTGGCTCCGGCCTATGCCGACGCGCTGTCCAAGGCGCAGCGGGATAGAATGACGCCGGATCAAATCATCCAGGTCATGAAGAATGGAAACCAGCGCTTTCGCCGAGGCGAAAGAAAGGAGCGCAACTATCTTCGTGAGCAGAAGGCAAGCGCATCGGGGCAATATCCTGCCGCGGCGTTGCTGACCTGTATCGACTCCCGTGCACCGGCCGAGGTGATTATGGATCTAGGCATCGGCGACATCTTCAACTGCCGCGTTGCCGGCAATGTCGAAAACGCCGATATTCTCGGCAGCCTCGAGTTTGCCTGCAAACTTGCCGGCGCGAAGGTCGTGCTCGTAATGGGCCACACCGCGTGTGGTGCGATCAAGGGCGCGATCGATAATGCCGAGCTGGGCAACCTAACGGGATTGCTCAGCAAGATTAAACCGGCAGTGGAAGCGACGAAATACGCGGGCGAGCGTTCCGCGAAGAACTACGACTTCGTCAACGCTGTCGCGCGAACGAATGTTGAGATGACTGTCGCAAACATTCGGAAGGGCAGCCCGATCCTTGCCGAGCTGGAATCCAAAGACAGCATCGATATTGCCGGAGCAATGTACAATCTCGAAACGGGCGCGGTGGAGTTCCTGGCCTGAAGCTCGCCGCGTGTTCGTAAGCTGTGATGCCGTGCCACTGTGCCGAATTGTCGGACGATGCACTTCGCAAGGCAGTTGTCTAGCGCTCGGTCGCGCGGCGGCGCTCGAATCCAGTGGCCGCCCAGTTCGGACTGAAGTCGAGCGTGAAGTCGCGTAAACTCTCCACGGCAGGCGAAAGCGATGTGCTGTTCCGCACGAACATCGCGATCTTCCATTTGACGATGGGTTGCGTGAGCGGCATGAATTTCAGTCCGAAACCGCGCACAAGCGGCTCCGCCATGGAAGGGCAGATCACGGCGCCTTGCCTCACCCGAAGCATCGAGAGCGCGGTGTTCACCCGGTGCACCGCCACCAATTCCTTAGGGTGATGCCGCGGCGGCACGTGGCTCAACACGTTGATGGTGATGTTGGGCATGTAGTTGAGCAGCGGCCGCTCGCGCAGATCCTTCCAACTGACCGATTTGCCTTTTGACAGCGGGTCATCGCTGCGGAGCGCCACGCAGAGCGGATCGGCGCAAATCATGTGCATCTCGACGGATTGATCAGGAACGACACCGGCTGGCCCGAAGCCGATGTCGACCGAGCCGTTCTGCAGGCCGGCCAACACCTCCTGAATCGGCACGTCGTCGAAGCGGACGTCCACGCCGGGATGACTGCCATTGTACGCGGAGATCAGCTCCGGCAGCAGCGTGCAGGATAGCGTCTCGGGTGCCGCGACGCGCACGAGCCCGCGGCGGAGCTCCTTGAGATTAGTGAGATTCTCCAGCGCGTCATCCAAATTTGAAAGCACGCGCCGCGCCATCGGCGCGAAGATCTCGCCGACGGCAGATGCGGAGACCTTGCGGGTGGTACGGTCGAGCAGGCGGACGCCGACGCGGCTTTCGAGCTCCTTGATCAGGCCTGATAGCGCGGCCTGCGACAGGTGCATGGCCTTGGCGGCTTCCGAGAAGCTCGCGGTGTCAAGCACGGCCAGATAGGCGCGCAACTGCCGCAGTGTCACATCCATCGCCATCGCCCGCGCCTCATCTTGTTTCGGAATTCATAGGCCAGGCTTATTAATCGGTCAAAAAGTACGCATTGTTCAATAGAAATCGCGTCTCTATCGTTGCGCCCTCGATAACAAGGGCCAGGCGAAGCGGCGACGCGATCGTATCAATGCGGCTCGATGAAAATGGGATGGACGCGCCGAATCGCGCCGTAGCTCATTCCCGGGAGGCATTCATGAACATCACACGCCGAACCATGCTGGGGACCGTTGCCGCCGGCTTTGTCGCAAGTTCCGGATACGAGGCATTTGCCCAGGGCGATTGGCCGTCGCGGCTGGTCCGATTGATATCGCCTTATGGCGCTGGCGGATCCAACGACATTTCCCTGCGTATTCTCGCCGAGCAGTTTGGCCGCAGCTTCAACCAGCAGTTCATAGTCGAGAACAGGCCGGGAGCGGGCACGCGCATCGCCAACGAAATGGTCGCGCGTGCGATGCCCGATGGATACACCTTCCTCTACGCGGCAGCGCCCTATGCCACCGCCGAGGCACTGTTCGGAAAGTTGAAATACGAGCGCAAGGATCTGCAGCCGGTGGCGATGGCGGTGATGGCGCCGCTGTTTCTGATCGTCAACGCCAAGGCGGGTATCACGAACCTGCAGGAGCTGATCGCGCGCGGCAAGTCGCAGGCCGATGGGCTGACCTTCGCCTCTCCGGGCGCGGGCTCGCAGCCGCATCTGGCGGCCGAGCTGTGGCTGCGGGACGCCGGCGTCAAGGGCCTTAACGTGCAGTACCGCGGCGATGCGATGGCTTACACGGAGCTGCTCGCCGGCCGCGTCGACGCTACCTTGACCGCGATCAGCACGGCGCTGCCGCACATTCAGAGCGGCGATTTCCGCGTGCTTGGGGTCGCTTCCGCCGAGCGCAGCGCGATCTATCCGGATGCGCCGAGCTTGCGCGAGCAGGGATTTCCCAATGTGATTGCATCCGGCTGGTTCGGCTTCATGGTGCCAGCGGCCACGCCGCAGCTGATCATCGGGCGGATGCAGAACGAGATCATTCGCGCGCTAGCCGATCCTGAGGTGAAGCAAAAGCTGCTCGCCCAGGGGCTGGAAGCACATCCCGGCACCGCCGCCGATTTCGGCAAGTTCATCGACGACGAGACGCGGAAATGGGGCGACCTGATCCGCGCGACCGGCCTCAAGGGAGAATAGGCCAGTTATGCGAGGGAAGAATACGTCGGCGTTGCTTTCGTGACCTGAACTTCAGAAATTGGCAGCCCTCAATTTGAAGCGTCGTGCAACTTTAGGGCGACCAATGTTCTGGGTCTGCAACGGCGAAATGACGGCCGAAACAGCTGTCCTAGAATTGTTACCGAAACTGCAGTGGCCGGCTCCATATCGAAGCACTATTGTTAGAAACGCGTAGACACCCTGGAAGGCGGGAGCCGGCGAGCGATCGTGAGTTTCTTCGAGCGTCTCAAGAAAGAAGCATCCGCGGAGTGGCGGGCTTACACCGAACACCCCTTCACGGAGGGGGTGGCGGATGGCTCGCTACCTGAGGCGGCGTTTCGTCACTACCTCGTTCAGGACTACTTGTTCCTGATCGAGTTCGCCCGCGCTTACGCCCTCGCGGTCTACAAGTCGCCCGGGCTCGCCGACATGCGTGAGGCGGCGGCGGGCCTCTCGGCGATTCTTGACGTCGAGATGAACCTGCATGTGAAGCTCTGCGCCGGCTGGGGTCTGTCGCCCGACGATCTCGAGCGAGCCCCTCCGGCGATCGAGATGTTGGCCTATACACGCTACGTGCTCGACGCGGGAATGCGCGGCGATCTGCTGGCGCTCAAAGTGGCGCTGGCTCCCTGCGTGATCGGCTACGCGGAGATCGCGACGCGGCTTGCCGCAAAGCCCAATGCGATGGGGGCGACGAATCCCTATCATGGCTGGATCGCCGAATATGCCGGTGCGCCGTACCAGGAGGTCGCGGCGAAGGCGCGGGCACACCTGGATGGCCTCGCCGACCGCTACGTCACGCCCGCCCGCGAGGCCGAACTGATCGCAATCTTCAAGGAAGCGACCCGGCTCGAGGCAGATTTCTGGGAAATGGGTTGGCGCGCGGGGCGGGCGTAAATATTCATCGACGTGCCCGGCCGGCAAAGCCGCGACAGGTGTTTGCCGGCATCAGTTCGCGTACAGCCCCTCGACGATCGGCAACCGCGCGGCTCGTAGCGCCGGAAACAGCCCGCCGATCAAGCCCACGATCAGCGCCAGCGCAACGCCCTCGGCGATCAGCCAAGGACTGAGCTTGAAGTCGAAAACCACCTGCGTGAAGTTGCCGCCAAGGGTCGACGCCGTGACGCCGTCGAAGATCAGATAGGTGGCGGCGGCTCCCAACAGGCCGCCGATGGCGGCGAGCAATAGCGATTCGGCGAGCGTCCCGACAAAGGCGGGAAAGCCGCCGAAGCCGATGGCGCGCAGCGTTGCGATTTCCGTCGCGCGCGACGCGACCGACGAGTACATGGTGTTGAGGGCGCCGGCGATGGCGCCGAGCGCCATCGCGATTGCGAGCGGCCAGCCCAGTTTCTGAATGAGGTCGGAAGTCTGCGACGCCTGTTCGGCGAAGTAGGCTGCCTCGGATTTGACATCGAGCTTCAGCCGCGGATCGTTGTCGCTGTAGCTTTTGAGCTCATTCAGCGCAGCGGGGCCGGTGAGGCGCGCGCGCACGGTCTGCACGATGTTGTTGCGGTTGAACAGGCTCTGCACCACGTTGAGATCGGCCCAGATCTCGGATTCAAACACGCTGCCGCCGGACTCGAATATGCCGACGACGTTCCAACGCGTGGCGCCGAACGAAACGGTGGAGCCGAGATCGAGCCCTTCGAACTCGCGCAGCAATGCCTTGCCAACCACCACCTCATTGCTGCCGCGGTTGAACATGCGGCCTTCAGTGATGGTGATGCCCTTGCGTGACTCCGAACCCTGTTCGCCGATCCCGCGCAGCGGCAGATTGGCCTTGGTCTTGGTCGAGCGCTTGATGCCGTCGACCACGAGATAGAGTTCCGGCGAGATCAGAGGCTTGCCGTCGCTGCCGCGCGCAATCCCGGGACCGTCTTCGATCAGGCGCACCTGATCGCGGCTCACCGTGCTGTTGATTTCAGCCTGCGAGCCGGCCCGCAGCACGATCGCGATGTCATCGGCGCCGGAGCCCGCGATGGTGCGCTGGAAGCCGTTGGCCATTGCGAGGAAGGCGAGCAGGACGATCACGACCAGTGCGATCGCGATCACGGTCGAGAGCGAGAGCCAGCGCCGCTGTCCAATGCTCTTGAGATTGATGGTGGTGACCGCCGCCACCTGAAGCCAGAGCGAGCGCATACCTATCCCCGTCCAAGCGCAGTTGCGATTCTAAGCCGCATGGCGTTGAGCGCCGGAATGATCCCGGTGATCAACCCAAGTGCGATCATCAGCCCCAGCCCCTGAAGGGCGATGGTCGGCGATACCGAAAAGGCGGGCGCGACGTTAGCGAGGCTGTTGCGCAGCGCCATCGCGATCAGCGCCGCAATCGCGAGGCCAGGAATGCCGCCGAGCAGCGCCAGCAACACGGATTCGCCGAGCACCATCGTCAGGATCCGCGGGCCTGAGAACCCGAGCGTTTTCAAGACGCCGATCTCGCGGGTGCGCTCGCGGATCGACAGCGCCATGGTGTTGCCGACGATCATCAGGATGGTGACGAAGGCCGCGCCGACCACCAATAGCACGATCAGCGCGATATTGCCGAACTGCGCCGCGAACGCCTTGCCGAAGGCCTTCTCCGTGTCGGTCGAGGTCTCGGCGGTGGAGTTGGCGAACATCGCGTCGATCGCCTTTGCGACGCGGTCGTTATTCTCGGGCGAGGTGGTCTGCAGGATCATCCAGCCGATGGTGTCCTTGCCGAAACTGCGGGTCTCGTCGAAATAGGGGTATTGGAACAGGAGGAAGTTGGTGTCGACATGCTCCGCTTTGCCCTTGACGATGCCGGCAATGGTGAGGTCCCAGGTGTGTCCGCCGCTCTTCTGGCTGAAGATATTGCTATTGAGAGGAATACGGTCGCCGATCTTCCAGCCCCATTTCTGCGCCAGGCTTTCGCCGACCACCGCGCTGCCGCGGTCGCGCATGAAGGCCTGAAGCTGGTCGGGCGCAACCTCGAATTCGCTGCGGTACACGTCGAAATAGGTATTCGGCTCGATCGCGAGCGCCATGATGAAGTTTTTCGGGTCTTGATAATAGCCGCCGAACCAGTTGGCGAAGGTCACCTGCCGCACGCCTTCGACTGATTTGACCCGATTGAAATAGGCGATCGGCATCGGCTGGGTGAAGTTGATCTTGTTGACCGTGATCATCCTATCGGCAGCGGCGCGATCCTCGCCGGCGTTGAAAGCGCGGTAGAATCCGGCGAGCACGCCGAAGATCATGAAGGCGATCAGGATCGACACGATCATCAGGCTGGCGCGCAATTTGCGGCGGAACAGGTTTTTCCGTACCAGATCGAAGTCGTTCACGCGGCAAGCTCCCGTTCGACGAAGCGGCCCTTGTCGAGATGCAGCACGCGCTTGGCATAGTTCGCCGCGGCGGGATCGTGCGTCACCATCACGATGGTTTTGCCGAGTTCGCCATTGAGCAGTTGCAGGATAGACAAGATTTCATCGGCGGATTGCCGGTCGAGGTCGCCGGTCGGTTCGTCGCAGAGCAAGAGATTCGGGTCGGAAACGATGGCGCGCGCAATCGCCACGCGCTGCTGCTGGCCGCCGGACATCTCGCGCGGGCGGTGCTTCATGCGGTCGGCGAGGCCGACCACGGAAAGCGCGGTTTGAACGCGGGCGGCGCGCTCCTTGCTGCGTAGTTTCGTCAGCAACAACGGCAGTTCGACGTTCTGCGCCGCGGTCAGCATCGGCATCAGATTATAGAACTGGAAGATGAAGCCGATATTGGCGGCGCGCCAGGCCGCCAGCTCGCCCTCGGAAAGGCCGTCGATGCGCCGGTCCGCGACAGAAATTTCGCCTGCATCGGCGCGGTCGATGCCGCCGAGCAGATTGAGCAGCGTCGTCTTGCCCGAACCGGACGGTCCCATCACGGCGATGAAATCGCCGCGAGGGATCGCCATATCGAGATGATCGAAGATCGAGATCGTTTCCTTGCCTTTGGTGAAACGCTTGGCTACGCCAGCAAGGCGAACCATCGGGTGTTCGGCTGTCACGTTTGTCTCCTCTTCTATATCGGCCGGGAGTTAGTTCGCGGCAGCGGCTTCAGCCGTGCCATTCGCCTTGGCCTCGCGCATGAAATTCACCTTCACCGCCATATCGGGCAGGATACGCGGGTCCTTCTTCTCGAAGCGGATGCGCACCTTCACCGTGGCTTTTTCGCGGTTCGCGGTCGGCACGATGGCAATCACCGAGGCGGGAATCGTCCAGTCCGGATAGGCATCTAGCACTGCGTTGACGGGCCCGCCGGGCACGACCCGGCCGATAAAGGCTTCGTTGACATCGACCTCGATTTCGATCGAATCCATGTCGACGATGGTGCAGATGCCGGTGCGCGTGTAGCCGCCGACCGACATCGGCGAAATCATCTCGCCGGGCTGGGCACTGCGGTCGATGACGACGCCGGAGAACGGCGCCTTGATCTGGTGCTTTTCGAGCATCGATCCTGAGCGCTTGGCATCGATCTTGGCGGTCTCGAATTGCGACTGTGCCTGGCGCAGTTGCGCGCTGAGCACGCCGACGCGCGCCTGCGCCTTGGTCAGGTCGGCCTCGGTCGCAAAATTCTTCTGCGACAGCGTTTGCACGCGCATCATGATCCGGGTCGCGTCTTCCAGGTCGGCGGTGATCGCGGCGACCGCGGCATCGGCCGTCTCGACGCGCGAGCGCGCCAGTTCATAGTCCTTTTCGGCTAGCACGCTGTCGAGCCGCGCGACCACCTGGCCCTCGGTAACCGTCATGCCTTCGTCAATGAAGACCTCGACCACCTTGCCGGTGATCTCGGCTGCCACGGTCGCCTTGCGGCGCGCCACCACATAGCCGGAGGCGGCGAGACTGCCGGCGGCTTTGTTATTCGTGGCGGCCTGCGGAGCGGGCGGCGGTGTCTGCGGCTGCGCCGTTGGCTGGGGCGTGGTCTCCCTCGGCTGGTCCTGCCGGCTGAATTCGTACGCGCCAAAGGCAGCGAACGCGACGACGAGGCAAACGGCAGCGGTCGCGGCGATCGGCAACCAGCGGCGACCGGACCGTTCCACCTTGTCGGCGCTGCGATCGATGGTCAGCGATCTCAAGAGTTCGCTCTTGTCTTTGGTCATAGCTCATTTCCATCCGACTGCTCGCTTGCTGCTTCCGCGCGGGCGGCATCGTTCTCGCGCAGGTAGCCTCGCTCACAGCCGGTCTACATGTCTCGCGGTCGTAGGGGCGGGCCCTCAGCTTTCGGTGAGGCGGTGACCCCAGCTCGGTTGCAAACCCCGTTCAGCACTCGCGAGCGCCAGGCGGCGCCGGTTTTTCGGCGAGGTGAATGGCGGGAATTTAGAGCCTAATGATGACGGAAGCAATTCCTGGAACCAGTAGGAGTTGTGCGCCGTGTTGCCAGTTGTGGCCATGAACACGAAGAATCCTCCGCGTAGACGATCTTCGACGCCCAGTACGCTCAAAACTGGGTAAATCCTACAGTGGAACCTGTCGCAGGAGCCAGCGTCGGCGACCAATCTGAGGCCGTGACGACCCATCGTGACTCGCGCCAGCATGGCGAAATGTCGCGGTCAGTCGATCTCGATCGCCACTTTCCCCAAATGTGCGCCGCTCTCCATATGGAAAAACGCCTGCTTCGCCTGATCGAACGGAAACGTCTTGTCGATCGCCGGCTTCATCCGGTGAACGGCGATTGCCTCGACCATCGCCCTGAGATCCTCGACCGATCCGACGGTGACGCCCTGCAGCCGCTGCTGCTGCATCACCATCAAGGGCAGCCGCAGGTCTGACGGTGGCGGTCCGGCGAGCACGCCGATGAAGGCGATCGTGCCGCCGATCCTGGTCGCTCTAATCGATTCGTTCAGCGTACCGACCCCGCCCACCTCGACGACGAGGTCGACGCCCTGACCGCTCCATTCGCGGGCCTTCTTTCCCCAGTCGGGTGTCGCCTTGTAGTTCAAGGTAAGATCTGCGCCGAACTGCTTGAGACGCTCGATCTTGGCATCGCTCGAGGAAGTTGCGATGACACGCGCGCCGCACATTTTCGTAAACTGAAGGGCGAAGAGAGAAACACCTCCGGTGCCTTGTGTCAGAACGATCTGGCCGGGTTTGATGCCGCCGAGCTTGACGACGGCGCTCCAGGCCGTGACGCCGGCGCAGGGGAGCGCGGCGGCTTCGATGTCGCTGAGGTGCTCCGGCGTTCTGACCAGCGCGTGCTTTGGAAAGATCCGGTACTGCGTCAGGACGCCGTCCACGGAGCCACCGAGGGCCGCGCGCATCTTGGCTTCGCTGGGTTCGCCGGCGATCCAGCTTTCAAAGAAGCTGCCGATGACGCGATCGCCGGCTGCGAATTCCCGCACGCCGGGACCGACCCGCTCGACAACGCCCGAGCCGTCCGAAACGGGCACCAGCGGAAATTTCTGGCGCGAGCCGTAGCCGCCCTTGACGGTGAGAAGATCGCGATAGTTCAGCGTGGCTGCTTTCAGCCGCACCAATACCTGGCCCTCGCCGGGCTCCGGCACCGGCTTGTCCACGAGGGCGAGCCCATCGATTCCGCCCGGTCCCTGTAGCTCGTAGCACTTCAACGGAATCTCCTTCGGCTCAGTCGGGTAAGCGCTATATTGCCGCAAAGGTTCCGGCGCCGCCAGCATGCCGGCGTCAGAATCTCGCAGCTATTTCGGCCAGCCGACGATGCGCGCTTTCGCGTGCGGTGCGGATCGGCTCCGCCGGTCCGGTTGTGGGTCCAATTGGCACGAAGCGGACGTTGCTGACGCCGATAAAGCGCAGCGCCTCGCGCAGATAGGGTGTTGCCATGTCGATGCGGCCGCGATTCATGCCGGTGACGAAATCACTGCCACTGGCCAAGATGACAACCGTCGGTCTGTCCTTGAACAGCGGCAGATATCCTTGCGCCGGATCGTAGCGGAACGCCAGCCCGGGCTGCGTGATCACGTCGATCCATTGCTTCAGCTTATAAGGAATGCCGAAATTCCACATCGGCGTCGAAATCAACACGCGATCGGCGAGCGCGAAACGGATCGCGATGCGCTCGGCGACGGCGAAGGCATCGCGCTGCGAATCCGTGAAGGCTCGTCCGTTGATGCGGGCATATTTTGCTTCCAGCACATAGCCTTCGAATTCCGGAAGGTGATCCTGCCACAGGTTCATCACGTCGATGTCCCAGTCCGGCCGTGCCTCGCGGAACCGCTCAATGAAGACCCGCGCGCCGGCTGAAGATTCAGAGTCCGCGCGCGGCGAGCAGCTCAGGTGAAAGAGCTTGGGCATGGCCGGGCCCTGGTCATCCCAGCCCCCTGATGACGGCATCCGCGTTGGTGACGACGGCGACGTTCTGCATCGCGAAATTGATAGAGGCGTTGTGCCAGTCGGCGTTCATGGTCGAGCAGCAGTCTTCAGGCACGATCATGAAGTAGCCTTTGTCGGCGCCAGTGCGGGCGGTGTGCTCGATCGACATGTTAGTCCAGGCGCCAGTGTTGATGATCATGTCGCGACCGGTCGCCTTCAGGATGGTTTCCAGGCGTGTGCCTTCCCAGGCGCTCATCCGCATCTTCTCGACGATGAAATCGCCGGCGCGCGGCTCGAGCCCCGGCACCGGCGCAGCGCCCCAGCTTCCGCGCACCATCGCGCCGCTGTCGACCAACCCTTCGAACAGTGGCGCATTGAGCGTGACGCCGGGCGCGCCCGGCTCGACGATGAACCAGACATGGATGATGACGACGCCGCGCGCCCGCGCCGCCTCCGCGAGGCGGCGGACATTGTCGACGACCCGCTGCTGGCGTGCATGCGCGGGCGAGCCGGAATCGGCGAATGCGCCGCCTTCCATGATGACGTCGTTCTGCAGATCCTGGATGATCATCGCGCAGCGCCGCGGATCGAGCTGCATGTCACCGGCAGCCAGTTGCGGCACGGCCGGCTGCGCGGAGCCGGTGTCCGGCCCGGTCGAAATCCGCCCACTCATATAGGGCTCGTGGCGCGGTCCCGCCTTGACCGGGATTGCATAGACCGAATGGGTTGCGGTGAGATAGAGCGTGCGAAAATCAGCGCCGCCCCAGGCGAGATTGGCGACCAGTTCGGGCACGCGCACCTTGCCGAGTAACTCGCCAGCCGGCGAATAGACCCAGACGCCGCCGGGCGCGGTGACCCAGACACTGCCGCGCTGATCGCATTTCATGCCATCGGGCAGGCCGGGCTCGAGCTCGGAACGGATGCCGCTGGCGAAGACGCGTGCATTGGAGAGCGAGCCATCGGCCTCGACATCGAAGGCACGGATCAGCGCCTGCGTGGTGTCGTTGACATAGAGCAGGCGCTCGTCGGGCGAGAAGCAGAGCCCGTTGGGCTGATCGAACAAATGGCGATCGACGACGAGTTTTGGTGGGCCGCCGCCGGGTGGAACGCGATAGACGCCCTGGAATCCGAGCTGGCGCGGCCGCTCGACGCCATAGACCGGCATGCGGCCGTACCAGGGATCGCTGAAATAGATCGCGCCGCTCGAATGCACGCAGACATCATTCGGGCTGTTGAGCTCCTGGTTCTCGAAATGCGAGGCGATGACCTCGCGCCTTCCATCGGGACGTTCGCGGATCAAGGACGAGGTGGCGTGCTCGCAGACGATCAGATTGAGCTCGGCATCATAAGTCATGCCGTTGCACTTGTTCGAGGGACGCTTGACCTCGACGACGCCGCGCCTGGCATCCCATCGCCGCCGTACGTCGGCCGGCATATCCGAAAACAGCAGGAAGTGGTGGACCGGATGCCAGATCGGCCCTTCCGTGAATTCAAAACCGGTGCCGACCTGGCCGACCGGCGCATAGGGATCGATCAGGGTTTCGAATTCCGGGCGCAGCGTGACGTGCGTCATCGGTCAGTCCTCTCAGCGCTTCAAGCCGGAAACCAATGGCGCTGCGGCAGGCTCTGAACGATCGGGCCGGGCACCTGATCGTGCAAGCGGCCGACCACCATGCCGCCTTCGATCTTGGCCGGCCGGTCGTGCACCGGGAGCAGGTAGCGCGAATTGCTCAGCAGCTTCTTGATCGCGGCCTTTTCCGCACGCTTGCTGGTGCCGTGATTGCCTGTGGTGCGCGGCTCCCAGTCATGGATTTCGTTGAAGGGATTCACGATCTGGTCGTTGAAATCGTAGATCACGTCGCCGCAGATGGTGGCGATGCCGTCGGCGGTATGAACATGGATGTTCATCGAGCCTTCGGTATGGGCGTTGGCGGCCTCGCAATAGACGCCCGGCATCAGCTCGATCGGGCCGGTCACTTCGAGATCGAGGAAACGCAGTGCGCTCTTGGTGTGCAGGCGGTCGATCAAATGCTTGATATCGGGCGCCGGATATTGCGGATGCATAAGACCGGAGACGGAATATTCCAGCTCCTTGCGGTTGAGCACGACCGTCGTGTTCATCGGAAACAGGTCGTCCTTGCCGGCGTGATCGATATGCAAGTGCGTGTGGCAGACAAAGCGGACGTCGCCCATGCGCACGCCATGGCGCGCAAGTTGGTTCTCGATCATGTTTTCATGATACTGCAGGCCGCGCATGCCCAGCGTTTCCATGATCTGGTTGGAGCGGTAGCCGGTGTCGATCACCACCGGATAAGGGCCGCCAACGATGAGGAAGCCGAGCGTCAGGACACGGCGGGTGCGGCCGCAATCGCGGCCGAGCACGAGAAAGCTCGATTCCAGTTCGATATCCCCATAGTCCAGGATCTTGATCTCAAGCGGCATCTGGTCCCTCCCATATTCTTTTCATTGGCGTGCGCCGTCATCGGTCGAGCCGGTAGACGCGTAAAGCCGTCTTTCGCAGAACGGCGTCGCGCTGATCCGCTCTTAGCGTGGCTGTCGCGGCAAGATAGGCGTCGATCAGTTCGCGATAGCTTGTCCATAGTTTTTCGATCGGAAAATTGGAGCCGAACAGGCAGCGATCGGCGCCGAAGATCGCCACGGTATCGGTAAGAATGGAGGCGATGTGCGCGGGATCGTTGCGGTGAATGAAAGTACCGAGGCCGGAAAGTTTGGAGACGATGTTCGGGCAGGCGGCGAGCCGGGTCATGCCATCGAGCCACGCCGAACGGCCTTGGGGCGAAAGGTCTTCCAGCATGCCGGCGTGTTGCAGAACGAAGGTGACATCGGGACAGGATTCGGCGAGGCTGGCGGCATCTTCCATCTGCGGCGCGAATACCTGCAGGTCGAAGCTGAAGCCATAGTCGGCGAGACAAGCGATGTTGCGCCTGATTTTTGGATCGGCGCAGAGATCAGGTCGCGCCGCAAAACGATAGAGCGGATTCTCGTGCCAGTGCAGTTGCATGCGTACGCCGCGCACAAGGGGATAGTGCGCGAGACGGTCAAGCTGCGGGCGGACGTCATCAACGTTGAAATCGGCGTAGGCGACGATGGCGTGCGGCCAGCCGTGATCCTTTGCTGTTCCCTGAACCCAGGCGGTTTCGTCCTCGAAGCGATCATTGGCCCAGTTGGTCTGCACATAGACTGAGCGCGTGACGCCGGAGCCTGCGAGGTCAGCGAGATACTCTTCGATCGGATAGTCGCGACGGATCGGCTCGTAGGGGCCGAAGATGCGTGGCTGCATCGGGCCGATCAGCCAGGGCAGGTCGGCCTGACGCCAGATATGATGATGGGCATCGACGATTTCGGTCACGCGGCTTTCCTTTGTCCGAGCGAGAGCACATGCGAAACGATCGCGGCGGCTGATCCGCCGTCAACGAGATCATCCACGAATCGGCGGATCGCGATCAGCGCTTCGGTCTGCGGCTGAAAGCCGGGCCCTGACGCCAGCGGCGTCAGCCAGCTCAGGCGCCAAGCGCGCCGGGAAAGGTTGGCGACGGCATCGCGCAAGGCAGCGGGATCGCCGCGTTCGAGGCCATCGGAGAGAATGACGACCGCGGCGCCGCGCGCATAGCCGCCGAATCGGGGCACCGCGAGGAACGCCTGTAGCGCATCGCCGATCCGTGTGCCGCCGTCCCAATCGCTGACCAGATGGGCGGCGGCCGACAGCGCCTGCTCGCGGCGCTTGAGACGGAGCGCGCGGGTGACGCGGGTGAGGCGGGTGCCGAAGGTGAACACCTCGACGTTGGGGGCTGCATGCACCACGGCGTGGGCGAGCTTCATGTTGTCGTCGGTGCGACCCTTCATCGATCCGGAAACGTCGATCAGGAGCAACACCTTGCGCGGGCGGGTGCGTCGCTTCAGCCGCCCGAGCCGCAGCACTTCGCCATCGTTGCGCACGCTCTCGCGCAAAGTGCGGCGCAGATCCGCCCACGGCCCGCGGCGCGCGCGCATGCGGCGATGGCCGCGACGTCGCGGCAACCGGGCAGGAGCCTCGCGCGAAAGCCGGCGTAGCGCATCGCTGATCGCGCCCGGTGCAAAGCGGCGCTCGACCAGCGCCTCTGCACGCGCTGCGACAAGGCCGGACTCGTTGGCTTCATCAGCCAGCAGCGTTTCGTCCTCTCCGCGGCCTTCCTCTTGCAGGCGAACGATCTCCTCGTCTTCAGCTCCGAGCTGATCGATCGCTTCGCTGCCGAGGAAATGGAGATCGAACAGCCGGTCGTAAGTCGCGCGCCGCTCGGGTGGCGGCGCAAGCGTTGCCAGCCCTGCCTGGCGGACGGTTTCAATGCTCCGCGGTCCGAGCAGCTCGATTGCCGCGAGAAATGCCGTGGTCTGTTCCGGCGCCACCGCAAAGCCGTTGGCGCGCAGCAACGCCACAAAGGACACGAAGACGCGGACCGGATGCGGCAGTTGAAGCTGGTCGCTCACGCGGCAGCCTCCGCAATCAGCGCATCGAGCCGCCCGGAGATGAAGGTGAGATCCTCCTCGTCCTTCAGCGCAACGCCAATCGATCGCTTGAAGGCATCGGGCCAGCGCGCGTCGCGTGCGTGCAGCAGCGTGGCGGCTTCGGCCCAGTCCACGGCTTCAGCGATGCCCGGCGCTTTGCTGAGCGGCTCGCGCCGCAGCTTGCCGACGGCGGCTACGACGGCGCGTGCGGTGGATTCGGCAACGCTCGATGCCCGCATCATCACGATACGCGCCTCGCGCTCGGCGGTTGGGTAATCGATCCAGTGATAGACGCAGCGGCGGCGCAGCGCCTCGTGCAGATCGCGCGTGCGGTTCGAGGTCAGCACGACGACGGGACGTTCCATCGCGCGCACCGTGCCGCGCTCCGGAATCGAAATCTGGAAGTCGGAGAGGAATTCGAGCAGGAACGCCTCGAATTCCTGGTCGGCGCGATCGATTTCGTCGATCAGCAGCACGGTGGAATCGGGCGCGCGCAGGGCGGCCAGCATCGGCCGTTCGATCAGAAAAGTCTCGCCATAGATGTCGATGCTTTCCTCGCCGGCCTGGCGGATTGCGAGCATCTGGCGCGGATAGTTCCACTCATAGAGCGCGGCTGACGCGTCGATGCCCTCATAGCATTGCAGGCGGATCAGACGGCGGCCGAGCACGGCGGCGATCGCCTTGGCGGCTTCCGTCTTGCCAACGCCCGGTGCGCCTTCTAAGAGCAGCGGCTTGCCGAGCGCCAGCGCCAGATAGGCAGCGGTGGCGAGGCCCTCATCGGCAAGGTAATACGCCGTCCGCAAGGCACGTTCGAGTGCCTCGGGGCTATCGATGCCGGCGATGTTGGAGCGGACCGTCATCGAAAGACCTCAGCGCCGCGCCTGCGGCCGCGCGCCGCCCTGCGCCTTGATCGCCCGTAGGACTTTTTCCGGGGTGATCGGCAGTTCATCCATCCGCACGCCGACGGCATTGAAGATCGCGTTGGCGACGGCAGGAAGCACCGGGTTGGCGCACATTTCGCCGGGGCCCTTGGCACCGAACGGCCCGTCGGCGGCAGGGCGTTCCAGCACCGCGATATCATGGGGGCAGATGTCGCCGGGGCCGGGCATCAGATATTCGACGAAGTCGCGTGGGCCGTGCGCCGGATTTGGATAGTAAGGCTCGGGCGTTTCAAACAACGCGTGACTGATACCCATCCACGCGCCGCCGACGAGCTGCTGCTCCACCAGCCGTGGATTGAGCGCGCGGCCGAGCTCATACGCGCTGTCCATGCGCACCATCGCGACTTCGCCGGTCTCGTCATCGACCTCAACTTCGGCGACGAGGCAGGCATGCGCGTAACAGGTAGCCGGCGACATCTCGCCGGTCTCGGGATTGACCTCGGAAAGCGGCACCAGAAAGATGCCGCGTCCCGAGATCGTCTTGCCCTGCTTGAACTGCGCGGCGATGGCGACATCCTTGGTCGAGATCGAGCGGTGCGGCGCGCCTTTGACGTGAATGTTGCCGCGCCCGTCGGTCTCTAAGTCAGCGGCGTTGACCTCCAGCTCTTCGGCGGCGGCTTCCATCATGACGCCGCGCGCCTCCCTGGCCGCCGCCATCACCGCATTGCCGACGCGGTGCGTGCCGCGCGAGGCAAACGAGCCCATGCAATGCGGCCCGGTGTCGGAGTCGGCGGTGTCGACATAGACGTCTTCGACCGGCACGCCGAGCGTCTCCGCGCAGATCTGCCGCGTCACCGACTTCATGCCCTGGCCGAGATCGATCGAGGACATCGAGACCGTGAACTTGCCGCTGGGGTTGGAATGAACCAGTGCCTGGCTGGGATCGCCGCCGAGATTCATGCCGATGGGGTAGTTGATCGAGGCGATGCCGCGTCCGCGATGTTTGGCCATGGTCAGCGCCTCCTGGTGCCGAAGACGGATGAGAAGCGGGTTGCGCCATGCGATGGCGACGGAGCCGGCGGTCGCGGAGGAGGCGGCGTCGGCGTAAGCGGTGGCGGTTGCTGAATCGTCGCTGGCTGCGCGCGATCATAGGTGGTACGCTGCTGCGACACCGCGGCGCGTTGCGCTACGGCTTCGAGCGGCGTTGCGGGTATCGCCGCGCGGCTGCCACCGCCATCCTTGCGCGAGGACATGCGCTTCATCTCCTCGCGAAGCGGCCATTTGGCTTTTTCGGCGGCGACCTGGACGCATTCGATTAGTGCGGTGTTCTTGGCCTCGCGCCGGTGTGCCTTCATGTCGCCGTCGCGATAGGCATTGAGGATGCGGAACTCCATCGGATCGATCCCGACCAGATGGGCGAGTTTGTCCATCTGGCATTCGAGCGCAAAATCCATCGCCGTGACGCCGAAGCCGCGCATGGCGGTTGCCGGCGTCCGGTTGGTGAAGACGCAATAGACGTCGCCATGGACGTTCGGAATCGTGTAGGGGCCGGGCAGGTGGGCCACGCATTTGACGACGGCGTAGCTTGAAAGCCGTGTATAGGCGCCGCTGTCGAAATAGGCTCGGATCTTGCGGGCGACGATGCGCCCGTCGCGCATCACGCCGTCCTTGATATAAATGCGTTCCGCCCCGCGCGGCGAGCCGAATTGCATCTCCTCCTCGCGCCCGAGCTGATAGCGCACCGGACGTCCGGTCAGCATCGCGCCGAGAATCGCGAGCGGCTCGGTCAGCGTATCGACCTTGCCGCCAAAACCGCCGCCGACCGTGCCGCCGATGAAATGGAAGGTGTTGGACGGGACATCGAGAATTTTGGCGCAGGTGTCGAGCGAGAAGAACAGCGCCTGCGTCGAGGTGTAGACGACGTAGCGGCCGTTGGTGTCGGGGGCCGCGATCGAGCCGTTGGTTTCGGTCGGCGCGTGCTCGATCGGCGACATCTGGTAGCGCTGTTCGAGGACATGGTCGGCCTCGGCGAAACCGCGCTCCACGTCACCAAAGCGCAGCTTCTGGTGATCGTAGACGTCGTGATAGATGAAGGTGTTCTTGGGGTAGACCTCGTTGACGACGGGCGCGCCCGGTTTGATCGCTTCCTCGACATCGAACACCGCAGGCAGCGGTTCGTAGTCGACGCGCACTTTCGCCATCGCCTCAAAAGCTTCCCGCGGGCTATCGGCGACGATGGCGACGATCGGTTCACCCTTGTAGCGCACCTTGTCGACGGCGAGCGACGGCTCGTCGTCCTTGCCGAAATTGATCAGGCTGAGCAGCGTATTGAGATTTCGTGGCACGTCGGCCCCGCGAATGATGCGCCGTACGCCGGGCGAACGTTCTGCTTCCATCGTATCAATACGGCGCAGGCGCGCATGGGCGTGTGGGCTGCGCAGCACCTTGAGATGCAGCATGCCCTGCAGCTTGTGATCGTCGAAATAGGTCGAGGTGCCCGTGACATGGCCGAGCATGTCCTGGCGCTGGGTGCCCTTTCCGATCTCCTTGAGGTTATCGTCGCGCTCGTCGGCGAAGATGTCCTTGCGCAGTTCCAGCATGGCAGTGTCCTCAGGCGCGGGCCCGTCCGCCGGAGGCGGCGGCGAGGATGGCGTTGATGATCGGCTCGTAACCGGTGCAGCGGCAGATGTTGCCCGAGATGGCTTCGACGACCTCGGCGCGGGTCGGCGAGGGGTTGCGGTCGAGCAGGGCCTTGGCCGCCATCAGCATGCCCGGCGTGCAGTAGCCGCACTGCGCCGCGAATTGCTCCATAAAGGCGCGCTGCAGCGGATGCAGGTTGGGGCCTTCCTTCAGCCCGTCGAGCGTCTCGACGCTGCGGCCGTTCACGGTTTCCGCCAGCGTCAGGCAGGAGAGATGCAGTTCGCCGTCGATCAGCACGCTGCAGGCGCCGCAGCCGCCCTGGCCGCAGCCGAACTTCGGCGTCATGTCGCCGATCAGTTCGCGGAGTGCGACTAGCAGATTGACGCCGCCATCAACGAACAGGGCAACATCACGGCCGTTGTGACGAAACTGGAGCGGGGTCTTGGTCATTGATGCTTACTCCAGGCCGGACAGCAGGCGGCGAAGATGAACGCCGACGATCTCGCGGCGATACCAGGCGCTGCCGAGCGCGTTGTCTGTGGGCGATACGCCTTCGGCAGCCACCGCGGCGGCGGCGCTGATCGCGGCGTCGTCGAGCACACGTCCTTCCAGCGCGCGTTCGGCGGCTCTTGCGCGAATCTGCGTCGCGGCCATCGAGCCGAGTGCGATGCGCGCGCCCGAGACACGGCCGCCGCTAACCGGCAGATGCGCGGCGAGCGTGATCACCGAGCCGCCCTTCGGCTTGATGCGGGCGATCTTGCGATAGCGGAAGGCATCGGCGCTTGCGGGGCGCTGGCAGGAGACGGCCAGCACCAGCGCGCCGCTCTGCCGCTCTCGGGATTGCAGGAACTCTTCGATTCCCATGTCGCGGGCGCCGAGGCCGCCCTGCACGGATACGGTCGCATCGAGCGCCAGCAGCACCACGGTGAAGTCGCCATAAGGATTGGGCGCGAACAGATTGCCGCCAACGGTGCCCATGTTGCGCACCGCGGGGCCGCCGATCGAACGTGCCGGTGCGTGCAGAAACGCAAGCTCGCGTTCTGCCAGGATTTTGGCGAAGGTGACGCCGGCCCCGATCGTGATGCGGGAACTCGATATATCGATCCGCATCAAGGCCCGGTCGGTCGCGCGTACGACGGTCGAGATCGAAACGTCGCCTTCGTTGAGGGCGCGCATCACCAGCGTTCCGCCGCCAAGATAGCGCGCGCTGCGGTCGGACGACAATGCCGACGCCGCCTCGCCGGAGCTTGCGAATGTCTTCACCGTGACGGGCATGGGGTCGCCTCCGCTTTCATGCGGCCTCCTTCAGGTGCCGGCGAATGGCGTCGAAACCGGCTTGATAGATTTGTTCGGCGACCATCTGCGTCAGCCGTTCGGCATCCGCGGGCCGCGTCGTGAACCTGGACTCCCAATGCCAGAAGGTGCGGTCGCCGTCGGTGACCGGCAGCAGGCGGACATGGGCGACATAGTTGAACATCGGGATCGGCGTATCGAGCAGGCAATAGCTGAAGGTCTGTTCGAGGTCGGACAGCGCCAGCAATTGCTCGCGCAACTCGGAGCCGTCCTGCAGCTTGAACCTGCGTACGCAGCCGATCTTGTCGGAGGCCTGCGCGCGCTCGATCGTGCTGGTCGCCACCGCCGGATGCCAGCGGTCATGGCCATTGAAATCGCGCAGCACGTTCCAGACCACGCCGGTCGGCGCGTCGAGGATCGTGCTTTTGACGATATGCGGCACGCTAGCCTCCGAAGGCGCGCTTGAGCGCGTCGAATCCGCCCTGAAACACGCCAGAGCCGATATTGTTGACGAGCTCGTTCTCGCGCTCGGGCGCGCAGTCGAACTCGGCGGTCCATTCCAGGAAAGTCTGGTCACCGTCGGTCACCGGCGTCAGCCGCAACGTCGCGACGTAGTTCTCCACCCCCATCGGCGACTCAAGAATCGAGTAGGTGCAGAACATGTCGTAGTCGGAGAGCCCGAGCAGTTTTTCGCGGATGCGGTCGCCGTTGCGCAGGCGAAAGTCGCGCACGCAGCCGATCTTGTCGGCGGGCTCGCCGCCCTCGATGCGGCTCTCCGCGATCGCCGGGTGCCAGTTCGGCAGGCCGTTGAAGTCGCGCACGCGCGCCCAAACGCGGTCGTTGCGGGCGTTGACGACGGTGGAGACGTAGACGCGGGCCATGGCGTGCTCTCACCCTTTCTTGCGTGGTCCGCGTTCGCCGCTGGGCTCGCCGGGGGCCGGAGATGGCGGCGTGTCGGGCTTGGCCGGGCCGCCGCCCTTGCGCGTGGAATCCCTGATGCCCTGCATGTCGCGCGCCTCGCGAATGAGGCCGGGCATCTTGGCGAGGCTGCCGCCCTCGACGCCGATGTCGGAAAGTATCGAGTCGATCAGCGGCGCCTGCACCCGATAACGCAGTGCCGAGTCGATCACCTCGTCCGTGGCGCTGCGGCCGCCGGCTCCGTTGCCACCGCCATTGCCATTGAGGCCGTCCACCTGAAGGATGCGGATGCCCTCGATCTTCTCCATCGGCTTGACGCTCTCGCGCACGATGCCCTCGATACGGTCGAGCAGCTTGCGGCGGAACAGCGAGTAGCGCGCCTGATCGGTGAGCACGTTCTCTGCTTCGTTGAGCAGCCGCTGCGCCTCGGCCTCGACGGCGGCGCGCACGCGCTCGGCCTCGGCGGTGATCCTTGTCTCCTCGGCTCGCTTCTCCGCCAGCAGCACCTCGATGGTCTTCTGGCGCCTCGCGATCTCACTGTCGCGGGCCGTGACGACGCGCTCGGCCGCCTCGGTCGCGCGCACCCGCGCATCCTCGGCCGCCACCTTGGCCGCGGATTCTTCCAGCGATTTCTGATAGAGCGCGATTGCCTTCTCCATCAGCGCCGTCTCGACGTCCCTTTCGCGGTTGACCTCGAGCTTGCGCAGATCGCGCTCGCGGCCGATGCGCGCCTCGTCGAGGCCGCGGTCGGAGGCAATGCGCGCCCGCTCGACTTCCTCGCGGGAGGCGATCTCGGCCTCCTGCAACGCCTGGACGCGGGCGACTTCGAGTTGCTCGATCGCACGCCGGCGAGCAAGCCGCGCGGCCTCCAGCGCTTGTTCGCGCGAGACGTCGGTGGTCTCGACTTCCTTGCGCGCGTTGATCTCGGCCTGCTTGACCTGACGATCGGCATCGATCCGTTCGGAGCGCTTGGCGGCGAGCGCGATCACGCGCTCCTCGTCGGCGATCTCGACGGCCTTCTTCTGGTCGATATTGAGCACTTCGCGAGTCCTGGAGGAGGCGATGCGCTCGGCTTCAAGGGCCAGCTCGACCTCGACACGCCGACGCTCGATCGCGTCGCGCCGCTTGAGCTCGGCGGCCTCGATGGCTTCGGTGCGCTCGATCTCGAGCCCTCTGGTTTCCTTCTCGGCCCGGATGCGCTGTGCGGCGACGACTTTCTCCTGGGCGATGCGGGCCGCTTCGATCGCTTCGCGCGAGGCGATATCGGCCTCTTCGATGGCGCGGTTGCGCGCGATTTCGAGCGAGCGGACGCGCTCTTCCTGCGCGATGCGGGAGGCTTCCGTTGCCTCGCGCGCGGCGATGCCCGCGACTTCCAGCGCCTGGTTACGATCGATTTCGAGCTTGCGCGTGGCGTGCTCGGCGCTGATGCGCTCGGCGGCCAGCGTCCGTTCGCGGGCGATCCGCGCCGCTTCCACGGCCTTCTGGGCCTCGATCTCCGCTTCCTGGATGGTGCGAACCTGCGCGATCTCCAGCGCGCGGGTGCGCTCGTCGGAGGCGATGCGTTCGACATTGACGATCGTGGTCTGGGCGATGCGGGCCTTTTCGGTCGCCTCGCGTGCCGCGATTTCTGCCTCCTCGACTGCACGCGTCCGTTCGATCTCGCGACGGCGGGTTTCCTCCTCGTTGGCAATCCGCGCGTCCGTGATGACGCGATCCTGCTGGATGCGTGCCTTCTCGACCGCTTCACGCGCCAAGATCTCGGCTTCCTCGACCGATCGTGTGCGCTCGATATCGCGCTGCCGCACTTCGCGCTCGGAGGCGATGCGGGCGGTATCGACCGCGCGCTGATTGGCGATCTTGGCCTTCTCGATCTCCTCGCGCGCCAGCAATTCCTTTTCCTCCACCGCACGCGTCCGCTCGATCTCGCGGTGCCGCGTCTCGCGCTCGGAAGCGATGCGGGCTTCGGCGATGGCAAGCTCGTTGGCGATCCTCGCCTTCTCGATGGCTTCGCGGGCGGCGATCTGCGCCTGTTCGGCCTCGGTCTCGCGCAATGCGCGTTCGCGCGCCACCTCGGTGCGCTGCAGCGCCCGGCGCATCTCAATGTCGCGTTCCTGTTCGAGGCGAGCAGTCTCGCTCTCGCGCTCGATCTCGAGCGCCTGGCGCTCGGCATCGAGATTGCGGGTGCGGATCTTGATCATCGAATCCTGTTCGATGTCGTTGCGCAGCTTGCGCTTGGCCTCGATGTCCTCCATCAGCCGGGTCAGGCCCTCGGCGTCGAACCGGTTCGATGGATTGAAATATTCGAGGTCAGTCTGGTCGAGATCGGTGATGGCGACGGATTCGAGCTCAAGCCCGTTCTGGGCCAGCGCCTCGGCGGCGGCGGCCTTGACGCGGGCGACATATTCGCCGCGTTGCTCGTGCATCTGCTCCATGGTCATTTCGGCGGCCACTGACCGTATCGCGGAGACGAACTTGCCGGAGAGCAGGGCGTGTAGCTGCCCCGGTTCGAGCGTGCGCCGTCCGAGGGTGGCGGCGGCGATCGCAACAGCCTCGCGGGTCGGCTGCACGCGCACGTAAAAATCGGCCTCGATGTCGACGCGCATGCGGTCTCGGGTGATGACGGCGTCATGCTGCGACCGCACGATCCCCATCGGCAGCACGTTCATGTTGACGGGCGTGTAGTCGTGGATGAACGGCAGCACGAAGGCGCCGCCGTTGATCACGACACGCTCGCCCAAGAGACCGGTGCGGACGAAGGACACTTCCTTCGACGAACGGTGGTAGAGCCAGTTCACGATGTAGACGACGATGGCGATCACGACGACCGCGACAATCAGCCAGAGAATCAATTCGCCAACCAGAGTCCCCGACATCTTCTCCTCCCTTTGGTCTCGGCGTTATCGCGCGCCGATCGCCTTGAATTTGCGAACCTGTTCGGTCAGCGCCCGCTCCACCGGCAGGCGCTCCATCGAGGAGGCGCCATAGAAGCCGTGGCACTTGCGCGTGTGCTTCATGATGAAATCGGCATCGTCTGGCTCGGCGATCGGACCGCCATGGGCCAGCACGAGGATGTCCGGATTGACGCTGAGCGCCGCCGATGCCCAGGTATCGATCTGTTCCGGACAGTCTTCGAGCTTGGGCGCAGTATGCGCGCCGATCGCGCCGCCGGTGGTCAGGCCGAGATGGCAGACGATGATATCTGCGCCGGCGATTGCCATAGCGGTTGCCTGGCTTTCGCTGAACACATAGGGCGTCGTCAGCATGTCCTTCTCATGCGCCTTGGCGATCATGTCGATCTCCAGCGCATAGGACATGCCGGTTTCTTCGAGATTGGCGCGGAAGATGCCGTCGATCAGCCCGACAGTCGGGAAGTTCTGCACGCCCGCAAAGCCCAGCGCTTTCAGTTCGTCCAGGAAGCGGTCCATGTCGCGGAATGGATCGGTGCCGTTGACGCCGGCGAGCACCGGCGTCTTCGTGACGACTGGCAGCACTTCGCCGGCCATCTCCACCACGATCGCATTGGCATCGCCATAGGGCATCAGGCCGGCGAGGGAGCCGCGGCCGGCCATGCGGTAGCGGCCGGAATTGTAGATCACGATCAGGTCGACACCGCCGGCCTCCTCGCATTTGGCGGATAGGCCCGTGCCGGCGCCGCCGCCGACGATCGGCTCGCCCCTGGCGACCATATTGCGGAACTTTTTCAGAATCGCCGAGCGTTCGAATTTCGCCATGGTCACCTCGCAACTCTCCGACGGGTCCCCGGGCGTCCGACCAGGGGACGGAGCGCGGCGACGATGGCGGATGCAAATTCGGGATCGTTGATGTGGCGCTTGATGCGGATGAGCTGGCGGTTGCCGGTCTGGCGCACGCTGCGTTCCAGCGCGGTGAACAGCGCCGCGTCGGCTTCCGGATCCCAGAACGGCTGCCCCGGCGCATCGAGCGCGGAAACGCCGCCTTCCGGCAGGAAGAAGCGCACCGGTCCGTCCATCCGGTTGAGCTTGTCGCCGATCCAGCGCCCGATGCGGTCGTTCTCCTCCGGCGTGGTGCGCATCAAGGTCACCTGCGGATTGTGAACGTGGAATTTGCGCTGGCGGTAGCGCTCGGGGATGGTGTCCGGCGCGCCGAAATTGACCATGTCGAGCGCGCCGACCGAGCCGATGAAGGGCACGCGGCTGCGGATGACGGCGCCAAAGCGATCATCAGTGGCGGGGAATACGCCGCCCATCAGAAAGTCGCAGACTTCTGTCGTCGTGAGGTCGATCACGGCAGCGAGCATTCCGGAGTCGACCAGCTTTTCCATCGAGCGGCCGCCGACGCCGGTGGCATGGAAGACGAGACATTCGAAATCGTTGCGCAGGTCGGCCGCGATCTTCTGCACGGCGGGCGTCGTCACGCCGAACATGGTGATGCCGACCGCGGGCAATCCGGCCGGGGCGCTACGCTCGGCCGCGCTTTGATTTTCGAGACGCGCCTTCACCATGCCGGCGATGGCGTTGGCGCCATTGGCGAGCACGGCGCGCGAGATCGAGTTGAGGCCCTGCACGTCCGTCACCGAATACATCATCGTGATATCGGCAGGCCCGACATAGGGGCCGACATCGCCTGACGCGACCGAGGAGATGATGAGCTTCGGCACGCCGACGGGCAGGGCACGCATGGCGGGTGCGACCAGCGAGGCGCCGCCGGAACCACCCGCCGAAATGATCCCTGCGACATTGCCCTGACGTCGCAGCCAGTTCGCGAAGGCATCCGCCATCGCCGTCACCGATGCGCCGCGGTCGGAGCTGAACACGCTCGATCCGCCGCGCCCGTGGTTGAGCGCGATTTCCTGGGCGGAGACGTCGCAGGTGGAAAGCTTGCCGCTGGTGGAGACGTCGACGAGGCGCGTCCGCAAGCCGTGTCCGGCGATTACGTCGCGAATGAAGCGCAGCTCCTCCGCCTTGGTGTCGAGCGTGCCGACGACGAGAACGACTGGCGGTCCGGATGTGCTGTGCAGGAGAGTGCCGGGCTGGCGCCTTTGCCGGGCAGCGTCTTCGATGCGCGTCACGCCTGCCGAAAGCGTGCGCGCGGCGGCCTCGATGCGGGCAATCGGCGCCGGCTGCGACCAGCGCGTCGGCAGCGTCGGATTAGAGACATAGATCCGGACAGGCGCCGTGCCCGGGGCGCGGGGCGGCGCGGGACGTGCCTTGGCCTCGGCGCTCGCATCGGCAGGTTCGATATCCGTTTCCGGCTCGGCGTGGACGCCAACGACTCCAACACCCAGCAGACGTTGTTGCAATTCCCGGTCGGCGGCGAGGCGTGCGGAATCGATGATGCGGTTGACGCGGCCATTGACCATGATCGCGACGTTCTTCGAGATCGCGGTGGCAACGCCGATATTCTGCTCGATCACGAGCACGGACATGTCGCCGTCTTCGCCGAGGCTTACGAGCATTTCCTCGACCTGGGCGACGATGACAGGCGCAAGCCCTTCGGTCGGCTCGTCCATGATGAGCAGATGCGGATTGGTCAGAAGCGCGCGCGAGATCGCCAGCATTTGCTGTTCGCCGCCCGAGAGCTGGCCTCCGCCATGGTCCTTGCGTTCGGCAAGGCGGGGAAACGTCTCGTAGATGCGATCGATGGTCCAGGGGCCGCGGCGCATTCCGGCGGCCAAGCGCAAATGCTCGTCGACACTGAGCGAGCGCCAGAGACGGCGCCCCTGCGGAACATAGCCGACGCCGGCTTGCGCGATCCGTGCCGGGCTAAGGCGGGTGATGTCCTCGCCTCGTACCCGAACCGAACCGCCACTTGCCCGCAACAGGCCCATGATGGTCTTGCACAGCGTGGTCTTGCCCATGCCGTTGCGGCCGACCACCGAGAACACGCCTGAATCGAGGGTCAGATCGACGCCCTGCAGCGCATGGGAATGGCCGTAATAGACGTCGAGACCCCTCACTTCGAGGGCCGGAGCGGAGCGGCGGATATCACTCATGGCCGGCCCCCAGATAGAGTTCCTGCACCTCGGGGTCGGCTTCGATCTCGTGCGGCAGGCCTTCCTTGAAGACGCGGCCGTTGTGCATCATGGTGACGCTTTCGACGACGCGCAGCGCGACATCCATATCGTGCTCGATGATGATGTAGCCGATGTGGGCGGGCAGCGAGGTCAGGATTTCGATCAGCTCGCGCCGCTCGGTGGGGGAGAGGCCCGCGGCCGGTTCGTCGAACAGAATGAAACGCGGCGCGCCGGCAAGCGCGAGTGCGATCTCGAGCTGCCGTTGCTGGCCATGTGCGAGCTCGGCGACCCGCTGCTCCTTGACAGCCGTCAGATGCACGGCCTGGATCAGCGTTTCGGCCGCGCTCATGAGGGCGTCGTTCGTACCCGGGCGCAAGAAAGAATACCTTCCACGGGAGACGCCGCGGCAGGCGAGATAGACATTGTCCCGCACCGTGAGGCCGGGAAACAGCGCCGAAATCTGGTAGGTGCGGCGCAGGCCGCGCCTGATCCGTTCATAGGGCGGAAAGTGGGTAATGTCCTCGCCGAAGAAGCGGATAGTGCCTGAGGATGGCGGAAAGTCACCGGTCACGCAATTGAACAGCGTGGTCTTGCCGGCGCCGTTGGAGCCGAGCACGGCGCGGCGTTCCCCCGGACGAACGGTGATGGTGACGTCGGTGAGCGCCGCGAGCGCGCCAAACAGCCGCGTCACGCCGCGCAGCTCCAGCGCGGCGCCTGCCCCGACGGCTGAAAAGCGTGGCGCGGCGCTATCCATGGCCATGGCCTCCGACCGCGCGCTTGTCTGGAGTGGTGGCGCGGCGTCGCCAGCGCTCCCACAGCCCGATCACGCCATCCGACGACCAGAACACGATCGCGAGGAATCCGAGCCCGATCAGAAGGCGGAAGCGATTGCCGTCGAGCCCCAACTTGACCAGGAGATCGAGCGCGAAGGTGCGCAGGATGACGAAGATGAAGGCGCCGATGTAAGGCCCAATGGGACGGGTGATACCGCCGACGACAGCAATGATCAGGATATCGATGCAGGCGCCGACGCTGACCGAACCCGGCGAGATCTGCCGATAGTTCCAGACCTGCAGGACGCCGCCGAGCGCGGCGATAAAGGATGCGAAGGCGTAGGCTGCAACGCGGTGCGCATTGACGTTGAAGCCGAGCGCCGCCATGCGGCGCGGATTGTCGCGCACGCCCTGCAGCGCGAGGCCGAACGGGGCGCGCGAGACATATTGAACGGCGAAATAGCAAAACGCGGCGACGCCCAGCGTGACGTAATAATAGGGGACGTCGGCGCGCCAATCGACGCCCCAGAATTTCGGCGTGGCGATGGTGTTGATGCCGGTGTGGCCGCCGAAGATCGCCCAGTTCTGATTGGTGAAATAGTAGAAGGCCGCGCCGATCGCGAGCGTGATCATGATGGTGTAGATGCCTTCGGTGCGCACCGCGAGTGTGCCGCCGAGCGTGCCGAAGATGGTCGCGAGCACCAGCGCCATCGGCGTTGCGAGCCACCACGGCCAACCGAGGCTGATATTGGTGTTGGCGCTCATCCCGAACACCGCAACCATGTAAGCGGCAAAGCCGGCGATGGTGAGCTGCATCAGGCTCACCATGCCGCCGTAGCCCGCAAGGAACATCAGGCTGAGCGCGATGGTCCCAAGGATCAATGTCGTGGCAAAGATCTCGATCAGGAAGAAGCCGCTAGCGATGAACGGCATGATCAGGAGAATCACTGCCACCAGCCAGACCGCCGGCTTGTTGAATTCAGGCCATGCCAATAGCGTCGCGCGCGGCGCTGCGGCGGGCTGGGTGGTCTCAGGGGCGCTCTGGACAAGGGACATGTCAGCGCCTCGCTAGAAGGCCTTGCGGCCGCAGCGCCAGCACCAGCACCATGATGAGGAAGGTCACCACGATCGCATAGGTCGGGATGTAGACGGAGCCGAGCTGCTCGGCGAGGCCGATGATAACGGCTCCCAGCGCCGCACCTGGAATCGATCCCATGCCGCCGACGATGACGACGACGAGAGAAGCGAGCAGAAAGCGGGTGTCTTCGCCAGGGGAAAGCGACTGAAAGGTTCCGCCGACGACGCCCGCGATGCCGGCAAGTCCGGCGCCGAGCGCGAATACGGCTACGAAGACGAGTTGGATCGGCACGCCGGTCGCGGCGAGCATGTCGCGATCATCGACGCCGGCCCGTACCATCATCCCGACGCGGGTGCGGTTGAGCGCCAGCCACATCACGATGCCGATGACGACGGCGGCGACGAAGATCACGAGCCGCACCAGCGGATAGCGCAGATAGACCGCTTCACCCGACGATTTGACCGCGGTGACCAGCGGCAATTCGATCGGACCGACCAGCCAACTCGGGGTCTGGATCTGATAGAAATCGCCGCCGAAGGCCCACAGCATCAGGTCCGCAAATACGATCGACAGCCCGATCGTGACCATGGTCTGGCGCAAATCCTCGCCCTCCATGCGGCGAAAGACGATGATTTGCAGGGCGATACCGACCAGCGCTACCGCGATGAACGCGATGATGAAGCCGAGGATCCAGGAGCCGGTCCAGGCGCTGATGGCGTAGCCGATATAGCCGCCGAACAGATAGAGGGAGCCATGCGCGAGGTTGACGTTGCGCATTAGGCCGAAGATCAGGGTGAAGCCGCTGGCCACCAGGAAGTAGAGGCTGCCGAGCGTGATGCCGTTGAGGACGGCGTTGAGAAACACCCGCTTCCTGCCGATCGCCTCTTCGAGGCCGGGCGGCCAGACAGCGAGGATCAGCCACAACAATAGCGCGACCGCGACGAGCGCGATCAGCGCCCAAGCCGGATGGCGTTCGATAAACCTTGTCACGGCAATAGCCCGGCCGTCGCCATACCGTCCTCCCAGACGCCGCGGCCGTTTCGGCTCGCGTTTTAGGGCATCCTAACGGCGCCGCGGGCCTTGCACTTGATTGTCAGTATCTTTTCGCGCCAGGCGCGCTTACGGCCGCAAGACTTTGGCGGCGCGGCGGTATTCCGTCGGCGCCATCCCGACATTGGCGGCGAAGAAACGGGTGAAACCGCTCTGGGAGGAGAAGCCGAGATCGAAGCCGATATCGGCGATCGGCACGTCGGTCGCAACCAGCGCGTCCAATGCCTGTTCCATGATGAGTGTGTTGAGATAGAGGTTCGGCGTGACACCGGTCTGGGTGCGGAACAGGCGGTAGAAATGCGGACGCGACAGGCCGGCCTCCCGTGCGATCGAATCCAGTTCGATCTCCGCGCCAGGACTTTCGGACATCAGCTTGATCGATTTGCGGACACGAAAGTCGGTGATCGCGGTGGGGTTGCGCATTTCCTGCACCGGCTCGGATCTCTGCCAGCTTTCCTCATAGCAACCGTCGATCAACTGCCTGAGTTCACAATCGAGGCTGCTCAGCGAAGGTGCGCCGCACACAAGCGCCGCGGTCCGCCGGATATGCCTGTCGAGCGGAACCGTGCGCTTGAAGCAGGTGCGGCCGAACCGCAGGCTGTGGGCCCGCGCTGCATCGGGAGCGAACCATTCGGCGTTGACGTAAAGGACGAAGAAGATCGCTCCGTTCTCGACGTCAGTCGGCACAAAGTTGTGTGGTTCCCAGGGGTTGATGGCAACAATGGAATCTTCTGCAAGCAGCCACCGCTCGTCGCATACATCAATGCGGGCTGGGGTTCCACCGACATGGAAAATCAGATGCCCTTCGCGATGCGCATGCATGTTGAAGGGGCGGTTCAACTGATAGACCGTCGCGCGACCGAACCGGCCGTGGAAGACGGCGAGAGCCTTGCTCATGCCTTCCCTCCCGCGGGATGTTCTTGTCTTTTCAATGAGCGTTCAACATCCGTCGCGAGAATGCAAGGGTGGATCACATCCTGCCCGGTCGTGCCCGGGCCCCGGCATGACCGGGGCCCGTTCGCAGATGCGAAGAACTCAGTACTTCTTGCACTCCGGAACCGTCCGGCTCGGCAGGCCGATCTTGGAGAACACCGCCGGGTCATAGCCTAGGGTCTGGTTCACGTTCGGGATGACCTTCACGACCTTGCTGAACAGCGCGCCCTTGCCGTCATCGACCACTTCGGTGACGAAATTGGTTCCGATCGCCTGACGGTTGGAGTCGAGCTTGATCTTGCCGTTGGGCGCGTCGAGCTCGAGCTTGGCGAGGGCTTCCTTGAGTTTTGCCTGATTGTTGCTGAGATCGCCGTTGACCTGACGCAGCGCGAGGATCAGCGCACTCGTCGAGTTGTAGTAGTTGGTGGCGAGCAGCGATGGGCTCGGGAACCGCTTGTTTGGCGGGAAGGCGTCCTGATAGGCCTTCACGAACTTCTGCCAGCCTGGATCCTCCCAGGTATCGGCCTGGCCGCTCGCCGCGATGGTGCCGAGCAGCGCATTCTTGGCGCTACCCTTGGCGGAGAGGATGGTCTGGTCGACCATGATCGAGCCGCCCATGAGGTGGGCCTTGCCGCCGGCCTGTTGATACTGGTTCAGGAAGTTGACGGCATCGGCGCCGCCAAGGCCGAGATAGATCGCGTCGACATCGTCAGGCAGGGCGGCAATGACGGACGCAAAGTCCTTCGTGCCGAGCGGCACCCATTGCCGATTGGTGACCTGTCCACCGGCGCCGCAGAACTCCAGCACTAGTCCGAACACCTGGGTGTAGATGAACGAATAGTCTTCGCCTACCGTCGCGATCTTCCGATAACCTTTGGTTTCGTAAGCGTATTTGCCGAGGCCGACCTGCCACTGGGCGCCGTCCATGTTGTAGCGGAAGAAATTCGGCGCCGGGTCGACATATGTCGTTTCCTGCGCGCCGGAAGCGGCGTTCACAAAGGTCAGTTCCGGACGCGTCTTGGCAAAATTCTTGACCGCGATGCCTTCGTCACCGGACAAAGGTGAAAGCAGGATCTGGACCTTGTCCTGTTCGATCAGCTTGCGGACGGCGCGAACAGCGGAGTCGGGCGTGGCATCCGTGGAGGCGACGATGAATTCGATTTCCTTGTCGCCGACCTTCTTGCCGAGCGTATTGATCGCGGTCTGGTGGCCGCGGATTCCATCTTCGCCGAGCACCGTATAGGTGCCTTCGAGCGTCGCGGTGACGCCGACCCTGATTTTCTCTTGAGCTATGGCAGCGCCGGAAAGCAACAGGGTGCTCAGCGCGACCAATCCCGCACAGCTTCTCAACATCGAACCCCTCCCTTGTATCGCCAGCTCTTCTGTCGCTGGATTTGTATCGTCAGGCCTTGATTGCGAGGTCGCTTCAAAATCGCATGCGGTCGATTCCGGTTGCGCAAGTGCATCCGGAAATGCATTCGGGACCGCCGGAACGAAAGCTAGCCGATCACTGGGGCGGCGCGTGCAGCTTGGCCGGCCGCAACTTGACCGGTAGTCTCATTTTGCATGTTGCGCCGCGAAGGGGCGGTCTTGGAAAAAACGAATGAATGTTCGAAGAAGAGCACCTTGAAGCAGTGTCGCGGAGGTCGATTGTGGTTGATCTGCATGTGACGGGATGCCGGCCTGTCTCGATATGCCCTGACGCAGGCCGCGCGATCGTTAGGATATTTGTGGCAGCCGTGCTGACCCTGTGCGGTGGTACCATGGCCGCCGCGGGCGGTGATCTCTATCGTACCAAGGTCACCGTGACCGGTCAGGGCGAGGCGAACCGCATGGCTGGCTTTGCCGCCTGCCTCGAAGACGTCCTCATCAAAGCATCCGGTGCACAGAAGCTCGCCGGTGACCGTCGGTTGGGCGCCTATAAGTCGAATGCAAAGAGCTTTGTCACGGCATTCAGCTATCGCGATCAATTTGCGGGCAAGCCGATCCGTGACGAGCAGGGCACCCGCGACCGGCCCTATGACCTAACTGTCGATTTCGAGCAAAGCAAGATCGACGATATTCTCAAGAAACTCGACCTCAAGCCCTGGCTCTCGCACCGTCCGGTGCTTGCGGTGTTTGTCGCGATGGAGCAGGGCCCAAGGAAGTACATGGTGACGACAGATGGAACCCAGTCTGACCTGCAACGTGACGCGTTGCTCGCTGCGGCTGACAAGCGCGGCATGCACATCGTGCTGCCCGGCGAGGCGGCGCTAGCGAAATCGAACATCACTGGTGAGACGCTCGGGGCGACGCCGTCGTCCACGCTTGCACCTGTCGCAGCCGAGCAGAATGCGGAGGCGGTTCTGACCGGTCGACTGGTCTGGGACGACCGGCAGCTTGGCTGGGCCACGCAGTGGCAGATGGATTGGGCCGGCCGGACCCATCGCTGGCAGCTTCGCGGCGTGACATTTGATGAGGCCTTCAGGCGCGGCATCGGCGGCGCGGCCCAGGTCCTGTCAGGCAACGGCGACTTGTCAGGCAACGGCAAATAGCGCTGCCGGAAGTTCGCTAGCCAACGTTCTCACCAAAAGAATAGGCCCGGCAAACGAATGCCGGGCCTGCAGAACGGTAGCGATCGTTCTACTTCTTGTAAGCGGCAATCACGGCTTCACCATCGGAGCCGGCTTTCTTGAGCCAATCGGCCGTGAGCTGCTCACCGATCTTCTCGAGGCCGGACTTCAGCGCGGGAGGTGGCGGCAGCACCTTCATCTTGTTGGCCTGAAGCTGTTCGAGATACCACTTCGCCTTTTCTTCGGCGAGCTTCCAGCCGCGCTCTTCGGCGACCGCTGCCGCCTTGAGGATCGCCTCCTGGGTCGGCTTATCAAGGGCATCAAAAGCCGCCTTATTCACGAAGGTCACGTTCTTCGGAATCCAGGCCTGCGCGTCATAGAAATGCGTCATGGTCTCCCAGGCCTTGCTGTCATAGCCGGTGGAGCCCGAGGTCATGAACGCGTTCACGACGCCAGTCGCCAGCGCCTGCGGCAGCTCCGCCGCCTGGATGGTGACCGGCTGCGCGCCGACGAGCTCGGCGATGCGCGAGGTACCGACATTATAGGCGCGCCATTTCAGGCCCTTCATGTCTTCGATGGTGTTGAGATCTTTCTTGGCATAGATGCCCTGCGGACCCCACGGCACTGCGAACAGGAGCAGGAGACCTTGCGAAGCGAGTTTTTTCTCGATGGCGGGCTTCGAAGCGAGCCACAGTTTTTTAGCCGCCGGATAGCTTGTCGACAGGAACGGGATGACGTCGATGCCGAACATCGGATCTTCGTTCTCGTGCAGCGAGATCAGGACTTCGCCTGCCTGCGCCTGACCGGTTGCGACCGCGCGCTTGATTTCCGGCGCCTTGAACAGGGATGCCGCGGGATGCACGGTGATCTGCAGCTTGCCGCCGGTGGCGTCCGCAACGTCCTTGGCAAACGCGATCAGATTGACCGAATGCGGATTGTCCGCGGGATAGGCCGCCGGAAGATTCCATTTCGTCTGCGCCATTGCGGGTAGGGCGAAAGCCGCGACGCAGGCGGCCATCGCGAATGTCTTTATGAGCCTGAACATGATGACACCTCTTTCTAGCCAGGGAACGCAATCCGCGGCAGCATCATCACGATATCAGGAAAAACCGTGATGATGGCAACCGCGAGAACGAGCAAAAAGAAGAACGGCAGGGCCGCCTTGGCGACCGTGTTGGAATCCTTGCCGCTCATGGTCTGCAGAACGAACAGGTTGAAGCCGACGGGCGGCGAGACCTCGGCCATCTCCACCACCAGCACGAGGAAAATGCCGAACCAGACGAGATCGAAGCCGGCCTGCTTCACCATCGGAATGACGATGGCGGTGGTCAGCACAATCATGGAAATGCCATCGAGCGCCGTGCCAAGCACGACGTACATGACGGTCAGGGCGGCAATCAGCGCGTAGGGACTGAGCTGGAGGCTGTTCACCCAGCTCGCGAGCGCCATCGGGATGCCGGTATAGGCCATCGACGTCCCCATGTAGGAAGCGCCTGCCAGGATCAGGAGGATCATGCAATTGACCCTTGTCGCACCCATCACGCTCGCCCAGAAGGACTCCCAGGTCAGCGCGCCTTGCCACCACGCGATCGCAAGCGATCCCAATACACCCCACGCCGCGCATTCGGTCGCCGTCGCCCAGCCCATCAGGAGCGACAGGAACACGAAGATGATCAGCAGCAGGCAGGGAATGAGATTGAGCGATTCAGAGATGCGCTGGCGCAAGCTCATTGGCGGCTCGGCCGGCGGCGTGCGCTTCGGATTGGCGAGCGACCAGATCGCGATGTAGCCGGAATAGAGCACCATCACCAACACGCCCGGCAGAAATCCGGCGAGGAAGACCTGAATGATCGAGACGTTCGCCTGCACGGCGTAGACCACCATGGTGATCGACGGCGGGATGAGAATCCCGAGCGTGCCCGCACCGGCCAAGGACCCAAGGCTCAGATCTTCGTCATAGCCGCGCTTCTTCAATTCCGGCAGCGCGATCTTGGCGACGGTGGCGCAAGTTGCGGCGGAGGAGCCCGACACCGAACCAAACACGCCGCAGGCCAGCACGTTGACATGCATGAGCCGGCCCGGCAGCCAGTTCAGCCAGGGCGCAAAGCCGCGAAACATTTCCTCCGACAGGCGCGTGCGGAACAGAATCTCGCCCATCCAGATGAAGAGCGGCAATGCTGCAAGCGACCAGGATGCGCTGTTGCCCCAAACTGTTGTCGCCAGCACGCTGCCCGCGGGAATACCGCCGCCGGCGAATTGCATGCCGGCCCAACCGGTCGCCATCAAGGCGACGGCGATCCAGACGCCGGCGCCGAGCAGCAGCGCGAGAAATCCAAGCAGGATGGCGGCGGTGGAAAGAAGCTCCATGTCAGACCCCGCTCTGCATGGCGCGTTCGACGATTTCCTCGGCGGTCTGCGGCTTCGGCAATTCGTAGCGCGGCGCGAAGCCGCGCAGCACATGGATCAGCTCATCGACAAAGGCGATGAAGAGAATGGCGAGGCCGCTACTGTAGCCGAGTTGCGGAATCCACAGCGGTACCGCGATGACGCCTTGCGAGATGTCGGAAAATTTCCACGACTGCCAGGTCATGATCGCGGCATGCCATGCGAAAAAGCCGATGAAGCCGACGCCGACGAGGAGCGCTACGATCTCGACATAATGGCGGACGTTGTCGTTGAGGCGGTCGATCAAAAGGCCGACGCGGATCATCTCGCCGTGCTTGAACGTATGGGCGAGCCCGAGGAAAGCGGTCGCCGCCATGCACCAGGAGATGAAATCATCGCCTGCCGGAATATTGATGCCGAGCGGCCGGCCGCCCGACAGCAGCAGCATCAGCACGAAAATCGTGATGAGGAAAAGTCCGGCGAGATAGCCTGAGAAAAGGTAGAGCCGGTCAAGAAGTATGCGGATCATGATGTACCTTCTCCCTCGCACGCGCATTGCCCGGAAGCAATAGACGTACCGCTTCCGGAAACCATTCTCCTCTGGAAGGACGTATCGATTCATGCCCGCCGAAGCGGAGCACCGAAATCAGCCCCTCCAGGGGACAGGTTTTCGGAGTTGCCGGGGACAGTCAAGGCGGAGGAAGGTCGCCTCTCGATTGAGAGCATCCGCCCCAACCCGGCACGGACGGGCGCTCGGCATCAAGCCGGAAGGCGCTAGATCACACGCTAAAGTGGCGAACAAGCTGGTAAGCGCCTAGGATGGAGAATCCGCCGCCGAGGGCGCGCTTCGAAGCGGAACGTTGAACTCCGAGCGATCGATGTCGGAGTTCAATTCAGAGAATTTCCGCAAGCGAGTGGCCGTGCAGGTCGATACTCAGGCCCTGCATGGCGGAGTCGTTGATCTCGCCGCCCATGGCCTTCAGGCTTTCCTCCCTGATCAGGGACATCAACCCGCGGCGCAGCGCCAAAAATTCCGATGACATCATCATTGATTGTTGTCGAGGCCGTTCCAGTGGAATGGGAATCTCGGCCTTGATCGAGCCGGGACGCGCGGTCATGCAGTAGACGCGGTCGGACAGGAAAATCGCCTCATCGATGTCGTGGGTGACGAACAGCACCGATATCTTCAGCCGCTGCCAGAGATTCGTGAGGATCTGCTGCATGATGACACGGGTTTGCGCATCGAGCGCTCCGAACGGCTCATCCAGCAGCAGCACCTTCGGCCCGGTCGCCAGCGCGCGGACGATGCCGACGCGCTGCTTCATGCCGCCGGAGAGACGCTCTGGATAATGCTTTTCGAACGCCTCGAGACCGGCAAGCCCGAGCAGCGTGCGTGCGGCGCGCTCGCGCTGCGAGCTCGGCATGCCACGCATCTTCAGGCCGAACTCGACGTTCTCGCGCACCGTTTTCCAGGGAAACAGCGAATATTGCTGAAACACCATGCCGCGTTCAGCGCTCGGCCCGTTGACCTCTTCATCATCGACCTTCACGGTGCCTGTGGTCGGCTTTAAAAAGCCGGCGACTGCATTAAGCAGCGTGGACTTTCCGCATCCGGAGGGGCCGACGATCGAGACGAACTCACCGGGACGCACGCTGATGCGGGTGTTGCTGACGGCCTCGACTGGTCCCTCCAGCGTCTCGTAGCTGAGCGCGAAATCGCTGACTTCGATGTGGCCCTTTGGCGGGCGCAGCTCGATCTGGCTCATTTCGACCTCCACGGCATGACGAGCTGTCCCGCACCGCGGATCAGGACGCTCGATCCTAATCCCAGAATGCCGATCGCGATCATGCCGAGCGCGATGTCGGCGTATTGGACCAGCGAATAGGCTTCCCAGGTGAAGTACCCGATGCCGTATTGACCCGAGATCATCTCGGCGGCGATCAGCGAGACCCAGGCGACGCCCATGCCAACCGTCAGGCCCGTGAAGATGTGCGGCAGCGAAGCCGGGAAATACACTTCGCGGAAGATGGAGCGTTCCCGCGCCCCGAGGCATTGCGCCGCACGCACCAGCACGGGATCGACCAGTGACATGCCGTGCAGCGTGTTCACCAGGATCGGGAAGAACGAGCCGAGAAAGGTGATGAAAACGATGCTCTGTTCGTTGGTCGGCCACAGCATGATCGCCATCGGCACCCAGGCAATTGCCGGAATGGGACGCAAGACTTCCGCGATCGGGAAGACCACCTGATGGATCAGCTTGAAGCGGCCCATCACCAGGCCAAGCGGCACGCCGATGAGAGCGGCCAGCGAGAAGCCAATGAAGATACGCCTGCAGCTGAGCAGGATATGCATCATGAACTTGGGGTCGTGGCTTGCCTTGGTGAAGCTCTCATACACCGCTAGCGGCGACGGAACGTTGGTGAAGCGCACGAAGAATACGACACGATACTTCGTAAGCAGATGCCAGACGATCAGGAAGGCGAGGAGCGAGAGCGCCCCGATCAGGGTGGCCATCAGACGCCGCTTGTTGACCCGGTACCAGCGCAGCGCGAGCGCGCCGAACGACGGCGGCCCATGCGCCGGCGCGACCGGCGCTGCCTCTGTATTGCTGGCCGCAGGGATCGTCGACACGGGTTCTTCTTGATGACGCAGGACGGCGGGACCGCTCACGTCCTTCCCCCGCCGACAGCCGATTTCACCGCGTCCTCGAAGCCGAGCACCTTGCCGCTGATCTTCGCTGCATAGGCCTCGGCGTCCTTCTTCAAGAGGAACGGCGCGATTTCGCCGCCGCCAACCGCGAAGAAGGCTTGGTCGGCGAACAGCTTGATGCCGCGTGAGGTGTCGAAGACATATGCCATATTGATCTTCTTGCCCCTGCTCTTGAAATCGGCGTAGGCGCCAAGCGTGCAGCTTGCGCTGGAGAAGGCAAGGATGCCGTCTTCCTCGACCCAGACCTCGCCCGCCTTGCGCGGATCGGTGACCGGCTTCTTGCAGAACTTGTCGTCGCCGGTAACCTCGTAGTTCTTGGTGCTCGCAAGCTGCGCGTCATAGTCGAGCTTCATCTCGGCGAAGGCCTTCCGGATGTAGGACTCGTCGACCCACTTCTTGGGTTCGAATTCCTTCATGCGCCCCAGCTTCTGCAGCACCTTGACGTCAGTTTCGGCGGCCTCGATCAACGCCGGCTTGATCGTTGGATCGGTCGTCATGTTGCCGCTCGGCCCAAGGAAAATGTAGACGACTTCCTTGTTGATACCGGTCCATTCCTGGATCTTCTCGGCTGCGAGTTTCGGATTCTCGCGCAGCCACCGATTTGCGGCCATGAGGGCCTTCAGATAGGCGACGACCACTTCAGGATATTTCTCGGCGAAGTCGGTGCGCACCACGACGCCGTGCCAGGTCGGAAAATCCGTCTCGACGCCGTCGAAGATTTTCCGTGCGAAGCCGCGGAACGGCAACAGTTCGGCGAACGGCACAAAGTCCGCATGCGCGTCGATCTTCTTTTCCTGCAGGTTGGTCGACCCGACTTCGGGACTCTGGCTGACGAGCTGGAAGAAGTCGGCCGGATAGCCACGGTCCTGCAGCGCCTTCAGCACCATGCCGTGCGCAGCCGAGCCGAAGGGCACGCTGACCAGCTTGCCCTTCAGATCCGCGAACTCATAATAGGGCGAGTCCTTGTGAACGACGATGCCGTTGCCGGACCCGGCCATGCTGTAGGCAGCGACCGCGATCAGCCGGCTCTTGCTGTCCGGATTATTCTGGAAGGTGAAGCCGTTCACGATCAGCGGATAGTCGCCCATCATGCCGATCTGCAGCTTGTTCGCCATCATGGCGTTGGTGACGGGCGGACCGGAGGTGAAGTTCTGCCATTCGAACTCGAACTTGATGTTGGCGTACTTGCCGTCCTTCGGCAGGTAATTCTCGAGCAGTTTCAGTTGCCGTATCACGACGCCGGCGGTGACGGTGTTGGTGGTGGTGTCTTGCGTGCCGATGCCGATCGTGACCGTCTCAGCGGCCGCGGGATGCGCGAGCATCAGCGTCAGCGAGGTCACCGACATCGCGACCTGAAGCATTGAAAGATGGCGGACCATTCTCATCCTCGTTCGGTTGGATGTGCTGCGGTTGCCATGATTGGAGGAGGTCTAAAGAAGGGCAAACCCGGATTGGCTGCTGCAGTCGATTAGTTGCCGGGAAAAGCCCGTTGCATAGTCCTTGGGCAGTTTCGCGCTGGAAAGGCGCTTGCATGTGCATCGACTCTTAATCGCCGGCATGACCCCGCATCTCCTCCAATAGGTCGGGCCGGCAGACCACGATCTGGGAGCGTTTGGTCTGCACGATTCCCTTTTCCTGCATGCGCTTTAGGCTGATGGTGACCCATTGCCGGGTCGCACCGACCATGTGGGCGATGTCTGCGTGGGTGAAGGCGGCGGCAATAACGGTGCCGTCGGCGTCCTCGACGCCGTAGAGCTCCACGAGATGAAGGAGCAAATGCGCGAGCCGCTGCGTGATCGACCGTGTTCCCAGCATCTGCGCCAGCGCGGAATAGCACTTGCCCTTGAACGCCAGGCCGTCAATCAACCCGATTGCCAGACTGGGGATCTCGGCGGCGAGCGTTCGCAGCTGCTTTCCAGGCAGCTGCACCACGCTGCAATTGGTCGAGGCGACGCCGGACCATTGATGGATGCCGCCGCCGAATACTTCCGGTCCGCCGACGAAATTGCCGGGATGCCAATAGGCGAGGGTGATCTCGCGCCCCTGCGGCGATGTGTAGAATACGCGAATGCGGCCGCTCTCGATCAGGAAGATGCCATCGTGCCGTGCGCCCTGGCTGAACAGTGTCTGTCCGCGGTTGAGCACCTTGCGCCGGCCCTGCTTGAGCACGAGCTCCCGTTCGCGCGGGTTAAGCTTGTCGATCAGCGAAGGCGGACCGCCGATTGCCTCGTCGTGCTCTGTGAGCAGGAGGGAGGAACTGGCGCGCCCTGCGACCTTCGCCGGCGTCCCGCGCGTCGCATTCCCTGCCTGCAGCAACATTGCCGGTCTCCGGATGCTCTAAACCTGACCGGAGAAGCAGCAATCTTCATGCCAGATGGCGGTAGGCCGGTCGTCTGGAGCGCTGCCGGAAATCTTAGCGGATTCAACGGGGCGCGAGTTCTAATAGGTAAGTTTTGGGATAGATGCCGCGGTCGTGTCCGTCGGAGAAGGAGATGTTCAGCCCATAGCCGAGATCGTTCACGCCTGTAATGGCGATGCCCGGGAAACCTGGCGGGAAGCGCTCGTCGAAGCGGGCGCGCGTGCAATGCGCACATTTGCAGGCCGCGCGCAGTGCTTCCGCCGACAATGTCAGGCTTCGTCCATCGCTATCCGCGATCGAAAGTTCGGAAAGATCCGCACTTACTTCGCTGATGATCGCCGCTGAGGCGACGGTTGCAATGGCTGTCATGTCCAACCCTCTCACACGGAATCCTAATCGCCCCGCTGCGCCCTGCACAGCAACTAATTGCCATCTTGGGTGCTGTGGTTCGCAGCCTGCGGGAAAATTAGAAACTAATCGACCGGGAATCCTTCGGCGCGGTTGCGCGCAAATCGGCTTCGCACTGAAACGACAATCATCGCGCGAGACGTTCGCGCGAATTGGAACCAGCGAAGCCAAGGAGAAACGGACGATGAGTGCTTTTCAGAAGGAAACAGTTCTGTCGGTCAGGCACTGGACTGATTCCCTGTTCAGCTTCACCGCGACCCGCGATCCCGGCTTTCGCTTTCAGAATGGCCAATTCGCGATGATCGGGCTTGAGATCGACGGGCGCCCGCTGGTGCGGGCCTACAGCATGGCGAGCGCCAACCACGAGGCAGCGCTGGAGTTCTTTTCGATCAAGGTGCCGGACGGCCCGCTCACCTCGCGCCTGCAGAAGATCAGGGAAGGCGACATTATTCTGGTCGGACGCAAGGCGACCGGCACGCTCATCACCGGCAATCTGATTCCCGGCAAGCGGCTGCTGCTGCTATCGACCGGCACCGGGCTCGCGCCGTTCGCGAGCCTGATCAAGGATCCGGAGGTCTATGAATCCTATGAGACCATCGTGCTGGCCCATGGCTGCCGCCAGGTCTCCGAACTCGCCTATGGCGAGCACCTCGTCGAAGGTCTGCGCGAGCATGAGTTCTTCGGTCCGCTGATCAGGGACAAGCTGATCTATTATCCGACGGTGACGCGCGAGCCGTTCCGCAATCGCGGCCGCATCACCGATCTGATTGCCTCTGGAGAGATTTTCTCCGATCTCGAACTCCCCGGCCTCGATCGCGAGACCGATCGCGTGATGCTGTGCGGCAGCCCCGCAATGCTCGAAGAACTCCATGCCATGCTAACGGTGCGCGGCTTCGTGGAGGGCAATCACAGCGTGCCCGGGCACTTCGTCATCGAAAAGGCCTTTGTCGAGCGATGACGGTGCGTCTGCCTCTTTGTTGGTCAGAGCCACGGCTGTGCTTTGGGCAAACGGACCAAAAACTGACTTTCTCCGTCGGGCGACAACTAATTGCTATCGCCCATAGGCCCCTCTGACGAAATCTGATGCAACGGTGGCCCATTCATGCCGTCGAACCAGGAGCGAATGATGACGATGGATGCGATTGTCGACGGTCTCTCGGAGGTGTCCTGCGACGTGCTCGTCATCGGCGGCGGGACGGCCGGCCCGATGGCGGCGCTTAAGGCGAAGCTCAAAAATCCCAAAGCGAACGTGGTCTTGCTCGAGAAGGCGAACGTCAAACGCTCCGGCGCCATTTCGATGGGCATGGACGGGCTCAACAACGCGGTCATTCCCGGCTATGCGACGCCGGAACAGTACACAAAGGAAATCACCATCGCCAATGACGGCATCGTCGATCAGAAGGCGGTCTATAAATACGCGCAGAACTGCTACAAGATCATTGAGGAACTCGACAGTTTCGGCATCCGCTTCCTGAAGAACGAGAACGGCGACTACGCTGTCAAGAAGGTGCACCACATCGGCACCTATGTGCTGCCGATGCCGAATGGCGAAACCGTGAAGAAGGCGCTGTACCGCCAGCTTCGCCGCGCGCGCATCCTGATCTCCAACCGCTACATGGCGACCCGCCTGCTAAAGGCGGCCGACGGCCGTGCGGCCGGCGTCATCAGCGTGAACACCCGCACGGCCGAATTCCTCGTCATCAAGGCCAAGGCGGTGATTCTGTGCATGGGCGCCGCGGGCCGGCTTGGGCTGCCGACCTCGGGCTACATGTTCGGCACCTACGAGAATGCGGCCAATTCCGGCGACGGCTACGCCATGGCCTATCACGCGGGTGCCGCGCTCGCGAACCTCGAATGCTTTCAGATCAACCCGCTGATCAAGGACTATAACGGCCCGGCCTGCGCCTATGTCGCCGGTCCATTCGGCGCCTATACCGCCAACAACCAAGGTTCGCGCTTCATCGAATGCGACTACTGGTCGGGCCAGATGATGCTGGAGTTCTACAACGAGCTACTGTCGGGTAAGGGCCCGGTGTTCTTGCAGCTCAAGCACCTGCACGAGAAGACGATCGAGGAGATCGAATCAACGCTGCACAAGGTGGAGAGGCCAACGCGCGGCCTGTTTCAGCAGGGGCGGGGCGTCGATTACCGGCACGAATCGATTGAGATGCATATCTCGGAGATCGGCTTCTGCTCGGGCCATAGTGCCTCCGGCGTGTTCGTCGACGACTGCGCGCGCACCACCGTGCCTGGCCTTTATGCCGCAGGTGATATGGCGAGCGTGCCCCACAACTACATGCTCGGCGCGTTCACCAACGGCTCGGTCGCCGGCATCGACGCCATGGAATTCGCCGATAGTCATGATTTCGCTGATGTCGATGCCGAAGACGTCGCGCGGGAACGCGAGCGCGTGCTGGCGCCGACCAGGCGCGAGGACGGCATTCCGCCGAACCAGATCGAATACAAGACGCGGCGCCTGGTTAACGATTATCTGCAGCCGCCGAAGGTGTCCGCCAAGTATTTGCTCGGAGCACGGCGGCTCGCCGAAGTGCGTCAGGATGCCCAAGAGCGCATGATCGCGCGTAACGCGCATGAACTGCTGCGTTCGCTTGAGACCCAGTCGATTCTGGATTGCGCCGATATGGCAGTTCACGCCTCGCTGTATCGCGAGGAAAGCCGCTGGGGTCTTTATCACCTGCGGACGGATTTTCCCGAGAAGGACAATGAGAACTGGTTCTGCCACACCCTGCTCAGCAAGCGGGACGGTAAGATGACGAGCGAGAAGCGCGCGGTGCAGCCCTATGTGGTGCCGATCGCCGATAATGAGAAGGATCTTTACGACAAGCAGCGTATCCGCGTCAGCGCCTGAGCCGGCGAACACCCAACGGAGATTTCAGATGCCCCTCGCTTCCTATCAGACGTCGGTACCGGTTGTCGTCGATGACGCCAAATGTATCGCGGACAAGGGCTGCACCGTCTGCGTCGATGTCTGCCCGCTCGATGTCCTGCGGATCAGCGACGCCTGCAGGCTGCCGACCCGGCGGAACGCCGCGTCGCGATCATTGCGCTCGGCCATTCCGGCGATCCTGCGGCAGTCGGCCATCTCGCCCGCATAGTTGCCGATCCGGATGCAGGCGTGCGCCAGCAGGTGGCGATGGCGCTCGGCGAATTCGATGGACCGGAGGCCGCCGAGGCGCTGGCAGGACTCCTGGTTGATCCGGAACGGATCGTCGCCCAGGCCGCAGCCGATAGCATGGCCGAGCTCAAGGATCCGGCCTGCGCCGATGTGATCCTGCCGCTTGTCAGGCACGCGCACGCTTTTGTCCGGATCGGCGCGCTCCGCGCACTCAAGGAACTGCGCCGCAAGGATACCTTAAAGCCGGCGCTGGAAGCGTTGCATGACCATGATGCTGCCGTGCGCGTGCAGGCGATCGGCGTCATCGGCTTTCTCAAGCTTGAAGAGTCCATTCCGGCGCTGACCGCGCTGATCGGCGATCCCGACGCCCATGTGCGGCGAGCCGCGGTGAGCGCGCTTGCGTTCTCGCAGATGAAGTCCGCGGCCGAGACCATCACCCGCGCGCTCAAGGACGAGGACTGGATGGTTCGAGAGATGGCTGCCGAGACATTGGGCCTCAATGCCAATGGTGCGCTGGCGGCCGATCAGCTGATATCGTGCGTGGTTGACGCCTTTTGGCAGGTTCGCCTCAAGGCGATTCGCAGCCTTGGCCGGATGAAGATCGATCGCGCGGTGCGGCCGATCGGCAGTTGCGTCTCCCACGAGCAAGCCAATCTGCGTAAGGAAGCGGCGGCCGCGCTTGGGGAGATCGCGAGCGTCGATGGCGAGCCGTTCCTTGCGATGATTGCCAACGATCCCGATCCGGATGTGCGGAAGAATGCGCGCTGGGCGCTGCAGCAGATCGCTGCGCGAAAGGCAAAGGCAGGTTCGTAAGGACGAACCTCTTCGATCCGCGGCATCGGACGCCGCGTTGGGACCGCGTCCTCGTCTCGCACCAGGCCCATAGAAGACCGCGTCAGCCGCGCCTGGCGCGGACTGATGGCCGGGTGAGGCGCAGCCGGCGATGGGTGCGGGGCAGGAACTGCTTGCCCTTGGCGCTGAGGAAATCGAGCATCGCCTGCGCCGGTGGCAGCAAGACCTTGTCCTTGCGCGCCAATGCGAACCACTGCCGCACAATCGGCAGGCCATCGACATCGAGGGTCACCAAGCGCCGTTCGTCGAGTTCGGTCGCGACCGTGTGCGCAGAGATGAAGGCGATGCCTAACCCTGCGATCACCGCCTGCTTGATGGTCTCGTTGCTGCTCATCGCGAGACCGATCCTGGGACGGATGCCAGACTTTTCGAACAATTGTTCCATCAGCCCGCGCGTTCCAGATCCCGGCTCGCGCGTCAGGAAAGTTTCGCCGGCGAGTTCGCGCGGCGCGATGCCGGATTTTCGCGCGAGCCGATGTGCGGTCGGCGCGATGATGACGTGGGGATGATCGCCGATCAGGTGGACGTTCATGTCGATGTCGGCGGGCGGACGGCCCATGATCGCGAAATCGAGATCGTAACCCCGCAGTGCCTCGCCGACCTCCTGTCGGTTGCCGATCGAGAGGGTGATTTCAACGTTCGGATAGAGCTTTGAAAATCCGGAGATCATGAACGGCACGAAATACTTCGCCGTCGAGACCGCACCAATCGAGATGCGGCCCGCGGTCTTTCCCGCCATCATCTCCAGCGTGGTCTCGCAGTCGGTGATCGCCGCCTCGATTCGCTCGGCGAGCGCCAATACTTCGCGCCCGGCATCCGTTAGCAGCATGCCGTCGCCGGTGCGCTGGATCAGCGGCAATCCTGCGACCGCCTGCAGGTTGCGCAGCTGCAGTGTCACCGCGGGCTGCGTCAGGTAGAGCTGCTTCGACGCCGCGGTCACCGAGCGATGCTTCTGCACGGCGGCCAGCGCGCGCAATTGGCGGATGGTCAATTCCCGTAGCAGCCGGCCAGCCATGAGCACGCCCATTATAATAAAAACTTTGCTCTGACCAAAGATAACAAAATTTCCCTAATTCGGCAAATTGCGTTTCCTTAAACAGAGCGGCTCGCCAGACCGGCGGACGCTTCGACCGCGCCAGAGAGCGCGCCCGGGGAGACGGCCATGGACGAACGCGTGACGCTGCGTTCACATCTCGATCAATCCGTTCCGCGCATCCCACACGGCGCTGCGGTCGGTGCGGTGATTGAAGCCATTGCCCTTGCTGCAATCGAGCTCGCTGCACTGATAGCCGATGGACCGCTTGCGGGCATCAATGGACAGGATGGCGGCGTCAATTCCGATGGTGACCGGCAAAAGGACATCGACATCATCGCTGACGGCATGATGCGGCGCGCGCTGCGCGCTGCGCCGGTCGCGGCGGTTCTTTCCGAGGAAGCGGAGCTGCCGGAAACCTTTCGGCCCGAGGCGTGCCTCTGTGTTGCGATCGACCCGCTCGATGGATCGGCTAACCTTGAAAACAACATCTCGATGGGCACCATCTTTTCGATCCGCCCGCGGGGCAATGACATCCTTTCGACCTTCTTCGAGCCCGGCACGGCGCAGTGCGCCGCAGGTTTCATCGTCTACGGTCCGCAGACCACGCTCGTTCTCGCGCTCAACGCGCGTGTCGATATCTTCATTCTCGACAGGCGCTCACGGGCATTTTTGCTGATCCGGCAAGCGGTGCAGGTCGCGCGCGATACGCCGGAGTTCGCCATCAATGCATCCAATCGCCGGCACTGGCATGGTCCCGTTCGCGCCTACATCGATGAATGTCTGGCCGGCACCAGCGGCGGTAGCGAAGCAGATTTCAACATGCGCTGGATCGGTTCGCTGGTTGCGGAATCGCTGCGCATCCTGGCGCGTGGCGGCGTGTTTCTTTATCCGGCCGATGCCCGCCCCAGCTATCGCGAAGGCAGGATTCGTCTGCTGTACGAAGCGCATCCGATGGCGCTGATCATGGAATGGGCGGGCGGTGCGGCCTCGACCGGGCGGCGGCGAATTCTTGAGCTGGGCGCGAAGACTCCGCACCAGCGGGTGCCGCTGATCATGGGTTCCGCGCGCGCCGTGCGCGACGTCGCCGCCATCCACGAGCGGATCGAACCGATGTTTGACAATAGCGATGCGCCCCTATTCGCGCGGCGCGGACTGTTTCTCTGACGGGGCGCTTACGATGTCGCGGGCTCATCCCATCATATCGATTACGGGTTCGTCGGGCGCCGGCACGACGTCGGTGAAGAAGACGTTCGAGCAGATATTCCGCCGCGAAAAGGTGGTTGCGGCTTACATCGAGGGCGACGCCTTCCATCGTTATAATCGTTTCGAGATGCGCACCAAGATGCGGGAGGAGGCCGAGCGCGGCAATAAGCTTTTCAGCCATTTCAGCCCTGAGACAAATCTGTTCGAAGAACTCGAAAGAGTGTTTCGCGATTACGGTGAATCCGGCACCGGCATGACGCGCCATTACGTCCACGACGACGAAGAGGCGAAGCTGTACGGCGCCAAGCCAGGCACGTTCACCGAATGGGAGCAATTGCCGGAAGGTTCCGACCTGCTGTTCTACGAAGGCCTGCACGGCGCCGTCGTGACCGACAAGGTCAACGTGGCGCAGCATGCCGATCTCAAGATCGGCGTCGTGCCGGTGATCAACCTGGAATGGATCCAGAAGCTGCATCGCGATCGTCGCGACCGCGGCTATAGCGCCGAGGCGGTGACCGACACCATCCTGCGGCGGATGCCTGATTACGTGAACTACATCTGTCCGCAGTTCGCCGAGACCGACATCAATTTCCAGCGCGTGCCGACCGTCGATACGTCGAATCCGTTTATCGCGCGGTGGATCCCGACGCCGGATGAATCGATGGTGGTGATCCGCCTCAAGAATCCGCGCGGCATCGATTTTCCCTATCTGCTCTCGATGATTCCGCACAGCTTCATGTCGCGCGCCAACTCGATCGTGATCCACGGGGCGAAGCTCGATCTGGCGATGCAGCTCATCCTCACTCCGCTGATCCTGCAACTGATGGAACGCAAGAGGCGAACGATATGAACGCTCCCGTCCTGTCCCGCACAGCAAGCCGTCCCGATGTGTCACATGCGGAGATGGCAAACGCTATCCGTTTCCTGGCGATCGACGCGGTCGAGAAGGCCAAATCCGGTCATCCGGGCATGCCGATGGGCATGGCTGACGTCGCAACCGTGCTGTTTTCGCGCTTCCTCAAATTCGATCCCTCGGACCCGGCGTGGCCGGATCGGGACCGTTTCGTTTTGTCGGCCGGCCATGGCTCGATGCTGCTGTATGCGCTGCTGTATCTCACGGGATACGAAGGCATGACGCTGAGTGAGCTCAGGGCCTTCCGGCAGTGGGGCTCAAAGACGCCGGGACATCCCGAGTATGGTCATACGGCGGGAGTGGAGACGACCACCGGATCGCTCGGGCAGGGCATTGCCACCGCCGTCGGCATGGCGCTGGCCGAGCGGCTGATGAATGCCCGTTTTGGCGACGATTGCGTCGACCATTTCACCTACGTTATCGCGGGCGATGGCTGCCTGATGGAGGGGATCAGCCACGAGGCGATCTCGCTGGCCGGGCATCTCAGGCTCAATCGCCTGATCGTGCTGTTCGACGACAATGAAATCTCGATCGACGGCGCCACGTCGCTATCCTGTTCGGATGATCAGCTCGCACGGTTCAACGCTGCGGGATGGTCCGCCTGCCGGATCGACGGCCACGATCCCGAAGCAATCGCTGCCGCGATCGAGCGGGCGCGCAACAGCGACCGTCCGTCGCTGATCGCCTGCCGCACTGTCATCGGCTACGGCGCGCCGAACCGGCAAGGCACCGAAAAAGTCCATGGCGCGCCGCTGGGCGGCGAGGAAACCGGCAAGACGCGCGAGGTGCTGAAGTGGCCGTATGCGCCATTCGAGATCCCCGAAGCAGTCCTCGCGAAGTGGCGTGAGGCGGGCTGCCGCGGGCGTGCCGCCCGCCGCTGCTGGATCGAGCGGACGAGGCGTCCGTGTTCTGATTCCCGTTCGCCATTTCACGATGCGCTGAATCGCAACCTGCCGTGCAGCTATGCGCAGGCAATGACACGGCTGCGCGATGACTTGGCGACCGAGCAGCCGAATATTGCCACCCGGCAGGCATCGCAGCGCGTGATCGATGCGATCGCCGAAGTGCTGCCCAATCTGCTTGGTGGCTCGGCGGATCTAACTCACTCCAACCTGACGCGGGCGAGGAGCCAGCGACCGGTACAGCCCGGCTCCTTCGAAGGCAGCTATGTTCACTACGGCGTCCGCGAGCACGCCATGGCGGCGGCAATGAACGGCATCGCGCTGCACGGCGGTTTCATCCCCTACGGCGGCACGTTCCTCAGCTTCGCTGATTACAGCCGTCCAGCGATCCGGCTGGCGGCGCTGATGAATATTCGCGTCGTTCACGTGATGACGCACGACTCCATCGGGCTGGGCGAGGATGGTCCCACCCATCAGCCGGTCGAACACCTGGCATCGCTTCGAGCGATCCCCAATCTGCTGGTGTTCCGGCCCGGCGATGCCGTCGAGACCGCGGAAGCCTGGGATTGCGCCCTTCGAGCACACGCCAATCCCTCCGTGCTGTGCCTGTCGCGACAAGCGCTTCCGGCGTTCCGCGATACCACAAGTGACGTCAATCAGGTCGCGTTCGGGGCTTACGTTGTGGTCGATCCGGAGGAGGACCGCGACATCACGCTGATCGCAACCGGCTCCGAAGTTTCGATCGCGCTCGCGGCGGCAAAATTGCTGGCTAACGAAGGCGTCCGTGCTGCAGTCGTCTCGGCGCCATGCTTCGAACTGTTCCGCCGGCAATCGCGCGAATACCGGACCGCGGTTCTCGGACGCGTCCCGCGGATCGGCATCGAGGGCGCGATCGAGGGCGACTGGGCGCGTTGGCTCGGGGACAGCGGCGAATTTGTCGGCATGACCGGCTTCGGCGCATCTGCTCCGGCGGAAATCCTCTATCGCGAATTTGGCATCACTGCGAACGCCGTTGCAATGGCGGCCCTGCGCTGCATCGCGCGATCGCGGATCACGGCACGCTCGGCATGAGCACGCGCGAACAGTGACACGGAGGCTCCGATGGCGCGAATTACCTTAAGGCAGTTACTGGATCATGCCGCCGAGCATGGCTACGGCGTGCCGGCATTCAACATCAATAACATGGAGCAGGGCCTTGCCATCATGGAAGCGGCAGCGGCCGTCGATGCGCCCGTCATCACCCAGGCCTCGCGCGGCGCGCGCTCCTACGCCAACGACATCATGCTGGCGAAGATGATCGATGCGCTGGAAGAGATGTATCCGCAGATCCCGCTCTGCCTGCACCAGGATCACGGCAACGAGGAATCGACCTGCGCCACCGCGCTGCAACACGGTTTCACTTCCGTGATGATGGACGGCTCGCTGAAGGCCGATGCCAAGACGCCCGCGAGCTATGAATACAATATCGACATCACCCGCCGCGTGGTTGACATGGCGCACTGGATCGGCGCCTCCGTCGAAGGTGAGCTCGGCGTGCTCGGCTCGCTGGAGCATGGCGGCGGCGAGCAGGAGGACGGCCATGGCGTCGAAGGCGAGGTCAGCCACGATCAGCTGCTGACCGATCCGGATCAGGCGGTCGATTTCGTTCGCGCCACCAAGGTCGATGCGCTGGCGATTGCGATGGGCACTTCGCACGGCGCCTACAAATTCTCGCGCAAGCCGGACGGTGACATTCTCGCGATGAGGGTGGTCGAGGAAATCCATCACCGGCTGCCCAATACACATCTGGTGATGCATGGGTCATCCTCGGTGCCGCAGCCGCTGCAGGACGCCTTCAACCAGTTCGGCGGCGAGATGCCGCAGACCTGGGGCGTGCCGGTCGAAGAAATCGTCCGCGGCATCAAGCACGGCGTCCGCAAGGTCAATATCGATACCGACTGCCGGCTGGCGATGACGGCAGCGTTCCGCAAAGTTGCAACTCAGAGCAGGAGCGAGTTCGATCCGCGCAAATTCCTGAAACCGGCGATGGATGGGTTGCGCGATCTTTGCCGCGAGCGTTTCGAGCAATTCGGCACCGCAGGGCATGCGTCCCACATCAAGGTCATCCCATTGGCCGAGATGGCGCGGCGCTACCGCTCCGGTGCACTCGATCCACGAATTGGAGGAATAGCCGATGCCGCAGAATGAGCTGATGACGCGCTCAAACCCGACCAGTCGCCGCACACCCCCTGAGGAGGCCGATATGAACATGCACTCGATGACCGTCCGCGGCAAGGATCGCTACAAATCTGGCGTCCTCGAATACAAGAAGATGGGCTATTGGGAGCCCGATTACCAGCCGAAGGACACCGACGTCATCGCGCTGTTCCGCGTCACGCCACAGGACGGCGTCGATCCGATCGAGGCGTCGGCGGCGGTCGCCGGCGAGTCCTCAACTGCCACTTGGACCGTCGTGTGGACTGATCGGCTGACGGCAGCGGAGAAGTATCGCGCCAAGTGTTTTCGCGTCGATCCCGTGCCGAACTCGCCGGGACAGTATTTTGCCTATATCGCCTACGACCTTGACCTGTTCGAGCCCGGATCGATCGCCAATTTGTCGGCCTCGATCATCGGCAATGTGTTCGGTTTCAAGCCGCTCAAGGCGCTGCGGCTCGAGGACATGCGCCTGCCTGTAGCTTACGTGAAGACCTTCCAGGGGCCGGCGACAGGCGTCGTCGTTGAACGCGAGCGCATGGACAAATTCGGCCGGCCGCTGCTTGGCGCCACCGTGAAGCCGAAGCTCGGTCTGTCGGGTCGCAACTACGGGCGTGTGGTGTATGAGGCCCTGAAGGGCGGGCTCGACTTCACCAAGGACGACGAGAACATCAACTCGCAGCCGTTCATGCACTGGCGCGAGCGGTTTCTCTATTGCATGGAGGCAGTCAACAAGGCACAGGCGGCAACCGGCGAGATCAAGGGCACTTATCTGAACGTCACGGCCGCCACCATGGAGGACATGTATGAGCGCGCCGAATTTGCCAAGGAGCTCGGCTCGATCATCATCATGATCGATCTGGTGATCGGTTACACCGCGATCCAGTCGATGGCCAAATGGGCGCGCCGCAATGACATGATCCTGCATCTGCACCGCGCTGGGCACTCGACCTACACGCGGCAGCGCAGTCACGGCGTCTCGTTCCGGGTGATCGCGAAATGGATGCGGCTCGCCGGCGTCGATCACATCCATGCCGGCACGGTGGTGGGCAAACTCGAAGGCGATCCGGCGACCACGCGCGGCTATTACGACATCTGCCGCGAGGACTACAATCCGATGCGGCTGGAGCACGGCGTGTTCTTCGACCAGCACTGGGCGAGCCTCAACAAGCTGATGCCGGTGGCCTCAGGCGGCATTCACGCCGGGCAGATGCATCAACTGCTCGATCATCTCGGCGAAGACGTGATCCTGCAGTTCGGTGGCGGCACCATCGGTCATCCCATGGGCATTCAGGCCGGCGCCACCGCCAACCGCGTGGCGCTGGAAGCGATGATTCTCGCGCGCAATGAGGGCCGCGACTACCTGCACGAGGGCCCCGAGATTCTCGCCAAGGCCGCTGAGACCTGCACGCCACTGAAATCGGCGCTCGAGGTCTGGAAGAACGTCACCTTCAATTACGAATCGACCGACATGCCCGACTACGTCCCCACGCCCAGCGTCGCGATGTAAGGAGCGAATAATCATGCGCATTACCCAAGGCTGCTTCTCGTTTCTGCCGGATCTCACCGACGAGCAGATCTCCCGTCAGGTGCAGTATAGCCTGGAGAATGGATGGGCGGTGAACATCGAATTCACCGACGATCCGCATCCCCGCAACAATCTCTGGGAAATGTGGGGATTGCCGATGTTCGATCTTCGCGACGCTGCCGGCGTGATGATGGAGCTGAACCAATGCCGCAAGGTGTACGGCGATCGCTACATCCGCCTGTCGGCGTTTGATTCCAGTCACGGCTGGGAATCGGTGCGGCTATCGTTCATCGTCAACCGGCCGAAGGAGGAACCCGGCTTCCATCTCGAGCGGCATGAAGTTGCTGGCCGCAACATCCGCTACACGACGAGATCATACGCTGCCGACCGCCCTGAGGGCCGGCGTTACGGTTAGCAAGCTTACCCGGCCCGGCAGACGAGTTCTCCCTGATCGTGCCTTTCGTCTGCCGGATGCACTGCTCCGTCGCTGTGGAAGCAGCGACGGAGTCTTTTTGACACTGCATCGAGTCGAGGGTTTGGTAGATGGACTTGGATATCGCCGACATGACAAACACGGTCAATCTTCGCGAGGAGCTTGAATCCGTCGGCATCGTGGAAATCCTCGCGCAGCTCGACCGCGAACTCATCGGGCTGACGCCCGTCAAAACCCGTATTCGCGAAATCGCAGCGCTCCTGCTGATCGAACGTATCCGCAAGCGCCTGAACCTGACGTCGGAAGTGCCGACGCTGCACATGTCGTTCACCGGCAATCCTGGCACCGGCAAGACCACGGTGGCGCTGCGGATCGCGAGCATTCTCCACAGGCTCGGTTTCGTACGCCGTGGCCAGGTGGTGTCGGTGACCCGTGATGAGCTGGTCGGGCAATATATCGGCCACACCGCGCCCAAGACCAAGGAGGTGCTGAAGAAGGCGATGGGCGGGGTGCTGTTCATTGACGAGGCCTACTATCTTTACCGGCCGGACAACGAGCGCGATTACGGTCAGGAAGCGATCGAGATCCTGCTGCAGGTGATGGAATCGCAGCGCGAAGATCTGGTGGTGATCCTCGCCGGTTACGGCGATCGAATGGACAAATTCTTCGCCAGCAATCCCGGCTTCCGTTCTCGCATCGCCCACCACATTGATTTTCCTGATTACTCCGAGCCGGAGTTGCTTGCCATCGCCGAGCTGATGTTGCGCGACATGAATTACAAGTTCAGCGCTGACGCGCGTGAAGCGTTCATCCGCTACATCGCGCTGCGCAAGACCCAGCCGCTGTTCTCCAACGCGCGCTCCATCCGAAACGCGCTCGACCGCATGCGGCTGCGCCAGGCTAATCGGCTCGTCGCCGATCTCGATCGTGTGCTGGCGGCTGACGACATCATGTCGCTCGAAGCATCGGATGTGCTCGCGAGCAGGGTGTTTCTGAACGACGGGTCGATGACCAGCTCTGCGTGACCGCATGTCGTCAGCCGGGTTCATGTGCCGGGAAATTAATCTCAGAGGCTTGCTGCACCAATTATTGACCATGCCTCCGCACTCCCGGCTGATTACGTGCTTCCCGATTTCGAATGTTTCAAATTGCTGTAGACGCGCGCTAGCTTGATGCCGGCTACATCAGAGGGTAACGGTACTCGGTATTGATAGGGCCGCTTGCGCGGAGCTCTTTTTCTGAGCGCATCAGAATTGCCGCGGCCGCCTGTCATCGCGTGACCAAAGAAGGGGAGGCGAGCCGTGATGCAGCCAGATCCAGACAGCGAATCTGCTGGTGCAGAGATGCACCGATCCATCATGACCGCTTTCTGCGATGTTCTTCGTGCCAGTCGGCTTCCGCCGATGACCGTGATGAATCTCGCCGCATCCGCGCTCGGAGCAGTCTACAAGGAAGTCGCCAATCAGCATCGCTCTGAAGGCGGTTGTCCCTGCGGCTGGAAGCCAAATCCGCGTGCGGATATTGCGGCTCTGCAGGCGGCGCTGGCGGCCTCAATGGAATCCGCTCCACCTGCTGATCTGCGTATCATGCAGGTTGCCGGACGTGCGTAGGCTATGATGCGCGGCTAGCGAACGGTCATTTCTTGTGGGTGTCCGGAATTCGAGCTGCAGGCGAAGGGCAGGCAGTTTCTGTCGATCCGATCGATCGCGCACAAACGGCGGGATGCCCCAAGTCCGGTCCGTTGCCCCGGTGTCGAGAACGACCCCATGTTCCTGACTGAGCACGATCTGATTGAATTGACTGCATGGCGCCGGGAACTCCATCGCAAGCCTGAACTATCGGGAGAGGAAGAGGAGACGGCGCTGACCGTGCAGGCGCTCCTCCACGCTGCCGGCGCCGACAAGGTCGTCGCGGGACTTGGCGGGCATGGCGTGCTTGGAATCTACCAGGGAGATGAACCCGGCCCGACCATCCTGCTGCGAGCCGAGCTCGATGGGTTGCCGATACAGGAGACCTCGGAACTGGCGTACCGATCATCGATGCCAGGAAAGGCGCATCTCTGTGGTCATGACGGTCACATGACCATTCTGGCGGCGGTTGCGCGCGGCCTCGGTCGGCAACGCCCAAAGCGGGGGCGAGCGGTGCTTCTGTTTCAGCCGGCTGAAGAGGACGGCTCTGGCGCCGCGGCCGTCCTCGTCGATGCGAAGTTCGATCAGGTGCGGCCCGACTTTGTCTTCTCGCTGCACAATTTGCCGGGACTTCCGCTCGGGCAGGTTTCAATTGCCGAAGGCCTGGTCAATTGCGCGTCGCGCGGGATGCAGATCGTTCTAACCGGGCGAACCGCGCACGCCTCCAGCCCCGAATTCGGCATTTCGCCGCAGCGGGCCATCGCAACGCTATTGAACGAAATCACTGCATTGGGACGAGGCGGCGCCCTGGATGAAGCGTTCTCCATGGTGACGGTCACCCATGCGAGGCTCGGAGAGCCGGCATTCGGCATCTCGCCCGGTCAGGCCGAACTCTGGGTAACGCTGAGGACGCTGACTGATTCGACAATGGAGTTGATACGTCTGCAGGCAGAAGATCTGGTGCAACGTGTGGCGGCGAGCGAGGGGCTGCAGGTCAGAATCACCTACCGCGACGTGTTCAGTCACTGCTTGAATAATGCGGAGGCCGTTGTGCACCTGAAAGCCGCGCTCGATGCGGAAGGCGTGCGTCACTCTGCGCAAGGTCTTCCGATGCGTGGTTCGGAGGATTTCGGGCGATTCAACGCTCGCTCCAAATCCGCGATGTTCTTCCTTGGCGCAGGGGAGCAGCATCCAAGCTTGCACGAGCCGAACTATGATTTTCCCGATGAACTCATTGAAATCGGTGCGAGAGTCTTCATGCGAGTTCTGCGCAACCTGTTGGACTGAAAAGGTTTCAACGCGTGCAAGGGCGCAGTGATGATTCCATCTGTTGCCACGCTTGATGGTCACGCTAAAAATTAGAACGGATAAAAACTAGAAAGATTCAAAATGTGATGGCGTGTCGAATCTCGCGAAACGAAATTCATCTGCGTGAGCGCGTGTTTGAACGCTTAAGAATCTTGGTGCTACAATTTTGAACAATTAGAAAGTGTGTGGTGTTGCTCTATCGCCACTGACGCAATCTGCTGTGTGCACGCATCATCACCTTAGATAGCTTCTACTCGCTGTTTCCACTTCGGAAGTTAGAACGAGCAGGAACCTGCTTGTGGGCCTTTGGGGTGGAAGTATGACGTATGAAGTCGCGGCGAGAAATGTTGTGCGCGCTGTTTCGCTGGGAGCGGTGAGTTACCTCGCGCTTTCACTGGATGTTTCGACTGGCCAGCAAGCGTTCGCACAAAATTTGCCGCCGGTGACGGTGGATGCTCCCTCACAGCCAAAACCACGGCAGGCGAGTCAGAGATCGCAAACGTCCACGTCACGCGTGCAACGCCGTGTCGCTGCGCCAGCGCCTCGCAGGGTCGAGCCGGTGCCGTACGTGACGCCCTCCACTGGAACGCTCGGTGCGCCCCCGGCGCCCTATGCCGGCGGACAGGTTGCAACGGGAGCTCGGCTTGGATTTCTCGGCAATCGCGGCGTCATGAACACGCCGTTCAACCAGACCAGCTACACAGCTGAGCTGATTCAGAACCAACAGGCACGTACCGTTGGCGATGTCCTATACAATGATCCTTCGGTCCGGATGAAGACGCCCGCCGGCAACGGCATCGATGGCCTCTACATCAGGGGCTTCTACCACGACAGCGGCGACTATTCCATGAACGGCCTCTATGGAATGGCGCCGTTCTATTCAACATCGGCTAACTTCCTCGAGCGTGTCGAGGTTCTGAAGGGGCCGGGCGTACTGCTCAACGGCATGCCGCCAGCAGGTGCCATCGGAGGCAGCATCAACCTCGTGACGAAGAGCGCTCCCTACTTCGACATCACGCAACTGACCGCACTTTATGCATCAAAGTCGCAGTTCGGAATGCAGGCCGATGTCGCCCGGCGCTACGGTGAAAACAAGGAATGGGGAATCCGGTTTAATGGTCTGGGACGCGGTGGATCGACCGCATTCGACCGGCAGACTGATGAGTTTGGCAACGCCGTGCTCAATCTCGACTACCGCGGCGAGCGTGTGCGTTTCTCCACGGATATCGGTTACCAAGCTGAAAACCTGAAGCCGCCGCTGCGGTTCCTGACGTTCACCACCAGCCCTCCTTTTGCCACCACTATTCCTGTTCCAGCCGCACCGAAGCCCGGCACCAATTACATGCCGGACTGGGCGACATGGAAACCGAGGGATGCGTTCGCGATGACGCGCGGCGAGGTCGATCTGACCGAGTCGGTCACTGCATATGGCGCGGTTGGATACCACAGGAGCGAGATCGATTATATCTATCCGTCGCCGCGCATCACAAGCGCCAATGGCAACTGGACGGCCGTTCCCTTCAATGGACGCGATGTCTATGACAATTATGCGGGTGAGGTCGGCGTGCGTGCCTCGGTCGACACCGGCCCCATCAACCACCTCCTGACCGTTAACTATTCCGCCTTCGAGCGGGATTACAGTTCGTTCGGCAGGGCAGCCGCTGCTGTCAATTCAAACCTGTACAATCCGGTCCCAATCCCTTACCCGAACTTCACGACTGTCGCCCAAAATCTTGAAACTCAGACAAGGCTTACCAGTGTCGGCATCGCCGATACGATGTCGATGTTTAACAATAGACTTCAACTCATCGTCGGGGCCAGGCGGCAGACAGCGGCTGTGGACAGTGCGAACCTTCTGACCGCCGCCAAATCGAGCGTCGATGTTCCGACCTGGAGTCCTGGTTATGCAGTAATCGTAAAGCCGCTGGAAAACGTCTCGCTCTACGCGAACTACATTGAAGGCCTCAAAGCGCCGGAAGTTGTCACCGGAGTTACGACCTACTCGAATGTCGGAGAAATTATTCCGCCCGCTCAGACCAAGCAGAAGGAAGCCGGTGTCAAGGTCGACATGGGCCGCGTCACCGTCACTGCGAGCTGGTTCGATATCACCAGTCCGAACATAATAGCGGTCGCCGTGCCCGGACAGACTTTGCCCGCAAGGCGGCTTGCCGGCGAGCAGCAAAATCGCGGTGTAGAGCTCTATGCCTTTGGCGAGATTTCGCCGACGGTTCGCATTCTGGGCGGCGTCACTCTGATTGACGGCGAAGTGATCAGGCAATCGACCTCGGTTGGATCATTGATCTTCAACTTCAACGGCAAGACGCCAGTGGGAGTGTCGGCGGTGAACCTCAATTTGGGTGCCGAATGGGATACCCCTTTCCTGCCCGGGCTTACGCTAACGGGCCGGGTCATTCACACGAGCGAGAGTTACGCCAACGATGCGAATACGCAGGAGCTGCCGGCATGGACACGAGTTGACCTCGGCGCGCGCTACACTTTCCTTTCACCCTGGAACGGCAAGCCGATCGTCATCCGCGCCAATGTCGAGAATGTTTTCAACGAGGCGTACTGGAATTCCTATCGCACGGTCAGTAGCGCTGTATCGCTTGCCGCTCCACGCACGTATCTCTTGTCGACGACGTTCAACTTCTGAACACAGCGCCGATCCCATCACTTGCACTTCAAGCCGCCGCGGACTCATCCGCGGCGGTTTTTCTTTGATCTGCATTGTCAGCAAAAGTTCACTTATCGAAATTGATGACAATGCGATGAAAGATTCTCCTCACGCTAGTGTCCGATTCTCGAATCTCGAAAATAGTTCCGCTGTCGCAAACTAGAATCGCAAGAAACCGCGTATCGTTTTGCAAATCAGTGACTTGTCACGCGCATCAGCGCGCAAGCGCGGAGGTTGCATCGTGTCATGTGATCGCCACCTTGGAGCTATTAAAAACTTCGGCGCCGTTATTGCTTTGACCATCATTTGCTTCTGACTTAGTCAAACGTCATTGCTTTCGTTTTCTGAAGAAGGGGCCGAACCAATGATGGTGTTCGACAGAGACGACGTGACCTTCACCGTTGTTATCAATCACGAAGAGCAATACTCCATCTGGCCGACATTCAAGGAAATTCCGAACGGCTGGAAAGCTGTCGGCAAGACGGGCAGCAAGAAGGAATGTCTCGATCACATCGAACAGGTGTGGACCGACATGCGCCCGCTCAGCTTGCGCAAATTCATGGACGAAACGGCGCAACAGCAGTCGTCCTAGTCAGCGGAGCCCAGTCTTCCGATGCGGCTTCTTTGTCTGCCTTACTCCGGCGGCAGCGCCATGATCTATGCGCGGTGGCGCAGGCTTCTGCCGTCGTGGGTCGATGTCCACCCGGTGGAGTGGCCCGGGCGCGGCGCGCGCATGGACGAACCGCTCGCGACCGATCCGCGCTTGCTCGCATCTCAGCTCGCTCGTGAGCTTGGCGCGCAGCTTGACGGGCCTTACGCCCTGTTCGGGCACAGCCTTGGTGCGGTGATTGCGTTCGAGCTCGCGCATAGCCTGATCGATCACGGTGCGCCCGCGCCAAGCATTCTCTTTGCGTCAGGCGCGGAGGCGCCGGCCGTTCGAGACGGTAGCAAATGGCGCCTGCCGCTCAGCGACGAGGCGCTGCTGCACGAATTGCGCAACCTGCGGGGAACGCCGGATGAGGCGCTGTCGAATGCGGAGCTGATGCGGTCGGCGCTGCCGGTGCTCCGTGCCGATTTCCTGATGTGTGGCGCTTATGTCTATCGGCCGCGGCATCAGTTGCCATGCCCCGTACACGTCTTCGGCGGCACTGAGGACGAGACCAGTCATGAAGCGCTGGAGGCCTGGCGGCAGGAGACCTCGGCGTCGTTCAGGCTCGACATGCTGCCGGGACATCACTTCTTCATTCACACGCAGCAGGCTGAGCTGATCGACCTGATCGGCGCCGCGCTGTCCCGGCAATCGGGGCGATCGATTGGTTTGCATCGGAGCGAGGATCATGAGCGTATTCTCCGTCCAGCCACTCATTGAGGGCCAGCGCCTTCCGTTGCTGCTCAAGGCCGATACGGTCGGGCAGCCGCTTGGCGAAGCGCTTCCCTTGCTGCGCGACACGATCGATCGGCATCTCACCGATTGCGGCGGCATCATGTTTCGCGATTTCTCGCTCGATGGAGCTGATGCGTTCCGGGCGTTTGCGGCCGGTTTCGGTCATCCGCTGCTCACCTATGAGTTTGGATCGACGCCGCGTTCGCAGGTCACCTCCGGCGTTTACACCTCCACCGAATATCCACCGCACCAGCATATCCCGCTCCATAACGAGCAGGCCTATACGCGCGATTGGCCGATGAAGATCTGGTTCTATTGCATGCAGCCGGCGCTCGAGGGCGGCGAGACACCGATCGCCGACAGTCGCGCGATCTATCGCGATATGCCGGCGGCGATCCGAGAGCGGTTCACTGAGAAGGGCGTGATGTATGTGCGGAATTACGGCAACGGCCTCGATGTCGATTGGCAGCAGGTGTTCGGCACCGACTCCAGATCGGAGGTCGAAGCTTACTGCGCCGGGCATGACATCGAATGCGAGTGGAAGGAAGACGGCGAGCTTCGTACGCGCCAGGTCTGCCAGGGCACCGCGCGACATCCGGTGACAGGCGAGTGGGTCTGGTTCAATCAGGCGCATCTGTTCCACGTGTCCAATCTTGAGCCCGAAGTGCGCGAGAGCCTGCTCGACGTGGTCGGCGACGAAGTCGATCTGCCGCGCAACGTTTTCTACGGCGACGGCTCCCCGATCGATGATGAAACGCTGTCCACCGTTCGTGCTGTCCTGGAGAAACACAAGATCAGCTTTCCCTGGCAGGCCGGCGACGTGGTGATGCTCGACAACATGCTCACCGCGCACGCGCGCGCTCCATTCAAGGGGCCGCGCAAGGTGATCGTCGCGATGGCGGAAGCTCATCGGCAGGGCTGATCGTCAGCGTCGCTCACGCGCAAGGTGAGAGTTTTCGGGTCGTGTCCGGACAGGAATTCGAGAAGATGGATAGAGACAACCTTGTCGAACGATTGCGCGGACACGCCACGTTGCATCCGGATAAAGTGGCGTTGCGCTTCCTGGAAGGGGACGATGTCGCCGACGAGCTGACATTTGCCGCGCTCGATGCCCGGATAAGGTCTGTCGCGGCCCGGCTGCAGGCGTTGAACGGCGCTGGCGAACGGGCGGTGATCCTGCTGCCCAGCGGGATCAACTATGCTGTAGCCTTCTACGCGTGCCTGTATTCGGGCGTGATCGCGGTGCCGGCGTATCCGCCGGAGGGCGGGCCTGAGCGCTATGCAGGTCGTCTCAATGGCATTCTGCGCGATGCCGCGCCTCGCTTCATTCTGGTGGAGACCGCGCTGCGCTCCGCCGTGGAAGCCGCTCTTCCCGAACTGACCGATATCCAGATCATTGCGGTCGATATGATCCCGCCTGAATTCGCCGCGGAATGGCGCGAGACGCGGCCCGCTGCAAATACCATCGCCTTCCTGCAGTACACCTCGGGATCGACATCGAAGCCGAAAGGCGTCTGCGTCTCGCATGGCAATCTGGCGGCCAATGAGAAGGCAATCCAGGCCGCGGCCGGCGGCACGCCCGACGATGTCTTCGTAAGTTGGCTGCCGCTCTATCACGACATGGGATTGATCGGCGGATTGCTCAATCCGCTGTTCACGGGCTTTACCGCGGTGTTGATGTCGCCGCGCAATTTTCTCGAGCGGCCACGGCGCTGGCTCGAGGCGATCGATCGTCATGGTGGCACCATGAGCGGCGGGCCCGATTTTGCTTATGCGCTCTGCACCGATCGTATTTCCGATGAAACGATTGGCCGGCTCGATCTGAGCTGCTGGAAGTTCGCATTCTCGGGTTCGGAGTTCGTCCGCAAGAATACGCTTCTGCGATTCGGCGCGCGGTTCGCACGGGCCGGGTTCGACCGGCGTGCGTTGACCGCCTGCTACGGCCTGGCCGAGGCGACGCTGCTGGTAAGCGCAGGCGAACTTCGCGCCGAGACCGTCAGCTACACGCTCGATACCACGGCTCTCGCCGCGGGCCGCGTTGCGAACGGTGATACGGGCACCGAACTCGTGGCGTGCGGCCAAACGGCCGCCGACCATGCCACGCGCATCATGCGAACCGATGGATCGGCCGCGGCCGAGGCGGACGAAGTGGGCGAGATCTGGGTTGCCGGCCCCAGTGTTGCGCTCGGATACTGGAATAATCCCGAAGCGACGCACAAAGCTTTCGTCGAGCGCGACGGCGTGCGCTGGCTGCGCACGGGAGATGTCGGCTTCATCAGGGATGGCGCGTTGGTCGTGACCGGCCGGCTAAAGGATCTCCTGATCGTTCGCGGGCAGAATGTCTATCCGACGGATGTCGAGCAGGCCGTCGAAGCGGACGTCGAACAGGTCCGCAAGGGGCGGGTTGCCGCTTTTGCGGTCGAGATCGACGGGCGGGAAGGCATTGGGGTGGCGGCAGAGTTCAGCCGTACCGTGCTCAAGCGCAGCGATCCCGAGGCGCTCGCGCATGCGATCGGCGAGGCGGTGCTACGCCAGGCGCAGGAATATCCGGCCGTGGTCGTGCTATTGAACTCGCAAGCAATGCCGCTGACGACGAGCGGCAAGCTGCAGCGCTCGGCCTGCGCGGCGCGCCTCGCCAACAATACGCTCGACAGTTTCATGGTGTTCGAGAGAGGACGCCGTCGCGACGGGACGCCGTTGACGCTGCCTGCGACCGATACCGAGCGTGCCGTTGCTTCGATCTGGTGCGATGCGCTCGGCGTCAGGGCCGTGCATCGCGAGGATGATTTCTTCGTGCTGGGCGGAAACTCGATCGCGGCCGGCCAGGTCACGGCTGCGCTCCGCGAACGCTTCAGCGTGGAACTGGAGCTGCGCAGCTTCTTCGACGCGCCGACGCTCGCAGCCTTTGCAGGCCATCTCGATGGTCTGGCGCGGTCCGCCACGCGGGCGCTGCCGCCGATCCCGCGGGCGGCGGCGGCCGATCGCACGACGCTCTCGCATGCGCAGGAGCGGCTGTGGTTCCTGTGGAATATGGATCCCACTGGGACGGCCTACACGGTTGCCAGCACGATCCGGCTGAAGGGAAAGCTCGACCATGCCGCCTTGTCGCGCGCGATCGACGAAATCGTTCAGCGTCACGAGGTGCTGCGCACCACGTTCGCCGCCAGAGATGGTCGCGCAACGCAGATCGTTCACGATGCAATGCCCGTTGATGTCGGGCACAAGGATCTTCGCGAATACGCCACGAACGATCGTGCCGCATTGGCAGCGGAGCTCAGACGCTCCGAACTCGCCAAGCCGTTCGACCTCGTGAACGGACCGCTGTTGCGGGCGGTCTTGCTTCAGCTCGCAGATGAAGTGCACGAGCTGCTGCTGCTTGCGCATCACATCGTCGTCGACGGCTGGTCGCTCGACGTGATGCTCGAAGAGCTGGCTGGGCTCTACCGCACCGCCGTCGGGCAAGACACAGGCGCGCCGCCGTTACAGATGATTCAATATGCGGATTTCGCCGCCTGGCAGCGAAGCTGGCTCGCGGACGGCGAGGGCGATCGGCAGTTCGCATATTGGCGCGCGAAACTGGGTGACGTGCATCCGGTGCTGGTTATGCCGCACGATCGGCCGCGTCCGGCAACGCAAAGTCATGCCGGGGATACGATCGGCCTTGCAATCGACGGCGTGCTGGCTGCGCGGCTTCGGGCGATTGCCGCAAAACATCGCGTAAGCGTCTTCATGCTGCTGCTCGGCGCGTATCAGGCGCTGCTCTACCGCTACACCGGGCAGAGCGATCTGCATGTTGGCGTGCCGGTCGCGGGGCGGCGGCACGCGCAACTCGAAGGGCTGATCGGATGCTTCGTCAACACGCTGGTGCTGCGCGCCGAGATTGCCGATGACGCAATGTTCCCGAGCCTGCTGCAGCAGGTCAAGGAAACGGTGATCGAAGCGCTGTCGCATCAGGATCTTCCGTTTGAAATGCTGGTCGATGGCCTCAGGCCCGAACGCAGCGGCGGCCACAATCCGCTGTTCCAGGCCAAGTTCAACTACATGACGGCGCCGCGCGGTTTCGACGGTGTCGACGGGCTCACCGCCGAGATCGACATCATGGATCTCGCGGGCTCGCATTTCGATCTCGCGCTTGACGTCGTAGACGGCGCCTCAGGCATGAAGGCGACATTCAACTACGCCACCGATCTGTTCGACCGTCCGACAATCGCGCGGCTGGTGGCGCAGTTCGGTTCGATGCTGCGCCAGATCGCTGATAATGCGGAACGACGGATAGCAGACTTCGTCATCGATGATGCGAACCGGCAGATCGTATCGAGCCAGACCGCCGCGTTCGAATTCTCTGATATTATCAGTCTTCACCGCGCGTCGAGGGCCGGTAGGGAAAGTGCGGTTGCAGTCCGGTGTGGCAGCGAGACGCTGACTTTTGCAGACCTCGAGCAAAGGTCGAACCGTATCGCACATATGCTTTCTGGTAGAGGCGTGACCCGCGAAGTGCCGGTCGCGCTGTGGATCGAGCGCTCGCCGACGTTCGTCGTGGCGCTGCTTGGCGTATTGAAGGCCGGCGGCGCCTATGTACCGCTCGATCCGAAATGGCCGCTGGAGCGCGTCAGGCGCATCCTGAAGGACGGCGGCATCGAGATCCTGCTGGCGGGCGGCGAGAAGCTGGCGGAAGCGCGCGCGCTTGATTGTCTCGTGCTCGATGCGAATACCGAGGCGACGCGCAAGGAAACATCAGGCGCACCGCCGAGCACGGTGATCCATCAGGCGCAGACTGCATACATCATCTATACCTCGGGATCGACCGGAACGCCGAAGGGCGTCGCGGTCTCGCACGGCGCCCTAGCCAATTATGTGCAGGCCCTGCTGCAACGCCTGCAGCCGCAGCCGCCGTCGACCATGGCGATGGTCTCGACCGTAGCGGCCGATCTCGGCCACACCGTGTTGTTCGGCGCGCTCGCCTCCGGCGTGACGCTGCATCTGCTCTCTGCGGAAGCCGTGTTCGATGCGGATGCGTTCGCGAAAGTGATGCGCGACGGCAATATCGGCATCCTCAAGATCGTGCCCAGCCATCTGCGCGGTCTGCTGCAGGCATCGCGCTCGGCCGATCTCCTGCCGCGCGATGCGGTCATCCTCGGTGGAGAGACCTGCGATGCCGCACTGCTCGAGGATATCAGGCTCTTGCGACCGCAATGCCGGATTCTGAATCACTACGGGCCGACGGAGACCACCGTTGGTGCGGTGACGCATGAATGCGAGACTGCATATGAGAGCGGGGCGGTTCCGATCGGCTTGCCGCTCGCCAATCTGCGCGCCCACGTGCTGGACGATGCACTGAACGAGGTGCCGGTCGGTGTCACGGGCGAACTCTATATCGGCGGCGCCGGCCTCGCGCGGGGCTATCGTGGCGCGGCGGGCCTGACCGCGGAACGCTTTGTGCCTGATCCGTTCGGCGCGGCTGGAGAGCGGCTCTATCGAACCGGTGATCGCGTCCGCTGCGACCGGGCGGGCCGGCTGATCTTCCTCGGCCGCAGCGATGATCAGATCAAGCTGCGCGGCTATCGCATCGAGCTTGGCGAAGTCGGCCGCGCCATCAAGGCGCTGCAGGGGATTGATGACGCGGTGGTTATCGCGCGCGCGATCGGCGCGAGCGGAGAGCGGCAGGAACTTGTGGCTTACTGTGTGCCCGGCAACGGTGTGACCCTACAGCCGGAGGCGATCAAGCAGCAGCTCTCCGCGGTCGTGCCGGATTATATGCTGCCGTCACACATTATTGCATTGCAGCGGCTGCCACTCACAGCCAATGGCAAGGTCGACCGCAAGGCATTGCCGGAGCCGGTCGAAGATAAGGCCGCCCCGAGCTATGCCGCGCCCGTCGGAGACACCGAGGAGGCGATCGCGGCAGTCTGGTGTGAGGTGCTCGGTCGCGAGCGCATCGGCCGTCATGATAATTTCTTCGAGCTCGGCGGCGATTCCATCCTCAGCCTGCAGATCATCGCCCGCTTGCGCAAGCGCGGCATCCGCCTGACGCCGAAGCAGGTGTTCGGGCAGCAAACCGTGGCCGGGCTGGCAACTGTTGCAGCCGTTACGGCGAGGCCTGCCGCAACGAAGGAGAAGCCGGATACAAAGATGCTGGCCGGTGGCGATCCGGCAGCCGGCATGCGTCATCTGCTGCCGATTCAGATCCGCTTCTTCGCGGAGGAAATAGGCAACCGGAACCACTGGAACCAGGCCGTGCTGCTGGTCCCGCAGACGCAGCTCGACTGGGGGACACTGCGAGGTGCGCTCGCCGCGATTGCGGAGCAGCACGATGCATTGCGACTGCGGTTCAAGCAGGTGGACGGAGCGTGGCGGGCGGAGCAGGGCCCTCCGCCGTCGCCGCCGGAACTATTATGGGTCCGTGCTGGCGTCGTGGATTCGACGGAGATTGCTGCGCTTGCTTCTGCTGCGCAGGAGAGTCTGTCGCTGTCTTCGGGGCCGTTACTGCGCGCGGTCGGGATGGATCTTGCCGATGGCAGCCAGCGGCTCTTGATCGCGATCCATCATCTGGTTGTCGATGGCGTATCCTGGCGCATCCTTCTGGAAGACCTGGCTTCAGCGTATGATCAGCTAAAGCAGAGCGACGCGGTCACGCTGCCGCCGAAGAGCGACTCCTATGCGTCTTGGGGCGAGCGCTTGCACTCCTACTCGGCGACCGCGGAACTGGCTGATGAGCTACCTTTCTGGCTCGATTGCAGCGCGGGCCCGAGCTTGCCATGCGACGACGATCATGATGGCGTCGATCTCGTTGTGGATGGCGATGAGGTGTCGCTGGTCATCAATGCCGAATTGACGTCGAGGCTGCTTGAGGAGGCACCCTCCGCCTATCGGACGCAGGTCAACGATCTGATGCTGGCGGGCCTGGCGCGCGCTGTCTCGCGCTGGAGCGGGCATTACGATGTAACGGTCGAACTCGAAGGCCATGGCCGTGAGGACGTATTCGCTGGCGCGGATGTTTCCCGTACGGTCGGCTGGTTCACGACAGCCTTCCCGGTGCGGCTGCAAGGCGGATCGAACGACGACGCTTCCCTGATCAAAGCGGTCAAGGAGAAACTCCGAGCGATCCCGAACCGCGGGCTCGGCTATGGCGTGCTGCGCTATCTCGGCTCGGAGGCCCAACGCCATGCGCTGGCGCAACTGGCCGAGCCGCAGATCGTCTTCAATTATCTCGGCCGGTTCGATGGCAGCTTATCCCAGCACTTCGCGTTCGCGCCGGAGAGCGCGGGTCCGTCTCGTAGCGCCACCGCTCCGTTACGCGGCTGGCTGAACATCACCGGCTTCGTGCGTGAGGGCCGGCTGCAACTGTCATTCGGATACGGACGCAAGCGCTATCGGCGCGAGACGATTGAACGGCTAGCGGCGCTTTACCAGACGGCACTGCGCGAATTGGTGACGCATTGCTGCAGCGGCGCCTTTGGCCTCACGCCGTCTGATGTTGCGCTGTCCGGGCTCGGTCAGGCCGATCTCGACCGGCTAGGCGCGACATTGGATCTCCGCAGCGTCGAGGATATCTATCCGCTTTCGCCAATGCAGCAGGGCATGCTGTTCCATGCGCTCCGGGATGGTGACAACGACGCCTATGTGAACCAGGTCGGGCTCGAGCTGTTCGGCTTCGATGCCGACAAGCTTCGAACGGCGTGGCAGGCGGTGAGCAACCGGCACGCCGCGTTGCGGACGGGCTTTGTCTGGCAGAACTTGTCCGGTGCAGCCCAGCAGGTGGTGCACCGCCATGTGACGGTGCCGTTCGTCGAAGAGGATTGGCGCCCGCGAGCGGCCGCGCTCGAACGCAGCGGCGAGCGCACGGAACTGGATGCCGCACTGGCGGAAGTATCCCGGCGCGAACGCGAAAAAGGCTTCGACGTCGCGCAGCCACCGCTGCAGCGGGTGCGCTTGATCCGGCTCGACGACAAACGTCACTGGCTGATCTGGACCCATCACCACATCTTTGTCGACGGCTGGAGCTCGGCCCGGCTGGTTGCGGAGGTGCTGCAGCATGTCCGCGGCGACATGCTACCGGCCGTGCAGGGCAGCTATCGCGACTACATCGCATGGCTGCAGGGCCGCGATCAGGCAGGCGCCGAGAAGTTCTGGCGCGATGCGCTGGCTGGGCTCGAAACGCCGACCCTGCTGGCGAATACGCTTGTGGCGAACAAGGCATCGGAGTCCGAGGGACACGCCAGCATTGCGCTCGCGGTGAATGCGGAGCTGACTGATCGGCTGAAGGCGTTTGCGAAGCGCGAGCGGGTGACGCTCAACACGCTCATTCAAGCAGCGTGGGCGCTGTTGTTGCGACGGCATTCGGGGCAAAGCGCCGCCTGTTTCGGCGTGACCGTGTCCGGTCGTCCGGCGGAACTGGCAGGCGCCGAGGAGATCGTGGGCCTCTTCATCAACACGTTGCCGATCGTCGACGCGCCAAGCCCGCAAGCAAGTGTCGGCGACTGGCTACGCCAGTTGCAGGAGCAGAACCTGGCCTTGCGCGAGCACGGCTGGACGCCGCTCTACGAGATCCAGCGTCTCGCCGGCCATGCCGGGCAGACGCTGTTCGACAGCATCCTGGTGTTCGAAAACTATCCGATCGATGAAGGGCTGCGCCGGACCGGGGAGAGCGGGCCGCGCCTGGGGCGCGTCGATCATGTCACGCCTACCAACTATGCGCTGGCGGTTGCCGTGTTCGCTGGAAGCGACCGGCTCAGTCTCGAGTTCAACTACGACCGCGCCCGGTTCGATGAGGCAGCTATCCGGCGCCTTCGCGACATGCTGCATGGATTGCTTGAGCGGATCGCGGCCAACGCGGATCGCGCGCTCGGCGAACTCGGATCGGTCGCCGATGATGAGGCACGGCGGGTCCTGAGCTGGAGCAGCGCGGCGCATCCGGCATCGCCTGCTTCTTACGTCGGCGTCGTTACGCATATCGAGGCGCAGGCCGCGCAGGCGCCTTCTGCTGTCGCGATCATATGGGCTGACCAGCGCATCAGCTATGGCGAGCTGAATGCCCGCGCGAACCAGCTTGCGCGGCGGCTTCGCCGCTGGAACATCGGCGCGGATCGCCTGGTCGGCATCGCCCTGGCGCGCAGCCCGGAGATGATGGTCGCGCTGCTAGCAGTCCTGAAGGCAGGCGGCGCCTATCTGCCGCTCGATCCGGACTATCCGGCCGAGCGGCTCGCCCACATGCTGCGCGACAGCAGGGCACGGCTGATATTGACGCAAAGCGCGCTGCTCGAACCGCTCGCGCCGGTGCTGCACGAGACCGGCGTCGAGGCGTGCTGCATCGACGAGCCATCGCCACCCGCCGGCGAAGACACCGGCAACCTGAATATCGAGATACATCCGGATAGCCTCGCCTATGCGATCTACACGTCAGGGTCGACCGGAATGCCGAAGGGCGTGGCTGTATCGCATGGGCCGCTTGCCATGCATTGCGAAGCCATCGGCCGGCTCTACCGCATGACGTCGCGCGACCGCGAATTCCAGACGGCGTCGATCAATTTCGACATCGCCCATGAGCGATGGCTCGTGCCGCTGATGACGGGCGGCTCGCTGGTCCTGCCATCCAGACCAGGCCTGCTGATTGACGACCTCGTCAGCGAGATCGAGCGCAATTCGGTTACGTCGATCTTTCTGCCGCCGGCCTATGCGGATCAGTTGAGCGCAGCTCTGCGGCAGAGCAGGCGCAGGCTCGCCATCAGGGCTTGCATCGTGGGCGGTGAAGCCTGGTCGGATAGCGGGATCAACGCGCTTCGTCAGGCAGCTGACGTCGATCTTCTGGTCAACGCCTACGGTCCGACGGAGACTGTGATCGCGCCGACGGCGTGGCTCGTCGACGATGCCGCGCTGACGCCGGGGCGGGCCGCGCCGATCGGACGGCCCGTTGGTGCCAGGTGGGCCTACATTCTCGATGCCGACCTCAACATCGTTCCCATCGGCGTCACCGGCGAGCTGTTCATCGGCGGTGTTGGATTGGCCCGTGGCTATCTGAAACGGGGCGCACTGACGGCGGAACGGTTCATCCCGGATCCGTTCGGCGATACTGGCGCGCGCCTCTATCGCACCGGCGACCTTGCGCGCTGGCGCGCCGACGGCGTGATCGAATATGTCGGCCGCGCCGACCAGCAGGTGAAGATCCGCGGCTTCCGTATCGAACTCGGAGAGATCGAGGCGCGCCTCACCGAGCAGCGCGGCGTGCGCGCAGCGGCCGTGGTGGCGCGCGAGAGCAGGACGGGGCGTCAGTTGTTCGCATACGTGAGCGGCGAGCCGATGCTCGATGGCCGCGCCTTGCGGGAATCTCTAGTGGCCATTCTGCCTGAGTACATGGTCCCATCAACGATTGTCGTGCTCGAGCAATTGCCGCTGACCCCCAATGGCAAGATCGACCGGCGCGCGTTACCGGCGCCGCACGAGGATGCGCAGGCCCGCCGTGGCTATGAGGCGCCCGAGGATGAAATCGAAATCGCGCTGGCGAAGATCTGGGCCGAACTGCTCGGCGTCAACAGGATTGGACGCCATGATCACTTCTTCGAGCTCGGCGGTCACTCCTTGCTTGCCGTGCGGGTGCTCAGCCGGGTGTCGCACGAGATCGGCGTGTCCATCCCGGTCTCTGATCTGTTCGTTCACCCCGACCTCGCCTCGTTCGCGCGCGTCGTGTCGATCAGGCTGATCGAGCAGGAGTTCGATGCTGAAGAGCTCCAGGATCTGATCGCGGAGGGGCAGTGAACATGGCCGATGCAGCAAAGCCGAGTTTGCGTGATCTCGATTCCGCGCAGGTGAGAAAGCTCCTGGCGCTGGCGAGAGAGCGCGGCCAGAATACCGTCAGGAAAGGTGACTCTTCGATCCCGAGGGCGCCGCGCGATGGACCACTCCAACTGTCCTTTGCGCAGCAGCGGCTTTGGCTATTGGCGCAGCTCGATGGCGCCAGTTCCAACTATCACATTCGCGGCGCATTGCGCCTTTCGGGTGATCTCGATGTCGTTGCATGGCGCCGGAGCCTCGACCGGTTGTTTGCGCGCCACGAAGCGTTGCGCAGCGTCTTTCGCGTGGTCGACGGACAGCCGCGCGTTGAACTCTTGCCGGCCCATGAAGGCCTGCCGGTGCTCGAACATGATGTGCGCGCTCGCGAGGATATCGAACAGGAACTCGCCCGCTTGTGCCGCGAAGAGGCTGGTACGCCGTTCGATCTCACGACGGGGCCATTGATCCGCGGCCGTCTCATCAGGACCGCCGAGCGCGAGCACCTGTTCCTGCTCACCCAGCATCACATCGTATCCGATGGCTGGTCGATGGGCGTGCTCGTGCGCGAGCTGGGTACGCTTTACCGGGCTTTTACAGCCGGCCAGGACGATCCGCTGCCGCCGCTGGCCATTCAGTATCCGGACTACGCTGCATGGCAACGGCAGTGGCTGGCAGGCGAGCGATTGCAGCAGCAGGTCGACTATTGGCGGCAAGCACTCGCGGACGCGCCCGCGGTGCTCGAACTTCCGACCGACCGGCCGCGATCGCGGGTGAGGTCGCTGGCCGGCGCGTCGTTGCCGATCGAGATCGACGCCGACCTTGCGCTCGGTATCAAGCGGCTCAGCCAAACGCACCGCACGACGGCATTCATGACGGTGCTGGCGGCATGGGCGGCGGTTTTGTCAAAACTTTCCGGGCAGAGCGATCTGGTGATCGGCACGCCGACGGCTGGCCGCAACAGGCGCGAAATCGAGCGCCTGGTCGGCTTCTTCGTCAATATGCTGGCGCTCCGCGTGGATCTCTCTGGAGAGCCTGATGTGGCGGAGTTGCTCAGCCGCGTCCGCGATGCGGCGCTCGCGGCTCAGGATCATCAGGATCTGCCATTCGAGCAGCTCGTCGAGATCATTCAGCCGCCGCGGCGGCTGGAGCATCCGCCGGTCTTCCAGATCGTATTCGCCTGGCAGAACAACGAAGCGGCAATGCTTGAGCTGCCGGGCCTCAAGGCCGAGATAGCGGATATTCCGCTGCAGCAGGTCAAATTCGATCTCGAACTTAATTTGGGCGAAATGGGCGGCCGCATTGTCGGCACTCTGAATTATGCAACGGTGCTCTTTGACGAAGCGACGATCCGGCGTCATCGGGATTATCTGCTGGCCGTGCTGCGCGCGATGGTCGCTGATGCGGATCAGATCGTCGACCGTATCGACATTATCGGCGCCGAGGAGCGCAAGCTCGTCCTTAATACATGGAACGAGACAGCCGCGCCGTTCCCGTCCGAGCGCTGCATCCACGAATTGTTCGCAGAACAGGTTCGGAAAGCACCTGAAGCCATTGCGCTGGCGCATGAGAACGTTCGCCTGAGCTATGGCGAGCTGGATACGAAAGCCAATCAGCTCGCGCGGCACTTGATCGCGTTGGGCGTCGGCCCTGATCGGGTGGTTGCAATCTGCCTGCCGCGCGGCATTGCCATGATCGTCAGCGTGTTGGCCGTGCTGAAGGCAGGCGGCGCATATCTGCCGCTGGATCCGGCCTATCCGGTGGAGCGGCTGCGGCACATTGTGGATGACGCAAAGCCGAAATTGCTGATCACTGACAATGCCGGACACGCAATATTCCCGAATGCGACGTGCGAGATTGTCGATCTGGAGGCGAGCGCTTTAGCCATTGCCGACTTGGTGATATCTGCTCCAGCCGTTACAGGGCTCACATCACAGCATCTCGCCTACATCATCTACACTTCCGGCTCTACCGGAAGACCTAAGGGCGTGATGATCGAGCATCGCGGCCTGGTGAATCTGGCACTGGCCCAGCGCGCGCTGTTCGAGGTCTCCGCACGCAGCCGCGTCGTGCAGTTTGCCTCCTTCAGCTTCGATGCCAGCGCCTGGGAAATTGTCATGGCCCTGTGCTCGGGGGCAGAGCTGTTTCTCATCACTCCGCGAGAGCATCAAAACACCTCCGAACTGCTCGACTATCTCGTGAATAACACCATCACGCATGCGACCTTGCCGCCCGCGATGCTGCAGGGACGTACCGACCTCGACAGGCTGGCGTCACTGCAGGTACTCGTCCTCGCCGGAGAATTGCCCAAGGGCGAGCTGATCAAGGGGCTGCCGCCGAACGTTGCCGTCTTCAACGGCTACGGACCAACGGAAGCAACGGTCTGCGCCACCACCTGGCTGCGGCCGGCGGGCTTTGCTGGCGATGTCGTCCCGATCGGCCGCCCGCTGCCGAATACACGAATCTATCTGCTCGACAAGCTCGGTTCGCCGGTTCCGCTCGGTGCGGTCGGTGAAATCTATATCGGCGGGGCAGGGGTCGCGCGCGGCTATCTTAATCACACCGATCTGACCGCGGAGCGCTTCGTACGCGATCCCTTCGCTGACGACGCGATGGCGCGCATGTATCGCACCGGCGATTTCGGACGTTACCTGCCGGATGGCAATATCGAGTTTCTCGGCCGCAATGATCACCAGGTCAAGATCCGCGGTTTCCGCATCGAACTTGGCGAAATCGAATTTCGTCTCAACGAGCACGCCGGTGTGGCCGACTCGGTGGTGCTGGTGCGACAGGATCACAGCGGCGACCCGCGGCTGGTCGCTTATGTGGCCGCGCGTCGGGACAACAGCGCGAACGTTGATGCCGCTGAATTCGCGGCAGCGATGCGCAGTCACCTTCGTGCGTGTCTGCCGGAATACATGGTGCCATCAGCTTTCGTGCGGCTGGATGCCTTGCCGCTCACGCCGAACGGCAAGGTCGATCGCAAGGCGCTGCCGGCGCCGGAGGATGATGCCTTCGCGAGACGCCACTTCGAGCTGCCGCAAGGCGAGATCGAGGAGATCGTTGCCAGGATATGGACCGAGCTACTCGGCGTCGCTCGGATCGGACGCAACGATCATTTCTTTGAACTGGGCGGCCATTCGCTGCTTGCAGTGCGCATGTTGGAACGACTGCAGCGGCATTCGCTCCGGGCGGACGTGCGCGCGCTGTTTGCAAAGCCGGTATTGGCTGATTTCGCCGCCGGTCTCAACGGCGGCGGAGAAGCCGATGTTCCCGCTAACCTGATCACGCCGCAGACGACGGCGATTACACCCGAATTATTGCCGCTGATCGCGTTGACGCAATCCGATGTCGACAACATCGTGGCCAGAGTTCCGGGCGGCGTCGCCAACATCCAGGATATCTACGGCCTGTCGCCGCTTCAGGACGGCATCCTGTTTCACCATCTGCTGTCGAAGGAAGGCGATCCATATTTGCTGGTCGGCCAGATGGCGTTTGCAAGCCGCGACCTGCTCGACCGCTATCTCGCTGCTGTTCAAGAGGTGATCGATCGTCACGACATTCTGCGCACGTCCATTGAATGGAATGGCCTGTCCGCTCCGGCGCAGGTGGTCTGGCGACAGGCTTCTTTTGACGTCAGCGAGGTCGCGTTGGATGGCGAAGGTGCCGCGCATAAGCAGCTTGCCGAGCGCTTCGACCCGCGCCGTTATCGGATCGATCTCGGCCAGGCACCGCTGCTGCGATTTGCAGTCGCCCCAGATCCCGGCAAGGAGCGTTGGCTGCTTTTGGTGTTGCTGCATCATTTGATCGGCGATCACTCCACGCTGGAGGTGATGCACGACGAAGTCCGGAAAATATTGTCCGGACGCGGTCGTGAGCTTTCGGCGCCGTACCCTTTCCGAAACCTGGTAGCGCAGTCGCGCAGATCGCCGGCCACCGAAGAGCACGAGCGATTCTTCCGGAACATGCTGGCCGACATCGATGAGCCGACGACGCCGTTTGGCCTCGATCGGGTGCACGGCGATGGTGGCGGCGTGACAGAAGCCCGGCGAATGCTGCCGGAACAGCTCAACGCACGGCTGCGCGCGCTGGCGCGGCGGCTGGGCGTCAGTCTTGCCAGCCTGTGCCATCTTGCCTGGGGCCAGGTAGTGGCGCGAAGCAGCGGGCGCGAGCGCGTCGTGTTCGGCACGGTTCTGTTCGGCCGCATGCACGCCGGCGCTGGCGGCGACCGTACCATGGGCCTGTTCATCAACACATTGCCGCTGCGGCTCGATCTCGACGGCACGGCGGTCGAGGACAGCGTCCGGCATGCGCACGCCCGGCTTGCCGAACTGATGGCGCATGAACATGCCTCGCTGGCGCTTGCGCAGAGATGCAGCGGTGTCGTAGCGCCGGCGCCCCTGTTCAGTTCGATCCTGAATTATCGGCACAACGCGAAGCCGGCCGACTCGTCTGCGGATCAGGACGGCGCGGGCGTGCGCGGCATCGAGTGGCTCGGTGGTGAAGAGCGTACGAATTATCCCTTGATGATGGCGATCGAGGATTACGGTCATGCACTCGGCTTGACCGCTCAGGTAGTCCATCCGCTCTCGGCCGATCGCATCTGCGCCTTGATGCAGCAGACGCTCGAACAACTGGCTGAGGCATCGGAGCGCGCGCCTCGCTCGCCGGTGCGGCAATTGGATGTTCTACCCTGCGAGGAGCGTCAGCTTTTGCTGGAGACGTGGAACCGGACGCAGGCGCGATATCCAAGAGACCGCTCATTCATCACGCAATTCGAGGCGCAGGTGTGCGAATCACCCGACGCGATCGCACTGGTGTTTGGCGATGCGGAGCTGAGCTACGCCGCGTTGAATGCGCGGGCCAACCGGCTGGCGCGGCGGCTGCGGGAGCGCGGAGTCGGAGCCGATGTCGTCGTCGGGCTGGCGCTCGACCGCGGCGTCGAGATGATGGTCGCGCTATTGGCGGTGCTGAAGGCCGGCGGCGCCTATCTGCCGCTCGATCCGGAGTATCCGCGGGAACGGCTGGCGCACATGCTGCGCGACAGCGGCGCGGCGCTGGTGCTGACGCAGCAGGCGCTGCTCGATCAGTTCTCGCCGGCGCTGAAGGAGA
>NZ_JAGKJK010000019.1 GCF_020329435.1 Bradyrhizobium hereditatis | reverse complement strand
GGTGGTGGGGGTGGCGGCGGGGGTGCTTCGGCCGCGAATGGCTCTCGCAGCGGCGGTCCCGGCGGCTCTCGCGGCGGCGCGGGATCAGCACCAGGCTACGGTGGTGGTGAGGACGATAAATGGAGGAGAGGCAGCAGGTCCTAATCAGTGGAGCTGCTGCGCGTCGTCCTCGTTGTAGTCCCAACCGCGTTCAAGCACCTTTCGCAGGGCGGCTCGCTGAAGCGTGCCGACCTCCTACCGAGGAACATGAAATCAAAGGTCGGACGCAACTGACGATCGCGCTGCGCGCGTTCGACGTCGATACACATGATGTAGTCGCGCGCCCAGGAAACCGGTGTTCAATCCGCGAGCCGCGGAACATCATCAGCATGTTGCGGCCCCCTAAACTCGCGGATAGTCGACGATCGTGCGCTCACAGCTTGGCCTGAATCGACAGGAGTGCCTAGAACAACCAGTCAAGGAACCGCTCAAGCCAGTTAGGCAGATCAGGGCGGTGAGGCGGTCTTCCGCCTTCCCCACCGCTGCCGGAGCGTGCAATCGCATCGGAATTCATTGAAGTTGATAGTAACAGGGTCACAGCGGGAGGCGTCACAACGGCAAATCTGCCGCATGCCGCCAGAAACTTCCGCCTGTCAGCATCGAGCTCCATCTCTGCCTTGAGAATTGGTTCATCAGTGTTTTTGTTCATGGCTTGGGATCCATTCAATTCGACCGACGGTGTCAGTTCCCTATCCACTTCCAATTTACTCGATTTAAATTTTCAGATTAAATAATGTCAACCTCGCCGCGAAGAATATTTGACGCACCGTTGTGGAGCCCTGCTTGGCATTCGGACCAGATCTAACGGAACCCAGGCCTGAAAACCCGATTTTGCTGCGTCCAGCCGCGGACGCCTCGTTTGCGTTAATTGATGATCGACCGGTCCTGTTCAGCGAGAAAAACCAGCAGATCTATGAACTAAATCAGATCAGTGCTTTCGTGTGGTGCAAACTTCTTGACCAAAATAAACTCGAAACGATTGCTGATGAACTAAGCGAGCTTGGGCTCGACCGCGACCAGGCGCGCAATGTTCTCGGTCAAGCCTTGCAACAATGGCTGGATTTGGAACTGGTAGAAATGGAATGGAGGCTTCCATTTGCCAGCGCGCTTCAGACCCGGTTAGCGGAGCGAGCGATCAGCATTAAAGCCTCCAATGAAGCATTGATCAAATCTCTTAAGCCGCTCTTTTGCGACTTAAACTCGGGAGGCGATCAAGCAGACATCACAATTGAAGTTGTAGAAGTCGGCGACGAGGTTCTCTTCCGTAATTGCAGGAAGAGCATCACAAAGTGTCCCACCACGAGTTTGGCTCCCGCGATCAAGGCCGACCTCACTGAGCGCATTATTCTGCAGAATCAGCGTGATTTCGCGCTGCATGCTGCTTCGCTTGTTTTTGGCGATAAGGGACTGCTCTTATGCGGGCAGCCAGGCGCCGGTAAATCGACCCTCGCACTCCAGTTAGTCGGCAAGGAATACCGATATTGCGGCGATGACGTCGTTATGATTTCTCCAAACGGTCTCGTGCAAGGGCTTCTCTTCGCGCCAACCATCAAGCCGGGCACATGGCAGGCGGTTTCGAAAACTCGCGACGACTTGAAATCTGCCACTGCCCATGATCGCGCGGACGGCATACGGGTCCGGTATCTGCCCGTAGCAGATGTGCATAAGGGAAGCTTCCAGGTCCAGTGGATTATCTTTCTCAATAGGATTGACGGGACATCGGCCAAACTGACGCCCCTTGGACAAATTGAATCCATGCAGCGAGTGATCAGCGGATCTTTTGCTGCCAACGGCAAACTATCTCTAGCGGGGTTTGCAGCGCTGAAGAAAATAATCGGTGGGGCCGGATTGTTTGAGCTGACCTATGGGGAGGCTGCTGACGCAGGGCGTAAGCTGAGAGGTCTTTGTCATGGCTTTTCCTAGCAGCACTCTGGTCAGGCTCTGCCAATGTCTCGGAGGCAAAGCGCCCAGCAACCTGGATTGGATGGCCGTGTTGGAACTGGCCAACAATACGCTAACGACCCCCCTCTTGATCGATCTGGTTGATCAACCTGATCAATCAGTTCCCGAGGATGTAAAGGCTTTCATTCGAGAGATCTACCGGCGAAACGCGCTTCGGAACGAGTTCCTGAGGGCTCAATTGGAAGAGGCGGTGGCGGCGCTCAACGAACGGGATGTGATACCGGTGCTGCTAAAGGGCTCAGCAATCCTCGCAACAGCTACTCCTGAACGCCGCGCAACCCGAATCATGGCTGATCTCGACATATTGGTCGATCCCGATCAGGTTGAGACAGCCTTGCAAGCTCTCGCCGGCCTCGATTATCAGTCCCATTTTCGAGCGCCGCCGGAGAGCAAGAAGCAGTACAGCGACCTTAAACGACCGCGCGACGTTGGTATGATAGACCTACATCAGGAAGCGCCTGGTCCCGATTACTTCTATCGTCCTGCGGGCAAATTGCTTGCGCATTGCACGCCCATATCGGTTGGCCGCGGGACCGCTTATCTTCCGACCACGACTTTTCAAGCTTTCATGCTGATCATTCACGACCAGTTTCAAGATAATGATTACTGGCTCGGCGAACTAGATGTGCGACATCTGGTCGAGCTGAGAGATCTGGCTAACTCGTCGGAAGGAATAGACTGGAACCGCATGATGTCATTTGCTCCGAGCCGTTTGGCGCGAAATGCCATCGCGAAGCAGCTGGTCGCCCTGGCGGAATTATTTGGAGTTGACGTACCCGTTGACCTTCGCAAGGGGTCCATTCCACGGCTTCAGTTCAGGAGGTTATTGCTGCAGTCCCGTTTTCCCCTTGCACGTTGGCCTCTCCTCTTGGTTGCGCTTCTTGACTACGGAAATTACAGGAGAGAGCTGGGAGCAGAATATCAGACCGATACCCGAAGGAATGCAACCCTGACATTGCCACGAGCCCGTACGCTGCGGCATCTCTTTGGACTCGTTGGCAATCACCGCATCGGGAAAGTCTAGCCGAGGGCGTTGGAATTACCGCTCGTATCCGAGCTGCCGGGCCGAGCGAGAAAAGACAGGCCGGGGCTGACGGGCCATTTCATCTGGGGCTCGAAACGTCATCTGCTGCGACGAAACCATCAAGCTCCAGGGCCAATGCATCTTGCCAGTTCGGCATGACCACACCGAACTCGTCCCTGAGGCGAGACAGGTCGAGGCGCGAGTTGCTTGGTCGCTTCGCCTTTGTCGGAAAATCCGCGGTTGCGATTGGAACGACGGTTTCGACTTCAAGCTTGAAGCCGCGGTATCTCAGCCCTTCGACAATGGCACTTGCAAACTCGTGCCAGCTAGTTTCCCCAGCGCAAACGAGGTTGACCACGCCCCCCCTTCGCGCGAACAGATCGTTCAAGTTCGCGAGGTTCGGCAGCACGATGTCGGCAATGGCTTTCGCGATCGCTCGAGCCGCCGTTGGCGCTCCGATTTGATCCGCGACGATGCGCAGTTCCTTGCGCTCGGAAGCCAGGCGCGCGATGGTACGGAGGAAATTGCTACCCTTGGCAGCATACACCCACGACGTGCGCGCGATCAGATGCGGCCCATTGGCCGCCATGATTGCAATGTCCCCTGCAAGCTTGCTTGCGCCATAGACGGAGATTGGGCCCGTGGGGCTGTCCTCGCGACGCGGCGCATCACCGGAGCCGTCAAAAACGTAATCTGTTGAGAAGTGAACGAGCGGCACGCGGTTCTTGGCTGCCCATTGTGCGATGACCTCGGGCCCTTTGGCATTAACGAGGAACGCAAGCTCGCGCTGCTCCTCGGCGCGATCAACGGCGGTATAGGCGGCCGGATTTACGATGAGATCGGGCCTGAAATCCTTAAGCCGGTCCGTTAATGTTTCCGGCTTGGATAGGTCGAATTCGGAAGACGAAGGCGCTATAATTGCCCCTTGGGCAGCTAACAAGGGGCGCAACGCGCCGCCGACCTGGCCGCTCACTCCCGTCAACAAGATCCGCATCAGACTTGTCCATACATCGGCAGATTCTTGACGTCTTTCAGCAGTGGGGCGTCGGCATCTTTGGCCGAAAGCGAGGGAGCTTCAATGCCCCAATCTATACCGATCGCGGGGTCGTCCCAGCGGATCGAGACTTCATCCTTGGGGCTGTAAAGATCGTCACACTTGTAGAAGAAATCTGCGGTCTCGGATAGAACGACAAAGCCGTGTGCGAAGCCACGAGGAACCCACAATTGGCGGCGGTTCTCCTCGCTCAATTCTACGGCAACATGGCGTCCGAAACGCGGACTCCCCACCCGTACATCCACCGCCACATCCAGCACCCGGCCGCGCAATGCCGTAACGAGCTTACCTTGGGTGAAGGGGTTCTGCAGGTGTAACCCCCGCAACACTCCATGGCTGGAGCGGGACATGTTGTCCTGCACGAATGGACGGCTAATGCCGTACTCGGCATAGCGTGGCAATTGGTAGGTTTCCAGAAAGAAGCCGCGTTGGTCGCCAAACAGCCTGGGCTCCAGGACCAGGACTTCGGGAAGCGCTGTCGCAATGACGTTCATCTGGCCCCGACTGAGCAACATTTCACGTTAGCCAAATACCAAATTTATCCAGCCCGCACCATTTAATGTTTGCATTTAATATGGGTATATTTAATATCCTAAATTAATGTACTTCGCTTGAAAAACGCGTGAGGGCTGATGAAGGGCATTATTCTCGCCGGAGGTACGGGTTCCCGCCTCTATCCGGTTACGACAGTTGTTTCGAAACAACTGTTACCGGTCTTCGACAAGCCAATGATCTATTACCCTCTCTCGACCCTCATGTTGGGCGGAATCCAAGACATCCTGATCATCTCTACCCCTCAGGACAAGCCGCTATTCGAGCGTCTCCTGGGCGACGGCTCACAGCTCGGATTGCGTTTTTCCTACCTCACGCAGGCGTCTCCACGCGGGATAGCGGATGCCTTTATCGTCGGTCGCGACTTCGTCGGCAATGATCCTGTTGCGCTGGTGCTTGGTGACAACATCTTCTACGGCAACGGCCTGGCTGAGCTGCTCTTGAACGTGACTGCCCGCAAGAAGGGCGCGACCGTCTTCGGTTATGTCGTCAAGACGCCAGAGCAATATGGCGTCATTGAACTCGACGGTAGCGGCCGTGCGCTCTCGATTGAGGAAAAGCCGAAGCAGCCAAAGTCCAATTTGGCCGTCACAGGACTATATTTCTACGACAACGACGTTCTGAAGATTGCAGCCGAACTAAAGCCATCGGCGCGCGGCGAACTCGAGATCACTGACGTCAACAAGGCTTATATGGAACGCGGCGACCTCTACGTGCAGCCGCTCGGCCGCGGTTTTGCGTGGCTCGACACCGGGACGCATTCCTCTCTCGTCGATGCCAGCAACTTCGTCCAGGTCCTAGAGCAACGTCAGGGCCTGCGCATTGCCTGCCCGGAAGAAATCTCGCTGCGGCAGGGCTACATCTCGCTCGAAGCTTTTGAAGCCTTGGCCCGGAAGACCGAAAAAAGCAGTTATGGCGAGTATCTGAAATCTATAGCCGTTTCCTTCAAACGATAGATATCGGCCGCAGAGGTACAAGGATCATGCGTTTTAAGGGCTGTACCACTTTCGTTACGGGAGGCGCGGGCTTTATTGGATCCGCAGTCGTGCGGCATCTGCTGCATGACAGCTACGCAAACGTCGTCAACATCGACAAGCTGACTTATGCAGCGAACCTCGATTCGCTCCCCGGCGCGGCCGCAAACATGAAATACGCCTTCGAGAAGCAGTGCATCTGCGATGGGCTGGGCCTCCGCCGCTTGTTCGAGAAGTATCAGCCAGATGCGGTGATGAATCTAGCTGCCGAGAGCCATGTCGATCGATCGATCGATGGGCCCGGCGAATTCATTCAGACCAACGTCGTCGGCACTTTCACAATCTTGCAGGAATCTTTGCGCCACTGGCGTTCGCTCTCAGGCGAGAAGCGTAAACGTTTCCGCTTCTTGCATATTTCGACGGACGAGGTGTTCGGTTCACTCGGGGACGACGGGTTCTTCGTGGAGACGACGGCCTATTCGCCGAATTCTCCTTACTCCGCGAGCAAGGCATCCTCCGACCATCTGGTGCGCGCATGGCATCACACGTACGAACTTCCGACGATGATTACCAACTGCTCGAACAACTACGGCCCCTATCATTTCCCCGAAAAGCTGATCCCGCACATGATCATCAGAGGATTGGCGGGCGAGTCTATGCCCGTCTATGGCGATGGGAAGAACATCCGCGACTGGCTCTATGTCGAGGATCACGCAAAGGCGCTAAGTCTGGTCCTCGAACATGGCATCGTTGGCGAGACCTATAATGTCGGCGGCCGTAACGAGCGCACCAATCTGCACGTGGTCGAGCGAATCTGCGACCTTCTCGACGAGATCAGCCCCAGTCCGAATGGTCCCCACCGAAATCTCATAAACTTCGTTACCGACCGTCCTGGCCATGATCGCCGCTATGCAATTGATGCCTCCAAGCTCGAGCGTGAGCTAGGCTGGCGTGCGGAAGAGAATTTCGAAACCGGGATACGTAAGACGGTGCGCTGGTACGTCGACAATCAACCATGGTGGCGGGCAATCGCAGAGCGAGGGTACACGACGAAGCGGATCGGATTAAATAGGTAAGCGGCGTACTCCTCAAGTCGACACCGCCTACTCGCACTAGAGCGCAAGATGCCTCGGCCATCGACCGACTAGGAGGCAAGCGGCCCGAAACGAGAGCAGGGTCGTCTGCGTTGGCGGCGAGGCGCTAAGTCCGCCTTTCCTTGGGCTACAATCAGAATCTATCCCCAGTTTAAGAAAATGTGGTGCCCGCCGAACCCGGTTTGATTTAGTACGTTAGACTTCTTTCAGTGCGCGTCTGTATTTGGTGGTCGTGCCGTCCTTTGATCTCGCATGGGGCCCGTCTTCCCATGGGCGGGGAGCGCGAAGGGTTCGTAAAGGCCCGGGGATAGCTGAAGAGGTACCAATGACAGTAATCCGGCTGATTTTGATTGTTGTCACGAGTTCCTTTTTCACGCTCGCCGCTGAGGCCAGATGCTTTTGCCAATGTGTGGAAGGGCGCCTGCTGCCGCGATGCACAACCAGCACCGAAGTTCCGCCCGCATGCCCCTTATCGGTCTGCGAAATGACTCCGCCGTCCATCTCACCGCCGATGCAGATGCCACCCGTCGGCGGCTCCCAATGCTCGCAGCGTCAGGTCCTGAATCCCGCAACTAGGCAGTACGAGTCGCGTGTCGTTTGCAACTGAAGCAACTTTCCGGCGCGCCCGAAAAGAGGTCTGAAATCAGCGCCACGGAGCCGATTTAACTCCTGCGTCCGTATCAAGCTTAACACACGAATTCCGTTGCTCTCGATCATCGAGCGGATAGCGTGAACGGCGCGGGGATAATTACCCCATCGACTCAACGTGGCGAGGCCGTCGGGTGAGCCTATCGTCAGTTTCGTCTGCCGCTCGACGACTTCGTTAGCGTATGAGACCGCCAACAGAACTGCGCGGAGACGGCTCGATGTTTAGCGCAATTGGCTCCTCTGAAACGCGAAGCTTGAAGCCGGCAGGCGCGGAATTCTGGCATCTTTGGACCGTGGTATTTCCCAGGCGATCCATCACTGGTCGCCTCGTGCGCGGGCGCGTTTGGCGTCGACATGACGGCCGCCGTTGGCAATACAAGGAATTTCTCGAGTATGATGAGGATGGAGAATGATACCCAGTCCTCCCAAAGATCGCCGAGCAGCTGGCAGGACCGATGTCGGGAGAGGCGCGCTGCTGTTCTTCAAGGGGCAGCCCGGCGCGCGCGGCTGCTACGTAGTTGATATCTCCGACTGCGGAGCAAAACTGCGGACGCACAATCTATCGGTACTGCCGACCACCTTCGGGCTTACCTTTGACAATTTCGAGACTATTCGCAGGTGCCGCTTGGTTTGGCGAGATGGCGATTTGTTCGGCCTCGCGTTCGATATTAAGAACTAGTCTTCATCGCATTCAAACGAGCGGCGCGTCTAACTCGGTGAGCCCCTGGTTTGCGAGCTTGAATTAGGAAGCCTTCGGCAGATCTGTTCGCTATGCGGCTACTTGCGGCCCGCGTAAGGCGGAACGGCGCGCAGCGCGACTGGGCGTGGAAATCCGGAAGCGACACAGTCCGATGGCGAGACTTAATACGTTCTATTTAGAACGACGCTCCGGCAAGTGCAGCACGGTCGGTTTTAATCCAGCGGCCCGGTCATTGAACTGCACTGCTCGTGTTACTCGTGCTGCCGACCGATTGCTGCGCGTAGTCCTACGTCTTCGCAGCAGCGGTCTATTCAAAGGAAACAGCAAGCTGGCGACTTTTGCCCGCAAGCAAAGAAGCTCGTCGTACTGAACCAGCAAATCATTTTCAACTTGACGGAGCATTTCAATGATACCGGCGCGCTCTAACATCACTCAACCCTCGCGCAACAAAAAATTAAATTCAATATAACTCGGAACCATGGAAGCTTCGTCGAGTTTCGTGGCTAACGCCCCCTTCTGAGAACGAACTATGGCGATCTAGCCACGAATTGTCCTCACAAAATTCTCAGATCGATTTTACTGTGATTTGAGATGAAAAACAATATCTGGACAATTAAATAACGAATAAATCACGGAAGGCGGCGCATGAGCACTCTTGATGGAGATAGCCATGAAACGACTGGAACTCGAACAACTGAGTACTGATGACCTATGGTTGTTGCACGTTGAAGTTTCCCAATTGTTGCAACGACGAATCCAGACGGAAAAACAGCGGCTGGAAGAGCGTTTGAAGCTGCTGGACGCGCCCGTATCAGGGCGTCGGCAGTACCCGCCGGTACCCCCTAAATATCGCAATCCTGATCGACCATCCGAGACTTGGGCCGGACGAGGCAAACAGCCGCGCTGGCTGGTCGCACAATTGCGCTCGGGTAAGCGGATCGACGATTTCAGAATTAAAAAGACGGCCACTAAAGGATAGGTCGCCGCCCGAAACGACCCGCTCTTCGACATAAACGCAGCGTTTGTCGATGGTTCGAACCAAGCTGCCTTGCCCGAGATGCACAGGATGTACAGGGCATTTGTTGGTTTATTTTGGTCTTTTGTCGTCTCCAGCATCGATAAAGGCGATTCCTGCAGGAAACCGAACCAACCGACGTGTATTTCAGTGGCTGCCGAGTTGGCGATTATCGGTTGGCTTCTTGATAGGCCTTCAATAGCGGCGCCAACGCGTCCTGCCCTACGGATAACCGGCTAGCAGGGTGTGGCGCTGACGTACGCGGGATCTCGACGGGCAACATAAGTCCGGCCGGCTTGACCGAGTTGCTAAGGTCCACGCGACGGAGTTGCTAAAGTTTCATTTCGTGAACGTAGAAAACTTCATAAAGCGAAGCTAATCTATCTTGGCGCTTCAAAAAGAATGAGCCCTAAGAACGCGTGGCACGACAATTGCCTGCGAGAAGCAATGACTCTAGGCGGCCTTTTTCATTGCGTAAGGGAGTATTTCAGTGGCAAAGTCTTTTGAAAATTCTGAGCAGCTTCTTTTGCAGATCTCAATTGATCTTCAAAACCGAATGGCCGAGATCCGGACACTTAGAGAGGCAATACGCTCCGCGGAGGCGACGCAGCGCGGTCAAGCGCCGATCCGCCGCGCAATCGCTGCGCAGCGCTCAGCAAATGAGTTACACCTCTGAACTAAGCAAGTCTCTGCCGGCCCGAGATCGTTGCATCGCTGATTGAGTATCGGCTACCTGCGCTCAAGCTTGGCCTTTTTGCCTTCAGCTTCACGCTGAGGGCATCCTGCATCAGTTCCCAACCGCGAGTTCGAGGTCATGGCGATAGCGGGGCGGCGGGAATAGCGGCGTTGGTAGACGCGGATGCACACATCGAATCCCGGCGCCAAAACTCGTGCTAGCTTCACAGCCTCCCGATGTGACCAATGATGCCGGACAATCTTGCGATGCTGGCCGCTTCAGATCTATGGCGCTAGGCTGTCCTTTTAAGGGTCTCGTGGAGGCTATTATGTTACAAGGTATACTTTGGGTATTCGATGATCCCATCTCTGATCTTCTGCTGGCGGGCATATTTGTCTTAGCTGCCCTGCAGCATCGCCAAATGAGGCTCTTGCAGCAGAGAACGAACCAGCTTGCGTTTCAGTTGAGCGAGCTAAATGCACTCATTAGAACCACTCCCGCTGCCTCACATCGCGCTGAGGTACCTCACGGCTACGAATTGCTTACGAACAAGGTCATCAAGCGCTGGATCAATGAAGGCCCAGCAGGAACTTGATCCGCAGGGAGCTAATTGTGTGGCAGCCGGGCTCAGTGGGGCGCGCGCCCCCCAGGGTATTGCAAGTAACGTTAGCTACGCGCAACTGCATTTTCCAATCCGGCTAAGCAGGGTTCGGCGATCGTCGATCGGCAGCGGATCGAGAGCCTCATAGCCGACGGCGCCGTAACGATGATCGACGATCGGCTTCGATCAGCGACGGTGCAGAATTTCTGGTTCGCAGCGTCGGATCTGCATTCGATGCCCACCTTGCTAATTCCGCAGCGACACACAGTCGCGCGGTTTGATCAAGATTACTTCGCCGCGAGAGACGACGCCTTCTCCACGTACCCGTTGCGGGTCTGCGGGATCTTTGTGTCGAGAATTCTGGAGGCCACCAACGTCCTCAGCACCTGCGCCGTACCGCCGGCAATCGTGAACATGCGGGCGTCGCGGACCATGCGCTCGAGCGGGTAGTCTCGCGAATAGCCCCTGGCGCCGAACAGTTGCAGCGCCTGGTTCGTGACATTGTTGGCCGTCTCGGAGGCGATGATTTTCGCCTGCGCTGCAAGAAGCGGATCAGGAAAGGGATCGGCGCTGAGAGCCGCCTGATGAAGCGAGAGTCTTGCTGCGTTGAGCGCTATCGCCATGTCGGCAAGCATCCACTGCAGTCCCTGAAATTCAGCGATCGGGCGTCCGAACTGTTTGCGTTCCTTGACGAAGGCCACCGCTTTTTCAAATGCACCCTGCGCTAGTCCGAGCGCGACTGTTCCCGCGCCCACCCGCTGGCTGTTGTAGGCATCGATGAGGTCCGCAAAGCCGCGCCGCAGCCCGCGCGGCGGCAGCACCAGCATGTCCTCTTGGACCTCCAGATTGTCGAAGATGATCTCCGTTTCGGGAATGCCGCGCAGGCCCATCGCAGGTTCACGCTTGCCGATAATCAGGCCTGGTGTGCCCTTGAGCGCCAGAAAGCCGCCGATCCCCTGCTCTTCGCCCCGCTCGTCGAATACGCGGGCAAAGATCAGATGCAGCTTAGAGATCCCACCGCCGGTGATCCAGTGCTTCTTGCCCCGGATAACGTAGGTGTTGCCGCGCTTGTCGGCGCGCGTCGTCATCTCCGTCGCCGCCGATCCGGCCTCCGGCTCCGTGATGCAGATCGCGGGCTTGTCGCCCGAAAGAACCAGATCGGCCGCGAGCCGCTTCTGCTTCTCGGTGCCGTATCGCATGACCGCGGAAATGGCGCCCATGTTGGCTTCGACTGTGATACGACCCGTTGCGCCACAGACCCGCGCCATTTCTTCAATGATCAGGGCTGCCTCGAAATAGCTGCCGCCCCGGCCGCCGTAGGACTTTGGAATCGTGTAGCCCATGAAGCCCGCGGCTTTGAGAGCAGCCACGTTGTCAAAAGGATAGGCCTCAGTACGATCGACCTCCGCTGCCTTCGGCGCGAATTCGGCTTCGGCCAATTCACGCGCTGCGCTGCGGAGCTTCAGTTGCACGGGTGACAGTTTCATATCCATCGAGGTCTTCCTCCCGGGAGAGCGCGCTCTTTTCGATCATTCGGCTTCGAGGCACGCAAAAAAGCAACCGAATAATTTATGATCCCAACTTCGCATAAAGTCGCGCCACGATCATTCCAAAGGCTTCGCCAGCGAGTATCTTGGTTTGCGGTCCAGCCTTTCTTCGGCGGCGCAGCGCGCGGACCAGGCATGTCCTTCCGGCTTTGCGCATCTCGCGCGAACCTGACATGAAGCAGAATCGACACTGGAGACCTTCGAGATGTCCAATTCGAGAACGCCGCTCGCCGACCGCTTTGGTGCCGACGCCGCCGACATCGAATTCGGCAACGACGCCCCGTCGACCCATCGTCAGTTGGCGGCGCGCGGCTCGGTCCGAAAATTCCGACCCGACACCGTTCCATATTCGATCCTGCGGCGGCTGTGCGCGCTGGCGCTATGCGCGCCTACCAAGAGCGACCTGCAGCAGCGCGACATCATCATCATCGATGCGCCATCACTGAAATCGCAGATCGCAGCACGCCTAATAGACGGTCCACTCGGCCAGAAATGGCTTGCGGACATCCCGAATCTTCTCATCTTTTGCGGTAACAATCGGCGGCAGCGCCAGATCCACACATTGCGCGACAGGCATTTCGCCAATGATCATCTCGACGCCTTCTTCAACGCCGCGGTCGATGCGGCGATAGCCCTGTCCGCATTCGTGATCGCGGCCGAGGCTGAAGGCTTGGGTGTCTGTCCGATCAGCGCGGTGCGCAATCACGCGGACACGCTGTCGCAGCTCTTGGAACTTCCTGATCATGTTTTTCCGGTAGCCGGTCTCGCGGTGGGCTATCCTGCCGAAACGCCACAGCTCAGCATACGGCTCCCGCTGTCTGTGACCGTCCATCGCAACGCATTCGAAGAAGATGGTCTCGATGCTGCCATCGAGGCTTACGATCGGCGCCGCGAGGCGGCCCAGCCTTATACGGCGCAGCGCTATGTGAGGGAGTTCGGACTGGCCGAAACCTATGGCTGGTCGGAAGACAAGGCGCGGCAATATGCTCGCCCCGAGCGCGCAGATTTCGGTGCCTATGTGAGACGCATCGGCTTCAATCTGGACTGATTGATGACGGCAATTGCGCGAGACCGCCAGCGGCCCACGTCAGTTGAACAGATGAATTAGGCCAATGCTGATTGCAAGCAGGAGCATGAGCGACAGCGTCACGGCCGCCGTCACCCTGCTCCCCACACTGGCAAGCACCCTAACGTCGACGCCGAGGCCGAGCGCGGCCATCGACACGACTGTGAGAAAGCCGGTAATTGTGGTCAGCGGGCCGATCACTGTTGCGGGTACGACATCGAGCGAACGCAGGGCCGCGAGCGCCAGAAAGCCGAGGATGAACCAGGGCACGAGCCGGAAGAAGCCTACCGTGCTCTTACCGCCGGTGCCGCCATGTAACCGCGGGGCGAGCAGCGAAAGTCCCACCACGATCGGCCCCAACATCAAGACACGCATCAACTTCACCAATGTACCGATCTGCGTGCTCACGAGCCCCGCAGGTACGGTAGCGGCAAGCACTTGCGGAACGGCGTAGACGGTAAGACCGGCGAGAATTCCATATTGCGTTGCCGATAACTGCAGGAGCGGAATAAGCAGCGGCAGTCCCAGCACCATCACCACGCCAAGTATCGCAGTAAACGAGATCGATGACGCGATTTCGTCGCTATCGGCCCCGATGACCGGCGCGACTGCGGCAATCGCCGAATTGCCGCAGATGGAATTGCCGCAGGCGATCAGGATCGATAGCCGCGTCGACAGGCCAAGCATACGGCTGAGCCCGAAACTGAGGCCCAAGGTCGCGATGACAACGGCGGCAATCGCACCAAGTAACGCAATGCCGGACGCCATGATCGCGGCAAAGCTGATGGATGCGCCGAGCAACATCACAGCCACCTCAAGCAGCTGCTTGGCGCTGAAGGCAATGCCGACCTGCCAGCGCTCGGACGGCTTCCAGAAGCTGCGCACGGCCATGCCGAGCAGGATCGCCAGTACCAACGCCTCCACATAGGGGTGAGCGAACAGGCGCCGCTCCACAGTTTCCAGAGCAGCCGAGACGCCGGCAATGGCGATGGCGATGACGACGCCTGGAATGAGCGCTGCAAGACGGGTCACGCTGGTCGCCGGTCTATTGCCGGGAGCGGAAGATTCCTCGTCTTGCGGCAACGAATTTCTCCTGAGGGAGAAAAATTTATGCGCCACAACGCGTTAATTGGGTAATATATTTTCGATCTGGCCCGATAGAGGGAAGTTATGACTTTGAACCTGCACCTGCTGCGCCTGTTCACCACGGTGGTCAAAGCCGGAAGCTTCTCCCGCGCGGCCGAGGCGCTCCACATTAGTCAGCCGGCGATCTCGAAGGGCGTGCGGGACTTCGAGCTTCAGGTCGGCTGCCGGCTGCTCGACCGGACGCCGAAGGGCGTGCGGCCAACGCGAGAGGGCCAGGCGCTGGTACGGCATGCGGAGGCGCTGTTTGCGGCCGAACGCGCGGCTGAGGACGAATTGCTGTCGCTGCGCAATCTCGATAGCGGCTCGCTACGCATCGGCGCCTCCACCACGATCGCGACCTACATGATATCGGGCTATCTCGGGGCGTTTCACCGAACGTATCCGGGAATCGACCTGCATCTTGTCATTGCCAACACCAGGGACATCGCCGATCTCATGCTGGCGCATGATATCGAGATCGCACTGGTCGAGGGCCCAGTCGAAGATGATGGGCTTGAAAGTCATGCCTGGCGCACCGACGTGATGAGCCTGATCGTCGAGGCGAAGCACCGCTTCGCGGCCGCGGGACGCGGGATCGAGGGCGCCGCGCTCCGCGACGAGACCCTGATCGTGCGGGAGCCTGGCTCCGGATCGCGCGAGGTTGTGGCGCAGGCGCTGGCGACCGCAGGAATCGAGCCACGACGCACCCTGGAAATTGGCAGCACCGAGGCGATCAAGCAGGCGGTAGCCGCCGGTCTCGGCGTCGCCATTGTCTCCAGTGCCACGATTTCCGATCAGGTCACGCTTGGGAAGCTCAAGGTTGTGCAGATGCGCGACCTGCAGATCGAGCGCACGCTGTGGCAGCTGAAAGTTCCTGGGCGAATAGAAATCCCTGCGGCGATCGCATTCGAGCGGATCATCTGGCAGGACAAGCCAATCGCCGAGGTGGCCTAGAAGATCTAGCGTCTCCTAGAAGATGAGCGCCTTGGCAAAGGCGGCGACGCGGCTGAAGCCGTCAAAAACGCCCGGCTCGAAGAAGGCTGCGCGGGCGAGCACGATGGCCCCGACCAGTGACCAGAACAGGCCGGTGCCCGTCCACAACAGATATTTGGACGCGCGCGAGACCTGCCTCGCCTCCCCTTCGGGAGCCAAGCGCTCGCCAAACGGCTCATATCGCAAGCGGTCCATTTCGCAGCCAATCCGTTGATATCAGGGACAAATGTCGTCCTTTCAGAGGGCTGGCGCAATGGAAGCGATTTGCCTTTTCAGACCATGGAAGGGAAGCAAATTTCCGTGGGAAGCGGTTGCGGAATGACCTTTTTCTTTGCCGGCGTGGAGCCCGCTGCCGCCCTTGGTGCGGGTAGATCCCACGCTTCGGAAAGACGACTACAAGCAGGTCGTGATGCCGCCATCGACATACAGCGTATGCCCGTTGACAAAAGACGAAGCGTCGCCGGACAGAAAAACGGCGGCGCCAATCAATTCGTCCACATTGCCCCAGCGGCCGGCAGGGGTCCGCTTTTCCAGCCATGCCGAAAAGCTGACATCGTCAACCAGCGCCTGGTTCAACGGCGTCTTGAAATAGCCCGGCGCGATCGCATTGACCTGAAGGCCGTGCTTCGCCCAGTCGGCGCACATGCCGCGGGTCAGGTTCTTGATCGCGCCCTTGGTCGCGGTGTAAGGCGCAATGCCCGGCCGGGCCAATTCACTCTGGACCGAGGCGATGTTGATGATCTTGCCCCTGCCGCGCGGGATCATGTGTTTGGCAACAGCCTGACCGACGTAGAAAGCACTCGAGACATTGGTCCTGAGCAACAGCTCCCACTTCTCGGCGGGAAAGTCTTCCAGCGGCGTGCGAAACTGCATGCCGGCGTTGTTGACGAGAATATCGATCGCGCCGATCGTACGCTCGATCGTGGCAACACCCTCGCGAACATCCTCGGCGAGCGTCACGTCGAAAGCGGCGACCGCAACCGTGTGCCCGGCTGCAGTCAGCCTCGCTGCAGCGACGTCAAGCTTGCTGCGCTCGCGCCCGTTCAGGATCACGGAGGCGCCATGCTCGGCGAGCCCTCGCGCAATGGCGAGACCGATCCCTTGAGAAGATCCTGTGACGAGGGCCCGTTTGCGAGCGAGGTTGAACAGCTCAAATGCCACGGCGGGAAATTCTCCATGCATGCGGTGTGCAGCAAGCGGATCGAAATGACGCAGAGGTACGTACACCACGCCCGAGCCAGAATGGCAACTAATCGCTTGAAGGACCACGCCTTTGGCTCTCGCTGCAGGATGAGTTCACGACCTTGCAGGCCTCCTTAGTGCTCGCGCTTACTTGCTTGACTCTTTTCCTGGCGGGCTGCGATGGGACGTCGGAGAAAGATCCGCTAAATTTTCTGGGCGCGCCAAGCGCGCGCCAGGCCCTCGCTCGAGCACTATGGCAGCAGCGCTCCCCCCGTTCCTTTACACTTTAAAACAAGAGTCGTGCGTGGAGCCCGCTATCTTGGTGGCGACTTCTGCTGATCTTTCCTGTTGGTTTCCGGCATCTTGTCCCTGCCCTGATCGGCATTATCGTCACGGCCGCCCGAGGTAGAGGTGCCGCTGCCGCTTGGATTATTGGACGACCTGCCGGTTGTCGCCGGGTCCGCACGCGGATTGGCGGAGCTGGCGGCAGGATCTCCCGAGACCGAGCCACGACCCGACGGATTTCCCTGCGCAAGGGCGTTGGCTCCGGACAGCAACAATACCATCGCGCATACGAATGCAAATTTCATGAGGACTCGTCCTTCTATAGCAGCGGTACAACCGGCCGCCGCAGACCGAGTTCCGATGATGGCTTCGTTTGTTCGTTGCTCCTACCGCCAAGCAGTTCGTCAGGCCACCACCCTCTCTTACTGATAAAAACGCCGCTACCAAGCCGTGAGGAACCTGGACAGCGGCCTTCGTATGCCGCCGGTACGTCCGCATCGACCGTGGGCCGCCAACCGCGACTTGGTTGATGGTTCCGTTCGAGGACACACCGCCCTCGGGCGGAATACCGCAGTACAGGTGGCGGGCATTTGAGGCGGACAGATCCTCGCCTAGCTGAGGCCGCGCCAAGGTACCGGCGCGAGCTGCCCGAGATACTGGCGATGAAGGCAAGACCACTTTCGAGTAGCCAGACGTTGGTGATGTCAGAACCGTCAGAACCGCTTCCGTCCGCATTCCGGCGCCAGATCCCGAGATTGGAACCTTCAACGTCACGCAACATTGATCCGCCGGGGTGCACTTTCCAAACGGGCTCACAGGAGAACTCATGGCAAAACGGGCGAAGAAAAAGAAATCAACTGCGCGTCGCAGCAGCCGACAGCAGAAGAAATTGAGCGATCTCTTCCATGAGACGCTGAAGGATATCTACTTCACCGAAAACAAGATCATCAAGACATTGCCGAAGATGGCCAAGGCAGCGCATTCCAAGGAGCTCGCTGCAGCATTCAACAAGCACCTCCGGGAAACCCAGGGGCAGGTCAAACGGCTTGATCAGGTCTTCCGCATGATCGGAAAGCCGGCACGCGGAAAACCATGCGAGGCGATCAACGGCATCGCCGACGAGGGTGCGGAAATCATGAAGGAGTTTCGTGGAATGCCTGCCCTCGACGCAGGGCTTGTCGCTGCCGCGCAGGCAGTCGAGCACTACGAAATCTCGCGATACGGCACCCTTCGTACCTGGGCCGAACAACTCGGCATGAACGATGCCGCAAGCCTTCTTCAGGAGACATTAAATGAGGAGGAGGCAACCGACCATGCCTTGACCGAGCTTGCGACGTCCGTGATCAATCTCGAAGCTGAAGAGGAAAAGGAAGAGGAGTACGCCTGACCTCTGCTCGATCGCGTTGCTCCACGGGACGGCGCGCGAGGTGCCATGGCTCCTGTAAGGTCGTGACGTCGTGACCTGGTGGCCTTACAGGAGATGTCACGGGTCAGCAGTCGCCGTCGATGCCCCGGCCTTGATTGTGTCAGTGGCTACGCTTGACTAGTTGGCGGGACGCTTCGCGAAGGCGAGGCCGACCCCAAGCGCGACCATTGCCGCCCCCGACGCCTCCCGCAGGCGACGAATCAGTGCAGGACGCGCGGCTGCGCCTTCTCGGATGCCGCTCGCCGCAAAGGCGACCACGACGTCGGCGAGGGTGTTGAGCACGACCGAAACAGAGCCAAGCACCACGAATTGCAGAGCGACATGGCCTGCGGTTGGATCAACGAATTGCGGTATGAAGGCCAGGAAGAAGCCAGCCGTCTTGGGATTCAACGCCTCGACCAGCGCTCCCTCGCGAAACGCGCGGCGTGCCCCGATCGGCTTTGCCGTGGATTCACCATTCAACGCTGACAAGGCGTCACGGCGGGCGGACAGGAATGTACGAAGCCCGAGCCAGACCAGATACGCAGCGCCGATCACCTTCAACATGGTGAATAGCTCTGCACTCGCGAGCACGATGGCAGAAACACCCAGGCTCCCGGCGAGGACATGAACCCAGCCGCCCACCCCGGTGCCAAAGCTGGAGGCCACGCCTTCCGCGCGACCACCTGCCAGCGTCCGCGCGGCGACGTAGAATATGCCCGGGCCAGGTGTGACGGCGAGAACGAGAGCAGCAGCGAAGTAAAGTGCGAGCTGAGTAAGATCTGGCATGATCAACCATCCATAGCATCACAGGCCCCTAGCGCGCCAGCGCCGCGGCCAACCGGGAACCATCAATAACATCCTTGATTGAGGATGCCTTGCTCGCTTCACCGCTAGGATATCGATCGCCGGCACCAGTCCGCCACCGGCGAATGATCACCACAGCGTCTGCGCGGCCCGCTCTGGCCATTCCCTGTCGTATTTCTCGCCGCCGACCGTGTTCTCGCTCATATCAGCGAGAATTGCCCCTGGCGTCGGCAGCGTCTTGGGATCGACCCGCTTGTCGGGATTCCAGAGATCGGAGCGCACGATTGCGCGCGCACACTGGAAGTACAATTCTTCGATCTTCATCACGATGACCGTTCGCGGCGCCTTTCCTTCCATCGCGAAGGAGGTGAGCAGGTCAGCATCGGCGGAGAGATGAGCGCGGCCATTGACGCGCAGCGTCGTGCCGGAGCCAGGGATGAGGAACAGCAGTGCAACGCGGGGATCGCGCACGATGTTACGCAGGGAATCGACGCGGTTGTTGCCGCGGCGGTCCGGCATCATCAGCGTCGTTTCATCATGGATGCGCACGAAGCCGGCGAGGTCGCCACGTGGCGAGCAGTCCAGCCCCTCCGGCCCGCAGGTCGCCAAGGCCGCAAAGGGCGACTTCTCGATCAGCACGCGGTAGGGTGGTGTGACGCGGTCAGCGACCTTCACCGTCGAGGCGTCATTCGGAAAGCCGTAGAGCGCCTCCAGTTGCTCGATCTTCGAAATCACCGTCATCCACTTGCTCCAGAAATGCGCCGGATCTGCTTCACTTGTCGTCGCTGATGATGCGAAGCAATTGACGGGCGTGGTACTCCGCACTCGACACATTGACAATGGTCGCGTCGGGCTCGGCATCCTCGACTGTGCGCGCAAGCCGCTGCGCGATGTTGCCGTCACTGCCGCGCTTGCGCATGGCAAGCCGCGCGGCGAGCACATCCGCTGGCGCGGTAATCGAGACCACCACGACATTGACATAGGCATGGCGCAGCGCCGATATGACGGTGCGCGAGACATTCGCAATCACGGTTCTGCCGGCGCGGATGTCGTCCTGGATGCTTCGCGGCAGCCCGTAGGCGTGACCATGCGCCTCCCAATGAGCCGCGAAGGCGCCGCGCGCTTGCGCTTCGCGAAAGCCTTCAACATTCATCTGCTCGTTGTCTTCCGTGTCAGATGCTTCCCGTGTGACCACCCGCCGGGCGAACACGACGTTTGGATCATCGGCGCAGGCGGTGCGCGCGAGGCCTAGCAGCGTATCCTTGCCGGCGCCGCTCGGCCCGACTACCAGCACGAGTTTTCCCGGACCGATTGCGCCCGTGTTCGTCTCCGGTATTGTCAGCGCCTCGCTCATGCCACCCGCTTCCCTTCACGCCAAACACTCCGCACGACCGGAATGCCACGCCCAACGTGGACGCGGATGATATCTGCGCGCCTGCCCACCGCGATCTCGCCGCGGTCAGAAAGACCCACCGCCTCGGCCGGCGTCTTGGTCACGGTGCGCACGGCGGAAGCGAGATCGATCGCCGGCACGTCGCGCGGCAATTGCAGCGCCGCCATCAGCAGGCTCGAGGGAATGTAGTCCGACGACAGGATGTCCAGGAGGCCTTCGCGGGCGAGGTCAATCGCAGCGATGTTGCCGGAATGCGAACCGCCCCGCACCACATTCGGCGCGCCCATCAGGATGTCGATACCGGCCTCGTGCAAGCCGCGCGCGGCTTCCTTGGTGGTTGGAAACTCCGCCACCGCGACGCGATCGCGTATCGCGTCGGCGACGTTTTCCTCTGTGGTGTCGTCATGGCTCGCGAGCGGAATCTTGTACTCGTGCGCCAGCGCGACGATCGCACGCATATTGGATTCGGCATAGGCCTTTTGGTAGGCGAAGCGGCGCGCGAACAGCACGTCGAGCTCGGCGTCGGTCATGCCGCCGCCCTTGCCGCGATAGTAGTCGCGCAACTTGACCTCATCGCGGAACTGGCGCTGGCCGGGCGTATGGTCCATCAGCGACATCAGGCGCACGTCGGGCCGGTCGATCAGCTCCTTGGCCTCGTCGACCACGTCGGGCATCGGAATCTCGCAGCGCAGGTGCAGAAAGTGATCGGCGCGAAGGAGATCGGCCTCGCGGGCGGAGGTGATCGCCGCGGCCAGAATGCCGGCACGGCCGTCGACATCCTCCGCGCCGTCCTCGCGCCAGACGCGCAGAGAATCCAGCACCGTCGTGATGCCGCAAGTGGCGAGCTGGCCGTCATAGGAAACGACCGCTGCCGTCGCGTCCCAAAATACCTTTGGCCGCGGTACGTAATGCGCCTCGAGATGATCGGTGTGCAGCTCGATCAGGCCGGGCATGACAAGGTCGCCATTGGCGTCCTCGCTGCCGGCGGGCGCCTTGCCTTCGGCGAATTCGGCGATGCGGCCATTGGCAAAGGCAATCCAGCCCTGCTCGATCACGCGGTCGGCGAGAACGAGACGCGCGTTACCAAGAATGGTTTCGGACTTCGTCGAAGTCATATCAGTCTTTCCTCATACCGCCGCCGCGAAGGCCGTCACGTCAATGATACGGTCGGCGATCGCCTCTCGGATTTCATCATCGTGGACGATCGCGACCATGGCGACGCCGTTGCGCTTCTTTTCTTCGATCAGCTCGACGACAACAGCGCGGTTGGCCGCGTCGAGGGAAGCCGTCGGCTCGTCCAGGAGCAGGATTGGATAATCAGAGACAAAGCCGTGGGCGATGTTGACGCGCTGCTGCTCGCCGCCCGAGAAAGTCGAGGGCGGAAGCCGCCACAGCCGATCCGGGATGTTGAGACGGCGCAGCAGCCGACCGGCGCGCTCTCGCGCCTCCTCGCGGGCAACGCCCTTTGCGATCAGCGGTTCAGCAACCACGTCGATCGTCGCCACCCGCGGCACCGCGCGCAGGAACTGGCTGACATAGCCGATGGTGGAGCGGCGCACGCCGAGCACCTGCCGCGGTTCGGCTCTTGCCAACTCGATCACCGCGCCCTCGTGGCGGATGCCAATGCGACCGGCGTCGCAGCGGTAATTGCCGTAGATCATCTTCAGGATCGACGACTTTCCTGCACCGGACGGGCCAGCCAGCACGACGCATTCGCCGGCATCGACATGAAACGACACGCCGCGCACCACGGATAGCTCGATGCCTCCCTGCAGATGCATGGTGAAGGTTTTTTGGGCGTTATCGAGTTCGATCATCGCGGTCATCGGAGAACTCATGGCGGCAGGATCGAGGATACGAGCAATTGCGTGTACGGCTCGCGCGGATCATCAAGCACCTGGTCGGTCAGGCCGGTCTCGATCACTTGCCCGCCTTTCATCACCATCACGCGGTGCGACAACAGGCGAGCCACCGCGAGGTCGTGGGTGACGATGACGGCCGCAAGCCCCAATTCGCTGACGAGGTTGCGTAGAAGATCGAGCAGGCGGGCCTGTACCGAGACGTCGAGCCCCCCGGTCGGCTCATCCATGAAGACGAGGCGCGGCTCAGTGACCAGGTTACGCGCAATCTGCAGCCGCTGGCGCATGCCGCCGGAATAGGTGCGCGGCGCGTCGTCGATGCGGGACACCTCGATTTCCACACGCTCAAGCCAGTTCGACGCCGCCTCGCGGATCCGGCCATAGTGATTCCAGCCGACCGCCATCAGCCGCTCGCCGACATTGGCGCCGGCGGAGACCGCCATGCGTAGGCCTTGCGCAGGATCCTGATGCACGAAGCCCCAGTCGGTGCGGAACAGGAAGCGCCGTTCGGCTTCGCCGAGGGACGCGAGATCGCGCAGCACGCCATCGCGCATGCGATAAGAGACGCGACCGCTGCTTGGGCTGAGCTGCGCCGAAAGCAGCTGCAGCAGTGTAGATTTGCCGGATCCGGACTCACCCACCACGGCGAGCACCTCACCGGGATAGAGCGCAAAGGAGATATCGCGGCAAGCCGTCAGCCGGCCGTAATTCTTGGCCAGGCCTTCGGCAACAAGGAGCGGCTCGTCGTTCCCAGTCAAACGCTCAGCCATGCACCCTCTCCTTGTGCGGCGCTGCGCTCTCCGTGCCGCGATGACCGGCTGCCTGCCGGCCCTCGCAATAGTCAGTGTCCGAGCAGACGAACATCCGGCTGCCCCTATCGTCGGTGACGATCTCGTCAAGATAGGAATCATCAGCGCCGCACAATGCACAGGGCGCGTCGAAGCGGTAGCGCGAGAACGGATGGTCCTCGAAATCGAGCGACACCACCTTGGTATGCGGCGGGATGGCGTAGATGCGCTTCTCGCGGCCGGCCCCGAACAACTGCAACGCCGGGCAATCGTCCATCTTGGGATTGTCGAATTTCGGCGTCGGCGACGGGTCCATCACGTAGCGCGCGTTCACCTTCACCGGATAGGCGTAGGAGGTCGCGATATGGCCGAAGCGCGCGATGTCTTCGTAAAGCTTCACGTGCATAAGCCCATATTCGCCGAGCGCATGCATGCGGCGCGTCTCGGTCTCGCGCGGTTCCAGAAAGCGCAGGGGTTCAGGGATCGGCACCTGATAGACCAGCACCTGGCCCGCGCGCAGCGGCGCTTCGGGAATGCGATGCCGCGTCTGAATCACGCTCGCCTGTTCCGTCGACGTCGTCGTCGCCACGCCCGCGGTCTTCGCAAAGAATTTTCGGATCGAAATCGCATTGGTCGTGTCATCCGATCCCTGGTCGATCACCTTGAGCACGTCGTCAGGCCCGAGGATCGCCGCGGTCACCTGCACGCCTCCGGTGCCCCAGCCATAGGGCATCGGCATCTCGCGGCTGGCAAACGGCACCTGGTAGCCGGGGATTGCGATCGCCTTCAGGATAGCGCGGCGGATCATCCGCTTGGTCTGCTCATCCAGGTAGGCGAAATTGTAGGCGGTGGCGTTCACTCCGCGGCCTCCTGCAAGGGCTCCGCTCTCCCGGAGGCTTCGAAGAACTCCGCGCGCAGCTTGCGCAGCAGTCCGAGCTCGGATTGAAAGTCGACGTAATGCGGCAGCTTGAGATGCTCGACGAAGCCGGTCGCCTGCACATTGTCGGAATGCGACATGACGAACTCCTCGTCCTGGGCAGGCGCCTTGATCTCCTCAGATAACTCGCGCGCGCGCAAGGAACGATCGACCAGCGCCATCGACATGGTCTTGCGCTCGCTCTGCCCGAAGGCGAGCCCATAGCCGCGGGTGAAGCACGGCGCTTCCGTCGCCGATCCCTTGAACTGGTTGACCATCTGGCATTCGGTCATCGGGATCGAGCCCAGCGGCACGGCAAAGCCTGCATCCTCGGCAAAGAATTCGACCTCGACCTCGCCGAAACGGATCTCGCCGGCGAACGGGTGACTGCGCCCATAGCCCCGTTGGGTGGAATAGCCGAGCGCGAGCAGAAAGCCTTCGTCGGCGCGCGCGAGATTCTGCAGGCGGAGATCGCGGTCAGCCGGAAAGCTCAGCGGCTCGCGGGTGAGATCGCCGACCGGCGTATCGGCATCCCCCTCCGGCGAAGGTTCGATCAGGCCATCGCGACCCAGAATGTCGGTGACGCGCGGCATTACTGCCAGCGGCTCGGCTGTGACCGGCGCCTCGGGTGCGCCCTCCTCCGCGAGATGTGGGTCGAGCAGGCGATGGGTGTAATCGAAGGTCGGCCCAAGCACCTGGCCGCCCGGAATATCCTTGAAGGTCGAAGAAATGCGGCGGCGCACCTGCATCGTACCGGTGTCGACCGGCTCGGTCGTGCCGAAACGCGGCAAGGTGGCGCGGAAGGCGCGCACCAGGAAGATCGCCTCGATCAGATCGCCGCGCGCCTGCTTGATGGCGAGTGCCGCAAGCTCCCGGTCGTAGAGCGAGCCCTCAGTCATAACGCGATCGACGCCGAGGCTGAGCTGCTCGGAGATTTGCGACAGCGATATCTCAGGCACATCGCGGTGGCCGCGCCGCTCATGCGCCAGCAGGCGATGGGCGTTCTCAATGGCGCGTTCCCCGCCCTTGACGGCTACATACATGGGTCAAGCTCCGTACGCGGCGAGCCGCGTGGTTCGGGGGATTGCGACAATGGCGTCGTCATGCACCAGCACGACGTCGATGCCGCGCGGAAACAGCGTGGCGTTGATCGCAAGCAGCTCGAGCAGGTTTGCAGGGATCATCGCCTGAAGCACGGACGCGCCATCAATGCCGGGGCCGGTCAGCTCATAGGCAGGCCCCGAGGTCAGGCTGTCCACCTGCAGGATCAGTGTGGTGGAACGGTCCGGATATTCGTTGCTGCCGAGCGCGAAACGATCGAGCGGCGGCAGGCTTCTCGCGTCGCCGATCACCGCAAAACTGCAGACCGAAGGCTCCGCAATAACAGGCGCGCTGGTGTGGAATTTCAGCCATTTGGCCGCATCCGGCGTTGCAGACATCGCGCCGTCGAGCCAGATCGGCGTATCGTGATCGAACAGCGTCAGCGCAATTGCGGCGGTGCCGTGCATCATCGGCGCCGGCGTTCCCGCCTGCGCCCTGATGCGCTGTACGCCACCCGGCCGCGCCATCGCGTCCATCACGGAGCGGAAGGTTGATTGCGCGGAAAGCACCTTATCCGCAAAGCCTGCCGGCAGCTCGGCAACCGTCGTCATCACCTATCCCTCGCCGCGTACCATGGTGTAGAAATCGACCCGCGTCGCCGCAGCCTCCGCGGATCGTCGGCTGCGCTTCGCCGCCATCTCCGCCCGCAACGGCGAGAGCACCTTCGCCTCGACGGCTTCGGCGAGTTCTCGCGACTGGACCATGGCGTCACACAGCGCGATCATCCGCGCCTTGTCGAGATCGCGGCCAAGCGTATAGCCGAAGCCCACCTCCCCGGTGGCAAGCCGCACCGCGGCACGCGACACCGTGGCTTCGCCGAGATTGAACGGCGCACCGTCGCCGCCGATCCGGCCACGCACCATGACGAGTCCGTTCTCGGGTTCGCGCAGCGTTTGATGCACGGAAACATCGACGGCGCCGAGGCGCTCGGCAATGTCGGCGGCATCGGAATGCGCCAGCACCGCCATCGCCGCCTTGCGCCGCCCCTCCATCGCTCTTTCCGCCGCCATCACCAATTCCCGGCCTTGCCTGATTCAAGTTGTCTATGATAATAGACAACTTGGTAGCCAAGGCAAATGACCGTTTCGTGACACCGCGATGATTTTCCCAATGCCTGTTTCAGGCCCCGGCGCGACATGAGCTTGCAGGATGGTGGTTCCGGTGTGGCGCTGTGGCGCCAGGTCGCCGACGGGATCGAGCGCGGCATTGCCGACGGTCGCTTCGCCGCCGGCGAAAAGCTGCCGGCCGAGATTGAGATCGCTGAGACCTACCGCGTCAATCGCCACACTGTGCGACGCGCGCTTGCCGCGCTCGCCGAGCGCGGACTGGTGCGCGCCGAGCGCGGCAGCGGCACCTATGTCGAGGCGCCGCGCCTTGCCTATCCTTTGCGCTCGCGGACCCGGTTTTCCGAGATTGTCGGCGCCGGTGGCCGCGAACCGCGCGGACAAATGATCGACGCATCGGAAGAGACCGCGAGCCGAGAGCTCGCGCGTGAGCTGGGCCTGAAGGCTGGCGCGCCGCTGATCCGCATCGAGGCACTGCGCTTTGCCGACCGCTCGCCGATCTGCGTTGGCACGCACTGGCTGTCGGCCGAACGTTTCCCCGATGCCGGGCGCGTCTATGCCGCGGCACGCTCAATGACGAAGCTGCTGGCCCATTATGGTGTCCGCGACTATCGCCGCGCCTCGACCCGGATCACCGCCGGCATTGTCGACGCGACCGATGCCACGCGGCTCGACCTCGCGCTCGGCCGCCCGATCCTGATTGTCGACTCCACCGATGTCGACGCCGAGGGCCGTCCGCTGATCACCAAGCACGTGCGCTTTTCCGCGGAACGGGTGCAGTTCCTGGTGGAGAATAGCTGAAGGTCAGGCGATTGCACGCCGGCCGATGATGGCAAAGCGCAGCCTGCTAGACATCCAGTCGATCGCCGATACCGCGACAAGGATGAGCAGAATCAGGAAAGATACTTTCTGCCACTCCAGCACCCGGATTTGTTCGGCAAGCTGAAGGCCGATGCCGCCGGCCCCGACGATTCCGATAATCGTCGCCGACCGCGTATTCGATTCGAAATAATACAGCACCTGACTGAGCAAGATCGGGATGACCTGCGGCAACAATCCGAACCGCACACCATGGAGATGATTGCCGCCCGCCGCCTGTATCCCTTCGACGGGCTTCTTGTCAGCAGCTTCGATGGCCTCGGAAAAAAGCTTTCCGAAGGTACCAAAATCGCTGCACACGAGCGCGAGAATGCCTGCAAATGGACCTAATCCGACGACCCCGACCCAGATAAGCGCCCAGATCAGGGTGTCGACGCCGCGGACGGTATCGAGGCTGCGGCGCGCCAAGAAATGGATGATCCGGTTTGCAACCACGTTGCGCGCGGCCAGCAGCGAAGCCGGGAATGCCAGCAGTGCACCGCCCAGCGTTCCGAGAAATGCGATCGACAGCGTCTCGCCCAGCGCATGCAAGCAGGTCAACGCCAGCGCCCACGAACCTGGATCAGGCGGCAGCATGAGCCGAAGGAAACCACCAAGCATGAATATTCCGTCAGAGAGGCGGTTAAGCGGAATGTCGAGCTGGACAATCCCAAACACGAAGACCCCAACCGCTGCGCCAAGGCCAGTCACGATCATTGACCGGCGCCGCCAGCTGGGGCGGAAAATTTCCGGATGGCGCGCGGCGATGGCGGCTCGGTTCTCGGAATTGAGCGCAATCATGTGCCGGCACCCTGCAGCCCGATAAGATGATGGCGCACGCGCTCGGTGATGAAATCGATGATCATGATTGTGGCGACTATCAGCAGCAGGATGGCGCTGACATCTGTGAAGTAGAATTTGCGGACCGCCTCAATCAAATCCTGTCCGATGCCGCCGGCGCCGACAAAACCCATTACCGCAGCGCCGCGCACATTGTACTCAAATCGCAGCAGCGCATAGCTGGCGAAATTCGAAAGCACCTGAGGAACGGCGCCGAACCGCACGATCTGAAGCCAGCTTCCACCGCTCGCCGCTACTCCTTCGATCGGCTTGCTGTCGATGTTCTCGACGACCTCGGCGAACTGCTTGCCGAGAGCTCCCATGGTATGGATCGCGAGGGCCAGAACCCCCGGCAGAGGCCCGAGGCCGAACGCCAGCACGAAGATCAATGCAAAGACGATCTCCGGCACGGTCCGGCAGAATTCGAGCGCACGCCGTGTGAGGAAGACGATCGTCCGTGACCTGACGAGGTTGGCCGATGCAAGAAAGCAGAGAACGAAGCCGCCGATCGCCCCTGAGAGGGTTCCGACATAGGCAATCAGCAGCGTATCACCCAGAAGTCGCGTCCAGCGCGGCAGTCCCCAGAACCACTCGGAGAGGTCGGCCCAGGCAGACGTAAAGGAAAACTTCGGAACCATATTCGCAAAGTAGGCGGGGAAGCGCCAAAAGTTTTCCGAAAACTTCCAGGGGTCGACGTCGCCCATCCAGCCGGCGGCAAGCACCGCGCCGACCAGAAGCGCTGACCCGAGCCACAACTGTCGCCGTTTCTCAGCAACGGCACTGGCGTAGTGGTCCGTTAGCTCTCGCAGCCTAGCTTGCGGAAGTTCGGGAATTGCTGCTCGCATTGCATCTTCCGGCGGGAGAACGGGCAGCGACCTGCCCGTTCCGCTGCGGACCCGTCGCCCGGCTCAGGACTTCTGCTTGCGGATGCTGTCGACGAACCTGGTCAGTTCGATCACAGCCTCATAGGCCTTGTGGTCCACCTCGGCAAACGGAAGCTGCTTGCCTTCATAGATCTTGTCGAAGACGGCCTTGTCCTTGGTCGCAAGCTCAAGCACGGCTTTCTTGATCGCCGCCTTGAGATCGGCGGGCAACGAGCCGAGATACGCCATTGGCGAGTTCACAATCTGCTCCGACTTGAAGATGATGCGGAAGTCAGCGGCTTTCGCCATTCCCTTCCGCTCCATTCGCAGCAGGTTCGATTCCTTTTCGTCGTTCCACCAGTTGAACGCCGCATCGCAGGTACCTTGCGAAAGACCAATCACGGCATTCTCATGGCTGCCCGAATAGACCACCTTCGAGAAAAACTTCTCGGGGTCGATGCCCATCTTGTCCATCGCGAAGCGCGGCACATTGTTGCCCGACGTTGAATTGGGATCGACGAGGCAGAGATTCTTGCCCTTCAACTCCTTGATATCCTTGTAGCCGGAGTCGCTCTTGACGTAGAGAACCGAATAGTAGCCCTTGGTCCCGTCGCCACTGACTTCGATCGCGAATGGCTCGACCTTTGCGCCGACAATGTAGGCGCGGGCGTAAGACGACGGTCCGTACATCGCGATGTGGATATTGCCGGCCCGCTGGCCTTCGATGACGGCAGCGTAGTCGTTGGCGATGCGCAGCGTAACCTTTGTGCCGAGTTCGCGGGACAGATACTCCGTCAAGGGAGTCCAGCGGTCGCTCGTGCCCGAGGCATTCTCATCGGGGACCTTGGCGAAAACCAGCTCGGGATATTTCGCCTTCCAGTCCTGCGCTGAAGCGGCAGACGCAGAAAATGCCAATCCCGCCGCCACGGCGAGAATCATACGACGATTGATCATGAAGTTGACCCTCTCTCTGTGGTTTACGCTTTTCAGCCGATCGCGTTGTCGCGAACGGCCACCTTGTCTTGCTGTGCCGGCTCAGGCGGCTACGCTGCCGAGCGCAGGAATGGCCGCGGCATCCGGCGCCTTCACCGGTGCTCCGCCGATGACCTCGTTGGCTTCGAGGTCGTAAAGCTCGCGTGCAATGTGCTCCGTCAGGGCCGCAGGCGCGCCGTCAAACGCCACGCGGCCCGCCGCCATTCCGATCAGCCGGTCGCAATAGCTGCGCGCCAGATCCAGCGAATGGAGGTTGCAAACCACCGTTATGCCGAAGTGCTTGTTGATGCGCAGCAGCGCGTCCATGACGATGCGGGTGTTGCGCGGATCGAGCGAGGCGATCGGCTCGTCGGCAAGGATTATATCGGGCTCCTGCACCAGGGCTCTTGCAATGGCGACGCGCTGTTGCTGGCCGCCGGAAAGCTGATCGGCGCGCTGCGCTGCAATTTGCGCCATGTCGAATTGCTCAAGCGCCGACATCGCAACGGCCTTATCGGCCTCGGGCCACAACTGCACAAGCGAACGCCAGACCGGCACAGTTGCAAGCCGGCCCATCAATACATTGGTGAGCACATCGAGCCGGCCGACCAGATTGAATTGCTGGAAGATCATGGCCGAGCGCGCCCGCCATTGCCGCAACTCTCGGCCGCGCAACGCGGTAATATCAACGCCATCGAACAGGATGCGGCCTTCGGAAGGATCAGCCAAGCGGTTGATCATGCGCAGAAGTGTAGATTTGCCGGCGCCCGAGCGGCCGATCACGCCGACAAAGCTGCCCGGCGCAACTGAAAAGGACACGTCGTCGACCGCGGCTTTTGTGCCGAAACGGCACGTCAGACCTTCCACTACCAGCATGCAATGCTCCAACCGCGTCGTGCCTGCCGACCGCTAAAGGAGAGACTTAACAGTTGTGTGACAGTCGCGCTGCGCTGCGGCGACCGTCCACACCCGACCTCCGCGTCATCGAAACGTCATGACAACGTCATCAAGCGTGCCGAAGACGTCGGCCTGCCCGCATCGTTCGCGCATGGAAACCTGGGATGGCCGGCAAGCAGCTATCAGTCCAACCGACCATCGATCCCACTGCTTCCGTCCGCGACAGCAAGCTCGGCGCCTACAGCGAAGTTGGGGCGCGCACCATCCTGCTTGAAGTCACGATGGGCGACTACTCCTACGTCGTGAACGACGCGCAGATCACCTATACGACGATCGGAAAATTCTGCTCCATCGCCGCCATGACGCGGATCAATCCCGGCAATCATCCGATGCAGCGCGCCTCGCAGGCGCACTTTACCTATCGCGCCAGTGCGTATTTCCCGGGCGAAAACGACGAGGCCGAATTCTTCGCATGGCGGCGCGCGCATCACGTCGATATCGGACACGATGTTTGGATTGGTCACGGCGCCGTCGTGCTGCCGGGCCGCAGCATCGGCACCGGCGCGGTCGTCGCAGCCGGCGCGATCGTCACCAAGGATGTACCGGCTTACACCATCGTAGGCGGCAATCCGGCGCGTCCGATCAAGCGCCGGTTTTCGGAAGGTATCGCCGTCCGTCTCGCCGACCTCGCATGGTGGGACTGGGACCACGAGATGCTGCGCCGGGCACTGCCCGACTTCAGAAAGCTCGCGATCGAAGACTTCCTCGACAAATACGAAGCGGCTTCTGCTGGACTTGTTCACAGCAAACGACAAAGTGCGACATCGTGACTGACATTCTTATTGAATGTGGCCGGGCCCTCCTGGGCGAAGAATTCGTCGAAACCTCCCTGCTGATAGCCGGCCGCGACATCGGCACCATCGGAAGCGACAAGGGACGCGGCGCTCTCGCGATCGATGCACGCGAGCTGCTGGTACTGCCCGGCATCGTCGATCTGCATGGCGATGCTTTTGAGCGGCAGATGATGCCCCGCCCCGGCGTCGACTTTCCTGTCGACGTTGCGCTCGCCGACAGCGACCGTCAGGCGATCGCCAATGGCATCACCACCGTTTTCCACGCCACGACCTGGTCGTGGGAGCCGGGGTTGCGCAGCGGCGACAATGCGCGGCTTTTGCTCGAGGCGATCGAAAGCCTAGGGCCAAGGCTTGCAGCGGATACCCGCTTCCATCTCCGCCATGAGACCTACAATCTCGATGCGGAAGGCGAAATCGGGCAATGGCTGGCGGAGGCGCGCATCGACCTGTTCGCATTTAACGACCATATGGATTTGACGGTGGCGAGCCTGGCCAAGCCGCAGAAGCGCAACCGCATGGTCGAGCGCACCGGATTGTCCGGAGAGGCTTTCGATAGACTGGTGCAGCGCGTCGCTGCGCGTGGAGATGAGGTGTCGGATTCGATTTCGCGGCTGGCCGGAATGGCGCGGGCAGCCGGCACAAAGATGCTCTCCCATGACGACGACAGTCCGGAGAAGCGAAAGACGTTCCGTGCGCGGGGCGTCACGATCGCCGAATTTCCTGTCAACGAGGCGACGGCCCGCGAGGCGGCTGCGGCGGGCGACTTCATCGTATTCGGCGCGCCCAACGTGGTGCGCGGCGGCAGCCATACCGGCTGGACCAACGCGTCCGAGATGATCGAGAAGGGCCTCTGCAGCGTCCTCGCGTCCGACTACTACTATCCCGCGCCCTTGCTCGCCGCTTTCCGCCTGGCCGCCGATGGCATCCTGCCGCTGGCGCAGGCGTGGCAATTGATTTCGGCTGCGCCAGCGCAAGCCGCAGGCCTTGTCGATCGCGGCAGGCTGGCCGCGGGACACCGCGCCGACCTCATTCTGGTGGACGATGAAGTGCCGCTACGCCCTCGCATTGTCGCCGTCATTGCCGGTGGTAGGCTGGCTCATCTGACGGACGCCGGCCGCTTGATCCAGGTTTCCTCGACGTCGCATCGTGCGGTTGCGACAGCCTGAAGTCTCTTTAAAGTCCGGCCGATGGGGAACTATCCGCGCTACGCAATTTACTTCGCACCCGAACCGGGCAGCGTTCTCGACCGCTTTGGCGCGGAGCTGCTCGGCTACGACGCCCATCAGGGCGCCGATGTGCCCTTCCCGTCTGGAATGAGATTGCCGCCCGAGTGGCGCGAGATCACACATGATCCGCGCAAATACGGCTTCCATGCCACCTTGAAGCCACCGATGGCGCTGGCGCCAGGCAAGAGCGAGGACGAGCTTGCCGCTGCCTGTGCAGGCTTCGCCAGCGCGCCACGCGCCATTCCAGTGATCGAACCCGTCGTCGACACCATCAGCGGCTTTATCGCGGTCGTGCCCAGCGCGGCGTCAGCCGATCTTGAACGCCTCGCCGCCGCCTGCGTCCGCGAGTTCGAGCCGTTCCGCGCGCCGCTCACGGAAGAGGATCGCGCCCGGCGCAGTCCGTCAAAGCTGACGCCGCGGCAACGCGACTACCTTGACCGCTGGGGGTATCCGTACGTCTTCGAGGAGTTTCGCTTTCACATGACCCTCACTGGCCGTCTGGATGCCGGGCACGCGCCTCTTCTTGAGATGCTGCGGGACCGCTTTCGGGAAAGTGGGGTGCATAGTTTGGCTGTCGACAGAATCGCGCTTTTCCGTCAGGACGAACCCGACCGGCGATTTCGTGTTATCGGCAACTGGCTACTCCAGGGCGCAGTTCCGTAAATCGTCGGCAACGTTGCAATACTCCAGATATCATTGCTATAGGACGCCATGCGCTGCCGCGCCAAGCGGCAGCGGCGCACGCGAGCGAAAACGCCGCGACTTAAACTGACGCGATTATCGCAAGTGACATGACGTTACCACGCACGTCACTATACCAACTACCGGCCGGCAAGATTACGACGTTCGTCCTCGGCTAATTGCTGCTTCTGCTCCGCGCTCAATTGCCCGAGGCCGATGACCTGAAGCCGACTGTTCGGGTCGTAGGATTGCTGATCGGGGTTGCGGCGGCGATCCACATCACCGTTTTCAGGCGTTTCGCCACTACCTCCACCGAAGCCGAGCACCTCGACGATGATGATCGAAGGCTGTGCGGTTGCCGTGTTTTGGGTCGGTATCGCTGCCTGCTGAGCCGCTGCCCCTGCGGTGTTTGACGCCTCTGTCAGACCGCCGATGTTTGGCGCCTGAACTGTCGGAACGCCGGTCGTATTGCCTTCGGCCTGGATGTTCGCGGCATTGACGATCTGCAGCGCGGCGAGATTGACGTTGCCGGACGAGCGGATGCCGGCTTCTCCGGCATCGATCGTGCCGAGCGGCGCGATGAGATCGATATTGCCCGGTGGGAGACCGGCGACGGGACTGAGGGTTGCAATGCCCGCACCCGAGGAGGGCGCGTTCGGCGACAGGGTCACGGCACCATAATTGTCGTAGACGCGCTTCGGCGGCGAGTAGACGATGGTGGTTTTCGCGCCACGGCCCGCATTGATGTCGCCTTCCGCCGACCAGGCAATGATATCGCCGCCGAAGGTCGTCATGATGCGCGAGAGACCGAGCAGGACGCTTCCCTTCGAATACATCTGAATGTCGCCCGCGCCCTGCGTGACGATACCCGCCGTCGACGGCGGGACTTCGCCTTCGATGCCGACGATGATCTTACCACCCGGCGCCAGCATCTGGATGTTGCCGCCAAAGTCGGTCCGGATATGTGCCCCTCCGAAAATGGTGATATCGCCATTGCGTTGGATCGGAGCGCCATTGGCGTCTGTTTCGGGGAACAGCGCCTCGATCGCCTCGCGACCACGCAAATAGGAGCCGAATCGCGTGCTCGTGGAATCGTTGTATTCACGGCCGGAAAGCCGCAGCTCCTCGTAATACACGCCACGGAGAAACACGCCTTGCTGCTCGGTCGGGAGGCTCAGGAAGAAGGCAAGCGCGTCGCCCTTGCCGCCCGAGAATACGAATGTGCGGCCGTGGTGGACGAAGGGTCTCTGATGCGGTCCAAAGCGGTTCTGCAGCCAAGCAAATAATTCCTCGTCATAAGCCTTCGCAACCTTGCCGGCCTGATCTGCCAAGGGAATACCGGGCTGTGCAAGATTGGCCGGATCAAGATAGCGGGCCGCGAACGCGGCATAGTTGGGCCCAATTGTTCCGACGCCAGCCTGCACGACGATGTCGGCGCCAGGACGAAGATCCCCCGCGACCAGCGCGCCGATGCTGATGAACGGACCGATGGCGGCGCTTGAGCTCGGGTCGGTCAGGATGATGTTGCGGCCGGCCGTGATCTCCAGCGTTCCGGGTCCGGCGACCTGATAATTGTAGCCGTTCATCTCGGCCAGGATGATGTCACGGCCAGCAGATACGATCGAGACGTCAGTACCCCGATTGTTGAGCACCGTGAGGCCGGACTTGACGATGTCCCGTCCGGCCCGCATCCAGGCGTGCTTGCCGACGGGATCATGGGTCCAGATCCCAGTGAGGGAATCCCGGCGGCTTTCGCCGACCTGGAGATCGATGATGTCGCCGTTCACCGCATAAATGCGGATCGGCTCCGGATCCTCGATATGCAGATTGCTGAAGGGTGCGCCTGCACTCAAGCCGACATAGTTGGAGCCGCCCGAGGGGATATCGCCATTGATCGAGTTCCAGGCCAGAAGCTCCAGTTGCCCGATCGGCGATGGCAACAGCCTGACCGAGGAGGTAGAGTACTGCCCGGTATGGATGCTGCCCCGAGCCGCAATGATCGAAAGCGAAGGCACGTCGCCGATGGGGACGATCTCGCCGCCGGCGGAGAACAGCTCAGCCGCCGTCGTGTCCGCCCACAGGCTGCCTGCTGCATTGACGGTCGCGACGATATCGGAGCGGCTTTGCAGGACGAGCGTTGCATCGCCGAGACTGAATCTCTGCGTGCCGGCTGCGGCGAAGCTGCTCGGCACCAGCGGCTCGGATGGACGCGGATCGAGATTGATGCGAACGCCGAATTTCGATGCGATCACGCGACCAACCGAAGCCGCACGCAACATGATGTCGCCGCGCAGATTGGCAATATCGGCGACGATGGGAGTGAACACGCTGTCGGCCGGATTGAGCTGGCCGGCGATATCGAGGGTCAGAGTACCGCCACCGTGGCGGACAAGGTTTCCGCCGGCCTGCGCTTGGCCGCTGCTGCCGATCGCCGCCGTCAGCGGCGTTCGCGGGCCGCCGGTCTTCGTCTGTCCGGCATCGGCGTCCGCACGAACGGTGACGTTGCCGCCGCCGAGTGCCCCGATGCCGGCAAACCCACGCAGAAACAGCGCGCTGCTCGCATCGTAAGTCCCGAAATTGATGCCCCAATTCCCGTCCTGCATCCAGGACCATCCGGCGACATCGGATGTGGCGTAGGTCGCGCTACTCGACGACTTGCTGTCGAGATAGCCGCCGATACTTCCGCCCGCCGCCAGAAGGACGTCGCCGCCATGCTCGGTGAAATAGATGCCGATCGGATTGAGCGCCGCCTCATAGGCCGCATTGCCCGGGCCCAGTACCGTTCCATCGCTGCGGCGCGCGCGCCCCAGACCGCCGGTCGCCTGGCCTGCGGTGTACACGCCGAAGAGCGAGTCCTGGCGATAGTCTCCGCCGGCCAGCAGTTCCAGATAGCCCGTGCCGGTCCGCACCACGCTGATGGCCGGCGGCGCCGTGGTGATGTCGTAGGGTATCGTGTAGTGGGGATCGTACAGCCTGATATTGCCCTGCCCTTCGGGCAAATCTGCAGACCGCAGGGTGCGACTGTCGGCAGACGAAAGATCGGCGCCCGACGCCATGCGCATCGACCAGGATAACGAGCCCGGCGCCAGCATGGGCGCGACGGCCCACATTTGGCCCTGGCGGCCGTCGCTGCCGGAGGGACGTAACGGCGCGGAGATGACCTGCTGGATGTTCGTGCCGGCCGGCAGGACGGTTCCGGCAGCAACTGCGACCGATGCGCTCAAAGTCACTGCAGAATTGAAGACGTTCAGCGGCGTGCCGGCCGGCACCATCGCGCCGAACATGCCCAAGGTGCCGGAAGTCGTGGTGGCGACAAGCGAGGGCAACACGGTGCCGGCGCCAAAGACGGTGCCGCTCGGCAGCGTCACGTTCACGCGCTGGCCGGCAGTAAAGAGCGGCGGCTGGCCTTGGCTGTAGGCATTCGTGCTTGCCCAAATCGGTGCCGTGGCGACCCAACCACCTTGAGCGGTTGCCCAGGAGGGAACGGCGAGATTTGCGCTCGACGCGAACTGGAACGGGATGGAGACTCCACGCCTGAGCGTTGCATTGCGAATGCTGATTGCGAAGGTCAGAGCGGTCGTGGAAGTCGCGCCGCCGGGAAACGTCGTCGCCGTGCCGGACGCATTGCCGATCAGGATCAGGCCGGAAGACAGCGTCAGAGGCGCGCTGATCGACCCGATGGGCGTCGTCGTCAGCACGACGTTGGTTTGCGCCGGAATTCTTGCCCCGGCGGGCACGACGACATTGGCATTCAGCGTGACCGTGTTGTCAAAGACATTGAGCGGCGTGCCCGCCGGCACGGTCACTGCAGCGATGCCCAGGGTTCCTGCCTGCTGCGGGGTCCCCGCGGGAAGCACCGTTCCGGCACCGAAGACCGTTCCGGTCGGCAGCTGGACATTGACCTTCTGGCCTGGCGTGAAGATGGGAGGCTGTCCGCTCTGCTGTGCCGCCGCACTCGCCCAGATCGGTGCGGTTGCAATCCAGCCGCCTTCTGCTCGCGCCCAGTCCGGCACGGAGAGAACTCCGGTGGAGACGAACTGAAACGGGACAGCAACGCCTTTTCGCAGGGTCGCAGCGCGAATTGAAATCGCATAGTCGAGCACGACGGTCGAGCTTGCGCCGGCAGCGAATGTCGTCACGGCTCCGGATGGACCACCCGCGAGCGTGACCCCCAAACCGACCCAAACGTCGGCTGGCTGCGATCCCGGCAAGAGCACCCAGCCATTATCATCCGGCGTCGCCGGCGGCGGCGCAAAGCCATCATTGATGCTGCCTTTGATGGTGACATTGCCCGCAGCACGGACGACGAGCACGCCTGGCTCGCCGGAGCCGCGCACGCCGGGATCGGCATTCGGTCCGTAGCGATAGCCGGAGAAGTCGACGTCGCCCTCGGTGGCGAGATCGCCATTGCTACGGAGCTCGACGCCGGGGCGCAGATGGAACGCGTCCCCGTAGGCGCGCAATCCGGTCAGCCGGCTCTGCAAGGCACCATTCATCGACGCCGCATTGATGAAGGCGCTGCTGTCGGTATGGATCGCGTCAAGCAGACTCTGGTTGATGATGCCGCGCGTCGGCTCGTAGCTGCGGAAGCCGTTCACCGCGATGCTCGCCGCGCCGCGGATGTCGAGCGGCCCGGCCGCATCGATGGCGATGTCGTCGGCCCCGGCCCCTGCGCCACCCGCACCGCCCCGCCGCTGTGCGTTGATTTCGATCTTGCCGCGCGCGACGTTGTCGGCCGAACGCAGGTCGATGGTGGCGCCAGTCGCAAGCCTGACCGTCCCTTGGGCCGAGGTGAGCTCCACATGGCCGCGGTTCGACGCCTCGATCGGTGCGCCGGTGCTGTCCACCTGCAGCACGGTACTGCGGGCATCGAGGATCGCGCTGGAGGTGAGCGTCAGGTCGTCGCGCGCGGCGAGGCGGATCGAGCCGGGCTTGGCGCCGCTGGCATTGATCCGGCCGGTGACCATCAGGCTGCCGCCATCAACCGAGATATTTACCTCGCGGGCACGGACCTCATTGCCGATCACGAGATCGCCGGTCTTGATGACGAAGTTGCGCGCGCTGAAGTAGCCACTTTCACTCAACTTGGTGTTCAAGCCGGCAAAATCCGCCAGCGTGAAGGCGCGGACATCGAAGCTGCCGGAATCAAAGCCGTCCGCTGCCGCGCCGCGCAGGGCGCCGTGGAACGCAACTGTGCCGCCCGTGCCCAGCGCCTCGGCGCGGATCGAGCCGGCGTCATTGCGTGCCGCGGACACGTCGATGATCGAGCCCGCATGCTGCGTGATCACGCCGGCGGCGCTCTCCATCACGATGTCGCCGCCCCAGCTGTATTTGGTCACGTCGAAGAACGTGATGGAACGGGCTGACAGATCGAGCGTGGCGCGATCCGTGAGCGTGATGTCCCCGGTCGCCTTCAGTTCGAGGCGGCCGCTGGGCATCGCAATCGCAGTGTCGATCGTGATCGCACTGCCTTTGAAACGGAGTTCGCCACCGACCTGACTGACCGAATCCGTGTTCGCCGGCCCGCCTGCGCCGGCGCGCGCCGTAATCGCGCCGCCCGCGACAAAGGACATGAGCCCGCCGGCCTCGGCAGTGATCAGCGGCGCCGAAATGGTGAGATCGCCGCCAGCATAATTCGATGCACCCGTGCCGCTGCGATACACGGCTAGGCTGCCGCGATTGTTCGCCGTGATCCTGTCGGACGCCGCCAGATTGACGGTAGCAAAGCCGAGCGCGAGGCGATCCAGCGTGGCCTCGTTCTGAGGCCGCGCGTATGGATCGTAGCCGAACACGATCTCGCGGGCGTTGATGGCGAGCGCGCCCGCGCCGGTGCCGGGACCGCCCGGGCGCACCGCGCCTGGAGGCAAGCTGACATAAGGACTGGCTGTCGTGCCCTGCCCGCTCGAAACGCCGTTCCAGATCACCGTGTCGGCGGACAGTGTTGCGACGTCGCCCACCGTACCCCAACCGTAGATGGCCGGCGTATTGAGGACCAGCATCTTGCTCCCGCCTCCGGGGCTCCTCATGTCGAGGTCAACATCGCCGAAGAAGTTGAGTGACGAGCCGACCGTCAGGGTCAGGCGTTCAGCACGCGGGAGCGTCGGATTCGCCGGCGTGAGCAGCCGATCCAGCGCCGATTGCGTCAGCAGCCAGCCCGAGCCGAGGGCGCCGGCGCCACGCGCCGCGGCCAGGGATGCATCCGTGCCGACGTTGATCTCCGGCAGGCTGAGCGTGATGTAGCGCGCGTTGAGCGCCACATTGGCCCCGAGGTCCAACGCGTTGCTGGCCGCAAACGCAATCGTCCCGAGCGTGCGGAACGCCGCTCCGTCGTTGATCGTGACAGTGCCGGCGGCAGCCGTCTTCACCGGCAGGAAATTGAGCCAGCCGTTCGAGACGGCCAGGATGGCGCCGGTGTTCGCGAAGGATCCTGAGAGCGAGTTCCAGAAGACGTAACCGGCGCTCGAGTCGAAGATGTTCGTGCTCGACCGCGTGGTATCGAAGACAGCTCCGTTCTCCACATGAACGGAATTTCTTGCCAGGGCGAAAATCTGGCCCGCCTCGAGCACGCTGCCGTTGCGGACGACGACATCAGCCGCTGTCGCACTCAAATAGACATGCGCACTGGTAATGCTCGTGTCGTTCTGACCCGAAACGTAGGAGTAATTGCCGCCGATGAGCAGGCTTCCGGCGCCGACGCGCGACAGGTCTTCCGCGTCGAGAGAGGCCATGCCGGCGGTCGCCACGGTCCCGGACGGCTTGATTTCAAGCGCTCCAGTGGAGCTCACGGCAAGAGTGCCGGCGTAGCCACCATCGCCGGACTGCATCAGCACGGTGCCGTCGAACGACAGGACATCTCCGACGGCGGAGCCAAAGCTGAGCAAGAGTGTCTGCGCGTCCACCGGCAGGCGCGGCCGCAAGCGCCCGGACGCGGCGGCATTGGCAAGGACGAAGTCGCTGTAGCTCGTTTCGTTGTATTGCGAGTGGCTCCGCACGGCCTGGCCCGGCGTGACAATGATCCGGCTCGGCAGGGCCGAATGGATACCGGTGTTGACGACACCGAGCGTGCCTGTCGTCACATAGGAGCCGTTTGCGAGAGCCGCGGGGCCGATAGGAGTCGTGGTGCTCCGACCCAGCTCGACACGATATGCGCCGGGAAGCAGCGCATAATTCGACGGGAGCAGCGTATAGGTGCCCGCCGGCAATCCGCCTACCGCCTGTGTCAGGGTGATCTGCTGGCCGACCAGCGGATCGCCCGCCGCTTTCTCGGGCGACATCGGCGCGTAGCCGCTGGCATAGGCCGGCATCAGCGCATAGACACGATTCGATGCGTCGCTGTAGCCGAGGACCGGATTGGCATTGACGAGCGGCGTCTTGAGGATGTCGACCGAGCCCCCGCGGCCGCTGATGAAGGCGGCGCCGGTGAGGTTTCCGCCGCCGCTGAGATCAAGCACGGCGCCGTGCTCGGCGACAACACGCTTGCCTGACAGAGTCACGCCGAACGAGCTCCTTCCCGTGGGGAAGAACGAGGCGAGATCATGAAAGGCCACGTCAGCGCCCGCGTATTTATAGGACAGCCCATCAACGGTCCCGCCATAGGGCATGACGAGCTCCGCCGCGCTAGTCGAGGTGATGCTGCCCGGGCGAAGCACGACGGTCGAGCTGGTGCTGTAGCCGAAGATGAATGGATCGGCGTTCGAGCCGACCAAGAGACTGCCCAGTGGGGCCCGTACGATACCTTGCTGATCGACCGTCGCGGCGAGCAGTCCGAGCGTACCGAAGGCTGAATGTGGGAGGGCCGGCATGCTGCCATTGCGGCGGATGGTCAAGTTGCCGTCCGGCCGCAGAGTGCCAATCTGATCCACGCCGGCCGCGATCTGCGCCACGGCTCCGGTTGTCGGGTAGATCTGCGCCGCCTCGATCGCGATATTTCCACCGCCTGCGAGTGCACCGGTCCCGAAACGAATATCGCCACGGCTGACAAGATCGATCTGGGCGAAACCAGCAGCCTGAACGACATACTCCTGGTTCAGCTCGCCGAAAAGGCCAGTCTGATATGAGGCAAGAACACCGAACAAGACGCGATTGCGCGCATCAATCAGATCGGCCGTGACCGTGAGGCTCCCGTTGTTGGAGGCCGACGCCCGGTAGACCGGGATGGTGAGGCCTGAGTATACGCCCCCAGCCTCGATGCCGACGGCTCCGTCCAGGAGAACATAAGGCGCGCTCAGCGAGACACGGCTGTTCGGTGTGTCGGCGGCTGTCGAGAGAACCCCGCGATAGAGCGCGAGGGTTTGGCCCGTCGAGAGATGGACGTCTCCATTGAACTGGAACGTGTCGCGGCTCCAGAGCGACAGAGTGTCGAAGCCGCCCTGCGCCACCTGTGCCGAGCTCAGATAGCCTTCGCCGTAGCGAAGTGACGAATCCATGAGACCGGGGCTCAGACCCGTAAGCGTGCCCGTCTGGCGTTCCTGCGTGATCGTGAAGACGCGTGGGCCGGCGGCGGTGATCGGATTGTAGTTGGAGGGGGTCTCGAGAGCGATCGTCAGACGACCGCCTGCGGCACCCGCTCCGCCAGTCGCGGCGAGCATCTCGCCATCCAGATACAATCCGCTCTGCGAGCCAATCGTGATGGAGCCGCCATTGCTCGCGACCGTGATCGGCTGCAGCGCCACGCTCATGCCGGCATCGGAGACAAGATCGATCACGCCACTGGAGCCGGAGGCATCAAGCCGGGCGCCCGGCCGGATGATCACAAACGAATGGGTCGCTGGAAGGACCCCGCTGCTGACGGCGGAGAACGAGGCCATGCCGATGTTGATGGACCCACCATCCCGGATGATTCCGTAGCGGCGTCCTTTCGTATCGGCGTTCGTGACCGGCCGCGCGGAGACGTCGAGGACTGCGTGCTCACCGATCCAGATCGATTGACCGGGAGTTGCGCGCGTCTGGACGACGTTGTCGAGATTGCTGGCGATCGTGATGGTGCCGCTGCGTGCGGTGATCGCGCCTTCAATCGTGATTTGACCCAATGCCTTCAGCGCGACGGAGCGGCCGTCGTCCACTTCGATGATCGAGTCGGATGCGAGTGTTATCCCGCCCGCGGATATCAACGACAGATCGGCGCCGGCGCGCTGCGTGAACTCGGCCTTGGCGGGGTTGTCGATATACTGCGGCGGAGTCCAGAGCTCCAGGGCAGCCTTGGGATCCGCGCCAGTCGGGGTAGCGAGGCTTCCCAGCCCGCGACGGTAGACCGGTGTCGTGACGTGGAGCCGCGTCCTCGGCGCAACGATCAATCCGGAGCCTCCGGCGATCTGATATTGCGAGAAGCCGCCCTGCAGCAGATTTTCGCTGAGATACTCCAGCGGCCGCACCGCGACCCCGGTCCGAAGCACCGAGCCGGAACGAATGACGGTGCCGGCGGCGAACGTGACATCGACCGGCGCCCGGCTTCCGGCAAATGCCGTGACCGTCGTCGCGACGATGGGGATGCCAGCCGGAAAGACATCCGCCGGGACCACGTAGCTTTGCGGAAAATTCTGAACGTCGGTGATGCCTCTGATCTCCGAACCCGCTCGAATCGTCGGCAGCGGAGAGGACGAATCGATTGTTATGATCGCGCCATTGACGTTCAGCGCGTAGCTGCCAAATCCTCCCAGAGCCGCCGGACGTGGCGGCGTCCAGTCGGCCGCCAGCGTGACACGGTTGGTGCTTGTGATGTTGGGAGAGGCGCCCATCACCTGTCCGGGAGCCGCCACGGTCGTCGAATAGCTGTAGTTGGCCGGCAGAACCTCTCCGGCGCGGACGACGAACGTCTCCAGGCTGATCAGGTCTGTGGGTGCCTTCTCGCCGGCACCGAGCCGGCCGTTCGTCTGGAGCACGTCGCCGCCAAAGACGATCGTCCCGCCGGACGTGATGGCCAACGCCCCTCCTCCGGCCACGCCGAAGCCGCGGATCTTGCCGTCGAGAGTCAGGCGGCCACCATGCGAAAGCGTCCCATCAAGCGTGGCAGAAGCTTTGAGAGTGACGTTGCCGCCCCGGCCACCCAGGAACTTTCCATTTGTGGTGAGCGCGGCGCCCGAGGAGACATCGATCAAGCTACCGTCCTTGACGACCACGTCTCCCGAGGAGATCAAGCGAACATCGCCGCCGTTGATGAACGCCTGCTTCCCGTAGCCCGCGAGGTCGTTGACGGCATTCACCCAGTATCCGCTCGCATCGAGCACAACGCCAGCGCCGAGCGTGACGGTCGAAGTACCGGCTGATGTGAGCACCTGAGATGTCGGCCAGGCCGTCAGGATGTTCGTCGCCGTGATCCGGCCGCTGTGGGCCGTGACATCGGCCTTGATGTCGACGACCGGCGCTGCCAGTGAGACCGAGCCGCCGTCAGCGACCGACAGGGGGGCATCAATCGTGATCTTGCCTGTGGTTGCGAGATCGATACCACCCAGCCCCTGTGCGTTCAGATGCCCGGCATCGAACCAGGCCGTGTTTGTACGGATCGCGGAAGGCGACAGGCCCGTCAAATCGGCGATAACCACATCGGTGGCGTAGGCACCGACCAGACCATTGGCCGCATATCTGCCAAGCGCCAGCGTGCCGGCCTTGGCAACAGTGTTTTGCGCAACCTGGTAGCCGTCGGTGATGCCATCTGGCCGCGCGTTGGTTTGGCGCGAGCCCTGGACGACGTCCGCGAGAATGTCGGCCTCGAAAAGAGCGGTCGGTGTCGAAAGAATGAGATTCCCCGCGTCACGACCGACCGTGTAGCCGGCTTCCCATCGCACAGTTTCACGGCCTCTGGTAAGCAGACTGGTCCAGACCTCGGTGGCCGCCCAGCGCTCGTGGTTGCGGACATAGCCTTGACCCAGACCGTAGAATGTCATGTCGCCGCGGGCGTTGTTGACGTTGTACGTCCGCCCATCCGGTCCGAGAAAATTCGTGGTCCGGATATAGCCACCCTCGTAACGGACCGAACCGCCTGATATGTCGAAGATCGAGCCTTTCTGCGCAATCACTTCCGATGCTGAGAGCGTGATCTTGCCACCGACCGCAGTCCATTCGCCGATCGTGTGCTTGGTGTTAGCGAGATAGCCGCCGACCTCGAGCAGCCCGCCCGGCGTGTAGTACCTGATAGCATCGTAACCGCCGGTGCCGGCCGGCACGAAGATCAGATCGCGGATATCGACCCAGACATTCGCATTCTTCAAGGAATTGCTGTCGCGGTTCTGCGGGGAATCGCGCAGCTCGTTGCCCTGGATGTTCAGCATCAGATTGTTGGCCGACATCGCGAGCACGACATCGCGTACACCGGAAGCGTCGACGGTCGCACCGCTTTCGGTGGAGATGCGACGTCCTGCGGACACCGCGACCTGCCCGCCTTGCGCAATGGTCAGCGAACCGGCGTCCGGTGTCGCGCCGCCCTCGAACACGACCTCGCCGCCCGTGACTATCTCGATGCGCAACTGATCGAGCCGATCTGCGAGCAGCGAGAGATTGTTGAACACACCAGTCGCCGACTGGCTGCGCTGTTGATTGGCGGTGGCAGAGGTCGCGATCAGCGCGTCGCGCTGCGAGTTCAGCGCAGTCTCATTACTCTCGAGCTCGGGAATGATGACTGTGACGCTGTCGGCGCAGAGCGTGACGCTTCCGAGCGTGTCGGCTGCCGAGTTCAGCAGGTGAATCGTTCCGCGCGTATTGACCGAGGTCGAGGCGACGAGGACTCCGTCCTGCCTGATGGTCCGGCCGGCCATCGTGATATCGCCCTGCGGGCTGAAGATAATGCCGTGGTTGCGGACAAGCCCCGCAACGCTTGCGGAATCGAACAGTGGCGCGATCTCGTTTCCGCGCGTGGTCGAGGAGAGGTTCGCTTCGGTGCTGTAGCCACGCCGCAGCACGAAGTCGTCGCCGGCGGCGAGCTGGGTCTGGCCATTATGTGTCGTAATCGTGCCCGCATTGACGACCTCTCCGCCCATCAGAAGCACGAAGCCGCCGCCGGAAGTCACGGACGGCGGCGCATTCGTCTCGATCTGCGCGCCGGCCTCGACCTTGATGACACCGCCGCCCCTGCCATTTCCAAGCAACTCTGCCGCATCGCTGAAGGTTGGTGTCCACGTGGAGCCGGCTTGCGCCGAATAGATTCCATTGCGGAATTGCTCGTTGGAGATCTTCGCCGTGGATGCAATCAGTGAACCGACATTCACCTGCGAGGTACCGCCGAAGATGATGCCGCTTTGATTGATGATGTAGACCGAGCCGTCTGCCTTGATGCTGCCGAGGATCTTGCTGGGAGCGGTGTTATCAAGCACCCGATTGAGTGCAACCCAGTCTCGATTACCGTTTTGATCGAAACGCAGGTCCGTCTTCTCACTGATGCTGAAGGTCTGCCATGTCAGAATCGCCTTTTGCTGTGTTTGCCCGATTGTCACCTTGGCACGGTCACCCTCGTTGAATTGGGTCGGAAGGTTCGCGCCTTGCCACAGCTCCGAGCCCGCCGTCGCGCCGGTGACCACCTGCAGTCCGCCCGGCCGAAGGCCGTGGGGTATGCCGCTTGGCGTGGTCTGCAACGCCGTCCGCGCCGCATCGCGGGCCGCTCGCTGACTGGCCTGCAGCGCCTGAATCGCCATCGTCGCGCGCTTCAGGGAGTTCTGTGCTGCCCGTGCCGCTTCCTGTGAGCCCGTCTGGGCCGCGATCGCCGCAGCCGAAGGCGCCTGTTGCGACCCGCCCAATGAGCGCGCCATGGCTTCAGAATTCACCAGATGCAGCGCCAACAGGCTCGCACTAGCGAGCAAGGCCCCACGGTCGAAGCGCCGCCGCGCCCGCGGCAACTGCGCCGAATGGTGAGCCGAAAGGGTTGCGAATGAGGCGCGATTTGTCATGTGCGGTCTTTCAGGAAGTCTGGTGCGGCGCGGATGATCCGCGGGAGAACGACCGGACAGGTGAGGTTCTCACCCGACACAAAGCCATCCCCCAATCCCTGGACGAGATGACCCCGGCAAAAGCGGAAGCATTTTTTGAATTCTTTTCGGACCAGCTCGGGAGCCCGGGTTCGAGACCAAGCCGACCAGGAGCGACGCCTAACCGACTAGAACAAGGCCGCCGGGGAACGTCTTCACTGGTACTTTGAAGACCTGGTTGATCTGGCCCATCACGGTGTCCAGTCGTTTGATCTCGAAGCGAGCCGTGACAAGGCGCTGCCCCAAGGAAGGATCGATCAGAACGATCCTGCCTGAGCGATAGCGATTGACCTCGTCGATGACGCTTGAGAGCGGTGTGTTGCGGAAAATCAACATGCCTTCGCGCCAGGCAGTGACGGCTGCCACGTCTGCGCCAACGACGCCGCTCAAGCCATCGCGACTGTAGGCAATGCGCTGGCCGGCCCGGAGCGTGGCGCCCTGGTGATATTCGACGGACACCTCACCATCAATGCAGGCGATATCGACGCCTGTCTCGTGCCGGCGGATGTTGAAGCTTCCTCGATGGGTGCTTGTGCGTCCCCCGGCTGCAAGGACAACGAAGGGCTTCGACTCAGCACGCGAGACAGCAATGGCGGTTTCGCCGGATATCAGCTCGATACCAGGATCCTGCTCGCCGCTTCGCACAGCAATGCTGGTACGGGTATTCAACTCAACGGATACCGCATCCGACAAAGTTACTTGCCGCTGTTCGCCGGTTCCGGTGCGGTAATCGGCACTCAATTCAGCGAATGATGGCCAAAGGTCGAGAGGTGGCCGGACGATCATCACGCCAATGGCAGCCGCAGCGGCGGCCGTGCTGCCGGCGAGAAACGCGCGGCGGTTCGGGCGAAAGTTAGCGTTCCGGCGGCTCGCATCATTCTTCACGAGCTCGGTTACCGGCGCTTCAAGCGCGCGCCACAGGTCGCCAGCGCGCCTGAGCGCCGCGGCATGCGCTGGGCTGGTGTCGCGCCAGCGCCGAAGCGCCGCGAGATCCTCCTGCGCGGCCTCGCCCAGGCTGATACGCGATAGCCATTCCAACGCCTCGCGGTTTATTCTGTCCGGGTCGCGCTCGTCAGGCTGGGGCATGGTCCGATGACTGGGTGATGACGATATCCTTTTCCTTATGGACGACATGAGGCCGCGGAAGCGGAACTGATTTGTCAAAAATCTTTCGCAAGGCGGGCTTCACAATGTTCAAGCGCATGTCGTAGCTCCATTCGCACGAAGCGCGAGGAGATGCCGAGGCGTTTGGCGATCTCGTCCTGGGTCAGCTTCTCATAGCGCACCGCGATCAGGATTTCGCGCTGCCGCGGCGTGAGTTCGGCGACCGCGCGTCTGAGCGCTTCGACCGCCAGGCGACCCTCGACGACCCGATCCGGGCCGGGATTTTCGTCGATCAGCGCGTAGAAGGCATCGACATCGACGCGTTCGGCGCGGCGACGCTCCGTGCGCCAGCGGTCGCGCGCCAGATTGACCGCGCTGGCAACGATGTAGGTGTTCGGGTTCTGCAGCGCGCCGGCGCTGTCCGGGCGATCCATGCGCAAATAGAGCTCGTGCAGCGTTTCCTGCGCAGCGTCGGCAGATCCGAGCCGACGGGTCAACCGTTGCCGAAAATGGTCGTAACGCTCGACAAGCAATTGCCGGAGCGCCACCCAACTGGTTTCGTCGCCGTTGCCGCTCATGGTGCGGTGACGATTGAATGGGCGAAGGGACACACCGTCATGGCCGCATGTCCCCGCACTCATCCCGCGCGTCCGTTGAATGGGCACTCAAGACCATCGTGATCGGCTGCGGCATATCGGGCGGCGGCGGCTGCCCGAACGTGACACGCTTGAGCGTCTCTGTGACTGCGGCATCGCGCCGGTTCAAGCCCGTCGAACTGAGTAAGCGGGGGCCCTCGATCCGGCCCGCCTCGCCGATCCAGAACTGCATGGCAAGACGATACGCGCCGGGCCGCGTTTCGGGATTTCGACAGAGGGCCGCCAGCACACCGGCCTGAACGCCACCGAGGAATCGATTGTAGTCCGCAATCTTCGGATTTGGGCGTAGTGCCGCCCGGATCGGCATCAATGTAAATGCCTGCTCCCCGGTGTAGGCGAATTCAAGTCCGGTACCCGACAGGAGCTGGCGCAAAGCGGCGCTGCGCGTGAAAGCGCCTTTGACTTCGCTGGAACGACGGCCCGCCGTCAACGCTGTCTCGTAGAGAATTTGCAGGCGGCTTCGCTCTCCGAACGCTTCGAGCGCCGTTTCCAGCGACTGCGCCGGGATGTCAAATGAAAGTTCGGCGTCGTCCACCGGGGCCTCGGCCTGAACCGGGTGCAGAGACGCGATTAGCGTCGAGGCCGCTATCACAAGGGCAGCAATCCAAATTTGCAGGGCCCCGACACCGGCAACGCCGTCACGCGGTCTCCGCTCATACGCAATCATGATCGGCGCAGTCACGCATCTGTGCCGCCCTTCTCTTCAGACCAGGGCGGCAACGCCAGCCCACAGAGCCGGACGATGTGCTGGCTGACGATCGAAAGAATCCCCGCCGGACCGCATCGCCACCCCAATGGCGCGGCGGACGCTAATGATGCAGTATTACGGTTTGACGACAGTCGCTCCACACCGTCGACCGCGTCGAATCACGAAGCACCGTCTTCGCAAATCTCTGCCGAAGTTTTGGATGCGAGAAGGCGTTGGTCAACCACTGAATTTCTTTTCGCTGCTCTTCGCCGCAACCTTAGCGTGGCCAGCGCATGCCGCCATCAAGCTCAGATATCGCCAGCGCACGCTCGCTGAGCATCAACAGATCGCACTGAGTTGGGGTATTTTGGCAATGCCTAGATCTGTGTGCGCACCGGACGGCTAAACCCCAGGCTGTTCTGGATTTCACCATCGATCAGTGGACGGGATCTTTGGACGTACGGTCATCAAACCGAATAGCCCATTCTGATACGCAGTGTCGCAGGTGCCTGAAAGGCTTGCTGGGCGCACCAGGGCTCGAACCTGGGACCCGCTGATTAAGAGTTCAAAACCGGCGCTCCGCTACAATTTCTGAATACGCGACGTGCTACGACGATGCTTGAGAAGTCCTTGGTTTATAGGGCTTTGTCGCATAGCTTCGCAGTGCGTCGAACCCAAGAGCCAAGCGCTTCGAGCGACGTGCTTCGTTGCTCAAATCGGTCGGAGCCCCGATGCGAGCGGGTCCTCCCGGATCAACAATGCGCCCTGCAGCAATTGCCCGAGCCTGTGAAATGTCCGTGAAAGCGCGCTTAGGTACGAAGCCCCAGATCAAACGCTTCTTTCAGTTCATCGAGAGTGACGTCGGGAATCGATTTGTGGATTCTTGCAATTATTGGTTTTTCCCCGTCTCTTAAGATCGCGACGAGGGTTTCCACATCAGGACATCCTGGCTCTCGACAGGTCAACTCGCTAACCGAGACAGTCACGTCATCCGACAAGCCCAACAGCTTCTGCGTTTGCAGCTTTAATTCCTGAACTGCCCGAGGATAGCCGGTTCTTTGGACCCGCCGCCCCATAGGTAAGGCAATCTTTGACATGCTTTTGGCGTCCGAATGGATTTGTCGAGGGCTGTCAGCCTCAGCATGGCAACGGAAAAACTCCGCTGCCGTGCTGCAGCTTGGCGCATCACCGTGCCTTCAATCAGTAACTTGAGCCCTGACACTGCTCAAAGCCTGCCTTCAAGACGTCCTCCGGCAAGTCGCGCCCGATGAAGACCAGACGGCTTGTTCTGGGCTCATCGGGTTTCCAGGGGCGTTGATGGTCTCCTTCGAGCAACATGTGCACTCCCTGAATAACAAAGCGATCAGGATCGTCCTGGAACTGGATGATCCCCTTCAGCCGCAGAATATCGGTCCCGAACTGACGAACGGTCTCCTGCATCCAGGGCAAAAATTTCTCAGGAATGAGAGGTGCCTGCGTCGTCAATGACAGGCTCTTTACGTGACTGTCGTGCTCATGGTCGTGAGCTTCACTGAGAAAGCTAGGCTCGAACTCAAGAACCCTGTTGAGATCGAACGCATTCCGATCCAGGACTTTTTCGAGATCAAGCGCGCAACGTTCGGTGCGATGGATCATCGTATAAGGATTAATTGAACGAATCCTTGCCTCGACGAGCTTAAGGTCCGCCTCCGAGACCAGATCGGTCTTGTTGAGCAAGACAACGTCGGCGAATGCGATCTGCTCTTGCGCTTCGTGCGCCTGGTCGATCTCTCCGAGGAGGTGCTTTGCGTCGATGACCGTGACGATGGCATCAAGTTTCGTGTTGCGACGAACGTCGTCATCTACAAGAAAGGTTTGCGCTACGGGCGCCGGATCGGCAAGCCCGGTGGTCTCCACGATGATCCCGTCAAACTTGCCGCGCCGCTTCATGAGTCCTTCGAGAATCCTGATGAGATCACCTCTCACCGTGCAGCAGATGCACCCGTTGTTCATTTCGAATATTTCTTCGTCCGCATTGACGATCAGATCGTTGTCAATTCCGACCTCGCCAAACTCGTTCACAATCACCGCATAACGCTTACCGTGGGTCTCGGTCAGGATACGGTTCAGCAAAGTCGTCTTCCCTGCGCCCAGGTACCCGGTGAGGACGGTGACCGGTGTTTGTGAAATCACATTGTTCATGCTTGGCCCTTTCAGCGTTGAGGTCTCGTTGCGTTCTGCATCACAGGCGGGGGTTCAAACTGGGCAGTGGCGCTCGTGAAGCAGCAGCATTAGCCCTGCGACAAGCGCAAAGCCGAGAACGCTCAGACCCGCGACCGTCAGCACCAATTGCGCCTTTGCGCGCGCTGAAATGCCTGTTATCGCCGTGAACAGATTCTTGACGACCGCTTCGTCAAGGCCGTGAGTGATGACGACCATTCGCGTGCGACGATCGTCCGAGGGCCAGGCCGGAAGCCGGTACTGTTGAATCGCATGCTGAACCCCGTGCACGACAAGAGGCCGCTCCGGATCGTCCTCCAGCCCAACAAGCCCCTTCAGACGCAGCAATTGCGGACCGCCTACGGCCTTGAGCAGTTCAATGAATGTGGCGAGATTTCGCGGCGATACGGGCCGGCTTTCGAGCAGTGCCAGACTCTTGATGCCAGCCGCCGCATGGCGGCTCGCGCCTGCGGCGCCGTTTTGGGTTTGCCCTTGCTGGGCCAACGCCACCTCTAAGGCCAACCACCCCTCGACATCGCCTCCCTGTTCGGAGGGAACGTAGCGACGCGGAGCAAAGACCGCGGCGAAATCGAAGTCGCTCCCGTGACGGTCCACGATGGCCGCGGCAGCGTTGATCTGCCGGATCTTCGGCAGCAGGCCGGAGAGACCGGGAGCCGCGGGAGCTTCCGCGCCAAGATCCGTCTTGGTCAGCACGACACTGTCCGCAAACGCCAACTGCTTCATGCATTCGAAGTGCCGCTCCATTGTCTCTTCGATCATGGTCACGTCGATTGCGCAGACGACGCCGGACAGTCGAAAGCATCGTGCCACGACATGGTCCCGATAGCCGACCGCCGGAAGGCCGCCCGGTGTGATCTGATTGATGATCGGAGCGGGATCGGCAAGGCCGGTCGTCTCCACGATCACGCGCTTGAACGACGGGACAGCCTTGCTCTCCATAGCGTCGTAAAGTTCGAACAGGGAAGATCTGATGTCGCTGGCAGCTGTGCAGCAGAGACAGCCTGTCGTTGTCACCATCAGCTCGCGCTTGTTCAAGCGAACAAGGTCATGATCGATGGATATATCGCCAAACTCGTTGATGATGACGGCGGTGTCCGCAAAGGCCTCGCTCGCCAAGAGTTCATTGAGCAGCGTGGATTTCCCCGAGCCCAGGAAGCCCGTGAGGATCGTCACCGGAATCGGTTGATTTATCTTCATTGCCACGCAACCAAAGTCCCTAATACGTAATGTTATAACGTTACATTTGGCCACGCAACAGGTCTCGGGCGCCCATCACGATTGATTGTGGTCGCTGCCTTTGCAGCGCATGGGCAGGAGGGCCAATTCGAATGCGGTCAGCGAAATTCAAGTCTCAGTCGCCGCCAGGCGATCACGATTCCGGTGATGCTGAACACTGCTCCAAACGCGCATAGAACAACAATCATCGCGCTCCGCAGGCTGCGGCGCGCCATCAAGGCAGGAAAATCGAAAGTATGCAGCGCGCGGTAGAGCCAGCGATAGGTTCGACGCTGCGCATCCAGCTTTTCCAGGTTGGCGCCGCTAGCACCATCGATTTGGTACCAAACGTCCCCGCATATAGACCGATATACGGGAGCCGGCGCAACTTCAGATGCAAGGAAGTAGTAGTCATCTGGCGCGACCGCCGAAGTGCTCGAGCAGCTACCGACAGCATTCGAGATGACGGCATTGACCCGATCGGCTTGCAGGAACGGGAAAGCAGGTGCAGTAGACGCTGGCACGACGACGGAAATATGCTGCGCGTCAACTCCCGTCCGATTACGTTGATGGATGCGGCCGCCGAAAGCGAACCACTCGATTTCACGGGTAGCCGGTGAAAGCGATGCGGGCACTGTCGCGGTCAGTTCGACCCATGCCGGCGTCCCGGCGATCCGGTCCGCTTCCGATCTGGTAAGCGCGCCGGTGGAAAAAAGACGGCCATGGTCCATCGATAGCCATCCGCTAACAATCCACGTCATCAGGAACGCAGCGCACGCCAATCCAAGCCGGTGATGCCAAGCATGCCACTTTCGGAAGGGTGATACGACACGGTCTCGCACGCGCCTGAGACGAAACAGGCCTACCATGAGGCCCGACAATGCCGCGATGACGGCGGCAAGGGACAACCACCAGACTGTGACGTTCCAGGCCATCCTGTCTTTGCGCAGCGCGGTCGGATAGATCCAATGCGCGACGCTTCCAACGTAGTTCCATGCGCGTTCACTGCGCGTCGTATCTCTCACGATCTCGCCGGTGCGTGACGAGACGTACAGCTCGGTTCCCGCAACATCATTCAGAGCAATGCGATAGAGAGGTCGGTGTCGGTCGAGGCCGTTCGGGACCGTCCATTGATCATACTCCGCCAGTTCCACGAAAGTCGCCGCAGCAGGATTCAAGCCGCGCAAGCGCGCATGCTCGGACGCGATTGCGACTGCCACTTGCTCGGAGCGGACATCGGCCGCGCGCAAATCGTCAGCATGCAGGGCTTTCATGCCGGAGGCGGTGGACACCAGGTACACGGGACCGTCAGTGCGCTGCCACAGACGCACCCGCGTGACGCCTTTGAGCGTGCTCGCCGCGACAGCCTCGGCTGGACTGTGCCTCACCTTGGAAACGTCGAAGACCGACAATCCTCCGAAGCGCTCAGCTTCGGTGAGCGCTGGAAATGGCACAAAGTGCATCACGATACCAGATGCAAACCACATCGCGAACAGCAGGCACAGCGGGACGCTCAGCCAGCGATGGATAAGGACCAGGACCCGCAACGGGCGAACTACCATCAGAATTTGAAGGACGCCGCGACCTCATAGGTCCGCGGTGCCCCCAGGAGGATCTGATCTGGATAGAATGGAGAGCTCCATGCCGCGTACTTCGCATCGGTGAAGTTACGCACCCGGAAGGTGACGCGCGTGCTGTCGAAGGTCGGGAATGTCGGTGACTTCGGAATGTCGATAAAGGCGAAGGCATCCGCCGTCGTATAGGCGAGAAGCTTAACCGTATTGGCATCGGTGCTATATCGGTCGCCGACATGACGCACCGAAACACCCAACTCGACGGGAAGCCAACCCGGGTTAGCAAACCGGTAGGAAGCACCTCCGTTGACCACGACCGCGGGTATGTTCGGCGGCGTATTGCCGGAGAACGATCCACCGGTGAACTCGTAGTCGGCATAGCGTGTATGGACATACGCGACGTTGCCCCAGAGCTTGAGTTCTGGGGTCGGCCGCGCCGCCGCAGCAAATTCCACACCTTGCGACTTGACCTTACCGGCAATATTGAGAGTTCGACCAGCCTGTGCCGAGTACACATTGCTGCGTTCGATATCGAAGGCCGAGAAGGTCCATTCAGCGCGGCCGTTCCACAGCAGGTTCTTGACGCCGGTTTCGTAGCTGCGAGCCGAAGTCAGGGTCAATTGCTGCGTCGGGTTCAGCAGGAAGATGCTTCCTGCCGCCAGGTCGCTGGCCGTCGCATATTGGCTGTAGAACGTCATCCCCGGAATCGCTTCCCATGTGTAGCCGATACGGCCCGTCACGAGCTGCCAGCTTGTGGTGTATGGGAAACCAGCCCCGCTCACGCCGTTGACGTCGGTTGACGTCCGATCGAGCTGGAAGGGATTGTAGCGCAGACCGCCGATCAACGCGAAGTTCTGCGTGATTTTCAACCGGTCTTCGAGGTTGATCGCGACGCTATCGATCGTCGCCGTCTGCCGCTGCGTCGTCAGCAGTCCATAGTAGCCGCGGATGGGATCGAGCAACGTCACCTGATCGGATGGAAAGTTCGCCGCTGCTGGCCTCGTGAAATCGAGGTGATAAGATTCAAGCGCCGCAACCATGCGATTTTCCATGCCGAAAACGTCAGTATTCCATGTTACGTCCGTGTTGTTGCCCACCATGTTTTGATTGTGGTGGACAAAGAACCTTTCACGATCAACCAGATTGGTGGCGCTGTTAAAGGCGCTGACCTCATTGTTGTGCCAGTCGCGGCTGGCATTGTAGTTATAGACCTGACTTCTCAGAGTGACGTTGCTCGTTAGATCCCACTCGAAGCCCCCGCGTATCCATGACTCCTTGATGGTCTTGTGATTGTCGAGCACGTTGTAGTTCGTCGTTAGCGTCCGGCTGTCGATTGTGACGGCACCGAGGTTGGTGCCGTTATAATCGGAGACTTTCGTTCCGGACACGATGCCCGTGGTCGCGAAAGGACCGCTAAAAGCGACCGGGACGAGCGGCGTGCCTTCATAGACCCGCGCATTGTAGTCCTTGTATTCGGTCGCGACGAAAACCTTGAACGCGTTCGTGAGGCGATAATCCAGTTGTCCAGATACGTGCAGATTCTTTGTGTCGGTGTCATCAATGAAGCCGTTCTGCACCGATCGGCTGATGTCGAACCGGTAGTCGAGGCCCTGGATGTTGGTGCTTCCTCCTGAGCCAACGCCGGTGCGAACACTGCCGAACGAGTCGAAACCGACGAACGCTTCATTCCTGATCGGTCCGGTGTAAGGTGCCTTGGTAACGTAGTTGATGGCGCCGCCGACCGCGCCCTGCCCTGACATCAGTGAAGATGGCCCCTTGAGAAATTCGACCCGATCGAGGTTGAACGTCTCCATGGTCAGCGCCGTGAAGCCCGTCGGGCCGATATTGACGCCATTGTAGGTCACGTTGACCTGGTCGCCCTGGAAACCGCGCATGGAGAACGACACGTCGTTCGGCGCGTCGCTGGCGGTCACGCCGGTTGCGCCGTTCACCGTGTCGATCGTGGTGTGGTAGCCCCGCTCCCGGATTGTTTCCGCTCCGACGACCTCGACGGTTGCGGGAATCTCCCGCGGGGTCAGCCCCAGCCGGCTCGCACTGAGCGCAACGACATTGGTGTTGAGCGGCGTCGCCGGCGTCTGCTGCTGCCCTTGCGACTGCGATGAAGCCTCGGCGATGGTTGAGGGTCGCGGATTTCTGTTTGTCCGGGAGACACGGCCTCTCTGCGAATTCGACAGCGTCGGCACTCTCGCCGTTGGTCGCCGCTGCGGCGCGTCAACCGTTATAGGCGGCAACGAGCTCGCCGGCTGGTTGGGTGACGACGAAGGCGTCTGAGCTTGCGCTTCAGCCAAGCCAAAAGGCAGCACGCCTGCCGCTATCAAAAGGGTTGATAGAGAAACCGAACACAACCAGTAACGCACGCTTGCCCCCGAGAACCGCCTCGTACTCACGTCAAGGCTTCACAAGGGCCATGTAATGTTATAACGTTACATACGTCAAGGCAACCAACGAGGCTTCGTCATGCGACCGCAGAGCGTGAACAGTCGAATTCACTACTCTCTATCGCTGGCGTGCCGCACGACATAGCCAGTGGAGGTGCACGAGATCCATGCTCGATGCGATTGAAGTGACGAAGCAGTTTGGCGCCAAGCGTGCTCTGGATAACGTCTCGCTCAGCGTCCTGCCTGGCGAGATCTATTGCCTCTTGGGAGCGAACGGCGCGGGCAAGACGACGCTGGTCAATCTGTTCCTGAATTTTCTCCAGCCGACATCCGGCAGCCTGCAAATCGGCAAGCTCGACGTCGTGCGTCAGCCGCTGGAGACGAAGCGGCTCCTTGCATATATCCCCGAACAGGTCACGCTCTATGGCGTGCTCTCTGGCCTGGAAAACCTGGCATTCTTCTCTTCACTCGCAATCGGAGAGCATTTGCCGCGGCAGCGGTTGCTTGAACTGCTCGAGGCGGCAGGTCTCCCGCGTCAAGCAGCCGATAACAGGGTCGCGACCTACTCGAAAGGCATGCGTCAGAAGGTGGGAATTGCCATCGCGCTGGCCAAGAATGCCAAAGCTCTCTTGCTCGACGAGCCCACCTCAGGACTTGACCCGTCCGCGGCCAACGAGTTCTCAGAGCTTCTGGTCAAGGCCAGCAACGACGGCGTGACCGTCTTGACGACAACGCACGATCTCTTCCACGCGAAGCAGACCGGGACCCGCATCGGCATCATGAAGCAAGGGCGGCTGGTGGAAGAGCTCAGGAGCGAGGAGGTCAGCCATGCCGATCTTGAAGCGCTGTACCTCAAGCACATGAGGAGTTGACGTGTTCGCGATCATCGCCGCCAAAGATCTTCGCGAGCTGACCCGCGACGGGCGTCTGCTCTGGGCCGGAGGGCTGGTCGTCATGCTCATGCTGGTGGCTCTGGCGGCCGGATGGAATCGGCAGGTTCAGCTGAATAGCGAACGGTCGGCAGGCCAGGCCCTCGACTATAACGCCTGGCTTCACCAAGGCTATCGGCACCCGCACGATGCGGCGGAACAGGGCATGCACGTCTTCAAGCCTGAACCGTCGCTTGCCGTCTTCGATCCCGGCATTGGGCCGTTTGTTGGCTCGACCGTCTGGCTACAGGCGCATCGCCAGAGCGAGGTCAAGTTCAGGCCGGCCCAGGATGCAACCGGCTTGCAGCGGTTCGGCGAATTGTCGCCAGCCTGGCTTCTTCAGGTTTTGCTTCCCCTGCTCATTATCGTCATCGGCTTCAACTCTGCGAGCGATGAGCGCGAACGCGGAACGTTGCGCCAGTTGCTCAGCCTGGGCGCGCCTGCGCGGAGCCTTCTTTTCGGCAAAGCGGCAGCACTTGCGAGCTGCGTTGGCATTCTGATTGCTCCAGTCGGCCTTGCGTTTGCAGTACTCATCGTTGCTCGCCTACCCGCTGGAGAGCGCGTGGACGTGGTCTATCGGATCACGTGGCTCGCGGCGGGATACGGCCTCTATCTCGGCTTTTTCGTGTTTCTCACCCTGGCGGTATCAGCCCTCGCGCGTTCATCGCGGGCTGCCCTGGTCTTGCTCCTGGGCTTCTGGGTCGCAGCAACGCTGATTGCTCCGCGCACCGCCTCCGAAGCGACGAATTTGCTCTATCCCACGCCGTCCCGGCTCGACTTTGACGCTCAACTCACGCACGACATCGCGGATGCTGGCCGCAAGGCCTGGTCTGCCCATTTCGGTGCGCGAACGCAGTGGGATCCATCGGTTCCGCTCAGCAAGTGGGGCGCGGCGCTGAAAGTTGATGACGAGGCGGGTTACGGCGCACTTGATGAAAACTTCGGTAGGCTTTGGGACACATTCGAGCGTCAACAGCGCGCGCAAGGGTGGGTCGGCGTTGTTGCCCCCGTTGTTGCACTCCGCGGCTTCTCCATGGGCCTGGCGGGAACGGACTTTTCCCAACATCGCGACTTCTCGACCGCGGCCGAAGCCCAACGGCGGAAGATTCAGAACATTGTCAGCGAGGACTTGATCGAACACGCCGATCGCTTGGGTAATGCGCATTTCACAAGGCTGGCCCCGAGCTGTGGGCAAGCGTGCCGCAATTCAAGTACCAACTTCCGCCTGTGTCGTTTGCCTTGGCGCATCATTGGGCGAGCCTTGTGTTGCTTGCCGTGATGTTTTGCCTCTCCGTCGCGCTCGCGCAGTATGCGCTCACCCGTCCGCTGATGCGCTAGGCAGTCGAATGAAGACAATGCAACCTCGTCCGCTCTCCACCTTGTCGCTGGTCGTACTGCACGAGGCCCGCATCCTTGTCCGCGATCGCACGCTGCTGTTGGTGTGTTGCGTTCTGGCTCTCATGGTGGGTTACGGACTATTTGTGGGACTGGCGCAAGCAACGCTCCGGGAGCGCATGGTCGCTCAAGTCCTCAAACACGAACGGGAGACCCAAACGGCAAATAGCGGCACGCTCCAATCCGTTCTCGCCGGTCAAACCGCGCTGATACCGTTCGCCAATCCCGCGAACCCCGCTGCCATGGCCGGCACCTTGTCCGGGCGTTACGCCACAATGCCCAACGCACCGCTCGCGGCGCTGGCGATCGGTCAGTCGGACATGATGCCCAATTATTACCGCATCACCTATTTGAGCAAAGTTCAGTTCATGTACGACACTGAAATCGAAAATCCCTGGAATCTGCTCAGCGGGCACTTCGATCTCGCTTTCGTTATCGTATTCGTATTGCCTCTGCTGGTTACGACGCTCGGGTATAACCTACTGTCGGCAGAGCGCGAACATGGCACCTTGCGCATGCTTTGTTCGCAACCGCTTTCCGTCGCGACGTTGATGATTGGGAAAGTCGTCGTGCGCGTGCTTGCGCTGCTCGCGATCGTTATTCCCGTGCCGCTCGTGGTCCTGCTTTTGATCCGTCCCGAAGCCCGCAGCGCGGAGCAACTGGTCCTGATGTTGTCGTGGTCGGCGCTGGTGGCGGCGTATGGCTTGTTCTGGTTCGCGGTCGCGGCCTTGGTCAACACCTTTGGCCGCTCATCTTCGACCAATGCGTTGATCATGGTGGCACTCTGGACGATTTTTGTGCTCATCTTGCCGGTGACAATGAACCTTGCCGTGGGATTGGTTAGCCCGGCCCCCTCCCGCACCGAATTGGCCAGCCGCACGCGTGTCGCAACCGCCGAATCATTGCGCGAATACGAGGATCTCTACAGTGCGGATTATCGCTATGCCTCCGATCCGGAAGCACTACTGGTGAAAGACGAACGTATCGAAGTGCCTTCGCGCATGCGTGGATTTTTTTTGGCCAAACAAAAAGTCGACGAACAGATCGAGCCGCTTTTGAAACGTTTTGATCAGCAACTGCTGCAACAGCAAAAACTTGTCGATAGGCTGAGTTTGTTATCGCCTGCGATGCTCATCAACGAAGCGCTGACCTCTATCGCCGGCACCGATTCACGCCGTTTCCTCGCCTTCAAGGATCAGACAGAGGCTTTTCACAAAAGATGGCGGCAGTATTTCTCTCCCAGAATCCTGGAGAGCCGCGCCATGACCGTGCGTGACCTGTCATCATTGCCCCGGTGGCATTGGGTTGAGATGCCGGCAAGCGAAATCAGGTGGAGCATCTGGTGGCGGGCCATGTTGATGCTGGCGCTCGCGTCCGTACTTGGCGGCCTCGCGCTTGCGCGCTCGTCCCGCGGATCGATCGAATAACTCCTGACGCCTTACCCGCAAGATTGACCGATCGTGCCGCAAGCCATGGGGGTTAGCGTTCAGGCGTACCCGCGCATTCCGCGCACTCGCCCTCCACCTCGATCATCGGATGCCGGGGCCTGAAGCCGGTTGTTTTTGCTGCGCCCCGCAAGCCGCGCGCCACCAGTTCGGAGGCCGCCTCCTGAACCGCGCCACATTGCGCGCAAACCATGAAGACGACCGTTTCACCTTCTCCGTGCAGATGATCGCAGGCGAAATAGGCCGAGCGGGACGCCAGCCGATGGACGCACCCTGCCTCCTGCAGGAATTCGAGCGCACGGTAGACCTGCACGGCTTTGAGCTTTCGCGTATCGCTCACTTTCTCTGCGATCTCGTAGGCGCTCATCGGCTTGCCGGACGCCGCAAGCAAGGCAAGCACGCTTTGGCGCATCGGCGTGAACGGCACCCCTTTCGATAGTGCATACGAGCGGGCGCGAGACTCAACTGCGTCGCCATCGATGGGGTGACCATGCGTCTCTTCGTGCGCGCAAGTTCCGCGCGGATCTGGATTGCGATGCATTCCATCTCACCTTGACGGTGTAACAGTATAACAAGTATCGTGCTGTTACAACATTACACCCAGGATCGTTCATGACCAAGTCCCAAACGGGGGAGGACGCCCTGCTCCCCATCTCTGTTCCGTCCGGATTCCTCGGTAGCGGAAAGACGGCCATGGGCGAGGTCATCTTTGGGATCGACTTCACGTCCAAGCGCCGCGAGCGAATCTACGACGCAGACAAGGTCTGGTCCGGAGAACATACGATCCTGGATTTCACAGAGATCTAGGATGATTGCGCCCAGCCCCATTTCGCGACCAGGTTGCAAACAATTCAGGCTGAGCGAGCATCGCATGGACGTGATCATCAGGGAGACTAGGCACCGCGTTCGGTCAATCCGCGCCCCTTTTTCCGAGGATGCCTCGTTACGACCTTCGCAATCTGGGCTGCGTGGTCAATGCGTTCACTTTTGTCCCGGTTCGTTCAACTGCGGCTCGAATGCAACGATCATCGGAAAGCCCCAGGGTTCGGTGGCAACTGCGGCGCTTGACCTCGCCAAGAACCGTCCGGCGCCACCTCCCATCGAACAACTGGAACAACGAGAATACGACAGCTCATGCCCACCAAGTTAAGAACGGTCGTGCTTGCGGGAGTCATCTCGCTATCACCGCTTGCTGCTGGCGCCGCGTCGGCCAAGAAGCTCAATGTGGTCGCCAGCTTCTCGATTATTGGTGACTTTGCACGCCAAGTCGGCGGAGACCGTATCGATCTCAGGTCGCTTGTCGGGGCAAACGGCGATCCTCATGTTTACGAACCCAGGCCCGCAGACGTCCGAACTATTGCCGCCGCCGATATCGTGCTCGTCAACGGCCTTCAGTTCGAAGGCTTCTTGAGACGCCTTATCGAAGCGAGCCGAACAAAGGCGCCTGTTGTCGAGCTTACCAAAGGAATCCGGCCGCTCAAGAGCACGGAGCAAGCGCGCAACCACGGGCAGTCTGGCCATCACCATCATCACGGCGACTACGATCCCCATGCGTGGCAAGCGGTTCCGAATGCCCGGGTCTACGTCAAGAATATCGCAGACGCGTTCTGCTCGATCGATCCGCCTGGCTGCAACGCCTATGAGACGAATGCCAAAGCCTATGATGCGACTCTCAGCGCGCTCGATGACGAGATCAGAGCGACTATCGCAACCATCCCGCCACACAAGCGCGTTGTCATCACAGCGCATGAGGCATTCGGCTACTTCGCTCACGAATACGGTTTGACATTCCTCGCGCCAGAAGGCGTCTCAACAGACACCGAGACGTCAGCGTCCGGCATCGCCAGTCTCATCCGACAAATCAAGCGCGATAATGTCGCCGCGGTCTTCGTGGAGAACATCACCGATCCCCGTCTCGTGCAGCGTATTGCCGAGGAAACAAGGTCGAAGGTTGGTGGAGAGCTCTACTCCGATGCTTTGTCCCGATCCGACGGGCCGGCCGCCACCTACGTCGATATGATGAAGCACAATGTCTCGACAATTCGGATGGCCATCGCGCCTGACATTCCCTGACCGAACGCGCCTTGTTCGGGGTGCGAACGCTGTTCTGAAGGAAAGATCCGATGACCAATGTTCAAACCGGCACTGTCGTTGCCCTTTTCACGACGTTTGCCCTCAACTGCACTGCCGTGGCCAGCGAAAAGACGGCTTGGCGCTTGTTCGTCTCCGATCATTCCGAACCAATTGTCAATGCCATCGATCTCCTCAAGCAGGAAAAGATCGAAACCTTTGCCACTAAAGCGCCGGCTCGTCTCTACCGCAGCAAGACTGGACGAACGGTACTTGCGGTGCAGAAAGAGGCGGATTTGGTCACAGCGATCGACAGCGGCATTTCATTTGAAGACCATGGCGATCACGGTCATATCAAAGTCAAACCTCCGCGACCGCTGTCTATCGCTATCGCAACGGCAAGATACTTCGATAGGAGAATTGGATCCGATGCCATCGAGATCTATCCTTCCGAGTAACCTCTTTCTCTTCTGCCTTTCTGTCACCGCCATCGCGACGTTGGCGTCGGCGCGAACATTTGCCGCTGAGCAACCATCGGACATTCCAGCTTGGCTCCAGGCGCATGTCGGCGAAGGCGAGAGCAAGATCGCACTACCGGTGTTGCAGAGGGCACGCGCGCTTTACCTGCGAAAGGTGAGCGAAGGAGCGGTGCGAAATCCCTGCTACTTCGCCATGGACGCGACGCGTCCCAACACTTTGAACGATGGCGAATTGGGTCGCCGGTTTTACGTTATATGTGAATCAGACCGATCGTTTCGCGCAGTTTCGGCGGGTCACGGCGGCGGTCGCAACTTGAAAGGCATCGCGGATTTCGCGAACGGAAGACGGTGTGCGAAGAACTTCAGCAACGCGATGGATACCAACCTGACAGCCGGCGGAGCATATGTAACGAGCGAAATGAAAACGTCTTTCAAAGGCTACTACCGCGTCTCAGCGAGGCGATCCGCGGTTTTGACACGTTCGTTTGTTCAGTTTGACGGCGAAGGTGAGACCGCAAATGCCAGGCAACGCGAGATCGGCGGGCATGCGGCCGTCTCATTGAGGGGAGTGTGCCTTCGTAAAGACCCGCGCAGCCCCTACGCAAACGACGACGGTTACGTTCCGCTTGGAACGCTGGTGGAGTACGCTGGCGGTCGCAGTAATGGCTGCACCAGCTGGTCGACATCGGACGCCCGGCAAATTCTCGCGATGGTGAAGGACGATGCGACGACCCTATATATCTATCCTGGCGCAGCCGACATTGTCGCGGTCGCGCAAGCGGTAGCGATCGGTCGTTCACCATCGCACACCGGACCATATTGGAACGCATCTTGCCTGAAAGAAATCGGCGCTCCGAAGTTTTGGCCACGACAAACAATCGAGCCGATCCTCGCTCAGTACAAGAGGGATCATCCGGCGCCCCCGTCACGGCCGATCCCGATTTGCAAGGTACCCTGACGTTTGTTTCTTGTCTCTCGTGCTGTAAATTGCGTAACTCAAGCGCACCGCGGCGACTCAATTACGACAGCAATTCGTTAGATGAAGGCGCAGTTTTGAGAATCTTGATAGCAAGCTGCGAACCTTCGTGATCAATGCGACACCCGACAACTGGCGTGGACGAGAGCGGGCGCAAGTTTGCTTACCCACGGTATCCTTGAGACACGCGAGAGGAGCAGCGTTCTTGTTGGATAGGGTTCGGGATAGGCGCAGGCTCGTAAGGGCCGCGGTCAGCACGACGGAGATACTGATTTTCTTGCGATGCAGGCAAGGGCGACCGCAAGATGACAACGTCTCCTTTTTGAGCGTGAGATGCATGCACTCATGACGGCCGTTCTGTTGCGGATAGCCCAGCTTGATACGTTCGATCGCAATGCCAAGCCGAAGCCACTACACCAACAGCTTTGAGAGGTTGAACAAGGCATTGGGACAACGGCACGCCATTGTCGGATCGGATGGCAAGCGGCAGACCGCGTTCGCGGAACAGCCGCTCGAAGGCAGTAATGGCAGAGTCTTCGCGCGTTGAGTCCAGTCAAGATCGCTGACGGTCAGCGGGTAACAGTACCCGCCATTCCCGAGCTTGAACTCGCCCTTGAAGTCGGCGCACCACAGATCATTGGGAAGCGTCCCCTGCGACAGCAGCGTGCCGTGCGCGGTGGCGCGGCCCGCCGCTGCGCTTGACCAGGCCGTGGCAGTCGAGCACCGCGTGAATGCTGCTTTTGGCGCGGGAACCCTGACGTCGCCATCGAGCCGGCGCACCAGCAGCTCGCGGATCTTGCGGGTGCCCCAGTGCGGCTTCTCGCTTATTTTTGTCCCCGATGTAATCCGCCGAACTCTTCGCGAGCCACACCGTTGGACCTCAGAGATTTGGGACCAGCGCGAGCCTCACGAAGCGCCCGATCATCGCATTGATCTGTTCTGGGACCTCGAGCTGGCAGAAATGGCCAGATCCGACGGTCTGCCCGGCGTTGAGCTGCGGAATGATGTCTTTCAGACGCGGCATGTCCGATCTCGGAGAGGGTTCATTCGCGGCGATATAGAGAGATGGGACCGTGATGCGACCCCGCGCTTCAACCGCGTCGTAGTCGGCCAGTCCCTGATAGGCTGCGGTCATCACATGCTGCGGCGCACCGGACATGAGATCCAGGATGCCAGCCTTGCGGACGCGGTCGTCGCTTGGCAAGAACAAGACGGACTCGATGAAGTGGCGCAAGGTGTTCACGTAGTCTGAACGCTGGAGCTTTTCGATAAACAGTGGGATGTTCTGCCGCGCAGCAGCTGGCAAGACGATGGCCGAGTCCAGCATCACGATAGCGGCCGGCAGATTCGGATAGCGCGCCGCGATATCGAAGGCGACGATTCCACCCATGCTGTGCCCCACCAGAATCGGCTTCGACAAGTTCAGCTCGCCGCACATCCAGGCGACGTCATCGGCGAACACCTTGATGGGATAGGGCTGCCGCGGCTTGTCGCTCAAGCCATGTCCACGCAGATCGGGAGAAATGATCTGGTGACCGAGCTTGGAAAAATAGTCTGCTTGCGGTGAAAGAAAAGTGCGATCACAGCACCAGCCATGGATCAGCACGACCGGCTGCCCGCGACCTTCCGTCCTCTCAAAATGAAACGTGACACTCTGTCTCTGCAGGAATGGCATTTTAACCTCACCGCTCGAACAATGATGGCAGGTAGCCATCGATAAACTTCCGATCGTCGGCAACGCAACTCATCCGGCCTCACCAGCGAGGTGATCGAGGCCGATCGCCGAGAGTCCAATGTTGTTGCGTCGGGCCAAAGCACGATGTCGCCGCACCGGATCCTTCGCGTTGAGCAAACCGAAACAGAAACCGCTCCAGGTGGGTCGCCGAAGCCCTCCATTGAATGTTGTCGGAGAACCGGAGCTTGATTGGCGCAATCGAAGCGGTGTTCGCCTAGAGGCGAACACCGCATGTCCCGTTGCATAGGTTCACATTCCATACAGGATCTTCAGCTCGCCACTCGCGCGAAGCGCGATGACAATGCCATCAGCGGGCAAGTACACCTTCTCGAGCTTGGCCGACGAGAGCTGTCCCTCCATCCGGAAACCATCTTTCAACGGCCGGGTGAGCTTTGCGTTCGCGGCGTTGAGTAGGTTCTCATAGGCAATCTCATAGTCGACGCTCATCTTGTCGCGCAACTGCGCTATGAGGGGATCGATCACGGCCGCGATGCCCTCGTCACTCGTTGCCGCGGCAAGGTCAGAGAGACGGACGGCATGACCGTCGGCATCCACCTGTAGCGCGGCGGTGAGATATGTCCATTGACCGGCATTCGCATCCGTGTTGGTCGCCTTGGCGACGCGCAGACCGACGACCAGCTTGCCCGATGACGGATAGACCTCGACGTCCTGGATGGACATTCCCGCTACGGGTGCCACTGCGGTGACGGCCTGGGTGATCTTGTCCTTGAGCACGTCATAACCGATCCGTACCGGAAGAATGACCTCGAAGGTACCGGGCTCACTGACGTCGTGGCCGAGCGGCGGCAGCGCGGTGGCGGTCACTGCGGGCGGCTGTTGCCCGACGAAGGTTTCGGCAGAGCCGGAAAGCTCGAGCGAGCCGCGCAGCACTCTGGAATCGGCACGGACGCCAGCAAACGCCGCTTTTTGCGGCGTCAGCTGCAGCCAGACTTGCGGATTGTCCGAAAGCTCGACAGGCTCGAAAGCATCCCGCCAGGCCCTCGCGGCCTTGTCGTGCAGATCGAGCCGCCGAGCCGCGGCAAGCGCTCGCTCTCGGACATGGGCGAGCTGGCTTCGAATTCGCGGCTCGGCATAGTTCGCGAGCGGAATCTCCCGGCCGAGGACATGCAGAACGGGAGGCTCGCTCCAGCGAAAACCGTCGCTGAAGTTCAGGTCGAGCGACCAGTCGCGTGTCAATTGCGGACGCGCTTCGGCTTCGATCGTGGCGCTGGCTTCAGTCTCGCCGTGGATGCGCGCGGTGAAGCGATTGGCACCTTGCCCTTCGAGCGCACCATAGATCGGCACCGAACCATAGACGCGGTCACCCCGCCCGTAGACCGAGACCGCCCCCGATCGCTCCACAAAGCCGTAGATGTCGCAATTGGCGTTGATCTGGAAAAAGAGCACCCGACGATGCACGCAGCTCACGCGCTCGTCGATCGACGCGAGCCGTCGCGGAATGTCTTCCTCGATGTCGGACGCCAGCGCCCGCAAGCTGAACTCGATTGTGGCCGAAATCCGCGAATCCGTGGTGAACGGTGAGACCGTATCGGGAGCCAAGGGCGGCTTGTCCGCCGCGAATGCGGACGAGCAGAGACCTATAAGCGCCAGCGCCGCGAGACCTGCGCGCGCCGATCGCCCGAAGGCAACGCGGCGTTTCTCAATACATGTTGTCGAATGTAAAATCATGACACGTTACCTCAATCCTTTGAAGAGATCAGCTTGGTCGATCGATACTGGCTTGTTCAGCGGCGGTGCTTTTCACCACCACGGGGGTGAAACTCATCGCCAGACATGGCGCGTCCCCCAGGGCCGGAAGACCTGCGCGCGCGAGCGCATGGCTTCCCACCTGGCCTCGTCCCGTGGCGGCTCGAGATCTCGACGCTCCGGCATCGCACGATCTGCCCGCCGCTCGTCGCCGTTCTGTCTGAACTCGCCTTCAGGCCTCTCCGGGAGAGCCGGCGCACTTCTCCTGGCGGCATCGTCCGCATCACCTTCTGTCCGGCGAAACGCGTCCGGCCGCTGGATGTCGGCGCGATTCCCGAGCACACCGTCGTGCTGGGGATTGGCACGATTCCCGAAGAAGTCGCCATGATGGGCATCAGCGCGGTTGCGGAAAGCATCGCGAGCGGCCGCCTCGTTGGCGCGGCCGAAACGCTGCGCTACGCTGGCGTTGGGATAAGGAACATCATGACGATGCGCCGGATTGTGAATCCAGGTATTGTCGGTAATGTCGATGTTGGCGTGATTGAAGATGTTATAGCGGTTGACGTTGATGATCACGTTGTGATTCCACCAGTCGCAGCCGCCCCAGATCGCCGCGCCGACTGCAATGCCTGCCGTAAACGACACGACGTTGCTTGCGACGAACCCGGGGGGCGACCAATAGAAGGGCGGATAAGCCGGATAGTCCCACCCGCCATACACCACCGCCGGATTGTAGACCGGAAAGTAATAGACATTGGGATTGACGGGCTCGATCACGATCGGCCGCGGCGCGCCGGAGGCGACGACGTCAGTCGGCGTCGGCGCTGTCGTGACCACCTGCTGCGGCGTTGATTGCAAATTTCCGGCCGCTTGCGCTTCGGCACGAAGCTTTTGCACGGCATCGAGCACGTCCTGCTGCTGCGCGAGAAACGCATCGCCGAGCTGCTGCGTCCAGTCGAGCTTGTCGTTCATCATTTCGAGTGTCTGCGGCACGGCGGTAAGGGCCTTGACGCTCGGGTCCCACGATTGCGATTGCATCGCATCCTGAAGCGCCGTCCCCTTGACGCCGGAATTGTCGTGCGACCAGCGCGCCGCCTCGATCACCTCCAACGGGTAGGTCGATGCCATGAGGATCTGCATCAGCAGCGGATCCGGATAGAGCGCAATTGGTGCGACGAGCTGCTCGATCTGCGCTTCGGAAAATGACGCTTGAGTCTGCGCGTGGCTCTGGATCTGAGCCGGGGCGGTCGTGTCTTGCGCGCGAGCGGGCGCGGTTGCGAAGCTCGAAACGAGCACGAGTGGCACGGCACACGAAGCGAGCCGGCGCATTCTCACTGCAATCTTGTTGGTCATCTCTGTTCTCCTTTGGCCGCGGCGCAACTGGTGCGTACGCGGCCAGCAATTTCGGTGCGAATGGCTACTCGTTCAGAGACAGATGCGCTGGCCGTTACGCCAGAAGCATCCGGAGCCGCGGCGATAGGCATAGACGTTGCCATATCGTCCGACGGCCACCGCCCCGTTGGGCCCGATGCCAACCGCGCCGTACGGGCTTGCACAAGCAGCGCGATAGACGCCCCTCACACAGGTGAAGGCGCTGGCATCGGAAACGCTCAGGACAACGCCGAGCATGCTTGCGGTCGCAATGGCGGCATACTTCGGCTTGAGCGAAGCAAGGATGGACACGCCGCGAGCGAAATTCGTCCTCATGGTCTTCATGGCTAGGTTCCTTTCAATGGACACGCGACATCGGGTCGCGATGCCACGACAGTCGGCCGGTTCTCGATGTTTGAAACTGGGGCTTCGGGCGATCGTGTTACCTTGGCCACGAACGCGAGAGACAAATGCGGCAGACGAGGATCGAAAACAAATACCGCTTCAATATGCAGGTATCGCCGCGCCCTATGGCTGCGTTTGCGACAGGCCTCCCGGCAGGAAATACGCGCAAATGGCCGACTATCATGCGCCCCCCCTGGTATACCTGCTTCAGTTCACATCAATGTGTTTTGTTCGTCACGCACCCTGCCTTTCTCGGCTACGTCAGGCGCGTCCCGGCTTGCCCAAAGCGGCGGCACGATGGAAGATGTCCTGGAGGGCCGGGATAAGGACAATATGCAATTCCGCCAGCTCCGATACTTCGTCAAAATTGTTGAAGCCGGCAGCTTTTCTCGCGCGGCAACGATCGTCCACGTTGCACAGCCTGCCTTGAGCCAGCAGATTGCCGACCTGGAGGAGCGGCTAGGCGTCACGCTTCTCCAACGCGGCGCGAGAGGTATACGGCCGACTGCATCGGGACAAATGCTTTACAAGGAAGCGTCGGCGATCCTGCATCAGCTTGACCGGCTGCCGGGGATCGTTCGTTCGAGCACCGGAGAGCCGGAAGGAACGGTCAACCTGGGGTTTGTATCCTCACTGGCTCCACGGCTGGTGGGCTTTTTGGAAGAAGGCCGCGCAGCTTTCCCGAAGGTGATCATCCGGCTGTCTGATGGCGATAGCCTCACCCTCGAAAGCAAAATCGCGTCGACGTCCGTTGATATTGCGATACTTTATGAAGACGCATTCACCACCGCGCTGACGCGCAAGCCGCTTTTCAGACAGAAGCTTTTTCTCGTCTCGTGCAAGCCGGTCGCAGATCGGGACAATTTCATCTCTCTCGAGCGGGTTGCCGAACTGCCGCTTGTGCTGCCAGGCGCCACCAACGGTCGCCGTGTCTTGATCGAGCGAGTATTCGCTGAAGCGAAACTTAAGCCGAATATCGTTTTGGAAGCCGACTCCCTTGTTAGCGAAATGTGGGCGGCTCGAAACGAGGTCGGTTGCACGATCCTGCCCGTGGGCGACCTGTCTAACTTCGGGCCTGATGCTTTTGCAAGACCAGCCCTGATCGAACCAGCGATCTATCTTACTTGTTCAATCGTCTATTCCGCTGATTTTCCGCTTACCATCGCAGGCGAGGCGGTGTGCGACTTTCTCGTCGACTTTATCGAGCGCCGCGTGCGCCAGACGGATATGCCAGGCGCCGAATGGATCGCCAAGAGCTGAGTTCGGCCACATCAAGCATGCTGCTCGTCCGCACCTTTTTGACACGCCAACGCCAGCCGGCCGATGTCCTTGACGCCGTGCCCCTCCAGATCCGCCAGAACGGCCGCGTCGGATAGAGGCAGCTTGCGCGAACGTTTCCAGTCGTGCTCAGCGGTTTGGACCAGTCGCTTCACTACTTGTTCGGAACAAGTTTCGATCGCAAGTTCGCGCCTGTCATCGAAGCTCCCAGGACTGAGATTGATCGATCCGACAATGGCGCGCTGGCTATCGGCGATCATGATCTTGCCATGCAGCTTCAGATCCTTGAGCATTCGGACCTTGGCTCCGACATCGTGCACGATGCGCAGCCCGCTGACACCCTCGAACAGTTTCTTCCTTTTGAGCTTGTGCAGGGCGCGCGACATGATGCGAACGCGTACCCCGCGCTTGGCCGCGCGGACCAGGCGTTCGATGATCACGATATCCTGAAAACGTTCATTCTGCAGCCATAGTGTTTGCTTCGCGCCGTCGATGAAATCCGCAATGCGCTGACGACCATTGTTGGGGCACCAGATCAGATTGGAGCCGCGTGCCGGCAGGAAGGGCTGCTCATGCCAATCCGAATCGAAGCACCGCACCATCTCGGCGATCTCCGACTTATTGGTGGTTTCGACCGCGTAATCACGGGTCTGGGTAAAATCGCGCGTTTCCCAATTGAGCGACTCGATGAATCCGACCTCGTCGTCGATCACCATCGACTTTTGATGGGTAACCGCAAATGCGGAGCTGCTATCACGCACGCTGACGCCAGCCGCAAGCAGGGTTTCCCGTGCGACCTGGTTGTCGCTGGTGCCGTCGCGCCTTGCCGGATTGAGCATCACGCGAACGTGGACGCCGCGACGCCGGGCAGAGATCACTGCGTTGAGCAGCGATCGGTCGGTGAACAGAAACATCCGGACGTTCAGTGTATGCCGCGCTCTGTTGATGGGATCGATGATGGCATCGCAGGTATCGTCGGGCAGGATGATCAATCGGTGTGACATGGCGTTGATTCCCCATTCATGCGGCGTCTGGCACGCGGGCCATACCCGTTCCCTGCTGGATACGATGCAAGTCGGCGAACACGCCGTCACGGGCGATCAGCTCGGCATGAGACCCCTCCTCCGCCACGACGCCGTCTTTGAGCACGATGATCTTGTCGGCTTCGACGAGCGTGCCGAGACGATGCGCGATCATTATCACCGTGCGACCCCTCATCAGACGCCGCAGCGCCTCGACCACAAGGTGCTCGGATTCCGCATCAAGCGCAGCCGTCGGTTCGTCCAGCACCAGGATCGGGCTGTTACGGATGACCGCGCGCGCGATCGCAACCCGCTGGCGCTGGCCGCCCGAAAGCGTGCTGCCGTGCTCGCCGACGATCGTGTCGTAACCGAGTGGCATGCGGCTGATGAACTCATCGGCATTCGCGATCCGGGCGGCCGCGACAATCTCCTGCTCCGTCGCCTCGGGCCGGCCATAAGCGATGTTTTCCCGGATCGTGCCGTGGAAGAGCACGGCATCCTGCAACACAAAGCCGATCTGGGCCCGGAGCGCCGAGATCTTGTAGTCAGCAATATCGATGCCATCGATCAGCACGCGGCCAAGGACCGGATCGTAGAAGCGCGGCAGCAGGCTGAGCACAGTCGATTTGCCCGAGCCGGTTGGGCCGACGATGCCGACGGTCTGCCCCGGCTCGATCTCAAACGATACCTCGTGCAGCACCGGGGCATTCTGGTCGTAGCCGAAGGTGACGCGATCGAAGGTGACGGCTCCTTGGACAGGACCGGGGTCGATCGCACCGGCACGCTCCATGATCACCTCATCGGCAGAAAGAATTGTCTGGATGCGCTCCAGTGCCACCGCGGTCTGCGCGATGGTGCTCGTCATGCCGGCAAGATCCTTCACCGGCTTGAAGAAATTCTTCAGGTAGGCGAGGTAAACCGTCAGCGCGCCCGCGGTCATGGTGCCCGCGACAATCAGCGAGGTCCCGTCCCAGAGCACGATTGCGGTGCAGAACGCGACCACGATGCTCACGACAGGCGACATCAGCGATTTGGTCTTTCGCGCCCGCAACGCTGCGGCGACGGTGGCCCGGCTGGCTGCTTCCAGATGCGCGAGTTCGAGATCGTGTCGTCCGAACGCCTTGGTCACCCGCATAGCCTCCAACCCGCGCTGCACAATCGAGAGCACGTCACTTTGCCGCTTTCGCACCGCCCGCGTGGCTTCCTTCACCGCCTTCTTGAAATGAAAGACAAACAGCAGGAGGACCGGGGCAAACGCGACCGCGATGAGGGTGAAGTCCCAGTCGAGCCAGAACATCAGCCCCACCATGAACAGGATGGTGAGGAGATCGACAATGATATCGAGCGTAGATGACGAAGCGAAATCCTGGATCGTGCCGACGTCGCTGGTGATGGTCGAGACCAGTGCGCCGATGTTGGCGTGATCATAGTAGCGTAGCGAAAGCCGGTGCAGGTGCTCGTAGATGCGAAGGCGCAGATCGTTCGCGACCCATTGGCCGATGCTTGTCGTATAGTAATTGTCGACATAGCTTGCGATCGCGCCGACTGCCGCGATCACGAGCGTTGCTACGCCTGCAAACAGCGCAACTCCGAGCGTATGCTTGCCGAACCCGGCATACTCATGCGCCCAATCAAGCCATCGCGGCAAATGGTGGTTACCCAGCGCATCATCGATGACGAGCTTCAACGGCCAAGGTGCGGCAAGGCTCATGGCGATCTCGACCAGCATGGCGATGAACACGATCGCCAGCCAGCCGCGATAGGGTCGAAGCAGATCGATGACCAGGCGTGACATGGTTTACCTATTGAGCTGAGGCTTGCGCAGCCTTGCCGCAATCGCTGGGAGCCGGCTTGCCAGCGAAGCGATCCATCATCCAGGTCACCGCCGCGTCGGCGCTGTCGCGGGCGACGAAACCGTGCCCAACGCCCTGCACCCACATCATGGTCACCTTGCTGCCGGCCCTGCATTGCCGCTCCATGTAGGCGCGCGTTACATCGGGACGGACGATATCGTCGGTCGTGCCCTGCGAGAGGAACAACGGAATTCCTGACGACAACGGACTCGGCGTATTGCGCATCGCCAGCGAGCGCCACGGCTCGGTGACGGCGATGTTCGGCACTGACAGGAAATGCTGCTCCAGCGGCTTCTCGGTGCGGCGTCGCGCCAGGATATCGAAGATCGATTCGATGCATTCGTCAGCCAGGCGATCGACCGTCGGCATGGCTTCCGGCAGCACGACCTTCTCGATGGGCGCACCGTAGACGCGCGACCAGGACCACAAGGTCATGGCGGTCAGGTTCTTGCCGCCGGAGGTCTTGAAGTCGTCGCCCATCAGCGTCACCAGCGAAGTCGCGGGCGCAGCCGCGGCAACTCCGGCTAAGTTAAGCTCCGGCGCGTAGGTCTTGGCGATCAAGCCGGTATAGAGCGAGGCTTGACCGCCCTGAGAATGGCCCCACACGGCAAAACTGTTGCCTCCGCCGGCACCCGGCATATTGCGCGCCACGCGCACGGAGTCGATAACCGCGCGCGCCTCGCTGTCGCCAACCAGATAGGGATGGGGACCCGGTGTTCCCAAGCCCGGGTAATCGGTGGCAGCGACCACGGCGCCCTGCTCGATCAATTGGCGCAAGCCCGCCATCTGCTGAAAGACGAAAATCGCCAGCGACGGCGCGCAATGCGGCACGACACCGGTGGTCGGGTGCGCCCAGGCCACGATGGGCCGGCCGCCCTTGGGCACAGGTCCCGGCGGAACGACGATCACGCCGGACACGGCGATCGGCTCGCCATGCATGCCGATCGAACGATAAAGGACCCGATAGGCTTGCGCGCCTGCCGGGGCAAACTCCATCGGCTCAGAGCGGATCAGTGTGCCTGGCGGGCCGGCGATCTCCCGCGCCGATGCGTCATAGAATGGCGTTTGGGCGCTGGCCTCGCCAATTGAACATGCTGATGCGGCGATACACAGAAGTGCGCCGATATAGCGCCTCAGGCGCGAAACGCCCGTCATGGCTTTGAATGCGATGATCATATGGAGCCCCATTGGTAATGGCATTGCTGCCGGTGAGTGGATGATTCCCAGTCGGCCCGCAGGCCGTCGGTCGTGCGGCTATCGGCGCGGCTGTCGGGCAGGCCTTGGTGCCGCCTCAGATCACCTCATATGCAAACAAAGTTGCAACGAGGGTGATGCCGACCAGACCGCAAAGAAAGATCAAGTCGGCACACTGCTCGATTCGAACGCTCAACTTGATCTGGTTCGAACAGCGAATGGACAGGTAGGAAGTCAGCGCGCTTAAAAGAAAAGTGACTGCCGCAATCGCAGCGTACTCATCGACATGCGATGGTCCGTATTTCGCTTCTGCCAGTTTGACCAATCCGATCAACGTCACGCCGACGCCGATCATGGTTCCCGACACCGGCAGGATGTGGGAAGCGAGTGCTTCGCTCCGGGTTCTGATGGCTATTCGGTTTGACATGGCGTGCTCGTGCATTTCGGTAATTCTTACAGATTGGTATATGGGACTTAGAGCGACGATACCTGCGCAAGCGCCGCCGCGTAGATCGGAACGTCCATGCACTCGAGCGCGGCTTGTTGTTGGGTACCGAACACATCCCGTTCGTCCAGCGACGCCGAGATGTTTGGACGGTCAATGGAGATCTTGATGGCGTTGCAGGCATCAACAAAGAACGTGCCGATCACGCGATCGGGCGTAATGCTCAGGATTTTTGCGATACTGTCCTTGCTGAAGGCGTTGGAATACAGAGCAGCTTCGTAGTTCTCTCCGGACGTGAAAATGACATCAAAAGTGATGCGGTTGACGCCGGCATCCTTGCTCCTGATCACAGCAGCTATGTCGCGCAGGCGATGCGAACCGATCGCCTCCTCGCAAGGTGGATGATCAGCGATCAGTGAGAGCGTCCGCTCATCGAGATCGCCGCGATAGCCCACCTCGCCAATATCGAAATAGCGGGGGCGATCGCTGCCCTCCTCGATCCAGTCCGGGCCATTGGCCCGGTAGTAGGTGATGGGGAACGTCTGGTTCCTGATCACCTCCTCGTCTTCAACAAGGTGATAGAGTGACCAGGCATAGGCATCTGGCGCATCGAGGTTCAGCCTCGATCCGGCTTTCGGAACAGCCACCTGGATTATGCCATCGATTTCCTGCTGGTGCCGGTTGGCGAGCCTCGCCCGATCGCGATCAACAGTTCGCAGCAGAACCGCCGGGTTGGAGCCATCCGCTTCGGTGATAGAGAAATCAGCATCGACCAGCGTCGATATTTCCTGCGAAATCGATTTGATCACGGCAGCCTTGATCTTCGAGTAGTTCTCGATGAAGGCAGGATCCCGCGTGCCACCAGGCACGAGCGCCCCAAACAACCCGTCCTCACGCCTGAAACTGACGAACTCCGGCGACAGTGGATAGGCAATGTTACCCGCTGCCGCCTTGCGGCCGGGAAACCCGTGATGAGCCAAGCGGTGAGCGATGAGCTTCGCGAGCTGGTTCGCCGCTTCCGCTGTGCCGGCGGCGGCCTCAACGATGATCCCGACCTCGCGCTGCGGGGCGACGACCGGCGCGACCTGCACACCGTTGCGGCCATATACCAGAGCACCCGCCGGGATTTTCGAAAGATCGGCCGGATCGATATAGATCAGCGACACCTTACGTGCGCCGAGCCGCACCGATGCTTCGAGCTTGACGCTCCAGGGCCATGGCTTTCCTGCCCGGATGAAGCGACTGTTGCGGATGCCGGCGCTGCGGCTGTCGCGAGAGAAGTATTGCGTCTGCTCGGTCGCAAGCACGCCTTCAGGGTAAAACTGCAACTGCGGGTGGCTCTGCTGGTAGAGCGAATGGGCGGCAAGCGAATGCGCCGTGCAGCGCCGCGCGGGGTTTGGCGGGACAAATATCGCGGTGCCGTCATCATAGATTTCGCCCACAAGGCAATCCGAAGGCGAACCGGGATCGCAGGCCAGTGCCCCGGATTCCAGGATATGGCCGGCGTGGTAGGCAAGACCGGGGGGAACGCCGCGGCGAATCATGTCGGCGGCAAATAGCGCGCTGTCGCAAGCACGGCCGGCGATGATGAACCTTGCACCGCTCTTGAGCGCCGTGATCAGCGGATGAACGCCCATCTGGCCGACAAGCACGCTCTTGCGCAGCGTCTGTTCGCTGAACTAGGGCCCAACCCGGTCGGGCGCAGCGCGCCCTTGCGGTACTGACGGATAACGATCTCGGGATCGAGTTCAGAGCGGATGACCGCGACCTTTGCATCATGGATGGCGAGTTCCTCGAAGACCTCGCGCGCGATCTCGATCATGCGATCGAGATTGCGATTGCCGCCAGCCATGCCGCTGCTACCGAGAATGACCGGACAGCCAATCTTCTTGCCGGCCTGGACCATGTGCAGGTAATCGGGCTTTATCGCCTCTCGCTCGAAATAGTGGCCTCCGGTGCCGAGATAATAAGGCCCTGCATCCATCGAGCCGCCATCGCAGATGATGGCATCGACGCGTCCCCTCAAAGCGGCCTGCAACGACTCGCGCGGATAGCCATATCCGAGCGCGCCGCAGGTCGAGACAACACGGTAGATGAGGTTTGGCATCGCACTGCCCTTAAAACAACGAGGGCAACCCGACTTGGCCTGCCCGTGAACGGGCTGGACAAATGATGCAGGCAACGGGCGTAATCAAATACAGCTTCAATATGAGGGTATCGGCGCGGACTATGGGTTGGCTTCGCGAGCCCTGTCGCACGCCTTCTAACGCACCGCGTCGATTGTCTTTTCACAAGAAAATCAGGTGGTTATAAAGTTCGTTTCGCTCGCGCCGCGCGGACGAGAAGTCCCGATATGCGCGGCGAAGCGCCAAAGCGTCTGCTTCACGAAGCTGTTAGTCTTTCGGCGACGTGATCACGGCATTTGCTCCACCATCGTCCTTCGAACGAACGCGGCGTCGCTATCGGCGCGGCTATGCCCGCATATTCAATCGGTATTTGCTTCAAGAGACGCGACTGCCAAGCCACTGAGACAAAATCAATCCAGCCACAGGGCGCCTGGCCGCTTTGTCTTCTCGATATGCTCTTTCAAGAACTCGATCAGCAATTTCTTCACGGCCTCAGCAGCAAGCGTGAGCGCAAATTCGTTTGACCAGATGAGACAACAGGTTAAATAGAACGTTGGCTCGATCAATACAGGTTCGGCGAAATCGTCGAGCGAGAAGCCGGACATGTCGCCGAGGTTCATAATCGTGCTGGCAGCTCCGGACCGAACAGCAGAGAGCTCGCTCGCCACCGTTACTGCCTCCGCAGCCACGTTCAGCGAGAGGCCCGCTTCGGCAAAGGTTCGGTTGATCGCGATCCGACGCGCACTCAAGTGTCCGGGAAGCACCAGCGGAATTTTTGAAACTTCCTCAAGGGAGACACTCGGCCCGATAATGGGGGGCGAACGTTTGCCACTGATGAGATAGTGGTTTTGCCGAAACAGCGGCTGTCGGTGGACCACCGGAAAAAACTCATCCTCGAACACCAAAGCCAGATCCAGGCCTCGCTTCTCGATCTCCTCCCGCAGGAGCGCGCTGTTGCCGTCAATGAATTTCAATGTGATTTTCGGATGAGCGGCCCTGGTTACTTCGATGAATGGTCCGACCAGGGTGGTGGAAAGCGACGCCGGCATCCCCAAGCTCACCAGCCCCTGGACCTCACCTGCGCTTGACCGAACGAGACCGGGGAGATTTTCATACCTCCGCAGGATCGATGACGCTTCCTCGTAGAACCGCTGTCCGGCGGCCGTCGGCTTGATACCACGCGCGCTTCTTTGCAGAAGCGGAACGCCCAGCGAGGCCTCCAATTCGGATATCTGCTGGCTGAGAGCAGGCTGCGCTACATGAATAGTCCGCGCCGCCTGTGAAAAGCTGCCGGCTTCAACAATCCTCACGAAATAATAGAGGTGGCGGTATTGCATCCGTCCTCAGGCGCGTTTTCCGCGACGATCGCCCAGAACTAGACCATCGCTGTCGATTGACTTCCTCTGGTCCGGGCTGCGTCGGCTTCGCGCCGACAAGGCGAATGAGTATCACAACCTATGGGGGTCTCAAATAGAGTTGCTCTCCAGCGCCGCCGACTATCTTACCCTCCTTGGCTGGGTCGCTTGATAGCGGATGCGCAACGCAGGAACGACATCGACAAGCGAAAGACAAATGCGGACTTGCTATCTGGCTATCGCTACAGGCTATCGGTGGGTATCTGCGATGAATCCTGCTCAGGAAAGCAGTGCGCGCCTTGATAAGAGAAGCGCGCTCTGCCACATGGCTTGCGCCGAACCGATTTCGGCCTGCTATATCCCTCACCGATAGCTGCATATTGAAGTCCTATTTGTGCTCCTCAGACCACGAGCATATTTGGCGGCCGTCCGATCCCGCTCGCTTCGGCGATGTCATCCAGGCCGATGCAATCTGGATGTCGGACGAAACCAAAGGAGATTAAAATGCTCAAATCGACTTTCCTGCTCGGCGGGCTCGCTGTATTGGCATTGGGCTCATCGCTTATGTTGACGCAGCCTGCGGCAGCAGCCGACGGATGCGGGCCCGGCAAGTATCGTGGACCGGGCGGCGCTTGCCACCGGCTTGGGTACGGACCATACCCGGACGGCTATTATGGGCCATATCGTAACGCTTACCGCTGGAATGGCTGCCCTCCGGGTTACTGGCGCGGGCCGTGGGGTCACTGCCGCGATACCCCGTATCACGGCCGGCTGCCCAATGGCTCCTGAAAGTCATGAAAACTCCGATACGCGCCGCGCAGCTTGGTCGACCTAGGATCAGCTACGCGGCCTCGATCCCACCCGCGCTACCTCATCACCCAACGTCATCTCCAATGGCGGACTCTCAAACGATCGACTGCCCCATTGCGTCGTGGCGCATGGTGACCAGGTTTCCGTTGCATCGTAATGTGGAATCAACGATGGCGTGAATGCGATCATCAGGGATGTCGGACGGAGGCGATGTGTCGGCATCTAGGGCGACTCGACTCCCCGATGTTATTGTCATTGTTCGCGTACCCAATCAGCCGCCAAGCGCTTCCGCGAACGCATCGAGGATGCATCGCTTCAAGCGAATGAGGGCAAACAATTCTCGTAACAGCCGCTGACTCAGGTTGTCGGAACGGGACTGTAACAACCTGCCATAAGTGCTTGATTTCGCGATGGTGGGCGCACCAGGGCTCGAACCTGGGACCCGCTGATTAAGAGTTCAAAACCGGCGCTCCGCTACAATTTCTGAATACGCGACGTGCTACGACGATGCTTGAGAAGTCCTTTGTTTATAGGGGTTTGTCGCATAGCTTCGCAGTGCGTCGAACCCAAACATCCAAACATCCCGGTTCGCCAAAACCGTTTGAAAACCGTTTTAGTACACTGCTGCCTCCTATGAACGACATTCGCATTCCCCTCACCGACAAAACCATCGCTCAGTTACCTAGCCCAAATGAAGGCTGGTATCTGGCTCGTGACACCGAGTTGAAGGGCTTCTTCGTCGTTGTTGGAAAGAGGAAAAGAACCTTCACCATCCAAGGTGATCTTCGACAGGGAGGAAAACGGGCGTCGTCCATCAGAATATTGATCGGCAACACGCGCGAGTTGACGACCCGAGCAGCGCGCGCGATTGCGAAGGAATATTTGGCCCAGATCAGCAAGGGGCAGCACCCGAAGGCGGCAAAGCAAGAGGGAGATGCTAGCTCTGGTCAGGTCGGGAACGAAACGAATACAGCAGTTGCGGCTATTACCCTTAGGCAGGCATGGCAGCGATATCTAGAAGCCCACCTGGTCCGAAAGGGGCGCAGTGAGAAAACAATAAGTGGCTATCGCGACCATGTAGAACGTCTCTTTTCCGAGTGGCTTGATACTCCATTATATGAACTCGGGATGGATCCCTCCCGCGTTGCGAAGAAGCACGACGATCTTACTAAGGAGAACGGTCCCTATATCGCGAATGGCAGCATGCGAACGCTGCGTGCAATCTACAATCATGCTCGTAAGACCAATAGATCGCTGCCGCGCGACAATCCGGCAGACGCTGTCGACTGGAATGAGGAAAAGCGCCGGGATACCGGCATGGGCATCAGCGACTTGAGGGAATGGTTCAGAGAGTTGGCTGTCCTTGAGAACCCGGTCCGTCGTGAATTCCATTTGCTCACGCTTCTCTCTGGTTCGCGGACTACTGCGTTACAGCACGTAAGGCCCAGTCACATCGATTTTCGCCGCCGAACGCTGCACATCGAAAAGCCGAAGGGCGGCAGGAAGCGAGCTTTCGACATCCCGCTCTCCCGCGAAATGATTCTGTGTCTCATTCGGGCAATCCGCTTCGGCAGGCAAATGTACCCATTGCAGTCGCAGAAATGGGTCTTTCCCGGCGACAGCGAGTCAGGGCATCTAGCCGAAACAAAGGAGAATCGAGAAACTCTCTCCAAGTAGGGTAACGATCTTCGTCAAACGTTTCGAACCATTGCAACGGCTGCTGGGGTCTCGGAATTCGACGCGAAGCTCCTGATGAACCATTCAATTCCAGGCGTAAACGCCGGCTAGGTTACTCGGCACCAATTGCTTGAGGATCACCTTCGCGGCCAGCAGCAAACTATCGCTCCGCCGTGTTTTCCGCTCTCGGCAAGTCTCTCACTGAAGATGCCGCGCTGCGAGGCTGGCTCGGCCGCGGGGCAAGCCGAGTTGCGACCAGCCGATTTCAACTGAAGCCAAGTGCCTCAGGTGAGGAACAGGACAGAATTCGAGATGCGGCCTAAATGTGCATACGCTGGAGAGCCTGCGGTTGGAGTGGGGCAGCCACGGTGACCGTACGCTGCAGCTTCCAAACGCGCGCCAAGGATTTGCGTCCGGCGGAGCTTTGTTCCCAGCGAACTCAGCGCTTTAAGTCGTATTTCGGCCGCGACGGATCCGACATTCGAATGGCGGAATCAAAATCAGTTTGATTACTCAACGATTTCAACGCTCATTTGAAAAAAAGGGTCGAAAAGCCCTCCAGGAATTTCAATAGGTTGGCAGTTGGCGCTCGATCACGCAGTCGCGCATGCGACAAATTGTCCAATACGAGCTGACGCTTTATGCGCTGCGAGAAGGAGCCCAGTGGTTGGCTGACCAACAGTACGAGGCATATCTGCGCCTCTACCGAGACCAACTCGCAAGCAAGTCAGGAAAGCCGGAACTATCGCCTCAGGGATATACGACCCTCGCGCGATTTATTCTGGCTGGAATCGACGGTCTCATCCTACAGGAGTTGGTCAAGCCGAGCCGCGCTCGCTCGAATCACGCAATCGAGGCGCTAATTTTCGGTACCAAACAGCTTTCTCAACGGCTCTTGTCGTCTGGAGGGCACCGTGCAAGTGCTATTCAGATGACGTGACAGCTTGGACTTCGGCACGCTGCAAAAGGCGCTGGCCGGCGACTTCGATAACGAAGCCATAGGAGCACAAACCGAGCTGCGATCAGAGCGACGAGGTGAGGCCGGCCGGCAGCCCGCAGGTCCGTGTCCTACGTAGTCGCAGCGGCGGCGCCTTGCCATGCGAGACATTGAGCGCGACGAGAAAGCATGAAACCATGTTGTACACAACGATGGTCGCGACGACTTCCACGAGACCGCGGTCTTAGAACGTTTCCCTGAGCCTCCCGAAGAGTGTGCTGCAAGGCTGTTGGAAACGCCGTTGGCGTATGCGGCGAGAAGTGTGTCGCAGGCGTGTGCGTTAGGGTGTGCTGACAATGTTTCGATTTGAGCTAATAAGTACATTCTAGTCACGTAGAGAAGGCCGGTAAAGCAAGCTTGCTGTCCGCGCGTCACATAGGCTACGCGCGGTTCGCTCTCATCAAAATAGAGGGGCCGGTCGGCGCGTTCTCGTATTTGACAACTCGGCGATATGTTCGCGTTCCGATAGAGAAGAAGATGGATGCCACCCGTCCATGCGTGCGCGTATTCATCGACTGGGTAGCTGCTGTGCTGCGCGGTCAGGAGTGACGCCTCCCGTTTCTTGTCCGCTCACCATCCGAAATCAGCCTCGATCGTAACGAGCAGATGGGTGTCCGGCTGTTTATCGAACCATGCAGTGACAGCGGCACGGTTGGAAGACTAGTCAGCTAGGCCGAACACCGTTGCCGTAATCACCCTGATTATCTCTCCAGAGAATGTTGGCAAGTCGCTTCCCGCGCAAGTGGCTGTTGCCACACCTCTCGCCAGAAAGTTTTCGACAATCGAAACGTCGTCTAGTGGTGACATCCCCCGGTACTCTCCGCTCCTGAGCATTCTTAGAATTGGGATCAGAATTACATGGAACCAATTACAGCGAATGCAATCAACCGCTAGACAGCTTGCTATGCTGTGCTGGCACCGCGCACGGGAAGCACGACGACCCTCGTCCCAATTGGGACCCGCCCATAGAGATCAATAATGTCCTGGTTCATAAAACGCACGCAGCCAGATGAGACCATAGTGCCGATCGTCCAAGGCTCGACCGTACCGTGCAGCCGGTAATAGGTGTCCCGCCCGTCCGCATAGAGGTAAAGCGCGCGCGCCCCTAGCGGATTTCCAGAACCGCCGTTCACTCCTCCAGCATATGGTCCGTAGCGTTTGGGCTCCCGCTTGATCATCTCCGGTGTCGGCACCCAGCGCGGCCACTCAGCCTTGCGCGCGATGATGGCTGAGCCCTGAAAGTTGAAAGCTTCCTGTTTGCCAACGCCGACGCCGTAGCGTATCGCACGTCCACCCTTCATGACCAGATAGGCGTAGCGTTGATGTGGATCGACAACGATCGTTCCCGGTTGTTCGCTCGTAGTATAAGCGACCTCGCGGCGGTAGAATTTCGGCTCTACCCTGGTTAGGTCCACCGCCTCAATAGGAAATGGCTCTGTAGCAATCGCACCATACATTGATGCGTAATGCGAACCCTGCCAATTTTCAGACGTTCCAAACTTTGGTCCCTCCTGAGTCACGCATCCAGCAAGTGCGATCGGCGCTCCGAAGACAAACGTGCGTCTGTTCAACATGGTCCTTGCAAGCCTCTGTGTGTCCTGAAAATTTGAAACAGCCGAGCAGGCTCGCGGCAGTCATCCAAAAACTACCTCGTGCGCTTGCTGGGATGTTGACCGGAAACTGCTAGCCGGTAACGACCTTTGCTGTCTGACCGAACAGGATTGATTTTCCGGCCTGAGTCACCGTTGGCCGGCTGCTGTAAGGCTCGCCCTTCGCATACGCGCGGACGGTGCCCGGGCGCGCGGCGACCGCGTCGAACCAGCGACGCAGATGGCGGAAGTCATCGAGATTTTGCTGCTGGCGCTTCCAGGGCACGATCCATGGATAGGCAGCCATATCCGCAATAGAGTAGTCCGCTCCCGCCACGAACGGATTGTTCGCCAATTGACGATTGAGCACGGCATAGAGGCGGTTTGTTTCGTCTACATAGCGGGAGATCGCATAGGGAATCTTTTCTAGCGCGTACAGACCGAAATGATGGTTTTGCCCGGCCATCGGCCCCAGGCCGCCAACCTGCCAGAACAACCATTCCAGGACCATTTTGCGCGCACGGACATCCTTAGGCAGAAAGTGACCGGTCTTTTCCGCGAGGTAGATGAGGATTGCGCCTGATTCGAAAACACTGATCGCCTCGCCACCATCAGCAGGCGCCATGTCGATCATCGCCGGCATCCGATTGTTTGGCGAGATCGCCAGAAACTCCGGCTTGAACTGATCGCCTGCGCTGATGTCGACAAATTCGATAATCAAGACCAGCCTCTTCCAGGAACATCGTTACTTTGTGACCATTCGGCGTAGGCCAGTAGTAGTAGTCAATCATGAGCGCCCCCGACCTCTTGCGCGCCACGTAAGCCCGAGCGCGGCCAACGCCGGTCCGACGAGACCAACCAGCAGATCCTTGTCAGGGCGAATGCGGGCGAGAACCCGCAGACCAAGCAGTACCGACAGCAAATGGCGCGCATGGTTCTCGGCGTTCAACTCCGAGTCAATCTCTCCCTTCTCCTGCCCGGCAACGACGCAACGGAAGAAGAACTGCTCGATCTTCGATGTTTCCGTAGCCACGTAGCTCTGAAGCTCAGCATTATCTTCCGTCACCTCGAGGGAGGCGTTGACCAGCATGCAGCCACGGTGCTGTGCATCAGCCAATGATCGATCAACGATCTCCTCGAAGAAGCCGACTATTGCCTGCCCAGGAGATCTCGTGGTTTCGAGACGGACGATCCGTTCCAGCAGGATGCTATCTAGATAGTGCTGCAGGGCCCGCATAAAAATTCCGCGCTTATCACCGAACGCCGCGTAGATGCTGCTATGTGTCAGACCGGTACATTCGGTGAGATCACGTGTGCTCGTGGCTTCAAAGCCTTTGGCCCAGAAAACCGCTCCCGCCGCCTCCAGCACTTTCGCTTCGTCAAATTCCCTCGGCCTTGCCATAGAACTTCCAGAATATGGATCGATCGCTCCATATTTGTGGAGCATTCGATCCATAATGTCAATGGCGAAAAGTCGTCCGGACATCTTGTCGAGCTGCCCCGGAAGGATAGTGCCGGCTGTTCAGGCAAGGCGAGCGCGGCCGCGGCAGCCGAGCCAATCCCAGGCCTAGCTCGGCCAGGCCGAGCCTAGGATGATCGAGCAGAAATTGCCGCGCACGAAATGCTCCGGATCCCTTAGCGCCAGCACATCCGCCTTGACGTTGCCGAAGGTCGTCTCCGGCTTCTTGATGATGCCGCTGGCGAAATGGTCGATGATGCCTTCCTTGAAATTCGCCTCGCGTGGATGATGGTCACAGACCTGCTGCCGCTGCTCCCGCGTGAAGTCATGATAGGCGATGCCGAGCACGTCCATCTCCACTCCCGCCGTCACCAGTGCGATCGTCGGCCGCATGTGCTCGGGAATGCCGGGCGTGGTGTGAAGCGCGATGGCTGTCCAGACGTCCTCGACGTCGCGCTCAGGCACGCCGTAGCTCTTCATGAAATCGCGCGCTGCGTTGGCGCCGTCGACCTCGAAGCGCAGATCGGGGCTCGAATAGCGCTCCGTCAGCCCCATGTCGTGAAACATGGCGCCCAGGTATAGGAGCTCCGGATCGTACTTCAGACCGCGCCGCTCGCCGGTCAGCGCTCCCCAGAAGAACACGCGGCGGCTATGGTTGTAGAGCAGGTCGTCCTCTGTGTCGCGAACGAGCTGAGTAGCTGCGCGCGCGATATTGCTGTCAGGCACACGAATGCCGGCAATGATCTGTGACATGGAAATTTTGTCTCCGTGACAGGCAAGCCTTCGGCGTGGCGGAAGCGGTCACGCGAAGGCCTTGCGGTTTATGGTGGAGTTGTTGGTGCTGCCGATTACTCGGCAGCCTCCGCTGTGAAGGTCAGTCCTAGCGCCTTCGCGACACCGGCGCCGTAAGCGGGATCGGCCTTGGCACAGTTCGCGATGTGGCGCTGCTTCACTTCGTGGCGTGCGTCGCCCATTGCGCGAGCGGTGTTTTCGAAGAGAAGCTGCTGCTGCGCCGGCGTCATCTTGCGGAAGAGGTTGCCGGGCTGCTCATAGTGGTCGTCGTCGATGCGGTGATCCCAACGCGCCGCTGCGCCCGACCACTCGAGCGCCGGCTCGGCGAGCTGCGGGTCGCGATCGATCCACGCCCCCTTGCTGTTGGGCCAGTAACTCGGTGTGTCCCCAAGATTGCCGTCCATGCGCATTGCGCCGTCGCGATGATAGCTATGGAACGGGCACTTTGGCGCGTTGACGGGAATGAGGTGGTGGTTGACCCCCAGCCGGTAGCGCGCCGCGTCGCCATAGGAGAACAGGCGTGCCTGCAGCATCTTGTCGGGCGAGAAGCCGATGCCGGGAACGATGTGTGCCGGTGAGAACGAAGCTTGCTCGACCTCGGCAAAATAATTGTCGGGATAGCGGTTCAGTTCCATCACTCCGACCTCGATCAGCGGGTAGTCTGCCTTCGGCCACACCTTGGTGAGATCGAAGGGATTGTGCTTGTGGGACTTGGCCTGCTCATCGGTCATCACCTGAATGAACAGCGTCCAGCGCGGGAAATCGCCACGCTCGATGGCTTCGAGCAGGTCACGGCCATGCGTCTCGCGATCGTTCGCGACTAGCGCGGCCGCTTCCTGGTCGCTCAGATTTTCGATGCCCTGCTGTGTTCGGAAGTGAAACTTGACCCAGACCCGCTCATTGGCGGCGTTTATCATCGAGAAGGTGTGGCTCCCGAAGCCATGCATATGGCGGAAGCTCTTCGGGATGCCCCGCTCGGACATGACGATCGTCACCTGGTGCAGCGCCTCGGGGAGCAGCGACCAGAAGTCCCAGTTGCTGTCAGCCGAGCGCAGACCGGTGCGCGGATCGCGCTTGATCGCGTGGTTGAGGTCCGGAAAACGCAGCGGATCCCGGAAGAAGAACACCGGAGTGTTATTGCCGACGAGGTCCCAGTTGCCTTCCTCGGTATAGAACTTCAGAGCAAACCCACGAATGTCACGCTCCGCGTCGGCGGCTCCACGCTCGCCGGCGACCGTCGAGAAACGTGCAAACATCGGCGTCTGCTTGCCGATCGCAGAGAAGATCTTCGCCTTGGTGTAGCGGGTGATGTCGCGTGTCACCGTAAAGGTGCCGTAGGCGCCCCAGCCCTTGGCGTGCATGCGGCGCTCCGGGATCACTTCGCGATCGAAGTGAGCCATCTTCTCGATCAGCCAGATATCCTGGAGTAGTGCCGGTCCGCGCGGGCCCGCAGTCATGATGTTCAGATTATCCGCCACGGGCGCGCCGGTCGCGTGTGTCATAGGAGGTCGAGTGTCGCTCATCGATTTGCTTCCTTTTGTTGTGAATCGGTGGGTTGACGTGTTCTTGATCAGAAGCCGAGCTCGGAGAGCCCCCGATAATCGTCGGGCCTGCGGCCAAGGGGCCACAGAAGCCTTCGGTCGTTTTCCTTGTTGGGGTGTTCATTGATGCTGGCGATGCGACGGCGCATCAGCCCATCTGCGTCAAATTCCCAGTTCTCATTGCCGTAGGCGCGAAACCAGGTTCCGCTGTCATCATGAGACTTGTAGGCAAAGCGTACGGCGATGCGATTTTCCGCGAAGGTCCACAGCTCCTTCACCAGCCGATAGTCGAGCTCGCGCGACCATTTGCGGACCAGAAGCGCTTCGATTTTGGTGCGGCCGTTGATGAACTCGGCGCGGTTGCGCCATTGGCTGTCGGGTGTGTATGCGAGCGCAACCTTTTCCGGATCGCGTCCGTTCCAGGCATCTTCAGCGAGCCGGACCTTCTCGATCGCAGTTGCTTGGGTGAACGGGGGTAAGGGCGGACGCACGGATCGTTTCTCCAAAGCGCTTCATGGACGCGAAGCCTCCCGCGTATCTCGCTCTGGGCCACGGCCCTGTGCAATGAAGACGATCCTGCGTATCTGGACAGAGGCACGTCGTTTCGTGCCAACTGGAGCTTGCAGCCGCTCAAGAAGCATTCGTAAGCGGAGGTGCTTGGATAATGTTTGCGTGCATCGGCCGCGTTGTAGAAGGTGTGCCGCGCAGCCGGGCTCGCCCTGATTCTAGACTGATTCCGCCCTTCGGAAACTCGCGCGATACTGGGCCGGCGTCACGCCCAGACGAGCGTGAAACACGATCCGCATTCGGTCCGCCGAGCCGAAGCCACAGTCGTACGCGACCGACTTCAACGGACGATCGCTTCCCTCCAGCATCATGCGCGCTGCATCGACGCGGGCCCGTTCGATGAATTCATGCGGCGTGATCCCGGCTTCCTGGACGAAATGCCGTGCGAAATTCCTGGGGCTCATTCTGGCTGCTGCCGCGAGCGATCCGAGCGTGTGACGGCCTCTAATGTTGGCCATCACGTGGTCCTGAACTCGCGCAATCGGAGAGGCCGGATCGGCAGGCGCACTTAGATATGGGCTGAACTGCGACTGTCCGCCTTGACGCTGCGCGACCACGACTAGTCGTTTGGCGACCTTGAGCGCAACTTCCGCACCATGCCGCTGCCCGACCAATGCCAGGGCGAGATCGATCCCCGCCGTCACGCCCGCGGAAGTGATGAGACGCCCATCACGGACGTAGATCAAATCCGGCTCGACCCTCGCCTTGGGAAATTTCGCCGCTAGGGTCTGTGCATTCTGCCAATGGGTCGTGACACGCCGCTCATCGAGTAGACCAGCATAACCGAGGACGAACGCTCCAGTGCAGATCGAGCCATAAATGCTTGAGTGCCACGGCGCTGCTCGGACCCATTCAACCAAACGCGGATCTGGCGCCGTCTCGGGCAATGCCGGGCCGCCTGCGACGAGGATGACATCGAAGCCTCCACTCGCGTCATCGACACTCACGTCGCCCAGCAATCGCATTCCATTTGAGGCGCGCACAGGATGGCGGTCAGCGGCGACAAGGACGGTCTCATATCGGTCAGCGGCATCGAGGTAACAGTTCGCTTCGGTAAACACGTCCTGGGGCCCGGCCACATCCAGTGCTTGGACCCCATCGTGAATTACTATTGCAACCGCTTGGCCCGGCACGTTGCACCGCCTCCTCTCGTAGATAGTTCATCCCGTAGTCGGCAGGCCCGCATGCTCAGTCTTCCTCGATCGCCCCTCAAGGCGCGGGCTCTGCCTTGGCTTCCCCAGGTTGCGATCGACCCAAATCCGGGCCCACAATTCGCCACACTAGCGTGGAGCCGAGCTCGGTCGGGAGACACTGAACGCCTGCGGATTGCTATCGCCATAGCCTGCCTCGCCACGGCCGTTGCCTTGGCCAAGAACGCGCCCGACTTCGACCAAAAAAGGCAGCTCGATAGAGCCATTCCGCTCCATTAGCAAGAAGGAAGGGGCTCATCCATGGAGGATTTGGCACATTTCTGAAGGATGAGGCAGGCGGACCAAATAAGGGGGCGCTATGACTCCTCAACAGTTTCGCGGGCCGCTCACCCGCTATCATAGAAGCCCTGTTTCTTACCGGAAGGCAACCTAGCCCGACATGTTGCGCCTCAGTAGTCGGCCAAAGGCCGCCGTTCGTGCGCGATTCACCGCGGCCAAAGAGCCATCGATGCGCTCCTGACAGATCGTTCACAATGCTGGCGGACGCACAGATCAGCGGCGTCTATACTGAGACAGTTTGACGTTTGCGGGTTCGGGATAGCTGCAAACGCCAAGCGGGCTTTGTACAATCAGGAATCAGCGCCCGATACTCCATGTAGACGCCCAATCACCTTGCCTACTCCCGAAACCAGCATATGGTTGCCGAAAACAACGGCAGGGAGGCGAGATTGGCAAGGCAATTTATCGCAGCTGCGCTTGTGGCTATGGCGGGAATAAGCAGCGCGCAGGCTCAGGACTATCCTGTGCGAACGGTTACGGTCATTGTTCCTTTCGCCGCCGGCGGCCCGGCCGACATCACCGGACGGATCGTCGTTGACATTTTCTCCCGTCATCTCGGTCAGAAATTTGTGGTGGAGAATGTCGTGGGCGCCGGTGGCACAGTGGGTGCGCTTCGCGCGGCTCGCGCGCCGGCCAACGGATACACGATTTTGTCTGGCCATCTCGGCACCAATGCGCTGGCACCGGCCTTTTATCCAAATCTGGGCTACGATCCACAAAAGGATTTTGAGCCTATCGGACTGACTGCCGAATATCCCGAACTGCTGGTCGTCCGGAAGGATTTTCCGGCCAACAATCTCAAGGAGTTTGTCGCCTACGCGAAATCCAATCCGGACAAGCTCAATGTCGGGCACGCCGGGCTTGGCTCAGTGTCCTATATCGGCTGTCTGCTGCTCCATTCGGCAATCGGCATCAAGCCAACCATGATTCCATTTACCGGCACAGCCCCGGTGTTGAATGCCATGCTAGCGGGGCAAGTCGACTATGAATGCGATCCCGTGCTCGGAACGTTAAGCCAGGTGCAGGCAGGCAACGTCAAGGCGCTGGCGGTCGCTGCCCAAAAGCGCAGCCCGCTGCTGCCGGACGTACCAACGTCCCACGAACAAGGCTTGCCTCAATTCGATATTGCCCCGTTCTACGGAGTGTTCGTACCGAGCGGCACGCCGCAAGCAGTGGTCGACAAGCTTGCGGACGCCCTCAACAAAGGGCTGAACGAGGAAGCCGTACAAAAGCGGTTGGCTGATCTCGGCGCCGAAAGCGTGGAGCAAAGCCGCCGCGGGCCAAAGGCGCTCGCCGATCTCGTCAAAAGCGAATCCGCACGGCTGATGCCGATCCTCAAGGCCGCGGCAGAAAAATGAACCGCGCATACGCCGCTCTGGAACACATCCACCTACGTCAGCCCACCTCGACGTGGGCTAATGCCCCGGCAGATAATCCGCTCGAGCGGGCGCGTCCCCTGATGGCAGCACATCGAGGCGTACCGCAATGCCTTCCAGTTCGGGAGTCGGCGCCGGATAAATCTCCATCACCAGCGGGTCGTGCCCGGGAACGATATGGCGTTCATCCGGTGCAAGCGCGAGCAACTTTTCGAAACCCTCCAGCATTTCACCGATGTGCAGAGCGGTGGTGAACGGCCGCTCGCTCGCCATGTTCTCGTAGAAATGGCTGACGTCGGAGGCCAGCACGACAAAGCCACGGCGCGTCCTGACGCGAACGAACTGAAGTCCGGCAGAATGACCTCCCGCCGCATGGATCGAAAGACCGGGAGCGAGCTCGGCATCGCCATTATAGAACAGGACCCGGCGCGCGTAGTTGAGCCGCACGATCCCGCAGACGTCCTCGACCTCGAACGAATGCGACAGCCTCGGATAGCGCATGAAGCGGCCGGTGGCATAGGCCAGCTCCCGCTCCTGCAGATGAAAGCGCGCTTTCGGGAACCGGTCGAAATTCCCTGCATGATCGTAATGCAGGTGCGTGAGGATGACATCCTCGACCGCGTTGGCATCGATGCCGAACGCCTTGAGCGTCTCCACCGGGCAGCGCAGGAACGTCCGCTTTCGCTTCGCCGCCACCTCCGCGTTGAACCCGGTATCGATGGCAAAGGTGCGTCCTCCTCCCCTCGCCACCCACATGAAATAGTCCATCGGCATCGGTCCATCATGTGGGTCGCCGCCGATGAAATGATCGCTGCGCCGCGCATCGCGGGTCGCATAGCGGATGGCGAAGAGTTCGTACTCCTGCTCAGCCATGCGATCTCCTGATGATCGAATGGTTGATCATTTCGCCTCGACCTCGCTGAACGCCTCGCGCGCGTTGCGGAAGGCGTCGATACCGGCAGGCACGCCGCAATAGACCGCCACCTGGAGCAGGATTTCCTTGATCTCGTCCTTGGTAAGCCCGTTCTTCAGCGCGCCCTTGACGTGAAGCTTCAGTTCATGCGGCCGGTTCAGCGCGCCGAGCATTGCCAGGTTGACGATGCTGCGGGTGCGCTTGTCCATTCCGGGCCGGGTCCACAGCGCGCCCCAGCAAAACTCGGTTGACCATTCGGCCATGGTGCGGGTGAACTCGTCGGCGCCCGCGATTGACTTGTTGACGTAGTCCTCGCCGAGAACTTCCTTGCGGACCTTGAGACCTTTTTCGAACAGTTCGCTTTTGCTCATGGATCGTCCTTTCAGGTTTGTAGAGCATTTCTGTCGGGTGAATGATTCCTGGCCGCCGGCGTGCGCGCGCCCTGCATCAGAGTGCCGATCTCGTCGCAGGTGTCGATCTGCCAGACCGCTTCGATGATCCGTTCCGCATCCCAGTCGCTGCCGCCGGTGCGCGAGCCTTCGCGCAGTTTGGCTTCGATATCACGATCTCCCAACGGATCAGCAAGGCTGCCGCGTGGCGACATCACGGTTTTGGTCAGGGTCTGACCCGATGCGAGCCGGATGCTGACGCGCGCGGCACCGTCAGGCATGGCGCTGTCGAGTTCGGCCCGCACCTTCTCGCGAAATCCTGCGATGTCGGGCCTGAAGACGGCGTCGCGCTGGAATTCCGCAACGCCGGCCGCGCCGACCAGCAGGGCGCAGGCGACGCAATGATGGATGCTGACGCGCGCATCGCGCTCGTTTCTGACCGGCCGGTCGCCTCGGGCAAGCAATAATGCAGACCCCTGCACGCTCACCGAATCGATCGCCTCGATTTGTTCTCCGAGCGTTTCGCGCAGCCCGAAGCAGGCGTCGAGGACGGCATGCAACACGATGCCCGCAGGATATGGCTTGTAGGTGTTTTTCGAAATCTCCCAGGTCCGGCCAAGCCCGCCGAGCAAGCGTTCAAGATCGGGATCATCGCCCATGGCGCGTGCCCAGCCGAGCGGCCCCTCGATCGCCCGCGGTGCGGCTTCATATCCCTGCTGGGCAAGCAGTGCGGCGAACAGGCCGTTTCGTGCCGCGTTGCCGACGCTCACATTCTTGGCAGCGGTCGGAAGGTTCTCGACATTGCCGGCCGATTGGCTCGCTGCAATGCCGATCGCATCGGCAATGCCTTCCGCTGACAAGCCGAGCAGTTTGGCGCAGGCCGCCGCCGCGCCGAAAATCCCGCAAGTCGAGGTGATGTGCCAGCCCCGCGCATAATGGCGCGGCGAGACCGCGTTGCCGATGCGGCATTCGACTTCCACCCCGAGGATGAACGCCGTCAGGACGTCGCGCCCCCGAAACTTGCGCGCTTCCGCCAGCGCGAGCACGGGCGCCGCGACCGGCGCCGCCGGATGGATGATCGTTTCCGGATGGGTGTCGTCGAAATCGAGCAGGTTGGCCGAAATGGCGTTGACGAACGCTGCTCCCATCGCGTCGAGCCGCTCGGTGCGACCGATAATGGCTGAGGTCGCGGCGGCGCTGAACGGCAACAGTGTTCGCAAGGCGACGCTGACCGCCGGATCATGGGCCGAGCCCAGGGCGGTGGCGAAAAAATTGAGCAAAGAGCGCTTGGCCTCGTGCTGTTGCGCGGTGACATCCGCCCATGAGGTGGCGGCAACCAGATCAGCCAGCGAGCGGCTGACACTCGAAACTTCGCTTTGCGGCACCTTAAACGCTTTCCTCGTTTTCTCGGACCTTAAGCCGACCTGCGGCCAACTGTCGACCTCAAAATGTTCAGCTTGACAGATTGACTGACAATCTGAACAGATATGGAAACCGGGCGCGGAACCGCGCCCGACGGCACTTCAACAATAACAGCGCGCTCGCCTCCGAGACGCGCGCGACAGGGAGCAGACGATGGCGGGAGAGACGCTCGGCGTAATCGGCACGGGCCGCATGGGCGGACCTATGGCGGGGCGGTTGATGGACGCCGGCTATTCGCTCGTCATCTACGATACCCAGAGCGAGGCGATGCAGCCGCTGCTCAAGCGCGGTGCGCAACAGGCCAAATCGCCCGCCGATGTCGCTTCCCTCGCGGAGATCGTGCTCGCCAGCCTGCCGACGCCTGACATCGTCAAGGCTGTTGCGCTCGGTGCCGACGGCATCAACAGCGGCAACAAGGCGCGTATCGTGGTGGACCTGTCAACCACCGGCCCGGGCGCGGCCAAGCTGGTGGCGGAAGGCCTGAAGACCAAGGGCATGACACTGGTCGATGCTCCCGTCAGCGGCGGCATCAACGGCGCCGTGAACGGCACGCTCGCCGTGATGGTGTCATGCCCGCAAGCGATCTATGACACGGTGCAGCCGATCCTGAAGAATTTCGGCAAGCTGTTTTATACCGGTGACCAGCCGGGCGTGGCGCAGACGGCCAAGCTCGCCAACAATCTGATGGCAGCTGCGGCGCTGGTCATTACGTCGGAAGCGGTAGCGATGGGCGTCAAGGGAGGCGTCAACGCAAAAGTCCTGATCGACATCATCAATGCCAGCAGCGGCCGCAACAGCGCATCTGAAGACAAGTTTCCGCGTGCGGTATTGCCCGGCACGTTCGATTTCGGATTCGCCACCGGCCTTTCCTACAAGGACGTGCGGCTCTGCATCGACGAGGCCGAAGCGATGGGCGTGCCGATGGTGTGCGGTGCGTCGGTGCGGCAGATGCTGGCGATCACCCAGGCCAAGTTCGGTGCTGCATCCGATTTCACGTCGATCGCCAAGGTCGTGGAGGAATGGGCCGGCGTACAGATGCGCGGCTGACCGTTGGTTTACGGAGTGGCGCGGGCGATGGCATCAGGCGCGACCGGATCGGAGACCGAACCGCTGGCGCGGCGCATGGCGCAGTCGGCGCTCGCCGTCGAGCTTTCGGATTTCGGTCCGGACGTCGTCGCGAAAGCAAAACTCTGCCTGATCGATTTCCTCTCCTGCGCCTTCGAGGCCGGCGGACATCCCTGGAGCCGGCAGGCCATCGCCGCGGCTCATCCGGCTGAAACCGGCGCAACCATCATCGGAACGTCGCAGCTCGCATCCGCAGCGGACGCGGCCTTCGCCAATGCCGTGATGGGCCACGGACTGGTGCGTGAAGACATGCATGCGGCCAGCATCGCGCACCATGGCGTCGTGATCTGGCCGGCCCTGCTGGCGCTGTCCGAACAAGCGGCCTTGCACGGCACCACGTTCCTGACCGCTGCCGTCATCGGCTACGAGACCGGCGCACGGATCGGCCGTGCCTTATTCAACTCCGACCTCGCCCGCCTATACCGGCCGACCGGCATAGTGGCGCCGCTCGGCGCCGCGCTCGCCGGCAGCTTCGCACTCGGCCTGTCCGAGCAAGCCGCGAGCAGCGCGATGGCGATCGCCGCCAACACGTCGAGCGGCCTGAACGAATGGCCGCATGGCGGCGGCTCGGAAATGTATTTTCATCCGGGCTTCGCTGCATCCAATGCGTTGCGGGCGATCGCGCTGGCTTCGACTGGCGCCCTCGCTTCGGAGACGATCCTCGAAGGCGAGGCCGGCCTATTCGCGGCTTGCAGGCGGCAAGCCGCGCCTGACGACATCCAGTTGTTCCCCGGCGGCGAGGCCGAGATCATGGCCGTCTACAACAAGCCGGCGCCCGCCTGCAATTTCGCGCAGACCGCATCGCAAGCCGCGCTGCGCGTCTGGACGGAGCTTGCAGGAACGGACGCCATTGAGCGCGTCGTCATTCGCGCACCCCAGGCGGCGGTTCGTTATCCCGGCTGCGATGCCATCGGGCCGTACCGGAACGCACTGCAAGCCAAGATGAGCATCCCGTTCAGCGTGGCGGCCACGCTCGCGCGCGGCGAGATCGCCGAAGAGAACTACGCTTCGCTCGACGACCCCAAGATTCTCCATCTGGTCGACGTCACCGACCTGCAGAACGACGACGGCTTCAGTGCTGCCTTCCCTGCCCGACAAGGCGCTGAAGTCACCGTGCACCTGCGCGACGGCAAAACGATCCGGCACAGCCTGCCCGACGTGGTCCCTGCGACGCCGGAGCAAATTCGCAGCCGCTTTCGGATCGCCGCTGGCCGCGTGATCGGCGAGGATCGTACGCGCAGGCTCGAACAGACTATCGATGGCTGCGAGCAACTTGCCGATGCCAGCTTGATCGCCGCTTCATGCCGGCTGGCGCCGCAGGGACAAATTTTTCGAACAGCATCGTAGGAACGTCGAGGGAATCGTGAATCAGCAAACCAGCATTGCAATGACCGGGAGCGGCCGCTGATGGAGGCCTTTCTGCAAGCGCTCGCCGCCGGCCTGCTAATCGGCGCTGTCTACGGCCTGATGTGCGTCGGCCTTGGCCTGATTTTCGGCGTGATGCGCGTCATCAACTTCGCCCATGGCGATTTCATGATGCTCGGCATGTATACCGCCTTCTATCTCTTCACCGCGGCTGGCATTCAGGCGCTATTCGGCAACGCGGTCGGACCGTTCGTTGCCATCCTGCTCGCAGGTCCCATGCTAGCGATCTTCGGCTATTTCGTCCACCTGACCTTGATCTCGCACGTGTCGGGCACGCGCACCGCCTCGCTCGAAGGCGAAGGCCACTATGCCCAGCTCATCCTCACGCTCGGCATCGCGCTGATCCTGCAAAACGGCGGGCTCCTCATCTTCGGATCGGTGCTGGCCTCCATTCGCACGCCGCTCTCCAGCTCGGCCTGGGAACTCGCGCTGTCCCAGGACATCAGCGTATTCCTCAACAAGGCGCGTGGCATCGATGCCATCGTGTCGCTGGTGATCATGACGCTGCTTAGTCTCTTGATTACGCGTTCGCGGATCGGAAAATCGCTGCGCGCCGCCGCCGACAATCCGACCGCCGCCACCTATATGGGCATCGACGTCGACCGCGCGCATCGCGTCGCATTTGCGCTCGGCTCCGGCATCACCGCCATCGCCGGCGGGCTGCTTGCAACGAACTATCCGTTCCATCCGTTCGTCGGGCTCGAATATGTGATCGTGATGTATGCCGGCGTCGTGCTCGGCGGCATGGGCAGCATTATCGGCGCGTTCTGGGGAGGCATGACGATCGGCCTCGTCCAGCAGATGTCAACGCTGATCCTGCCGACGCAGTTGCAGAACGCCGCGATCTTCGTGGTCTTCCTCCTCATCATCTTCTTCCGTCCGCAAGGCTTCTTCGGGCGCATGGTCGAGAGGACATGACCATGCGTTCGCTGCTGCCCGCCATCATCTTCACTATCGCCTACGCGCTGGTTTCGATCGGCGTCACCAACTCCTATTATCAGCTGATGCTGACGCTCGTGCCGGTGTGGGCGGTGTTCGGCCTGTCGTGGAACCTGCTCAGCGGCTACACCGGCCTGATCTCGTTCGGTCACGCCGCGTTCTTCGGCATCGGCGCCTATACGACCGCGCTCGGCCAGATCTATTTCGGCCTCTCGCCGTGGGTACTGATCCCGATCGCCGCGATGCTTGGCGGCATTGCCGGCCTTCTGATCGGCTTTCCGACGTTCCGCCTGCAAGGCCACTATTTCGCGCTGGCCATGCTCGCTTATCCGCTCGCCATCCTCTACGTGTTCGAGTGGCTCGGCTTCCAGGAAGTCACGCTGCCGATGAAGCGCGACGCGCCGATCTACTACATGCAGTTCAGCGATCCCAGAGTTTACACGCTGCTGGCGCTGGCCATCATGCTGGCCACGATCGTGCTGACCAGGATCATCGAGCAATCCCGCTTCGGCATGGCGCTGCTTGCGATAAAGCAGAACGAAGCTGCGGCCGAAGCTGCCGGCATCAATACGCTGGCCTGGAAGCTGCGCGCCATCACACTGAGCGGGGCCATCGCCGCCGCGATCGGCGCATTCTACGCGCAGGTGCTGCTGGTCGTGACCCCGCAATCCGTGTTCGGCATGCTGGTATCGGCGCAGGCCCTGACGGTTGCGATGTTCGGCGGCGTCGGCACGGTCTGGGGACCCGTGATCGGATCGGTGATCCTGATCCCGCTGGCCGAGATCCTGCACGCGGAAGCCGGCGACCGCTTCCCGGGTATCCAGGGCGTCATCTTCGGCTTCGCCATCATCTGTGTGATTCTGCTCGCACCGGAAGGGCTGTTCTGGAAGCTACGCGATCTCCTGCGCAAGCGATTTGCTAGGTCTACGGCAAAGACGACGGAGGCGCCGGACGTATCACGGCCGGCAGCCACTGTGACACCCTTGCCTACGGCTCGAAAGCACGCTGCCACCTCCGAAGTCGTGCTCGAGGTAAGCGATCTCTCGCGATCGTTCGGTGGCTTGAAGGCGGTGCAGAACGTCAGCTTCAAGCTGCACAAAAACGAGATCCTCGGCATCATTGGCCCGAACGGTGCTGGCAAGACCACACTGTTCAACCTTCTCAACGGGTTTCTGCGTCCTAATCAGGGTGAAGTGCTGATCGACGGCCGCGATATGTCTGGCGAGCGGCCGCACACGATCTGCGAGGCCGGGATCGGCCGAACCTTCCAGGTCATGCGGCCGTTTCTACGGATGTCGATTCTCGACAACGTCGTTGTCGGCGCCTATGTGCGCGCCAAGACCGAGGACGAAGCGAGAAGACTCGCGGCCGACGCCGTCGCACGAGTCGGCCTGTCGCACGCCGCCGATCAAGTCGCCGGTGAGCTCTCGACCAAGGAGTTGCGGCTGATGGAGCTCGCCCGTGCGCTTGCTGGCCAGCCGCGAATTTTGCTGCTCGATGAGACGCTGGCCGGCCTTGGCCATGGCGAAGCGGACGAAGTCGTCGCCGTCATCCAGCAACTCGCTCGCGACGGCATCACGATCGCAATCATCGAACACACGATGCAGGCGATGGTCCGTCTGGTCGACCGCTTCGTCGTCCTCGACCATGGCGCCGTCATCACCGAGGGCGAGCCGGAAGCCGTCACGCGCGACAATCGCGTGATCGAGGCCTATCTCGGCAAGAAATGGGTGGCCCATGCTCCGCATTGAAGGATTGAGCGCAGGCTATTCGGCCAAGCCCGTTCTTAACGACGTGTCGATCCGGGTCGACGCAGGCCAGTTCGTTGCAATCGTCGGCCCGAACGGCGCCGGCAAGACGACGCTGTTCAAGACTATTTCCGGCATCCTGCAGCCGAATGGCGGCCGGATCATGTTCGGCGATGCCGACCTGCTGGCGGTGCCGCCGGCCCAGCGCCCTCATCTCGGCATCGCCCATGTGCCCGAAGGCCGTCAGGTCTTTCCGTCGCTCACGGTAATGGAAAACCTGGAAATGGGCGCTTTGACCGAAAGCGGCCGGCGCGACTGGAAGCAGAACATCGAGCGCATCTTCGAATGGCTGCCGGTTCTTGCCGAGCGCCGAGCCCAGTTCGCGGGCACGCTGTCGGGCGGTCAGCAGCAGATGCTGGCGATCGGCCGCGGCCTCGCCTCCTCACCCAAGCTTCTGATGCTGGATGAGCCATCGATGGGCCTCGCGCCCTCGACCGCAGATTTCATTTTCGACCGACTGATCGATATCCGCAGGCAGTCCGGGCTGACCATGCTGCTGGTCGAGCAACGCGTGGCGGAAGCATTGGAATCCGCCGATCACGGCTATGTCCTCGAAGCCGGACGGGTCGTGCTCGAAGGCAGCAACGAAGCACTGCGTGCCGACGACCGGGTGCGCAAGGCTTATCTGGGCATGTGACAAGAAAGTAGGGAGAACAACAAGATGAACAAGACTACCAGAGGATTGACGCGCCGCACGGTGCTTTCCGGAGCTGCGGCCGTCGGACTCTCAAGGTTGGCGCACGCGCGGCAACCGGCCGAGGTAAAGGTTGGCCTGATCGTTCCGCTATCCGGCATCTACACCCGACCTGGCCAGGTGATGAAGATGGGCGCCGAGATGGGCATCGACCACATCAACAAGCAGGGCGGCATCAAGGCCCTCGGCGGCGCCAAGATGAAGCTGGTGGTGATCGACTGCGGTGATACCACCGAGAAGGCCAAGAATGCGGCGCAGCGGATGGTCGCGCAGGAGACGGACCTCGTCGCCGCAACCGGCGCCTATCTTTCGTCCTTTACCCTTGCGGTGACCGAAGTAACCGAGCGGGCCGAATTGCCCGTCCTCACGCTGTCCTATTCGGACCTGCTGACCGAACGCGGCTTCAAATACATCTTCCAGACCGCTGCGCCCGCCAGCCGGCAATCCGAACTCGGATTGCCGACCCTGATGAAGCTTGCCGAATCCGCATCCGGCAAGCGGCCGAAGACGGTCGCGATGCTTATGGACAACACGGCAACCTCAATCGCGACCGCAAAGGCACTGAAGGAAAAGCTGTTCGCGCAGGAAGGCCTGCAGCTTGTCGTGGAAGAGATCTGGACGCCGCCGCTGTCGGACGCCACCCCATTGATCCAGAAAGTCCGCTCCGCGCGTCCCGACCTCCTGCTCTTCATGCCCAACGCAGTATCGGATGCCAAGCTCGGGCTGGAGAAGATCAACGAGTTCGGCCTCGGCCAGGGTAAAATTCCGACTGTCTCCTTCAGCATCACGATCGCCGAGCCCGACATGCTGCAAAGCGTGAGCACGGAGGCCGTGCAGGGCATCATGACCATCGTCGCCAACTGGGGCTCGAAGGGTCAGGAAGAGCTGATCTCGGAGCTGAAGTCCAGGTACAAGGAACCCTGGGCGACGCAGAACGTCGTCTCCACCTATGGCGATATGTGGTTGATGAGGGACGCGCTGGAGAAGGCCGGCAAGGCCGACCGCCAGGCCGTAGCGCAGGCCTTCCGCACCATGGATGCAGGCCCCTCAAAATACTATCCGGGCGGCCAGCTCAAATTTGACGAGAAGGGCCGCCGCGTCGGTGCCGGCGTCGTCATCGTGCAGTGGCAGAATGGCGTGCCGGTTACCGTCTATCCGCCCGAGCTGGCACAAGCCGCGCCGTTCTGGCCGAAGAAATCCTGACAGAAGGCTCAATCACCAACGAGGGAGGAGGATCGTCATGAGTGGTAATACCGCGACCAAAGTGACCCGGCGAACGTTGCTCGCCGGTGCTTCCAGCGTGCTGATCGCATCCGCCGTCCGCGCGCAGCAGCCTTCGGAGGTGAAGGTCGGCCTGCTGGTGCCGATCTCCGGGATGTATGCGCGTCCCGGAGCGGTGATGCGCCACGGCGCGGAGATGGCGATTGATCACATCAACGCGCAGGGCGGCATCAAGGCGCTCGGCGGCACCAAGATGAAGCTCGTCGTGCTCGACTCCGGCGACAGCACCGAAAAGGCCAAGAACGCCGCGCAGCGCATGGTGGCGCAGGAGACGGATCTGGTCGCGGCGAGCGGCGCCTATCTCTCTTCCTTCACGCTCGCAGTCACCGAAGTGACGGAACGGGCGAATCTGCCCGTCCTCACCCTCTCCTATTCCGACCTGATCACCGACCGTGGCTTCAAATACGTCTTTCAGACCTCGGCGACCGCCGGCTCGCAGGCCAGGCAAGCCTTGCCGCAGATCGTCAAGCTTGCCGAATCCGCGTCCGGCAAGCGGCCGAAGACGGTCGCGATCCTAACCGACAACACCGCCGCCTCCATTGCTTCGGCCAAGTCGATGCGCGAAGGCCTGCTGGCGGAGAACCAGTTCCAACTGATCGTCGACGAGACCTTCACACCGCCGCTGGCGGACGCGACGCCGCTGGTGCAGAAGATCCGTTCCGCTAAGCCCGACTTGCTGTTCTTCCTACCGACGGTGATCTCCGACGCAAAATTGCTGCTGGAAAAGATGAACGAGTTCGGCCTCGGCCAGGGCAAGGTCCCGACCATCTCGTTCGGCATCGCGATCGCCGAGCCCGACATGCTGCAGACCGTTGGTCCTGAGTTATTGCAGGGCGTGCTGACTTGCGTCGCAAGCTGGGGCGCGAAAGGACATGAAGCCCTGATCGCGGAGCTGAAGGCTCGCTACAAGGAGCCGTGGATGACGCAGAACGCAATCTCCACCTATGGCGACATGTGGGTGATCAAGGATGCCTTAGAGAAGGCCGGCAAAGCCGACCGCGTCGCGGTCGCCGACGCGCTGCGCAGTATGGATGCCGGTCCCTCGAAATATTATCCGCTCGGCGAAATCAAATTCGACGAGAAAGGCCGCCGGGTCGGCGCCGGCATGACTATCGTGCAATGGCAGTCGGGCATCCCGGTGACGGTGTTCCCGCCGCAGCTCGCGCTAGCGCAGCCGTTCTGGCCTAAGAGCTGAAATCGCCAACAAGAGACGGAGAACGACATGGACAAGGCGACCTACGACCGCGGCCTCGAAATCCGCAAGAGCGTGCTCGGCAGCGAATTCGTCGACAAGGCATTGGCGAGCGCCGACGAGTTCAACCGTCCGATGCAGGACCTGACGACGGAGTATTGCTGGGGCTACGTCTGGGGCCGCGACGGCCTGATCCGGAAGACCCGCAGCTTCCTCAACCTGGCGATGCTTTGCGCGCTCAACCGGCCGCACGAATTGAAGACGCATGTCCGTGGCGCTCTGGCCAATGGCGCCACGCGCGAGGAAATCCGCGAGGTGTTCATGCAGGTGGCGATCTATTGCGGCGTGCCGGCCGGCGTGGATGCGTTCCGCAACGCCAAGGAAGTGTTCGCCGAGCTCGACAGGAAGTAGGCGCCGCACATGAAGGACAAGTGGGCCCTCGTCACCGGAGCGACCGCCGGCCTTGGACTGGCGGTGGCGGAAAGCCTTGCCGGCGCGGGGGCCAATGTTGTCCTGCACGACCTCGAGGCACCAAAAGAGGCAGCCGATCACCTCAAGGCGCGCTTTGGTACCTCCGTCATCGTCGCCGACGCCGACCTCTCGCAGCGTGCCGCCATCGAAACCATGATGGCTGATCTGCTCGGCCGCTGTGGTGGGATCGATATTCTCGTCAATAACGCCGTGGTTCGGCATTTCGCCGCCGTGGAGAATTTTCCCGCCGATGAATGGGACCGCGCGCTGGCCGTGAATCTGTCCGCGCCCTTTCATCTGATCCGGCTGGCGCTTCCCGCCATGAAGCAGCGCGGCTGGGGCCGCATCATCAATATCGCCTCGATCTACTCGGCCCGCGCCGTCGCGGACCGGATTGACTACGTGACCACCAAGACGGCGATCGTCGGCATCACCCGCGCGGTCGCGCTGGAAACGGCGCGCACGGGCATTACCTGTAACGCGGTTGCCCCCGGCACGCTGCCGACGCCCGCCATCCAGAACAAGATCGCGGGCGTCGCCGCGCAGGCCGGCAAGACCGTCGAAGAGGCCACCGAAAGCTATCTGGCCGAACGTCAGCCATCCCGCCGGTTCGTCAGCATGGAGGGGGTCGGCGCTCTGGTCGCCTTCCTGTGCAGCCCTGCCGCCCGGGATATCACGGGGGTGACCTTGCCGATCGACGGAGGCTGGTCGATTGCATGAGCAAAACCGGTTTGTCGGGCAAGCGGCCCCATCTTCAAATTGCGGAAATGCTGATTCTGCCGGTAAATCGCTGGTGAACCCGGGATAGAACGAAGGCACCTCGCAAATGGACCGACGCGCTGAACTGCAGTCTACGCTTCGTATCGAGGACGTTCCCACCGTCCGGGCGATGGTTGCCCAGAAGCTGCGCGAGGCCATCATGTCAGGCACGCTGAAGCCGGGTCAGCGGCTGGTCGAACGCGAGCTTTGCGAAATGATGGGGGTCAGTCGCCCCTCGATCCGCGAGGCGTTGCGGCTGCTGGAAGCCGACGGGCTCGTCAACACCGTTCCGCACCGTGGCCCGGTGGTTAGCACGATCAGCCTCGAGGAAGCCAAGCAGCTCTACGACGCCCGAGCGGTTCTGGAAGGATTTGCCGGCCGCGAATGCGCGCGGCTGCGCGATCCCGATGTGGTGCACCGGATTGGCGACGCATTGAGCCGGCTCAAGGCGGCGGCGGCCGCGCAGGACCTCGCCGGATGCCTCGAAGCCAAGACGGATTTCTATGGCGCACTAATCGGCGGCTGTCGCAACAGTTTCGTCGAACGGATGCTCAAGCCGCTGCATGACCGGATCACGCTGCTGCGCATCACCTCGATGTCGCAGCCGAAGCGGATCAACAAGAGCCTGCGCGAGGTGACCGCGATCTGGCGCGCGATCCAGAGCGGGGATGAAGAACTCGCAGAACGCTGCTGCATCGATCACGTCAAGGCCGCGGCGGCGGCTGCGCTCGATATGATCCAGCGGACGACGGCCAAGGAGAACGCGCTTTCCGACGAATAGGAAGCGCATGGGAGGAGTGTTCAGTCATGTTTGCGTTACGAGCGTTGGTGTTGCTTCTGCTGCTGTGTGCTCCGAACGCCACGGCGTTCGCGCAGGATTATCCCACCCGACCCATCACGCTGATTGTGCCCTTTTCCGCCGGCGGCCCCGGCGACGTGATCGCGCGCATTCTTGCCAGCGCGATGAGCGCGACGCTGAAGCAGTCGTTCGTCGTCGAGAACGCGGTCGGCGCCGGCGGCACGCTCGGCACCAATCGCGTCGCCAAGGCGCCACCGGACGGTTACACGCTGCTGTTGATGCATGTCGGCCAAGCGACGGCTCCGGCGCTCTATGCCAAATTGCCGTTCGATCCGGTCGGCGATTTCTCGATGATCGGCCTCGTCACCGACGTGCCGATGATCCTGGTGGCACGGCCGAATTTCCCGGCAAAGGATTTGACGGAACTGGTCGCCCGCATTCGCAGCGAGGGCGACAAGCTGACATTCGGCAATGTCGGGCTCGGCTCCGCTTCGCAACTCTGCGGATTGATGTTCATGAGCGCCACCGACACCAAGCTGACGCCGGTGTACTACAAGGGCGGCGGCCCCGCGCTGAATGACGTCATCGCCGGCCATATCGACGTCTATTGCGATCCCGCCACCGGGCCGACCCCGCATATCCAGGCCAAGACCATCAAGGGCTATGCGATCACCAGCAAGAAGCGCGTACCGACACTGCCCGACGTGCCGACCTCCGCCGAGGCCGGTCTGCCCGCCTTCGACGTCACCACGTGGTATGGCCTCTACGCGCCGCGCGGCACGCCAAAGCCGGTGATCGATACGCTGGTCGCCTCTCTCAAGACCGCGTTGAGGGATCCGGCGCTGGTCAGCCGCTTTGCCGAACTCAGCATGGCGCCGGTCGAGGAAGAGCGCGCGACTCCAGAGGCGCTGGAGGCGTTCCTGAAGGCGGAAATCGTCAAGTGGGGACGCATCATCAAGGCGGCGGGAATCGAACCGCAATAGGCGGGAGATCGTTGTCGCCATAGACTTCCTGCAACAACAGTTGCGACCTGGCGGCTGCATGCCGTGGAGCGCATCGACCGGAGGAAACCCGTGAAGACGTATCAGCTCTACATCAATGGCGAATATGTTGACCCCGCCAACGGCGACTGGTTCGACTCGATCGACCCCTATCAGGGCAAGCCTTGGGCGAAAATTCCGCGGGGAACGAAGGCCGACGCCGACAAGGCGGTGAAAGCCGCCAACGAGGCGATGTGGCGCGGTCCGTGGTCGAAGATGACGGCGTCGGCCCGCGGCAAGGTGATGCGCAAGCTCGGCGATCTCGTCGCTGCAAATGCGGAGCGCCTCGCCGAGATCGAGGTGCGCGACAACGGCAAGCTGATGGCGGAGATGCTGGGCCAGCTTCGCTACCACCCGGAATGGTGGTGGTATTTCGGCGGCCTCATCGACAAGCTGGAAGGCGGCCTGGTGCCGATCGACAAGGCCGAGACCTTCGCCTACACCACCCATGAGCCCGTCGGAGTCGTAGCCGCGCTGACGGCGTGGAACTCCCCGCTGCTGTTCGTCGCCTGGAAATGCGCTGCGGCGCTGGCGGCCGGCTGCGCCGTCATCGTCAAGCCGTCGGAGTTCACTTCCGCCAGCACGCTGGAATTTGCGGCGCTGACCAAGGAAGCCGGTATTCCCGACGGCATTTTCAATGTCGTCACGGGCTTCGGGCCCGAGATCGGCAGCGAGCTGATTTCGCATTCCGGCATCGCCAAGATCACCTTCACCGGTTCGGACACGACCGGCGCGAAGGTCTACGAGACCGCCGCGCGCAGCCTGAAGCGCGTATCGCTGGAGCTTGGCGGCAAGTCGCCGAACATCGTCTTCGAGGATGCCGATCTGAAGGCCGCCGCGGCCGGCGCCGTCTCCGGCATTTTCGCCGCGACCGGGCAGACTTGCATCGCCGGATCGCGCCTGCTCGTGCAGAACTCGATCAAAGACAAGTTCGTGGAGCGCCTGCTGGAGCTGGCGCGCTCGGCCAAGATCGGCGACCCCATGAAATCCGACACCAACATCGGTCCGGTGACGACGCCCGCACAATACAAGAAGATTCTCGATTACATCGACGTTGCGAAGTCGGAAGGCGCGCGATGCCTGCTCGGCGGTAAGCCGGCGTCGGGCGCCGGCATCATCGGCGGCCAGTTCATCGAGCCGACCGTCTTTACCGATGTCGACAACAACATGCGGATCGCGCGCGAGGAAGTGTTCGGCCCGGTATTGTCGATCATCGGCTTCGACACTGAGGAAGACGCCATTCGCATCGCCAATGACACCATCTATGGTCTCGCAGCCGGCATCTGGACCCGCGACCTCGCGCGCGCCATCCGCGTGCCGAAGCTGCTGCGCGCCGGGACCGTATGGGTGAATACCTATCGCGCCATCAGCTACATGATGCCGTTCGGTGGTATGAAGCATTCGGGGGTCGGACGCGAGAGCGGTATCGACGCAGTCCGCGAGTACCTGGAAACAAAGAGCGTTTGGATCTCGACGGCAACGGATGTTCCGGCTAACCCGTTCGTCATGCGCTGACCATCTCCAACCAATGAGGCGTACCACACCAGTCCTTAAGGCCGATCTCGCTTGACGAGGCGGGGTCTTTTGAATCGACGGAATTGGTGGTCTGCAGATGCGTCAGCAGATAGAATCGAGGAGAAAGCGGAGCGAGTAACCTCATGCCGATTGATCCCATAGAACTTTCGCGCGAACTCATTGCCTTCAATACTGTCAACCCGCCCGGCAATGAGCTGAGTTGCATTCAATATTTGGAAAAACTTCTCGCCGGCGCCGGACTGGAGACAGCCCTGCAAAGATTCGCTTCGGGTCGCGCCAATCTGGTCGCAAGGATAAAAGGCACCGGCAGCAAGCCTCCCCTATGCTTCACCGGTCACGTCGACACCGTTCCACTTGGAAACGCGCCATGGAGCGTCGATCCGTTTGCGGGCGAGATCATCGACGGCAAGATGTACGGCCGCGGCTCGACGGATATGAAATGCGGAGTAGCCGCCTTTGTCGCAGCTATTGCCGACATGGCCGGGCAGCTCGAAGGCACCGGCGGCGTGGTTCTCGTCATTACTGCGGGGGAGGAAATTGGCTGTGAGGGCGCATTTCATCTCGCGCGCGCCGACCTTCTTGGGCGTGCCGGCGCGCTCGTTGTGGCGGAGCCCACCTCAAATGCGGCGATGGTCGGACACAAGGGTGCCCTCTGGCTCCGTTTGACGCTCAAGGGCGTCACCGCTCATGGATCAATGCCCCATCTCGGCGTCAATGCCGCCTTCAAGGCCGCGCGAGTACTCACGGCATTGGAGACTTTCCAGTTCAACGTGGCACCGCATCCATATTTGGGATCTCCGACCCTTAGCGTAGGCACTGTTCGTGCCGGCCTTAACGTGAATTCTGTGCCCGATTTCGCTGAAATCGGCATCGACATCCGCAGCATTCCAGGGCTCGATCATTCGCGCATTGAGGAACACCTGAAGGCGGAGTTGGGAGACGACATTTTGCTGGAAGCGATTGTGGACGTCGGTGCTGTTTGGACCGATCCCAATTCCTCGTGGATAAAAGACGTGTATGGAATCGTACGCGAGGTCACGGGGGAAGATGCCGGCTCCGAACCCCGAACGGCTCCCTATTTCACCGACGCGTCCGCCTTAACGCCCGCGCTGGGCAACCCTCCGACCATCATCTTGGGCCCAGGCGAAGCCGCGAGGGCTCATCAGACAGATGAGTATTGCTCCGTTCAACGCATTCGCGAAGCCTCGGATATTTACTCAAGGATTGCTGCAAGATGGGTCAAGGCCGAATAGCGTGATTTGCCGGCATGACCAAGGTGTGACGCCTGGCACTTCGGCGTCGAAATCAGAATGCTGGAGTACAATTCCAAACAATCCATTCTCAGCAGCATACTCCAGGCAATCCCAGGTCCGAGCGATTAGCCGGACGGGCGCCTCGATTGTCCCGTTGAAATCTGCAGGGCCGCCAAGATAATGTGCGGGCCTCGCTGATGTCGGCGACGATCTCACGCTCAGCGCCATCCGCGTCACCCTCCACGATCGCGTCCAGCGCCGCCGGCGATGATCCCACCCTTTTGGCAGAAGGTCATATTTGGAAACAACAAAGGTCGCGGTGCAGCCACATGTTATCGATCGCTTCGACCAGCAGAGGAATGCGGGGCGTCACCTTAGCAGCCAAACTATCAGCACCGCTGTGTTTTCCGCTCTCGGCAAGTCTCACGGAAGATGCCGCGCTGCGAGATTGGCTCGGCCGCGGGGCAAGCCGACGTGCGACGAGCGGTCTTCAACTGAAGCCAGACGCTCTAGATGAGGAACAGGACAGAATTCGGCAGGCCGCCTGAATGCACGTATAGGCTGGAGAACCTAAGTGCCGTTGGAGTGAGGAAGCAACATATGAACGACAGAGCTGGCCAGCCGAAGTGTCCCTCCGGTAAGAAAATACGCGGGGCGGAATTATCGTACCCGGAACGCGAGCTAGTCAGGTGTAACAGGGCCGTTCGCAATCCCAAGCCAAGAGTTGGCTCCAGTGCAAAATCCTTTACGTCTGCATCGCTTCCAGCAGTGTTCGGCAGCCCAGAATGGCTATTACACGTTTTAGATTGTAGGCGAGCACATTGAGCGCCATCTCGGTCGCAACCTTGTGCTGTCTTCGCATCAGGAAGTGCGTCGCCCCCATCCAGGCCTTTATGGTCCCGAACGGATGCTCCGCCGTTTGACGGCGTAAGGTCATCTTGTTGGGCTCTTGGTCGAGCCGCCGCTGAACCCTCTCCAGCACGGCCTCGTGCTCCCAACGTGCGATGCGCCGCTCGGGACTAGTCGCGACGCGCAAACCAAAAGGAGGTTTGGTAATGTGCCAGACCTGACTGATTGTAGGCGATGGATAATGTGTAATCTGTATTCGATCACCACCAACCAGGAAGCAATCCGGCAGCTCTTCCGCGTCATCAATCGATATGTTGGCAACCTGCCGGCCATGCCCGGCGTGTTTCCGGATTATCCGGCGCCCGTCGTGCGAAACGCCGGCAGCGAGCGCGAGTTGGTACTGATGCGCTGGGGCATGCCACCCCCGCCCAAGACCGGCGGACCGCCGGTCACCAATATCCGCAATACGTCCTCACCTCATTGGCGCGGCTGGCTGAAGCCAGAGAACCGCTGCCTCGTGCCGGCGAATAGCTTCGCCGAGTACGCCCCCGAGCCAAATCCGGAGACAAAGAAGAAGGACGTCGTCTGGTTTGCGCTTGAGGAAAGCCGGCCGCTGTTCTGTTTCGCGGGCATCTGGACCGAGTTCAGGGGCGACCGCGGCACCAAATCGAAACCGATCCCTGGCCTCCACCTCGTCTACGGCTTCCTGACGGCGTCACCCAACGCGGTCGTCGAGCCAATTCATTCGAAGGCCATGCCGGTGATCCTGACCACCGAGGAGGAGCGCGACGTTTGGATGCGCGCTCCCTGGGATGAGGCAAAGGCGTTGCAGCGCCCATTGCCCGATGACACGCTGAAGATCGTCATGCGCGGCGAAGACAAGGAAGACAAGATCGCAGCCTAGCCAGCTTTGCACAGAGCGGCGGAACACGTGGAAAAGCGCCTGCCCCGACGATTTGGAATCCCTGCCTTGTGTTAACAGCCGGAACGAATTGAGGGCCACAAGGATTCGCCCCTCGCGCAGGCAGGAGCGATCTCCATGCTGATGACCAAGGAGAAGCGAACATCGACTCGCACGTTACGCGGATGGGCGATAGCGGTGCTGCAGGAGGCAGGCGCAGTCCGCGAATGCGAGTACCACGGCTGGATGCAGGACCGCGCGGATCCGCACGCCCGGAACCGAGCGTTCGAATTAGCCCGGCAGGATCGGCCACCGGGCCTTTCGCCGGAGGCGGCCGCCGTCGCGATCGTCGAGGTCTTGGACTCGATAGGCGACACCTGTCCTGAATGCCCGCCCGAGCCCTAGGGAACGGCGCTGCCGCAAATCGTTCTCCGGCAAGGGAGACACCCAAGGCAGCCGATTCCTAGTATCATTGGCGCATGAGATCGTCGGATCAGGATCAGAAGACCGCCGAAGCGCGAGAGCGAAAGATCATCCATATTGACATGGATGCCTTCTACGCATCGGTCGAGCAGCGGGACAATCCGGACTTGCGCGGCAAACCAGTCGCCGTTGGCGGGTCCAGGGAGCGCGGCGTCGTTGCGGCTGCGAGCTATGAGGCGCGCAAGTTCGGGGTTCGGTCGGCGATGCCGTCGGTAACTGCCAAGCGCCAATGCCCGGACCTGATCTTTGTGAAGCCGCGCTTCGAGGTCTACAAGGAGGTCTCTCGACAGATCCGGACGATCTTCGCCGAGCATACGGAGATTATCGAGCCACTGTCTCTTGATGAGGCATACCTGGACGTTACGGAGAACATCCAAGGCATACCAATCGCAACAGAGATCGCGACTTTGATCAGAGCCAAAATCCTGAGCGAGACGGGTCTGACCGCCTCCGCTGGCATCTCATACAACAAGTTCCTGGCGAAGCTTGCCTCCGACCAACGCAAACCGAATGGACAGTTCGTCATCACGCCGAGGATGGGGCCGAGCTTCGTTCAGGATCTTCCGGTCGGCAAATTCCATGGGATTGGCCCGGCGACGACTGCGAAGATGAATGGCCTCGGCATCTTCACGGGCCTGGATATGCGTAACCAGACACTCGAGTTCATGACCGCCAATTTCGGGAAGGCCGGGCCCACTACTACTGGATCTCGCGCGGCGTCGACAATCGACCGGTCCGCGCCAACCGGATCCGAAAGTCGATCGGCGCCGAAAACACGTTCTCCCAGGATCTGGCGGACTACGAAGCTCTGGCGGCGGAATTGCACCCGCTGATGGAGAAGGTTTGGCGCCACTGCGAGACGACGGGCGCGCGCGGCCGGACCGCGACGCTAAAGGTAAAGTTTTCCGATTTCGAATTGATCACCCGTAGCAGGTCGGTCGCCATCATCGACAGCGAGAGCGATCTTTCGGGCCTGGCTTTAGACCTGTTGAAGCAACTGTTGCCACCCAAAAAAGCAATACGGTTGCTCGGAATCTCCGTTTCAGGATTTACCGATCCCGAACCAGACGAAGATCAATTGCCGCTTATGTTGGATGAATTCAGCGTCAGGGAATGACTGCCTTTCGGATTGAAATTCGGAATGTCATCAGCGTTACTCTCGCGCTCGTCTCAGGGCGGCGTCCAACCTGGCTTTCTCCTTCTCCCAACGGGCTACTTCGGTCTGCGATCTCTCCTCAAGCGCCTCGATCTGAGCTTGAATGTCTGCGGCATTCTTTTCGTGCTTCCGGCGGGCCTCATCCAAGGCGCTTTGCGCTTTATCGACAGCACGCTGCCGACGCTCGCGCTCCCTGATCTGGGCAGCCTCTTCCTTCGCGCGTTCGCGGTTCCGACGCTCTTGCTCCTTCTCGAAAGCGAGTGCGGCCTTCCGGTCGGCCGCTTGGTCGGTGGTTCGCTTCGGATGTTCTTGCGGCTTGCGGCTCGGCGGCCTGCGGCCTGCCCTCTTCGAGCTGTCGTCTCTGGCGAGATCGGTAGGCAGCGCGGCGTTCTCTTTATAGGCCCCGCTAGAGCCAACGGGACGCTTCAGAACAATGCCCGGTGCCGCCAACGTTGCCGCAATGACGTCAGGATCGTCGCTTTCCTTCGCCGCGCCCTGATGGAAAAGATTGCTGTCCGCGCCCCAGGCTTCCAGAGCAGCCTTCATCGACGGCGCTGCGATTGCCAGATCATAGAAGCCCAACGAGGTTTGGTAAGTCTTCAGCTTCCTCGCCATGCCTGCTCTCCGGCTGGTTAGATCACGATGCGATCCAAATCGATTGCAACCCGGATATTCGGAAACGTCTGCATCGCCTCCGCTAGTATTTCCTGATCGTTGTATCGGCCGGAAATGTGGGTCAGGACAAGCAGCTTGACGTCGCTCGCGGCTGCCAGGGTGGCAGCTTCGGCCGCCGTGAGATGTCCATAGTCGCGAGCTGTGGACGCGTCGCGGGCCAGAAACGTAGCCTCAATCACCAAAACGTCGGCGTCTCGAATCTCTTCGTCCAACCCCTCGGTGCTTTCGGCATCACCCACGATCACTAGCTTCTTGCGTCCCTCCGGCGGCCCGAGAACGTCTTCGGGATCGATTATCCTGCCGTCCGGGAGTGTCACGGGCTTTCCTTCGGCCAATTCCTTGCGCACCGGACCGTCTGGCACTCCCAGGGCTACAAGACGGTCCGTCCGAAGATGACGGCGGACCCGGCTTTCGAAGGAGAAGCCAAAGCTGTCGGTGTCGCGGTGGCGCACCGGAAAGCAGCCGATCGTGAAGTCGCCGGCGTCGAGGACCTGGCCGGCCGCCAGCGGAACGAGTTCTAGCGGAAAGGGCGCCCGCCCTTCGCCCCACAGGCCCGCGAGCATCCGGACGACGACGTCGAGGGTACCCGGGCTCGCATGGATCGTCATCAGGTTATCGGTTCGCAGAAGCCGCAGGGTCGAAAAGAGACCGGGAATACCGAGCACATGATCCAGGTGGCCGTGGGTCAGCAGGATACGATCGAGCCGTCGGAAGCCGGCGCCGCTGCGCAGCAACTGGCGCTGCGTCCCCTCTCCGCAATCCACCAGAATGCGATGGCTACCGGCCTCGATCAGAATGCCGGGGTGATTGCGATCTGCTGATGGAACGCTCGCCGATGTTCCGAGAAAGCTGAGTGCGAACATTCGTGGCTTGATGTTATGCCGACTTGCGCTGCGACTTGCTCGACGCCGGCTTCTTGGCCGCTGTTTCCTTAGCCTGCTTCTTGCCGGCGATCGGCATGAGCATCTCCTTCTGGCCAGTCGATGCCTTCCGCGGCTTCTTGGGCGATTTCTGTTGGGTCCTGGTCTCCCCCGCTGCGCCGCCAACGCTCCGTCGCAGCGCTTCCATCAGATCGACAACGTTCTCGCCCCGCGGCCGCTCCTTCGGCGTGATCGGCTTACCCGCACGCTTCTGATTGATAAGATCGATGAGAGCGGTTTCGTACTGGTCTTCGAACTTGCCCGGCTCGAACCGCCCCGACTTCTGGTTCACGATGTGTCTGGCGAGATCGAGCATGTCCTTGGTGACTTTGACGTCCTGGATCTCATCGAAATATTCGTTCTCGGAGCGAACTTCGTACGGGTAGCGCAGCAGCGTCCCGACCAGCCCCTTGTCGAGCGGCTCGAGCGCGATGATATGCTCGCGGTTAGTCAGCACGACGCGGCCAATCGCGACCTTGTTAATTTCACGGATGGTCTCGCGGATCACGGCGAAGGCGTCGTGGCCGACCTTGCCATCGGGACGCAGATAGTACGGTCGGATCAGATACCGCGGATCGATCTCGGACTTCTCAACGAACTCATCGATCTCAATGGTACGCGTGGACTCCAGCGCGATCTCCTCGAGCTCCTCCCTTGAGACCTCGATGAAGGTTTCCTTGTCGAGCATGTAGCCCTTGACAATGTCCTCGTTCGGCACCTCCTCGCCGGTATCGGCATCAACCTTCAGGTATTTGATGCGATGCCCCGTTTGACGATTGAGCTGGTTGAACGAGATTTTTTCGCTCTCGGATGTGGCCGGATATAGCGCGACCGGACAGGTGACGAGCGACAGTCGAAGAAAACCCTTCCAATTGGCGCGCGGGGCCATACGCAGAAACTCCTGTCTCGGGGCGACTTTGAAACAAGACGAACGAGGCAGCGCAGTTCCGACATGCGCCCGTCGTTTTCGCATTCATCCCGAAGCGCGAGCCCTACACCAGCGGAATCCGCAGCTCAGGCGGACTGGCATGTCACCTTCCACTGAACAAAACGGGAACGACGACTGACCGCAAGGCGGGAAGCGGGACTCGATGCTAAAGGACCTAAGATAGTGATCCCATGACGGAAGAAATTTGAAATCAGGGGTGCCATTTGGACGTATGCTGGCGGCGTGGTCGGTGCTCCATGGTTTGAGCCGCGGCCCTGCGCGCTTTTTCCAACTCGGCAACGCATCATATCGGGCTTGCTATCTCGAGGTACCGACAGAATGCGTTGGCGAGTTGCATCTGGCGAGGAGTCCGGCATTCCGCCTCAAACAAGGCTGGCGAGGCGACGACAATGCACATGCATTTGGCGCGGGATATCGCTACGTTTAGCCGGTTCGCGCTGTACAAGAATTCCATGCCGCGCGGCGCATCAGCATGGCTGGAGGTCGTCATTGAGTAAATGACGATAGGAGCTTCCTGTCCCTGAAACTTGTCGACTGTACCGATGCAGGCGCTGGGCAAACGCTCCTGCAAAGCGAACACCTGGGCGTTGTAAGGAGCGATAATCAAGATGTCCTTGAGCGTGACTGGCGCTTCAATGTCATCCCGATCAACCCAGCTCGTACCCAACTGCAGGATTTCATCGACGAGCGCGCATACTCGCTCGACTTCCTCGGGTGACGAACTTTGGTTGCCAGTATGCTCGACAGCCGAATAGCGCAGGCCAGCACCTTTGAGCCGACCGTTTGATCGGATCTCCTGCTTCCTCAACTCAGGCAGTGATCGCAACCTCCCCTCGTAGAACAGTTCCGAATGGAATGAGCAGATCGAAGGATGAAGCCGCCATGTCACCGGCAGAAAGAGGCCGTGCTCCAGCGGCACCGTCGCGTGAGTGCCAAGCAGATGGTCAAGCGCTGAAACGGCAACGCCGTCTGGATGGCTTTCTTGAATCGGCTGCTCGAGTTGACGCGGATCGCCGAGCAGGACCAGGCTGTTTGCAGCTTGCGAGACGGCAAGCACATTGGCGAGTGACATTTGCGCCGCCTCATCGATGAACAAAACGTCGACGGCACCTTTTGCGTCGGGTCGCGCCCAGAACCAGGCAGTCGCTCCACCAAGGTGGAAATCGCGCTGCAGCGCGCTGAGGAATGCCGGATTACTTGTGGTGATCTTTACGCCCGGTCGGTCTGACTCCTTGTCCGTGACCTTCTGCATGCAGCGAACAGCATACCCATCCTTGCCAGCGGCACCGACGGCTTCGTCGAGCAGTTTACCTATAACGGTGTGGCTGTTTGCCGTTACGCCTACAGTCTGACCTACCCTTGCTAGGGCACAGATCATGCGCGCGCCCGTGTGGGTCTTACCGGCGCCCGGCGGGCCCTGGACAGGAAAGACACTTTCGTCGAGATGAAGCGCGACGCGCAGCGCGGTATCCGTCGGGGACTCACCCGTTTGCTCGAACTCCTGGCCGTGAAGCCGTGGCGCGACTCTCATCAACAGATCCCGAGCCGCGCGATAATCACCCTTGCCCACCACGCCATGATCAGCAACGTATTCGCCGATGCGCATGAGCGATTCGGCAAGCACCTTGGTTCCGACAAAGCTGTGCGCGAAGACGGCCTCCGGATGTTGGTCAACCGCATCGCCGTGCTTCTTTGATGTCGATCATACGCTGATCCAGGGCAATATCCTCGACGTCTCCGAATTTCTCCCCGCCCAAGCTGTGAAGCGCATCGCCCGGACGAACGTCGGTATCCTGCAGGGCGAACTTGTACCGATGCACGGGCCTCTTGGTGGTACCGCCAACGGTCTTGATGAATTCGAGGCCGGATAAGCCGTCGCGCTCGTATAAAAGATCTTCGGCCGACAAGTCCCGGAGCCGAAAATATTCCCACCAGACCGCTTTGCCTTCCCGGCCGTGATAATCAAGCATTGAAGCAAGTAGGCAGCGCGCCTGCTGCTCCGGGGTACGCTCGCTGGCGTCATCAGGCACTCCGTGGGTCAGTCGCATGGCAAGGGCAGCAATCTTCTTTTGCCACGCATCGAGTTCCGGACTGATTTCCGCCTCAGGGATCGCTGGCCGATCGATCGACGCGCCGCTCTGGATGAGTTCGCCGCGGAGGGTTTCCAGCCAGTCGCGCAACCCCCGCGTTGAAGCGCAATCGTCACGGTTGTATCCGCAAATTGCAGCCTTGTCGGGCTCGGCAATGTTATTGGCATCGGCGAGTTCAAGCCGCGCTTGAGTTCGTGCCATCACGACACGCACGTCCTCCAGGGGTACCGCGCGCTCGAACCCGTACAGGGGCTCAAGCTTCTTGATTGAATAGCTCTCCACGCTCGCTCGGATCGCATGCCGTACGACCGCATAAAGATCTACGAAGCGCTCGGCACGCAGGAGACTGTCGACGTCGTTCTCGCGTGTTGCGTAACGGCCCATCAAACGCTTGATGGCGGCCGGCTCGTAGGGGGCGAAATGATAGATATGAAGGTCAGGATGAGTTTGGAGACGCACAGTCACAAAGTCCATGAAGCGTTCGAAGGCCGCCCTCTCTTCTTGGCGCGTAGATGCCCAATCACCAGTGTAGCGCAACGTACCCTGGTCATCCGCGTAGAGGTACCCAAACAGGAATTCCAGGCCGCCCTCGCCGACGAAGGGATCCCCCTCGAAATCAAAGAAGATGTCGCCTGCCGAGGGCTCCGGCAGTCGCGACAATCCAAATCCGGCAATCTGCGGCAGGACTTCGTAAATAACCGCTGCTTGTGCCCGACCATCGACCTGAATTCGTGCCTGTTCACGTATTTTTTCGTAGCTTTGCGCGGCACCGCGATCGGGCCGCCACAGTAATGGCAGAGGAACGGCGGCCAGCGCGGCCATGGTGTGAACGCCGCGCCTCTCGAGCTCGCCAGCTTGCGACTTGCTGATGCCTGCGACGAGCGACAGATGATCATCGGCCCTGCGGCGCTCGTCGCAGTGGTTTCTCCATCGGCAAATGTCGCAATGCTCGATCGGCTCGGGATAGGCACCCTCCGTAGGTGACGCGATCGCGCGCTCGAGGCTGCCCCTAACATGCCGGTAGTAGGCCGCGTAGTCAGCTATTCGGTATGGTTCTGGCTCGTATTGCGTTCCTGGCGTCACGACAAAGGCCGATGCGGGTGCGCTGCCTTGCATGGACGATACCAAGTCGGAGTAGAATGAGATTTGGAGAACGGTATTGCCCTTCGTTTCTCGCGCGAGCTTGGTATCGGTGACTTCATAAGACCATGCGCCGAAGCGGCTTGGCGTCTCGACGCGACGCAGGACGTCGGCACGCCCACTCCATTGGCCCGATTGCAGCGCGCCTTGGATAATGACAGTATCGCCACGCCGCATAGCTTCCGTTGTTGCTGTGACAGCCGCGGCGTCAATGCCAACACCATCGATCACTGTTACAGCGGCTCCGGCGGCCTTCAGATGCTCGATGAAGCCTTGCTCATGTAGCGCGCCGCGTTCCGCAAGCGTTTCGAGGACGGGATCCCAGATCTTTGGCTTCGCGAGCTCGCCATACGCAACCTTGAGGTCAAGCTCGGTCAGGTAACGGCAATTCAGATGGCCGACCAGATCGCTTGCGCTGAGTTGGAGCGTATCGCCCATTCGCTGCATGTCTTAACCTCGGTCCTCGCGCGAACCCGTTGACCTAAAGGCTGCGTGCGATTTCGTCTACGGTGTTGATTTCGACAGTGTTCTGCCGAACCCATAAGGACCGCGCGAGCGGTCCAGGAACCTGATCCTTGAACTTGCCGGCTGCAATGTCCTTCACAAAGCCTGATAGTCGTACCTGATCGACCTCTCCTTCGGTCGCGAGAGCTTTCAATTTGGGCCGAGCCTCGGTCGCATTGGTCTGGGTAAGCGTCAGTCCTAAGTCGTGTACCTGGCCCGGAAGGCCGGCCATTGCAACGGAGGCGCCGAACACTGCCGTCGTCTGCGAACCGCGCCAAAGAACGCGTGAAGGTCCGGCTCTTCCTGCCCAAAGGTCGTGGTTTCAAGTTTCAGACCGAACGATCCCGTAAGTCTGAGCTGTCTCACACCGGAGTCGAGCGAGCAAGAGCAGCTCTCCACTCACGCTCCAGCGAATGTAGTCGCGGCGTCTCGACCGGCCGGCGATGAGCCAAATCGTTACGCGCAAATCTGCATAGCTTCACTAGATCCAATTGCTCTTCCGGAAGTTGAGCTACGTATCGCAAATTCCAATAGAGTTGCCCGATTTCGAGAAGATTTGCATCCCGTATGACTTCGCCACTCTCGAGTTCGTGAGGCAGTCTAATAGCGCTACGAAAACAGTCTATGAGATGCACCCGTATTTCCTCAAGCCAGGGAAACACCTCCGAGACGTGGGCACGCCAAAGACGCTTAGTAATCTCGTCATGATCGTCAGTCGCGACATGATGAAGAATGTGAGAGAGACTACGTGCCCCAAACATGTCTTGGGTACCCGCCTGCCAAGAAAGCCCTCGGATATCCCTGCTCCCGGCAAGCTCTTGCAATCCGGGGAGAGGATGCAGCAAATCGGCGGAGGGCCATTTGGACAGTTCGTCAGCTAAATTTGAATCCCAGCCAGCAAACTCGACAACAATTCGTTCGAATAGGTTAGTTGGCCCTAAGCCACTCCGCCCTTGCATTCGGGTAGAAACGTAGAGCTGCATATCAGACGGCCGCACCCGGCCGGCCCATTCGAAGAGACGGATCGTGTCAAGGTCCGATCCGATCTGGGGGTTTCGCAAGAGAGCCCGGGGCAAATCGAACAGCAACCGTGGCGTCGCACGCTTCGACCGAGATGACTTGCGAATACAACTAAGAAACTCCGCGAGGAATGCTACAAACTCCTTGAACCTCCCCCCCTGTTCAATGCCGGTTAATTGGACGACTGTAGCTTGAAGTCCGGGATCAACGACAATGTCATTGGCGAATGCCCTGGGTGGCCGTCGTGCCAACGGGATGAGTTCGTTGGCCAATATCTGGGCTACTCTACCCGCGCCAGAAAGATCTACCGTCTTCCACTCTAAGGTCCCGCGCAGATCGACATTTGCAATTAGATGCCCGTGCAAGCCCGTTGGGGCCGTAGAGGGCAACGCCAAAATGATGGATCGCCCCTGTTCAAGAGCATCCACCACGTCTGAAATGAAACTATGTGGGCCTGGAAGGGCCCACCATATTCGCCCCAGCTCAGTCTGCATGGTAGCTCAGATGGTCCCTAACGAGCGGATTGACGAAAATTTTCGACCCTACTTGGAAGAGCGATCCCATCCAAGCGCCGTAACGAACTAAGCCATCGAGGGACATGGGTGCTTGTCCCGCGAATTCTTCGTCAACAATTACTTTTAGATCGCCTTCGTTGATCGGCGACCACCCCGCTATTGAAACGAAAATCGGCTCTAGATCTGGCGAGACGCCAAAGTTGCTTAGGAGTCCCGGCCGGCGACCGAGCTCCTTCTTAACATCAGCTGCCGCGATATCGATATTTTCGCCCCGCTCCTGGAGCGAGTTCACCAGGCGGTACACTCCCTCGCCGGAATAGCCGGCCGCCTCAAGCACCTGAGTGCGAAGCCCTGGAATATCGCAATCGCGCCGTTCTCGTTCCAACAGATATGAGCGGAACGTGCTCTCGGACCAAAGCTCCACCGATTCGAGACCGACTTCGTCGCTCAGGTTGGGTTGCTCGGCCAAAATCCGCGCCTGAGACGCGGCACCGACAAAGACAATCCTCACGTTTCGTTCGCGAAGTTCGTCAGCAGAAGCGTTTGCGCGCCGAACCCACGACATGTCCCAAGCAAGTGTGTTCGGAACGAGAGCGACTCGAGTTTCGGCGAGTGAAGAACGCCCCCGGCCTGCGGCCTTCCGCAGCAACTCGTCGACGTTTCGCACACGCATGACTTCGACCGAGTTATCGGGCCGGATCGACCGGAGTGCTCGCTCCATATTGTCTAGTCCGGTTGCCGGACTCGCAAGAACAATCGAGATACGAGAAGAGTCCGCCTCCATGAGGCGGTACTCCTGGGCCGGTGTCAGAGGCGACGGCACTCCGCGGGTAGCATCGAGCATGCGCCGCTGCGTACTCCGATCGCGGCTAAGCGGCTCTCGACTCTCAAACTGCAACAATTCTTCGCTGATCGAATCCTTGGAACCAAGCATTGTGACCAGGTTGGGCGATCTCAGCACGAAACCTTCCCTACCCTGCTGTGACAGTACGCCGAGCCCGACGAGCTCTTCAAGAAGCGCCAGAAACGCTCCGGGCGTCCGATTCTCAAAAAGCTTTGGAGCCCATCCTAAACAAAGCCGTCCAACCTCATCCGGCTTCATGGGAGGAGCGACGGCACCGAACCCGGTCTGCTCTATCGCAGCATTCGTTATTACCAGCGTAATCAGCTTGTACCTGTCGTCGAGATCCAGGCTCAGCCGGAAGCGCTTGTTTATCTCTTCGCTAAGCGTCTGATTCTTATAGGCGGCTTCCAAATCCTCGCTAACGATCACGAAAGGGGGACCTCCGCGATCTTGCTTGTTGGTCTTCAACAGGTGATTCAGCAATTCGCGGCAATAGAGCTGGACCAATGCCGGATAGTAATTCGTCTGCGAAAGAATTCGAAGCGGCAGAGTAGAGGATTGAAACTCAAAACCTAATGCCGCCAACGGTTCGGTTACGAGCCTAAGACCTTCGTTTCTATCCTTGTCCACGAACGGTCCGATACATATCGGCGTTCCCAAATGACCGAGGCTTTGATTGGGGGTGGTCGCGGTCCGTTGGACATTATGAAGACCGGCCATAACCACTTTGAAGCGACCTTCCGTCCCTTCGAGAAGCTGTCTTAGCCGCACGACATTGCGGTATTTGTTTTCTTCTTCCGCCAGAAGAAAAACATCGGTCTCATCGAGCATTAGAATGATTTGTCGCGAGCTCTTTCCGGACAAGAACTTCCGAATATCGTCGACAACGTCATCATCCGAAATACTGCCAGGCTGAACGCTGACCCCGGCCTCACGAAGCTCGGAAGCCAGCCTTTGCCAAAATCGCGAAGCATATTCATTCGTCTGTCCGATATCATTGATATCGATGCACTTCACGAAGACATCTTCGTGTGGCTTGTGCTCTTTCCGTTCGACGTCGCGCAATAGTGACGACTTGCCCAAACGCCGGCCGCCGAACACCAGACTTCCTCCTCGGCGCGCAAGTATCTCACGTCTTTGTTCGGCACGTCCGTAGAACATCTCGGGAGGCAGTGGCGTGATTTCGTTGTACGGATTGTAGCGAATGAACGCGCTGGAAACATTGAAAAATGCCGCCAACCTGTCGCCTTGAATGAAGGCGAGATAGGCAATCAATGCGTCGTCGACAGCGATGCTCTGGTAACCATGATTATGCGCACGATGCGCGAGCTCCACTCGATCGGCATAACCAAGAATGCTCGTATAAAGATGGAATGTGGCGCGCTGCTTGGCGGCGTCGCCCTGCATGTGCTGGAACAGCTCGATCGTCTTGAGCTGCCCCCTGAGCACTTCGACGAGATAATTGCCGTCAGCTTCAGATCCAAATAGGGGAACAAGGAACCCATCTGGCACTAATAGGCGAGAGGAGGAAAGGTAGTAGCGGAATGATCTACCTGCCCCCTTCAGGTCGTCTACTTGTTTGACATCGAAGCTCAAGCCGCCCACGAACAATCGCTCGATTGCAGATGCGATATCGTTTGACGTACGAATGTCGCGCCACGCTTCGAGCATTCGGGTCGCGTCTTCACGTTGGGCAGCCGTCATAGAGCCAAGTTCGAATAGGCCCGGAATTGGATCGGCTTCCCGCTTCAAGACCGCCAAGGCGGTATCGATGATCTTCTGCCGGTTTGAGCTAAACTCGCGCTCTAGGTTTGGCAGGAAGCCATTCATGTAGTCGAATAGAGGAGCATTTGCGCGCGACTCTCTGGGAAGATCCTCCCCATCGCGCAGCAGCCGCAGATATTCGTTTGCGGTAATGATGTCCTTGGCTTCGAGAAGCTTGTTGATCCTGTCGACGGCGACCGGCTTTGCAAGCCCCTCGGACGCCAACTTCTCGACACTCTCTTTGAGTTGGGCGCGTACGGTTTCGAACTTCTCGTCTAATTGCTGCTCCACCCCCACAAGAGTGTCCCTGGCGGCGGGAAAGTCCGCCGCGATGCTGCCGCGCCCCTTTTGTTGCTCGAGAATGTCGTCGGATTTCATGTCCATAATTGGCAATCGATCCACTCGAATTCCGCGAACTCGGGTTTCAAGCGCTCTTTTTTCCACGTCATTGATGACATTGAGCGCGATGGCCATATTGATGTGATCCCGGGCCGTTGCTTGCAGCCCGCCCAACTCTCCGCGCAGATCACGCACATCCTCATCGCGTCGCGTATGCTTGAGGGTCAGTTCGGCCTTGGACATACCGAGCGTCTCGAGCTCATTGATGATTCGTCCTGTCGGAATATGAGCCCCCGCAACCATATGTTCCTGAAAGGCTCGATCGAACTGCTCGAGCAACGGCTCCGGCTCGTGCTCCGCTAACCTGATAGCGCCCTCTATCAGCGCCTGCTTGTCATTCGGATCGGGATCCCAGCCGCCTGAGAAACGAAGGCTTGGAATCAGGAGCAGTTCCCGTCCAAGCCACCTGTCCAGCGGCACGTCCAATGCTGGCGGATTGTACTCATCGAACATCCGCACGAGTCGATCGATCGCACTCCGAGCAACGCGCAAGGCGGCCCGCTCGACGTTCGTCTCGGCATTGTGCAGCTTCAGAAAGCTCTGAGCCTGAAGCAGGTGCTCCCGAAGCATCCCGGTGAAACCATCCACTCCGGAGCTAACACTTCCACCCGATTTGGCCGGCGCCCTTTGCAGATGTCGCAGGCACCTTTCCAGAAAGGCAGTAGATGCAGATAGATTGTGTAGAAGGTTGCTTCGGGCGCGCCCCTCAAGCCGGTGAGCAAGCTTAGGCGCTCCGCTCTGTTCGATAAGATCGTCAATGTTGTTCTGGCGAAGAATTCCGATTGCGAGCCTAAGCTGTTCAGCGGCCCGCTCGCCCGTCCCCGCGAAGGCCCGCATAACTTTCCCGATGAAGCCTCGGTTCGTGTCCATGATAGCGGTCCACGCAATTTCAGCCGGCCTGAAATTGCCGAAGCCGTGATAGATCTCTTCATTATTCCTCCAGTCGGCGGCTGTTTCTTGTAGCGTCGCCAGGCGTTTTCTCCAGAACTCTTGCTGGTCAGCCTTGGACAGGCTCTCGGGGACCAACATTGCGCTAAATCGATCTGCTTCCGACAAGTGCTCTACGAGCCTGTGCAGCGGCGCGGCAGACCCAAACTTTCCTCGAATATGTCGCTTGACGGCGTTTCGTGCCGTTGACGCTGGCATAAACAACGCCGGAAAAAGCAAGCCCGACAGTAGATACAGGAGCGTAGCCCGCTCCCTTGAACCAGCGTGCCAGTGGATGTCCAGCGTGTGAGCCGCAAGGGCCATGCAGCAGCTCATTACCGGTTCTGGTGGCACGTCGACAACTTCTTGCGCCGCAGTCGTGAGCGCAAGAAGCTTGTAGACATCCAGATCGGCATCCTCGACGGAGCTCGGATACAATTCCTTTAGCGCTTCGGCTAGTTGGCTTGCCAGCGCGTGACGTCCTCGCGCACTGAGCTCATTGAGGGCGTTCCAACCTTGCAGGACTAGTTCAGGGGTCGCATCAGACAGCGGGGGCTCTATCGGGTCCACCAGGGCTGCCATACCAGGCTGCTCTTCGACGTCTTCCATCGTCGAAGGCTCGTCTGGCTCCGACTTGAGCGGCTGAGCCTCCGACCGTTCATCTTCTGGAGCCTCGACAGGAACCGTCTCCACTTCAGTCGAGAAAGGTGAAACCGGCTCGCCTTGAGGAACCACAATCGCACCGAGCTGTTCGGTGAGCGCCGCGCTGCCATTTGCAATTTCGACCAAGCGGCTTTGACCACTGCGCATCGGACCATCTAGTTCGGCACGCCGCGTTACGGCAGCAGCCAGGTACTCGCGTACAGCTGCATCATAGACCGCCCGCTGTTGCTTCCATTCGTCCGCCAGCGCGCCGAGCTTGGCCGCGATCGAGGCGATTTCAGTTGCTTGCTCGTCAGAGAACCTGCGCTCGTTCGCCAGCCCAAACCATGAGCTCAGCTGCGCCTTGTCAAAGGAGCCTTCCGCAACGTCGGCGTCCGGAACCACCGCGAGAAGGGCCTTGAACGAAAGTTCAACCTTAAGCGCTGCGCTAACGTTGAGGTCGCTGTGTTGTTTTGCGCGTGCCAGAAGCGCGTTTGCCCGCTCTACAAGGTCAGTCGCGAACACAAGATCGGGCTTCTCCGCGCCCGTTAAGCTTGCGAACCATGCTAGCTCTTGAAACCAGGAGAATTCGACGTCCTCGATGGTGCATATTTCCGCCGTGTCAGCTTGCTGCGCCGTGTCGACACCGGTTTCAAGCGCGTCATCGCCTTCACCTGTCTCACAAACAGACTTTGCCGGCCACTTCCTCTGATATTCACGCGCGAACCTCATCAGATCAAGCCAGACCTCGGTATCGTCGTTCCACGTAATTGCATCAGCGCTCAATCGACCCCGCAGCACTGCGGCCAAGGTAAAATCCTTGAGCAGCTCCACTTGCTCCTTTGCGATTAGTATCTCAGCGATGAAGGCAGTAACTTCGTCGTTCTTAACGGCTGGCCGCGAAGCCCGCGCCTTGAACTCTCTGAGGCGGCCAGCCTGACGCAAGACCTCGATGGCTCTTTCAAAAATCGGCTCAAATAGTTTTCTCTTTCTCTGAGCCGTATTGAGAAGGCGAATTCCGCTCGGAATACCCAACGCGCGGTGCACCTGCTCGACGAACCCAGCGTGGTCGAGCTTCCCCTGGGGCCAATCGGCAATGAGCTTACGGCACTTTTCCGAAATGTGCCGGATGTCGGAAGGCTGGATGTTTCCGATATTAGTCGCGACCCAGGTAGGGGTTGCCAGAATCGGAACTTGAATAGTGGGTTTCAATACGTCGTCGACGCTTGTTTTTTCAAAATCCATTCCGTTGACCCCTAGCCCATCTTGCTCTCTAGCAACTTAGGGACGTACTTCCAACTTATACCATCGGCTGGAAACGGGCCTGATCAACCCGTAGTTTTGCTGCGACATTCCATCCTAAAGCCGATGGAACGAACCGCAAATGCGGAGTCACGGAACGCAGTGCTGATTTAAGCCGAGGCGGCTCAGAGTAAGAGCCCGACCGCTGTCTCTGCCACTATCCTGCAGAGCTCCAGCCCATCAAAGTTGAAGTTCAGCCCGCTCTAGTGCAGCTTCCGTCGCTTCGCGGTTGAGCACAACGATATGCTGTGTCTTGGGACTTGACTTGCCTGCGTCGCCTAGCAATCCAAGTCGCTTCAAGACGTAAAATAGCATTGCGTATCGCACCTCTAATGTCGCGCGCCCATTTCTCATTCCGTAATCCTTCGCAACGACAGCTTGTTGGCTGGTCGTCAGCGCCGGATGCGGTCCAATTTCCACAGCGAAGGCATCTCGCCATAAGTGGTCGACAGTAGCGGAACCACCGGGTTCGCTAGGATCCCTCGCTTCAAGTATGCGCGGCAACAGGAAATCCTTGAACTTCTTGTCGAGGTGGCAAAATGCCCGCGCGTGCCAACGAAATCCGTCATAGCCAAATGCATGCGGCGTCATTCGGCGCCATATCGCATTGGCGCGTACAGGGTTCATTGACTGGTAGTAAATTTCAATGGAGCGGTTCTCACGTATCGCATCGATGACTGCTCGCAGCACGATAGGATCGACCTCTCGTCGCGGAGTCAGAGCAATATCCATCTGCGGTGGATTGGCGATCCAGGATTGGCGAGGTTCTATAAGCCCCTCAGCGATTGCGCGCAGGCGCGACAGATAATTGTCTGGATCCGGCTTGAGGAAAATCGGCGCGAATTGCGGGCTCGCGATGTATCGCTTCGCGCTTTTGTCGTAGATCGCGTTTTGAGGCGCGCGCTCCTGGTACAACGTCAGATCCTTCGAGGCCTGCGGAACAGAGACGTCGAACATCTCAATGATGTCCGAGCGATTGACTCCGCCCTCCCAGAACAACCGGAACTCTATGAATTCGAGCCGCCGTTCCACCCCCCATCTTAATTCCGCCGCGCCTTCTGCCATCAAGTTCACTCCCACGCGTCCGATACAGATCAAAACTATATGGACATTGAAACTATTCTAGTGTAGTTAGTATCCTCATCAGCAGGTTTCTCGTCAATAGAGACGGGCGCAAAACATGAGGAAACACAATGGCAAAGCGCGGGTCGAATCAGGAAGTCACCAGCAAAAAGGCGGCCAGCGCCGCTTCCCGGATCCTCCGGAACCCTAGGAACAGCAAAACCGCGAAGACGGCGGCGGGCTCGGCCCTGACCCAGCGTCCGAACAAAAAGTAATTGCGGGGGAAGCGGTCAGGGATCCCACCGGGATACTCGCCCGAGTTTTTCTCGTCTTAGGAATCGGAACAACGACCACTCCGTAGGGTGGCCGAACGTAGGAGTCTGCAATGCCTTATGAGATTGATTTCCTCCGCGCTGGAAACAGCAACGGCGACGCCATCATCGTCAAATACGGCGACACCAAAGACGGGAATTTCTCCCTTAACCTGATTGATGGCGGCTTCACCGACACCGGCGACGAAATCATTGCCCATATCAAGAAGCACTACGCCGCAAAGGCGAAGATCGCCAATGTGGTGTTGTCACACGCCGACAACGACCACGCTACGGGCCTCATCAAGGTGCTCGAATGCGAAGATTTCACGTTCTTTGACCTGTGGATGAATAGACCCTGGGACTATGTTGATGACGTTATTGACAGCTTCCACGGTGCCTACACGCGCGAGGGGCTGATCAAGAAGATGCGTGAGATGCATCCGTATCTCGTCGAGATGGAAAAAATCGCGGCGAAGCGCGGCATCACTATCAGGACTCCGCTGCAGGGTGCGAAGATTGGCCCGTTCACGGTGCTCGCGCCGAGCCGCGAGCGCTACATCAAGCTGATTCCCGATCTGGACAAGACCCCGCCCTCTTACGCCAGCGCGTCCAAAGGCATCTTCGGCTCTTTGGTGAAAGTGGCATCGGACGTCGCTCAGAAGGTGTTGGAGCGCCTGGATTTCGAGACACTCGACGATAATCCGCCGGCAACGTCAGCCTCCAACGAGACTTCGGTGGTGCAGTGGGCCTCCTTTGGCAACAAGCGGGTGCTCTTGACCGCGGACGTCGGTCCCGAAGGCCTTGCCGAAGCGGCCGACTACGCCGAGCAGATCAGCCTACTGATCCAGCCGACGCTGGTGCAGATCCCGCACCACGGCAGCCGCCGCAACGTGACGCCGACAGTGCTCAACCGCTGGCTTGGCCGTTATCCCGCCGAGAATCAGGGACACGCCGTCGCCTCGGTGGGAAAAAACGCCGACATTTACCCCCGGAAGAAGGTCGCTAATGCGTTCACGCGTCGCGGCTACAAGGTCTACGCCACTCATGGCGGCTGGATCAATTTCGTCCACGAGTACGATAGGCGCGCTGGCATGCAGGATGCCGACGTCATTCCGTTTAGCCCGGATACCGAAGACAATGACTAAGGTCCTGCCCAAGTTCGACAAGTACACCCTTTACGCACGTCTCTTCCCGGCCGTCATCGCGGCGGCTCCGGCTATTGCACTCGCTTGGACCGTCATCGCCGGCAAGGAAGTCCGGTTGGTGCAGGCCATCGCCGGCACCGCCTTAGCCGTGCTGCTGATGGTATTCGCCGATATCGCTAGGCGCAGGGGCAAGGCGATCGAACCTCGCCTGATTGCGCGGATGGGCGGTCTGCCAAGCATCACCATGCTGCGGCACCGTGACCCGACGTTTGACGCGCCGACCAAAGCCCGGATGCATGCGTTCCTGGCAGAAAAGCTGGCTGAGGCGGCACCGACCGCGGAACAGGAGGCGGCCGCCCCTGAAGCCGCGGACGGCTTTTACACGCGCGCCGGCAATTGGCTGCGCGAGCACACGCGCAACAAGAAGAAGTTCGACATCCTGTTCAATGAAAACATCACCTATGGCTACCGGCGCAATCTGTTTGCGCTCAAGTGGCCGGCCTTGATCCTGAACATCCTGATCGTCGTCGGCACTGCCGTGTATTGGTGGGTGCAACAAGGCCCGCTTGATCTGCTGCCCGTTTTTGTGATCGCCTTCCTGCACGCAGCCTATCTGGCGACCTTCTCAACCCGGTCGGCCCTCGAAGAGGCATCCCGCACCTACGCGCGCCAGCTGCTGCTAAGCACGGAATCGGCAGAACTTCGGAAGCCGCCGCCTGCGGCCGCCAAACCGCGCACTCGCAAGAAGAAGGCTGAAGGGCCTGATGCTCTCGCGACCTAGGTCGTGAACCTATCAACCGAATTATGGAGAACGGTGGAAAATGGCTAGATGCACAGCGCCAGTAGAAGGCCATCGCTCAGCGAGCGCTGCAGCGAACTGCCCTGCATGCCGCGGCCGCTCTGGTCGCTTCGGCGGCTACAGCAGCTACCGGTCGTACTCGCCCCCGTCCTACTCCTCGTCGTGGACCAGCGGGAGCAGCGGCGGCGGGTCCGGCGGCCGCGTCAGGGCGAGATGGTCGCGAGCGGGCTCGTCCGTGACGTACACGCCTGCCGAGGTGCGGGCGCTCACTCCGGTCCGCGAGAACGTCGAGAAGCAAGCGTCCCTGGACCTTCGGGACGTCTTTCTTTGCCATGCGTGGGACGACCGGCAGGGGGCCGCCAAGGAACTACACGACCTGCTCGAATCACGTGGTGTCAAAGTCTGGTTCAGCGAGAAGGACGTTGGCCTCGGCGTGCCGTTGCTCCGCGCCATCGACAAGGGCTTGGCGAACTCGCGGATTGGGATCGTGCTGGTGACCCCTGCGCTGCTGCGGCGCCTCCCAACAGAAGGCATCGCCGACAAAGAACTTTCGGCACTCCTCGCTGGTGAGCGTCTCGTTCCCGTTGTGCACCAGACGACGTATGAAGCTCTCCGCGAAGTTAGCCCTCTGCTCGCCTCGCGAAGCGGCCTGAGCACCGCAGAAGAGCCGATGGCAGACGTTGCATCCAAGCTCGCTGAGCTGGTCGCCCTCTAGCTCTATTGCCGGGCTGGCCGACCCCACCTCGCACTTATGTAATGGCAGAGGTAAGCAAGAAGCCGCTGTTCGAGCCCCGTTGTGGCCCAACCCTGTCGATCACATTGTCGCGAATAGATGGCCAGCCGGCTGCCAAAAAAACCGTTTGAAAAACCGTTTTAGTCGGCGCTTCTCAAACGGTGAACGCGGCTAAGTCCTTGAAAGGCTTGGTGGGCGCACCAGGGCTCGAACCTGGGACCCGCTGATTAAGAGACGTATGATTTCGGAGGAGAATCAAGGGCCATTCCGACAAACGCGTCGTTAAACCTACATTGAACCGGCAGTTTAATTTCCTCTTGTCGGAATGCCGCGGCAGCGAGTCCGGCGCGGACAAGTGGAAGGCGCCGGGGATTCGAGTCAGTGGTCCGCTACATCGCTCAGACCTATTGCCGAAGCTCTATTTTCCATGCCGTCGGGCGGCCTGAGGCGACGATCGAGCTCTTTCACGCCCATGGCGCCCTTGAGTTCAGGCGTGTGGCCTGCGGGCGGCCGCTCTGTTGGCGACAGGCGCGGCAAAGCCGTACAGGAACTGGTCCACCACCATGTCGGCAAATTCCTGTGGCGCGATGTCGCCCTTGGGATCGTACCAGGTGTGGCTGAAGTTGAGCATGCCGAACAGCATCATCGTGTAGACACGCTTCGATCGCTTGACGATCTTGCCTTCGGTATCGAGCCGGATCAGCAAGTCTGAAACTGTATCGACCAGTTGCCGCTCCAACGTCTTGATGGCCTTTTGCTCGGCTTCGGCAAGGAACGCCAGATCGTTCAGGATCAGGCGCTGCTCGTTGGTCGAGCGCGCGTTGAGCTCGACGATGGCGCGGATCGCGGCGCGGAACCGGTCGAGATTGGTCGACTGGCGTGCCATTGCTTCTTCGACATCGGCGATCATCCGGCGCACATGCGCGTCCAGGATGGCGAACAGGATCGCTTCCTTGGAATCGAAGTAGTGATAAAGCGCGCCACGCGAGAGCCGGCAAGCATCCGCCAGATCCGCAATCGAGGCGCGCATGTATCCCTGCTGCGCAAACAGCGCGCAGGCCGCGTCCAGAATGCCGCGCTGGATGTCGTCGTAGTTTTCAGAGCGCGTCCGCGCCATGCGAGCCCCTCATGACCGGCAGCCGAGCATCGGCGTCCGAATCCCTATCAGCACTTCACTATCATACCGCCTCGGCACAAGCCGCCGTTCCCCCGACGCTCCCGGACATTTTCCCCGGTCTGCGACAAGAACGATTCAAAAATTATTTGAACGGCCGGTCGGATTATAATATGATCGCTTCCTGTCAAACAAGCCGGACACGCCCGGACCAACCGGCGGCCCGCGCTCTCGGGGAGGAATGCTGTGACCCAGCCACGGGCGGATGCTGTCGTGATCGGGGCCGGTGCCGGTGGCCTGTGTGCCGCGGCACGGCTCGTCCATGCCGGGTTGCGTACGATTGTCGTCGACGACAAGGATCGGATCGGCGGTCGCGCCTCGACCGAGGAGATCGACGGCTTCAAGGTCAATATCGGCGCGATCGCTATCGAGTTCGGCGGGGTGTTCGAGGAAACCTTTCACACCGTTGGCGCACCGCTCAACATCCGGGCACCGGAGCCGGCAAGCTCATTCTTCATCGATGGCAAGCTCGTCGATGTCGGCCGGGGCGGCTGGTCGCTGCTGCTAGGGCAACTCACCAAGCAGGCCGCTCGCATCCTGGAGAAATTCGCAGATGCGCGCTCGGGCAACCTGCCGGACGGCCGGCAATCGACCGAGGACTGGCTCAAGGCTTATACGAGCAACGCCACGGTGCATGCGATCTTCCGCAATCTCTGCGCGGCGATCTTCGCCTGTAACGCCAACGAACTGCCGGCGCGCGCGTTCCTCACCTATTTTACCGGCAAGGGCGCCTTCAAGCGTTTTGGCTTCTGTCCCGAAGGTACTATCGGGGTCTGGAATGCGCTGGCCTCAGTCATCAGGCGCAATGGCGATATCTGGCTCGAAACGCCGGCGGTGCAGATCCACAGCACCAATTATCGCGTCGAAGGCGTCACCATCCGGCGCGGCGGGCGAGAGATCCGGATCGAGACCGATCTCGTCATCAGCAACGCCGGCCCCAAGGCGACCCTCGCGCTCGGCGGCGAGGCCGCGTTTCCCGCCACCTATGTCCAGCAAGTGCAGCGTGACCTGCGCCCGGCCGCCAATATCGTCATCAACATCGCAAGCCGCGAGCCGCTGGTAGGTCATCCCGGCATCATTACCTTCGGCAAGACGCGACGGCTCTGCAACATGGCCAACCTCACCGCGACCTGCCCCGAGTTGGCGCCGCCGGGCTGGCACCTCTATGTCGCCTACGCCGTGCCGGTCCCGGCGCTCGGCGATTTCAATTCCGACGCGGACGTTGCGCTCGCGTTCGAAGACTTGCGCGAGCAGTTTGCGAATTTCGGCCAAGCCAAGATCCTGTCGATCCGCGTGATGCGCGACGACTGGCCGGCGCAACGCAGCTGCGCCGGCTACGATTTGCCGCGCGAGACCGGCATCGAGGGCCTGTGGTGCGTGGGCGACGCGGTCAAGCAATACGGCAATGGCGGCACGCAGGCTTGCGCCGAGACGGCAAAACTCGTCACCGATGCGATCCTCGCGAGCCGGCCGCGGTTGCCGCAGCCGAACCGGGCCTGAGCGCGATGCCTACGACGATCCCTGGGCAGGCGGCTGTGCCGCTCACCTATGCAGAACCCATAGGAGCAATCCTGCTGGAGTTCCGCAATATCCGCATCGTCTACGACAACGCGATCGAAGCGATCCGCGACGTCAGCATCGCCGTGCCCGAAGGTGGCATCGTCGCGCTGCTCGGCTCCAACGGTGCCGGCAAGTCGACCCTTCTCAAAGCGATGTCCGGCATTCTCTATACCGAAGAGGGCGAGATCGAGAATGGCTCGATCCGCTTCCGCGACGAGGATGTGCATCACCTGCCGCCCGACGAACTGGTGCGCCGCGGCATTGTGCAAGTGCCGGAAGGACGGCGCGTGTTTCCGGCGCTGACCATCGAGGAAAACCTGCAGATGGGCGGCTACATCAGGACCAAGGCCGAAGCACGCGAGCTTCGCGACAAGGTGTTCGCGCTGTTCCCCCGCCTGTTCGAGCGGCGCGACCAGATCGCGGGGTATATGTCCGGCGGCGAGCAGCAGATGCTTGCGATCGGCCGCGCGCTGATGACCGATCCCGTCCTGCTCGCACTGGATGAGCCCTCCCTTGGGCTCGCGCCGCTCATCATCGACCGCATCTATGAGGTGATCGTCCGGCTGCGCGACGAAATGAAGATGACGGTCCTGCTGGTGGAGCAGAACGCGCAGCGCGCGCTCGACATCTGCGACTATGGATATATCCTGGAAACCGGTCGCGTTGTGCTCGACGGCACCGCGAATAAGCTCACCGCCAACGAGGACGTGCAGGAATTCTATCTCGGCGTCTCCTCGTCGGGGCGCAAGAGCCTGCGCGACGTCAAGCATTACAAGCGGCGCAAGCGGTGGCTGTCGTGACCGCGCTCCTGTCAGCCGAAAACCTCGGCAAGCGCTTTGGCGGGCTGCAGGCAGTCGCCGACGTCAGTCTGACCGTAGCGCCCGGCGAGATCTGCAGCGTGATCGGCCCCAACGGCGCCGGCAAGACCACGCTGTTCAACATGATATCAGGCGTGCTGCGGCCGAGCGGCGGGCGCATGGTGTTCGACGGCGTTGATCTGTCGACCGTCTCGCCCTGGAAATTTGCCGCGCTCGGCATCGGCCGTACCTTCCAGAACCTCGCGCTGTTCAAGCATGGCACCGTGGTCGAGAACATCCTGACCGGCCGCCATACTCACATGCGCTCGGGCGTGCTCGATGCTGTTCTGTTCCTCGGCCGCGCAAGGCGCGAGGAGATCGAGGCGCGGCAGCGCGTCGAACACATCATCGAGTTCCTCGAGATCGAGCACGTCCGTGACGCCATTGTCGGCACGCTCTCCTATGGACAGCAAAAACGCGTCGAACTCGCGCGGGCGCTTGCCTGCGAGCCAAAGCTGCTGCTGCTCGACGAGATGGTCTCCGGCATGAACCAGGAGGAAACCGAAGATATCGCGCGCTTCGTGCTCGATATCCGCGACGAGCTCGGCATCACCGTACTGATGATCGAGCATGAGATGCGCATCGTGATGGACATCTCCGATCGCGTCCATGTGCTGAACTTCGGCCGAAAAATCGCCGAGGGCACGCCGGCGGAGGTGCGGCGAGATCCTGCTGTAGCAGAAGCCTATCTCGGCGGCCAGCGTGGCGAAACGGCAGTAAAAGCGAGCGCCTGATGACAGCCATCGAGACCATGCGCACGGCCCAGCCCGCGATATCAGCCGAATCTGCGCGAAGCAAGCCGGACTCATCGGCCGCCGCTCTGCGGGCGGCCCTGCAGAACGCCGCCATCACCCTGCCGCAGCTGCTGCGCCAGCGCGCTGCCATGCACGGTGACAGACTAGCGCTGCGGGAGAAAGAATACGGCATCTGGAATCCCTATTCCTGGCGTCACTACTACGAGACCGCCCGTGCAGTCGCGCTGGGGCTGATGTCTCTCGGGATCAAGCCCGGGGACCGCGTCGCCATTGCCGGTGAGAATACTCCGGAATGGTTTTATGCCGATCTCGGGACTCAGATGATCGGCGCGGTCGCGGTCGGCATCTACCCCACCAATCCGTGGGTCGAGCTGCAGTACATCGTGCGGCATTCCGGCTCGCGCGTCGTCGTCACAGGCGACCAGGAGCAGACCGATAAGGTACTCGACGCGCTCGCCAACAATGACGGCCTGCCCGCGCTGGAAGCCATCGTGTGCGTCGACATGAAGGGCCTGCGCCACTATCGCCAGTCGCAGCTGATGTCGTTCGAAAAGCTTTGCGAGCGCGGCCGCGCCTTTGCGCGCGACAACCCCGATGCGGAGCCAGCGCTCGACCGGCTGATCTCGCAAGGCGCTCCCGATGACGTCTGCATCCTCGTCTACACCTCGGGCACTACCGGCCCGCCAAAGGGCGCGATGCTGACCCACCGCAACTTGATCTACGCGGCATGGACCTATGCCGAGATCGTCGGCATTGCCGACAAGCCGTTCGAGGCAGTGAGCTACCTGCCGCTCTGCCATGTCGCCGAGCGCTGCTACGGGGCGGTAACGCAGCTTGTGCTCGGCGGCACCGTCAGTTTCGCCGAGTCGATCGATACGGTGGCGCTCAACATCCGCGAGATCGCGCCGACCTTCTTTGTCGGCGTGCCCCGCATCTACGAGAAGCTGCAGCAGGGTTTCCTGTTCCGGCTCGGCGAAAGCGGCAGGCTGCGCCAGTGGTTCACAAAGGTCTGCCTCGCCTGGGGCCGCATACTGTCGGACCGCCGACAGGAAGGCCGCGAGAAGTGGTTCGATCCTCTCGCCTATACCCTGCTCTATCTTGCGATGTTCCGCAACATGCAGCGGCATCTCGGGCTCGCGCGCACCCGGCACCGGCTCTGTGCGGGCGCGTCGATCTCGCCGGAGACGCTGCGCTTCTTCGACATCATCGGCCGGCCGGTATCGCAGGGATATGGCCTGACCGAAAGCGGTGGCGTCGCCTTCATCCAGACCGAAAGCCATCACCGCCTCGGCGGTTGCGGGCTGCCGATGCCGCACACCGAGTGGAAGCTGGATAGCGACGGCGAGATCCTCCTGAAGAACCCGGGCGTATTCAAAGGCTATTTCCTCGACGAGAAGGCATCGACCGCCTCGCTCGAGCCCGGCGGCTGGCTGCGCACCGGCGACATCGTCGAGGTGCTGGAGAACGGCGAGATCGCGGTGATCGACCGTAAGAAGGCGATCATCATCACCGCCGGCGGCAAGAACATCGCGCCATCGGAGATCGAGAATGCGCTGAAGGACTCCGAGTTCATCAAGGAAGCCATCGTGGTCGGCGAGGCCAAGAAGTATCTCGGCGCCATCATCCAGGTCGACTACGACAATGTCGGCCGCTGGGCCCGTAACAGGGCGCTCGCCTACACCAACTACAAGTCGCTGTCGCAGCTTGCCGAAGTGCACGAGCTGGTCGACCGCATCGTAGGTGAGACCAACAAGCGCTTTGCGCGGGTCGAAAACGTCAGACGTTTCGCAATCCTTGAGAAGGAACTCGACCACGATGACGGCGAGCTGACGGCCACTCAAAAGGTGCGCCGCGCCATGATCGAGAAGAAGTTCGCGCGCGAGCTTGCAATCATCTATCCGGCGGAGGGCTGATGCAATACTTCACCCAGCTCGTGATCTCGGGCCTCGCTATCGGCGCCATTTACGGCCTGATCGCGATGGGGTTTGCGGTGATCTACAAGTCCACCGGCCTCGTCAATTTCGCGCAGGGCGAGATGACGATGATCGTGGCCTATATCGCCTGGACCATCTCGACCACCGTCAGCGGCAACCTCCTTGTCGTCACGATCGCCGCGATTATTGCCGCGGTCGTGCTCGGGCTCGTCGTCGAGCGCCTCGTAATGCGGCCGATGCTGGGTGAACCGCTATTTGCCACCGTGATGGTGACGATCGGGCTCGCGGTCATCCTGCGCTCCTCCATCAACTTCATCTGGGACGCCTATCCCCACGGGCTTGACGTCGGCTTCGGCCGCGACATAGTCCGCGTCGGCACCATTGGCGTGCGCACCGGACAGATTGCTGTCATCGCGACTTTACTGGTGCTGCTCGCGGCGATCTGGGCGTTCTTCCGCTACAGCAAGTTTGGCGTCGCCATGCGCGCGGTTGCGGCCGACGATCGGACTGCGCTCCTGATGGGGATCAGCGCGCCGCGCGTCCACGCCGCGGCCTGGGCAGCATCTTCCGTCATTGCCGGGATCGCAGGCGTCTTCTTCGCCATCTCCTATGACCTGTCGCCGGCAATGTTCCAGCTCGGGCTCAAGGCATTTCCGGCCACCATCCTCGGCGGCCTCGATGCGGTACTGGGCTCCGGCGTCGGTGGGCTCCTGATCGGCATCACCGAAAATCTCGCCGGCGGCTATTTCGGCTCCGGAATGAAGGAGGTGGCGGGCTTTCTCATGATCATTGTGGTGCTGATGATCCGCCCCTTCGGCATTTTCGGCGACCGCGACATCGAAAGGGTTTAGGCGATGCGCACCGGTGACTACAAGCAGACCTATGGCGAGTTGGTTGCCCTTGTCGATTCACCGCCGGTCTGGCTGTGGTCTGTGGTGCTGGTTCTGGCCCTGATCGGCGCCCCCTATGCGCTGAATGCCTACGCGCTCTCCTTTGTGACGATCATCCTGATCACCGTGGTCGGCGCGCTCGGCCTCAACATCCTGACCGGCTATACCGGGTTGATCTCGCTCGGCCATGTCGGCTTCCTCGTCACCGGAGCTTATGCCTATGCGATTCTTGTATCCAAATATCAGATGCATCCGCTCGTCGGCTTCCTCGGCGCCGGCGTGGTGCCCGCGCTCGCCAGCCTTATCGTCGGCGCGCCGTCACTGCGCCTGAAAGGCCTCTATCTCGCCATTACCACGCTCGCGTTCTCCTTCATCATCAACACGGTGATCCTGGAAGCGCGCACGCTCACCAACGGCGCCCGCGGCATCGCGGTGCAGCGGCCGGAACTCTTCGGCATCAGCTTCGACAGCGACGTGGCCTTCACCTGGCTTTGCCTGGGCTTTGCCATCGCCACGCTGTTTGCCACGCTCAACATCCGCCGCAGCCGAGTTGGCCGCGCCTTTGTCGCGATCCGCGACAACGATACCGCCGCTCGAGTCATGGGCATCAATCTGCATGCATACAAACTGCTCGCCTTCGTCACCTCCGCCTTCATAACCGGCATTTCCGGGGCGCTCTACGGCATCTATCTCTCCTTTGTCAGCGTGGAAGGCTTCCCCTTCCTGCTCTCGATCGAGGCGCTCGCCATCCTGATCGTCGGTGGGCTTGGTTCGGCACTCGGCGCGGTGCTCGGCACGGTGCTGATCGTGCTGCTGCCGGAAGCGACGCGCCTCGTGTTCAGCCTGTTCAGCGCCCAGATGGATGCGCTGTTTTCGACCGGCGCGCAGGAGCTGAAGAGCATGCTCTACGGCCTTGCCATCATCCTGTTCCTGCGCTTCCAGCCGCGCGGCCTCGTCGGCGTCTGGCACGATCTTAGGCGGACATGGGTGCATTGGCCGCTGCGTTACTGACCAGGACAACAAACACACAAAGGGAGGAAGGGAAATGAATAAATATCTGGCGTCTGCTTCGCTGCTGTTCGCGAGCGTCCTGCTTTCCGACGGACCGACGCTCGCACAGCAAGGCATCACCGACACCGAGATCGTGATCGGCGACGTCGAGCCCCTCACCGGCCCGCCGGCGCTGCTGGGCGTTGCCGCCTCGATCGGCCACAAGATCGCGATCGCGGAGGCCAACAACGCCGGCGGCATCAACGGCCGCAAGATCAAGTACGTGCTGGAAGACGACGGCTATGTCACCGCGCGCACCATCCAGGGCGTCAAGAAGGTCATCGAGGTCGACAAGGCCTTTGCGATGCTCGGCATCTCCGGCTCCGGCCAGTCCATCGCCGTGATGCCCGTGCTGGAGAAGGCGGGTATTCCCACGGTGATTGATGTTGCGCCGGTAAAATTTCTCTGGGAGCCTCCGCGCAAGAACGTGTTCGTGGTCGGCCAGTCCTATGAGGAAGGCATCATCCACTTGGTAAAGTATCTCGCCGACAAGAACCCCAACAAGAAGTGGGGCCTGATCACGCAGGACGACGACTACGGCATCACCGTGCGCGACGGCTTCGACAGCGTCGTCAAGGAAAAGAAGCTGAAGGTCGTCTACAGCGGCAATTACAAGAAGGGCCAGCAGGATTTTTCGTCCGACATGCTTCAGCTTAAGGATTCCGGCGCGGAAGTGTTTCTGGCCGGCGGCATCATCGCGGAGAATATCGCGATGATGAAGGAGCTTGAAAAACTCAACGTCAAGCCGGTGACAGGCATCTTCTGGCCCGGCCGCGTCGAGCCCGTGCTGAAGCTGATGGGCCCCGCTGGCGACGGCATCTATGCCGTCGACTATGTCGAGCCGTTTGCAGGCGAAGCCGGAAAGGCGTTCCTGGAAAAGGCAAAGCCGCTGGTGTCGGAGGCCGAATTCAAGGGCATCAACCGCTATACGATGTCCGGATATGCAGCGGCCAAGGTGCTGATTTCAGCGATCGAACGATGCGGCAAGCAGCCGACCTGGGCCTGCACCATCTCCGAGCTGGAGAAAACCAAGAACGTCGAGACCGGCGTTATGGCCCCGATCAGCTTCGGCCCAGGCGTCCGCTTCTCGAACCAGAAGCTGCAGATCATACGGGCGGACTTCTCAACGCTCAGCTTCAAGCCGGTGAACTAGCTGGCGGTCGAGCCCCGGCGAAGGATGCACGCCCACTGGGGCTCCCTCACTATCGGCCTTGGAATTCCGGCCGGCGTTTCGCCATGAAGGCGGCAATTCCCTCGCCGGCATCGTCGCTGCGGCTGGCAGCGACGATCGATTCCTTTTCAGCATCCAGCTGGTCCGAGAGGCTGGTCTCAAAGGACTGACGCAGCATGCGCCGTATGGCTCCGTAGGCAAGCGTCGGGCCGGTCGCGAGCTTCGCCGCAAGCCCGGCAGCCTCCGCTTCGACCGCATCGCTGGCCACAAGACGCGACACCAGTCCGAGCTGGAGAGCCTCCTGTGCGGTCAGGCGGCGGTTGAGCAGGAAGAGCTCTTGCGCTCGCCGCATGCCGACCATGCGCGGCAGGAACCAGGTATTGCCGCCGTCGGCAGTCAGACCCAACGCCCCGTAGCCAAGTGCAAAGCGTGCATCATCGGCCGCGACGACGATATCAGCGGCATACAACAAGCCAAGGCCGCCTCCGCCGGCGCCGCCGCGCACGGCCGCCACAACGGGGGCATCGAGACCGGTCAGCCGCTCTATCGCCAGATGATAGCTGTCGATCATCCGGCGCAACCGGTCCGGCAACTTCTCTCGTTCAGTGCCGGCGAATACGGCGAGGTCGCCTCCGACCGTAAAATTCGGTCCATCACCCGCGATCAGGACGGCACGGACCGTCGAATCTTCGGCGATCAGCGTTGCCGCCTCAAGGAGATCGGCAGCCATATAGGGATTAATCGCGTTGCCTTGGTCGGGTCGGTTCAGGCGCAGAGTAGCGACGCCACCGGCAATGCCGAGCGACACGGTTCGCAGCGGCCCGGCGGCCTCACACCAACGCGCCGTATCGGTGAACTGCTCAAGCGCCCGGATCTGGCCCGCTTCCACCGTAATCAGATGCGCAAATGCCGCGTCGAGCGGTCCGCCGTTCCGTTTGCCGCGACCGCGATAGCGGCCGGTCACCAGCAAGCGGCCGTCGGCAAGATCAAGAACCTGTTCCGGCTCGGCGCGGGCTTCAAAGTGCCGGGCAATCGCACCCCAACCGTTGCGGCGCATCGCCATTGGGCCCTCGTGCCGGCCGCCAATGCCAAAGGGCATTCCCTCGGCCGTGCGGCCGACGAACTCCGGGTGGAGCAGCCGGTCGAGTTGATCTCGATCGCCCGCAGCAAGCGCTGCGTAAAGCATGCGTGCCAGTTCAGCAGGCTTGCCGTTCTCCATGACCCACACTCCTGCGGCCTTACATCCGCTTCGCCACTTCCTCGAGCATCACTTCGGTGGCGCCGCCGCCGATCGTCAGCACGCGCGCGTCGCGGACCATGCGCTCGATCGGCGTGCCCCGCATGAAGCCGGTACCGCCGTGGAGTTGCAGGCAGCCATGCACGACCTCGTGCAGCACTTCCGGCGACAACGCCTTCACCATCGATACCTCGCGTTCGCAAGGCTTGCCGGCTTCCGCAAGTTCAGCAGCATGATAGGCCAGCGCCCGCGCGGCGGCGGCCTTGGCGGCGAGCGAGGCAAGCTTCAGGCGGACGCCTTGCTGATTCCACAGCGGACCTCCAAAAGCCTGCCGGGTCTTCACATAGCTCGTCGTCAGCTCGATCGCCTTGGCGCATTCGCCGGCACAGATTCCGCCGATGCAGATGCGCTCGTTCTGAAAGGTCTCCATGATGCCGTAGAAGCCGCGGTTCTCCTCGCCGAGCAGATTCTCGGCGGGGATGCGCACGTCCTGAAAGCCGATCTCGGCGGTGTCGGAGCAGAGCCAGCCATGCTTGTCGAGTTTTGTCACAGATATGCCGGGCGTGTTGCGCTCGACGATGAACAGCGAAATGCCGCGGCTGCCCTTTGCTGCGGGATCGGTACGTGCCGCCACGATCAGGATGTCGCCATAGACCGCATTGGTGATGAACATCTTTGAACCGTTGATCACCCAGCAGTCACCATCACGTCGCGCCCGCGTCTTCAGGCCGGCGACGTCGGAGCCGGCATGGGGTTCGGTCACTGCGATCGAGCAGACCGTCTCGCCCCGGATGATCGCCGGCAGATATTTTTGCTTCTGCGCCGGCGTGCCGCGCAAGGTGATGTGCACCGCCGACATGTCGGAATGCACCAGGGTCGATGAGGTAAAACCGCCGAAGCTCGAACGGCCGAGCTCTTCCGCAAACACCATCGAGGCGAGCGGCCCCATGTCGGTGCCGCCATACACGGTCTCGTGGCGCATGCCCAGGAAACCGAGCGCGCCCATGCGGCGAAAGATTTCGCGCGGGATCTTTCCGTCGCGCTCCCACTGCTCGCCATGCGGCACCACTTCTTTTTCGACAAAGCGGCGGACCTGCTCGCGCAGCATCCTCAGCTCTTCCGAGAGATTCGGCGGGTCGGCGAATTGAAATTCCGCTTCATTCGAGGTGCGGGGATCGGCGGTCATGACATTCATCGTACCCTCTCGGCCTCGAGGCGAAGGTGCCGGCGCAGGAAACTCGCGATCGCGGCCATCGCTGTCTGCGCCTGCGGGATTTCGGAGAACATCTGGAACACGTGGATCATGCCGTCCCAGACTTTCAGCTCGACATCGACGCCGGCGGCCTTTGCTTTCTCCGCCAACATCGTGGCGTCATCGCGCACGGTCTCGCGATCGCCGGCATGAATCAAGAGCGGCGGCAGGCCCACGAGATCGGCATAGAGCGGCGAGGCTAGCGGGTCGAACGGATCGCCACCGTCACCCATATAGCCCTTTGCGAGGGCAAGGATCATTGAACGTTGGTGAATTGGATCGGCGGTGGCCCGGCTCAAGTAACTCTCGCCAGTCGCGGCGAGATCAGTCCATGGCGACATCAGCACGCCGGCTGCAGGAAGCGCTTCGCCGCGGTGGCGCAGGCTGAGCATCGCCGTGAGCACGAGATTGCCTCCGGCGGAATCTCCGGCAAGCACGATGTCCTTGGGCTTGAAATCTTGCTCGCGCAGCCAGGTATAAGCTGCGAGCGCATCCTCCAGTGCGGCCGGGAAGCGATGCTCCGGTGCCAGGCGATAGTTGACCGCGAGGACGCGACATCCACTCGCGTCCGCGATCCGCGCGATCAGATCGCGATGCGAGGCGATCGAACCCAGACGAAATCCGCCGCCGTGAAAGTAGAGGATCGCCTTGTCGCGCGGCGCATCTGCCGGAACGATCCACTCGCCATCGACGCCGTCGGCAGATGCCTGCCGGCAAGACTCTGGTACCGTGCAGCCGGCAAAGGCCGCATCCCAATCGCTGCGCATCTGCGCAACCGATGTGTTCCGGTTCCAGCTTCCATAGACGGACTGGATGCGGCGGATTGCGCGCTCCACGGGATCGACCGCGGTTTTGTTACTGACCTCAGTCATCCGCCCAGCCCCATGCCGCCGGACACGCCGATGGTTTCGCCGGTGATGTACGACGCCTGATCGGACGCGAGGAACAGCGCGGCGGCCGCGACTTCCTCCGGTTCGCCTAACCGCCGCAACAGTGTCGCCTCCGTCATGGCGCGAAGCAGCTTTTCGCCACCCTCGCCCACTGCCTGTTCCAGCATCGGCGTGCGTATCGGACCCGGGGCGATCGCATTAGCCGTGATGCCGTAGCGCGCATTCTCGCGCGCCACGCTCTTGGTGAAGGCGATCACGCCGCCTTTGGCAGCAGCATAAACCGCGCCGCCTTTCGAGCCGAGCCGCGCGGCTTCCGAGGTGATGTTGATGATGCGCCCGAAACGGGCCGCCTGCATGGCAGGCAACGCGGCATGGGTACAGGCCAGCGCCGATACGAGATTGACCGCGATCAGCCTCGCCCAGTCTTCCGCATCGGTATCGGTGAAGAAGGCGTGCTGGTCGACGCCGGCATTGTTGACGACGATGTCGAACGGGCCGTGCTCGGCGATTGCTTTCCGCACCTTGCCGGCGTCACTGACGTCGAGGCGCACCGCCGTCGCATCTGCCTCCCTGGCCACAGCGTTTGCGCTCGCTGCATCGAGATCGGCGATCATGACGCTTGCGCCGGCTGCGGAAAAGCTGCGCGCGATTGCTGCGCCAATGCCGTGCGCTCCGCCGGAGACAAAAGCGCGGCGGCCATCCAGCCGTCCAAAGGATAATGGGCTGGCGGCCGTCACGGCTTAGCGCCCTGTGAATTTCGGCGCGCGCCGCTCGATCACGGCAGCGAGGCCTTCGCGCGCATCGGCCATTCCGGAAAGCTCCGCCACCGTGCGCGCCTCCTCCGACAAGCACTGCTCGATGCTGGTGCCGGTGCCGGCCCAGACCAGCCGCTTGGTCGCCGCCAGCGCCTTTGGCGCGCCGGCCGCAAGTTCTTGCGCGAGGGCAAGCGAGGCGCTCGCAAGTTCTCCATCCGGTACGACCCTGGTAACGATGCCCATCTGCAGCGCCTCCGCCGCAGAGATCACCGGATTGGTCAGCAGGATCGACATCGCCTTCCGCAACCCGACCAGCCGCGACAGCGTGACCGAAACGCCGGCATCCGGCGCCATCGCAACGCGCGTCGCGCCTGCCAGAAACTTTGCCGACTCGGCGGCGACCACGACGTCTGAGGCGCAGACCAGGCCGAAGCCGCCACCGCCAGCGGCGAATCCGTGCACCGAGGCGATCACGGGAGCCTCGAGCCGCAGCAGTCCGGTCACCGCATTCTGCAGATGCGCTGTTGCCTGGCGGATGTAGTCCGGTAGTTTCTCGCCTCTGGAAGCAAAGGCGCGGACATCACCACCGGCGCAGAAGTTCGCGCCCTCGCCGCTCAGCAGCACCACCCGTAGGTCTGGATGGCCGTGGCACGCCATGATCGCGTCGCACAGCGCTCTCAGGAGCTCGACGCTCATGCCGTTGGCGGCATCGGGACGATTGAGCCGCAGGCGCGCGATGCCGTCGGCGATATCGAGCAGAACCGGTCCCTTGTCGATCATGGCGTCCGTCACACCAGGAATGAAAGCGTGTAGATGGCTTTGTCGTTGTTGACCAGCGTGACCTTCTTGTAGGCCATGCGCCATTCGCCATCGACATGGCGCAGCCGGTACTCGTTGCGGGCCGCCCAGATCGTGTCGTCGCGCAGGCTCGACTCGAAGATCATGCTATTGCTGCCGACCGCAATGTCGCCACCGGCCTGCTGGTCCAGAAGCTCGATATTGGATACCAGCCGCCGCAGCCGCGACTGCGGCGTTTGTGTGAAGTGTTTTCCGGTCATCAACTGCCTGACGCGCAGCGCGATTCGCGATCGATTGTCATAGATGATCGACATCTCCCTTTCGGGGTCGATATCGGCGCCGTTGGCCGGCACCCAGTAGACGCCGTCGTCGGTCCACAGTGCTTCCCAGGCCTCATATTGATGCTCATCCTGCAAACGCGCCTCCTTGTAGAGGAACGCCGTGACGGCGCCAAGTAAGGTGGAGCTGCTCTCGCGCGACAGCATTACCGCGCCTCCATAAGCTTGCGGTAGTGGCGCCAGATACCGCGCGATGGCACCTCGTCGGTGACGTGCCCGACCTTGAAGCCGAGCTCGTCGGTGCGCTCGCGCTTCTCGCCGCGTCCCAGAAAGATCCATTCTGGATTGCGCGCCAGCACGCCGCGATGACAGCGCTCGTACATCTCGGAATCATCGGCCAGTAGGAAGCCGGCAGGACCAACCGAACCCATGGTCTGCTGACGCAGTCTGCGATTGAGATCCGGCGCGCCCTTGAACTGCAGTGCAGTGACATGTTGCACGCTGTCATCGACCGCCAGCGGCTGGATCACGAACATCTGGATTTCGGCGATGAACAGGTTGGGAAAGATCATGACATGCGGCGTGCCGTCGATCATGATCTCGCGCGCTTCTCGCTCGCCATAGGCGGCGTTCATCCGCGCGGTGTAGTCCGGCAGCCGCTCGGTCGTCGTGCCGAACCAGCTCATCGGCACGTCGCGTTTGCGGAACTCCGGCCGCAGGTCGATTTCGGTATGGCCGCCGCCATAGTCGCGCGTCAGCGCCGTGGACGCCCCGCCATAGAGCTTGCCGATCGCGCTGTCGGCCACGCCGAAGATCGAGGAATGCACGAAGGCCGGGTGATAGCCGTCACACTCGTTCTCGAGGATGAATTTCCAATTGGCCTTGACGCGGTGCTTGAGGAACCCCGCGGTGATCTCGACTTCGCCTTCCGGCGAGGTTCGCACTAGGCGGTCGATGGGTTCGGCGGCGGCGCCGAGATGCTCCCTTAATGTCGGCCCTTCGGCCGCAAAGGAGCCGAACACAAAACCGCGATAGGATTCGACGCGGGTAACGCGGCCAAGCACAAGCAGCGATTTGTCCTGCCCCTCATAGCCGTCGGGAAAGGCATAGCCGACCAGCCGGCCGTCATTGGCGAATGTCCAGGAGTGGAACGGACAGGTGAACGAGCGCGCGTTGCCCCGCTCATAGGAACAGACCTGGTTGCCACGGTGCGAGCAGCGATTGAGCAGGAGGTTCACCCTGCCCTGCTCGTCGCGCGTCATGATCACGGATTGCGGGCCAATCGACTTGACGACGTAGTCGTTGGCCTTCGGCACCTCGCTCTCGTGCCCGACATAAACCCATGTGCGATACCAGATGTTCTGCAGCTCGGCTTCGAAGATGGCCGGATCGGTATAGAGCGAGCCGTGCACCCGGTCCGAACGGATCAATTCGCCCCACTGCGACGCGCGCGGCATCACGTTCATCGCGGCTCCCTCCCAATAGAACATCGGCGCCCGCGCTCTGAGTCGCGGGTCATTAATAATCCGACTGACCGTTCAAATAATAGCGACAACCGCTCCGCTGATCAAGCCCTCTTTAGGCCCCGCGTAGCAGCCCAGAGGAAAGGGTTGGCAAGATTGGGATTGTCGGGACCTCAGACCGCAGCCGCTCCCCTTCTGGGGCACGCTACCGAGCGATAAGTCGATCAGAGAGAAATATGATACCCGCCGTCCACGGCAATGTGCTGCCCGGTAATGTAAGAAGCGGCATCCGAGAGCAGGAAACACACGGGCTTTACGACTTCTTCCGGCGTGGCCCAACGTCCCATCGGAATCCGCGCCAGCACGCCATCACGAAACTTCTCGCCCCTGATCGTCTCGGTCATGGGAGTCTCGACGACGCCGAAGCAAACGGTATTCGTCCGAACGCCAGGGAATGGTCGAAGTTCGGCGCCCGCACTGGTCTTACCGGCTTTGTGGCGGGCCTAGCGCGCTCGGTCGCCGAGCACAATGTGACGATCAACAATCTATTGCCCGGCACCTTCGACACTGACCGGCTGAAATCCAACCTGGCGGCGCTGGCGAAGAATTCATCCCGCGAGGTCAGAGAGGTCACGGAGGAGATCCGTGTGACCAATCCGACCAAGCGGTTCGGCCACCCGGACGAATTCGGCGCGGCATGTGCTTTCCTGTGCTCCGCGCAGGCCGGCTATATCACTGGCCAGAGTCTGCTGATCGACGGCGGCGCTTATCCCGGAACATTCTGATTAGGCGGCAGCAGTTTCGCGGTTAAAGCCGCTAGCTGTCGTAACAGCCGCTGACTCAGGTCGTCGGAATGGGACTCTAACAACCTGCCATACATGCTTGATTTCGCGATGCACCAGGGCTCGAATCTGGGACCCGCTGATTAAGAGTGAGGCACAACCGGAAAGGATAGGGAAAGCAAGGTCATAAGTGTTGGCCTCGCTGCCAGCTGCGGCTCCGCTCAATGTATCCCTTTAGTACGATCTACTACCCTCTTGCGCGATCTCCTGCAGTCTCGGTTTCAAGCCCCGGCGGAGATCTGCATGATGCATCGGTACACCATATGACTGAAGCCGATTTCACTGATCGCAATGTCACGTTCTGCCGCAATTCCTGCAGGCTCTTGGCCGCGCCGTATGCCAGCCGCATTCGCAGCCGGATATTGCGGCGAACCGACTGTAGAAGCCTTTCTCAAACGAGTCGGTAAGGAGTATCCTCAGCCACGCGTGAAAGAAGGGAGGCGTCAGCTGTGGTTGAGAGACGATCTGGACCGAGCTATCGCGCCGGACATGGTGCCGGGCGACCTCGCCGAGGATTTGTGACGTTGGAGCGGCCGCTTCCACGGTTTGTGGAGGTGCGTCGGCTTGCCCGCGGTTCGGTCGCGTTCTATTTCCGGATCCCCACCTATTACCGCAATCTCGGCTGCGAGATGGCGAATGAGCCACTTGGGACGAGCTACGAGGTCGCATGCGGTGAAGAGGGAAAAGGCGGACGCGCTGCCACGCTCAATGCGCTCTTCGATGAATGGAACAACCACCGCAGAGGGGAGCCGGGTGAGCAGGGAAAGATCGCGCGCTATGGCACGATCGATTGGCTGTTCCGGCAATACAAGACGGAGAAGGCGTATACCGAGAAGGTCTCACCACGGTCCCGCCCCGATTACGAACGGATCATGCAAATGATCTGCGACACCGTCGATAAGAACGGACGGCGGATTGGCGAACGGCAGATCATGGACGTTACGCCACGAGCCGCCGATAAGATCTACGACAAAATCATCAACGGGCCGAACGGCATCAGACTGCGGCAGGGAGAAAAGGTCGTCGGGCTCTGCCGAAAGGTGTGGCGGATCATGCGTCGTCTACACCCGGAGTTGTTCGACAAGAAGCATCCGAACCCCTGGGATGATTTCACCCTCAAGAGCCGCACCAAAACCAAGAAGCATGCGGTCACGCGCGAAGAGGTCTATAAATTTGCGTGGGGCTGCATCAAGGAAGGCCGGCCTGAACCCGCGGCTGTCGCGGTGATCTGCTTTGAATGGCTGCAACGGCCAGAGAACGTGGTGGCCGGGTTTTTGACTTGGCCCGACTATCGCAGCAGAAACTGGCCACACGCTGTCCGCATCGAGCACCACAAGAACAAGGCGCTGGTCTGGCATCCGCTAGAAGAGACTCTCGACGGAGAGACCGTCAAGTTTTACGCCGAAGCGGAGGACGTTTTGAGCCATCTGCCTAAGCTCGGCGTCCCGATGATCATGCGTCGGATCCAAAAGGGTGAACGCAAGGGCGATGCCAAAGTGTGGTCCTACCCGGGCATGGAAAAAGTGGTGCAGCAGATGCGCAAGAAGATCGACGGCGTGTCAAAGCTGTTCACGCTTGATGCCTGTCGACACGGTGGCATGACCGAGCTTGAGGAAGCCGAACTGACGGACGGCCAGGGTCGTGCGCTCTCGGGCCATAAGACCGCACAGGCCTATCGCGGCTATGCAAAGGAAACGATGATGCGAGCGTTGGCTGCGACCCGTAAGCGGCATGCACATCTCCTGGCGCAGAAGGAGCTCGATCAGCAGAATGCTGATGGAGCAGCATCACCTCGAGACGAAATGCAGACCTCCCCAATTTCGAAGACTAGCGTCCGATCTCAAAGATAGACTTCGCGTTTCCTTGAGCGCTGCAAAAGGCGGCGGGGCTCTGCAACTGTTGATCCCGCACGCGACATCAACGGCAGCGGTCGGAAGCTTGCAACGCGCAGACGGCGTTCATCCGCTCAATTCGTATTTTGATAAGTTGCGCGACATTGAACGCGCGACGACTTTCATCTTCCTTCGACCGAAAACGAAACCAGCACAGAATTTCCAAATGGGAGGCAACGGAATTTCCAAATGCGCTGGAAATTCTGCCTCGATCAATGCTGTTTTCATAACAAAATCAGAGCGTTGGCTCTGGCTGGGGCGGGAGGGATCGAACCTCCGAATGGCGGAATCAAAATCCGCTGCCTTACCGCTTGGCTACGCCCCAACAGCGCCGGCCGGAACGCGGGGATCGACCGGCGCCGATCCGTCTTCCGGTAACGCCGGTCTATAGAGAGAGCCACGCCATTTCAACAGGTTGCGGGGACGAATTTCACGCCAAAATGCCCCTGTCGAGGCCTCCCTTAATAATGTGTCATAGCCGCAGGTCCCTGGGACCGGTCTCGCTGCCCCGGGCGGGACGAATACCGCCCGGCGGAGAGTTGAGAGAACCCCGGTTTCGTGGGAAGACGGCGGCAGATCATTACCCAAAAGCGAGATTTTCGTCATGACTTACCGCGCGCCGATCTCCGACATCCTGCTCGCGCTCAACCACGGCGCAGGCCTGCAGGCGGCCGTGAAGGCCGGCCACTACGGCGACTTCGACGCCGACATTGCCGCCGCCGTGCTGGAGGAAGCCGGCAAGTTCGCCGGCGACGTGCTGGCGCCACTGAACCGGGTGGGCGACGAACACGGCATCAAGCTCGAAGATAATAAGGTGACGACCGCGCCCGGCTGGCCGGACGCCTATCAGCGCTGGGCCGCCGCAGGCTGGAACGCGGTGTCCGGCCCGGAAGCATTCGGTGGCCAGGGCCTGCCGCTCGCCATCAACGCCGCCTGCACCGAAATCTGGAGCGCCTCGAACATCGCCTTTGGCCTCTGCCCGCTGCTCACGCTGTCGGCGATCGAGGCGCTCGATGCCCATGGCAGCGAGGAACTCAAGAAGATCTATCTGGCAAAGCTGGTATCCGGCGAATGGACCGGCACGATGCAGCTCACCGAGCCCCAGGCGGGCTCCGACGTCGGTGCGCTGCGCACCCGCGCCGAGCGTGCTGAAGACGGCACCTACCGCATCAAGGGCAGCAAGATCTTCATCACCTATGGCGACCACGACATGACCGACAACATCGTGCATTTCGTGCTGGCGCGCCTTCCCGATGCGCCCGCGGGCACCAAGGGAATTTCGCTGTTCCTGATTCCGAAATTCCTCGTCAACGCCGACGGCTCGCTCGGCGCGCGCAACGATATCTATCCTTCTGGCGTCGAGCACAAGCTCGGCATGCACGCCTCCCCCACCTGCACCATGACGATGGGCGATCACGGCGGCGCCGTCGGCTACCTGATCGGCGAGGAAAACAAGGGCATGCAGTGCATGTTCACGATGATGAACCAGGCCCGCCTCGGCGTCGGTCTCGAGGGCGTCGGCATCGCCGACCGCGCGTACCAGCAGGCGCTGGCCTACGCGCAGGAACGCCGCCAAGGCCGCGCCGTCGGCAAGAAGGGCGACGGGCTCGATCCGATCATCGTGCATCCCGACGTCAAGCGCATGCTGTTGCAGATGCGCAGCATGACGGCCGCCGCACGCTCGATCTGCTATGCCACCGCCGTGGCTTTCGACATCGCCGCACGCGCCAAGGACCCGAAGGTCCGCGCCGATGCCGCCGCCCGCGGCGCACTGCTGACGCCGATCGCAAAGGCGTTCTCCACCGACATCGGCAACGAGGTGACGTATCTCGGCGTGCAGGTTCACGGCGGCATGGGCTTCATCGAGGAAACCGGGGCCGCGCAACATTACCGCGACGCGCGCATCACCTCGATTTACGAGGGCACCAACGGCATCCAGTCGATCGACCTCGTGACGCGCAAGCTCGCCGCGAGCGGCGGCGCGTCGGTCTGGGCGCTGCTCGATGAGCTCAACGGCATCGTCAAGCAGGTCGAGACCTCGAACGATCCGGCCTTCGGCACGACGGGCGCCAAGCTCCGCGACGCGCTCGGTTCGCTGGAACGCGCCAGCAAGTGGCTGCTGGAGCGCGTGACATCAGCGCCGAACGACGCCCTCGCCGGAGCGACGCCTTACTTACGCCTGTTCGGCTCGACGCTCGGCGGCTGCATGCTGGCCGGCGAAGCGCTCGCTGCCAAGAGCAATGGCGAGAGCGGCGATCCGCAGCGCTATGTGACGGTGGCGCGGTTCTTTGCCGAGAACATCACCGTGCAGTCAGCCTCGCTGGAGAAGACGGTGACCGACTCCGCCGATGCCGTGAACGGCGCGGATGCGGTGTTGCTGGGGTAACAGCTCGTAGGGCGGATCAGCGCAGCGCTACGCTATCGCTAATCCGCCCTACTCTGCCGCTGACGTCCTGTCGTGTGGCCATAAGTCCCGGAAAGACACAATAAGTTCCATTTGCGCGTTGTATCGGAGCAACACCCCGTAAAAAAGAATCAACCCCGTAGCCGCCGGCCGTTGCGCATTGATTTCGCAATCCGAAGAATGAGCCGTCGCGTGCTTGGCTTTGTAATCGGGCTCATGCGGGAGCCTTGGGGAGGCCGGATCATGGACCCATGGCGATTGGCAACGAAGGCGCAGCGCCGAATCAACGTTGTCGCGGGCCTCGCTCTTGCGAGTTGTGGTCTCGCCTGGCTCGCAGGACTAGGCTCTGCTCCCATCCAGCAGATCAGTGCTGCCGTCGAGCGGACCGCCGCGGTGCCAACCGTAGAACGCCCCGGTCCATCTCTCATCACAAGTCCCGCGCCCACCGACACGCCGCAGGCAGACGCGCCGCAGAGGGTCGTTCTGGCTAGCGCCGACCCCGGTGACGTTGTCGTGCCTGAAGCCGCCGATTCATCCGTGATGAGAAAAGTCGCCGAAACGACGGCGCACCTCTCTAATTATGAGCCGATATCGCTTTTCGAGATTTCGCTGAGCGATCCTTCGCAGGTGTTGCCGCCCGAGGAGCCGCCCGCCGAGCTGGCGATGGTCTCCCCGACCGATCCGGTGCCCGACAATGCCCCGCCGTCGATCGGCATCCTCGAAATCAATGAGGAGTGCCTGGTCGCGGAGATCTGCATCGATCGATACCTGTGGGCCCTGTACGAACGGGCGCCCAAGATCGACGCCATCAAGGTGCATGAACGGCGCAAGGTGACGATCAAGCGCAAAGGCAAGATGGTGACCGTCACCAGGACCTTCACCAAGCGTGTCGACGAGGACTTCACATGGAAGGATCCGAAGGCCGCTGAAAGAGCCGGCATGTCGATGATGGACTATGTGATCGGCGGCATGGACCGGAAGTTCAAGCTGAAGCTCTTTCACACCCTGCACGCAGCCGAGCAGGCCGGCCTGCATCCCGGCATCACCAGCGCGTTCCGCGACGACTATCGTCAATCGATCGCAAGCGGCCTGAAGGCGGCTACCGATAGGTCTTACCATGGCGGCAGCCTCCGCGGCGGCTATGGCCGCGGGGTTGCGGCCGACATTGTGAGCGTCAAGGGAGCGACCCGGGCGCAGCGATGGGTCTCCACTGAAAAGCTCTGGAAGTGGATTGACGAACGCGGCAAGGATTTTGGGATCGGACGGCCCTATCTCGACCGGGATCCGCCTCACGTCGCGCCGATCGACGGCCAGGAATATGTCTCCCGCCGCGGCGGAGCGAAGACTCAAGTGGCGGAGGCAAAGACCAAGAAAGTCGCGGAAGTTAAGAGCAAGAAAGTCGCCGAAGCGAAGAGCAAGAAGGGCAGCCGGCTGGCTGCGCGTGACGTTCGCGGCAAGGCAAAACAGGCCAAGACGGCGAAGACCGCCAAAACCGCAAAGCTCGCAAGGACTATGTAGCCGGTTCAAGCCCCACCTTCCGCAGATGGCGGGAAGGTCATTCCGCTGCCCAGGGCTTCCGCACTCGATCTTAAGAACTCGTCATGCCCAGGCTTGTCCTGGGCATGCACGTCTTGGCTCTCCGCCTGAAGAACGTGGGAACAAGCCCTGCCATGACGGCGCTCGGCGAGCCGACTAAAACAGCTAGCCGGTTAGCCCGTGTTCCTGACCGCATCAGCCAGCATGGCGTAAAGCTCGCGCTTGGTGAATTCCCTGGTCGGCTGCGCGACCGTCTTTGCTTTCGACGTCTTGGGCTTCGACAGCTTGGGCTTGGACACCACCATGTCCACCGACCGCGCGCAGGCTGCCGCCAGCTTTGGCCGTCGCGTCGGCACTGAAACGATCTTCGGGCTCGCCGTTGGTGGCTTGTGGTCTCGCTTATGGCCCAGACGCTTCAGCTTGGCGCTGACTGCGTTACGGCTGTGACCGAGCCTGCTTGCGATCTGACCCGCGCTGTGGCCCTCGGCCCAGAGCTGTTTGAGCAGTGCTACGTCGTTCGCATCCCAACTCATTGGGATAATATACGCCTGATCTCGGCAAGACGCGAGTCATTGCTGATGATGCGCCGGCAGACTCCTCATCTCGTCGTTAATCCGGCCATCAATAGCTCCGCTGAGATGCCATCGGCCGCTACCTCGGCTCGCTGACCCGCGAACCAGCAGCAGCAACCGTAAGCGCGATCGCCGCGGGATCGCAGCAGAGCACCATCAGCAATATCAGCCAGCGCACCGCGACTTCGGGCGCGGCGCCGACCATCATCGCAAGATATTGAATAGGGCCCGTGGAAGCTTCGATGCGGGAGCGTTCACCGGCCAGCGCCGCGCGCTGTGCCTGCAATTCAACCAGCGTTGCGGTAGCGGCCTGCCGCTGCGTGTCCAACCCGTCCCGCGTCGCGCGCTCTTGCGTTACGATGTTGAGGGCCCGCGTCACCCGGCCGCGCCGTGTCGATTCATCGACGGCCCGATCGATTTGCGCGATACGACCGTTCAGGTCGGCAACAACAGCCGTTTGCGCCACCACACGGGCATCCAGCGCTTCAATGCGCTCGGTGACGCCTGAACGCGCGGTGACCGCTACGCTGACATGCGCCTCGACCAGCTTGCCGAACACGCCGGCGGCGTTGATCAACGCAAGGCCGGCGACGAGGGCGACTAGGACCGAGCGCATTTTCCAACTGGTCTGGCGCCAATGCGCGGCCAGCCAACCAGCGATCACGAGCTTGCCGGCTTCCATCGTCGCGGCGAGCACCATGACCGCGACCGGATCACCGGGAAATATTTCGGCCATGCCGGCGACCGAGAAATAAGCCGCCACCGTCGCCAGCGCGAGAGCCGCGGCAATGGCAAAGGTCCGGCTGGTGCGCTCGCGCCTTGGTGGGGCGGGAACGGGAGAAACGATCTCAGGCACTACAGGCGCGGCGGAAACCGGCGGCGGCTCTAGCGGGGCACTGGGCACTTCCGGCTCGCTACTGATCTCAGTAGCCTCGACTTCCGTTGCGTTGACGTCCGCAGCCTTGATTTCCGCTGCCTTGGCCTTAGTCGCCCTAGTGGCCTTGGTGCGCCCCGCCGTTGAAGCGGAGCGGCTACGTTTCTTTGCCGCTGGGGCCGCCTTGCCGGGCGGTTCAATACTGAACTCCTCCGTCGGTGTTGCCACCAATCTAGGGGTGCGAGGTGAGGCATTGGCCCAGGCATCAAGCTGATGCCTGATGCGCGCAGCATCGCTGTCGCCCTCCGGCAGTTCGGCCGCGGAGATCGCTCGCGTGGTTGCACGGCCTGTCATGGGGCCCTCGTAAGGGCGAAAGTCAGCTTCTCCTCGGCGAAGAACTGCAGTGTGCCGTAACCTTCCGTGTCGACGGCATATCTAAAGCTTCCATCGACCGTCGGAAACACGGCGACAACCGTTCCCGACTCGTGATCGTTGGCTACGTTTTCGACTTGCTCGCCAATCGCAAACTTCGACATCGAAAACTCCCTTTGGATTCGTCGATGCGATTATATCTCCACGAGCAGGCCGTAGCTGCTCAACGATTCGCCTTCCGGAATTTAGGACGCTGGTTGTTGCACGAATGTCTCATACGGCTCGTCGTGCGGAACTGCTTCACACGTTAGGCGCGAGGCGAACATGGCGCGATGTCAGGATTGAGTCCGAAATGCTGTCGAGCAGGAAATCAGTCGGACAATCTGAATCTTCTTTGCGGCTGCAGGCGTGATGACGTTCCGAACAGCGCCATGCATAACTGTTGCTGCATAATGACAGTCAGGCCAATCCGTCAAAGAGACCGTAGTTCTACGCTTTGCGAATCGCCGGCACCCGGATTCTATTTTCACCGCAATTTGTTTCCCTTGAGCGTTCGACTAGACCGTCCCGCGCCGAAAACGGCGCGGCTTTGCAGTGCGTAGTTTTGCGGGCCGATTTCCTTAAAGGCCGGGCGCGCATCCTGCTGGCACGAACCCTGCATGGCGTGAGCGAACCGGGTATTCAACAACGAAGGTCACCATGCTCGTCACTCTTATCGCCGTTCTCTGCAACAGCCAGCTCTGTCTCGAAAAGGTCGTTACCACCAGCGAGCAGTCCGGCATCACAATGGGCGCCTGTGCGGTCAACGCGAAAATCGGAATCGCCGACTGGCTCGCCAAGGGGCCGTATCACGCATGGCGATTGCAGGGCTACAAATGCGTCCTCGGCAAATACACGCCGAAGAACGAGGCGTGAGAGCTGCACGCGATCTGATGCTGTCGCTGTACGTTTGCCTAGCATAACGAATTTGCCTGCGTCAGGACTCGTAGACATGACCTCGCCTTCTCGCGGCACAATGCGCCCGAGGCTTGCTGAAATTCCTTCCCTCTAAATGAGGGAGCAGGGAATGCCGGGTGCCGGCTAGCACCCGCGGTCTCGTGTGCAATGTGCACAAGGAGATGCGCACACGAGCATACAGGTACAGCCGGAGCATCCCGGCATTCCCTGCGCAATGGTTTGACGGCTTATACCGCGCTCTCCCTGGAGCCGAATTCCTCTGGCCTCCATCGCTGCCGGCTTGATGGCGCCTCGACCCGGTTGGATCAGATTTGCCACCGGCAGCTTGACACCAGCCACGGGTGCCAGGACCACACGGTTTTGCCGTACGCTTCAGCGTCGTACGTCCTGCGCGGTTTGCTCGCTCACGGATAACCGCCCTGCGAACAACTTCTCGCGCCGACGCTGCTGCGTCCACCGCATCTCACCGCACGTTCGTGACGATCGCGAAGCGCCCCTCATCTGCCGTGAGACAAGCGGAATTATGCCGGTGATTTGGGTGAGAACGAAAGCGGAATATTTTTGTTTCCGGGGCTTGACACGATTTCTGAAAATCAGAAGTGATTTGCCCTAAGGGTACAGGATGGGTGGAGCGCAGCGAGGCGGCGTTCATGATAGCGGGTACTTCTTCGCGAGCATGCAACCGTGTTGATGTCGATGCAGATCCTTCTGAGGATGCGCAGGACGATGTCGGGTAGCGAGCCAGCCCGTCGGCAACCGATCTCGCCTTTTGACCCGGAGCGGACATTCACCGCATGCAACTTGGCGAAATGTTAGGAAATCGCTGCATAGCTTTTAGCCTGGTTTAGAGCTCGGTAGTTCTGTGCGGAAACTCGCTAAAATCGCACTTATCGTCTGCTTAGTGGCGACGGCCGTTCCAGCCGCGCTGTTCGCATCGCTTTGGCTTTGGTTTTGGTACGAGACGGCTAAAGTTGATAGCTTCTATCGCGAGAACCGCCTGCTTGGCGAAATGCGAGATGGGGAGAAGGAAAGCACGAACAATTCCGCATCTGCACGCGATGCACTGTTGAAGATGGTACCCCTCGGGACAGATGGAGATACAGTCATCGCGTTTCTTCGTAAGGAAGGGCTAAGATGTCAGGCTACTGTCGAACCAATCACTGACATCGAATTGCGGAAGCGCTTGCTTGAAGCTCGCGGGTTGACGAACCGACCGAACACTAATCAGAAAGGAAGCGAGTCCGTTAATTGTCAAGCCATGTCCCCTAACGTCCTTGGATACAAACAGTGGATCGTAGACTTGGAATTCGATGGCGATGGGCATCTGAGCGATGCACGCGTCGCGATCTGGAACATCTTTCTTTAGCAGTCAGATATCACCGATAAAAACGATCTCGCTGCATGACCTCGGTTGCTGCCGCAAGGGACTGTCTCACGAGCATTGGGGACTTCCGGCATTGGCCCCAAGCCGACCAACTTCGTCGCCCGCGGCTGGTCTGGTATTGAGGGCAGTCCAGGACTTCGCATCAGCGATCCTCGACCGCCGCTTGTGACCTAAAGCCGACTTGGCTTGTGCTTTGCCCGAGGTCAGATTTGCCAGATGCCGCTTCTTTTTTCACTCTGCGCCATGCCCCGCCGTCTGATCCAGCGGAGGCCCGCGATTGCCGATCGTTATGGGACCTTGCGGTCCATCTCGGGCCTCAGGAGGACGCTCTCCTGAGCTGTAGCTTCGTTCCGTGCACCTATGAATACGGCGGCGTTTACACCTCGGTTCACCGCAACATGCAGCATGTTTGGAGGTATGAAGATGTAATCTCCGGGGCGCACGGTGTCGCGATACTGCAGCTGATCGCCAGTCCACAATTCCATTTCGTCGCCGCTAAGCATGTAGAGCGCCGTCTCATGGTGCTCATGCACGTGCGCCAGGGTACGCTTGCCGGCCGGCAGTGTGATCATCCCCAGCCAGAGTGCGGTCGAACCCACCGTTTCCGCGCTTACTCCGGGCTCGTAGTCGCTGCCCTGCTCGGCCCGGTAGCCAGCGCCGGTCTTGACCACCGAAGCTTTACGCGGTGCAGCAATCGAATTGACGTTGTTCTGGACATCTTCAAGGACCGTCATTGAACCCTCCTGTTTGGTGAGCGGATCGAGGCGCATAAATTCGTGTATCGGCCGGCCAAAAGTCTTGAATTCGAAGCCGAAATGTTCCGAAAATTTGCAAAAGCCGCTAATCTCGGATGATGCCCTCTGACTTCGCCTTCGGACCCTTTGTCCTTGATCGGCAGCGCGGACTCCTTCTTCGGGAGGGCCGGCCGGTAGCTATCAGCAACAAAGGTCTTCGGTTGCTTGAGGCGCTGGTTGGCTCGCCCGGCCGGGTGCTCACAAAAAGCGAATTGATGCAGGCGGCTTGGGAGGACGCGGCAGTCGAGGAGAGCAATCTCTCGGTTCAGATCGCAGCGCTGAGAAAACAATTGGGGCCGACCGAACGAGGCGAAGATTGGATCACCACGATTCCGAGGATTGGCTATCGCTTCGTCGGACCTCCGGCAAAGGAGCCGGTGGAGGGGATTACAAAGGCAAAGACGTGGGCTGCCGAACGTCGACCTTCTGTCGCCGTTCTGCCCTTCGTGAATCTGAGTGGCGAGAAAGAGCAGGAGTATCTCGCCGATGGTATCACCGAAGATATCATCACCGCTCTGATACGCTTTCGCTGGCTTTTCGTCATCGCACGCAATTCAAGCTTTGCCTATAAGAACAAGTCGCTCGACGCAAAACAGATCGCGCAAGAACTCGGCGTAGCGTATCTGATCGAGGGAAGCGTGCGTCGATCCGGTCAGAAGATCCGGATTTCTGCACAGCTCGTACAGGCCACATCTGGCAAACACATCTGGGCAGAACGCTATGACCTCGAACTGACCGAGGTATTTGCGATCCAGGACGAAATCGCAGAGCGCGTGGCAGGTGCGATCGAGCCTGAACTGCTGAAAACAGAGGGCGCGCAAGCGGCGGCGCGCCACACTGGTAATGTCACGGCCTGGGATATCGTGCGGCGGGGGACTTGGCACTTCCATCAGGTGACGCCTGAGAATCATCTAAAAGCTCGCGAACTGTTTCGGCATGCCACCAAGCTGGACCCTGAGCTTCCCGAGGGGCACCTTTGGCTTGCTCGAGTCAGCGCCGGTCTGGTCGCCTATGGCTGGTCAGACGATAATCCGGCGGATTTGCGTGAGGGCGTGGATGCGGCTTTGAAGGCCGTTCAGCTGGACGAGCGAAACCCTTATGGACACTACTCGCTTGCGATTGTCACCACGTATACTGGCCTGTTCGATCAGTCGATCAGTGCTGCCCGGAAGGCAATTGCGATCAGCCCCAGCTTTGCGTTGGGTCATTTGGTCCTTGGAATGGCGCTCTTGTTCAGCGGACGCGCATCGGAAGCGAGTACACCGATTGAAAATGGACTGCGACTGAGCCCCTACGACCCGCAAAATTTCGTTTGGTTTAACCTTCTTGCGTTGGCGCGGCTGTTCTCCGGACGCGCGGAAGCGGGCCTCGAAGCCGCGGAGCGCGCGCTGCAAATACGACCCAATTGGTGGACCAGTCTGGAAGTGCTCGTGTGCTGCTATGGTGCGTTGGGGAAATGGGACCAAGCGCGGCGGTGTGCGCAACAGATGGCCAGTGTAGCAAGGCAGCCTGCTGACGTACTGACGCCGCTTAGAATTCACAACCCGGTATGGACGGAGCAGATGGCCAGCAGCCTCCGAAGGGCGCAGAGTTAGTACGAGAGAATACGATACAGTCGCGTTTGCAGATTGGTTGAAGTCCGTAACTGGCCCCAAGCCGACCAACTTCGTCGCCTGCAGCTGGTCTGGTATTGAGGGGGCTGTCCGGACTTCGCATCAACGATCCTCGACCGCCGCTTGTGACCCAAAGCCGACTTTGGTATTGCTACTGATTTCTCAAGGACGCGTTTGCTTGCGTTTGTCGGCTTGATTTTTAAGCCTCTGGTGAAAAGCGCGAACTTCGCCGGTGTAGTCGTAATAGGCCCCTACTTGCGTCATCTTCAATGCACCATCAGCAGCTGCGTCAGGGTTGAAAGACGGGGGGACAGGATTCAGTATCTGGTGGATGGTTGCTATGAGCTTGGGTTTGATGCCGAGGCGTAAATCTGCGCACGCTTCCTGAACGATAAGTTGAGCTTGCTCCTTGGACGCTGCTTTGGCGACTTCGGCCTTGAGGCATTCCCTGTAAGGCTTGAGCTGCTCGGCCATCGCTTTACCGACTTCGACAGCCTCTTGTTGAGCCAGGGCCGTCCCGCTCAGGCCAACAAGAAACACGACGGACAAAAGCTTCATACCAGCCTCATTGTATAGTCGGCGCTGGATTGTGAAAATTAAGCAACTACTACCCTGGGGTATTAAATTTTTCGGCGCAATATCCCCTCAGTGGCACTGATATCTCTGATTGTGGCTTCTGCAGCGCTGAGGTTGCACTTTGCATCTGCCACGAGGTATGCTGATAAGTCGGCATAAGGCGGCTATTGGCCCAGGCTGTGTGATAACCCTTTTGTCGAGTGGCAGGTCGAGAGGTCTGGGACCGGATCTGGAGTTGGCTCCAGTGCAAAATCCTTTACGTCTGCATCGCTTCCAGCAGTGTTCGGCAGCCCAGAATGGCTATTACACGTTTTAGATTGTAGGCGAGCACATTGAGCGCCATCTCGGTCGCAACCTTGTGCTGTCTTCGCATCAGGAAGTGCGTCGCCCCCATCCAGGCCTTTATGGTCCCGAACGGATGCTCCGCCGTTTGACGGCGTAAGGTCATCTTGTTGGGCTCTT
>NZ_JAGKJK010000018.1 GCF_020329435.1 Bradyrhizobium hereditatis | reverse complement strand
GCTGCGCTACCCCTACGAGCTGCGCGACGAGGAGGACTATTTCGAGGGCATCAAGACGCCGAAGATCACCAAGGACATGGTCGAGCTCGCAGGACATATCCTGCATAAGATGGCGGCGCATTTCGATCCCTCGAAGTTCAAGGACGAATATGAGGACGCGCTGAAGGCGCTGGTGCGGCGCAAGGCCTCCGGTAAGCCGCTCAAGGTGCCTGAGCCTGAAGAAAGGCCCGACAACGTCATCAACCTGATGGACGCGCTGAAGGCGAGCCTGAAGGGCAAGGGAACGACGAAGCGGCGGGCGGATCGCTCAACGGCGCGGCGGGAGCCGGCACGCCGGACGGCGAACGGCGGACAAGTCGCTGCGCTCACAATGACGGGGTTACTGACTTGCTCCTTCTAACGCTTCCCTTCCTTCGCCCACTTCCTGTCCCCGCTTGCATTACTCGAAGCCGGCAGGCATTTTCTCCTGGGAACTGACGCCGACCACAACGGCGCCGGACCGGGGAGGATTTGATGGCATTGACGAAGTCGCACGTCGCGGGACCGACCACGCCTGCGGTGCGGGAAATGACGTTCGGCGATCTCTTGCGCAAGGCGGCCGAGGCGGCGCCCGATCGTCTGGCGCTGATTGCCGGCGTTCCTGATCCAACGCAGCGGCGGCAATGGACCTACGCACAATTTTATCGCGAAGCGGAGCGTACCGCCCGCGCGCTGCTGTCGCGCTTCAAGCCCGGCGAGCGCATCGCCGTTTGGGCGCAGAATATCCCGGAGTGGGTGATGCTGGAATTCGGCGCGGGCATGGCGGGCATGATCCTCGTGACGGTGAACCCCGCATTCCGCGCCCGCGAAGTCGAGTACGTGCTGAAGCAGTCGCGCTCGGCCGGCGTCTTCGTCGTCAACGGTTTTCGCGGCAACCCCATGCTGGAGACGGTGCGGGAAGTCAAGCCGAACTGCCCCGAGCTGCGCGAGATCATCTGCTTCGACGATTGGGACACCTTCATCGCCGCCGGCGATGACGAGAGCATCAAGCTGCCCGCCGTCACTCCCGACGATCCCGTCATGATCCAGTACACTTCGGGCACCACAGGGTTTCCCAAGGGCGCCCTGCTCCGCCACCGCGGACTGCTCAACAACGGCGCCGACACCGCCGACCGGATGGGCGTCGATGACGGTGACGTCTTTGTCACCACGATGCCGCTGTTTCACACCGGCGGCTGCGTCTGCTGCGTGATCGGGGCAGTATCGAAGGCCGCGACCACGGTGCTGGTCGAGGCCTTCGAGCCGGGCCTTGTGCTGGAAATGCTCGGGACCTATCGCGGCAATGCCATGCTCGGCGTTCCCACGATGCTGGTGGCGATGCTGGAGCATCCGACATTCGCCACCACCGATCTGTCGTCGGTCAAGGCGATCTGCTCGGGCGGCTCCACAGTGCCGGCCGCGCTGGTGCGGTTACTGGAAGAAAAGCTCGGGGCCCCCTTCACCATCGTGTTCGGCCAGACCGAATGCTCGCCGGTCGCGGCGCAGACCCGCACCCATGACAGTGTCGAGGACAAGGCCAACACGATCGGCCTGCCGCTGCCCAACATGGAAACCAAGATCATCGATCCCAATACCGGCGAGACGGTGCCAATCGGCACGATCGGCGAATTCTGCACCCGCGGCTATCACGTCATGATCGGCTACTTCGAAATGCCCGATGCCACGGCGGCTGCGATCGATGCCGATGGCTGGCTGCACACCGGCGATCTCTGCGCAATGGATGAGCGAGGCTATTGCACGGTGGAAGGCCGCCTCAAGGACATGATCATCCGCGGCGGCGAGAACATCTATCCGCGCGAGCTGGAAGAGCTGTTGTTTAGGCATCCCAAGGTCGGCGAAGTCGCCGTCATCGGCGTTCCCCACGAGAAATGGGGCGAAGAGGTCGCAGCCTTCATTCGGCCGGCGCCGGGCGCCGCGATAGATAAGGAAGAATTGATCGCCTACATGCGCGCCTCGCTCGCCCCGCACAAGACGCCAAAACACTGGTTCGTGGTGGACGCGTTTCCGCTGACCGGATCGGGCAAGATCCAGAAGTTCAAGCTGCGGGAGGCCTGGACGAAGGGAGAAATGACAGCGATCTAGTCGCCGCTTCATCCCTTGAAGGTCGGCTGCCGCGGATGGATGCAGTCCTTGAAATCGGCAAAGCCCTTCCACGCCGGCTCCGGCGGATCCTGTCCGGCAATCGGCACATAGATCGATGGTTCGATCACCCCCATCGTAGGAATATAGCGCGGACAATTCGGGAAGATCGCGCGCGCGGTGACGCGAACGATGAGCTGCGCGCCGACCGTCTCCGCAAGCAGCGGATCATTGTCGCTCACCCTCGCGCTGCCGTTGACCCGCAAACGTTTGGGCTTGTCGTGCATGGCGATAAAAAGCAGGCCGACATCGGGATTGACGACGATATTGCCGAGGCTCTTGAACATGCCGTTACCGTCGTAGTCGGGGAACGCAAGTTCGGAAGGCCCGGTGACGCGCACAAAGCCGGGCGCTCCGCCCTTGAACGAGCAATCGGGACGCCCCTCGGCATCGGCCGTCGCCAGGAAGAAGTACGGCAGGCTTTCGATGTACTGCTTGTCGTCGGCGGTGAATTCCTTCCGCATCAGTTTTTCTTCCAGCCGGTCTGAGATCCGGCGGCTGTCGAACCGATCCTGCAGTTGCCGGTTGCCTTCGTGATACATGACGCTCTCAGCCATGGCGTTGCGTCCTCCTCCATCCGGGCCCGCGGTGGTGCCCGCCAGAGAGCATAGCATTTTGTGCTGCCGTCGCATGCGGCAAGCTGGCCTGCACGACAGGTGCATTTATCTATCGGAGGTCTGATTAATCCGGCGCGCGCAACCGGTAGCCGATGCCGGTTTCGGTCAGCACGAATTGCGGACGCTCGGGATCGGCTTCGATCTTCTGGCGGAGCTGGCGGACATAGACGCGCAGATACTGCGCGTCCGTGAGTTCGTCCCACAGCTCCTTCAGTAGAAAGCGATGGGTCAGCACCTTGCCGGCGTGCTGCACCAGTACACGAAGCAACTCGTACTCCTTCGGCGACAGTTTTACCTCGCGCTCGCCGACCTTGACGATGCGGCGGACCAGATCAACGGAAAGGTCGCCAGCGCGAAACACCGGCCGTTCGCCCTGCACCTGCAGCTGATGCCGCAGCGCGGCGCGCATTCGCGCCAATAATTCGTCCATGCCAAACGGCTTGGTCAGGTAATCGTCGGCGCCGAGATCGAGCGCCTGCACCTTGCCGGCCTCGTCGCCACGGCTCGACAGCACCACGATCGGCACGCTTTCGTTGCGGCCGCGGATCATGCGCAGGAGATCATGTCCCTGGATGTCGGGCAGACCGAGATCGAGGATGATCAGCGCCAGGCTGTCGGCGAGCTTTTCCAGCGCCAGCTTGCCGTTGGAGGCTTCGAGGATCTCATAGCCCTGCGTGCTCAACCCCATCCGCAGCAATTTGCGGATCGGCGGCTCATCGTCGATGACCAGAACCTTGATCGAAGCGGCGCTCATGCGGCGGTATCCAGCGAATCTGGCACCGCCGGCACCGGTAATCGGATGGTGACGATGGCGCCGGAACGATCGGCACGGTTGGCGGCCGAGATCGTGCCGCGCATCGCCTCGACAAAACCGCGCGAAATCGCTAGCCCCAGGCCGGTGCCCGGGCGAACGTGATCGCCCTTCTGCGCGCGATAGAACTTGTCGAACACGCTTTCAAGCTCTTCCGGCGGAATGCCGCCACCCTCGTCCAGTATCTGAAGCGAGACGGTTCCCTGATCGCGCGCGCTCCTGATCGAAATCGTAGTGCCGGCGGGAGCATATTTCGCAGCGTTGTCGAGCAGGTTGAACAGCACCTGTTCGAACAGCACGGCATCGAGCTGCAGCATCGGCAGATTGGGGCTGAGGTCCAGCGACACCTTGTGGTGGATCAGAATCTTGCTTGCGCGCCGCAGCGCGCTGCCGACGATCTCGCCGACGTCATGCGGCGCGATGTTGGCCACGATGGCGCCGGATTCGAGCTTGGTCATGTCGAGCAGGTTGGCGATGAAGCGGTTGAGCCGCTCGGATTCCTCGATCATGGTAGCAAGCAGATCGTTCTTCTGCGCGTCCGTCAGTCCGGCGCCGAGGTCGCGCAAGGTCGAGGCCGCGCCGAGCACCGACGCCAGCGGCGTCTTCAGATCGTGCGAAATCGAGGTCAGGAGCGCACCGCGCAGCCGGTCGGATTCCACCGTGCGCTTGACGCGGTCCATGTCCTCCACCAGCAGCACCCGCTCAATCGCGAGCGCGCCCTGATCGACCAGCGCATCAAGGAGGCGGCGCTGATCCGGCGTCAGCAGCGGCCCGGTGCGGTCGTCGTCGATGCCGATGACACCGATCGCGCCGCGGCCGGTGCGCATCGGCAGGAACAGCCGCTTGGCGCCGGGGAGCGTGTCCGAGCCGCGGCCGGCCGGGCGATCATTGCTCCAGGCCCAGTTGGCGGCGGCGAGATCGGCCTGATCGAGCTGGTCCTCCGGCGGATAACCCGACTTCACCGTCAGCACGCCATCCTCCGGCAACAATAGCACCACGCGCACTCTCAGCATCAGTGCGGTCTGATAGGCGGTGGCCCACAATACGTCATCCAGCGTGGCTGTGCCCGCCAGCTTGCGGCTGAAAGCGTAAAGCGATTCGGTGGTCCGCACCCGGCCGATCGCGGTATCGGCCTGCGACCGCACCCGCGCCGCGACATTGGAAACCAGCAGCGCAATCAGCATGAAGAAAAAGAACGCCGTGACGTTGATGGGATCGGTGATGGTGAAGGTGTGGACCGGCGGCAGGAAGAAGAAGTTGTAGCACAACGACGCTGCGACGCTTGCCAATAGCGAAGGCCAAAGCCCGTAACGCGCAGCAACACCGACAACCGCGGTGAGGAAAACCAGATCGACATTCTCGATCCCACCGAACAGCGGTTGAATCAGTCTGGCGGCGCCAAGGCCCATGGCGACGAACAGCAGTGCCATCATATAAGGTCGCGGATTGAACGGCTCCTGCCGTGCCGCGGTCTGAACCGCTGTTTTCGCTACACCTTGCTCGTCCCCAGCGATCACGTGCACACTGATATTGCCGGCGCGACGCACCAGATCGTGCACCACCGAGCCGCGCGTCAGCTCGAACCACCAGGAACGCGTCGACTTGCCGATGACTATCTGAGTCACATTGTTGGCGTGAGCGAAACTGATCAGGTCATCGGCGATGCGGCGGCCGACGCCGGGTATGGTCAGCGCCTCGCCGCCGAGCGCTTCGGCGAGCCGCATGGTGTCGGCCAGCCGGTCGCGTTGTTCGTCGGTCAGTTGCATGCTGCGCCTTGTCTCGATGCTGATCGCGGTCCATTGCGCGTGCAGCCGGTCCGCCAGGCGCTTGGTGTAGCGCACAAGGCCTGCTGCGCGCGGATCCTCGCTGACGCAGACGAGAATGCGCTCGCCGGCGGCCCAGGGACCCGCAATGGCGTTGGCCTTCATATGCGTGAGCAACTGCTCGTCGACGCGTTCGGCGGTACGCCGCAGCGCCAGTTCGCGCAACGCGGTTAGGTTGCCCGGCGAGAAATAATGCTCCAGCGCCCGCTCGGCCTGCTTGGAGACGTAGACCTTGCCCTCCTTCAGCCGCTGGATCAGGTCGTCGGGCGTAAGGTCGACCAGCTCAATGGCATCGGCACGGTCGAATATCCGGTCCGGCACGGTCTCGCGCACCCGCACATGCGTGATCTGAGCGACCACATCATTGAGGCTTTCAATGTGCTGGATGTTGACCGCCGAGTAAACGTCGATGCCGTGCGACAGCAGCTCCTCGACATCGAGATAGCGCTTGGGGTGACGGCTGCCCGGCGCGTTGGTATGGGCGAGCTCGTCAACGAGTGCGATCTGCGGCCGCCGCGCGATCAGCGCATCGAGGTCCATTTCCTCGAGCGTCTGCTCCTTGTAGGTGAGCCGCTTCCGCGGCAGCACCTCGAGACCCTTCAGCAGCGCTTCAGTCTCGGCCCGTCCATGGGTTTCGACGATGCCGATGACGACGTCAGCGCCGGCCTTCTTGGCATGGGCGCTCTGTAGCATCTCGTAGGTTTTGCCGACGCCCGGCGCAGCGCCGACAAAAATCTTGAGCCGGCCGACACGGCTATCCTCGCGCCGGGCCGCCTCCAGAAGGGCTTCCGGCGAAGGACGCTGTTCGGGGTCACGGCGGGTTTGGACCATGCGGCAATATAGTCCTCACCTGCCAGCGGGCCTAGCCGGTCTCATTTCGAAGCCTCGTCCAGCGCCAGATTCAGCGCCAATACGTTAACTCTGAGCTCCCCGAGCAATCCAGCCATGCGGCCCTGGATGTGCTCGATAACCAACTGGCGGACGCGGTCTTCCGGCAGGTTACGGGCCTTGGCCACCCGCGGCACCTGGAATAGCGCACCTTCCGGCGAGATATCGGGATCGAGCCCGCTGGCAGAAGTGGTGACGAGATCGATCGGCACCGGCGTGGAAGGGTTTTCGGCCTTCAGCTTCTCCACGTCTTCCTTGATCCGGTCCGCCAGTGCCTTGCTGGTCGGCCCGAGATTCGATCCACCGGAATTGGCCGCGTTATAGGGCGCAGAGACCGTCTTGGACGAATCAGCTGGGTCGGGCGCCGAGATCGCGGATGGGCGGCCGTGGAAATACTTGTCTTCCTTGAACTCCTGCCCGATCAGCGCGGAGCCAATGACCTTGCCATCCTTCTCGATCAGGCTGCCTCGCGCCTGCTTTGGAAAGATCGTGCCAGCGATGGCGGTCATCGCGAGGGGATAGGCAAGGCCAGTGATCGCGGTGAGTAGCAGCAGAATGAGAATGGCGGGGCGGATTTCTCTGAGCATTGTAGGTCTCCGTAAGTTTCTCCGTCATTGCGAGCGAAGCAAAGCAATCCACGGCGCCACGAGCGGATAGATGGATTGCTTCGTCGCTTTGCTCCTCGCAATGACGCGTTATGCCAATCCCAAGGCCGCTACGGCGATGTCGATGGCCTTGATGCCGATGAAGGGAACGATGATGCCGCCGAGGCCGTAGACTAAGAGGTTGCGGCGAAGCAGCGCTCCTGCCCCGACCGCGCGATAGGCGACGCCTTTCAGCGCCAGCGGGATCAGCGCGATGATGATCAGCGCGTTGAAGATGATTGCGGACAGGATGGCACTCTGCGGGCTTGCGAGGTGCATGACGTTGAGAACCTCGAGCTGCGGATAGAAGGCCAGGAACATCGCCGGAATGATGGCGAAATACTTCGCGACGTCGTTGGCGATCGAGAACGTCGTCAGCGCGCCGCGCGTCATCAAGAGCTGCTTGCCGATCTCGACCACCTCGATCAGCTTGGTCGGGTTGGAATCGAGGTCGACCATGTTGCCGGCCTCGCGCGCCGCCTGCGTGCCCGTATTCATGGCGACGCCGACATCAGCCTGCGCCAGCGCCGGCGCATCGTTGGTGCCGTCGCCGCACATCGCGACCAGCTTGCCCTTGGCCTGCTCGTCGCGGATCAGCTTCAGCTTGTCCTCCGGCGTTGCCTGCGCCAGGAAATCGTCGACGCCGGCTTCGGCGGCGATGGCCGCCGCCGTCATTGGATTATCGCCGGTGATCATGATGGTGCGGATGCCCATGCGGCGTAGCTCGGCAAAGCGTTCGCGGATGCCGCCCTTGACGATATCCTTCAGGTGCACGACGCCAAGCAGCTTGCCGTCGCGCGCCACCGCCAGCGGGGTGCCGCCGGCCTTGGAGATCTCATCGGAAATCGTCCGCACCTCACGGCCGAGTTCACTCAGGACAGGCTGGAGCGCGCGAACCGTATTGCCTGAAGCCACCGTCTGCGACACGCCGCCACTGACATAGCTGAGGATGGCATCGACCGCGCCCTTGCGGACCGACAGCGAACCGGCGTCGATGCCGCTCATGCGAGTCTGCGCGGTGAAGGGAATGAAGGTGGCGTTGAGCTCCTTCATGTCGCGGCCGCGGATGCCGTATTTCTCCTTCGCCAGCACGACGATCGAGCGGCCTTCCGGCGTTTCGTCGGCGAGCGAGGCGAGCTGCGCGGCGTCCGCCAGCTCCTGCTCGGTAACACCGCGGACGGGACGTAACGCCGTCGCCTGGCGATTGCCGAGCGTGATGGTGCCGGTCTTGTCCAGCAGCAGCGTGTCGACATCCCCGGCGGCCTCGACCGCACGGCCGGACATCGCGAGCACGTTGAAGCGCACCAGGCGGTCCATGCCGGCGATGCCGATGGCGGATAGCAGCGCGCCAATCGTGGTCGGAATCAGCGTGACGAACAGCGCCACCAGCACCACGACCGAGATCGAGCCGCCGGCATAGGCCGCATAGCTCGGGATCGTCACAGTGGCGAATACGAAAATGATGGTGAGCCCCGCGAGCAGGATGTTGAGCGCGATCTCGTTCGGCGTCTTCTGCCGCTCGGCACCCTCCACCAGCTTGATCATGCGGTCGATGAAGGTCGAGCCTTGCGCCGCCGTGATCCGGACGCGGATCCAGTCGGAGAGCACCTGCGTGCCGCCGGTCACCGCCGAGCGATCGCCACCGGATTCGCGGATCACGGGCGCGGATTCACCGGTGATCGCGGCTTCGTTGACCGAGGCGACACCTTCGATCACCTCGCCATCGGATGGAATGTTATCGCCGGCTTCGACCAACACGATGTCACCGACTTTGAGGCTGGTGCCGGAAACCAGCCGACAGGTCCGATCGGAGCCTTCCAGTAATTTCGCCTTGCTCTCGGTGCGGGTCTTCTTCAGCGATTCCGCCTGCGCCTTGCCGCGGCCTTCGGCGACGGCTTCGGCGAAATTGGCGAACAGCACGGTGAACCAGAGCCACAGGATGATCTGGAAGGTGAAGGCGAGATTCTCCCCGCCCGTCACCAGGTTGCGAAGGAAGATCACGGTGGTGAGCGCGGCGACGACCTCGACCACGAACATCACGGGATTCTTGATCATCAGCCGCGGGTCGAGTTTCACAAAGGCTGCGCGGATGGCGGGCACGACGATCTTCGGATCAAGCATTGCCGACGCCGTTGTCTTTTTCTGCAGTTTCATGGTTTCCATGGACGTAACTCCGGAAGGCGTCACTTAGAACAGGGCATTGGCGTTCATGGCGAGGTGTTCGACGATCGGCCCGAGCGCCAGCGCCGGGAAGAAGGTGAGGCCGCCAATGATCAGGATCACGCCAACCACGAGCCCGACGAACAGGCTGCCGGTGGTCGGCAGCGTGCCGGCCGAGGGCGGGATCGACTTCTTGGCGGCGAGCGAGCCCGCCATCGCCATCACCGGCACGATCATGAAGAAGCGGCCGACGAACATCGAACTGGCGAGGGTCAAATTGTAGAAGAAGGTGTTGCCGGTCAGCCCGGCGAACGCCGAGCCATTGTTGCCCGTGGCCGAGGTAAAGGCGTAGAGCACCTCGGTAAAGCCGTGCGGCCCGGCATTGGCCATCGATGCCACTGCCGACGGCAGCACCACCGCTACCGCGGTCCAGCCAAGATACATCAGCGGCAGCACCAGGATCGCGAGCATCGCCATCTTGACTTCGCGCGCCTCGATCTTCTTGCCGACATATTCCGGCGTGCGGCCGACCATCAGGCCGGCAACGAAGATCGCCAGCACGACGAACAGCAGCATGCCGTAAAGACCGGCGCCAACGCCGCCGACGATGATCTCGCCGAGTTGCATGTTGATCAGCGGGATCATGCCGCCAATCGCAGTAAACGAGTCATGCATCGCGTTAACCGCGCCGCACGAGGCCGCCGTAGTGATGACCGCAAACAGCGAGGACGCGACGATGCCGAAGCGAACCTCCTTGCCTTCCATGTTGCCGCCGGTCAGGCCGAGCGAAGCAAGCGTCGAGGTGCCGTTAGCCTCGGCCCAATAGGTGACGGCGACGCCTGATAGGAACAGCACGCCCATCACGGCGAGGATCGCCCAACCCTGGCGTTCGTTACCGACCATACGGCCGAACACGTTGGTCAGCGCGGCGCCGATCGCGAAGATCGAGATCATCTGCACGAAGTTCGACAGCGCTGTCGGATTCTCGAAGGGATGCGCGGCGTTGGCATTGAAGAAGCCGCCTCCATTGGTGCCGAGCATCTTGATCGCTACCTGCGAGGCGACGGGACCGACAGCGATGGTCTGTTTCGCACCTTCCAGCGTCGTGGCCTCGACATAGGCGCCAAGCGTCTGCGGCATGCCCTGCCACACCAGGAACAGCGTGTAGACGATGCAAATCGGTAGCAGCACGTAGAGGGTGCAACGCGTCACATCGACCCAGAAATTGCCGATCGTGCGCATCGAGGAGCGCGAAAAGCCGCGGATCAGCGCCACCGCCAGCGCAATGCCGGTCGCCGCCGACAGGAAGTTCTGGTGCGTCAGACCCGCCATCTGGGTCAGATAGGACAGCGTGCTTTCACCGCCGTAGTTCTGCCAGTTGGTGTTGGTGATGAAGGAGATCGCGGTGTTGAAGGAAAGGTCCGGGGCTACCGCGCCCTGTTCCGCCGGATTGAACGGCAACAGCGCCTGCAGCCGCATCAGGCCGTAGATGATCAGGAAGCCGCCGACATGGAACAGCAGCATGGCGACCGTATAGGTCAACCAATGCTGCTCGCGCTTCTCGTCGACGCCGCCGATCCGGTAGAGCACGGTTTCCACCGGCCGGAGGATCGGAGACATAAACGTGCGCTCGCCGTTGAAGACGCACGTCATGTACCAGCCGAGCGGCTTTACCAGCGCGACCACGATCGCGCAGTAGAGAAGAATCTGGATCCAGCCGATGAGTGTCATGGCAGTTTTCCTCAGGATTTCCGTGCAGCCAGCAGCAGGTTGACGAGCCCGACGAGCAGCGATGCGGTCGCAACGAATGCCAGCATGATGGCGGCAAGCGCAGTCATGGCGGACCTCAGAACCGCTCCGGCCGCAGCAGCGCGTAAGTCAGGTAGAATAGGAGGCCGAGCGAGACGATACCGGCGAGCGAATAATCGAAGCTCATGGCGACCTCCCCTAAAGCCACTCGCAGGCGTAGGCGTAACCGATGCCCGCGACGAAGAAGACGAGGGCAAGCGCCATCATGAGAATATCCAGCATTGGGAATGCTCCTGTGCGTCGCGAACCGCAGACCACAATGGATGGCCAGGTTCCGGGCTGAAGTGCCACCGGACGCATAGGTTTTCGAGAAGGGAGCAACAGGAACGTTATAGGAATCTCATAAAGACGCGCTCCTCCGTCTCCCCTTGTGGAGAAGGAGGGCACCATGAAATGCCTATAACTCCGTCTCTCACCTCCTCTCGTTTTCAAATGGCTTTTTTGCCAGTTGGAGAATGCGGTTGCCGTGACAGCCGCGCCATCAACGAGACGACGCCATGTCACTTCTCTTGGAACAGCAAGCTCCCGCCGAACTCGGCGACCGGCTTCGCGAAGCCCGCTGCGTCACGGCCGAATTCCTGTCCGATATTATCCACGCCACCTGCCGGCGCTTTCCATCAATGGACCGGAATTTCAAAAGCGCCCGCATCGAGCGGCTGATCGAATCGCAGGCCTGGACCGACGCCGCGCTGGCGCTGATCGATCTCGAACTGCCGCAATGGCAGATCCGCCGCCTCGCCTATGACGAGGGCGAATGGTACTGCGCGCTGTCGCGCCAGCGCGAGCTGCCGGACTGGCTCGATCAATCGGTCGAATCCCGGCACGCCGACCTTGCCCTCGCAATCCTGAGCGCTCTGGTCGAAGCGCGGCAGATCAGCACGCCGCGGAGCCGCACCAGCGTCCCAGCCGTGCCACGAGATGCCAGCCCTCTCTGGGAGGCGATTTGCAGCGACAATTTCGCGTAAACCCGTGATTTCCTGTTGCAAATCAGTACCCTCCTTGCTTGAGAGGGTATAAAGTAGAGCCGAGCCAGCGATCAGGCAGGCGGGTGAGCAACATGACTGCCATATCGATTAGCCGAATAGTTCTTCCCCTAGTGGCGGTCGTTGCCGCCGGTGGCGTGGTGTTCGCCGTTCAGTACGTGCGCCACGAGCCGCCGGCTGACACCATGGTTGCAACAGCCGCGCCGACGATCTCGCAGCCTACGCCTGATACGCGGGAGCAGAGTGCGGCCTCGCTCGCGAACGCCAAGTCGCAAGCAAACGCTGTCGTCGACGCGCTGATCGGACCGCCGCCATCGCCGGAGAGGAGCGACGGCGTGCCGACATTCGACGTTGCCCGCATCGAGCCATCGGGCGAAGCCGTCATCGCGGGCCGGGCAGCGCCGGGCGCAACCGTGGAACTGCTGCGCGACGGCGAAGTGCATGATCGCGCGGTTGCAGACAAGTCCGGGCAGTTCGTCATCATCCCGCCCAGGCTTCCTCCAGGCACCTACGATCTGACGCTGCGCGCCAAACAAGCGGACGGCCAGCAGACCACCTCCAAACAGCGCGTGACGACAGCGCTGGAGCCGCAATCGACAGATCGGCCGATCGTCGCGCTGGTCACGCCGGATAAGCCCACCGTGGTGTTGTCGCAGCCGGCTGCGCCGAAACCGGTGGCCGGCGCTGTGGTCGTGGAAACCGTCGAGGTCGAGCGGGGCGGCAAGTTCCATGTGAGCGGCCAGGCACGCCCCGGCGCGTCCTTGAGGCTTTACCTCAACGACAGTTTCGTTACGTCGGTCACATCGGGCGCGGACGGACGTTTTGCAGTCACCATCAACGAAGGGGTCGCGCCGGGCAACTACCGCGTCAGGCTGGACGAGACGTCGAGTAGCGGCACCGTGCGCGCACGCGCCGAGGTGCCCTTCAACGCGCCCGACACAACCGCTTCCGTATCGGCACAGGCCGCGGCGTCCAAGCGTCCGGATTCAGCAGCGCCACAACAGCCGCAGCTTGCCGCCGCAGGAACGACCGTCTTGCCGGACAATGGCTCGCCGCCCTCCGCCGTGGTGGTGCCGAAGATCACGACCACAACGGTGTCCCCCGGCGACAGCCTCTGGCGCCTCAGCCAACAATCGTACGGCGCAGGGACGCGCTACGCCGTGATCTACAAGGCGAACAAGGGACAGATCCGCAATCCCAACCTGATCTATCCCGGCCAGGTCTTTGTCCTGCCGGCGCAGTGAAGCGCGGACACTGGTCCTAGGTATCGCTTCGGTCATCCGTACGAGATCACTTGGCCTCGTTACGAGGAGCAAAGCGACGAAGCAATCGATCTCGCGCAAGCGGAGACATGGATTGCTTCGGAGCCTTGTCGTCGGGCGCGCGTTCGCGCGACCCGTTGGCTCGCAATGACTGAGGACTACGTCCGCGCTACTCCGCCGCCGTTTGCAGTGCCACCTTTTCCGCACGCACCGCGCAAAACTTGAATTCGGGAATCTTGCCGAACGGATCGAGCGCGGGGTTGGTCAAAAGGTTCGCCGCCGCTTCCGCGTAGCAGAACGGCATGAAAACCATGTTCTCGGGCACGTCGCCGTCGGAGCGCACCTTGACCTCGACCGCGCCACGGCGGGTTTGCAGGCGGATGAAATCGCCGGGCCAGACGCCGAGCTTGCGCATATCCTTCGGCGCCATGAACGCCACCGCCTCCGGCTCGATCTGGTCGAGCACGCTGGACCGGCGAGTCATCGAGCCGGTGTGCCAGTGCTCGAGCACGCGCCCCGTGGAGAGGATCATCGGGTATTCGGCATCGGGCAGTTCATCCGGCGGGACCACCTTGGCCGGTACGATCTTGCCGCGGCCGCTCTCGGTCGGGAATCCCGTGGTGAAGATGATCTCGTTGCCGGGCTTGTTCGGATCGTCGACCGGATAAGTCACCGCACCTTCGCTTACCAGCCGCTCCCAGGTGATGTTCTTCAAGGACGGCATCACCTCTGTCATCTCGGCGAACACATCGGCCGGGCCGTTGTAGTTCCACGGCAGGCCCATACGTTTGCCGATTTCCTGGATGATCCAGAGATCCTGCCGCGCATCGCCCGGCGGCCGGACCACCTCACGCGCGAGCTGCACGCGGCGGTCAGTGTTGGTGAAGGTGCCGCTCTTCTCGGCGAAGGCCGAGGCCGGCAGGATCACATCGGCGTGGAACGCGGTTTCAGTGACGAAGAGGTCCTGCACCACCAGATGATCGAGCCTGGCGAGCGCTTCGCGCGCATGCTGCAGATCTGGATCCGACATCGCGGGGTTTTCGCCCTCGATATACATGCCCGTGATCTGGCCGGCATGGATCGCATTCATGATCTCGACCACGGTGAGACCTCGCACAGGATCGAGGTCCTGACCCCAGAGTTTTTCGAAGGGCTCGCGCAGATCGGTGCGGCCTACCGGCTGATAATCCGGCAGGAACATCGGGATCAGGCCGGCGTCGGAAGCGCCCTGTACGTTGTTCTGGCCGCGCAGCGGATGCAGGCCGGTGCCGGGGCGGCCGACCTGGCCAGTTGTCAGCGCCAGCGCGATCAGGCAGCGTGCGTTGTCGGTGCCGTGGATGTGCTGACTGATGCCCATGCCCCAGAAGATGATGGAGGCCTGTGAGCGCGCGTAGACCCGCGCCACTTCCTTCAGCGTCTCCGCCGGAATGCCGCAGATCGCTTCCATCTTCTCCGGCGGGAATTCCTTGATGCGCTCGGCAAGCTCGTCAAAGCCCTCGGTGTAGCCCGCGATGTATTGCTGATCGGTCAGCCCTTCGGTGATGATGGTGTGCAGCATCGCATTCAGCATCGCGACGTCGCTGCCGGGCTTGAAGGCGAGATGCTTCCAGGCGTAACGCGACAACGCCTGCCGGCGCGGATCCATCACGATCAGCTTGGCGCCGCGCTTGGCCGCGTTCTTGAGATAGGTCGCAGCAACCGGATGGTTCACGGTCGGATTAGCGCCGATCACGATGATGACTTCGGCGTCCATCGCCGCCGCAAACGGCGCCGACACCGCGCCCGAGTTAAGTCCTTCCATCAGCGCCGCCACTGATGAAGCGTGGCACAGCCGCGTGCAGTGATCGACATTGTTGGAGCCAAAGCCGGTGCGCACCAGCTTCTGGAACAGGTAGGCCTCTTCGTTCGAGCCCTTGGCGGAGCCGAAGCCGGCGAGCGCCTTGACGCCCTTCTCATCGCGAATCTTCACGAGGCCCTTGGCTGCGATGTCGAGCGCCTCTTCCCACGAGGCTTCGCGGAAATGTGTGAACGGATTAGCCGGATCGACCTGATCGTTGGCGTCCTTCTTGGCATTGGGCAGCCGTACCAGCGGCTTGGTCAGCCGATGCGGATGGTGGATGTAGTCGAAACCGAAGCGGCCCTTGACACAGAGGCGGTTGTGGTTGGCCGGGCCGTCGCGGCCCTCGGCGTAGATGACTTTCTCGTCCTTGACCTGATAGGTGACCTGACAGCCGACGCCGCAGAACGGGCACAGCGAGTCGATCTTCTTGTCCGCGTAAGTGACGCGGGTCTGCTTCTCGTCCAGCATCACCGAGGGCATCAGCGCGCCGGTCGGGCAGGCCTGCACGCATTCGCCACAGGCGACGCAGGTCGATTCACCCATCGGATCGTCGAAGTCGAACACGATCTTGGCGCCGGCATTGCGATAGGCCATGCCGATGACGTCGTTGACCTGCACCTCGCGGCAGGCGCGCACGCAGAGGCCGCACTGGATGCAGGCGTCGAGATTGACGCTCATCGCGGGATGGCTGGTGTCGCTCTGCCACCGCTCGGCCGCGGGGAAACGGCTCTCGGTCACCTCGACCTTCTCGGCCCAGTGCCAGAATTTCGAATCGGGATCGTGGGAGGTCTCGCGCGCCGGCTGGTCGGCGACCAAGAGCTCCATCACCATTTTCTGCGCCGCAACCGCACGCGCGCTCTCAGTCTTCACCTTCATGCCGACGCTCGGCGTGCGCTTGCAGGACGCGGCCAGCACGCGCTCGCCCTCGATCTCGACCATGCAGGCGCGGCAGTTGCCGTCGGGCCGGTAGTCGGGCTCGGGTGAATAGCAGAGATGCGGGATTTCCTTCTGGTGGCGCTTGGCAACCTGCCAGATGGTCTCGCCCGCATTGGCCTCAACCTGTTGGCCGTCGAGCTCGAACTTGATCTTGGTCATTCCGCAGCCTCTTTCGGCACGAATTCTTCCGGAAAATACTTAATCACTGACGTCAGCGGATTCGAGGCGGCTTGTCCAAGCCCGCAGATCGAGGCATCGCGCATCGCCTGGCTCAGCTGATCGAGCAGTTCGCGGTCCCAAACCGGCCGCTGCATCAAAAGCGCCGCCTTCTGGGTGCCGACCCGGCACGGCGTGCACTGCCCGCAGCTTTCATCCTCGAAGAACTTCATCAGGTTCAGCGCCGCATCCTTCACGCTGTCCTGCTCGGACATGATCACGATGGCGGCCGAACCAATGAAGCAGCCGTATTTCTCCAGCGTGCCGAAATCGAGCGGGATGTTGTCCATCGACGCCGGCAAGATGCCGCCCGACGCGCCGCCCGGCAGATAGGCGTGAAAGGTGTGGCCATCGGCCATGCCGCCGCAGAACTCGTCGATCAGTTCGCGCACGGTGATGCCGGCCGGCGCCAGCTTCATACCGGGATTCTTCACGCGGCCGGAGACCGAATAGCTCCGCAGACCGTGGCGGTCGTTGCGGCCGTGGCTCTTCCACCAGTCGGCGCCCTTCTCGACGATGTCGCGCACCCACCACAGCGTCTCGACATTGTTGATCAGCGTCGGCAGGCCGAACAGGCCGACCTGGAACGGATAAGGCGGCTTGTGCCTGGGCAGGCCGCGCTTGCCTTCAATGCTTTCGAGTAGGGAGGATTCCTCGCCGCAGATGTAAGCGCCCGCGCCGCGGCGCATGTGCAGTACCGGGCCGCCCGGCGGCAATTTGGCGATTTCACGGGTGAGGATTTCGCGCGAAGCCGGATATTCGTCGCGGATGTAAATGTAGACATCGCTCGCCTCGACCACATGCGCGCCGATCAGCATGCCCTCGATGAAGCGATGCGGATCGGTTTCGAGATAGTAGCGATCCTTGAAGGTGCCGGGCTCGCCCTCATCGCCGTTGATGGCCATCAGCCGCGGGCCTGGCTCGCCCAGCACCGCGCGCCATTTGCGTCCGGTCGGGAAGCCCGCGCCGCCGAGCCCGCGCAACGAGGCGTCGTCGAGCGCCTTCAGGAGATCTTCTTTCGTCATCGCGCCGGAGCGCAAACGGTTTAAAAGCTTGTAGCCGCCGTCGGCGACATAGGCGTCGTAGTCAGTATATTTGGGCAGATGCGTATGAGTCTCGCCGGCCTTGGCTGCGGCGAGCACATTCGTCACCGTGGCATGATCGACGAAGTGGTGGCCGACTTCAGCGGCGGGCGCGGTGTCACAGCGGCCAACGCAGGGCGCGCGCACCACGCGGATGCCCGGGCCGGCCTTGTTCTGCAATTCGTGCAGCAGCTTCTCCGCGTCCATCATGGCGCAGGTCAGCGAATCGCAGACGCGGATGGTCAGCGGCGCGATGTCAGGCGCGCCCTCCTTCACCACGTCGAAATGCGCATAGAACGTCGCGGTCTCGAACACTTCCGCAAACGACAGCTTCATCTCGTCGGCAAGCGCCGCCAGATGCGCCGCCGAGATCTGGTGATACTTGTCCTGGATCAGATGCAGGTGCTCGATCAGGAGATCGCGGCGCCGCGGCCGGTCGCCGAGCAGCAGCTCGATCTCGTGGGCGGCGGTGGGATCGACCTGGCGGCCCTTCGGCGTCGCCTTGGCCCGCTTCCGTCCCGCGCCCGGATGTTCGAACGAGCGGACTAGTTGTACGTCATGATCCATCGAAACGTCTCGTTCCCTGCCTGTTGTTAAGCGAAAGCTTAGCCCGTGGCATGCCAGATGCCAAGAAAATTATCGCTCATTGGTAAGCATTTAAGGCGGCGATCGGCGGCGCAGTTCGATTTATGCGCGCCAGGAGCGAACCAACGCAGTGCCTGCCTTGCCGATGACGAATGAGAGCGCGAATTGATCCCGAGATCAATAAAGCCGTCTCATGCTGCGATTGCGAACGCGCATCGATTTTGGTTTGCGATTAATCGATGTGGATTCAAAATGATCGGAGAGCCACTCTGATCTAGCCGGCTCAGTTCCCGGGGACGGCCGCCTTCTCGATCAGGAAAACGATACGGCTTTCCGCGCGCTCAGCTATCTCGACCTTGTCGCCGGTTTCACGAATCAAATTCGGAATGTCGATCACTGAGAGCGGATCGGTGCAGTGAACTTCCAGGAAACTGCCCGGCGTGATCGACTTCAACGCCTTGCGCGTTTTCAGCGCCGGCAACGGGCATTTGAGACCGGTGAGATCAAGTTTTGTCGTGCTCATGCGAGTGACCATGGCGAAGCAACCCCGCATCGTCAACGGACATCAATTGATCAGACCCGCATAAGAAAGGAACCCGACTGTCTGGCCGGGGGAGACCTGCGTGACGTCTTCTCCGAGTTCGACCAGGCCGTCGGTATCCGCCAGCGAGGACAACAGCCCTGCGCCTTCGCGCGGAAACTTCACCGCTTCCAGCGCGCCGTCCGCGCCCTTGCGCAGGCTGACGCGGACATACTCGCGGCGCGAAATCTTCTTCTTGTAGGTGAAGGCGGCACGGACCGGCATCGGCGTCAGCGGCTCAGGCTGCGCACCTGATAGCGCCAGGATTGTCGGCCGCACCACGTGGACGAAGGTAACAAAACTCGCCACCGGATTGCCGGGCAATCCGATGAAAGGCGTGCCGCCGATGATGCCCATCGCAACAGGACGACCCGGCTTGATCGCCATCCGCCACAGCACCAGCCGACCCACACTCTCCACGCTTGCCTTGACGTGATCCTCCTCGCCAGTCGAAACGCCGCCGGTGGTGAGTATCAGGTCGTGCGCGGCGGCAACGTCCTGCAGCGCACGGGCGAGCGCGGCACGGTCGTCCCTGATGATCCCGAGATCACTGACCTCGCAGCCGAGCCGCACCAGCATCGCCATCAGCATGAAACGGTTGGAATCGAACAATTGCGGCGCCGCGCGCATTTCACCGGGTGAGGCCAACTCGTTGCCGGTGGAGAACACCGCGACACGAAGGCGCCTGACGACATCAAGTCCGGTCAGGCCAAAAGCAGCGGCGAGCGCAACGTCCTGCGGCCGCAGCCGCTGGCCCGCCTTTAGCGCCGCAAAGCCCAATGGAATGTCCTCGCCCGCGGGCCGCACATTGGCGCCGGGCTTGAGCCCCGCGGGAAGCGCAACGCTGTCGCCGTCAACGCGGACATCTTCCTGCATGAACACGGTGTCGGCGCCTTCCGGCATCGGTGCACCGGTAAAAATGCGCATCGCATGCCCTGGCTTGATCGGCGCAGACGCGGTACTGCCGGCCTGAACACGCCCGATCACCGGAAAAGTCTGTTCGTCTTTCTGCGGCAGATCGCGGCTTGACACCGCATAGCCATCAACGGCGGAATTGGTGAACGGCGGCAGCGGCAGCGGAGCGAGAATATCATGCGCGAGAACGCGGCCATCGGCTTGCGCGAGCGTAACCGTCTCGACGTCCACAACGGGCGTCACACGCGTGGCAATGAGACCGACGGCCTCATCGACCGACATCATCGGGCCACCGAAGGCAAAGCAATCGTCCGACAATTGCGCCATGTGCCTGATCAGCCCTCAGCTTCGCATTTGGCCAATACGTCTTCGAGCGAGATCGCCGATTTCAGCATCATCGCCGCAACCGCCTCGATATCGTCGAGATGGGCGGTCGGCAGCGTGGTTTCAACCGTTGTGTCGGTCGCAATACCGACGATGCCGGGATCGTCGGGAAACAGCAGCGGCTTGCCATTGGCGGCGCGATAGACCTCGATCTTGCGGTGCGGCTCGCGCTTGAAACCCTCGACGACGACGAGATCCACCCGCGACATTTTCGCCAGCAATTCGGACAACCTCGGCTCGGCAGCACCTCGCAACTCGTGCATCAGGGCCCAGCGCCGATTCGAAGAAACCAGGACCTCGGCGGCACCAGCCTCGCGGTGCCGCCAGGAATCTTTGCCGGGCACGTCGACATCGAAGGCATGATGGGCGTGCTTGATCACGGAAACGCGAAGGCCCTGTTTTGCGAATTGCGGGATCGCTCGCGTCAGCAAGGTCGTCTTGCCGGCACCGCTCCATCCCGCTAGGCCTATTACTTTCATCCCATACTCCGGCGGCAGCGCTTGTATCGTCGTTATGCCCGGGCAAAAGTGCGAAGCGCGTCTTCACCCTAGAAGCCCCAGGCATCCACGTCTTGAGACTATCGCCGAAAGAAGGACGTGGATGGCCGGGACAAGCCTGGCCATGACGGGTAGGCCGTGACTTGTTAACTCCGGTCCTTATATCAGCCCAGAGACAAAGTCATGCTAACCTGCGTCCTATGATGAAGATGGAAAAAGCCCCCGCCCCCCTGATTGTGCCGAATCCCGAGGATCCGCGGCTGACCGAGCGCGTCGCCGGCACCGACCAGACCGGCGCGACCGTCGAGATCCGGGTGCCGATGGAGCGGCCGCTGACGCTGTATCTAAACGCCCAGGAGATCGTCACCATGATGACGATCGGCGACTATCCGGAATATCTGGCGCTCGGCTACCTTCTCAACCAGAACATGCTCAAATACGACGACATCGTCACCGAGGTCGAGTACGACGACGATTTGCAGGTCGTGGTGGTGCGCACCGAGCACCACACCAATTTCGAGGCAAAGCTGAAGAAGCGCACGCAGACGTCCGGTTGCGCGCAAGGCACCGCGTTTGGTGATCTCCTGGAAGCGGTGGAAAGCGTCGCGCTGCCGAAGGCCGAGTTGCGCACGTCGTGGCTCTACGAGATGACGCGCACGATCAACACCATGCCCTCGCTCTATCTGGAGGCCGGCGCGATCCATGGCTGCGTGCTGTGCAAGGAAGGACGGCCGATCTGCTACACCGAAGACGTTGGCCGCCACAATGCCGTCGACAAGATCGCCGGCTGGATCTATCGCCATGGCGTCGATCCCGCCGACAAGATCCTCTACACCACCGGCCGCCTCACCTCGGAGATGGTGATCAAGACGGTGCGGATGGGCATTCCCATTCTCGTCTCGCGCTCGGGCTTCACCGCGTGGGGTGTCGAGCTGGCACGGCAGGTTGGGCTGACGCTGGTCGGGCGCACACGCGGCAAGCGTTTCATCGCGCTGTCTGGACAGGAGCGGATCGTGTTCGACCAGAATCTCGACTACGTCGAGGAGGAGTCCGCGCGGCACAAGCGCAAGGGCGAAGAGCGTGACGACTAGAATTCCTGGCGTTCTCCTGGCAGGCGGGCTCGCGCGGCGGATGGGCGGCGGCGACAAGCCGATGCGCACCATTGGTGGCCGCACCATTTTGGACCGGGTGATCGCGCGGCTTGCGCCGCAATGCGACGGCTTGATCCTGAACGCCAATGGCGATCCGGCGCGCTTTGCGGCATTCGGCTTGCCGGTCGTTGCCGACGGCGTGGCCGATTTCCCCGGCCCGCTCGCCGGCATTCTGGCAGCGCTCGATTGGGTTGCGGCGAACCGGCCCGATGTGAAACTTATCCTCAGCGCCGCCGCGGACTGCCCGTTCCTGCCGCGCGATCTGGTATCCCGGTTACGCGGCGCACTGGAAGCGGAGAATGCCGAACTGGCTGTCGCCGCTTCCGACGGCCAGTCGCATCCGGTGATTGGTTTATGGAGCGTCAACTTGCGCGAAGAGCTCCGTCACGCTCTTGTGGTCGAGGGCATCAGGAAGATCGATCGCTGGACCGCGCGCTACCGGCTGGCCACGGTGACATGGTCCGTCGAACCGCTCGATCCGTTCTTCAACGCCAACACCGTCGATGATATCGCGGAAGCTGAACGGCTGGCGGCGCTGGACGGTAGGTGATCCTGCCCCGGATGCTGCCAGCACGTAGCATCCGCGACGCGAGGAATCCCAACGCCGTCACACACTCGACGCCTCGACGACGGGATAAGCGCCAGCGGTCTTAACTACCTGGAGATTGAAGAATTCAGTCATGATTTCGGCTTCAGATTAATGCAATTTAATGGAGTTGCTCATAGGGTGCCGCGGAGGATTTTGGCGCGAGGCAGCCGTGGCAGTATTCGGACGCAGGAAGCCCCAAAGCTTCACCGAATTAAAAGAGACAATGCGTCCAACACCGGACGCAGATGGCGTTACCCGCGTTTTCTCCAAGGAGCTTTGGAACGATCCCAAGATCGGCAACCTGCTACGGGAATGTGGCTTTGCCCCGGATGACGCGCGCAACATCCTGCCCACGGCAAATGACTATGTCGAGCTTTTCGCCGCCGCCAGGAAGCGGCTGGAGGAGCGCACCGAGGCGTTTAACCGCGAAATGACCATGCGCCACGGCTATTGCCGTGCCGCGCCCTTTCTGGTCATCGACCACACTATCTGGGACGGCGAGCACGGCGCGTTTCTGTACGCCCAGATGAACCTCATCGGATTCGATGACTGGAATGTACTCATGCTGGCAGCAGACGTACGCACCAAAGAGGCCTGCGACATGGCAGGCCATCCCGGTACGATTCCGGCCGTGACGGAAGTCATGACCAAACGCGTGATCGATTGGAAGCAGCGCTATGAACTCGCGCTGGAAGCGTTCGGAGTTACGGCAATGGGCGGCCGAGGCATGAGCCGCGAGCAATTCGAGCAAGAGCACGATGCGCTGCGCAGGAAGATTATGGACAACGTCGGCTGGATGAAGCCGCGGATCATCAGCGAGCTGTTGCGCGTTCAGGGCTAGGACAACTATGCCGCCAGCGGCACGCTCCAGGCGTCATAGCCATACACCCAGTCGGTATCGGTCTTTCCACTGAGCCAGGTATTGGCGCGCGAGGTCGCTTGGATGCGTGACATCCGCTCCTTGCGCGTCGCCTCAAATCGGCGGAATGCATTCCGCGAACGCTTCAGGCTGGCCGAAAGCCCGCCTGCACCAGTGCGGCACGGCCCGCTTCCGAGGCCAGCTCATCGAGAAAGGCCTGCACAGCCGGCCTTTGCTTGCGCGCCTTGACCAGCGCGAAATCATAATGCTCTTCGGCAAAGGGAATGAAACCCAGGTTTGACGCATGCGCGACCGGCGCAATGGTCATGCCCCAGTCGGCACGATGCTGGGCGACGGCTGCAGCCACCGCATTGTGCGAACGCGGCTGATTCCAGTAACCGTCCGGACGCGCGCCGCCGAGCAGGCGGTCGATCAGGATGCGCGTGCCGGCGCCCTGGTTACGGTTGACCATGATGCAGGCGGGATCGGCGAGCGCGGCTCGAACCGCGTCTTCCGCGCTCTTGCCTTCGAAGCGCTGGTCACCCCTACGGAACACAATCCCCTGCATACGCCGCCAACCCGGCACCAGTTCAAGCCCCTCGCTGAGATAGGACGTGTTGTAGGTCTCGGTCTTCTCGTCGAACAGATGAATCGGCGCGAAATCGCATTCGCCGCGCTTGGCAGCCGCGAGGCCTCCGAGGCTGCCAACCGCAATTGAGCGCACGACGAGCCCGGCATGCGCCAGCGGCGCGGTGACGAGATCGAGCCCGGTGCAATGGCTGCCGACGATGACGAGATCCGGCACCCGTACATGCGGCGTGAACAGCGTCACCTCGGTCTCGCCTCCGGCGGGCATCTGGTCCGCCAACGCATCGATGCGCAGAAAGCCGTCAGCCTGCGCAAAGGATGTGATAGCGCCAGAACCTTTTCCGGTGGGGTAAGCGATCAATCCATCGGTCCCCTCGACAAGCGACACCATGACGAACTCGGTGCGGCCGAGCTCGGAAGCGATCCGCACCGGCACACGCGCATTGACTTTGGCCTCCGAACGCGGCGGCAGGCCTGCCATCCGCCGCAGCACAGGCACGATCATGTCGTGGAAGGTGAACATCGCCGAGGTCGGAAATCCCGGCAGGATGACCACCGGCTTGCCGTCGCACACGGCAAGGCACAGCGGCTTGCCGGGCTTCAGCGCCACGCCATGCGCGATGATGCCGGGCTTGCCGAGCCGGCCGATGATGCGATGGGAGATGTCGCCCGCGCCTTTCGAAGTGCCGCCCGACAGTACCACCATGTCACTGGTTGCCAGCGCCTTACGCATCGCGTCTTCGAGTTGCGGTTCATCATCCGCAATTGCGCCGAGAAAGTGAGCCTCGCCGCCATTCTCTGAAATGGCCGCGGTGACAATTGCGCCGTTGGTGTCGTAGATCGCAGCCGGCCGCAGCGGCTGGCCGGGCTGCACCAGCTCGTCGCCGGTCGAGATGATGGCGACGCGCGGCCGTCGTGCGACCCTCACATGTGCGATACCACAGGCCGCCAGCATGCCGATCTCGCGCGAGCCAATGATAGTGCCACTGCGCAGCAGCGCTTCACCGCGCGCGATATCCGAACCGGCATAGGAGATGAATTGTCCGGGCGAAGCGGCGCGGCGGATTTCGATCGCGCGAGGTCCCGCCGGCTGGGTATGCTCGACCATCACGACGGCGTCGGCCCCGCGCGGCACCGGACCGCCGGTTGCGATCGGCGTGGCCGTTCCCGACAGCACCGGCCGCGTCGGCGCGGTGCCGCAAGCGATCACCTCGTCGTTCAGCATCACGCGGACTGGCGAAGCTTCGCCCGCAGAAGCGAGATCGGCCGAACGCACGGCAAAGCCGTCGACATTGGAGCGATCGAACGGCGGCACGTCGATCGGTGCCACTACGTCTTCAGCGAGCGCGCAGCCGAGCGCGTCCGCAAGCGGCCGCTTTTCACTTGCGATCGCGCGCGGGAACAAGGCGGCCTCGAAACGCGCCAGCGCATCCTCGCGCGACAGGATCGTCAGAAACTGATCCTGCTCGCTGCTATCGCGATCTCTTGGCGAGGGCGTATTGCTCATTCCTGGACTCATTTCATTGCCGCAGCATATAGGCATCGACGGGGCTGCCTGCCGCAAACCCTTCCGAGCCGCCGGGTACCACGAGCCAGGCCTCGGCGCGGGCGATCGCCTCCAGCGACAAATCGCCAACCGCCAGAGTGCTCCACATATCCTGCTTACGTTCCATGAGCACGATCTCGGCGATGCCGACGTGAGATGCAATCTTGCGCGCCAGCGGCAAATTGACCGTCTTGCGCGGACGGCAGCCCGAAAGACGATCGATCGCGGGAAGCGCCAGCGTCCACCATGCCGCAAGGGCTCCATCCGGTGCGCCCGGCATTACCACGACAGCCGTCTTGCCGATGCGCCCGACGGCAGAAGTGCGGCCCGGCTGCAGGGCAATGCCGTGGGCGAGAACATCGCCGCGGGCGGCCAGTGCCGTCACCGCCGCATCCGTGCGTCCGACGCCGGAGCCGCCGACAATCAGGAGCAGATCGCACGCATGATCATCGAGCGCTGCACCAATCGATCCGGCATCGCGGCCCGCTGCGGTGATGCAGGAAGTTCCGGCGGCTTCGGCGCGTGCGCTCTCCGCGATCAAAGCCGCCGTCGCGCCGCCGCCGGGAACATTGACAATGCGCAGCCGCGGGCGGCGGACGTTCAAGCGCTCTAGTCCAGCAGCGCGCGCCATCAGGAGATGACGCGGCAGCACGCGCCGCCCAGCCTCCACAATGAGGCCGCCGGCAGCGATATCGCTGCCGGCGCGGCGCACGCCCTGCCCCGGGATTGCCTCCGCCAGCACCTGTGGCATCGGACCGGAGATGTCGACGGAATCGGAATCCAGCACGCAGTCGCGACCATTCGGGATGATCTCACCGGCCTCTACCCACACCGGTGCACTCGGCAGCGGCAGTGGCGAATAAGAGGACGCGCCGACGAGATCGCGGGCGGAAAAGGCGTAGCCGTCCACCATCGCGGTATCGTGCGGCGGGTAGGCGGGCAGCGGCGCCATTTCGGCTGCGATGCAACCCGCCGCCTCGGCAAGCGCCAGTTCCATTGGCGCGACCGGCTCCACACCAGCCAGCAGTGCGGCGAGTGCGGCATCGAGCGGCGTGAGGGAAGCTGGCAAGCGCTGGGGCGATATCATCGCCCGGCTATGCCCTGAATCGGGCCGGAAATAAACAGAACCCGCTACCGCTCACCATCCACCCTCCTCTTTCCGCTGGTTGACGACGGCCCAAAATAGTTGCAAATGAGACCAATTGGCGGAGCCAACCGCCGAACAATTGATACGGCCAATCACGCCGATCCTCAGGGAGAAAACGGATGTTCGCCAGGAACCTTTCCAGGCTGGGAATAGTCGCGGCCGCGCTGCTGGCATCGACTGCAGCCCTTGCGCAAATTTCAGATGACGTGGTCAAGATCGGCGTTCTCACCGACATGAACGGCCCGGCGGCGACGCCGACCGGCCAGGGCTCGGTGACCGCCGCGCAGATGGCGATCGACGATTTCGGCGGCAAGGTGCTGGGCAAGCCGATCAGCATCATCGTCGGCGATCACCAGCTCAAGCCCGATATCGGCGGCGGCATCGCGCGGCGCTGGTACGACGTCGAGCAGGTCGATCTTATCGTGGACGTGCCGGTCTCTGCAGTGGGACTTGCGGTGCAAGGCATCGCCAACGAGAAGAAGAAACTGTTCATCACGCATTCGACCCTCACCGCGGACTTCCACGGCAAGTCTTGCTCGCCCTACGCGATGCAGTGGGTCATCGATACCCGTTCGCTTGCAGCCGGCACGGCGCAGGCGGTGGTCAAACGCGGTGGCGATAGCTGGTTCTTCATCACCGACGACTATGCCTTCGGTCACTCGTTGGAACGCGACGCTTCCACAGTTGTCACGGCCAATGGCGGCAAGGTGCTGGGCTCCGTGCGGCCACCGCTTGCCACACCCGACCTGTCATCCTTTGTGCTGCAGGCGCAGGCGTCGAAGGCCAAGATCATCGGCATCGCCGCCGGTCCGCCGAACAACATGAACGAGATCAAGACCGCCGCAGAGTTCGGCGTGTTCAAGGGCGGCCAGCAGATGGCGGCGCTGCTCGCGCTGATCACCGATATCCATTCGCTCGGATTGCCGGCAGCGCAGGGCCTGTTGCTGACGACCTCGTTCTATTGGGACATGGACGACAAGACCCGCGAATGGTCAAAGCGCTACTTCGCCAAGATGAACCGGATGCCGACGATGTGGCAGGCCGGCGTCTATTCCTCGGTCATGAGCTATCTCAACGCCATCAAGGAGGCCGGCACGGACGAGCCGTTGAAAGTAGCGGCGAAGATGCGCGAGAAGCCGATCGAGGATTTCTTCTCCCGCAACGGCAAACTGCGCGAGGACAATTTGATGGTCCATGACCTCTGGCTGGTCCAGGTCAAGAAGCCCGAGGAATCGAAATATCCATGGGACTACTATCAGATCCTCGCCAAGATCCCTGGCGATGAAGCGTTCGGCCCGCCCGATCCGGCATGTGCGATGGTGAAGAAGTGAGAAGCGAGTAGTGAGTAGCGAATGGCGAATAGGAAGAAGCTTCTCTATTCGCTACTCGCCATTTCGCTATTCGCCTCTATCTCACCAGCCCGACTTCCCTGAAATACTTCGTCACGCCGGGATGAAGCAGCGCCGCATTGGGCGCAGCCGCAACCGTGTTCGCAGCGGTGGTCTCGCAGGCCTGCGGCAGTTTCTTGCAGAGCGCGGCTTCCGCGCCATGCAGCGTACGCGCGAGGCGATAGGCGACATCGTCAGGCAGGCTTTCACGCGCGAGCACGAAGCTCCAGGAGCCGACGGAATCGATCGCCGCGGGCTGATTCGGATAGCTGTTGGCAGGGACGGTCAGCGGCTTGAGAAAGCTGTGCTTGGCACGGACACGCGCGATCTCGCCGGCATCGGGCGCGATGAACCGCGCACCGCCCGGCGACTGCGCCACCGCGGCAAAGCCGGGCCAGCCGACGCCCGCGCCCCACAGCGCCGCGGCTCGGCCGTCCTGCACCATGGCCGGGCCATCGCCGGCGCGGTCGAGATAGATCGATTTGAAATCCTCGTCCTGCTTCAGCCCGATGCCATCGAGAATGTAACGCGACAGGATCGGCAGGCCGGAGCCCCTGGCGCCGAACGCGACCGGCTGGCCCACCAGATCCCTGATCGTCTTGTAGGGACTGTCCGCCCGCACCACGAACATGCCGGGGCTGGAATACATCGCGGTCAGAATTTTCAGCTTCGTCGGCGCCCGTCCGATGCCCATGAAGGCTTCGTAAGCCGGCTCACCCGCCACCAACGCGATATCGAGCTGATCAGACTCGAGGAGCGGGATGTTCTCGTTGGAGCCCTTGGTGTTACGCGGCTCGATCGAGAGCGCCGGATCGGCCGCATTCATGACTTCCGCAAACGCATTGCCGTAAACCGGGAAGCCGCCGCCCGGCGTCGCGGTACCCAAGCTGATCGCGGTCTTGCTAATGGCCTTGCCTCCCTCCTGCGCCCCGGCGCTGCCCGCAAGCAGCAGCAGGCCGACGCAGGCGATCTCAGCGAGTTTCATCTTTGGCCTCAAGCGTTCTATAACGAATGATGCAACGGAGGTTGTAGGCAAGCCGGAGCGCCAGCGAAAGCGGGTTTTCGGCTCCAAACCCGGCATTGCCGTATCGCTGTCATGCCTGTAAACGATGGCGGCACCGTTGCCGGCCGCCCTTTCCGCGGCCGCTCCGCGGCGGGGCCTGTAGCTCAATGGTTAGAGCCGGCCGCTCATAACGGTCTGGTTGCAGGTTCGAGTCCTGCCGGGCCCACCAACCTTCGCGCGCGAAGCAAGTGAAGGCTGCCGCGCCGGAGCCCAAAGGGCGAAGGCGGGCCGTAGGGCACGCGAGCTACGGCTCGGCAAGCCATCCCAGATCATCCCGGGAAAACAGCCGCGCCAGCTGGGTCCCGCTCCCAACCAAAATATCGAAAACAACCCCCATGCAAAGTAGCGCGACCGTCATCACCCCCGTGATCGACTATCGGCAGCTGTTACCCTCGGTGACGGCAAACGATTGCCGGATAGCGGCATGGCCGTGGATATCGTCAGGGTCGCGCTTGCCAGCGTACGAGTATGACAACGGCGCCTCGGGCCAGCGTCAACCTGGCACGGAACCAATTCATGCCGGGGTCGTTGGCGCAATGTCGCATTCGCTTGGCGTCTCCAGGCAAGGAGGCCATGCAATTTCGACCTCCGCAGGTAGGTCTCCTCGCGAGCGGCACTTGCGTTTTCGCGGCCGGCACGGCTCTCGCCGGTTTCCCAAGGCGGCGATGCCGCTCGCGACCCGAGCTGCCAAGGGAGCGGCAGAGACCTATCTCTTTGGATTCTGATCATGGCGAGGGCACGGGAACAGCTCAGCGAAGTCCTGGTCGGTCCGCACCACCTTGCGGGCATTTTGGGCGTGCCTCACGGCGCAACCGGCGTCGTGATTTTTGCGCATGGCAGCGGTAGCGGCCGTCTAAGCCCACGCAACAACCAGGTCGCAGCGGCCCTCCGTGAAGCCGGGCTTGCCACGCTACTGCTTGATCTCCTCAGCCCGGCGGAGGAGCGGGACCGCGGCAACGTATTCGATATCCCGCTGTTGGCATCGCGGCTTACAGACGCCGCGGACTGGACCCGCGACCGGCCAGAGCTCGCGAAGCTTCCGATTGGCTATTTCGGCGCGAGCACCGGTGCAGCAGCCGCGCTGGTCGCGGCTGCCGACCGGCAGAATGTCGCTGCGGTGGTTTCGCGCGGCGGTCGCCCGGACTTGGCCGGCAAAGCGTTGCGCGCCGTCAGGGCGCCCACCCTATTGATTGTCGGCGGAGCCGACCTGGCGGTTATTCCGCTCAACCGCTCGGCTTTCGCGGAGCTCGCTTGCGAGAAGGACTTCGTGATCGTGCCAAAGGCGACGCATCTGTTCGAAGAACCCGGCGCGCTCGAGCAGGTGACGCAACATGCCACGCGCTGGTTCCGCCAATTCCTGGCGTCGCCCCTCTCCGAAGAGGTGATCGACGCCGATACGATCTTCAATGACCGGCAAGATGCCGGACGCCGGCTTGCGTCGGCGCTCATGAAGTTCAGGGACAAGGACGCGGTTGTGCTGGCGCTGCCGCGCGGCGGCGTGCCTGTCGCATTCGAGGTTGCGCAAGCGCTGCACGCCCCGCTCGACGTAGCGCTCGTGCGCAAGATCGGCGCGCCGGGACATCAGGAACTCGGGCTCGGCGCGGTCGTCGATGGCGCCGATCCGCAAGTCGTGCTCAATGAAGACATCGTTCGCGAGATCCAGCCGAGCGCGGCGTACCTGGAAGCTGAGACTGCCCGCCAGCTCGCCGAACTCGAACGTCGACGGCACCTTTACCGCGCCGGCGATCCACCGCCAGAGATTGCCGGCCGTACCACCATTGTGGTCGACGACGGCATCGCCACCGGCGGAACCGTGAAGGCCGTGCTGAGAGCGCTTGCAAGGGCGAAGCCGGGCCGTCTCGTCCTTGCGGTGCCGGTTGCGCCACGCGAGTCGCTTGACGATCTGAGCGCGGAGGCAGACGAGATCATTTGTCTCAAGAGCCCTGATCCGTTCTTTGCGGTCGGCATGAACTATAGGAATTTCGGCCAGACTTCGGATCAGGAAGTTACCGAGCTGTTGCATCGTTCAAAGGCCAGCAGCCCGAACCAGGCACGGGCCTGAGGAACAGCGATCAACGATCGCCTCCAGGGTTTGTCGTGATCTTCTCGGCATCGGGCCCCGGTCGGGTCAAAGCCGCTTCCGCATCACAATTTCGCGGTACCAGGCTCCGCCATCCTGCGGTGCCGCCGAGCCAGAATCGCCGCGGGAGTGACGTTGGCAACGGCGGACTGGATCTTGTTCTTGAGTCCAGTGACGATATCTCCTTCGCCAGCCATCATCGCCTCAAAGCCCGCTCTTGCGACCTCGGCCGCGTCGTCCTTCCTCGCTGTACCGACATGAGTATCCATCATGTCGGCGCGGCGGAAGAATTCCGTCTGTGTTGCCCCGGGCATCAGGCAGGTGACGGTGATATTGCTGCCGCGGAGCTCTTCTCGAATGGCGAACGAGAACGAATCCAGAAAAGCCTTCGTTCCGTTATAGACCGCCTGGAAGCTGCCCGGCATGAATCCTGCGATTGATCCGGTGATCAGAATTCGCCCGCTATTTCGCTGGCGCATGCCGCTTCCGATGCGATGGATCAGATAGAGGGTGCCGGTGATATTGGTATCGACGACTCTCCTGATCCTGTTGAACTCCTGATCCAGGAACGCTCGGCCGAGACCCACGCCCGCATTCGCGAGCAAGGCATCTACCGGACGTCCTTGTGTGGCGGCGCATAGTTGATCGACTCCTTCGATGGTTGCAAGGTCGGCCTGGACCGCATCCACCGTCACCCCGACTTTGCGCAGTTCGTCCGCCGCGGCCTCGATCGCGGGCTCATCCGCTGCAATGAGGAGATCAAAGCCGGCGCCTGCACAACATCTGGCAAGTTCCAGTCCGATGCCGGTGGAAGCACCGGTGACGATCGCAAAGGGTGCGTTGGCAGGCATCGCCGCCTCCTCAACTTGAGCGTTTGGCCTTCAATTGCCGCAGCGCCTGCTCGTTCCAATTCCCCGGGTGCAAAAACAGGAACCAGCCGCGACCTTGCGGTTTGAGCTTTTGGCCATTGCACGCCGGAGCTTATTCGATGCGCGCCCTCACTTGGCACGGCAAGAACGACATCCGCTGCGATACCGTGCCCGACCCGAAGATCGAGCACGGACGCGACGTCGTCATCAAGGTAACGGCCTGCGCGATTTGCGGCTCCGACATCCACCTTTACGACGGCATCATGCCCAGCATGGAAAAGGGTGATGTGCTCGGACACGAGACCATGGGCGAAGTGGTTGAGGTGGGGCCGGAGATCAAGACGCTGAACGTCGGCGACCGCGTGGTCGTACCGTTCACAATCGCCTGCGGAGAATGCTTCTTCTGCAAGCATGGCTTCTACTCAGGTTGCGAACGATCGAACCCGAACGCGACGGCTGCGGAGAAACTATGGGGGCACTCGCCGGCCGGACTGTTTGGCTACTCACACATGCTCGGCGGTTTTGCCGGCGGCCAAGCCGAGTATATGCGCGTGCCGTACGCCGATGTCGGGCCAATCAAGATTCCCGACGGTCTCACCGATGAACAGGTGCTGTTTCTCTCGGACATCTTTCCGACTGGCTACATGGCCGCTGAGTTCTGCAGCATCAGGGGCGGTGAGACGGTAGCGATCTGGGGTTGCGGGCCTGTCGGGCAGATGGCCATCAAGAGCGCATTCCTGCTCGGCGCCGGGCGGGTGATCGCGATCGACACCGTGCCGGAGCGACTGGCGCTGGCGCAGGCATCCGGAGCCAGCACACTCGATTTCAAGCAAGAAGATATCTACGAGCGGATCCAGGAGCTGACTCAAGGTCGCGGTGCCGACGCCTGCATCGATGCGGTCGGCACCGAACCGGACATCCGCTCCGGATTTGACGCGGTGCTCGATCGGGTCAAGGTCGCCACCTATCTCGGCACCGATAGTCCGCACGTTCTGCGTCAGGCCATCCATTGCTGCCGCAATTTCGGCGTGGTCTCGATCGTCGGCGTCTATGGCGGGTTGCTGGACAAAATCCCGATGGGTTCGGCGATCAACCGCGGCCTCACCTTCCGTATGGCCCAGACACCAGTGCAGCACTATCTGCCAAAGCTGCTGGAGCGGATCACTAAAGGCGAGATTGACCCTTCCTTTGTCATCACCCACCGCGCCACGCTCGAACAGGGACCGGAGCTGTACAAGACGTTCCGGGATAAGAAGGACGGCTGCATCAAAGTGGTGATGAAACCCTAGTGCAGCTTGAAGGCACCTTTGACGGACGTGCATCGGCGATCTCGGCGCATCAGCTTCGCTCGCGCTGGATCGCTGCGGCGGAGCTTGGTCTGATCAGCAGCACGTTCTCGACTGTCGTGAGCCAGCTCTCTGCGGCGCGCATCGGACGCGATGCATGGGTCGACTGGATGACGGTCGCCGCGATACCCGCACGCGATTGGGCTCTTAGTGCCGAACCGTCGTGGAGCGCGGTCCTCGCGGGAATTGCCTTTCACCAATGGGCGGACTTCTCCTGGGCGATGGTGTTCTTCGGCGTACTCGGCCGCTGGACCGCGCAACTTCGCCCGCTCGCTATCCTGCTGCTCGCCCTGCTCTGGGCCATCTTTTCGTCGGCAACGGAATGGCTCTTGCTGGTGCCGTTGATTCCATTCTGGCAGCCGCTGTTCACGCTTCAGCAGCCCTATTGGATTGGCCTCCTCGTACACGGCGCATCAGCCCTCATGTATCCGCTGTTTGCTTGGCTGCGCTGGGCGCCCGGCTGCGCCCCGAACAGGGATGTACGGGTTGCCAAAATCTGGACGGCAGTGTCGCTAGCCGTGATCCTCCTGCTGGGTGCCATAGCGCTCTTGAGCGTCGTCGGGCGCGAGTTGCCATGGATGGGGCAGGACAAGGATGCAGACCAAACCTATATCCGCCACATGACCACGCATCACGCCCAAGGGATCGAACTGGCCAGTCTCGGCGCTGGGCGGGCTCGCGATCCGCATCTGCGCGCGCTCGCGAACCTAATGATCGCAAGCCAGAGCGGCGAGAACAGGATCTTCGAGAGCTGGTGGCAAAGCTGGTTCAAGGCGCCGATGCCGGATTGCACGGCGGATGAGCGCGCGGCCATGCCGGGCTATCTGACGCCCGCGCAGATGCAGCAGGTCAAGGCGGCAGCAGAGGAGCAATTCGATGCTCAATTCACCGCCTTGATGACATTGCATCACAAGGGTGCTGTCAGGATGGCCGATCTGGCATGGCGCGGCCGCGGAGACTTTCGCTTGCGCATCATGGCGCACGCGATCCGACATGAGCAGCAAGGCCAAATCGCCCTCATGGAGCGAATAGAGGGGACTGCGGCGGTCGCGACAGCGCTCCGCAACATGTTTGCCGATAACGTCAACTAGCCGACGTTCCGCGCCCACGCCCGATCACCTGCCGATCCGGATTGCGAGCGTCAGCCGTTCTGTATCTGCCGAGGAACTTGCGCCGCCCGAGGAATGTTAGTGCGTGAAGGCCCTGCCTATTCAAAGCAAGCGGTTGCCATGAACATTGTTTCAGTTTCACCCATCGCGCGTACCATGCGCGCGGCCATTCTTCGCGGGCCTGGCGTGGCGCGCGTCGAGACAGTGCATCGGCCAGAGGCAGGCGCCAATCAGGTACGCGTCCGCTTGCAGGGCTGCGGCGTTTGCGCGTCCAACCTCGCCGTTTGGGCGGGTCCGCAGTGGGCGACGTTTCCCACGGAACCTGGCGGTCTTGGCCATGAAGGCTGGGGCATCGTCGATGCCGTTGGCGAGAATGTCACGGGAATATCGATAGGCGAACGGGTGGCCGCGCTGTCCTATCACAGCTACGCCGAATATGATCTGGCGGATGCAAACGCCGTGGTGCCGATCCCCGTAACGCTCAGTGAACAGCCGTTTCCAGGCGAACCGCTCGGTTGTGCCATGAACATCTTTAGGCGGAGCGAAATCGGCGCGAGACAGACGGTAGCGATTGTCGGAATCGGGTTTCTCGGCGCCATCTTGACGAGTCTTGCCGCCAGTGCCGGCGCCAACGTCATCGCTCTCTCCAGGCGACCGTTCGCCCTCGAAATGGCCCGCCGAATGGGAGCAGCCGAGACCATTCTGATCGACGACAAATCCACCGCCATCGAGCAGGCAAAAGCGCTGAATGGGGGGGCGCTATGCGATCGCGTGATCGAGGCGACCGGCAAGCAGTGGCCGCTGGAACTTGCCGCGGAGCTCACGCGCGAGCGCGGCCGCCTGATCATCGCAGGCTATCACCAGGACGGGCCGCGGCAGGTGAATATGCAGCTCTGGAATTGGCGCGGGATTGACGTGATCAATGCGCATGAGCGCGATCCGCAGATCTACATGCGCGGCATTCGCGACGCCGTCGACGTCGTCACTTCGGGCCAGCTCGATCCAAGCCCCCTATATACGCACAGTTTTCCTCTCGACCGACTGGGCGATGCGCTCGACGCCACGCGCGATCGTCCGGATGGCTTTCTCAAAGCGCTGGTGACGTGCATATGACGCAGGCTTCGATCGAAGGCAGCCGCGCACCCACGACGGCGCGCCCGCGGGTCGGCTTCCTCGGCGTAGGTTGGATCGGACACCATCGCATGCGGGCGATTGCCGAAGCGGATGTGGTCGAGATCGCCGCCGTTGCCGATCCCGCCGATGCGATGATCGCGCAAACCGTACCGCTTGCGCCCGATGCAAAAGCGCTTTCGACATTCGAAGAGCTTCTGGACCAGGACATCGACGGCGTCGTCATTGCAACGCCAACAGCGCTCCATGCCGAGCAGTCGATCCGCGCACTCGCGCACGGCAAAGCCGTGTTTTGCCAGAAGCCGCTGGGACGCACGGCCGAAGAAGTCCGCGCGGTGATCGATACGGCGCGCTCGGCAAACCGGCTGCTTGCAGTCGACCTTTCGTACCGCTTTACCGAGGCCATGCGTCACGTTCGAAGGTTGGTAAATAATGGTGAGCTCGGGCATGTCTACGCGGTGGAGCTGACCTTCCATAATGCCTATGGGCCGGACAAGCCATGGTTCTACGACCCGGCGCTGGCGGGTGGCGGTTGCGTGATGGATCTGGGAGTTCACCTGGTCGACCTGGCGTTATGGGCGCTTGATTTCCCTAAGGTCGTGCGCACGTCGTCACGGCTCTTTGCCAATGGCCAGTTGCTTTCCACCTCTGCCGAGCGCGTCGAGGACTATGCACTCGCCACAATCGATCTGGAAACTGGCGCGACCGTGCATCTCACCTGCTCATGGCGGCTGCCCGCCGGGCGCGATGCCGTGATTTCCGCGGCCTTCTATGGCACCCGCGGCGGCGCCGCGATGCGGAACATCAATGGATCGTTCTACGATTTTGTCGGCGAACTCTATCGCGGAACGGCAAGTGAAACGCTCGCGGCTCCGCCGGATGCATGGTTCGGGCGCGCCACCGTCGAGTGGGCGCGGGCGCTCGCCGCGGGAACGAGTTTCGATCCGTCTGTCGAGCGATGTGCCGACGTGGCGGCGGTGTTGGACCGCATATACGGCAGGTGAACCTTGCTCGCGCTACGCCACCTCATGCGGACATGCCTCATTGAAGCTTCAGGATGCGAGCGGTCTCTCCGTCCAGTTTGATATTGCCATCGCCAATGGCGATTTCCTCGCCGGTCAAGAGATCGCTCAAGCTTGCGCCGGACAGCTTCGCCACGATCTCGCGCGGAATCGATACATTTGCGGGCGAGATGCCGTAATTCAGAAGCACCAGCACGTTGTCTGACGGTGTGCCGGCTACCCGCAGATAGGCCAGTACGTTCTGGCCCTCGGCCACGTCGAGCATGCGGATTTCGCGCGAACGCAGCGCGGGTTGCTCGCGACGTAGGGCGATCAGCCGCTTGTACCAGTGCAGCAGCCCGTAGCTATCATCCCACGCGATCGGGTGGGCATCCTTGTACGGCTCGTAGGCTGCACCGACCTCCTCGCCCGTATAGATGCCCGGAATGCCGGGCAGCGTCAGCAGCATGGCCGCTGCGACCCGGGTTCGTCCAACTCCGTGTCGTGAACGGAAACGCGGCCCGGTGTCGTTATTGTCCAGAAACCGGAACACCAGGACGTCGCCTGACGCCGATGCTTCGATCGCGGAGCGCAGCCGTCGCGCTGTGTTTGGCGCGTCTTCGAATGCATCGCGCCAGGCCCATTCGCCAAGCTTCCCGGTCCAGTCATAGGCTGCATCAAATCCGTGTCGGCCGTAATAGGGATCGCGCGCGGAGGCCTCGGCAAGCAGAAGCAGATCTGGCTGGATGCGCTTGAGCTCGGCACGCCAGCGGGGCCAGAATTCCGGCGCCCGCTGCTTCGGACCCCATGCGGCATCGACGCGGAAGCCGTCCACATCGAACTCGCGCACCCAATATGCGAAGGCCTCGATCACCAGGCGCTGCACCTCCGGATTGGCGTAGTTGAGATTCTTGAGATTGCTCCAATCGAAGTAGTGCTCGGCCTTGCCGTCCTGCCCGCGCGCGAAGAAGCTGAAGTAAGGTGACGAGCGCTCGCGCCGCATTGAATCTGCAAAATAGGCGTGCTGATCCGACAAATGGTTCGGTACGAAGTCGATGATCACCCGGATTCCGCGCGCGTGGGCGGCCTGGACCAGTTCACGCAGCTTCCGTTCATCACCAAGGCTCTGCCGTATCCGAAAATAGTCCGTGACGGCATAACCGAAGTCGCCCGGTGGGCTCTCGGTAATCGGCGAAAGCCACAGGGCCGACACCCCGAGCTCCCTGAGCTGATCGAGACGTGCAGTGACATCGACAAGGCCGCGAGGGCCGAACAGCGCGGGCACGACACCATAGACGACCGCACCGTCGATCCAAGCGGCGTGGTCGCGGCCGGCGTCAATCGCTCGCAGGATGCCGCCCTGCGCACGAAGCATCACGGTCGCCTCGTCGACGCGATCGTTGCCGTCCGTAACCTTGGCGGTGATGCGGTATTCGCCGTCCGGCGGCACATCCGAGAGCTCGATGCGCGCGCCGCTTGTCGGCAATCCAGCAAGTGGTGCCGGGTTGTCATCGCGCGCTCGCCACTCGTAAGCGGCAATCGGGCTGCCGCGGACCGGCGCAGGCAGGCTTCGTTGCGCATCCAGCGTGACGCCGCTGCCGTTCTCGAATGTATCGATCAATGCCGTTGGCGTGTTGCGGAGCCGGACATTCCAGCTCTGCTGTGCCGACCCTCGCTCGATGCCGTTTTGCCGACACTCGGCCCTGACCTGATTGTCACCAGGCTGAAGCGATATCCGCGCGCGCGTCCGTCCTCGCTCCGCCGGCAGCGTGACGGCCGAACTGGGTGAGGTCACCACAATTTGATCGCAGCGGCCTTCGGGGACGGTGATGTCAATGGACTTGGAGAAGTCCCAGGCGTCGCCGCCAGCGGAGCCAAATGAGACGGGAACCTGATCCGCAGCGCCCGTCAACAACAGGGCCGCGCCAAGCAGGCCGGCGCGTATCAGATGCTGGTACATGTGAACCGCAGTTTTTGGGGCGCGGGTCTCACCGCCGCTTCCGACCCAATGTCATTGCCGAGATCTTCATCCGGTGTCTCGAGGGACCGCCGCCGAATAATCCGTATACGCGGTTCCATCAAGCCGTGCCGACGGATCGATATCGTTGGCGATCAGCCGCGGCTTTGCCGTTTCACCAGCGAGGCGTAGTAGCCGCCGGCCTGCATCAGGGCACCATGGATTCCGCTCTCCGCGACGGTTCCGTCCTTCAGGACCAGGATGCGGTCGGCGTTCACTACCGTTGACAGCCTGTGCGCAATGATGAAGGTGGTTCGGTGCCGCTTGAGATTGTCGAGCGCGTGTTGCACCGCTTCCTCCGATTCGGCATCGAGCGCAGATGTGGCTTCGTCAAGCACCAGGATCGGCGGATTCTTCAGCAGCGCGCGCGCAATGGTGATCCGTTGGCGCTCCCCCACCGAGAGCTGATTGCCGCGCTCTCCTACGATGGTGTCGTATCGATCCGGCAGCCGGTCGATGAACGCTTGTGCGTGGGCCGCGTGCGCAGCCGCCACGACATCCTCCTCACCTGCCTCGGGACGCCCATAGGCGATATTGGCGCGAATGGTATCGTTGAACAGCAGGGGGTCTTGCAGCACCACGCCGATGTTCCGCCGCAGCGAACTTTGCCGGACAGTGCGGAGATCACGACCGTCAAGGGTGATCCGGCCTTGCTGTGGATCGTAGAATCGCATCAGCAACGCCATCAGTGTTGTCTTTCCCGACCCGCTCGGCCCAACGATGGCGAGTGATTGGCCGGGGGCGACGTGCAGCGACACATTCTTGAGAACCGGCCGCGACGCCTGCTCATATCGAAACTGCACCTTCTCAAATCTCACATCGCCTCTGACGTCGTCCAAATCTGTTGCTTCGGGAGAATCGCCGAGATGTTCCTGGAGGCTGAGGATGGAGAATATCTCCTCGAGCGAAACGGCGGCCTTGCTTAAGCTGGAATAGACCCCGCTCAGTCCCTGCACCGGAGCAAACAGGCCTCCGACGTAGCCGAGAAACGCAATCAATGTGCCCAACGTGACCTGTCCGTTCCATGCCAGGTAGCCTCCGACACCAATGGCCGAAAGCCGCGCGAGAGCGATCGACAGATTGCTGGCGGCACCGTAACCTGCATCTGTAGCTACACCGCGGACGACGACCTGGTTGGCGGCAGATACATCGCGCAGGAAGCGTGACTTCTCGGCATCCTCCATCGCAAAGCTGCGCACCACCACGAGGCCGGACAGCACCTCGTTGAAGCGGGAGTAGATGTGCGCCCAACGGTCGAGCAGCGCCCGCTCCCGACGGGTCTGCTCGGGTCCGGCGTACATTGCGATCAATGCCGGTATCGGCGCGAACATCAAAACGATCAGGGCTAGCCGCCAATCAAGGCTGAACATGATGGAGCCGGCGACGCAGAGAAAGATCAGCGACGGCAGGACACTGAACAGGATCAAGCTCACCGCGCTGGTAAACCCCTGGATACTGCGGTCAAGCCGCGTCATGATCGCGCCGACGCCTTCGCTGCGCTGCATTCGCAACGGCATCTTGTGAAGCTTGCCTATTGCCGCCTCGAGCAGCGCATATTGCAGGCCGATGCGCGTACGCCAGGTCAGCCAGTTTGCCGTTGCATCAAAACTTTCGCGCAGGAGTGCCAAGCCGCCCAAAGCGACAATGCTCAGCACCAGAATTTCTGCGCGATGGGCCGTCAGCTCATCGAATACCGCCTTGATTACGAGCGGCTCGACGGCATTGAGCGCGGCGACGGTAAGAGTGAGCGCCAGGATCATGCCGATCGCATGCTTCTGCGGTAGTGCAAACCGCACTGCCTGGTACAATCGCCTTGGTTTGCTCGCCGACAATTGCCCCGCAAGAAATGTTCCCTGCGATGGATCGTCCGACGTTCCATGGCTCTGCCCGCCCCTCGCCAATAGCCGCCTTCTCTCGAGTTTTCCTCTCAAGCCAGCAGTCATGATTGGCCCCCCGTACGTTGCGGTAGTCCTGGAGTGGGCAGGAAATAGCGCGGCCTCCCTCACCGGCTGCAGCACCCAACAGGGCGGCTAAACCAGCTCGGGAACCACTTTTGGCAGGATCTCTACTTACTGGACTTACTGGGCAGATGACCGATTAACGAACTTGTGAAACCGGCTCAGCTCACCTGACTCGGTCCGGTCCTGATGCAGGAATGCAAGATCTTCCTTGTCGAACTTCTCGAAGAACTCATTCCACCCGATCGGTTCCAGACTTTCGTCGCGCGGTTCGAAGTCGAGGCGAAGCACCCCCGGCTCCCCACCCTCCTTCGTTCGCTTGACGGTGGCCGGCGTGCCGCCACGCTCCTCGGCCCAGCGCCTGATGCTCTCATGGTCCGTCGTAGTTTTACCGTTGGACATAGCTCGTCTCCTCGCTGACGTCCCTTCTCGAATCCCGTTTGGTGCGCGGGCGTCTCCCCATTCTAATTCCATGATGGCAGCAGGCGTTCCAGGCACCAAATCACCTGGTGCTAGGTGCCGCTAACGCTCAGCCCGACCTTGTCTTGCTGTCCTGCTGCCGCCACATCCTCAGCTTCCTCGTCTATCGACCTCCTCCCCATCATCATCTTCTTCCTCATCATCTTCCTCTTCATCATCTTCCTCTTCCTCATCATCAGCTTCATCTTCATCCTCTCGCTGTCATCGGCAGCATGTTCTTCCGATCATCTACAGAAAGACATCGCTTCGACGCGGCAAACCAGGAACAAACAATCACACGCACGCATTACGGATTGCAGAAACCGTCTCCAGCGACATGGTCTGCAATGCAACAGACATCCCTCGGCCAAAAAGTTCGCGTCGGAATCGTCGGTGTTGGCAACTGCGCTTCCTCATTCGTGCAAGGCCTCACTCACTACGCCGATGCCCGCGCCAACGAGCCGCTCGCCGGCCTGATGAACATCGACCTCGGCGGCTACCATATCCGGGATATCGAGATAGCGTCCGCGTTCGACGTGAACGCGAAGAAGGTGGGGCGGGATGTCTCGGAAGCGATCTACGCTGCACCCAACAACACGTTCCGCTTCGCCGACGCTAGACTTACCGGCACCATAGTCGAGCGTGGCCCTACGATGGACGGACTGGGCCGCTATCTTCGTGAAGAGATCGAGGAATCAGACCTGCCGGTGGTGGACGTTGCCGAGCGCCTGGCAAGCACGCGCACGGATGTGCTCGTCTCCTATCTCCCCGTCGGCTCGCAGCGCGCCAGCGAGTGGTACGCAAATTGCGCGCTGGAGGCTGGATGCGCCTTCGTCAATTGCATTCCCGTGTTCATTGCATCCAACCCGCTCTGGCGCAGCAAATTCGAAAGCCGCGGACTTCCCCTCATAGGCGACGATGTGAAGAGCCAGGTCGGCGCAACCATTCTGCATCGCATGCTGGTCAACCTCTTTCGCGAGCGCGGCGTTCGGCTCGATCGCACCTATCAACTCAACTTCGGCGGAAACTCCGATTTCAGGAATATGCTCGAACGTGAGCGTCTGGAATCGAAGAAGATCTCAAAAACCCAATCCGTGCTCAGCCAACTCGACGTGCCGCTTCCAGACGGCGGTATTCATGTCGGCCCGAGCGACCACGTGCCGTGGCTCGCCGATCGCAAGTGGGCCTATATCCGGCTTGAGGGCACCACCTTTGGCGACGTTCCGCTCAATCTCGAGATGAAGCTCGAGGTCTGGGATTCGCCTAACTCTGCCGGCGTCGTCATTGATGCCGTGCGTTGCGCCAAGCTTGCGATCGATCGCGGCGTTGGCGGAGTGCTGGTCGGCCCGTCGAGCTATTTCATGAAGTCACCGCCACAGCAGTTTTCGGACCACGAGGCTCGCGAGAGAACTCTGGGCTTCATCGCAGGGACGGCTTGAGCCGGATTCCGCCATGACGAAATTCTCGCTGATCAGACACGGAGCTCATGATGTCGTCGATCACATCCTGGTCGGTCGCATGGCGGGCGTTCGGTTGAACAGCCAAGGGCGCGATCAAGCCCGGCGGATCGCCGATGTCTTTGGCAGTAGCGACATCGGGTCGGTGCACTCAAGCCCCCAGACGCGCGCGCTGGAGACGGCGCAGCCGCTGGCGCAACGGCTCGGACTTGCCGTCCAAATCTTCGCCGGCATCGATGAACTGGACGCCGGGGCTTGGACCGGGCGCTCCTTTGCTTCGCTCCATGAAGATCCCCTGTGGGATCTCTGGAACACCAAGCGTTGTGGCACCCGTCCACCGAACGGTGAAAGCATGCTGGAGCTACAGGCGCGCGCCGTTGGCCATCTGAACGAGTTCGCAGCGTCGCTACCCGACGGCCATGTCGCCTTGTGCAGTCATGCCGAAGTCATCCGCGCCATCATTCTGCACGCTCTGAGGCTGCCGCTCGACGACTATTACCGTCTCGATATCGCCCCCGCTACGATCAGCATCGTCTCAATCGGTCGAGGCGGCGCTGAAGTCGTTGCATTGAACCAGCCGGTCGTATCATGAAGCTCGTCATCTTTGGTCTCACATTCAGTTCGTCATGGGGAAACGGTCACGCCACGCTCTGGCGCGGGCTGTGTTCTGCGCTGATCCGGCAGGGACACGAGGTGGTCTTCTTTGAGCGCGACACGCCTTATTACGCGATGAACCGCGACGTCTTCGCCCTGCCCGGCGGCGAACTCGTCATCTACGGCGACTGGAGCTCCGTCCGGTCGAAGGCACAGCGCGAAGTACGTGATGCGGACGCTGCGATTGTCACATCCTATGCGGCTGACGCCCTGGCCGCGACCGACCTCATCATCTCCACAGGTGGGACACTCAGCGTCTTCTATGATCTCGATACGCCGGTCACGTTGTCGAGGCTTCGTCGCGGCGATGTCATCCCCTACATCGGCGCACGAGGACTCGCGGACTTCGATCTCGTCCTGAGCTACACCGGCGGCGCCGCGCTTGACGCGCTTCGCGACGAGCTCGGCGCGCGTCAGGTCGTTCCGCTTTACGGTCACGTCGATCCGGACGTGCATCGTCCTCTCGAAGCGGCATCCCTGCGCCAGTTCGCTTTGTCATACCTCGGGACCTACTCCGCAGACCGACAGGATGCTCTCGATGCGCTGTTGCACGCTCCCGCACGAGCGCGGCCTGAGCTTCGGTTCGTCATCGGCGGCGCACAGTATCCACAGGATTTTCCCTGGTGTCCGAACATCTTCTTCGTTCATCACCTGCCTCCGACCGATCACCCGGCGTTTTATGCCTCGTCTCGCCTCACACTGAACGTCACCCGCCGGCCGATGGCCGATCTGGGCTGGTGCCCCTCCGGACGGTTGTTTGAAGCCACTGCCTGTGGCGTGCCGGTTCTTTCCGACGCCTGGGCAGGGTTGGAGACATTCTTCACACCAGGAGATGAAATCCTGGTTGCTCGCGATACCGCCGACGCGCTTGCCGCGATCGAGCTTTCCGACAGGGTACTCGCGCGCGTGGCCAAGGCCGCGCGCGAGCATACGCTTGCCGCGCACACGTCGGAGCAGCGGGCCTATGAACTGATCGCCGCGGTGTCCAAGACGCCGATCTCGCCAGCGCGTGAAATGGAGCAGGTATAGCCATGTGGGGAATCGTGCCCGCAGCAGGACGTGGAAGCCGGATCCAGCCGCTTGCCTTCTCGAAGGAACTGCTGCCGGTCGGCAGCCGCACCGAAGGCGGCATCGAGCGCCCCTGCGCCGTCAGCGAGTATCTCGTCGAGCGCATGGTTTGCGGCGGCGCGGACAGGATCTGCTTCGTCATCTCTCCGGGCAAGTCCGACATCATGGAATATTTCGGGGCGAGCTATGGCTCCACGCCGATCGTTTACGTGGTGCAGGAACAGCCGATCGGACTTTGCGACGCGGTGTTCGCGGCGCGGCCGATCGTCGATTGCAACGCGCCTGTCGTCATTGGACTGCCGGACACGGTCTGGTTTCCTGAAGACGGATTAGCCGAACTGCCCGACGACGTTCTGTCTTTCCTGCTGTTTCCGGTCGAACGGCCTGAATTCTTCGACGCCGTTGTTCTCGACCAAGATCGAGTGCGGGAGATTCAGGTCAAGCAGCCCAGCCCCGACTCGAACTGGATCTGGGGCGCCTTCAAGATGCCGGGAGACGTGTTCGAAGAGCTAAGGCAGCTCTGGCTAGCGCGAAACCGAACGGACGAGTATTTCGGCACGCTGGTGAATGCCTTCCTCGCCGAGGGCGGCAAGGCCGCCGCGGTGAAGGCAGGCCAAGCCTACGTCGACGTCGGGACTCTGCACGGCTATCGAGCCGCCATAAGCCTGCTCGAGGACATCAGGGGCAAGTCGTCATCGGACAGCGGCGCTGCCGCGGCACTACCTCACATGCGGCGCGACAACAGCTTGCATGCACACGAGGTGCAAACGTGATGAGCAATCGGCAATTGACGACGGAAGACATCCGGCTGCGGGTCGAGCAGCTGGGGCCATGGTTCCACAACCTCGAGCTCGGGGGCGTCAGCACGGCGCCGACGCATTTTCTCGGCGACTACCCCTCGGTGAAATGGCGCCGGTTTGCCCAGGCAATCATACCAGAGATCGAAGGACACACCGTTCTCGATATCGGCTGCAATGCCGGGTTCTATTCACTCGAAATGAAACGGCGCGGCGCAACACGCGTGCTCGGCATCGACACAGATGAGGATTATCTGCGCCAGGCGCGCTTTGCCGCGGAAGTCAGCAGCCTCGACATCGAATTTCGCAACATCTCCGTGTACGACGTCGGGACGCTCGGAGAACGGTTCGACATCGTGCTGTTTCTCGGTGTGCTCTATCATTTGCGTCATCCGCTGCTCGCGCTGGATCTGATTCATGAACATGCGGCGGGCAATCTGCTCGTCTTTCAATCGATGCTGCGCGGCAGCACCGAGGTGGAGCAGGTGAAGCAGGATTATGGATTCTGGGAAGACGATCACTTCAATCATCCCGGTTATCCCAAACTCCACTTCGTGGAACATCGATATGCCGACGATCCAACCAACTGGTGGATCCCGAACAACGCCTGCGTCGAGGCGATGCTGCGCAGCAGCGGGTTCGAGATAGAACTGCACCCCGAGGACGAAGTCTATGTCTGCCGGCGGACCGAGGCCCCGCCGGGTGCCGGCGCGATCTATCCGAAGGGAGGTCGCTCGAGATGATCGAAGCCGCGATGATCTGGAACGAGCCGAACAACAAGTCGCATTGGGATCCCGAGATCGACCCCAACTGGGACCTGTTTGGCGAGATGGCGATCGGCGCCGGCAAGGCGATAGAACGGGTCAATCCGTCATTGCCGCGCGTGCTTGGAGGCATCTCCCCCATCGATCCGGCCTTCATTGCAAATATGATGGGAAAGGGCGTGCTTGACCACGTCGATGCTGTGGCCGTGCACGGCTTTCCGCTCGACTGGAATCTTTGGCGGATCGATGAATGGCCGGCCAAGATCCAGGAAATCAAAGCTGTCACCGAGCTGCCAGTCTGGGTCTCGGAAGTTGGCGTATCGAGCTTCGGCGCCGAGGAGGTGCAGGCTTGGGGCCTTGATCGCACTGCGCAACTGCTGATCGGGCAAGCGCCGCGCATTCACTGGTACAGCCTTTATGATCTGCCCCGCGCCTGGCCGGCCACGACGCGGCACAAGGAGGCCGAGGGATCTTCCTACTACCGTCATTTCGCGATGGGCCTGCTGCGGGAGGATGGATCGCCGAAGATGGCGGCCGAGCGCTTCCCGCGCCACGCACCTGCACTTGGCATCTGCCAGTGGTTTCATTTTGAGGATCACCGGCTCTACGAAGCCGTGGCGTGGATGAGACGGTTGGGCGTCCGGAGCCTGCGGACCGGCCTCTCCTGGGCCGACAGTTTTCGTCCCAATGCGCTCGACTGGTTTGACCGGCAAATGGACGCGCTATCGGAGTTCGACGTTACAATCACCTACTGCTTCACGCCGGAACATCGCGGTATCGCATCACACCACACGAGCGCGCCTCAAGTGCCGGAGGAGTTCGCCGAATTTTGCGCCGCGATGACCGAACGCTATGCACCGCCGAGGATTACCGCAAACCAATCCTTCAGATCGGCGGTCGCCGAGCAGAGGGAAGCCGCGCAATGACCGCCACGGCAATCACAAAGCGACGTCCAGCCCCACAACGTGCAGCGGGCGAGGCACTTCTCAAGATCCTAGCCGATCCCGAACGCACTCACGCCGCGGCAGACGACGTCGCTGTGATCGTTGCCCATCCCGACGACGAAACTATCGGCTGCGGGGCTCAGCTTCACCGACTTGATAACGTGACCGTGGTCGTCGCGACAGACGGGGCTCCGCGTGACGGTGCAGATGCCAGGGCGCACGGCTATGCCAGCCCGGCCGCTTATGCGGCAGCCCGCGAGCGCGAGCTTTGCAACGCGCTGGTTCTGGCGAATCTGCCGGCAAACAGGATCGTCGAACTTGGCTTTTCCGATCAGACCACCGCGTTTCGCCTCGCCGATCTCGCGCGCGCCATCCATGTTCTTGTTGCGGCACGCGACATCAAGGTCGTTCTCTCGCACGCATTCGAAGGAGGACACCCGGACCACGACGCCACGGCATTCGCGGTGCACGCGATCGCCGCATTAAGACGTCGCCATGGACAGGCGCTCGATGTGATCGAGATGCCGTTCTATCACCGGGAAGACCACGGCTGGACAACGCAACGCTTTTCGCGGCATCCGAGGCAGCCCGCCATCGCGGTCCGGCTGAATGCCGCGGAACGAGACTGGAAGCGCCGCATGATTGCGGCGCACGCTACACAGCGCGGGACCCTGTCGGCCTTTGATGCCGACGTTGAACGCTTCCGATTGGCACCTGCCTACGATTTCCATGCGCTACCCAACCGGGGAAAGCTGCTTTACGAGCAGTACAATTGGGGGCTCACCGGCGAATCCTGGCTCACGCTATCCCGTTCCGCGCTGAGCGAACTTGGCCTGGAAGAGGAACGATGGTTCTAACGGTGCTCAATGTCGCATATCCGTTTGCCCCGGTGGGGCCCAATTCGGTGGGGGGTGCGGAGCAAGTGGTTCATCAGCTCGATAAGGCCTTGGTCGATTCAGGTCATCGTTCGATCCTGATCGCGTGCGAAGGGTCAGAGCCGGCCGGCATTCACATTTCGGTTCCTCGTGCATCGGGCGATTTGCACCAAGCCGAGGTCGAGGCTGCGCAGCACCGACACCGCCACGCCGTCGCACTCGCTCTTGCGCGCTGGCCGGTCGACGTTGTCCATCTGCATGGTATCGATTTTCATGCTTACCTGCCGCGAGACGGTCCTCCTGTGCTCGTGACGCTACATCTCCCGATCGATTGGTATCCCGCGGAAGCTCTCAGCCCGCATCGACCGAATGTGTGGTTCAACTGTGTCTCGCGATCCCAGCATGCAGCCTCGGCGCCCGATCCGCACATGCTGGCGCCCATCGAGAATGGAGTCGCGGACTATTTCTTCGGCGCCAGCGCCGCAAAGCGCAATTTTGCTTTGATGCTCGCGCGCATATGCCCGGAAAAGGGCGTTCATCTTGCCATCGACGCCGCCAAGCGGGCAGCCATGCCGCTTATAATCTGCGGCGAGGTTTTTCCGTATGCGACGCATCGACAGTACTTCGAAACGACCGTCAAACCGGCACTGGATCAGCTGCGTCGTTTCATCGGGCCGGTCGGCCTCGCGCGCAAGCGCCGCCTGCTCGCGATGGCCAGATGCGTCCTCATACCCTCTCTCGCACCCGAGACAAGCTCTCTGGTCGCGCGCGAGGCGCTTGCCTGCGGCACGCCGGTGATCGCATCCGCCCGCGGCGCGCTTGCAGAAACCATCGAACATGGCCGAACCGGCTTTCTCGTTCGCGACGAAGTCGAGATGGCCAAGGCCATGATGGACGCGTCCGCGCTTGACGGCGAGGTTTGCCGTTGTTCGGCACGCCAGCGATATTCTCTGGGGCGCACGAACAAGAGCTATCTGTCGGTCTATGAAACGCTCAGCCGAATGGCGATCTCAGGTGCAGCATGACGTCGCCGTTCACATGTCGCATGATCACGGAAGTATCCGAACTTGCGGCGCTCGCGCCGGACTGGTGGGAGTTATGGCGGCAATCGCCGATCGCGACGCCGTTCCAGTCGCCAGCGTGGTTACTGCCTTGGTGCAACAATCTTTCGGACGGCAACGCTTGCGCTCTCGCGATTTACTTCGATCGGCGGCTAGTCGGCCTTGCACCGTTCTGCTGCGAACGCCGCTCACGCGGCCGATTTGCTCGGCTGATGGGATTTCCCGTGACCGATTATCACGATTTTCTGATCGCCCCCAAGCTTGAGGAGCCAATATTGGCGCTGCTGAGCTCACGTCTCGCTGACGCCGGCTTCTGGGACATCCTGGAACTCACGGAGCTGCAGCCCGACGCACACGCGCTCCGGATGGCAGTACCGTCCGGCTGCGACGTGACCAGCGCGTGCGCCAGTGCATGTCCCGTCCTGCACTTGCCAGGCACGCCTGACGAATTGCAATGGATATTGCCGCCAAGAAAGCGCCGCGCACTTCGCACCGCCCACAATCGCGCTGAGCGGCGTGGCCGACTGCAGGTAAAGGCAGCCGATCGCAGCTCCGTCTCCGACATGTTCGAGTTACTTGTTTCGCTTCACCGGCATCGTTGGAACTCGCGTGCCGAGTCGGGTGTTCTTGCCGATCCCCGTGTGCAGCAGTTTCACCGCCATGCATTGCCGGCCCTGATGTCCGCCAACCTGCTGCGCCTCTATCTCCTCGAGATCGACGGCCAACCCGCAGCAGCTTACTACGGCTTCATGCACCGCAATCAGGCCTATGGGTATCTCACGGGGTTCGAGCCAGCCTACGCCTTCGAGTCTCCCAGCGTGATCCTCCTCGGATATGTTTTCGCGGAGTCGATTTGCGAAGGCGCTCACAAATTCCATTTCCTTCGCGGCCGAGAGCCGTACAAATATGGATGGGGCGCACATGATTGCTGGAACGAATGCCGCGTGGTTCACCGCATCAGCGTCAACAGCCATGACGTCGCACAACAAGCCTGATGATCCGATCGCCGGACGGCTGCTCGAGTCTGCCCTTCGCGGCGCGTACGGCCGCACGCCTGAAAACGTGGCGCTGGCGCAGTTGTTAATGGCCGCCTCTTGTGCGGAGGAAGCCAATCGGGCGCTCAATGCGGCGATCAACCATGTCCGCTTCGATCCGCATGAGCGCGACAAGGCCGTAAAGCGGCTCCAGCGCATGCGCACGCTCTGGGATCAGACGCCCGAGGCATTTGCAAGCATAAAAGCCGTCATGCACTCGCTCGACCACCCCAGCGCTCGCGATCTGCATCCGTCACCGGAAGCTTGGGCCAGGATATTTGACGACGCTGTCGGCGTCTCACGCGAGGCAAGCGTCGCGCTCTATTGCCTTGGCCGCGCAGATCTGTTGCGCGCTGCGACCGACGAAATTGTAGAGCGCATCCGCGCCTGGAATTTGCTTAGGGACGATGTCTGCGTGCTCGATGTCGGTTGCGGCAGCGGACGCGTCGTCGAGGCGCTGGCCCGCCACGTCAGAACGGCAATTGGCATCGATGTCTCGATGCACATGCTTCAGGCTGCGCGCGAGTGTTGCGCCGCTTGCCCCAATGCCGTTTTCGTTCGCACCTCCGGACAAGACCTGTCGGTATTCCGGGACACGTCCGTCGACCTGATTTGCGCTGTCGATGTCTTTCCTTATTTCGTGATGTCCGACCTCGCGCAGCGCCACATCGGCGAGATGGCGCGCGTGTTGCGCCGAAACGGTCACCTGCTCATCCTGAACTATGCCTACAGCAATGATCCGACAGCGAGCGAAAACGAACTGCGGCGTTTCGCGCAGGAAGCGGGACTGTACGTGCGGCACAGCGCGATGGGGAAATTCTCCCTGTGGGACGGCACGTGCTTCCTGCTGCAGAAAACAACCCAGCAGGAACGTTCGACATGATCCAGAGTCGGCCCGCAATCGCGGCGCGAAGGGAGAAGTGAGATGGCCCGCGCCCTTGTGCTCGTACTTGATTCTGTGGGTATTGGCGCCGCTCCGGACGCAGCCCGTTACGGCGACGAGGGCGCAGACACCATAGGTCACATCGCCGAGGTCTGTGCGCGTGGCCAGGGCGATCGCGCATCCCTCCGCGCAGGTCCGCTTCGGCTACCGAACCTGGTCGAACTCGGCCTCGGAGAGGCGTGTCGACTGTCGACTGGCCGCGTGCCGCCCGGACTGCAGAGCGATGCGCAGCCAATCGGGCGGTATGGCTGCGCCGCAGAAATCTCAAAGGGGAAGGACACGCCGTCGGGTCACTGGGAACTGGCAGGCGTGCCAGTGCTCTTTGATTGGGGCTATTTCCCCCGCGAAGTTCCGTGCTTTCCGCCGAAACTCGTTTCGGCATTGTGCCAGCAGGCCAACCTTCCCGGAATTCTCGGCAACTGCCACGCCTCAGGTACCGAAATAATTGCCGAGTTGGGCGAGGAGCACATTACGTCGGGCAAGCCGATTTGTTACACGTCCGCCGACAGCGTCTTTCAGATTGCCGCGCATGAGGACGCCTTTGGACTAGAGCGGCTCTACGAGATCTGCGCCGTCGCACGGTCGCTCGTCGATCCACTTCGGATCGGGCGGGTCATTGCTCGACCGTTCGTGGGCTCGTCGACAGAGGGTTTCGTCCGCACCGGGAACCGGCGCGACTACTCCGTTCCACCGCCCAGCCCGACGATCCTCGATCGTGCGACGCAGGCCGGCCGCTGCGTTCTTAGCATCGGGAAGATCGGCGACATATTTGCGCACAGCGGCACCGGACGCGTGCTCAAGGCCAACGGCAACGCCGCATTGTTTGACCGGACGATGGAGGGAATCTCCGTCCTGCCCGACGGCGGACTCTTGTTCGCAAATTTCATTGATTTCGATACGCTCCATGGCCATCGCCGTGATCCGGCCGGATACGCTGCCGCGCTGGAGGCTTTCGACGCGCGCGTCCCGGAGATCCTCCGGATGATGCGCGAGGACGATCTCCTTGTCATCACCGCAGATCATGGCTGCGATCCGACCTGGCAAGGCACCGATCACACGCGTGAGCAGGTTCCCGTGCTGCTGTTTGGACCATCGCTATCAGCCGGACCAATCGGCCGCCGTGAGACCTTCGCCGATGTTGCTGCGGCGGTAGACGAACATCTGTCGCTCGCGTCGGCATCGGCGGGAATCGGGCGCGATATGCTGCGCAGTCGAGCGCCTGCACTCTGATGAGGTCTCGACGCGACAGAACGTGGTGGTGGGACCGCACTCAGTCCTCCTCTACCATTTGACGAAGCTATCGACCTCACGAATTCAGGAACAAACAAATTTACTCCGCGTTCGACGGACGTGACCGTTCGCAAAAAGCCAATGTCGGCTTGCCGACAGAGCGTGATCGAACACAGGACCAGAGCATTTCCCTCGATGGCGATATTCGGGTGCGCCGAGGTTAGCAGCAGCGGTTTCGGGAGAGACAATGTCAAAGCGGATTTTGATCACAGGGGGTGCGGGCTTCATCGGCTCACACGTAACCGACCTTCTGCTTTCGTCCGGCTACTCGCTACGGATTCTGGATGCGCTCGCCTCGCAAGTTCACCAAGACAGCACGCCGCCAAGCTATCTCGATAAGGAAGCAGAACTCATTGTCGGCGATATCAGAAACAGAGGCGAGGTCGATCGGGCCCTTGCTGGCGTGGATGCCGTCATTCATCTCGCCGCCGCTGTCGGTGTCGGTCAGAGCATGTACGAGATTGCCTCATACACAAGCACCAACGATCTCGGCACCGCCGTGCTTCTCGAAGCGCTTGCCTCCCGGCCGGTCGAGAAGCTTGTTTGCGCCTCTTCGATGAGCATCTACGGCGAGGGTCTCGCCAGGCGCAACGACGGAACGACTGTCGCGCCGCAGCAGCGTTCCATCGAACAACTCCGTCGCGGTATCTGGGACGTGCTGGACAGCGATGGCACGCCGCTGACGCCGCTGCCAACTCCCGAAAGCAAGCAGCCCTCGCTGAGCTCGATCTATGCGCTCGGCAAGTACAATCAGGAGCGCCAGTGCCTGATCATCGGTAGTGCCTATAGCATCCCGACCGTGGCGCTGCGCTTCTTCAATGTCTATGGGCCGCGGCAGTCGCTGTCGAACCCGTACACCGGAGTGCTCTCGATCTTTGCGTCGCGGCTGCTCAACAACCGCCCGCCCCTGATATTCGAGGACGGCAACCAATGCCGGGATTTTGTCCATGTGCAGGACGTCGCTCAGGCATGCAAGCTGGCGCTGGAATGTCGCGACGGCGCTGACGACGTTTACAACATCGGCTCGGGCGAGTGCCGAACCATCAGCTCCGTCGCCAGCGATCTGGCCCGCGTTACGGGGCGCCAGCGCATTACTCCGCAGGTGACCGGCAAATATCGCGCGGGCGATATCCGCCATTGCTTTGCCCACATCGGCAAGGCCCGCAGTCGGCTCGGCTACGTTCCGAAAGTCGAATTCGAGGACGGGCTTGGCCGGCTCGCGCAATGGCTCGCGGATCAAGCGGCCGTCGATTCGGTTGAGGCGGCTACGCGCGAGCTGGAGGATCGAGGGCTCGTCGCATGACCTTTGCAAGTCCAAACATCAAGAATAGTTCCGAACGCATCCTGGTAACCGGCGGCTGCGGATTTCTCGGCTGCAACATCGCTGCTAAACTAGCCACACGTGGGCGCAGTGTCGTGGCCATGGACAACCTGTCGCGACGGGGGTCCGAAGAGAACGCGGAATGGCTGCGGCAGCGCTACGGTAACCGTGTTGCGATCGAGATCGCCGATACGCGTGATGCAGACGCCGTCGACGCATTGGTTTCGGCGAATACCGCCGTCATGCACCTCGCTGCTCAGGTGGCGGTCACCACCAGCCTCGAGGACCCGATCTCGGATTTCGAGATCAACGGGCATGGCACCCTCAACGTCCTGCAGGCGATACGTCGGCGCAATCCGCGTGCTCCTATCGTTTTCGCATCGACCAACAAGGTCTACGGCAGGTTGTTCGATCCATCCGAGGTTCGTCGCGTCGACTGCCGTTATGTGCCCGACGATCCGCGGTTCACCCATGGGGTGGCAGAGGACACCCCGCTCGATCTCTACAGTCCCTATGGATGTTCGAAGGGCGTTGCGGATCAATATGTCCGGGATTACTCGCGCGTCTTCGCCTTGCGCTCGGTCGTGCTGCGGATGAGTTGCGTGTACGGTCCGCGCCAGTTTGGAAACGAAGACCAGGGCTGGATCGCACACTTCCTGCTCGAGGCCATTCGGCGCCGGCCGATCACGATATACGGGGATGGATACCAGGTTCGGGATGCGCTGTTTGTCGATGACGCGGTCAATGCCTGGATCGCAGCGCTCGACAACATCAACAGCATTTCCGGCCGGATCTTCAATCTGGGCGGCGGTCCTTCCAACGCGATCAGCCTGCGCGACTTGCTCCAACTCATTAGCGAATTACGCGGCGATCAGCCGGATGTCCGCTACGCTGCCTGGCGTCCCGGTGACCAACCCTGGTACGTCTCAGACATTCGCGCGGTGTCGCAGGCGGTCGAGTGGGAGCCACGAGTTTCGGTGCGGCAGGGTCTGCGGCTCATCGAGCGCTGGCTGGACAACCATGTGAGCGCCGGCGGCGCCTTGGCCTCTGAACTGCTGGAGGCCCGGGTATGACGGCCGCAGTTTTCCGCATGCCGCACGGGACTTTCGCTGAGTTGAGGCCATGAATCCACCGTGTCGAAGGCTGCGCATCCTGATGACGACCGACGCCGTCGGCGGCGTTTGGGTCTATGCCTCGACGCTTGCGCGCGCGCTCTGTCAAATGGGAATGGAAGTCTCGCTTGTGACGCTGGGCCCCGCGCCACGCGGCGATCAACTCCAGTCCATCGCCGGCACTCCTGGCCTAACCGTTGAAATCACCGATCTCTCGCTCGAATGGCTTGATCCCGAGGGTCGGGATTTCCATCGCGCCGCCGACCGGCTGGCCGCGATCGAAAATCGCGTGAAGCCGGACATCGTGCATCTCAACAGCTATCGCGAGGCGATCAGCACCTGGCGTGCCCCTGTCCTCGTTGTCGCCCATTCCTGTGTACGCTCCTGGTGGCTTGCCTGTCGCGGCGAGGAGCCGACCGAGTCGCGCTGGCTCGCCTACATGGCGAACGTTCATGCCGGACTGTCCGCCGCAGATCGGTGGATTGCACCGACACATAGCTTTCTCGACAAGATAACCGAACTCTACCAGCCGGAAAGCGCCGGCCTCGTCATCCATAACGGAGTGGAGGAGCCCGCTTCCCGCACAAGCAAGCAGCCATTCATCCTCGCTGCCGGCCGACAATGGGACGAGGCCAAGAACCTGTCGATACTGGCCGATATCTCGCCGTGCCTGGCCTGGCCGGTTCGGACCAATGGACCTCTGGGCATTGGCCGCGACGATCGGCATGCGGAACGCTCACCCGAGTTGTCGCATGCCGCGTTGCTCGGAACAATGCGATGCGCCTCGGTGCTGGCCTCGCCTGCCGTGTACGAGCCATTCGGGCTTACCGTGCTCGAGGCAGCGACGGCGGGTTGCGCACTCGTCCTGTCGGACATTCCGACATTTCGCGAGCTTTGGGATGGAGCGGCGCTGTTTGTGGAGCCACGCGACAGGGACGAGTGGCAGGCGGTGCTCGCCTGCCTGACGCACAACGACGCCTTGCGACATGACCTGCAGAAACGCGCAGCGCTGAAGGCGCGCCGTTACCGGCTGAAGGCCACGGCCGCTGCGTACGCCGGCCTATATCGCGAGCTCGCAGGCAGCGCCCGCGCTGCGGTGCCGAGGCCTCACCAAGTGCCGGCCGAGGTGCAACCATGAAATTCGTGATGTTCTATCATTCGTTCGTGTCGTGCTGGAATCACGGCAATGCGCATTTCCTGCGCGGCGTCGCACGCGAGCTTCTCCGACTCGGACACCGGGTCACGATCTACGAGCCGCGCGACGGCTGGAGCCGGCTGAACGCGCTACGCGACGGCGGTGAAGAGTATTTGCGGGAATCGGCACGACTTGTGCCAGGTGTAGACCTCCGGACGTATGATCTAGCGACATTGCAACTTGATCAGGCGCTCGACCAGGCCGATGTCGTTGTCGTGCACGAATGGAATGATCCCTCTCTGATCGAGAGGCTCGGTACCAGACGCCGCAACGGCGATCGTTTTCTTCTGCTGTTCCATGACACGCATCACCGGGCGGTGACGGCAGCAAGCCAGATCGGCAATTTTCAGCTTGGCGACTACGATGCAATTCTCGCCTTCGGCGAGGTACTGCAGCAGCTTTACCAGCGTCTAGGTTGGGGCCGCAGGGCTTTCACCTGGCATGAGGCCGCGGACGTCGCGCTGTTTCGCCCGCAACCGCACGCGGCAAAGGATATCGATCTGATATGGATCGGCAACTGGGGCGACGATGAGCGCGATCGGGAATTGCAGGAGTTCCTCGTCCAGCCGGCCATGGAAACCGGACTTAGAACGCAAGTGTTTGGCGTGCGCTATCCCGACGAGGTGCGTGAACAGTTGCGGACCGCGGGCATCGAATTCCGCGGCTGGCTTTGCAACCATCGCGCACCGGACGCATTTGCCCGCGCGCGCGTGACCATTCATGTGCCCCGCCGCCCCTACGTCGAGACGCTGCCCGGCATTCCCACCATACGGGTATTTGAGGCTCTCGCCTGTGGGATTCCGCTGGTCAGCGCGCCATGGAATGACTCGGAGGGGCTATTTCCTCCAGAAAGCTTCGTCACGGTGAACAACGGTAAAGCGGCGAGTGCAGCCCTCCGGGCGCTGGTGCAGGACGAAGATTTTGCCGCCGAGACGGCAAGTAGGGCCCTGGCGGCGATCCACGCGCGCCACACATGCGCTCATCGTGCGCAGGAACTGCTTCGCATCGTCAGAAGCCTAGGCGGCAAACGCGATCCGGCGCGTGCCGACAGCGGCCGCGTAACTGAACAAATGGCCTCATCATGAAGATCGCTTTTTTCGGATCGAGTCTGGTGTCGTCGTACTGGAACGGTGCTGCGACCTACTATCGGGGCCTGCTCAAGGCGCTCGCCACGCTTGGCCAGGAGATCACTTTCTATGAACCCGATGCGTTCGAGCGCCAACAGCATCGCGACATTTCAGATCCGGATTGGGCGCGCGTGGTGGTCTATCCAGCGACCGAGGACGGTTGGCGCCGCGCGCTGCAGGAAGCAGCGCATCAAGCCGATTTGATTGCCAAGGCGAGTGGGGTCGGCGTTTTCGACGAGGAGCTTGATTTGGCGGTAGCCGAACTCGCTCGCACCGGATTGATGACCGTCTACTGGGATGTCGACGCTCCGGCGACGCTGGAGAGCATGAGTACTGATCCCTTCCATCATCTGCACCGGACGATTCCGCGATATGACCTGGTCCTCACCTATGGTGGAGGCGACCAGGTGGTTGAGCGCTACCGCCGCTTCGACGCGCGCCAATGCGTCCCCATCTACAATGCGGCGGATCCCCAGACCCATCATCCCGCTCCGCGCCGGAACGACTACGCATGCGACCTCAGCTTCCTCGGCAACCGGCTTCCGGACCGTGAGGCCAGAGTCGACGAATTCTTGCTTGCTCCCGCGCAAATGCTTCCCGGCCGCAAATTCCTGCTTGGCGGCGCCGGCTGGGACGATAAACCCGTGCCGGCAAACGTCACCATCGCAGGCCACGTCGGCAGTGGCGATCACAACGCCTTCTTCTGCTCAGGCTTGGCCACGCTCAACATCAACCGCGACAGCATGGCGAAGATCGGATTTTCCCCACCGACGCGCATCTTTGAAGCGGCAGCCGCCGGCGCATGCATCATCACCGATGCCTGGGATGGCATCGACGATTTCCTCGAACCCGGAACGGAGATTCTCGTCGCCGGCAACAGCAGGGATGTCGTCGAACTCCTCGAAGGTTTGCGGCCTGAACAGGCGAAACGCATCGGTGAGGCCGCACGCCGGCGCATCCTTGATCAGCATACTTACACCCGGCGGGCCCAGCAGGTGATGAAAGTCTTGAACCGCGCAATCAGCAGCAGAGAGGCAGCGGAATGAACCTCGATATCGTGATGTTCGGACTTTCCATTACTTCCTCCTGGGGTAATGGTCATGCCACGACCTATCGCGCACTGATCAAGGCACTCGCCGCACGAGGCCACCGCATCACCTTCCTCGAGCGTGATGTGCCATGGTATCGCGACCACCGGGATCTGACGAGCTCGCCGCATTGCAAGATCAGGCTCTACGACTCGTTGGGCGAGGTATCGCGACAGTACAGCTCGATAGTGGCCACCGCTGACGTCGTCGTGCTTGGCTCATTCGTTCCCGACGGCGCCGTTCTGGGTGACTGGATCACCAGCATCGCTCGTGGCGTCACCGCCTTCTACGATATCGATACTCCCGTGACGCTGAGCCAACTGGCGACCAATGGCTCGGAATATATCAGCCCCTCGCTCATTCCCCGTTTCGACCTTTACCTCTCGTTCACCGGTGGCCCGATCCTGCAACTGATAAAGGGAATGTACGGCAGTCCGCGAGCGCGCGCGCTCTATTGCGCCGTAGACGTAGACGTTCACAAGCGACTCAGAGCCCCGACGCAGTGGACGCTGGGTTACATCGGCACCTACAGCGAGGACCGGCAGCCGCTGCTCGAGGAACTTCTCCTGGAACCCGCCCGGCGACTGCCAAAGCACGACTTCGTCGTGGTGGGAGCGCAATATCCCAGCAGACTGACCTGGCCGGAAAACGTCCAACACATCGAGCATCTACCGCCGGGTTCCCACTCGAAATTCTACTGCAGTCTCCGCTACACATTGAATTTGACGCGGCGTCACATGGCGGCGGCTGGATATTCGCCGAGCGTTCGGCTGTTCGAAGCAGCAGCATGCGGCGTTCCGGTCATCAGCGATTGCTGGTCCGGCATTGAAGAATTCTTTGTCCCTGAAAAGGAGATCCTTCTCGCCAGTTGCGCCGGCGATGTCGTGAGTATCCTTTCCGGAACCGGCGAACTGCAGCACCGCAAGCTTGCGGCCGCGGCGCGCGAGCGGGTGCTCAAGAACCACACGGCTGAAATTCGCGCAGCCGAATTTGAAGGATATCTCAAGGAGGTGATCAGCCAGCCTGCAAACGCACCGTCCGTCGAAGCGGTATAGACGGCCGATTCCGGCAAGTTCCAGCACGGCTGAAATTATCGGATATCAGCACTTTGACCTATTCGGGGGAAGTCACGCTGGATCAGGAACAGTCGAGCGCAATAATTGTTTGTACCTTGTAGCCATAACGGTAAGCTGAGCGATTTCGCGAAATTGGTTTGCCGCGTGCATGGCCTCGCGTTGCAAACAAGTGAAAGGACGCACAATGGGCTTCGCCTCGAAGCTGAACACGCTGGTGACAGGCGGCGCCGGCTTCATCGGCTCGCACCTGTGCGACCGGCTCATTCAGCAAGGTCACCGCGTATACTGCGTCGACAACTTCCTGACCGGAACGTTATCGAACATTCGGCCGCTGCTCAACCATCCAAATTTCGAGTTCATCGAGCACGACGTTCGCGATCCCCTCGAGATCGCCGGACGAATCGATCGCATCTATAATCTGGCGTGCCCTGCCTCCCCACGTCACTATCAGCGCGATCCGCTCGGGACACTACACACGTGCGTCCTTGGCGCAGGCCATGTGATCGAATTTGCCAAGGAAAAGCGCGCGCGAGCACTCCAGGCATCGACTAGCGAGGTATATGGTGACCCGGATGTTCATCCGCAGCCCGAGACTTATCTGGGCAACGTCAACCCGGTCGGTCCGCGCGCCTGCTACGATGAAGGCAAGCGCGCTGCGGAAACCATCTTTTTCGATTGCCATCGCATTCATCGCATACCGATCAAGATCGCACGCATCTTCAATACCTACGGTCCTCGCATGTTGGAGAACGACGGCCGCATCATTTCGAATTTCATTGTTCAAGCGCTCAAGGGCACCCCCATCACAATCTATGGCGACGGCTCCCAGACTCGTTCGTTCTGCTACATTGACGATCTATTGACCGGTCTGCAGCTTCTAATGGAAAGCCCGCCCGAGATCACCGGCCCATTCAATCTCGGCAATCCTGAGGAGCAGACGGTCAGGCGAATTGCCGATCTCATCGTCGAGCAAACGGGATCAAAGTCCACAGTCGAGTACCATCCGCTGCCTCAGGACGATCCCAAGCGTCGTCGCCCCGTCATTTCGCGCGCGCACGATGTGCTGGGCTGGAGTCCCAGAGTCCCCCTCGACGAGGGCCTGCGTGCAACCATCAACTATTTCTCGCTGAGACTCTTCACCGATGAACGGCAGCGACGGCGGCCCGGCAGCGGCGCGCTTGCCGCAGCCAAATCCGGACCACGGACAAGCCCGGCATCGCGGGCTGGCCTCGTGCGGTGACGACACATAGCCTAAGTGCAGGAAATCAACCGCATCAACTGCACTGCAGGAATTATTCTGCTTACATAAGGCCAACGCAATGCGCGCAGGCTCTTGGCTGGCGATCCTGCTCATCGCAGGCACGATCGGCGCGATAGCCGCCGTCTCGATTCTCACTGAGCCACGCCCCGCATTTTCGGCCAGTTCGGATGCGACATTGAACGAAAGTGGTGATGCCGCCAGGGGGCGACTGATCTTTGCAGCCGGCGACTGCGCCTCCTGCCATGCATCGCCAGGACAATCGGATCGGCTTCGTCTGGGCGGTGGTTTGGCGCTGGCGTCGGCTTATGGCGTATTTCGCGTACCGAACATATCAATGGATCCTGTCGATGGGATCGGCGCCTGGCGGACGGTCGATCTCGCCAATGCCCTGCTGAGCGGCGTCTCTCCGGACGGATATCACTACTACCCGGCGTTCCCCTATGCGAGTTATGCAAAGATGCGGATCAGCGATATCCGCGATCTGATGGCTTATCTGCGGACGCTTCCCGCCGTTTCAGGCAAGCCACCTCCCCACGTTCTTGCTGTGCCGTTTCGTATTCGGCGGCTGCTCGGCCTCTGGAAACTACTGTTCTTCGACCGAACGCCGATCGTGCATGATCCTGAGCGAAGTGCCGCATGGAATCGCGGCCGATATCTCGTCGAAGCCTTGGCGCATTGCGCCGAATGTCATTCGTCCCGAAATGCATTCGGCGCTATCAAGCCTGAGACCCGCTTCGCGGGTGGCCCGGATCCGGAAGGTGTCGGCTATATCCCCAACATAACGCAGGGACGGATCGGTGACTGGACCGCAGCCGATATCGCGGAAGTGCTCAAATCCGGTAGCACACCGAATTTCGGCCGAATAGGATCTTCCATGACGGGTGTTGTGACCAATACCGCGATGCTGCCTCACGGCGACCTGGAAGCTATTGCGACCTATATCAAGTCGCTGCCTTCGCGCCCAACGCCAAGACCATAGGGTCCTCATCGCGAGTACAGATACGCCACGACGTCACGGGCTTCGGCGTCCGAAATTCCGGTCGCAGGCATCGCCGATCGTGGCGACAGTGCTTGCGGCGCGACAATCCATCGCACCAGGTTATCCGGGGAATTAAGTGCGACGCCGCCGACATAGACGCGGTGCTTGATGCCGGACAGCGCCCCGCCAACTTGGCCGTCGGCGCCGGGGATGCCCGGAATGGTGTGGCAGCCTGCGCAACCGTAACGCCTGAGGATGGGCGGCGCCCGCGCGGGATCGCCACCGACCAACGCGCGGGCAAGCACCTCAGATTGCTGCTGCCGATTCCAGATCGCTCCAGCTACCGTGGCGGAAGCAACCAGGAGCCCAGCAGCTCCGCAGGCTTTCCATCGATGGCTAGATGGCGCGAACGGCATCGCCACGTCTTCCTGTCTCGCTTGAGCGCCTGATCCAGAGGGCGATCAGAACAAGCGCGGCAGCGGCATAGATTGTCGCCGCTGGTACCCACATGATGAGGCCGGCAAGTTGTTGGTCCTCCAGCGGAGTAAGATCCCAGGCCGCGGCCATCGCGGGCTGAGGCTGATAAAGCACCCTGGGCGCAAGTACCATCAGCGCGCCCAGGATGGTCGTATGGAGCATAGTGACGAATAGATGCCAGGCCGCCAAGCCGGCGTTACTTCGCCAAAGGACTGACCACCAGAACAAGACGGCGGTCAGCAGAAAGCTCAGATGCTGTAGGCGATGGATCGGCGTGCTGGTGACCGCGGCATCGAACAGGATCGGAGCATGCCAAGCCCATATCGCGATGCCATGGACCAGCGTCGCATTGCGGCCGGTAGTCAACCATGCCCATGTGAGACTTAACCCAGGTCTCTTCAGGAGGCGGCCAGCCGCCGCCCGAAGATCGCGCGGCAGCGACCACAAGAGTGTTCCGATTGGCCGCGCCATCACCAGCAGCGGTGCAGAAACGGCCATAAGAATCTCGTGCTCGATCATGTGAAAGCAAAGGAGGCGCTCGCCGAGCCAATGCAACGGCGATACCAGCGCGGCGGCGACCGTAAGCCAGCCTCCCAGGAAACTCAGTGACCGCCATTCTCGAAGGCCCCGGCCAATCGTGGCGCGCCGCCACACGACCGCGCTCCCAACTGCGTATGACACGCCGAGAACCAACAAAGGGATGATAATCCAGGGATCGAACGTCCAACTTGGGTCATTGCTATGCGTCTCCGCACCATGCGCCAACAGGCGGTCTGTCGACAAAGCTAGCATCAACATGGCGAGGACTATCGTTGGCATCCGCTGAGCACCAGTGAAGCTGCACCCTGCATCAAGAGAGCAAAGGCAAAGAGCAACGCCGATAGCGCGCTCAATGATCCGACGAAACTCAGCTCCGTCGGCGGCGGTTCTGAAAGGAACACGCGCTGCGCCGCGCGCCACGATACTGCCGCCACCACGCAATTGGCGACCGCGCCCGCAAATGACGCGATTGCAGAATATGCGGTACGATGTTGGCAATCGAGATAAACCAGGATTCGCCCGAGTTGGGTATTGATGATCCAAATCGCCGGCGCAACTGAAAGACCCGCGCAAACCTCGAGAGCAAGACGATTTCTGTTGGAGATCATAGGCGCGGAATCCAATAGATGCAGCCATAAATCGGAAGCCAGGTGACGACGACAAAGTTCCAATACATCGCGTTGTCTTGCACATCGCCAAAGCGGCGCGAATTGTCTCCCTTTCTTGTGAACATGAGCGCTGTCAATACAAGCGTGTCGACCAGGTCGGTTATGAGGTGAGCCGTATGCAGGCCTAGCAGCGCCCATAGGATTGAGCCGTACGCGTTGCTGTCCCAGTTGACGTTAAGCGCTGGAAATTCGAAAGCCCGCACGCCAAGCGGCACTGTTCCAAGAACGGACATCAGAACCATGCCGATTCTTACCTTTCGCAACTCTTCTCGCTCAGCCCATCGCGAGATCAAATAGTTGGGTACGACGCTGAAGAGGAGGATCAGCGTCACCAACGTTCCAGGCAGCAGGTTGGGCTTTGCCGCATTGATCGGCCAAACCGCGGCGAGATTCATCAAATAGAGATACACGGCAATCACCAGCGCAAAGCCGGTCGCCTCGATCAACATGAATGCCAGGGTCCCCCACCAGGTTACACTGGCGCTACCAAAGCCATGGATGGGTAGTCCGGAAAAATCGGCGACAACGCGCGTCTTCATCACTCATCCTCGAGCGTTGCCTTGGGCCAAAACCAGCCGATCAATGCGACTGCAACTGGAACGGATCCCCAGACGACCGCCCACGGCGTGAAGATCGACCCGATCAGCATCACGGTGGTCGCGACTGCAGCCCAGAATGGCCAGATCGAATTTCCCGGTGAGGCCTCCCGGCACCTGGGGGTTTGCTGCTGCCACCGTGCTGACGATCAACTCGCGTCGGTCCGTGCGCAGCCCGCTTGCGACCATAAGGCAGGCCGGTTGATCCCAAAGCGGATTTAATCCATTGACGACCGGAATTTGCGCAAAGTTGTAACTTGGCGGCGGTGATGCTGTCGCCCATTCCAGCGTGGGTGCGTCCCACGGATTTTCGGCTGCTGATACTCCGGCGCGCACCGAACGGATCGCATCAACGAAGAACACGAAAAATCCCGCAACAAGAACGAGTGAGCTGATGCTCACAAACATGTTGAGTCCATACCAGGGCATATCGGGCTGGTATGTGTAGATCCGACGCGGCATACCGGCGAGTCCCAAGATGTGCATCGGAAAGAACGTCAGGTTGAATCCAACAAAAATCAGCCAGAACGCCCACTTGCCCAAGGTTTCGCTCATCATGCGACCGGTGATCTTCGGAAACCAGTAGTAGATGCCGCCTAGCAGCGGGAATACCGCACCACCAATCAGCACGTAATGGAAATGAGCGACGACGAAGTAGGTGTCGTGCACCTGGGTATCAAAAGGCACGGAGGCTGCCATGACGCCGGTTAGTCCGCCGATCACAAATGTCACAATAAATCCGATCACGAACAGCAACGGCGTCCTGAACAGGGGTGCGCCATCCCAAAGCGTCGCCAGCCAGCAGAAGACCTGGATTCCGGCAGGAATCGCGATGGCCATGCTGGACGCCGTGAAGAAGCTTTCGCTGAGCCTCGGCAATCCCGTCGCGAACATGTGGTGAACCCACAAGCCGAAGGCCAGCATGCCCGTCGCGATCAGCGCCATCACCATGGCCAGATAACCGAACACTGGACGGCGCGCGAAGGTCTCGACGATGGACGAGACCATTCCGACGGCAGGAAGAAAGATGATGTAGACCTCGGGATGGCCGAAAAACCAAAACAGATGCTGCCAGAGCAGCACATCGCCGCCCTCCGCCGGATTGAAGAAATGAGTGCCCACCAATCGATCCAGGATCAGGCTCGTGCTTAAAAAAACAATCGCTGGCATGGCCATGATGACAACAAATGAGGTCACGAGCATCGACCACACGAACAGCGGAATGCGGTCGAGCGACATGCCGGGCGCACGCTGCTTGAGCACGGTGACCACAATCTCTACTGCCACCGCCAGCGCCGCGATCTCGGTAAACGTGATCATTTGCGCCCAAATGTCGGCGCGTTTTCCGGCGCCGTATTGCGGACCGGATAGCGGCACATAGGCGAACCAGCCGACGTCAGGCGCCATGTCGAGCGCGAATGCGATCCAAAGCAGCGCTCCACCGGCCAGAAAGATCCAGTACGAAAAGGCATTCAGTCGCGGAAACGCAATGTTGCGCGTCCCCACCATCAGCGGAACCAGATATACGCCCATGGCTTCCATCACAGGCACGGCGAACAGAAACATCATGTTCGCGCCATGCATCGTGAAGATCTGGTTGTAACGATCCGGGCTCAGCACTCTCGCTTCCGGCTGCGCCAGTTGCAGGCGCATGAGAAGAGCGAGCACGCCGCCGAGCGCAAGAAAAACAAATGATGTAATGATGTAACGGCGAGCGATGATTTTGTGGTCGACGGTTGTCAGAAACCCCATAGACCAACCGGCGTTCTCCACGTTTCTGCCAGCACCGCCGTTAGAGCTGGTACTGCCAGCTCGCTGTCGCCAGTGTCCGGCTTCACCTCGCTCATTTGAGGCTCGCCAAGTAAGCCGACACGGACCGGAGTTCATCCGCGCTCAGCGGTACCATCGGCATGTTGTTCCCGGGCTTGAGCGTCTGCGGATCGGCGATCCACGCCGCAAGTGAGCCGCGCGTCGTTTCAAGAAGGCCGGCGGCAATGTACTTCCGCCCGCCGACATGCGTGAGGTCGGGGCCGGTCGTGCCGGTTGCCGATGTGCCGCGGATCGCATGGCAAGCGGCGCAAGGCCGCGACAGAAACACCTGCTGGCCGGCGATAACATCGGCATCGGAAGGATCCGTCGCACTCTGCTGCTGCGAATTCACCCAGCGTTCAAAGGCAGCCGGCTCTTCGGCGATCACAAGGAACGCCATGTGCGCGTGCTGCAAACCGCAGAATTCGGCGCATTGTCCACGATACACACCTGGGCGCTCGGCCCGGATCGTGAGTGTGTTTGGCCGACCGGGGATCAAATCCTGCTTGCCTGCAAGGTTGGGTACCCAAAAAGAGTGAATGACGTCAGCGCCTTCAAGCTGAAGCCGCACGTTCTGCCCGACGGGAATGTGAATTTCGTTCGCTGTCTGAAGACGCCGCTCCGGCGGGCTAAGATACTCTACGCTCCACCACCATTGCTGGCCTCGCACCTTGATCGTGAGATCATCATGGCTTGCAAGGCTCAGTGCCCGAGTCGTGAAGAAGCTGGCCGTCGTGAATACGGTGACGATGACGACGGTGACAGCTGTCGCCGCTATGACGGCCCTCGTCATTCGGCGCTCGGTTTGGGGATCGAGATCGGCAGGTCGGCCGCGCTCTTCGCGCCCCCGCCATAACGCACGGATCAGCACGGCCATCACCATTGCCCATACTACTGAGCAAACGGCAACGAACAGAAAGATCAATTGCTTGATGCTGATTGCCGCGGCGCCTTGAACATCGATCGCGGATTGCCATCCCGTGCATCCGGCAAGCATCAGGACCGCTGTCAGCGCCAGCACCCCGTCCAGCTCCCCTCCTCACGGCCTCGGCCCCTGATCCGAATGAAGCGGTCGAGGTCCCTCATCGAACAGCAGAGCGGCCGGGCCGCGGTTTTCGGCAGGCCGGACGTGCTTGTCGTCGTTGCGGCCGGGCGCGGCTGTCTTTACCGAATATGCGCCGATGGTCTGCACGTAACCTGCAAGCTGCCAGATTTGCTCGGTCGTCATCTTGTCCCGGAATGCGGGCATGCCATGCGGACGGCCATCACGGATGGACGCGACGATCGACACGATCTCCGGTCCATAATTCCACCAGCCGTCGAGAAAGGCGGGCCCTGCTCCGCCCTGCCCATCGGCGTGACACGCTTTGCAGCCAAACCAGGAATACAACCGCTTGCCTTGACTGAGGTTATAGGCATTCGTCTCGTAGGGCCGACCGAGCGCAAAGAATACTTCCGGCGGCGCGCCGCTGATCCCGTTCGGCATCAGCGCGATCTCGTCGAGCGCCGCTGCAACCGGCGGATCAAGCCGGAGTTGCCGCTCTTCTCTTTGACATCCGGCCATGGCGACTGCGATGCAAAGAGACACCTGTAGTATCCGCATATGCCCAATCATTGACGCGGGAAGACGTGACTCGGACAAGATTGGGATGGCAAATAGGTTCCAATGCGCGCATCGCCGCCTTACCCCGATGGACGCCACCTCCCCCTACAAGGCACAGGGCAGATCAAGTCGATTTCTGGAACGATCGTGATGGCGCTTAGAACCGATCAATCGGAATCGCGCCATGAATCAATGTCTTGCGCATGACGGGCAGGTCGCTCCGGTTTCCTACCAGCTTACGACCAGTCCTGCGCTCGCAGCAAAGATTGCAGCCACGGTCACCCAACTTACGACGTTTAGCCAGAATGAGTTTACCTTGTCTCCCATGATCCGGCGGTTATTCGTCATCAGGACGATGAGCAGCAGAAGCGGAGGGGTGGAGAAGCCCTGAACGATGCCGGAATACACCAGCGCCCACATCGGATTGATGCCCAATCCGTTGAGCAGGACGGCGAGTGCCGCGGGCGCGGTTACAGGCTGAAGACACGAGCTGGGCCCGCGATTGCAGCCAACGCTTGCGCTTGGTGACGGGAGCTGGTCTGCCAGCGGGGAGCTTACATCCGCGGTTGTTTTCGAGGCTGCTTCTTAACTGCGGAGCCCGTTGTCCCACCTTTCATGCCGCCACTCGGGTTCTGCTGCGTCGTCGGTAGGCCCGCCGCCACCTCCTCCGTTGCCCGCTCCACCAGCACCACCGCTTCCGGCTGCACCGCCCGCAGACTAAGTCTTCCCCGATGATAGGCTCCTAAGTGATCTCGCGGACAACGTCCGAGACTACCGTCAACGCGATTCTGCCGCTCGCCGGCGTACCGCGGGCCAGAGACTCGGCAAGATGCGCAACCTGCTTCAATGTCGCTTTTGGCGGCATCGGTGGCTCGTGCGGATCAACTATGGCTTCCACCAATACCGGGCCGCGCGTGTTCATCGCCTGACGCAGCACTGCCCCGCAGCGGGTCGGATCGTCAACACTGAGACCGGTCAGGCCGAACCCGCGCGCTACCGCGGCAAAATCGATTGGCTGCAGGTCGCAAACGTATTCAGGGTTGCCCAGGAACACCATCTGCTCCCATTTGATCTGCCCCAATGAATTGTTCTTGATGACCACGATCTTGATATCCAAGCCGTACTTCACGCACGTGGCGAGTTCACCCATCAGCATGGTGAGGCCGCCATCGCCCACGAAGGCCACCACCTGCCTGCCGGGATGGGCCACTGCAGCGGCAATGGCGTAGGGCAAGCCGCAAGCCATGGTCGCCAGGTTGCCGGAACATGAGAACATCATGTTGCCGCGCATCACCAAATGCCGGGCGATCCAGGTGGTGATGGTTCCTGAGTCCGTTGCGACGATCGCATCATCGGCAATTAGCTTGTTGAGCTCGTGCGCAACCACCTCGGGCTTCATCGGCTTGTCACTGCGGGTGCCCCTTTCGATCATCAAGTCATTCCACTCCTTCATCCCTGCCTGGGTTTGCTCCAGGAACGAGCGGTCGTCGCGGTAATCAAGCCGCCGAAGAAGCGCCTGGAGCGCCTTCGCGGTATCGCCGACTAATCCGGCCTCGACGGGATAGCGCAAACCGATCCGCTTGGGATCGACATCGATTTGCACCGCCCGGGCCTGTCCCGGCTTTGGGTAGAACTCGATGTAGGGGAAGCTGCTTCCCGCGATCAAAAGCGTATCGCAATTCTCAAGCGCCTCCTGTGCGGGCTTCGTACCAAGAAGGCCAATGCCCCCTGCGGAATACGGACTGTCGTCAGGGATGGCGCCCTTGCCCAGCAGCGGTTTGACGACCGGCGCCGCGAGGCGCTCCGCCACCGCGAGGACTTCATTGCGCGCATCGAGCGCGCCGCGACCCGCAAGAATTGCGGTCTTCTTTCCGGCATTGAGGATCGCTGAGGCCCTGGCGAGTTGGTCGTCGCTCGCGACCTGTGCGGAGCGAGCCATCAGTTCCGAAACGTGATTAGGCACGTTGCGCTCGGATCTCTTACCGGCGCTCGCAGGCTGCGATTGGATATCGACGGGCACGGTGACGTGCGACACGCCGTGATAGGCCAGAGCCGTGCGACAGGCCAGTTCCATCACATTCTGAACGTGATGGGGCCCCATCACACGGGAATTGTAGACACAAACGTCCATGAAGAGCTTGTCGAGTTCCACATCCTGCTGCGTGAATGTGTGCAGCAGGTCGTGAAACTGCAGGCCGGTGATGGCGAGCACGGGCTGACCATCGAGCTTGGCGTCGTAGAGACCATTGAGGAGATGAATGCCGCCCGGGCCCGAGGTTGCAAGGCATACGCCAAGCCGGCCGGTCCACTTCGCATAAGCGCAAGCATTGAAAGCTGCGGCTTCTTCGTGACGTACCTGGATGAATTTGATCCGATCCTGACGAGTGCGCAATGCCTCGATAATGCCATTGATGCCGTCGCCGGGAATGCCGAAGACAGTATCAACACCCCAGTCGAGCAACGTCTCGACCAGAACATCTGATGCAGTTGGAGATGCCATCGGATTCGTCCGATACTGTGGTTGAGTTATCGCCCGATCGAAGAACACGCTGCGTCACCGCCGGTTCCTATTCGAATGGCGAACAGCTCGATGGAGTGATGATGAGGATGTCGGTTTTGCCGAATGCATCGAGTGCCTGGGCGACACAGGCCGGTGTGGCGACGTTCCGGTCGCTTGGGGCCAACGGACCTACGAATCCGGCAAATACGGCACGACACGCAAATTGCGGAACCGGACAGCAGAGCCTTCGTGATGATTTTGCAAACCGATGTACCCGCAAGGCTGGCGCGACGCGTGTTCAAGTCGGGAGACTTCTTCGCCGTTCAACCTGACGGAGATGGTCGGTCCCCTTACGGAGATCTCAAACTCATTCCATTGACCGGCTGGTAGCGACGCCCTCCGCACGGCAGGTGCCAATTGATAGATTGCTCCTGTCACATGCAGCGCGCTGCCGGTGACATTGGTTACCGGATCAAGTCCCCGGTCGTCGATCTGGATTTCGTATCCGCGTTCGATTGCCGGCTGGGGACTGTCGGTAAGCGGTGGCGCGCGGACGAAGACTCCGGAATTGTCCTCGGCGCGAGTGATCCGCCATTCGACCAGCAGCAAGAAATCTTGGAAGGTTCGGTCGGCATACCAGAAGAGGCCTGGCCCGCCATAGCTCTCAATAGTGCCTTCCGAGCACAGGCGAAACCCGCCGGGACCCGCCATGCGCCAAGGGGTCAAATCCAACAACAAATGCAGCGCGCCGGTCACCTCAGGTGTGTCCCTCCCCGGTCACCATACGAACCGTTCGCGCACAATCCCACGATCGTGCCCGACGGCGCGAGCAATGTCGCACGCCTTGTGGCACACTCAGCGTTCCTTTCGGCCCCGCTGCGGGTCCTTGCCCGCAGCCTGTCTGCCGCCCTGAACGTTTGCGGAACGTGTGGTGCGACGACCGCCGCGATTCCCCCCGTGCGTGCCGAGTGAACTCTTCTTCTTCGCAAGCGAAGTCTTGCTCTTGCCCATGGCCTCTCCTTCTCCAGTACAGCGCCAACCGATCGATTTAGTTCCAAGGCGTTCCCAAGGCGGCCACTCAAAAAGTGCACCGCAGCAGTTTCGCCCAGAAACAACCTCGCCAAAGCGCGACGAACGTGATCGAACTCAAACGAAGCCGCAGCAAGATCAACGAACTTTATCGATGTCCCGTCGCTCATAACCGTCTGGTTGCAGGTTCGAGTTCTGCCGGGCTCACCAGCCAAATCAGTGGTTTACCGAGTCTGGTTCGTGATCGCCGGACCAGAAACGTCCCACATTCTGGCATCGACGTGCTGCCATCTCTTGCTTCTGCGTAATAACCACGCGCTCCACTGCGTAGTAATCTGGCAGGCGCCCCCGACGCCCGCGCGGCGGCGCGCCAACTGGCCGATAGGCAGAGCAACTATTCAATTCATTGGAGCCTGCGCCTATGCCCAAAAATCCCTTCACCGATGTCTGGCAGTTCCTGACCGCGACCACCGGCGACTATCTTCAACTCGGAAACTGGCGCTTTCTGATCCTGGCGCTGTTCTGGGCGCTGCTGCTCGTCGGCATTGCAGTGGCCTTCCAGAATTGGCGGGAGGATTCGGCGCAACGTAGCGGGCGACATCTTGGAATCTGGCTGGTCCGGGTCCTGATCGGCTGCATGTGGTTCGAAGGCATGTTGTGGAAGCTGCCGCTCCCCGTGTCCGGCGGCCTGCAATACTGGACCGAACAGGAAACCACCCGCGCAGCGTTCGAGTTTCACGGCACCTTCGTGAAGGATATCGTGTTGCCCAACATGAATTTCTTTGGACCAATTGTTTTTCTTGCCGAACTCGTGTTTGCCGCGTCGATGATCCTCGGGCTTGCGGTAAGGTTCGTAGGCGTGCTGGCCATCGCCTATACGTTGCAACTCTGGCTCGGCATCTATCGGCCAGGCGATCCGGCCGAGTGGCCGTGGTCGTACATGTTCCTGGCCATGCTGATGTTCCTGTTTGTGCTGGAGGGTGCCGGCCGCAGCCTCGGCTTTGATGCCTGGCTGCGCCGCAAAGTGCCCGCCGTGCGCGACGGGAAGGGACTTGTTGGCTGGTTCTTCAAGATCGCCGGCTAGTCGTTATCGCTTTGCGTGGGAGACGAACAGATGATGGCACTGGCCCGCGCGGTGATGCTTCTCGTGAGCATGGGCGTAAGCTGCGGACACGCCGCTGACATCCGCTATCTGGCTCCGCCAGGAGTTCCTGCAAAGGAGTTTCCTTCGCCTCAGCGCGCAGTTGCGCAAATCGTCAGCCCAAGCCGTTCCTCAGAGGAGCACCGCGATTCACTGAATGAGGCCGGTGAGATCGCCCGCCTTCTTGAACTAAAGCCAGGCATGACAGTCGGCGACATTGGTGCTGGCGCCGGCTACCATACGGTCCGTCTCTCTCGTCTCGTCGGTCCTACCGGCTCGGTCATCGCCCAGGACGTCACGCGAAGTTACCTCACCGCGCTCGCCAGGCGAACGCAACGCCTTAAGCTGACAAATGTCAGATTCGCGCTGGGCAAACCGCACGACCCGCGCCTTCCCGCTGCCTCGCTCGACGCTGCCATCCTCGTGCACATGTATCACGAAATAGCCCAGCCCTATGCCTTCCTCTACAATCTAGCGCCCGCCCTGAAGCCGGGCGCGCGGGTCGGAATTGTCGACCTCGAGCGTCCGGCGTCGGAGCATGGCACACCAATCGAACTGTTGCGTTGCGAACTGAGCGCCGTTGGCTATCGCGAGATCGCCACTCATCAGCTCGCAGGCGATGGCGGATACCTGGCGGTGTTTTCGCCTCCGGAGCCAGGGAATCGAAAAGCACCCCGGGACATCGTTGCTTGTCGGGGTACCGGCATTCGCTGAACTAGCCACGCCTCTACCCGACCCTCTGGTGTCGCAGCTCAAGCGCGAGGCGGACAAATGTCGTCGAAATCGACCAAGCTGCCTTGATGCCGGCGGTGAGATTGCCGGAAACCTTCGAGACCCCACCGATCCGGCGCCGCTGCCCGACGGCGATCTCCAGCGCCGGCAAGCGGGCGGCCGCGACCCGCATCAGCATTTCCAGGTTCCAGCCATATGTCTCCTCTTTCATGCCGAGACGTCCGAGCTCATCGCGCCGGATGGCGCGAAACGGCGACAGGTCGGTGAAGCCTACGCCATAAACGAGGCGCAGGAGCAGCCTGCCGACATGAGCCGCGAGGAGCTGCTGCGGCGACAGGCTGCCGGATTCGCGTGAACCACGAACGCGCGAGCCGAGAACGAAGCTGGCCTGCCCAGCGACGATCGGTGCGACAAGATCAGAGATGCGCTCTGCAGGATCACTGCCGTCGCCGTCGAGAAAGACCAGAATGTCGGCATCATCGCGCGCAGCGGCGATGCCGGTCTGGATGGCGCGACCGTAGCCATGCCGCGGCTCGACGATCACGCGAGCTCCCGCGGCCCGTGCCCGCTCGGCCGTCCGGTCCCGCGAGCCGCCGTCGATAACGACGACTTCGCTCACGTTCTGTGCGAGCACTGCAGCCACGACCTGGCCGATCGCCGTTTCCTCGTCGAGGCATGGAATGATCGCCGAAACCACCGGCGGTTGGCGCAACACGGGCCGCTTCCCGCCGATCTCGTGGTCCACCTCGTTCATAGGCTCCAGCGCAGGCCGCAATTGGCGCAGCACTTGGGCGGGTTGTGCGATAGCAGCGCCGCACGAAACTCCCGATACGCGGGCCCGTTCCAGATATCGTGTAAGGACTGCTGCCCTGCATGGCCAAGCGTGTAGTTGTCGTAGCCATGTTGCGAGAATGGCGCGATGCAGCATGGCAAGGCGCGGCCATTGGCCGTGAAATACATCAACGACCACGGCCGCCGGCAGAGCGACCACGGCGAACCGTCACCACTGCCCTTTAGGCTTAGTCCAGGCTCGGTTGCCGCGCCCGACGCGCTGAAGGTCACGCCGAGGGAACGGGCCAGGTCCTCGGCCTCTTTCAAATAGGTTGCTTCTTCCTGCGTCAGGCGCTCGAACAGGGCCTGATCCGGCTGCGCCATGCCGATGGCGGATTCCGTGAAGAATACGAGCCGCTGCAGGTAAACCTCTTTGACACCGATCTCGGCTGCTACTTTCACAAATGCCGGGAGTTGCTCGACTGTCTCCTTCAGGCCGGTGAGCCAAACGGAAACCTGCGGCCTTGCGTGCCCCTCCCGCTCCTGCAGCTCGCGAAATGCACGAACGTTGCTGACGATCCGACCGAAATAGTCCCTGCCACGAATCGCCTTGAAGCTCTCGCGGTTTGACGCGTCGAGCGATACACGCAGTTCATCAAGTGCGGCGTCGATCAGCGCATGGCCGTTGCGCTCACTGAGGACTGTTCCATTGGTGTTGAACAAGACGTAAACGCCGCGCTCTTTCAGATATCTGACCATTCGCGGCAGGTTCGGGACCAGCATCGGCTCGCCGACGCCGTGCAGGACCGCGCGCGCCAGCTCGGGAAGCTGGTCGACAATTGACGTGAACAGATCCCAGCTCATGTCTGCCGGCGGCTCGAGCTCCTCGTAAGTGCGAGGACAGGTGGTGCACAGCAGATTGCAGCGGTTGGTCACTTCCAGATAAGCGCAGACCGGCGGTCGCTGGGCGATCTCGGTGCGCTCGCCCGTAACAGACTCGTGATAGCGGCGCGGATCGAACGGCGCGCGAGTGCCCTGCGCTTGGCCGGAAAGGCTCATTGCGATGGCCCCGTATCTGCAATTCGCTGCATGCGGGTCCTCCAGGCCGTAAAGGCGCAAGCTAGCAAAAGACCGCCGAACAGAAGCGATTTGCTCACAATTCTCGGAATGTAGAAATCCCAATCGAGCTGTTCGGAAAGCAACAGCGCTCCGATCGAGACGGCCCAGGTAGGCGCGGATCCACACAGGGCGACAAACGGCGTTATAACTAGAAAATACCAGGGATAGTTAGGCGACAACAACAGGAGCGCGAGAAGTAACAGCATGTTGATGTCGGCAAGACGGGATGCGATGCTGTGATGCGCGCTGCGGGCCACGGATATCCCCGTGAAGCAAAGGACCAGCGCGGCGAGTGCGACGTAGGCGACGACGTCACCTTCATGATAGCCAAACACCAGGCGCCAAAGTGACAACAGCCAGAGATCGTTGCCGCCACTGATCCCCTCTTCTGTCAGATAGCCTTTGGTCAGGAATCCGAGTACTCCCGAGCCGACCGACAGATAGGGAAGATAGCAAAGCGCGACAGTGGCGATCACGACGAGCGGCATCTTGACGTCCCAGGGGCGCCAGATCGCGGCCAGCACCGGCGCCGCGTACGGCTTGACCAGCACTGAAAGAGTGATCACCACGGCACCGCGGAGAGCACGGCCGGTCAGGGCAAGCCACAGACCCAGCAGCATCAGCGCAACCATCAGCGCGTCTACATGGCCGTTGTTGGCAATCTCCCACACCGGCAGCGGATGCCAGAGATAGGCAACTACGCGCGTCACCGGGCGGTCCATACGCCGCAGCAGGACGACGATCAGTATGACTGTGACGGACTCGCACGCCAGCAGCGCGAGGCGCATCGTCGTCACGCTTTCGCCGATCCGCGTGACAATCAGGAAGAAGAATTGCGCCACGGGAGGATAGATGGTTACGGCCGTATCAGCCCGGTTGATGTGAGGAAAAACCATCCTGTCGCGCAGAAACGCCAGCGACTCATCCGCTGGCATGAAGCGATAAGGATTGATGCCGGCGGCCTGAACCTTGCCATCCCAGACGTAGCGATAGACGTCACTGGACAGAAGTGGGTCGAATAACAGCACATAGGCTCGCAGTAGGATCCCAAGTCCAACGATAAGCCATAGTGCGCGAGCAGTTGGCGAACGCTCCGCCAGACTTGTCGCTACGATCGTCAGCAGGCCTGCAAGAATGCTCAGAGCAATGAAGGCATTGTCACCGGCAGTCTCGAAGGCATAAGGAGTCACCAGGGTGAGGCCGCTCAAGGCAACACCGACGCCGGCCAACAGGCGAAGCGGAGATGTCTTGTGGTCGGAACGCACCAGTCGACCGAATTGACCGGCGATCGCTCCTGGCATGGGCTTCATTGGCTTACCTGCGGCGCGTGCTTCAAAAAGGCCCGGCTCGCCGGGGCAAATCCGCCGCCGCGAAAACGGATCGAACGCCCGGCCAGCTCGTCCTGCAGCCAACGCAAGGTTTCAATATCGTCGACATCGTACCATTCCGGCAGCAGCGTCGTGGCAAGCCCGATTTCGGCAGCGCGCTCGCGTGTACTGCGAGCTACCGTTTCTGTGCCCCACGCGATCTGCGTAAACAGATGCTTGTGCGGATGCTTTAAGCCGATGAGGTAGTAGCCACCGTCGCTTGCCGGCCCGAGCACCATCCGGTCTCCGGGCTCGCGGATGGCCTCGATAGCCTGTACCACCAAATGGATTGGCAGCGTGGGGCTATCGCCATTGACAAGCAGGACACAGTCATGTCCGGCATCGAGGAGAGCGCGTGTCGCGCCAAGCAGCACGTGTCCTAGGTCATCGCCGGCCTGTAGTAGCAGTCCGAACTCTGCCGGAAGCAGTTGCCGCATGACGCCTTCGGTGCCGGCTGGCGCGTAGACGCCGTAGCCGCGCCTGCCGAGTGCCTCAGGGACCGCCTCGATGGCCGCGGCAACGTCGCGCAGAAAGCAGGCGGACAGCTCTGATGCTGCAACTTCGCCAATCGCGGTCGCAAGCCGTGTCTTTGAACGGCCGGGCTGCGGCGCCTTGCATATGATGCCGATCGCTGCGACGCTCACGGCAGCCGACATCGCCGGCGATCGGCGGCCGCCATCATTGATCGCCATCACCAGACAACCTCGTCACGCCGATGCCGGTCACGGTACCGCTCTCCCTGACAGCGGGCAAGCGCCCCGAAGGCTGCACCGAGCCACAAAAGAATTCTTCAAGTGCTGTAACAAGTCGGCTTTGAAGAACGTAATTACCACGGCCCCTGCCCGCTGTTGGCATGGCAAGGGCTTGCCATGCCCGAAACTGGTCGTGTTGATCCGATCGTGGAGGTCGCGTAGCATCGATCGGAAGCGGAAGGCGGGTTCGATATTTTCGAACTTGGACGGCAGCACCTAGGTGTCGAGGGTCGTCATGAATCACGAGACCGCAATTTCCAATGCCAAAGAGATCGCCGATCGCATTCTGGCTCCGACGGCCAGACAAAATGACAAGGAAGCGCGATTTTCGTCCGAGGCAATCGCGGCGCTAGGTTCGGCCGGATTGTTAGGGATCATGCTGCCCACCGAGGTGAGCGGCTCGGCCCTGGGACCGCGGACATTCGCTGCCGTCGTCGCGACGCTCGCAGAAGCGGATGCATCCGTCGCGATGGTCTACTTGATGCACATCAGCGCCACAGCGACGATTGCAGCAGCCCGACCGGGTGCAACGGTCGCGCAGACGCTAAAGGACATTTCGGCCGGAAAACACCTGACCACCCTGGCATTCAGCGAAGCCGGATCGCGGAGTCACTTCTGGGCACCGGTCTCGCGAGCGAAGCGAAACGCCGTCAACGTGCACCTCACGGCCAAGAAATCATGGGTGACAAGCGCCGGTCACGCACAAAGCTATGTCGTCTCGGCGCTCGCCCCTGAAGGTCAGAGCCCGACAGACTCAACCCTTTATCTTGTCGCGAATGGCACGCCTGGATTGTCGGTCGCCGGCCCATGGGATGGTCTTGGACTGCGCGCGAACGCTTCCGCGCCGATGATCCTTGAGGACTGCGAGGTCGCACCTGGTCTGCAACTGACGGACGACGGCGCCGGGTTCAAGGCGATGCTGGAGACCGTGCTTCCGCTATTCAACCTCGGAACATCGGCGGTGGCACTTGGTCTTTGCCGGGCTGCGGTGTCTGGGACCGCAGCGCACCTCAATAGCGCTCGCTTCGAACATTTAGGCCAGACCCTCGGCGAGAGCCTGCCAACGCTTCGCGCACAGCTTGCGACGATGCAGATCGATACCGATGGGCTTGCCGCACGCGTCGACGACCTCGTCGATCATCTTGAGCGCCCCCGAGATACCACCATGCTGCGCGTGCTCGAGAGCAAGGCGGCGGCGGGGGATATTGCTATCGGCGTTACCTCGGCGGCGATGCGGGCGTGCGGAGGCGCTGCGTTTTCCAAGCATCTGGCCATCGAACGATTGTTCCGCGATGCCCATGCAGGCGCTGTCATGGCGCCGACGGGTGACGTGCTGCGCGAGTTCATCGGGAAAGCCGTCTTGGGAATACCGCTGTTCTGAGCGCGACAGCGCTGCGCCGCTTGGCAGCGCCTGGATCGCGATGGATCGCATTTCAATGTGGGCCTGAGAAGCGGGTGCAATCATGAGCCAGACGATCTGGGTAGGTGCCGTTGCATATGATCCGAAGGTGGTCGGCATATGGGAGGGCATGCGGCGCTATTTCCATGAAGAAGCGCATCTACCCGTCGAGGTCGTGCTGTTTCAGAGCTACGAGGCGCAGGTCGCCGGCCTCCTGGCCTCGCCCGGTGAGCGGCTGCCGCACATCGACATCGGATGGAATACGAATCTGGCCTATGTCCAGGCCGATGCCTGGAGTGATCACCGGTGCCGACCTGTCGCGATGCGCGATACGGATGTGGGCTGGACGAGCAAGATTGTCGCGGTCACCGGTGGGTCCATCGCTAACGTTGCGGATCTCAAGGGCCGCACCCTGGCTCTCGGCAGCCGCGACAGCGGTCATGCGGCAATCCTTCCGGTTTACTTTCTGCAGCGCGAGGGATTGTTTGAGGGGAAGGACTACCGAACGGTGCGATTCAACAGCGACGTTGGCAAGCACGGCGATACCGGCGCCAGCGAGGTCGATGTCGTTCGCGCGGTGCTTGACGGCCGCGCCGATGCCGGCGCCATTGGCAGCCCGTTCTGGAATACAGTGCGTACCGAGCGCTTGGTGCCGGAGGGTGCGTTAACCGAAATCTGGACATCGCAGCCCTTCAATCACTGCATGTTCACGGCGCGATCGGATCTCGATGCCTCGTTGGCGCAGCAGTTTGCCAAAGCACTATTCCAAATGAGCATCGACAACCCGGCGCACCGTCCTGTGCTCGAGGCGGAAGGGTTGCGTCAATGGATAGCCCCGCAACTTGATTCGTATGCGGATTTGCGGGAAGCATCGACGCAGCAGGGTTTTTTGACACGGCCTTAAGCGCAGTTGAAAATCCTGGCCAATCGACGCTGATGCTCAGATTCGCGATCGAAGGCGCGGCGCACAGCGGCGAAGGATTCGGCGAGCGGAAAGATTTCGCGGCTAACCAGCAGGTCGTTATCCTCGGCTCCGACCGGATGCCAAAACACGCCCTCCGCGGTAATCGTGACCTCAGGAATCAGGTCGGCTCTTGCCAAAGCGACACCCTGCGTGGCGGAGCCTCGCAGGGCAATTCGCCTGATCACCCGGTTCTCTTCGCTGATGTCATGAGTGTCAAGGAAGCGCCGAAACTCCTCGGCCTCTGCATCGGTTGATACTGTCGCCGCCAATCGCACGCGGAATCCCTCGGCACGAGCCCGCTCGACGCCCTTCCAGGCGCGTGCCCATGTTCCCTTTCCACGATGGCTGTCATGGAGCTCCGGCGTGGGGCTGTCGAGGCTAATCTGCAACGTTACACGCTCGCGCGGCAGCGAGCGCAGCGTTGCGAGCCTTGCTCCGCCAAAAAGCATGCCGTTGGTGAGGACCGTGGTCGGCACCGCCGCGGCACACGCGGCAATGATCGCGCCAATATCAGGCAGCATGAATGGCTCGCCGCCGGTGACAAAGACCTCGCTCACGCCGAGCTCCGCGGCTTCGATCGCGATCCGTCGTACCCGCTCGATACCAAGAGCCCGCCGCGGTGCTTTGGGTGACGAGCGTACGCAGCAATAGTCGCAGCTGAGATTGCAGTCGAAGTTGGTGTAAAGCCACAAGCGAGAGCCTACAGGTCGATCTTCTCCGACGTCCGCAGGAGCCTCACCGTATCGCAGTACCCAACGGGTGCGCCCCTCTTCGACTGCTGCGTCAACCAAACTGTTGCGGGTGAAGCGACACCATGCCTCGAGTTCCGGGCCGACTCTCGGATCGCCGCTGATCACGGCTACCAGGTCGCCCTTACGGCTGCGGCGCAGCGCAGCGATCAAATCCGGCAGCAGGCCTGAGGCGAATGTCTTGGTGCCGGCGTCGAGTTCAAGGTTGGCATTGGTCCTCATGCGTAGATCCTCGGCACCAGTTTCGCACCAGAAACAATCTCGTAAGAACGCAACGAACACGGCCAATTTCCAACGAAAAACAAGGAAAATCAACGATCGCTTTGTTTGGCCTCGCCGCTCATAACGGTCTGCAGGTTCATGTCCTGCCGGCTCACCAGCCTGTTCGCATCGAGCAGATAGCTCCTTCGTAACTCTGAAGACAAGCTCTATCTGGCGCAGTCGTCCGGAGGTGTTTTCCCGGCAAAACGATCGGTCAGCCAGTTCACCGCCGCCATCGTGCTCGCTTGCGCGGCGCGTGCGTGGCCGATACCGGACAGCATGACCATCCTGACCTTGCTGCCAGCCTTGCACAGCCTATCCATGTAGTCTTGGGTAACCGCAGGCCGGATGATCTGGTCATTGGTCCCCTGCGCCAGAAAAATGGGGATCTCCGGGGGGAGCACGCCGGTGCTGTTCTGTTCGAGAAGCGAGCTCCAAGGCTCGGTCTTGGTCGGATCTGGCACCGTCAGGAAATATTGCTCGAGCGGCCTGCCTGTTCTCTGCCTGACGATCAGATCGAAAGGCCCTTCGATGCATTCTTGCGCCAGTTTGTCGATCGCGGGCATGGCGCGCGCATCGACCAGCTTGTCGATGGCGGCTCCGTAAACCCGGTGCCACGACCATAACGTCATCGCCGTGATGTTCTTGCCGCCGATCGTGTTGATATCGTCGCTTATCAGCGTCGCGAGTTCCGTTGCCGGCGCCGCCGCTGCGACGCCGAGAAGCCTCAGCTCAGGGGCGTAGGCGTTTGCCATCATTCCAGCGAAGAGCGCGGCCTGCCCGCCTTGCGAATGCCCCCACACCGTGAAGTCCTTGCCCTCGCCTGCGCCGGGAAGGGAACGTGCCGCGCGCACGATATCGATCACGGCACGACCTTCGCTCTCGCCCACCAGATAAGGATGCGGGCCCGGCGCGCCGAGGCCCGGATAGTCGGTCGCCGCCACGACGAAGCCACGGGCGATCATCGAGCGAAGGCCCTGGATCTGCTGAAACAGGAAAATGGCGAGCGACGGCGCGCAGCGCGGGACGATGCCCGATGTAGGATGTGCCCAGGCAACGATCGGACGACCGCCGGGCGGGGGCGCGCCTTTTGGGACAATGACGACGCCAGATACGAAGATGGGCCGGCCGTTCAGCCCCGTCGACCGATAAAGCACACGATAGGCGGAGGCGCCGAGCGGAGCGCCGTCCATCGGCTCCTGCCGCACCAGCGTTCCCGGGGCTCCTGCGAGCAATGATTCCGGCGCCTTATAAAAGTCCGTCTGGGCCGACGCTATTCCCGCCAAGACAATGAGAACCGCGATCGCGACGAGCGCGGTCGGCATCCATTTGCGCCGCCAGGGGCGAACACAATTGGCGGTGAAGTATCGCATGGTCCAGCCCATGGGCTTACAGGCCGTAAAATATCTTCAGACTGCCGCTGGCGCGAAGAGCAATCGTGATGCCATCGCGCAGCAACTGCAATTTTTCGAGGCTTGCCGAGTCGAGGCGGCCTTCCATGCGAAAGCCATCCTTCAGCGGGCGCGTCAAGCGTTCGTTCGCCGCTATGAGCAGGTTCTGGTAGGAGATGCCGTAGTCGATATTGGCGACATTCTTCAATTGCGTCGCGAGCTGTCGTACGGCAGATCGAATCTGGCTGTCGTCTGACGAAGTTGTCAGATCGATTTCGCCGAGATTGACGGTCTTGGCGCTAGTATCGACTTTTGGCGTGGCGGAAAGATAGGTCCATTGGCCCGCGCTGGAATCGGTGTCGGAGCTTTTTGCGATGCGCAGGCCGATCACGAGCTTACCCGATGACGGATAAACCTGAACCTCGCGCACCGAGGTGTCCTGCGCCGGCAGGGCCGCGATCGCCTGGCCTACCTTGTCCTTGAGCGTGTCGTAGCTGACGCGGACGGGAAGAATGACGTCGAAGGTACCCGGCTCGGCCACTTCGGTGCCGAGCGGCGGCAGGGCAGTCACTGTAACAGCTGGGGGCTGCTGCCCGATCACGGTTTCGGCAGAGCCGGCAAGCTCAAGCGATCCCCACAATATCTTGGCGTTGGCGCGGACACCCGCGAAGGCCGCGCTCTGCGGGGTCAGCTGCAGCCAGACCGGCGGATCCTCCGCGAGTTTGACCGGTTCAAACGCGTGACGCCACGCCGCCTCGGCCTTGCCGTGCAGGTCGAGTGCGCGCGCCGCTGCCAGCGCCCGTGACCGGATGCGGCCCAGCTGCGTCCGGATGTTGGGCTCGACATAGGGCGCTAGGTCAAACTCGCGGCCGAGCACGTGAAGATAGGGATGTTCGCTCCAATGGAAGGAGTCGCTGATGTTCAGCTGAAGCGACCCATCCCTCCGCAGCGCCGGGCGCGCTTCAACCTCGATCGTGGCGCGCGCCTCGGTGTCGCCGCGAATACGCGCCGTGAACCGATTGGCTCCCTGGCCTTCGGCCGCGCCATATATGGAGACGGATCCGAAGACGCGGTCGCCCCGGCCATACAGCGAGACCGGGCTGGTCCGATCGACGAAACCCCAGACATCGCAATTGGCGTTGATGCGGAAAATGAGAACCCGACGATGAACACAATTGACGCGCTCGTCGATGGTGGCAAGCCGCTTTGGAATATCCCGCTCGATCGCCGCGGCCAGGGCCGGCAGCCCGAACTCGACCGTCGCAGAGATGCGCGAAGTCGTGACCAGCGGCGTTGCTGCGTCCGGACTCAGCGCCGGCTTGTCGGCCGCGAACGTGATTGACGGGAGCCCCGCTAGAGCGAGCGCGGAGAGCCAGGCTATGCCCATGCCTGATCTATTCGCGATGTCGTATTCCGGCTGATATGTGCGCAGTGGATGGAACATATTACTACTCCAACAAAGGCTCATCGCGGGAGCTTCAGGAAAAGCAGCACCACAGTGGGTAGTGAATGCGCTCGCGAGCAACATATTGCAGGTTCGAGTCCTCCCCGGCCCACCAGCCACCGCACCAGAAACGCCTTGCTTCATTCCTGCAAACTAATGTTTCCCGTTCGATCGGGCCACGGTCTCCCCTCTTTGATCGTAGACTTGGCGGCAATGTCGCACAAACAGGCGAAACCGCACTGCTTGATTTGTTCGTCGTACGGCCCGTCAACGGTCGACCATGTTTCGCGACAGACCGCCTTGCGCCAAGAGCGGGCGTTCCACGACCACGCATTCCGCGAACAACCGGCCCTTGCCCTTGACTGATAAACTTCACGCTCAAGGAACCTTAGGTTGCCATCTCCACATCTGTGAAGCGGTATGATGGAACGTTCACCATTGTGCAGGGTTGCCGGTCCATTGCAAAGGAAAGACGGACCAGGATTGTGGCTTTTCACGTCAGTCTTGTTGGTCGAAGTGACCTCAGTGGCGAGATCTACCGTCAGATCCGGCAGGCCATTCTGGACGGGCGCCTCCGGCCTGGAGAGCGGCTGTCATCCACGCGGGAACTGGCCGCCGCGCTGACGGTTGCACGATCGACGGTGACGGTCGCGTATGAAAGCCTTCTCGCGGAAGGATTCGTGACATCCCATACGGGCGCCGGGACGTTCGTCAGCCATCAATTCGAGGCAAAACGTCCAGCATCGAAAACAAGGCGATCGACAGCCCGCGCAATTCGCGTGCGTGGAGTTTGGGAGACGATACCAGTTCGGGCGTTCTTTCTCCGCGCGGCGCATTTCGACTTCAGAGCCGGGATTCCGGACGCTTCGCTATTTCCACACCGAGCTTGGCGGCGGGTCGTAGCCCGTGCGCTGCGCTCGCGCGAGATGGCCGCAGGCGTCTACGAGAATCCCGCGGGCAATTGGGACCTGCGCGCGGCCATTGCCCGCCACATCGGCATCTCACGCAGCGTTTCCGCATCGCCCGACGACGTCATCGTGACCAATGGCGCCCAACAGGCACTCGACATCGTCGCTCGCGTGCTTCTCGAGCCCGGCGATATCGTTGCGGTGGAGAAACCGGGCTATTTGCCTCCAAAGTACTTGTTCAAGGCGCTGGGCGCGCGCGTGATCGGTGTGCCGGTCGACAGCGAGGGCCTCGTCGTGGAGGCGCTGCCGTCCGGGGCCAGGGCCATCTACGTGACGCCGTCGCATCAGTTTCCCCTCGGCGTGGCCATGAGCCTGTCGCGTCGACGTGCGCTGCTTGCCTGGGCGGAGCGCAACAATGCGGTTGTCATCGAGGACGACTATGACAGCGAGTTTCGCTTCGGCGGGCGTCCGCTCGAGCCGCTGCAGACCCTCGATACGACCGGTCGCGTCGTATATGTCGGCACTTTCTCAAAGACGTTGCTGCCGGCTCTCCGGCTGGGCTTCATGGTCGTGCCGCCGGCGTTGCGAGAGGTGGCGTGCAAGGCGAAGTTTGTCGCCGATTGGCATACAGCCACAATAGCGCAGAACGCGCTGGCGCAGTTCATCGGCGAGGGTTCGTTTGCGCGCCACATTCGCAGGGTGAGCCGCATCTATAGCGAACGGCATCAGCTGCTGACCGCGTCAATCAAGAGGAACTTTGGCGATTACCTCGACCTTGTTCCATCGAGCACCGGGCTGCACATCACCGCCTGCGCGCGAGGAGCGTCGGCTGATCATCTCGATGCGATCGCATCGCGAGCCCTTGATCTCGGCGTCGCCATTCAATCCTTCCCGCTGGAGGGAGAGCCTCAGGCCGGAATCATGCTGGGATATGGGGCGATCGAGACGGCGCGGATTGCCGAAGGGCTGAGGCGGCTGCGTAGATGTTTCGATGGACGTGTGCCGCGACGCGAAGCGGCGTGACCAACGTTGCTAGAGGCGACGGCGCGCGCCTGAATTGGACTGATTGATCGTGCGTGAATTGGACCTTCCTTCATACCGCTCCGCTTTCTAGTGTCAGGCCGCTGAAAGGTCGACGGACCAGGGCGGACGCGTTCCCGCAGCTAACTCTGCAAAGGTGCAGATCGAAAAAGCGTGAGAGGTGAACGAACTCACACGCTAGCGACGCGCATGCCGCTATATCCGCGCAACTTCTGTGTATCAGGAGGACAGCATGTCCATTGTTGTCGATTCACTCACGATTCTGAAGCGAGCCACGAACGGAGCCGTGGCGTCCAGCGATCGTCGACCTGGATGGGGATTACGGTTCCTGGACTGGTGTGCTCAGTGTTCGGAGCGGTCGCGGCAACGGCAAGCCCTGGCGGAGCTCGATGACCACCATCTCAAGGACATCGGCAAGACGCGACAAGAGGCCATGGCCGAAGCGGCCAAGCCGTTCTGGAAATGACGCCGTTCATCGCGCACTTGCTGCCGGCGGCCGCGCTGGGCTTGTTCGTCGCCATCCCATTCGGCCCGATTGGCTTGATGTGCGTGCAGCGGACGCTGGCATTCGGAAGCTGGTTTGGGGTCGCGAGCGGCATGGGTGCGGCAACAGCCCACGGCATGTTCAGTTGCCTGGCCGTGGTGAGCGGAACCGTGTTGACGCAGATGACGCTCGCCTTGCACACACCGCTGCGCATCACTGGAGGAATCGTGCTGATCTTGATGGGCCTCAGAACCATTCTCGTATCCACGGACGCGGCGCACGGCGCGACACAAAGAGGAAACAACCATGGGCACCACGCTTTTCGACGCCTCGGCGGAGCGCCAAGGGAAGGAGCGCATTGCTGGAAACGGGAGGCCGAAATGCCTCAAGCGGAAATTCGCGTCTATCACTCGTCGAGAGTGCGACTACGTGGATTTGTGCTGAAGACCACTGCGCGGCTTAAGAGCTGCGAATTAACCGTCAACACCTGAGGAGAGCTCTATGCCCAACCATCAGCGCGCTGCTGCGCACAGGACAACGCTTGCCCGCCAGCCCGGTTCGATCTCGGGCAAGACAAGGCTGCGCGCGACCGATCAACCGATCGTCACCACGCAGGAGCTTCCTTCCGCCGTCCCGCTAATGGCCCTTGCGACCGGCTTCTGGGCTTTCAAGACCCTGGCTGCAGCACACGAGGAGGGCCTGTTCAGTCACCTTGCAGGCGGCGCCGGCACCACTGTTGCGGAGCTGGCGGAAGCGCTCGGTCTGCATCCCCGCCCGGCCGAGATGCTGTTGACCGGCTGCGCTGCACTCGGGCTTCTGGAGAAAACGAACGGCCGTTATCGCAATACGCCCTTAAGCGAAGCCTATCTCGTGCGCGGGAAGCCGTATTACTTCGGTGGCTTCGTGCAGATGGCCGACAAGCGGCTCTACGCGGGCTGGGGCAGACTTACCGAAGCGCTGCGCACGAACCGACCAACCACGTGGGACCCGGCAGTGCAATCCTCGATGTTCGAGGGCGAGGATCCGACCATGCTGGCACTCTTCTGGGAGGCGATGCATTCGCTCTCCACGATGACCGCGCGCAAGCTCGGCGAAGCCGTGGATCTCAGTGATTTCCGCCGCCTTCTGGACATCGGCGGCGGATCGGGCGCGTACGACATCGAGCTTTGCAAACAATATGGGAAGCTGCGCGCGACCGTATTTGATCTGCCGCATGTGGCCGCGATCGCCGCGGGAAAAATTACGGAGGCCGGCTTGACCGACCGCATCGAGACCGCCGGCGGCAACTTCTTCGAGCAGCTTCCCGAGGATCACGACGTGCATCTCCTGTCGATGATCCTGCACGATTGGGACGAGGCGAAGAACCGCGCCCTGCTGCGCCGGTCCTTCGAGGCTTTGCCGAGCGGCGGCGCAGTCGTCATCAGCGAGCTTCTCGTCAATTACGAAAAGACCGGGCCGGCGCCGGCCGCGCTGATGAGCCTCAACATGCTGATCGAGACGGAAGGGCGAAACTACACACCGGCCGAATATTCGGCGTGGCTCGAGGAAGCCGGCTTCCGGAACATCGAGACGGTCTGGTTCGACGCACCCGCCGCGAACGGCGCCGTGATCGGCCGCAAACCATAAGACGCAAAGCTGAGTGGAATATGCGCACCGCAGTTCAATTTCCGAGAATAACCGAAAGGAGCTCCAAATAACCAGTCAAGCCTATGCCGAACACCGCATGGTCGGAGGCCCGCGACTCCGCCGCCAACTCCAACCATGCGGCATAATCCGAGCTTCGGCATAACGGTCACTACAGAGGGGGACCAACCAATCGAAGCCAGGGAGGCAAATCATGTTGCGGATTTCAGTTCGTCTTGCATTCGTGACCGCGTCAGTTATCGCGCTTCCAGCGTTCGCGGCCACGGCTGACGACTCACAGATCACGCGCGGCAAATATCTCGTCACGCTCGGCGGCTGCAACGACTGCCACACGCCGGGATACTTCTTCGGGAATCCCGACATGTCACGCTTTCTCGGCGGCTCGGATGTGGGCTTCGAGATCCCGGGTGAAGGTGTCTTTGTGGGCCCAAACATCACACCCGACAAAAAGACCGGCATCGGTAGTTGGACCCCAGAGCAGATCGTGAAGGCGATACAGGTTGGTGAACGGCCGGACGGCCGCATCCTAGCGCCGATCATGCCTTGGCACGCTTTTGCGAAACTCACAGCGGACGACGCCATGGCGATCGCGGCTTTTCTCCAAAGTTTGAATCCGGTCAGCAACCAGATTCCCGGTCCGTTCAAACCCGGAGAAAAGGTTTCGACCTTCATGTTCCGGATTGTGCCACCGGGCGAAACCGCAGCGGCTGCGGCCAAGTAGTCTGGGTCTGATCCAAACAATACTCCGCATTTGCTTAGCGTAAGCGGACGTAAGCGGAAGCGATCCCTGCCGCTTCGCGAAGCTATGTTTGCTGGACAAGCGAATGCAACGCCTTAACCGCGGCCTCCCGGCTCTCCACAGGGACAAACAGACTGACCGAATGCGGCGACAACACGTATTTGTCGGGGACAATCCCCTGCTGTGCGAGAACCTGCAACGCCCGGAACGGCAATTCCGACGAAACGCCGCCGAAGCAGGTCAGACTCACCGAGCTTGAAGCCTCGCGCCGCTTGCGCATATCCTTGGCGTGCTCCAGCGTGCGCAACAGTGCATCGAGCCACTCTGAATCACAGGCCACGGTCATGCTGGTTTTTCCTGCCGTGAAGTGTGATGCCAGGAGCTGCGGCCAGGACAGGCTGTTTTCCCTGAGATGCTGCGCGAATTTCTCAAACCCATCATTGAGATCTTTGGAATCGATTTCCACGTGCTCAATGCGAGCCATCGAGTTGACGGCCAGAACCTTTCCGTTTTCCATGCCTGCAACCTCTTTCAGCACTAGCGTGCTGCGCTTAACGCCACCCCACTGCTTGAGAACCAGAGGCACATCCTGACTTTGCGCCAGCTCTACGCTGCGAAAGTGCAGGACCTTTGCACCCCAGAAGCACATCTCCGACAGGGATGCGAAGTCCACTCGCCTCAGCGGCTTTGCATCCGGCACAATGCGCGGATCGGCCGAACAAATTCCGTCGACCTCTTTGATGATTTCACAGCGCTGGGCTTTCAGCGCCGCGGCCATCGCAACGGCCGTGGTGTCGCTGCCGCCGCGGCCGAGTGTGGTGATTTCCCTCGTCGCCGGGTTCACGCCCTGAAATCCTGCCAGCACTACAACGCGCCCACGCTCAAGTTCCTCATGCACGCGAATGGGGCGTACATCCAGGATGCGAGCGGAGGAATGGGAATCATCGGTCATCACGCCGGCCTGGCTGCCAGTGAAGCTGATCGCGGGCACGCCGAGATCGGAAAGCGCCATGCTCATCAGGGACATGCTGATGCGCTCACCGGTCGTTAGCAGCATGTCGAGTTCACGGCGATTGGGAGCGGGGCTTACCTGATAAGCCATCTGGATCAATTGGTCGGTGGTCTTGCCCATGGCGGAGACGATCGCCACGACACGATGACCGCGGCCATGCAGGTCGGCGAGACTGCGCGCAACCGCGCGAATTTTCGCCGGCGTCTCAAGACAGGCGCCGCCATATTTTTGCACGATGATGGGATGGTTGCGCATCTAATCTCGCTAAGAAGCCTCGCCCACCGAACCGACACCACCTATCCATGTGCCGGCGATTTCAAAGTTCGGGGTGAAGGCGACAAGGTCCGCGCGGTATCCGGGCGCGATCCGTCCAAGCTCGGACTCAAGGCCCAGAAATGCCGCTGGAGTCCGAGAGGCCATGATGAGGGCATCGTCAAGCGAAATCCCGAGCAGCGCAACAGCGTTGCGCACCGCCTGGATCATGGTGAGGTGAGCGCCCGCGAGTGTGCCATCGGGGCCAGTCAGGCGATTTTCGTGCAACGTGATCCGCCTTCCTTGCAGCATGAATTGCCGGTCGTTCGTGCCAGCCAATGGCATGGCATCGGTGACCAGCATCAATCGATCGCGTCCCTTGCAGCGGAAGGCAACACGCAAACCGATGCGATCAACGTGAATGCCATCGCAGATGATCCCCGCAAACAGCCGGTCATCGTCAAGCGCGGCGCCCACCAGGCCTGGCTCCCTTGCGTTCAACTGCGACATGGCATTGAACAGATGAGTCACCCCCGAGATACCGCGATCGACCGCCTGCCCGATTTCGGCCGCAGTGGCGTCGCTGTGGCCGGCCGCGATACGCAATCCAGCCTCGATCAATTCATCGATCATTGACGCGGGAACGCATTCCGGGGCCAGCGTCACAATGGAGCGGCCGCAGCCTCCAAAAGTTTTGATCGCGGCGAGATCGCGCCGATCTGGCACGCGTATCTCGGCTTCCGGATGAATGCCCTTGCGAGATCTGTTGAGGGCCGGTCCTTCCAGATGAAAGCCGAGCACGCCGGGAATCTTCAGACAAGCCTGGGCGACGCCAGCCAATCGCTCGATGATCTCGCTGCGGTCGGTGATGAGGGTCGGCAAGCAGCCCGTAGTCCCCTCCTTGCGGTGCGCCTCAACGATGCGTCGAACGCCAGCCTCCGTTGGCTGGTCGTTGAGAAGAACGCCCCCGCCGCCGTTGACCTGGATGTCGATGAACCCGGGTGCAAGGATCGCGTTTTCGGGAAGGTGGATCGAGGCGCGCGCCTCCGCCTCGCCAAAGGTGATGCTGTCAATCCGCCCCTGCGAGATCCTGACCGACCCCGGCCCGCGCATGTCGGCACCATCAAAGATTTGCTGCGCGGCAATATCAAAGATCTGCTGCTCGGCAATCATGGGAGAGGACGAACCAGCGGAGCCCATCAGTATCGATCCGAGAATGGCAGTCACGGACTCGTGACGCGAATCCCATACAAGACCTCATATGTACACTAAGGGGCCTTGTAAGGACCCGGAGCGACACCGTCGCGTTAACTTTCCATGGCAACAAAAGGTACCACGTATCTCGGCATTGATGGCGGCGGAACCCGCTGCCGCGCCCGGATCGAGGACGAAAACGGCAGGGTACTCGGTGAAGCGAGCTCGGGGCCTGCCACGACGCGGATTGGCTTCGAGAAGGCCTGGCGGTCCATCATGGAGGCTACCGAAGCGGCAGCCGCACAGGCCGGACTGACGCGCGAGGACTTCGCGCGGATGCACGCCGGAATTGGCCTTGCCGGTATTGGCCGCCGGGGCGCAGAGGAGGCGCTCAACAAGATCGCGCATCCCTTTGCGTCCGTGATCTTCATCAGCGACGGCCTGGCGGCCTGTCTTGGCGCCCATAGCGGCGCGGACGGCGCCATCGTGGTCGCCGGCACCGGCTCGGTGGGGGTCGGCCTGATCGACGGCCGCGAAATCCGTCTCGCCGGATACGGCTTTCCCGTGTCGGACGAAGGCAGCGGCGCCGACATCGGCCTACAGGTCGTTCGACTGGCGCTGCGCGCCGCGGATCGCCGCGGCGAGCTGACGCCGTTGCTTTCGGAGGTGCTGGGTGCATTCGATCATGATCCCTATCAGGCGGTGGCCTGGTCTGAAGAAGCCAGGGCCACCGATTATGCTGCGTTCGCGCCGATCGTGATGCGGCACGCCAATCAGGGCGATCCGGTCGGCCGTCGCATTGTCGAACGCGCGGCCGATGCGATTGGCGATCTGCTCGATGTGTTCCTGGCGAGAGGAATTGACCGGCTCTCGCTCGTGGGCGGGCTCGCGGATGCTCTTACCCCCTGGTTGACGCCCGACCTGCGCGCCCGCCTGAGACGCCCTGACGCCGACGCGGCGGCCGGGGCGTTACTTGTGGCGCGAGGGCGGCTTGACCTGCCCAAAAGAGAAACCGACCATGAACAGGCTTCAAAGTTCCGCGTTTGATGGTGCTTGGATCAACTATATGGCCACCGAAGAAGTCGACGCCCGTTTCGCCGACCTTGATGCATGGTCGCTGACGTCGGCGATGGAAGCGATGTGGGAGGGCCAGCTTGCGGCGGTCGCAGCCATCGGCCATGCCCTTCCTGCCATCACTGCGGCGACCGAAGCGGCCAAGGCAGCGCTGGGCGATCGCGGACGCATTGTGTATATCGGCGCCGGCACCTCGGGCCGGGTGGCGGTCCAGGACGGCGCCGAGCTGACGCCGACCTTCGCCTGGCCCAAAGAGCGCGTCCGCTTCATCGTCGCCGGCGGAGACAGCGCGTTCGTCACCAGCATCGAGGGCGCGGAGGATGATGTCGACGATGCGGTCATGCAGATCAATGCCGCGCAGCTCACACCGCACGACGTGGTGATCGCCGTAGCCGCCAGCGGGACAACGCCATTCACGGTCGCAGCGCTGCAGCAGGCAGGGGCTTTCGGTGCAGTGACGATTGGTGTCGCCAACAATCCCGGCACCGCACTGCTGGCATCGGCAAAGTTTCCGATCTTGATCGAGACCGGCCGCGAGCTGATCGCCGGCTCCACGCGGATGAAGGCGGGCACCGCGCAGAAGGTTGTGCTCAACCTGATCTCCTCAGGGATCATGTTGCGCCTTGGCCGGGTATATCGCGGCATGATGGTGAACATGCAGCCGACCAATGCCAAACTGAAGCGACGCGCCGAGGCCATGGTGGCGCAAATCGCGCACTGTGATCCGTCGCACGCGGCATGCTCACTTGAGCAGGCCGAAGGAGACATCAAGACGGCAAGCCTTCTGGCGCTGGGCGTCGGCAGGGCTGACGCCGAGACCGTTCTGAAAAACTGTGACGGCAACCTTCGGCGCGTGTTTGCTGAGCTCGCCAAAGATCGTCACTGGCCGCCCAAGGGAACGGCGGCACGCAAGCAAGGTGGAGCAGTTGAATCGTGACGACATCCGCGATGGCGAGCGAAGTCGGGGAAAGCCCGGATGTTGTCGCCAAGATTGTTGGTAACCGCCCCGCCACGCGCGACATCGCACAGCGAATTGGGATTGGCTCCGCTCCCCTGTGCGTCCTGTGCGGCCGGGGGAGCTCTGGGCATGCCGGGGTTTACTTGAGATACCTTGTCGAGACGCGTCTTCGCCTTCCCGTTTCAGCCAGCGCTCCTTCGGTGATCACGGCATTTCGCACGCCCTTGATGCTGCGCCATGCGCTATTCATCGTGATCTCGCAATCCGGACGCAGCCCTGACCTCGTCGCGGCGACCAGGTCGGCGCGCGCCGCGGGCGCCCGCACCATCGCCATCGTCAATGCGACGGCGTCGCCGGTGGCTGACGAAGCGGAGTTCGTCGTGCCGATCGAAGCAGGCCAAGAGCATTCCGTCGCGGCGACGAAGACCGTGATCGGCTCGATGGCTGCTGGCGCCGGACTTGTTGCCGAGCTCGCGGAAGATCGTTTGCTGCGGTCAGCCCTCGACAGGCTACCCGAGCGCCTGCACCGCGCGCTGGCGCTCGACTGGTCCGAGATCGCCGATGATCTCGCCAAGGCGTCGGCTGTGTTTGTGGCGGCTCGGGGCCTGGGCCTCGGCTCGGCGCGCGAGATCGCGCTCAAACTTTCGGAAATTTTGCGCCTGCCTTCCATTGGTCTGAGCGCCGCCGAGCTGCAGCATGGACCGCGTGCTGCGCTATCGTCGCGCACGCCGGTTGTCATGATGCGCCTGATGGATGAAACGGCGGCCACGGTGGACGCGCTGGCAGAAGAATTGCGCGAGCAAAAGATCGCGCTGCATCTCTGCGGCGGACCGCTGGGGTCGCTGCCCTGGCTTTCCGAGGATGACCCCGTCACCGACCCCATCACCATGCTCATTCCGGCCTATCGGATGATCGAGCAGACGGCGCGCGCCTGCGGATTTGACCCGGATCGTCCGCCTCGCCTGAGCAAGATCACCGAGACGTTCTGACAGCTGACGGTTCGCTGGCTGGTCGCTGAAAGCTGAAGCGCCGAAACGACCTCCGTTCCGTTTGAGCAAGTTGGAGCCTATTCGTTCAACATTGATAGAACCATGCGAGCGAGATCAGTCGTCCGTTCCACTAATTGATCTGCGCCAGCCGCTTCGAGCTCATCTCGGCTACCATATCCCCAAAGCACGCCTAGACCGCGCATCTTGACCGCGTGGGCCCCGACAATGTCATACCGTCGATCCCCGACCATAAGACTGTGCGAAGCATCGATATCCTGTTCCGACAGGATATGGGCGAGCAACTCAGGCTTATGATCCAGCTCACCGCCTGGCACTGAGCCGTAGATGCCGTCGAAGTATGTTGCCAGTTTCAGGTTCTGCAAAATGCGCCGGGCAAAGACTTCACGCTTGGACGTAGCCAAGTAGATCCGCAATCCAGCTCGCTGCATGTCCTGCAGCGCGCCGCTGATTCCATCGTAAGGCTTGCTTCCGAGCAGACCGCTTTGGCCATAGTGCTCGCGATAGGCTGCCACAGCTTCACCGATCCGGTCGTCTCCGCGTGCCTGCAGCAAAGCCTGCAACATGTCCTCGAGCGGCGCCCGATGGCGCGCTTTATGTCCTGCGCTTCGCCTGGATCATGTCCGAGCGCTCGCAGTGCGGCTGAGCAGCTTGCGAAAATGCCAGGCTGCGAATCAATTAGCGTTCCGTCGAGGTCCAGTAGTACGGAGCGGGCTGGAGACATGCCCGACCATAGCGGCCGGCAGCAGACCAGTAAACGCCTGCACATTGCAACATCGGCTTTGGATCAATCGCGCCGTTTCCATCGACGCCGTGACAGGATGACGTTTGGCAATGTCGGACGCGCTCCGCGTCGCAGCTCTGCGGATTGGTGTTTATGAGCACGACTGACACCAACGCCGCTCCGGAGGGCTGTCAGGCGCGCATATCGTATGAACCGAGCCCGCGCAGGACCTTGTCTCTTTCCTCCGGCGATATCACCGATACAGGTCTACCCCGGCCAACTCTCTCTTCGAGACATGCCTGTCGGAAGCCAAATCGACAGATCACGCTGTCGAGGCTCTCGTCGTTGCGGCGAAGGCGCCGGCCATGAAACGTCATCCACCTTTCAACCCGATGGACACCCAGGCGGCCCAAACCCGGCAGCCCCAGAAGCTCGTTTCTGGTATGAAGCGATGCAATCTCGAGCAGGTAGTCGATGCGCGTGGCCAACTCCTTGCTGACGAGACCTGCATGCTGGCTGCGAACCAGTATGGTTGCAATCCGCTCTGGCAAATAGCCGTCCGTGGGCTGCTCGACAGTGGCGGATTTTCTCATGGTCAGTTCTACGTTTGAGTCTGCAAATGGCGCCGAAGCGCTTAAGAATGAATCTATCAGCACAACCAGTGTTTGTCGCAACCACACATGGTTACGATTGCTCACGGTTAGATGGATTCTAAGTAACATCGGGTCCGCACGGTGCACAAACACACTCGAAAGTTGCATACGCTTGCGCCCATGTCCCAGCCAACAGACATGACGAACTTCCGAAGGGCTGCACACCAACCGTTCGCCGTAGCGCTTTCGACCAATACTGCAAGCGCCTTCCTCGCTTGGTCGATAGCCGTCAAGTGCACGGCTGCGCAGGAGCGGCTTCACGTGCGGTGCATGCCCGCTGCGGGCTTCGCGCGTCCAATCGAGCCGCTGAAACAAGGAGAGATCGCTCTCTGGCTTGCGAAGGTATCTGCGTTGCAAGATGTCGCTGGCGGCACCGCCGATGCACCCAGTATCGAACAAGCCGCGCAAATGCTCGACGCCGAAGAGACCGAACGTCTGGTGCGGTTCCGCCACCTTGAGGACCGCATGAGCTATCTGGCCGCGCATGCCGGCGCGCGCATGCTGCTTGGGAGACTCATAGATGTACCCGCCAAGACCCTGCGATTTGAACCGTCGGCCCACGGCAAGCCGGCGCTCGTTGCTGGACCTGCGGATTTCGACTTCAGCCTGAGCCATGCGCGAGGCGCCGTAGCCGTTGCAGCGGCCCGCATGTCGATCGGAGTCGATATCGAACCGCTGCGAGAAGTCGATGACATGGCTTCCATCAGCGAAATCGCCCTGGCGGAAGAAGAACGGAAGGTCCTTTGGAGCGCTCCTGCAGCACTGCGATCTCGTCTCTTTCTTCGCTATTGGACCCTCAAAGAGGCCCTGCTCAAAGCCGCCGGCCTCGGATTCACAATACCTCCGAATATTGTGGTCATCGATGCAGGGCCCTCGCCTGCCGTGCTTTCGGTGCCGGACGCACTTGGACCTGCCGGGCAATGGCGGCTGATTGCGTCGGCCGTCTGACGGCTTACGCGATCAGCTCGCGGCGCGAGATGGTCGAGAGCAGCGATTCCGCGATCTCCTGCGAACGCGCGGCAAGGACGGAGAGCAACGTATCGCTGAGGCCGTGCGAAGCTTCCGAGTAGCCCTGGAGATGGATCTGCGGCCGAAATGCCGGGCTGGTGACGAGCCGATAGTTGCGATCCAGCACGCTATCACGAATGTAACGCTGGATCGGCTCCAGAAATGCGTGCGGTGTCTCCCTGTCGTATCCGGTGGCCAGGACGACGGCATCATAGGTCGATCGGCGATTTTCACCTCCGAACTTGTCGACCAGGCTGATCTCGATCCCGTCCGCCCCCACGCCCACGCCCGTTATCTCGCTTCGTGGATACAACGTGACCCTCGGCTCGCCGCCAACGCGCTGCTGGTAGAGCAATCGATACAGTTGATCGAGCAGATCGGAATCGACCACCGCATAATTCGTATTCCGGAAGTTGCGAACGATCGCATCCCGCCGTTCGGAGGGCTGCGCATAGATGAAGTCGGTGTAATCGGGATTGAAAATCTCGTTGACGAACGGGCTGCTGTCGGATGGCTTCAAGGCGTGGCCGCGAAAGATCAGATCGATGCACACATCCGGAAAGCGGCTGTGGAGATCAACCGTCACTTCAGTTGCACTTTGTCCTCCACCGACCACGGCCACCCGCGCTGCCCTGCCATCCAGGCCGGCGCACTCGACCGCGTCCAGATAGCGGCTGGAGTGGAACAATCTGGGATCGCTGGCGATCGCCGCAAACATCTGGGGGACATAGGGCTGCCCTCCCACAGCGACCACCAAATTCCTTGCAAGCCGCACAGTTTCACCGCCGGCAAGCGTCCGCGAATGCACCCGCAAGGACGTCACAGTCTGCCCGGCCGTCACCGGCTCGACGGCGACAATGGTTTCGCCATACGCCGCCTGAGATTTGAACTGGCCGGCAACCCATCGGAGATAATCATTGAACTCAAGCCGGCTCGGATAGAACGTCCGACAGTTGATGAAATCAAGCAAGCGGCCACGTTTGTGCAGATAGTTCACAAAGGTGAACGGGCTGGTCGGGTCGCGCAGCGAAACGAGGTCCTTGAGAAACGAGATCTGCATGTCGCTGCCCGGCAGAAGCATGCCGCCGTGCCAGGTGAAATGCGGCTGCTTTTCCACGAACAACGGCGCGCATTTCAGACGCGACCTTCTGGTGCATTCGTCCAACGCGATCGCAAGCGCAAGATTGGAAGGCCCAAATCCGACGCCGATGACGTCGTGCTCGATCGCAAGCTGGTGAGACATGAAGCTGCGCTCCGTTCGGGCGTTAGGACTTGGCCGCCGAGCCTGGGGCTGCCGGCAGCCAAAGCCGGTCGCCAAAGAAGCGCTCGCGCAGCAGCATGACGAGGGTGGCCCGTTTGTGCGGAAAATCGAAGTTCTTGATTCTTGCGAAGCCCGACACTTCCAGATTGCGGAGCTGCTGCGAATGCGCCGCCGCCGGCTCGCCAACGATGCGCTGCGTCCGGCAATCGTCCAGGAACATGTAGTGCATCAGCGACGGCAGCCAGGCGCTGATGTAGCGGCGCCCGCGATAGGCATCCTCGCCGACGACGACATGCCAGCCGCGGTCGTAGTCGTCGGCATCGTAGAATGGTGCGATGCGATTTTCCTTGGCCCAATAGAGCTCGAAATAGCCGAACGGCTCGTCATCGAAGCAGCCGATCAGCGGCAGCATATGCGGGTCCGCCAGAATGCCGGACAGATAGCGCCGATGCTTTTCGAGATCGCCCGCCTCGTTCCAGAACGCATCGACGCGGGGATCGTTCATCCAGCGATGCAAGAGGTGCAGGTCTTTGTCGAGATCTGCGACGCGGAAGGAGATCACCTCGGCGAGCCAGGGAATGAAGCGGGCGTACACTTTTCCCACAGGCTTGGGCGAGCGACGCGGGTGACGTTTGCCGTCTGTCATCACGTGCAGTTGCGGCATCGGCGGCCGCTCGGCATGGACCAGCCAATTATCCCGGCGTTGCATCACCAGTTCAGGCAGCAGCACAAGCTCCGTTCCCACCATGACCGCGAGGCCATGGTTCATCAGCTCGCGCGCAAGTGATTCTCCGCTGCCCAAGTCCAGCACAAGCCGATCAAGGCTCGGCCGCCAACCGAACATGGCTTCCGCTGCCGCCGACACGGCACGTATCGCGAGATTCAGATCGTCGGGGATATCGGATAGTTTCAGGCGATCCAGCGGCTCGTCGAGGCGCAGACTCATTACAGTCGTGGCGCCTGCGGCAACGCGAAGGTCTCCTCCGCCGTCCTGGACAACCGTCATCGCAGCATGCGGTCCGATCGGAAATGCGCGGGGTCCGATCGCGGAGCTCGAAGCTTTGTTCATCCGGCCCTCGCATCGCAAACGTCATTGCTCAAAACAGAACGCGATCTTCACTCGCGCTAGCGATCTAAAGCACTCCCGCGCAGGATGACAAGGAATGCCAACACACGCAGTTTAGATTCCTTACAAATCTGACAGGACCGCGTCGCGACAGGCATCATATGCTCTCGACGACATACTGCTCGAAAGAGCCTGAACTTCGATTCAAATTTCGGCCGAGAATAAAATAGCTCTAAAGAGACGCGCCGGTTGGAACCGATGACGACTTGATGACGTCATGCACCGTCGCCTCGTCTGCGACGATCTTGCCATGACGAAGTCGCACAAGATGATCCGCCACGCCGAAGTAGCGGTCATCGTGCGAGATCACGATCATCGTCTTGCCCATGCGCTTTAAGTCGGGCAGCAGTTCCGTGTAGAAGATGTGACGGAAGGCGGGATCCTGATCTGCGGCCCACTCGTCGAATACGAGGACCGGCCTCTCCTCCAGCCACGCATTCATCAGCGCCAGCCGCTTGCGCTGACCGGTCGAGAGGTCCGTGGTCGTAAACACGCCGTTCTCGACCGAAACCTTGTGGGCGACCTCCAATCGCTTCAGGTAGCGCTCTGCTACCTCAGGCACCATTCCGGCTCCCTGCAGGAGATCCTCAAACAGGTAATAGTCGGAAAAGATGGTGGTGAAGAGTTGCCGGTAATCATCGCGCGTTTCGGTCACGACGGGCCGGCCATCGCGCAGCAGCGTGCCGCTCTGCGGTGCGTAGAGGCCAAGCAGCAGCTTGATCAGCGTAGTCTTGCCGCTGCCGTTTTCACCGACAATGAAAACGATGTCTCCGCGGCGGACATGCAGGTCAATCGGCCCGAGAACGAATGGCTCGCTGCCCGGCACCGCGCGGAAGCCATACGACACGCCGCGGAGCTCGATCGATTCGATCTTGCCCGATCCATGCGATGCGGTTGATGATGCGGCCAGCAAGTCCTGCTCGGGCGTCGAGAACTGCTCCGAAAGATCGGCGATGCGCCGCATCGCTACTTGCGCGCGCCCCAGGGATGGCAGGATGCCGATGACCTGATCGATAGGCCCCCGCATATAGAGCAGCACCAGGACGAAGCCGCTGGAGACGGCGGCCGGGCTGTCGGGCCAGAGGAACGGCCGCAACGTCAGCGCCACGCCGATCACGACGAAGAACAGCATCGTGCCGAGTGCGCGCGCCGTCACGAACAGGTTGATCGATTTGATCTGCACCGCGCTGATCCGGTCGACGGTACGCTGAAGTTGATCGACATAGACGCGCTGACGGCGCGTGCGATTAAGCCGCAGCTCCTTCGCACCCTCGGCGATCGCGCGATAATGCTTCTGCAGCTCGTCCTCCGAATAGCGGGCAGCGTTGAAACCCTGAACGCCCCGTGTCCGCGCAAATGCATGCGCGAGTGAACCGAGGACGATGACCAGACCGGTGATCAGAAACAGCGGCCACGACAGCACCGCCAGATAGACCATGCAGCCGAGTGTGATGATGAGGGACACGAAGAAGGAAGAGAAGAAGAACGCGAAATCGCTGATCGTATCGACATCCTGCGTGAGAACAGGAATCAGGCGATGCGTTCGATAGATTTCGAGCTGGTCGATCGGGGCCGCCAGGATTTTCGCAGCAAGCGACTTGCGAAGCTCGGCAATGATCCGCTGTCCAACATAGTTGGCACTGATATCGGCGCCGATGGAGCCGATCAGGATCAACAGACACAGGCCGGCAAATGCGAAGAGCAGGGTTGCGACGTCGCCTTGCGTGGCATAGAGCCCGCGGTTGACGACCGCAAGCAACCCCGCAACGCTGGCGCCACCGACCACGCCGAGCACGATGCCGCCGAGCACGATAGGCCAGTATGGCCGCAGGAGATGCAGGATCTGCGCCGTCAGGCCGCTTCGTGGATTCATCATGAGTGCCGCGCGCTGGAGTAGAGCAGAAAGCGAACCTACACGGCCCGTCGCGATACGAACAGCCTTGCCGGTGTGATGCGAATACATGATGGCAGCATCACTATTCCAGAGCTTATTTTTCAGCCTTTTTCGATGGATTCTAATTTGTGATCGGCAATGCCTTTAATAAAATGAGACTAGTACCGCCTTTGCATTGCAGCCAATGAGCGAGTAGGACTTGGATCCAGCCGCTGTGTCGGGCCGCGATATCCGAAAAATCGAAGCGCTTGCAGGCCAGCATCGGACAGGCCCGACTGGAGAATGACTTTGGATTCGCTTATCTCCGAAACCCGCATCGCGCTTCCCGATGCCGCCGGCCTCGCTGCGCGGATGATCGATCATCTGGCCGAGCATGACATCGCCTTTGAGGACCGGGACGGTCTCATGGTGGCGAAACTGCCGTTTGGAACCAGCTCGCTTGCCGTCGAGGCAGCGGCGCTGAAGATTCGCGTCGAAGCCAACGACAAAGGCAACCTCGAAATGCTGCGCTCGGTCGTTGCCTCACACGTGATCGAGTTCGCTGGCGACGAAGCACCGACCATCGTCTGGTCCGGCCATGAATCGAATGGCGGCACGTTGGCGAACTTCCGCGAAGTTCGGCTGAAGGCAGCGATTGACCTGACGCCGCGCATGCGCCGTCTGACGTTCACCGGCGATGACATCGCGCGTTTCGTGAACGATGACGACCTGCATGTCCGCCTGTATTTCCCGCCCGAAGGCCTCGCAAAGCCCGAATGGCCGTGGCCTGCGCCGGACGGGCGTATCCTGTGGCCGGAACCCGACCGCAGACCTGTCACCCGCTACTACACGATCCGCCGCATCGATCCGCAGGCCTGCGAGATCGACATCGATTTCGTGGTCCATGATCAGGCCGGTCCCGGCTCGGCATTCGCGGTCAACGCGCAAGGCGGCGCCATTTGCGGCATGGCCGGCCCGCTCGGGCGAAGCATTCGCCCCGCGCGCTGGCTGTTGCTGGCGGGCGATGAAACCGCCCTGCCCGCCATCGCCCGAATTCTCGAGACGCTGCCGGCAACGGCAACGGGTGAAGTCTTCATCGAAGTCGCCGACCACCTCGAGGAGGTTCCGCTGGCCGCGCCCGCCGGCGTATCGATCCGCTGGCTTCATCGTGGCGACCGTCCGGCCGGGACCACGCAGCTATTGGTCGATGCCGTCAAGGCGGTGCGATGGCCTGACCATCGCGACCTCTTTGCATGGGTCGCGTGCGAAGCACAGGCGCTGAAGGCGCTGCGAAACCATCTGCGCGACGAGCGAAAGCTCTCCCGCGAGCAGCATCTGGCGGTCGCGTATTGGAGCTTGCGCCAGCCATGAGATCCCGACACGCGCAGAGCGGCGAGACGGCGCTCGCCTCGCACGGCATCGCTGGCATATTTTCATGCACGTAGTACGGCCAACCGAAATCGCGCAAGCCGCGCCCGATGCGCCGGAACCCTTGTTCGAACTGGACCGGGCCGGCTTCGCCGTGGCCGGGCGCGCGCTGCTCGAACCGCTCACGCTCTCCCTTCCGTCGCGCAGCGTCGTCGGCCTGATCGGGCACAATGGCTCCGGCAAATCGACCTTGCTGAAATTGCTGGCGCGCCAGCAGCCAAGCTCGTCCGGCACGATCCGCTTCGAAGGGCGCGGGTTGCGCGAATGGAGCGATCGGGAATACGCCCGCAAGGTCGCCTATCTCCCGCAGCAGACGCCGCCCGCCGCCGGCATGCTGGTCAAGGAGCTGGTTGCGCTCGGCCGCTATCCCTGGCATGGCGCGCTCGGCCGGTTTGGCGACAGCGACCGCGACAAGGTCGCGGAGGCCATGGCGCTGACCCACATCGAGCCGTTTGCGGATCGGCTGGTCGATACATTGTCGGGCGGCGAGCGTCAGCGGGTCTGGATCGCCATGCTGGTTGCGCAGGACGCCGAATGCCTGCTGCTCGACGAGCCGACCTCGGCGCTCGACATCGCCCATCAGATCGAAGTTCTATCGCTTGTGAAGCAGCTCGCCCGCGAGCGCAATCTCGGCGTGGTCGTCGTGCTCCATGACGTCAATATGGCGGCGCGCTTCTGCGACGAGATCATCGCCTTGCATTCCGGCAAGCTGATTGCCCGCGGCACCCCGGACAAGATCATGACGCCGGCCGAGCTCGAAACCATCTACGGCATTCCGATGGGCGTGATGCCGTCGCCGGATCACGGCCATCTCATCAGCTTCGCGCGGTGAGCACGTAACTCAGTCGCATTTCCCGCGTGACGTCATCCGCGCTGCGGGCGCAATAGCCAGATAAGATAAGGCCCCGCGAGCATCATCGCGAAAATGCCGGCCGGCATCTGGAACGGAAATATCACCATGCGACCGGCCCAATCCGCAAACACCATCAGGATAGCGCCGATCAGCGCGGCCAGCGCTGCCTGATGAAGCGCGCGTTGCGCGCCCATCATCCGCGCCATATGCGGCGCGATGAATCCGACCAGGCTCAGCAGCCCTACCATCAGCGTCGCCGTCGCTGTCAGCAAAGCCGTGAGCAGCATGATAATGATTCGGCTTCTCGCCAGCGAAATGCCCACCGAGCGCGACGCCGCCGGGCCGAGCGGCAGAATGTCGAGCCAGCGTGACAGCATCGGCACCATGACCAGCAGAATCAGCGCCGCGGCGGCAAGGACCAAGGCTTCGGCCGGACCGATCTGATACAGCGATCCCGTAAGCAGTGACAACAGCATGCCGACGCGCGGATCGCCGGTTGCCAAAGCCATGGCTATGATCGCGCCGAACGCCGCGCTCATGGCGACGCCGGCCAGCAGCACACGCTCCGGGCTGAATTCCGACCGCCGGCTGAATAGTAGTACCAGCGCCAGCACGATGAAGGCGCCGATCCCGCCCGCCGCAATCTGCGCCAACCGCGTGTGAGCGGGAAAGAGATAGAGCAGAACGATCACGCCCATCGCGGCGCCATAGCTGATGCCCATCACCTCAGGCGCGGCCATCGGATTTCCGGTCATGCGCTGCAGCAGCGTGCCGGCAACGGCGAGCGTTGCGCCTGCCGCCAGCGCCGATACCACGCGCGGCCAGCGCCATGGCCAAAATTCCTGGATGCCGGCAAGGCCGCTCCAGCGCCAGCCCTCGGAGCCGACCCCGACCGCAAGCGCGATCCAGACGACTAACAGCAGCAAGGCGAGCGCGAACAGAACCACCCGCCACGGATGATCGAGACGTGGTGGAACGGATGGCGTGAGGTTTCCCACCAGCACAGTGGCGCGTAGCCGCGGCAGCAACACAAGCAACATCGGCGCACCGATCAGGGCTGTCACCGCGCCAGCCGGCATTTCGCGATAGCCGGGCGGGATCAGCAGCACAAGCTGGTCCGTCAGCCACAGCAGCAGCGCGCCGCAAAGTGGCGCCCAGATCAGCCGGTCACGAAACCGGCGCGCTCCTGACAGCATGACGATGGCCGGCGCGGCAAGCCCCACAAAGCCCATGACGCCGACCACGCTGACAACCGAAGCGCTGAGCGCGATGGCGATGGCCAGCGCGCAGACCCGCGCTCTCGTCAATCCGAGGCCGAGATTGCGCGCGGTCTCGTCATCGAAGCCGAGCAAGGTCAGCGGGCGGACCATCGCCGCGATCAGCACGAAGGAAATGAGCAATCGCGGCGCCAGGAACGTCACGTTGTTCCAGTCCTGCTGATTGAGGAAACCGGCGCCCCAGATGAACAGACCGATCAGGTATTCGTGGTTGAGCAACACCAGCGCCTGGGTCGTCACAGCGCAGTAGTAACTGACGATCAATCCGGCCAGGACCAACACGACCGGCGACAGTGCGCGCTTCCAGGTAAGTCCAAACACGCACAGAAAGGCAGCGAACCCGCCGGCCAACGCAATCCATTCGCGGCCGAGGGCAAGCAGCGATGGTGCCCATAGCGTTGTTATGGCCAGCGCGAGATAGGCGCCGTTCAAGACACCGAGGGTGCTCGGTTCAGCGAGCGGATTGCGCAGCACCTGCTGACAGACGGTGCCGGCCAGACCAAGCGCCGCGCCAGCTAGCAGCGCTACTGCGATGCGTGGAAAAACGGTGTAGTGCACGAGCATCTGCTGCGGATCGTTGATCTCGGGCCGCCACAGCACCGGCAGCCATGCGCCGGCCGGCAGATGTCCCGACAGATGCCGCCACGTCAGCGCAAAAGCCGCCGCAAACAGCAAGCCGATCAGCGCCGCCGGATGCATCTCGATCCCGGACCGGACAGGCAGCGCGTCAACCTTGCTCATTGTTTTCCTGCGGCAAACGTTCGGCGAGCAGACGTGCGAAGCGTTCGACTGCCGGCACACCACCATAGAAGAATTGATTGCCCAGGACCGTGAGCCGTCCCGACCGTAGGAACGGCAGCGTCCGCAGCACCGGGCTAGCCTTGAGCAGTGCTTCGATATCGGCAACGCGCGAGCTCAACAGAACGAGTCGCGCGTCGGGTACCGCGGCGAGCACTTCAAGGCCGACGCTGGTGTGCCCCCACGGGCCACTCTGCCCGGTCCAGGCATTCTGCAAGCCGAACTGGCTGAGCACCTCCTGATAGAGGCTGTTCGGACCGAACACGAGCGCACGGTTACGCGCGATTTCGCTGACGAGATAGAGCGGCTTGCCGCCGCGGCCCCGAAGCTGTTCGCGATAACCTGTCATGGCGACATCGAAGCGCGCGAGATAGGCTTCGCACGCGGCCTGCACGCCGAGACGCTGCGCCAGTTTCATCGTCGAACGGCGTGCTGTCTCCAAGGGATGCCCGCCGGGTTTGAAAATCGTGAAGACCTCGACCGGCGCGATCAGTTTGAGCCGGGGCATGGCGGCCGTGATGCTGGGATCGATGATGACGATGTCAGGCGCCAAGCTCTGCAGCAGTTCGAGATTTGGCTCCGAACGAAGGCCGATTTCCTGAACGCTTGACGGGACAGCCGGCTCGATGACGAGCCTGCCGTAGCGCTCGATCTCCGGAACGACCAGCGGCATGACGCCGAGCGCCAATACCGTCTGCGCACAGGCCCAGCCGAGCGCGGCAACACGGGGACCCGATTGCGATCCAGCGGTCTGCGCAAATGCCATCGGCAAAGCACCGGCAAGCGCTGCGCCGCCGATACCCGCGCCCGCCTTCAGAAGCGCGCGGCGAGACAGCCTGTAGTCGGGAATAAACGTGCTCATGAAATCCGGCTCAAGAACGCCTTGCAGCGAGGCCTCGGAGGGTGACAGTCACGACATACCTTCATTCGCATGGCATTTCCATATCAGGCCGCCTTTTCGCCCGCGGCACGAAAAGCCTTGGCCAGTCCCTGGCCGATCGCCGCCCGCGCCTGCAACGCATCGGCCACGACATTTCCCATGCGCAGGAATTCATGGATCATGCCCGGATAGATCTGCAGATCGACGGCAACGCCGGCCGCGCGGAGTTTTGCTGCGTAGTCGCGCCCCTCATCGACCAGGGGATCAAATTCGGCGAGCACGATGAGCGCGGGGGGCAGCCCTGCGAGATCTTTCGCGGCGAGCGGCGCAAAGCGCCAGTCGTCGCGGTCGCTATCGTCGCGGAGATATTGCTGGAAGAACCAGTCGACGGTGCTGCGTTCCAGGAGATAGCCGGAACCATATCGTTCGTACGAATCGGACGTCTGCCGGGAGCTCAGGCCTGGATAGGCGAGAACCTGAAGCAAAGGCAGCGGCAGGCTTCGGTTCGCCCTGGCCTCGATGGCGAGCGCAGCGGCAAGCGTGCCGCCGGCGCTATCCCCGCCTACCGCGACGCGGCCGGCATCCATTCCCGCCGCGAGCCCATCGCGACCGATCCAGGCCAGCGCATCGACGGCATCCTCGAAGGCGGTCGGAAACTTGTATTCCGGCGCAAGCCGATAGCCGATCGACAGTACGGCCGCACCGCTATCTTCGACGAGCCCGCGGCACAAGGGCTGATGTGAATCGAGGCTTCCGACGACAAAGCCGCCGCCATGCATATAGAGAAGAACCGGCGCTGGATTGCGATTGTTTGGCTCCTCCTTCGCGTAAAGCCGCGCCTCGATCGTCGCGCCATCACGCGTCGGCAGCGAGAGCTGACGCTCGTAGCCAAGCGCTGGTGGATCGACATCAAGCAGCGGCGAAGATGCGTCGAAATCGGCCCGCGCCTGCACGGCCGTCAGTTGCGGAAACGGAATGCGTGCACCGCTTTCGGTGCCGGCCTGGACCATCTCAAGCAGCGCAGCGATGTCTGGATGAAGGTTCATGCGAATGTTCACTCCGCAGGTTCCGGAACGGAGTCCTGCGATGTCGTCGATGCCGTTTCCGGCACGAGCAGGCCGCAGAGCTCGTCTAGCAGGCGCGCATCCCTGAGAATCGTGAAATGATTGTCGCCAACGACACCGCGATCGACAGCGTCAGGTAGTTGCGTTTCCAGCCGATCGCGCTGTGTCAGTCGGCTGGATGTCCACCAGCACGATGGCCTTGCCGCAAGACGGCACGGTGGCGCTGCGTTCTGCGTCAGATTCTTCAGGTGCCGTCCGACGACAAAAGCGCCGACCAGGTCGTCGACACCGAGCAGTGTGTCTTCCGTCGATGCTTCCTGCCCCCTTACCTGTTCGACCACATGCCGGATGCTCTCGGATGTTTCCGGCAGGTCAGCGCGTTTGGCTGCTTCGACCTGCGAACTGATGCGAGGGGCCGCAGATTGCGGAAGAACGGCCGACAGCAATCCAGCGAGATCATCGCTCCAGTGAACGTGCACTTCGTGCCGCTTCGATTCGCCTTGCTGTTTCAGCACGAAGCTGTCGACCAAAGCGAGGCAATCCACGCGTTCACCAGAACGTTCCAGTTCGGCGGCGACAAGAGTGACAAGAAGACCACCGAGCGACCAGCCGACCAAACTATAGGGACCATGCGGCTGTGCCTGCCTGATCTCGCTCGCATAGTCCGCCGCCATTGCTTCGAGCGACCGATCGACCAGCATTCTGGACTGCAGCCCGATCACCTGCCGGCGTCCTTCAAGACGACGCGCCAGCGGCCCGTAGTCGAAGACGGTGCCGAAACCGCCATGTACGCAGAAAACCGGCTGCGCACCACGAACCACAGTATTCAGCGGCAGCAGCGCCGAAGGCGGCGGCGCGGCGGCAGACGCCGTACTATCCGTATTCGCGAGCAGCGCGCGGATCGTCGGCTTCTGCAGGAGATCGCGCAGCTTGATCTCGATGCCGAACGTCTTGTCCTGCCGCACCCGTGCAACGACCTTGAGACTGAGAATCGAATTGCCGCCGAGCTCGAAGAAATTATCGGTGACGCCGACCTGCGGCACCTTGAGAATATCGGCCCACAGCCGCGCCATCGCGGTTTCGGACGGCCCTTGCGGGGCAACGAAGCTCCGAATAGCCGTGTCAGGCGCCGGCAACGCGCGCCGGTCAACCTTGCCGCTCGACAATAACGGCAGCCGCTCCAGCACCATGATCCTCGCCGGCACCATGTAGGCCGGCAGGATATCCTTCAAGAACGAGGTTAATCTTTCGGCCAGAGCTTCGGCAGCGGCTCCCGACGCGTCCTTTGCCGCCTTCGGCGCGACATAGGCAGCGAGCTGGCTTCCAGCCGCGCCCGGCAGCGCCACCACTGCCGCCTGTTCGATCTCCTTGTGGCGAAGCAGCGAGCTCTGGATTTCTCCAAGCTCGATCCGGAAACCGTTGATCTTTACCTGATCGTCGCTGCGGCCGAGATACTCGACGGTGCCGTCTTCACGCCATCGCGCGAGGTCACCGGTCCGGTATAGCCGAACTCCCGGCACCGCAGAGAATGGATCGGGCACGAAACGCTCGGCGGTCATGCCCGCCTTGCTGTGATAGCCGCGCGCCAGCCCAAACCCGCCGAGGTAAAGTTCGCCGGCGACCCCCGCGGGAACGATGTTGAGCGCCCCATCGAGAATGTAGGCGCGGCGGTCGCCAACCGGCACGCCAATCGGCGCATACGGCGTCTCGCATTCGCCAGCGCCATCGACCTTCCAGACCAGCGGCGTGACGACGGTCTCTGTCGGACCGTAGCCGTTGATCAGGATGCGCGGCTTCAGAACACGCCTGACCTTGTCGAAGCCCGCCTTCGGCATCGCTTCGCCGCCGAACGAGTAGAGCTTGACCGGTGGCGGATTGCCTGTCTGCTCGACGGATTCCGCGACCTGTTGCAAATAGGCCGGCGGCAAGCCGATATGGCTGACGCGCTGCGCATGCAGATTCTCGACCGTCTGCTCCGGCGTCCATAATTCACCGTCACGCATCAGTAGCCGCGCGCCATGCGACAGGACCGTCAGCCAGCGTTCATGGGCGCCGTCGAAGGCCAGCGACAGGAAATGCAGCTCACACGAACTCTCATCGATCTCGTAAAGGCTGCCGGTGGCGTGGCAATGCATGGCGAGCGGCCCATGGGCGACTGCGACGCCCTTTGGCGTCCCTGTCGAGCCGGAGGTGTAGATCAGGTAAGCAAGATTATCGCAATGCAGCTGCGGTCGCGGCGCGTGATCCGGTCCCACATCGAAATCGAATGTGGATAGCGAAATTCTTGCAACACCGCTTCCTTCGACCTCGAGCTGCCCTGTTAGCAGGAACGCGATGCCGGCATCGCGCATGACGAACGCGCGCCGCTCGGACGGAAGTTCCGGATCGAGCGGAACGTACGCCCCACCCGCCTTCAGGACGGCCAGCAGCGCGATCATCGTCGCTTCGGTTCGTTCGACCACGACACCGACGCGCTGTTCGGGCAGGAGGCCTCGGGCGATCAGGTGATGAGCAAGGCGATTGGCCTTACTGTCGAGCGTTCCGAATGAGAGCACGTTGCCGCCGATGGTAAGCGCCGTCCGTCCAGGATGACGCTGTGCGTGAGCGCTGATTGCCTCATGCACCAGCGGCAATGGCGTTGCCGATATGGCGTGGCGATTGCAATTTTCGGCGAGACTTGCGTCGATCGCTGTCACCGGATCGATGCTGCCAAGCAACACCGACGCGTCACGCGTCAGCGCGGCCAAGAGATGCTCGAACTGCGCCTTGATTTGCGCCGCCTGCGCCGCCGTAAAGTGGCTCGGCATATAGGTGTATTCGATCTGGAGCGTGTCCTCGACGAGCACCGAGAGGTCCATCGGATAGTTCGTGACATCGACATTCCTGAGGCCGCTGAACTGCAGCGAACCGTCCGCCGTGTGCATGCTGCGTTCGATCGGATAATTCTCGAACACGACGATGCTGTCGAACATCGCCTGGCCGGCGCGGCCAGCCCAGCCCTGGATATCGTAAAGCGGCGTATGCTCGTAGTCGCGGATCCCCGCATTGCGATCCTGCAACGCCCGCAGCCATTCTCCGATCGTGCTCGTGAGCGACGGCGTTTCAATCACAGGCAGCGTGTTGATGAAGAGCCCGAGCATCTGCTGCGATCCGTCGAGGGCAGCCGGACGGCCGGCGACGGTGACGCCAAACGTCACAGTCTGCTGGCCGGTATAGCGTTGCAGCAGCAGCGTCCACACGCCCTGAATGATGGTGTTGAGCGTGATCCGCTCACGGCGCGCGAACGCCTTCAGCGTCGCGGTCGCCGCCTCGCCTAGCCGCGTGTAGCAGCGCTCATGACCGGATGCGTCGTGCCGGCGCGAGCCGAAGGCATCAGCCAGTTGTGTCGGCTCGTCGAAGGCCTTGAGCTGTTCGCGCCAGAAACTTTCGGCAGCCTTGGCGTCCTGCGCCACGAGCCATGCGATGTAATCGCGGTAACGCGTCGGGTTCGCTGCGAGCGCGTCGCCATAATAGCGTTGCAGAACTTCCCCGACGAATCTTGCCGAACTCCAGCCATCCATCAGGATGTGATGGTAGGTCCAGATCAACCGATAGAGATCGTCCTCAAAGCGCAATAGCCGCACGCGTTGCAGCGGCGGCGTCGAGAGATCGAACTCGGCGGTGCGTTCACCGGCAAGCGCCGCTGCAATCCGTTCGTCGCTGATCGCTTGTCCGCGCCAGTCTTCCTGTTCGAACGGCGCGACGGCGTCGCGATAGACGACTTGCAGCGGAGATCCGGAAAGCTCGCGCCACAGGAAGCCGGTCCGGAGCATCTGATGACGCGCGGTCACTTCGCGCCACGCGCTGCTGAGGCGTTCAGCATCAAGTCCGCGGATCTCGACGCTAACCTGGTTGACGTAAACGCCGCTGCCGGCATCGCGCAGGCTATGGAACAGCATGCCCTGCTGCATCGGTGATAGCGGGTAGATGTCCTCGATGCGGCTCCAGTCGAGATCAAGCCGTTCGAGCTGTTCGCTGGATAGACCCGCGAGCGAACCGCGCTCTGTTGTCGTTCTCTCCTCGGCTGCGCCGACGTCGCGGGATAGCGCCGCAAGCGCCTTGATCGTCTGATGCCGGAAGACATCGCGCGGCTCGATCAACACGCCTTCGCGGCGTGCGCGGCTCACCATCTGCAACGATATGATCGAGTCCCCGCCGAGCTCGAAGAAATTGTCGGTGACGCCGACTTTTGGCTGCCGCAGCAGGTCGGCCCAGATCGCGGCGAGCTTGGCCTCGGCCGGCGTGCGCGGCGCAACGTGCTCGGCTGACGCCGCGAGCTGATCCGGCGCTGGCAGCGCCTTGCGGTCGATCTTGCCGTTCGGCGTCAGCGGCAGCCGGTCCAGCACCGTGATCCGCGCCGGCACCATGTAATCCGGCAGCACCGACGACAGTTTTGTCTTGAGCGCGGCGGCATCCAGCGATGCTTCGCCACTGACATAGCCGACGAGCTGACGGCCAGCGCCAGCCTCGCGCGCCACCACCACCGCCGCGCGCACGCCATCCTGTTCGAGCAGCCGCGCCTCGATCTCGCCGAGCTCGATCCGGAAACCGCGGATCTTCACCTGGTGGTCGGCGCGGCCGAGATAGTCGAGCACGCCGTCGGACCGCCACCGCGCCACGTCGCCGGTGCGGTAGAGCCGCGCCCCCGACGGGCCAAACGGATCGGGGATGAAGCGCTCCGCCGTCAGCGCGCCGCGCCGCCAATAGCCGCGCGCCAAACCTTCACCGCCGATATAGAGCTCGCCGGCGACGCCGACCGGCGCGAGGTTGAGGTCGCTATCCAGAATGTGCAGCGTGGTGTTGCCGACCGGGCCGCCCAGCAGCGGACGATCATTCTCGGCATCGAGGCGGTGACGGGCCGACCACACCGTGGTCTCGGTCGGGCCGTACAGGTTCCAGACCTCGCCGGCCTGCGCCACCAGCCGCCGCGCCAGATCCGGCGGCAGCGCCTCGCCGCCGCACAGCACCCGGCAGCTTGCCGGCAGCGACGGGCCGTCATGGTCGAGCAGCATCCGCCAGGTCGACGGTGTGGCCTGGACCAGCGTCACGCCCTGCTTGGCGACCATCGCCTTGAGCCGGGATGGATCATGCGCGGCCGCGCGATCCGCCAGCACCACCTGCGCGCCCAGTGTCAGCGGCAGCCACAGCTCCAGCACCGCGATGTCGAACGACAGCGAGGTCAGGCCGAGCACGCGATCCGTGGCCGTCATGCCCGGCTGCTCCGCCATGGTCGCCAGAAAATTCGTCACCGCGTCGTGGCGGACCATCACGCCCTTCGGGATTCCGGTCGAACCCGAGGTGTAGATCACATAGGCGAGGCTCTCGGGATGCACGGCGACATCAAGGTTGCCGGCATCATCACCCTCGCCTTCCTTCTCATTGAGCAGCCAGGCCTCGGCGCCGGTCTCCTTCAGCGCCGGCGAGAACTGATCGAGCAGCGCCTGCTGCGTCAGCACCAGCGCCGCGCCGCTGTCGCGCAGCATGTGCGCCAGCCGTTCCCGCGGATACTCCGGATCGAGCGGCAGATAGGCGCCGCCGGCCTTCAGCACCGCCAATAGCGCGACCATCATCTCGACGCCGCGGTCGAGCGCCAGCCCGACGACGACATCGGCTCCGACTCCGCGCTCCCGCAGCCGCCGCGCCAGCCGGTTGGCCCGCGCATTCAACGCGGCGTAGCTCAGCTCCGCATCGCCAAACACCAG
>NZ_JAGKJK010000017.1 GCF_020329435.1 Bradyrhizobium hereditatis | reverse complement strand
CTTCGTCGGTGCCTTCCGGCTCGGTCTCGGTGGCCTCGAGGCCAGCGAGGATCTCCTTGATGCGGTCGATCGAGGACAGGATCAGCGTGACGGCCTCGGCCTTGACCGGCATGCCGTCGCGGAACTTGCCCATCAAGGTCTCGCCGGCATGGGCGAGCGCCTCCAGCCGCGGCAGGCCGAGAAAGCCGCAGGTGCCCTTGATGGTGTGGACCAAGCGGAAGATGTTATCCAGGATCTTCGCGTCGCTCGGGTCCTGCTCGAACCGCACCAACTGATTGTCGACCGTATCCAGGCTCTCGCTGGTTTCGGTCAGGAACTCCCGCAACAAGTCATCCATGAAACTGGCCTTCGTACGCACCGGCACGCGACATCAACGCGCCTTACGGAACGAGGCCAGCTTCTATGCAAAGCGTTTAATATTGGTTGAGCAAATGGAAAAGAACGGGATCAACAAAGAGATAAGCGGCAGAAATAGAATCTGCCGCCTTTTCTCAACCGTTGGTTAACCATGTTTGCGCGTTGAAGCGCTTTAGGAAGCGGTGATGACCACCTTTTCTCCATCGGGCGCCAGCGTCACGCTCAGCCCGCAGGCCTGCGCGAGCAGCCGCGTATAGTAAGGCTGCACCGCATGCGCATCGACGCCCGCCGTCGAGTTCGCGCTTAAGAGATCGACGATGTTCTGCGGCACGCGGGCGTTCAGGCCGGTTGAGGTAACACGAAAGCTCATCGTCTCGCCCTCGCCGATCGGATCGATTGTCAGCGTGCCGCCGCGCGGGATTGTCTGCTGCGCGATGATCAGCATGTTCAGAAGCAACTTCACGCGATTCTTCGGCAACAACAGGCGCGGCAAATTCCAGGTCATGGTAACCTTGCCGTCCTCGATGTGACCGCGCGCCATGGTCTGGGCGTCGCCGAGATCGATCTGCGCGCCCGATGATCCGGCGGCGCCGAACGCCAAACGGCAGAACTGCAACCGCGCGGAAGCGGTCTTGGCGCTCTTGCGGATCAGGTCGAGCGCGAAATCGCGGTCTTCGGGCTTGGGGTTATCGTCCAGCACCTCTAGCCCATTGACGATGGCGCCAACCGGGCTGATGAGATCGTGACAGACTCGCGAGCACAACAGCGCCGCAAGTTCGAGGGTGTCGGGAGCCGGACCGGGAGACGAAGTGCCAGACATCATGGGTTCCTGGAAAGCCGCCGAGTACCGATTGCTGGCGGACCGTTACGAATCACGCGTGCTTATCGGTTTGATACACTGCGCAGCGCTGTGCTGCCAGCACGGGGCGGCAATGGTAAGGCAGGACGAACAGCTATAGGGTCAGCTCATGAATGAGGCACGCCCCATACTCGACCGCGACGCCGCTGTGGCCCTGATCGATCCGCTGACCGAGATCGTGATCCGGGCCGGCGCCGCCATCCTGGCGGTCAATCGTTCCGCCATGCGGGTCGACGGCAAGATCGACGGATCGCCAGTAACCGAGGCGGACCTGGCGGCCGACCGCATCATCGCCGAAGGCCTCGCGCAGATTGCACCGGCGATACCATCGCTATCGGAGGAACGCGTGCAGCCGGATGCGCTGTCGCTAAGAGAAAGTTTTTTCCTGGTCGACCCGCTCGACGGCACCAAGGAGTTCGTCGCCGGCCGCAAGGAATTCACCGTCAACGTGGCGCTGGTGACCGATGGAACTCCGCTACTCGGCGTCGTCAGTGCGCCGGCGCTGGGGCTGGTCTGGCGCGGTCTCGTCGGCCGCGGCGCGGAACGACTGACGTTGGGCGAAGGCAAGCCGCTGATCGAGCCGGTGCATACCCGCCCCTGCCCGCCGCGCGGCGATCCGTGGACGGTCGCGGTCAGCCGCCTGCATGGCGATGCCAGGACCGAAGCCTTCATTGCGGAACGGCCGAGCGCGATCAGATGCGAGCTCGGCTCGGCGGTGAAATTCGGTCGGGTCGCCGAAGGCGCCGTCGATATCTATCCCCGCCTGTCTCCGACCTCGGAATGGGACGTCGCCGCGGGCCACGCGGTCGTCACGGCCGCCGGCGGCCGGATCACGGATTCGCGTGGCGCGCCGCTGGTTTTTGGCACGCGACGGGACGGCTTCATCGTCCCGGAATTCATCGCCTTCGGCGATCCAAAAGCTGCGCCTTAACCTACTGCGCCAGCCCCTGCTCCAGCGCAGGCCAGCGCGTGGTGGCTTCTTTCAGAAAACGCTCCGGCTCCGCGGCGAACGCATCGCGGTTTTCCTCGCGGCCGAACAAATAGAGCCGCTGTCCCGCGACTACCCAGAAGCGCGGGTTGCCCGCATAGGTCACGCCGCGCCCCAGATCCACCGGATCGTAGCCGCCGAACTGGGGCCCGTAAATTTCCGGATGCGCCACGAAAGAGGCGCGATTACCTTCGTTACGAAAGCGCCAGACGGCACCACCTCCGCGTGCTTCGAAGTCCGGCAATCCCTGAACGGCCATGGAGTCGGTGAAATACGCGACAGGATCGAAGCCGCCGATGGCGAGACCTGAGTAACGGTTCACCACGATCCGCTCGGTGGTCGCCGCTCGCGCGGCGAAATCAAGGCCGAGCGCGCTAAAAAAGCTTGCCAATAAGGCAAAAAGGGCCAATTGGGGGCGCAAAGCGTATCTTTCCTGCCGTTGTGCCGTCGTTGTCTGAATTGGTACCAATTGCACCGCTGATTTTCCTTGGCCGATGGCAGGAAGCCTGAAAGGGTGGATTTGTGCCGTCATATCGAAGCGAAAATGCCGTTGTGCCGTCATAGTTGGTGCCGATAACATTGCGAGTCGAGGGGACACTGGGCGCAACCTAGAGCCATGCTTGTTGGCGTCAGGTTAAGGCGGCGGCCAGAATTCGATGCCAGGGGTTCTTTCATGACGTTTGCTTCACACCTTGCCGCGGTGACGTTCGCCGCGCTGATGTGCTGGACCGTGCCGGCCTCGGCGCAGCAGCCGCCGGCCTATCCGGCCCAGCAGCCGCCGCCGGCTTACCCAGCGCAGCAGCCGCCACCGGCGTACCCTGCGCAGCAGCCGCCGCCGGGGGCCTACCCGCCACCGCAACGCCAGCCGGGGCCCGAGACGTTCGGGCCCGAGGAGCTGGTTTCGGCCGGGCACAAATTCTTCGGCAACGTCTCGCGGGGGCTGGCATCCATCATCGAGCGTGCCGTCAGCCAATGGGGTCTGCCCAACGGTTATGTGCTCGGCGAGGAAGGCTCGGGCGCTTTTGTGGCCGGCCTGCGGTATGGCGAAGGCACGCTCTACACCAAGAACGCCGGCGACTTACGGGTGTACTGGCAGGGACCGTCGGTCGGCTTCGACTGGGGCGGCGACGGCGCGCGCACCATGACGCTGGTCTATAACCTGCCCGCGACCAACGCGATCTATCAGCGCTTCGTCGGCATCGACGGCTCCGCCTATATCGTCGGCGGCTTCGGCATGACGGCGCTGACCGCCAACAACATCGTGCTGGTGCCGATTCGCTCCGGCATCGGCTTAAGGCTCGGCGCCAATGTCGGGTATCTCAAATATACTCCGCGCGCGACCTGGAACCCGTTCTGAGCCGTTCCCTTACGTCACCACACGTCTCCCCAGATGGATTCAGGTTAACGCGGCAATGGGCTGGCGTTGCGCGGGCGCGGCGTGGCATTGTGATTAACGAATCCTAATCTCGTGTGGAGTGACCATCCATGATCGAACCGATCATGTATCTGGCGATCGGTTTTCTGGTCTCCATGCTGTTCGGCCTCATGATCGTGCCCCTGGTGCACAACCGGGCAGTGCGGCTGACGACGCGACGGCTCGAGGCGGCAACCCCGCTGTCGATGGCCGAGATCCAGGCCGACAAGGACCAGTTGCGCGCGGAATTCGCGATGTCGGCGCGGCGGCTCGAAATGAGCGTCGAGCAACTCAAGAACAAGACCACCAGCCAGCTCGCCGAACTCGGCAAGAAAAGCGATGCGATCAACCGCATGAAGATCGAGCTCGGCGAAAAGAACGCCACGATCTTTGCGCTAGAGGCGCGCGAGAAGGCGATGAAGGAGCAGTTGCGCGCCACCGAAGAGGAATTCGCCGCCAAGACCGAACTGTTGCGCAGCGCCGAACAGGCGCTGACCGACAAGCAGTCCGAACTCGCCAGGATCAATCAGGAATTGAACGACCGTTCGATGGCGGCGGACAGCCGCCAGGTCGAGCTGGTCGCGGTGCGCGCGCAGATCGAGGAATTGAAGGGCCGTGTTGGCGACGCCGAAAAGGAATTTTCGACGACGCAGGCGCGCCTCACCCAGGAGCGCGCCGATTCCGAGCACGCCTCGCGCGAACTAGCGGAAGCACGCGGCCGCGTTGAAAATTTGAGCCAGCGCGTCACCGATCTCGACCGGCAATTGCTCGTGCAGGTCAAGGAAGCCGAGATGCTCGGCAACCGCGTCAACGATCTCGAAGCGCGGCTGGCAACGCAGGGCAAGCTGCTCGCCGAGCGCGAATACGAAAACAACCAGCTCAGGCAAGCGAACGAGAACGCCGAACGCGCCGCGCGCGAATTGCGCGAGGAGATCGCGGCGATGAACGGCGGCAAGTCGCCTATCGTGGAAAAGTTGCGCGCCGAGAAGGCGGCAGTTGAGGAACAGCTCCGCATTGCCCGCGACGAGCGCGCAAAGCTCCAGCGCGACATCAACGCGATCCAGCAGCAGGCCGAAAGCTCCTGGCAGACCGAGCGGATGGAGAACGCTCTGTTGCGCGAGCGCATCAATGACATCGCAGCGGAAGTGGCCAAGCTTGCCATGCAGCTCGAGGGACCGAATTCGGCGATCGAGGCGATGCTGGCGGCGGAACCGGCGGTATCGAAAGTGCCGGCCAAGCCCGCCAACGACGTTGCCGGCGCCCCGCCGATCGGCGCTGAAGGCGGCGGCACGCTGGCCGAGCGCATCCGCGCGCTGCAGTCCCACGCCTCGCGGGCCCGGCAGCAGGGGGCATAATTTCTCCCCGTCCGGCGCGAAAACACGCCGTTTCGGCCCGACTGATCGCTTGACACTAAGGGTCGGTACTCCGTAAATCGCGGCTCTGACGGGGCTCCTTGTTCGCCCACATTTTTCCGGACGCATAGCTCAGCGGGAGAGCGTTCCCTTCACACGGGAGAGGTCCAAGGTTCGATCCCTTGTGCGTCCACCATTCTGCCTCCTGAACCATACCGGGTGCGGGCAATCATCGACGTCAGGCGCTCGCCGGCGGCCTTTGTAACGGTCCCATCAAAATATCGAAAACAACCCCATGCAAAGTAGCCGATGCTACCGGCGTGACGGCCTACACACCAGAGAACGCCGAAGAGCTTTGCATGGTGCTCTCGATGCGTTCGCGCGCGTGCTCGGGGATCGTGATTTGTAATTCATGGATTACATTTCGCCTGCCAGCCTGTAATCCATAGATTATACATGATCCGTGACGGCGACCCTGCCGAGATCCGTGATGCCCTCAATGTTGTTGCCAGAGCGCAGTGCCCGTCGTCATGATGCTCGCGCTACGGGACTCGCCATGGGGTCAGCCGTGGAACCCAGCGCGGGACGTTGGCCCGAAAGTCCTCGTACTGCGCGCCAAACGTCTGCTTGAGCGTTGGTTCTTCGTACACCAAGACGAAGACGTGGAAAAAGAGCCAGAGCAGCGCGGCATACCAGAGGAGGCGCCAATCGCCGAATAAAAATGCTTGACCAAAGATGACAGCAGTGACCCCGACGTAAATCGGATTTCGCACGTAGCGATAGAGACCCGTGACCACCAGCTTCTGTGTCGGCGCGATCGGGGCTGGCGTTCCCAGCCCCTGCAGTGCAAACCGCGCGAACGAATCCACGACCCCGGGCACTCCGGCAATGATCAACATAAGTCCGATGGCGCGGGTCAGTTCAAAGCCGAAAAAAGCCGGCCGGAACTCCCAATGTGTGATCCACCATGGGACGAACCCCGCCAGCACCAAGGGCGCGACGACGAAGAATAGAGCAGAGCCCAATACCGCGATCGTTTTCGGCATGGCACCTCCTTCCCGTCCTGTCGCAAGGCGGTCGGCAAAATTGAACCGTTGCATCATAGCGCCATTACGGCGAACACGTAGTGCCCATCATCATCGGCCACGGCGCGCCAGCCCCGACATCGAGGCGCCGGCTCATGCACGCAAGCAACTATCTTACCGTTGAATCGCGACGGCCCTGCGAAAGCGTCTCGACCAAGCCCACAGTCCAGCACATCGGGCATCCGCGTAGCGCGACGAGGGCGGCAACGCCCGCGATCAAGGATAGCCAAGGTTGCGCGGTCTGGTGGACGATGGCCCAAGCGAGTAGCGCCGCCGCAGCTGCGCCGCGCATCAGGTGTGCGCCTAGGAAGGCGCTCCCGAACATGCCGACTCCACGAAAGTAATTCATGTGCTCTCTCGTCCGCTGTCCTTTGTGCCGAGCAGGTATTCGCGCACTAATGTGCGGGCGCGGCGCAGGCGGCTTTTGGCCGCTTCGCGCGTCACGCCGAGCCGCCCAGCGATTTCCCCAATCGTCAGATCTTCGAGATCTCGCAGCAGCAGCACTTCGCGATGCGACGGCGAAAGCGACTCGATCGCATTGACCAAGTCTATGCGTAACTCGTCCGGCGGGACCTTTGCGAGCTCGCGTGACTCTTCCAGGCTGGCGAGCTCCTCGACTCCCCGCATCAGCATCAGCGCCGGCAGCATGCAAAGGCGCGCGATGACGGTCAGCAGCCAGCCGACGAGTGCGGCTGGACTGCGGATCGCGCCCACGCGCCGGTACACGACGATGAGTGCTTCTTGCACCACATCTTCAATGACCGAGGTGCGGTAGCAAAGGCGCCGGGCGTAGCGTCGAATGTCCGGCTGCAGCGCCACCAAGAGCTGTGTGAGCGCGTGCCGGTCGCCCGACTGTGCCGCGAGCAAGAGATCGTCTGATACGCGCGCCAAGGCGGTCACCCCTTCAGTGGCTCGCGCCCGGCGACGGCGCAAGCAGGACAATAGCCGAACACGCCAGTGACCAGCGTCACCACACCCGCACCGCTGAGCAGTAGCCCGAGCGGCGAAGCGTGCAGCGCAACCACGCCGCAGATGAGCATCAAGCCCCCGCCGATCAGCCTAGCCGCGCGCTCCCACCCGCCAACGTTCTTCCTATACCACATGGTTCTGTGCTCCGGTTCGTGACGCGCCGCTATGGCGCATTCACCCAGACAAGAGGGCGCAAACCCGGCGCCGGGGTCGCGGCACAAAAAAAATTTGAGGGGGGGGGGTGGCAGCTTCAGCAGGCTGGCGTGGGCGTCGGGTGCGGGCCTAGGCCGCTGAGGAACGCCGGCATCGGGTCGCCGGGGTGTGGACATACGATCCGGCAAAACTCCCGCCCGCGCCGAAGAGGTGATCGAATAGGACGCTATTTGCTGCACTGCGTTGGTCGCCGATGGCCCATCGCATCATTTCGCTGCGATCCGGAATTTGATCGCTACCGGGGCAAAGCGGGACTCTCGTGCGCCGGTCAGCTCGGTCGATTTATGGCTAAATCAAAAACCGCCGCCCTTGTGGGGTCGGCGGGTTTCTAAGTGGCCGTGTCGCCCACGCATAGTCAGCGCGCCGTGAAATAACGGGCTTTCACCTCTTACAACATCGAATGTGCCTGCATTACCTATGCTGCACTTGCGGCGGCGAAGGCCGGGCGTTTAACAACCACTTAATACTTTTGCGCAAATGATAGACAACCAGCGCAAAATTTAGATCGCCGCAAGAAGTGCGGGCGGAACTCAGGCACCTGATGAGGGAATGGCATGAGAACGCTTCTCATTGGCACTCTGGCTGCGACCCTGGTTGGTTGTAGCTGTATTTTACCGCCGCAAGCGAGCATGGAAGCATGCACGGACCCAAGCGGGTTCGGCTGTCTCAACGGGATTGCGGCTAGTCAGCCGAGCGAACCGAAGCCGGCGTCATCGAGGACCAGCTCCGTGAAACCAGCGAGGTCCACGATCGCGGCGAAGACGGAAGAGCCGTCGGCTGGCGACATCCCTGATAAGCCCCGACTTGCTGAGAAAAAGACGAAGCCCACAATGATCGACGCGAAAGTCGAGGCGCCGCCGTCTGCACGGTCCGCTGAGATGCCCGATCCAGTCATTGTCAAGGCGAAGACCACGATTGCCGCGAAATTCGAGGACCCGGCGTCCGCCGAGTTCGGTGAGATGAAACGGGCCATCCGCAAAAATACGCTCGGAAAATCCGTCGACACCATTTGTGGCCGTGTCAAAGGAAAGAAAGCATCGGGTGAAGATACCGGAGAGAGGCCGTTTCTGTATCTCGTGACGGAAGATGAAGCATACGTCGTCGACGGTCCCGCAAATTCAGCGGCGGCGAGCGCGTATCGCAACATTTGCAGCAGCTAGCCTGGAACGACAGAACCGCTGCCAAGACCTATTGCAACGGACCAGAAGGTCCCCTGACGGTCTTCCTGCGAACGAATTCGAAAGTCGGAAGTCACGTCGTGATCAGCAGCAATTCGCTGCAAAGTGTGTGGGGCGGATCTGCTCCATGGAAAATGGAAATCAAAATTGTGGAGTGGACAGCTAATTTCTCAATTCGGGGACATCATGGACGATTTTTCTAATCCCGCAGAACTAGCCTTGATTTCACAAAACTTGCCGGTGCTCGTGATCATTGAGCAACACGTCCTGGCGCGTACGTGCATCTTGAATATTCTCAAGCGAGAGCTCACTGGATTCGAGATCGTCGAGATGGCAACGACTGATGGCCTGAACTGGCTATCCGGCAGAGACATCCGCTTGATTGCGCTAAACATCGGGCACAAGCAGATCACTGATCCTTCGATCGAGGAGAGCCTCGCCTTCCTTGCAGAAACCTGCCCGAAAGCGTCCGTTGCCGTGTTGTCAAATCGCGACGACGATGCGACAGCTTCGGCTGCGATGCAACGCGGAGTGCGCGGCTTCTTTCCGACATCGATCCCCGTCGAAGTCGCTATTGCCGGATTACGCCTGGTCCTTGCCGGTGGTGTCTACCGACCGTTGCCGATCGTCGGGCAAAATGGAGGGACGAGCCTCAAGGCGATATCGGAATGCCGCGATGCGTCCGAGCTATTCGCAAGCAACGAGGGTAACGGCGCCACCAGGATTGTGCCGGAGAAGGCGATGGGCGACCTTACGCCACGCGAACAACACGTGCTCGAGGCGCTGCAGCTCGGCCTCCCCAACAAGTTGATTGCCGTCCGGCTCAACCTTTCGGAAAACACGGTAAAGATGCATATTCAACGCATCATGCGAAAATGCTCCGCGCATAACCGCACCGAGGCGGTCGTTCGCTGGAGCCGGCGAGCCAACGTCCTTCAGCCCTCACGGGTGCGGTCATCTTGAGAATGTCCTGAGCTCCGCCGTTCTGGGCGCAGCTTAGTCCTCGCGGAAGGCGCCATGGAAGCTGTCGAGCAGCGGCCTGAGAGCGTAGAGCGCCACAGTGCCGCGACCCGTCTTGATGAACACCTGGGCCGGCATTCCCGGAATAATCTGGACATCATCGATCCCGGTGACCGGCGGGTCCTGCACCCGAATCTTCGTCGCGTAGTAAGGCTGATCCGTGCGCTTGTCGACCAAACGGTCGGCAGAAACGTGCGTCACAGTCCCATGGAGCCGTGGTACGCGGCGCTGATTGTAGGGCAAGAGATTCACCTCGGCGCTCAGCCCGGGACGGACCACATCGATGTCCTCGGGCCTGACGCGCGCAATTACGATAAGCCGATCTTGCCGAGGAACCAGATCCATCAGAGGTGCCCCAGCGCCGATCACGCCGCCCGGCGTATGGATCCTCAGGTCGGTTACAACGCCGTCTTCGGGCGCCTTGACCGCCGTTCGCGAGAGTTGGTCGTCTGCCGCCCGCAGTCGTTCCCATATCTGAAAGATCTGGTTCTGCACCTCGCGCAGCGACTGCGCGATCTCGTTTTGACGGTCATGCTCCAACTTGAGGAGAACGGCCTCGGATTCGTTGATAACTTGGCCGGCCCGCGATATCTGCGCGACAATCTCACCCCGCCGTCCCTCGATGTCAGCGATTTCCCTCTCAAGGTTCAGAAGCCGCGGGCGTCGCTCAAGTCCTTTGTTGACGAGCATGGCGACGGTTGCCGCTTCCTCGCGGACGATGTCGATGCGCCTTGCGGCCGCGCTTTCCTGCGCCCTGAGCCCCTCGATCTCCTTTTCCACCTGCAATCTCTTTTCCGAATTTACAGCCGCTTGTGATCGAAAGACCTGCCGACGCGTTTCGAAGATGGCTTGCTGTCCCGCAAGGACGTCCGCGACTGAGGGACTCGCCATCTGCGCCATCTCGAGCCTGGCCGGAAACGATACCCGCTCTTCTCCTCGCTGTTCCGCCTGCAGCCGTGCTTCGCGTGCCGTCGCTTCCCACAACTGGCCTTGCAGGCTCTGGGCTTCGGCGCGAGCCTTGGTGTCTTCCAGCGAGATCAGTGTTTGGCCGGCGCGGACAACATCACCATCCGCGACCAGAATTTCCCTGATGATGCCACCCTCGAGGTGTTGAATCGTCTTGCGGCTCGACTCGGATTCGACGGTGCCGACAGCAATCGCGGCGCTCTCGAGGGGGGCATAGGTTGACCAGGCACCGAGACCAACGACAAAGCCGAAAGCCAGCACGTTGCCTGTCCAGGTGATACCGCGAAGCCGGTCACGGAGCGGTGGCGGCGCCGATCTCAACCACCGTGGGACTTTCCAAATCTCGGCGTGAGCGATCGCAGTTTTCAGACGATCCCACCCTCTTCGGGCCAGGAGATCTTGGAAACGTCTGATACGGATCGAGATGACACCGCGAACCCTGTTGCAGAACGCCGCCGATCTCAACCACCGTTGAACCGCCCGAATGTAAAGGCGAGCGAATGAAATTCTCATGAGATCCCATTCCCCTCAGGCAAAGCGATGGTGAGGATATTTGCCGCCGATCATGGCAAGCTCGGCTGCGGCCAGGCGCCGACGCCGCTTTCATACTTCTGGTCTGAACGAGCCGGCACGGGTTGTGTAGCGACCTGGGGACGGGCCAGGCACCTCTCGAAAATTTCCCTGCTGTCGCCGAATGCGCTGACGGCACCATCCTGCATGATGGCAATCTTGTCCGTTGCGCCGAGAATCCCGATCCGGTGGGTGATGATGATGACAGTGGTGTTGGCCGCCTTCATCCATTCAATAGCGTCGAACAGCATGCGCTCGCCGAGCGCGTCGAGGCTGGAGTTAGGCTCGTCGAGGACCACGAGGTGCGGATCGCCGAAAAACGCCCGTGCAAGGCCGAGGCGCTGGCGAAACCCGCGCGGCAGATTGGCGCCTCCGCTAGCGAAGACCGTATCGTACGACTGCGGCAGCCGGATGAGCGTCTCGTGAATGCCGGCCAGCTTTGCCGCTTCAATGACCTTCTGCAAATCGGCGTCGTCCAGCCGTGCAATGATGTCCTTTGCGGTTTCTCCGAAGAGATCGATATCCTGCGGCAGATATCCAACTCGCCGGCCGCCGCCCGAATCGCGCGCGGCTGAGATGTCGATGCCATCGAGCAGCACCGACCCTGCCGCTGGAGCCGAGATTCCAGCAATGATCTTCCCGAGCGTGGATTTGCCGGAGCCCGATGGACCGATGATACCAAGGCATTCACCTGGCGCGAGACGGAACGACACGCCCTTCACGAACAACTGGTTCGTTCCTGGCAGGGTGGCGCCGATATTGTTGACGATGAGATCGCCCCTTGGCCTGTCCGGGAGAGTCCGGACGCTGGCAACCGGGGTAACTGTGGACATGATGTCATTGAGCCGGCGGTAGGCGGCGAGAGCCATCGCGAACGCCTTCCAGCCCGCAATCGCTCCTTCAATGGGCGGGAGCGCGCGTCCGAACAGCATGCTCGCGGCAAAGATGATGGCGGGATTCCTGTCCTGCTCGAGAACGAGCCAGGCGGCGGTGCCCATAATCACGACCTGCGTCAGCGCCCGCACGGGTTTGGAGATCAGCATGATGGTTTCGTGGCGGCGCTGCGCCACCTCTTGCTCGCTCCGCGCATCCTGCGCAGCCTGACGGATCAGGCGTGTGGCGCCGTCGAGCATTCCCATGGCTCTGATCACCTGGAGATTTCCGACGGCCGTGCCGAACCATCCGTGGCTCCTCGTCAGCGCAGCAGCCGATCGCGCCAGCGGGCCCTGCGTGAGCCGGTCTCCGGTAAGCCCAAGAGCAAGCAGGAACAGCGCGCTGAGTGTGCCGATTACGCCCAGCAAGGGATGCACGAGGAAGAGAACGCCGAGGAAAAGCGGCGTCCATAGCGCGTCAAACAGCGTAGAGCAGGCTCCAGACTGTGCGAACTGACGCAAGGTCGCAAGATCGCGATAGGCTTCCGATGCGCGCGCCCGATCGGCCTCATAGGCGTATTTGAAGCACGCGGAGAGCGCTGCCGGGTGGAGTTCTTCTTCAAGCCACTCGCCCATTCGGCCCAAGGCAGCGCGGCGCAGCGCATCAAGCACGCCGCCAACCACGACGCTAAACGCAACAATCAGCGTCAGCATCAGGAGCGTAGCGCCGCTGCGACTCGACAGGACGCGATCGTAGATCTGAAGCAGATAGATCGAAGGCGCGAGGAGAAGAAGATTGTAGCTGCAGCTATACGCGAAAACGAGCCCGAGCGACCCAACGCAGGCCCGCAAAGCCGCTTTCAATGGCGTCCGCGCTGGTGACATTGTTTGCAGCCGAAGCGGTGGCGTCAGCATTGCTTTCCCGCCAGAGTTCTGAAGTCCGACCCTTCCCGTCCCATTGTTCGCCGACCTTGCAGGGAAGTGAGAACCGGCGGCCCCCGCCGCCGGTTCTCTGCCCCTCCAGAACCGCCGATCAGCCGTGCGCTAACATGCCTGAATCGTCGATATCGTAGGTTTCGTGGCTGTTGAGCGAGTCGTTCACGATCTTGATGCCAACGTCCCCGCCTTCCGCCTTATTGTTGTTTCCGCCGTCACCGCCAATGCCGGCCCACACGTTCTGACTCATATCCGCAGAGAGGTAGTTTTTCTGGTAGGCCGACGTGTTGGCATCCACGTCGGACTTATTGTGGCCGCTGTCCGATTCCTGGTCGCCATTCGACTTGGCTTTTCCACCCTCCGCCTTCGAATGCTTCTCCGCCTTCGCATTCGCGCCCCCGGCGTCCCAGTAGGCCTTCTGATGAACCTGATCGCCGGTCTTGACGTACACGTCGGCGCCTTCGGCCTTGTTGTACGGGTTGAACTCGATACTGGGCTTGCTGGTGATATCACCGGTATTGACGCCGTCTCCACCGTTTCCTGCGCTGTTGCCGCCGGTCGAAATCTTCAGCGCGATCGTGTCGGAAGGAAACAATGCCTTTGCCTTTGCCATGTCAGTCTCCCTGAGCTGGTTTGCACACTGTGCGTCCCAATGTGGACAGTACGAGTTTTGGATTTCGATGCCGGATTGGTCTAGCCGCCAAAGCTGATGCCATCCTTTTGCGAACCGTGTACGCCCGAAGTGCTACCTCTCGTTGCAGAGCGCCCGTGAGCTCCAATGCCGCCCGAAGCGTTTCAAACGAAATGGATAGAGGTTCGCGTGAAGGAAAACGCGTCAAATCAAAATCCAGCGCTTCGTTTCGATAGATCGAAACGGCGAGGCTCTAGGCGTCCAGCAAGTGAAGGTCCGACAACAGTTGCATGGCGAAATCGCCGCCAAGCGCAGCGTTGCCGTTGCCGCCGTCACCACCGATTCCGGCGATCTGGATCGTGCTCTGATCGAACACGACATTGTTGCTCTGATGAGCCTCGGCTGTTGAGTTGTAGCCGGCGACCGCAATGTTGATCGGAACGTAGATCGCCACGTCGATGTCGATCATGCTTCCCGAGAAATGGCCGTCGCCGCCATTGCCAGCGCCGTTGTTGCCGGTCGCGATGACGTCAGAGCCGATCAAGTCGAAGATGGAAGAGAATATGTCCACCGCTCCGCCAGTCGCGGCATTGCCGTTGCCGCCATCGCCCCCGACGCCGGCCATCTGAAATGCGGATTGATCGAACACCACATTATTTGTCTGTTCGGCGTTGGCAGTGGAATTGTATCCTGCGATCGCGATGTTGATGGGGTAGTAGAACGCGAAGCTCGCGTGAACGAGGCCTCCATAGGCGTATCCATCGCCGCCGTTGCCGGCGCTGTTCTCACCCGTACCGATCGGGCCCGAGGCGCCAGACCCGAACGCGCCGACGTTTCCACCTGATGCGGCATTCCCATTGCCGCCATCACCGCCAACTCCCGCGATCTGAGTCGCGGATTGATCAAGATAAACGATGTTCGTCTGCTGGGCTTCGGCTGTCGAATGGGAGCCCGCCACCGCAATATTGATCGGGCTATAGACCGCGACGGGGGCATGCACCATCGCTCCTGAGAAGTAGCCATCACCACCATTGCCGGCGCTATTGCCACCGGTGGCGATCGCGCTCGAGAAGCCGGGCATGCTAGGGATGAGCCCTACCGCGCCAACGTCTCCACCTGATGCGGCATTCGCGTTGCCGCCATCACCGCCAACTCCCGCGATCTGGGTTGCGGACTGATCAAAATACGCGACGTTCGTTTGATGAGCGAGGGCTGTCGCATGCACGCCGGGCCACGCGACGTTGAGCGGCTCGAAACCAGCGTAGCTGCTATTGATCAGGCTGCCGGCGAAATAACCTGTGCCGCCATCGCCGGCGCTGTTATCTCCCGTGTGGGTCGAGAGGCCTGACCAGGAATCCGCGGAAAGCCGCCACGAGCCCGGCAGATCGTGCCCGAGCATATCCTTGCGGTGGAGGGGAACGCCGGGAACCGCGTCCGGTACACTCCAATGATTCATGACTGTTGCCCCTACCGAAATTGCTTCGCGCCGACCGGACGGGCGCCCTCCCGCACTCAAGGGAGAATGTCACCTCGGCAAGCCAAAAGCCGAGTCGTCAATTCGGATCGCAAACGTTCGGAGGGTTGACATGATATCGGGTACGCCCGTTCGGGTGTACCTTGCCGTTAATCACTGAAGACTGTTCGATCCTTTGTACGTCCTGCAGTATTCTGCGGCGTGGCTCGATATCAGCCAGCCGATTTGCACGACGCGATAGCGGATAAATGATGATGACCGCCGCAGAGCAGGGACTGCTCGCGACCGGCGGCAAACGGGTCGCGCAGAGATGGGCGTTAAATCAGATGCCCAGCACCCAGATCGCGACGATGGTGCCTAGCGTCGCAAGGCCGCTGATGGTCCACCCGGTTGCGTAGGAGATTTGGTCGTCGCTGGCGCCGCGCATCGCGTCGGGGCCTGTGCTTTCTGACCGCCACTGCATGGCCTTGCTCCACAGAGCCTGCCCGCAGTGATAACGTCGATCCGGGTTCCCGGTTCCGGTCTATTAGCGGCCGCCGGAAACGGCGGCGTGTCACGGTCGATCAGGCGGCGGAAAGCCGGCGTGCATCGGAGGGCGCGATCTCGTTTTCCTCGCCGACGATGATGGTGACCTTCCAGCCCTCGCTGGCCCAGACCCGCGCTTTCGCGACCGCCACCAGCATGCTGCTTCGGTCCATCCGGACGGTCTCGTCCTGCCGTTCGGCCACGATCCTGTACGCCATCACAAAATCCCCCTACGCACGGTAAACTTGCGGAGATTTTCGATTAGGGCTTTGGCCGCAATGGGCCGACAATTTGTCCAACCGGAGGCATGGTTAACGGCTTTGGGGACTATTCCCCGCCCTATTTGCCGGCTTTTCGCACCGGAAGCGTCGGCTTTGTCACCCCATCGAGGCCGGACAGCATCAAGACCGTCAACAGCGCGTTCTGCGGGCCGTACCAGGCGCTGGTCGGCTTGTACCATTCGTTGCGCGAGTGCCAATTGCCGCCCTCCCCGCCGCCGCCGATGGTGACGGCGGGAATGCCGAGCGACATTGCGATGTTGGAATCGGTCGAGGAGCCGGCAAAGGTCGGCCGCGGCCCCTTGGTAACGGCCGCGACTGCGCGCTGGGTGGCCTGCACGATCGGCGAATCCATCGGCACGATGCCCGCCGGGCGGTCGCCGATCAGTTTGGCTTCGACCGTCATCTTGTCGGACTTCCAGCGCGCGTTTTCATCCGCCACCGCTTCCTTGACGAGTTCGAGCAACCGCGCCTCGAGCTTCAAGAGCTCTTCGGTCGAGTTCGAGCGCATGTCGACCGTCATCTTCGCTTCCGCGGCGATGGCGTTGACCGAGGTGCCGCCTGTTACGGTGCCGACGGTGAACGTGGTCTTGGGATCGGCCGGCGGCTGCAGTTCGGAGATTTTCGCGATCGCCCGGCCCATCGCATGGGTCGCGCTCGGCAAGCCGAACTCCTGGAACGAGTGCCCGCCCGGGCCCTTGAAGGTGAACTCGTAGCGGTGGCTGCCGGTCGCCTGGTTGACGACGCGGGTGATGCCAAGTCCGTCGATCGAGATAAAGCCGTCGATATCGGCATGGTCGCGGAACAGCGCCTTCACACCGCGGAGATTGCCGAGCTCTTCCTCGCCGACCGTGCCGACGAACATGATGTCGCCGACCGTTCCGATCTGGTTCTCGTTCATCACCTTGATCAGCGAGAGTAGCGCCGCCAGCCCGCGCGAGTCGTCACCGATGCCGGGAGCAATGATCGCGCCGTCCTTTTCCTTCACGGTGACGTCGGTGCCTTCCGGAAACACCGTGTCGAGATGCGCCGACACCACGAGCTTGGGCCGGCCGCCGCCGCTTCCCTTGCGCAGCGCGATCACATTGCCTTCGGCATCGATCGAGGCGTCCTTGAGGCCGAGCTCCTGCATCCGCTTCTGGTAATATTCGGCGCGAACCTTTTCCTTGAACGGCGGTGCCGGAATTTCGGTGATGCGCTTCTGTTCGGCAAAGGTCCGCTCGTCGTCGGCCTTGATGTCGTCGAGCGTCTTGACGATCTTGGGATGACCGAGAATGGCCTCCAGGTCGGGCGCGGCCGCGCCTTGCGCCCTGACATGCTGCACCACCGCATGCTGCGCGACGGCGATGAGGGCGATGGCCAGAACCGATCGGGTGAGTGTCATCAAAATCTCCGTTGGCAGCTTTCATCCAGCGCTTAAGCCCGCATCTTTCAGCCGGCTCGCGAACCAGGTCGACAGGGCATGGTCCAGGACGCCGCTGGTATACACTTCCGACATCGTGACCTGCGTCTTGCCCAGCGTCAGCAGCACGCCGATCCAGTAGGCGAACCACAGATGCGGATCGGTCAGCGCCCGCAGCTTGTGCTGATCATGCTCGAGCGGCTGATGATTGGTCGCTTTGCGCACCTCGACCGCCAGCAGATTGTTGGGAATGGCGCGCTGGTGCACCACGATGTCGGGATAGATGGATTTGGCGAGGTGATCGTCGGTCGAGACGATCGAGCCGTGCGGCAGCCGCAGGGTGCGGTCGCCGAGCCGGTCGTATTCGCAATCGATCTCCCAGCCTGAAAACGGCTTTTCGAAATGCACCGCGAGGCGGTGCGTCAGTGCGCGCTCGCCGACATCGCGTTCCAGCAGGAAGGTTTCGCACGCATAGAACTCGTGAAGTGCGGTGACGACCTTGTTCAGCTCGGTCTGCATGGCGCCTCCCGCGAAGGCGGACGATATCTGCCGCCTTACATCTGCACTTCGATCAACCGCGGTCCCGGCTCACTGACGGCTTCCGCCAGCGCCTTGTTGAAATCGTCGGCATTGGCGACCGCGCGGCCCGGCACACCCATGCCCTTGGCGAGCGCGACGAAGTCGAGATCGGGCCGGTCGATCTTGAGCATGTCCTGTGCACGCTGCCCCGGCTCGCCGGCACCGACGCCATCGAATTCGCCGCGAAGAATCTGGTAGATCTTATTGGCAAAGACGATCGTGACAACGTTGAGGCCTTCGCGCGCCTGCGTCCACAGCGATTGCAGCGTGTACATCGCGCTGCCGTCGCCGACCATGCAGATCACCTTGCGATCCGGGCACGCGACCGCGGCGCCGGTGGCGACCGGCGTCGAGAAGCCGATCGAGCCGCCCATGTTCTGCAGCCAGTCATGCGGCGCGGCGGCCGCCGTCGGCGGAAAGAAGCCGCGGCCGGTGGTGATGGATTCATCGACCACGATGGCGTTTTCCGGGATTGCCATCGCGATCGCCTGCGCGATCGAGGCATGGGTCAGCGCGCCGGTCGGCTTGGCGATTTCGACCAGCTTCTGCGGCTGCCGGTCGGAGGGGTGCGCGTGAAGCGCCCCGGCCAGCGCTTCCAGCGCGGCGACGGAATTTTCCGCGCCCGAGGTCATGCGATGCACCTCGCAGCCCTGCGGCTTCAGCATGCTCGGCTTGTTTGGATAAGCGAAGAACGCGACCGGGTCGTTGGCCTCGACCAGCACGATATTCTTAAAATCCTTCAGGATCGGCAGCGCCTGCTCGATCACGTAAGGAATACGGTCGATCGAGAAGCGGCCCCGGCCGCGCGCCATGCGCGGGTTGTAGGTCTGGCCCATCACCTTGCAGCCGGTCTTGCCCGCGATCTGGGCTGCCAGCGCCAGTCCGTGTTCGGTGAGCGCGCTGCCGGTCATCAAGAGCAGCGTCGATGCGCCGCCGTTGCGCAGCACCTTGGCGGCATGGTCGACGGCCTGCGCGGAATAGCTGGCGCGCTGGCTGTCCTCCGGCACCTGTGCGATGCCGTCGGCCTCGTTCCAGGCGGTGTCGGCGGGGAGGATCAGAGTGGCGATCTGCGCGCTCCTGGCCGCGGCAATCGCGGCGGCGCCGTCGGCGGCCACCGATTTTGCGTCCGGCGAGGTCCGCACCCAGGCCGACATCGGCCGCGCCAGCCCTTCGATATCTGACGTCAACGGCGCGTTGTAGCCGATGTGATAGGTCGCGTGCTGGCCGACGATGTTGACGATGCCGGAATTGGCCTTCTTGGCGTTGTGCAAATTGGCCAGGCCGTTCGCGAGGCCAGGCCCGAGATGCAACAGCGTCGACGCCGGCGTGCCCTTCATGCGGTAATAGCCGTCGGCGGCGCCCGTCACCACGCCCTCGAACAGGCCGAGCACGCAGCGCATCCCCTCGACTCGATCCAGTGCGGCGACGAAATGCATCTCCGAGGTGCCGGGATTGGTGAAGCAAACGTCCACACCGCCTGCGACTAATGTCCGCACCAGACTTTCCGCACCGTTCATGGCCACATTCCCCTTTGCGCTTTGTTTTTGGAGCCGCTGACGATCAATCATTGTTCGCACGCCTCGTCAAAGGTTTAGCGGAACAATGCAGGCATCGCGTAGGACATGTTGCCTTTTTTAACCGCAGCGATTGAAAATGATTGTGGTCACAGGCTCGTTGGTTGCACGACCGCCGCAATTATGGCCTGTGTCCTTACATATTCAGATTTTTTCGCGAGGGAGAAAGATGACCCGGGCTTTTGCTTTGCTGCTTGCGGCGCTCACCATGCTGGCGGGGGCCAGCCAGGCACAGGCCCAACAATTCTTCTTTTTTGAGGACTCGCGCGACATCATGGGCGGCGGTCCCGGTTTCTTCCGACCCGGCATGCCCAGCGGAACGAGCCCGATCCCGCGCACCACAGTGAACTTCCCCGCCAACTACGCGCCCGGGACGATTTACATCTCTACCGCCGAGCGCAGGCTCTATCTCGTGCTCGGTAACGGCCAGGCAATTCGCTATGGCATCGGCGTCGGCCGGGACGGCTTCCGCTGGAGCGGAACCCACCGTATCACCGCGAAGAAGGAATGGCCGAGCTGGACACCGCCGGCCCAGATGCTGCGCCGGCGGCCCGACCTGCCGCGTCACATGCCCGGCGGCATCGAAAACCCGCTCGGTGCGCGGGCGATGTATCTGGGATCGACGCTCTACCGCATCCACGGCTCCAACGAGCCGGAGACGATCGGACAGGCGGTCTCCTCCGGATGCTTCCGCATGACCAACGAAGACGTGGTCGACCTCTATAGCCGCGTCCGCATTGGCACCCCGGTTATCGTGAGGAATTAGGTAAGGAACCGGCGCGGTCATGCACGCAAGCGCGTGATCGCGCCTTTCTGGCCTTGCACGCACCCTCCGATTGCTGCAGCGTCGTTTGAATGCGCACGCTTCGCCAATTCCTGTTTGTACGGATGCTAGCGGTTGCCCTTGGCGCCGCAGCGCTCGGCGAAGCCTTCGTTCCGCCCGCGGCCGCAGGCGAGATTGCGGCGATCGCGCAGCGTCAGCGCGCCGAGAAAAAGATCTTCACCGACAACGAGATCGTCGAAGGCTTTCTGAAGATCGCGTTCGGCGCCGAGTATCATCTCGCCGGCCGCGTCGACCGCATCCGAAAATATGACGGGCCGGTGCGGGTGTTTGCCGATGGCGCCCGCGCCGACCGCAAGGCGCAGCTTGCGAAGATCGTGGCTGATATCGCTGCCCGCGTTCAGCACCTCGACATCGCCATGGCGGAAAGCGCCGAGGACGCCAATGTCCAGGTCAAGCTGGTGCGCGACCGCGATCTGCAGCGCACCATGGCAACCTTCTACGGCAGCGAGCGGGCGCGCGAGATTCGCTCCTCGCTCGACCCACAATGCCTGTCGGGCTTTCGCAAAAACGAGAAGTTCGAAATCGAACGCTCCGACGTGATCCTCACCATCGACAATGGCGACTTCGTCTTCTTCGACTGCGCCTATGAGGAATTGCTGCAGTCGCTGGGGCCGATCAACGATACCTCGACCGTGCCCTGGACCATGTTCAACGACAACGTCTCGATGGGCTATTTCGACGTCTACGATCAGTATCTCCTGAACCTGCTCTATGATCCCCGGATCAAGCCCGGCATGACCGTTCAGGAGGTCAAGCCGCTACTGCCGGACGTGCTGGCCGACGTCCGCGCCTGGGTGCGCAAGGTCAACAACCTGCCGCAGTGACGGGCCGCTTTCCCGGCCACTCCCATAGCCGACCCATGGCCGAGTTCCCGCCCGGTCCCCAGAGTACAATCCACTTTTTTCCAGTGACAACGCAAAGTTTTGTTGTCGAAAGATTGTGACTTCCAAGAGCAAATCCTGTCTAATAGGGTTCATGGGCGCTTTCTATAAGTCTTTCAAATGAACGACCTGCCGCGGATTCAGGCATTGCGATGTTTCATCACCGTGGCCCGCGAAGGCACGGTGTCGCGTGCGGCCACCTTGCTGCACCTCACCCAGCCTGCCGTCAGCCTGCAATTGAAGGGCCTGGAGGAGAGCACCGGGCTGCAGCTCTTCAACCGGACTCCGGGTGGCTTTACCTTGACCGAAGCGGGCGCTGCCCTGTTGCCGCTGGCGCATCGGACGGTCGCGGCCTCGGCGGATTTCAGGACGGCGGCCGACTCTTTACGGGAATCGCAGCGCAGCACACTGCGCGTCGGCACGATCCTGGATCCGGAATCGATCCGGCTCGGCCCGTTCGTGCGCAGCCTCGCCACCTCCTCGAAGAAGACCGAAGTCGTCCTTCGCTACGGCATGAGCGACGACGTGCTGGCGCAGATCGGCCGGGGCGAGCTCGACGTTTGCTACTACATCGATGCCACGCCTCACGAATGCCTTGGCTCAGGCACATTGGCTGAGCGCACCATCGACAATGGCAAGTTCCTGCTGACGACGCTGACGCGCTTTGACTACCGCGTGATCGCCCCTCGCGAATGGAGCGACAAGGTATTGGGAAAGGGCTGGGCCGACCTCGTCGACCTGCCCTGGATCGCAACCCCGCACGCCTCGGCGCAGCGGCGGCTGCTCGACGACATCTATCGGCCGATGGGCACGCTGCCGAAGCGCGTCGCCTTCGCCGATCAGGAAGATGCGATGATTGGCCTTGTCGAATCCGGCAGCGGCCTCAGCCTCGTCCGCGACGACGTGCTCGACCGCGTCACGCGCCAACGTTATTTCGTGGTTGCCGACAAGCTGTCGCTGACCTGCGACCTCAGTTTCGCCTGCCTGACCTCGCGACGTCAGGAGCCGATCATCGCGCGCGCCTTCTCGGTCATGCAGGCGGTATGGGACCTCAAGCCGGGCGACACGGCGCCCGCGCCGATCGAGGCGGCGCGATCGCGCAAGAGCGCGCGGCGATAGGGCGCGTGCTCATCGATTCGTCATTTCGCCCCGAAAGCGACCGCGATACTGCGTTGCTGCGAAATGACGCGAAGGGTCACATAAACGGAAATGATCGAGAACCCATTCTCCTCCGAAGACCTTTCGAGAAAACTATGATCCAAATCGGCGGCGTGGAGCCGCGATGCCGTGATTGTGTTCGCGTTCTGCCTCGGTCCAGATTAAGCGCTTGAAGAAGGCTTTGCGCGCTTGGCTAGTTCCGCCAGTCTCATATCCGTGTAAGCAGCGCTTTATCTCGGCATTGAACCACGACAATGGCATGCCGCGAACATCTGCCGACGTTTCAGGCGCTTTAGATCGCTTTCCCGCCACTTGTCGAACTCCCTCGCCCTACTTTTCCTGAACTCAAACCCCATTGGGTCAATATTAGAAATCATTCTGGGCGGTGTTTTCTGACCCAATCCGGGTTACCACGCGGGGCGGTTTGTGATCGAATTGGTGGATCGGACTGATCGGACGATATTAAGCGTACCCTGAGTTCGTCGCCGATCTTCAACTGATCCGTTTCGTACCAGTCGACCCAAGTAACGCCTTCAATTCCACCCACCGCACACTTAATCCCCGGGATAGCTTTCGCTGACGAAGCTGCGATTGATGAAGCGTCCGGCCCTTTGCCTACCCAGTGCAAAATGACGGACGCCACGCCTTCAGACACACCCGCCGTCGTTAGCTTTTCACCATTCCTCCAAACCTCGAAGCAAAGCATTCGCCCCTCCCTTTCGCAACATTAGGTTGTACAATCGGTTCGTTACTCAAAAATAAAATTCAAAGGTGCGAATGTCCGCTTCGCCCCGAAAGCGACCTCAGACGTAAATGGCGATGGACTGAAGGTGCGCCCGCAAGCAGGTGAGAGAGCCGACGCGATCAGAGGGAAGCCCGCTTCAACCAACGCCAGACACTCTCGCAGCGTCGATCATATCTTGTCGCTGCAGATCGATTTCAGCGCCTTCCATTCCTCTGATGTCAGCAGCGGCGGTCCGCTGGCCGATCGGTCTTGCCGGCTCATCTGCGCCAGCCGGTCCTCGCTCAAGGGATGGGTGGAGATGATGGAAAGGCCCTTGCCTTCCTTGCCGGTGACCCGCAGCAGCAATTCTCCCGTCGGCTTCGCCGGCCGGCCGAGCCGATGCATGACATCGATCGCAAAACGGTCGGCGTTGGTTTCGGCCTCGCGCGAATGGGACGAAGTGACCAGGGTGCGCGAGCCGAAGATCAGCGCGCTGGAGCCCGTGATGTCGCCGAACAACAGCCCGATCAGGAACGACGTGCCGCCATTGTGGATCAGCCCGCGCATGCTGTCGCGATGCTTGAGATGGCCAAGTTCATGGGCCAGCACGCCCGCGATCTCGTCGGGGTTCTCGGCTTTCGCGAGCAGTCCGTTGAACAGATAGACCTTGCCGCCCGGCAGCGCGAAAGCGTTGGGGACCGAGCTCGACAGCACGCCTGACTGCACCGAGGTATCGAGGCCGGCGGCTTCGCGGATCGCGGTGATAAGCTTGACGAAGGCTTTCTGCCCGGCCTCGTTCTCGCACACCTTGGCGTCGAACATCGTCTTGACCTGGGCGTCGGCGACGTCGCCGAGCCGCCGTTCGAACGCTTCGGGTACCAGCGGCGTGAGGCGGTCGGCGATCAACGGAAGCCCGAACAGCACCACGGCGACGATCGAAACCGCGGCCGCGAGCGACCAGCCGACGATGGCGACAACGCCGCGGCGGCCGGGCGTGTTGTCATCCATATTCGCGCAGCGCGAGACGAGGTCGGCCGCCAGTGCCTCGTCGCGAATTTCCAGACGCGCCAGCGCCGGCGCGGTCAGGCAAGCGAGGCGCAACACACCGGCCGGACCATCGGCGCGGCGGATATCAGAATAATCCCATGCCGCCAGCGCCTGCCCATCCTCGCTGACCTCGAGCCGGTCGGAGCAGCGGAGCGTGACCGAGCGCCGCCGGCTCGACACCCCGTCGAAATAGACCGCCGATCCGTTTCCTTGCGACGTCAGGGTCTCTGGCGTGGCGCTATCCATGACAATCAAAGCTCCGACTAGAAGCCGCCGACATCAAGGCCGTCGGCAAATCCCTCTCCGAGCGCATTGGCCAAATCGCCGCGCGCTGCGACATTGGCTGCTGCCTCGAGACCGCTGACATTGACCGAGCCGAGCACCCTCACCCAGAGATCGCGCAACAGATAGACCCGGATCACGACATTCATCGCCAGCGCGAACACGAGATAGCCTACACCCGCCAGCACCAGGAGCGGAATGCTCTTCATGAACTCCTGCGACTTGAAGAACTCTGTGAACGACGATTCTGTCATGCTGGCGACCAGCACCGCTGCCAGGCCCAGATAGACCGAGAAGACGAGTCCGAGCACGACGATCCAGCCGATCACCTTCCAGTACAGCCCGATCAAATCGCCTTTGCGCAACTTCGATTCCACGCGCACGCCGCCGAACCGGATGCCCGACAGCCACCAGCGCCATTCGATCGCCTTGTAAGCGCCGTAAATGAAGGGCGCGATCGGTGTCACATAGAGGGCAATCGGCGTCAGCAGCCACAGCCACCAGCCTTGCTTGAAGAAATCCCAGCCGCGGCCTTCAAAACTTCCCTGCAGGTCGCCGTAATGGGAATGGCGCATCTTGTAGCGTTCGAGCGCCGCATTGCGCCATGGCAGCACGAGCCCGAGCGTAAGGATCATCAACAGGCCCCAGAGCGACGCCTGCAGGGCATAGATCCAGCCCGAGCCGGTCATCCAGAACCGCACGCCGCGCCATACCGTGCGCGTCAGGCGGTAGCGCCGCGCGCGATAGATCGCGAACTGCCCAAACACATAGAAGAAGGCGACCAGCGGAATACTGGCAAAAGCCTGGATGTGCTCGGCCTCGAGACCAATCAGGAAATAGCCGACATAGACCGGCATCAGGATCGCGAGCGCGACCAGAAATCCGATCAATAGTTCCTTGCCGCGGCCGGTGTATTCGGCGGCATCGCCGCCAACGAGGGTGTTGGCCCAGAGATGACGGCGGATGTCGGTGAGCAGCCAGAATCGATAGAAGCCGAGCGTGACGAACTCCAACCCCGCTCCGCGCTTGACCAGATCAAAAAAGTCGCGCCGTTTTCCGGAGAACGCCACCGGCATCGGCGGCGGCACGGAAGGCAATGGTTGCGGCGGCACCTGCGGGGGCCAGCTCATCTGGTTCATGGTTCAACTCCAGCGCGACGGTGGCGGATCAAACCACAAAATTGTCGGCCGTTGTGTGACCCAAGTCCCACTTCCTGTGCCAATCCTCACGCCGTTTTTTCAAACAACTCCCGCCCGATCAGCATGCGGCGGATTTCGCTGGTGCCGGCGCCGATCTCGTAGAGCTTGGCGTCGCGGAGCAGCCGCCCGGTCGGATAGTCGTTGATGTAGCCATTGCCGCCGAGGAGCTGGATGGCGTCGAGCGCGCATTGCGTCGCCTTCTCCGCGGCGTAGAGAATCGCGCCGGCGGCGTCCTCGCGCGTGGTCTCGCCGCGGTCGCAGGCTTTGGCGACCGCATAGACATAGGCGCGCGAGGCGTTCATCGTGGTGTACATGTCGGCGATCTTGCCCTGCACCAATTGGAAGGTGCCGATCGGCTCGCCGAACTGCTTGCGCTCGTGCACGTAAGGCAAGACGACGTCCATGCAGGCCTGCATGATGCCGATCGGACCCGCCGCCAGCACCGCGCGCTCATAGTCGAGGCCGCTCATCAAGACGTTGACGCCGCGGCCGACCTCGCCGAGCACGTTCTCTGCCGGCACCTCGCAATCCTCAAACAAGAGTTCGCAGGTGTCGGAGCCGCGCATGCCGAGCTTGTCGAGCTTCTGCGCGGTGGAAAATCCCTTCATGCCTTTTTCGATGAGGAAGGCGGTGATGCCGCGCGGGCCGGCGCCAGCGTCGGTCTTGGCGTAGACCACCAGCGTGTCGGCCTCGGGGCCGTTGGTGATCCACATCTTGTTGCCGTTGAGCACGAAGCGGTCGCCCTGCTTGTCGGCGCGGGTCTTCATCGAGACCACGTCGGAGCCGGCGCCGGGCTCCGACATCGCGAGCGAGCCGACATGCTCGCCGGAGATCAATTTCGGCAGATACTTCCGCTTCTGCGCCTCGTTGCCGTTGCGGCGGATCTGGTTGACGCAGAGATTGGAATGCGCGCCATAGGACAGCCCGACTGCGGCGGAGGCGCGGGAGATTTCTTCCACCGCAATGCAGTGCTCGAGATAGCCGAGCCCGGCGCCGCCATATTCCTCCTCCACCGTGATGCCGTGCAGGCCGAGCGCGCCGATCTTGGGCCAGAGGTCGCGCGGGAATTGATTGCTGCGGTCGATCTCGGCGGCGCGCGGGGCGATCTGGTCTTGCGAAAATGAATGCACCGTCTCGCGAATCGCATCCGCGGTCTCGCCGAGGTCGAAGTTCAGCATCTGATGGGCGTTGGGGATCATGGTCGCCTCCCGGCGGAATTAAATGTTGTTTCAAACAGACTTATTCCGCGGAAATGCCGTTGTCACGCGGCGAAATGCACCTGTTTTGCCCAATGCGCCACCTTGGCGCCGATGGGGCCAAATGTGCCGAACTCGTCCTTGCGCCGGCGCACGGCTCGGGATGTAATAGGGTAAAACATCGCCCCGCCGGCACGCTTCGGCGGAGGAACAATCAGGGAGGTGCCCGATGCACGGAACCATCGATCTCGCCGGAGAGTCGCAAGCGCGCGCCGCGCGCGAGAAGGCCTATTCGATTCCGCTCGCCGAGTTCGATGTCGGCAATCCCGAATTGTTCAAGACGGATACGTTCTGGCCGTATTTCGACCGGCTGCGCCGCGAAGAGCCGGTGCACTACTGCAAGGATTCTATGTTCGGCCCATATTGGTCAGTGACCAAATACAACGACATCATGGACATCGAGACCAACCACGCGGTGTTCTCGTCGGCTGCCGCGCTTGGCGGCATCACCATCCGCGACGTCGCACCGGATCTGCGCCGCGAAAGCTTCATTGCCATGGACCAGCCGCGCCACTCCGCGCAGCGCAAGACCGTGGCGCCGATGTTCACGCCGACGCATCTCGACGAGCTTGCGATCAATATCCGCAAGCGCTCCGCCGAATGTCTCGACCATCTTCCGAAGAACGAGGTGTTCGACTGGGTCGATCAGGTCTCGATCGAGCTCACCACGCAGATGTTAGCTGTGCTGTTCGACTTCCCCTGGGAAGAGCGCCGCAAGCTGACCCGCTGGTCCGATATCGCAACCACCATTCCTGGCCCCGGCGGCCTCGTCGCCACCGAGGAGGATCGGCAGGCGGAGCTATTGGAATGCGCGACCTATTTTGCGCGGCTCTGGAAGGAGCGCATCAACCAGCCGCCAAAGAGCGACCTGTTGTCGATGATGGCGCATAGCGACGCTACGCGCGACATGGATCCGAAGAATTTCCTCGGCAACCTGATCCTCTTGATCGTCGGCGGCAACGACACCACCCGCAACACGCTCTCGGGCAGCGTCTATGCCCTGAACAAGAATCCGGACCAGTATCGCAAGCTGCGCAAAAACCCAGATCTGATCGACAGTTTCGTGCCCGAGGTGATCCGCTGGCAGACGCCGCTGGCGCATATGCGCCGCACCGCGCTCGAAGACATCGAGTTTCGCGGTAAGCACATCAGGAAGGGCGACAAGGTCGTGATGTGGTACGTCTCCGGCAACCGCGACGAGGACGTGATCGAACGTCCGTATGAGTTCATCATTGACCGCGCCCGCCCCCGCACCCATCTTTCCTTCGGCTTCGGCATCCACCGCTGCGTCGGAATCCGCCTGGCGGAGCTACAACTCAGGATAATCTGGGAAGAAATCCTCAAGCGGTACGACAATATTGAGCTGGTCGACGAACCGAAGCGGGTATATTCGAGTTTCGTCAAGGGTTACGAGACCCTGCCGGTCCGCATCGCCGCCTAGCCGCGCATCTGAACCTATCGTCACCCGGGATAATCGAACAATGAACGTCCAGACATCAGTCAGAGCCGACAAGCAAGAGCTGCTTCGCGCCGCGCGCGAAGAAGCCTATTCGACGCCGCTGAAGGATTTTCATCCCGGTGCGCCAAAGCTGTTCCAGAGCGACACGCTGTGGCCGTGGTTCGAGCGGTTGCGCAAGGAAGAACCGGTTCACTACTGCGAGAACTCGCCGATCGAGCCGTATTGGTCGGTCACCAAGTACAACGACATCATGCACGTCGACACCAACCACGGCATCTTCTCCTCCGACTCGACGCTCGGCGGCATCTCGATCCGCGACGTGCCGCCCGGCTATGACTATCCGAGCTTCATCGCGATGGACCAGCCGCGCCATTCGGCGCAGCGCAAGACGGTGTCGCCGATGTTCACGCCGACGCATCTGGATGAACTGGCGAAATTGATCCGCGAGCGCTCGCAAAAGGTGCTGGACAACCTGCCGCGCAACGAGACCTTCAATTTCGTCGAGCGCGTTTCGATCGAGCTGACCACGCAGATGTTGGCGACGCTGTTCGATTTCCCCTGGGAGGAGCGGCGCAAGCTGACGCGCTGGTCCGACGTCTCGACTGCGCTACCCAAGAGCGGCGTCGTGGATTCGCCCGAGCAGCGACGGCGAGAGATGGACGAGTGCTACGCCTACTTCTCAAAGCTCTGGAACGAGCGCGTCAACGCCGCGCCGAAGAACGATCTGTTGTCGATGATGGCGCATAGCGACGCGACGCGCCACATGGATCCCGACAATCTGATGGGCAACATCATCCTCTTGATCGTCGGCGGCAACGACACCACCCGCAACACCATGAGCGGCTCGGTGCTGGCGTTGAACGAGCACCCCGATCAGTACCAAAAGCTGCGAGAAAATCCTGCGCTGATCGATACCATGGTGCCGGAAGTGATCCGCTGGCAGACGCCGCTCGCCCATATGCGGCGCACCGCACTGGTCGATACCGAGATCGGCGGCAAGAAGATCAGGAAGGGCGACCGCGTCGTGATGTGGTACGTCTCGGGCAACCGCGACGACGAGGTGATCGAGCGTCCCGAGGAGTTCATCATCGACCGTGCCCGGCCGCGCATCCATCTCTCGTTCGGCTTCGGCATCCATCGCTGCGTCGGCATGCGCCTCGCCGAGCTGCAGCTCAAGATCGTCTGGGAAGAGATGCTCAAGCGCTTCGACCGCATCGAGGTGGTCGGCGAGCCGAAGCGGGTCTATTCGAGCTTCGTGCGCGGCATCGAGCAGCTACCGGTCCGCATTCCCGGGTGATCCCGGCTGATTGGCGTATCGCGGACGCAAGGTCCGACGTCGCACCAGGTCCGAAAAACGCCCGTTAATTTGCCGAAACCTTGGTTAACGCTGCATCCGCGCATGCCATGCGCGTGGCCGCGATCGTTCGAGGGTTCCAGAATTAACCTCCGGCGCGGACATAAAGGTTAAATGACAAGATTACCGTAGGGATTCAGTTTGCTCCCTTTGACGGGCGAGATAACGGTCTAACTCGCATTTAGAGAGATTCTTGGTCTCTGCTCGCATTTTCTTTTCAGGAGCACCGCCATGGCACAGCCAAAGGGTACGCCGAATTTGAATACCATCGATCTTGAACGTGAGATTGAGGAAGAGTTTCGCAAGCTGCCGCCAGTTCGCGAATCCCAGCCCATCGATTACGCGCCGCTTTCCGTCCGCGCTCCGGACCTGGGAATGCCAGATTATGTGGAGCATAACGACGGAGCCACTGAGATCGGCAAGCTGTCGGCGGAAGCCGTTGTCCGCGAGTATGAAGCGGCGGCGAAAGACATCGAAGCCCTCGGCGCTGAACTCATCGAGCACGTCAAGCAATGCGAGGCCATGACCCGCGAGGCGCTCGCAGTGACCGAAGAACTGAAGGAGACCGCAGGGCGCTACCGTGAGGAAGCCAAGCGTGTCTTCCTTCAGATCGAGAGCTGCTCTCTGGTCACGGCGGAAGTGCGCAAGACCTGCGAAGAGATGAGGAACAAGATTGCAGCTCCGGCGGCGGCCCAAGCCAAAGCCGCGGTCGGAACCAAAGCCAAAGCGAAATGAGGCGCAGTGCCCGGGTTTGCTTTAAGCATTATCCGGGACTGCCTGCACTCAGTTGGACTCGAAAATTGGCACCACGAGGCTTGATGGAGGACACCGAAATCTGTCCGTTGTGATGCTGGACGATCTTCCGGCAGATCGCCAAGCTCAGCCCCATTCCGTGCGGCTTTGTGGTCATGAATGCATCGAATAATGCTGCCGTCTAATTGTCGGTGCTGGCAAACGCGGTTTCGAGGACGTCACCGATCGGCTGCCAGGTGCGGCCGTCGAACTGAACGAGCCGCATGTGCTTGATCGGCCGGAAATTCCAGGGGCCGGTGCTGATCTTGATGCCGGGCAGCAGAACGGAGCCTTGATAATCCTTCAGCGCCGCGGCCTGTTTCATGACATTCGCGCGCGACAGATCATCGCCGCACTGCCTGAGCACCTGCGCCAGCGTCTCGGCGGCCGCATAGCCGAACATGGCAGCGCTTTCGCCCTTGCCACCGGCGCGATGATAGTTTTCCAGGAACGTCTGCCAGTCGGCGCCCGACTGTTCATCCTTCCAGGCTGGATCGTTGGCGTCCTTCAGATAGGCAGCGGTCGTCACGCCCACCGCGTTCTCGAGACCTGCGGGTTTCAGCCCATCCCCGATGGAGGAGGCCATCTGATTCATGATGAATACGGGACGCCAGTCGAGGCTCGCCGCCAGGCGAATGACTTTCGCGGCGTTTTCGGGCACGCCCGCGAACACGAGAATTTCGGCGCCCGATCGCTTCAGGATCGATACGTGCGTATCCAGGTGTTCATCCCTGAGATCATAGGCAATACCGACCCTGATCATCCGCGCGACGTGACCGAGGCCATCCTCCATGCCCTTGATGACCTCCCGGCCGAAGTGATCGTTCTGCCAGAGCGTGACGATCTTCTTGCCGGGGTAGAACGCCTGAATGTAGTTGGCGTAGATGCGCCCCTCCTCCCGGAACGAGGGTTGCCAGCCCATGGTCCATGGAAACAGCGAGGGATCGCTGAGATGATCATCGCCGGAAGCAACGAACAGCTGTGGAATTTGCCGTTCATTGAGATATTTGCGGACTGCAAAATTGCCCGGCGTTCCGAACGAGCCGAACATCAGCAGCACCTTGTCGTCTTCGACGAGAGTGCGCGTCAGACGGAGGGCGGAGGCAGGATCGGATTTATCGTCGTAGGAGATGAAGCGCACCTTGCGGCCGTTGATGCCGCCGCGCTGGTTGAGCATCTCGAAATAAGCCGCCTCGGCCTTGCCGATCGCCCCGAAGATCTCGAGGCTCCCGCTATAGGGCATAAGATTGCCAATGCGGATCTCGTCGTCCGTTACCCCCTCCTGGCGCACGCGTTCGGAAATTGCGCCGAGCGACGCAACGGCTATAACGAGCGCCAGCAGAGTCCGGAGGAACGTGTTCATGGCAGGATCTCCATCCGAGACAGGGCGTCAGATTTCGAGTCTGCTGAATTAATCGCTTGATGTAGATCAATCGCCAGCCAGCTCCCGGTGGGGAGCCCCCGGCTGCTCGGACATCTTAGGAGGCTCCGCGAAGGTCGCAATTGCCAGAAGCGCTCATTTCAATCACTTGCCTGCGAACAAAACGGTCACGGGAACAGCGGCGTTAGCCTGACTGCCCGGCAATGTCCGTTGCTTGAGCTGAATGACGTAAGCCATTCCCAGTCCAATGAGCGCGGCTCCTACGAGGAGGCATACGATGAAGATCAGCAGATCTCGTTTGTTGAATTTGCGCATCGGACGCTCCCAATTTCTGCCGCTGGCATATCCAGGCTCGCTCAGAACGATCCCACCATAGAACCGACCACGATCACCGCAATGAGCGCAATCACCGCGCCGACGATTCCGACCATGACGATGTCACGGTAGCTCTCGCGGTGCGTCGAGCCGCAAACCGCGAGTAACGTAACCACCGCGCCGTTATGCGGCAAACTATCGAGGGTACCGGATCCGATCACCGCGACGCGATGCAACAGACCTGGATCGAGCCCGATCGAAGTCGCGCGCTCCAGATAGGTCGCGCCAAGCGCGTCCAGTGCGATCGTCAATCCGCCGGAGGCCGATCCGGTCAGCGCGGCAAGCAGGTTGGTGGCCACCGCCAGCGACACCAGGGGGCCGCCGCCGATTCCGAGAACCGCATCGCGCACCGCTGCGAATGCAGGCATTGCCGCCACGACCGCGCCGAATCCGACCAGGCTCGCAACGCTCATGGCTGGTAGCACGGCCGCATTGGCGCCGGCATCCATGGTTGCGCGAAGATCCGGCACCCGCCGGTGCGCAACCGCAACCACGGTAGCGATGGCGCAAGTAAGCGCGGTGATAACAGCCCATACGCCGCCCAAGTCGGCGATCGAGGCGCCGCCGAACCGAGGCTCCGCCAAATAGCGCGTGTCGAGTGCGGGCAGGATGAACAGCGACATCGCGAAATTGACCGCGATCACCACGACGAGCGGCAGGGCGGCGCGTGCGATTGGCGGCGGCATGTCGGTTTGCTTGCCATGCACGATTTCGGCCGGATCAAACTCGCGCGCCGTCGCGGCCCGCTCCCGCAATTTCTCATCGCTTGCGAGGTGCTCGGCTGATGGCGGTGCGCCGCCGCCAAAGCCTTCGCCGATCTTCCTGGCCACCCTCTCCTCCCGGCCAAGCCACCACATGCCAAAGCCAAGCATGATCAGCGACGCCAGGATGCCGAGGCCCGGTGCGGCAAACGGCGTCGTGCCGAAGAACGGCATCGGGATCGCATTCTGGATCGACGGCGTACCTGGTAGCGCCGACATGGTGAAGGTCGAGGTGCCCAGCACGATGGCCGCAGGCATCAATCGGCGCGGAATGTTTGCACGGCGAAACAGCTCCTGCGCCATCGGCGCCAGGACGAAGAACGCCACGAACAGGCTGACGCCCCCATAGGTGACAAGTGCACCGGCGAGCACGACCGCCAGCATCGCGCGCTGCGGACCCAGCCGCTGCGTGACGAAGGTCGCAATTGAAGTAACGGAGCCGCTGTCTTCCATCAGCTTGCCGAATACCGCGCCGAGCAGAAACAGCGGGAAGAAGCGCGCAAGGAATTCAGCGGCGCTGCCCATGAAGGTCAGGGTCCAGTGCGCAAGAAGCGGTTCGCGCGAAAACAGCGCCGCAACAAGTGCGGCAATCGGTGCGAGCAGCAGCACGCTCCAGCCGCGGAACGCGAATGCGATCAGAAGACCGAGTCCGCCGAGCATGCCGACAAGTCCGATCAGCGTCACGGCTCAGCACTCCGCCAACAGCACATCAAGGTCGGCGGTGGAACGCCGCCCAAGATCATTGCGATGCTGCGCAAGGAACTCATCGGCGCAGCGGCGTCCCTCCTCCTTGAGCAGCGCGATGAACTTCCTCTCGGCGTTCAGCTTGGATGAGGCGCCAAACTCCGCGAGCCGATCGCTCTTGATACGATGCGTCCGCATTCGGGCCCAGCGTGCGCCTTCGCCGCTGCCGGGATCGGCCACCTGACGCAGCAGCGCAATCATGCGCAGCTCCTTCATGAGCGGCGAATTGAAGGAAATTTCGTTGAGGCGGTTCAGGATCTCCGCCGCGGAGCGCAACGGCTCGGCCCGCTCGCGCGGATTGATTTGCACCAGGATCGTATCTTGTCCGTCGGTCTCTCGAACCAGCGGGGTGATAGTGGGATTGCCGACATAGCCGCCATCCCAGTACAACTCGCCATCGATCTCGATCGCCTGGAACATCGTTGGCAGACAGGCCGACGCCAGCAACACGTCGGGTGTGATTTCGCCGTTGCGGAAGATCCGGCCGCGGCCGGTGCGCACACTCGTTGCGGTAACGAACAGCTTCATGGGAGCCTGCTTGAGGCGATCGAAGTCGATGCTTTCTGCAAGGATGGCGCGGAGCGGATTGAGGCCGAGCGGGTTTAGATCATAGGGAGAGAGCATCCGCGACATCAGATCGAAGGCGATGTAGGCGGGTGAGCTGTCAAGGCTCCAGCGGCCCATGAGACGATCCAGTGGCGAGCGTTGCATTGGGCTGAACGCGGCCGCACGCCACACGCGCTCCCAATAAGCATCAAGCGCTTCCCTTGCACTGCTGGCGCCGCCATTTGTCCATCCACACGCCAGCACGGCGGCATTCATCGCGCCGGCCGAGGTGCCGGAGATCCCTTCGATTCTCAGCCACGGTTCCTCCAAGAGGCGATCGAGAACGCCCCAGGTGAACGCGCCGTGCGAACCGCCGCCTTGCAACGCGAGGTCTATCAGCACCGGCTCGCGCGCCGTCTCATTTGATGGCTCTGGTGTCACGCGGCTCTCCAGATGTAGAGCACGGCAGGCAAGGCCTGGAAGAGAATCGGATCTGGGGCGTTGATTTGTGAGGCGTCGATGAGTTCAGCGATCGCAGCGATGATTGCGCGGAACGGCGCAACATCAGTTGCGGCTCGAAGACTTTGCAGAAAATCAGAATAACGTGTCACGACGGTCTCCGATGCGAAAACCGATCCGACTTAGGCCTGAAGGACACGCTAAGATAGCGAAGGTGGGCTACTGGCTACAATAGCGATCTCTGCCAAAAAGCCATCAAATCATGCCGGTTCGGCCGTCCACGATGACTTGTAAAAAGCCGCGCTCGCATCGCTGGACGCGCGCATCAACGCCATAGACTCGATCTGCGACGCCAGAGATTCGAGCACCTGGTTGCCGGGATCCTAGTGAGTGAGGCCAATTAGAACCTTTCAAGAGCTCGCCTTGATTTCGTCGACGACAGCGTGCGGCCGGCAAGCCGAAGCAGGCCTATCCGGGCTTCCTGCCAGTTACAAAGTTGAGAAAGCGGAGGCCTGCCACGCCTCGTGGCCGCCCGACATCGTGCAGGCAACAGCTGCCGTGTGCGGCTGCGATAGTTCAGCCGAAAAAGCCCCTTGCGACGGCCTTCACAAACAGAGGCAAAGCTTCGACGAGCCGGCCACCGAACAGAACCTGGTCTGCCAGAGAGAAAACGATGCAGCAAACTGACGCGGCGACAATTGCTTTCATGGGGTTCAGGGTAACAGCGGCCGGCTAATTATCGCTTAAAACTTTGCTGATAGGTGGCTCGTAGTTTTACTGCTGATTGGTGCACTTCTTCACATTCCAGCGCCTCGATCCGACCGTCGGCGCCCGCGAGTCCATCCACCGATCCAGTCCCGCCTGGGTCAGACCGTTGCGAGCCGGCATGGGCTGAGACTCGTCTAGGCTATTAATCAGCCGTCCTAATAACTCCATGCACGTTCTGCAGCCTAATCGAACGGCTCGGCGTCCCCTACAACAAACGTAGGTACTAACGCCGGATCCGGCACCCTGTTCTTGTTGCGAGTCATGGCGGCGGAACAGTTTCCGCTTCGACAGCTACCAGGAGGACGACATGAACACTAAGCAGTCTCTGATGCTTGCCGCCTCAGTGCTGATATCATGTCTGTCCGGGCCGGCGCTTACGCAGGAGACGCAGAGCCAATACGTACAGCTGGCAGAACTGGAAATCGATCCCACTCAGTTGGAAAGCTACAAGGCAGCGGTTCTGGAGCAGATGGACGCCGCTATTCGCCTCGAGCCAGGCGTTCTGGTCTTATACGCGGTGGCTGAAAAGGATAATCCCGCCAACATCAGAGTCTTTGAAATTTATCGGGATGCGGATGCGTACAAGTCGCATCTGGAATCCGCTCATTTCAAAAAGTATAAGGCCACGACGGAGAAGATGGTCAAGTCACTCAAACTTGTCCGGACTGTCCCCATTATGCTCGGCGCCAAAGCGAAGTGAGGCCGATCGGTACGGCTCCTCTTGAGCGCTGTCATTCCCGGTAGCGCAAGGCGTCGACCAGCAGGGCAAATGCCGGTGAGGACTGACGGCGGTGAGGATAATAGAGGTGGTAGCCCGACCAAGGCGGGCACCACTGTTCGAGCACGCGCTCGAGGCGGCCCTTCGCGAGAAATGGCGGCGCGATGTCTTCCGGCACGAAGCCGAGACCAAGCCCGGCAACGGCGGCATCCAGCACCTGGAAAATGCTGTTGAAGACGAGCTGGCCTTCGACACGTACCTTCAGCTCGCGCCCGTTCTTCTCGAACTCCCAGGGATAAGTGCCGCCATAGGTCGGCAGGCGAAGGTTGATGCAGTTGTGCTCGATCAGATCCTGCGGCTTTCGCGGCACGGCTCGCTTTGCAAAGTAGGATTTCGTGCCGACAACGGCGAAGCGGATATCCGGCCCGATCCGCACCGCGATCATGTCCTTCGCGATCTGCTCACCCCAGCGCACGCCGGCATCATGGCGCTCGGCAACGATATCCGTCAGACCATAGTCGATGACAATCTCGACCTTGATGTCCGGATAATTCGGCAGGAATCTCTGCAGCTTCGGCCAGAGCACCGACCTGATTGCGTGGTCGCCGGCCGTGATCCGCACCGCTCCAGCAGGTTTTTCCCGCAGTTCGCTCAAAGCCTCAAGCTCGGCCTCGATCTCTTCGAAGCGCGGTGCCACCGTCCGCACCAGGCGCTCGCCCGCTTCGGTCAGCGCGACACTGCGGGTCGTGCGGGTCAGAAGCCGAACGCCCAGACGGCCTTCGATCTGGCGGATCGTCTGGCTGAGCGCCGACTGCGATACGCCGAGCTTTCCCGCCGCCTTAGTAAAGCTTTGCTCTCGGGCGACGGCTATGAGGTAGCGAAGGTCATCGAAGCTCCCACGCGCCATTTATTGCTCCAGCTTATAAGTCCTTGCTGATTATAGCGGCTAGTCGCGGCAGAGCCATTCCCTGATTGTCATCGCGTGGCAGGAGGCACAGGCAACGTGAGGGAGGCGTGATGATTTACGACCGCCGGGATGACCAAAGAAATCGCTTTCGAACCGGTCGACGGGCCCATTCAACGAGCGCATCGATCAAGCCTATCGGGCGAAGGACCGCAGCAGCGAATATCTTGACCCGATGATCGGTACGCGCGCGCGCTCCGCGACGGTTAAGGTCATCCCTCGAGAGGAAAACGCTTGATAGCCGATAGCAAAGGATGGTCCGAATGAAAGTAAGACTCCCGCTCCTGTTTTGCGCGCTTGCCTCTGGTGGCGTGCTCGGCGGCGTTGGTTTGTCGGTTCTGCATGCCCAGACCAAGCCGCCCGCCTTCTATGTTGCCGATTTCGAGCTGATGGATCCTGAGGGCATCAAGCCCCATCGCGAAGAATTCCTTTCAACCTTGGAGCCGTTCGGCGGCCGCTTCATCGTTCGCGGCGGCACTGTCGCCAAGCTGGAAGGTGATGCCCCTAAAGGTCGATTTATCGTGATCGCCTTCGACAACGTGGATAAGGCCATGGCCTGGTACAACTCGGCAGCGTATTCCGCGCTCCGGTCGTATCGCCAGAAGTCCGGCCGCACTGATGCCTTCGTCATCGAAGGTACCGCCAACCAATAGCCCCTCACAATTGAAAAGAAGGAAACTAGCCTAGCGGGCCTCATGAGCACATCTGCAATGTCCATGTCCGCCCTATACAATTGCGGCATGACAGAAGTAGCCAGATGAGAATGCCGCCCCTAGCCGTTTTCCTCTAAGCCATTCCCGCAAGGCCCGACACAAGCTCAGGCGAGCTTGATGTCCCAGAGGCCCTCTTCGCGGCAGGCGATCAGTTCGTCGCGAAGCAGCTCGCTCACCAGCGCAATCGCAGTCGAGCCGGGATGATCGATGGGAGACGCAAGGGTTAGTTCGCGCATCGGCGAGGGTTTTGTGATCGCTGCGGTTTCCAGCCGACCGGCGGCGACTTCGTTGCGTACCGAGGATGGCGGCAGCAGCGTGTATCCCAGACCTTCCTCGACGAGGCTGGTCAGCACTCGGAATGAGTCCGCTTCCAGCTTGACGTCGAGCTTCAGCTTTTTCTTCGCCGCCGCCTGCTCGATCAGCGCCCGGAGCCCGTGCGAATGACTGGGCAGCACGAGGCGCTGCTTCAGCAGCCAGCCGATATCGACCTGCTTCTTCTGCGACAGACCGCTGCCGCGCGGCCCGACCGCAACGATCGGATCGCGGCCGAGGCTCTGCACGGAGAGGTGCAGGTCGCTCGACGGACCATAGATCAGCGCCAGATCCATCTCGCCGCGGTGCAGCCATTCCGTCAGGTGGCCGCTGTAGCTTTCGACGATGCAGAGCGAAATGCCCGGATAGGTGTCGACGGTGCGTCGGGCAAGCCGCGCCGAGATCACGCAGCTCACGGTCGGCACCAGGCCGAGCACCACGCGTCCCGAGGGCGGCCCGCCGGCCGACTGGATCTCGTCGCGCACCTGGTCAATCTGCCGGACGATCCCCGCAGTGCGCGCGAGCAGCAGGCGGCCGGCGTCGGTCAGCACCATGCCGCGGCCGTTCCGCGTGAACAGCTCGGCGCGCAATTCATGCTCGAGCAGCTTGATCTGGCGGCTCAGCGCCGGCTGCGCCACGCGCAGCGTATCGGAAGCCTTGCTGAGGCTGCCGAGCTCGGCCACGCAACTGAAGGTCCTGAGCTGCCGGATATCCATTACTTGCCATTCTTCGAAGGCAGGTCCATACGCTATAACAATTCAGCATAGGGGACCTGCCGCCGTTTCACAACGTTCCGTCACCTTAAGCAATTGACATCAACCCGCATCCACGCCCAAAAAATCAGATGACCGCACAAGAACAACAAGACGAATTCCACGACATCCGCGACGCCGTCGCCAAACTCTGCGCCCAGTTCCCCGGCGAATACTGGCGCAAGCTCGACCGCCAGATGGCGTATCCCAAGGAGTTCGTCGATGCGCTGACGGAAGCCGGCTATCTCTCGGTGCTGATCCCCGAGGAATATGGCGGCTCCGGGCTGAAGCTTTCGGCCGCGGCCGCGATCCTGGAAGAGATCCAGCGCGCGGGCTGCAATGGCGGCGGCTGCCACGCCCAGATGTACACGATGGGCACCGTTCTGCGGCACGGCAGCGACGCCCAGAAAGCGAAATATCTGCCCGGGATCGCCAGCGGCAAATTGCGGCTGCAGGCGTTCGGCGTCACCGAACCAACCAGCGGCACCGACACCTCCTCGCTGAAGACCGTCGCCAAGCGTGACGGCGACCACTACGTCGTCAACGGCCAGAAGATCTGGACCAGCCGCGCCGAGCATTCCGACCTGATGATCCTCTTGGCGCGCACCACGCCGAAGGAACAGGCGAAGAAGCGCACGGATGGCTTGTCGGTGTTCATCGTCGACATGCGCGAGGTCAAGGGCAAGGGTCTGGAGATCCGGCCGATCCGCACCATGATGAACCACGCCACAACAGAGGTGTTCTTCACGGATATGCGCGTGCCGGCCGAAAACCTGATCGGCGAAGAAGGCAAGGGCTTTCGCTACATTCTCTCCGGCATGAACGCCGAGCGTATTCTCATTGCAGCGGAATGCATCGGCGACGCCAAATGGTTCATCGCGAAGGCCACCGCCTACGCCAAGGAGCGCGCCGTGTTCGGCCGCCCGATCGGCATGAACCAAGGCATCCAGTTCCCGATCGCAAAGGCCTACGCTGCGATGCGTGCGGCCGAATTGATGGTGAAGGAAGCGACCCGCAAATATGAGGCCGGGCTCGATTGCGGCGCGGAGGCCAACATGGCCAAGATGCTGGCGGCGGATGCCTCCTGGGAAGCGGCAAATGCCTGCGTGCAGACCCATGGCGGTTTCGGCTTCGCGGAAGAATACGACGTCGAGCGCAAGTTCCGCGAGACGCGGCTCTATCAGGTGGCGCCGATCTCGACCAACCTGATCCTGTCCTACGTCGCCGAGCATGTGCTCGGCCTGCCCCGCTCCTACTGAGAACCGAAGATGTTGCCGCTAGAGGGATTGATCGTCGTCTCCGTCGAACAGGCCGTTGCCGCGCCGTTCTGCAGCTCGCGCCTGGCGGATGCCGGCGCGCATGTCATTAAGGTCGAGCGCCCCGAGGGCGATTTCGCCCGCGGCTATGACGCCGCCGCCAAGGGTCAGAGCAGCTATTTCGTCTGGCTCAACCGCGGCAAGCATTCGCAGGTGATCGATCTCGCGACGAGCGAAGGCCGCGCCGCGCTCGAAGAGCTGATCGGACGCGCCGACGTGCTGTTACAGAACCTCAAGCCTGGCTCGATGGACAAGCTCGGCTTCTCGCCGGATCGTCTCAAGAAGGATTACCCGGCGCTGATCTGCTGCACCATCTCCGGCTATGGCGACAGTGGCCCCTACGCCGACCGCAAGGCCTATGACCTCCTGATCCAGGCCGAGAGCGGGCTTGCCTCGATCACCGGCGGCCCCGAGGGCCCGTCGCGCGTCGGCATCTCCGTCGTCGATATCGCGACCGGCGCCACCGCGCACGCCGCGATCCTCGAAGCCTTGATCGCGCGCGGCCGCACGGGCAAGGGTGCCGACATCAGGATTTCGATGTTCGACGTGATGGCCGACTGGATGGCGGTGCCGCTGCTCAATTCGGAAGCCGGCAATCCGCCGAAGCGGATGGCGCTGGCCCATCCCTCGATCGCGCCCTATGGCGTGTTCAATTCCAGGGACGGCAAGGGCATCCTGATCTCGATCCAGAGCGAGCGCGAATGGAAGAAACTCTGCGCCGAGGTGCTGGATCAGCCCGACCTGCCAAATGATCCACGCTTTGCCAATATGGTCGAGCGCGTGCGCAACCGTCAGCTCACCGACAAGACCGTTGCCGACAGCTTCGCCTCGATGAATCGCGTCGAATTGCTCAAGCGGCTTGACGAGGCCGACATTGCGTTTGCCGAGGTCAACACCATGGCCGATCTCTCGGTGCACCCGCATCTGCGCCGCATCGAGGTCGATACGCCGAACGGCAAGGTGAGCTATGCCGCGCCGGCCGCGATCTTCGTCGGCGAGGAACGGCACTATGGCGCCGTACCCGCGATCGGCCAGCATGTCGAAATCTCCAAAGCCCGCATCAAAAGCGCTTAGTCATGACCGAAACCGCTGCCAAACTCGACCTCGACCATCTGCGCCAATGGATCGGCCGCAGCACGGAAGCGACCGACATCGTCACCGCGCAGCTCGTCAAGGGCCTGCGCGCCACGCTGTTCCAGGAGATCGGCGAACCGAAGACGGGCGACGCCGCGCCGTGGACCGTGCATTGGTGCCTGGCGCAGCCGGTGTTTCCGATGTCGCAGCTCGGCCCGGACGGCCATCCGACCCGCGGCGGCTTCCTGCCGCCGGTGCCGCTGCCGCGGCGGATGTGGGCTGGCGGCGAGATCGAATTTATCCAGCCCTTGCGGGTCGGCGATGAATCGACGCGCACCTCGCGCATTTCGGATGTGACGGTGAAGAGCGGCTCCACCGGCCAGCTCTGCTTCGTCTCGGTCGAGCACGTCATCACCTCGCCGCGCGGGGTCGCGATCCGCGAGCGGCAGGATATCGTCTATCGCGAGATGGGCGGCGCTGCGCCTGCTTCGCCACCCAAGGCCCCTCCACCGCCGCCTATCGCAAGACACCGCGAAACCCACGTCAGCGATCCCGTGCTGCTGTTCCGCTACTCCGCGCTGACCTTCAACGGCCACCGCATCCATTACGACCGCGACTACGTCACCAAGGTCGAGGGCTATCCCGGCCTGATCTTCCACGGTCCGCTGCAGGCCGCGCTGATCGTCGAGTTCGCGGCCAAGCTGCACGGCGACTCAGCACCGAAGAAATTCAGCTATCGTGGCGTGCAGCCCTTGTTCGAAGGAACCGAGTTCTCGATCAACGCCAACGAGACCCACGCCGGCATGGAATTGTGGATCGCGAATGCCGAGGGACAGCCGACGATGAAGGGGTTGGCGACGTGGTAGTAGTCTGAACGTCATTCCGGGGCGATGCGAAGCATCGAAACCGGAATTTCGAGATTCCGGGTCTGGTGCTACGCACCATCCCGGAATGACGGAGCTAGCTCTGGGAGTCCCATGTCGTCCCGCAAACCAGCCAAATCCGCCGCCGCCACCCTCACCGTCAAGGACGCCACCTTCGGCCTGCTCCGCGCCTTCGGCGTCGACAAGGTGTTCGGCAATCCCGGCTCGACCGAATTGCCGTTTTTGAGCGACTGGCCGGAGGACATCGAATATGTGCTCGGCCTGCAGGAAGCTTCCGCGGTCGGCATGGCCGACGGCTATGCGCTGGCAACGCGCAATGCCGGCTTCGTCAACTTACATTCCGCGGCCGGCGTCGGCCATGCGCTCGGCAATGTCTTCAACGCCTATCGCAACCAGACGCCGATGGTGATCATCGCGGGCCAGCAGGCGCGCTCGATCATGCCGCTGCAGGCCTTCCTCTATTCCGAGCGCGCCACCGAATTCCCGCAGCCTTACGTGAAATTCAGCGTCGAGCCGGCAAGGCCTGAGGACGTGCCGGCGGCGATCGCGCGCGCCTATTACGTCGCGATGCAGCCGCCCTGCGGGCCGACCTTCGTCTCGGTCCCGGTCGACGACTGGACCCGCCCGACGCAGCCGATCGAGGCGCGGCAGATCAGCCGCGAGCTTGGGCCCGATCCCACCGCAATGAAGGCGCTCGCCTCCGCGCTGTCGGAGAGCAAGCGCCCGGCGTTCGTCGTCGGTCCCGCGGTCGATCGCGCTCGCGCGGTCAAGCTGATGGTTGAGGTCGCCGAGAAGGCCAGGGCCGCCGTCTGGGCCAGCCCGTTCTCGCCACGCTGCTCCTTCCCCGAGCGTCATCCGCAATTCGCCGGCTTCCTGCACGCCTCGCCCGGACAGTTATCGGATGCGCTGCGTGAACACGACCTCGTTATCGTGATCGGCGCGCCGGTCTTCACCTTCCATGTCGAAGGCCACGCTGCGATCTTCGACGGCGCGACCACGCTGATCCAGATCACCGACGATCCCAGCGCCGCGGCGATCACGCCGGCCGGCAATAGCATCATCGCCACCATGAAGCCGGCGCTCGCGACGCTGCTCGAGCTGTTGCCGGAGACGAAGCGCGCCGTGCCGGCGGGCCGCACGCTGCCGCCGCCGCCAAAAGCCGCCGATCCGATCCCCGCCGAATTCCTGCTGCACGCACTGTCGGCCGCGATGGGCCCGGACGACGTGCTGGTCGAGGAAGTCCCCTCGCACCGGCCAGCGATGCAAAAGTTCATGCCGATGCGCGGCCAGGACAGTTTCTACACCATGGCGAGCGGCGGCCTCGGCTACAGCCTGCCCGCCGCGGTCGGCATGGCGCTCGGGCGGCGCAACGCGCGCACCGTCTGCCTGATCGGCGACGGCTCGGCGATGTATTCGATCCAGGCGCTGTGGACCGCCGCGCAGCGCAAGCTGCCGCTCACGGTCGTCGTCATCAACAATTCAGGCTACGGCGCGATGCGCTCGTTCAGCCAGGTCATGCAGGTGCGCAACGTGCCGGGGCTGGAGCTGCCCGGCATCGATTTCGTCAAGCTCGCGGAAGGCATGGGCTGCCACGCCGTGCGGGTGGCAAAATCATCCGAGCTCGCGAGCGCGCTGAAGCAGGGACTGTCGCATGACGGCACCAGCCTGGTCGAGGTGATCGTAGATTCCGCGGTGCCATTGCTCTACTCGCAGAAGAGTTGAGACAAGGCTCTCTCCCCGTCATTGCGGATAGGCTTGCCCCGGATATCGCTTCGCTCATCCGGGCTACGAGGAAAGCACTGGTGACGCTTTCCCGAATAGAAAGGCACGCCAGCTCATGAAGCCGCTTTGATTCAAACGCTCGACAATTCGCTGCAAGTTCCATCCGCGGAACGTTACTTGACCGTGTTCTACGTTCGCACGAGAATTCAGCATGGGGCAACCGTGGAGTGAGTATCATGAAACAGCCAAGTCTGACAAAAGCTGCCCTCGCGGTTTCCGTATTCGCGTGCGCCGGCACGCTCTCATTTGACTGGAGTGCACAAAAAGGTGTTTCGCTGTCGATTGAGCGCGCACAGGCGCAGACGGTTGATCCAGCGCCTCCTGCTGTCACCCGGCGGCAGGCGCGGCGAGCTGCGGCCGGCGCGGCTGCAGTAGGCGCCGGTGCTGTCGCAGCCGGAGCAAACGCCGCGTACTACGCCGGCAGCGGCCCCTACTACGCTGGCGGCGGCCCCTACGCCGGCAGCCGGCCTTACTACGCCGGTAGCGGCCCCTATGCCGGCAGCGGTCCGTACTATACCGGCAGCGACTCCTACGCCTATTACGGCGGCCCGGGCGTATGGAGCCAGGACTATGCGGCGCGCAACGGCATCATCTGCCAGCCCGGTACGATGGTTCGCCTCGACGATGGCCGGATGCACAGGTGCCAGTGACAGAGTAGTAATGTGAAGTTCTCTCCTCCGTCATTGCGAGGAGCGAAGCGACGAAGCAATCCATGCTTTCCTCACGCGGAGAGATGGATTGCTTCGCTTCACTCGCAATGACGGGGGAGAGACACGTGCTCTCCTTTAGCTCACTTCCCGTAGGCCTCGCGCATCCTGGCCTGGATCTTCGCCATGCCTGCGATCCAGCGGTCGTAATTCTCGGTCTTCTTGCGCATGTAGCTGAGCACCTGCGGGTGAGGCAGGATCACGAAGGTCTCTTCTTCCAGCCCTTTCAGCACGTCCTGCGCCACCTGCTCCGGCGATAGGTCGCCGTCGCCGGATTGCGGGCCCTTCGGGATCGAGCGCAGCATGTTGGTGTCGACGCCCTGCGGGCACAGGATCGAAACGCGGATGTTGTCGGCCTTGTGCGAAATCGCGAGATTCTCGGCAAAGCCGACCGCGGCATGCTTGGTGGTCGAATAGGCCGGGCTGCCGACCTGCGACAACAGACCCGCCGCCGAGATCGTGTTGAGGAAATAGCCGCCGCCGCGCGCCTTCATGCGCGGGATCAGGTGCCGCGCGGCATAGACATGGGCCATGACATGAACGGCCCAGCTTCGCTGCCACGGTTCGTCGGAGTTTCCGCCGGCATTCACCGACAATGGATCGAAACCGCCGCCGATGCCGGCATTGGAGCAGAACAAGTCGATCGGCCCGAACTGACGCTCAGTCTCCTCGATGACGTGATGGACGTCCTTCTCCTTTCCGACATCGCATTTGAAGGCCGCCCCTCCGATCGGAGTAGCGACGGCTCGCGCGCCATCGGGATCGATATCGGCGACAGCGACCTTGGCAGCGCCTGCACGATGGAAGGCCTCGCACATCGCCTTGCCGATGCCGTTGGCGCCACCGGTGACAACCACGACTTTGCCCGTCACCTGCATGGCCGCTCTCCCCGTTTATTGTGATCCTACGTCAGGATCATCATGTCGAGAATAGCCGTATAATGGCAGGCGGCGCCGAGCAAGACGAAGCCGTGCCAGATCGCGTTCTGGAAGCGCAGCCGCTGCCAGGCATGGAAGATCACGCCGAGGCTATAGAGCACGCCGCCCGCGACCACGAAGCCCAGCGCCAGCGGCGGCACCGCCTTCACCACCGCATCGTAAATCATTGCGCCGCTCCAGCCGAGCGCCAGATAGAGTCCCACCGCCAAACGGTCGTACCGCCCGGGCAACGCCAGCTTCAGCACGATGCCGCCGATCGCGACGCACCACACCCCGATCAGCAGCGCGATCGCGAGATAACTGTCCTTCAGCTCGACGATGAACGGAGTATAGGTGGCGGCGATCAACAGATAGATCGCGGAATGATCGAAGCGGCGCAACACCCATTTGGCGCGCGAAACCGGCCAGAGATTATAGATCGCCGACAGGGTCAGCATCGCGAGCAGGCCCGCGACATAAATGGATACCACGGCAATTTCGAACGGGCTGGCATACACCGCGGTCAGGACGATCAGCGCGGTGGCGGCGACAAGCCCAAAACAGATACCGATAATATGTACGACGCCGTCGGCAATCAGCTCGGCGCGGTCGTAGTTCCAGTGCATGGCGTCGGCCGCCGCGTGGATGGATGTCGTAGCGAGTTGTTTCAGTCTAAAGATTGTCATGCAGGCCCGCAGAAACTAATGGATGAGCGATCAGGACATGGGTCTTCCGAGGTCAACGAACCGTTCAAGGCCGACCGGCTTGACGGCCGCCATCTCCCGCCACCGGTCGGCGCAACGTGCCGCCCAGATGATAGGCTCCAGCGGCTGACCGAGGTACCCCGCCGTCGTGGCATTTTCGTGCTGCCGGTGACGGCCGGATGATCTTGTGGGTCCGTCGTCCGGATATCACGACAGCTTGATTTTGGCCCGCCAATCGCCACTTTGCTGACATCGCTTAACCCACGCTGCATCGAGCCTTTCCCGCCCGCATGGCCCCCAGTTTTTCAGATATCGTCGAGGAAGCGCGCCTGTCGGCGCGGGCGCTGCTGGATTACGGCGACAGCTTCTTCAATCCCACCGTGCGGCTCGGCGTCACCGGCCTGTCACGCGCCGGCAAGACCGTGTTCATCACGGCGCTGATCCACGGCCTGACCCGCGGCGGCAGATTTCCGGTGTTCGAGCCCTATGCCTCGGGCCGGATCGCGGGCGCCCGGCTCGCGCCGCAGCCGGACGATGCCGTGCCGCGCTTCGCCTATGAGAACCATGTTCGCACCCTGATCGAGGAGCGGCGCTGGCCGAACTCGACCACCGACATCTCTGAATTGCGCCTCGTCATCGAGTACCAGCGGCAGAACGGCGCCGACCGCACGCTCACCATCGACATCGTCGACTATCCCGGCGAATGGCTGCTTGATCTGCCCCTGCTCAACAAGAGTTTTGAGCAATGGTCGGTCGAGAGCCTTGCGCTCTCGCGCGAGGGGCCGCGCGCGAAACTGGCCGCGCCCTGGCACGCGCATCTGGCAACGCTCTCCCCTGAAGGACGCGAGGATGAACAGGCGACGCTCGCCGCCGCAAAACTGTTCACCGATTATCTGCGCGCCTGTCGCGACGAACGATTTGCGATGAGCCTGCTGCCGCCTGGCCGCTTCCTGATGCCGGGAAGTCTGGCCGATACGCCGGCGCTGACCTTCGCGCCGCTCGAAGTCGCGGTCGACGGCACGGCGCCGGATGGTTCGTTATGGGCGATGATGCGGCGACGCTATGAGGCCTATAAGGATGTCGTGGTGCGCCCGTTCTTCCGCGACCATTTTGCCCGCCTCGACCGGCAGATCGTGCTGGTCGATGCGCTCGCGGCGTTCAATGCCGGACCGGCAGCGCTGCATGATCTCGAAGCAGCCCTTGCCGGCATTCTCGATTGCTTCCGCGTCGGCCGCAGCACGATCCTGAGCACCCTGTTTCGTCCGCGGATCGATCGCATCCTGTTTGCCGCCACCAAGGCTGATCATCTGCACCATTCCAGCCACGATAGACTGGAAGCCGTGCTGCGCCGCGCCGTCGCCAAGGCGGCCGACCGCGCCGAATATGCGGGCGCCGCCATTGATGTCGTCGCGCTGTCAGCCGTGCGCGCCACGCGCGAGGCGACGGTCGCGCGCGGGCGCGAGAAGCTGCCCTCGATCCTCGGCACGCCAGCCCCCGGCGAGACCACCAATGGCGATACATTCGACGGCGAAACGGAAGTTGCGACCTTTCCGGGCGACCTGCCCACCGATCCCGAGGCGCTGTTCAACGGCGGCTTTCGCGGGCTTTCCACTACGCCGTCGGAGGTGGCTGACTTCCGCTTCCTGCGCTTCCGCCCGCCGCTGCTGGAGCGTGCGGACAAGGAAGAGCCCGCGCTGCCTCACATCCGCCTCGACCGCGCCCTTCAGTTCCTGATCGGAGACCGACTGCAATGAGCGAGAAGACGCCGCATCGGCGGCCGGCGACGTTCAAGCTCGGCGATCCCAACGTGGTCGTCATCGATCCCGAGGAAAGCGGCCGTCCTGCCCGTGGCACCGTACAGATAACGCCCGAAGCCGATCCTGTTACGCTGCCGGTGCCGATCGACAAGCCGCTTGTCCCGGCGTGCCGCCGCTTTCGCTGGGGCACGCTATTCTGGTCCGCGGTCGGCGGGCTGGTGCTGCTCGGCACCGGGCTTGGCGTCGTCAACCTGATCGAAGACCTGTTCGCGCGCAGCCAGACGCTCGGCTATGTCGCACTGGCGTTCGCGATTGCCGCGGGGCTTGCGCTGGCTGTCGTCATCGGGCGCGAAGCGTTCGGGCTGGCGCGGCTGGCCGCGGTCGAAAAACTGCACCAGCGCGCCAGTGAAGTTTTGCGAAGCGATGACCGCGCCGAGAGTCGCGCCGTCGTCAATGACCTGCTCAAGCTCGCGCATCAGAACCCGCAACTGGCGCGCGCCCGCGCCACGCTGGCGAGCCATGCCGACGACATCATCGACGGCGCCGACATGATCAAGCTCGCCGAGCGCGAATTGATGGCACCGCTCGACGAGGAAGCGCGCCGGCTGGTCTCCATGGCCGCGCAACGCGTCTCGGTGGTAACTGCCGTCAGCCCGCGTGCGCTGATCGATGTGCTGTTCGTGTTCGTCGCCGCCATGCGTTTGATCCGGCAACTGGCGCGGCTCTATGGCGGCCGGCCCGGCACGCTCGGCATGATCACCCTGCTGCGTCACGTCATCAGCCACCTCGCCATCACCGGCGGCATTGCGGTCGGCGACAGCCTGGTGCAGCAGATGCTCGGCCACGGCATCGCTGCACGGCTATCGCAGCGGCTCGGCGAAGGCGTCCTCAACGGCCTACTCACGGCACGGTTAGGACTTGCCGCGATCGACGTCACGCGCCCCCTGCCGTTCACGGCATTGCCGCGGCCTGCGCTCTCGGATCTCGCGAAGGAATTGCTGAGCAAGCGGGATGATGAGGCGTGAGCTTACGTAGGCTGGGCAAAGCGAAGCGTGGCTATTACCCTCCCCTGGAGAGGGAGGGTGAAGAACATCGCAGCCAAGGCGGAGCGGACCGCGAACCGATTTGCTTTGTGCGCAAGCGCAACTTCATGCAGCGGCCTACAAACTGGCATGGCAGGCAAATCACTTCTGATTTTCAGAAATCATGTCAAGCCCCGGAAATCAAAAATATTCCGCTTCCGTTTTCACCAAATCAGTCGCATAACTCCGTCCGTCTCACCGCGGATGAGGGGCGCTCGCGAACGTCACGAACGCGCAGTGAGATGCGATGGACGCGGATGGTGCGCTAGACGTACGTGCCGGATGCGTACGGCGAAGTCGTGTGGTTCTGATGTCGCGGTGCTGACATTAAGTCCCAAGAGAAGCGAAGCTTCTCCGGGGCGACGGTGGCAAAAAAGCCGTTCGCCGGGAAGAGCACGTTATAAGCCGTAAAGCCATTGCGCAGGGAAGGCCGGAGTGTTTCCGCTGTACCTGTATGCTCGTGTGCGTTTCCTTTTGCGCAATCAGCACACGAGACCGCGGGTGCAGCCAGCACCCGGTCTTCCCTGCGCCCTCTGATTTCGATGAGGGCGAGAGTTTATCAAGCAAACCTCGGGCGCAATGACGTCGCGAGAATGCGGCCTCATATTCAGTCGTCATCACCCGCGAAGGCGGGTGATCCAGAATTCCAGAGACAGCAATGATTAAACCGAGAAGCCGCGGCGTACTGGATCCCCCGCCTGCGCGGGGGACGACGATCGAATGTTCGTCGCTATCTGCCCGTCATTGCGAGCACAGCGAAGCAATCCATCTCCCCCGAGTCGAGCCGTGGATTGCTTCGCTGCGCTCGCAACGACAATCTGGAGACAGCAGTGATCAAACCGAGAAACCGCAGCGTACTGGATCCCCCGATGCGCGGGGGATGACGACTTCAGGAAAGGTGGCTGCGCCCCTCACCTGCCGCCAGCACACGCCAGCGGAACAAGGGCGAATCCGGCGGCGGCGAGAGTTCGGGCGTCCAGCCGGTGAGCTTCTCCAGCGCATACGTATCCATCACCATGCCGCGCCAGACGCGCTCGACGCGCTCCAGCGGCTGCCGCTTCGCCGTGGTGAGATCCCACAACGGCAGGCGATGGTCAGGCTCGCGCGCGACGTAGAGACCGGGATGATCCTTGATCAGCTTCATGCCGGGATCGGCAAAGCCTTGAAACCGTCCGCGCTCGTTGATCTGGACCACCGGCACCCCGCCCCTAAAATACCAGCGCAGCATCGCGTAGGTGCGATAATCCGATGTCGCGATCCAGGTCGCGCCTGTCTTCTGCAACTGCTCGCGTGCGCGCGCCGCGACCTGCTCATAGCCGGCCTCGCCGCCGATCGGATCGGTCCTGCCGATCAGATTCCAGGGCGCGACCATGTAATAGAAGAACACGGCGACCACGAAGGCGATGCCGGAGATGACGGCGACCCTCGCCCACCGGAAAGTCGATCTGACCATCCATTCCGGAAAATTCTCACGCGGCAGCGTGACGAGGTTGATGGCGGTCGCGGCAAAGCCGGCGGGCCACAGGAACATCGGCCAGGTGTCGCCGACGCGCAGCGTCAGCGACTTCCAGAGGAAATAGAGGAACGGCACCAGCACGGCGTTCGACAACAGGATCGCGACCGGCTCGCGGGTGCGATAGCCGCGCCAGGCGGTCAGCGTCACGCCGGACAGCACCACCGGCAGCAGTACGAAGCCGACGAGGCCGAACTGCATGCCGATGAATTCGCCGATGGTGCGGAACGAAAACGGATGGGTGGCGACCGCGCGCACGAACTGGAAACGGAACGAGGCCCAATCGTGCTGCGCGTTCCAGATCAGGACCGGCAGGAACATCACCACCACGATCAGCGCTGCCAGCCAGGGATATGGGTTCAACAGCCAGCGCCGCCGCCAGTCCGGCACCAATACAAATGCGATCACCGCCGGCAGCAGCATGATCGCAGTGAACTTCGACAGCAGCGCCAGCCCTGCGAACAGCCCGGCGGCAAGCCACCAGCGCGGGTTACCGCTCTCGGTGAGGCGCGCCAGGGCCCACAGCATCGCGACCGCACAAGGGATCATCACCGTGTCGGGCGCGACCTTTGCCATCAACAGCCCGTAATAGAGCGCGGCCTCCGGCAGCAGCACAGCGAAGATGACGGCGCGCATATCGTGCGTCACGCGCCGGACGATATCGGCGAGCAGAAGCTGCGTGACCAGCATCGCGACGATGCCGCCGAACCGCACGCCGAGATTGGTGTCGCCGAAGATCGCCGTTCCAAATCGGATCAGCCAGGCGATACCGGGCGGATGATCGAGAAAGGCGAGCACGCTCTCCTTCGACCAGGTCCAGTAGTAGGCCTCATCGGTGCGCAGCTCGAGCACGCCGGCATAGACCAGCCGCATCGCCGTCAGCACTGCGACCAGCAGGAACACGGCAAGCCATGGCGGGGTGGCGGAAATGGCTTGGCTCTTATGGGGCGGGGTAATCGGCACGGCGCTTTCTCCTCGACCGCGCCTGATGTGTCAACGCGCCGCCGAGAAAATTTGATCGTCGTCCCTCGCATAACCACCGATCTTGATGAGGAGAAGCACATGGGCCACAGCACTACTGAGAGGCCGCGGCCTATGGGTCCCTGCTTTCGCAGGGACGACGGGAGATGGTATTCACTGGATAGATTAAACGCTACCATCGCCGAATATTGACCCATGGATCGCATGGCCACCCTGTCGCGAGAACAAGTGACGACCTCCCTCCGCGGCATCAGCCTCCGGCAGGTTCGCCTTGTCAGCGGGGTCATCCTGTTCGCCTATCTGGTCAGCCATTTCCTCAACCATGCGCTCGGCAACATTTCGCTGGAGGCGCTGGCGAGCGGCGTCTATTTCCACACCGCGTTCTGGCAATTCCTCCCTGTCACGATCCTGTTCTACGCCGCGTGCCTGGTGCACACCGCGCTCGGCATCTGGGCGCTCTATGAGCGCCGGCAATTCCGCTGGAAGGCGATCGAGCCGCTGCAGCTTGCGCTGGGCTTAAGCATACCGATGCTGATCATCGCCCATGTCATCGGCGTGCGGCTCGGCCAGACGCTTTACGGACACGAGAAGCTCTATCCGCAGATCCTGTTCCTGTACTGGATCTGGCAGCCATGGCGGATCTGGATGATGCTCGCGGTGATGACCATCGCCTGGGTCCATGGCTGCATTGGCCTGTATCTGTGGCTGCGGATGCGCGCATTCTTCAAGCGCGCTGCGCCGTTCCTGCTCGCCGCGGCGGTGCTGATTCCGACGCTCGCCATGCTGGGCTTCTATCAGAGCGGGCGCATGGTCATCGATCTCGACAGCGACGAATGGCGTGCGGAGACCCAGACGGTGCGCCAGATCGGTACCCGTGAAGAGGCGCAGACGCTTGAGCGCATCACGAACTACTTCCTGTTCGGCTATTTCGGCCTGATCGGCATCGCGCTGCTGGCGCGCGGCGCCCGCGCCATCAATGAGCGCCGCCGCGGCATGATCAACCTCTCCTACGGCAACGGCCGCACCGTGCGCGTCCCCCGCGGCCTCAGCGTGCTCGAGGCGAGCCTGCGCAACAACGTGCCGCACGCCAGCGTCTGCGGCGGCCGCGCGCGCTGCTCGACCTGCCGCATCCGCATCATCGGCGACTGCAGCGACCTGCCGAAACCCTCGCAGCGCGAAGCGTTCGTGCTCGGCCGGGTCGGCACCTCGGATCCATCGATCCGCCTCGCCTGCCAGCTGCGGCCGCCAACCGACCTCTCGTTCTTCCAGCTCTTTCTGCCGCACACCTCCGCCGACGGCCACGACTCGCACCCGACCCGCGTCGGTCAGGAGCGCTATCTCGTCAGCCTGTTCGTGGACATGCGCGGCTCGACCCAACTGGCCGAAAAGCGTCTGCCGTTCGACACGGTCTTCATCGTCAACCGTTTCCTCGGCGCGGTATCGCAGGCGGTGCTCGAGAGCGGCGGCATGCCGAACCAGTTCGTCGGCGATGGCATGCTGGCGCTGTTCGGGCTGTCGACCAGCCGGCGGGAAGCATGCCGCCAGGCGATGCGCGCGGCGGCGCGAATCGCCTTCAATGTCGACGCGCTGAACAAATTTCTCGAACATGATCTGCGCGAGCCGATCCGCTTCGGCATCGGCATCAATGGCGGCGAAGTCATCGTCGGCGATATCGGCTATCGCGACCACATGGTGTTCACCGCGCTTGGCGATCCCGTCAATGTCGCGGCGCGATTGCAGGATATGACGAAGAGCCTTGCATGCGAGCTCGTCGTATCGGACGAAGTTCGCGCGACCGCGGGAATTGCCGAAGATGCGTTGCCGGCCCAGGAAGTCGCCATTCGCGGCCGCAACGAACCGATGATCGTGCGCACCGTAGACGACGCACGCACGCTGACGATGTTGGTTAACGGCGAGCAAAGCGCGGCTGCCTGAAACCGTTGCAATTATAGCGGTTCAGAGCCTCTGTGATGTTTTTCACATCTGAACAGTCGTTCAGAAAATTGTCGGCGAACGCGGCGCGGATTCCTCGAACCCGCCTTTCCGAGCACGCGACTGATTGGCGATGGGTAAGACTGAAACTTGAACCCGCGCCAAGACAAAAAGTCGAACGCGCACGATTAAGGAGAACGACCATGTTTCGCAAAGTGACTCTCGCGCTTGCGGCCGCCGCTTCACTGACCGCCGTTTCGCTGGCCTCCACCTCCGCCTCGGCCGGCCCGGTGATCTGGCCGAAATTCCCGCATCATCATCACCATCACCACTGGGGCCATGGCCACGGCTTCAGCATCGGCTTCGTCGGCGGTGGCTACCATGGCTGCTACGTGACGCGGCGCGTGCTGACGCCCTACGGCTTCCGCTGGCGCACCGTGAACATCTGCTACTGATCAAGGCGCAGCGTTCATTCGGTGCAGGAGCCCTGGTCGCTCGCGCGGCCGGGGTTTTCCGTTCGCGATGGCATCTCGCCCTGCTCGCGCCAAGCCCAAGAATGACGTCGGCGCGCAGCAGGTCAGGCCAATCGACAATTGCCGCTGTTCGGCCGCGCGAGAGAGGCGAAACCGGCAAAACGGCGAAAATCGGCCGCGAATGGGGGCTTTTCCGCCGAAACGGCCGGTCCGTTTGCGCTATCCAGCCTGCCTCAAGGCGCGTATCCTTGATGAACGGGCATGCCGGTTAGTGCGGGGACCGGCGGCTCGCTTATTTTGTTGATTCCGCGGAGACGACGTGAATGGCTAAAGGTACGGTGAAGTGGTTCAATCCAACCAAGGGCTACGGATTTATCCAGCCCTCGACGGGCGGCAAGGACGTATTCGTTCATATTTCGGCAGTTGAGAAAGCTGGACTTTCGACGCTCAATGAAGGGCAGACCGTCGAGTACGAAGAGATTGCCAATCGCGGCAAGACTTCGGCCGAGAACCTCAAGGTTTAGCGCGCAAGCGCCATCGGCAACGGCACGCTCTCGGATTCAGGTCCGGGAGTAGGCTAAAGAAACTACCGAAAAACTGTGAGCGTTCGGCGGAGCGAGCACCGCTTCCGCGCGTGCGATGGCTAGATCGTTGCGCGAAACCGGCCGCTCAATCTTCCGTAACCCATTGCTGAACCGTCATTACGTCCGGCGGCTGCAGATAGCCACGCGGCCAGAGATCGACGACCCATTCGACCTTGGTGGCACGATCGACCAGCACCGCGGTGTTGTGCGGCGTCTGTAGCACCAGCGTGTTGCCGCGATAGCGAGGATCGCCGATCGCGTGATGTTTTAACAAGCCCCACTCCCGCAGCACCAGCAACAGGCTGGTGGTGTTGCGCGTCGTGTCCCAGCAATCGTAGTTGTGCTTGTCGTCGAAGTAGCGGAAATCCGCCTTCGCCACGCGCTTGTCGGTGCCGAGGATCGGCCCCATGCGGCGGTCGAACCACATCACCACCTTCTGTACGGCAGCACGCTCAGCCGCGGCTGACGCACGCCCCGCCTGCATGATCTGCGTCAGCGTCTTGCGGTCGGCGTCGGTGAATTCGAGAACCTCGCGGCGTCGGCAGACGAAGCCGTAGCACACCGTCATCGATTTGGCCGTCGGCGGATAGATCGACACCGACTCGTAGAGATAGCTGAGCGCAGGGCTCAGCCCGGCGGCCATCGCCGGCGGCGCGCTCGCGATCCCGGCAAGTAGCACGCCAAGCACAGCCGCGAAGTTGTTCCGCGCGCGGCTTCCCCGTATCGGCAGAGCGGTGTCTCTCATCATCCCTGCGAGTTCCCAACGACGGCGTGCCTGACGATTAGCGCGGCGCATCCGTGCTGCCAACCGGGAAGCCGGCGATCCGTGGGCCGTGCCTCGCAAAATTCGTCCGCTGTGCTCTTGGTGCGCCAGTCGACGCATCTCAGCACTGACGACCGAGCCTTCCGCTTGGACAACAGGGCGGATTTGCGGCCTGTTCCGGCCGTCCCGACCCCGGTAAGCTGGCCAAAACCAAGAGAATCCCATGCCGATTCCCTCCGCGTCCCTTCCGCCCTTCAGCGCGCCCTACGCGCCCGATGATCGTGCCATGGCCGCCCGCCTGCTCCGGGCCACGCGGCTGGATGCGGCGCAGGAGAGACGGATTGACCGCACGGCGACGCGGCTGATCGAGGCGATCAGAGCCAACGACGATCCGCTCGGCGGGGTCGAGGACATGCTGCGCGAGTTCGCGCTGTCGACCAAGGAGGGGCTGGCGCTGATGGTGCTGGCGGAAGCGCTGCTGCGGGTTCCGGACGCGCGCACGGCCGACCAGTTCATCGAAGACAAGCTCGCCCAGGGCGACTTCGTCCACCATGAAACGAAGTCGAGCGCCTTCCTCGTCAATGCCTCGGCCTGGGCGCTCGGCATGTCGGCCCGGGTGATCCAGCCCGGCGAGACGCCGCAGGGAACCATCGGTCGGCTGACCAAGCGGCTTGGCGCTCCGGCGGTGCGGGCAGCGACGCGCCAGGCAATGCGGCTGATGGGCAACCACTTCGTCCTCGGCGAGACCATCGAAGCGGCGCTGTCGCGCGCGCAGCCACATTCCTCGCGCCATCAACGCTACTCCTTCGACATGCTCGGCGAAGGCGCACGCACCGCCGATGACGCCACGCGCTACTTCAATTCGTACTCAAGCGCGATCGAGGCAATCGGCCGTACCGCCGGCGATCATCCCCTGCCCGACCGGCCCGGCATCTCGGTCAAGCTTTCGGCGCTGCATCCGCGCTTCGAAGCCGTGAGCCGCGCGCGGGTGATGAACGAACTGGTCCCGCGGCTGATCGATCTCGCAAGGCAAGCCAAATCCTACGACCTCAATTTCACCGTCGACGCTGAGGAGGCGGACCGGTTGGAATTGTCACTCGACGTGATCGCGGCAGCATTCGGCGATTCGTCACTTGCGGGATGGGATGGGTTTGGACTGGCGATCCAGGCCTATCAGAAGCGCGCCTCCGACGTGATCGATTACGTCGACGGTCTCGCACGCAGCCTCGATCGCAAAATGATGGTGCGACTGGTCAAGGGCGCCTATTGGGACACCGAGATCAAGCGCGCGCAGGAACGTGGGCTCGACGGCTATCCCGTGTTCACCCGCAAGGCGATGACCGATCTGAACTACCTCGCCTGCGCGCAGCAATTATTGGAGCTGCGGCCGAGGATATTTCCGCAATTCGCCACTCACAACGCGCTGACGGTCGCGACCATTCTCGAACTGGCCACCGACAGAAGCGGATTCGAATTCCAGCGCCTGCACGGCATGGGCGAAGCGCTCTACGCAAAGCTCGGCGAAGACCGTCCCGACATCGCCCATCGGACCTACGCGCCCGTCGGCAGCCACCGCGATCTGCTCGCCTATCTGGTGCGGAGATTGCTGGAGAACGGCGCGAACTCCTCGTTTGTCGCGCTCGCCGCCGACGAGGCGGTACCAGTCTCGCAATTGCTGCGCCGGCCGGCCGATATCATCGGCAGTGCCGAGAATGCCAACCATCCGAACATTCCGTTGCCTCGCGATCTCTATGGGCCGAAACGAAAAAATTCCCGCGGCATTGAACTCGGCGAGCGCGCGGCGCTGGCAAAACTCATCTCGGATATCGCCGCGGCATCACTGCCTGCACTGGGCAGCATCGCCGACGCCTCCGAGAGCGAAGCCAATGCGGCGGTGCAGGCCGCGCGCGCCGGCTTCAAGCACTGGGCCGCGACATCAGCCGAGACGCGTGCAGCCGCATTGGAGAAAGCCGCCGATCTGTTGGAAGCGCGCGCGGCGCATTTCATCGCGCTGCTACAACGCGAGGGCGGCAAGACGCTCGACGACGCGATCTCCGAAGTCCGCGAGGCCGTGGACTTCTGCCGTTACTACGCAGCGCGAGGCCGCGAGTTGTTCGGCGAAGCCGAGCCGATGCCGGGACCGACGGGCGAGAGCAATGTGCTCCGCCTGCGCGGGCGCGGCGTTTTCGTCGCGATCTCGCCGTGGAATTTTCCGCTGGCCATATTCCTCGGTCAGGTCACCGCGGCATTGATGGCGGGCAACGCTGTCGTGGCCAAGCCCGCCGAGCAGACGCCGCTGATAGCGGCGGAAGCCGTACGGCTGCTGCATGAAGCCGGTGTGCCCACGTCAGCCCTGCACTTGGTCGCCGGCGACGGCCGGATCGGGGGCGTGCTGGTGGCGCACCCCGATATTGCCGGCGTCGTTTTCACTGGCTCGACCGAAGTCGCGCGCACGATCAACCGTACGCTCGCCGCGAAGGATGGACCGATCGTACCGCTGATCGCCGAGACCGGCGGCATCAATGCGATGATCGTCGATGCCACCGCCCTGCCCGAGCAGGTTTCCGACGATGTCGTGACGTCGGCGTTCCGCTCCGCCGGCCAGCGTTGCTCCGCGCTGCGGCTATTGTTCCTGCAGGACGACGTCGCCGAGCGCATGATCGAGACGATCGCGGGGGCAGCGCGCGAACTCGTCATCGGCGATCCCTCCGATCCGGCAACCCATATCGGCCCGGTGATCGACGCCGAGGCCAAGCAGCGGCTGGATGCGCATATCGAGCGCATGAAGAAAGAAGCCCGGCTGCACTTCGCGGGTAACGCGCCGCAAGGCAATTATGTCGCGCCGCATATCTTCGAATTGTCCGCTGCCGACGAGCTCACGGAGGAAGTATTCGGCCCGGTGCTGCATGTGGTGCGCTATCGCGCCGACCGGTTCGAACAGGTGCTGCAATCGGTCGAGCGTTCCGGGTACGGGCTGACGCTCGGCATCCATTCCCGGATCGATGACACGGTGGAGGATGCAATCGAAAAGCTCCAGGTCGGCAATATCTACGTCAACCGCAACATGATCGGCGCGGTCGTCGGCGTGCAGCCGTTCGGCGGACATGGGCTATCTGGCACCGGTCCCAAAGCTGGCGGACCGCATTACCTCGCACGCTTTGCAACCGAACAGACGGTGACAGTCAATACGGCGGCGGCCGGCGGAAATGCAGCGCTGATGTCAGGCGGGGAATAGTTGCATCACCCTGCAAGATGGGCCAAATGACGTTTGAACCTGATCGCGGACAGCGATAATTCAACAAGAGCGAGAAACGTCACGGAGCGGCGCCACGATGGACAAGGGTATTTTCGAAGGCCTCAAGGTTCTGGATTGCGCGAGCTTCATCGCTGCACCTGCGGCCGCCACCGTGCTCTCCGATTTCGGCGCCGACGTGATCAAGATCGAGCCGCCTGGCGCCGGCGATCCCTATCGCAATCTGCCGAACCTGCCTGGCTACCCGCATAGCGAGCATAACTTTGCGTGGATGCTGGAAGCCCGCAACAAGAGGAGCCTTGCGCTCGATCTCTCCAAGCCCGAAGGCCAGGCGGTGCTGCATCGGTTGGCGGCGCAAGCCGACATCTTCATTACCAACTATCCGCCGCAGGTGCGCGAACGGCTCGGCATTACCCATGACCATCTGGCGCCCCAAAATGAGCGACTGATCTACGCCTCCTTCACAGGTTACGGCGAAAAGGGCGAGGAAGCCAACAAACCGGGCTTCGATTCCAACGCCTATTGGGCGCGCTCGGGCCTGATGGACCTAGTGCGGGCGGACGAACACACCACGCCCGCGCGGTCGATCGCCGGCATGGGCGACCATCCCTGCGCGATGGCATTTTATGGCGCGATCGTCACCGCGCTTTACAAGCGCGAGCGCACCGGTAAGGGCTCGCATGTCAGCTCCAACCTGATGGCGAACGGCATCTGGGCGGCTTCGGTGCTGGCGCAGGCCAAGCTGGTCGGCGCGAAATTCGGCGAGCGCCGCCCGCGCGAGCGCGCGTTGAATGCGGTCACCAATCACTACCAGTGCAAGGACGGCCGCTGGCTGATCCTCTCGCTGCTGAACGAAGACCGGCAGTGGCCGACGCTGGCGCGCTGCCTCGGCCGCGAGGATCTCATCATCGATCCCCGATTTGAGGCGAAGAAGGACCGCCACGCGCGCTCGGTCGAGCTGATCAAGATCTTCGATGAGGTCTTTGCCACCAAGGACCTCGCCGAATGGCGCAAGATCCTCGATGGCAACGGCCTGGTGTTCGGCGTCGTCGGCATCCTCGACGATATTCCGAATGACAAGCAGATGATCGAGAACGAGGTGCTGGTGCCGTTCGAGAACGACACCATGCTGACGATTAACAGCCCGATCTGGGTGGACGGCAGCAAGAAAGTCCAGCCACGCAAGCCACCCGCCATCGGCGAGCACAGCGACGAAATTCTGCGCGGCGCCGGCTATGACGATGCCGCGATCGGCAGGTTGCGCGCGTGCGGCGCAGTGGCGTGAGGCAATAAACCATGCCCAGCTATCGCCTGCATTACTTTCCGGAATCCGGAAACAGCTACAAGCTCGCGCTGATGCTCACGCTGTGCGGGCAGAACTTCGAAGGAGTTTGGACCGATTTCGGCGGCGGCGTGACGCGGACGGCGGAATGGCGGCGCGACGTCAACGAGATGGGCGAAATTCCGGTGCTGGAGGTCGACGGCGAACGCCTCACGCAGACCGCCCCGATCCTGCTCAAGCTCGCACGGCAGTTCGGCCGGTTCGGCGGCGAGACCGAACAGGAAGAGTTCGAGCTGCTGCGCTGGCTGTTCTGGGACAACCACAAGCTCACCGGGTACATGGCCACCTACCGCTATTACCGAACGTTCACGCCGTCGCCAGACGAGCACGTACTGAAGCATTTCCGCCGGCGTCTCGACGATTTCCTGTCCATCCTCGAGCAGCACATGCAGAAGAATGCATTCGCGATCGGCGAACGGCCGACGGTGGCTGATATCTCGATGATGGCTTATCTGCATTATCCCGCCGACGAGACCGGCTACGATCTGGCGGCGACCCATCCAGCGATCAGTGCGTGGCTTAAGCGCATGGCGCAATTGCCGGGCTGGAAATCGGCCTACGACCTGCTGCCCGGCAAGCGCCTGACGCACTACGCCAAGTGACCGTTAGCGGCTTTTGACGAAGCACATGCCGATGCGCGAAGTCTTGCCGGCGGCCTGGCAGCTCAGGCCTTCGGCGCAGGTCCAGTCGCGAAAGCTTGGGTCGTTGTTGGCGGCCGGCTTGCCCTGCACATAGCAATGCGCGCCCCAGCCATCGTAGTAGTTGGTGCCGGCGAGTTCGGTGCTGCCGCGCAGCTGTGGACGGCTGGCGAAGCCGCGCGAGTAATCCGGCGGCTTGCCGTCGCGCAGGCTTGCGAGAATATCGCGGCGGCGAGCCTGGTCGCCGAAGAACTGCGGCGAGGCCGGCACGACGGCCGTGTTCGACGGCTTGTCTGCCATCCAGTCCACGCCTGGGAAATGAAAGCCGCCGATGCCGCGCGTCTGGTGGCAGCCGGAGCAGGTCACGTCGTTGAGGCGTCGTTCGAACCCCGCCAGCGAGCGGATGTTCTGCAGCTTCAGGCCACCTTCGGTCGCCTTCCTCAGCGCTGCCACGACATCGGCCTCGCTGAACACAGCACCCTCGCCTTGCACCAGTCCGAATTCAGGCTCCAGGTCTGACGGATCGAACCCTACCGGCGTCGGCGCAATCGCGCCGCTCGCAAGGAATTTTTCCGGGATCAGCACGGTGCCACGATCGAACGCGGCGAGATTGACGGGATCAAGCAACCACGCCCTGAACTCGCGCTTGAGGCCATCATCCGCCAGAAGACGCGCGCGATCGATCTGGTTTTCCATCGGCGCTTCCGCGAACGCGCGCGCGTTCCGATCGTAGCGAAACACCTTCAACAGATAGTCAGTGCGGAAATCGCGCACCGTGGATTTCGGCGCATGCGCAATCTGGAGATTGGTCTCGATGCGGTCGATGTTCTCGGCGCTGATCAGGTCGAGCGGGCCACTGCTCGCCGACACGGCGCCTCCGGGTGACACGGCGAGCCAGCGGGCGGCAATTTCGGAGCAGGTGATCGCGGTCCCTTCGCCCTTCGCCTTTACCACGAGGTTCAGCGTCATCGGCAGCCGCGGCGAGGCGTCGTTGCTGGCCGCCTTGTTGATCCGCGTCAGGCGGTAGATCAGGCGGATCTCGCCGCAGCTTGCTTCCGCGGCGTAAATACGGTCCATGCGATTGACAATGCCGGCCAGCACGAACCGCGTGTCTGTTGAGTGGAGCAGCGCGCGCTCGAACAACTGGAAGTCAAAGCCATCGCCGACGCCGATCGTCTCATTCGGCAGGCTCGCTTTGTGTCGCGCGACATAGCGATCGAACTCGCCATCGATCGCCTGGCGGATTGGCACCATTGACGGCATGGCGAACAATTCGCTGTTCGCGAGCGAACTGTCCGCCAATCGCTCCGAAAATAGCATGCGATCGAGGCGCAACTTTCCACTATCGAGTGCGCGCAGCGTCGCAGGATCGGTGATGGCAGCGCCGCGCTCAAGCGCCACATCCTGTGCCGCGTGCACCGACGACGCGCCGCACAGCAGAACAAGCAGGATGGCTAAAAATCGTGACGCGCAGCCCATGCCTCAACTAACACCGCGCAAAGAGGTCTATTCAAGAAAAAAGGCGCTTCACGTCGCCGTGAAGCGCCTTCTAATGGTTTGTCGTCCGGTCAGCGCGCGACGATCAGGCCCCGGCTGGTTACGACGACCCAACGGCCATCCTGCTTGCGAATGGCGTCGACGCGGCCAAGCCCCGGCACGGGATCGCCGGCATAGACCTCATAAATGCCGCGGCGGCTCTCGATCAGCGCGCTGCCGTTGCCGACGTCGCGCAGCACCCAACCTTCAACGGTGGGCAGCCGGGCAACCTCGGGCTTGGGCGGCGCCGCAGGGGCGGGCGCGGGTACCGCAGCGGCCTGTTGCGGTATCGTGCCGGTCACGTCCTTCTCCTTCGCGGAAGCCGGCGCGGCGGCAGCGGTTGTCACCGACGCCTGGGCGGCGCGGAGCTTGTCGACGGCCTCGCTGAGCTTGGCGAGTTTTGCAGCCGGTTCGGCCTGCGCCTTCTCGACCTTGTCGAGACGGTCATTGGTCTTGTTGAACTGGGTCACGCCGGTCTTGGCGGTGTGTTCGAGGCTGGCCTTCAGCGCCGTGATGTCGGCGTCGATCCGCGCTACCGCGGCTTCGAGCACGCTGTCCTTCACTGATGCCTGGGCGGCCGGCTCTTCTGCCATCAGCTTGCCGATGCCAGCGGTCGCGAGCGTGCCGCCCAGCGCACCCGCTACCGCCGCCAGCGCCACCACCGCGGCCATGGCGCCGATCCTGCGCTTGCCCGTCGCTGCCTCGGCGGGCGCAGCCTTCGCTTCAGTGCCGACGCGCTCGCCGGGCGACATGATCATGATATTGCCAGGAAAGCGCGGCGCCTCCGGCTTCACGGTATCGATCTTCGGAGCTTCAGCCTTAGGCACTTCAGCTTTGGGCGCCTCGACCTTCGGTGCTTCCATCTTCGCGGCCTCGACCTTGGGCGCGTCAGGCTTCGGCGAAGTCTCTTCCTGCTCGGGCGCCAGTTTTGCTGCCTCGACCTCTGCCGCAGCCACTACCGGCTCGCCCGCCGCGGTCATCTCCGGAACGGTCGGCCCCGCGCCAGAAGTTATGGTTTCACCGCTGGTGGGCTGGGATTGCTGATCGTTCACGTTGGATTCTCCAGAATTGATTGACCATTTGGTAACTTTTATTGCTTGCGAAATCGTTACCGGGCCCGGCCTTACCGAAATTTTAGGAACTCATCCGAACGGGTGTTGGGCGCCAAACGTCGGCCGGCCCGATCCCAAATCCCTATGCTGCCCTGCGGCATCCCTGTCGCTTCCGTTTGCGCCGGTCTGTTTCCCGATTAACATGGACGCAACCGACCAGCCAGAAAGGCAGGTGGCCACCATGACCATCGAGAAATGCATCAACGAGTTTGATGTAGATGACGTCATTTTTGAGGAAGGCTCGACCGGGCGGGAACTGTTCGTTGTGCTCGACGGCAAGGTGGAAATCGCCAAGATGAACGGCGCCAGCAAGACGGTGATCGTCACGCTCGGCAAGGGTGAGTTCTTCGGCGAGATGGCTGTGATCGACGGCTCGTCCCGATCGGCAACGGCGATTGCAGCCGCGCCGAACACCCGCGTGATGCGGATCAACCACGCCCGCTTCGTCTATCTGGTCAGCCAGCAGCCGGCCTTTGCGCTGATGATCATGGATGCACTCAGCAAGCGTTTGCGGGCCTCCAATACCGTCGCCTACAAAGCCGCGGCTGCTTCATGAGCGAACGTAAACCGAGTCCGTTCAAGACGCTGCGCGACAGCGACGTCTGTACGCTGATCGAGGCGGCCGAGAACGTCTATCAGATACGTTTCAAGAACCGCGGGGCTAACGCCTATCTAGTGCGCGGCAGCTCGCGCACCATCCTGATCGATGTCGGGCTGTCGTCAAACTATCCGCATCTGCTGACGTCCCTCGACCACGTCGGCGTGAAGCCCGACGATATCGATATGGTGGTGCTGAGCCACGAGCATCTCGACCACATCGGCGCCGCCTATCATTTCCACGGTCGCGCCTTCATCGCCGCGCATCGGCTGGCCGCCAACAAGATCATGCTGCGCGATGACTTCTCGATGCTGCGCAAGATGTTCAACGAGCCGAACGTGCCGATCAACATCGATCTCTGGCTGGAGGAAGGAAACCTGATCGACCTCGGCAATTTCCGCCTCAACGTGATGTACACGCCCGGCCACACCTCGGCTTGCATTACCTTATTCGACCAGGACAAGGGATTGCTGTTCGCCTCCGACACCTTGATGCCTGGTGGCGTGATGGGGGGCGTGTTCGGCTCCGGCAGCATCGCGGATTACATCCAGTCGCTGGAGCGGCTGAAGGGCCTGGATTCCAAGATCCTGCTCTCCGGCCACGGGCGGTTATCCGACACGCCGCAGCAGGACGTGCGGATCGCGATCCAGCGTTCGCATGGCCTGCTGTCCGACACCGCGCAATTGTTCGACGCGCTGGATGCGCGAGCAAATTTCGAGCCCATCATGCAATCGGTTCGCGACCTCAACAAACTCGACGACAGCTAGACCAGCCGGCACGCTGCACATCGCCATGCCTCAACATCGTGGTGTGGATGGCGCGCGTAGCTGAGAGGCCTTCGGCGAGGGCGTGAACGCATTGTAATCGGGTTGTAGACCGATCGATCATGAGAAAAGGCCGGCGGGCGTTACGCCGCCGACCTTGTCTTGCAACTGCCGGCTCATGGGGTCCGGTTCCGTTGCTTGCATTGCGGTTACTAGAACTGATCTGATGAGTACCACCCGGTGCCCGCTGACGCCATTGCGCGCAGGTATTGCCAAACTGAACTGAGGTAGGCTCCCGCAACGGAAACGGATGAGCCGACTATCCATTGGTTTAAGTGGCGGCCGGCTACATCACGACTGGCGAATCCGGCAATTCATTCGCCTCGCCGCCCGTCCTTGGGAAATGCGTGGCCAGTTCGCGTGACACGGCTTCGACCCCCTTGATCACGCCGCGCTCGAAATTCCCTGCCTTGAATTCCGTTTCCATTTCCCGGCAGATCCGCTCCCACCCCTCGGTGCCGACCTTGGCGTTGATGCCGCGGTCGGCGATAATCTCGACATCGCGGTCGGCGAGCAGCAGATAAATCAGAACGCCGTTGTTGTGCGCGGTGTCCCAGACGCGAAGCTGGGAAAACACATCCAACGCCCGCTCCCGCGCCGGCTGGTTGTGAAACAGCGGAGCGCCGTCGAGCGCGCCTTCGACCACGAAGCGAAGCTGTCCCGCATGCGTGGCCTCGCCGGCCCTAATCGCCTGCTCGATTCTCGCCAGCGTCGCCGGCGGAAATGCCAGACGCCGCCGCCAGTGATGCTGGAGAAGATGCCTGATGATGCGTCCAATGCTCATGCCTACCAGTTCCCCGACGCGCCGCCGCCACCAAAGCTGCCACCGCCTCCGCTGAAGCTGCCGCTGTCGCTGGAGCGAGAGCCACCGCCCCAGGAGCCACCGCTGCCGCCGATTACCCAACCGCCGGGATCGCGTTGATATCGGCTGCGGCGCATGGTTGGGCCACTCGAATCCAGATTCTGGAACAGAAACGTGACGACAAAGGCCGCCAATCCGACCAGCATCGCCGCGGCAAGGGATCCTGACACGAACCAGCCAAATACCCCGACGATGCCGCCGACGGCCGCGGCCCCGATGAACCGGCCGAGAAAGCTGCGCAGCACCGCTGCAAGAACGATCAGCCCGAAGATGACAAGCGGATTGCCTAGATCAAGATAGCTCAGTAGATCGGGCGTTTCCCAATGCGGCGGCGCCGGTTCGGGCAACTTCTCGCCTTCGGCGACCCGGATCATCCGGTTGACGCCCGCCGCGACGCCAGCGGCAAAATCGCCGGCCTTGAATTTGGGCGTGATATCTTCGTCAATGATCCGCTTGGTGGTGGCGTCGGTGAGCGCGCCTTCGAGGCCGTAGCCAACCTCGATCCGCAAACGGCGATCATTCCTGGCAATAACAAGCAGCGCGCCATCGTCGATCTTCGTGCGGCCGATCTTCCAGGCTTCCGCGACGCGGAGCGAGAACTGCTCGATCGCCTCGCCGTCTGTCGTCGGCACGATCAGCACCGCGATCTGGCTGCCCTTTCGCGTTTCCAGATCTTTCAGCGTCTGCGTCAATGAAGCGATATCGCCAGCCGATAGCGTGCCGGTCTGGTCGACGACCCGGCCCGTCAGCGGCGGCACCGCGACAAGCGCCAGCGCCGAACAGGCCCAGCACAGCAACAGCGCAAGAATGGAGGCTCTTGCAGCGTTCATCGCGGGTTGTCTGCTCACCCGCTATTTCGCGGGCGCCGGTGTCGGATTGAAATCCACCTTCGGTGCAGTCGAAATCGCCTTCTCGTTCTCAACCGAAAAACCCGGCTTCTCCTTGTAGCCGAACGCCATCGCCGTCAGATTATTCGGGAAGGTGCGGATACCGACGTTGTAGTCCTGCACCGCCTTGATGTAGCGGTTGCGCGCCACGGTGATGCGGTTCTCGGTGCCTTCGAGCTGTGCCATCAGGTCGCGAAACAGCGCATCCGATTTGAGCTGCGGATAATTCTCGGTCACGACCAAAAGCCGCGACAGCGCGCTCGTCAATTCGCTCTGTGCCGCCTGGAATTTCTGGAACGCAGCAGGATCGTTCAGCACTTCCGGCGTCGCCTGGATGCTGCCGACCTTGGCGCGGGCATTGGTGACGCCCTGCAGCACGTCCTTTTCCTGCTGCGCAAACCCCTTCACGGAATTGACGAGGTTGGGCACGAGATCGGCGCGGCGCTGATACTGGTTGACCACTTCCGACCAGCCCGACTTGACCTGCTCGTCATTGGTCTGGATCGCGTTGTAGCCGCAATTGGTCAGACTCAATGTCGCCAGCGCTGCCAGCACAGTCCAGAATCTGCGCATTGAACTCTCCTCAAAAACAATCAAACGCCAGCATAGCAGAATGGTTGCGTGGGGTATGCAGGCGCAGGCCCGGGTCAGGCCGAATCTGCAGGCCGTTTTGCAAGCGACAGCACTTGCGTATCACTTGCCGAAATAACAACATGGCCGCCAACAATTGAGGAAGCGCGAGGACGTAAATGCCATTCGAGACCATCGTCGTGGAACGGCCGGAGCCGCGCATTGCGCGGATTGTGATGAACCGGCCAGAGGCGCGCAATGCGCAGAACCTGCAGATGACCTACGATCTCAATGCCGCCTTCGACCAGGCGGTGCAGGACGATGCGGTCAAGGTCATCATTCTCGCGGGCGCGGGTCCGCATTTTTCGTCAGGGCACGACCTGCGCCCCGGCGGCAAGAACACCGCCGGCGTGGATTTTCCGCCGGTTGGAAATTGGGGCGGATTCGCCGAACCTAACGCGCATGGCCGCTTCGCCCGCGAGCAGGAAATCTATCTGCAGATCACGCGGCGCTGGCGTAATCTTGCAAAACCGACAATCGCGGAGGTGCACGGCAAATGCATCGCCGGCGGCCTGATGCTGGCATGGGCCTGCGACCTCATCGTCGCGAGCGATGATGCTGAGTTCTGCGATCCCGTTGTCACCATGGGCGTCTGCGGCGTCGAATGGTTCGTGCATCCCTGGGAGCTTGGACCGCGGAAAGCGAAAGAATTGCTGTTCACTGCTGATGTCTGGAGCGCGGAGGAAGCGCACCGGCTCGGCATGGTCAATCATGTGGTGCCGCGCGACGAGCTGTCCTCTTTTGTGATGAAGCTCGCCGAACGGATCGCGGCCAAACCTTCCTTCGCGCTGAAGCTGACCAAGGAAGCCGTCAATCGTTCCGTCGACGTGATGGGCCAGCCGGCAGCGATCGAGCAGGCATTCGCGCTGCATCAGCTTTGCCACGCGCATAATCTTCAAGAGTTCGGAATGATCGTCGATCCTGCGGGCCTTCATCCCTCGGTTCGAAAATCGGCACCCATGAAATAGAGAAAGCAAAGAACATCAGATGGACCTCACCTTGAGTGATGAGCAGCGATTGCTGCGCGAAAGTGCCGATCGCTTCGTCAGCGAGACCTATACCGCCGATCACCGCCGCCGGATCACAAACGATCCGCTCGGCTTCAGCGCCGAGATATGGAAGCAGTTCGCCGACCTCGGCTGGCTGGCGCTGCCGATCCCCGAAGCCTACGGCGGCCTTGGCGGCGGCGCGATCGAGATCGGAATCCTGATGGAAGCGTTCGGGCGCGGCCTCGTCGCCGAGCCCTATCTCTCCACCGTCGTGATCGGCGCATCGTTGATATCAGAGTGCGGCACCGAGGCGCAGAAGCAGGCGCTGCTGCCGAAGATCGCCGACGGGTCGCTGTACCTGGCATTCGCGCATTCGGAGCGTCAGGCGCGCTTCGATCTCGCCAATGTCCGGGCCACGGCGAAGAAGACGTCTGACGGCTGGCGCCTTGACGGACACAAGACCGCCGTGCTCGACGGCAACGCCGCGGGCCAGATCGCTGTCTCGGCGCGCGTCGATGACGGATCCGGCAAGCCGGGCTTGCTATGCCTGTTCCTGGTACCGCAAGGCACGCGCGGTCTCACGTTACGTGACTACCCGCGGCTTGGCGGCGGCCGCGCCTGCAATCTCGAACTCGACGGCGTGCGACTTCCCGGCGATGCGTTGCTCGGTGACGGAAGCGACGCGTTGCCGGTGATCGAAGCTGCGGTCGACCGCGCGATGGCCGCGCTTGGGGCTGAAGCCGTCGGCATCATGCAGACGCTGCTGGATCAGACACTGGAATACACAAAAATCCGAAAGCAGTTCGGCCGGCCGCTGTCTGCCAATCAGGTGATCCGCCATCGCCTCGCCGACATGGCGATGCAATGCGACGAGGCGCGCTCAATGGCGCTGCGTGCCGCGCTGATGGCGAGCGCCGAACCGGTCGTGCGCAGCCGCGCGGCGTCAGGGGCGAAAGCCAAGATCGGCAAATGCGCGCGCTTCGTCGCCGAGCAATCGGTCCAGCTTCACGGCGCCATGGGCGTCACCGAAGAGCTCGATATCGGCTCCTACTTCAAACGGCTGCTCGCCTTCGACACACTGTTCGGCGGCAGCGCCCATCATTACCGCCGTCACGCCGCCCTCGGCGGCCGTGCCATTCAGGCCTGACAAGGAGCGCCATCATGGATCTAACCTTCAGCGCCGAAGAACGCGCCTTCGAGCAGGAAGTCCGCGACTTCATCGCGGCCAATCTCACGCCCGAGATGAAGCGCGCCACCGCCCTGACGCCGTCAGTGTTCTCTGACCCCGACATCGGCATGGCCTGGCAGCGCGCGCTACACAACAAGGGCTGGGGCGCGCCGGGCTGGCCGGTGGAGCATGGCGGGCCGGACTGGACGCCGGCACAGCGCTGGATCTTCGAGACCGAATGCGCCCGCGCCGGCGTGCCCAATGTGAACGTGATGGGCGTCAAGATGGTCGGCCCCGTCATCATCGGTTTCGGTTCGGCCGAGCAGAAGAATTATTATCTGCCGCGGATTATCGCGGGCGAAGATTACTGGTGCCAGGGCTATTCCGAACCAGGCTCCGGCTCCGATCTCGCCTCGCTGAGAACCCGCGCGGTGCGTGACGGCGATGACTACATCATCAACGGCACCAAGATCTGGACCACACATGCCCACCACGCCAACATGATGTTCGCGCTGGTGCGCACCAACGAGACCGAACGGCAGCAGGACGGCATCTCCTTCATCCTGATCGACATGAAGAGCCCGGGCATCACGACGCGGCCGATTCTTACTATCGGCGGTGATCACGAGGTTAACCAGGTGTTCTTCGATGATGTGCGCGTGCCCGTCGCCAACCGGGTCGGCGAGGAAGGCAAGGGATGGACTTACGGCAAGTATCTGCTGGAGTTCGAGCGCGGCTCCGGCATCGCCTCGGCAAAGCTGCGCGATGCGCTGAAGACGATCTCCGATCTCGCTGAATCGGAATCCACCGGCCGCGCCATCGATGATCCCGATATCGCGGTCAGGATGTCCGAAATCGAAGTTGACATCGACGCGCTTGAAATGACGGAGCTGCGCGTGCTCTCCGCATTGCAGACCGGACAAAATCCCGGCGCAGTGTCGTCGCTCTTGAAATTGCGCGTCAGCGAAATCCGCCAGGCGGTGACGCGGCTCGGCGTCGACGTGATCGGCAATGACGGTCTCTACGTCGAACCGATGCGGCCGCTGTACCGCCTCAACGAGGCGCCAGGCATTCCGGAGGAAATGCTGCCTGTGGTGCCCGAATATCTCAACGGCCGGGCGTACACGATCTTCGGCGGTTCGTCGGAGATCCAGCGGGACATCGTCGCGAAGATGGTGTTGGGGCTGTAGGGCCACTCGCACCGTCGTTCCGGGGCGATGCGGAGCATCGAACCCGGAACATCGAGATTCCGGGTTCGCGCTGATGCGCGCCCCCGGAATGACGGACAAATCACATTCCCGCCGCCCTGGCATCGCGGATCGCCTGCCATACCTTGGCCGGCGTTAGCGGCGTATTGAGCTGGGTAATGCCGAGCTCGCTCAAGGCATCCATCACGCCGTTGGCGACGCAGGGCGGACCGCCGATCGCGCCCGATTCGCCGCAACCCTTGGCGCCGAGCGGATTGGTGCGGCAGGGCGCGGAATCATCGAGCGTGACCGTGATCGGCGGAACGTCGTCGGCGCGCGGTATGCAGTAATCCTGATAGCTCGCGGTCAGTAGCTGACCTTCCTCGCTGTAGGCGACGCCCTCACAGAGCGCCTGCCCGATGCCTTGGGCGACGCCGCCATGCACCTGTCCCGTCACCAGCATCGGGTTGACGGCAACGCCGACGTCGTCGACCGTCGTGTAGCGCACCACCCGCGTGACGCCAGTTTCCGGATCGATCTCGACTTCGCAGATATGCGTGCCGTTCGGCCAGCTCGGCCCGTCGACCTCGCCTTCGGAATCGACGGAGAGGCGCGCGCCGTCTTCCTTCTTCGCAATCTCGAACAGGCTGATGCGCTTGTCGGTGCCAACTACCGTCAGCCATCCGTCGCGATATTCGATATCCTCGACGGACGTCTCCAGCACGCTCGACGCCTTCTCGCGCGCCTTGTTGATCATGTCATTGGCCGAGACGGCCACCGCCGTGCCGCCGACGAACAGCGAGCGCGAGCCGACGCTGCCGAAGCCGGTGGCAAGATCGGTATCGCCCTGCACGACGTCGATCTTGTCCAGGGGAATGCCGAGCGTATCTGATACCATTTGGGAGTAGGTGGTCTGCAGGCCCTGCCCCATCGCCATAGTGGCGGAATGCAGGATGACGCGGCCCTCCGCGGTCGCATGCAGGCTGACCTTTTCAGTGTGCGCGCGCCCGCCGGTCCATTCGATGTAGCTGGTGAGGCCGCGCCCGTAGAGCAGGCCCTTCTTCTTCGCCGCCTTCTTGCGCGCGGCAAAGCCATCCCAGTCCGCAAGCTCGGCGGCGCGCGACAGCATGTGCGCGAACGCGCCGGAATCGTACACCTGACCGACGGCGTTGGTGTAGGGCAGCTGCGCCGGCTTGATGTAGTTGATCTTGCGGATGGTGCGCGGGTCCATTCCGATCTGGCGCGCGGCGGCGTCCATGAGACGCTCGACGATGAACACGGCCTCCGGCCGCCCCGCCCCACGATAGGCGCCGACCGGCGCCGTGTGTGTCATCACCGACTTTACTTCGAAATGCACCAGCGGCAGGTCGTAGACACCGGTCTGCACGAAGGGTCCAAGCACAAGCGGAATGATGTTCGCCGTTCCCGACTGATAGGCTCCAGTGCCGCCGATCGAGCGCACACGATAGGCCAGCACGCGGCCTTTGGCGTCGAGCGCGAATTCGCCGGTCGAAGTGAGATCGCGGCCATGGGTGCCGCCGACAAATTCGTCGGTGCGGTCGCCGCGCCAGCGGATCTTCTTGTTCAGCTTGGTCGCGGCGTAAGCAACGACGCCGTCTTCAGGATAAAGGCTCGTCTTCTGCCCGAAGCCGCCCCCGATATCGCCGACCAGCACGCGCACACTGTCCTTCGGACGCTTCAGAATGGATTCGGCGAGCAGATCGCGGGTCGAGCCGGGAGTTTGCGACTGTACGTGCAGGATCAGGCGTCCGGTCTTCTTTTCAATCTCGGCAATCGTCGAGCGCGGCTCCATGGCCGACGGCACGAGCCGCTGGCTGACCAGATCGAGCGAGACCTTGTGCGCGGCATTGGCAAAGGCCTCCTCGACCTTGGCCGCGTCGCCATAACTCATGGCGGCAACGACGTTGTCGGGGGCCTCCGGCCACACCAGCGGGGCACCGGGCTTGATTGCCTCCAGGGGATCGACCACCGAGGGCAACACCTCGTAATCGACGACGATGGCTTCAGCCGCCGTCTGCGCCAGCACCCGAGAGGTCGCGACCACGGCGGCGACCGCCTCGCCGGCATACCGCACGACCTCGTGCGCCAGCAGCCGCCGCTGTGGCACGGTCATCGGTGAGCCGTCCGGCCGCTTGAAGATGGCGAGTGTGGGAATCGTGCCGATGTCGTCCTTGATCAGGTCGGCCCCCGTATAGACGGCCTCGACGCCGGGCATCCCGGACGCAGCTTCCGTATCGATCGAGACGATCTTCGCGTGGGCATGGGGAGAGCGAAGTAGATAGAGCCACAGCGCCCCCTCTTCGGGCTTGTCGTCGATGAACTGCCCCTTCCCGGTGAGCAGTCGCTGGTCTTCCAAACGCTTGACCGGCTGGCCTGCACCAAAACGCATATTGCCGGGAAGAATATTCATCAGCATGTCCTTCGAGCTTCTTGTCGGATTGGCCGGGGTTTTAGCGGTTTTTCCGCAGGAGGCAACGCATTCAATTTCACTGCAGTAAATGCACCAGCTCACCGGCGCGGTCCCGCCGCGCCCGCCCGGGTATGACTCTGCCATCAAAGAACAGGGCTATCAGCTGCGGCTGATGTCCACGATGTCGATGTTGAGATCGCGCGTCTGCGAGCCCCGTTTCACGCTGATGCGGATGCTCTTGCCGGCACCGACCTGCTCGATCTGATCGGTGAGATCGGAAAGCCGATGCACCGGCTTGCCGTCGGCCTGGACGATGACGTCGCCGAGCGCACCCGAGTTGAAATCGACGCCGCGGATGCCGGCGCGTTCGGCCGGGCTTCCGGGCGCGGTGCGCACGACGATCACACCTTCGACGCCTAGCCTGGTCGAAACGGCCTCACTGGCAGCGACAATACCGATTCCGGGCGTCGGCACGCGACCGTTCTTGATGAGCTCGGGGACGATGCGATTGACGATGTCGGCGGGGATCGCAAATCCAATACCGGCGCTGGAGCCCGAGGGCGAGATAATCGCCGTGTTGACGCCGATCAATCGTCCCGCTGAATCGAGGAGCGGCCCGCCAGAATTGCCGGGATTGATCGCGGTGTCGGTCTGGATCACGTTGGCGATCTCGCGGCCGCTGCTGGTCGGCAGCCGGCGCTTGAGTGCGCTGATGATGCCACTGGTCAGCGATTGATCGAGCCCGAAGGGATTGCCGATCGCAAATGCCGATTGACCGACCTTCAGGTCGCTTGAACTGCCGAGCGCCACCGGCGGCGGCAGCTTGCGTGCACTCCTGATCCGCAACACCGCAAGGTCATAGTTGGGCGCAACGCCGATGATTTCGGCCTGCGCCACCTCGCCCGATGCAAAGCGAACCGCAACTTCGCTGCCGTTCTGCACGACATGATTGTTGGTGACGACATGTCCATTATTGTCCCAGATAAAGCCAGTGCCCGAGGCGGCTCCGGCCCCGCCGCCTTCGTCCTCGGCCAAGGGATTGGCGGCAGCAGACCGCGCGGCGACCTGCACGACCGACGGAGACACGCGCTCGAACAGTTCGATGTTGGCACGCTCGCCCTCGGAGAGCGGCCCGCGCTGGTCTACACTACGGGCTGAAGTATTGGTCCACGGGCTGTAGCGGATATTGGAAATCGTCAGGGCCAGCAGCACGGCTGCGATGACGGCTAGGGAAAGCGCGAAGCGACGGCTCATCGATCACTCATCTGGCAATGCCGTTCGCCTCAAAAAGGAGCGAAACGGGAGGCAGGACTTGCAGGCCCTTTCGGGCGTCCGCGTGACCAAACGCGTCGGCCGGCCAAAAGTTTCTGCTCTTTCAGAGACTTGTTGGCGCACTGGAGGTGCGCGCTATGCATGATCTAGGGTAGCGCGATTTGTCGCGCAAGCGACGGCAGCCATTGAAACCAAACCTGTCTGTTCCCATTGTCAGGAGGCCGCAATCGAGGGTCCTGACACGGCTTTTCCGATTCAGGCGAGTGTGCCGACGCGGTTTCCCGTTGGGGTGTGCGCCCGGAGTTCGATCATGAACAACAAGACGCGTTTCAATGTCGGCTATGCGATCGCCGCGATCTTCACCGTTTTCTTGATTCAATACTTCATCTCCACGGCGAGCCAGATCGCGATCATTCCCTACAGCGAATATCAGCAGTTGCTGAAGGACGGGAAGGTCGTGAGCGTCGGTATCTCGGACCGCACAGTGCAGGGCACCTTGAAGGAGCCGCTGCCTGGCGGACAAAAGCAGTTCGTCACCACCCGCGTCGATCAGGAGACCGCACAGGAGCTTGAGAAATATAACGTAAAATTCACCGGCCAGATCGAGAGCACGTTCCTGCGTGACCTGCTCTCCTGGGTCATGCCGGTGCTCCTGTTTTTCGGCCTGTGGTGGTACATCGCCAAACGCGCTGCGGAAGGCGGGGGTCTTGGCGGCGGGCTGATGGCGATCGGCAAGAGCAAGGCCAAGATCTATGTCGAGTCCAATACCGGCGTGAATTTTTCCGACGTCGCGGGCGTGGACGAAGCCAAGGACGAATTGCGCGAGGTCGTCGACTTCCTGAAGAATCCGACCGACTACGGCAGGCTTGGCGGACGCATGCCCAAGGGCGTATTGCTGGTCGGCCCGCCCGGCACCGGCAAGACCTTGCTGGCCAAGGCTGTGGCCGGCGAGGCCAAGGTGCCATTCTTCTCGATATCCGGTTCGGAGTTCGTCGAGATGTTCGTCGGCGTCGGCGCGGCACGGGTGCGCGACCTGTTTAAGCAGGCGCATGAGAAAGCGCCAGCCATCATCTTCATCGACGAGCTCGATGCGCTGGGCCGGGCCCGCGGCATCGGCCCCTTCGCAGGCGGGCATGACGAGAAGGAGCAGACGCTCAATCAGCTGCTGGTCGAACTCGATGGCTTCGACTCGCGTTCGGGCCTTGTCATCCTGGCCGCGACCAACCGGCCGGAAATTCTCGACCCGGCACTACTGCGTGCCGGCCGCTTCGACCGTCAGGTGCTGGTCGATCGCCCCGACAAAAAGGGCCGCGTCGAAATTCTCAAAGTACACATGAAGAAAGTGCAGCTTGACACAAGCGTCGACGCAGAGGCCGTCGCGGCGCTCACGCCCGGCTTCACGGGTGCGGATCTCGCCAATCTGGTCAACGAGGCGGCGCTGCTCGCGACGCGTCGCGGCGCCAGCTCCGTCACCATGACCGACTTCAACAATGCGGTCGAGCGCATGGTGGCAGGACTGGAGAAGCGAAACAGACTGCTTAATCCGAAGGAGCGCGAGATCGTTGCCTATCACGAGATGGGCCACGCCCTGATCGCGCTGTCGCTGCCCGGGGTCGATCCCGTGCACAAGGTATCGATCATTCCGAGAGGGGTCGGTGCGCTCGGCTACACCATCCAGCGCCCGATCGAAGACCGCTTCCTGATGACCAAGGAAGAACTTGAGAACAAGATGGCGGTGCTGCTCGGCGGCCGCGCCGCGGAATTGATCGTGTTCAATCATCTCTCCACCGGCGCCGCCGACGACCTTCGCCGCGTCACCGACATCGCCCGCAGCATGGTGACGCGCTACGGCATGTCCGAAAAACTCGGCGGCGTCGCCTATGAGCGCGATCCCGGCAATTTCCTGGCGGGTGCCGACCGCCCCTACCCCGTGCGCGAGCGCGACTATGCCGACGAGACTGCCGCTGCGGTTGACGAGGAGGTTCGCTCTATCGTTGACCGTGTGTTCGAGCGCGCGCAAGGCATCCTGAAAGCGCGCCGCGCGATCCTGGATCGGGCAGCGAAGAAGCTGCTCGAGAAGGAGACGCTGGAGCAGAGCGATCTCGAGGCATTGATCCGCGAAACGCCGAAGGAGGCGCTGCGGGCGGTTTAAGCCAAGAAGGAAGGAATTGTAGGGTGGGCAGAGCGAAGCGTGCCCACCATTAACGTCGCTTCATTGATAGATGGCGGGCCCGCTTCGCTTTGCCCACGCTACGGCATCTCGCAGGAAGCTCTTACACAATATCGCGCAGCGCCGCCTCTACGACCTTGCGCTGCTCCGCCGTCAACGCCGCCTGCGGCGGAACGGGATCGCCCACCGCGTAGCTCTGAATGTCGAGCCCGGCCTTGATGCAGGCTGCCAGATTGAAGCGCGCAAATGCTTCATTGACGCGCCATAGCTTGCGTTGCAGCGCCATTGCCTCGTCCCAACGTTTGGCTTTGCAGAGGTTATAAAGCTCGACGCTCTGCCGCGGGATGATGCAGGCCGGGCCTGCCATCCAACCCAGTCCGCCGATCAGCATCACCGCCGCAGGGATATGGGCGGAAGCGGAGAAGACTTTGATGCTGTCGCCGCAACGGTTCATGATCGACAGCAGTCGGCCGGTGTTGGTCGAAGCATCCTTGATGTAGCCGATGCGCGGATGGGTCGCGAGCCGAGCGATGATGTCGAGCGTCAGGTCGGACCGCTGGAATTGCGGGTTGGTGTAGATCACGACGGGAATGTCGACGGCATCGGCAATCGCGCGGAAGTAGGACTCGGCCTGTGCGTCAGCGACCGGAAAGTAGGCTTCCATGATCGCGAGAATGCCGTCGGCACCGCCCTTTTGATACTCTCTTGCCTGGGCAACAGCGTCCGCCGTCGACGTCGAGGCAACGCCGGCAACAACAGGCACGCGACCACTTGCAGCCTCGATCGTGGTCTCGACCACGGCCGCGCGCTGCGCTTGGTTGAGATAGGCAAACTCGCCAGTCGACCCCAGCGGTGTCAATCCATGCACGCCCGCCTTGATGAGATCGTCACATAGCCGACCCAGCACCTCGGTGCGAATTTCACCGGAAGCATCGATCGGAGACACCAGATAGGGAAAGACGCCGTGGAAATCAGCCATGGAAGGATGCCTCACTGGAAGCCGTCATTTGCCATGGCTATCCGGAAACGGCTGTCTTCGGCAACTCGCCCGGCGTGACAAGAGAAGACCGGTTCGACTTTTTCACAACGTCGAAAATAACAATTATCAACACGAGCATTGCGAGGATGTATCGCGCTGTGGATGCTGTTGTAGTATGTTTTACGCGCGCTTCTTTTGGCAACGGACACGAAGAAGTGTCGGATCACATCGTGGCATCGCTCAGCGGGTAACCATCACGAGACGCGCGCGTTGCGTGCTATCCGGCAGCGTGGAAGGGCCAAAAGATGTCCACAGATGTTCACAGGTTCTACCGATTTAACTCACGATAATTTCACGACTTTCTTCGCAACCTCGTCGCCTTGACCAAGCGCGAGAGCAGTTTTGATGACTGTGCAGAACGTCGCTGACACACTCACTCTCCGAGCTTCCGAGCTCACTGCGCACGACTCTAATCCCGCTGCCGTGCCTTCCGGCTTTCGTCACTTCCTCGGCACGCCGTCTCCTTCGCAGCGCTTCCGCGCTTTCGGCGTCGATCCGATCAGTTCACCATCGGATCATGCAAGGCTGCGCGGATTGATGCATCGCCTGTCGCGGCGAATGGACGCTGCAATCAAATGGCCGCCACACCAGGTTCGATCGGCAGAACATTGGGAAAATCCCCTCATTCCTTCGGGCTACACCTATCTGCTGCAGTTCATTGCGCATGATCTGGTTCACTCGGCAATTCCGCTTTCGGTGGCGGGAGGGCTCGGCCGCGGAACGACCAACGCGCGTCGCACGCCGCTTCGGCTGGAGACGCTGTACGGCAGTGGTCCTGTCGGATCTCCACACATCTATGCTCTCGACGCGCCGAACGACGACCGTCGCACCAAGCTGCGGCTTGGCCGCATGCGCTGGAAGGAGAACGAGCCCGCGAGCGGCTGCCCGTTCCGCGACATCGCCCGGGCCCAGGCCGAGAATGTGACAGGCGTCGACCGCAGCATTGCCGGCATTCGCGTCGCCCTCACCGAGGCACTGGTCGCTGATCCCCGCAACGACGACCATGCCGTCATGTCGCAGCTCACTGCGCTGTTCGCGCTACTGCACAATGGACTCGTCGATATCATTCGCCACCATGAAGGCAATGCGGGGCCGAATGGCCAGTTCGGCGCCGCCTACAAGCGCTTCCTGTGCGCCCGCGGCGCATTGACGGCGATCTATCACAACGTCATCCGTAACGATCTGATGCGGCGGATACTTCATCCGGCGATCCACGCAAATTATTCCGGGTCCGCTCCGGACTTCATCGACCGTCCCGGTCCCTCCAGGAACGGAGCGATCGGCGACTGGGAAATTCCGCTCGAGTTTTCGCACGGCGCGTTCCGCTTCGGCCACGCCATGGTGCGTCCCGAATACCAGATCAACGACCTGTCTCTCCACGATCTCAACAACACGCTCGAAAAGAGCTCGATGAACGACCCGGCAAACATGCCGCTCGACGAAACATGGATGGTACAATGGTCGCGCTTTTTCGAGATCAACGGGTCGAGACCGAACTTCAGCCGCCGCATCGGACCGCATCTCAGCGACGGGCTTGGCAATGACCAGATCTTTCCGGCGTTCGACGAAACCGAACGCGTCGGCCTGCTCTATCGCGATCTGCTCGGCGCGAGCCTCGCTGGCATGTGGTCGGTGGACGCTTTGATCGCCGAGATCGGCACCCGGCGGCCGCATTTCATCGCCATGTCGCGCCTGCTTGCCGACCGCGCCTACCGCGTCGATCAGCTTCGCGAATGGTTCGTCTCGGCGCGGGCCTACGGTGCACTCACGGATGAGGACATCGAAACGCTTTCGAATGATCCTCCGCTGCCGTTCTTCATCTTGTTCGAGGCGATGCAGCAGACGGATGGCCTGCAACTCGGGTTGCTCGGTTCGATCATCGTCTCGGAGGTGATATTCGGCGCGCTCGCCAGCGACCCGCAATCGGTCCTTGGCGGCTCGCTCGCCGATCAATTCGACATCGTTTCCCGCGAACTTTACCTGGCGAACGTACTTCAGGAAATTCCAGACATCTCGAACATGGCGCAGCTCGTGGAGTTCACCACCGAAATTGCCGAGCTGCGGCAGGCCGTGCCCGCATTTCTGTGAAGCCGGATTTTCCGCTTCACGCAACCCGGAGGAGTAACGTCAATGGCACTAGAGAGAATGCAAGTCACCAATCATGAGCGCTGGGGCAATCTGGTAAAGACCTGGTCGACGGGCAAGAACTATCTCGAAGATGACAACGAGTATCCGATCCCGACTACTGTTGACGAGTTCAAGGAGCAGCTGGCCAAGGCCCAGGTGTTCATGACGGTTCCGGACCGCTTCAAGAGGGTGAAGTTCGTCGAACAGGAGCTGGACACGATCGTGGTGCGCTTGCCGCCCGCCGCGGCAATCGCAGATTCCGAAGAGAAGCTGAGCAAGCCCGGTGCGACCTATCCTCTGCCGCCGTTCTACAAGCGGCTGTTCAACGGGATGGATCCGATGATTCCGGAAGCCGAAAAGTTCAAGGTGCATGCCGAGCGTATCGGCGACTACACGATCAGCTACTGCGCCTGATGATCTAGCTCCGTGTCAGGTGAACGATGCCATCGACAGGAAGTCCTCCGCCACCCAAACTTTGGCGCAGGGCTTCCCATCGCTCCTTCACGCTGATGGGATGCGCTTGCATGACCCAGCGCGCCGCCGCCTCATCGGTCGGAGGAGACGATCCGACCCAGAATGAACGCAGGCCATTCACGAAGCGCTGCACTTCCTGCTGCGCCAGCATGCGTTCCCCAAGCCGATACAACGCGGCGGCCCGCCATGCCGGCACGACCTTGTTGATGCTTTGCGCACGATCGCACGCCTCGATAGTTCCCTCATAGTCACCGCAGAAGAATCGCACAGTGCTGTGATAGGCCCATTCCAAATAGGACGGCGCCGGTGAAAGTGCGAGCGACCGCTCGGCGCGAATGCGCGCGTCATCGATCGATCCGCAGATTGCCGAGTAGTGCGCACTGGACAGCAACGTCCAGGGATCGTTGTCGTTGAGCTCACACGCCAGCTCCATATGCGGCGCGGCTTCCGACTCGCGCAGCGCCATCACATATGACCAGCCGCAGCACAGATGCGCCCTGGAGTCGACCGGATCGAGTTGAACGGCGGTCTTCGCCAGTTCGAGGGTAGCCTTGGCCTTGTCGAGATCGCGGAAAACCCCGGGATGCACCAGATGCTCGATGTTGTTCATCTGCACGAGGCTGCTGTAGCAGGGCGAGAACCCTGGATTGTCGCGGATCCCGTCGCGGAAGATCGCGACCGCCCGCCGCCAGCTCTCGGGATCGAATTTCGACATGAGGTTCTGTCCGCGCAGCCAGCGGTCGTGCAGTTCGAGCGACACGTCGGGCTCGCCGGCGAGCCGCATCAGGCGTTCGGTCGAGAGCTGCACGTTCAGCGCGGTCGCGATCCGGCGGATAATACGCTGCTGCGTTTCGAACCAGTTGCCGAGGCCGAGCCGGAAGCTTTCGCTCCAGACGTAGATCCCGGTGGTGTCATCCCGCAGCACCATCACGATATTGATTTCGGCGCCCGCCTGGTAGGCGGTGGTTTCGATGCAATATTGCGGCGCCGCGTCTGGCGCGGGAAGCACGACGGCAGCCGGCGGACGGTCGACGACGCTCCATTCGCGGAAGCGCACGAGGCAGGCGGCAAGATGCTGGGAGAATCCCTGCACCAGATGGCTGTGATCCTCGTCGACCCCGTGCATCGCAAAGGGCCGCAAGACCAGGCGCGTCTTCGCAGGCGGATTGACCGCTGGCGTGATCGGGATCACCGGCTGCGGGGCGGTGCCCCTGACCATCCTGATGGCGAATTCGTCGTTCGCTGCCGAAGCGGCCCGATCAGCAGGCGCGCGCTCCAGAATGCCAAGCTTGATGTTGGCAACGAGTTCTTCGGTGGCCGATGACGGCTCCATGGCATAGTCGCGATCGAGCAGATCCCACAGCGCCTTGTAGATGCGTAGCGCACCGGCCGTGTCGCCTTCTTCCGCATGTGCCCGCATCAGATAGCGGCAGGCAAATTCGTGGGTCGGATCGAGATTGACGATCGCCGCCGCAATCCTTTTCTTGGCGTCGGCGGGCACGCTGGGAGAAGTCAGGCCCTCGTCGAGGCTTCGCATCAGCCGTTCGTGGATGGTCTGACGCTTGGCCAGCACCCAGACCCGGAACGAAGGGTCGAGATCGTCCATTCCTTCGAGCAGCCGCCCGTCGAGCTGCGGCGTATCGAGCAGCAGCGGGTGAACGCGTCCGCCTTCGGCAAGCTGAATCACGCTTTCGATATCGACTTCGATTCGTTCAACGTCGAGGCCGATCATCAGCCGTTCCGCGATAAAGCCGTCATAGCCGGCCTCCTCGAGCATGGATCGCAGTTCGCGAACGACCTGGCGCAACGAGGCACGCGCCCTTTCCTCATCCGACCGGCTCCAGAGCAGACCGACCAGCCGCTCACGGCTTTCCTGCTTCGCCTCCGATAGAGCGAGGTAGCTCAGAACTGCGCCGGCTTTGCGGGTTCGCAGTTCGACGGGCCGGCCGTTGAATCGCACACCGAGCCGCCCAACCAGCGATACCGCCAGACGCGGTGTGCTTTCGGGCGCTGGCGCGGTCTTGTCTGCTGTGATGGCGTTAGCACTGGCCGGCATTGCAACGATTTTCCGGAACCGGTTGGTTAATTGCTTCAGTCTATATCAAAGGGACACCCCCGGTATAGATTGACCCGCCGCCGGTTCGGGCAACCGTATCCTGCAGCCTCGCGGTGACGATTTCCGATGGCTCGAGCTGCAGGCCCGGGACAATCACACGCACCACCGGAACGGCGAAGCATTCGCGTGTCAGATCGATACAAAATGCATTGATTCCCAGTTGTTCCAAACGCTGCACGATCAGTTCGAATATGACGCTCGCTTCAGTTGCGTGAAGCGGCAGATGGGCCGCGTACTCTGCGGTCGGTTGCAGCAGTTTGCACTGATCGGCGTTGATCGCCGCACGCCGCAGATGGGTGCGATCCTGCACGTTCAGCGCATCATCACCACGCTCGCCGCGTTTGGCCGCGACAATGGCGTCGGCCAGTTCGCCCTGACACATTTCCACAATCGCGGAGCGCGCGGCTGTGTCCAGCGCCGGCCGCGCGGCGAGGCCGCAGGCAAAGCCGGAGCCATCCGCCCGGCAGGAGACGGCAGCGACGCAGGGCACGCCGATATCAGTCGTAATATCGAGCAGCCACGTCCTGCGCGGCGACGATACGCCGTGCCGAAGTTTCTCCAACAACTCTTCCGCCACGATGCAGGCTGGATCCTGCGCCGGAATCGATCGCGCCAACTGACCGCCCCTCCACCAGAGACTGGCTGCGTCGCGTTCGATCAACTCCAGAAGGCCATGCAGTGCTGCAGCGTCCCGCGACGGTCCGGCGGCCGATCCGATACTCAAGGGGAAAGGCGGTACGAAGTCGCGTTGCACAGGTGGACGGCGCAGGCAGATATCCGCCGGAAGCCACACCGCGCCGCCGTCCGCCTGACGTGTTGCACGACACCAGGAAAGCGCCCGCTCCGGTTGCAAGCGGCGTTCCGAAAGGCGTACCACCAATTCCAGCGCGTTGGGATTGAGTTTTCCACTCCAATCGTCGACACCCGGTTTGAACAACAGGTCAGTTCCGGTCTGCAACTGAGAGAGATATTCGATTCCCTCGCCGATGCAGCCCTGAAACGCTTCCTGCAACGTGAGACCAACGCCGGAAACACTGACGAGCGGACTTCCGCTATGCAAGGGATCGGCAAGCGCCGGATCGAATTGCGCACCAAAGCTGATCAGACCGGGCGCATCGGGTGAGGCCAATTCGAAAACCCGCGCGAACCGTGATGCCGCGAGAAGCAAATGCGCGCGATTCGTGTTCTTCGGATCAATTCGCTCGCCAGATTCCACCCCATATTCCAGCGCCTCCAGCACACTTTTGGCTTCGTGATTTTTGGCCGCGTCCAATGCGTTGCCAAGAAGCAACGATGCCGCCTGCGCAAACAATTCCTGCATCGAATTTACGGTACCGCTCACGGTGACCTCACGACTTGATGCGCAAACTTGAGGGCGAGAGGCAAGTCCCGCCCTCGCCTTGGAGGAACTTTATGCTCGCGAAAGCCTTCGTCATAGCCATGGCGGCAGATATTGCCCGATCGGATTACGCCAAGCCGACCTTGATTCGTGGCCGAAGCCGCGAGTGGCTGATCGCCTGCCGTTGGGGACCGGAGGGCGAGTATCTTTCGATTGCAACGGCGGGGCCCATCACGGAGTCTCTCGCGCTGGTTGCACCACAGTCAATTGCGCCGATTCATAGTATGGTCGGTTTGCTGGTTTCAGAATCGGAAAAGCAAGCCACCAGCACATTCCTGCTGGTGCGTCAGCCGCCGGGCGCGATCGAGCTTGCGGGCACGTTTTTTCCAGCCGATGGATACGCGCTGCTGCAGGACCATGGCGATATTCACCTCGTCTGCAAGGCCCGCTACTCGCATAGCTGCGGCTGGCTCGACGGCAAGGAGATCCGAAAGGATATTCCCGATCCCGCGCCCTACTCGGCCGAAGCGATGTCCTGGCATATCGAGGCGACACGCCGTGACTGGATCGGTGAGTTCATTCCGGGAAGCAGGCCGGACCGGCTTGCGATTCGCGCGACCGGCTGACGGTATTCAGCCGCTCGACCGTGGACTTCGCTCCGAGAGCTCCGTAGGCGATGCTTCAACGAGCTTGTTGAGGCAAAGCCGCACGCGCGGATCGGTCGTTCGCGCATAGGCGTTGAGGACGCGGAAGGCGTCCGGTTCGGCAAGCAAGCGCATCGGTGAGTTCAAACCGGAAGATCCGGCCCCGGAGTATTCGAACAACTCGCCAACCGAAACGCCCAGCACGGACGCGATCAGTGACAACCGGCCGGCACCAATTCGGCTAGTGCCGCGCTCGTAGTTCTGTAGCTGTTGGAAAGTGACGCCGATTCGTTCCGCCAGCGTGGTTTGGCTCATGCCGCGGTTGACCCGAAACATGCAAATCCTGGCACCCACCATCACATCAAGCGGGCCAGACTGTCTCGTTGCCATCGGCAGGCTCCCAACCGTTTAAGGTTGGGAAACCTTAACACAACCCGAGAGAGCTTCGGACGCTAATTTGCGATCACAGGGAGCAGTTTGACCCGCTGCTCGGCGTTAACCTGCTCGATGGTCAACCGTCCCTTCAGGTCGATCGCCGCCTTCATGGCCTGCGGGTGGCCGGCTTCAAGAAAATGCTGCAGCACGGCCCGGTTCTCATCGGAGAGCGCAAACAGCGCGCGCATCAGTTCAAAGAAGCCCGGCTCTTCCGCGACATAGAGCAGTTCACGCAGTTCCGCGCCGGTGTATTGCCCCAACGCCGTCAAAAGCCATTCGGTTTGGTCATTCGGATCGCTCTCAGGCTCGCGATTCAGATAATAAACGACCGATTCCGCACTCATTTTCTTTATCCCCCGGTACCTCATGAAAGCTTACAGGGCCCCCGCCTCCGGGTAGCTTGCTGGTAGCTAATGTCCCGAGCCTAACACTGCGTGGGCTTTCGTGATTTCAGCGTGATCGCAAGCGCGCCGTCTCACGAGTCCAGCTCGGCAGTCCCCCCTGATCATCGGTGTGTCGAACTGGCGCACCTGGCGCAATGGTTCCCCGGTCGCTCTGCGGCCGCCCGAATGTCGTAACCGCCTCGCTTGGAATTCAGAATACCTTTGCGATGGCGCGCTGGGCATCCTGCTGAATGGCTTTCAGATGGGTCTGATCCCGAAAACTCTCGGCGTAGATCTTGTAGACGTCCTCGGTGCCCGATGGCCGCGCAGCGAACCAGCCGGCGTCCGTCTCGACCTTGATGCCACCGAAGGATTGATCGTTACCCGGCGCCCGGGTCCGAACCGCAGTGACGGCATCACCGGCGAGCTGACGCATGTCGAGTTGCTCCGGGCCGAGCGCCTTCAACGCGCTCTTCTGCTTTGGCGTCGCCGGCACGTCGATCCGCTCGTAGAAGGGCACGCCGAGCTCCGTGGTCAGCGCGGCAAACAACTGGCTCGGATCGCGCCCGGTACGTCCCAGGATTTCGGCGGCGAGCAACCCCATCACCATGCCGTCCTTGTCGGTTGTCCAGACCGAGCCGTCGCGCTTGAGGAACGAGGCGCCGGCGCTTTCCTCGCCAGCAAAGCCGAATGCACCGGTGCCGAGGCCTTCGACGAACCATTTGAAGCCGACCGGGGTTTCGACCAGCTTGCGGTTCAGCTTTCTTGCAACGCGATCGATGATCGAGCTGGAGACAATTGTCTTGCCGATCGCCGCCCGGCCGTCCCATTGCGGCCGATGCTCGAACAGATAGGCGATCGCCGCCGCGAGAAAATGGTTCGGGTTCATCAGGCCGCCCGTGCGTGTCACGATGCCGTGGCGGTCGGCATCGGTATCGTTGGCAAAGGCGACGTCGAACCTGTCGCGCATCTGGATCAGGCTTGCCATCGCGAACGGCGAAGAACAATCCATCCGGATTTTTCCATCCCAGTCCGCCGTCATGAAGCGAAAGGTCGGATCGACCGTGTCGTTCACGACGGTCGCATTGATTCCGTAGTGCTCGATCAGCGGCGCCCAATAGTGAACGGCCGCACCGCCAAGCGGATCGATACCGATCTTCACGCCGGCTGATTTGATCAGCGCCATGTCCACGGCATTGCCGAGATCGGCGACAAAGGGACGGATGTAGTCGCGCAGATGCGTCGAGGGCGCCTTGCGGGCGCGCTCATACGGCATCCGGGCGACGCCATTCATGCCGGCTTCCATATAGGCGTTGGCGGCCTTTTCGACCTTGGCCGTCACGTCGGTATCGGCCGGGCCGCCATGCGGGGGATTATATTTGTATCCGCCATCCTCAGGCGGATTATGTGACGGCGTGATGACGACACCATCGGCAAGGCCACTGGTGCGACCCTTGTTGTAGCTCAGGATCGCATGCGAGATGACGGGCGTCGGCGTGTAGCCGCCGCGCTCGTCGATCATGATGTCGATCCCGTTGGCGGCAAACACCTCCACTGCACTCGCCAGCGCCGGCTCGGCGAGGGCATGGGTATCGATGCCGATGAACAGCGGGCCGGTGAGCCCCGTTTCACGGCGGTGATCGCAGATCGCCTGCGTCGTCGCCAGGATATGATTTTCGTTGAAGGAGTTCTTCAACGACGTCCCACGATGGCCCGACGTTCCGAAGGCAACCCGCTGGGTGGGATCGGCAGGATCGGGCTTCGATACGAAATAGGCCGTCACCAGCTGCGGTACGTTGACGAGGGAGGCGGGATCGACCGGCTTGCCGGCGGCGGGATTGGGGGCAGTCACATGACCTCACGGAATAGATGGTTTCACAGCATTATACGTAGAAGCAATGGCACGGGCAAAACTGCGCCTTACGCCTGCGAGGCGAGCCGAGGCAACCGTCCCTAATCAACGCCGCGTTGCCGGGACGGTTTCCTGTCACGTTGCGCGAAGTACGGGTTATTGTAGCACTGTGCCGAACGGCCCGATGCCGATGCGGCGCACTGCGCCAGCGAGGTGAAACTGCAATCGATACGTCCGCCTCCAAAGGCATAGGTTTGGATGCAAACGGGGTAGTTTGGGTCGTAGGTTTGGGCGGATGCCGGCGCGGCGGCCAAAATCATTCCCATCGTCAGAATCGTGCAGGCCGGCAAATGCATTCGGGACTCCTTGGGACAAATGCCGCCGCATGGCCTGTTATGGCGAGGGGTCGGCTTCCGAATGAAGTATACCCTAGGGCCGGTCGAGACTACGACGTCTTCCGTGCCGTCAGCGCCTATCGCGTAGAGGTCGATGCATTGGCATGCTTCACCCTCCTTCGACGCACCCTTCCATGATGCTGTCGATCTCGGCCTTCGAGAGAACCCCGATCTCGGCAATGAATACGATCCGTGTCCGCGGCACCCCGGCTGTCAACGGACCGCCTGACGCCAATGTCGCGCGCCCGCCGGCAAACTGAAACACCATCAATCGCCCGGGCTGCTCCAAGGTCTCGAACAGTCCTTTCGCACGGGCGAGCTTCGGCGCGAGCCGGCCGATCGCTTGCTGCAAGCGCGGCAGCGACACCGGGCGGTCCGACGTCCAGCTCAGCGTCTCGAACCGGTCGGCCGAGGGCCGTCGCGGCGCTACCTCGCGGGGCGACGGAGCGCGGTCCACGTCAACAGGGAACAGAAGCTCAGCCGGGACTTCACCATGCAGGGCATCGACCACCACCGCCGCCGGGTGCAGCGCGCGGATGGCCCCGCGCAGTTGCGTCGCGCTACAGGCTGCGTCCGTCAGGTCTAGCTTGCTGAGCGCGACTATATCTGCCGCCCGGAGCTGCGACCGCAATAACGCGTCGCTGTTCAGCGTCTCCGGCGTTGTCGTCGCGTCAACCACGCACAGCACCGTTTCCAGCGGCGCCTCGCGCCAGATCAGGGGATCCATCAGGTTGCGGACGATATCGGCGGGATCGGCGACGCCGCTGGTTTCGATCACGATGAACTCCGGCTGTGGCTCGCGCCGCAGCAGTGCGGCGAGCGTGCGCAACAGATCGCCTTCCAGCGAGCAGCAGATGCAGCCGTTGCTCAGGCTGACGACCCCGTCGCTGGCGCCGGCGATCAGCTCCGCATCGATATTGATGGCGCCGAAATCGTTGACCACGGCGGCGATCCGCCGCCCCTCCGCATGCGCCAGCAGATGGTTCACGACCGTGGTCTTGCCGGCGCCGAGGAAGCCGGTGACCAGCAGGATCGGGACCGGCACGATCAGCTCCCGTACATCAGGCTTGCGCAATCGGCCGGCGCACCGGCCGGCCCGGCCGCGCCGACACATCCAGCACGCCATCTGATATCAGCGGCTGGCCACTGACGATTAGATGCCGGACGCCCTCCGACGGGCGGTTCATCGCCGAGAAGGTCGCGCGGTCCGTCAGCGTCTCGAAATCGAACACGACGATGTCCGCATCGGCGCCTACCTGCAGCCTTCCCTTCGCGCGCATCGCGGGCGTGCTTGCAGACAGGATCTCCGCGGGGATCAGCGCACATTTGCGCAGGCCCTCCAGTAGCGATACCGCCTTGCGCTCGCGCACCCACTCGCGGATGAAACGCGTGAAGCAACCTGCGGAACGCGGATGCGAGGTGGCATCTTTTGGCAGCGGCCAGGCGTCGCCGGTGTAGACGCTGCCATCCGATAGTGTCCAGGGCATCGCGTCGGACGCGATCGCGCCGCCGGGATACAGCACCGACATGTCAAGGAGGTCGCGATGGTGCGGATTGTTCTCGGTATCCAGTATATGCCACAGCACCAGCGTCGAGGGCTCCTCCGCCTGCGCCGCCAGCAATTCCCCGCGGTCGCGGAAGCGCCGCCCGTCGGTCACGCGCTGCACGGAATCGTAGCCCGTGCCATTGCGCGCCTCGAAGTCGGGATCGCTGAAGAACGCCGCCGCCAGCACCGTCGAGCCGGTGCCGTAGGGATAGGCTTCGACCGTGATCGGCAAGCCCTGTGCCTGCGCCTTTGATATCAGCGCCGCGCAACGCTCAACGTCCGTCTTGCTCGAAGAGTTGAAGTGGCAGATGTGCATGTGCGCGCCGGTGGCCCCTGCATAGCCGATCAGGCGGATATAGGCTTCGGCGGCGCTTTCCGGATCGATGCGGGACATGTAGGCGACATGTGTGAAGGTCGCCACGTTATGCGCGGCCGCCAATTGGCACACCGCGGTCAGCTCCTGCACGCCTGCCCCCGGAGCGTAGGCATTGAGGATACCGATTCCTAAGCCGCCCTCTTTCAGCCCATTGGCGAGGCGATCGAGAATGCCCGCCACCTCGCTGTCGCTGGCCACGTTCTCGATCCAGCGGCGATCGCGCATGGCATTGCCGAACGCCTCCAGCGAGCTTTCCGCATTCGAGCCGGTCATCGCGCCGATGCGCGCGAAGGCCCAGTTGACGGCGGCGCCGTAGTTCAGCACGCGTCCCTTTTCGGCCTGGCGCCGATACCAGGATGCGACCGGTAATACGCCGGCCTCGAGGTCGAGCGTTGTCGTCACCCCGTCGAACGCCTGCATGCGGTCCGCCGGAATGGACTGGCCATGCGCGTGCAGATCGATGAAGCCGGGAGCGACCACCAGCCCGGTCGCGTCGATCACCCGTTCGGCGCTGCCGAGCCCGGTGCCGACGGCGGAGATCTGGCCGTCCAGCAACGCAACATCGCCGATGGCATCCATCCCGCTTGCGGGATCCACTACCCGGCCGCCGCTGATCACCAAGCCACCCATATCGCTACTCCTGTACGCGGAAATGCCAGTCCGGAAAGGCCGGCAACAGCTCCGCAGACACCACGAGCCGTCTCTCGGCCAATAGAGGCAGATTTTCAGGCCGACTGCCACCTCCGCTGACGCGGGCGCATCATGCGTATGGTCCCAGAGCTTTGGCATTGGTCGCGAAGTGCTTGCCCATCTTGCGGAATGCTTCGCCAGCGGACCAACAACCGGAACCAACTGTAACTCCGTTGCCACATCGCTGAGTTCAGCGTTGCTGTGTTCGCTGCGCTACAGACTCTGCGGCAAACATCAGCAAGTCTTATCAGCGGGGCAACCAAAGCGGCGCGGTCGTTGCGGACTCGTCGGGGACCATGGGGCTTAACCTCTACGAATCCGCGCGCTCCGTTTTCAAGCGCACGCGTGATGACCTGCAAGTGCCGGATCCACGCCTGCTGATCACCGGCCCGCCCATATCGCCGCTCTGCGTTTCGTCTTTGGAACGGGTTTTTCCCTGCCCAGTTGACAATAGGAATCGAGGAAAGTGGGATGCCCGGCTCACCGAAAACGGTGTCGGCCCGCCGGCGGATGGTCGACATCATCGCCCGGCGCGGGGTGCGCGACAGGCGCGTGCTCGAAGCCATGCGTGAGGTTCCCCGCGAAGAATTTGTCGATCCCGGCTTTGAAGAATTCGCCTATGAGGACGCGGCGCTGCCGATTGCCGAAGATCAGACGATTTCGCAGCCCTACATCGTCGCGCTGATGCTCGAGGCGGCCGAATTGAGCCCGGACGACCGCATGCTGGAAGTCGGTGCCGGATCGGGCTATGCGGCGGCCGTGGCGGGCCGGATCGCCCGGCGCATCTACGGCATCGAGCGGCTGCCCACGTTGGCGCAGGCCGCGCAAGGCCGCTTCCGCAAACTCGGCTATCACAACATCGAAATTCGGGTTGGCGACGGCACGCTGGGCTGGCCTGAGGCCGCGCCCTTCGATGCCATTCTGGTCGCGGCAGGCGGGCCGGCCGTGCCGCAAGCGCTGAAGGAGCAACTCGCGATCGGCGGTCGCCTTATCATTCCCGTCGGATCGCTCGTGCCGGCGCAAACCCTGATCAAGATCGTGCGCCATGGCGAGGACGAATTCGAGGAAGAAGAGCTCGGCGGCGTGATGTTCGTGCCCCTGATCGGCGAACAGGGCTGGAGCGAGGATGGGCGGCGCTCGGCCACGAACCATCTGCCGGGCCGCAGCCGCAATCTGACATTGCCGCAGATGATCGCCGAAATCGCGGAGCCGTTGCCCAACTTTGACGATCCCGCCTTCGGCCGGCTGTTTGACCGCTTTGCCGATCGTCGCGTGGTGCTGCTCGGGGAAGCAAGCCACGGCACCGCTGAGTTCTATCGCGCCCGCGCCGCGATCACGCGTCACCTGATTGCGCAACACGGCTTCGTCATTGTTGCAGTCGAGGCCGACTGGCCGGACGCGGCCGTCGTCGATCGCTACGTCCGCCACCGCGACGCCCGTACCGACACGCAACCGCCGTTCCAGCGCTTCCCGACCTGGATGTGGCGCAATACGGAGGTTGCGGCGCTGATCGAATGGATGCGCAATCACAACAGCGGTCTTGCTGAGATGAACCGCCGCGCCGGCTTCTATGGGCTCGACATCTACAACATGAGCGCGTCCATCGCTTCCGTTCTCAAATACCTGGATGAGGTTGACCCGCAGGCCGCGAAGATCGCGCGCGAGCGATACGGCTGCCTGACGCCGTGGCAGCGCGAGCCATCAACCTATGGCCGCGCCGTGCTCAGTGCCGGCTATCGAAAATGTGAGGAGGCCATCGTCCAGCAATGCCAGGAACTCTTGCAAAAGCAGATAGAGTACGCTGCGCACGACAGCGATGAATTCCTGAATGCGGCACAGAATGCGCGGCTGGTCGCCTCGGCCGAGCGCTATTACCGCATCATGTATTATGGCGGGCCGGAATCCTGGAACCTGCGCGACACCCATATGTTCCAGACGCTGGAGCATTTGCTGGAGGCGCGAGGGCCCGCGTCCAAGGCGATCGTCTGGGCGCACAACTCCCACATCGGCGACGCACGCTCTACCGAAATGGGATCGGTCCGCGGTGAATTGAACGTCGGCCAGCTCTGTCGCGAACGCTTTGGCAGCGAGGCCGCGCTGATCGGGTTCGGGACGCATACGGGCACAGTGGCGGCCGCCTCCGACTGGGACGGCGAGATGGAGATCAAGCGGGTGCGGCCCTCGCATCGCGACAGTTACGAACGGCTGTGCCACGACGCAGGAATTGCAAAATTCCTGCTCGATCCGCAGCGCGACGAGGCCGTGCGCCGCCGCCTCCTCGAGCCAAAACTCGAGCGCTTCATCGGCGTGATCTATCGCCCCGAGACCGAGGTGCTCAGCCACTACGCGGAGGCCTCGCTGCCGCAGCAGTTCGATGCCTATGTCTGGTTCGACGAGACGACAGCGTTGACGCCCCTCGGCCCTGAGCACCACAGGCCGGGGTTGCCCGACACCTATCCGTTCGGCCTGTAGGCCAACCGCGCGAGCCATTGGCCTTGGCCGATCGAGCGTCATTGGTCTAAAACGACGGCATGTCTGAAATCTCGACACTTGACGGGCAGCCGCTGCCATTCGACCAACTGGCCAAGGCAATTGCAGAACGCCGATCGCTCTATGGCCGCGCCAGCGGACTTCGCATCGATCGCGCCGAGCGCGGCGAAGCCTGGTCCAGCCTGCCCTACCAATCCGTCTTCGCTGGCGACACGGAATCCGGCGTGATCCACGGCGGCGTGGTCACCGCGATGCTCGATGAAAGCTGCGGCATGGCCGTGCAGCTGGCGCTCGACGGCAGCCGCGCCATCGCGACGCTCGACCTGCGCATCGATTATCAGAAGCCGGCAAAACCCGGCCTCGACATCAAGGCGCATGCGATCTGCTACCATGTCACGCGCTCGATCGCCTTCGTGCGCTCGACTGCCTATCAGGAGACCGAGCAAGACCCGATCGCGACCGCCGCCGCCTGCTTCATGATCGGCGCCAACCGCACCAACATGCTGCAGGACAGGGAAGCGTATGAGGTGCCTGTTCTGGATTGTCCCGAGGACGCTTCAGGGCCATTCGCCAAAAGCCCCTTCGCCCGCTGCCTCGGCATTCGCGTTGTGGAAGACGGCGTACTCCACATGCCCTTCTCACCAAAGATCATCGGCAATCCGATCCTTCCCGCAATCCATGGCGGCATCACCGGCGCCTTCCTGGAGACCACGGCGATCGTCGGCGTGGCGCGCGAGCTCGGCATTGCAACGCCGCCAAAGCCGATCGGCCTAACCATCAACTATCTGCGTTCGGGCCGCGCGCTGGACAGCTTTGCCAATGTCTCGATCGTCAGGCAGGGCCAGCGCATCGTCGCGTTCCAGGCCCAGGCGTGGCAGGAGGATGCGGCCAAGCCGATCGCTACGGCGTTCGGGCACTTCAAGCTGAGGCGTGATGCCCAGGCTCGATCACCGCACATCCGCTAGAGCCCGCGGTTCAACCAGCAAGCCCTGCCGTTCGTAACGGCGGCGGGTTCTGCTGAAGCGCACGACGACGGCATATCGGGCACTGTTCGCCTTCACGCGCCGTGTGAGCAGGGCATCGCCCGCCGGCAGAAACTCGAGATCATCGAGACCGACGCAGCGCAGACATGCCGGGCCCGGCTTCTCCATCATTAGGAGGTCTCCGGTGCCGCCGCAGCGATGGCATGTCCATTCCGTATTCAATGGCTGGATTACTACCAGTTCCGGCGCGCGGCTTGCCTTTGTTGCGATGCGCTCGCGCTTTTTCTCGGAAAGCTCGGGCGAGACCCAGTGTGTCCGATATGCCGCCTCGATCGCTGGATCTCCGCTTTGGCTGAAGCGCAGCGTCCGGCGGTGCGGTGTACGATCGACATATGCCGTCTCCGTTGGGAGCAATCCTCTGGCGGTCGCCCAAGCTTGGAACAACCGCATGGCTTCGGAGATGCGCGACGGGCCAGTCTGGATAACTTCCTCAAGGCAGTCGATCTGCCCGCGACGCCAACGCTCCACCGCCCCGGGGTCAAGCCATCCGATTCCGACGAGAACGTCGATGGCGCTAACGAAGTGATCCGCGGCAAGCGCCGCTTCGGCCGCTTTGGTGACGCGATCAGAAAGCGGAATGCGATTCTTCCGGCTCATTTCTTGATCGACCCTGTTCGGTACGCCGCGAGGCTTGGACGAACCTCCCAAGGTAAAGGGGAAATTGCCCTTGGCGAGCGGTATCCCATAAAATATTCTGCCGCTGGATCCGACCGAACTGCCTACGCTTCTCTACCGCCGAGCCCGTCATGAACGCGACACCTGCGGACGCTGCCGCTACCAGTCTCTCAGCTGAGGCGCTGTACAGGTGTCCTTGCCGGCGTGACTGCGGATGACGTTGGAGAACTCCGCTTCGAGGTGTGCGCTCCCAAAATATCGAAAACAACCCCATGCAAAGTAGCGGGCGACCGCCGCGATCCGAAAAAGCAACTTGACTCGTCGGGCAAATCAGCGGCATTTCTTCATCATCCCGCAATCTTGTAGACGCCCGTCGCCCCGCAATAGCGGGCGCGTCCGTCGCGATTGCAGCCGAACAATCCTCACCCACTATTGAAATTGCACCGGACCGCCGCGGCGACGATTGCCGCGCGTGGCCGAACCGCGCGCGCTTGCGGCGCGCGGCCTAAGGAATCTCGACATGAACACCGCTCCTGATATCACTGTGCCAACGGCGATCGCCGCAACTGACCAAACCAAAGCTGCCGCAGCCCCGCGGATCAAGCTTCTGTCGCACGGATTCTCCATCGACCATCCAGACCCTGAAATCGGCGAACAGCTCATGGCGAATGCGCTCGGGGTTGCCGATCGCGAAGCGATGCATGGCATTCTCCGGCAATTGGTAAAGGCCAGCGTGAGCGGCGAGAGCCCTGACGAGGTCAACCTCTCCTTTATGATTTCGATGGTGAAGAGCATCCGCCCACGGGATTCCGTCGAGGCCATGCTGGTGGCGCAGATGGTTTCCGTTCATGTGATGGCGATGCGATGTGCCTATCACCTTGCGAATGCGGACGATCTCGCCCAGCACGACAGTGCCGCCCGCGCACTGGGCAGGCTCGCCCGCACGTTTCCCGCCCAGATCGAGGCGCTGAACCGCTACCGGAGCCATGGCGAGCCTGCCATCACCGTGCAGAACGTGTCGGTCGGGGACGGCGGCAAGGCCATTGTCGGCAACGTCACGCAGCATGCGCGCGTGATCGTCTCTGACAAAAAGCCGGCATCCGCGGCGCGGAAGGCCGCAGGCTCCAGGCGAGGGCACGGTTCGGCTGATGCCAAGCGGGAAGCACAGGCATGAGCGATCACATCAGAAATACCGGCCCGATGCTGGCGAGCCCACGTTGTGGCGCCAAAACCCGCACCAGTGGCGCGTGCCGCTCGCCGGCGGTGCACGGCAAGAAGCGCTGCCGCATGCACGGCGGTGCACCGGGCTCCGGTGCGCCAACGGCGAATCAGAACGCGCGCAAGCACGGCCTGTTCACCAGGGATGCGATCGCCGAGCGAAGGCAGATTCAGGCGTTGTTGGGTGAAGCGCGGAAATTTTTGCAGGCGATGAAATGATCTGGTTTCGCAGGTCGCTGGCGCTCCGCTCAGAACAAAACTGCGAACTGTGTCATTGAAATAACTATATAAATCGACAACAAGGTTTTGGAGATGTGCTCGGGAGGCTGAATGACATCGGAATCTATCTTAAGAACCGCCTCTGGGGATTGCGGCGATAACCCGACGGGCAGGCGAGGCCCAGTCGCATCTGCGAGCTCGCGAAACTAGAATATTCACGTGATAATCGATTCGATCTATCCCACCGTGGCTACGGACGATTTTGCACGCCGCTTCTCCCAGCGCGGCGGAAATCTCATGTGGCTGCTCGGAGCCGGTGCCTCGGCAGCCGCCGGCATTCCGACGGCGGGGGACATGATCTGGGAATTCAAGCAGCAACTCTACGTCAGCCAACGACGCGTCTCCCCGAAACAGGTCGCCGACCTCGCCAATCCGGCCGTCCGACGCGAACTGCAAACGTTCATCGACGGCATCGGCAGCCTGCCGGTCCCCGGTTCGCCCGACGAATATGCGGCGCTCTTCGAGTCCGTCTATCCGAGCGAGGCGGACCGTCGGACATACATCGCCTCGAAGATCAGCGGCGCCAAGCCTTCCTACGGGCACGTTGCATTGGCGACGCTGATGAAAGGCGCGCGTTGCCGTCTGGTCTGGACGACCAATTTCGACCCTCTGGTCGCAGACGGTTGCGCGAAGGTCTACGGCGGGACCGGTCAGTTGACCACGGTGGCGATCGAGACCGGGAGCCTCGGGCGAGACGCCATCGACGAGGGACGTTGGCCCGTCGAGGTCAAAATTCACGGCGACTTCCGATCCCGCCGGCTCAAGAACACCGGAGACGAACTGCGCGAACAGGACGCGAAACTCAGGGCGTTGCTGATCGATACCTGCAGCCGGTGGGGCCTCGTCGCAGCCGGCTACAGCGGTCGCGACGAGTCCGTGATGGACACGCTCGAAGCGGCGCTCGAACGCGATGGCTGTTTTCCCGCGGGCCTCTTTTGGCTGCATCGCGGCGAGGACCTGCCCTTGCCACGCGTCCAACGGCTTCTTGGTGCCGCCGCGCGCAAGGAGATCGACGGCGGTCTCGTGCCGATCGAGAATTTCGACGAGACGTTGCGCGATCTCATGCGGCTCGTGCCGGACCTGGACACGACGGTACTGGACGAGATCGCATCCGAACGGAGGGTTTGGTCCCCCGCCCCGCGCCCGACCGGGAATCGGGGCTATCCGGTCGTCCGGCTCAACGCGCTCGAAGTGACCGGGGCGCCCACCGTGTGCCGCCGCGCTGTGTGCGACGCCGGCGGCGTGGCGGAGGTCAAGTCGGCGATCGAAGCGTCGGGCCTGTCGGTCATCGGCACCCGTTCGAAAGCGGGCGTGCTGGCGTTCGGTGCCGATGCCGACGTCAAAGCCGTCCTCTCCGCATACGAGATCGTGAGCTTCGATCTGCATCCGATCGAAGCTCGTCGGCTGCGCTACGACAGCCACGAGCGCGGCCTGCTCCGCGAAGCGCTCACCCGGGCCCTCACCCGCGAACATCGGATGACCGCCACCCGCCGCAGAAGCGCCGACCTGCTGGCGCCGGCGTCCATCGACGACGAAAAGTGGGCGCCGCTGAGGAAGCTGATCGGAAGTCTCGGCGGGACGGTGCCGAAGCAAGCCGAACTGAGATGGCAAGAAGGCCTGGGGATCAGGCTCGATTGGGCGGACGAGCGACTTTGGCTTTTGCTCGAGCCGCGCACGGTGTTCGAAGGCCTCACGGAGTCGAATCGGGCAGCGGCCACCGACTTCGCACGCAAACGGACGGTGAGACGATACAATCCGGCGCTCAATGCCCTGCTCGAGTTCTGGTCGACGCTATTCGCGTCCCCGCAGCGCGACCTTCCGGCGCTCGGGGTCAGCGCAGGCGTGGATGCCGTCTTCAGGCTTGGGGACGTCACCGCATTCTCCGGGAGAGCCCGCCCATGACGAGCGAGATATCGCCTCACCTGTTCTTTCCCGAAGCCAGGCTTGCATTCCACCCGGACCGCGCGTCGGACGTGGACCTCCATCCTCTACGCGGACTGCTGCGGTTCGGACCCTATTCATCCGGTCTCGTTCCCGATCCCATCCGGATCGCGACGATCGCACCGGCACGGCAGGGAAACCGACTCTACGGCTTCATGAAGGAACTGGCGTCCCTGTACAAGCCGACGGAGCGCAAGGACTACCTGCCTCCCTGGCCCGGTTTCCGGAAAGCGTTCAATCTCGACATGCGGGGGGCGGTCAAGGATTGCCATATCGAGCTGGACGATCGGCTCGAGGGCGAAATGAAAGACTCGGCCGCGCCCCATGTCGTACTGGCGGACCGCTTGCTTCGCGCGATCCGATCGCTGGAAGCCCGCCGCGACGCGTTCGACATTGTCTTCATCTACATTCCGCAAAGCTGGGCAACGGGGTTCTCGGGAGCGGACGGCGACGACTTCGACCTTCATGACCACCTGAAGGCCGCCACCGCGGCGCGGCGCATTCCGATCCAGCTTGTGCGCGAAGACCGCGCGCTCGCCTATCCGGACCGTGCGAGCGTCATGTGGCGGATCGGCCTTGCGATCTACGCGAAGGCGGGCGGCGTTCCCTGGAAACTCGCGGATTCGGATCCGGCGACCGCCTACGTCGGTCTATCCTACGCGCTGCGCCCGACTGAATCGGACCGACCGCGCTTCGTCACCTGCTGTAGCCAAGTGTTCGATGCGGAGGGAGCCGGTCTTGAGTTCGTCGCCTACGACGCTCACGAAATCGATGTGCAGCGGGACAATCCGTTCATGTCCCGAACGGAGATGTTCCGAGTGATGGGACGATCGCTGGACCTGTACCGACGACGGCACTCAGGTCGGTCGCCGCGGAGAGTGACGGTGCACAAGACGACGGAGTTCAAAAAGGAGGAGATCGAAGGCTGCATGGAAGCGCTGCATCTGTGCGAAGCGGTCGACCTCGTGCAGGTCGTGGAAGACATCGGCTGGCGGGGGGTCCGCATCGATCGCGACCGGCAAAGCGGCAAAGGCAAGCCGACGGGTTATCCGGTCGACCGCGGCACCCTGATCCCGCTCGGGGACCGAGAGTGCCTACTCTGGATGCACGGCGACGTGAAGGGAGTTGCGGAGCGCTCGTACTACCAGGGGGGCCGCAGCACGCCTCGCCCGATCCGACTGGTCCGCCATGCAGGCCACGGGCCGTGGGACGAAACCGCCCGCTCGGCTCTCGCGCTCGCGAAGATGGATTGGAACAACGACGCGTTGTACGACATGCTGCCGGTGACGATGGCCTACGCCAAAACGCTCGCGCGCGTTGTCAAACGAATGGACGGACTAGGCTCAGCCCCCTACCAATTTCGCTTCTTCATGTAGCCGTCGATGCCCCCCGTGCATCGAGCGACGATGGGCAGTCAGCAGTGGCCGAACTCGCGACTAGCTAGCTAGGCTCACGGCCGCTCACAGATGTGTTCGTGGCGTCGGCATAGAAGCCAAGGTCTTCCCGAATGAAGGTACGGGAGCATCGCGAAAGGCTGCGCAGGCAAGGACTGCGCCCGATCCAGATTTGGGTCCCGGACGTAGGTGCGCCGGCGTTCCGCGCGGCTGCGCATCGTCAGTCGCTTGCCGTTGCCGCCAGTTCTCATGGCCGCGACGATCAGGCGTTCATCGATTCCGTCTCTGCATTCAATGATGACGTGGATGGAGATGAATGAAGCGCGGCGACACGTCGACCGTCGCCGGCGGCAAGGGATATGCAAGGCGAGGTTCGTCGTCATCGTTCAGGACGACAGTTTCGACGCAACTGCCTCCATCACGATCTGCGCGTTCAAGACGGACGATACCGATGCACCACTGTTCCGGCTGCCTGTCGCACCGAATGAGCGCAACGGATTGCGGGTGCCTTGCCGTCTCATGGTGGACAAGATAACCACCGTTCCGAAATCCAAGATCGGGACGCGCGTCGGGCGCCTGGACGATGAGGATGTCTTGCGCCTCAATCAGGCATTGCTCGTGTTCCTTGGACTGGCAACACCTCCAAGAAGTAAACAGCGGTGAGCTAGGCGCCGTCACACGGCGAGCCTTCTTCGCTCGCATCGGCAACCTGCTTTCGACTGAAAACCTGACATTCAGCGCCCGCATGATGGTAGCACGGCGGCGCACCGGGATCCGGCGCGCCAAAGGCGAACCAGAATGCGCGCAAGCACGGCCTGTTCACCAAGGATGCGATCGCCGAGCGAAGGCAGATTCAGGCGTTGTTGGGTGAAGCGCGGAAGCTGCTGGAAGGGATCTAACCATCCGGCGAAGACCGCAGATACTCATAGCGTCCTGGCGCAGTCGCTACGACTGCTGATCAATTCAAGCGCAAAGCTTCATTCATCCAGTTTCTTGCTCAGTTCAGGATTGAGCTTATTCCGATCGACAGACTGATAGAACGTGATGGGTCTGCATTTTCCATCGAAATCCGCGAGGACAATAGCCGTCCACGGACTCGCGTTCTCGCCCGAACCGTCGCGGAGGTCCGGCATCACCTTGCGAGCAGCGATCACATACCAGGCGCGACCCGCCGCCGCGGCCTTCGCAGCCGCCGCGAACTCATCCAATATTCCGCGCAGATTTTTGCGCATTTCTTCTTCAGTGTCCCCGCGGAGGTATTTTCGAGACGACTTTCCCGCCTCCCCGTACTCATGATGAATGTTCAACTGCAGTCGGGCATCGTCCACTTCGATCTTGGTCACCTGTGCCACCGCTCCGCCTTCGCGAAGATAGTCTCGCACCCGGACGTCGCAGGCCAAAAATCTGTCCGTGGGCGGCTGAGTGACGCTGGCTGCAGGGGGGACCGCGGCTAGAGCCCGGGTTTTCTTCTTTCGAGGAGCAGCATCCGCAGGCATCGCCGCGATGGCGGCGCTGATAAGCGCCGCGGCAAGCACGACTGGGAGAGGGGCATTCATGAGTGCGCTGCCGATGTGGTCTTTCTAAAACGCACTGGCCGCAGCGGCGGTTCCGGGCCGTAAGGAACTTTTTCCTCAATACCGCCTTGTTTAATATTGTCCTACAAGAAGGGACCTTACGGAGGCGGTTTGCGACCGTCGGCAGGTCATGGACTCGATTCTCATCAAGATCTTCGCCACGGCGCTCGCCTTCAGCCAGGTCACTACCCGTCCGGATGAGGTCAAGACGGAATTCGATGCGACGCGCGACCGCTTCGAGGTGGCGCAGCTTTTGGGTGCCGGCTGCGCCCACATGCGCAAGGCTTTCGACATCGAGGACATCAACCTGGACGATCTGATTGCCACTGCCATGGATGACAAGGAGGCGTTGAGCAGCGAGATCAAGGCACTCAAAGGACTGAATCTGGCCGACCTCCACGTGGCCTACAAGCAGTTCTGCAAAGGCGAAAAAGTGGAAGGATCTCCGGTCGATCTTGGTCAGGTCATCGCTTTCTACAACAGCGCAGTCAAGGATCTGCCCGACGCCGCGCAGATCAAGCATCTCAAGCTTCCTGGCACCAGCGTAATCCTCGATAACAAGAGCCAGCGCGTTGCCGAGATTTACGCGCCGAACAATCGCCGCATCTGGGTCAAGCTTGCGGATATCCCGGAAGCGGTGCGCAACGCATTCATCGCCGCAGAGGACAAGCGCTTCTTCCAGCACAGCGGCATTGACGAGCGCGGACTGGTCCGCGCCTTCCTCGGCAACTTCACGCAGCCGGGCCGGCCGCAGGGTGGCTCGACCATTACTCAGCAGGTCGCCAAGAACCTGCTGGTGGGCAACGACATCACTTACGAAAGAAAACTGCGCGAAATGATCGTTGCCTCGCGGATGGAGCGCGCCCTGACCAAGGCGGAAATCCTCGAGCTCTATCTCAACTCGATTTATCTCGGTCGCGGAGCCTGGGGCATCGAGATGGCGGCGCGTAGCTATTTCGGCAAACCAGCCAACGCGCTCTCCGCAGTCGAGGGCGCGCTGCTCGCCGGGCTCGCCAAGGGACCGAACTACTTCAATCCCGACCACCACCCAGAGCGCGCGCGCGAGCGCCTTGCCTACGTGCTGGGCCGCATGCAGGACGACGCCATGATCGGCGCAGCCCCGGCGCAAGCAGTATTGCCGCAGCTCGTCGAGTACCGGCCGACCCGGCGGGACTTCGCCTTTCACTTCGTCGATCACGTTGCCCGCGAAGCAAAGGTGGTCGCCGGCCTCGATAATCTCACCAATTCCTCCTACACGGTGCACTCGACCGTCAACTCGGCCTTGCAGCGCATAGTCGAAGCAACGCTGCAGGAAGGCTTGGCGCGGTACGAGCTGAACACCGGTCGTTACAAATTTGAGGGACCCGAGGCGAACATTTCCGATGCTGTCCGTCTGATTGCGGCTGACCGGAGGACCACAGAACCGGCTTGGCTCGTGGCGTTGAAGACGACGCGGCTACCTCTCTATGACGTTCACTGGCAATCGGCGGTCGTCCTGGAGAATACGCGTGGAAAGCGCGGCCATGCGATCAACGTCGGTTTGACCGACGGAAGCATCCTGCCGCTGAACACCTGGAGCGCCGCGATCGGGCGCGGTCTCAAGCCGTACGACGTGGTCTATGTGCAGGTGCGCGAAGCCAAGGGTAAGCAAGCGGCGCGTGCCGATCTGCGCATTCGACCGACCGTGCAGGGGGCGGCGCTCGTACTCGGGAACGAAACCGGCCGCATTCTCGCGATGGCGGGCGGCTTTTCTTATCCGGCAAGCCAGCTCAACCGCGTCGTCCAGAGCCTGCGGCAACCCGGCTCGACCTTGAAGCCCCTGACCTACCTCGCCGCCCTTCGGAAGGGGTTGCAGCCCAACACGCTGGTGATGGACGAACCCATTACGCTGGCACCGATCGGCGCGACAGTCTACGCGCGCCAGCGCGGTTTCTGGTCGCCGAAGAACTACGACGGCGGCGCTTCGGGCCCCATTACACTGCGGCGTGCGCTGGAAAACTCCCGGAATCTCGCCACCGCGCAACTGCTCGCGACCGGCCTCGACGAAAGCGCCGAGCGAGGTCTCGACCGGGTCTGCGAGATCGCGATGGAAGCGCAGCTCTACAAAGAATGCATGCGCTACTACCCGTTCGTACTCGGTGCCCAAACTGTGCGGCTCATCGACCTTGCGGCGTTTTATGCAGCGATCGCCAACGAAGGCGCACGACCCCGGCCCCATGCGATCGAAATGATCGAACAGGACGGCCGCCCCATCTACCAGCACGATCCGCGTGCGGTGGACTGGATCGGCTCCGCCGACCGTGCATCGTTCTACCAGTTGAAATCAATGCTGCAGGGCGTGCTCGCGCGCGGAACCGCGCGCGCGGTGAAGCATCTCTCGCCCTTTGTCGGCGGCAAGACTGGTACCACTGATAATTCGGTCGACGCCTGGTTCGTCGGCTTCACAAATGACGTTACCATTGCCATCTGGGTCGGCTACGACAACAGCGACGGCGGGCGCCGCACCCTTGGGCGCGGCCAGACCGGAGCGAAAGTGGCGCTGCCGATGTTCGAGCCGATCGTGCAGGCAGCCTGGGAGCTGCACGCTCCCAAGACGGCGTTGAACGGCCCTTCGCGCGAAGCCATGCATCAGCTCGTTGCTCTGTCGATCGATCCCCACACCGGCGATCCTGCACCGGCCGGCTCCGGGCGCGCTTTCACCGAGTACCTCAAGAGGGATCCGGCGGGCAGAATCAATGATACGCAATTTCGGATCGTCTCGCGTGCAGAACGCTACGCCTATCGTGGCGGTTATGAAGAAGACGGCGGGCCATTCCAGCAGTGGTTCCACGATAACCGCCTTTACGGCGATAACCGGCCGCCCTTTCCATTCCCGAGCTGGCGTCTTGGTCCGCGCGAATATCCCTCCTGGCGCGGATATCCCGATGACGAGGACCGCCTCCCGCGACCGCCGCTCCGGGTCGATCCCGATTATTTCTGGCGGCGGCTGAACTGAGCATTGACGCCATGAGACTCCACGGTGCCGCTATCCTCATCGCCGCCTGCGTGGCCACTTGCACGGGCGCGGCCGCGCAGGAATTCCAGCTGGAGGACGTGCCCGCCGTCGCCAGCGTTCCGATCGCACAAATCAAACCGCGCACGGTCATTTTCGCCGACCAACGCAGCGACAAGCTCGCCGATTCCTCGACCGGGCTCATTCCTTTCGACGATTGGGCCCGCGCTCGTCCGGTTCAGCGGCGCTTCCTCTCGCTCTACCCGAGCTTCGCTGAGCCTACGATCAATCAACAAACGAAGCTGAAGCTCTCGGTCTACCAGGCGGAGGCGCGGTTTCGACTTCCAAGACCGGCAGCGGCATTGGATCTGTCGCGGTATGCGAATGTCGCGTTCCTCGAGCAGATCGATCCGGCAGTCAAGCACCGGCCGATCACGGCGGGCGATGCTGTTCCCAACAAGGACGCGGGCGCCGCGCACAACCGTCCACCGGATCGCCGCTGGTGCGAGGGCGCGAAGGCGATCTGCGTGCAGTCACGCTACATGTTCGAAGGCAAAATTCCGGCGGGCATCCAGCTTGCCAACAAGCTGCGCGAGGAGAGCAAGAAGCCCATTCCGGATTTTATCGAGTTCCAGAGTGAGATGATGTTGGTCAAGCAGCCGCAGCTTGCCGAGCTGCCGAGCCTGACCGGGCTCGACTCCACAGTCACCGGCGGGCTTGAGCAGAACATCTTTTGGGTCAATCAGGTCATCCAGTTCGGCAAGCTGCTAGCGGTTGTGCAACAGCATTCGACCGAGCGGGAGGCGGCCATCGCGACAGTCTACATTCTGATTGCGGTCAGAAACGATGTGCTGAACAAGCAAAGGGAACACAGCAAAACTCCCGTTCTGCGAAACCTCGTGCCCGCGCAACTGCTCATGGGCAACAGCTCCTTCAACAGCGGCGATTCGCTGAGCGCCGGCCTGCCGAAATACGCGCGAGGCCGCATCAAGGCGATCGCCGACATGATGGAGCGGGAATGAGCCAGATCGTGTGCGGCGACGAATGGACGCCGTTAGAGTCGACAGGCGTCTAAGAGACCTCGAAGAACTGGCAAACAATCACCGACCAGGGCAAGACACCTGCCCACCATCGCCTGCAAGATCAATCGATCGAGGGGCTGGCACTCCCGATCGGCACTCCCGTCGCAAAATATCGCGGAATATCATGCATTTTGGCGCTCCCTAGGGGAATTGAACCCCTGTTTCAGCCTTGAGAGGGCCGCGTCCTGACCGCTAGACGAAGGGAGCTAAGCTATTGATATCACATATTAATTCCAGGCTTTCGTCGCACATTTCACCGCGCGTTACCTTCCACCAGCTTGGTAGATCTACCACATCCAACCCTTTGAACTTACACACATGGTAGGTTCAGTGGGGGATATAAGCGTCCTAACCGCTAGACGAAGGGAGCGCATGGCCTCAGGGAATAGCCGCGAAATGTGCGCCGGGCAAGGCAAGTCTGACGGTGGCCGCGCAGTTGGGTAAATCTGTTGCCTTGGGTGCTCGGGCCGGCGGGGAATTCCAGCCGATTGCACTTGCTTTTAGGGTTCGTTGACGAATCTAAGCTTTCCGGCCGGTTTCAGCGTCTTGGCGTCGAAGGTGCGGATTTCGGTCGCCCCGCCGATATCCAGCGTCAGCACCAGCCGCTCGCCCGCGACCGTGGTCGATACGATACGGGCGCCCTTGGGCAGGGTTTCGGTGATATCGGTCGTAGCAGCGCTGGGGCTTCCCTCGCCGCGGTAAAGACGGTACCCGACGGCAATCAGGACCACGGCGATCGCCAGCGCCGAGGTCAGGCCCGCGATCAGCATCATCCGCCGCACCCGCGCGATCAGCGCGGCCTGCTCGGGGGTCGGATCGGGCGCGACAGTATCGGTCATGCAAGGCTCTTCGTTGGAACAAGAATCATCAAACAGCGGTCAAAGGCTGAAGGTCACCGTCAGCGGCGACGAGGGATCGCCCCGCCTCGACCGCGTGCTCGCGGTGCTCCGCCCGGAACTGTCGCGCTCGCGGCTGAAGGCGCTGATCCTGGCCGGTTCCGTCACCGCTGGGGGCACCCCCATCCGCGACCCCGCTTATCATGTCGCGCGAGGGGATACGATCACAATCGACATCCCCGAAGCCGCCCCGCCGGAGCCTCTAGGAGAGAATATCGCGCTCGACATCGTTTATGAGGACGACGACATCATCGTCATCGACAAGCCGAGCGGCCTCGTCGTGCATCCGGCCGCGGGCCATGAGAGCGGCACGCTGGTGAATGCACTGATCGCCCATTGCGGCGCCAGCCTTTCCGGCATCGGCGGCGTCCGCCGCCCGGGCATCGTGCACCGCCTCGACAAGGACACGACCGGCCTGATGGTGGTCGCCAAGAACGACCACGCGCATCAATCACTCACTGCGCAATTCGCCGATCACGGCCGCACCGGAGCGATGCAGCGCGGCTACATGGCCTTCATCTGGGGCGTGCCGAACCGCCAGCGCGGCACGTTCGACGCGCCGATCGACCGGCATCCGCACGCCCGCGAAAAGATGGCGGTGCGCCAGAGCGGCCGCGAGGCGGTCACACATTGGGAATTGCAGGCGGCCTATCAGGGGCGGGACGGCAAGGGCGTCGCCTCCCTGCTCGCCTGCCAGCTCGAGACCGGGCGAACCCACCAGATCCGCGTGCACCTCGCCCATATCGGTCACCCCCTGATGGGCGATGCCGTCTATGGTCCGCATTTCAAGACCAAGGCTAGCCACCTCGGCCCCCAAGGCCAGGCGGCGCTGACCGCCCTCGGTCGGCAAGCCCTGCACGCCTATCTGCTGGCCCTGGAACACCCCCGGACCGGGGAACTTTTGCACTGGGAGGCGGCTTTGCCGGAGGATTTGGTTCGGCTGCAAAGCGCGCTGGAAGCGGCCCTATGACGCAGCCGTTTCAGGAAACCTTAGTTATGACAATAAGTTATAGCTGAGACACGGGGACGTGACGTCAGCATTCCTTCCCTATTTGTTCGTTTTCCGCTATGTTGCATGTGCGTTGAATATCCAACGCGGAACATCGCAGCGTGATTGGCTTTAACACAGCGGTCACCTGCCGGGCCCGCCGCTATCGGGGGCCTGAACCACTGGAGGGCGCTCGAATGGCCCGTACAGCTACGTTACCGGTTCTCAATGGAGAATCGGGTCTTTCTAGATACCTCGCCGAGATCCGCAAATTCCCGATGCTGGAGCCCCAGCAGGAATACATGCTCGCCAAACGCTGGCGCGAGCATGACGATCGCGACGCGGCACATCACCTTGTCACCAGCCATCTCAGGCTCGTGGCCAAGATCGCCATGGGCTATCGCGGCTACGGCTTGCCGATCTCCGAGGTCGTCTCGGAGGGCAATGTCGGCCTGATGCAGGCGGTCAAGCGATTCGAGCCCGATAAGGGTTTTCGTCTCGCCACCTACGCCATGTGGTGGATCAAGGCGTCGATACAAGAGTACATTCTGCGTTCCTGGTCCCTCGTGAAAATGGGAACCACCGCGAACCAGAAGAAGCTGTTCTTCAACCTGCGCAAGGCGAAGAGCAAGATCTCCGCGCTGGACGAGGGTGATCTCCACCCCGACCAGGTGAAGCTGATTGCCAAGCGCCTCGGCGTGACGGATCAGGACGTGGTCGACATGAACCGCCGCCTTGGCGGCGACGCGTCGCTCAACGCGCCGATCCGCGACGACGGTGAAGCCGGCGAATGGCAGGATTGGCTGGTCGATACTTCGCCCAACCAGGAAGCCGTCATGGCCGAGAGCGAGGAATACGATCATCGCCGCGAGGCGCTGACCGGCGCCATCGGTGTGCTCAACCCGCGCGAACGCCGCATCTTCGAGGCGCGGCGGTTGGCGGAAGAGCCGATGACGCTCGAGGACCTCGCCGCCGAATTCGGCGTGTCGCGCGAACGCGTGCGGCAGATCGAGGTCCGCGCCTTCGAAAAGGTGCAGTCGGCCGTCAAGGGCACGATTGCACGGCAGGAAGCCGAACTCGAAGCCGCGCACTGATCGCGCGAGCGAGGTATCGATGACGAAAGCCGGCGGCAACGCCGGCTTTTTGTTTTGGGCGCGCGCGGCTTCAACAACTCCGTTGTCGTCCTCCGCGAAAGCGGGGGACCCAGTACGCCGCGGCGGCCGTGAGGCGGCGCTCAATAACTCCTGGCTCTGGAATACTGGATCGCCCGGTCAAGCCGGGCGACGACGAGCGAGTTTGTGGAGTCGAGCGTGCTTCAGGCGAAGCGATCGCCCGCCCCTACTCCCCCCACTCCCGCGCCATCTTCGCGAGCGCGCAGCCCTCGCAATAACGGGCGTCCTTATAGTCGATCCAGTTGTGCGCGTAGACGCGGTCGAGCGGAATGCCGTAACGCGCGCGCAGCACCTTCACCAAAATCTTCCATGCGGCGATCTGCGCATCGGTAGGCCCGCGGGTCACATCGGGATAGTTGCCGGCGAACTCTACGCCAACCGAATTGTTGCCGACCACCTGACGGTAGGTCGGGCCATTGTCGATGTATTTGTTGTCGTTGCGATTGGCGCCGTCGCCATGGGTTGGGACGAGATGTTCACCGACCGCCCAGTACACCGTGCCGTCGGTTTCGACCCAGACCATGACGCCGCGCCTTGTCGGATTCTTTGACTGCGCCAGCGCGCCGCCGCGCGCCGAGCCCGCCGGCCCTTCGGTCTGGTGCACGATGATGTTTCGCCAAGGATGGGCTTTTGCAAGATCGCCCCACGGCGCGAGCCAGACCATCTTCAGGCCAGGGATGTCCGGTGTGCCCGACGAGCGCGCGATCGCGGCGAGGTCAGGCGCCTGCGCAGCGGCGGATGTGGAAAATGCGAGGACGCCAACCGACATCACAAGCAAGCGAAGGTTCATGTCTCACGGCCCGGTGACGAGCCTTGATAACATGCTTGATGCGAACCGGCAGCCCGCTTCGCTCGAAAACGCTTTAGGCCCGCTCGCGCAGGGCGATGTCGGGCGTTTGGGCATCGACCGCCTCGGGCGCTAGCGGCGGCGCAGGGTCATAGGTCGCAAAGCCGTTCCGGCCGGCCTTCTTGGCGTCATAGAGCGCATGGTCGGCTGCTGCGATCAGGCGGTCGGGGTACAGCTCCATCTCTCGGGTCCATTGCGCGACGCCGATCGAGACCGCGATCGGAATGTCGTTGCCGGTGCATTGTGCGGCATCCGCACGGCAGACCTCCAGCACGCGGCGCGCGATCATGGCGCCCTCGCGCAGCGTCGAGGAAGGCAGCACGATGCAGAATTCGTCGCCGCCGGTGCGCGCCAGCATGTCGCCGGGCCGCAGCCGGGTCTGCGCCATCAGCGTGAAATGCTGCAGGCACGCGTCGCCGGCCGCATGGCCGTAGGTGTCGTTGATGCCCTTGAACCCATCGAGATCGATGACGAGCAGCGCGAACGGCCGGCCGCTGCGCTCGGAGCGCGCGCATTCTTCTGTGAGGCGCTGCAGCAGATAGCGGCGGTTGCCGACGCCGGTGAGATCGTCGAGCAGCGCCAGATCCGCGACCTCGTTGCGCAAGCGGTCCATCGCCATCAGCAGGAATCCGAAATTCAGGGCCATCGACAGGAACACCAGCACCAAGACGACCACCGACTGCGCCGGGCTGAAATGCATGTAGGAGAAGCCACCGGCCACACCGGTCAGCGTAACGAACAGCCTGGCCGTAAAAATGACCATGATGACGATGGTGACGATGCCGGCCAGCCGCGCCCCCGGATTGACGCGCCCGTCATCGCGGCCGAGCAGCAGCTTCAGGCTGAGCGCCATCGGCAGTATCTGGACGATGGTGAATACAGTCATCCGCCCCGGCACGCTGTCATGGACGAATGTGAAAAAGCACATTCCGGCCGCGCCGAAGCCGACGATCAACGCGGTGGCGCGCCATGACACCGGCTGGTCGAAGAATTTGCGGATGCCCATTACGGCCAGACAGATTGCCAGCACCTGCAGGCTGCCGGCGATCAATAGCGGCACCAGCGTATCGGGCATCACCACGCGCAGCATAGCGACCGCTGCGCCGGTCGCCCCGGCAAATGCCGAGCCGGTCCAGAACCGCGCGGCTTCGAACGAGGGATAGCAGCGCATGACATAGGCCCAGATCAGGCCCAGCGCCAAAAAGTTGATGACGAACACCGTCCACAGCGTCGGAACGCTCAGCATCGCGAATCCAGGACGCGCAATGTCCCGTCTCCCCTCTTGTCTAACGCGACTTGCGAGGCGGCCGCGCCTCAAAACTCCCCGCGACGATACCGGTCGTCTTAAGGGACAAGGTGGACCGTGCCGCTTAACGGACTCTGAGCGCCACCGGCCGATGCAAACCTTGGTTTTGAATTGATGAAGATCACGCGCGTTCGGACATCGTTAAGCATGATGCGCGCGATGCGAACTGCGCTCGTGACGCGCGTTTCGGCACAAAATCGCATCAAAATGCATAACAACTGTGGATAACGTGATGACAACGTCACGACGACACGCGGCAGAGGCCTGCGAATCTGCTGGGATCATGCGCGAGGATGTTGCGAGGCTGGCCCTCCGCCAAGCATGCCTCGGTGTCGCGTTTCAATCCATGAAAACCTTGAGAGGATACTATGGCTAAGAAAGCGAAGAAGGCGAAAAAGGCGAAGGCGAAAAAGGCCAAGAAGGCGAAGAAGAAGTGAATTTTCGCCCGGGTGGAGTGCTCAGCTCCGCCCGGGCACCCACCTCCGGGATACGTTTTTGGAGAATGGCGGGCCGCAGGTCCGCCTTTTTATTTTCAAACGATGAATGTGTAGCCCGGATGAGCGCAGCGACATCCGGGGATGACGTCGGGCTCCGGTCCCGGATGTCGCTTCGCTCATCCGGGCACGATCTGCATATGGATCGCTTCGCCGCATCCGCAATGACGGCCGCGCGAACAATTACCGCTCCGCAAATGCCAGCTTCGCCCCTAACGCGGCGAAGCCTGCGGCAAAGCTGCGGCGCAGCCAGGCCATCACCTTTGGCCGGGTAATGACGCGGTCGCGCAGGGAAGCTGCGAACAGGCCATAGACCGCGAACACTGCAAAGGTCATCGCCATGAAGGCCGCGCTCAATTCCAGCATGCGTGCAAGCGGGTGCGGCTCGTCGACCGCCACGAATTGCGGCAGGAAGGCGAGGAAGAAGATCGACAGTTTCGGATTGAGGATGTTGATCAGGATCGCGGTCACGATGACGCGACGGCTGGAGCGCGTGGCGGCGGCTGGGCGCGTGTCGACCGACAGCGCGCCAGTCTCGCGCAGCGCCTGCCAGGCCATATAGAGCAGATAGACCACGCCGCACCATTTCAGCGCGGCAAACGCCAGCGCGCTGGTGTGCAGCACGGCGGCGAGCCCGAGCATCGCCGCCAGCATATGCGGCACGATGCCGAGCGTGCAGCCGAAGGCCGCGACGACGGACGGCCGCGCGCCCAGCGTCAGCGCTACCGCCAGCGTGTAGAGCACACCGGTGCCGGGGGATGCGACCACGATCAGCGAGGTCAGGAGAAACGACAGCGTCATCCCTCGCCTTTATCATGCTCCCAGCGCCCGCGGAAGCACCGCCGCCGCTTACGAACCTGCACGCGGCCCCTCGCCGTGCGTCCGCGCATAGACCATCCGCTCGGCCTCGCGGATCACGTCGAGCGGCACCCAGGGTTTGGTCCAGAATTTCACACCGTCAGGCAATTCCTGATGCAGCGGCTTGCCCGAGGTGACGATCACCCCCATTTCGGGATTGTACTTCCTCGCGATGTGCGCGAGTTCGACGCCATCCATGTTGCCGGCAAGCTGCACGTCAGTCATCATCAGGACCAGACTGTCGGCCGCACGCTCCAGCACCAGCTCGGCGGCCTCCGCACTCTCACATTCGATGACATCGACCTCGCTTTCTTCCAGCAGCAGGCAGATCATGTCCCGTTGCATCGGATCGTCTTCGACGATCAGAGCCGTTGCGCGAAAGGGTTTTGATTGTCCCATGTGAGCCTCCTCGGATTCGCGTCGATCGGGCGATGTCATTTTTGTCCGGTAATCGACACTAAGCGCGGAAACCGCTTTTCGGTTCGGTTCCAATTTGCGAAAGTTTGCGGGAACCGCCCGCTATCATCTTCAAGGAGCTCACCCCCGACATGACTGCAATATCTGGAAGCGCCGCCGCCGTGACCGGGGCCGCCAGCGGCATCGGCCGCGCGCTCGCGACAGAACTGGCCGCGCGCGGCTGCGATCTGGCGCTCGCTGACCGCGACGAGGCGGGGCTGCAGCAAGTGGCTGCCGAGATCGGAAAAGCGAACAAGCGCAAGATCACGACGCATAGCGTCGACGTCGGCGTGCCCGCAGAGATCCAAGCCTTCGCACAAGCGGCCATCGCCGCCCATCCGCGGCTGAACATCGTCATCAACAATGCCGGCGTCGCCCTGCTCGGCGCCTTCAACGAGGTAGATCAGGCGCAGATGGAATGGCTGATCAACATCAATTTCTGGGGCGTGGTGCACGGCACGCGCGCCTTCCTGCCGCATCTGTCGAGCAGGCCGGAAGCGCATATCGTCAACCTCTCCTCGATCTTCGGCATCGTCGCCCCGCCCGGCCAGACCGCCTATTGCGCCGCCAAGTTCGCGGTGCGCGGTTTTTCGGAAAGCCTGCGGCACGAGCTTGCGATGGCGAATAGCCCCGTCAAACTTTCCGTGGTGCATCCCGGTGGTGTTCTGACCAACATTGTACGCAACTCCCGCACCGGCAGCGGCATCACCGACAATGCGCGCCGCGCCGACTCGATCGATCGCTTCGATGCGGTTGCCAAGACAACGCCGCCGGCGGCGGCACAGCGCATCATCGCCGGCATCGAGAAAAATCAGCCACGCATCCTGATCGGCAACGACGCGAAGTTCATGGACCTCCTGCAGCGGTTTCGCCCGGCGACGTATTGGAACGTGCTGGCGAAACGGATCGAGAAGATGGGTGGGCGGGGGAAGTGATGTGCGATTGCGTTGGGCCCTGCTATCGCCTTACGGACGGTGCGTTCCCTCCCCCCTTGCGGGGGAGGGCTAGGGAGAGGGGTAAGCCACACGGGCAGTATCGCTCGGGGCTACCCCTCTCCCCCGCCCTCCCCCGCAAGGGGGGAGGGAGCGCAGTGTGCGTGCGGCGATACAGTGTGTGATCAACGCCCCATCAAGCGATCCGCGAAATAGCCGATCGTTTTGCGGTAGATCGTTGCTCTGTTCCACTCGCGCATGGCTTCGAAGTTCGCGGTGCCCTCGCTATAGGGCGCGCCGGCCTTGAAGCCTGCAGTGTGCAGGAGGTTCGCGGTGGAGGCGAGCACGTCGGGGACGCTGTGGCGCAGGTCGACATGGCCGTTGCCGTCGAAATCGACGCCGTACTTGATGTAGGACGACGGCAAAAATTGCGTCTGGCCGATTTCGCCGGCGTAGGCGCCGATCAGGTCGCGCAAAGGCAGATCGCCGCGCTGCACGATCTTCAGCGCGGCGAGCAGTTCGCCCTGAAACAGCTCGGTGCGGCGGCAATCATGCGCCATGGTGGCGAGCGTGCGGATCACCGGCAGCTTGCCGACATCGCCCTTGCCGAAATCGCTCTCCAATCCCCAGATCGCGACCACGATCTCCGGCGGCACGCCAAACTTCTGCTCGATGCGCGACAGCAGCGAGGCGTGCCGCAGTAGCATCTGCCGTCCCATGTTGATGCGGCCGGGGCCGACGCGGGTCGAGACATACTGCTCGAAGGTCTTGTTGAAGGTGCCGCGCTGGCGACGGTCGAAGGCGAGCACCGCCGGATCCTGCGCGATGCCGGCAAAGGCCTGGCTGATCACCGCTTGCGAGACGCCCGCCGCGGCTGCCTCCTGCGACATCGTCGCGATGAAAGTATTGAAATCGCCGCCGCAGCGGGCGGCATGGCTGGGGGTGGAGAGAATGACGGCGCCAAGAAAAATGGCCCAACGAAATATG
>NZ_JAGKJK010000016.1 GCF_020329435.1 Bradyrhizobium hereditatis | reverse complement strand
GGACGATGACAGGTGAATGTGTGCCGGCGTTCTCGCGACGCGACTTGCGTCCGAGCTTTGCCAAGAAAACTTGTCTCCCCAACGAGAGGGAGCAGGGAATGCCGGGTGCACGCTGCACCCGCGGTCTCGTGTGCAATATGCGCAAAGCAAAACGCACACGAGCATACAGGTACAGCCGAAGCACTCCGGCATTCCCTGCGCAATGGTTTGACGGCTTATGCCGCGATCTCCCCGGAGCCGAATTCCTCTGGCCTCCGTCACTGCCGGCTTGATGGCCAAATCAATCCGGTTGGATTGAATTCACCGACGGCAGCTTGGCACCAGCCACGGGTGTCAGGACCACACGGTTTTGCCGTACGCTTCAGCGCCGTACGTCCTGCGCGCGATGTTCACTCACGGCTGGATGCCGCCCTGCAAACACTCTTCGCGCCGACGCTGCCGCGTCCATCGCATCCCGCCCCACGTTCGTGACGATGGCCAACGCCCCTCTTGTCAGGACGGGACGGGGGAGTTGTACGGCTGATTTGGGTCTAGGACGAAGCGGTTTATTTTTGATGCGACGACTGGACGACCCAAATCAGATTGAATCTGTTTGAGAAATTAGATTTTTCGCGCAAACCGATGCCGAACGAAAGCGTGTCGAGGACGGGGCCTGGCGATGGCGGTTGAATTCAACGAGCATGACGCGAACGTGCATTCCCGGCGCTTTGATATCAGCAACATCGCTGCAACCTCCGATGACCGCGTCGCCCTCTCCGGCAAACGTCGTGGGACTTGAATTGGCCGCGATGGCACCCGCATTATCCGCGTCAGGGGCGCCGCAAGCCAGAGCGCCCTCACCTGGGAGGTAACAAAATGAAAGCATTCATATTGGGTGCAGCGATTACGCTTGTGTTTTCCACCGCCACTTATGCGCAAGCGCCAAGCTGGACGGTTCCGTCCGAAAGCCAGCGCTGTCCATCGAAATGGGGCGCGGCCGACGAGCGTGGCTCGGTCAATCACCAGAAGCCCGCGGCGGTGCTGAACGCGGCGAAGCTCATCAAGACCGGCGAAGTGATCGAGCTGGCCCACGTGCTCGGGCCCAGCATGGCGTTCTTCGGAACGCGCCGCTTCGACATGCACGCCAAGCGCACGTTCATGAACCAGTTCTCCAACATGCGCGGCTCGAACGAAGAGATCATCATCACCGAGCTCGGTCAGGTCGGCACGCAGTTCGACGGCTTTGCACATCAGACCCATCTCAACAGCTGGTACAATTGTCAGAAGGTCGACGAAAACGCCGACCGCACCGGCTTCAAGAAGTTCGGCATCCACAATGTCGGCGCGCTGTTCACGCGCGGCGTCCTGATCGACGTCGCCGGCTTCAAGGGCGTCGAAATGCTCGGCGACAATTACGAGATCACCGTGGACGACCTCGAAGGCGCCTTGAAGAAGCAGAACCTGACGCTGCAGCCGGGCGACGCCGTGATCATCCACACCGGCTGGGGCAAGCTCTACGGCAAGGACAACCCGCGCTACGTGAAATCCTGTCCCGGCATCGGCGTGCAGGCCGCGCTCTGGCTTGCCGCAAAGGATCCGATGCTGCTTGGCGCCGACAACTGGCCGGTCGAGGTCGCGCCCAATCCCGACAAGCAATTGTCGCTGCCCGTGCACCAGATCACGCTGGTGGTGAATGGCATCCATCTCCTGGAGAATCTCAAGCTCGACGAGCTCGCCCAAAAAGGCGTAGGAGAATTCGCCTTCGTGATGCAGCCGCTGAAGATTCAGGGCGGCTCGGGCTCCACGGTCTCACCGATCGCCGTGAGATAGACATAGCAACTAGCAAGTAGCCCGCATAAGCAACGCGATATGCGGGGCCGGCCGCCCCGCATGTCGCTTCGCTCATGCGCGCTACGCTTGCTGTTGACATCCGGGTCCGCCAGAGCGTGCTCCATTCCCCAGAATGTTGACTCCATTTTTTATACTGTATACTATAAAAAATGTAGTATAGGAGTCCTTCCGATGCCGACAGCATCCTACGCTGGCCGCCCGGCAGGCGTCCGCAGCTTCTGGCTTGGCTTTGCCGCCTACGTGCTTCCGACGTTTCCGATCGCCTTTATCTGGCATCTCGTCCTGTTCAAGCAGCAGTACAACGCGCTCCAGATCTATCGCGACGAACCGGTGATTGCCTTCGGACTGGGCTCCATGATTATCCAGGGTGCGATCTTCTCCTGGTTGTTTCCGCGCGTATTCGTGCAAGGCAGCGGCTCGTTCCTGAAGGACGGGCTCCTGTATGGTCTTGGCGCAGGCCTCTTGTCATGGTCGTTCACCACGCTCGCCGTCGCAGCCAAACACGTGATGGTTTCCGTGCCGGATTATGTGCTGCTTGAAACCGCATTCACGATCCTGCAATTCGCAATAGTGGGACCGTTGATCGCCCTTGCCTACCGAAGATAGATCAGAGGAGCTGATCGCGACGGCATGAGCAATCTGCACTATCCGCAATTCTGTGCGCTTGCCCGCGCAGCGGAAATCATCGGAGAGCGCTGGACTCTCCTGATCATCCGAGAACTGCTTCTCGGGCCGAAACGATTTGGCGATCTCCTGGATCATCTTGACGGCATGAGCCCCAGTCTGCTGACAGCGCGCCTCACCAGTCTGATCGAGTGCAACGTCGTACGGCGAACCACATTACCGCCGCCCGCCAATGCGCAGGTCTACGAACTGACCGAGATCGGCCGCGAAGTTCAGCCAGCAATCCGTGAATTGATCCGCTGGGGCGGCCGCTTCCTGTTTCCGCCGGTGCCCGGCGACGCCTTCGAACCGGACTGGGTACTGCTTGGCCTTGACGCCATTGCGAAGCGCTCACCCGTGCCTGAAATCAGCGTCGGCCTCGTGGTCAGCCATGGCAGGAAATCGGCAGACTTCACGGTGGCAGGCAGCGGCTCCGGAACGGCAATTCACAGAGGCATCACCGATTGCAAGGGAACGCTGGAAGCCCCCTTCGATGCGGTGCTCCAGATTGTCGCAACGAGCGTATCGCTGCACGACGCGATCGAGGCGAAGCGCGCCAAGGTAACAGGATCCATAGCGCTCGTGCGCAAGCTCCCTCTTCTGTTCGACCTTGCAGAACGCCGGCGCGGAACGGCGGCCGCCAACTGAAAGGAGGGGACGATGGCCTGGACGAAATCGCCGCAGTCGCTGATCGATCTGTTCGAGAAATCGGTCCCCTCAGGCGCAAATATCTCCCTTCGCAAAATGTTCGGCTATCCGGCGGCGTTCGCCGGTGGAAATCTCTTCATCGGGCTACACCAGGACGATTTCGTCATGCGGCTGTCGGAGAAGGATCGCGCCCGGTTCAGCGCCGAATTTGGCGAACGCATATTCGAGCCCATGCGCGGCCGCCCGATGCTCGAATATGTGCGGCTGCCTCCGGAGCTTTTGTCCGACGCCCGCAAGCGCGCGTCCTGGATCAGGCGTTCCCTGCAGTACGCCGAGACAATCCCGCCAAAAGCGAAGTCCCCGAAAAGAAAGCAGTTAGTGAAAAGGAGGCGCGCGTGAAGAAGTTTGTGCTGCTGCATTACGGGTTCGAAAAACCCACGCCGGAAATCATGGCCGCCTGGAGCAAATGGTTCGAGGCCACCAAGCCGCATACCGTCGACATGGGTGGCTTCGGCAATGGCCGCGAGATCTCGAAGGACGGAACGAGAGAGCTTCCGCTTGGACCTGACTCCATCACCGGCTTCACGATCGTGAACGCAGCAAGCCTCGACGAGGCCGAGAAGATGGCGCAAGGCAACCCGTTCATCTCGAGCATTCGGGTCTACGAAGTAAGATCGGGCTGACGCAACGGGGGTGGTGCTGGGCAGGGCCGCCTCCAGGGTGAACGCAATTGCGTTCATCCCGGAGTGGCGGATCACTTGAATTGCCGCCGCTTCATGCGCGACGCGCACTACTCCTCGGTCGGCCCGGGAAGCAGGCGGCGAAGCTGCTGGGCTTCCTGCCACGTCGCATGAGCCTCCTTGCCGAAGCGGGCGAGCTTGGTTGCGAGCTGGACGATGATGAGTGTGATCATGGTTGACGACTTTCGTTGGCGAGCAGGCGTCCGATCTCGCGCTCGGCATCGTCGGTCAGTGTGAATCCGCGGGCAGCAAGATACTGCTCGACGACACGGTCAGCCTGCCGCTGCCGGGCTTCGAGATGAACGCGCAACAATCGTGAGAAAAATGAGGGTTTTCCGGTCGGGGCAGAAAACCAGGCCCCAGTGGTGAGTACGTTCGCCATGGATGGCTCCTTTAATCGGAGTTGTCCCTGGGCGAATTTCCTTCCCTGATGCGAGAGATAGGTATTGGTGCCACCAATTGCGAGACCAAATACCCCGCAATCATGCATCAATTTTGCACTTCGCCGGCAAAAATGCCTGGCGCTATCACATGGCTGTAACATCAAATTCGCATGCGCTCGGAGCTTGCGCGAATCATTCATGCTGCGAGACCACGAGCGCGCTCACTTGGTGAACTTATTTGGCGAATGGATTGACCCAGCCGCCCCTTCCCGCCGGCGCGCGCGGCGGATAGGCCGTCTCGAGATAGTTCAGAACCGTCTCGCGATCTTTCTCGTCGAGCGGCGGCATGCCGTGACGGCGGACCATCAGGCTGATCGAATCCTCCCATTGCGCGCGCGTCATGCCCTGCTGTGCCACCAGGCGAAAGCCGTGGCAGGCGGTACAGGCGTAGAAGGCCTCGTTGCGGCCTGTGCCAGCGACAAAATCCTCCGGGCTTTCGTCCCGCGGCGTGAAGGGAGTTTGCGCCGTGGCCGGCGCGATCCAGAGCGCGCAGGCCACGGCGAACCACGCAAAGCGCTGCATCATCCGACCAGCACGGCGATGCGGTGCATGGCGTTGCCGCCATAGCCTTGCGGATTCCAGAAGCCTGACTGATGCGGCTGCATCGCGCCCTTGGAATCGGTGGCGCGGGCCCAGATCTCGAAATAGCCGTCGGTCGGCAGCTTCACGGTCCCGGTCCAGCGCTGCCAGTCATACCTGTTCTTCGGCTTTTCCAACGTGACGCGCTGCCAGCTCGCGCCGAAATCGAGCGAAACGTCGACCTCCTTCACCGTGAGATCGCCGGCCCAGGAGGCGCCGCGCAGCTTCAGCTCCTTGGTGCCGGCGGCGAATTTGGCGCCGTTCGCAGGACTAGTGATGATCGAGCGCACCGGCATCGATTCCAGGATGCGGAAGTTCGCCGGATCAGCCTTGCCGCCGGGCACCATCGGCTTGATCGGCGTGCGGTAGGAGAATTCCGTCATGCCGGGGCCGTCATGTTCGCGGTCGCGGATGGTGATGCGCGTCAGCCATTTCTGCGAAGCCGAGCCGGCCCAACCCGGCACGACCAGGCGCACCGGCCCGCCATGGATGTTCGGCAGCGGCTTGCCGTTCATGGCCCACACGATCATCGTGTAGGGGTCCATCGCCTTCTCAAGCCGCACGCCACGCGAGATGCTCGGCTTGCTGGCGTCGCCGGACAGATGCAGGTCGGCGGAATAGTGCGCGGTGTATTTGGCGCTCGGCTTCAATCCGGCCTTCTTGAGCAGATCGGCGAGCGGCACGCCGGTCCATTCGGCGCAGCCTGCGCCGCCATTGGTCCACTGGTTGCCGCGCGCCGGCGGCGAGAAGCCCGAGCGGCCGTTGCCGCCGCATTCCAGCACCATGCGCCGCGTCACTGCCTTGTACTTCGATTTCAGTTCGCCGAGCGTGATCTCGATCTTGTTGTTGATCTCGCCGTCGATGGTGATCTTCCAGGCGTCGGGGTCCTTTGCCTCCTCGGGGATCTGCCCGTTGTTGCGGATGTAAAACTTTTCGATCGGCGTGGTGTCGTCGTCGAGCAGGCTTTCCGGCGTCTCGGCCACCAGCGGCTTTTCGCCGAGCACGACAAGGCCCTCGTGCTTGCCGGGATATTTCAGGTATTGCGGTCCCTTCGCGGGCGCGGCGGCTGGCGCCGCTTGCGCGTGCGCCTGGGGAATGCCAGCGCCGCTGCGCGACAGCGGCAGAGCGCCGCCCATGACGAGCCCTATCGTTGCCAGACCTGAACTGCCCAACAATCTGCGCCGGCCGGTATCGAGCTTGTTGCTGTCAGCCGCATTGCCCCCGGTTTCCCGCATCATGACGTCCGCTCCCTTGTTGCCCGCTCCCGGGCTTTCTTGGCCGGGCTTCGTCTCGGAAGCCCGACGGGGCGGAGTATTTGCGTTTTGCGCTCGCGCCGCAAGGTCCGCCCGCGTGCCGCTGGCACCAGAGCTCGCTGGTCCGAGCCAGCCGTCGCTGGATGACAACGCCGGAAGCAGCCAGTTGGCGTCAATTTGTCGCTCGACACGTCACATAAACCTTGCGAAAATTTTCGCCGATACCACCGTCTATCGGTGCATCACCCCGATATCTGACATGTGAATGTAGGGAACCAGCGAAAGGGACCCGCCATGGCTAATATCGAAGAAACTCCGCGCAAGCTCGTTCTGAAAGCAGGCTCAACGACACTTACGCTCGACAAGGATTCCGGCAAGGCAACGCTGCAGCAGAAAATCTGGCTGTGGAACAAAAAGCCTGTCGAATTCCCGCTCTCCAATATCGACGACATCGCGGTGAAGTCGAACGTGGACGGCCTTTCAGGCGCGCCGATCCATCACAGCGTCCTGCACGAGCGTACCGGCGAGATCATCGTCCTGACGACCGAGGAAGCCAAGGACGCCGCTGAAACGGTCAAAAAGCTGCGCGGATTTGTTGGAATGTAGGGTTCATCGCCGGCCGCTCCGAATTGATCGGTCCACGCGCCGGAGCGTGATGCGGAAATTTGGATACCGGTTTTCCCTCGCGTCAACGCCGGAACGCGTTTGCGCGGATATCATGCTCAAAAAAAGCGCCGGAGCAGGATGACGATTCGTAGTCATCCTGCTCTGGCTGACACCATGCCTCGCCGCGCCGACCGGGCGAACTTCAGCCCTTGCGCATTTTGCTGAGCAGATAGTTGTCGTAATAGTTTTCCGCGATCTGGGTGTAGAAGAGCACTTCCTTCATATAGGCGTCGTGGCTCTCCTTGGTCTTCTTGAACAGGGGGCTCTTCTCGGCAATCTCGTTCAGGTGATCCTGCGTTGCCTTGTAGCAGGCCTCCATGACCGGTTGCGGGAAGGCGCGCAGCTCCGCCCCGCCGGCCACGAGCCGCTTCAGCGCGGCGGGATTGACGCTGTCGTATTTCTCGATCATCCACGCGCCCGCCGCTGAACCTGCCTGGTTGAGGATCGCCTGGTATTGCTTGGGAAGCGCGTTCCACTTCTCCTCGTTGACGATCATGTGCAGCATGGCGCCGCCTTCCCACCAGCCGGGGAAGTAATAGTATTTCGCCACCTTGTAGAAGCCGAGCTTCTCGTCGTCATAGGGGCCGACGAATTCGGCGGCGTCGATCGATCCCTTCTCCAGCGCCGAGTAGACCTCGCCGCCCGCGATCTGCTGCGGCACGATGCCGAGCTTGGCGAGCACATGGCCGCCCATCCCGGCGATGCGGAATTTGAGACCTTGGAGGTCCTCGACCGTCTTGATCTCCTTGCGGAACCATCCGCCCATTTGCGTGCCGGAATTGCCGCACAGGATGGCATGCGCCTTGAACGGCTTGAGCGCCTCGTTGCAGAGGTCGCCGCCGCCGCCGAACGACCACCAGGAGTGCTGATGGCGATGGTTCATGCCGAACGGCGCGCCGGTGGCGTAAGCCAGCGCCGGCTCCTTGCCGATGTAGAAATAAAGCGGCGTCTGCGCCATCTCGACGGTTGCCGAGCTCACGGCGTCGAGCGCCTGCAGGCCTGGCACGATCTCGCCCGCCGCAAAGGTCTGGATCTGAAACTTGTTGTCGGTGGCGTCAGCCACGTATTTCGCGAAGGTCTGCGCCGTGCCGAAGATCGTATCGAGCGACTTCGGAAAGCTCGAGGTCAGCCGCCACTTGATCTCGGGCGAAGTTTGCGCGATCGCGGGTGCCGCAACCAGCGTCGCCGCGCCGGCCACGGCGCTGCCTTTGAGGAATGTACGGCGTTTCATGATGTGCTTACTCCCTTATGCACGTCCATTGGCGCGGGGCAAAGAGCCTTCGCGGACCATCTATCCCTGATCATAACGAACTTCGAGCCATGCATGGAAGCGTTACCTTGCCGTGGCATGGCGGATATCGAGTTCGCCCCTCCCCTTGCTGTCAGCGTAATCGTGAACCCGAACGCGGCCCGTCAGGAAAGCGCCTGCATGGCCACGAGGCTGTGGCCCGCTTTTTTTGTAATGACACCTCCAAAAACAGGGCGTAGCTTCTCAATGCGCTACTCAGCGGTAGATGTTCCGATTGATAGGGTCCCGAATGGCCTCGGGAGCGGGACGTGCTGATGAACCCACACTGCGTGGGGCGCTGAGAAAGCAATCATCTGCATGGCGAAGGGGGGTTCTCGATAGGAGGAACTTCCATGAAACTCCGCACAACATTCGTTCTTGCGGTGCTTGCCGCCGCCGCCGTCATGACTTCTGCGATGCGCATCGCGGCCGCAGAGCCCACTAGCAAAATCACGATCCTCTACGATGCTTTCGGCACGGATGCGGCGATGAAGAAGGATTGGGGCTTCTCGGCACTCGTGGAAATATCCGGCAAGCGAATCCTGTTCGACACAGGCAACGACTCGGACATCTTCGCAGCCAACATCAAGGCGAAGAACATTGACCTCACCAACATCGACTTCGTGGTTCTGTCACACCGCCATTCCGATCACATGGCTGGCCTGAACCATGTGCTCAGCGTCAATCCGACGGTGAAAATCTACGCGCCCAAGGAAGGATTCGGAATTTATGGCTCGTCGCTGCCATCGAGCTTCTACCGGAAGGACGAATCCTTGCCGCAAGAGATGCGCTACTATGACGGCAAGCCGCCCGAAGTCATGACATTCGGCGCGGCCTGGCAGCGCGCCAACATCGAGCCTATCGACAAGACAACCGAAATCGCGCCGGGCATCACGTTGATAGCACTTGTGTCGGATGCCCCCGGCACGAAGGAGCTGAAGGAGCTGTCGCTTGCCGTCAATACTGCCGATGGCGTCGTGCTCGTGGTCGGCTGCGCACATCCGGGTATCGAAAAAATTGTCGAGGCCGCCAAGACGATCAATCCCAGAATTCGCTTGATCGCCGGAGGCTTTCACCTCGTCGTCGCGTCGGATGAGACCATTGCCAAGGCCGTGGCAGCGCTCAAGGACGGTTTCAAGGTAGAGACCATCGCTCCGGGCCACTGCACCGGCGAGCCGACATTCGCAGCATTGAAGCAGGCTTTCGGTGACCGATATCTATATGCGGGAGTTGGCACCTCGCTGACTTTGGACCCAGCAAAGGGCGTACGACGTGGAGAGGGACCGGCAATCCAGGACGATGATCTGGCCATCTATCGGAAGCTGGCCCAACGAGAAGATCCCTTCGGCATCTTCAGGGCACGGCAACAACGAACGAGGCCTTCGCATCCCTGAAGGCGAACAGCCAGCGCAGCTCGCGCGACCGTGCCTCGGGGATAGAAGCGCGACGTCGAGCTGCCGGGCCGCGAAAGAGCGGACTTCGATGTTTAGTAAGGCCGGCGAGAGTCTTCCCTCGGCTATCGCGAACTCGCCTTCCACTTGGTGCAATCCGCGTTGTCCGGCATCAAGCCCGCCGGGATGAACCGGCGGGCTCTGCTGTGTTCGGGTTGATGTATTTCAGCTATGCTGCGTGGCGAGAAAAGTTCAAGTTCTTGCATTCGACGCGCGCAAGCGAGAAGTGGTCGCCAGCAAAAACAATCGGCTCGCGCGGCGCGCTCGTAACTGCGTACTTAAATGTGTGCGTTGCTGCCGCGTGCAATTCGCCAATGGCTCCGATGCGCACGCCGATTGGCATTGAGCTCAGCAGCAGCACACGCCCGGCTCAGGCTAGACGCTTCCTGTTCTTCTCAGCGTGTGTCGACCCTGTAAGCCACAACAGTGCCCTCCATCATCATCGGGATGATGACGGTCCCATCCGGCCCAATCCCGAGGTCGGCGCTCCCCTTGGCGAGTGGAAGAAGGCGCGTCGCAGTGCCGTTGCTCGCGATGCGGAATAGCCCGCCGTTCATCCAATCGGTGGCAAGATAGCCGCCCTTGCCATCAGGTTCGACGCCGTCGAGATTACCGACTGGTGTCGGGCTACCGAGATCGGACACTTTCTTTGTCGAGAGATCGACCGCCTTCATGCGGCCGGGCACCTTGGTTGAGAAGTCCGGGGCCATCTTGCCCCATGACGCAACCACAAGCCGGCCGTCCTCGACGAGAAGCCCGTTCGGATTTTCTAGCGCGTCATCCTGCAGCAGGAGAGACAGCTTGCCGCCGTCGAGCACCCAAATGCTGTTTGACACCATATCGGAAGCGTAAATCCGTCCACTCTTGTCAGCCGCGAGGTCGTTCAAGAACTTGGATCCGGGTGCCTCGAACCGGTTCAGGACTTCGCCCTTGGCAAGGTCGATTTCCGCAATCCGGTCCACATCCGCGGCGTAGAGCTTGCCACTGGCAAGCGCGAGCCCGGTCGGACTGTCCAGCCCCTTGACCCACTCGATCGTTACAACCTTTCCATCCGGCCCGAGTTTTGAAACGAAGCCGTTGCCATCCTTTTTCATCGGATCGCCGTTAACGTTCGACACATAGACGGCCCCCGCAGCTCGGTCGAATACCGCCGATTCGGGGTTCTTGAAGCCACTCGCCTCCCACAGCTTCTGAGGCTCCGCGGCGCCTGCGCTGTAGGTAAGAACAGCTAACATTAATGCGGAGAGCTGAGGTGTCCTCATGGTAGCCTCCTCGTGCTGCCCCACGAACGAACATGCCTGTCACGGCAAGTGTTCCTCGGCTTTTCCCTTAAATTGCAGCGCCAGGTTAGACGGGCAGATCAGCGTCTTGCGATGAGTTTTGGCGCGGCGAGCACCGCACCAACGTGTCCGGTCCGACGATTGAGTTACCAAGTCAACTCAGCAGCCAGCGCGGCGGCCGCTTGAGTTCACCCCTCAACCAGGCCGCCATGCCACAATGCCCGGCCAACAGCTCAAGCTTGCTGGAAACACCTAGCTGTGAAATTTCAGCCCATCGACGATCTTGTCGATCACCTTGCGCTCGGCGCGCATCGCGATGCCCACGAGATTGAGTTCGGCGCGGATCACGCCCCTGACCACCTCGCGATTGGCGGCGTCATGGGTAGTCTTGAACATGTCCTCGGTATAGACCGCCGGCGTGACGTTGCGCGCGAGCGAGCGCTCCAGCGCGCGCGACAGCGCCGGGCGGTCGGCGCCGTAGATCAGGATCGGCTGGCCGATCAGCGATAGATATTTCGTGCCCGATGCGTCCCCGTAAGGCTCGCCGATACATTCGGGAAAAGCGGCCGCGATGCCGCCGGCGAGAAAGGACGCGACGTTGAGCTTCTGCCAGGCTTCGAGATCGGTCCGGATCACGACCGCGATCTTGGTGTCGAATTGCATTTGCGAGTTACCGTGCGTTTGTGCGTTTCAATGACTCAGCCCCTCATGGTGAGGAGGCGCGCAGCGCCGTCTCCGGACGATGCTCCGCATCGCCGGGAGAACCATGAGGCCCGAGCTGGGCCTTCATCCTTCGAGACGCGCGCAAAGCGCGCTCCTCAGGATGAGGGTCAACCTATCACCCCTTCGCGTCGCAGGCCCAGGCGCGGATCACGCATTCCTTGCCGCCAAATTCGTAGCACTTCTTGGTCGCGGCGTTGAGCGAGCTCGAAATCCTGGGCTTTACGGCATAGCCGTGCGCGCCACAGGGATTGGTCATATCGATGGCGAAGGCGGCGCAGGCGCGCTTCATGGTGACGGCGGTGCAGGCGCCCTTGCATTGCTTCAGCGCGGCAGCACGCGCGTCGGCTTCAGCCGGATAGTCATAGGCCTGACCGTAGGCACCGCACTTGCCGACCGCGAATGCGCCGGCCGCCCATGTCTTGCTGATGAAACTCGAGAAGCCCAGTATCAGCGCCAGCGCAAGGATAAAGAGCGCGCGGCGCTTTGCCGCGACGTTCGAAACGATCAAAAGCCCCTCCCCAGAGGTAACGCGGCAGAATCTAAATCGGGGGAGTTTCCAGTTGGTGAATGAAGGATTGAGAGGCCAAGCCATATCTTCCAAGCTGTCGTCCCGGCGAACGCCGGGACCCATAACCACAGGATCAAGTGGCTAGAGCAAGCTGGTGGCCCCAGCTCGCGCAACAATCGGAAGCGGTGGTTATGGGTCCCGGCTCAAGGCCGGGACGACAGCGGTGAATGCGTTACGATCTTCGCGCGGCTTCCAGCGCTTGCGGGGTGTCGATATCTAGAAACGCGCTCTGGCCGTCGACGGGAACTTCGGCGACCGCCTCGGCGTGCTTGGCGATCAGGTGACGGGCGCCGACATCGCCCTCGAGCGTCATCAATTCCTTGAAGAAGCGGCGCGACCACAGCACAGGATTGCCGCGGCGGCCGTCGCTGACGGGCACCGCGATCAGGTGGCCGCGATCCGGCGCGAAGGCTTCGATGAGCTGATCGATCAGCTTGGCGTCGATCAGCGGCATGTCGCCGAGGCAGACAATCGCGCCGTCGGCGCTGTCCGGCACCGCCGCGATGCCGGCCTTCACCGAGGACGCGAGGCCACCGGCGAAATCCGGGTTGCGAACGAATTTTACGTTGAGCCCCGCCAGCGCCTGTTCGACCAGTTCGGCCTGGTGGCCGGTGACGACGATCACCTCGTTCGCCTTCGACGCCAAGGCCTGCTCGGCGACGATCCGCACCAGCTTCTTGCCGTCGATTTCGGCGAGCAGCTTGTTCGGGCCGCCCATCCGCGTCGAGCGGCCGGCGGCAAGCACGATAGCGGTGACGTTGCGGTTGGCCTCGGCGCCGATGTTGGTGCGCGGCTGCGGCCGTGTCACGATTTCCATCAACAGGCCGCCGACGCCCATGCCGGTGAGCTCGGCGCGGGTGACCTTGAGCCCGGCGAGCAGCCTCATCAACACCCAGTCAAAGCCGTTCTCCACCGGCGAGCGCGCGCAACCCGGCGCGCCCAGCACCGGCACGTCGCCGGCGCTGCCGATCAGCAGCAAATTGCCGGGATCGACCGGCATGCCGAAATGCTCGATCCGCCCACCGATCTCGGTGATCGCGGCTGGGATCACGTCGCGGCGGTCGGCGATCGCGGAAGCGCCGAACACGATCACGAGCTCGGCGCCGAGGCCGAGCAGTTCCTTGATCGAGGCGGCTAGCGCCTCCTCATCGTGCGGCACGCGCCGTTCGGCAATGATGGTGGCGCCGGCCGGGGCCAGCCGCTCCGCGGTGACGCGCAACGTCTTGTCGATGACTTTCGCCGCAAGTCCCGGCAACAGCGTCGAGACCACGCCGACGCGCTTGATCACGTAAGGCGCGATCCGCAGCGTGTCCTTGCCCGCGACCGCGACGGCGGCGTCGCGCAGCCTGCCCTCGACGCCGAACGGGATCAGCTTGACGGTCGCAATCATCTCGCCTTCGACCACCGGCTTGAAGGCTGATAGCGTCGCAAAGGTGATGGCTTCATCGACGCCGTTGATGCGATCGACCGCGGCGCGGTCCACGACCAGAACGCCGGCCTGCGCCGCGAACAGATTGGCACGGCCGGTGAAGGCGCGCTCGACGGTGACGCCCTCGCCGGCCACGGCCTGGGCAATGCTGGCGGCAGCTTCGTCTTCGGAGACGTCGCCCTCCTCCAATCGCACCACGACGATTTCTTTGACGCCGGCCTTGTTGAGCGCATCGACCTCGGCAGGGCCAATCGTGGTGCCCTTCTTGAGCACCAGCGGTCCCTGCCGCAGCGTGTGCACGGTGACGCCGCCAATCGCGTCGGCCGGACTGGCGGGACCGAACTTCATGCCGCCTGTACCTTTGCGGTTTGCGTTTCGCCTTCCTTGGGCAGCCGCAGCTCGGCGGTGATCTCGGCCATGATCGCGACCGCGATCTCCGACGGCGATACTGCGCCGATGGAAAGGCCGATCGGCGCATGGATGCGCGCGATGTCGGCGTCCGACGCGCCCTGCGCCTTCAGCCGCTCCGCGCGCTTGGCGTGGGTCTTTCGCGAGCCGAGCGCACCGATATAGAAGCAGTCGCGTTCGAAGGCGTGCAGCAACGCTGGATCGTCGATCTTGGGATCATGCGTCAAGGCAACGAAGGCGGTGTAGTGATCGATGTTGAGCGGCGGCAGCGCCACGTCGGGCCATTCGGCGATCAGCGGCACGTCCGGAAAGCGCTCGGGGCTGGCAAAGGCCGTGCGCGGATCCACGACCGTCACGTCGTAATCGAGCGAGCGCGCCAGCGGCGCCAGCGCCTGGCTGATATGGACCGCGCCGACGATGACGAGCCGTGCCGTCGGCGCGTAGACATTCAGAAAGAGTTTCTTGCCGCCGCTCTCGATCATGGCGCTCTTGCCCATGCGGAGCTGTCTTGAAAGTTCGGCGCCGAGCGGATCGGTAGCGATATCCCTGGCCTTCACCAGCCGCTGATCGCCATTGGCAACGTCAGTGACCACGATGACCGGCCGGCGCGCGGCGCGCTCGGCATTGACTTGCTTGAGTGTTTCCAACTTCACGATTGGCCCACCTTCTCGACGAAGACGCAGATGGTGCCGCCGCAGGATAGCCCGACATTCCAGGCGGTCTCGTCGGCAACGCCAAATTCGAGCATTTTGGGCTTGCCGCTGGCGATCACGTCGAGCGCCTCGGTGACGACAGCGCCCTCGACGCAGCCACCGGAGACGGAGCCCAAGAACGTCCCGTCATCATTGATCACGAGGCTGGAGCCGGCCGGCCGCGGCGCCGAGCCCCAAGTTTCGACCACGGTCGCGAGCGCCACGCCATGGCCGGCCTTCTGCCAGTTCTCGGCGGCCTGCAGAATGTCTTCGTCGCGGTTGAGCATATGGGGCCCTCCTTCAAGCTGCCGAGCGGATGCGGCTCATGTGGTGCGGCGGGGGCGGCGCCGAAAGCGCCTCGATCAGCCCTTCCATTGACGTCAAGTTATGCACCGGGCGGAATTCGTCAACGTGGGGCAGCATCATTTTGATACCCTGCGCCTTGGCCTCGAAGCCGCTGTACCGCAACAGCGGATTGAGCCAGATCAGGCGGCGGCAGGAGCGGTGTAGCCGGTCCATCTCGAAGGCGAGCTTGGCGTCGGCCTCGCGCTCCAGCCCGTCCGAGATCAGCAGCACGATGGCGCCCTGGCTCAGCACGCGGCGGGCCCACAATTTATTGAAAGAGTGCAGCGAGGTCGCGATCCTGGTGCCGCCGGCCCAGTCCTCGACCGAGGACGAGCAGCTCGCCAAGGCTTCGTCGGGATCCTTCGCCCGCAGCGCGCGCGTCACGTTGCTGAGCCGCGTGCCGAACAGAAACACGGAGACGCGCTTGCGGGCGTCGGTGATGGCGTGGAGGAAATGCAGGAACAGGCGGGTATATTCGCTCATCGAACCGGATATATCGAGCAGCGCCACGATCGGCGCCGGCTTCTCGATCCGGCCGAGCTTCCTGATGTCGATGATCTCGCCGCCGGTGCGAAGGCTGCTGCGCAGGGTGCGGCGCATGTCGAGCCGCAGCCCCTTGGCATCGGGCTGGTAGCGGCGGGTGCGCAGCTCGGCTTGCGGCAGCTTCATATTGGCGATCGCGCGGGTGACTTCGGCGATCTCGGCCGCGCTCATCTGCGCAAAATCCTTCTTCTGCAGGATCTCCTTGTCTGAGACCGACAGCCGCAGTTCCTGCTGCTCGGCCTCTTGCGTTTCTTCGCGCATCGAGGGCTGCGCCATCGCCTCCTGCACGCGGCGGGAGGCCGGCGGCGGCTTCTTCTTGGCGTGGTCCGGCAGCGGCACCGAATCCAGCATGTGCTTCCAGTCTTCGGCGGCGCGGAAGAACAGGTCGAAGGCCTGGGCAAAGATCAGCGCGTGCTCGTGGCGCTTGACGAAGATCGCTTCCAGCGTGGTGTAGACGTCCGCCCGGTGGCCGATCTCGATCAGCTGCAGCGCGTCGAGTGCGTCGATGACGGCGCCGGGGCCGAGGGGAATCCCGGCTGCGCGCAGCGCGCGGGCGAAGCCGACGACATTGTCGGCCATGTGGCCGGTGGGCGGGTTGAGATGATCGATAGGCATTTGCGCTATCCACTTCCGTCATTCCGGGGCACGCGAAGCGTGAACCCGGAATCTCTCGCGCTACAATTTCGGGATTCCGGGTTCACACTGCGTGCGCCCCGGAATGACGACAGCTACGTCTCGCTTGTCGCTTCCTTCACAACCTTCTGCAGCGGGTCGCCCTGCATCCGCGCGATGTCATCCTGGTATTTGAGCAGCGCGCCCAGGGTGTCGCCGACCAGTTGTGGCGTCAGCGAGCGGGCGTCGAGTTCGGTCAGCGCGGTGGCCCAGTCGATGGTCTCGGCGACGCCCGGCGACTTGTAGAAGTCCTGATTGCGCAGCGCCTGCACGAAGTGGACGACCTGCTGCGACAGTTTTGCGGAAATGCCTGGTACCCGCGACTTGACGATCGCCAGCTCGCGCTCGGTCTCGGGATAATCCACCCAGTGATAGAGACAGCGGCGCTTCAGCGCGTCGTGGATCTCGCGGGTGCGGTTCGAGGTGATGATGACGATCGGCGGCTGCGGCGCCTTGATGGTGCCGAACTCGGGGATCGTGACCTGGAAGTCACTGAGGATTTCGAGGAGATACGCCTCGAACGCCTCGTCGGCACGGTCGAGTTCGTCGATCAAGAGCACCGGCGCACCGGCGACGTCAGGCTCCAGCGCCTGCAGCAACGGGCGCTTGATCAGAAAACGCTCGGCAAAGATATCCGAGGACAGTTGCTCGCGATCGGTGTCGCCGGCGGCTTCCGCCAGCCGGATCGCGATCATCTGCGCGGCGCTGCTCCACTCGTAGACGGCGGAGGCGACGTCGAGGCCCTCATAGCATTGCAGGCGGATCAGCTTGCGCCCAAGCGCGGCCGACAGGACCTTTGCGATTTCGGTCTTGCCGACGCCCGCCTCGCCTTCGAGAAACAGCGGCCGGCCCATGCGCAGCGACAGATAGGCCACCGTCGCCAGCGACCGCTCGGCGAAATAGCCGCGCGCGTTCAGGAGTTCGAGCATTCCATCGACGGATTTGGGCAGCGCCGATGTACTCATGGGATAGCCAATCTTGATGGGCCGGAATTCGGCAAATCTACTTCGCCGTCGCCGCTTCGACCGCGCGTCGCGTCAACACGCCGATCAGGTGCGCGCGGTATTCGGCGCTGCCGTGCAGGTCGCTGTTGAGCCCTTCGGGCGAGGCCGTAATGCCGTCCAGCACTTTGTGCGAGAAGCGCTTCTTCAAGGCCTCCTCGAACGCGGTGGCACGGAACACACCTTCCGAGCCCGCGCCGGTCACCGCCACCCGCACGTCCGACGGCCGCTTGGCGACGAACACGCCGACCAACGCATAACGGGATGCTTGGTTGCGGAATTTGACGTAGGCCGCCTTCTTCGGCAGCGGGAACATCACCTTGGTGATGATCTCGTCGCTCTCAAGCGCGGTCGAGAACAGGCCCTGGAAGAACTCTTCCGCCTTGAGGCGGCGCTTGTTGGTGACGATGGTGGCGCCGAGCGCGAGCACGGCAGCGGGGTAATCCGCGGTCGGGTCGTTGTTGGCGAGCGAGCCACCGATCGTGCCCTTGTGGCGCACCGCAGGATCGCCGATTCCGCCCGCGAGTTCGGCGAGCGCCGGGATCGCTTCGCGCACGGTCGCCGAGTTGGCGACGTCAGCATGCGTGGCTGTCGCGCCGATCACCAGCGAACGGCCCTTCATCTCGATGGCGTTTAAGCCTTCGATATGGGAGAGATCGATCAGATGCGGCGGGCTGGCGAGGCGCTGCTTCATGACCGGCACCAGCGTGTGGCCACCGGCGATCACCTTGGCGTCCTCGTTCTTCACCAGGAGATTGGCGGCCTGCCGCACGGTCGCCGGACGATGATATTTGAATTCGTACATGAGAACTTCCTGATCGCGGGTCGCGATGAAAATCGACTAAGCGAACTTTGCGGTTAAGCGGATTTGGCCATCGCCTTGGCGCCGGCGGCGATCGAGGTGACGATGTTCTGATAACCGGTGCACCGGCACAGATTGCCTTCAAGCTCTTCGCGAATGACCTCGTCGGAGAGATCGTGGCCCTTGCGATTGACCAGATCGACGGCGGTCATGATCATGCCCGGGGTGCAGAAGCCACACTGCAAACCATGATGCTCGCGGAAGGCTTCCTGCATCGGGTGCAGCGGCGCGCCGTCGGCAGCCAGTCCCTCGATGGTGCGGACCTCGTGGCCGTCGGCCATCACCGCGAGCGTGGTGCAGGACTTCACCGCCTTGCCATCGAGATGCACGACGCAGGCGCCACACTGCGAGGTGTCGCAGCCGACATGGGTGCCCGTCAGGCGGAGATTTTCCCGCAGAAACTGGACCAGCAGGGTGCGGGGATCGATATTGGCGTTTACGGCATTACCGTTCACGATCAAGGAAATCTTGGCCATCAGCACTCTCTTAGCTGCACTGCCGCATATCGGCGGCGCAGGCGTTTATAGTCATTCCAAAGGTCATAATATGGGCCCTCCCGATAATGAGCAACCTCAGGAGCCCCTCGCCTGGGGCATGGCCTGAGTGACTTGACGGGCCGGATCGGCGGGGCCGGCGCGACGGGAATCAGCCTTGGCCAGGTCGATATCAGCCTTGCACGGCCTTGCCGAAATTGGCGAAGAATTCGTCAGCCAGCTTCTTGGCCGCGCCGTTGATCAGGCGCTGTCCGAGCTGGGCGAGCTTGCCACCGATCTGCGCCTCGACATTGTAGCTGAGCAGCGTGCCGCCATCCTTTTCGGTCAGCGCGACCGTGGCGCCCCCTTTGGCAAAGCCGGCGACACCGCCCTCGCCTTCGCCCGTGATCTTGTAGCCGTTGGGCGGGTCGAGATCGCTCAGCATGACCTTGCCCCTGAAGCGGGCGGAGACCGGCCCGACCTTCATCTTGGCGACGGCGCGGAAGCCGTGCTCGTCGGTCTTTTCCAGCTCCTCGCAGCCGGGAATGCAGGCCTTCAAGACTTCCGGATCGTTCAGCTTGGCCCACACGGCCTCGCGCGACGCCGCCAGCTGGACTTCGCCGTTCATCGTCATGGCCATGGGACTGCCCTCCTGGATCACTCTAACCTGGTCTCTCCAAGTAAAGCACGCCCGCGGCAAAAGGAAGGGCGATAAAGCAATTCAAATTCGCACCTGCAACACGTGCAAAGGCGACAAGGGCATTGGCATGGATAGGCCGGGATGGTTAGGTCGCACAGATGAGCACGTCCCTATCCCCTTTGTTTGCCCCGATGCTGTCAAGCGCCGCGATGCGCGCGGTATGCAATGATACCGCATGCCTGCAGAACATGCTGGATTTCGAGGCCGCGCTCGCGCGCGCTGAGGCCGCGGCCGGAGTGATTCCGGCCAGCGCGGCGATGCCGATCACGAATGCGTGCAAGGCCGAATCATTCGAACTCGCCGCGCTGGCCGAGGCGGCAACCAAATCCGGCAATCTGGCGATCCCCCTCGTCAAGGCGCTGACGTCTGATGTCGCCAAGGCGCATGCCGACGCGGCGCGCTATGTGCATTGGGGCGCGACCAGCCAGGACGTGATCGACACCGGCGCCATGCTCGGCCTTCGCGCCGGTATCGATGTGCTGCTCGCCGACATCGATCACGCGATCGCAGGCTTTGCCGGGCTGGCGCGCGGGCACCGCGATACCCCGGTGGTCGCCCGCACCTGGCTGCAGCATGCGCTGCCGATGCCGTTCGGATTGAAGCTCGCCGAATATGCCGCAGCGCTGCACCGCTCGAAGCTGCGGCTCAAGCGGTTGCGCAGCGAGACGCTGGCGCTGCAGTTCGGCGGCGCCGCCGGCACACTCGCCGCGCTCGGCGACAAGGGACTGCAAGTCGCGCAAAGGCTGGCCGAAGAGCTGAAGCTGCCCTTGCCCGACGCGCCCTGGCACACCCACCGCGACCGTATCGCGGAGGCGGCGTCGGTATTCGCAATTCTTGCCGGCACCTGCGGCAAGATCGCGCGCGACATTTCGCTGATGATGCAGACCGATGTCGGTGAGGCCTTTGAGCCGTCGGGCGAAGGCCGCGGCGGCTCCTCGACCATGCCGCACAAGCGCAACCCCGTCGCGGCCGCCAGCGCGCTCGCCGCAGCCACCATGGCGCCGAATCTCGCGGCCACCATCCTTGCCGCACAAGTGCAGGAGCATGAGCGCAGCGCTGGTCCGTGGCACGCGGAATGGCCGACGCTGCCGACGCTGATGCTCGTCACCTCGGGCGCGCTCGCCGCAATCGTCGACATCGCGGAGGGGCTGGAAGTCGACGCCGCGCGCATGCGCCAGAATCTCGACGCGACCCATGGGCTGATCATGGCGGAAGCGGTGGCGATGCGGCTCGCTGAAAAGATCGGCAAGAGCGATGCGCATCATCTGGTGGAGACGGCGAGCAAGCAGGCGGTCAAGGACAAGAAGCATCTGCGCGACGTGCTGTGCGCGGATGCCAAGGTCATCGCCGAGCTCGGCAACGAGGAAATCGCAAAACTGTTCGAGCCGATGGCCTATCAGGGCGCTTCGCAAGCGCTGATCGACCGTTTGCTTGCTTCACTGGACAACGGTTGATGTCATTGCCGGGCTTGACCCGGCAATCCATCCATCCTGAAATGACTCTTTCTTGGATGGATGCGCGGATCAAGTCCGCGCATGACAGTGGAGGTTTTGGAACATGCCGATGATCAACGCCGACGGGTGCCTGCTCAACGTATCCGTCGAAGGCCGCGACGGCGGACCGACGCTGATGCTGTCGAATTCGCTGGGCTCCACCATGCAGATGTGGGAGCCGCAGATGAAAGCGCTGACGCAAGTGTTCCGCGTCATCCGCTACGACCGGCGCGGCCACGGCAAGTCGAGCGTGCCGCCCGGCCCCTACTCGCTGGAACGCTTCGGCCGCGACGTGCTGGCGATCCTCGACGATCTCAACATTGCGAAAGCGCATTGGTGCGGACTGTCGATGGGCGGCATGGTCGGGCAATGGCTCGGGGCCAACGCGCCCGACAGGTTTGGCAAAATCATCCTGGCCAACACCACCTGCTATTACCCGGATCCGACGCGCTGGAACGACCGCATCAAGGCGGTGAAGGAAGGCGGCATCGCCGCGGTGGCCGATGCCGTGCTGGCGGGTTGGCTAACCGCCGATTTTCGCGAGCGGCAGCCGCAGGTCGCCGCCAACATGAAGGCGATGATGCTGACGACGCCAGTCGAGGGTTACATCGCCTGCTGCGAGGCGCTGTCGACGCTCGACCAGCGCGAGCTGTTGCCCAAGATCAAGAGCCCGACGCTCGTCATCGCCGGACGTCACGACATGTCGACCACGATCGCGGACGGAGAATTCATGCGCAGCCGGATTCCCGGCGCGAGCATGACCATCCTCGACGCCGCGCATATTTCCAATGTCGAGCAGCCGCACGCCTTCACCGAGGCGGTGATCGGTTTTCTGACGCAACGCTGACAACCAAGGACGTCATTGCGAGGAGCGCAAGCGACGAAGCAATCCATTCTATCCCGAGTGGCGATATGGATTGCTTCGCTTCGCTCGCAATGACGGGAGGAGACACTGATGGACGACAACAAGCGCCGCGACGACGGCATGGCTCAGCGCCGCAAGGTGCTCGGCAATGAATGGGTCGACAAGTCGATCAAGAATCGCAACGCGTTCAACACCGATTTTCAGGACCTGATCACCCGTTACGCCTGGGGTGACATCTGGACCCGGCCGCATTTCGACCACCGCACCCGCCGCGTGCTCGTGATCGGCACCATGGTGGCGCTGGGACAGTGGGATGAATTCCGCCTGCATGTCCGCGCGGCGCTGGCGGAAGGCGGCTTCACGCCTGATGACATCAAGGAAATCCTGCTGCAGCAGGCGATCTATTGCGGCGTGCCGGCGGCCAACCATGCAGTCAAGGAAGCGAATGCGATCATCGCGGAACTCGGTCTGATGAAGGGGTAGCTGGGCCACGCGCGTGTCCCGGACGCGGCGCGGCATGAAATGACGCGACGCAGAGCCGGGACCCAGGTGGCCGCATCGGGGTGCCTGTATGGGGGTCCCGGCTCTGCGTCGCACCGCCAAGCGGCGCTGCGCCGCGTCCGGGACACGAAGCGTGCACAAAAGAAAAGTCCCGCCCTTTCGACGGGACCTCTTAAGTCTCTATCCGACCAGTCCGGCTAGCGGTCCTGGCTCGGGTTTTGTCCCTGACGGCCTGGATCCTGCTGCTGCTGGCCCGGCTTCTGGCCGCCGCCTTGCTGCTGCTGACCAGGCTTCTGACCCGGATTCTGGTTCTGCTGACCCGGGTTCTGGTTCATCTTGTTCATCGAGGGACCTCCGTTGTTTAGACGCAGTCGGACTTAACGAAGCCCCGCCGGGATGGTTGCGACGGAACAGCGGTTCCGCTTGCGATGATCGCAAGGCAAAGGCGTGGCCGGACCGTGGCACTGGAACCACTGTCGCAAACTAGCTCTGTACAAGCCGATTAAGCCGCACCTGGCGCTGTTGCCGCCCCCGGTTCCCACCTGTTAGAAAAACGACACGACGCGTCGTCATGGGCTGCCGGAGCTCTCGCCGCGTCCTCAAACAAAAAACGGCAGCGCATGGATTATTTCGCTCAGCAACTGATCAATGGCCTTGTGCTCGGCTCGATCTACGGCCTGATCGCCATCGGCTATACGATGGTCTACGGCATCGTCGGCATGATCAATTTCGCCCATGGCGATATTTTCATGATAGGCGGTTTCATCGCCCTGATCACCTTCCTGATCCTGGTCTCGTTCGGGCTCACCGCCATCCCGCTGATCCTGCTGGTCGTGCTGCTGGTGTCGATGGCGATCACTGCGCTCTATGGCTGGACGGTGGAGCGCATCGCCTACCGGCCGCTGCGGCATTCCTTCCGCCTCGCGCCGATGCTCTCCGCGATCGGTATGTCGTTCGTACTGACAAATTATTCCCAGGTAGCACAGGGTGCGCGCGTCAAGCCGGTGCCGCCGATCATCACCGGCGGCTACACGCTACATGAGGGCGCCGAAGGCTTCATCGTGCAGCTTTCCAACATCCAGATCATCGTCGTCGTCACCACCGTGGTGCTGCTCGCGCTGTTCACCTGGCTGGTATCGAGCACGCGGCTCGGCCGCGACATGCGCGCCTGCGAGCAGGACCAGACCATGGCGGCGCTGCTCGGCGTCGACGTCGACCGCACGATTTCCATGACCTTCGTGATCGGGGCGGCGCTCGCCGCGGTGGCCGGCATGATGTACCTGCTCTATTACGGGCTGGTCGACTTCTTCATGGGCTTCGTCGCCGGCATCAAGGCGTTTACCGCCGCTGTCCTCGGCGGCATCGGCTCCCTGCCCGGCGCGATGCTGGGCGGTCTTCTGATCGGGCTGATCGAGACGCTGTGGTCGGCCTATTTCTCCGTCGAATACAAGGACGTTGCGGCGTTCTCGATTTTGATCGTGGTCTTGATCTTCCTTCCGACCGGTCTGCTCGGCCGGCCCGAAGTCGAAAAAGTCTGACGGGCTGCCGCGTGACCGCGACCCCCGCCGCCCAAACCTCGCGCACCCCTGGCGCCGCTTTCATCCTCAAGAAATCGTTGATCAGCGCGCTGGTCGCGCTGGTACTCTTCTCGCTGATGATCGGCATTCGCACCGAAGCCGGTCCCGACGGACAACTGACCTACTGGACGCGTTTTGGCGACCTCGCCGTCATGGTGGCGGCCGTGTTCGGCGGCAGCATCCTTATCGAATTGCTGCGGCAATGGTGGGGCCCGGTCGATGCCGGCAAGGTGATGCCGGCACCGGTGCAAAACGCGCTGTCGCTCGCCGGGCGGCTGCTGCCCCCGGCCCTGTTGGTGTTCACGTTCCTGGTGCCGGTACTGTTCTACGACGAGCGCTACATTCTCGACCTCGCCATCCTCGTGCTCACCTATGTGATGCTCGGATGGGGACTGAACGTGGTGGTGGGCCTCGCCGGCCTGCTCGACCTCGGCTATGTCGCGTTCTACGCGGTCGGCGCCTACTCCTACGCGCTGCTTGCCACCAATTTCGGGCTGTCGTTCTGGATCTGCCTGCCGCTCGCCGGCATTCTAGCGGCGTTCTGGGGTGTGCTGCTCGGCTTTCCCGTACTGCGGCTGCGCGGCGACTATCTCGCTATCGTGACGCTCGCTTTCGGCGAGATCATCCGCCTTGTCCTGATCAACTGGCAGACGCTGACAGGCGGACCGAACGGGGTCACCGGCATTCCCCGCCCGACGCTGTTCGGCATTCCCCTTACGCCTGCCGACGACGGGCTGGCGGCGCTGCTCGGCATCGAATTTTCGCCGACCCATCGCATTGTATTTTTGTTTTACATCATCCTGGCGCTGGCGCTGCTCACCAACTGGGTCACGATCCGCCTGCGCCGCCTGCCCATCGGCCGCGCCTGGGAGGCGTTGCGCGAAGACGAGGTTGCCTGCCGCGCACTTGGCATCAACACTACCACGACCAAGCTCACGGCATTTGCGACGGGGGCGATGTTCGGTGGTTTAGCCGGCGCGTTCTTCGCGACCAGGCAAGGCTTCATTAGCCCGGAGTCCTTCACCTTCCATGAATCGGCGCTGGTGCTGGCGATCGTGGTGCTGGGCGGCATGGGCTCGCAGCTCGGCGTGGCGCTGGCCGCGCTCACCATGATCGGCGGCTTCGAGCTGTTCCGCGGGCTCGACCAGTACCGCATGCTGGTGTTCGGCATGGCGATGGTGCTGCTCATGATCTGGCGGCCGCGCGGCCTGGTCGGCCATCGCGCACCAACCGTGTTCCTCGCGCGCAAAGAGGCGATCTCGTCCGACCTCGTGAAGGAGGGCCACGGATGAGCGGCGCTCCCATCCTCACCGTCGATCGGCTGGCGATGCGCTTCGGCGGCATCGTCGCCGTCAACGACCTCTCCTTCGACGCCGAGCGGCGCAAGATTACCGCGCTGATCGGGCCGAATGGCGCCGGAAAGACCACGGTCTTCAACTGCATTACCGGCTTCTACAAGCCGACCTCGGGCGCCATCTGCCTGACGCATGATGACGGCAAAGCCGTCCAGCTCGAACGGCTGAACGATTTCCGGATTGCCAAATTGGCCCGGGTCGCGCGCACCTTCCAGAACATCCGCCTGTTTCCCGGCATGACGGCGCTGGAGAATTTGATGGTGGCGCAGCACAATGCGCTGATGCGCGCCTCTGGCTTGACGTTCCTTGGACTGATCGGCGCGCCGTCTTGGCGCAACGCCGAACAGGCCGCAATCGATCTGTCGCGGACCTGGCTCGACCGTATCGGTCTCTTGGATCGCGCCGACGATGCCGCCGGCAATTTGCCCTATGGCGACCAGCGGCGCCTGGAGATCGCGCGCGCGATGTGCACCCAGCCCGCGCTACTCTGCCTGGACGAGCCGGCCGCCGGCCTGAACGCGCGCGAGAGCGCGGCCTTGAGCGAACTGTTGCTTTCGATCCGCGCCGACCATGGCACTTCGATCCTCCTGATCGAGCACGACATGAGCGTGGTGATGGAAATCTCCGACCATGTCGTGGTGATGGACCACGGGTTGAAGATTGCCGAGGGCACGCCAAGAGAGATCCGCGACGATCCCAAGGTGATCGCCGCCTATCTCGGCAGCGACGAGGAGGAAGCGATCGCGGTGATGGAGAGCGGCACGTGAGCGTGTCACGCGATAAACCGACCTCCCCCTGCAAGGGGGAGGTCGACCGCGAAGCGGGCGGGTGGGGGTCACGCTTTTCCCGCACGAAAGCTGTGACCGCGCGCGCACGAAATCTCCGCGCAAACATGACCGACGCAGAAACAAAGTTATGGCTTGCGTTGCGCCGCGCCCAGCTCAATGGCTTTTCTTTCAGGAAGCAGCACCCGGTCGGACCGTTCATAGTCGATTTTTATTGTCCACCGCTCCGCCTGGCCGTCGAAGTGGACGGCGGACAGCACGCCGAACAAATGAAGGAAGCCGACGATCGCCGAACGCAGTGGCTTGCCGAGAGGGGTGTCACCGTTGTCCGCTACTGGAACAATGATGTTCTGTTGAATCTCGAGGGCGTGCTCAGCGACCTGCTCGCGCATACCGAGAGGCTCGCGCAAGCGGCGGCTACCCCCACCCCAACCCTCCCCCTTTCAGGGGGAGGGAGAACCGAGACGTTTGCGCCCGGCGGCAAGGGGGACGAGTCATGACCCAGCCCCTGCTCGCGATCCGCTCGCTGCGCGCGGCCTACGGCAAGATCGAGGCGCTGAAGGGTGTCGACCTCGACATCAATGCCGGGGAAATTGTCGCCCTGATCGGGGCCAACGGCGCCGGCAAGTCGACGCTGATGATGACGATCTTCGGCCGGCCGCGCGCCCGCGCCGGCCGCATCGAGTTCGATGGCCGTGACATCACCGGCGTGCCTACGCATGAGATTGCGCGGCTGCGCATCGCGCAGTCGCCCGAGGGGCGCCGCATCTTCCCGCGCATGAGCGTGGCGGAAAACCTGCAGATGGGCGCTGATGCGACCGACAGCAGCGAGGCCGATCGCGCGAGCGGCCTGGAACGCGTCTTCGCGTTGTTCCCGCGGCTCAAGGAACGCATGACCCAGCGTGGCGGCACGCTGTCCGGCGGCGAGCAGCAGATGCTGGCGATCGGCCGAGCCCTGATGAGCCGGCCGCGCCTTCTGATGCTGGACGAGCCTTCGCTCGGGCTCGCCCCGCTGATCGCGCGGCAGATTTTCGATGCGATCAGAACGCTGAACCGGCAGGACGGCCTCACCGTCCTGATCGTCGAACAGAACGCCAACCATGCGCTGAAACTGGCCCATCGCGGCTATGTCATGGTCAACGGCCTGATCACCTTGTCAGGAACCGGCAGCGAATTGCTGCAGCGCCCGGAGATCCGCGCCGCCTATCTGGAAGGCGGCCGGCGGGAGTAGCGCGCCCACCTCCCCGGAACGTGCTGCGGCAAGATGCGGCGAACGGACTATGGGTTTGCCCGAAATTTGCCGATGACTTCGCGGTAAAATCAGCCGACAATGGGCGTGATTTTCGTACCCGGCCTGCCCGGGTATTTCCCGAAATCGACTGACCTGCGAGGATCTCTCATGAAATCACTGAAACTCATCGGCCTGGCATTGGGCGCATCGTTGGCGCTGTCGACCACCGCGCTGGCGCAGGACATCTCCATCGCAGTGGTGGGCCCGATGACGGGCGGCGAATCCGCATTCGGCCGGCAGATGAAGAACGGCGCCGAACAATTCGTGGCCGATATCAACGCCGCCGGCGGCGTGCTCGGCAAGAAGCTCGCGCTGCAGATCGGCGACGATGCCTGCGATCCCAAGCAGGCACGCTCGGTCGCGGAAAAGTTCGCCAGCGCCAAGATCCCGTTCGTTGCCGGCCACTTCTGCTCGTCGTCGTCGATCCCGGCGTCGGAAGCCTATGCCGACGGCAACGTGCTGCAGATCACACCGGCCTCGACCAACCCGCTATTCACCGAGCGCAAGCTGTGGAACGTGGCGCGCGTCTGCGGCCGTGACGATCAGCAGGGCCTCGTTGCCGCCGATTACATCGTCAAGAACTACAAGGGCAAGAACATCGCCATCCTCAACGACAAGACCACTTACGGCAAGGGTCTCGCCGACGAAACCAAGAAGGCGCTCAACAAGGCCGGCGTCACCGAAAAGATGTTCGAGTCCTACAACAAGGGCGACAAGGACTTTAACGCGATCGTGTCGCGCCTGAAGCGCGACAGTATCGATCTAGTCTTTGTCGGCGGCTATCATCAAGAATCCGGCCTCATTCTGCGCCAGATGCGCGACCAGGGCCTCAAGACGGTGTTGATGGCGGGCGACGCGCTGAACGACAAGGAGTTCGCCTCGATCGCCGGTCCGGCCGCGGAGGGCACGCTGTTCACCTTCGGCCCCGATCCGCGCAACAAGGCGACCGCAAAGGCGATCGTCGAGAAGTTCAAGGGCAAGAACATCGATCCCGAAGGCTACACCCTCTACACCTACGCCGCGATGCAGGTCTGGACGCAGGCGGTGGCGAAGGCAAAGACCACCGAGCCGAAGAAGGTCATGGAGACCATCAAGGCCGGCGAATGGGACACCGTGCTGGGCAAGCTGGGCTTCGATGCCAAGGGTGACATCAAGGTGATCGACTACGTCGTTTACAAGTGGGACGCCAAGGGCAACTACGCCGAAATCCATCCGAAGGGCTCCTAACCACTGGCTGATCCGAACGTCAAACGCCCCGGCGCGCCGGGGCGTTTTCATTTTCGGGTTCCAGATAATTTTACGATCACGGGAACTATTGGGTTCCCGCCGCATTAGCAACGCGGGCTGAGTTCCATGTCATTGATTTCACGACCTTAACCGTTATTCCGGCTTGATCTGCCAACGGGGCAGCGGTTCTATCCGTGAAATCCCATCTCAGCCATGGGACTCGCGCGACTGGCCAAGGAAACACCATGAGTGATTTTTCCCCTGGAGCATCACCCTCCACTCGCCGCGCCAAACCCAAGCCAACCACCGCCAACGGGCAGTCGGATTCACTGCAGGACCTGTTGCACGCGCTGCAGGCAATGCGCGCGGGCGATTTCTCGGTGCGCATGACCGGCGATCACATCGGCATCGAGGGCAAGATCGCCGACACCTTCAACGAAATCGTCGCCGCCAACCAGCGTATGGCGCAGCAGTTGGAACGCGTCGGGCAGGTCGTCGGCCGCGAGGGCAAGACGCGCCAGCGCGTCAAATTCGACCTATCGAGCGGCTCCTGGGCGGACATGGAAGGCTCCGTCAACACGCTGATCGATGACCTGCTTTGGCCGACACGCGAAGTCACGCGCGCCGTCGCCGCCGTGGCTCAAGGCGATCTGCTGCAAACCGTGCAGCTCGATGTCGATGGCCGCCCACTTGGCGGCGAATTCTTGCAGTCCGCCAACATCGTCAACACGATGATCAAGCAGCTCGGCGTGTTCACCTCGGAAGTGACGCGCGTGGCGCGCGAGGTCGGCACCGAGGGCAAGCTCGGCGGCCAGGCCCAGGTGCCGGAAGTGACCGGCGTCTGGAAGGACCTGACCGAGAGCGTCAACTCGATGGCCAACAATCTCACTGGCCAGGTGCGCAACATCGCCGAGGTTACCATCGCGGTGGCCAATGGCGACCTGTCGAAAAAGATCACGGTCGACGTCCGCGGCGAGATCCTGCAGCTCAAGGAAGCCATCAACACGATGGTGGACCAGCTCCGCTCCTTCGCCTCCGAAGTGACACGCGTCGCCCGCGAAGTCGGCACCGACGGCAAGCTCGGCGGCCAGGCGATCGTGCCAGGCGTCGCCGGCACCTGGAAGGACCTGACCGATTCCGTCAACGCGATGTGCGGCAACCTCACCGCTCAAGTGCGTAACATCGCCAACGTCACCACCGCGGTCGCCCGCGGCGACCTGTCGCGCAAGATCACGGTCGACGTGCGCGGCGAAATTCTCGAGCTGAAGGACACCATCAACACGATGGTCGACCAGCTCAACGCCTTTGCCTCGGAAGTCACCCGCGTGGCGCGCGAAGTCGGCACCGAAGGCAAGCTCGGCGGCCAGGCCCAGGTCCCCGGCGTCGCCGGCACCTGGAAGGACCTCACCGACAACGTCAACTTCATGGCTTCCAACCTGACGGCGCAGGTCCGCAACATCGCCGACGTCGCCACCGCGATCGCGGGCGGCGACCTCTCCAAGAAGATCACCGTGAACGTGTCGGGTGAAATCCTTCAATTGAAGGAAACGCTCAACACGATGGTCGACCAGCTCAACGCCTTTGCCGGCGAAGTGACGCGCGTGGCGCGCGAAGTCGGCACCGAAGGACGGCTCGGCGGTCAGGCTAACGTGCTCGGCGTCGCCGGCACCTGGAAGGACCTGACCGAAAGCGTCAACTCGATGGCCTCCAACCTGACGGCGCAGGTCCGCAATATCGCCGAGGTGACGACCGCGGTCGCTAATGGCGACCTGTCCAAGAAGATCACGGTGGACGTGCGCGGCGAAATTCTCGAGCTGAAGGACACCATCAATACGATGGTGGACCAGCTCAACGCCTTCGCCGGCGAAGTGACGCGCGTTGCCCGCGAGGTCGGCACCGAAGGCAAGCTCGGCGGCCAGGCCAACGTGCGCGGCGTCGCCGGCACCTGGAAGGACCTCACCGACAACGTCAATTCGATGGCCGGCAACCTTACCGCCCAGGTCCGCAACATCGCGGAAGTCGCAACTGCGGTCGCCAAGGGCGACCTGTCGAAGAAGATCACGGTGAACGTATCTGGCGAAATCCTTCAGTTGAAGGAAACGCTTAACACGATGGTCGACCAGCTCAACGCGTTCGCTGGAGAAGTGACGCGCGTGGCGCGCGAGGTCGGCACCGACGGCAAGCTCGGCGGCCAAGCCGAAGTGCCCGGCGTCGCCGGCACCTGGAAGGATCTGACCGACTCCGTGAACTCGATGGCGGGCAATCTCACCGCCCAGGTCCGCAACATCGCCGAAGTCGCAACCGCGATCGCCGGCGGCGACCTGTCGCGCAAAATCACAGTCGACGTGCGCGGCGAAATCCTGCAGCTCAAGGAAACGCTGAACACGATGGTCGACCAGCTCAACCGCTTCGCGGGCGAAGTGACCCGCGTGGCGCGCGAGGTCGGCACCGAAGGGCGATTGGGCGGACAGGCCAACGTGCCCGGCGTCGCCGGCACCTGGAAGGACCTCACCGACAACGTCAACTCGATGGCCGGCAACTTGACCGGCCAGGTCCGCAACATCGCCGAAGTGACGACGGCGGTGGCGAAGGGCGACCTCTCGAAGAAGATCACCGTCGACGTCAAGGGCGAAATTCTCGAGCTGAAGAACACCGTCAACACGATGGTCGACCAGCTCAACGCGTTCGCTTCCGAAGTCACCCGCGTCGCGCGTGAGGTCGGCACCGAAGGCAAGCTCGGCGGCCAGGCCCAGGTGCCTGAAGTCGCCGGCACCTGGAAGGACCTCACCGACAACGTCAACTTCATGGCCTCGAACCTGACCGCGCAGGTCCGCAACATCGCCGAGGTCGCGACCGCCATCGCGGGCGGCGACCTCTCCAAGAAGATCACGGTGGACGTCCGCGGCGAAATCCTGCTGCTGAAAGACACCCTCAACACGATGGTCGAGCAGCTACGCTCCTTCGCAGCCGAAGTGACGCGCGTGGCGCGCGAGGTCGGCACCGAGGGTCGGCTCGGCGGCCAGGCGGTGGTGCCCGGCGTCGGCGGCACCTGGAAGGACCTCACCGACAACGTCAACCTGCTGGCGGCCAATCTCACCACGCAGGTCCGCAACATCGCCGAAGTCACTACGGCCGTGGCGCGCGGCGACCTGTCGCGCAAGATCACGGTCGACGTGAAGGGCGAAATCCTCGAACTGAAGAACACCATCAACACGATGGTCGACCAGCTCAACGCCTTCGCCGGCGAAGTGACGCGCGTGGCGCGCGAAGTCGGCACCGAGGGCAAGCTGGGCGGCCAGGCGCAGGTGCCCGGCGTCGCCGGCACCTGGAAGGACCTGACCGACACCGTCAACTTCATGGCGGCCAACCTGACCGAGCAGGTGCGCGGCATCGTCAAGGTCGTGACCGCCGTTGCCAACGGCGATCTGAAACAGAACCTGACGGTGAAATCGAAGGGCGAAGTCGCCGCCCTTGCCGACACCATCAACAACATGACCGAAACGCTCGCCACCTTCGCCGACCAGGTCACCAGCGTGGCGCGCGAAGTCGGCGTCGAGGGACGGCTCGGCGGCCAGGCCAACGTGCCCGGCGCCGCCGGCACCTGGAAGGACCTCACCGGCAACGTCAACCTGCTCGCCGCCAACCTGACCTCGCAGGTGCGCGCGATCGCCGAAGTCGCGACCGCCGTGACCAAGGGCGACCTGACCCGCTCGATCCAGGTCGATGCCCGCGGCGAAGTCGCCGAACTCAAGGACAACATCAACACGATGATCGGTAACCTTCGTCTGACGACGCAGGTCAATACCGAGCAAGACTGGCTGAAGACCAACCTTGCCAGATTCACCAACATGCTGCAGGGCCTGCGCGATCTCTCCACCGTCGGCCGATTGCTGCTGACCGAGCTGGCGCCGCTGGTCAATGCGCATATGGGCGTGATCTATCAAGTAGAGAGCAACGCCGAGAACGCGCAGTTGCGCCTGCTGTCCTCCTACGCCGGCGACGGCGCCAATCCGCATCCGCAGATCGTGCAATTCGGCGAAGGATTGGTCGGCCAGTGCGCGATGGACAAGCGTCAGCGGCTGGTGTCTGACATCCCTGATGATACCGCGCCGATCAATTCGGGGCTGTTGCGCGTGATTCCGAAGAACATCGTCGTGCTGCCAGTGCTGTTCGAGAATCAGGTCAAGGCCGTGATCGAGCTTTCCTCGATCGGCTCATTCACCACCTCGCAAATGACCTTCCTCGAGCAATTGACCGACAGCATCGGCATCGTGCTCAACTCCATCGAGGCCACGATGCAAACCGAGGGCCTCCTGAAGCAGTCGCAACAGCTCGCCGGCGAATTGCAGACGCAGCAGAAGGAATTGCAGCAGACCAACGAGCAGCTCGAACAGAAGGCCCAGCAGCTCGCCGAACGCAACGTCGAGGTGGAAAGAAAGAACCAGGAAATCGAGCAGGCGCGGCGCGCGCTCGAGGAAAAGGCGACGGAACTTGCACTCACTTCGAAGTACAAATCGGAATTCCTCGCCAATATGTCGCACGAGCTGCGCACGCCGCTCAACAGCATCCTGATCCTTGGCCAGCAACTCACCGAGAATCCGGACGGCAACCTGACGCCGAGGCAGGTCGAGTTCGCGCGCACCATTCATGGCGCAGGCACCGACCTGCTCAACCTGATCAGCGACATCCTCGACCTGTCGAAGATCGAATCCGGCACCGTCACAGTCGATGCCGAGGAGATCCTGACCGCCAATCTTTTGGAGACCGTCGGGCGGCCGTTCAAGCATGAGGCCGAGAACCGTCATCTCTCGTTCAACATCAACGTCGATGAGAGCCTGCCCCGCAGCATGGTGACCGACTCCAAGCGCCTGCAGCAGGTCCTCAAGAACCTCTTGTCGAACGCCTTCAAGTTCACCGCGGAAGGCGGCGTGAAGCTGAACGTTTCGGCAGCCGTCGGCGGCTGGAGCGCCGAACACCCGATCCTCAACCACGCGCCCGCCGTCGTCGCCTTCGAGGTCACCGACACCGGCATCGGCATCCCCCTGGAAAAACAGAAGCTGATCTTCGAGGCATTCCAGCAGGCAGACGCCGGCACCAGCCGCAAATACGGCGGCACCGGCCTTGGCCTTGCCATCAGCCGCGAACTCGCAAGCCTGCTTGGCGGCGAAATCCATCTGCGCAGCGCGCCCGGCAAGGGCAGCACCTTCGTGCTTTATCTGCCGCTGAAATATTCAGGGCCTACCATTGCGCCGCGCATCCCTGCCTCGTCGCCCTTCGCCGCCACACCGGCGCTGCAGGTCGCCTCGACGCAGGAGCGCACCATCGAACAACTGCCGGACGACCGCCTCAACCTCGCGCCGGGCGATACGATTCTGCTGATCGTCGAGGACGATCCGCATTATGCGCGGGTGCTGATCGATCTGGCGCGCGACAAAGGCTTCAAGGTCCTGGTCGCCAGCCGCGGCACTGAAGCGCTCGAGCTTGCCAAGCAGTTCCAGCCGACCGCGGTGTCGCTCGACGTGTTCCTGCCTGACATGCTGGGCTGGACCGTGCTGAGCCAGCTCAAGCACAATCCGCTGACGCGGCACATTCCCGTGCAGATCATCACGCTGGACGAAGATCGCCAGCATGCGCTGGCGCGCGGCGCATTCTCCTTCGTCAACAAACCAACGACGACGGAAGGCGTCAGCGAAGCGCTGTCGCAGATCAAGGAGTATGCCAAGCCGCGCCGCAAGCGCCTCTTGATCGTGGAAGACAACGCCGCCGAGCAGATGAGCATCACCGAATTGCTCGGCCATGACGACATCGAGATCCTCACCGCCGACACCGGCGCGGATGCGTTGTCGACGCTGCGGAACCAGCCGTGCGACTGCGTGGTGCTGGACCTGCGGCTGCCTGACATGAGCGGCTTTGAAGTGCTCGACCGGCTGCGCAACGACGAAGCGCTGTCGAACGTGCCGGTCGTGGTGTTCACGGGCCGGGAACTATCGGCCGAAGAAGACGCGGAACTTCACACGATGGCGAGGAGCATCGTGGTGAAAGGCGTCGAATCGCCGGAACGCCTGCTCGACGAAACGTCTCTGTTTTTGCACCGTGTGATCACGGAATTGCCGGTCGAGAAGCAGAGAATGCTCGAAAAGCTTAACAGTTCCGATGAAGACCTTGTTGGCAAGACCGCGCTTCTGGTTGATGATGACGCCCGCAATATCTTCGCGCTATCGAGTGTACTCGAACGGCGCGGCATGAAGGTGCTGACTGCGACGACGGGCCACGAGGCCATCGCGCTGGCCGAATCTAATCCGAATATCGCAATCGTGCTGATGGATATCATGATGCCGCAAATGGACGGATATCAGACCATTGGCGTTATCCGGCAAAACCCGTCCTTCAACCGCCTGCCGATCATCGCGCTGACCGCCAAGGCGATGAAGGGCGACCGCGAGAAATGCCTTGAGGCCGGTGCTTCGGACTATCTCGCCAAACCCGTCAATACCGAGCAGTTGCTGCTCGCGATCCGAATGTGGTTACACCGCTGACGCGGAAGCAGATGATGGACCAAGAGAAGGTAAACATTCTTCTGGTTGACGATCAGCCGGCGAAGCTGCTCGCCTATGAGGTCATCCTGAAGGAGCTCGGCGAGAACCTGGTCAAGGCCTCGTCCGGGCGCGAAGCGCTCGAGTTCCTGCTCAAGAATGACGTGGCCATCATTCTGGTCGACGTCTGCATGCCGGAGCTGGATGGATTCGAACTCGCCGCCATGATCCGCGAACATCCGCGCTTCCAGAAGACGGCGATGATCTTCATCTCCGCGATCCAGGTCAGCGACATCGACCGGCTGCGCGGTTACGAGATGGGCGCGGTCGATTACGTTCCGGTGCCCGTCGTTCCGGAGGTGCTGCGCGCCAAGATCAAGGTGTTCGCCGAACTCTATCGCAAGACGCGCCAGCTCGAGCGCCTCAACCTCGAGCTCGAGGATCGCGTTCGCGCCCGCACCGCCGAACTGGAGGAATCGCACGCCCGACTTCTCGAAAGCGAGCAGCGCCGTAGCCTCGCGATCGCCGCCGGCAAGATGGGATCCTGGGATTGGGACTGGGTCAACGGCGACTGGATGTGGGACGAAGGCCAATATCAGATCCTCGGCCTCGATCCCAAGAAATTCGAACTGACGCCTGCCAATATCCAGGCGCTGTTCCACCCCGACGACGTTCACGAATTGCACGAGGCGTGGGCAAGCTTCGCCCGTGGCGCGAAATCATATGAAGCGGAATTCCGCATCATTCGTCCGAATGGCGAGGTGCGCTGGTGCGCGGGCTCGGCGGCGGCGAGCACCGACAAGTCCGGCCGCGTTATCCGCGTCAGCGGCGTCACTGTCGACATCACCGAACGCAAGCAGGCCGAGGAGCGGCAAAACCTCCTGGCGCGCGAGGTCGATCACCGCGCCAAAAACGCGCTCGCGCTGGCGCAATCCATCGTCCGCCTGACGCGCGGCGAGAACGTGAAGACCTATATCCGTTCGGTTGAAGGGCGGATCAATGCGCTGGCGCGGGTGCACACCGTGCTGTCACTGTCGAGCTGGCAAGGCGCCGAGATACGCAAGCTGATCGATGAGGAGCTGGCGCCCTATTCCACCGGCGAGCAGATCGATCTGTCCGGTCCGGAGGTGAGGCTCGAGCCGGCCACGGCCCAGACCATCGCGCTGGCGCTGCACGAGCTCATCACCAATTCGGCGAAGTACGGCGCCTTGTCGGCACTAACGGGCCGGCTTTCGGTGAGCTGGGAAGACCGGGAAGACCTGCTCAGGATTAAATGGGTGGAGACCGGCGGGCCGCCCGTCGAGAAGCCGATATCGCGCGGATTCGGAACAAGAAGCGTGATCGCCAGTATCGAATCGCAACTCGGGGGCCGAGCGGAATTCGATTGGCGTCGGGAAGGCCTGGTCTGCCGCCTGTCGGTCCCCCTGTCGCAACGGCGGTTTACCGCCGAACCGGTTTCGCTTCACGATGTGGTTGCCGCAGATGGCAACGGTCTGCGGCGGGCCGAACGGTAGCCGGCCGGGTCGGCTCAATGAAAGCCGTTGCACGTTTCCGGATGACCTATCGCGTCAATGCCGTGACGGCACCGTCCGATGGCTGCTCTGAGCGTTGCGCCGCTTGCTGGCGCTTGCCAGTTGAAGCGTTCGCGGCGGCTGATATACCCGAGTGAAGCCTTGAGGCGATGCAGCCACACGGACCGGCGTCTTGAAAAACCTGCTCACAGATATTGCCGGCGTTCGCGTTGGCCACGCCCAGGATGCAGCGATTGCCTCCGGCGTCACAGCGATCCTGTTCGACACGCCCGCCGTAGCATCGATCGACGTGCGCGGTGGCGGCCCCGGCACCCGCGAGGAGGCGCTGCTGAACCCTGTAAGCACAGTCGAGGCGATCGACGGCATCGCGCTGTCCGGCGGCTCGGCGCTTGGCCTTGATGCCGCCGGCGGCGTGCAGGCCTGGCTTGCCGAACAGGGACGCGGCTTTCGCGTCCGAGACGCGGTGATCCCGGTCGTTCCGGGCGCAATCTGTTTCGATCTGCTCAACGGCGGCAACAAGGCATGGGGGCGTTTTCCGCCCTATCGCGATCTCGGCTACGCCGCGGCGAACGTGGCCGCCGCCGATTTCGCGCTCGGCAGCGTCGGCGCCGGCCTGGGTGCGACGACCGCCAATTTCAAGGGCGGCCTTGGCTCGGCTTCCGCGCAGACCGCAGGCGGAGTCATGGTCGGCGCGCTCGCGGTGGTCAATGCTGTGGGCAGCGTCACGGTCGGCGACGGCCCCTGGTTCTGGGCGGCACCGTTCGAGCAGGACAACGAGTTCGGCGGGCGCGGACTGCCCTCCTCGTTCACATCAGACATGCTACGCGCGCGCCTGAAGGGCGGGCCGGCGGCAGCATCTGCGGAAAACACCACGCTGGTGGTCGTCGTCACCGACGCCGTCCTGACGAAAGCGCAGGCCAGGCGCCTTGCGATGATCGCGCAAACCGGCATGGCGCGCGCCATCTATCCCGTTCATGCGCCGCTGGATGGCGACGTGGTGTTTGCCGCCGCGACCGGCAAGAAGGCGATCGATCCGCTGTCCGGTCTCACCGAGCTTGGGATGGTGACCGCCAATACGGTAGCGCGCGCGATCGCTCGCGGCGTCTACAGCGCGACCGCGCTACCCTTTCCGGGTGCGCTACCGGCGTGGAGCGATCGCTTCAGTTAGAGCATGATCCGTAAAAGTGGATATCGCAATCTGAAGAGACCTCGCCGGGTCTTGTGCTCAGGCGCTCAGCGAGAGCGATGCGGTGGCGGCGGAGGAAATCGCCTTGGCCTCGCGCTGGATCATCTGCTCGATGAAATTGTAGGACGATGTCGCTGACGTGGACGAGCTTGCCGAGGCCGGCGAGGTCATCGTTACCTTTGATCCGTCCGCATAGGTCAGCGATGTCGTCACCGAACCATCGCTGTTGGTGACCGTCGTAGTGGTCGCGCCCTGGCGCAACTGCGAGAGCGGATCGGTGCCCGCTCCATCGCTCGCCTTCGCCTCGTCCGGACGGCGGTGACGCTCCTTGTCGAGCCGCAGCGCCGATGCCAGCTCCTTGATGCTAACCGAGCCGTCGCCATCCTGGTCGAGCTTGCCGAACACGCTGTCGGCCTGTCCAAGGTTGGTGCCGCCGGCGCCGAGCGCCTCTTCGAATTCGGCCTTGCTGATCTGGCCGTCGCCGTCACCATCGATCTGTCCGAACAGATCCTTCAGCGCGGCGTGACGGGTCTTCAATGCCGACCCCGATCCTCCCGACGACTGGCTTTGCGCCTCGAGCAGCGCGCTCATTATTTCCGGCGATATCGGCGTAGTGCCGGTGCCGCCCGATCCAGTTCCCGGCCCGATCGAAGCCGACGCATTCGAGGACATGAAGGCGAACGGGCTATCGGAGCTCTGGCTGACGCCGGTAGTTTGCGCCGACGATTTCGACGACGTCAGCGCCTTGAGGGCATCGATCGCCGACGACGCGACGCCGAGAGCAAAGAACATGGTGGAACTCCAACAATGCCGCAGGAGTAGCGGCCAACAACCCCGTGCGCATTCCGCAGCAAGCGCCGTGCCATCAAGAAAAACCCAATAAAATCCGGCTTTCCCGCATCCCGTTCGATCCGCTCAGCCCGGCAATAGCTGCCGGCCGCGGCAGATTTTTCCGCTCAGATGAGCAAGGCTCGCCGCATTGCCCCCGGCACTCCTGCATGTTACGCGAGGCCATTCCGCCCCATGGAAAGGTCTTGGAAAGCGCACATGTCTCAACAATTCGCGTCGCGTCCCCTCGTCATCGCGCCGTCGATCCTGGCGGCGGATTTCGCCAAGCTCGGCGAGGAAGTCCGCGCCGTCGATGCGGCTGGCGCCGACTGGATCCATCTCGACGTGATGGATGGACATTTCGTGCCGAACATTTCCTACGGCCCCGATGTCATCAAGGCGATGCGCCCGCACACCAAGAAGACTTTTGACGCGCATCTGATGATCTCGCCGTGCGACCCGTACCTCGAGGCATTTGCCAAGGCCGGGTGCGATCACATCACCGTCCATGCCGAGGCCGGCCCGCATCTGCATCGTTCGCTGCAGGCGATCCGCGCGCTTGGCAAGAAGGCCGGCGTCTCGCTCAACCCGGGCACGCCGGCCAGCGCGATCGAATATGTGATCGACTTGATCGACCTGGTGCTGGTGATGTCGGTCAATCCCGGCTTCGGTGGCCAAGCGTTCATCAAATCCGCGCTTGGCAAGGTCAGCGACATCAGGGCGATGGTGGCGGGACGTCCGATCGACATCGAGGTCGATGGCGGCGTCGCGCCCGACGTTGCCGGCCAGCTCGCCGCCGCCGGCGCAAATGCGCTGGTCGCGGGATCTGCAGTATTTAAGGGCGGCACGATGGAGTCCTACAAGGCCAACATTTCCGCGATCCGCAACGCGGCGGCGCTGGCGCGCGGCGAAGCCATCTAATCCTTCTGCGTCACACCCGTTCAGACCCTCATCCTGAGGAGCCCGCGAGAACCATCGCGGTGCTATTCTGGTCGCGCACGCCGCGGGAATAACCGGCAAAAAAGCCACAGGGGACGTGCGACGGGCCAGGGAACCTGAAAGTCCACGCTGCAGCCACAAAGCGTCACGCATCTCGCCATAAAGGCAGATCAGCATCCCGCCTTTCACGGGGACGACACTATGATCAAGGCCTTCACCACAGCAGTATTGCTCCTGGCGCTCGCGCCCTCTGCCGCGCTGGCGCAGCGCGCAGGCGACGCTGCCCTCGGCGCCGTGGCCGGTGCCGTCGTGCTGGGACCGATCGGAGCCGTCGCCGGCGCCTTCGTCGGCTATACCGCCGGGCCTTCGATCTCGCGCTCGTGGGGCCTGGAAGGTTCGCGCTCGTCGCGGCACCGCCGGCAGGCATCGCGCGACAGCGTGCGAGGCGCGCGGGCCGAAGCCGTCGGTCCCGCCCCGGCATCCGCCGCTCCAGCCGAACGAAGCAGCCGCGTCACCAGCTATCCCGTGCCAAACCCGCCGCGCTCAAAGACGCCGCCCGTCCAAACACTCGAGTAAGCGCACGCGCCGCCTGATCCGGCGCTAGCCGCCTTCCTGCCCCGGCGCCACTGCCGCCCGCGGTGGCCGCACCACCGTCACCGTGCACGCCGCTTCGGCCGCGACCTTGGCGGAAACGCTGCCGAGCAGCGTGCGCAGCATCGAGTTCTGCCGCGCGCCGATCACGATGTGATCGACATGGTTGACCCGCGTGAATTCCAGGATCGCGGCGGCGGGATCGACGGCCTCCAGCACATGCACCGTGAGCCGGCTCTCGTCGAGCTCCAGCGGCTGGGCCCAGTGGCGTAGCGCGACCATACGGTCGATATGCTTGTTGTTGCCCTGCTCGTCGAGCGTCCTGTCGATGGTGATGCGCCCGAGCCTCAGCACATTCAGGCAGGCGAGCCGCGCCGACGGCAAGCTCGAAAGCAGCTGCGCGGCCGCCCGGCGCAGGCTTGCGTTGATCGTTCCCGAGCCCTGCTCGGTATCAATCGCCACCACTATGATCGGCCCCGACGCCAGTTGCGCCGCGACATCGGATTTCGGCCTCGGCTGGGTCAGGCCGCGATTGAAACGGCGGCGCCATACCGTGCTGAGCGGATCGCGCTGCAGCCGTTCCGATCGGGCCGTCAGCTTGACCTGGTCGGGATGGGCCAATTCGAATGCGAGCTGCGAAGCCGTCGGATGCCGCCACAACGGTTCGATCTCGAGACAGCGCAGCACGATTTCCTGCAGCCATGGCGGATAATCCGACTTAAGCTTGCGCGGCGGATAGGGATCGCGCCATAGCCGTCGGCGCATGCCGCGGAGCGTTTCGCTCTCGCCGAAGGGACGCACCCCCGTGGTGAAGAAATACAAGAGCACGCCGAGCGAAAACAGATCGCTCCGCGGATCGTCGCGCACGCCAAGCAAGCGCTCCGGCGCCATATACGGCGCGGTGCCATAGGGCAGTCGAAATTCTTCCTGCAACAGGTCCGGCAATTGATTGTGATGCGACAGGCCGAAATCAATCAGCACGCATTCGCCTGATGGCCGGAACATGATGCTGCTTGGCTTGACGTCGTGGTGAATGACGTTCTGGCGGTGCAGGTCGGCGAGCGCCGTGGCGATCTTGCCGCCGAGCACCCTCGCCTCTTCGTAGGAGATCGGCAGTTGGTCGATGCGGCTATAGAGCGTCTTGCCGGGAATACGCTCCATGACGACGTAGGCCTGCCGATCGAAATCGCCGGTGCCGAAACAGCCCGGCACATGCGGCCCCGCCAGCCGCGGCAGGATCATCTGCTCCATCTCGAACGAGACGATGGCCGCCGGATCCTCACCCTCGGCAATTCGCGGGACCTTCATCAACAGCGGCACGGGAACGCCGGGATGCGTCACTGTCCACAGCGTCGCCATGCCGCCCTCGTGGACGCACTCCCCGATGGTGAAGCCGTCAAGCTCCGTGCCCGGCTCGATTGCAGGCTTCGCCATCACCTTACCTTCCGACCAGCAGACGATCGGCCAGCCAATGCGGCAGGCCGTTGGCGCGGATCCGCTCCGCAGCCGTCTCCACATCGTAGGGCACGCGGCAATAGGTGATCTCGCGCGAGGCGGTATCGAGCATCACGAACGATGCCGCCGGATCGCCGTCCCGCGGCTGCCCGACGGAGCCGAGCACGGCGAGCCAGCGCCGGCCGCCGAGCAATTGCACCGGCACATCATTGGTAGGAATGAAGCTAGTCATCTTTGCCGCCGAGGACATCGAATAGAGCGCCGGCCGATGGATGTGTCCGCAGAAGGTGACGTGGGCGTCGGTGGCATCCAGGCTGCGCGCAGCCTCCGGCGTTCCGCGCACATAGTGCCATCGCGCCGGATGCGAGGCTTCGGAATGCACGTAGAGGCGATCGTCCTCGCGCCGGGTCAGCGGCAGTTCGGCGAGAAAGCGCCGTTGCTCCACGCTCAACCTGCCGCGCGTCCACTCGATCGCCATCTGGGCTCCGGCGTTCATGGTCTCGGACGGCGTGCTGATCGCATGATCGTGGTTGCCGATCACGGCAATCGCGCCATCATCGACAAGGCCCATGACGGTATCGACCGCCCATTCCGGATCGGCGCCATAGCCGACGATATCGCCGAGGCAGACAATGCGCTCCGCGCCGCGCGAGCGCGCGGCATCGAGGCAGGCGGCAAAAGCCTGCCGGTTGGCGTGGATGTCGGCAAAGATCGCCAGACGCACGTTTTCCTCCCACCCATCATCGCGCCCGCGCCTGCGCGTGCCTTGATGGATATCAAACCTTCTGCCCGGTATGGCGCAACACCAGTCTCAGTCGAGCGCACCACGCCACGCGGCCATGCTTCGGAGCACGGCTACCGTGTTTTATCTACGACGGCAGCCGCGGATGTGGTAAATTGATTTTCCGTCATGCAAGTGCAGCATGAAATGCCCGAAGTGTTGGGCGAATTGCCCGATGATAAACGTGGCAACGCTCATCACGGGTCATTCGTGACCTTGCCTTTTGCGGTTTCAATTCAGAAGTGCCGCGGCGCCGTCTAGGCTCCGATTTTTTCCGATCTGGACTAGCTGACGAATGGATAGTCAGAAACCGTCTATGGGAGGAAACATCATGATCTCACGTCGTCTTGTGATCGGACTGCTAGGGGCAGTCACAGCATTTGCGCTCTATGCCACCCCAGTTGCGTTGGCCTTTTCGCCCGAGGCGCGCAACGCCAAGCTCGATGAAACCCTCCGGGGATTGGTCGAAGGTCGCAGCACTCCGGGTATCGTGGTGCTGATCCTCCAAGACGGACGCCCGGTCTACAGCCGCAGCGTCGGCGTTCGCGAGGTCGGGAGCGCCGCGCCGATCGGCGAGAACGACATGTTCCGCCTCGCCTCAATGACGAAGGCCGTCACCTCAGTGGCCGCGATGATCCTTGTCGAGCAGGGCCAGATCGGCCTCGATGACCCGGTCAGCCGTTTCCTAATCGAATTCGCTAACCTGCGGGTACGTGAGCCTGATGGCACCGAGGTTCCCGCGAGCAGGCCTCCGACGATCCGCGAACTGCTGACCCACACCGCCGGATTCTCCTACAACTTCGTCAACAATCCCCGGCTCGTTGATGCATACCGCGAAGCGCGCGTGACCGATGGGCTAGACCAGCCCGAGGTAACTACGGCAGAGGCGATGCGGCGCCTTGCTTCCGTTCCGCTTGGCTATCAGCCGGGTACGAGCTGGGAATACTCGCTCGCCACTGACGTGCTCGGGGCCGTCATCGAAAAGGTGACAGGCTCCAGTCTGGAAGCTTTTGTAACCGAACGCATTGCAAAGCCCCTGCAAATCAAGAGCTTTGTGTTCAACGTACCTGAAGCCATCCGCTCAAGCTTCGTGCAGGTGACCCGGCCCGCACAGGTCACGGGCGCACTCGGCACGGGCTATGTTCCTGTGGTGGAGCCCGAGGCTGTGCCATTCCCGCCCACCAAGGGCACTGCCAATCTCGACCCGAACCGCGCCTTCGCTCCGACCGCCTATAACTCTGGCGGCGCTGGCATGAGCGGCACTATCGGGGATTACGCGCGATTCCTGCAGATGCTGCTGAACGAGGGCGAACTCGACGGGGTTCGGGTGCTCCGCGCGGAGACGGTCCGTCAGATGACGCAGAACGCGACCGGCGATATGCGGACGATTCGCGGGCCGGGTTGGGGCTTCACCCTGGGCTTTGGGATAGTGACCGATCCGGCTGCGGCCAAGAGCCGTCTTCCGGCCGGCAGCTATGGGTGGGGCGGCATCTATGGCACGCAATTTTGGATCGACCCGGCAAACCGCGTCGTCGGCCTGGTCCTGACCCAGACGGCGATCATCGGCTCCGGCCCGATCGCGAATCTTGTTCGGGAAGCGTTCTATAGGGCCGATTGAGGTTTGATACCCAGCGCTGGGTGCGCCATAGCTCCAGGCGGCCGCCGACACCTGAGCAGAGTTCTTGTTGTCGTGCTCAGCGCAAAGGAGGCGCGTCAGCCCTTGCGCGGCGCTTCCAGTCCCTTGAGCAGGAGCATCAGCAGCGCATCGATCCGCGCCGGGGCGCCCGACTCGTTCCATTCCTCGGCATGGGCGGGATGGTGGAAACGGCTGGTGGCGTCGAAAATGGCGCGCGCGGTCGTCTTGACGTCGGCGACTTCGAAGGCGCCCTGCTTCACGCCATCGGAGAGGATCAGCGCGATCTGATCGACCAGGCAGTCCTTGTGGCAGCTCACGGCCTTGCAGGCCTCGCGCGCCAGCGTCAGGTAGGTCGCGAACATCTCGGGGTCATCGCCAAGTCGCTCATGCTTGAGCGCAAACATCGTGCGCAGCCACTTATCCAGCCGCTCCGGCGCCGGGCCCGCGCTTTCGGCGATCTTCAACAGCGGGGCGCTGAGACGGTCGAGCCAGCGCTTGGCCACTGCCTCACGCAGCGAGGCTTTGCTTGGGAAATGGCGGTAGACGCTGCCGTGGCTGACGTCGAGCGCACGGGCCACGTCGACCACCGTTGCCTTGGCGAGGCCATAGCGGCGCAACACATCCTCGGTGACCTCGAGGATGCGTTCGGGGGTCAGAACCACGACTTCGTTCATGCGCACACCTGCGAAACGATCGGACCTGTGGTCATCATATCCCCCTGTAATGCCCTGAACAGGTTAATGTTTCACCGGCTCCAGCCGCTCGGCCTGGGCGGCGAGATGACGGGCGACACTCTGGTCAAGCCAGCGCTGGATTTGGGCGGCCAAATGAATGAGATGGGCAGTCATGTCGGTAGTCCTTTGCAAGTCCCTGGCTCCAAGACAACGAGCCAAGTGACGCCCTAGTGCCGGCGTCCGCGAAGGATATAGCATCTCTTACTAACAGATTTCAATATCTGTCAGTCAATAATCCGTGACCGACAGAGCCGGCCGAATCCCCCACCGCCACCGGATAGCTATTGCTCGTCCTTCGGCGGCATTCGCGGCGGGAGCAGCGGGGTAAAGGACACCCCGTCGCCGTCGCGGGGCACCGCGAGCATTCCCTCGCCGGTCGAGGGATCGCCGCCCGACGTGTCCAGAATCACGCCAGGCATGATGTACTCCCGGGCGGCCTGAAGCAGGCTGCCCCCGCCATCGCCAAAATCGGCGGCGCGGCCACCCTACGGCCGGCCGGCTGCGATCTCGCCAGCCGCCTTGTCGGTCTTCTGCGCGAGGCTGTCGGTATAGGCAAGGCGATAGGCCCGCGGGACGCCGCTCGGCCGATTGCCGTCGTCGAGCGCCTCGACCCAGAGATAGATCGAGCCCGGATCGCCCTCCAGCGAATGCGGCTCCACGATACGCGCCTGCAACAGCTTGAAGCTGGCCGGCAACGGGTCGATGGTGGCCCAACCCAGCAAGCCACGCACACCGACAAAACTCGCGATGTAGAACGCGCTGGTCACGATCACCGCTGCCGCCTTCGCCGGCCACGGCAGGCGCGCATAGACCAGGACGACCAGTAGCAGCGCGCCGATCAGCGCGTAGCTGATGGATAGCGTGAGGACGACCGATTGCAGACTATTCACGGCGCGGCATCCTGACACCGGTTTTCGGATCGATATCGGCGCCATTGGCGCGGACATTGCGGAACGTCTCCATCAACGATTTGTGCCGCTGCTGGACGTCGACCACCTTGCCCTCGGCATCGAGCCAGAAGCGCAGCGCGGTCTTTTCGTGGCCGGTATGGTCGACCGTCAGCTTGTTGTCGAAGATCACCTGCGCGGTCGGATTGAGCTTCTGGACCTTCACGCTCACCACGACAGGCTGGCCGGTCGTGGCCTGAAAGTGCGAGACGTTGACGGTGTACTCGCCCGGCACGATGCCGCGCACGGTGACGATCTCCTCCCGGATCGGCGAGTGAATCTTCTTGCCGTTGACGAGGATGAAATCGTTGGCGCCGCCGCGATCGTCGCGGTCGAGCGTGAGGAATCCGGCCTCGCGGCGGCGATACCAGGCGATGTTGCCGGCGGGGTCCTGTACGAACAGGTCGAGGTCATCAGGGTGATTGTCGGGCCAGTCCATCGTGATGATGAACTCGGCCTTGGAATCGATCTTGCCGTCCTTGGCGTCCGGCGAGACCGCCAGCAGCGCCAGGAAGAACAGGAACGCGATCACCTGCAGCGCCTTGAACAGCATCACGCCGAGCGGATCAAACGGCTCCTCGCGTGGATAGAGGCCGAAATCATCCATCATGACGGCGTTCCAAGGCCGGCGTGACGTGCGTCTCGGTCAGCATGACGGCGTCGGAAAACACCCGCTGGGTCGCGGCATCCAGCATGTAGTATTGAATCTTCACGAGGATGGAGCCGATCAGGCCGGCCAGCGTCGTATACATGGCGATCGCCATACCGTCGCTCATCAGGCCCATCGACGATTTCATCGCGACCTTGTCGGCCGCATCGAGCGTGGCAATTGGTGCCAGCATGATAATGAAGCCGATGATGGTGCCGAGCAGTCCTAGCTTCATCAGCGTGTCGGAGACGAACGCGCCAAACCCGTTGGAGCCACGCAGCCGGTCGGCGAGCGAACGCAGCAGTAACGTCTGGTCGATCCGCCCCGCCGCCTGCGCCTCCGCCTTCTGCACGAGGTTGCGAATGTGGTCCGGCACCATTCCGGCAGGAAGCGCGCGCACGTCATCAAGGCTCATCGCCCCGCCGGGCGCCGACAGGACGGCGCGGCAGCGTCGCGTGATCTCGCCTTCGCGTGCGATCGCGCGGCTCCGCCAGAAGCAATGGCCGCAGGTGACGATGTAGAGGATGGCGATGACGCTCGAAATATAGGTGCGATCGGAGACGACCATCAGATGAAGCAAGCCGTAGCGCCAGAGAACGACGCCAGCGAAGACCGACAGCCCGGTGAAGATCATCCACAACAGGAGCACGCTGCGCTCCGATGTATCCGCGGATGAAACGGTTACGGCGCTTGCCGTGACACTCATGCTGTGCAGCTCCTGTAAGGTCGCCCCGCCCGGCGCCGGGCGGCGCACCGGACCCTTGGTCTTGTTAGATCAGCCGTCATGGCGCCGTCCAAAGACATATGCCCGGGGTTTGTTGGGAAAGTTTCCCAAGCTGGGCGCCGCAACCCGGCTTGCAATTGGCACCGATCGGCGGTGCTGTTAGGCTCGCAGACACGCCGCGGAGTGATCGCATGCGCCTTGTGCTTCAACTCGTCGCCCGCCTGTTCATCGTCGTCATCCTGTGCCTCGGAGCCGCAACCGTCTGGGCGACGATCGATGCCTATCGCAGCGTCGACCGCGCGACGGCCGCTTCCGCCGAACGCGTCTCAGTGGCGCTGGAAGCGCTGTACTGGCGCGAATTGATGTTGCGCAGCAGCAGGATGCGCGAGCAGCTTCTGCCCGCGCCGGAATGGCGCACCATTCAAACCATGGGCCTGATCTCGCCGGGCATCTGCGTCCGCGTCGAGCCAGCCGGCGCATTCGAAAAGCCGCTCTGCGGGCAGAGCAAGGGCATCGGTCAAACCCCGCCGCGCTGGTTCGCGGCCACCGTGGAAGCGGTGCTTGGAAGCCACGTCCCGGTCGTCCAGCCGATCAGCACGCGCGCTGCCAATGCAGGCAGTGTCGCGGCCACGGCCGATCCCGATGCCGCGATCGCGCTGGCCTGGCAGCATGTCCTCGACAATATCCACCTTGCCCTGCTGATGGCGGTCGCGATCGCGCTCCTGGCATCGCTGGCGATTGCGCATACGTTGGCGCCGGCGCGGCAAATCGTGACCGCGCTGCAGCGCATGGCGCGCGGCCAATACCGGACGCCTCTGCCGCGCTTCCGATCAGTGGAACTTGCGATGATCGGGCAAGCCGTCGGAGAACTCGGCGACCGTCTCGCGCAGGCGATGGAAGAACGCGCCGCGCTGACCCGGCGTTTACTCGAAATCCGCAGCGACGAGCGACGGGCGCTTGCCCGCGAGCTGCACGACGAGTTCGGGCAGAACCTGACCGCGATCCTTGCCTTCGCCAACACGATCGAGGCCGCCAGCGCGCAGGAGAAGGATCAAGGCAACAACGAGGTCGCGCAGGACGCGCGGATGATCTCGCAAGCCACCCATCGCATCATGGCCTGCCTGCGCGATACCCTGAACCGCCTTCGCCATCCGCCCGCTGAGGAACTCGGGCTGGAGGCCTGTCTTGTCGATCTCGTCGATAGCTGGCGTTCGCGAAATGCTGCGCAGCCGATGATCCAGCTCGATCTCAAGGGCGACCTTGCTGACGTCCGTGGCGCCGTCGCCGCGGCGGCCTACCGGGTTGCCCAGGAATGTCTGACCAACTCGCTGCGGCACAGTTCGGCGCGCGAGATCGTGCTCAGGATCGAACGGCGCAGCGGCGCTGAAAACGCGCTGCTGGTCCATGTCGAGGACGACGGCGGCGGCAATGCCGCCAAGGTGGCGGCGTCGACCGGCTTCGGCCTGACCGGCATTCGCGAGAGGATCACCGCGCTTGGCGGCTCGCTGTCGATTGCGGATGCCAACCGCGGGGTGCGCGTGGCCGCCACGATCCCGCTTGCGGCCTGATGACCGCGTCACAGACCCAGGGCATTTCGATTCAAGGCATTTCGATCCTGCTCGTCGACGACCATCCCGTCGTCCGGCAGGGCTATCGGCGCGTCCTCGAACATCAGGGAGATTTTCATGTGGTGGCCGAGGCCGACAACGCAGCCGACGCCTACCGGGCATTCAAGGCGCAAGCCCCCGACGTCGTCGTGATGGACATATCGATGCCGGGCGCCAGCGGGCTCGAGGCTGTCAGGAACATCCGCTCGCGCAGCTCCGCCACACGCATCCTCGTCTTCAGCATGCATAGCGAGGCGGCGCAGGTGAAGGCGGCCTTCAATGCCGGCGCGAACGGCTATGTGACGAAGGGCTCGGCCCCTACCGAGCTGATCCGGGCAATCCGCGCGATCGTCCGCGGCGAGCAGGCGATCAGCGACGACATCGCCCGCGTTCTGGCGATGGAAAGCCTGTCTCCTTCGCATTCGCTGCTCGATCAGCTCGGGGAACGGGAAATCGAGATCCTGAGGCAACTGGCGGCCGGCGCGACCACGGAGCAGATCGCCGCAAACCTCAATCTCAGCATGAAGACCGTGCAGAACTACCACTATTTGATCAAGACCAAGACCGGCATGCGCACGGACGCCCAGCTTGTGCGGCTCGCTGTGGAATGTGGGCTCGCCAGCCTGTAGCGACGGCGGGCCTCCGTTTCCCGACGGCTTTCGGCCCCTGCCGCGGCACCTCGGTTTTCCCGTCTCCGCAGCCCCGTACGGGTGGCCTCCCCCGGCCCGATTTGCTAAAGCGCAGCGTAAAAACAAATCCGCCGGGGATCGCCTCGCGCCCCCTGCTCGTCCGGAGTTTTCGATGATCCCCCGCTATACCCGCCCGGAAATGGCTTCCATCTGGGAGCCGCAGACCCGCTTCAAGATCTGGTTCGAGATCGAGGCGCATGCGGCTGATGCGCTGGCGGAACTTGGCGTGATCCCGAAGGAAGCCGCCAGGACGATCTGGGCCAAGGCCAAGGATGCCATTTTCGACGTCGCCCGGATCGACGAGATCGAGCGCGAGACCAAGCACGACGTCATCGCCTTCCTGACCCATCTGGCCGAAATCGTTGGCCCCGAGGCGCGCTTCGTTCACCAGGGCATGACCTCCTCCGACGTGCTCGACACCTGCCTCAACGTGCAGCTCACCCGCGCAGCGGACCTCCTGATTGCCGATCTCGACAAGGTTCTGGCCGCGCTGAAGAAGCGCGCCTTCGAGCACAAGATGACCCCGACCATCGGCCGCTCGCACGGCATCCATGCCGAGCCGGTGACGTTCGGGCTCAAGCTCGCTTTCGCCTATGCGGAATTTTCCCGCGCCCGCGAGCGCCTCGTCGCCGCGCGCAAGGAGGTCGCGACCTGCGCGATTTCAGGCGCTGTCGGCACCTTCGCGCAGATCGATCCGCGCGTCGAAGAGCATGTCGCAAGAGCGATGGGCCTGGTGCCCGAGCCGATCTCGACGCAAGTGATCCCGCGCGACCGCCACGCGATGTATTTCGCAACGCTTGGCGTGATTGCCTCCTCCGTCGAGCGGCTCGCGATCGAAATCCGCCATCTGCAGCGCACGGAGGTGCTGGAAGCGGAAGAGTTCTTCTCCGAGGGCCAGAAAGGCTCGTCGGCGATGCCGCACAAGCGCAATCCGGTGCTGTCGGAAAATCTCACCGGCCTGTCGCGCATGGTGCGCGCCTATGTGACACCGGCGCTGGAGAACGTCGCGCTCTGGCACGAGCGCGACATTTCGCACTCCTCGGCCGAGCGCATGATCGGGCCCGATGCCACCGTGACGCTCGATTTCGCGCTGATGCGGCTTGCCGGATTGATCGAGAAGCTGATGATCTATCCCGCCAACATGCAGAAGAACCTCGACCGGCTCGGCGGTCTCGTGCATTCGCAGCGGCTTCTGATCGCGCTGACGCAGAAAGGCGCCAGCCGCGAGGACGCCTATAAATACGTCCAGCGCAACGCCATGCCGGTTTGGCGCGGCGAAGGCGACTTCCAGAGCCTGCTAAAGAAAGACGCCGACGTGAAGAAGCACCTGACGGACGCCGAGATCGAGGAGCAGTTCGACCTCGGCTATCACTTCAAGCACGTCGACACGATCTTCAAGCGGGTGTTTGGCGAGAGCTGATTATTCTGCGGGTGTCGCGGCCGGCGTGCCGCGGTGCCCAAATCGGAGAAATTTCAATCGGTGCAATCGATTGGCAGGGCTCTTTCGCATTTCGGTCCACCTGGAAAGCTGGTGCCATGGGCGATTGGTCCAGCAGTTTTCCGGCCTTGCAAAGCCGATTTAAGTCATTCCAAATTGCTGCATCGCCGTCGACAACCTTAGCGTCCTCGCCGGCCACCTCGTAGCAACTTAACGGTAACCGCGGATCGGCTAAGGTTTCAGCGTGTCATCCCCGCCTAAAATTCTCGTCTTCGACTCCGGCCTTGGCGGCCTCACGGTCCTGCGCGAGATCGTTCGGGTACGGCCCGATGCGCATTACGTCTATGTCGCCGACGACGCATTCTTTCCCTACGGCCATCACACCGAAGAGCAGATCATCGCCCGCGTGGTGCCGCTGATTGGCGAGCTGATCGCGCGCCACGCCCCTGTGCTGGTGGTGATTGCCTGCAACACCGCGTCCACGCTGGTGATGTCGCATCTGCGCAGCGCCTATAGCGTGCCGTTCGTCGGCACCGTGCCGGCCATCAAGCCGGCCTGCGCCAGTTCAAAGACCAAACGCGTGTCGGTGCTCGGCACCAAGGGCACCGTCAAGCGCGAATACACCCGCCGCCTGATCGAAGATTTCGCGCAAGGCTGCGACGTGACGCTGGTGGGATCGGCCGAGCTGGCGTCCCTCGCCGAAGCCACCCTCACGGGCAACGACGTGCGCGATGCGGATATCGCAACCGAACTCGCCCCCTGCTTCGTTGGTGATGGCGCCGATCGCACGGACACCGTCGTGCTCGCCTGCACGCATTATCCGCTGCTGCTCGAGCGCCTGGCGCGGCTCGCGCCATGGCCGGTCGACTGGATCGATCCCGCGCCCGCGATTGCGCGGCGCGTCTCTGCCCTGCTCGGCTCGCCCGGCCGGCAAAGCGATGACGCCGGCGCCGAGATGATTTTCACCTCGCAGCGGCCGCACACGCTGAGCCGCGCGCTGATGCCGTTTTTTGGCGGGCGCGTGCTGGCGTAAGGTCGCCGCGGGGCGCGGCACCGCACAACATCGTGCCAGCGCTTGTACGCGGGCGCAGGATGCAATTTCCTATGTAGTGCCGAGGCCGGCCTTGGCGCATTGCTCGTCCTGGTCGCCAGTGACGCCGCTTACCCCCACTCCGCCCGTGACTTTGCCGTCGACCATGATCGGCAATCCGCCAGGCGAGGCAAAGACCCCGGGCAGAGTGGCCGTGGCTGGCCCGCCCTTGTTGATCGTCTCCATGAAAACGCGCGTCGGGCGCCGATAGGTCGCTGCAGCCCTCGCCTTGCCGACGGCGATGTCCATGCTGGCCGTCTGCGTGTTGTCCATGCGCTCGAAGTACACGAGGAAGCCGTGGTTATCGACAACAGCGACAGCCACGTTCCATCCGTTCTTTTGGCATTCGGCGAGAACGCCGGCTGCGATCTTCTTCGCACCCGCGGCATTGACCGCTGTGCCGTAGTCGGGACGCTTGTCCTGAGCGGATGCGCCAACGGTAAAGGCGGCGAGTGCAGCGGCGACCAGAATTGTCCTCATCTTACTCCTCCCCAGGTTTATTGTGCAGCGGGATCATACCGGGGCAGATGAAAACGTCGATATCAATGATGTCGCAAAGCCACGGTGGCTCGCCGTCAGCGAAGCACCCCAGCCGAACTGCGGCGTTGAAGCCTGGCCGGCGCGTGCTGGCTAGTTGCGATAGCGCATGCTCAAAAGCAACCGCCTAGGGCTTCTGAAGATCGCCCACGCCTGGGAAGGTGAGCGGGACGACGCCGGCCTTGCGCGCTGTGAGCTTGCGACCCCAATCGAGCGTCGGCGCTTCGACAAGCAGGTGCAAGACCGCCGCGACGCCGATCGAAAGCAAGATGCTGCCAACGATGATGGCGGCCGGAGAAATCTGCCACAGTTCCGGAAAGTTCGCGATCCATCTGATCAGCAGAAAATGTGAGATGTATAACGAATAGGAGATGCTGCCGAGCCACTGCAGGATGCGCGGAAAGGAAGCGCCGTGGAGTTCGGCAGACACGACGGCGTAGATGAGGAGTGCCGCGCCAAGACCATAGGTCGGCACACGTGCGACTTGCGGATCGCTCGATCCGTGGACGAAAATCCAGTACCAGCCCGCAGCAAATAAGGCTGCTGAAATCGACGCAATGTAGGGCAAACGCGGCAGCGCTCCCTTCACTCGTACAAGGTAGGCGATGAAGACACCGGCGCCGAATTCCAGAATGAGAGGATGCGAATAGATCCCCAGAGGCAGGTGAAAAACGATCGCGACCACCGCAAGGCCAAGTGCTGCGAACAACATTGCAAAAAGGTGGCGCGGTGAAATGGCAAGTATCAGCGCCACAACGGCGTAGAAGTGCAATTCAAAAGCGATCGACCAGGCAGGCGGGATATACCAGTTCGGATAGCCCCACGCGAAGATGTAGCCAAGGTCCAGCGCAGGTCGATCTTCCGGGGCGAGTGCGATCCAGTACGAACTGATAAATGCCGCACCCAATACAAGCCAATACATCGGATAGATGCGAATGGCTCTTCGGAAAGCGAAGTTCAAGGCATCGGTTTGCGACGCGGCCGTACTTGCAATGATGAACCCGGAAATAACGAAGAAAATGTCGACGCCGCTTGCAAAGATGGTGTGCGCCGCTTCAGCGGCACTTCGTATTCCCCCATCGGAACGAGCAATTACCGCGTGTCCGCAGACGACAGCCAACGCGGCGACCCCGCGCATGGCTTGCACACCATGGAATGTCTGCATTACGCCCCGGCACACTCAATTCCTTGGCTCAACCATTGCGGTTATTATGTTAATATATTGTTGTTTAGGTTGATTGATATTCTGTCGACCTGCCCGGTCGCCGGTCTGCCGCTGTTGCATTCAGCGAACCTACTTCGCAGGACGAACGCAGCTCTAACGCACGCCGCAGTGGCCGAAGATGCTGAGAAGCGATAGGTGTTGAGAACTGCGGCAAAGCCTTCAAATCTACCGGGTTTACGTCGACCTCGGCGGCCCGCCCGCCGGCGGAACGGGAACGATCCGGAGGCGAACCCTCTGGCGTCAAAACGCCTTGTTCGTGCTAGATGAGGTCCTGGCAGGTTGTCGAAGCGCGCCTGCTGGCCTTTGATTTACCGATTGCGGAGACCCGGCGGAGCGATGCGCGGAACGGTTAGAAAAATCACGCTGCCACGCCGTCTCGTCGCCGACCTCATGCACGCGTCGATCCGCGTGCCCTTCGTTTCGCTGACCCGGCCCCTTAACCTCCGCGGCCTGTCGGAGGCCCGCGTCCAGGCCGCCCAGCGGCCGGGCTGGGCCGCGATCTTTGCCAAGGCGTTCGCACTGGTCGCGAAGGAAGAGCCGATCCTGCGCACCCTCTACGTCAAATGGCCGCTGCCTGGCTTTTACGAACTGCCCCGCAGCGTCGCGATGGTGGCGATTGCCCGGGTCGAGGATGGCCAGGATTGCGTGCTGCCGCAAAAAGTGGCCGCTCCCGATGAAATGTCGCTTGCCGAGGTCGATGCCCTGATCCGGCACGCCAAGACAGCGCCAATCGACGAGGTGCCCGCGTTCCGCAAGATCCTGCGCACCACCCGCCTGCCGCTGCCCCTGCGGCGCCTATTCTGGGCCGTCGGGCTGAATTTCGGCCGCCAGCGGGCCAATTACTTCGGCAGTTTCGGCGTGACCTCGGTGGCGGCCTATGGCGCCGGCCAGCTCCATGCCATCAGCCCCGGGCCGTTTATCCTGAGCTACGGGGTGGAAAGGCCCGACCAGACCATTGATGTGGTGCTGCGCTGGGATCACCGGGTTACCGACGCCGCCCCAATGGCCAGGGCGCTGAACCGGCTGGAACAGGTGCTGAACGGGGAAATTGCCGCCGAATTGCGAGCCAATCGGCAGCAAACCGAGCCCAAACCGGTCCGGGCTGTCGCGACTTGATCGCCCTTGCGGGGTCATTCCGGGGATGGTCCGCAGGACCAGACCTCAGATGCGCAATTGCGCATCGGGGAATCTCGAGATTCTCAGGGGCGCAAAGACGCCCCATAGTTCGCTACGCGCCCCGAAATGACAGCCCAAGAACCGGCTGTTTTCGTTGACACAACGCCCGTTTCTCCCTAAGAACCCGCTTGCTCGCGGGCCGGTTTCGGCCCGCGATGCGTTTCGCGACCCGTGGTTCTCCCCGAGCTTTCGAGGCGGACCTGTCGGCCCCGGCGATGCCGGTGCACAGGAGGGCGCGTTTCCTCAAAAACCAAACTTAACGCAGAGGACGCGATGACAAAGCGCAGTGAGGCGAAATACAAGATCGATCGCCGTATGGGCCAAAACATCTGGGGCCGCCCGAAGAGCCCCGTGAACCGCCGTGAATATGGCCCGGGCCAGCACGGTCAGCGCCGCAAGGGCAAGCTCTCCGACTTCGGCGTCCAGCTCCGCGCCAAGCAGAAGCTGAAGGGCTATTACGCCAATATCTCCGAGCGTCAGTTCCACGGCATCTATGTCGAGGCCGGCCGGATGAAGGGCGACACCGGTGAGAATCTGATCGGCCTGCTGGAGCGCCGTCTCGACACCGTCGTGTATCGCGCCAAGTTCGTGGCGACGATGTTCGCCGCCCGCCAGTTCATCAACCACGGCCACATCAAGGTGAACGGCCGCCGCGTCAACATTCCGAGCTACAAGCTCAAGCCCGGCGACGTCGTCGAGGTCAAGGAATCCTCGAAGCAGCTCACCCCGGTTCTGGAAGCAACCCAGCTCGCCGAGCGCGACGTGCCCGACTTCCTCGAAGTCGATCACTCCAAGATGACCGCCAAGTTCACCCGCATCCCGGCGCTGTCGGACGTGCCCTTCGCGGTACAGATGGAGCCACACCTGATCGTCGAATTCTATTCGCGCTGATCGGTTTTCAGTTCCGAGACATCAAAGGCCCCGGTTCTCCGGGGCCTTTTTGTTTGCGCGCGAATGGCTGTTCCGTCATGCCCGGGCTTGTCCCGGGTATCCACGCCTTTATGGTCACCGCGGACAGAAGTCGTGGATGGCCCGGACAAGCCCGGCCATGACGCAAGATTGTGAGACTCGCCCATGCACTACACCCCTGCCCCGCGCGATCCAAAGGCCGATCCCATCCGCATCAACCTGTTGTCGGACACGCAGACGCGACCGACGCCTGCGATGCGCGAGGCGATAGCGCGGGCCGAGGTCGGCGACGAGCAGATCGGCGATGACCCGACGGTGAATCTGTTGTGCGAGCGGGTAGCCGACCTGCTCGGCAAGGAAGCTGCCGTGTTCATGCCCTCAGGCACCATGTGCAACGTCGCGGCGACGCTGGCGCATTGCCGGCCGGGCGATGAAATTCTCGCCCATGCCACCGCGCATATCATCGCCCGCGAAGGCGGCGCGCACGCAGCCCTCGGCGGCTTCCAGATCACCCAGCTGCCGGGCGATGACGGGCAGTTCACGCCGGAAACACTCCGCGCCGCCCTGCACCCGCGCTCGCGCTATCAGCCGCCGCAGACCCTCGTCAGCGTCGAGCAGACCGCCAATATAGGCGGCGGCACGATCTGGAAGAAGGCGGCGCTGGACGAAGTGGTAGAGATCGCCAGGGCGAACGGGCTGATCACCCATATGGATGGCGCGCGGCTGTTGAACGCCTGTGTCGCCACCGGAATATCGGCGCGCGACATGGCCGCGGGATGGGATTCAGCATGGATCGATTTCTCAAAAGGCTTGGGCGCGCCGATCGGCGGCGCGATCGCAGGTACCCGCGCCTTCATCGACGACGTCTGGCGCTGGAAGCAGCGACTCGGCGGCTCGATGCGGCAGGCCGGCATTTGCGCTGCGGCCTGCGTCTACGCGCTCGACCATCACGTCGACCGTCTCGCCGACGATCACGCCAATGCGCGCGCGCTGGCGCGGGGGCTATCGCAGATCAACGGCATCGAAGTGCAGGAGCCCGAGACCAATCTGGTGTTCTTCAAGCCGGATGGCGCCGGCGTTCCCGGCGACAAAATGGTCGAGGCCCTCCGCAAGCGCGGCGTGCTGGTTGCGATGATGGACGGCCGCATTCGCGCTTGCACCTATCTCGACGTCAGCGCTGCGATGATCGAGGAGACCATCGGCCTCGTGCGCGAGATTGTACGTGGGGCGTGAGAAGCGTGAACCGGTCCGAGGTCAGGCCGTGGCTGGCATGCGCGCCCGCCACAGCGCACTGCCGAGCAGCAGATATGTCGCGCCGGTCCAGATCGCCTGCCAGTTCTGAAAGCCTTCATTGAAGACGACGTAAACAGCCGAAAGTGCGAACAGCCCGGCGAAAACGGCTTCCGAGAGCGGCCGCTCGCCGGATTTCGAACCATTGAGGAAGGCCAGCGTCCAGAACGGCACCACGGCCATGGTCAAGGCGGCGAACGGGAAATCGCGCCAGCGCGCGTCGAAAATCAGGCTGAGCGCAGTCTGACCGGCAATAAGCGTCGTCACGATCAGCGTGATGCCCAGCATATTGGCCAAGAACAGCGGGGTCAGGCCCTTGGGCGGCCCAAGCACCTCGAGGAACGACGGAAGCGATCTCCCCGACATCAGCGCGTAGGTCGAGAGCAGCGGCGCCGTCACGGCCGCCATCAGCATGAAGCCCTGGACCAGCCAGCCGCCGATCCCGTAGCTTTCGTGCAGCATCTTGTCGACGCTGATGCCCAATAATATCCCGCCGGAGGTCGCGGAGACGGCGACTGCTACCCACGAGGCCAATGGCGGCGACGAGCGGCGCTTCGGCGCGAACATGGCAACAGCGAATATGCAGATGCAAAGAAGGAGCCCGCCTGCCATCTGCAGCTTCCAGAACGGGTAATTGCTGATGGCTATTCCGGCCGGATATTTCAGTTTGCGCTCGGTCCCGTCGAACAGCCCCCAATAACCGCCTACCGTGCCTTCCCAGCGGCGCTTCCACGGCTCGTCATAGGCCTCGAACAGATTGACGCGGAAATTGTCCCGCCTCGCCCGCTCGAGAATCTCGGAAATGAAACGCGCCTGATTGACGCGGGAAGCCAGCGCGCCGTCGCGCATCCGCCCAAAGCTCGGCCAGCCGGTCTCGCCGATCAGGATTTCCTTGCCGGGAAAGGCTGCCACCACCTGCTTGCGGATGTCATCGACATGCGCGGCCGCTTCTTCGGCGCGCGGCGGAACGTCTTCCCAATAGGGCAGGAAATGAGCGGTGATAAAATCGACATCGGCGCCGACTTCGCGGTAACGCAGCCAGAATTCCCAGACATCGGCATAGGTCACCGGCACATTCACGCGCGGCTTGACCGACTGGATCGCCTGACGAAGGTCGCCCACCGTCATGTCGCCGCGCAGCAGCACCTCGCTGCCGACGATGATCGCTGCGACAGTGTCGGGATGGTCCTTCACCAGCGAGACCGCGATGTCGCAGAGTTGGGCATTCTTCGCGCGGTCACGCCCGAGCCAGACGCCAAGCAGGACTTTCAATCCGACCCTGGATGCAAGCTCCGGCACCTTGTCTAACCCGTTGTCGATCGAATAGGTGCGAATGCATTTGGAGACCTTGGCAAGCTCGGCAAGGTCCTCCGCAATCTGCTCCGGGCTGACGATGAGCGTCGGATCATGCGGCGTCTGATCGTTGCGGAACGGCGCGTAGGACACGCATTCCAGCTTCGCCGTTGCGTCGATCGGCGCACGCATCAGCGTCACCGGTGTGGCAAGCCACCACCACACCGCGACAATGATGCCGAGCGATAGAACTAAAAGCGCCAGCGGCGTGCGAATGCCGATTGGTCCTGCTCCCTAACGTAAGTTGATGGGCCTATTTAGCTGCGCGCAACAGCCCTGTCGACCCATCGATGCAGCCCGCATGCACAATTGCGCGCGATCACGGAAGAAGTGATATTAGCTTGCTTCAAACACGAAGCATCGAGCGAAGCCTTGTTTTGAGATTGATCCCGGCGCAGCGAGTGAAATGATGTCATTCAAGAGATTTTCCCGGCGACAATTTGGCAGGATTGCAGGCTGGTCGACGCTCGCGATGTCGATGCTGCCGGCCGGATCCGGACTTGCCCAGTCGGGAGCGGACAACCGCGCGCGAAATCAACCCGCCTCTTCCGCTTTTCCGAGCGGCTTCCTTTGGGGCACGGCGACCTCCGCCTATCAGGTCGAGGGCGCCGTCAACGAAGACGGGCGCAGCCCGTCGATCTGGGATCGTTTTGCCCATACGCCCGGCACCATCGCCGATCGCAGCAATGGCGACACCGCCACAAATCACTATCATCTCTATAAGGAAGACATTCGGTTGATGAAGGAATTGGGCACAAAGGCCTATCGATTCTCGATCGCATGGCCGCGTGTTTTCCCGGATGGGACCGGTTCGCCAAATCCGAAAGGTCTCGATTTCTATAAACGACTTATCGACGAATTGTCGGCGAATGGCATCGAGCCGTTCGCGACGCTCTATCATTGGGACCTGCCGCAGGCGCTGCAGGATCGGTTCGGCGGCTGGACCTCTCGCGATACGCCGAAGGCATTTGCGGATTACGCCGCTTATGTCGCACAGCATCTCGGTGATCGCGTAAAATATTTTTTCACGATCAACGAATGCTCCCGGCTGGTGCATCTCGGCCACGGTCTTGGCGCCGATGCGCCGGGCCTCAAACTGCCTCAATCCGGATTGAACCAGGTCCGTCATCACGTCGCGCTTGGGCATGGACTCGCGGTTCAGGCCATCCGCGCGCATGGACGCATTGGTACGAAGGTCGGTCCGGCGGAAAACGCCGTGAGCTGCATCCCGGCGATCGAAACGCCTGCCAACATCCGCGCGGCCGAAATGGCGACGCGCGAGCTCAATGCCGGCTATCTGACTGTCATGATGGAGGGAAAATATACCGACGCCTATCTGGCAAAGGCCGGCAATGACGCGCCGAAATTCACGCCTGAGGATCTGCGCATCATTTCATCGCCGATCGACTTCCTCGGGGTGAATGTCTATACGCCCGACCATTACGTCATCGCCGCCGACAACGAACGCGGCTTCACGCTGGCGCCATTTCCCGACTCGTTTCCGCACATGAAGGCGAGCTGGCTCAGGCCCGGGCCCGAGGCGATCTATTGGGTACCGCGTCATATCGCCAAACTGTGGAACGTGAAATCGATCTACATCACCGAGAACGGAACGTCCGCGAGCGACCAGCCAGCGGCAGACGGCACCGTCTACGACGTCGACCGCATCATGTATCTGCGCAACTATCTGACGCAGTTGCAGCGCGCGACCGCCGAGGGCGTGCCTGTGCTTGGCTATTTCCTGTGGACCCTGATGGACAATTTCGAATGGTCGGACGGATATGAGCAGCGCTTCGGCATCTATCACGTCGACTTCGAAACCAAGCGCCGGACGCCGAAGCTGAGCGCGGCTTTCTATCGCGAGACGATCGCGCGAAACGCGGTGGCGTAATCAGGTAACTGTCAGTCCTTGCGCAGACCCTTGCCGAGCGCCTCATACATCATCGTCTTCAACGCCAGTTGAATTCGTCCGCCCTGCGTCGGCGCCTGCACCATGAAGACCACGAGCAAGTCGTCCTGCGGGTCGACGAAATAGAAGCTGCCGCCCGCACCATCCCAGCGGTATTCGCCAAGCGGCCATGTCGTATTCGGCGGCGGCGAGGTCCGCACCGCAAAGCCAAGACCAAAGCCGCTGGTCGGTCCCGGAAAATAGAAGGGATCGTGAATGATCCTGGTCTCCGGCCCGATCTGATCCGATGTCATCAGTGCGACGGTCTCAGGCTTGAGATACCGTTTGCCGTCCAATTCGCCGCCGTTCAGCAGCATTTGCAGGAAGCGCGCGTAGTCGCCGGCCGTCGAGACCAGGCCCGCACCGCCGGATTCCCAGCGCCGCGCCTCTGTCGGATCCTTGATTCCGGCTACCCGAAAACGATCGACGGGAAATGGCTGGGCGATGCGCGGCCATTTCGCTTTATCTGCGACATAGTATTCGGTCTCGGACATGCCGAGTGGATCGAACAGTCGCAGCTTCTCGAACTGAAATAATGTCTGTCCTGACACCACCTCGATGACACGGCCAAGCACGTCGGTTGAATGGCTGTAATTCCAGCGCGTTGCCGGCTGATCGGCGAGCGGCAGTGTCGCGATCCGGTCGGCGAATTCGGCGTTGTCGAAATCGCCGGCGTAAAGTTTGGGATCGGCATAGAGCTTCTGCACCGCGGTTTCGCCGAAGAAGCCGTAAGTGATGCCCGAGGTGTGCCGCAGCAGATCCCTGATCGTGATCGGGCGCTTCAGCGGCTCGAGCTTGAGCGGATACTTTCCTGCTTCATCGGAAAGATCGACGCCGACTTTTGCGTCCGCAAAGGAGTGAATGTATTTCGATACGGGATCATCCAGGGCCAGCTTGCCGTCGTCGACCAGCATCATCGCGGCGACCGACGTGATGGCCTTCGACATCGAATAGATCTGGAAGATGGTGTCCGGCGTCATCGGCTGCCTGGTCGCCGGGTCCCGCACGCCGAAACATTCAAGATGGACTAGCTTGCCGTGCTGCTGGATCAGCAGGACCGCGCCAGGAATCTTACCGGTCGCGACCTCGGTGCGGACGTAGTCGCCAATCCGGTCAAGCGCCGCGCGCGAAAAAGTCGGCGCGTCTGGCGTCTTCTCGCTTCCGAACGCATGCGGTGAGCTGCCGAGAAAAAGCATTGCGAGCGCTGCCGCCCCAACAAGGCAGCGCCCGATGGCGCCATCACTTCTCCAGCGCTTCATAAACCAACTGCTTCAGCGTCCGCTGGATGCGCTGGCGTTCCGTTGGCGTCTGCTCGAGCAGCACGAAGAACATGTCCTGCTTGCGGTCGACCACGAAATAGCAGCCGCTGGCGCCGTCCCATTTCAGTTCGCCGAGCGATCCCGGCGGCGGCGGCTTGGCGTTGCCGGGATCGGTGCGGACCGCAAGCCCAAGGCCAAATCCGAAGCCGTCTCCGGGGAAATAGAAATAGTCGCGCGCGACGCCCGACTCCGGTCCGACGTGATCTGACGTCATCAGCTTGAACGTCTCGGGCTTCAGATAGGTCTTGCCCTCGAAAGTGCCGCCATTGAGCAGCATCTGAGTGAAGCGCCGGTAGTCCGCCATGGTCGAATACATGCCGCCGCTGGCGAATTCTATTTTCTTGAAATTGGTCGGGTTGGTGTCGCGGCCGACGCGGAAATTGCTGTCGTTCGGCACCGGCAGCGCGATCAGCTTCTGCTTCTCCGGATCGATCACATAGAATCCGGTATCGACCATGCCGAGCGGATCGAGCAGCCTTTCGCGCATGATCGTGAGCAAGGGTTTTCCGGTCGCGACTTCCATGACCCGCGCCAGGATGTCGGTGGAATGCCCGTATTGCCAGAGCGCGCCTGGCTGATTGTGCAGCGGCAGTTTCGCGATCCGCTCGGCGAACTCGGCCAGATCGAAATCGCCCGCATAGATATTGGCGGCCGCATAGGCCTTGCGAACGAGGGTGTCGCCATAGAAGCCATAGGTGATACCCGAGGTATGCCGCATCAGATCCAGAACGGTCATCGGCCGGGTCGGTGGCACCAGCTCGAGCGTCTTGGTGCCGTCCTCGTTCTTCTTCTCGACGCCGACCTTCACATTCGCGAAGGATGGAATGTACTTTGAGACGGGATCCTCGAGCTTGATCGTACCGTCCTCGACCAATTGCATCGCGACCACCGAAGTGAGTGCTTTGGTCATCGAGAACAGACGGAAGATCGTCTTGTCCGTGATCGGCTTCTTGGACTCCACGTCCTGCACGCCGAAAGTCTGGTGATAGACCACCTTGCCGTGCTGCTCGATCAGGACGTTCGCGCCGGCGATCTTGCCGGTGTCTACCTCGTTCTTGAAGAATGCGGTGATCTTCGCAAGCTTGTCCTGGTTGAAGCGCGCGCCTGCGGGAATATCGAACGTACCCTCGGCGCGGACCGGCGATGCCACCAGCAACAGCGCACCGATGGCCAGCGCGCGCAAGATTTGACGTGAATTCATTGGAACCCCCTCCCGGAATTCACGGCGGAGTGTAGCGGAGACAGGATCAGGGACAAGGGCTGCCAAAGGCGGCCAGCGCCTCTTCGTGCAGCCGGCCACTGTCAGGGGAGAAGCAGCAGAAGATGACTTTTGTCACGTGAGGCGCCGTCGCCAGCGCATCAACGACGGTAGCGACCGCGATTCCAGCGGCGCGGTCGGCGGGAAAACGATAGACGCCGGTAGAAATTGCAGGAAATGCCACCGAGGAAAGACCATTGCCCTGGCAGAGCTCGATCGCGCGGCGATAACAGGACGCGAGTAGTTCATCCTCGCGCGCGTTGCCGCCGTGCCAGACCGGCCCGACAGCGTGGATCACATGCTTCGCCGGCAGCCCGTACCCTCGGGTAATCTTGGCATCGCCCGTGGCGCAGCCATTCAGCGTGCGGCATTCTGCCAGCAGTTCCGGCCCCGCGGCGCGATGAATTGCGCCGTCGACGCCGCCCCCGCCAAGGAGCGACGAATTCGCGGCGTTGACGATGGCGTCAACGCGCAAGCTGGTGATATCGGCAACGATGACTTCGAGCCGCGCCTGGCCGATCTGGCGCGCTGAGGCGGTCAGGCGGAGGCCGCCGCGTTGAGAGTGACGCCCTTGTCGGCAAAGAGCTGCTGCAACTCACCGGCCTGGAACATTTCTCGGACGATGTCGCAACCGCCGATGAACTCGCCCTTGACGTAGAGCTGCGGGATGGTCGGCCAGTTGGAATATTCCTTGATGCCGTTACGGAGTTCGGCGGATTCCAGGACGTTCAGGCCCTTGTAGCCGACGCCGATGTGGTCGAGGATCTGCACGACCTGGCCGGAAAAACCGCACTGCGGAAACTGCGGCGTCCCCTTCATGAACAGCACGACGTCGTTCGACTTCACTTCGTTGTCGATGAATTGTTCGATGCTCATATTTGCTTCCTTTTGGGCCTCAGCCCCTGCGCCTTGGCGGGCCAGCTAGTCCATGTAACCCGGTTACCTCTCATATATGTAGCGCAAACCGTTGTTCATCCAAAGTAAAATGGCGAAGACCTGGCATGCGGGGGCCGGCTCGGCGTGCCGGCAGTCACAGCCCCATAGTCTGACGGCATTAATATCATAGCGGAGGAAGGCTTTTTTCCCGGAACGGAGCCCCTATTTAGGACGGACTGCCCGCCGGGAACCAGTTTCCCGGCCTAACGTTCTCTCCTGCCACCGGAGATGCCCGTGACGAGACCAGTAGCCGCCACCGAGTTCGCGCCCCCCGCGCCGTCACTTTTCTCCGATTCAGGCACCCTCGCCCAGAATTTGGTGGAAGCGTACCTCGCCGTCCGCGGTGAGACCGAGCGGCGCGCCGCGCCCTTGAGCCCCGAGGATCAGCTCATCCAGTCAATGCCCGACGCGAGCCCTGCCAAATGGCATCGCGCCCATACCACCTGGTTTTTCGAGCAATTCCTGCTTGGCGAACATTGCGAGGGTTACCAGCCCTTCCATCCGGACTACGCGTTTCTGTTCAATTCCTATTACGTCAGCGCAGGTCCCCGGCATGCGCGCCACGCGCGCGGCCACCTGACCCGCCCGAGCGCAGACGAAGTCACCGCCTATCGCCGGCACGTCGATGCCGCCGTGGTCAAGTTCTTCCAGACCGCTGGCGAGGAGCGTCTCGCGGGGCTGGTCCCGCTGGTCGAGACCGGCCTCAACCACGAGCAGCAGCACCAGGAATTGATGCTGACCGATATCCTGCACGCCTTCGCGCAGAACCCGATTCCGCCGGCCTACGATGCATCCTGGCGCTTCCCGGCGTCACATCAGGGCGGCGACGAATGGATCAGCCTCAACGAGGGCATCCACACCGTCGGACACGCCGACAACAGCTTCCATTTCGACAATGAAAAGCCCGCGCACCGCGCGCTGGTCGGCCCGGTCAGGCTCGCCCGCAATCTCGTGACCAATGCCGAGTGGCTGGCCTTCATGAAAGACGGCGGCTACGCCACGGCGACGTTGTGGCTCATGGACGGCTTTACCACCGCGACCAACGAGGGATGGCAGGCACCCGGCCACTGGCGCCAGGTCGATGGCGAATGGCGGATCATGACGCTCGGCGGCTTGCAGCCGATCGACCCCTCTGCTCCGGTCTGCCATGTCAGCTATTACGAGGCGGACGCGTTTGCGCGCTGGGCCGGCCGTCATCTGCCGACCGAAATGGAGTGGGAGGTCGCCGCCCGCGCCGGCCAGCTCAACGACGCCTTCGGCATCGTCTGGCAATGGACCCGCAGCGCCTATGCCCCGTACCCCGGCTACCGTGCCGTCGAGGGTGCGCTCGGCGAATACAACGGCAAGTTCATGGTCAACCAATTGGTGCTGCGCGGCTCCTCGCTTGCAACCCCACCCGGCCACAGCCGTATCACCTACCGTAACTTCTTCTATCCGCACCACCGCTGGCAATTCACGGGGTTGCGCCTCGCCGACTACGCCTGATGTTTCCGACCATCAAAGCGCGCCGGAAAGCGCGTTCAGGAGAGTATCATGAATGTGCATGCCGCCGCTTTGGCCCAAACGCAGTTCGATGAGCAGACTTCCGCCTTTGCAGATGACGTGATCGGCAATCTCTCGCGATTTCCCAAGCGCCTGTCGCCGAAATATTTCTATGATGCGGCGGGCTCCGAACTGTTCGAGCAGATCACGGTACTGCCGGAATATTATCCGACCCGGACCGAGCTCGGCATTCTGCGCAGCCGCGGCGACGAAGTCGCCGACATCATTCCGAAAGGCGCAGCGCTGGTCGAATTCGGCGCCGGCGCCACGACAAAGGTCCGCCTGCTGTTGGAGCGCTGCGATTTCGGCGCCTATGTCCCGGTCGATATTTCGGGCGACTTCCTGAACGCGCAGGCCAGCGATTTGCGCAAGGATTTCCCCGACCTCGGCGTTTATCCGGTTGCGGCCGATTTCACCGCACCGTTCGCTCTGCCCGCCGAGATCGAAGGGATGCCCAAGGTTGGTTTCTTCCCGGGATCGACGCTCGGCAATTTCGAGCCGCAGGAAGCGCGCGCCTTCCTGCGCAGCGCGCGCCAAATCTTAGGCGAAGGCGCGCAGATGATCATCGGCGTCGACCTCGAGAAGAACGAGCGTGTGCTGTATGACGCCTATAACGACGCCGCCGGCGTGACCGCGAAGTTCAATCTCAACGTTCTGGTTCGCATCAACCGCGAGCTCGGCGGCAATTTCGACGTTTCCGCCTTCATGCACCGTTCGGTCTATAACCGCGAGCGGCATCGCATCGAGATGCACCTGATTTCCAAGAAGGCGCAGACTGTGCGTATCCTGGGACGGAATTTTTCATTCCGTCCCGGCGAAAGCATTCACACCGAGTCGAGCTATAAATACAGCCTCGATCGCTTCACCGTGCTGGCGCGCGAGTCGGGATGGTCGGTGCGGGAAACCTGGACCGACCGCGACCAGATGTTCTCCGTTCACGCGCTGGTGGCGTCGGAGTGAGGTAATCGTCGCGGCCTCTACGGTTCACGTCTTACAGACCGATCGCCTGCGATCGGGTCGCAGCCGGCGTGTTGGCGCGATCCGGGGCGCGACAGATATCCAGTCATCGGACAATCGGTCTGCGCCGAGCAGCCACGCATGAATGATCCGCCACTTGTCCTGTCCGCGAGACTGGAAGTCCAACAGCGGCGATCCGGCGTCCTGCAGTTCGTGGTAGAATTTCAGCGAGTCTTTCCCAGTGGGTCCGTCCGGCTCGATTGTCTGCGTTAGAATCCAGCGGTCCCACTCCTGAATGATCCGTACTCTTGCTTCACTCTGTTTCATAGGCGCGTATTCCCACCACCACGGTACCCCCCGTGGGCATTGAATGATCGCGCTGGTCAAGGTTCATTGGAAAAGGTGCCTACGCCGCCGCGCGTTCCCCGCACCTTTGCCGGACCGCAGTATAAACAAACTTCTTAACAAGTGTTCATCTTTATCGATCCGCCCGCAAAAGGGTCCATCTGCGCTCTCGTTTGCCCTTCGAAAGGTCCAATTTTTGACGCGGACTCAGCCGTATCTTCTTCGGCATGATGGGGTGAGTTCGTTTCAAGGGATGTCAGTCATGGGGAATGCGTATCCAGCGTCGAGCAGCCACGGGCCATGTGCCGGATCGCCGTCTCACAATGACACGGACTGGGACGACGCAGCGGACACCGAACGCGTCGCGCTTATCGAGGAAAATGCGCGGCTTCGGGCGCTGGTGGTCCAGCTCTCAACCCTCGTTCTCAGAAATGTCGTCGATCAGCACAACTCGCCGCAACTGGCGCCGGTCAGGCGGCCACGGCTGGATTGAAAAGGCCGGATTGACGGCACTGCACTATTCCGCTCGGCTCGATCGCAGCGAGATCGTTTCCCACATCGCGACGACCATCATGATCGCGGTGGTCAGGACCGACAGCAGCAGTGGCGAAAGGTCGCTCGCAAGCCATGCGAGCGCGCAGAGCGCGATGATGCCGGCGCCGTGTGAGAGCTGAAGGAAGCCCCGGAAGCTGTACTTGAACAGGATGGTCCCGAACAGAAACAGCAAGGGACCACCGATCGCGCTCGTCACTGTCTTGAGATCGGAATGTCCACCGGGGTGCTTCAGCACCAGTTCATCCGCCACCGCCGCAATGATGATACCGGCCACGATCGGCATATGCAGATAAGTATAGGCGAGCCGCGCCAGCCTGCCCGGCTCGCTCGATTTTGAAAGCTCTTCGGAGCCGGCTTCGGCGCCGATATGGAAATAAATCCACCACATCGCGATGCTGCCGATGAGGGCCGAGAGGAACGCCAGAACGTTTTCACTCGTCCAGGTGAGTTCGGCGAAGGTCGCGCCGATGACGACGATGGATTCGCCGAGCGCGATGATGATGAACAGCGCGCAGCGTTCGGCCATATGGCCGCCTTCGATCATCCAGTCCGCGACCGAGGACGCGCCATAGCGGGGAATCCAGAACCGCACCGAGGGCGAGATATACTCGATAACGAGCGCAACGGCCCACAGCGTCAAACGCGATTGGCCTTCCATAACCCCGCCGGCGATCCAGAAGATCGCCGAGAGCGAAAGCCAGGCGGCGATCCGGATCGCATTCATGCGAGTCCGCGGGCGCGACGCCGGCGTCGACAACCACAGAAAGATCGTCTTGCCGACCTGCATGGAAGCATAGGCGATGGCAAACCATAATCCCCGCTCTTCAAACGCCTTGGGGATCGAGGTCGACAGCACCAGCCCGCCCAGCATCATCGCAAACAGCAGGAGCCGGACCGGAGTCTTTTCAGGATTAAGCCAGTTGGTGATCCAGGTGGTGAAAACCCACACCCACCACACCGCGAGAAACAGCAGCGTGACCTGCAGCGCGCCTAGAAGCGTAAAATGCGCGAGCAGCGTGTGCGAGATCTGGGTAACCGCAAAGACGAAGACGAGATCGAAAAACAGCTCCACATAGGTGACGCGGCTGTGCTGGTGCGGCACGATCACGCGAAACATCGCGCCGTGCGGATTGTCCGTCATCGGTGCCCCCGCATGGGTCGTTGGGCCTTAGCCCTCCGGCACTCCGGGTCCGCCAGGTACCCCGGTTTGCAGCGCCAGCGCGTGCAGCACGCCGCCCATCTGTCCCCTGAGCGACTGATAGACGATCTGGTGCTGCTGCACGCGTGACTTTCCGCGGAACGACTCCGAGATCACGGTCGCGGCGTAGTGGTCGCCATCGCCTGCGAGATCGCGGATCGTCACCTCGGCATCGGGAATGGCTGCCTTGATCATCGATTCGATTTCGTGGGCGTCCATCGGCATTCCAGCATGTCTCCGTCAGGTGTTTCGAATCACGGCCAGCTCGCAAGGCCGTGACGGCCAAACCTAGCGCGTACGCTCTTCAAGGTCACGCCTGGCACCACTATATTCCGCCCCGATCGCTTTGACACCGCGAGATCGCGTCGCGCCCGCCGACGTCGGGCTGACCGAAAAAGAGGCTTAGAACCATGAAATTGCCCGGTCCCGACCATCCGATCACGATTACGGCAAACCCCCGGCGCGTCCGGGTCTCGGTAGACGGCGTGGTGATCGCCGATACCACCCGTGCGCTGACGCTGAAGGAAGCTAGCTATCCGGCGGTGCAATATGTGCCGCGCGAGGACACCAATATGGCGCTATTGGCCCGCACCGAGCGGACCACGCACTGCCCCTACAAGGGAGATGCGAACTATTTCAGCATCAATGCCAACGGCAAGCGCATCGAAAACTCGATCTGGACCTATGAAACGCCCTTCCCGGCCATGGCCGAGATCGCTGGTCGTCTGGCGTTCTATCCGGACAAGGTGAGGATCGAGGAAGTGGCGTAGGCCGGACTCTACACCCTGAATATCGTTAGCCCGAGGATCAGGAGCACCAGGAAGATTACGACAAAGACATAGAACAGGAAGCGGGCGATGTCGGCGGACGCCGCTGATATGCCGGTGAAGCCGAAAATGCCGGCGACGATCGACACCAGAAAGAAGATCAACGCCCATTTGAGAATTGTCATTGCTTGCTCCGCAACCTCTGCGGGCCGCGCTGACGGCGGCCGATCAATTCATCTGGCCTAACGGCGGCTTGCGCCAGCGGTTCCGAAGCGGCTCGGGGATGGGATTTGCGAGGGCCCGAATGGGCCTTGCTGAATCAGGTTCCGGGCGGCAACATTTGACAGACTTTGCCTGGCCGGGAGGCGCGCATGACATCGATTTCCACCGTGGGCCATGCCGACGTAAGCGCAGTGCCTACAGCCAAATCGCGAAACCTTTCGCTTGATCGCGCCCGCACCTTCCTGACACTGGTGGTGCTGCTCCACCACGCCGTCATCCCCTATACTTATTTCGGTCATACCGATCCGAAGTACTTCTTCGGCTTCGACATGATCGTGCTCGCCACCGACAGTTTCTTCATGGCGATGTTCTTCTTCCTGTCGGGACTGTTCGCCTGGTCCGGTATCGCCCGGAAGGGACCGTTGAGCTATCTGGCAGATCGCCTGCTTCGGCTTGGCTTACCCTTCGTGATCTGCGCCTTCACGGTCATTCCGCTCGCCTATTACGCGATCTCCCTGCGGCACCACCCCGAAATCGGCTTTTCGGATTACTGGTGGAATATGATCACGAAGGGGCCGTGGCCGAGCGGGCCGATCTGGTTTCTCTGGGTCCTGCTCAGTTTCGACGTGGTGGCCTGCATTTTGTATCGGCTGTCGCCCAACCTGCTTGATCCGATCAATCGGCTCTCGCTGTACGGCCGCCGTCGGCCCGCGGTGTTCTTCGCGGTCATGCTTGGCGTTACCGCAGCGTTCTACATTCCCGGGCTGGTTCACTACGGACCAAGCAACTGGTTCGAGTTCGGTCCGTTCTCAGTGCAGCACGGGCGCGTGATGCTCTATGCGAGCTACTTCTTTTTCGGCGCCGGCATCGGCGTTGCGCAAATGGATCGCGGGCTGCTCTCGGCAGACGGCCGGATGGCGAAGGTCAGCTGGGATTGGATGGTGCTGGCGATCGTTCCGTATTGCCTCTTATGGGTGCTGATCTTCATCAAGCGCGAAATACTCGGCAATCCGTCGCCGCTGCCGGACTGGTATGAAGCGCTCTATGCCATCTGCTTCACTGTCTTCAGCGTCGCCATCCTGTTTCTGATCCTGGCCTTTTTCCAGAGGTTCAGGCAATCAGGCTCAGCCAAGCTGCTCGATCCGATGCAGGCGGACGCCTACGGCATGTTCCTGGTGCATTACCCGATCGCACTTTGGCTGCAATACTGGCTGTTCGACTACGATCTGCCGGCGATCGTGAAGGCGACGGTCGGTTTCGTGCTGACGGTCGCGGCGAGCTGGGGGATCACGCGCACGCTGCGGCAGATCCCCGGGGCGAGCAAGGTGCTATGATCGTCATTCAATGACGATGGTGGCCCCAACGCATACTGCGCTCCCTCCCCCCTTGCGGGGGAGGGCTGGGGAGAGGGTTAAGCGGCAACGGTGGTGCGCGTGGCTACCCCTCTCCCTAACCCTCTCCCGTAAGGGGAGAGGGAACGCATCTCCCGAGATGGAGAGAGCGTCGCTACGCCGCCTTGCCGCTCATATACGCCGGCAGCCAGTGCTCGAACGCCGTCTTAAGCGTATTCACCGCCACCTGCCCCTCGCCCTCCACCGCGAGCGCGTCGCCGCCGGTGGTGCCGATGCGCGCGCACGGCACGCTCGCGCCGTTCATCTTGGCGAGCACGAGGCCGGCATCCGCCGCCGGCACGGTCACGATGTAGCGGGCCTGATCCTCGCCGAACCAATAGGCATGCGGCACGATCGCTGCAGGCGCTGCCAATAGCTGCGCGCCGATCCCGCTCGCGATCGCCATCTCGGCGAGCGCGATCAGCAGGCCGCCGTCGGAGACGTCATGAACCGCGGTTGCCGTGCCGGCGTGGATCATGCCGCGCACGACATCGCCGTTGCGCTTTTCGGCGGCAAGATCGACCGGCGGCGGCGCCCCCTCTTCGCGGCCGCAGATGTCGCGCAGGTAGACGGACTGTCCGAGCCAACCGTGAGTGTCGCCGATCAGGAGGATCGCCTCGCCCGCAGCCTTGAATGCGAGCGTCGCCGACTTCGTGAAATCGTCGAGCACGCCGACGCCGCCGATGGAGGGTGTCGGCAGAATGCCGCGGCCGTTGGTTTCGTTGTAGAGCGAGACGTTCCCGGAGACGACCGGGAAGTCGAGCGCGCGGCAGGCTTCGCCGATACCCTTCAGGCAGCCGACGAACTGGCCCATGATCTCAGGCCGCTCCGGATTGCCGAAATTCAGATTGTCGGTGATCGCAAGCGGCCGGCCGCCGACCGCCGTGATGTTGCGCCAGGCCTCGGCGACAGCCTGCTTACCGCCTTCGAACGGATCGGCCTCGCAATAGCGCGGCGTCACATCGACGGTGAGCGCGAGCCCCTTCGGCCCATCCTCGACGCGCACCACCGCGGCATCGCCGCCGGGGCGCTGCACGGTATTGCCGAGAATGACGTGGTCGTACTGTTCCCACACCCAGCGCTTCGAGCATAATTCGGGCGTTCCGATCAGCTTTTCTAGCGCCGGCATGATCGCGATCGGCGGCTCCACGTCGCGCGCGTGCACCACGGGCAGCGGCTGAGAGGCGACATGCGGCCGGTCGTAGACCGGCGCCTCGTCGCCTAGCTCCTTGATCGGCAGATCGGCCATCACGGCACCGCCATGCTTGACCACGAAGCGCTTGCTCGGCGTGGTGTAGCCGACGATGGCGAAATCGAGCCCCCACTTCGTGAAGATCGCCTCGGCCTCTTTCTCCTTCTCGGGCTTGAGCACCATGAGCATGCGCTCCTGGCTTTCCGAGAGCATCATCTCGTAGGCGCTCATGCCGGTCTCGCGCGTCGGCACATTGTCGAGAATGAGATCGACGCCGAGATCGCCCTTGGCGCCCATCTCGACCGCCGAGCAGGTCAGGCCCGCCGCGCCCATGTCCTGGATCGCGATGACGCAGCCCTTTTCCATGATCTCGAGGCAGGCTTCGAGCAGCAGCTTTTCGGCGAAGGGATCGCCGACCTGCACGGTCGGGCGCTTCTCCTCGGAATTTTCGTCGAACTCGGCCGACGCCATCGAGGCGCCGTGGATGCCGTCGCGGCCGGTCTTGGAGCCCAAATAGACGATCGGCATGTTCACGCCGGAGGCCGCCGCGTAGAAGATCTTGTCGGCCTCGGCGAGGCCGACCGCCATCGCGTTGACCAGGATGTTGCCGTCATAGCGGGTGTGGAAACGCACCTGGCCGCCGACCGTCGGCACGCCGAAGGAATTGCCATAGCCGCCGATACCGGCGACCACGCCTGACACCAGATGGCGCGTTTTCGGGTGTTCCGGCGCGCCGAAGGAGAGCGCGTTCAGGCAGGCAATGGGGCGCGCGCCCATCGTGAAGACGTCGCGCAGGATGCCGCCGACGCCCGTCGTCGCGCCCTGATAGGGCTCGATGTAGCTCGGGTGGTTATGGCTCTCCATCTTGAAGACCACCGCCTGCCCGTCGCCGATATCAATCACGCCGGCGTTCTCGCCCGGCCCCTGGATCACCCAGGGCGCCTTGGTCGGCAGCCCCCGCAGATGGATGCGCGAGGACTTGTACGAGCAGTGCTCGTTCCACATCGCCGAGAAAATCCCGAGCTCGGTGAACGTCGGCACCCGCCCGATCAGCTTGAGGATGCGCTCATACTCGTCGGGCTTGAGACCATGGCTGGCGACGAGTTCGGGGGTAATCTGGGGCTCGTTCATGGCTGCCTTAATAGGGAGATCGACTGGGGGCGAAAAGGCCTTTTATGGCGCATTTCCGGCCTGTCCAGAGCTTTGCGAAGGGGCGATTCTCGGGATCGGCGTTTGCACATCCTTCCCGGATCGGATTTAAGAGCGGAAACATCCAATTGAAGGCCATTTTTAGTGAACGAGCTCCCACAAAACGCATTCCACCGCCGCCCTGACCTGCATGTCGAAACCGAGGGCGAATTCAAGGGCTGGCGGACCTGGACCCGCGACAGTTTTGAGACCCATAACGGCCCGTTCTGGCACCGCATGGACGAGAACGGCAAGGTGCGGTGCGCGTTCCGGGTCGAGAAAAAACACCTCAACGGCCAACGTAACGTACATGGCGGCTGCTTCATGTCGTTCGCCGATTACTGCCTGTTTGCGATCGCCTCCTCTGTGCTGGAGGGACCGGGCGTGACGGTGTCGTTCGCCTGCGAGTTTCTCGACGCGGCGCGCGAGGGCGAACTGATCGAATGCGAGGGTGAAATCACCCGCGCCGGCGGCTCGCTGATCTTCCTGCGCGGCGTCTTGAAATCGGGCGAGCGGTCGCTGTTCACCTTCTCAGGGACGATCAAGCGCGTGAAGTGGAAGAAGCCTGCAGGCACGGCCGCCGTTGCCACCTGACGCGCCACAGGTCCGCCGCGGCTGGCGCGATTATCTGCTGCTCCTCGCGCTGGCGTGCTGCTGGAGCTCGACCTATCCGCTAACCAAAATTGGGCTCGGCTCGATCCCGCCGATCACCTTTATTTCGGCACGCTCGCTGGTCGCGGCGGCTTTCCTGTTCGTGATCCTGCGCGCTCGCGGCCTGCGCATCCCGACCGACGTCAAAGCCTGGAAGCTGTTCGCCCAGCAGCAGACCATCAATTCGACGATCCCATTCCTGCTCATTACCTGGGCACAGCAATATGTGCCGGCGTCGAATACCGTGGTGCTGGCCTCGACGACGCCGATCTTTGCCTTTCTCATCACCTGGGGCATTACGCGGCATGAGCCGGCCACGCTGCTCAAGCTCGTCGGCGCCATTCTGGGACTAGCCGGCACGGCCGCGATCATCGGCCTCGATGCGCTCTCGACGCTCGACAGCAACATCCTGGCCGAGATCGTCATCCTGCTCGCCACCATCTCGTTTGCTTTTGCCACGATCTACGGGCTGCGGCTGACCGAATACGATCCGATGGTGGTCGCTGCCGGCTCGCTCTTGTTCGGCGGGCTGGTCCTGCTGCCGCTGGCGATGGTCGTCGACCATCCCTGGACCTTGCGGCCGACGGCCGAGGCGCTGGTCGCCACAGTCGCGATGGGCATCTTCTCCAGCGCCTTCGGCTTGATGTTGTTCTACATGTGCCTGACCCGGCTCGGCACGCTCACCACCAACGCGCAAGGCTATCTGCGCATCCCGATCGGCGTCGGCCTCTCGGTGCTGTTGCTCGGCGAGTCCGTACCCGCAAACCTCGCGCTTGGCCTCGTGCTCGTGATGGCCGGCGTCGCTGCGATGACGATACCGGGCGATAGGTTTCGAAGCTGGCTTCGCCGGTTGCGCGGAAAGCCAAAGGATGGATGAGCGCCGCGGCGACGGTTCACGCCGTCAATTGCTTTTCAGCGATCGCCAGCCACTCGGCCTGCGCATCGCGCAGATATTTCGGCGCCCGTCGCATCTGCAGCAGCAATTCGTTCAAGACCACCCGCGCCTCGGCGGTGCGTCCCACCATGTGCAGCAGCATGCCGTAGCGAACCTTCGCCTCGGCGCCAGGAAAATAGGCTGATAGCGCGTGGTATTCCTCGAGCGCCTCGTCGACGCGTCCGACCTCCGCCAGGCACCGGGCATAGAGTAGATGGCCTTCGGCTGATTCAAAATCCGGCCAGTGCTTCTTCAGATCATCCAGTGTCGCGAGCGCATCCGCCGGACGCGTGAGACCGAATTGGGCCTGCGCTTTGCCCAGCGCGTAGGCCGGCTCCTTACCCATCGGTAGCTGCAGGACGTGATCGTAGTGCCGCTCGGCTTCGTCGAACCGCCCGATCTTCAGGCATTCGGCCGCCAGCGTCGCGCGGTTGGCGATAGAATCGCTGCCGGCGAGCCGATCGCACAGCGCACGACAGTGCTTCTCCGGGTCGAGCCTCTTGGCCATCCGCTTGCGCGCCTGCTGCGCGCTCGGACTACCAAACCATTCCGGGATCAATTCCACGACGATGTAGGCGAGCGCGCCAACCAGCGGGATCATCAGGATGATGAAGGCCCAGGGCTGCAGGCGTCCGGTCCTCGACGCATGCCAGATCAGGGTTATGTCGAGCAGCAAAACGACGAGAGCAACGGGCATGGTGCATTCCAAGGTAAACCGGGTGGACGGTTCTTAGTGGCGTTGATAGCGCGGCAAGTTCAATCGGACAATCTTCAGTTGCGTCATAAATGTGAAACGTATCGGATGGCGATGGCCGTTTTCCGCCCTTTCCACGGCTTGCAGCGCCTGGTTTCGAGCGTGGAATTCTTCCAGGGAACAGCAACGATCTGTGATTGATCGACAGGAACGCATGCAAGCCGCTCGTGTTGCGCCGTTACGCGAACCATAACAGGAGCAATCATGAAACTCGCAACATTCGGACTGGCGACGGCGCTGGTGTTCACCAGCACTTTCGCCCTGGCGCAGGCCGGTGGCAGCGGCGCGGGCGGAAGTTCGGGTACGGGCGGCGCAGGTGGTACGGCTGCAGGTGGGGCAACCGGACCCTCCACCAGCGGAACGACCGCCGGAAGTGGAGCGGGCACCACCGGCATGAGCAACGATGCCGGAAGCGCCGCAGCCGGCCGAAACAGTGCAGCAAATCCATCGGGGAACACTCACATCAACCCCTCGCCCAGCGGTTCAACGCTCGGGCCGACGGGTCCCGGCTCTTCCCCGACCGGCAGATGACAAAAAGCCCCGCAGTGCGGGGCTTTTTCGTTCATATGGCTGCGCAGCGTTACTTCTTCTCTTCCAGGAGCTTCCTGTATTTCTCGACGTCGCGCGTCACGAGTTGCCCGAGCACCTCGCTGGCGTGCTCGCTGGCATCAGGCCCAACCGTGGAGAGATCGTGAAAACGCTTCTTCACCGCCTCGCTCTCGACGGCCGCCTTGGCGGCCGCGTTCAATTTCGCGATGACCGCGGGCGGCGTGCCCTTTGGTGCGAACAGGCCGTTCCAGCCCTGCGCCTCGAAATCGGGAAGACCGGCCTCTGCCGAGGTCGGCAGATTGGGCAAGGTTGAAAGCCGCACGGTCGAGCCGACGACTAGGCCTTTCACCAATTTGTCGTCGATCGCCTGTGAGACCGAGGCGGCGGAGTCGCAGACCCCGTCGATCTGGCCGCCGATCGCATCCGTCAGCGCCGGAGCCGCGCCGCGATAGCCGACGAGCTGAACGTCGATGCCGGCAGCCTGCACGAAGCTTTTACAGATCAGGTAGTTCGAGGAGCCGACGCCGGCATGGCCGAGATTGACCTTGCCGGGATTCTTCTTCGCATAGGCGATGAAGTCCTGCAGGTCCTTGGCCGGAAAATCCTTGCGCAACGCGATGATGCCGAAAGTTTTTGCGACGATCGCGATCGGCACGAAGGATTGCGGCGTGAACGGCAGTTTTGGATAGATCGTGTAGGTCGCGGCGTTGGTACCGGCATTGCCGATCGCGATGGTGTAGCCGTCAGCGTCGGCGCGCGCAGCGCGTGTCAGCGCGGTCGAGCCGCCGGCACCCGCGACATTCTCGATCACGATCGGCTGCCCGAGCGACTTGCTCATCTCCTCGGCAACCACGCGCGCGATCACGTCAGAGGTGCCGCCGGCCGCGAACGGCACGATCATGGTGACGGGGCGCTTGGGATAGTCCTGCGCATGGGCGGCGCCGGCGAACAATGCCGCAATAGCGACCGCCAGCCACGCCTTAAGAAATTTCACGCCGCTTTGTCCAGATGCGCGGCAAGGCCTGCAAACAGGCCGCGACCATCGGTGCAGCCCATGATGTCTTCGACGTGGTTCTCGGGGTGCGGCATCATGCCGAGCACATTGCCGCGCTCGTTGACGATGCCGGCGATCGACTGCGCCGCGCCGTTGATGTTGGATTCCTCGTCGACGATACCCTCGGCCGAACAGTAGCGGTAGAGCACGCGCCCCTCTCCTTCCAGCCGCTTCACCGTCTCTTCATCGGCCTCGTAATTGCCCTCGCCATGCGCGACCGGCACGCGGATGACCTGGCCGGCATTATAGCCGCGCGTGAACGGGCTATCGGAGCGCTCCACCCGCAGATGGACATCCTTGCAGATGAACTTCAGCTTCGAATTACGCATCAAGACGCCGGGCAACAGGCCGGCTTCGCACAGGATCTGAAACCCGTTGCAGACGCCGAGCACGAGCCCGCCACCGTCGGCATATTTGCGCACCGCGTCCATGATAGGCGCCCGCGCCGCAATGGCGCCGCAGCGCAGGTAATCGCCGTACGAAAACCCGCCCGGCACGACGACGAGATCGGTCCCCTTGGGCAGCTCGGTCTCGGCATGCCAGACCATCGCCGCCTCCTGGCCGGAGACGAGTTTGAGCGCCCGCGCCATGTCATGTTCGCGGTTGATTCCGGGAAAGACGAGAACGGCTGATTTCATTCCGATACGGCCTTCAATTGTCGCGCCATCTCGCAAAACCGTTCGGTCTCCGAAGCTACGCGATTAGTTGCGCGCATTTCGAGCAGGAGTTCATCGACGGAATTTGCAAGTCGATCAACAGAATGCAAGACATCCAAAGCAAGCGCGCGAACCTGCTGAATGGATATCTCGCTCATCCCCTAGCCCAGCAGTTCGACCCTGTAATTCTCAATCACCGTATTAGCCAACAGCTTGTCGGCGGCATCCTTCAGTACCGCTTCTGCTTTGGCCTTATCCGAGCCTGCCAGTTCGATGTCGAACACCTTGCCCTGGCGCACGCTGGCGACGCCATCGACGCCGAGCGATTTCAGCGCGCCTTCGATGGCCTTGCCCTGCGGGTCGAGAATGCCCGATTTCAACGTAACGGTTACGCGTGCCTTCACGAGACTTGCCCCAGTTCTTCTTTAGCTCTTCACCAGCACCGGACCGGAACCGGCCGGACGCTCGTTCTCCATCAGAATGCCCAGACGCTTCGCCACCTCGGTATAGGCTTCAAGCAAGCCGCCGAGGTCACGGCGGAAACGGTCCTTGTCGAGCTTCTCGTTCGACTTGATGTCCCACAGCCGGCACGAGTCGGGCGAGATCTCGTCGGCGACGATGATCCGCATCATCTCGTTCTCGAACAGCCGTCCGCATTCCATCTTGAAATCGACCAGGCGGATGCCGATGCCCAGGAACAGCCCGGTGAGGAAGTCGTTGACGCGGATGGCAAGCGCCATGATGTCGTCGATTTCCTGCGGCGTCGCCCAGCCGAACGCGGTGATGTGCTCTTCCGACACCATGGGGTCGTTGAGCTGGTCGTTCTTGTAATAAAACTCGATGATCGAGCGCGGCAGCTGCGTGCCCTCCTCGATGCCGAGGCGCTGCGACAGCGAGCCGGCCGCGACGTTTCGCACCACGACTTCCAGCGGAACGATCTCGACCTCGCGAATCAACTGTTCGCGCATGTTGAGGCGACGGATAAAATGGGTCGGCACCCCGATGTCGTTGAGGTGCTGGAACAGGTATTCCGAAATCCGGTTGTTGAGGACGCCCTTGCCCTCGATCACCTGGTGTTTCTTGGCATTAAACGCGGTCGCATCATCCTTGAAGTGCTGAATCAGGGTTCCCGGCTCTGGGCCTTCATACAGGACCTTGGCCTTGCCTTCATAGATACGGCGTCGACGGCTCATTGGGATGTACCGTGTTTTGTTGAAATCCATGAAATTGGTGTGCTCCGGATGACAAGGGGTTTGAGACCACGACGGAGCTGCCGTGAAGGCAAGATCCCGAACTTAAGCGACCGGAAACAGAACAAGAACCTAGCCTCCAGGCAACCTATCCGATTGGCCCATCCAGCACAATCGACCCGGCCCGATTGAGGCCAACTTATCCCGGTTACCTGCGGCTTAACGGACCGTTGTTTTACCGATTCGCCCCCTCTATCTAGGTAGTCCATCGGGCCGCGACAACGCGGCCTTATTTACCGTTTACGGGGATTGGAACCGAAGAATGACCACTTTCGACAAGCGCGAGGAAGGTTTTGAGAAGAAATTCGCCCTCGACGAAGAGCAGAAGTTCAAGGCTGAGGTTCGCCGCAACAAGCTGCTCGGTCTTTGGGCAGCGGAGAAGCTCGGGCTGTCGGGCGATGCCGCCACCGCCTATTCCAAGGAAGTGGTCGCGGCCGATTTCGAGCAAGCCGGCGACAAGGACGTCCAGGACAAAGTGGTGAAGGATCTTACCGCCAAGGGCGTCGCCATCACCGCGCAAGAAGTTCGCGTCAAGATGGACGAACTGATGATTCAGGCCGCCGCCCAGGTGAAGGCGGGCTCGTAGGGCCATACTCTATCCTCCGTCATTGCGAGGAGCGAAGCGACGAAGCAATCCATTCCTCCGCTTGCGGCGGCATGGATTGCTTCGCTCCGCTCGCAATGACGGCGGGAATGCCCATCCGTATCTCTACGACTGCGTCTCCCGATATTCCTTTCGAACGATCTCCAATAGCCGCCTGGCCGCCGCGCTCAAAAATCCGCCGTGGCGCGTGACCGCGACGACGTCATGGCTCGCCTTGAGATCGCTGACGCTGATGGTCGCGATCGTCTTGTGTCGCAGCTCTTCGGCCGCATTGCTTTCCGAGAGCAGCGCGACGCCGAGGCCGGCTTCAACGAGGCGCTTCTGCGCGGTCAGGCTATCGACCGGCGTCCAGTCGATTTCGCCGAGGCCGTGGGTCTGGAACAGCGCAAACACGTGTGACGCCGTGATCTCACGCCTGCCCGGCACCACGGGAAATGCGATCCAGCGCTCGCTGCGCAACTCGGCGAGCTTGGCGACGCGGCGGCCGGCGCGCGGATGGTCCAGCGCACACACCACCTGCAGCCGTTCGGCAAACAGCAATTCGCAGTCGAGATCGCGCGAGCGATCGCGCTCGTAGCGCAACCCGATGGTCGCTTCCCCGCGGCGGATCATGTCACTGACCTCAGCGCTGGTCGCGGTGCGCAGGCTCAATTCGACCTCGGGATGCTCGGCCGCAAAGCGCTTCAGGATCGCCGACAGCCGCCCGCCGGCAAGCGTGCCGACCACGGCGAGCGCAATCGGACCCGAATTCGGCCGCGCCAGCGCGCGTACCGCATTCTCCGCATCCTGCGTCGCCGCCACCGCACGCTCGGCATAAGGCACCAGCACCCGCCCTGCATCACTCAGCATGGTGCGGCCGGTGATCCGTTCGAATAGCGGCACGCCGAGCTCCTGCTCAAGCAGAGCAATGCGCCGAGAAATCGCTGGCTGCGAACGGTGCAGCGTCTTCGCCGCATTCGAAATGCCGCCGCGGCGATGAATGGTCAGGAAGGTGAGAAGCGCATCGCTGTCCATGTTCAGGCTCATGCAAAAAGCTGATGATATGCAGAGAAATAACAAATTTGGCTGATGGGTGATAGCTCCGCTAGTTTCGCCGCCAGCAAATCAAACCAGCGGAGCACAAGATGCGAAGTCAGACGGAAAAAGCCGAAGCATTCCGCGCGCTGCATGCGCGGCATGGTGCGTTCATCATCCCCAACCCCTGGGACGCCGGCACCGCCAAGCTTCTCGCCGCGATGGGCTTTGAGGCGCTCGCGACCACAAGTCTTGGCCTTGCCAACACGCTCGGCAGCGTCACCGTCAGCCTGGACGCCATCATCGAGAACTGCCGGGCGATTTCGGAAGCCACTGATCTCCCCGTCAGCGCCGATCTGGAGAATTGCGGTGCCGACGATCCGAAGACTGCGGCCAAAGCGATCACGCGCGCGGCCGAAGCGGGCGCCGTAGGCGGCTCGATCGAGGATTTCACCGGCGATCGGGACAAGCCGATCTACGACTTCTATCTCGCCGTCGAGCGCGTGCAGGCAGCGGTCGAGGCGGCACGCGCATTGCCATTCCCGTTCACGCTGACTGCGCGCGCGGAGAACTTTCTGCATGGCCGCAAGGATCTCGACGACACCATCAAGCGGCTGCAGGCGTTCGAGGCCGCCGGTGCCGACGTCCTGTATTCGCCCGGTCTCTATGACATCGACACGATCCGCACCGTGGTGTCCTCGGTCGGCAAACCGTTCAACCACGTGATGGGCTTTGCCGATCCAACGCTGACCGTCGATCAACTCTCGGAAGCCGGCGTCAAACGCATCAGCGTCGGCGGCGCAATGGAACGCTACGCGCTGGCGGCGTTCCTGAAATGCGCTCGGGAGATGAAGGAGCGTGGTGCGTTCACTTATGTCCGCGACATGGCGCCGATCGCGGAAGTTCGGAAGGCGTTCGGGTGACAGGTCCCTCCCCGTCATTGCGAGCGCAGCGAAGCAATCCATTCCTCAGCACGGGGAAAGATGGATTGCTTCGTCGCTTCCGCCTTCGCTCTTCGAGCTACGGCGGACAAGTCGCTCCTCGCAATGACGGCGGATGGACAGTCACTCTTCCTTGAACCCATACTCCGGCACGTTGCCGCTGGCGCCGTAATATTTGTACGGAAGGAATTTGCCGGACATCGTGATCTTCACCCGGTCGCCCTTCGGATTGGCGACGCGGTCGATCGCCATGTCGAAATCGATCGCCGACATGATGCCGTCGCCGAATTCCTCTTCTATCAGCGCCTTCCACGCCGGACCATTGACCATCACCATTTCGTAGAAGCGGTAGATCAGGGGATCGGTCGGCGGCATCGGCGTGCCGGTGCCGCGCATCGGCACCTCGTTCAGCATCGCGATTTCCGCTTTCGACAGCCCGAATAATTCGCCCGCATTGGCAGCTTGCGGTTTTGTCAATTTCATCTGGCCGAGAATGGCGCCGACGATCAGCACTTCCGAATAGCCGCCGATCTTTTCGCAGATGTATTTCCAGCTCCAGCCCTTCTCGCGCTTGATGTCGAGCAGCTTTTCGGTGAGGTCGGATCGCTTCATGATGGTGTCTCCTTGAGAATAGAATCTAACAGGCGATCGTCTGGGCCGGACCAGTATCGACGGCCTTGGGAGGTGGAACGACGGTCGGCTCACCTAAACCCGGCCGCACGACCGGCACGTTGCGCGGATCGTGGTCAGTGACGGTGGCGGCGAACGTCTTGCTGCGGCTGACCAGGAAATCGACGATGTGATTGCGCAGCGCGTAGTAGAGCGGATGACGGTGCAGATCGATGCGGCCGCGATCCTTCGGCAGCGGGTTTTCGACGATCTCGGCGAGCACGGCGCCGGGGCCATTGGTCATCAGAAAGATCTTGTCGGCGAGATAGATCGCTTCATCGACGTCATGCGTGATCATGAACGCGGTCTGCCCGGTCTCCAGGCAAATGCGGCGCACCTCGTCCTGCAGCGTGCCGCGGGTCAACGCATCCAGCGCCGAGAACGGCTCGTCCATCAGCATGATCTTCGGCGTGATCGAAAGCGCGCGTGCAATGCCGACGCGCTGCTTCATGCCGCCGGACAATTCCGACGGGCGCTTGTGCTCGGAGCCGGTCAGCCCGACGAGATCGATGAATTTCTGCGCATGGGCTTTCACCCTGGCGCGATCCCAGTCGCGCCATTTCGATGTCACGGCATAGGCGACGTTGCCGAGCACCGTGCGCCACGGCAGCAGCGCATGGCTCTGGAAGATCACGGCGCGGTCGAGGCTCGTGCCCTCAATCGCCTGCCCGTCGACGATCACGGCGCCTTCGCTCGGCTCGTCGAGACCAGCCAGAATGTTCAGCACCGTCGTCTTGCCGCAGCCGGAATGGCCGATCACGCAGCCGAACTCGCCGCGATTCATCGCGAGCCACAGGCCCTCGAACACCGTGGTCTCTTTGCCATCAGCGCCGGGATAACGGCGGGCGATGCCTTCGATGGAAATGAACTTGTCGGTCATCGCCTTACTCCGGGAAGGTGACCATGCGCGTGAACCGCGCCAGGATCTGGTCGAGCAGCATGCCGACGATGCCGATCATCAGGATGGCGATGATGACGTTGGTGATCGAAAGGTTGTTCCACTCGTTCCAGACGAAGTAGCCGATGCCGGTGCCACCGACGAGCATCTCGGCCGCGACGATCACGAGCCAGGCAATGCCGATCGAAATCCGCATGCCCGTCAGGATCGTCGGTGCCGCGGCCGGCAGGATCACGGTGAAGGCGCGCCTGACCGTGCCGACCTCCAGCGTACGCGCGACATTGATCCATTCCTTGCGCACCGATGCGACGCCGAACGCGGTGTTGAGCAGCATCGGCCACACCGAGCAGATGAAGATGACGAAGATCGCCGAGATTGAGGAATCCTTGATCGTGTAGAGCGCAAGCGGCATCCAGGCGAGCGGCGAGATCGGCTTCAGCACCTGGATGAACGGATCAAGCGCCTTGCTGATCAGAGGCGACATCCCGATCAGAAAGCCGAGCGGGATCGCGACGAGGACAGCGAGCAGATAGCCGAGGCCGACGCGCGCGATGGAATAGCCAAGCTGGATGCCGAGGCCCTTGTCGTTCGGACCGTTGTCATAGAACGGCTGCTTGAGGTGCTCCCACAATTTGGCGCCGACATCTGCTGGCCCCGGCATCGCCGATTTGCCTTGCGTTGCCGTCAGCCCCATCAGCTTGGCGTATTCCGGCGACATGTTGGTGGCCGCCGCCGTCGGCCGCGTGGCGAGATGCCAGATGCCGAGAAAGGCTGCAAACAGCGCGATCGAGACGACCGCCGCGCGAAAGCGAAGGGAGGCGTTCATAGTTGCGATATCCGTGTCCCGGGCGCGGCGCAGCACGAAGCGAAGCGAAGCGATGCTCCGCAGAACCGGGACCCACCGCGCGTGAGGCGGTCCCGGCTCTGCAATGCACCGCTACGCACGTTGTGCTGCGCGCTGCATTGCGTCCGGGACACGAGAGCATCGTTCATCACGACGCCTTCCTGATCTTGAAGCTGGTGAGATATTCCTCCGGCCTAGCCGGATCGAACGTCTTCCCCATCACCGAAAAGCTCTTCGTCGTCGCCGTCGGCGGCGTCAGCCCGGCTTCCTTCATCAGCCGCGTCGCGTCGGTCGCGAGATAGACCTGCGCGGCAATGCCGGCATAGTCGATGTCGCCCTTGATCTGCCCCCAGCGCTTCATCTGGGTCATGATCCACACCGCGAAGGACTGCCAGGGGAATGGATCGAAATCGACTCGGTTCGGCTGGTTGACTATGTTGCCGAGACCGTCGGCGAAGGTGCCGGTCAAGATCTGCTCCAGCACGATCGGTGGCTGGTTCAGATAGTTGGCCGGCGCGATCGCGTTCGCGATTTCCTTGCGGTTCTCCGCCTTGTGCGCGTAGGCGGTCGCCTGAATGATCGACTTAAGCAACGCGCCATAGGTATTCGGCATCGTGGTGACGAATTCCTTCGACGCGGCGAAGGCGCAGCACGGATGGCCTTCCCAGATATCTTTGGTCAGGATGTGGATGAAGCCGGCGCCGTCGAACACCGCGCGCTGGTTCATCGGATCGGGCCCGAGGAAACCGTCGATATTGTCGGCACGCAGATTGGCGACCATTTCCGGCGGCGGCACCGCGCGGATCTGCACGTCGGTATCGGGATCGAGGCCGTGCTCGGCGAGATAGTAGCGGAGCAGATAATTGTGCATCGAATAGTCGAAGGGCACGGCGAACTTAAAACCCTTCCAGCTCTTCGGATCGCGCTTATCCTTGTGCTTGATCGACAGCGTGATCGCCTGCCCGTTGATGTTCTCGACCGCCGGCATGGTGTAGGGGATCGGGTTGGAGCCGGCGCCCATGGTGATGGCGAGCGGCATCGGCGACAGCATATGCGCCGCGTCGTATTCCTTGTTGAGGGTCTTGTCGCGAATGACCGCCCAGCCCGCGGTCTTGATGACTTCGACGTTTAGCCCGTTCTTGGCATAGAATCCCATCGGCGCCGCCATGATGATCGGCGTGGCGCAGGTGATCGGGATGAAGCCGACCTTGAGGTCTTTCTTCTCGAGCGGTCCGCCTTGCGCGAAGGCTTCGGTCGCGGTCTTGAGCGGGAAGAATTGCGATAGCACCGCCGTGGCCGTCGCCGCGCCGACCGATTTCAGGAATGCGCGCCGCGCTACATCCTGCGGAAACATCGCCCGCATCACGGCGGAGGCGACCACGCCTTCGTAGCGTTTCTGCTCGCTCTCGATGGCGGCCTGAATCTGCAACTGGGCGGCCTGATGCTCGGCCTCGCTGACATGCTGGCCGCAAGAACAGCCACCGGAATGAAGGCGGCGGTTAGGATCAAATGGGTTGTCGAAGGTAGACATCAGCCCTCCTGCACAGCGTTGCACCCTAATTAAGCAAGGCACATGCCAGCGCTGTTCGACGGCGAGAGCGTTGAGATCGCAGGGATTCTGCTGACGTTGGCGATTACGAAAATTCGTGATACACGAAAACTCGTAGCACAATTACGAAATTTCGGAGTAGCGTTCGGATGGATCTCGCCCTCGGTTCAACGGCGCCTGCGCAAGACGCCGAACTGCGCGCTGCCGCCTTCGAGTTCGCGATCGAGCCCACACTGTTGCTCGATCCGCATGCCGATCAGATCCTCGATGCCAATCCGGCCGCCTGCGCCCTGCTCGGCTACGACCGCGCGCTGCTGCGGCAGACCAAGGTCTCTACGCTGCACTCAGGACAATTGCCGGCGCTGATCGTGTTCACGCAGGCGGTGCTCGACAAGGGCGCGTACTGGACCAACGCGCTGACCCCGCGCCACGCGACGGGACAAAGCCTTCGGCTCGAATATGCCGGCTCGCTACTGCCGAGCGACGGCCGCTCGCTGGTGCTGCTCACCATGAGCGACCTCGACGCGCGTCGCCGGCGCTATGTCGATGCCGCGGCCGAAGACCATATGCGCGGCGGGATCGCGACCTGGCAGCGCGTCGAACGCGTGTTTCAGGATATCGAGCGCGAAAACCAATTGATTCTGCGCGCCGCCGGCGAAGGCATTTACGGCGTCAACGCCGAAGGCAAAACCACTTTCGTCAATCCCGCTGCCGAGCGGATGCTGGGCTGGGCTGCGGAAGAACTGGTGGGCAAGGAAATCCATCCGATCGTCCATCACACCCATCATGACGGTCGGCACTATCCAGATCATGACTGCCCGATCTACGCGGCGTTTCGCGACGGCGCCGTGCACCAGGTCGATGGTGAAGTGTTTTGGCGCAAGGACGGCACGCCGGTCTGGGTCGAATATACCTCGACGCCGATCCGCGACCGCGGCGTCGTGGTCGGCGCTGTCATCGTGTTCCGTGACGTCAGCCAGCGCCGCGAGGCCGACGAGAAGCTGCACGCCGCGCTGGCCGAGGTCGATCGCCTGCGCGAACGGCTGGAGCTCGAAAACGCTTACCTGCAGGAGGAAATCCGCATCGAGACCAACCCGCGCGGCATCATCGGCCAGAGCGAGGCGATCCAGAAGACGCTGCGGCAGGTCAAGCTGGTGGCGCCGACCACTGCCGCGGTGATGATCACCGGCGAATCCGGCACCGGCAAGGAGCTGATCGCGCGCGCGATTCATGAAGCCAGCAGCCGGCGCGACCGGCCGCTGATCCGCGTCAACTGCGCGGCGATCCCGCGCGAATTGTTCGAGAGCGAATTCTTCGGCCATATCAGAGGCGCCTTCACCGGCGCGATGCGCGATCGCATCGGGCGGTTCGAGCTCGCCGACGGCGGCACGCTGTTTCTCGACGAGGTCGGAGAAATCCCGCTTGAGCTGCAGGGCAAGCTCTTGCGCGTGCTGCAGGAGGGCAATTTCGAACGCGTCGGCGAGGAGCGCACCCGCGCGGTCGACGTGCGCGTGATCGCCGCCACCAACCGCGACCTCAAGCAGGAAGTGCAGCGCGGCCGGTTTCGCGAGGACCTCTATTTCCGCCTCAACGTGTTTCCGGTCGAGTCAGTCCCGCTGCGCGAGCGTCGCGAGGACATTCCGCTCTTGGCGCAGCATTTCTTGACGCGCGAAAGCAAGGCGCTGAAATCCGAGCTGCGATTGTCGGAAGGCGACGCACGCAAGCTTTCACGCTACGACTGGCCGGGCAACGTCCGCGAACTGCAGAACGTGATCGAGCGCGCCGCGATCCTCGCCCAGAACGGCCGCCTGCGCATCGACCTGCCCGACGTATCGGGCGTGGAGCCCTCCCCCGCCGCGGCGCGTGCGAAAGCAGATAGCCGCCCCGTGGTCATGACCGCAGCAGAAATGCGCGCGCACGAGCGCGCCAACATTCTCGCCGCGCTGCAGGCCTGCTCCGGCAAGGTGTTCGGCCCCGGCGGCGCCGCCGAGCTGCTCGACATCAAGCCGACCACACTGGCCTCACGCATCAAGGCCCTGGGGATTGCGAATGCGCGCGGCTTAGTACAGCCCGCCGCCACGTAGATGACCCTCCGCGGTGCTGGACCTGTCCTCTATCGAGAATAGTGCGGCTGGGAAGCATTGCATTCCAAGGCAGAGATCGACGCAGAATACGCTGTACGACTGCGAGCACATGGTGTTCAATCCCTGGAACTGTCTGCCCGAGCACAGGCCGCTCGGCAGCGTGAGCCGAATCCGACTCGGGTCTTCTTGCTTCGCAGCTGGCACGGCGGAGAGTGAACTTGGTGGGTCATGAGCAGCGAGCCGAAGCCTGATCGTTCGGGCGGACTTCAGCGGACGCAGGCGCCGCCGAATGTCGAGAATGAAGCTCCGCATGCCGAACGCCGACAGCTCACGGTGGTGTTTATTGACATTGTCGGCTCAACACCCCTGAGCGAGCGGATCGATCCCGAAGAGTTCTTCGCAGTTATCCGAACCTTCCGTGATATCTGCGATGAGCAGATTCGCCGCTACGGTGGTCACATCGCCAGAATGATTGGCGACGGATTGCTGGCATATTTCGGCGTCCCCCAAGCCCACGAAAATGATCCCGAGCGCGCGGTCCGCGCCTCTCTGGCGATTGCCGCGGCGATCAAGGAACACAAGTTTCTGCTGTCGGACGGTAGCTTCGTTCGTCTGGGCGTGCGCATCGGGGTTAACACCGGGGTGGTCGTCGTCGGCAGCGTGCCCGGCGAGCCCCCCGATCGACGGGAAGTGTTCGGCAGCTCGGCACATGTCGCTGCCCGCCTGCAAGGACTCGCCAGTGAGAACGGTGTCGTGGTGGGCTCGAGCACTCACGCGCTGACCCGCGGAACATTCAGCTATGCGCCGCTTGGCCGGCGATCTCTCAAAGGCGTGGAGGAGCCGGTCGAGGCCTGGCGTGCAGACGCGCTTGCGTCTAGCGAAAGCAGGTTCGACCGCGCGCGCAGGTCGCCTCTTGCTCCAATGATAAACCGAACCGGCGAAAGTGCGTTGCTTGCCGAGATGTGGCAGCAGACTCTCGCCGGCTCTGGGCAGGTTGCCGTTATTTCCGGCGAGCCGGGCATCGGCAAGTCACGCTTGATCCGGCAGTTCCGCAGTTCCCTTGACGCGTCTCCCCGCGAAGTTCTGTCGCTGCAATGTTCGCCGTTCCACGTCAACACGCCGCTTGCCCCGGAAATCGAGCGGCTCACGCGGGCGACCGGCATCCAGGAGACTGACGAGCCGGATCTCGCATTGGCAAAATTGCGTTCGCTCTTGGCAAGAGCCGTCACCGACCTCGAGCCGGCGCTTCGTTACTACGGAGCGGTGCTGTCGATACCCGCATGCTCGGGATACGAGCCCACGGATTTCGGATCTCCTTCGGAGCGTGAGCGTGGCTTTCAGGTGTTAGTCGATGCTCTTCTCGCCGCCTCTCGCCAGCGGCCGGTCCTCGTAATCGTCGAGGACATCCAGTGGATGGACCCGACCACCATCGAACTGCTGGTACGCGTGGTAGCTCACTGTACTGGCGAGCGGATCATGGTCCTGATCACGCATCGCGATGATTACAGAGCCGACTGGTTGTCCGGCCCGGCAATTCGACGAATTGCTCTGCAAAAATTGGCACTGCATGAGGTCGAGCAAATGGTCGCAGCCGTCGCGGGCAGCGATTTGGTACCGCGCCGGATTACCAGCCAGATCGTGGAAAGAACTGACGGCGTGCCACTCTTTGTCGAGGAGTTTACGCGGGCCGTCGTCGATTCCGGTGCGGTTCCACAGGCCGCTGAAAGCCCCGTGCCGAACGGGAAGTTGCCAGAACCTCTGGTACCGGCAAGTATTCACGATTCACTGATGGAGCGCCTTGATCGTCTCGGTCCTGCCAAACGCGTCGCCCAGATCGCCTCTGTTTTCGGAAGGCGCTTCAACTATGAAGGTATATTCAGCGTCCTTCCGGGTAAAGGCCAAGCGCTGAAAGACTCGTTGCGGGCGCTCGAGAGAGCCGGGATTGTGTATCGTAGTGAGGAGTCTCAAGGCGCGGTCTTCACGTTCAAGCACTCGATGATACAGGAAGTCGCCTACTTCTCGTTACTCAAGGAGGAAAGGCGCGAGCTCCATGCACGTGTCGCATCGTGGCTGCTTCAGGAGGCCGCCATCGGAGAGAGCAGTCAGCCTGCCGTGCTCGGCTATCATTATGCGCGCGCAGGCAACATTCCGGAAGCGATCGAGGCCTGGCTTCAGGCGGGCAAATCCGCGCTCCGGCGGTCAGCCACCAAGGAGGCCGTGGCCCATCTTCGCGAGGGCCTCTCCCTGATACCCAAGATGCCGGCGTCACCACGGCGCTTCGAAGCTGAAATCGCGCTGCAGTCCAACTTGGCGATGGCGTACACCGCCAACGCGGGGTGGTCCGACCCGAATGTCTATGGCCCCTACAGTCGCGCCCTCAAACTTTGTGCGAACCACGGCACCATTCGCGAGAAGTCGACGGTGCTGTGGGGAAGTACCATCGCGAAGCTTGTCAACTGCGAGCTCACCAAGGGCCTCGAACACGCGCGGGATTTCGTCCGCCGGTCAGAAGAGTGGCGCGACGACGAGGCTGCCCTCATGGCCTACACCGCTGCTGTAATCGCCAATTTCTTTCTCGGTCGTTTGGAGGAGGCAAGTGAGCTCGCGGCTCTGGTCAGCGCTCGCTACAATCCACGTGAGCACGGCAAGCTGGTCCAGATTTATCAGCATGATCCATTGATCGTATCGCTCGTCTACTCCGGACACATCGAATGGTTGTTGGGCCGGCCAGGCCGGGCCAGAGAGTGCTGCGTGACGGCGCGGCAACTCGCGGACGAGATTGGACATCCGTTCATGCTGGCTTTTGCCTCCATTCTTGGCGTCTCCGATCACTGGTATGAGGGCGATCTTGCGGCTAACCTTGCCAGCGTAAAGCGCGGCCTGAAGGTCGCTGATGAGTATGGCTATCCGATGTACCGGGTCATCGGCCCATTATGGGCAACCGCTGCGCTGGCGGCACGAGGCCCCGCTCCGGAGGTGCTCGAACAATTATGCGGCTTGCTCGATAAACTACCGGCCGAGAATCGGTGCATTCAGATGCCGCTCTATCGAATTCTGCTCGCCACAGAATTCGGACGGATTGGGCAGATAGAAAGGGCTCGAAGCTTCGCTGCTTCGGCTGAGTCTCTGGTGAAGCAAACCGGCGAGCGCTGGGCTGCTCCCGAAATCTATCGGATCCACGGCACGCTGCTGTGTCGCGAACCATCGCGAGACGACCGGGAAGCGATGCGCCTGTTCAAACGCTCGCTTGCCTCGGCCAGGAAGCTCGGGGCGGTCGGTTGGGAATTGCGGACGGCGATCAGCATCGCGCGCCTGGTCAGCGCAGCCGAGAGCGCATCCGGACGCGCCGAAGCGCGAGACCTGCTGATATCGACGCGGGCGAAATTTGCGTCGGCGGAAACTTCCCGCGACCTGCGCGAGGCTGATGACCTGTTGAGAGTGTTGAACTAGTAAACCACGCCTTACAAGGGCCGCCCAATGACCCTCGGCCTATTTGGTCAACTCACATCATAGCGATCCCAAGAAGCGGATCGCTGAGAGGCTCGGCAGGAACGTATAGGCGCCGCCCCGCGTCAAGACAAAACGCGGCAGCCCCCGCAATCGGATCGTGCCGCCGGATTTAAGCGGCAGGTCGAACCAGCTCGTGACGGGATCGTTGGCGCCTGAGATCGGATCGTTGGAGCCAGTGATGCGCGGATCCTGGAGGCCAAGATTCAGCCAATCGCAGGACATGGCCTCGAACTGGGCGCCGAGGCTCGCTCCTATGAAGTTGCCGAGTAGGCCCCGCTCCGGCTCGGGCTCGTCCCGATCACGCTTCGCCGGATCGTAGGGTGGTCCATATGGTACGCCACGCCGAACAAGGCGCCGACTGTTGTTCGCTATCCGTTGCACGATCTGCCCGCCTCGCGGGTTACACCGGCGGATATGGGCTCCATGGGGGCAGCGGGAGTCGCCAACGCCAACGTAGTCAAAATCCGTCAGATCCGCTTTGGGATCAGGTGCATCCGCAGACAGTGCCAGTGGTGTGCCATCGCGCCACCGGCCACACAGGTTGGCGGCGACGATCTCGCGCAAGGCCGCACGACGTGACAGGCCTTTGCCGATCTTCTCTTCGTCGCCGGGCTGCAACAACTCGTCGACTTGCGGGTGCTTGAGCAGATCGGATGCTGCGCGATCGAGATACTCCTCGAAGCCTGCCACATCCTGCTTCAGCACGCGAAAAGCGTTGAAGGTGCCATTGTGTCCCAACTCTGCAGGCAGGGGGACCCGCCACGTCAGGCCTTCCAGGTTGGTCGGATGTCCCAGCAACACGGTGCCGAGCGGCGCCCTGGGTTGTCTGTCGGGATAGCGATCTGGGTCGTGAATCTCCTCGAACCTCGGTTGCGTGATGTTGTCGCGATATCCGAAGTGAACAAAGTCGCCCGGGAAATTATACCCCTCGCGTGTACCGAGCAGTGTCAGGGCCTCTCGGTCGTAGAGGGCGCGTTCCTGGACTTCGTTTAGCTGCTCGACCTTCTCGGCATAGATCGTCGCGATGAGATGTATCCGCTTCGGCTCGTTGAAGGGAGCTGGCCAGTTTTCCGGCGCGCTCGGCCCGACATCCCCGAGCTTCAAGGCCCGGGCGGTCATCCCTTCGACGAATTCGTTTGGGAACATTTCAAGCGAAGCGCTCGGCGTGCCGAGGGCGCGCAGTCCCTCATAGGTCAGGCCAATGTTGAAACAGGTGTCCGGCTTGTTTGGCCCCCAATCTCCGGTCGTGATCTGCGGAACACCGTCGCCGCGGCCTGATACGGAGCTGGCGAGCCAGCGCCGGGCTGCGCTGCGATCGGCGACTTCCAGGATGAGGTAGCGCACGTGCGGCTTCTTGGTGTAGCCGCGCAAGATGTTGCCCTGCAGTTCAGCGAGATCGAACATAGCACTCACCAGCCTACTCCCAGATGTTTGCGGACCTGAGCCACCGAAAACCCGGGATAGGCCCGGTAGCCGCTGCCGAGCGAAACGTTCGGGTTGGCGCGAAGCTGCAGCACCAGTTTGCGCGGAAGCAGGGTCAGATCGTCATTGACAGGTGATACGGCCCTGTCTCCATTCAAGGCTTCCTGGTCTCTCAGAAAATCGGTGGCGGTATCCGGCACCTGGTACAGGTCGCGCTCGTGCACCCACTGGATGAAGGCCTCGACATTGTCCTCGCAAGGGATCACTTCTTCTCCGCCTTCGACGAGCTCGACCACGGCGTTGAACACGCTGCCGATCGTCGCGATGAAATCACGAATGTAATTGGTGAAATCCCCGTCATAGACCGAGAACATGCAAATATTGTCGCCAACGATGACGAAGCGAGCGAAGTGCACCGTGCCGACATTATTCAATCCGGCAAAGATCGCCTCCTTGTTTTGCGCGATCGCCAGCGCGGCCAGCGCTCGTCCGACGGGTGACTTGTCCTTGAGCGGCATGATCAGATTCATCATGCACTGGACATTGTCACCGTGCTGGAACGAGGGGTGGGGACCACCGGGCAGAGGCTTCACCGGCGTCAATCGCGCCCACAACGGCACCAGGATCCATGACGCCACGAGCTTGAACAGGCGAGTCTCGGGCAACCGGTCCACAAAGCGATCGATCCAACCTTCGTCACTTGGAATTGGCATTGTCCGGCCTCCACCTGAAGGGACATCCATCGCGCAATTCACGCGAGACTTCGTAGGCACACCGGCGGGCCTCGAGGATGGGATCGTTGGAGGCTTCGATGCCGGGCGCGAGACGGCAGGGATTGAAACTGATGCGCTCGCCAGCCGCTTCCTGATCCTTGGGGACCTCGGTGAGGGTGAGGGTACCCATGACGACCCGGACCCGGGTCGCTGGCCAGGGCTTCGTGGGATCGTCGAGCGCATCGCCCGCTTCGCCGATGATCATCATCAGCATGAATCGGGCCGGCCACCGCTTCAGGCGGTCCTCGAGTTCCTTAAACAGATATTTGTCGCGCGACACATCGGCGGGATCGATATTGCGAACGCCGGCGACCGGCTGCCAGGAAAAGCGAACCGGGCGGCGAACGCCATCAGGCGCCGTTACCCAGAAGGTATGGACGGCGTGATAGCTCGCGCGGGCATAGCTCTCCGGTGCGCCGATCGAACCGACCTGGAATATGCCCAATTGGGAGAACCGGTGCCGGTTGGCATAACGAAGTGCTCCCGCATCGACGTTCTCGGTTTCGTTCGGGTACGGGTTGCGGGGAGGTACCTTGAGCCGCAGAAAATCTGCAATCTTCAGTAGCCAGTGCCTTCTTTGATATGGCTCGCGCTTCGCGACCTTGGCGAACTCGAAAAAGTCCGCGACATTGCGGACGAAGAATTCGCCGAGCGTCGTGGCGATCAGATCGCTTCCCGTCCCGTCCGGCAGGTGGAAGCGTATCGCCATTCCCCGAACATCGGACCATCCATCATGCTGCTCCAGCCCACCTAATCCGTTGGAGAATCTCACCGACACGGGGACGGGCTGTCCGTTGAAGTGCTCTGCGATGCAATAGGTGCGCGCCACGTCCGACGCCACGAACTCGCCCTTCACGCCGATGCCGATGGTGTGAACCGGCCTCCTCCCGGGGACCGGCTCCGGCAGATTGTCGATGATGGCTTGGACGAGCCGCTTTGCTACCGATGCATCGACCATGCCCCCCTCCATTATGGACGGACCGCCGAGGCGCGTTGGTGCGCCCGGTGCGTTAGCGTTTGTCGATCGAATTCAGCCCGTGCCCTGCGCCAACACGTTACATTCGATCGGCGGTCGGATATGTGACGTCGTTCACAAAGTTGGCCGAATGAAGCAGTGATCGGCTGAGTTGCGGGTCTTGTTGCGGTGCAAGAGTCCGGATGCGGGCCTCAAATCAGTATTGGCTTGATACTCGCCTTCCGGGCGCAAAGCGGACCTGACTTAATTACGAGTACATACGCTAATAGCGGCGGCCGCCGACCGAGAACGACGAAGCGCCAGGCAGCGAATTGATCTCGCTGTCGAGGCGGCCCGACTGCTGGACGTAGCCGACCCCGAGCGACAGGCTGAGATTCGAGGTTGCCTGGAATTCGACGCCGGCATTCACGCTGGAGATCGGCAGCGTGCCGGACTTGGAGTCGAACGGCGCGAACGGGCCGCCGATGCCGGTATTGTACTTCAGCGTGTCGAAACCGGCATAGAAGGTGACGGGCAAGCCGCTATTCTTCAGGCTGTAGCCGAACTGCACGCCTTCGCTGTAGAGCGAGCCGAAACTGCCGAACGCACTCTGGCTGAGGCTGCTGAAGCCCAGATTGCTGCGCTGGCTGCCGACGAAAAAACCATTCGAAAAATTGTAGCGCGCATAGGAAGAGCCGTTTCCGACGTCGCGGAAATCGAAGCTCGGAAAATCGCCGTAAGCGTTCGGGCTCTCGCCCGCTTCCCCGCTGAAACCCATCGGCCAGCCCGGAATCCAGTAATTCACCGGCGAGGCCTGGGCATGGGCCGCTCGCGCGCCGAGGCAAAGCATCGCCACGACCAACGTAAGACCTAATCTGCCTGAGAACATCGAATATTCGCCCGACCACCAACTGCGCCGCGATTATACGCAGCGGATATCGGGAACGCCAGAGCGGCGCGATGGCGCGGTTCCACCCGGTGGCGATATTGCGTCGATGTTGCAGGCCGCGTGGTTGCAGCCTGATCGGTTGAATCAGACTGCAACCATCAGACGCGTCCTTACGCCGCCTTGGTGGTGAGCTTTGCCTCCATCGGCAGCCCCTCCTCGATCGGCAGCGCGGGATCGCGCGACCATTCGTTCCAGGAGCCGAAATACATCCGCACGTCCTTCACGCCGGCGTTCTTCAAGGCAAGGAAGGTGTTGGAGGCGCGCGCGCCCTTGAAGCAGTAGAGATAGACCGGTGTATTCTGCGTGATGCCGACGGTCGCGCATTCCGCCAGAATTTCATTCTTGGACTTGAAGCGCGGCCCTTCCGCGGTCGGCTTCATCATGCGGTACCACTCGAGCCAGACGGCGCCGGGGATACGTCCCTTGCGCGGGCAGAAATCCTTCCCATAAGGAGAAGAGCTTTCGCCGATCCACTCGTCGATGTCACGCACGTCGAGAATCGCAATGCCCGGCTTGCCGACCGCGGCAAGCATGGTCTTGGCATCGATCAAGATATCTCCCGCCTCGGGTACGATCGTGAACGACGCCTTCACCGGCGACGGCACTTCCGTCGTCACCGGCAGGCCCGCCGCCATCCAGGCATCGAAGCCGCCATGCAGCACCTTGACCTTGGGATAGCCGAGCATGGTGAGAAGGTAATAGCCGCGGCAGGACTGGCCGAAGCCGGAATTCATCGACTGCTCGTAGATGATAGCCGTCTCCTTGCCGGAAAGCCCGGCGGCGCCGAACGCGTCGGCGAATTTCGTCTTCAGCTCGTGAATGCCCTCCGGCGTCGAGGTCGCAAGATACGTGAAGATTTCGTGGACATTGACGGCATTGGGGAGATGCCCCGCGGCGTAGCTTTCCGGATTGCGGGTGTCGATGATGACACACGGCTCATTCTTGAGGAATTCCGCGAGTTCGCCGGCAGTAATCAGAACGTCCGTCATGGCAGGCCTCTCCTGTTTTTAGGTTGCGGTTCGGGGTCGGTCGGAAAATCAGTGCTCGTCGCCGGCCAGCATCTTGCGAAGCTGCTTGGTGGCGGGCGTGACGATGGCGACAAAATAGGCTTCGCGAAGTCTCCGCTGTGCGCGGTGACTCTTTAAATAGCCACGCGCGCCGCAATGGAGCATCGCCGCATGCGCCGCTGCGACGCTGGCATCGCCGGCGCGCAGCCGCAGCGCCACCACGCGCCGCCAATAGCTGTCGTCGGAATTGTAGGGATCGCGCGCCAGCGCCATGGTCTCCTTCTCGAACTCGGCATGGAGCTCGCGGAACTGAATAGGCTGTTGCGGCAAATAGCGATTGATATGGCTCAAAGGCGCATCGACCTCGTCCATGATATCGATGCAGTCCTTGATCAGGCCGAGCGCCATGCCGACCTGCAGCAGGATGAAGCCGGCGCGGATCTTCTTGACGAACGGCCCTGCCGGTTCGGCGAGGATCAGCTCATCCGGCACGAACACATCGCGGAACTGCACGGCATAGGTGCCGGTGCCGTCCATTGCGAGAAACGGTTTGCACGGCAGCAGCGTGACCGCGGGATTGGCGCAATCGGCGAGAAACATCACGATGCCGCCGCCCTCGTCCTCGCGTTCGAAGATCGTGCCGAAGAAATGATCGGCTCCGAGGTTCGAGACCCAGGGCAGCGCGCCGCGCACCACATAGCCGCCCTCGACCTTGCGCCCCTTCAATTTGAGTTTCTCGATGCCGAAAAAACTCTTCATCGGGTTGGAGAGCCCGGTGCCGCCGAGGATTTCGCCGCTCGCGAACTTGCCGGCGAATCTGGCGACGAGCTTGGGATTGGCTGAATTGGCGGCGTACCAGACCAGCGTGTTCTGGCACCACGCCATGAAGGCGGTCGCGCCGCAGACTTCGCCAAGCACTGCGATCGACTGAATGGCGCAGCGCAGATCGGCCGCGCCATTCAGCGGTTGGTGGCTGCCCCACGCGCCGGCCTCGCCCAGACGTCGGAGCAGCGCGTCGGGATAGACGGCGCCCTCATCGATCGCGAGGGCCAGCGGCGCGAGCTCCTTGCGCGCCATCGCCGCAACCCGATCCGGAATCGACGCCGAACCAAGATCGTCGGCCGCCTGCCGTACCGCCAGTGAACCCATGAGACCCTCCACACCCCGATGCTTGTTCGGCCGTTACGCGCTGACTTCGAGATTGACCGGGCGGGTGAACGTGTTGGCGACCGGCGACCACTTCTTGACGTGGACGACCAACGCATCGATCTCGCTCTTCGGAATGCCCTCACATTCCATGTCGACCTTGACGCGGACATCGGTGAAGCCGACCGGCTTCTCGCTGACGTCGCCGGTGCCCCACACCGCGGTGATGTTGAGGTCGCCTTCCAATTCGAGCTCCAGCTTGTTGACGATCCAGCCGCGGTGAACGGCATTGGCGTGCAGGCCGACGGCAAGGCATGAGCCGAGCGCGGCGAGCGACGCTTCCGACGGATTCGGCGCGGTGTCATCGCCCAAGAGGCCCGGCGGCTCATCGACGATGTAGGGTGCGAGGTTACGGATGTAGTTGGCGTGGCGGAACTTGCCCTCTGCCACCGTCTTGCACTTCAAGGTCTTGATGACCTTCGGATTGGCCTTGCCGTTGGCAATGAGCTGCTCGAGCCCGTTTTTATCGATCGGCGCAAGGCAGCCGGTGAGCACTGTTTTCTGGGCGACCGCGGTCATCATTTCTCTCCCTGAGGTAGGATACTGAACGTTCTGTTTCCTGCATTAAGCGTGCCAGAACTGGCCGAAATCAAAAGCCGAACGTCTCTCGTTGCTTAGCGATGGCTGCCCGCAAATTGATCAGCGCGGCACTGCTCACGCGCGGTGCAGTTGCTGCACGCCTGCGATTATTTTCGACGCAAAGATGCGGCTTGATGATTGCGCCGCGGTTCGATTAACTGGCGCGCATGGCCAAACCGGTTTCGAAGAAGAAGCACCTCCCCGCGGGCGATGAGGAATCCGCGCGGGGCCGCCTGCTTAATGCGGCGACGCATCTGTTCTGCAAGAACGGCATCAACGCCACCGGCATCGACGCCATCATCGACGAGGCCGGCACGGCCAAGACCACGCTTTACAAATTGTTCGGCTCCAAGACCAACCTCGTCAACGCCGTGCTGGAAAGCGAAGGCAAGGCCTGGCGCGAATGGTTCATTGGCGCGATGGAGGACGGCGGCGGCGACGCACAGGCAAAACTGACGCGAATCTTTCCGGCGCTGAAGCGCTGGTTCGCCGAGGAGCGCTTCTACGGCTGCCCCTTCATCAATGCGGTCGCCGAACACGACAAGCACGCGAAGCAATTCCGCGCCATCGCGATGCGCCACAAGAAGGTGGTGCTGGCGCATATCGAAAAGCTCGCCGGCGAGATGGGCGCCGCCGAGCCACAGGTCCTCGCCCATCAGCTCGCGCTATTGATCGACGGCGCCATCGTCGCCGCCATGGTCTCGCGCGATCCATCCGTGGCCGACACCGCGGGGCTCGCCGCGAGCAACCTGTTCGGGCCGGCAAGGGCAAAGAAGCCAAAGCGTAGCCCTGCAGAGCTTGTCGCCGTCTAGGCGCCCGCGTCGACCAGTTCTTCTTCGGTCAAATGACCTGCCCGCCGGAGACTTCGATCCGCTGGGCGTTGATCCAGCGGTTGTCGTCACTCAAGAGGCTCGCGATCATCGGGCCGATGTCATCAGGCACACCGACACGACCAAGGGCAGTCATGCCCGCGAAGGTGTTGTTGAGATCCGGCGTGTCGCGGACGGCGCCGCCGAGGAAGTCTGTCTCGATTGCGCCCGGCGCCACGGTATTGACGGCAATGCCGCGGCTGCCGAATTCCTTCGCCATGTAAATGCTGAGCACCTCGACTGCTCCCTTCACCGCCGAATAGGCGGAGAAGCCGGGGAAGGAGATGCGCGTGAGGCCGGAGGACAGGTTTACGATCCGGCCGCCATCCGCGATCAGCGGCAACAGCGCTTGCGTAAGGAAGAACACGCCCTTGAAATGGACATTGACCAGCTTGTCGAACTGCGCCTCTGTCGTCTCCGCGATCGGAGCCATGTCGCCATGGCCCGCGTTGTTGACGAGGTGATCGAACGTATCGCGCTGCCAGGTCTCCCGCAGCGCCATCCGCAGATGCTCGGCGAATGGCTTGAAAGTGGAGACATCGCCAACGTCGAGCTTGAGTGCGATCGCTTGGCAGCCCATCGCCACGATCTCGGCGACGACGGCTCGAGCGTCTTCCTCGCGGCTCTGATAAGTGATGACGTCGCCACCGTTGCGGGCGATGTTGAGCGCAGTGTTCCGGCCAAGCCCGCGGCTTGCTCCGGTGATGAGAGCGATCTTGGTCATGCTTAGGCTCCTTTGCTTGAGTGGCCACGCTGATATGCAGCGCCGGAGCTGGCCCTGGTTGCCGGAATCTCGACACTCTTTGCCTATTCCTACGGATCGAATTTACGCATCGGTTTGGGCGCGTTAGGATCGCCGCATGACCGACACTCTTCTCAAGGCTGTTCGCCGCTATGCGGAGGCCTTTGCCGATCCGACCGGGATCGCTCGGACTCCAATTGCTGGCCTGACGACCGTTCGTGCGACCGCACCTAGCGGCCTGGACTACGCAATTTCCCGACCCCTCGTCTGCCTCGTGCTACAGGGAACCAAGCACGTGACGATGGGCAATCGGGCTTTCACGTTCGCCGCCGGCGACTCTCTGCTGATCACGGCTGATGTGCCAACGGTGAGCCAGATCACGCGGGCCAGCATCGCCGCGCCCTATTACTCGCTTGTATTGGACCTGGACCCAGCCGTGATCGCAGACCTCGGCGTGGAGATGAAGGCAGTACCGATCGCCGACGGCGCGCCGGTGCGCCACGAGCCGACCGATGCCGAAGTCATCGACGTCGCCCTTCGGCTGATGCGCCTGATTGAGCGCCCGGCATCGGTGCCAGTTTTGCGGACGCAGTTGGTGCGTGAAATGCACTACTGGCTCCTGACCGGACGGCACGGGGCGGCGATCCGACGTCTTGGCTGGCCGGACGGCAATGTGCAGCGCGTGGCGCGCGCGGTCGCGGTGCTTCGAGCCGAGTTCGCTCAGCCATTGCGGGTCGAGCGCCTGGCGGCTGTGGCCGGGATGAGTCCATCGTCTTTCCACCAGCACTTTCGCAGCGTGACGTCGCTTTCTCCGCTCCAGTTCCAGAAACAATTGCGTCTGATCGAGGCGAGACGGCTGATGCTGTCGGATGGAGTGAGCTCGAGCAGCGCGGCATTTGCGGTTGGCTACCAAAGCGTCTCTCAGTTCACCTGGGAATACGGGCGCATGTTCGGCTCGCCGCCCGTTCGGGAGACCAAGGCGGCCAGGGGCACTGTCCAGGCTGCCTGATCCGGCGACTCTGCCAGACGGAAATATCGGATAGTCGGGAGGCTCACCGCGCCGCGCGCCGCGACGTCCGGGCTACAGTGACGCCGCAGCCGTTACGAAGAAGCGGCCCGCGAGGACAACCCCACCAGCCACAATCAAGCATGCTCCCGCCGCGCGGCTGAGCCATTGGCTGCGCGGCAGCAGCTTTTCGAAGGCGACATAGATTGCGACCGCAGCGACCCAGGCGAGATTCATGACGCCGACCACGAAGAGCAGCACCATCAGGAACCAGCAGCAGCCGACGCAGTAGCCGCCGTGCCGCAAACCCATACGCAACGCGCCCAGCGCATGCGGCTGCCAATATGTGGAGAGAAACAGCAGCGGGCTCTGGCAGTAGCGAAGGCAGGCGCGCTTGATCGGCGTGAACTGATAAATCCCGGCGGCGAGCAGGATGATCCCGGCGAGCAGGCTGCTGGTGCTCGCCATCATGCCGGAGAGCAGTCCGGCCTGATCAAGTGCCCACTGCAGCGAGACTGCGATGAGGCTGAAGCCTGCCCAGATCACGAGATAGCCGGCGAGAAACAGCCAGCTTGCGATGACGGGGTTTTCTGTCGCCGCCTGCCGGCGCTTGATGGCGGCGAACAGCAGGATCGTGGGCGCGGCGCTCGGCACCATCATCGCGATCATCATCACCCACCACATCGCAAACATGAGCAATCCTTGCGCCGGCGACCACGGCTCAGGGTCCATCGGCATATCGGCCATGCTCATGTCGATGCCGGCGCCGGCAAGCAGATAGCCCCACGAGAACGCCACCACCGTGGCTATTCCGATCGCCACGATCAGGCGATCGTGCCGCAGGGTCTGCTCGAGTGCCCAGGTACCGGTCATGAATCCGCTCCGCTGCTGGACCGGCACATAGTGTTGGATTCGGGCGCGCCGCTAGGCGGCGACACCTTCCGGCGTCTGCACGACGTTCGCCAGCGAGCTGTGCGTGCCCTGGGTTTCGAATTTGATGGCGCCGGTCGAGCGGATGTTGGCTGAGGCGACCTCGGCGGCGCGGTGTTCGAATCCCTCGGGCACCACGACCTGAATACGGTGGGGCTGTCCTGTCACCGGATTCTTGATCGGCTCGACCTCGGTTTCCAGCACACCCTTGGCTACGACGCGCGCAACGCGTCCATCCTTGTCGAACGAGAACTCGAACGGCACGAACAGCGGATCGTGAATCTTGGTCACGATCATGCTGAGGATCTGGAATAGCGTGCCTTCGGCGGAGAACTTGCCCGACATGATGTTGAACAGCGCCTCGCGCTGCTCCGCCGTCGCGCGCTCATCGATGATCGGTTGTATCTGACCGTTGCCCTCGTGCAGCGCGCCGGGAAAATCAACGGTGACGGCGAACATCAAGCCGTCGAGCTTGGTATCTTGGAAATGCCCTTTGGTGATCCGCATGCCGACCATGCCCTTGCAGTACCCTTCCGTCGGCAGGGCATTAAAATCGCACGGACAACCGAATGCGCAGTTACAGTTCTTGATCCATTCGCCTTCGAGACGCCAGTCAGATGTCGCCATCGCACACCTCCTTTTGCGTTTTCGATCGGACTGCAGCCGCTTGAAATGCTCCTTGAGGCTTCAAATGCTCGACGATGCGAGCGGGATTAGATCGCGGTGTCTTGCGACGTGCTGTCCCAGTAGGCCAAGCTTACTCCGTTTGTGCGGCGACGGACAGGGAGCGGCAAGCTAGCCGCGTTCACGTAGATGCGCCTCGAGCCGCGCCAGTTCCGTTGCCAGATCACGCTCGACATCAGCGACTCGCATCTCGATCACGCGGTAATCGCGCGCTTCCAGCCATGCCTTCCGGGTGGCGCGGTCGGCAGCGATGGCCTCCGACTCGTTCGGATTGACCAGTTCGATCGCGAGACGATGCACGAACGAGACGAAATCGGGGATGTGACGCCCGACCGGGGTCTGCCGCTTGAACTGGCCGGCGAAGCGACGATCGCGGGTTAGCGCCTGCCACAGGATCCGTTCCGCATCCGTCGGGTTGCGGCGGAGCAGCCGGGCGAGCCCGCGCACGGTGGAACTGTCGCCGGGCGCCGCCGGCCCCTGCCCGTGTTCGGCGAGCAGTGCGCGCAGCCGTGTCGCCTGCTCGCCGTCGAGCACGCCGCCCTTGGCCGGTCCCTTGCGTCCTTCCGCAATCGCCATCACCACGCCGTGCAACGTGTGCATGTCCTGCTTGCTCGGATTCATCCGGGTGAAGATATTGCGCAGGTTGACCAGCATGGTGTCCCGCTTCTCCCGCGGGCGGAGGAATTCGACCTTGTCGAGTTCCCGTACCAGATTGTCGAAGAAGGCCTGCATCTGGTGCTGCGAGGCCGGCTCGGAGCGTTCCGGCATCGCAAACGGCAGCTCGCCGCCGGTCGCATGCTTGAACCACTCATAGCCCACCAGCAGCACTGCCTGCGCCAGGTTGAGCGAGGCAAAGCCCGGATTGACCGGAAAGGTGATGATCCGGTTGGCGAGCGCGACCTCCTCGTTCTGCAGTCCCCAGCGTTCCCGACCGAACAGGATACCGGCCCCGCCACCCCCGCCAGCATGCGCGACGATCTCGCTCGCCGCCTGTTCCGGACCGACCACCGGCTTGGCCTGGTCGTGGGCGCGGGCTGTGGTGGCAAACAGCAGCGTGAGATCAGCGACCGCCTGCTCGACGGTATCGAACAGTTCAGCGCGCTCCAGAATGTGGTCGGCGCCAGCCGCCGCCCGCTGCGCCGCGATGTTTGGCCAGCCATCGCGCGGATTGACGATGCGCAGGCGCGACAGCGCGAAATTGCCCATGGCGCGCGCGGCCATGCCGATATTCTCGCCGAGCTGCGGCTCGACGAGGATCACAACAGGTCCAGCTAAGTCCAAACCAGTTTTGGATTTATCGGTGCCGGACATTTCTTAGTTTCACTTTCTGATTTAGCTTGCCGCGTTGATCTAGCGTCTGAAGATTCCGAACGCACCGCGCTCAGCCGCGCGCCATCCAAACCGGGAGCCGGCCGGAATTCTCCAGTCCGAGTGCCGGCTTAGTAGCGTTTCCGCTTGCTCGCTCAAAGCGTCAATGGAGCGCTGCGCGAACATTGCTTGCGCGCATTAGACTTTCGAATAGGCTAACAATCACAAACAAAGCGAAGCTGCAAACCAGCCCGAAAGCCGAGTTCAACGGTGAGGGAATTTTGGGGAGGCGTCCATGCGCGGCAGGTGGTCGTTGGCGATTGTGGGCGTACTCCTGATCCTGGCGGGCGGCCTGCTCGCCCACTTCACCCAGACGGCCGGCGGCATCCGGATCGAGGACGTCCGCTTCAAGGGCGCCAAGGGCAACACGATGAGCGGGCTGCTCTACGTCCCGCGGAACGCGACGCCCCAGATCCCCGCCCCCGGCATTCTCGCCGTTCATGGTTACATCAATTCGCGCGAGACCCAGGACGGCTTCGCCATTGAATTCGCCCGTCGCGGCTATGTGGTGCTGGCGCTCGACCAGACCGGCCACGGCTATAGCGACCCGCCCGCCTTCGCGAACGGTTTTGGCGGCCCCGATGGGCTCGCCTATCTGCGCACCCTCGAAATCGTCGACAAGAGCAATATTGGGCTCGAGGGCCACTCGATGGGCGGCTGGACCGTGCTGGCGGCCGCGACCGCCATGCCGAACGATTACAAATCGATCGTGCTGGAGGGCTCCTCCACCGGCAAGCCGTTCGCCGCCGAGGGCACACCGAACTGGCCCCGCAACTTGGCGCTGGTGTTCGCGCAGTACGAGGAGTTCTCGACCCTGATGTGGGACGTCGACAAGGCGCGTGACGTCACGCAGAGCCCGAAACTGTGGGCCCTGTTCGGAACGCAAGGCCCGGTGGTGCCTGGCAAGGTCTATGGCGACATCGCCCAAGGCACGGCCCGGGTGCTCCACACCCCCGCCATCACCCATCCGGCCGAGCACATTTCGCATCAGGCGATCGGCTACAGCCTCGACTGGTTCGCCAAGACCCTGCAGGGCGGCACGCCCCGCCCGGTCGACGACCAGATCTGGTTCCGCAAGGAGCTCGGCACGCTGATCGCGCTGATCGGCTTTGTGGTGCTCTTGATCGGCGCGTTCGACGCGCTGCTGGAGGCGCCGATGTATTCCCACCTGCGGCTGCCCAAGATCGCCGACGGCACCATGCCCGAGCATATCGCAGCCAGCGGCCGCCGCTGGACCGCGGCCTTCATCCTGTCGGCCTTCATCCCAGCGCTGACTTATTATCCGGCATTCGCGCTGGGCGGCACGTTCCTAAAGCCCTCGGCTGTCCTGCCGCAGGGCATCACCAACCAGATCCTGGTCTGGGCCGTCATCAACGGCCTGATCGCGCTTGTTTTGATGCGGTTCGCGCCGAAGCGAGCCAGCCGCACCGGCATCGTCCTGCCGTCGGTTGTGATCGCGATTGCTACCATCGCGATCGGCTATGCCGCGCTCTGGCTTTCCGACCTCGCCTTCAAGATCGACTTCCGGTTCTGGATCGTCGCCGTCAAGCTGATGAGCGCGAAGCAGTTTTTGATCTTCCTGATCTATCTCGTGCCATTCACGGCGTTTTTCGTGATCGCGCAGCATGTCCTGCACCGCAATTTCTCGACCATGGCCGCTCCCCGGGCCGCGCTCTATCTGACCAATATCCTGGCGCTAACGCTCGGCTTCATCGTGCTGGTGGGCGGGCAGTACCTCATCCTCTGGCTGACTGGAAAGCTGTTCAACCCGCTGCCCGATCCCGGTTTCGTGCCGCTCTCGACCATCGTCGCCATCCAGTTCATACCCCTGCTCGCCATCTGCGCAGTGATCGCGACCTTCACCTGGCGGCGGACCGGCTCCAGCCTGCCGGGCGCCCTGATCTGCGGCCTGTTCGTGACCTGGTACGTGGTGGCGGGGACGGCCACCCAGGCGGCGTTCTAACCGCGATAATGGGCTGAAAGTGCATAACGGCTTGGCTTCCGCCGGCCGGGCTGCGGTGCTATAGGCCCGCCTATAATCATCCACCCCGCCCGTATCAGCGGTTTTTCCGAAAAGGCCCCTTCCGTCATGGCAAAAATCAAGGTGACCAACCCCGTCGTCGAACTCGATGGCGACGAGATGACCCGGATCATCTGGCAGTACATCAAGGACAAGCTGATCAACCCGTTCCTGGATGTCGAACTGCTCTATTTTGACCTCGGAATGGAGTACCGCGACCAGACCAACGACCAGGTCACGATCGATGCCGCCAACGCGATCAAGAAGGTCGGCGTCGGCGTCAAATGCGCCACCATCACCCCTGATGAGGCCCGGGTGAAGGAGTTCGGCCTGAAGGAGATGTGGAAGTCGCCGAACGGCACCATCCGCAACATCCTCGGCGGCGTGATCTTCCGCGAGCCGATCATCTGCAAGAACGTGCCGCGCCTGGTTCCCGGCTGGACCAAGCCGATCATCATCGGCCGCCACGCCTATGGCGACCAGTACCGCGCCACCGACATCAAGTTCCCCGGCAAGGGCACGCTGACCCTGAAATTCGTCGGCGAGGACGGCACCGTCATCGAGAAGGAAGTGTTCAAGACCCCGGGTCCCGGCGTCGCGATGGAAATGTACAACCTCGATGACTCCATCATCGACTTCGCCCGCGCCTCCTTCAACTACGGCCTGATGCGGAACTATCCGGTCTATCTCTCGACCAAGAACACCATCCTCAAGGTCTACGACGGCCGCTTCAAGGACATCTTCCAGGATGTCTACGACCGCGAGTTCAAGAAGGAGTTCGAGGCCAAGCGGCTCACTTACGAACACCGCCTGATCGACGACATGGTGGCTTCCGCGCTGAAGTGGTCAGGCGGCTATGTCTGGGCCTGCAAGAATTACGACGGCGACGTGCAGTCGGACACGGTGGCGCAGGGATACGGCTCGCTCGGCCTGATGACCTCGGTGCTGCTGACGCCCGACGGCAAGACCGTCGAAGCCGAAGCCGCGCACGGCACGGTGACTCGCCACTACCGCGAGCACCAGAAGGGCAAGGAGACCTCGACCAACTCGATCGCGTCGATCTTCGCCTGGACGAGGGGCCTCGCCCACCGCGCCAAGCTCGACAACAACCCGCAGCTCGCAAAATTCGCCGAGACGCTGGAAAAGGTCTGCGTGCAGACCGTCGAGGAAGGCTACATGACCAAGGACCTCGCGCTCCTGGTCGGCGCTGATCAGCGCTGGCTGTCCACGACCGGCTTCCTCGACAAGGTCGCGGCCAATCTGGAGAAGGCGATGGCGGCATAAGCCGCCTTCGCGATTTCGCGAAGTTCTATCCGCGTCATTGCGGGCGCAGCGAAGCAATCCATAGGTCCCCGAGCGGAAAATGGATTGCTTCGTCGCTTCGCTTCTCGCAATGACGACAATGCCAACGACGGAGACCCACCATGTCGTTGCTTAAGAAGATCGCGCTCCCGGTTTTCTGTCTAGCCGCCTCGCCCGCCTCCGCGCAAACCCCTCTCCCCGAGGCCATTGCCGCATCAGGCGAAACCGTCGTCCTCACCCTGCACGCGGAGGGCGCGCAGATCTATGAATGCAAGGCGAGCTCCGAGGGCAAGCTCGCCTGGGCATTCCGCGAGCCGATCGCAACGCTCTTGCTCGACGGCAAGACGGTCGGCCGGCACTATGCGGGGCCGAGCTGGGAGCACATCGATTCCAGCGCCGTGGTCGGCAAGGCCGTAGGCAACGCGCCCGGCGCGAGCGCGAACGACATTCCCTTGCTGAAGCTGACCGTGACGGCAGGGCGCGGCACCGGCATTCTCTCCGGCGTCACCACGGTGCAGCGGATCAATACGGTCGGCGGCAAGCTCGAAGGCGCCTGCGACAACGCGGGCAGCTTTCGCAACGTGCCTTACTCGGCCGACTACGTGTTCCTGCGCAGGCGCTGAACCCTTTCTTCGTCATGGCCGGAACGCCTAGCGCGAAGGCCGCCAACCGAGGCGGCCTTCGGGGATGACAGCTGTCCGGGCGATGCCGGACCACTCCAACGCTGCAAAATTAGCGACCTTTAGAAGATACCTCTACAAGTCTCGCGATACCGACGGCAGTTTCCTTGGCCGCGTTCGCCCAGCTCGTCCTTGTAAAGGCAGGCTTGTCTCAATTCGGCGCACACATCCCTGCGAACCGGTCGTCCGCAGGCCTCCCGGTATCTGCGGCAATTTCCTTCGCCGCGCTCCCCTAGCGCGTCCTTGTTTTCACAAGCACGCCGCAATTGCTCGCATTGCCCTCCTCGACCGCCGTACACCCGGACGCCTCCCGGTCCAAACTCAATGGATTGGGAGAAGGCCGAGATGGGAAATACGAAAAGCGCAGCTGCCGCTGCAGCGCCGAATACATATTTGCGCATTGCTTTCGACATCGTCTGGTCCCCTTGTTGCTATGTGCCGGTGAATGGAGAGGCCGCTTCGGCGACCTCTCAGTTTTCGATGGGGGCGGACGGAGCAGGCGTCATCGCTTCTCGCCGCCGTCAGCCTTAGTTGGCGCAGACCTTCATGGTCTTCATTTCCGTTTCAGCTGCGGTGCGCGACTTGAACACCTTGCCGTCGCCAACAACCACAGTGGTGGTGGTCGTCGGTTTCTTGTCCACGATGGTGCATTTCTTCGTGGAGGTATCTTGCACGACATAAAACTCCGTCTGAGCGTAGGCGGCGCTGGTCATGATTGCTGCGGCTGCAGCCGAAATAAGAAACTTCTTCATGATGTCTCCTCCATTTTGAGTGTGTCCCCTGTGTAGATTACTCAGCCGCGCAGAAGTCGGTTGCGCGGTTGAGAACTACGTTCATGGGCTCACAACCTAGGTGGAGACATTAAACGGGTTGATATGAACGCGGCCGAAACGCGCGGTTCAGAGACTGTTTAATTCGAGCGTACCGCATTTCCGATGCGCTCGTTCGTGGTGGCGCGAGAGGGCCTGTCACCCAACAAACGATGGCGATGCACCTAGTACCGTGCACAAGGACGTTTTGATCGCGTTGGTGCGGCTGCGACAGGCGATTGCTGCGCGCTGCGGTTCCGTACCAAGTCCCTATACGCCGTTGCTCGTGCCGCTTGAGCCCACCCTGCTCCAAGCTGCTATCGCTAGCCCATCGCCACCTTGTCGCCGCCGTGCTCGCGTTGGTCGAGCCACATCGTGCCGAGCGCGAACGCCAGCCAGCCGAAATTGTAGGCAAAGCCGATCATCAGAACGATCCAGCCGGGGATCGGCCCGACCGCGGCGCGATCGACAAATTCCGCCAGGGTTGATACAGGCGTCGGGTGGATCGCTATCTTGCCGTAATAGGCAATCACCTGGACGGCGAGAATCCAGACGTAGTTACGACGCAGCCGCCGTCCCGCCGCGCGGGCAAACGAAATGTGATGGCGGGGCGCGGTGTAGTCGCGCCCGAGTATCACCTGCCAGCTATCGTCGCGGGCCTCACGGGTGAATATCGGCGCGTAGAAATTCGTCTCCATCCATCGGGCTCGGGCGCGCCACACATTGAAGTAGCGATAGCGCCGCGCCTCCATGCCGAGAAACACGGCGATGAGTAGGCCTACGAGCAGGAGTGGCAGCGGCGAGGCCTCCGGACTCGAAAAGGTCGTCGACAGCGCGATGCCCATTGTGACGATCGCCCAGTTGGTCGTGTTGTCGAGCCGCGTTCTCCAGATTGTCGAACGGTAGACTTCGCCCCGGTAGAGATGAGCGATGGCGCCCATTTCGGCAGAATTGAAGGTGTGCTGGCCGTGTGTTTCGCTGGAAGCCGTGACAGACATGGCGGGACTCCGGTTGTCCGAACCGCAGATCACCGGCGCTGACCGCGAGAATGCACGTCATCAACGCCGATGAACCTATCCGGAATTGTGACGCTGCAACTATGCTCGCCCTGACGCCGAATTGCCAGCGACAGGTCAAGAACGGTGCACCGCACTATCACAACGTAGCGTCCGCATTGGGTCGCGCGTCGTTCGCTCCAAACGACGACGATCAAAGCACGACGCAGCTTCGCACTCGGACTGATCTATCTCAGCGAAGAGAGACCTTGGTAACCCCGGCGAAGCCGAGTACACGCGCGGCCCCACTTGACAGGTCTATGCACCGTCCCTTCACGAACGGGCCACGATCATTTATCCGGACGGTGACGCTTCGCCCGTTGGAATGTGAGATGACCGTGACGTGGGAGCCGAATGGTCTAGCGCGATGCGCTGCAGTCATCTCATTTGGATTCATCCGCTCCCCCGATGCGGTTCGGCCACCATTGTAGCCATAGCGAGAAGCAATACAGGATTCGGCAAATGCCGGCGCAGATAGACAGGTGAGCGCCAGGGCGGCGCATACCGGGCGGATCATCGTCACCTTCCAGGACTGAGGTTCAATTGGCGAGCTGCCAACCTTTCCCGGCCCTCTAAGTTCCAGCGGCGCTAGAACGAAGAAGCGGCACAGCGTCGCGCGGTAACATGATCGTCTGAGCGCAGGAGAGTGGCGGTATCCGGCGCAGGACTATGGTTCGACCGTTTGGCAGATGTCCTGCCTGAGGCCCGACGTCGAGACGCCTCAATTTCTTCGGGCCGTTCTGTTGGCGCGATGCATGGCGCCGACGATCACATCTGCTCGGCGGCTGGCCAATCAGCCATTGCATTGCCACTACGGTGCTGGCGATCGCTAGGCTTGCCTACGCCTAAGCCCCAGCCATCGCCTGCTCGATCGCTGACAACGCCGCGCTCGCCTTGGCCCCGTCGGGGCCGCCGGCCTGTGCCATGTCGGGCCGGCCGCCGCCGCCCTTGCCGCCGAGCACTTCGGAGCCCTTGCGCACCAGTTCGACCGCGTTGAATCGCGCCGTGAGATCGGCGGTGACGCCGACCACGATGCCGGCCTTCCCGTCTCCTGTGACGCCGACGATCGCGACGACGCCGGAGCCGATCTGCTTCTTGCCGTCATCGACCAGGCTCTTCAGATCCTTGGTCTCGACGCCTTCGACCGCGCGGGCCAGCAGCTTCACGTTGCCGACCTCGCGAACGCCGCCTGCGCCGTTGCCGGCGGAGGCGCCGCCGCCCATTGCGAGCTTCTTGCGGACGTCAGAGAGATCACGCTCCAGCTTCTTGCGCTCTTCCATCAGCGCCGCGATGCGCGCCGGCACATCTTCAATCGAGGTGCGCAGTTCAGATGCCGCCGTCTTCGCCAGCGCAATGGTGTCGTTAGCATGCTTGCGGGCGTGACGGCCGGTCAACGCCTCGATGCGGCGCACGCCGGAGGCGACGGCGCCTTCGCTGATCACCGAGATCAGGCCGATGTCGCCGGTGCGGCGAACATGGGTGCCGCCGCACAGCTCGACCGACCAGCCGAGCGCGTTCGTGCCGTGCTCGCGCGGGCCCTTGCCCATCGAGACCACGCGGACCTCGTCGCCATATTTTTCGCCGAACAGCGCGCGGGCGCCGGCCTCGCGGGCGTCATCCACCGCCATGATACGGGTGGTGACCTCGTCATTTTCAAGCACGACGTCGTTGGCGATGTCCTCGACGCGGGCGAGCTCTTCCGGCGTGATCGGCTTCGGGTGCACGAAGTCGAAGCGCAGGCGATCCGGCGCGACCAGCGAGCCGCGCTGGGCGATGTGATCGCCGAGCACCTGCCGCAGCGCCTCGTGCAACAGATGCGTTGCCGAATGATGGGCGCGGATCGACGAACGGCGCGCGTGATCTACTTCGAGCTGCAACGCGGTGCCGGCCTTCAGGGTACCCTGCTCCACCGTGCCGGTATGGACGAAGAGATCGCCGGCCTTCTTCTGCGTCTCGGTCACACGGAATTTGATACCGCCCTCGCCGGTCAGCACGCCGGTGTCGCCGACCTGGCCACCGGACTCCGCATAGAACGGGGTCTGGTTCAGCACGATCGAGCCGGCCTCGCCGGCTTTGAGGCTGTCGATCTCCTTGCCGTCCTTGACCAGCGCCGTCACCACGCCCTCGGCGCTCTCGGTGTCGTAGCCAAGGAATTCGGTCGCGCCGAGTTTTTCGCGCAAGGGGAACCAGACCGATTCATCCGCTGATTCACCCGAGCCTGCCCATGAGGCGCGCGCCTTCTCGCGCTGCCGCTCCATCGCGTCCGTGAACGCGGCCTGGTCTACGCTGATGCCGCGCGACTTCAGCGCGTCCTGCGTCAGGTCGAGCGGGAAGCCATAGGTGTCGTACAGCGTAAACGCCGTATCGCCGTCGAACATGTCGCCCTTTTTCAGGCCGGCGCTCTTCTCGTCGAGAATGGCAAGACCGCGCGCCAGCGTTTTCCGGAAGCGGGTCTCTTCCAGCCGCAGCGTCTCCTCGATCAGCTTTTCGGCGCGGACGAGGTCGGGATAGGCCTGGCCCATCTCGCGCACCAGCGCCCAGACCAGGCGGTGCATCAAGGGCTCGCGCGCACCGAGCAGCTGTGCGTGGCGCATCGCGCGGCGCATGATCCGGCGCAGCACATAGCCGCGGCCTTCGTTCGAGGGCAGCACGCCGTCGGCGATCAGGAAGGCCGAGGAGCGTAAGTGGTCCGCGATGACCCGGAACGAGGCGGCGGTCTTCTCCTCCGGTCCGGTGCCGAGCGCCGACGCGGTCGCCTCGATCAGGTTACGGAACAGGTCGGTCTCGAACACGCTGTCGACGCCCTGCAGGATGCAGGCCATGCGCTCCAGCCCCATCCCGGTGTCGATCGAGGGGCGCGGCAGCGGCACACGCTGCTCGGGCGTCACCTGCTCGAACTGCATGAAGACGAGGTTCCAGAATTCGAGGAAGCGGTCACCATCCTCCTCGGGGCTACCGGGAGGGCCGCCCCAGATGTGCTCGCCGCGATCGATGAAGATTTCCGAACAGGGACCGCAAGGTCCCGTGTCGCCCATGGCCCAGAAATTGTCCGAGGTCGGGATGCGGATGATGCGATCGTCGGAGAAGCCGGCGACCTTCTTCCAGAAGCCGGCCGCCTCGTCGTCGGTGTGGTAGACCGTGACGAGCAGCTTGTCCTTCTTCAGCCCGAATTCCTTCGTGATCAGGTTCCAGGCGAGCTCGATCGCGCGCTCCTTGAAATAATCGCCGAACGAGAAGTTGCCGAGCATCTCGAAGAAGGTGAGATGGCGCGCGGTATAGCCGACATTGTCGAGGTCGTTGTGCTTGCCGCCGGCGCGCACGCATTTCTGCGAGGTGGTGGCGCGCTGATACGCCCGCTTCTCGACGCCGGTGAAGACGTTCTTGAACTGCACCATGCCGGCGTTGGTGAACATCAAGGTCGGATCGTTGCGCGGCACCAGCGGCGACGAGGCCACGGCCTCGTGACCGTTCTCCGCAAAGAAATCCAGGAATTTCGACCTGATCTCGTTGACGCCGCTCATGTTCGTCTTAACGCCGCTCATGTTCATTCCAATCGGAAAAAGGGCCGGGTCAGGTCGGAAATAACCTTAAGTCTTCCGGCGGAACGCTTTTAGACATTGCAGCCAGCGCTGTCCAGAAACTGTGCAGGCGGATCATAGGCTTGCCGCAGCACACAAGATGGGCACGCAAGTCCCGTTGATAATGCCGCGGCCGCGTTGACAGGCTTGGCAAGCCTGTGTTTCCCTCATATCTATTCAGACGTCACGTCGGGAGAGATCGGCTTCAGCGCCGGCGCCGAAGGAGCAACCGCCCCGGAAACTCTCAGGCAAACGGACCGAGTGACGAAATAGCATCTGGAAAGAGACGCCGGGCGGCATGCGCCCAGGGTGTCCGCCGACGGGATAATACTCTCAGGCACAGCGACAGATGGGGCTTTCTTTGGGTTCTTGGAGGCTGGTCTCCGGAACCCATGAGGGCCTTGACGATGCTGGCACGCGAATCTCCCCTAAAACGCACCCCACTGCACGGGCTCCATGTCGCGCGTGGCGGCAAGATGGTTCCCTTCGCGGGCTACGAGATGCCGGTGCAATTCCCGGCCGGCGTGCTGAAGGAGCATCTGCATACCCGCAGCGCCGCCGGGCTCTTCGACGTCTCGCACATGGGCCAACTTGCGCTGCGCCCGAAATCCGGCCGGGTCGAAGATGCCGTGCTGGCGCTGGAGCGGCTGGTGCCGCAGGACATTGTGGCGGTTGCGCCGGGGCGGCAGCGTTACGCCCAGTTCACCAATGAAGACGGCGGCATTCTCGACGATCTGATGGTGGCGAATTTCGGCGATCATCTGTTCCTGGTCGTCAACGCCGCCTGCAAGGCCGAGGACGAGGCGCACTTGCGCGCGCATCTCTCCGATGACTGCATCATCGATTCGCTTGGCGATCGCGCGCTGATCGCGCTGCAGGGGCCGAAGGCGGAAACGGCGCTGGCAAGACTTGGCGCCGACGTCACCGCAACGAAGTTCATGGATAGCGGCCCGCGCAAGGTCGCCGGTTTCGACTGCTTCGTCTCGCGCTCCGGCTATACTGGCGAGGACGGGTTTGAGATTTCGGTGCCGGCCGCACAGGCCGAGGCGCTGGTGACGATGCTTCTGCAAAACCCTGACGTGCTGCCGATCGGGCTCGGCGCGCGCGACAGCCTGCGGCTGGAGGCCGGCCTCTGCCTCTATGGCCATGACATCGACACCACGACGACGCCGGTCGAGGGCGCGCTGGAATGGTCGGTGCAGAAGAGCCGCCGCAGCGGCGGCGCCCGCGCCGGCGGATTTCCGGGCGCGGAGAAAATTCTCACACAGTTCGAGAAAGGCGCAGCGCGCCGCCGTGTCGGCCTGCTCGCCCTGGGCCGCGCGCCGGTGCGCGAGGGCGCGCTGCTATTTGCGGATGCGGCTTCCAGCGAGGCCGTCGGCCGCGTCACTTCCGGCGGCTTCGGCCCGAGCCTCAATGCGCCTGTTGCGATGGGCTATCTGCCGACATCTCTCTGCGCCATCGGCACGCAGGTTTTCGCCGAAGTGCGCGGCCAGCGCCTGCCGCTGCAGGTCGCTGCCATGCCCTTCGTTCCCAACACTTACAAACGCTAATTCTGCAAACGCTAATTCAGAGGACGTCTCATGACGACGCTATTCACATCCGACCACGAATGGATCCGCATCGAGGGCGATGTCGCCACCATCGGGGTCACGGATTATGCGCAATCGCAGCTCGGCGACGTCGTGTTCGTCGAATTGCCCAAGGTCGGCCGCACGCTGAAGAAGGCCGAAGCCGCTGCCGTGGTGGAATCGGTGAAGGCCGCGTCCGACGTCTACGCGCCGATCTCCGGCGAAGTGGTCGAAGTCAACGAGGCGCTCGCCGCCGAACCCGCGCTGGTCAATTCCGACGCCTGCGGCAAGGCCTGGTTCTTCAAGCTGAAGATCGCAGACAAGAGCGAACTCGGCGGCCTGATGGATGAAGCCGCCTACAAGGCCCATACGGCGTGAAGTGATGAAGCACTCCGCCACCACATATTCACTGTCGTCGCCCGGCTTGACCGGGCGACCCAGTACGCCGCGGCCTTTCGGCTCAATCGCTGAATTCCCGGCGTACTGGATGCCCCGCCTTCGCGGGGCATGACGAGGAGTGCGGGAATGACGAGCAATATTGAGGAAACACTTATGAACGCGCCGCTGAAAACCACCGCTGAGGCCGCCACCGATTTCGTGCGCCGCCATATCGGCCCCTCGCCCCGCGACATCAGTGCGATGCTGGATGTTGTCGGCGCGAACAGCCTTGGCGAATTGATGAGCCAGACGCTGCCGTCCTCGATCCGGCAGAAAGCGCCGCTCGATCTCGGCCCGGCGCTGAGCGAAACCGAGGCGCTTTCGCATATGCGCGAGCTTGCCGCGCAGAATGAGGTATTCACCTCGCTGATCGGCCAAGGCTATTCCGGCACCATCCTGCCTGCGGTGATCCAGCGCAACATCCTGGAGAACCCGGCCTGGTACACGGCCTATACGCCGTATCAGCCGGAGATCAGCCAGGGCCGGCTGGAAGCGCTGTTCAACTTCCAGACCATGATCTGCGACCTCACCGGTCTCGATGTCGCCAACGCCTCGCTGCTCGACGAAGGCACCGCCGCGGCGGAAGCCATGGCGCTCGCCGAGCGCGCCTCGCAGGTCAAGACAAAGTCGTTCTTCGTCGATGTCGAAGTGCATCCGCAGACCCTGGCGGTGCTGCGCACCCGCGCCGAGCCGCTCGGCTGGAAGGTGATCGTCGGCGATCCCCTCACCGATCTCGAAGGCGCCGACGTGTTCGGCGGCCTCTTGCAGTATCCGGGAACGTCAGGCGCGGTGCGCGACCTCCGGCCGGCGATCGCGGCGCTACGCGCCAAGGGCGCGCTCGCGATCATGGCGGCCGATCTGCTGGCACTCACGCTGATCGCTTCTCCCGGCGAGCTCGGCGCCGATATCGCTGTTGGATCGGCGCAGCGCTTTGGCGTGCCGATGGGCTATGGCGGCCCGCACGCGGCCTATATATCGGTGCGCGACGCCCTGAAGCGCTCGCTGCCCGGCCGCATTGTAGGCCTGTCGGTGGATTCGCGAGGCGCGCCGGCCTATCGGCTGGCGCTGCAGACTCGCGAGCAGCACATCCGCCGCGAAAAGGCCACCTCCAACATCTGCACCGCGCAGGTGCTGCTCGCGGTGATCGCCTCGATGTACGCGGTCTATCACGGCCCCGAAGGGCTGACGCATATTGCGCGCACCGTGCACCGCCGCGCAGTCGTACTGGCCGCGGGGCTTGCAAAGCTCGGTTTTGCGCCGGCCTCGCCGGCATTCTTCGATACGATCACCGTTGCCACGGCCGGCAAGCAGAGCGAAATCGTTGCCCGCGCGCTCGCGGAAAAGATCAACCTGCGGATCGGCGACGGTACGCTCGGTATCGCCGTCGACGAGACCACGACGCCTGCGACCATTGAGGCGGTGTGGCGCGCCTTCGGCGGCAAGCTGTCCTATGCGGACGTCGAGGTCACGGCGCGCGAGACGCTGCCGATCGAGCTGAAGCGCGACAGCGCCTTCCTTACCCATCCCGTATTCCACACGCACCGCTCCGAGACCGAGTTGCTCCGCTACATGCGCAAGCTCAGTGATCGCGACCTCGCGCTCGACCGCGCGATGATCCCGCTCGGCTCCTGCACCATGAAGCTGAACGCGACCACGGAGATGATCCCGCTGACGTGGCCGGAATTCGGCTCGCTGCATCCGTTCGCGCCGCGCGAACAGGCGGCCGGCTATCACGCGCTGTTCAAGCGGCTCGAAAAATGGCTGTGCGATATCACCGGTTATGACGCGATCTCGCTGCAGCCGAATTCCGGCGCGCAAGGAGAATATGCCGGGCTGCTCGCGATCCGCGCCTATCATGCGGCGCGCGGCGAGCCGCAGCGCAAGGTGTGCCTGATCCCCTCCTCCGCGCATGGCACCAACCCAGCCTCCGCCCATATGGCCGGCATGGAAGTGGTGGTAACTGCCTGTGACGCGCGCGGCGATGTCGATGTCGACGACCTCCGCGCCAAGGCGGAGAAGCATTCGAAGAATCTCGCCGCGGTAATGATCACCTATCCCTCGACGCATGGCGTGTTCGAGGAGCACATCACCGAGATCTGCGACATCGTTCACGAGCATGGCGGCCAGGTCTATCTCGATGGCGCCAACATGAATGCGCAGGTCGGCCTCGCCCGGCCCGGCGATTACGGCGCCGACGTCTCGCACCTCAACCTGCACAAGACGTTCTGCATTCCGCATGGCGGCGGCGGCCCGGGCATGGGCCCGATCGGCGTGAAGGCGCATCTCGCCCCTTACCTGCCGGGTCATCCCGCAATCGACGGCGCGGCGGCGCATGCCGTAGGGCCAGTGTCGGCGGCGCCGTTCGGCTCGGCGTCGATCCTGACGATCTCCTACATCTACATCCTGATGATGTCCGGCGAAGGCCTCGCGCGCGCCACCGAGGTCGCGATCCTGAACGCCAACTACATTGCGAACCGCCTCGATCCGCATTTCCCGGTGTTGTACCGGAACGCCAAAGGCCGCGTCGCGCATGAATGCATCGTCGATCCGCGCCCGTTGAAGGCGACCAGCGGCGTTACCGTCGATGACATTGCAAAGCGCCTGATCGACTACGGCTTCCACGCGCCGACCATGAGTTTCCCGGTCGCGGGCACGCTGATGATCGAGCCGACAGAGTCGGAATCGAAGGCGGAGCTGGACCGCTTCTGCGATGCCATGATCGCGATCCGAAGCGAGATCACGGAGATCGAGATCGGCCGCTGGAAAGTCGAAGCCTCGCCGCTCCGCCGCGCCCCGCACACCGTGCACGACATTGTCGATGATGCGTGGAATCGTCCCTACAGCCGCGCCACGGGTTGTTTCCCCGACGGCGTCTCGCGCACCGACAAATATTGGAGCCCGGTCGGGCGGGTCGACAACGTCTATGGCGACCGCAATCTCGTGTGCTCGTGCCCGCCGGTCGCGGACTACGCGCAAGCCGCGGAGTGACGCCCTCCTAGGATGGGTGGAGCGAAGCGATACCCGTCATTGCCTCAGCTCAGCGAGCGAAGGCGGAAGCGATACCCATCTCGGTTTGCACCGCCGGCGCGGCACGATGATGGGTTTCGCTTCGCTCTACCCATCCTACAGTTTTGCGGCCGCTACGGCACGAGCAGGACGGGGTCCCAGCGCCACAGCCGGTCATTGGTCAAGTGCGTGCCGCCCCACCAGCGATCGACCGGGTTATGCCGGCTGAAATCTTCCGCGCCCGCCAGGATGGCCTTGCCGAGCGGGGTGAGCGACAGCCGGCTTTCTTTGTACCGCGCGAGGCGCTCATGCTCGTCGTGCATCTCAAGCGAGAACGGCCACTCCGCGAGGCCCGAAACAGCAGGCACCGGGGCAAGCGCGAGCCCTTCCAGGAGAGCACCGGCTTCCCAATAGCCGAACACGCGCCGCTGAAAGCGTTCCCGATAGTGAGGAAATACGTCGAACGGCTGCACATAACCGGCCGAGATCAACTCCAGAATGCGCATTTCCGAAGCGCCCAGGCCGGTTGTCGCCTCCGGCAGCTCTTCGAGCATTTCCAGAACGCAGCGCCGAAGCTGCGGCAGGACGCTGAGATCCTTCGCCAGCAGGTCGAACCATGCGTGCGGCGTTGGCGCCCGAAAAGCCTGCCACGCTATGCTTGCGACCTCGAGATGATGGTCATTGATCGCAACGCCCAAAAATTTCATTTCGGCAAGGCGCGCCGGTTCTGTCTGGCCGACAGAGGCATCGATGTGTCGCAGGTTGATGCCAAGGCGTTTAGCCAGCGGGCCGAGATGATCGAGCAGCCAGATCAGGACCAGCTGGGCGTTCGGCTCCGTGCCCATCCAGAGCTCGACGGTTTCACAACGTTCGCAAGCCTCGATCAATCCCAGATCGTTCATCCCGAGTTTTTGTAGGCGGTGCGGCGGCATCGAGTCGAGCCAGTGTGAGTCCCGCTCCTGGCTCGTTCGTGGCGCGAGAAATGCTGCAAGCTCCGCGTCGGAACGCGGCGGTCCCCAGACCATGCGAAGCTCGATGGGAACAGCCAGATCGGCGTGACCAGCCGACATAACGCCGCCCGCGCTTGAGGAATCCGCCGTCAGAATCAGACGCGTCATGGCACGCTTCGTTCGGACGGTCTGCGGGAGGGCTTGATCAGCGCCGGATTCCAGCGCCAAAGGTTATCGTTGGTCAGGTGCGTGCCGCCCCACCAGCGGTCGATTGGATTATGTCGCGAAAAATCTTCCTCGTGGGCAACGATCGCCTTGCCGAATTCGGTCAGCGAAAGCCGACTTCGCTTGTAAGCCTCATCCCGGGCCTTGTAATTATCTCGTCTGGTCGTGCGCAAAATATCGTCGAGGCCTGTCGCGGCCGGCATCGGAGCGTGCGCAAGTCCTTCAAGCAAATTGCCGAGTGCGAATTCGCCAAATACATCTGTGTGGCGAAGTTCCCGGAAATAGAAAAGCGAGCTGGTACGTGAATATCCCCTCGCAATCATCTGCAGCATCCGCATTTCGCTGGCGCCGAGCCCGGTCGATGCCGATGGTAGCTCTTCGAGCAGATCGACCAAGACCCCTTCGAGCAATGGCAACGCGGTCAAGTCGGTTCTCAGCAAATCGAAGCAGGCAACCGGCGTGGGCGATCGCCAGGCCTGCCAGGCTGCGCTTGCCGTCGCCAATTCTTTTTCCGTGACGTCAACGGCCGGCGGGTCCCACCGGCCTAGTTTCTCAAGCCCAATCATCTCCAGATCGACAAGACGCAGCTTCAGCCTGTCAACGGTTTCCGGACAAGAGCGGAAATAATCAAGCAGCCAGATCAGTTGCAGCTGCGCGCTTGGCCTCATGTCGAACCATAGTTCGACCGCATCGTATTGCTGGCAGAATTCGGCCAGGCTGAGATCGCGGTGCTTCCTATTTGCGCTCTGCTTCCACTGTCTGCCGCCCCAGTCTGACCAGTGTGGGACTTGATCGAGGCTCGCGGTGCGGGGACCAAGATAGGCTGCGAGTTCATCCGGTGACGGCTGCGGTCCCTCGACGAAGTCGAAAAGAGCCAAATCCAACGCAAGGTCGGCCAAACCATTCATTGTAAAGTCTGGCATCCACCGGCCGGTCAGGATCAGAGGCTTCATCACACCCACCCACACTGCCAAACAAAACGGGCGCTGAAGACGTCGGCAACTCAACGTCCGCAGCGCCCGTGCACGTTTCAGGCCTTAACCCCTGAAGCGTTTGTAAAACTTATTCGTCGTCCGCCGGCTCCTCGCCGTCGGCCTCACGCTCGGCGGGACCGGCCAGAATCTGCTCGGCGATCAGGCCGGAGTTCTGGCGGATCGCGGTCTCGATCTTGGCGGTCATATCAGGATTGGCCTTGAGGAAGGCTTTTGCGTTTTCGCGTCCCTGCCCAAGCCGCTGGCTGTCATAGGAGAACCAGGCGCCGGATTTCTCGACGATGCCGGCCTTGACGCCGAGGTCGAGGATCTCGCCCATCTTGGAGACGCCCTCGCCATACATGATGTCGAACTCGACCTGCTTGAAGGGCGGCGCCAGCTTGTTCTTCACCACCTTGACGCGGGTGGTATTGCCGACCACCTCGTCGCGCTCCTTGATCGCGCCGATGCGGCGGATGTCGAGGCGGACCGAGGCGTAAAATTTCAGCGCATTGCCGCCGGTGGTGGTTTCTGGCGAACCATACATCACGCCGATCTTCATACGGATCTGATTGATGAAGATCACCATGGTGTTGGATTTGTTGATCGAGGCGGTGAGCTTGCGCAGCGCCTGGCTCATCAGCCGCGCCTGCAATCCCGGCAACGCATCGCCCATCTCGCCTTCGAGTTCGGCCTTCGGCACCAGCGCCGCCACCGAATCGACCACCAGCACATCGATCGCACCGGAGCGCACCAAGGTGTCGCAGATTTCAAGCGCCTGCTCGCCGGTGTCGGGCTGCGAGATCAGGAGCTCGTCGATATTGACGCCGAGCTTGCGCGCATAGACCGGATCGAGTGCGTGTTCGGCGTCGATGAAAGCGCAGATGCCGCCCTTCCGCTGCCCCTCCGCCACGCAATGCAACGCCAACGTGGTCTTGCCCGATGATTCCGGCCCGTATATTTCGACCACCCGCCCCTTCGGCAAGCCACCGACGCCGAGCGCGATGTCGAGCCCGAGCGAGCCCGTCGACACCGTCTCGACATCCATCGAGCGGTCGTTCTTGCCCAGCTTCATCACCGAGCCCTTGCCGAACTGGCGCTCGATCTGGGAGAGCGCGGCAGACAGAGCCTTGGTCTTATCCATAGAGGATCCTTCAACAATACGCAGGGCAGTGGCGGACATAATACGTGCTCCTTATGGCGGGGATTCGCGAGCGGGACAAACGGCGGAGAGAGGCTTTTTTGGTTCGATTTCGTCTAGGAACCTTCGTACCACGTTTGTTCTATGTTCGCAATATGTTCTTTTGCCGGAAGGGGTGCTAATCCGTCTTTCGAGGGGCCATCCTGGTCTGAAATCAACAGAGCCCAATTTTACCTGAACGTGTACGCATATATTTTCAATAGTGGAGGTTGAGACATGCGATTTCTGCTTTCAGTCGCGCTAGTGCTTGTTGCCACCGCTGCTCAGGCCGATAGCTGTCAGCAAACCGGCAACTTCGTCAGTTGCGACAATGGTCTCTCAGCGCAGAGGATTGGAGACTTCACCTATTGGAGTGATGGGACCTCGTCCCAGCGCATCGGAAATTTCACTTACAACAGTGACGGATCAAGCTCTCAGCGAATTGGGAATTTCAATCACTACAGTGATGGCAGCAGTTCCCAAACAATTGGGAACTTCACCTACTTCAGCGATGGCCGCACCTGTCAGCGGATAGGGAATCAAACTTACTGCAACTAGGTACCAGGCCGCAGTCTGCGGCCTCTTTCCCCAGCAAACGTTTCTCCTCTCCCGCGCCGATCAGCCGATTTCATAATTCCGTAATTTTACGGCCGGCGGACCTTCCGGCGGTCTCCGTGCTTAGGTATGGTGGAAGCGCTGGGCGAGCTTGGGGTGCGTAAATGACGGGACATACTCAATTGGCAATAACACCACGCGACCGCTTTCTTGAGGCGGCGCAAAAGGAACTGGCTGCCTTCGAGCGACGCGAGCGCGAGTTTTTGAAAAAGGAACGAGAAGAGCGGGCAAGAGAGCTGCAAATTCCTGTCCACAAGGGCGAACTTCATAGCTAGGCGGGACCTAGCAACGGATTCAAGAGGCCGCTCCCCCGTGGGCGGCCTTTCCCTCATCGGGGGCTCGGCTGCCACGGAGATTGCCCCGGGCCCAGCTACGCAATCATACGGAAGTGACCCGGCCCGGAAGCTCTGCTTATTCAAGCGTATGGGCCGCCATATCATCTTCAAATGCCCGCAGCTGGGCACGAATGTGCAGCATTGGCTTCCGGAGGCCTCGCCGGAGGACGAGCCCAATTCTTACATATCGGTCGTCTGTCTCGCCTGCACCCGGCTGCATTTCATCCACAAGGAAACCGGCAAGCTTCTGGGCAAGGACTAAAGGCCGCTCTCGCGGTTCCCGCCTCAACCTGCCTCTCCGCGGCCCCGTGCCGATTCGGCCACAGAGTTCACTTTTGTACGTTCCCGTCGGAACGGATTTCGCCGCAGCGCGTAATCGGACCATCGCGTGTGCGACCTAGTAAGGGGAACCAGATTGTGCCGGGAAAAAAATATCTTACCGAACAAGCGGCAACCTTTCTCAAATTTGCAATGGCCACCACAGATCCGGATGTCGCCGCGGGCTTTCTCGACAAGGCCGCCGACCTTTCCGCCAGGAGTGAAGAGGCGCCGGACGCCAGCCCCCGGCCGCCTGATGTAGAGCAGCCGGACGGCTAGCTCTCGCGATGAGGCCGCTGACGAGCGGCCTCATCGTTTTCCGGGCTTCATCTTCAAGTTGAGGTGCAGGTCGGTCACCTACAATTTTAGGCGTGCTTGCAGATCCACCTGAACGGTCCGTCAAGCCGGCCCGCGGTATTGGTCGCAGCATGCACATACAGGTCGTCTCTCCCCACGAAACCGCCCTGCCCACGCTTCAACAGCTTGGCGCCCCTTTCCTCACACGGCTCCTGAGCCTCAGCCGCACCCCCGAACCCTCGCGGGTGCCGCAACCCGTCCGCCCGGACGCTCCGTCGCGAACGCATAATCCGTCGCGTCAGCCTTATCCGTCGCGCCGGGATTAGTCCGGGATAGCCACCGATAAGGGGCCGGCGTCCGCCAACGCGGCGCCTCCGGGCGGACGGCTGTTTTCCGGCGCTCGGTGCCCCTAGCCAAATGACCCCGCAGCATAGGGCAATGCAGCGAGGTCGCTGACGACGGAAAGTCCTTAAAGAAACTATCCCGCCCTCAGCGAACCGATACGCCTGCGGCAAGTCCCCGTTTCAGCGCGCAAATCGCCGGGCAAATCCGTCGCAAAAATTCACGGCGACCCGGCATTGAACCTTTTTCCGGCAGTTCAGACCAAATGCTTGCCTGGGACATTGCATCACTCGGGGAATAGGCCTGCGCCGCCAAGCGATCATACTCCGCTTGTGCGGCGCAGTGCTTTTGCGCAAGTGGACTTTCCGAGGCCAGCAAGAAGGGGAAATTTCGCCGCGCGCGGGGAGGAATTGCCAACAAACGGCATTGGAACTTTGCGGTTTCCACGCCCGTTATCGCACGGAGGATGCGGCGCGCGAACTCACGTCCTGATTGGGAGCCTCGCGGGAATCGGCCCCTGGCCTGCCCTTCGCCGGTATTCAACCGGCCGATGATCAAAGTGTCATTTAGTTGTATTGATCGGTACTTGCAATTTTAAGCAAGAGGTCTGGATTTGAAGCGGCTGGAGCCGCAGCGGGATTTTGTAATGATTCACAAGGGCGTTGAATACACCGTGACGCCGGTCGCTCCGGGCATCTGGAAATGGCAATTCCGCATTGGCGACAAGGTCGTCGCGGGCAAGACCGAAGCCAAGCTCAATCTGCTTGCCATCCGCCGGGTCCAGCTCCGGATTGACCGGGAGCTAAAAAAAGCCGAGCAGAAATGATCCGCCGGTCGGGCATTGGCCGACGGCCGCTCGACGCTTTCTCAGTAGCTTCAATGGTTTAACATCAACACCGGATCCGGATTATATGCACGGCAATGTGCTTGGCCCCGTAAAAACCCGGAGTTGATCTTTCCAGATGGCAGGAATCCACTCCGCCGTTCCCTGCGGGTCCGGGCCGGCGACGGCCCTTCATTTGGTCAGCTTGCCATGCCGATGTTCTTCTTCCGCGTCCGACATGGCGAGGACGCGTGCATCAGCAATGACGGCGCGGAGTTCGCCGACCATAATGCCGCCTGGAAGGAAATGACCGGGGTCTGCGGCGACATGATCGCCGACATTTCCCGAACGCTTCCCGAAAACGCCGAGTGGCAGATGGAACTGCTGGATGAATCCAAAAAGCCGGTGTTCCGGATTCGTCTAGTCGCGGAGACGCTGCATGGTCCCGATCAAAAGCCGCGCTGATCAGGCGTGCTCCTTTCGGGAAGCCTTGTCCGGCTCGCCGGGCGGCGCAGTCCCTTGCCGCAGCTCCCGGGCGGAAACGAAGCGGACGCCGACTAGTTCGCCCCGGCGCCAGATCAGGGTGCAGACACGCCGCACCTCACCGCCCGCAGTGAGCGAAAGTCCGAACATCTTTGGCACGGCAAGGTCGCCGACATCCAGACAGGCTCCATTATCGGAAATGTCGAGAATGTAGCACTCGATCCACGGCGCACCGGGGGCCGGAATCAGGAATCCCGGCTTGTGCAGGTCGACCCGGATGAATTTGCGGGCACCGAGGTCTTTGCGGTCTCTCGCCATGATTTCTCCTGTCCGTAGAAATACTAGGCGGAATACCTGAATACCGGGTTATCGGTATCAGGCAAAAATCGGGGTATCGGTGTGAGTTGCAGGGCGAGGGAAACGCGGCTGCCTAATCGGCGCTGGCGAGCCGGCGCATCGTGAATTCGATCTCGCCATCAGGCAGCTCGCGCCAGCTTTCGACTGAGCTCATATAGGCCGCCTTGGGATAGCGGTTGAGGAAGTCGCGCGCCTTCGCTCTGGCCTCCTCGCGCGGCAGCGTGAAAGTCTCGCGCAGGTAGCCGTCGCCCGGCTTGCGCCGGCCGGCCATCCGGCTCGCGAGATCACGCGGGCGAAAGACCATGTCGTAACTCCAGACAATAACGACAGGCCTAATATAAGGGCACTGGCGGACGAATCCTACTCGCCCGCTTGTCCCAGGTCCGTTACTGGCTGCTGCTTCCGGTCTTGCCCTTCTTGGCGGGCGCTGCGGCCTTCGGCGCCTCGCTGCTGCGGACGTTGCCCCAGGGATCGGAGGAGGCCTTGGCATCGGGTATCTTCCTCAACGAGTCCTTGTAGGCCTTCTCCTTGATCGCATCCTGCTCCTTTTCCTCCGGCGTCTTGGACTGAAACTCCGGCATCAGGTTGATGTTAGGGGTCGACATCTGCGCGTAGCCCGGCATCGTCAACAATACGACCACAGCGGCCGCGCTCAGCATTCTCATGACGCTCTCCTTAAGGACGCTTTCGGCGTTTTCTTGAGGATACCATTGGCCCAGCGGCCCCGCCAAGCGCCAGTGCCCTCGCCTTTGCGGGTGCCGCCGCTGTTCCTTTCGCCGCCATGACCGCTACAATGCGGCGACAACAAGGAAACGGACGTTCATGCAACAAGAGTCACAAGCGGCGGAATTCGGCATCGCGGACGCAAGGCGCGTGCTCGGCGAGGTATTTGCGCCATGGGTGATGGATCTCAATTTGTCGATCGAGCGCTTTGAGTCTGCCCCTTCTGGCGATGCCGCCGACTGGCAGCCGGGCGCGATCCTGCGCCTGCCGTTCTCGGAGCGGCTGTGCCGCAATGGCGGCACGGTCTCTGGCCAGGCGCTGATGGCGTTTGCCGACACCGCGATGGTGATCGCCAACCTCGCCGCCAACCGCGGCTATCGCGCGATGACGACGGTCGACCAGACCATGCATTTCATGCGCGCGGTCTCGTCCTCTGACGTGCTGGCCGACGCGCGCGTGGTCCGCCTCGGGCGCACCATGAGCTTCGGCCGCGTCACGCTGCTGTCCGCCACCGACAACAAGCCGGTCGCAATGGTCTCGAGCGCGTTCGCGATGCTGTAAGGGCGGCTAAGGCCAATCGGTTTATTCCCGAGAATGTTTCGGCCGCGAAAAGCTCGGCCGATGCAGGGGCCCGCATCGGACATGAACGATCTGTCCCGCATCGTTGAATCTCAAGATCGCCTGCACGATGCCGTCCCGCACTGCATACGACACAACGACACCATCGCTTGCCATCTGCAAGCCCTCAAGGTCTCCCGCTGGCTTCTCAGAAAAGCGCCGCTGCCAATACTCGGTAATGGCAGCTCGGCCGACTACTTTTTGCGGGCCGTTGCAGCCACACTCCACCGCAGCATCAGGCGCATACATGTCAACGATCGAAAGAGCCGCAGCGCGGTAGGCGTCAAGCCAATCGACTGCGGCGGCCATCGGGTCAAAGGAACTCATTGATCCTACCTACATGCCAAAAGGGAGGCGGATTAGAGCACGTCTGATGAACGTCGTCTGAACGCGATAAGCTGCCGACGTCGTCGTTAGCGGACTCTGGAGCGTGGCCAGGTCAGTGTCTCAACGGACAATGAATTGCCGCCTCTGTTAAGGCTACTTTAAACCGTGAGGAGGCTGTGACTGCTTCAGGAGTTGCTCGACTTCATCAGCAAGCCGGTTGAGACATTGGTGCAATCGATCGAACATCTATTGCTTTGCCCTGTTCTCGCCAGGTCGCGGACTACCGCTTCGAACTGATTTGCTTCCGTACGCCAGCGCAATTTGATTGGCGACCTGCGGCAAACTGGCACGACGGGCAAATCACTTCTGATTTTCAGAAATCGTGTCAAGCGCAAGAAGCAAAAATATTCCGCTTCCGTTTTCACCCAAATCAGTCGCATAACACCACTCGTCTCGCCGCAGATGAGGGGCGCTCGCGATCGTCACGAACGTGCGGTGAGATGCGATGGACGCAGATGGCGCGCTAGACGTACGCGCCGGATGCGTACGGTGAAGTCGTGTGGTTCGGGCGCCGCGGTGCTGGCGTTAAGTTGGCAGAAGCAACTTCTGCCGGCGATGGTGGCAATAAAGCCGTTCACCAGGAAGAGCACGAAGTAAGCCGTAAAGCCATTGCGCAGGGAAGGCCGGAGTGTTTCCGCTGTACCTGTATGCTCGTGTGCGTGCTTTTTTGCGCATAATTGCACACGAGACCTCGGGTGCAGCCAGCACCCGGTCTTCCCTGCGCCCTCTGATCTTCAGACGGGCAAACGAACATGCAAACCTCGGGCGCTGAGCGTCGCGAGAATGCGAACCTATGTCCCCGTCATTGCGAGCGCAGCGAAGCAATCCATCTATCCCCGAGTCGAAACATGGATTGCTTCGCTTCGCTCGCAATGACGGAGTTACGCCCTCCCCGCCCTGCGCCTACGCCAGCGCCAGACCAGCACCACCATCAGCACAATCGCAGACACCACCGCGATCGCCCCGCTCATGAAACGCCCGCCGGGCCTGTCGATCGTGCGCGAACGCGGCGAGGGCGTCTCCTCCGGCCGCGCCAGGCGGAAGGCAACGACGCTGTCGCCGATCGTGGTGCCGGACTCGGAATGACCGCCGGCGCCGATCGCGACATACTGCTCGCCCTTCCACATGTAGGTCATGGGATTGGCGACACCGGGCACCGGCAGCCGGCCCTGCCACAACTCGCGACCCGATCGCGCATCGAAGGCGCGCAAATAGGCATCCATCGCACCGGTGAAGACGAGACCGCCGGCGGTGATCGCAACTCCGCTGACGAGCGGCGTGCCGAACGGCAAGGCAATGCCGAGCGGCGCGCGATCCTCGGTGGTGCCGACGCGGGAGCGCCAGAGAATCCTGCCGCCCTTCAGATCGACCGCGACCATTTCGCCCCAGGGCGGCTTGTTGCAGAGCAGCCCCAGAGGCGACAGCGCAACCGCGCGGGTCATCGCGAATGGCGCGCCATGCTGCCGTCCGAAATCGTGTCCGGGCGGCGGCTCGAACCCCTGCGCCTGATCGCGCGGAATCAGCTTGACGATATGGATCGCGCGCGTCGTGTTGGCGATAAGGATCTGGTTGACGGGATCGAAGGCGGCGCCGCCCCAGTTCACGCCGCCGCCGGTCATCGGAAATATCACGCTGCCCTGCGTCGATGGCGGCGTGTAGATGCCATCATTGCGGGCGGAGGCGACCTTCGCGCGGCAGGCCTCGCGCTCCCAGAACGGAATGAGGCCGAACACGTCGTCGGCCGAAATCTGCTGCGACAGCAGCGGCGGCACGTGGGTCGGAAACGGCTGCGTCGGCGAGAGCTGCTCGCCTTCAGCGCCGCCCTGCGGCACCGCGCGCTCCTCCACCGGCCACACCGGCTTGCCGGTATCGCGGTCGAGCACGAAGACAAATCCCTGCTTGGTCGGCTGGATCACGACGTCGCGCTGGCCTCCGCCGGTCTCGATACGCGCCAGCGTCGGCTGCGCCGACAGGTCGTAATCCCAGACATCGTGATGCACGGTCTGATACGACCAGACCCGCTCACCGGTCTCGACACGCAGCGCCACCACCGAGTTGGCGTGATCGTTGTTGCCAGGCCGCTTGCCGCCCCAGAAATCCGGGCTCGGCGAGGACGTCGGCAGGAACACCAGCCCCCTCTCCTCATCCACCGACATCGGCGCCCAGACATTGGCGTGGCCGGCAGTGATGCCGCTACGATCGAGCGGATCGAAGCTCCAACGCGGACGCCCGGTTCGCGCATCAAAGGCACGCACGGTACCGGCCGGGCCCTCGACACGGCGGTTATCCGCGATCGCAGAGCCGACGATCACGGTGTCGCGGGCAATGACCGGCGCCGACGTGATCTGGAATTCGCCCGGCCATTCCAGCGGCATGCCGACGTCGATCCTGATCTCGCCAGCTGCGCCGAAATCGCCGCAAGGCGCACCCGACCGCGCATCGAGCGCGATGAGGCGCGCGTCGTTGGTGCCCATGAAGATCCGCGCGCGGCAGGCGGCGTTTTCGGGCGCCTCGCCATCGACCCAATAAGCGACGCCGCGGCAAGTGTAGCGGTTGGCGGGACGTTGATTGGTCGAGATTTTCGGATCGAACCGCCACTTCTGCGCCCCGCTGCCCGGATCGAGCGCGATGACCTCGTTGAAGGGCGAGCAGAAGATCAGGCTGTCTTCGACCAGCAATGGGGTCGCCTGAAACTTGGTCCGCCGCATCACATCGCCCGCGCGGCTGTCGAGATCGCCGGTGCGAAACTCCCAGGCGCGGACGAGACGATCAACATTGTCAGGCGTGATCTGCTTGAGCGGCGAAAAGCGCGATCCACCGCGATCGCCGCCCCAGTGCTCCCAGGCGGCAGCGGGCAGCAACTGACCCGCGCATAAGATGGCACCGATGAAAGTGAACAGACGAACCGGATTTCGCATCCTGCCCCCGCAAGCGCAGCGCAACGCTTGCGGGATCGATTACCCTATCGCCACCTCAGTATCTACCCCGACCGCCGTGGTCGCCATAGTTGCCACCGCGGCCGCCACCGAACCCGCCGAGGCCAATGCCGATGCCGATGCTGACCGGCGGCGGTGGCGGCGGCTCGTACACCACGCGCGGCGGCGGGCGGCGAACGACCACGACGTCGTCATCATCCTGCTCACGCACGCGCCGCGGCGGCTTGCGATCGACGCGCTTCGGTGTATCAGGCTCGACGCGCCGGACCGGCGCATTCACCTTGATCGGCTGCTGCTGCGGCGGCTGCACGTTGCACGGGCACATCGGCGCGGCGAGCGCAACGTTTTGCGGCAGGGCTGCGTTGGCAGCCGTTACAGCCGGCGTGAAGTCGGGACGGTTACGCAGCCGCTCCTCCAGCTTGCGCGCGGTC
>NZ_JAGKJK010000015.1 GCF_020329435.1 Bradyrhizobium hereditatis | reverse complement strand
TGTTCAGGCTCGCGACGGACGCAGCGCTGAACCTGCCAGCAACGCGTTCAACCAAGAGCAGATCAAGTTACTCGCCGCGCTTGCCACCAAATACGAAGGCAGGACCAAACTCCAAAGCAATCCCCATCGCCCGCAAACCTTGGCCTGGGCCTCATGGATCATTGCTCGCCTCGGCGGATGGGATGGATACCCTCGCACCAAACCCGGCCCCATCACCATGAGGCATGGCCTCCAATACTTCTTGGGCGTAGCTTCCGCCTGGGAAACCCTCAAAGACGTGTGAATCAGCTAGCGCGAAAGCGGGGACCCATAACCACAGGTTTTTGTGGTTTTGCCGCGCCGTAGCTCCAGCCTCCGCAACAACGAACTCCTGTGGTTATGGGTCCGGGCTCAAGGCCGGGACGACTTCGTGGGGAGATTGCGCTTCGTATCGCGTGGGCTACCATGCCTCCCAATCAAGAACGGTTGGGAGAACACCCATGAGCTCACTGTCCGGCAAGCAGGGTCCACGCTACAGGCATACGGCCAGCGACACTGAACCTTACGAAACCATCGGCATCGAAAAGCTCACCCCGATCATCGGTGCGGAAATCTCCGGCGTCGATATCGCCAAACTCGTCTCCGATGACGCGCGCTCCAACCGGCAGATGGATGAAATCCATCGCGCGCTTGCCGAAAATCTCGTGATCTTCTTCCGCGATCAGCACATCACCCCGCAGCAGCATCTCGCCTTCGGCCGCAAGTTCGGCGAACTGCATGTGCACCCGGCGGCGCCCAACGAGGGCGATCCGGCGCTGATGAAGATCTATGCCGACAAGGATTCGCCGCGCGCCAATGGCGAGGGCTGGCACTCGGACGTATCCTGCGACGTCGAGCCGCCGATGGGCTCAATCCTCTACGTCAAGCAATGCCCGCCGCACGGCGGCGACACGCTGTTCGCCAACATGTATGCGGCGTACGAGGCGCTGTCGGAGCGGATGAAGGCCTATCTCGACGGGCTGACCGCGTTGCATGACGGCGAGCAGACCTATCGCGGGCTCTACGCCAATTATGGCGTTGCCGACCGGCCGGAATATCCGCGCGCCGAGCATCCCGTGGTGCGAACGCATCCCGTCACCGGCAGGAAGGCGCTCTACGTCAACCGCGGCTTCACCCGCCATATCATCGGCATCCCCCGCGACGAGAGCGATGCCATGCTGGCCTATCTCTATCAGCACGCGGAGAACCCGCTATTCCAGTGCCGCTTCCGCTGGACGGAAAACGCCATTGCGTTCTGGGACAATCGCTGCACGCAGCACCGCGCGATGTGGGACTACTGGCCGCACACCCGATCGGGCACGCGGGTGACGGTGAAGGGCGAGCGGCCGGTGTAAAGCGGCGCATCGTGCCCCGGACGCAGCGCGTCCCTTCGTGCAGCGCTGCGTCCGGGATACGAGGGTGGAACGAGCGTTGACGTTATCGGTCACTCGCGTCAATCTTCCTCAAAAGCAAAAACATCCGGAGGACGCCCCATGCTCCGCGCCGAAGACAACAAATTTCTCACCGAGAGCGGTGCAGGCACCGGCATGGGCGAACTCTTGCGCCGCTTCTGGATTCCGGTGCTGCTGTCGGAAGAGCTGCCCGAGCCCGATTGCACGCCGAAGAAGATCATCGTGATGGGCGAGGAACTGCTTGGCTTCCGCGACACCCGCGGAGTGGTCGGCGTCATCGATCAACACTGCCCGCATCGCGGCGCCAATCTCTGGCTCGGCCGCAACGAGGAATGCGGCATTCGCTGCGTCTATCACGGCTGGAAATTCGATACCGATGGCCGGTGCGTCGACATGCCGACCTCCTATCCCGATCTCAACGCCAAGGACCTGATCCGCATCAAGTCCTATCCGGTGCGTGAGTGGGGCGACATGATCTGGGCCTATATGGGGCCGACGGACCAAATGCCTGAACTACCCGATCTGGAAATGGCGCTGGTGCCGCCCTCGCACCGCTACGTCTCCAAGAAATGGCAGGACTGCAATTGGGTGCAGGCGCTGGAGGGCTCGATCGACACCGCGCATTTCACCTTTGCGCATCTCTCGTTCGACAAAGAGGAGAACGAGATCCTCGACATCAAGAAGCACTTTGTGAATCCGCTCGTGCGGGTGGCGACCGATCACATGCGCTGGATTGCCGAAGACCCGCGGCCCGTCATCAAGGTCAACCCGCATGAGGCGGGACTAACGATCGCCGGCGGCAGGATCACCGGCAGCGACAACATCTACTGGCGCATCGCTCAGTTCCTGATGCCGGTGCATGCCTATGCGCCGAGCGCGATGCCGGGCGAAAATATCTTCGGCCAAAGCTTTGTGCCTGTGACTGACACCAATTGCTGGATCTACACCTATGCCTGGAATCCGGAGCGCCCCATCACCGATGCCGAGCGCGAGGCCTATGACCGCGGCAACGGCGTCATTGCGGAAGTCGACGAGAACTACGTGCCGCTGCGCCACAAGGGCAATGACTATCTGATCGATCGCAAGCTGCAGAAGACCAAGAGCTACACCGGCATCAAGGGCGTGTCCGAACAGGATGCCGCCGTGCAGGACAGCCAGGGCCCGATCGCCGACCGCACCCGCGAGCATCTCGGCCCGACTGACCTCGGCATCATGCATTTCCGCAAGCTGGTGATGGACGCCGCCCGCGCGCTGCAGCAGGGCGAGGCGCCGCCACATCTGAAGCATCAGGATCGGTACGCCGTACGATCTGGCGCCTGCGTCACCAGCAAGGCCAAGGACCTCACCGCCGTCATGATCGAGCGGTTCGGCGATGCGGCCGGCTTCGTCGGCGGTCCCGGCAGAAACGCGGCGGCGGAGTAGGGGAAGCCGCACCGCGCGGCGCGCAAGCCTGAGGCGATGTCACTCGCGCAGATCGTAGCGGTAGGATTTCGAGACGATCTTCCAGCCGTCGCGCAGCTTCATCGCCACCAGATAGTCGGTGAAATAACGCGGCGGCAATTGGCAGCGCACCTTGATGAAGGCGGTCTGATCGTCCGATCGGTCGATCGTGACGATGAAATCGTCGCGCGGCTTGCCTTCGGCCTTGGCGGAGGAGCGCTTGCGCACGCGCTCGAGCCAGTCCGGCACGGTCAACACCTGCAACTCGCCCTTCTCCAGCCAGCGCAGATCGGCGGTGGAATCGAAGATTGCGCCAAGCTTGTCGGCATCGCCCTCGTAGAGGCCATCGAAATAGCTCTGCACCACGGCTTCGACGGTCGATCGGTCAGGACTCACGGCTTTCCTCCCGGACAATAACGAAATTGTTCAAGGTGAAATTAAGCCATGAACCGGCTGAGAGCGCCATTGAGAAAAGGCGAATGCTTGCATCGCTGCCGAAGAATGCTTGTGTCCTGCGAGGGCTTCCGCCGGTGGCTGCCTGCGCCGGGGAACGGGCGGCAATTTGCCATCGGCGGGGCCGAACCTTGCGACCTCTCCGCCTGACTAAGGAGGAGCAAGGGAATGATTCACGTCAGCGTGGTTCGTGACTTAACTCACAAAACCGGGCGCTGGCTTCTGATAGTCAGACCGGTGTGGTAAAAAAGGTACAAGGCTCCGGAGGAGTCATGATGATGTCTGGATCGCTAAAATTGTGCCGATGGGCATTGGCAGCCGCCGCTTTCCTGCTGGTGAGCGGGCCGGCTCTTGCCGAAAAGCGCGTGGCGCTGGTGCTCGGCAATTCCAACTACCAGAACGTCGCACCCCTCGCCAATCCCGTGAACGACAGCTCGAAGATCGCGGCGACGCTGAAAGACGCCGGTTTCGACGTCGTCGATTCCCGTCGCGACCTGGCGGCAGCCGAGACCCGCCGCGCGCTGCGCGATTTCGCCGATCGGGCGCGCGATGCTGATATCGCTGTTGTCTACTATGCCGGCCACGGCATCGAGGTGGATGGCGCGAACTACCTGATTCCCGTCGACGCGCGGCTGGAGCGCGACACCGACGTCTATGACGAAGCGTTCTCGCTGGATCGTGTCCTGATTGCAATCGAACCGGCCAAGAAGCTGCGGCTGGTGATTCTCGACGCCTGCCGCGATAATCCGTTCGCCCGGACCATGAAGCGCACCGTCGCCTCGCGCGCGATCGGGCAGGGCCTCGCCAAGGTCGAGCCGACCAGCCCGAATGTCCTGATCGCCTATTCGGCCAAGGCCGGCTCCACCGCGGCCGATGGTGATGGCCAGAATAGCCCGTTCACAGCGGCGCTGTCGCATCATCTGACCAAGCCCGGGCTCGACGTGCGCCGCGCCTTCGGCTTTGTCCGCGACGAGGTGCTCAAGACCACCAATAATCGGCAGGAACCCTTTGTATATGGTTCGCTCGGCGGCGAAGACGTGCCGCTGGTGCCGGCCCGCCCGGTCGCGGCAACCCCCGCGGCGCCCGCGATGAGCGCGCAGGCCGAAGCCCGCCGCGATTACGAGCTCGCGCTGCAGATCGGCAACAGGAGCGCGCTCAACGCCTTCCTGGCGCAATACCCTGACGGCTTCTACGCCAGCCTTGCAAAGCTGCAACTCGACAAGATCGCGGCCGAGGAAGCACGCGTCGCGGCGACGGAGAAAGCGCGGCTGGCCGAGCAGGAGCGGGCGCGGCTCGCCGCCGAAGGCGCCCAGAAGTCGCAACAGGCAAAGGCCGAAGCGGAAGCCAAGGCCGCAGAGCAGGCGCGCATCGCGGCTGAAAAGGCCAAGCAGGTCGCACAGGAACAGGCGGCCGCGGCCGAGCAGAAGCGCGTCGCCGCTGAAAGCGCCGCCGCCGACAAGGCGTCGGCTCCGGCACCCGCCGACAAGACCGTGAACGTGGCCGCCCTCACCTCGGGGCCGTCGCAGGCTGACGTCACCAAATCGGTGCAAGCCGAACTGCGCCGCGTTGGCTGCCTGACCGGCAATGCCGACGGCAACTGGAACAGCGCTTCGCAGCGCTCGCTAACGCAGTTCAACCGCTACGCCGGAACCAAGCTCGACACCAAGGTCGCCAGCGTCGATGCGCTCGATACGATCAAGCTGAAGTCGTCCCGCGTGTGCCCGCTGGTCTGCGAGCATGGCTTCAAGGCCGAGGGTGACCGCTGCACCAAGATCGTCTGTGCCGAGGGCTTGTTCCTCAACGACGACAATGAATGCGAAAAGCAGCGCGCCAGAAAACCAGTGGCGACGCGCGGGCGGCCGGAACCGCGGCGAGTTCCGGAGGTACGGGAAGGTCGGCAACCGAAGCAAGTGATTGTGACGCGTTCCCAGAATCCGAATGCTCCTGGGATGTCCCAGCAAGGCCGTCCGCTGACCGGTCAGGAACGGGCGACGGGTTGCCACTCGTTCGGAGCCATCATGTCGGGCGTGTGCCCGTAACAGGCGTCCAAGTTTCCGTATCGTCATGGCCGGGCCTGTCCGGCGGCCATGACGAGTTGTGGACATGCGGAATCAGATCGCGCTCGCAGCGATATTCACCATCAAAGCCAATAGCGCGGTGTTGAACACGAACGAGACGATGCCGTGCAGAGTCGCGGTGCGGCGGATGACCTTGTCCGTGATGCCGACGTCGGAAACTTGCGCGGTCATGCCGATCACGAACGAGAAGTAGACGAAATCCCAATAATCCGCCTCCTCGCGGGCATCGCCGCCCGGAAACTGCAGGCCGCCGGCCTTTTTGCCGCGATAGAAATCATGCGCGTAGTGCAGCGCAAAGGCGGTGTGCACGAGCACCCATGACAACGCGATTGTCGTCGTCGCCAGGATCAGCCCGGCCGGATTGCCCTTGGAGGCGCCGAGCTCGTGCACGATCGCGCCAAGGCTCGCAAGGGCGCCGAACGCGGTGAGCAGCAGGATCAGGAAACGCCCATCATCCTGCAACACCGCGCTGCGCCTGATATGGGCGACGTCGCAGCGTAGCATCATGATGTAGGCAAGCACGAGGTAGAGTGCGGCAAAGACATCCCAGCCGACGATCAGGCGTGTCGCCAGCCGTCGCGTGTCCGGCAGCAGCAAGAAAACGACGGCGCCGAGTGTGATCGCGATGAAGGTCCGCGGTCGCCCGTAGACGACGCGGACCGGCATCGGCAGGTTGCGGAAGCGAACAAGGTGTTTTTCGAATTCCTTGTCCATCCGTCCGCCTTCCCGTTGCGCGCTAGTTCTTGCGCTCCGCGACGAAGTGCGCGGCTGCCCGCAATACGTCGCCCTTCGCCCCGAAGATCGAAAGCGCTGAATCGGCGCGCGCCAGGAGATCGCGCACGCGCTGCTTGGCGCCATCGATGCCAAGCTGGGTGACGAACGTGGTCTTGCCCAAGGCCGCATCCTGCCCGGTCTGCTTGCCGAGCGCCGCCGCATCGCCCTCGACATCGAGTAGATCGTCGGCAATCTGGAACGCCTCGCCAAGCGCGCGGCCGTAATCGTCGAGCGCCTGGTATTCCTTCTGTGTGGACTGGCCGAGGATCGCGCCGGCGATGCAGCCATAGCGCAACAGCGCGCCGGTCTTCATCTGCTGCACCCGCGCCACGTCGACCGGTTCGCGGTCGCCGAATCGCCCTTCGCCGGCAAGGTCCAGCATCTGGCCGCCGACCATGCCGCCGATGCCGGAGGCGCGCGCCAGCGCACGCGTCAGAAGCAGGCGCACAGTGGCGTCCTTGTGGATCTCGTCGCGGGTCACGATGTCAAACGCCAGCGTCAGCAGACCATCGCCGGCGAGGATCGCGGTAGCGTCGTCGGTCTTCTTGTGCAGTGTGGGCCGGCCGCGGCGCAAATCGCTGTTGTCCATCGCCGGCAGATCGTCATGGATCAGGGAATAGCAATGGATGCATTCGAGCGCCGCGCCGACCAGCAGGGCGGCCTCGCGTGGAACGCCGAATACGGCGGAACTTTCGACCACCAGAAAGGGCCGCAGCCGCTTTCCGCCGTTAAGGCTGGAATAGCGCATCGCGTCCATCAGCCGCTTCGGCCGGGCGATCTCATCCGGCAACAGCTCGTCGGAGAGCAGCTTCGCCAGCAGGGCTTCGGTGTCATCCGCGGTCTGGTCCAGTCGTTTGGCGAAATCGGCAGTGGCGGTCGTCATTAAGAATAGCTCCAGATCAATTTGGCCCGGACAATGTTTGATGGCGGGCGCTTCGTCAATTCCATGACGAGGATCACAGCGCCTTAAAAGGGGCTGAAAAAGCCACGAAATATCATGGAGATGTCACTAAGGTGGGGCCTTAATGAGCGTCCCGGGCCGGCTTGGGCAGAACCGGAAGCATCGAATTTGCGGATTGTCCGAATCTTAATGCTGATCCTGCTGGCGGCGCTGCTCCTGCCCTATCTGGTGACGCCGTTCTATCGCACCGGTCATCCGGTCTCGACGCTGATGGCCTGGCGCTGGCTCAAGGGCGCGCCGGTATCGCGGCAATGGATCGATTTCCATGCGATGTCGCCCTATCTGCCGCGATCGGTGGTGGGCTCCGAGGACGCCAGATTCTGCCGCCACCGCGGGATCGATTGGGATGCGCTGCAGGAGGCGATCGACGATGCGGAGGATGGCGAGCCTACGAGGGGCGGTTCGACGATTACCCAGCAGGTGGCCAAGAACCTGTTCCTGTGGCCCGGCCGCAGTGTGGTCCGCAAGGCGCTGGAACTACCGCTGGCGATGTGGATCGACCTGGTGCTGCCCAAGCAGCGCATCCTGGAAATTTACCTCAACATCGCAGAGCTCGGCCCATCCGGGCAGTTCGGGGCGGAGGCCGGGGCCCTTTACGCCTTCGGCCGCTCAGCCGCGACGCTGACGGCGCGCGAGGCGGCCCTAATGGCGGCGATCCTGCCCAATCCCGTGAAGCGGAGCGCCCGCAATCCCGGCCCGGGGGTACGGCGCCTCGCTGGAACCTATATGATGCGGGCAGGCGCCGTGCAGCGCTGCTGGAGCGAGAATCGTGGCTTTTGAGCCAATTTTCGGCCCCCTTTTGGCGCAAGCTGCCCTAGCTTTACGTCACTCCATCCTCTATAAGCGCGGCCTTATCGGCATCGCAGCCCGCGCCCGACGCGCTGGGCTGTTCAGTTTTGGACGATGCCTCCGACAACACCCCTAGAGGACCGTTATGGCCGTTCCGAGAAGAAAGACATCGCCCTCGCGGCGTGGCATGCGCCGTTCGGCGGATGCGCTGAAGAAGCCGACCTATGTTGAGGACAAGGATTCCGGCGAGCTGCGCCGTCCGCACCACCTCGATCTGAAGACCGGCATGTACAAGGGCCGCCAGGTTCTGAAGAAGAAGGAATCCTGATCGGAGTTCGGGGATAAGACGCCGCTGCCAGTGGCGTCTGCCCGAATTTGGCCAACGAGTGGGCCAACGGTTCCCTGAAGGCGAAGCGGTGCTTTGCCCGGGGACATTCCGGTTTTCCTAGCAAGGCGCGACCCATGGTCGGTTTTCCGCTGCTTCTGATTCCGCTCGCGATCTACAACATCATCGTCTTCCTGATGCCCACGGTGTCGTTCACCGACCCGTTGGTGAAGCTGACATTGATGTCGGGTGCGGAATGGACGGTGACGCTGAGCGACGTCTTGCTGACGCTCAGCATCCTGTTGCTGCTTGCCGAAGTCATCAAGGGCGCGCGCCCCGGCGCGAAATATCTCACCGACCATCTGCTGTCGCTGATCGTGTTTGGCGCGGCGGCGGCCGAATTCGTGCTGTGGCCGAAGTTCGGCACATCGACCTATTTCCTGATGACGGCGCTGGCGCTGGTGGATTTCCTTTCTGGTCTCGCATTGCGAACGCGGCGTCGTGCCGTTGCGGCGAAGACCGCGCCTGCGCCGCCACCAAGGGCTGCCGGGAAAGTCGAGACACGGGCGCCCGAGCCCGAACCTGCTCCGAAGCCGGCAGCAGCAGCGCCGGCGCCAGCGTCAGCAGCACCAGTCGTTCCGGCGGCAGCTTCCGTCGCCGAGTCAGTGCTCGCGGCCCCTCCGGAGCCGAAACCGGTAGATCATCCCGAACCGAAACATCCCGAACCGAAACCGGCAACGCCGGGTGCCGCGCCCGAGGCGGTCACACCGTCACCAGCCGTCTCGCCGCGGGAGGCCGCATCCCCGGAAATCGCTTCGCCTGGAATCCAGCCTGGCCCGGACTCCCCGCCATCGCCGGATAAGCCGGATCCACCCCAGCGCTGATCCATAGCGTTTTCGAGCGAAGCATGCCCTCGGACTTGATCCTGGGGTGGGCTCCGATTCGCGTAAGGAAAACGCGTCAAAAAAAATGCTCTAGATGGTTTGCCGCGTCCGGAAGCCGGAGCTGCAGAGCCTGGTCCGGCTGGCGCCATAGGCCAGCTGCGCATCTGCCGGCGAGGCGCGCCGGAGGCTGCGGGTTTGTGGCGCCTGGTCGGCGGTCGCAATGAGTTGCGCGAGAAAGGTTGGGTCGGGCCGCGGCGTAGCTGCTCTCTGCGTCCAGTGGACAGTCTGGGTGATCGGGACCAGCTCGACGCAGGCCGGCTCGTCGAGATTGACGAACTCGCCCTCCAAAATTTCGTCTGATCGGTCGATATCCGGCATCGCACACCGTAACCGGCTGAATTGTCACGTTTTGGGACGTTACGCCCCACTGCGATCTGACCTCGCAAGGCCTATGCCGCTCCCTTCCAGTCCGTTCCCACCCGGCTCGGAAAGTCTCGGAAACATGGTTTCCAGTTTATTTGTGAACTTTGCCTAGCCTGCCATTCGAAACAGCCACTATCCTCAAGTTTGAGGGAATCACCCGGCGGTGTCCCGAATCGAGGCGTCCTGATGGCCCCTTTCCCGCAAGCGTCCCGAATCCTTGCCTCGCTCGGCCAAGCCGCCTTCCTCTGGGACCTGATCGCCGACACCATCACCTGGAGCGACAATGCCGGTGCTATCTTCACCGACATCCCCCTGGAAGCACTGGCGAGCGGCACTGGATTTGCCAGGCTGATCGAGCCCTCCCGTTCGATCCGGACGGATGCGCTTATGCAATCGGCGCCAGTACCGCCGCGGGGCGGCGAAGGCGTCGCTTACCAGATCGAATATGGCGTGCGGGCCTCAAGCTCGGCTCCCGTGCTCTGGATCGAGGAAACCGGTTGCTGGTTTGCGGGGCCTGATGGCAAGCCGGCGCGTGCGCAAGGCATCGTCCGCGTCAACAACGAGCGCCACGCCCGCGACGAACAGCTCATGCGGCTGTCGCGGCACGATCCGCTGACCGGCGAACTCAATCGCACGCATCTTGTCGCCTCGCTGGCTGGAACGATCGAGGAAGCCATGCGCTTGCGATCGTCCTGCGCCTTCATGCTGATCGGCATCGACCACCTGTCGCGCGTCAATGACGCCTTCGGCTTCGATGTCGCAGACGCCGTGATTGCCGAAGTCGGAAAGCGCATTCGCGCCAAGCTGCGCGGCGGCGACGCGCTTGGTCGGTTCTCCGGCAACAAGTTCGGCCTGATCCTGCGCAACAGCACGGCCGACGATACCAATGTCGCGGCCGAGCGCTTCCTCGCCGGAATCCGCGACGAGGTGATCCCGACCAAATCCGGTCCCGTCGCCGTGACGGCCTCGATCGGCGCGGTCAGCATTCCGCGCCACGCCCGCAGTGCCGATGAGGCCGTCAACCGCGCCCAGGAAACGCTCGATGCCACCAAGCGCCGCCGCGCCGGATCGTTCTCGCTGTGGAAGCCGAATGTCGAACGCGATGCCCAGCGGCGCGTCAACATCCGCGTAACCGACGAGATCGTCACCGCGTTGAACGAACGGCGTATCGTCACCGCATTCGAGCCCGTGGTGGAAGCGCGCTCGCGGCAGCCGGCGTTCTACGAGTGCCTGGTGCGGATGGAGCAGGAGGACGGGCAGGCGCTGCTGGCGCCCGATATCGTTCCGGTCGCCGAGCGATTGGGCCTAATCCGGCTGGTCGATCATCGCGTGCTCGAGCTTGCAGTGGCCGAACTTGCGGCGTCGCCGAATGTGCGGCTCAGTCTCAACATCTCGCCCGACACCACCATGGATCCGGATTGGTGGATGGGAATCGAATCGCTGATGCAGGCGCATCCCGGCGTCGGCGAGCGGCTGATCGTCGAGATCACCGAAACGGTCGCGATCCAGGATATCGATGATGTCCGTGGCTTCGTCACCCGCTTGAAGAATTTCGGCAGCCAGATCGCAATCGACGATTTCGGCGCCGGCTACACCTCGTTCCGGAATCTGCGCAAGCTCGGCGTCGATATCGTGAAGATCGACGGTGCCTTCGTGCAGAACATCGCGCGCTCCGCAGACGATCGCGCCTTCGTGCATACGCTGATCGATCTGGCAAACCGCCTGCACATCAAGACGGTCGCGGAATGGGTGCAGGACGAGGAAGCCGCCGTGATGCTGCGCGAATGGGGCTGCGATTACATCCAGGGCCGCCTGATCGGGCTGGCATCACCGGAGCGTCCGTGGGCTGTGGCTGATAATACAGTGTTGCCGGCGGCGGGTTAGTTCGCGCGTAGCCTGGATGAGCGAAGCGATATCCGGGAATGGATGCGGCGACCTGTCCCGGATCTCGCTTCGCTCATCCGGGCTACCAGTGCTGCACCAAAAAGCGGATGGCCGGGACAAGCCCGGCCATGACGAGAAACTCCAAACAATTTCAGAAGCGGAAGATCACTCTTCCTTCTTTGTTTCCTTCGACATGCGCTCGAGACGTTCCTGCATGTCCTTCATCTGGCGGCGAAGATCGTCGATATTGTCTTCGTCCTGCGCCGGCTCTGGCGCTTTCTCTGGTTCGGGTGAAGTCGATCCGGCGCGCGGCGGCACGAACGGCTTGAACATCGAGAATGTCTGCTGAAACAATTCCATGTTGCGGCGGACATGTTCTTCGAGAGGCGCAAACGGCGTACCGCTGAACGTGTTGGCGAGCTGCTTGCGGAATTTTTCCTGCTCGCGCGTCAGTGTATCGATCGACTGCTCCAGATATTTCGGCACCACCATCTGCATGCTGTCGCCGTAGAAGCGGATCAGCTGGCGCAGAAAAGTCGTCGGCAACAGATTTTGGCCGGCCTTGTTTTCCTGCTCGAAAATGATTTGCGCCAGCACTTGGCGGGTAATGTCATCACCGGTCTTGGCGTCGTAGACGAGAAAATCCTCGCCTTCCTTCACCATCGCTGCGAGATCCTCGAGCGTCACATACGTGCTGGTACCGGTATTATAGAGCCGCCGGTTGGCGTATTTCTTGATGGTCGTAGGTTGTTCTGACTTTGCCATAAGCTCACACAATAACACCGAGAGCAGGGAACCCAACGGCTTTGCCGAGGGGCAGACGAGCAACGCAAACGCAGCAAAGTAAGCATTTTCAATGCGGTTCGGCTACCGTTTTGTGCGGCACGGTTAATTCCAAGGCATGGGCGCTGCTATGGAAACCCTCACCCGGATCATTTTGAATGCGCCGCGGCAGGAATTTGGGCCTTGGCCGATTGACATGGGTCAATGGGGTTAACAGGATAAGGTGAGAGACTGGCTCGCCACCCCGGCCCGCCCGCCGTCGAAGAACCTCAAACCAAAAACCCCATAAGGAGATGTCCATGTCAGACGATGTCGTCATCGTCAGCGCCGCCCGCACTCCGGTCGGTAGCTTCAACGGCGCATTTGCCACCACCCCGGCGCACGACCTCGGCGCCGTCGCCATCAAGGCCGCGCTGGAGCGCGCCGGTGTCGAGCCCGGCCAAGTCTCCGAAGTCATCATGGGCCAGATCCTGACCGCTGCACAGGGCCAGAACCCGGCCCGCCAGGCCTCGATCGGCGCCGGTATTCCGGTGGAGAGCCCGGCCTGGGGCGTCAACCAGCTCTGCGGCAGCGGCCTGCGCTCGGTCGCGCTCGGCTATCAGGCGCTGCTCAATGGCGATTCCTCGATCGTCGTCGCCGGCGGCCAGGAATCGATGAGCATGGCCCCGCATGCGCAATATCTGCGCGGCGGCGTGAAGATGGGCGGCCTTGAACTGGTCGACACCATGATCAAGGACGGCCTGTGGGACGCCTTCAACGGCTACCACATGGGCAACACCGCCGAGAACGTTGCCAAGCAGTACCAGATCACCCGCGCGCAGCAGGACGAGTTCGCCGTCGCCTCACAGAACAAGGCCGAGGCCGCGCAGAAGGCCGGCAAGTTCAAGGACGAGATCACACCGGTCACCATCAAGACCCGCAAGGGCGATGTCGTGGTCGACACCGACGAATATCCGCGCCATGGCGCTACCCTCGATGCGATGGGCAAGCTCCGCGCGGCCTTCGAGAAGGACGGCACCGTAACCGCCGGCAACGCCTCGGGCATCAACGACGGCGCCGCCGCCGTCGTGCTGATGACCGCCAAGGAAGCCGCCAGGCAGGGCAAGAAGCCGCTCGCCCGCATCGTGTCGTGGGGCCAGGCCGGCGTCGATCCGAAGATCATGGGCACTGGTCCGATCCCCGCTTCGCGCACGGCCCTGAAGAAGGCCGGCTGGAACGTCGGCGACCTCGACCTGATCGAGGCCAACGAGGCGTTCGCGGCGCAGGCTTGCGCAGTTAACAAGGATCTCGGCTGGGATACTTCCAAGGTCAACGTCAATGGCGGCGCGATCGCGATCGGTCACCCGATCGGTGCGTCGGGCGCGCGCGTGCTGGTGACGCTGCTGCATGAGATGCAGAAGCGCGACGCCAAGAAGGGCCTTGCCACGCTGTGCATCGGCGGCGGCATGGGCATCGCGATGTGCGTTGCACGCGACTGAACTAAAGGCAGAGTGAGCGGTTGAATGATGAAAAGATCATCTCGCAACCGCGGCTCGAATTGGTAAAGATGAAATGCCCGGTCTCGCGCCGGGCATTTTCATCTTGAGGGAGCGTTTCCAAGCGCACTTCCACAAGGAAGATTGAGGTTCGTCAAAAGACCGGGACAATTCCGGCGTACTAAGGGTTTACCAAGGAGGACTACGACATGGCACGTGTTGCATTGGTTACGGGGGGTACGCGGGGCATTGGCGCTGCGATTAGCAAGGCGCTGAAAGCTGCAGGCTACAAGGTTGCGGCGAGCTACGCCGGCAACGACGCTGCCGCCGAGAAATTCAAATCCGAGACTGGAATCCCCGTCTATAAGTGGGATGTGTCTTCGTTCGAAGCTTGCGCCGAAGGCATCAAGAAGGTCGAAGGCGATCTCGGTCCAATCGAAGTCCTCGTCAACAATGCCGGAATCACCAAGGACGGCGCCTTCCATAAGATGACGCTCGAGCAATGGAATGCGGTCATCAACACCAATCTCGGTTCGCTGTTCAACATGACGCGCCCGGTGATCGAGGGCATGCGTGCCCGCAAATTCGGCCGCATCATCAACATCTCCTCGATCAACGGCCAGAAGGGACAGTTCGGCCAGGTCAACTATTCCGCGGCCAAGGCCGGCGACATCGGTTTCACCAAGGCGTTGGCGCTGGAAAACGCCAAGAGCGGTATCACCGTGAACGCGATCTGCCCCGGCTACATCAACACCGAGATGGTGCAGGCAGTGCCGAAGGACGTGCTGGAGAAGAGCATTCTGCCGCTGATCCCGGTCAACCGCCTTGGCGAGCCCGAGGAGATCGCCCGCGCCGTGGTGTTCCTCGCCGCCGATGAAGCGAGCGGCATCACCGGCTCGACGATGACGATCAACGGCGGCCAGTACATGGTGTGATGATCTTACATTGCCTGCGACAAACGCGAAGCGTTTGCGCAAGTGAGCGCTAGCGACGAAGCAATCCATCCGCTATTCAGAGTCGATGGATTGCTTCGCTTCGCTCGCAATGACGTTCCCATGACCCCCCGCACCGCCACGCTGATCGGACTGACCGCGATCCTGATGTGGTCGCTATTATCAGTGTTGACGGTTGCGACCGGCAAGATTCCGGCGTTTCAGCTCGCTGCCATGACGTTTGCGATCGGCGCCCTGGTCGCCTTTGCGAGCTTCCTGTTCCGGCCTTCCGCCTTCGGTGCCTTGAAGCAGCCGCCGGTCGCGTGGGTCGTCGGCGTCGGCGGATTGTTCGGCTATCACGCGCTCTATTTCCTCGCCTTGCGCTACGCGCCGCCCGCCGAGGCCGGCCTGTTGAACTATCTCTGGCCGCTCTTGATCGTGCTGTTCTCCTCGCTCCTGCCGGGTGAACGGCTCGCGCCGCATCACATCATTGGTGCGCTGCTCGGCCTTGCCGGCACGGTGCTGCTGTTTGCCGGCAATACCGGCAGCTTCGCGCCGGGGCAGATACCGGGACTGGGGGCGGCCTTCATCGCTGCCTTCGTATGGGCGGCCTATTCGGTGATGTCGCGCAAGCTCAAGGCGGTGCCGACCGATGCGGTCGCGGGCTTCTGCCTTGCCACCGCGCTGCTCGCTGCGCTGGTGCACGGCATGGTCGAGACCACAGTGTGGCCGGAGACGATCGGCCAGTGGCTTGCCATCATCGCGCTCGGTGTCGGCCCAGTGGGCGCTGCGTTCTTTGTCTGGGATATCGGCATGAAGCGCGGCGATATCCGCGTGCTCGGCGCCGCGTCCTACGCGACGCCGCTGCTCTCGACAGCATTTTTGATCGTTGCAGGGTTTGCGCAAGCAACGGCCACGATTGCCATTGCCGCGATCCTGATCGCCGGCGGCGGACTGATCGCGGCGAAAGATATGGTGTTGAGAAAAGGACTGTAGGATGGGTGGAGCGTAGCGATACCCATCATCTCACCGCGCGGGCGCGATTGATGGGTATCGCTGCGCTCCACCCATCCTACGAAGAGGGCTTCCAGTCCTTTGGCGCCAGCTCGAATTTTGCAAACTCAAACCCAGGCGCCACGGTGCAGCCGACCAGCGTCCAGTCGCCGGTGCTCTCGGCCGCCTGCCAGGCATGCGGCGGGACGATCGCCTGCGGCGCTTCGCCGGCTTCGAGGTCCGCGCCGAGCTTCACGCTACGTTGTCCATTATCATCGGCGATCTGCAGCGTCAGCGCGGCTCCCGCATAATAGTGCCAGACCTCCACTGCGTCGATGCGATGCCAGTGCGAGCGCTCGCCGCGCGCCAGCAGAAAATAGATTGCGGTCGATCGTGAACGCCCGCCCGCGTCCACGCCTTGATCGCGAAACGTCTCGCGATAGTAGCCGCCTTCCGGATGCGGCTTGAGGTCGAGCCGCGCGATGATGTCGGCGGCCTGTTTTGACAGTGCCATCAGGACTTGTTCTTGCGTTCGCGCAGCTCGCCGAACACTTTCTCGGCACTCGCGCCCTTCATGTGCAGCGCCGCTGCCACCGACGGTTCGTCGGCGCGCAGGAAGACGTTGGCTTTTTTCTCCTCGCCCATCAGCACCGGGATCGTCGGCTTGTTCTCGGCACGCAGCCGCGTCACTTCCTCGGCACGCGCCTTCAGCGCAGGGTTGTCGCCCTCGACGGTGAGCGCGAACTTGACGTTGGACGCGGTATATTCGTGGCCGCAATAGAGCTTGAAATCATCCGGCAGCGCGCGCAGCTTCAACAGTGAATCCCACATCAAGGGATAGTTGCCCTCGAACACCCGGCCACAGCCGATCGAGAACAGCGTGTCGGCGGCGAACACCGCCTTTTCATTGTCGAATACGTAGGAGATGTGATCGAGCGTGTGGCCCGGCGTCTCCAGCACCCGTGCCAGCAGGCTGCCGACCTTGATCACATCGCCATGGCCCGCGCGCAGATCGACATTGGCGATCTTGGTGGACTTGTCGTGCGGGGCTACGACGCGACAGCCATATTTCTGCTTCAGCTCGGCGACGCCGCCGACATGGTCGTGATGATGATGGGTAATCAGAATATCGGTTAGCGTCCAGCCCTCGCGCTCCAGCGCCTGGATGATCGGGGCGGCTTCCGGCGCGTCGATGGACGCGGTCGCCTTGGTCGCGACATCGTGGATCAAATAGCCGAAATTGTCGCTGAGACAGGTGAAGGTGCGTATTTCCGCGGCCATGACAGCTCCGTGGTTTAAGCCTTGCAGCCCCATTAATTCACCAGAAATATGGCGTTAACGCTTGCGCGGCAATGCCATTTTCGGTGCGCCGCAACGAAACACGGTGTGGTAGATTGCGCTCATGACCATCGACGTCATCGATCTCCGTGATTTCTATTCGCAGCGCCTCGGCATCGTGGCGCGGCAGTTGATCAACCGCGGCATCCGGGCGCGCTGGCCCGATGCGGCGGGGCAGCGCGTGCTCGGCCTTGGCTATCCAACACCCTATCTCGGCCTGTTTCGCGAAGATGCCGAACGCTGCCTCGCCTTCATGCCGGCAGCGCAAGGCGTGTTGAAATGGCCGACGGCGCGGCCCGCGCTGGCGACCCTGATCGATGAGTTCTCGATGCCGTTGCCGGATGCGGCGGTGGATCGGATCCTGCTGGTACACTCGCTGGAAATGTCCGACGATCCGGAGCGCTTGCTGCGTGAGGTGTGGCGCGTGCTGGCACCGTCCGGGCGGCTGATCGCGGTGATCCCGAACCGCCGCGGCGTGTGGACGCGCACCGACAATACGCCGTTCGGTCATGGCCGGCCCTATTCGCGCGCGCAGATCACGCAATTGCTGCGGCAGACCTGGTTCACGCCGGCGGCGTGGGGCGAGGCGCTGTTTCTACCGCCGGTCGGCAATAGCTGGTTTCTGCGCTCGGCGATGGCATGGGAGCGCGTCGGTGCCGCGCTGTCGCTGCCGTTCGCCGGCGTCCATATCGTGGAGGCGACCAAACAGGTCTATCGCGCGATTCCCGCGGGCCGCGAGCGCGCGCGGCTGATTCCATCGCTCGAGCCGGTGCTGGTGCCGTCATCGACGGCAACGCGGGACAAGGCGTAATCTCTCAACGGGTCGTCCCCGCGAACGCGGGGACCCATAACCACCGCTGGTCATTGTTTTGAAGACGTCTCCCCGCGTGCCTCAAATGAAGGCGCGGCGTATGGGTCCCGGCTCGCGCTTCGCTTGGCCGGGACGACGAGAGACTGAGTGAATCTACCTACTCATTCCCCGGATTGAAATCCTCGCTCGGCGCAGCCGGCGCGGCCATGTCGGGGCGCGGGCCATGCGGCCGGCGGCGACGGCGCGGGAAACGCTCGCCACGGCCGCCCTCTTCATAGCCGCCAGGCGCGCCGTTCACCTGCGGCTGAGGGCCGGTGATGAAGGAGGGCAGGCGATCAACGCCGCCGGTATCGGCAATCACCGGCTGCGGCTGGGGTTGCGGCTGATATTGCGGCTGCGGACGGTGCTCGCGGTCGCGCTCCCGCTCACCACGATGTTCGCGCGGCTGCTGGTCGCGCTGGTAGGGCTGGTTGTCGCCGCGCTCCCGCTGGCTGTTGTCGCGGATATAGGGCTGCGGCTGCTGCGGGACGAAGCCTGGTTCCTGGCCGAAATGCGAGAAGCTCTCGCCATCATCCTCGCCGTCTTCCGTCGGCTGCATGTCGGTGTCGATGCGCGGCTGCGGCTGGTTCTGCCGGAATTGCTCCTGCGCCGCGGCGATCAGGCGGAAATAATGCTCGGCGTGCTGGTAGTAGTTCTCGGCCGCGACCGGATCGCCAGAGGAGCGCGCATCGCGTGCCAGCTGAACGTATTTCTCGGCAACATGCGAGGCGGTGCCGCGGATCTTGATATCGGGTCCGTTCGATTCGAACACCCGGGTCATCGGGTTTTGACCACGCCGGTTATTATTGTTGTTATTGTTGTTCCGGTTACGCATCCGCTTGTTGTTTTGACCGTTTCTCATGTCTCGCCTTTATTCCAGCCCTGAAATTATGCAGTTGCCTTGCTAGCCTGATCCGATCCGGCGCGCACTCAAGCGCACCGAATCACGATGCCGTTCGGATTCATGTCATCGATTTCGCCAACCATCGCGTTCAGCAAAGACGCGTTCCCCAACCAGCCGCGATCATTCGCGCGCCGGACCAAACCATTCAGCCTGCCAAACCAGCCTAATCGTCTTGCGTGACGGCTTCGCGTGACCGGCTGTTGCGTAAGTCTTCAAGCGCAATATCAGGCTTTCGTTCGCTTTACGGTCGAGAGCAGCACAGCCCCGGCTATTGCGCTCAATTCGACCTGCGTTTTGGAACCTTTCATCCGGCGGGCTCTCGTTTCGAGAACTCCGGCCTCACCGTATCGCCTTACGGGGCCAGCAACCCTGGACCGATGTTGTGGCCGGAACGTAGTCGTTCCCGGCGAATATTCCAAGGGGTTTTTTTGCGTTCCCGGCGGACTTTATCGGGCCATTTTGTGGCCCGCGGCCGCCCTCGGAATGCCTCCCAGATCGGCCCTGGGGGCGAATGCAGCCGTTAACCCTGCGGCCGTCATCAAGGCCTGGATTTGGGCGCTTTGGCCCCTTCCGGCCTCCACGATCAGGGCGCCGCCCGGCGCGAGAAGACCGGCCGACTGCGGGATCAGCGCGCGGTAGGCGTCCAGACCGTCGCTGCCGCCGTCGAGCGCAGCAAGCGGATCATAATTCCTGACTTCCTGGGCGAGGGCGGCGATATCAGCCGAGCGAATATAGGGGGGATTTGAGACGATCAGATCGAATTGCCCGGATAGCCCGCTCGCATAGTCGCACGCGACGAATGTCGCGCGATCCGATAGGCCGGTGCGCGCCGCGTTCGCTGCGGCAGTTCGCAGGGCATCTGCCGAAATATCGGTTCCAAATCCTTGCGCCGCCGACAGCTCCGACAACAGCGCCAGCAGGATCGCACCGGATCCGGTGCCGAGGTCGGCGATCCGCAATGGGCGACGGAGGTCTCCTCCAATGCGCAGCAGTTCCAGCGCCAGTTCCACCACCGTCTCGGTATCGGGTCGCGGCACCAGCGTCGCGGACGAGAGCTGCAGCGGCAGACCCCAAAATTCCTTCTCGCCAACGATCCGGGCGACCGGCTCACCGGCGAGCCGGCGGTCGGCGAACCCTTCGAGACGTGCCGATTCGTCCGCTGTCAGTCGGCGCTGCGCGGCTGTGATCAGGCCGGTCAGGTTGAGACCGAGCGCATGGCCGATCAGCAGCCGCGCATCGAGTTCGGCCGAATCATTTGTCGCGGATTGGAGGCGCGCGGCGAGCGCGCGCCTCGCGGCCTCGATGGTCTGGTTGGCGAAAGAGCTCATTCGGCGTCCGCTTCGCACCGGCAGTGCCGCAAATTCGACGTCGTCCCTGCGAACGCAGGGACCCATAACCACAGCTTCTTGTTGCTGCGAAAGGACGCCGCCGCCATCACCCACACCGAGAGGCCGCGGCGTATGGGTCCCCGCTTTCGCGGGGACGACGACCGGATGACGCTCACGCTGCGGCGCCTTGCGCGGCGAGTTGCGCCGCCTGGTGCTCGGTGGTCAGTGCATCGATCAACTCGCCCAGCGCTTCGCCGGAGATCACCTGCGGCAATTTGTAGAGCGTCAGATTGATGCGGTGATCGGTGACGCGGCCCTGTGGGAAATTATAGGTGCGGATGCGCTCGCTTCGATCGCCGGAGCCGACCTTCTCCTTGCGGTCGGCGGAGCGCGCCGCCTCGACGCGCTGGCGTTCGGCGTCGTAGATGCGCGAGCGCAGAATATTCATCGCGGAGGCTCTATTCTTGTGCTGGGAACGGCTGTCCTGCATCATCACCACGATCCCCGTCGGGATATGGGTGATGCGGATCGCCGATTCCGTCTTGTTGACGTGCTGGCCGCCGGCGCCTTGCGCGCGCATGGTCTCGATCCTTAGGTCCTCATTCTTGATGTCGACATCGACATCTTCCACCTCGGGCAGCACCGCGACGGTGGCGGCGGAAGTGTGAATGCGCCCCTGCGTTTCGGTGTCGGGCACGCGCTGTACGCGGTGCACGCCGGATTCGAATTTCAGCTTGGCGAACGCGCCGCGGCCCTGCACCTCGGCGATGATTTCCTTAAAGCCGCCCACCGTGCCCTCGGAGGCCGAGATCACCTCGACTTTCCAGCCCTGCAGGCTGGCGAAGCGCTCATACATCCGGAACAGGTCGCCGGCGAACAGCGAGGCTTCGTCGCCGCCGGTGCCGGCACGGATTTCCAGCATCACGTTGCGGTCGTCCATGGCGTCCTTGGGCAACAATGCGATGCGAATCTTTTGCTCGAGTTCGGCGACGCGCGCCTGCAGCGTTTCGAGCTCGGCTTCAGCCATGCTGCGCATTTCGGGATCGGTGGCGGCATCCGCCAACAGCGATTCGGCGCCCGCAATCTCGGCTCGCGTGGTGCGGTAGGCCTTGACCGCATCAATCAGCGGGTTGAGCTCGGCGAGCTCGCGCGTGATCTGGACGTATTTTTCGGAATTGACCTGGCCCAGCAGCTCGGCTTCGAGCGAGGCGTGATGGGCGAGCAGGATGTCGAGTTTGGCTTCGGGTAGCATGGCGTTGTTCTCAGGGAAACGGAATGCGGGCGGCATTGTCGGAGCAGAGCCTCGCTACAACGACAGCCCCTCCGCTTCCGCGAATTCCGTCAGCTTCTGCCGGATCGAGACGCTGCCGGCCGGCGCATCCAAGAGCGGCATCAGGACAGCTTCCGCCTTCTTGGCGTCGAGATCCAAGATCATTGCCTTCACCGGGCCGTGGGCGGTGGCAGACAGCGACAGCGAACGGTAGCCAAGCGCAATCAGCGCCAGAGCGCCGAGCGGCTTGGAGGCCATCTCGCCGCACAGCGATGCCGTCTTTTTGGCCGCCTGCGCCTTGCGCACGATGTCGCGCAGCGCACGCAGGATCGGCGCCGACATGGTGTCGAAGCGCTCCGAAACCTTGGGATTGCCCCGGTCGACTGCGAACAGGAACTGGAACAGGTCGTTTGACCCGACCGAAACGAAATCGACCTTCTTCAGGAGTTCGTCGAGCTGATAGAGCAGCGCCGGCACTTCGACCATGGTGCCGACATCGATCCGTTCCGGCAACGGATGGCCGTGCTGGCGCAAATAGGTCAGCTCGCGCTCGACGATCGCCTTGGCCTGGTCGAACTCCGCGACATCGGAAATCATCGGAAACATGATCTTCAGCGCGCGTCCGCCGCCGGCCCGCAGCAGCGCGCGAATCTGGCCGCGCAGCAGTCCCGGTCGATCGAGCCCAAGCCGGATCGCACGCCAGCCGAGCGCCGGGTTTTCCTCGATCACGGTTTCCATATAGGGCAGCGCCTTGTCGCCGCCAATATCGAGCGTCCGGAACGTCACCGGCTTGGTGCCGGCGGCGTCCAGCACCGTGCGATAGAGCGCGAGCTGGTCGGAAGAGCGCGGCAGGCTCTGGCCGACCATGAACTGCAATTCGGTGCGGAACAGGCCGATGCCGGCGCTGCCGGTGTCCTCGATATGCGGCAGGTCGATGACGAGGCCAGCATTGATCATCAGTTCGACCGCCTGGCCGTCCTTGGTCACGCAGGGCTTGTCGCGCAGCGCGGCATATTGCGCCTGCCGTCGCGCGCGGAATCGCACGCGTTCGGCATAGGCCGATTCGATCTCGGCCGAGGGGCGGACATAGATCGAGCCCGAGGTGCCGTCGACGATGATGGGATCGCCGGGATCGGCAATGCCCGGCGCGTTCGGCACTTCACCGACCGCGGGAATCCCGAGCGCGCGCGCCACGATCGAGACATGGGAGTTGGCGGTGCCTTCCTCCAGCACCAGGCCGCGCAGCCGCTTGCGGTCGTAGTCGAGCAGGGCCGCCGGTCCCATTGCGCGGGCGATCAGGATGGCGTTTTCGGGGAGCTGTTCACGCGAGGGCGCGTGATCCTGCCCGACCAGTTGCCGCATCAAACGATGGCCGAGGTCTTCCAGGTCGTGCAGGCGGTCGCGCAGGTAGGGATCGGTCGAGCGTAGCATGCGCGCGCGGGTGTCGGACTGCACGCGCTCGACGGCGGCTTCTGCGGTGAGGCCGGTGGCGACCGCCTCGTGCAGCTTATGCGACCAGCCGTGGTCGTTGGCGAACATCCGGTAGGCTTCCAGCACGTCGCGGTGCTCGCCGCTTTCGGCGACGTCGCCGCGCTCCAGCATGCGGTCGAGGTCGGCGCGCAGCTTGGCCAGCGCCGCGTCGAGCCTCTTGATTTCCTTCGGCAGGTCCTCGGCGATGTAGTTGGTGATGACGACGCGCGGCTCGTGCAGCACGGCGTGGCCGAGCGCGATGCCGTCGGAGAGGATGGCCCCAGTCTTGTGCAGGGAGTGCCGCGCCGCCGGTTCCGCGCCGGGCTGCGCCAGCGCCGCCAGTTCGCCGGAGGCGATCATTTCCGCCAGCACCATGGCGGTGGTCTGCAGCGCCTCGACCTCTTCCTCGACATAGGTGCGCTTGGCGCGGTTCTGCACGACAAGCACGCCTAGCGTGTTGCCGGCGCGCAGGATCGGCACGCCGAGGAACGAATGATAGATTTCTTCGCCGGTTTCCGGGCGGAACGAGAACGCCGGATGGCTTTGTGCATCCGAGAGGTTGAGCGGGCTCGCCTCGCTGGCGACCAGGCCGACGAGGCCCTCATGCGCGTTCAGCACGGTGCGATGCACCGCATCGCGGTTCAGACCTTCGGTGGCGTAGAGTTCGAGCGTGTTATCGATGCGCAGCACGTAGCAGGAGCAGACCTCGGCCACCATGTTGGCCGCGATCAGCACCACGATCTTATCCAGCCGCTCCTGGGCCGAGACCTTCTCCGCCATGGTCTCGCGGAGCCGTCTCAACAAGACGCGGGGGCCTCCCGACGTGCTCCGCATGTGCTTGTATCCTCCCCCGCAAGGCCAGCCAGCCGGGTGGCCGGCAGCTGGCGTGAAACGCACCAAAGACAACAATTTTATTCATTCGGCGCCGCCGCAGGCACCCGATCCCAGCCGAATCGGGATCGCCACCGTCGCGCAGTTTGCGGCAACCCGCCTCACAGGCCGTATAGCCAATCGAGGCTTGCTTTGCCAAGCAAAACGCCTGCCAGAAGCAATAACGTGTGTGTCAGGGCCGATGCTGCGCCAGCGAAGCGCATGGTCTGCCCAACCCGGCCGGCTGGCGATCAGACCATGCGCCAAATTTGAGAGAAAATCGTCCTAAGCCTGGTCGAGCCCGTAGAGCGTGTGCAGCGTGCGCACCGCAAGTTCGGTATAGGCGGCGTCGATCAGCACCGAGAACTTGATCTCGGAGGTGGTGATGGCGCGAATGTTGATATTGCGCTCGGAGAGCGCCTTGAACGCCTTCGCCGCGACGCCGGCATGGCTGCGCATGCCGCTGCCGATCACCGAGACCTTCGACACGTCGGTGGCGCTGTCGAGCCGGGCATAGCCGATCTTGCTCTTCGCCGCGGTAATGGTCTCGCGGGCGCGGTTATAGTCGGAGGCCGGAACGGTGAAGGTGAGATCGGTGGTCTTGCCGTCCTCGGAGACGTTCTGCACGATCATGTCGACATTGATATTGGCATCCGCCAGGGGGCCGAAAATCGCGGCGGCAACGCCGGGCTTGTCCTCGATCTGGCGCAGCGAAATCTGGGCTTCGTCCTTGGAGAAGGCGATGCCGGTGACGACGTGGCTTTCCATCATGATTTCCTCCTCGCTGCAGATCAGCGTGCCCGGCGGCGTGCCGTGCGAGTCGATATCCTCGGGCTTGTCGAAGCTGGAACGGACGAACACAGGTATGTTGTGCACCATGCCGAGTTCCACCGAGCGCACCTGCAGAACCTTGGCCCCCAGCGAGGCCAGTTCCAGCATGTCCTCGAAGGCGATCTTGTCGAGCCGCCGGGCCTTCGGAACCACCCGCGGATCGGTGGTGTAGACGCCGTCGACGTCGGTGTAGATGTCGCAGCGGTCGGCCCGGACGGCGGCCGCAATGGCCACCGCCGACGTGTCAGACCCGCCGCGCCCGAGCGTGGTGATTCGGTTGGTCTGCGGGTTGATGCCCTGGAAGCCGGCGATGACGGCGACTTCCTTGCGATCCTTGAAACGGTTGACGATCTCCGTGCCGTCGATATCGAGAATCCGCGCCGAGGCGTGGGCGTCGGAGGTCTTGATCGGGATCTGCCAGCCTTGCCAGGAGCGCGCCTGGATGCCCATGCCTTGCAGCACGATCGCAAGCAGGCCCGAGGTCACCTGTTCGCCGGATGCCACCACGGCGTCATATTCGCGCGCATCATGCATCGGCGAGGCGTCACCGCACCAGTCCACCAGTTCGTTGGTCTTGCCGGCCATCGCTGACACCACGACGGCGACATCATGACCGGCATCGACTTCGCGCTTGACGTGACGCGCGACGTTGCGGATTCGGTCGATATTGGCGACGGATGTACCGCCGAATTTCATCACGAGGCGGCCCATGACGACGCGTGCATTCCCTGTGAGGATAAGTTAGATGACCCGCACGGAAAGTGGAGCGTGCGGGTCGAAAGCGGCGTATACATAGCGACGCGGTCCGGGGCAAGCACCCCAGGTTCCGTTTTCGACCCAAAATGGCGCAATTTGCCGTAGTAGCGGGTTAATTCAGGGCAGGCGTATGGGCCGTTATATCGATGATATCATCCAGCCCGGCGAGAAGGTGCTGTATTCGACCAACGCGCACTGGATGTTTTATCTGCCGGCCATCGCGGCGTGGACTGTCGCGGTCGTGTTTCTGGTGCTGTCGCAGATGGTCACCACCGACGCGCTGATGTTGCTTTGCCTGGCCGTGGCTGCCGTCGTTGGACTTGCGGCATTGTATTGGACCGCGACGGCTTGGTTCCATCGCTGGACCACCGAGACCGACGTCACCAATATGCGCGTCGTCCATAAGACGGGTTTCATCAAGCGGCGGACCTTCGAGATGAGCCTCGACAAGGTCGAGAGCGTCGACGTCAACCAGAGCATTCTCGGCCGCATCTTGAACTACGGCGACGTCACCATTCAGGGCGTCGGCGAGGGTACGCAAACCATTTCCACCATTTCGCGCCCGCTAGCGTTTCGCACCGCCATCACGACCCGACCGTCGGGCACCTAAATCATGGCCATACAGCAAAATTCATCCGCCGGCTTTTCCGCGACGGTCGGTAGCGTTGATCCCGTCGAAGTCGCAAAATTTTCAAAACTGTCCGAAGAGTGGTGGGACCCCAAGGGCAAGATGGCCCCGCTGCACAAGATCAATCCGCTGCGGCTCGGCTATATCCGTGACGCCGCATGCCGCAAGTTCGAGCGTAACGCCAGGAGCCTGAGTTGCCTGTCGGGCCTGCGGATTCTCGACATCGGCTGCGGCGCGGGCCTGTTGTGCGAACCGTTCACGCGGCTGGGCGCGCAGGTGGTCGGGATCGATCCCTCGGCGACCAATATTGCCGCCGCCAGGCTGCATGCCGAGAAGGGGCATCTGTCGATCGACTACCGCTGCACCACCGTCGAGGAGATGGATCTCCGCGAGCGCTTCGACATCGTGCTGGCGATGGAAGTGGTCGAGCATGTCACCGATGTCGGCGCGTTCATTGCCCGCTGCGCGGCGATGGTCAAGCCGGGCGGGATCATGGTGGTCTCGACGCTGAACCGCAACTGGAAGAGCTTTGCGCTCGCCATCGTCGGCGCCGAATACATCCTGCGCTGGCTGCCACGCGGTACCCATCAGTGGGACAAGTTCGTCACGCCGGACGAGCTTGCGCGGCATCTCGCCAATAGTCGCCTCACCATCACCGACCAAGCCGGCGTGGTCTATAACCCGCTCGCCGACCGATGGAGCATCTCGTCCGACATGGACGTGAACTACATGGTGGTCGCGGAGGGGGTGTGAGTTGATGCCGGCGGTTTCGCCGCATCAACGGTGTCGTCCCTGCGAACGCAGGGACCCGTAACCACCTGCGCTCGTTATTGCGCGAAGCCACCGACCAGCGGAATACATTGAGAAGCCGCGGCGTATGGGTCCCTGCGTTCGCAGGGACGACAGCGTGTTTGCGGTGCGATCGCAATCCTGTCATGACGGTGCTCCCGTTGACCTGACGGATCCCGCCCGGCACGGTGCGGCAGTTTCCTGCCGGTATCCGCATGTTTTCCGTCGCCACGCTCTGGATTCCCTTCACCATCATCGCCGCGCTAGGTCAGGTCGCGCGCAATGCGATGCAGCGGTCATTGACAGGGCCGCTCGGGACCTGGGGCGCGACCAATATACGCTTCCTGTTCGGCTTTCCGTTCTCGCTAGTGTTCTTCGCGCTCGTGGTGGCCGTGACCGGAGACCCCGTGCCGTGGCCGCCGGCGATATTCTGGCCGTGGCTATTGCTTGGCGCGCTCAGCCAGATCGTCGCCACCGGGCTCATGCTGCTGGCAATGAACGACCGCTCCTTCGTCGTGACCACGGCCTACCTCAAGACCGAGGCGATCCAGACCGCGATCTTCGGCTTCATATTCCTCAGCGATCATCTGACCTTGCTGAAGGTGGTTGCCATTCTGATCGCGACGGTCGGCGTCGTCATCACCGCGCTGCGGCCGGGCGGTGAGAGAGGCTTTGCCGAAATCAAGCCAACCATCATTGGCCTCGTCGCCGCTGGCTGCTTCGCGCTGTCAGCTATCGGCTTTCGCGGCGCGATCATCACGGTGCCCGGCGTCTCCTTTGTCACGGCTGCATCCTACACGCTGGTGTTCGGACTATTCGTGCAGACGCTGGTACTGACGGTCTATCTCTTGTCCCGCGCTCCCGACGTGCTGAAGAAAATCCTGGGGCTGTGGCAACCCTCGATGCTCGCAGGCTTCATGGGCGCATTCGCCTCGCAATTCTGGTTTCTGGCGTTCGCGCTGACGGCGGCGGCGAACGTGCGCACGCTGGCGCTCGTTGAGGTGCTGTTCGCGCAGGCGGTGTCGTATTATTCGTTCAAGCAGCCAATGTCGGCGCGTGAACTCTCGGGAATTGTGCTGATCGTGGTGGGCGTGGCGCTGCTGGTGGCGGTGTGATTCGAACTTAGCTCCAACCGTCATTGCGAGCGAAGCGAAGCAATCCATAGCGCAGCAAGCACGAAGATGGATTGCTTCGTCGCTTCGCCCCTCGCAATGACGAGAGAGTGGGCACTTTAATTCCGATCGTCCGGCAGCACCGGCAGCGGCGAGACCTCGACGCCTTCATCGATCAGCGCGCGCGCTTCTTCCGGGGAGGCTTCGCCGTAGATCGGGCGATGCTCGATATCGCCGTAGTGCATCTTTCGCGCCTCGTTGGGGAAGCGTTCGCCGACATTGTCGGCATTCTTTATGATGTGATCGCGCAGTTCCTTCAGCTTGGCGCGCAGCTCGCGCTCCTGCGCCATCAGGAGCGGTGTCGATTCTGCTCCCGCGGCATCGGCAGCACCCCGAGCGGGCGCAGCTTCGCGGCCCTTCTTGCTCACGATCTGCGGGGCCATGATCGCACGCTCGACCTTGACCGAGCCACAGGAAGGGCAACTCACCAGCTTGCGCTTTTCCTGGCTTTCATAAGCCGCGGAGCTCTGAAACCAGCTTTCGAAAGCATGGCCTTTCTCGCAGCGAAGGTTGTAGCGGATCATGCCGAACCCCGGACGAGATGCAGATGCTCGGGGCCGGCCTTGGGGTCGGCGATGCCGAAGCGCCTGCCATGCTGCAGCGACGGCACGCTTCTGCGGGCCGCCTCGACCTTCGAGGTATCGATCTCGGCGAGGAACACGCCGGGCTCGACGCCGCCCTCGGCGAGAATTTGGCCCCAAGGTCCGATGATCAGCGAATGCCCGTAGGTCTCGCGCTGGTTCTCATGCATGCCGGCCTGTGCTGCCGCGAACACGAAGCAGCCGTTCTCGATGGCTCGGGCGCGCAGCAGCGTGTGCCAATGCGCTTCGCCGGTCTTCTTCGTGAAGGCCGAGGGGACCGTGAGGAATGATGCGCCGGCCTCCGCCAGCGCCCGATAGAGGGCGGGGAAACGGACGTCATAGCAGATCGTCAGCCCGATCCGACCCCACGGCAGGTCTGAAATCACCGCCGTCTCACCCGGCTGGTAGTTGGCGGACTCGCGATAGCTCTCGCCGCCGGGCAGATCGATATCGAACATATGGATCTTGTCGTAGCTCGCGAGCAGATTGCCATCGGGCCCGATCAGGAACGAACGGTTGACAGCGCGCTCCGGCGAAAAGCGCAGCGCCAGCGAGCCGATATGGAGATGGATCTTCAGTTCCGCGGCCAGCGCGCGATAGGCTTTCAGCGAGAGATCGTCTTCCTCTGATGCGAGATGCTCGAACAGCGCCTTGCGGTTCAGCTGCATCATGTTGCTCACCTCGGGCGTGAGCACATAGTCGGCGCCCTGCGCCGCCGCTTCGCGGATCAGGCTGATGCCCTGCTCAAGGCTCGGCTCGGGTAACAGCCCGGTGCGCATCTGCACCATGGCCGCGGTAAAGGTCGCGCCAGCGCTCATGAGGAGGCCTTTTCTCCCGCCAGCAGGCCGTCGAGCTTGCCCGCGCGATCCAGCGCATAAAGCTCATCACAGCCGCCGACATGGGTCGTGCCGATGAATATCTGGGGGAAGGTAGAGCCGTGTCCGGCGCGGTCGTACATCTCGTCGCGATAGGACGCGTCGGTCGCCACGTTGAACTCGGTGAACGCGGCATTCTTGCGCGTCAGCAGCGATTTGGCTGCGGTGCAATAGCCGCAGCCCGGGCGGGTATAGATTTCAACAGCAGCAGTCATCATGCGCTCTGATTTGACAAGTCTTTGAATTATATGGGAGCCCGGTGGCTGTCCACAACCCGCGCGAATACCAGCACGTCGACCTGCGCAGCCTTGGCGCGGAGCAGGGCGCGGGCGCACGCATCCGCCGTGGCGCCTGATGTCAAGACATCATCAACCACGATGACACGGCGGCCGGCAATGTCATGGCTGCGCTCGGGGGCGACCTTGAATGCGCCTTGAACATTCGCGGCGCGCTGTGGCCGGGACAGCCCGATCTGCTGCTCGGTGGAACGGATGCGGCGGAGCGCCTCGGCGGCCAGTTTCACGCCGCTTTGCCGCGAAATCACCCGTGCCAGCGCGCCGGACTGGTTGTAGCGGCGGCTCCACCCGCGCCGCCAATGCAGAGGAACCGGCACCAGCACGTCGGCTTCCTCGAGCAACTCCTTGCCGGCGCGGGCCATCCAACGGCCCATCGCGGGCGCCAGATCGGTGCGGTCCTGGTATTTCAGCGAATGAACCAGCGTGCGGGCGACGTCGTCGTAGCGCACCGCGGCGCGGGCGCGCTGATAGGCCGGCGGGCTCGCGATCGCCTCCATCGACAGCAATTCCGGACCGGGATCATACACAAAAGGTATGCCGAGCCGCGGGCAGTAAGGCGGCGCGATGAACGACAGTCTCGCCCAGCACGAAGCGCAGACGCCCTCGCCATCGACCGGCTCACGGCAGGAGACGCACTGCGTCGGCAGCGCGATGTCGAGCGCAAGCCGCGGCAGATGCGCCAACATATCGCGGCAGGCGCCGAGCGCGCCGCGGAGATGGCTATAGATGGAGCGTGATGGTGATGTCTCGGCGTCCATGGCGCGAGGCTAATGCTGTGCCACCTGCGGCTCAAGCGCGGCATTGCCAGAGATAGGCAGGCGGCGTACCAACCCCGCATGGCTTCGAACCCGACAAGCGCACCCATTCTGTTCGACCGAGCGCTCTTGCGCGCGCGGCTCGATCGCGCGCGGCGTGGCGGGCCGGTGACGTTTTTGCTCGATCGTGTCAGGGAGGATTTTGAAGAGCGGTTGCAGGCGGTGACGCGCGGTTTTGCCAATGTGGCTGATATCTGGACGCCGGGCGAACTCCTGCAAAAGCCGCTGATCAATCGTTTCCAATCGATCGAACGCATCGATGTCGCTGCATCGGAAGTTCTACCATTACAGCCGGAATCGCTCGATCTCGCCGCCTCCGCGCTCGCCCTTCAGTTCGTCAACGATCTGCCCGGCGTTCTTGCGCAAATCCGCCGCGCGTTGAGGCCGGACGGGCTCTTGCTGGCGGCGATGATCGGCGGCGATACGCTGACCGAACTCAGGCAATCCTTTGCCGCGGCGGAAGCTGAATGCGAGGGCGGCGTGTCGCCGCGCGTCGCGCCGTTTGCGGATCTGCGCGACATCGGCGGCCTCCTGCAGCGCGCGGGCCTTGCGCTGCCCGTGACAGACGTCGATCGCGTCGTGGTGCGCTACGACAACGCGTTTGCGCTGATGGCCGATCTCCGGCGGATGGGTGCAAGCAATATTCTGGTCGAGCGCCGGCGCACGCCGACCCGCCGCGCCACCATGCTACGGATGGCGCAGATCTACGGCGAGCGGTTTGCCGATCCTGATGGTCGCATCCGCGCGACTTTCGATGTGATCTGGCTGTCCGGCTGGGCGCCGCATGAGAGCCAGCAGAAACCGCTGCGGCCGGGCTCGGCGAAAGCAAGTCTCGAGGCGGCAGTGCAGCGGGCGAAGCGTAATTGACGCGCAATTCCCTTGGCGGAAGCCGCGAGCAGGGCCCCATTCTACTTTGCATGGGGTTGTTTTCGCGATTTTGTATCCGGGCTGTACGTGCCGCCGAAGAGCCGCTGCGCTGGAAGACTCTTTGAAGTTGATGGATGCCCGGATCAAGTCCGGGCATGACAGTGGCATGCGCCAGCTCACATCAACAAATCAATCAGATGCGGGATCAGCGGAATATCCGCGGGCGGCATCGGATAGTCGCGCAGCTTGTTGGCGCGGACCCAGGCCAGTTGCTGGCCCTCGCGGGCAACAACCATGCCTTCCCAGCGCCGGCAGATGTAGAGCGGCATCAACAGATGAAAGCTGTCGTAGGCGTAGCTGGCAAAGGTCAGCGGCGCCAGGCAGGGCTCGCTGACATCGATGCCGAGTTCCTCATGCAGTTCGCGGATCAGCGTCTGCTCCGGTCGTTCGCCGGGCTCGACCTTGCCGCCGGGAAATTCCCAGAGGCCCGCTAGCGCCTTGCCCTCGGGCCGTTGCGCGATCAGCACGCGCTTGTCGACGTCGATGAGGGCGCAGGCGACGACGAGAGTGAGCTTGATGTCAGCCATGCGCCGCTATCTCGCTTACGAGCGATAGTCGCCGTTGATCGCGACATATTCCTTGGTGAGGTCGCAGGTCAGCACACGGTCGCGGCCCTTGCCGAGGCCGAGTCCAACCTTGATCTGGATCTTCGGGCTTTTCATCACCTCGGAAACCTCGGCTTCGTTGTAGGACGGATCGCGCGCGCCGCTCTTGGCGACTCGGATGCCGTTGAACGAGATCGAGAGCTTGTCGCGGTTGGCGGGTTCGCCGGCCTTGCCGACCGCCATTACCACGCGGCCCCAATTGGCGTCTTCGCCCGCAATCGCCGTTTTCACCAGCGGTGAATTCGCGATCGACATCGCGATCTTGCGCGCCGAGGTTTTCGTGGTCGCGCCTTCGACGATCACCTCGACCAGCTTGCGCGCGCCTTCGCCGTCGCGGGCGACCTGTTCGGCCAAATTAGCCAGCACACCATGGAACGCCTTGGCGAACGCCTTCAGCCTGGGATCGCTGGCCCGGCTGATCTTCGGCGCGCCATCGGCCGCAGCCGTGCCGGTGGCGAAGGCCAGCAGCGTGTCCGACGTCGACGTATCGCTATCGATCGTGATGGCGTTGAAGGTATCGTCGACGCCGCTTTTGAGCAGCGCCTGCAGTACGGAAGATGAGAGCGGCGCATCGGTGAACACGAAGGACAGCATGGTCGCCATGTCGGGCGCGATCATGCCGGCGCCCTTGGCCATGCCGTTGATGGTCACCTTGGTTTTGCCAAGCTTCACGGTGGCGGTCGCGACCTTCGGGAAAGTGTCTGTCGTCATGATGGCCTTCGCGGCCGCCATCCAATCGTCAGGCGCGGCGGTGTCCGCCAGCGTCGCCAGCACGCCGTCGAACTTGGTGGCGTCGAGCGGTTCGCCGATCACGCCGGTGGAGGCAAGGAACACCTCGTTGGCGCTGCAACTGACAGCCTTGGATGCAATCGCCGCCGTCAGCGCCGTCGCCTGCCGGCCGGTCTTGCCGGTGAACGCGTTAGCGTTGCCGGAATTCACCACCAGCGCGCGGGCAAATCCTCCCTTAGAAGATCCGCCCCGGCCGAGCTTGGCACGGCACCATTCAACGGGTGCGGACGGGCATTTCGACTTGGTGAAGACGCCGGCGACCGTGGTGCCCTTGTCCATCACGGCGAGCAGCACGTCGGTACGCCCCTTGTAGCGGATGCCGGCGGCGGCGGTCGCGAGTTTCACACCCGCAATCGCGGGCATCTCCGGCACATCGGTCGGGGCGAGGGGGGAAACGGTGGTGGACATGCGAGCACCTTATTCGACCAGATCAATCCAGGCCCGACTTGCGCCGGCCATCCACGTCTTCAGGGGCCGGTCAGCATGGCCCAGACATGGAATGGCCGGGCGCTTCGGCCCGGCCATGACGATGGTAAATACTATTGGTCTCGCAGAAGTGACAGCGATTTTTTACTTCTTCGCGGGCGCCATCTTGGAATCGCCAGGCTTGGCGGCATCCGGCTTGGCATCGCTCTTCGCAGCTTCCGCCGGCTTGTCCATGCGCTCGACCTTGGCGGCCTCGCGCAGCTTGGCGACGTATTCGGCCTGCGCCTTGCGCGTCACATAGGTCTCGATCTGCGCCTTGACCTGCTCGAACTCGGGCGCCTTGCGGGCGCGCTTTTCCTCAACCTTGATGAGGTGCCAGCCGAACTGCGACTTGACGGGATCGGAGATTTTGCCGGGCTCGAGCGTGAACGCGACCGCGGAGAATTCCGGCACCATCTGCTCCTTGGTGAAGAAGCCGAGATCGCCGCCATCGGAAGCGCCCGGATCCTTGGACTTCTTCTTCGCCAGCTCGGCGAAGTCGGCGCCCTTCTTCAGCTCTTCGGCGATCGCCTTGGCCTCGTCCTCGGTCTCGACCAGGATGTGACGGGCATGGACTTCCATTTCGCCGGTGATCTGCTTGGCGGCCTCCTCATAGACCTTCTTCATGGCCTCTTCGGTGGTCGCAGCCTTGCCCTCGGTGGCGAGCAGGCTGTCCATCAAAAGCCGGCTGCGCGTGAACGCCAGCCGCTTTTTGAAGTCTTCGGAATTCTCGAGCTTCTTGTCCTCGGCGGCCTTGGCGACGATCTTCAGGTCGATCAGGAAGGCCAGCACATTGTCCTTCTTGGTCGCGGGGTCCATCTGCGCGAGGCTGGGGCCGAGCTCCTCTTCCGCGAGTGCCACGTCGCTTTGGCGGATCTCCGCACCGTTAACCTTGGCGAGAACGGGGTTGTCCTGGGCGCGAACCGGCAGGCTGGCGGTCAGGATCGCAGCCAGACAGGCCGTGGCGGCCAAAGAAACCCGCATGGCCGTGCCGAAGCGCAGGCCGGTTTTCGTTTCCGGGAACGAGGTGGTCATGGAAAGTCCTTGTCTTGAAGGAAGGGGCGCCAAAGGCGGCGGGACACTCGCCCAATCAAGCGGCCTTGGCAACGCGAAAAGTCTGTCAAAATGATGAATTCCTTGACAGATGGACGAACGTTGACAAGGTCCCGACCCAGCCATATCTGTGCCGGATCGTACGGCGGCGATAGCGCTTATTTTACTGCGTTTTTTGCCGTTGAACCTTGGATTGCTTAATTCCCACTCATTAGGCGGATGAGCCCCGGAACGGGGTATTTGCCGCGATGCGTCACGGTGAGTTGATAGGCAACTTGGTGGACCACGTCACGGCTTGCAACGCAAGTAACGGCAAAGGCAGGAATTGGCATGATAGGCGCGCTCGCCCGCAAGTTTTTCGGCTCCGCCAACGACCGGCGGGTGAGGGGATACCAGTCCCGCGTCAATGCGATCAACGCGCTTGAGCCCGAGGTCGCCGCGCTCTCCGACGAGGCGCTGAAAGCGCGCACCGCCGAGTTCCGCCAGCAGCTCGCTGAAGGCAAGACGCTCGACGATATCCTGGTGCCGGCCTTCGCCACCGTTCGCGAGGCCGCCAAGCGCACTCTCGGCCAGCGGCATTTCGACGTCCAGCTGATCGGCGGCATGGTGCTGCACGAGGGCGACATCGCCGAGATGAAGACCGGCGAAGGCAAGACGCTGGTCGCAACGCTCGCGGTCTATCTGAACGCGCTCGCCGGCCGCGGCGTCCATGTCGTCACCGTCAACGATTACCTCGCCCGCCGCGACTCCGCCTGGATGGGCCAGATCTATTCCTTCCTCGGAATGAGCACCGGCGTGATCGTGCATGGCCTTGACGATTCCGAGCGCAAGGCCGCCTACGGCTGCGACATCACTTACGGGACCAACAACGAATACGGCTTCGACTATCTGCGCGACAACATGAAGTACCGTCTGGAGGACATGGTCCAGCGCGGGCACTATTACGCGATCGTCGACGAAGTCGACTCGATCCTGATCGATGAAGCGCGCACGCCGCTGATCATCTCCGGTCCGCTCGACGACCGCTCGGACTTCTACAACACCATCGACACCTTCATGCCGAAGCTGGAGAAGAAGACCGACTACGAGGTCGACGAGAAGCAGCGCACGGTGACGCTGACCGAAGGCGGCATGGAGAAGATCGAGACGCTGCTGCGCGATGCCGGCCAGCTCAAGGGCGAGTCGCTCTACGACGTCGAGAACGTCTCGGTCGTGCACCACGTCAACCAGGCGCTGCGGGCGCACTCGCTGTTCACCCGCGACAAGGACTACATCGTCCGCGATGGCGAAGTCATCATCATCGACGAGTTCACGGGACGCATGATGCCGGGCCGGCGCTATTCCGAAGGCCTGCACCAGGCGCTGGAAGCCAAGGAGCACGTCCAGGTCCAGCCGGAAAACCAGACGCTGGCGTCGATCACGTTCCAGAATTATTTCCGCATGTACGAAAAGCTGTCGGGCATGACCGGTACGGCCGCGACCGAAGCCGACGAATTGTTCGACATCTACAAGCTTGAGGTCGTGGAAATCCCGACCAACGTGCCGGTGGCGCGTCTCGACGAGGACGACGAGGTCTACCGCACCCAGGGCGAGAAATACGCCGCGATCCTGGCCGAGATCGAGCGCGCCAATAAGCGGCTGCAGCCGGTGCTGGTCGGCACCGCATCGATCGAAAAGTCGGAAGTGCTGGCCGAATATCTGAAGAAGCACGGCTACAAACAGATCGACTTCGGCAACGATGTCGCGCTGGAGAAGCTCTATGCCGCGGCGCGCGCCGGCAAGCCGGCCAAGCTGTTCGCAGTCTTGAACGCGCGCTTCCACGAACAGGAAGCCTATATCGTCGCCGAAGCCGGCGTTCCCGGCGCGATCACGATCGCGACCAACATGGCCGGCCGCGGCACCGACATCAAGCTCGGCGGCTCGCTCGATATGCGGATCCAGCAGGAGACCGCCAACATCACCGATGAGGCCGAGAAGGCCAAGAAGATCGAGCAGATCAAGGCCGACATCGAGCGCTTCCGCGAGATCGTGCTGAAGGCGGAGGAAGCGGTGGAGGTCGAGCCAGCCAAGGGCTCGAAGCCGGCCAAGACCGTGGCCAAGCCTGGCGGGCTCTACATCATCGGCTCCGAACGCCACGAATCCCGCCGCATCGACAATCAGCTCCGCGGCCGTTCCGGCCGTCAGGGCGATCCGGGGCGCTCAAAGTTCTTCCTGTCGCTGGAAGACGACCTGATGCGGATCTTCGGCTCCGACCGGCTCGACACCATGCTGCAGCGGCTCGGCCTCAAAGAGGGCGAGGCCATCATCCATCCCTGGATCAACAAGGCACTGGAAAAGGCGCAGCAGAAGGTCGAGGCTCGCAACTTCGACATCCGCAAGAACCTGCTCAAGTTCGACAACGTCCAGAACGACCAGCGCAAGGCGATCTTCGACCAGCGCATCGACCTGATGAAGGACGAGAGCGTCGCCGAGACCGTGACCGACATGCGCCACGCCTTCATCGACGACGTAGTCGCCAAGCACATCCCCGAGCATGCCTATGCCGAGCAGTGGGATACTGCGGGCCTGAAGGAAGAGTTGAAGCGCGTGCTCGACGTCGATCTTCCGGTCGACGAATGGGCCAAGGAAGAGGGCATCGCCGACGAGGAACTGCTGGCCCGCATCGAGAAGCACGTCGATGAGCGCATGGCGGCCAAGGTCGCGCAATGGGGCCCCGACGTGATGCGTTACGTCGAGAAAACTATTCTCCTGCAGACGTTGGATCATCTCTGGCGCGAGCATCTGATCATGCTCGACCATCTGCGCCAGGTGATCGGCCTGCGCGGCTACGGCCAGCGCGATCCGCTGCAGGAATACAAGCTGGAAGCCTTCAATCTGTTCGAGACCATGGGCGCGCATCTTCGCGAAGCGGTCACCGCGCAACTGATCCGCGTCGAGATCGTGCCGCCAGAAGAGCAGCAGCCAGTGCTGCCGGCGATGGAGGCGCACAAGTTCGATCCGAATACCGGCGAGGACGAGTTGGCCTTCGCCAGCGCCTCGCTGGTGCCTCATGTCACCGCGGCCGATCGCGATCCGAAAAACCCCGCAAGTTGGGGCAAGGTCGGCCGCAACGAGGATTGCCCCTGCGGCAGCGGCAAGAAGTTCAAGCACTGCCACGGCAAGTACGCGTGAACTTCGCTAACCCCGGATGGTGAGGCGGCGCCAACGGGTCCGCGCGTAGCGCGGCCCGATAACAGGCTCCGCGCCGTTTCCGGACGATGCTTCGTATCGCCGGGAGAACCACGAGGCCCCGCTAGTGCCATTCGCCTTGACGCGCGAAGGATGAGGTCTGACAGCCGCTTCAGAGTGGAGGGGCGTCTTCGCGCGGTGCCGACCGGAAACCAAATACCGGTTTGGCTTGGTGGCGGGCTGGCTCGCCGCCGTTGCGCCCTTACTTCACCGCCCCGAAGCGGCTGTCGAACGAATTCGACGACACGATCGGTGCGGAGCCGGAGACCTGATTATCCTTCGCAGCCGGCGTAGCGGCGGCCGCTGCATCCGACACTGACGGCTTCAGCGGCGGGCGGCTCGCAGCGTGCTTGGCTTCCGGCTTCGGCGGCGTGGCCTTCGCTGCGGACGTATCGGGACGCGCTGGCTGCTTGGCCTCGGGTGCCTTCGGCTTGGACGGCGGCGTGCTGGCGGTGGCATCGGCGGTGCCGCCGAGGCCGACCTTGCGGGCAAGATTGGAGAAGAAGCCTTCGTCCTGCGCCGCCGGCGCCGCATTGGCGACGCGGGTCGGGGCGGGGGCGGAAGCCGGCGCTGCGGCCAGCTTCGGCTGTTCAGGCGAACCCATCAACAGGTTTTCGGAGGGTGTCTTGCTTTCGGCTGGCGCCCTCGGTGGATTGACGTGGGACGGAATGGTGCCGGGGGCGCGAGCCATCAACGACAGAGACGAGCCGTCGCCGGGATCGGAAAGACCGGTGCTGGCTTCGGGCACACGCGCGGCGAATATCCGGTGCATGCCGCCGTCGATGCCGGTGTTGGTCCGCGCCACCGGCGTACCCTTGGCGATCAGTCGCGCGGTCTCGGCGAGATCTGTCGCCTGCTTATCGCGCACGGCGTCGGCGATTTCGTCGGGGATGACATAGGCCGGGCACTTCGCCGCAGCATCGAACACCAGGTCACGCGTCGCGTTCGGCGGCTTGGCGGCATCGAACACGTATTTCTTCTCGCAGAAATCGACCTTCGGCTCCTGCTTCGTCACCTCGAAATGATCATTGCCTTCCTTGATCATTTTCCAGAACGGCATGTTCGGATTGTTGCGGTGCTTGGCCAAGTTGGCCGGCGTCATCCGGAACGGATAGGCCTGCAACTGGAACGACTTCTGGCCGCCGAAGAAGGATTCGCGACCTAGCGAATAGATTTCCGCCATCTGCTCGTCGGTCATCGCGTAGCAGCCGCGCGAGGAGCAGTCGCCATGCACCATCAACTGCGAGCCGGTACGGCCCAGCGCCTTGTCGAACGCGTTGGGATAGCCGGTGTTGAAGGAGAGGTAGTAGGCCGACTGCGGGTTCATCTGCGCCGGCGAGATCGAATAGAAGCCTTCCGGCGCCTGGCGGTCGCCTTCGCGGATCTTGGGCCCGAGGTCGCCCGACCAGCGGCAGATCGGATAGGTCTTGAGGAGCGCGAAGCGGCCGGAACGATCCTGCTTCCAGATCTCGAGTTCAGCTTCCTGCTTGAACAGCCGGACCAGAATCGGCGACTGCAGATCCATGTCCTTCGCCGCCATATCGGCGACTAGCTTGGGCGGGACGGGCTGGTTGGCCTTGGCATTGTTGGCGAGCGAGATCTGGTCGCTGTTGCAGCCGGCCATCAATATGCCCGCGCCCAAAAGGGCAGCCGACGTGAGAAGCGCGCGAACCAGCGAGCGATTAGTCAAAGTCTAAGCTCCACACCCACCGGGCATTGTCGCACCCCAAGTCATAGCGAACATGCCCTGAAGCCATTGTTTAAAATATTAGCCATTGCCCTCCTGCGTCGCAACCCGAACGGGACCGTCCAGCGGCTGCAGCAGCAGGGATGGTCAACAGCAGTTTAAAGAGGCGGACGGGGCTTAATTAGGGCCACGGCCCCGTGATTTGCCGAAATAAAGGCGTTCACCGATCGTTAACGACTGGGGTGCCCGGCCTCGACGAACATGCCGGCAAATGCGCAATCAGCCGAGTTTACGGCCGATATCGAGGAATTTCTGCCGCCGCTGCTTGCGGATGGCGTCCGCATCGAGATTGCGGAAGTCGTTGAACGCCTCGGCGATCGCGTCGCCGGTGGCGGCAATTATGGCGGCGGGGTCGCGATGGGCACCACCCGGGGGCTCGTTGAGGATCCGGTCGATCACGCCAAATCGCAGCATGTCCTGCGCCGTGATCTTCATGTTGGTGGCGACTTCCTGGGCCTTGCTGCCGTCCCGCCATAGGATCGAGGAGGCCGCTTCCGGCGAGATCACGCTGTAGATCGCGTGCTCCAGCATCAATACGCGATTGGCGGTCGTGATGGCGATGGCGCCGCCCGACATGCCTTCGCCGGTGATGATCGCGACATTGGGCACGCCGAGCGAGAGGCACGTATCGGTCGAGCGCGCGATCGCTTCCGCGACCCCGCGCTCCTCGGCGCCGATGCCGGGATAGGCGCCGGCGGAATCGACAAGCGACAGCACGGGAATGCCGAAACGATCCGCCATTTCCATCAGCCGTACCGCCTTGCGGTAGCCTTCGGGGCGGGCCATGCCGAAATTGTGCTTGATGCGGCTGTCGGTGGTGGCGCCCTTTTCCTGGCCGATCACGCAGATGCTCTCGCCGCGGAAGCGGCCGAAGCCACCCATCAATGCCTCGTCGTCGGCGAATTTGCGGTCGCCGGCCATCGGGGTGAATTCTGTGATGAGTGCGCCGACGAAATCGGTGAAGTGCGGGCGCTGCGGATGACGCGCCACCAGCGTCTTCTGCCAGGGCGTCAGATTGGCATAGAGGTCGGCCAGCGCCTGCTGCGCCTTGTCCTCGATCCGCGAAATCTCGTCGCCGATGTCGCTGCCGGACGCCGCGAGCGCGCGCAGTTCATCGACCTTGGCCTCAAGTTCGGCGACGGGTTTTTCGAAGTCGAGATAGCTGCGCATCTGATCCGGCATCAAGACAATATAGGTAACAACGCATTCTCGGGCGAAGCGGTTTTCGATTCGCCCCAGGAAGGCACGCATCTTCAATGATTTAGCGCGAATCTCGGTCCGAACGAGCCGGCTTGCCGAAAGCGCGCCAAACAAGGCCGCGAGGCGGGAGACGGCTGTTTCGGGGGAGATGACGCGGAAGTCAAGGCGGGTGTTGCGACGAAGTTACTTCTCCGCCAATGGGTGCAGGTCGCGCACCAGGCTCTTCAGCCGTTCCTCAACGACGTGGGTGTAGATCTGCGTGGTCGAGATGTCGGTGTGCCCGAGCAGCGTCTGCACGATGCGCAGGTCCGCGCCGTTATGCAGAAGGTGGCTGGCAAAGGCATGGCGCAGCACGTGCGGTGAGACCAGCCGCGGCGCAAGGCCGGATGCCGCCGCCAGTTCCTTCAGGTCGCGGGCAAAATGCTGCCGCGTCAGATGGCCGCTCTCGCCGAAGGACGGAAACAGCCATTTCGAGCTGGTGACGCTCTTCTTTTTCTCGGGCCGCAGCGCCTCCATTGCGGCGAGATAATCGGCCATCGCCTGCCGCGAGGCGTCGTTGAGTGGCACCAGGCGCTCTTTGTTGCCCTTGCCGCGCACCATGATCATGCGGGCGTCGCGCCGCGCGGCCGACAGCGGCAATGCCACCAATTCCGAGACGCGCAGGCCGGTGGCGTAAAGCACTTCGAGAAGGCAATAGAGCCGCATCGCGCGCAGCCGCTGCTGCGGCGAGGCGCTCTCGGCTTCGGTTAGTTCCTTGGCCCGCGTCAGCATGCGGTCGACATCGGCGATCGACAGCACCTTCGGCAAGCCGCGGCCGCGCTTGGGGCCGGACAGGATCGCGGCAGGATCGTCGTCGCGGATACGCTCGTTCAGCAGGAAGCGGAACAAATGCCGCATCGCCGACAGCCGGCGCGCCACGCTGGAGGATTTGAAGCCGCGGGTATCGAGATCGGCAAGGTAGTCGCGCAGCACGTCTGTTCCCGCGCTGGTAAAGCCTTGCCCCTTGCGGCCGAGAAAGTCGGAAAGATCCGTGAGGTCGCGGCGATAGGCGTCGAGCGTGTTGACGCCCGCTCCCTGTTCCGCTGCGAGCATGTCGAGGAACAGGCTGATCAGTTTCTCGTCTTTGGCCGTCTTATTGGAACGCATTGCCCTCGACATCCCCGTCGGCGAGAGCCTCTCCCCGAGTTCGCCCTCCCACCAATCAGACGATAGCGGCTATTTCTTGAGGAACTTGTCTGCGGGGATGGTCACCGTCATTTCCCGGGGCTTCGGGGTGACGAAATTCGCCAGCGCAAAGATGATGCCGTAGATCACCCCGGCGATGATGCCGACGACCGTCAGAAAGCGGAACAAACTGGGCATAGGGGCTCAGGGGCGGCCGAATTAACCAATGAAATCATCCAACATGTTCCTCTTCCCCTGGCAAGAGCCTCTGGCAACGGCGTCAAAGGGGGTAGTATAGGTGTCACAGCGCGGGCAAATCCCGCAAAACCCTTGGGGTTTTTGATGTCCGAGACCGCCGCACCGGCGCACACGAGCCCGACCCAGGACGCCGACATCACGTCGGCGCTGGAAAGGCGTTCGGTCGTGCTGGTCGGCATGATGGGGGCCGGCAAGTCCACCATCGGCCGCCGGCTGGCGGCCCGGCTCGGCCTGCGATTTCTCGACGCCGATATCGAAATCGAGGTGGCTCACGCCGGCATGACCATCCCGGAAATCTTTGCGACCCATGGCGAGCCCTATTTCCGGGACGGCGAGGCGCGGGTGATCGCGCGGCTCCTGGATAGCGGACCGGCCGTGATCGCCACCGGCGGCGGCGCCTTCATGCGCGAGGAGACCCGTAGTCGCATCCGCGACAAGGCGATCTCGCTCTGGCTCAAGGCCGACATCGACGTCATCATGAAGCGCGTCAAGCGCCGTGCCGACCGGCCGCTGCTGCAGACCGAGGATCCCGTTGGGACCGTGAGCCGCCTGCTCGAAGCGCGCGAACCGGTCTATCGGACCGCCGATCTGACGATTGCCTCGCGCGACGTGCCGCACGACCGCATCGTCGACGAATGTATCGATGCCCTGCGCGCCCGGCTGTGCGTAGGCAGCCCTTCTGCCCAGCCGACAACCGACGGGATCAGCATTACGCCATGACTGCGCCCCTAAAACATTCCTCCGCCATCACGGTCGACGTCGCGCTCGGTGACCGCGCCTATGACATCGTCATCGGCCGCGGCGTGCTGCAGTCGCTTGGGCAGCGCGTAGCCGCGCTGCGCCCCGGCGTACGGACCGCCATCGTCACCGACCGCACCGTGGCCAAGCATTGGCTGGAGCCAACCGAGCGTTCGCTGGCGGAAGCTTCCATCCCGACGTCACGCGTCATCGTCGAGGAAGGCGAGATATCGAAGACCTATGCAGGTCTCGAAAAGGTCTCCGAGGCGCTGATTGCGGCAAAGATAGAGCGCAACGATCTAGTGATCGCGCTCGGCGGCGGCGTGGTCGGCGATCTCGCCGGCTTCGCGGCGGCGATCCTGCGCCGCGGCGTCGATTTCGTGCAGGTGCCGACCTCACTCCTGGCGCAGGTGGATTCCTCGGTCGGCGGCAAGACCGGCATCAACTCGCCACAGGGCAAGAATTTGCTCGGCGCCTTCCATCAGCCGGTACTCGTGATCGCCGATACCTCCGTGCTCGACACGCTGTCGCCGCGCCAGTTCCGTGCCGGCTATGCCGAAGTCGCCAAATATGGCGTGCTCGGTGATCAGGCTTTCTTCACCTGGCTCGAAGCCAACCATGCTGACATATTCTCCGGTGGCGCGGCACGCGAGCACGCGATCGCGACCTCCTGCCGCGCCAAGGCCGCCATCGTGTCCCGCGACGAGCGTGAGAATGGCGAACGCGCGCTGCTCAATCTCGGCCACACCTTCGGCCATGCGCTGGAAGCAGCGACCGGCTTCTCCGACCGCCTGTTCCACGGCGAGGGCGTCGCCATCGGCATGGTGCTGGCGGCAGAATTTTCGGCGAGGCTCGGCATGATCTCCGCGGCCGACGCCGCGCGCGTCGAGCACCACCTTGCTTCCGTCGGCCTGCCGACCCATCTGCAGGACATCGCGGGCTTCGCCCAGGAAGGGCTGGCGGATGCCGATGCCCTGATGGCGCTGATGGCCCAGGATAAAAAGGTCAAGCGCGGCAGGCTGACCTTCATCCTGCTGCAGGCGATCGGCCGCGCGGTGGTCGCTAACGATGTCGAGCCGGCGCTGGTGCGCGATTTCCTGCAGCAGAAGCTGACGGGATGAGAACGGGATTGTCCGGACGCAGCTTGGCGCAGGCGCCGCGCGGGGCTGGCGCCGCCACGAGGAATGCATGAGTTCGACCGCGTTCAACCTGCTGCTCGCGATCTTTTTGCTCGCCGCGAACGCATTTTACGTGGCCGCCGAATTTGCCCTGGTCAAGAGCCGCGGGTTTCGCATTAAGGTGATGGTCGAACAGGACCGCTTCGGCGCGCATCTGCTGCAGAACATGATGGGCAATATCGAGGCCTATCTGGCCTGCTGCCAACTCGGCATCACCATGGCCTCGCTTGGTCTCGGCTGGGTTGGCGAACCCACGGTTTCGGCGCTGCTCGAGCCGCTGCTCGTCCCGCTTGGCATGTCGGAACGCACCCTGCACTTCGTGTCGTTCCTGGCGGGGTTTTTGGTGTTCTCCTCGCTGCACATCGTAATCGGCGAGCAGGTGCCGAAGACGTTTGCCATCCGCCAGCCGACACCAGTTTCGCAATGGATCGCCTATCCGCTCTACCTGTCCTATCTGGTGTTCTATCCGCTGAACTGGCTGCTCAATACAGCCTCGCGCGGGATCCTGAGCATGTTCGGCGTACAGGAATCCTCACAGCACGAAATTCTCACCGATTCCGAGATCGAAGGGCTGGTGGAAGAATCGGCCGTGCACGGCGGAATCGAAAGCGGTGAGGCCGAATACATTCAAAATGTCTTCCGCTTTGGCGACCTGGCGGTATCCGACGTCATGGTTCATCGCACCGCGATGGTGATGATCAATGCCGACCTGCCGCCGGACGAACTGGTCGGCGAGGTGCTGGCCACAGAATACACCCGTATCCCGTTGTGGCGCGACAAGCCGGAGAACATCATCGGCGTGCTGCACGCCAAGGATCTCTTGCGCGCGATCCGTGCTTCCAACGGCGATACCTCGCACATCAACGTTTCGGCGATCATGCGCCCGCCCTGGTTCGTGCCGGAGATGCGGCCCTTGTCGGAACAGCTCAAGGCGTTCCGTCGCCGCAAGACTCACTTCGCACTCGTCGTCGACGAGTATGGCGAGGTCGAAGGCATGGTTACGCTGGAAGACGTGTTGGAGGAGATCGTCGGCGATATCTCCGACGAGCACGACGTCGCGGTCGCCGGCGTCCGCGTCCAGGCCGACGGCTCCGTGGTGGTCGACGGCTCCGTGCCGATCCGCGATCTCAACCGCGCCATGAACTGGCACCTGCCCGACGAGGAGGCGACCACCGTTGCCGGCCTGGTGATTCACGAGGCGCGTTCGATCCCCGAGCGCGGCCAGAGCTTCACCTTCCACGGCTCTCGCTTCCGCGTGCTGCGCCGTGAGCGTAACCGGATCACGGCGCTCAAGATCACGCCGCTGCCGCGCGAGTCCGAGGTGGAGGATCCGAAGCCGAGGCGGGCAGGGACAGCGTTCTGAACCTCAGCGCTGCAACGGCATCAGCTATTCAATATCGATGGTGACGCCAGAGAGCTTCCATTGGCCGTCGGAGGGAATGAAGCCGAGCTGGTACTTCACCTTCTTCGGCGTGGTATCGAAACGCCCTTTTAGACGGAGCACGCCTTTCTCGTCGATCCTGGCGTCCTCCTCCGGAATCACGGGCCGTGCGACGATCGCGTCGAACACGGCGTGCTTCTCGACCAGGTCCTTGAAGACGGCGCGCAGCTTCTCCGGAGGAAACTGATCGCGGAACGGCTTTGAAATCTTGGCGTGGAACACGGTGAAATTATCCGAGGCCACCGCATCGTTCAGCGTCACGAGAATGCTCTTGATCAGGACTTCCTGGACAAAAGGGCTTGGCAGGTCCAGCGCCGGCGCCCTAGTTGAGGAAACCGCAACCAGCAGCACTACGGTAGCGGCCCATCTGAAGTGTGCCCAATATCGCATCGGACGACTCCTTCGACCTGCGATGGTGCCACGACCCCATTTTTGACGGAACCGCATCCATCGCGTTGGCGATAGTCTCATAGTTGCGAAAGCGGTTCTACCATCTCCAGCGATCTTCACAGGAAGCTGGCGAACAGTCTCATGCCAGATATTCGATGGCTTCCGCGAGCAGCCGTTCGGGCGGATGAGCCGACGTATCCAGCGTCAGCCGTGGATCGGTCCATGCTTCATAGCCGGTGCGCCGCTTCTCGACCTCGGCCCAGGTGATCTCGATCATCCCTTCGATGCCGCGCATTCGCGCTTCGATGCGCCGGCGATGCGTCGCCTCATCCATGCAAACGCATTCGATGACCGAGAAGTCCGCGTGATATTTCGCGGCGAGGTTTCGCCACGCGGCGCGCGGCGCTTCCACCGGATTGACGGCGTCGATCACGACGGATTGCCCCAACCGGAGATGCTCCTCTGCCAGGGCCTGAGCGACGGCATAGGCCGCGATTCCCGTTTGATCCCGCGGCAGGCCGCCGCGCCACATCGCCGCCTCGATCGGATCGATGGAAAACAGCGGCAGCGAAAAATGTCGGGAGAGGCCTTCCGCCAGCGTGCTTTTCCCGGAACCTGGCAGACCTGCCAAAATTACGAGCTTCTGCGACATCGTCATCGGACGCTCATATTCTTGCGGCAGGTTGTTGGGAGTTACCGGCCGGCGGTTTCTCCAGGCGTCTGCGCCTTGATGGCCACCGCATGGACGGAGCCCTCAAGTTCCGCCGCGAGCGTTGCATTTACCATGCGATGTCGTTCGATCCGGCTCTTCCCTTCGAAGGCCGGAGATACGATATAGACCCTGAAATGCGTTTCGCCGCCCGGCCTGTGGCCGGCATGGCCTTCATGCAGATGTGATTCGTCCGCGACGTCGAGGCTTTCCGGCAGGAAAGCTTCACGCAACTTGTTTATGATAGTATCCCTGGTGCTCATGATGGCGGCAGATAACTCTGTGCCTGCTTTCCGTCAATGCGCATCCGAACAGAGGTATTCGCAATGTCAAGACTTGAAGCCTTGCGCATTGCGTAGTCAAAGTCAGCTATGCCGATCGATTCATCCAAGTTCTTCGATTCCATTCGCATCAAGCCCAACAAGGTCAGCGCGAAGGCGCAGGCGCGTGCGAATGAAGAGTCCGCCATGTGCGAGTGGGCCGGTTGCCAGAACAAGGGGCCGCACCGCGCGCCCAAGGGCCGGCAGAATTCGCGCGAGTACTGGCACTTCTGTCTCAACCATGTCCGCGAATACAACCAGTCCTACAATTTCTTCCAGGGCATGAATGCCGAGGCCGTCGCGCGCTACCAGAAGGATGCGCTGACCGGCCATCGCCCGACCTGGAAGATGGGCGCCAACACCGCCGGCAAGAAGGGCAAGGCGCCGAGCGCCGAGGATTTTGACGGCGCCGCCGATCCGTTCAGCATGTTCTCCGAGCTCAACGGCCGCGGCCGCTGGCGGCCCGGTCCGGATGCGCAGGCCAAGACCGAAACGCGCAAGGTGATGAATGCCGAGCGCAAGGCGCTGCAGGTGATGGGGCTTACCGCCGAAGCGACCCTTGACGACGTCAAGGCCAAGTACAAGGCGCTGGTCAAACAGCACCATCCCGATGCCAATGGCGGCGACCGCTCAACCGAGGACCGCCTGATCGAGATCATCAAGGCGTATAATTATCTGAAGACGGTGGTACGCGCGTAAGCGCTTCATCGTCGCCCCTGCGAACGCAGGAGCCCATACGCCGCGGCCCCTAATTTGGCCGAGCTGGTCGACGGCTTTCCCGCAATCGCAAACTCTTGTGGTTATGGTTCCTGCGTTCGCAGGGACGACAGCGGAGTGTTGGCTCCGCTGTCAGCCCTTCTCACGCCGGCATCGGGCCAATATACGCCGAGCTCGGTCGGATCAGTCGGCCGCCGCGCTGCTGCTCACGGGCATGCGCGGTCCAGCCTGCGGCGCGTGCCACCGCAAAGATCGGCGTAAACGCTTGGCGTGGGATTTTCAGCGCGTCGAGCAGGATCGCGGTGAAGAACTCCACATTGGTATCGAGCGGGCGGTCCGGATTTTTCTTCCGCAAGGCGCTGCGGATATAGGCCTCAACCTCGCCGGCGAACGGCAGATCAGTGCCGTCAGCCGCGAGCCGCTCGATCGCGTCCTTAAGCACATCAGCGCGCGGATCGCGGACGCGATAGATGCGATGGCCGAAACCCATCAGCCGCTCGCCACGGGCCAGCGCGCTGTCGACCCACGGCTTGATGCGCTCGGTTGAGCCGATCGCGTCGAGCATTTCAAGCACCGGCTCCGGCGCGCCGCCATGCAGCGGTCCAGTCAGCGCGCAATAGCCGGCGGTGACAGCGGCAAACAGATTGGCCTGCGTCGAGGCCACCACGCGCGTCGCGAAGGTCGATGCATTCATGCCGTGGTCGCACACCGTGACGAAATAGGCGTCGAGCGCTGCGGCTTCCCGCGCATCCGGCTTGCGGCCGAGCATCATCGACAGCGTATCGGCGGCGTGGCTTGTGGTCGGATCGGGCGCGACCGGGCCGTTGCCTTTCATCCGCTGCACCAGCGCGCCGGCGATGACCGGAAACGCGCCGACGATCGTGGCCTCATGCGCAAGTCCCGCTTCAGCGCGCAGGCCGGCGATCGCTGCGCGAAAGCCGTCGGTGATCGACAGGCCGCGCGTGATGCCGAGGAGGTCGGGCAGTCGGGCGAAGGCGCGTTCCCGGCCGGTGCCGAGCGCGGCGCGTACCGCGGCTTCGCCAATCGGCTGGCCGGTTCCACCGCTCCACAGCCGGGCGGTCACGCCCTCGAAACCGGTCTTGCGGGCGAGCTCGCCGACCCGCTCGCCGGCGATGATCAGTTCGCCGCGCTCGCCATCGACATGGCTGAGCACGGTTTCGGCGGCCGGAATGCCGTCGAGGCCGATCGGGGTCTTGGAAATCTGCACGTTCATGGTGGCTCTCCTTTGCTTGCCGGCAAAGGTCGGACCTCTCGACAGCTTGATCAATCTTGATTATGTAAATCAATATGAAAAAATCCGCTGGCCTTTACCTCTCAGCCCGCGAGGCTTCCGCCGAACTCGCGATCTCGCAGGCCACGCTTTACGCCTATGTCAGCCGCGGCCTGATCCGCTCCGAGCCGTCGGAGGATTCCCGCAGCCATCGCTACCGTGCCGAGGATGTCCGCATGTTGAAGGAGCGCCGCGCGCCCTCGCCGGAGCCGCGCGGCCTGCGCAATTTCGATACCGAACTGCCGGTGATGGATTCGGCGGTCGGGACCATCACCGAGGCCGGCGCGATCTATCGCGGCGTCAACTGCATCGATCTCGCCGAGCGCGACACGCTCGAACATGCCGCGACGCTGCTGTGGGACGTCACCGGCGTCGATCCTTTCGATCAGGACAATTGCCCGATCGTCTCAGACGAGATGCGAGCGGTCGCCGAGGCCACGCGCAAGGCCAATGCGATCGATCGCGCCATCGCGGTGCTGGCGCTGGCGGCCGCCGCTGACCCGCGCGCCTTCACCCGGGCGCCCGATGGACGAGCGATGGTCGGCGGCCGGATCGTGCGGTTGGTTGTTGCGACCATGCTGAATGCGAAGTCATCGGCAAAACCGCTGCATTCACAGATTGCCCGCGCTTGGGCACCCGACAACAAGCACGCGCCGGATCTGATCCGCCGCGCGCTGGTGCTGCTGGCGGATCACGAACTGAATGCCTCGACGTTCACGGTGCGCTGCGCAGCTTCGACCGGTTTGAATCTCTACGACGCTGTGATCGCCGGTCTCGTCGCGCTGAAGGGCCCGAAGCATGGCGGTGCCGGCGTGTTGGCGGCGCAGTTATTGAAGACGCTCGCCAATAGCGAGGTCGCCCCCGTCATCCGCGAGCGCGTTGCACTCGGCGAGCGCTTCGCCGGTTTCGGTCACGGGGTTTACAAGTATGGCGATCCCCGCGCGCGGGCGTTGTTGGAAGCGCTGGCGCGTTCGGGCGCCGATCGCAAATTCACCCATGAAATCCCGGAGCGGATCGCGGAGGCGACCGGGGAGTTCGTCAATATCGACTATGCTCTTGCCGTGCTCGTGCACACGCTCGGCCTGCCGCCCGGCCATGAACTGGTGTTGTTCGCGATGGCGCGAACGGTGGGGTGGATCGCGCATGCCTGCGAGCAATTGCGCCACGGCCGGCTGATCCGGCCCCGCGCGCGCTATGTTGGGCCTGCACCGGGCCGCAGCCCCGTCCGCGCCTGACGGCGGCGGAGCGTCCAGATCCCGAGCGCGATGATCGCCGCCGCGAACACGGCCAAAATCCAAAGATGTTTCCCAACGTGCTCGTGATGCGGCAGGCCGGCGTAGTGGTGCAGCGCCGAGACCGCGAACACGCCCGGCAGTACATGCGCCAACGCCCAGGCGAGTACCGCCGGGATATTGACGCCGAAGAAAAGCATGGGCGGCATCCCGAGCGCCCCGGCTGTGACCGGTACGAAGGCGCGGATCGGCGGCACAAAGCGCGCGAACAACACGGCCAGCGTTCCCCAGCGCTGGAAGAACGCCTCGCTCTGCGCCATCACGCCGGGATATCTCGACATCGGCCAGGCATTGAGGATTTCGCGTTGCGAGCGATGGCCGGCCCAGAACGCCGAGCCGTCGCCGAGCACGGCCCCAGCGATCGCCGCCGCCAGCACGCCCCACAGCTTCAGTTCGCCGCCGGGCACCAGCGCGCTCAGCGCAAGGATAATAGTCGAGCCCGGCAGCAGCGCGCCTGCGACAGGGATGGCTTCCAGCAGGGCCGCAAGAAATAGCGTCAGATAAGCCAGCCACGGATGGGCCGAGACGAACGCAATGAGGGGATCGAGGAATGAAGTCACAACCGTGGGTCCGGTAGGGGGGCCTGCCCACAGCTACCAAGCCAGGGCAGAGGCTGAAAGTGCCGGCCAATCTCCGATTTAGAGCCCGGTGGGGGGTGATTAAACCCGGCAAAAAGTGCGCCGTGATTCGCAGAGCAGCCCTCCAAAAACCTGATACAGTGCCTATCTCAATGAAAAGGCAACGGAACTTTGATTGTGCCGCGGGCTTCTGCCGGCCGTTGCTCTCTGCTAGATTTGCATAAGCCCCCATCCGCAGCCATTCAACAGATCTGGTTTCGGGATTGCCCGGGACCTCGGAGGATTGATGACGACCGCCACCATCAGCAAAGTTACGGAGCCTGTCGGATTGCCCGATATGAAGGTGTCGGTCCGGCAGGTCTTCGGTATCGACAGCGATCTCGAGGTGCCGGCCTATTCCGAGGTCGACCCGCACGTGCCGGAAGTCGATTCGGATTACCGCTTCGATCGCGCCACCACGCTGGCGATCCTCGCCGGTTTCGCCAAGAACCGCCGCGTCATGGTCACCGGCTATCACGGCACAGGTAAATCGACCCATATCGAGCAGGTCGCGGCGCGCCTGAACTGGCCCTGCGTGCGCGTCAACCTCGACAGCCACATCAGCCGTATCGATCTCGTCGGCAAGGATTCGATCGTCATCAAGGACGGCAAGCAGGTCACCGAATTCCGCGACGGCATTCTGCCCTGGGCGCTGCAGCATAATATCGCGCTGGTGTTCGACGAGTACGACGCCGGCCGCCCCGACGTGATGTTCGTGATCCAGCGCGTGCTGGAAGTCTCCGGCCGCCTGACGCTGCTCGATCAGAACAAGGTAATCAAGCCGCACCCGGCATTTCGCCTGTTCGCGACCGCCAACACGGTGGGCCTCGGCGACACCTCGGGCCTCTATCACGGCACGCAGCAGATCAATCAGGGCCAGATGGACCGCTGGTCGATCGTCACCACGCTGAACTATCTGGCGCATGACGAGGAAGTCGAGATCGTGCTTTCCAAGGCACGCCACTACCGCACGCAGGAAGGCCGCGACATCGTCAACAAGATGGTGCGGCTCGCCGATCTCACCCGTAACGCCTTCGCCAATGGCGACCTTTCGACGGTGATGAGCCCGCGCACGGTGATCACCTGGGCCGAGAACTCCGAGATCTTCGGCGATATCGGCTTTGCGTTCCGCATCACCTTCCTCAACAAGTGCGACGAGCTGGAACGGCCGCTGGTGGCCGAATTCTATCAGCGCTGCTTCAATGCGGAGCTGCCGGAGTCGGCGGTCAACGTGGCGCTCAGCTAGCCCATGGCGAAAATCTCCGTCGAGCGCACCATTGGAAAGACCAAGAAGGCGGTGCTCGGCGGATTGATCGGTTACAATACCGAAACGATGGGGAAGCAGAAGTACAAACGCTTTGCCATCTCGCTGCGCGAAGGCGACAAAATCGTCGGCGGGATTGTCGGAGAGGTCTGGACCACGGTGCTGTTCATTCAGCTATTCTGGATGGAGCAGAAGCTTCGCGGCAAGGACTACGGGACGAGACTGATCAAGGCGATTGAGGGGCGAGGCAAGAAAGTTTGGGGCGACGCGATCATATGTGGACACGATGAGTTTTCAGGCGCCGGGCTTCTACCGCGCGTGCGGTTATGAGGAATTCGGCTCCATCGAAGGCTATCCCGGCGGCGTGACGCGGCACTGGTTTACGAAAGCGCTATGAGCACATCCAACTCCAAATTCCGTACCGGATCCAAGGAAGCCCCGACCGAGCCGTTCAAGCGTGCAGTGACTTCCTGCCTGCGAGCGATCGCGAAGGCGCCGGAGCTGGACGTGACGTTCGCAGCCGAGCGTCCCGGTCTTGCGCCCGGCAAGGCGCGGCTGCCGGAGCCCGCCCGCAAGATGACCAAGCGCGACGCAGCGATTGTGCGCGGCCACGCCGATTCGATCGCGCTTAAGCTCGCCTGTCACGATCCCAAGGTGCATCGCAAACTGATGCCGGGAAATCCGCAGGCGCGCGGCGTGTTCGAGGCGGTGGAGCAGGCGCGCGTTGAGGCGATCGGCTCGCGCCGGATGGCGGGCGTTGCGAAAAACCTCACCGCGATGCTCGACGATCATTTCCATCGCGGCAAGTATGACGAGATCACCGACCGCGCCGATGCGCCGCTGTCGGATGCTTTGGCGATGCTGGTGCGCGAACGGCTGACGGGGCTCGCACCGCCCACCGCGGCCAAGAAGATGGTCGACCTCTGGCGTCCCCTGCTGGAAGACAAGATCGGCACCAGGCTTGACAAGCTCAGCCGCGTCACCGAGGATCAGGCGAAGTTCGGCGATCTCGTGCACGACCTGCTGTCGGCACTCGATCTCGGCGATGACCGCGACGCGGATGCCGATGACGACGAAAACGACGACGAGAATCAGGACGGCGAGAGCGATCAGTCCGGGTCCGAAGGCTCGCCCGATTCCGACGCCGCGCAGGAGATGAGCGCCGACCAGGCGCAGGCCTCCACCGACGAAATGTCCGAAAGCGCGATGGAGAGCGCGCAGGCATCCACGTCTGACACATTCGAGGACGGCGAACTCGGCGATGACGAGACCCCAGGCGAGGCGACTCGGCCGAACATCCGCGGCGCCAACGAGCCGCGTGGACCGGAATATCACGCCTTCGCGCCGAAATTCGACGAGGTCATCGCCGCCGAAGATCTCTGCGACCATGACGAGCTGGAGCGCCTGCGTTCCTATCTCGACAAGCAGCTCGCGCACCTGCAGGGCATTGTGGCGCGGCTCGCCAACCGGCTGCAGCGCCGGCTGATGGCACAGCAGAATCGTGCCTGGGAGTTCGATCTCGAGGAAGGTATCCTCGATCCTGCGCGGCTCTCGCGCGTTGTCACCGATCCCTATCACCCGCTGTCCTTCATGCATGAGAAGGAAGCGACTTTCCGCGACACGGTGGTGACGCTGCTGCTCGACAATTCCGGTTCGATGCGCGGCCGCCCGATCACGGTGGCGGCGACCTGTGCCGACATTCTTGCGCGCACGCTGGAACGTTGCGGCGTCAAGGTCGAGATTCTGGGCTTCACCACCCGCGCCTGGAAGGGCGGTCAGTCCCGCGAGGCGTGGCTCGCCGCCGGCAAGCCGGCCAATCCCGGCCGACTGAATGATCTCAGGCACATCATCTACAAGTCTGCCGACGCGCCCTGGCGGCGCTCGCGCAAGAATCTCGGCTTGATGATGCGCGAGGGCCTCCTGAAGGAGAACATCGACGGCGAGGCGCTGGACTGGGCCCACAAGCGGCTGCTCGGCCGTGCCGAGCAGCGCAAGATCCTGATGATGATTTCGGACGGCGCGCCGGTCGACGATTCCACGCTGTCGGTCAATCCCGGCAACTACCTCGAACGGCACCTGCGCCACATCATCGAGGAGATCGAGACCCGCTCGCCGGTCGAACTGATCGCGATCGGCATTGGTCACGACGTCACGCGCTACTATCGCCGCGCCGTTACCATCGTCGATGCCGAGGAACTCGGTGGCGCCATCACCGAGAAGCTCGCCGAACTGTTCAGCGAGACCCACGGCGCCGCTCCCTCTACGGGCCATCGTCGGCCGCGCCGGTTGCACTCGTAGCCGTGATGTGATGACCGGCTGCGAAAATCGTCTCCGTCGTCGGATGAGCGCGGGAGCGCTCACTCGGGAGGAGTGGCGTCTTCGCCGCGTCTCACCATGAGGATCACTAACCTCTCCCGCCGCCGCTTTTTGAAATGTGCAGCGGCGGGGCTTTCGGTGGCGGCCGTGCCTGGAGCGGCGCTGGCGCAGACGGCGGTCCAACGGCCGACCAAGCAGACCATTCCCGACGAATTTTCGGTCACCGCGCCGGTCTCGATCGAGGTCAATGCCCGGCCGCTGCCCTCGTTCGATACTCGTGACCGGTCGCGGATGCGGTTTGGCGAACTCGAATACCGCAGCGGACTCATGCTGACCTCGCGGTTTCGCGGCTTCGGCGGATTGTCCGGCCTGCGGCTGGACGCCAAGGGCGAGCGCTTCATCGCGATCAGCGACAAGGCCGGCTGGTTCACCGGGCGCATCGTCTACAAGGGCCGCGAGATGGTCGGGCTCGACGACGTCGAGGCCTCGCCGATACTTGGCCCCGACGGCAAACCGATCACCTCGCGCGGCTGGTACGACACCGAGGCGCTCGCGCTCGATGGCGCGCTCGTCTATGTCGGTCTCGAGCGCGTTCATCAGGTGCTGCGCTTCGATTTCACCAAAGGTTTCACGCACGCCCGCAGCGAACTGGTTGCGCTGCCACCAGCGACGCGCAAGCTGCCCAACAACAAGGGCATCGAGGCGCTCGTGATGGTGCCGAAGGGCAACCAATCTCTGGCAGGAACGCTGATCGCGTTCTCCGAGCGCGGGCTCGACGCGCAGGGCAACATTCTCGGCTTTCTGATCGGTGGCAAGTCGCCCGGGCAGTTCGCGATCCGCCGCACCGATGGCTTCGACATCAGCGATGCGGTGCTGCTGCCGTCCGGCGGGCTGTTGCTGCTGGAACGCAAATTCTCCTGGCTCGGCGGCGTCGGCATCCGCATCCGCCGCGTCGCGCTTGCCTCCATCGCCCCCGGCGCGCTGATCGACGGTCCCGCAATCTTTAATGCCGATCTCGGCCACGAGGTCGACAACATGGAAGGCATCGACGCCCATGTCACACCGGAGGGCGACACGGTGTTGACGCTCGTCTCCGACGACAATTTCTCGATGATCCAGCGCAATCTGCTGCTGCAGTTCACGCTGGTGGAGTGATTTTGCCAGGAGAGGCGGCGGCGATCCAAGGCGACCGCTTTCGGATCCCCGGCCCTCCGTGTCGGAAAACTCGACGGATAACGGAACGGTTCTTGCAACGCTCCGGCCGATGAAACCGGAGCTTTCAATGTACAAGTGTTTTCGTGCCCTCTGCGTCCTGTCCAGCCTTTTTGCGGCCGCTGCCTCGCATGCCGAAACCTGGCCGTCGCGGCTGTTCAAGGCGACCATTCCGTTCGGCGCGGGCAGCGCCACCGACGTGGTGCCGCGCCTGGTGTTCGAACGTCTCTCGTCCGAACTCGGCCAGCCGATCGTGATCGAAAATCGCGCAGGCGCCGGCGGCACGCTCGGCACCGGATTGGTCGCGAAGGCCGATCCTGACGGATACAGCATTCTCGCCCATTCCTCGGCACTGGCGATCGCGCCGGCGATTTTCCCGAACCTCACTTTCGATGCGACCAAGGATCTCTCCTCGGTGCTGATGATCGGCTCCAGTGCGATGGTCATGATCGTGCCGAAGGAGCGTCCGTGGAGAACCATCCATGATTTCATCGCGGACGCGAAGGCCAAACCGGGATCGATTTCGTTTGGCTCGGTCGGTATCGGCAGCGCGGTGCATATCGCCGCCGAGAAATTCCGCCTCTCCGCCGGCATCGAGGCAACGCATGTGCCCTATCGTGGTGGACCGGAGGTGATCACCGACATCATCGGCGGGCGAATTGACCTCTATTTCTGTCCGCTCGCGACTGCTTTGCCGCTGATCCGCGAAGGCCAGGTGAAGGCTCTGCTGGTGTCGAGCCGGCCCGCGCCGCTGATCTGCCCGATGTGCCGACGCCATCGGAAATCGGATTGAAGGGTGCCGACAGCGTGAGCTGGTACGGCGTGTTCGTGCCGGCCAAGACGCCGCGCGACGTCGTCGAGAAACTGCATGCGGTCGGAATGAAGGTACTGGGCGATCCGGCGACGCAGGCGAGCCTGAAGAAGCTTGCCGTCGAACCGATGCCGATGAGGCCGGCCGAGATGGACGAGTTCGTCAGGGGCGAGACGGCGGCCTATCTCGCGCTGATCAAGGCCGCTGGCATCAAGCCGTAGGGGGAGGGTTGCATTCCCGGCGGGTTGAGGAGGGGAGAGCGGCTCGCTAGCATTGCGGGTCGCTTTTCCTCCGGTCCGGATCTCCTTTTCATGAGCGCTCTGTTTACCCCGATCACGCTGCGCGGCCTCAACCTTGCCAACCGCATCATGGTGGCGCCGATGTGCCAGTATTCCGCTGTCAATGGCGAGGCCAATGACTGGCACTTCACCCACATCAATTCGCTGGCGCTGTCGGGCGCGGCCGTCTTCTGCATCGAGGCGACCGCGGTGGAGGCGACGGGGCGCATCACGCCGGGCTGTCTCGGCCTCTACAACGACGCCACCGAAGCTGCCCTGAGGCCGATCCTTGCCTCTGTGCGCAAGCGTTCGAAGGCCGCCGTGATGATGCAGCTCGCCCATGCCGGCCGCAAGGCATCGAGCCACACGCCTTGGGATGGCGGACAATTGATCCCGGTGGCCGAAGGCGGCTGGCGGCCGGAAGGGCCCTCGGCGATCCCGCACAAGGAGGGCGAGCCGCCGCCGGTTGCGTTCGATGCGGCAGGCTTGGCGCGCGTACGCGAGGCATTTGCTGCTGCCGCGAAGCGCGCCGAGCGGCTCGGCATCGACGCGATCGAAGTGCACTCGGCGCATGGCTATCTCCTGCACCAATTCCTGTCGCCGATATCGAACCAGCGCACAGATCAATATGGCGGCTCCTTGCAGAATCGCATGCGCTTTCCACTCGAAGTGTTCGACGCGGTGCGCGCGGCGTTTCCGCCCAATAAGCCAGTGGGATTGCGCGTCTCCTCGACCGACTGGGTCGAGGGCGGCTGGGATCTGGCGCAGACCATCGAGTTTGCGCAGGAGCTGAAAAAGCACGGCGTCGACTGGATCGACGCCTCCTCGGGCGGCGTCTCGCCGCTGCAGAAGATTCCGCTCGGCCCCGGCTACCAGGTGCCGTTCGCGCAGGCGATCCGCGAGGCGACCGGGCTCCCCACCATCGCCGTCGGCCTGATCACGGAAGCGAGGCAAGCCGAGGAGATCATCGCCTCCGGCAAGGCGGACATGGTCGCGCTCGCGCGCGCCATGCTCTACGACCCGCGCTGGGGCTGGCACGCCGCGGCCGAACTCGGCGGCGAAGTGTTCGCGCCGCCGCAATACTGGCGCTCGCAGCCCTCGACGCAGAAGGCGCTGTTCGGCGCGACGACGTTCGGGACGAGGTAGCGACGTACGTTGCACCTCAGCCTTGTCCACCTCAAGAGAAGTGCCGCAAGCGTTCCGCTCTATCCCCGTCATTGCGAGCGGAGCGAAGCAATCCATGTCACGGCATAGCGGATGGATGGATTGCTTCGCTTCGCTCGCAATGACGATCTCAAATCCTGACCTCTGCCCATCCGTTTCGTCATAACTCGGCCGCACGCAGGGCGTGCTATGCTCTCGCTTGCGCGCGATAGACGCGCTTTCAATAACAACATACAGCGAGGACGCCCCATGGAGATCGGATATTTCACGATGCCGTCCCATCCGCCGGAGTGCGGATTGAAAGAGGGTCACGACTGGGACCTGCAGACGCTGCGCTGGCTCGATGAGCTCGGCTATCAGGAAGCCTGGATCGGCGAGCACCACACCGCGCCCTGGGAGCCGCATCCCTCGCCCGACCTGATTCTCGCGCAGGCGTTCTTGCAGACTAAGAATATCCGCCTTGGCCCCGGCGGCTTCCTCTTGCCCTATCACCACCCGGCCGAACTCGCCAACCGCGTCGCCATGCTCGACCATCTCTCTGGCGGACGTCTCAACTTCGGCGTCGCGGCCAGCGGCCTGCCGAGCGACTGGGCGATGTTCAACGTTGACGGCATGTCCGGCCAGAACCGCGACATGACGCGCGAGGCGCTCGAGATCATCCTGAAAATGTGGACCGAGGATGCGCCCTGGACCCACACCGGCAAGTTCTGGACCGTGAGCAAGCCGGACACGATGTTCGATTTCCTCAAACCCCATATCAAGCCGTTGCAGGCGCCGCATCCGCCGATCGGCGTCGCCGGCCTCTCCAAGAGCTCGGATACGCTCAAGCTCGCGGGCGAGCGCGGCTACATCCCGATGAGTCTCAACCTCAACCCGGCCTATGTCGGCAGCCACTGGGAATCGGTCGAGATCGGCGCGGCGAAAACCGGACGCAAGCCGAAGCGCAGCGACTGGCGCCTGGTGCGCGAGGTCTTCATCGCCGACACCGACGAGGAGGCGTGGCGGCTCTCCGTCGGCGACATGATGGGCCGCATGATGCGCGAATATTTCTTGCCCTTGCTCGGCCATTTCGGTTTCAAGGACTATCTCAAGGCCACGCCTGACATCGCAGACTCCGACGTCACGGTCGAATACTGCGCCCGCAACAACTGGATCGTCGGCTCGCCCGCGACCGTCACCGAGAAGATCGAGAAGATCTATCACGAGGTCGGCGGCTTCGGCACGCTGCTCGTGTTCGGCTTCGACTACAAGCACAAGCCCGAGGCCTGGCACAATTCGCTGCGCCTCCTGAAGCAGGAGGTGATGCCGCGCCTGACGCACCTCGACGCCGATCTGACGAAGGCGGCGTGATCTAGCCCCGTCATTGCGAGCGAAGCGAAGCAATCCACATCTCGGCATAACGGATGGATGGATTGCTTCGCTGCGCTCGCAATGACGGCTGATGCAGCGAGCTTCGTAGCCCGCATGAGCGGAGCGACATGCGGGGGCATCTGCCCCGGATGTCGCTCCGCTCATCCGGGCTACATGTCCCTCAATGCCGCTGTGGCTTGGCGTCCGCGGCGCGGACTTGCCAGAAGCGGAGGAGGCGGCGGGCGTTTTCGAGGCTAAGCTTGGCGTACTGCTCTTTTGCCTTCGCAAGCTCATGCCGGCCCATGCTGCCTGAGGCAAAGCGGCTATCGAGCACGGCGGCGACAGTGTCCCAGTTCAACCCGGCGACGCGGCAGGGGATCAAGACGCCGTCGTCGCGCAGGCTCTGCATCACGGGGCGGATCACCTCGATGCTCGAGCCGGATAATTCGGCGAGCGCCGCGACCGTCTCGGCATATTTCCGCTCTTTCGCGAACAAGAGTAGCTCCGGCTCGTTGAGCTTGCCGTGCTTGGCGAGCGAGGCGACAAAGCGGCGCGCGGCGGCAAAATCGCGCGTGCGCGACATTTCGCGGCTGGCGCCGTTGGCGGCCGCGGCGATCGCGCTTCTTATTTCCTCGAACAGATGCGGCGGCGCGCGCGAGAGCAGCCGCCTGCGCACGGCCTCCGTTGCGTTCTTCAGGAGCTCAAGGCGCTGAGCGGCGGGCAGGTCGACGCGAACGCCGGTCTCGACCGCGAGATCCGGATCGCTCTCCGCCTGCTTCAGCACCATGGCAAAGCCGCTCGCCGACATCCGCGCGCCGGGATTTGTGACGAGCCGCCGGCTGACGGAGGGATAGTGCCGCTTCAGAAGCGCATCGGTGACAATCTCGGTCAGCCACCAGCGCCCGGAGATCGCGAGCAGGTGCTGCTCGCCCTTGGTCTGCGCCAGTTCAACGAGATCCTCGGCCGAAAGCCGCGCCGATTCGGTCAGCACGGGACGCGCAATCGTGATCTCGTCATTGTTTGCCAGGCGCCGGATCACGGCCGGCGGCGCCTGCTTGACGGAGGCAAGCTGGGTCGAGGTTTCGGCCAGCGCAATGCGCGCGGCGACGTCGGCGAGCGCGCGCAGCTCGATAGTGCGGATCAGACGTTCGAGCACATCGCCGAACAGCTCGATCTGTTCGTCGGAATAGCTTTCGGCGGACAGCAGAAACAGGTCGGTGACCTGCCTCAGCGTATCCAGATGTTTTTCCGCCGAGCCGGCCTTGATGGCCGCCTCGACCTCAGCGGTGATCGATCGTTCCAACATCGCTCGTCCTGAGCGTTTCAGGCCGGTTCTGGCAGCAGATAGGTGAGAATAGGAAGCAGAGTTGAACGATTCGTAAACCATTTGGGTCGCGCCGCGGCGAGAATGGGGCCGCAGGATTACGGAGGTGGTGGGCCAGTGGCCGAGTGGAGCATCCAAGCATGCTGACCCTTCAGGACCGTTCATTGGTTCGATCGTTGCTCGCCGCGCGAATGGTGCGTTCCCTCCCCCCTTGCGGGGGAGGGTTAGGGAGAGGGGTGGCGGCATCGGAGGTGTGAATTGTTTGACTGGGCACTTCGCTGAGCTAGCTGTCGCCAAATCTGTTCCGCCTGTGCGCGTGGCTTACCCCTCTCCCCAGCCCTCCCCCGCAAGGGGGGAGGGAGCCGACTGCCTGTGCGGTGACGGTGTGCGCACCGCATACAAAGAGACATGGCTTCTCCTTCTCGCGGCGCATGGCGTCCGAGTTTTCGACGAATCTGCTCGCCCATCTCAAGAAGAGAGGGCGCAGGGAATGCCGGGTGTCGGCTGACACCCGCGGTCTCGTGTGCAAATAGCGCTAGGTGGTGCGCACACGAGCATACAGGTACAGCCGGGTCAGCCCGGCATTCCCTGCGCAGTGGTTTGACGGCTTATGCCGAGCTCTTCCCGGAGCCGAATTCCTTCTGGTCTCCGTCGCCGGCGGATTGAGGTCTGGCGAAAGCCCGGTTGAGCTTTGCAAACCTCCGCCGGCTTGACACCAGCCACGGGTGCCAGAACCACACGGTTTTGCCGTACGCAAAATGCGCCGCTCGTCCTGCGCTGATTAGCTGCTCACGGCCTGACGGCCGCCCTGCAACGCCTCGCGCGCGCCGCGCTTTCGCGTCCACCGCATCCCGCACTCCACGTATCGTGACGACGCGTACGCCCCTCTTCATTGAGGCGGGACGCGCGCAAGATGGAACTGATTTGCGGAAAAAGAGAAGCGATTTATTTTTGCCGCGCGATCTGGACGGGGCAAATCAGGTTGAAAGGGCTGGTGAATTTCGCGTTTTGGCGCAACGGCTTTTGGTGGCGTTTCGGTGTGCAGTCACGTCGGTGCGAACAGTCACTACTGCTTCCGCGAAAAAGGTGCGTTCCCTCCCCCCTTGCGGGGGAGGGCTAGGGAGAGGGGTGGCCGCATCGGAGGTGCGCGTTGTTTGGCTGAGAACTTCGCTGAACCAGTCGTCGCCAAATTTCTTCGGCCTGTGCTCGTGGCTTACCCCTCTCCCCAGCCCTCCCCCGCAAGGGGGGAGGGATCCCACTGCCCGAGCGGCAAGGGTGTGCATGTTTGACGCTTCACCACTTTGCGCAGGGGAAGAGCTAGCAACGTCAGTTTCTATGGAATGTCGATATCCGCCTTAGCGAACTGACCATGGCCATGCCAATAACGGTTGCGGTTTCCTGGCTGGCGAACGCTCCGCGGTTGGTGCTGGCCTTTGCGTCTGGGCGACATTGGCCGGCTGCCGCGGACGCGGCAGCGGTATGCCGGGCACCACCTTTGGACCTTCGGGGCTTACCTTTGGCTCTTCGGGGCTCACCATTGGTGGCGCTTCGGGCATCGCCTTTGGCTCTGACGCGTTGGCGATGACGCGGGCGAGTTGCCCCTCGCTTGCGTTGAGCCGCTCGGCGAGCGCCAGGCTTTCGCGCGCCATCTGGCTCTGGTCGGCCTTGAGCTGATCGATGATATTGTTGTTGTGTGCCGTCTCCTCTCGGCTCGCCTTGAGTTGGCTCGCCAGATTTTCATTGTCGCTGATCAATTGTTCTTGCCTCGCCTTGAGCTGTTCGACCGTCTGGCTCAAGGCAGCGAGATCCCGCGCCATCGGCTCGAGCTGCTGCGACAACTCCGACTGCAGGGCAACGGCAGTCGGCGCGACGGGCTCCGGCGCGGTGCGTGTCAGAGGTGTCGGGTCTGAGGGAGCCATCATTGCCGTATCAGCGGAGGATGGCCACCACCAGGAAGCGATACCAATGAATGCTGCCAACAGACAACCGACGAAAACCAGATAGCGCCACCCCGCCTGAATCGTTGCCAGCGTGGCGGGAGACCTCTTCATGCTGGCTGGCGGGTCCGAAGGACTGACTCCCGCTTCGCGTGTCAGGCTCGAAAGGTGCTCCTCCAAGCTCGCGATCGCGAGCCTATCGTCCGGCACGGAATTCATTTGATGCTCCGTATCAAACTGCAATGGCATTCGCGTGAGAGCGATCCGCGCATCTGCGCTACGGCGGGCTAACACTCAACGGAACGCATTGCTTCTTGAGCCCGCGAGGTTTCCCGGATGAGCATGCAGCTGCACGTCAATCGTATTTCTAACCAGCTGCCCTGTACTGGCGTTTTTAACGCGGCGGAGAAGGCGGAACTATGTTCGCGGCCGGAGAACTACGGCAGAAGCGCTGACCTTTCGGGGGCGCTGATCCGAGATTCAATGCGTTCAGTCTCGGCAATTCCAGCACATGCATGAATTTGCAGGAAAGACGCGATCGCTTCAGCGCGAATGGTGCGTTCCCTCCCCCGCAAGAGACTGCCTTTGCGGCAGCGGTGTGCGCAAATACGCCAACGCTCACCGCCTCAATCCCCCGCCACCGCTTCCTCCGGCTCATCCGCACTCGCATGCGCCGGCGGCACGGGCATCGGGAACTTCTCGTAGTGCTTCGGAAAATTCACCGGGCGGTAGCTCGGCATCGCCTCCATGCGCTGGAGCGCACTCTCGTGGATAACAGCACCATCCGGAATGAAGCGCGGCTCGCCATCCGGAATGTAATAGCCGAAATAGATCTGCCGCGCCGGCCATTCCCTGTACTTCGCGCGCTTCGGCAGATATTCGAGGAGCCACCACGCGCCCTTCAGCGAGTCGTGGAGATCGCCGCGGATGTCGGGCTTGACGTAGGAAAACGGGCTGCCCTTGCGCTGGATGCCCCAGGCGAGCTGGTTGACGGTGGCCTGGTTGACCTTGATCCCGCATTTCACCGCTTCGTCGATCATCCAGAGCAGCGGATATTTGGAAAGCCCGCTTTCCCTTTCCGGATAGCCGCCGCCGATATCGGCATGCACGCCGGCGAACCACACCTGCAGAATGTCCTGCGGCTCGGCATGAATGTCGTTGAAGCGGTTGTGCTTGAAGGTCTGCGGGTCGTCCCACTTCTTGAGGCGGAACATGGAGCGCCGCTCGTCGATCGAGATCGCCTGCCGGAACGTCTGCACGCTCGGATTCGCAATCGTGAACGCGAGCTCCTCCAGGCTCGGCCAATAGAAGCGATCGGGCCGCGGCACGATCACGCTGGCGACCGTATCCCAGACGCCGACGAAGCGGATGGTGGGCCACCGCGAAGAGGTGATGCGCGCGAACTGCGCGGCGTTGTCGAAGGCGGTCTGCGGCAGCGGCCCCCCGGCGTCGCCGCTGTCGGTGAGCAGCTTGTGATCGGCGCGCAGCTTCGGCGCTTCATCCGAGGAGAACTGCTTGTAGGCGATCAGGCCGCTTCCGGCGAGATTGACCTGCTCGGGCGAAATCAGCCCGATCTTGTGGATCAGCCCCGCCAGCACCCGCACGGTGTAGGCGCCGCGGGAAAAGCCGAAGAGATAGATCTGGTCGCCCGTCTGGTAATGGTGGACCAGGAAGGAATACGCCGCGAGCACGTTGTCATCGAGCCCATAGCCTGTGGCCAGCCCGAGGATGGCGTTGAAATCCTGCTTGAACTTGTGCCACGGGTCCGGCCGCTCCAGCGTGCCGACCCCCGGATCGTAAAACACCAGCTGCCGCGGCTGCGTCTTCTCCGTCTTGCGCAGACAGCGATAGAGCTTGAGCACATTTGAGATGTTCTCGGAGATCTCGTTGCCGGTGCCGTCGCAGCAGATGATGATGTTGCGCATGGGGGACTCGCCGGAGCAGGGGTGCTACCTTGGCGAGTATAGCGGATTTTTGATGAAGACGAGGCGAAATGTCCGACGGTTGAAAGATACAACACTGTTGCCCCGAGGGGAGTTTCCGAATACGCAAAGAATTAACCGTCATCCAATCTACTGGTTACTGCGGTTTTGAGTTGAGGCAGTTCACGGTGCAGCGGGAAATTTTAACATTTGGCTATGAGGGATTAAGCGTCGACGCATTCATTGCGAGGCTTCGATCCGCCGACGTGGAAACCGTCATAGACGTGCGAGCAAATCCGATTTCGCGGAAGCCGGGATTATCCAAGAATGCGCTCGCGCGAAGCCTGACGCGTGCCGGCATGCAGTATGTCCACGCTGTAGAGATGGGTTGCCCAAAGCCAGTCCGCGATCGCTACAAATCTGACGGAGACTGGGCCGCTTATACCAGTGCCTTCCTCGCTTACATCGCTGATCAGAAAGTGTCAGTCGCACACATTGCGTCTATCGCAGCGCACTCGCGGTCTTGCCTCATATGCTTTGAGGCCGACTATAATTACTGTCACCGAACTTTCGTGGCGAGAGCAGCAGCGCCGATTGTTGGCGCCCGAGTCGTTCATCTCACAGCGAAAATGTCAGTTGTGGATCGGGATCTACGATCGGCGGCTTAGGTGGATATATCAGACTAACAATCAACCACTGCTCGGGGAATCTGTGGATTGTTCCCATAAGGAACATCAAGTCGGCCGCCGGCAGAGATGTTTCTAGCTTCTGCCGGAATGGACGCTCCCACCCGTCGTTGTATCTATGGTAAGCAATTCCAATATAGCGCTCCCGCTTCCCAATCGACGACCTTGTGTCTGTACATTCGGGCGGTTGAGCTACCGTTGCATTCGTAACGGTAGTGGAAATCGAAAGGAAGTTTCCGTAGCGTCGTTAGTGCCTTCGCATCGGTATCGTCAAACAATCCGCCTTGACGTTGGCTTTGAAGCAGCTTCGCCTTTTCCTCCTCTGTCCAGTCTGGTTTAGAGGCGGCGGTAATCTCTAGATCGAGTATTCGTGCTGGTCGAACAAGGCCGAGCGTGGTTCCGTTCGCAACTCTGTCGGCATCAAGTTCCGCAAAATCTGAGAAGATTTTGAGCTTACTCAAAGCTTCGAGGCGTGCCCGCCACGCATTGCTTGTTGGCAGTGGGGCGCCGTCAAACTTCACTGTGTCCACAAATAGCTTATGGCTTTCGGGTCGACGGTCGCCAATGGCTCGATCTATTCGAGCGTTCACCCATTGCCACTTCTTAAACTGCTGTGCGCCATCGATTAGGCGGAAGGGTACAGGAAAGAGTCGGATCAACTTGCCGCTTCGGTTCATCCCTGCGACACATGATGTTTCAACATATTTTCCGCTTGGTGATGGGTAGGTCTTACAAAGGATCAGAATGTCCTGTTCAAACGAAGCCATTGGCGCTTCCTCGTCACACGCGCTCTAAACCGTGGCTGGACCGGTCAGGCCTGCCTCAAGGAATTTACAGCATCAAGAACCAGTGCAATTCCGTCCTGTGGCCCACAATATTGAATCGTCCGAAAGATAGTGGGAATCCCCAAAGCCATGAGAGTCACAAACCCTTCGCCAACCTGCAGTTCGTGGCGGCTATGATCAGGGTTTTCGTAGGCCTGCGACCTAACTTTATTCGCTCCGAAGTCTCGGAAGCACAGGATAATCGGTGTACCGTTTGATTCCGCCAACTGCATTTCGATGCCGAGCCCTGTCGAAGGAAAGCTGGCCTCGGCAATTACAAGATCCGCCTCTTCCACCATTGCTCGATCCCACACGTAGCAGAGGCGGGCTCGTTCGGCGGCAGGTTTGGTGCTGAGTTGAGGGTCGCTATTGACGAGCGCATATTTGATATCTGCATTCGGATCGTCTTCGCGCAGCGCTTTTGCAAGCTGGTGGATGAAGGCAACGTGTTCGTCAAATAGTGATCGCGGAACGTGCGTAAGTGCGCATGCGATGTAGATTTTCATCAAACCGCTGCCCGTATATTAGGAATGAGGAATTGAAGGCCAGTGAGTTCCGACGCAATTTCGTCGACAAACTGATCGGCGGACATCTGGATGAATTCGCTGAGTAGCCAGTTCTTTTGTCCGGCCAGCAGAGAGGCCATCTGTGGCGGGTTGTACCGGCTGATCTCGCTCAGCCTATGCATCGTACCTAGAATGAGTGTCGGGAGTTGACGTTCGATGCGCGCGGGTCCTCTCGTTATTGACTTGATGTACCAAAGCGGTTCAGAGCCATTTATGAATACAAGTTCGCGTCGTAGACGACGGTTCAAGTCCACGATGGCGCTCAACGCGATCTGGCTAAGTCTGCCGGAGCGCGGAGAGCTGACATAGGCATTTGACCGAATGGCTCGCGGGCCAAATTTTGAGTCCGCAACGAACTGATCGGGCAATCGCTTTGCTGCTATCCCGATTGGAATGTTCTTTGTGACGTCAGCGCGGAAGTAAATTCGCTTTGATGATCTGTCTACTACAAATCCGCAATTTGCAATCGGGATGAACATTTCTTGCTGCGATGTATAAGTAAGGCAGTAAGTTCGGTGAATGAAGACCATATTGAAGAATAGCTCTTGAAGTGTGTGAGTTCTCGCAGGCTCAGCTTCTCCATAATACGCTGACAAGCTAGGCAGCACGCCGTGTTGCTGCACTCGTATTCCGAGGTGGTTCAGCGACGCACTCGTTCCTTGAGAGCTGTGCTCGGAAACACCGTGGCGCTCGTTGAAGACAATTCCTTTGGCCGACAGCAGCGCCTTCGTGGCATTCAGGAATGCGTAGTAGAGTAAGAGGGGAGCGGATTGCGGCGGCAATCCGAGAGAGACCTTGTAGAATTCCTGTGCCTGCTGCCAGTAAAGTAGAGCCTTATCCTTACGTCCCCTTTTCAGCCAAAGCGCAACGTAGGTCCAAGGACTATTTGTCAGAACGTTCCGAGCTCCAATAACTGGAGCTGTTACCGCCTTATGAGGAGTAATCAAGCGCCCCTTCCATTTTATCGGCAGGAGATCCTTGGACGGGCTATCCATTGTTTCCTCTCATCACCTATGCGGATATTTTATTACTCTCCTTCAAGTTGTAAGATGAGGGAGGATCTCTCCACAACAAAATATCCAAGCCCTTTCGCCGGACGGCTAGACTCGAGGGCCGCCCGCGTCAGCTAGCCGCTGGCGCTTAAAAACATTCCGACTGGCAAGCCGGCGAGGGCGCCGGAGACATGAATTTATGTCCCCGCCGGTCCCTGATTCACATCCACCACGTGCCGATCCTGTCCGACGGTAATAACAATCGTATAGCTCTTCTTCCCGCCAGCCTGATCCGTCGGCGGCGCAAGGTGCAACTGCCCGCCATACCATTCACCGGGCATGAGCGTGTTGTCCTTGATGACCGTCTGCTCAAGCATGGCCATGTTGCGTTGTCCCGTTTCGACGACCGCGGCGAACATCGCCTCGTTCTGAATGGCGGCCGTTGTTCTGTGCGATTACGGCGGCTGTCGGACTGTAGAACGTGCCCGTGCGGCCGCTGGGTGTTGTGTAGGTCCCGTGGCCCGCTTGCGAGGCGCTGTAGGCGTTCGCGGCGCCGGCAACGCCAGCAAGCACGGCGCGAGCGACCTGTCGGTTCTTCTCTTCCTGCTGCAGCATTTCGAACGTGACGATCTGCATTGCGAAGTCGGAGCCGCCGACGTGCTGGACGGCCTCCACCTGGCCGACGCGAAAATCTGTCGGCTGTTTGCCGATGTTGTTGATGCCAACGACGAATACCGGCCGCCCATTCGCCTGCAGTTGACGCGCCGCTGGACGCACCAGCACCAGCGAATTTTTTTGACGCGAGACGAGCGCGGGTCGCCCGTCGCGCATCATCGCCTGCTGTTGTGGATTGGAAGGACGAAACGCGACGGTTTCGCCGGTTGAAACGCAGCCGCCCAACGCAGCGCAAAGCGCTACGATTCCCAGATTACGCATGAAATCAGCCCCCAGCTTACGGTCATACAATCGCAACCGCAGGACGTGGACAAGCGTGTCTGCGCGTTTCCCCGTGGAAATACGGTGTGTGCAAGACAGAAAGACGTGGATGGCTGAGATAAGCCCGGCCATGACGGAGGGAGCGGTAATGCTCAAACAAAACGGCCGGGTCATCGACCCGGCCGCTTCGAACTCCGATCCGCCGATCTAAGCTTTGCTCAGCTCGCCTTCTGCACAGGCGCGGGCTTGCCGACCTTCTTCTCGATCGCGCGCTTCAATTCCAGCGCGCGGGGGGAGAGCAGGTCGGCCTTGGCCTTGAGCAGGTAGGCATCGAGGCCGCCATTGTGGTCGACGCTCTTGAGCGCGTTGGTCGAGACGCGCAGGCGCACGTTGCGGCCGAGCGCGTCCGAGATGAAGGTGACGTTGGAAAGGTTCGGCAGGAAGCGCCGCTTGGTCTTGATGTTGGAGTGGCTCACCTTGTGGCCCACCTGGGGGCCCTTGGCCGTCAGTTCGCAGCGCCGGGACATTTCGAAAATCCTCTTCCATCCCCGCCAGTGCCGAGCCGCTTCTCGCGGGCCTCGCGCGGGGGTCCAAAATCGCGTCCATTTCCAGGAACCGCGGGTGTATAGGGGGAGACGGCCGCGGGGTCAAGGTTGTTGGCCCGGTAATCTCGGCCGGAATGGCTGGTTTGCGAGGGGTTCCAGCCACTTAGGGGACCATATAAAGGGCGCAATCCGCGCCGACACCATGGCTTTCGAAAAAGAACCGGCCCCCAGCCATCCCGCAACCGGCGGGAAGCCAGGAGAGGTCGGGGTGAGGCGTCGTTTTCGCGAAAACACGCGTTGTTTGCCGGATATTTCTGCCTAAATGAACATCAGCACGCGCCGATCCCGGGACTTTTCATTGGTGACCACGCCTCGCGCCGTTTCTTCCTCTGCCGTCACTTCAAGGCTTGGGCTCGTCTTCGGCCTGTGCGCCGGAGCGCTCTTGGCGCTCGCGCCGGATGAGGCTTCCGCGCAGGGGCGGCTGGATGCGCAATATGAGGCGACGCTGGCGGGCATTGCGGTCGGCAAGGGCGCCTGGACCATCGAAATCGGCGACGACACCTTTGCCGCCTCCGCGCAAGGCGGCACCGCGGGGCTGCTCAAAGCGTTTTCGGGCGGCTCTGGCTCCGGCGCGAGCGTGGGCCGCATCGTGAACGGCGCGCTGGTGGCAAGCAACTATACCGCGACCACCACCACGCAGAAGAAATCCGAGACCATCCGGATTTCGTTGGCAAACGGCGGTGTGAAGGATTTTTCGATCGATCCGGCTCCGCCTGTCGATCCCGACCGCATTCCCGTTACCGACGCGCACCGCAAGGGCGTGCTCGATCCCATGACCGGCTCGCTGCTGCGTGTGCCGGGTAACGGCGAATTGCTTTCGCCGGATTCCTGCCGCACCGGGGCGGGGATCTTCGATGGCCGGATGCGCTACGACCTCAAGCTCGATTACAAGCGGATGGAAACGGTGAAGGCCGATCGCGGCTATCACGGGCCGGCGCTGGTCTGCGCCATCTATTTCACGCCGGTCGCGGGCTACATCCCCGATCGACCCGTCATCAAATATCTCGTTGCCGAGCGGCGGATCGAAGTCACCTTCGTGCCGATCGCGGGAACCCGCATCCTGGTTCCCTTCCGCATGACCATCCCAACCCCGCTGGGCTTAGCGATGCTGGAGGCGACATCGTTCGTGACGTCAGCGGCGCCGCCAAGGGTGGCGAAGACGAATTGAGGCTTAGTCCCTTCTCCCCTTGCGGGAGAAGGTGGCGCGAAGCGCCGGATGAGGGGTTCTCTCCACGCGCACGACTCGCGGAGACAGCCCCTCACCCCAACCCTCTCCCCGCGAAGAGCGGGGCGAGGGAGCGCAGCGGCGCGTGAGGAGAGATCCGCGAATGACCGGGGACATGAGCCGACGCACGTTGTGAAGATTACGTGAGGGACGAAGATTCTATCGCTCCCTCCCCCCTTGCGGGGGAGGGTTGGGGAGAGGGGTTTCACGGGCAGAGCTCGTTGTGTGGTTTACCCCTCTCCCCAGCCCTCCCCCGCAAGGGGGGAGGGAGCGCAGCGTCGTTCGCGGTGACGCCGGTGCCAGTTACCGTCACTGCAACCGCCATGAATCATGTTGACTCTTCGCCACTTCTGATTCGACTCACGTCTTTAAGAAATTAGGACCGAAACCGCCGCTTGTGGAGCCGCTACAAACTTGATCTAGTGCCGCCCCGTGCGCTTCAGCGCGAGATGTTGCGGTGAACGTATCGGGTCTCGGGAGGAGTCAGCGATTCGGACGCGATTCGTTCCAGACTCGTTCCAGAGCTTAAGCCGCGACCGCATCGCCGTCGCAAAGTGAAACAAATTTGGCGGAATCGACGCCGGACGACCAGATAAAGGCATCCGTCATTGCGAGCGAAGCGAAGCAATCCATGGCGCGGCATAGCGGATGGCTGGATTGCTTCGTCGCGAAGCCTGTCATCGGGCGCGCATTCGCGCGACCCGGTGGCTTCTCGCAATGACGGCTTGAACGCCAGCGCTTAAAAGAAACACCTGCACATAATGGCTTTCTCTCCTTCCAAGTTCGCGATTGATCGCGCGCCCGGCGCGGGCGTTACTGCCGTGCTCGGGCCGACCAATACCGGCAAGACGCATCTGGCGATCGAGCGGATGCTGGCGCATTCCTCCGGCGTGATCGGCCTGCCGCTACGGCTGCTCGCGCGCGAGGTCTACAACAAGATCGCGGATCGCGCGGGCAGCGAGAGCGTCGCGCTCGTCACCGGCGAAGAGAAGATCAAGCCGAAGAACCCGCGCTATTGGGTTTCCACCGTCGAGGCGATGCCGCGCGATCTCGACGTGTCGTTTCTCGCTGTCGATGAAATCCAGATCGCCGCGGATCTCGAGCGCGGGCATGTCTTCACCGACCGCATCCTGCATCGCCGCGGCCGCGACGAGACGCTGCTGCTGGGCGCTGCCACCATGCGCCCGATCATCGAGCGGCTGTTGCCGGGCGCATCCATCATCACGCGTCCGAGGCTATCGCAGCTCGAATTCGCCGGAGACCGCAAGATCACGCGCCAGCCAAGACGAACCGCGATCGTCGCGTTCTCGGCCGATGAAGTCTATGCGATTGCCGAATTGATCCGCCGCCAGCATGGCGGCGCCGCCGTCGTGCTCGGCTCGCTCTCACCACGCACGCGCAACGCGCAGGTCGCGATGTTCCAGAACGGCGACGTCGACTATCTCGTCGCTACTGATGCAGTGGGAATGGGCCTCAACCTCGACGTCGATCACGTCGCCTTCGCCTCCGACCGCAAGTATGACGGCTATCAGTTCAGGCGGCTGACGCCGGCGGAATTCGCGCAGATCGCGGGCCGCGCCGGGCGCGCCACCCGCAACGGCACGTTTGGTACGACCGGGCGCTGTGCACCGTTCGAGCCGGAACTGGTGAACGCGCTGCAAAACCACACCTTCGACAGCGTCAAAATGCTGCAATGGCGCAATTCGAGGCTCGATTTCTCCTCGCTCGGGAGCTTGCAGGTCTCGCTGGCGCTGCCGCCGGGCCACGACGCGCTGACCCGCGCGCCGATTGCGGAAGATCAGCGCGTGCTCGATCATGCCGCCCGCGACGGCGATGTGCGGGAGATGGCTCACGGCGCCGCCGCCGTGGAGCGGCTCTGGGACGCCTGCGCGATCCCGGATTACCGCAAGATCGCGCCGGCTGCCCATGCCGAGCTCGTGACCACGCTTTATGCATTCCTGATGAAGAAAGGTCGGATACCGGACGCATGGTTCGCCGCCCAGGTCGACCAGGCCGACCGCGTTACCGGCGATATTGACACGCTATCGGGCCGGATCGCGCAAATCCGCACCTGGACCTTCGTCGCCAACCGGCCGGACTGGCTGTCGGACCCCGACCACTGGCAGGGGATGACGCGGGAGATCGAAAATAAATTATCCGATGCGCTGCATGAACGCTTAACGGAGCGTTTCGTTGACCGGCGGACCAGTGTATTGATGCGCCGCCTGCGGGAGAACTCAGTTTTGAATACGGAAATTGGCAAAACCGGCGAAGTGATTGTTGAAGGCCATACGATCGGCCGGCTCGATGGATTTACCTTTGCGCCAGATGCGGCGGAGGCAGGTTCTGACGCGAAAGCGTTGCAGGCGGCCGCGCAGCAGGTGCTGGCCAGCGAGATCGACGCGCGCGCGGGCAAACTTGCCGCAGCCCCCGACGACCAGTTCGTGCTGACCTCCGAGGGCACCATCCGCTGGACCGGTGATGCCGTGGCAAAACTCGTCGCCGCTGACGATGCGCTGCATCCGCGCATCCGCATCATTTCCGACGAGCGCCTCTCCGGCGCGCCGCGCGAAGCCGTGCAGGCGCGGCTCGATCTCTGGCTGAAGACGCATATCGAAAAACTGCTGGGCCCGCTGTTTGCGCTGTCGAAGGCCGAGGACATCACCGGCATCGGACGCGGCATCGCGTTCCAGCTCGTCGAGGCGCTCGGCGTCTTGGAGCGCAGCAAGATCGCGAGCGAGATGAAGGATCTCGACCAGACCTCGCGCGCGACCTTGCGAAAGTACGGCGTGCGGTTCGGCGCCTACCACATCTATTTCCCCGCGCTGCTCAAGCCCGCCGCGCGCGCGCTGGCTTCGCTGCTCTGGGCCGAGAAGCAGGACAATGTCGACATGTCGGCGCTGTCGGGCGCGCAGCATCTGGCGAGCTCGGGCCGCACCTCGTTCCCGGTCGACAAGGCGCTGCCGCGCGATGCCTATCGCGTGCTCGGCTATCGCCAGTGCGGTGAGCGCGCGGTGCGCGTCGACATCCTGGAACGTCTCGCCGATCTCATTCGGCCCGCTTTGGCGTGGCGCGAGACTTCGCCGGGCGAGAAGCCCGCCGGCGCGTTCGACGGCCGCGGCTTTGTGGTGACGCAGGCGATGACCTCGCTGACGGGATCGGCCGGCGAAGATTTCGCCTCGATCCTGCGCGCGCTCGGCTATCGCATGGAGCGCCGTCCGCCGCTGCCGCCCAAGCCGGTGGAAGTGGTCGAGACAGTCGCTGCCGAAACGCCGCCGGTCGAGGCGAGCGCTGAAGCAACGTCGGAGACGCCGGCTGAGGAAGTCGCCACTGACGTGCCGGTTGTGAGCGAGCCGGTGTCATCGGCATCACTGCTGCCTGATGTCACGCCTATCGCGCAGGCTGCCGAAGAGCCCGCAGCCCCCGAGATCACGCCCGCCGAAGCTGCGATCATGGATGCGCCGCCGGAGCAAGAGACGCCGGAAGCGGTCAGCGCCGCGGAAGCTGCGGCCGAGCCCGCCACCGCGAGCGAAGCGCCGTCGGAAGGCGCTGCCGCCGAAGCTGCTCCCGCAGAAGCCGCGAGCACTGAGGCCAAGCCCGAAACTGAAGCAAAAGCCGAAACGCCGGCCGAGCCGCAGCTCGTCGAAGTCTGGCGGCCCGGCGGCCGCCCCGACGAGCGCCGCCCGCGTCACGATCGCCAGCGCCATCACGGCCGCGCGGCCGAAGGCGCACAGGCTGCCGAAGGCGAGGGCGCGCAGCGTCATCGCCGCGGACGACGCCATGGCGATTTCAGAAAACCGCGCGAGGGCGCAGCTGGCGAAGCAGCAAGCGCGCCGGCCGCGGAGGGCGCGCCAGCAGCGGAAGTGCGTCAGGACCGCCCGCCGCGCGAGCGCTTCGAGGGCAAGGGCCGCGACCGCGAGGAGCGCCGCGAGAAATTCGATCGCAATAAGGATCGCAAGGGTGGCCGCGACAAGGGTGATCGCGAGCGCGGCGGCCGTGAGTTCGGCGGACGCGACAAGGGCGGCCGCGACAAGCGCGAGTCTGGTCCCTCGCACCGTCAGTGGGCAACCAGCGCGAGCCCGCGCGACCGCGATCGGCCGATCGATCCGAATTCGCCGTTTGCAAAGCTGGCGGCGCTGAAGGAACAGCTTGCCGGCCGCAAGGAATAATCAAGAGGACTGATTGGAGCGGCAGCGTCTCGACAAATGGCTGTGGCACGCGCGGGTGGTGAAGGCCCGCACCTCGGCCGCCGCGCTGGTCGAGGCCGGTCATGTGCGCATCAACGGCGTGCGCGAAATGGCGCCGGGCCATTCGGTGAAGGTCGGCGACGTCCTGACGATCGGGCTCGATCGCGGCGTGCGCATCCTAAAGGTGGTAGCGTTTTCCGAGCGGCGGGGCGATGCGGTGGCCGCGCGCGTGCTCTATGACGAATTGCACAGTGGCAAGCAGTAAATGGCCGTAAACGGCTCGCGAGCCGGCTGAAAAACCGCTAGCAGAGGCTTGCTGCTTCCCTTGCGGCAGCGCACCGCATGCGCTACGCAAACCCCGGAAATCTGATCCGTTTCGCTGCCTTGTTCGGAGTCTTATTCGGAGCGCTGGATGACTTACGTCGTCACTGAAGCCTGTATCAAATGCAAATACACCGACTGCGTTGAGGTCTGCCCCGTCGACTGCTTCTACGAGGGCGAGAACATGCTGGTCATCCATCCCGACGAGTGCATCGACTGTGGCGTCTGTGAACCCGAGTGCCCCGCCGACGCCATCAAGCCCGACACAGAGCCGGGGCTGGAGAAGTGGCTCGAGGTCAACACGGAGTACGCCAAGAGCTGGCCCAACATCACCCAGAAGAAGGACGCACCACCGGACGCGAAAGAATGGGAGGGTGTGGAAGGCAAGTTCGAGAAATATTTTTCCAAGGAACCCGGCAGCGGTGATTAGGTTGTGGATAACTTAGCGGCTCATTGAGCCTGTCTTCGGCCCCAATCTGAACCGAACCGGCTTCTCGGATTTAACCCTGTTAGCGGTCTTATGGCGGAAACGGCCCCGTAAAGGCCCGGAACCGGCCGTAAATCATTGATTTTTGCGGAAAATGTGCTATATTGGGCACATTACAAGCCGATCCCGGCCATGCGTATCCTTGGCCCCGGTGGGTTTCCGTAAAAAACATCGAACAGGGGCGTGGCAGTTCCGCGCGCAGGCTGTGTCACAGAAAACGCGTAAAAAGAGTGCTTCCAAGACCGTTAAAAAAGCCGCTCCGGCCAGCCGCAGCGCAACCAAGGGCCGTGCCAAGGCGCCCATGAAGGACGCCAAGAAGGTTTCGGCTGCAAAGTCCTCCAAGAACAAAAGAAGCGCAATGCCAGAAAAGACTGCCAAGACCGCCGCGAAAGCGTCGGGTTCGAAGACCTCTGCTGCGAAAGTTGCTGCCAAGGCTCCCGCAAAGACCACTGTGAAGGCCGCTCCTGCGAAGGCTGCCGTTGCGCCGAAGGCTCCCGCCCACAAGCCGGCTGCCGCCGCGCCGCGCGTCGAGGAACCGAAGAAGGTCGTGACCCAGCGTCAGGGCTTCAAGGCCAACGAATTCGTGGTCTATCCCGCCCACGGTGTCGGCCAGATCCTGGCGATCGAGGAGCAGGAGATCGCGGGCGCCAAGCTCGAGCTGTTCGTGATCAATTTCATGAAGGACAAGATGACGCTCCGCGTGCCGACCGCCAAGGTCGCCAATGTCGGCATGCGCAAGCTGTCCGAGCCGGCGCTGGTCAAGAAGGCGCTGGAGACGCTGAAGGGCCGTGCGCGCGTCAAGCGGACCATGTGGTCGCGCCGGGCGCAGGAGTACGAAGCGAAGATCAATTCGGGCGACATCGTCGCGATCGCCGAAGTGGTCCGCGATCTCTACCGTTCGGAATCGCAGCCCGAGCAGTCCTACTCTGAACGCCAGCTCTATGAAGCGGCGCTCGATCGGCTGTCGCGCGAGATCGCCGTCGTCCAGCACTCGACGGAGACCGAAGCGGTCAAGGAAATCGAAAGCCAGCTCGCCAAGAGCCCGCGCCGCGGCGCCAAGGCCGAAGCGACCGAGGCCGATGCCGAAGCCGACGAGGCTGATGTCGATGCCGATGGCGACGATGCGGCCGTGGCGGACGAAGCCGCCTGAAAGGATCCCAAGGATTGAAACGAAAAGCCCGGTCGCAAGACCGGGCTTTTTGTTTGTTATCGGTCTTACGAGTTCGGCGTCAAAACCTCCATCGCCACCACGACTGTCCTCGCCCGGGGCGGACAGTTCGTCACCCATGTGAAGTCGCTGCCCGGCAATCTCCATGACGATCGCACGCTGGCTACCGTGATCCCCGCGTCAGAGTTCCGCTTGTGACTTAAGAACTCTGCGACATTGCCGCGCAATAGTCGTCTCCTCGCTGGTGGCGATGATCAGTACGTCTACGCTGCTGTGCGCCGCTGCAATGCTTTGCTCTCCGCCTGCATTGGCAGCGTCGTCAAGGCGAACACCCAGCCAGGCGAGACGATCGCAAATCTGTTGCCGGATCTCGGAGGCGTGCTCACCAATGCCACCGGTGAACACCAAGCAATCAAGTCCGGCGAGCGTGTTCGCCATCTCGGCGATTTTGCCCGCGACGCGGAAGGTGAATAGATCGATGGCTTCTCGCGCCGCAGTCTCTCGGCTTGCCAGCAGCGCGCGCATGTCGGCCGACACGCCAGACACGCCAAGAAGCCCGGATCTTTCGTACACTAGATGCTGCACCTCATCGGCCGACATGCCTTCTTCCTGCAAGAAGAACAGCAGCACGCCGGGGTCGATGGCCCCGCAGCGCGTCCCCATCACCAGACCATCGAGCGGGGTCAGACCCATCGTGGTGTCCACGCTTCTTCCCTCATGCAGGGCGCAGAGGCTTGCCCCATTGCCGAGATGAGCCACCACTGTGCGTTTTTGGGCCCATTCCGGTGCAAGTGCGGTAAGGCGGCTTGCGATATATTCGAAGGAAAGCCCATGAAAGCCGTAGCGGCGGATGCCGCGCTCTTCAAAATGTCGCGGAATCGCGAAGCGGCTCGCCGGCGGCGTCAGGCCGTGATGGAAAGCGGTATCGAAGCAAGCGATCTGCGTCAGCTTCGGCCGCAGCGATTTCACCGCCCGGAAGGGCGCCAGGCAGCGTGGCTGGTGCAGGGGCGCCAGCGGTGTCAATCTTTCCAGCGCCGCGAGAGTTTCGTCGTCGATCACGACCGGGCCCGAAAAGTCGCGGCCGCCATGCACGATGCGATGGCCCACGCCGGCAAGTCCGCCTCGGCCGAGATGGTCCTCGGTCCAGGCAAGTATGTCGGCGAACAGGCCGTGGTCCTCGCCTTCGCCGGTGTTTCCGCGTTTCTCGAAAAGCTGCTTGCCGGATGCGTCGGTCACGACCAGGCGCGGTGCTTTCTCCTGCTCGTCGAGCAGGCCCTTGCATTTCAACTGCGGTTCGGACGAGGCGATGTCAAACAGGCCAAACTTGATGCTGGAGGAGCCGGCGTTGAGCACCAGGACGGCATCTGACATGAGGGCCTCCCTCGCCTTCGCTGCGGACGCAGGATCTAGTCTCCCGCCTCGCGCGGCGTCGTGCCTGCCGCGCTGTTCGGCCACACCCACTGCCGCACTTGCGGCATGTCCTCACCACGTTCGCGCACGTAGCGCGAATGCTCGATCAACGCATCGCGGAATTCCTGCTTGATTTGGGCGGCCGCGGTGCCGAGCCCCGGGACTCGCTCGATTGCTTCCATCGCGAGATGGAAGCGATCGAGCTCGTTCAATACCACCATGTCGAACGGCGTCGTGGTCGTGCCTTCTTCCGCATAGCCGCGCACATGCATGCCGGCATGGTTGGCGCGCTTATAGGTCAGGCGGTGGATCAGATAGGGGTAGCCATGATAGGCGAAGATCACCGGCTTATCGCGGGTGAAGAGCGTGTCGAAATCGCGATCGGAGAGGCCGTGCGGATGTTGCTCCTTCGGCTGCAGCGTCATCAGATCGACCACGTTGACAACGCGGATCTTCAATTCCGGCAGCGCCTTGCGCAACAGGTCGACCGCTGCCAGGGTCTCCAGCGTTGGAACGTCGCCGGCGCAGGCCATGACCACGTCGGGATCGGCAGTGGATGTTTCCGTCCCGGCCCACTTCCAAATGCCGATGCCCGCTTCGCAGTGGACGATCGCTTCGTGCATCGACAGCCATTGCGGGGCGGACTGCTTGCCGGCAACGATCACGTTGATGCGATTGTAGGTACGCAAGCAATGATCCGCGACGCAGAGCAGCGTATTGGCATCCGGAGGCAGATAAACGCGGACGACATCGGCTTTCTTGTTGGTGACGAGGTCGACAAAGCCGGGGTCCTGATGGCTGAAGCCGTTGTGATCCTGGCGCCAGACGTGGGAAGTGAGGAGATAATTCAGCGAAGCGATCGGGCGTCTCCATGGTAATGCGCGCGCGACCTTCAGCCATTTGGCATGCTGGTTGAACATCGAATCGACGATGTGAATGAAGGCCTCATAGCAGGAGAACAGGCCGTGTCGGCCGGTGAGCAAGTAGCCTTCAAGCCAGCCTTGGCAGAGATGCTCGCTTAAGACCTCCATCACACGACCGTCATGGGCAAGGTGGACGTCATCGGGTTCGATTCCCTCCATCCAAACGCGATCGGTCGCCTCGAATACCGCGTCCAGCCGGTTGGATGAAGTTTCGTCGGGTCCCATGATCCGGAAATTGCGCGCATCCGCATTGAGCTTGACGACGTCCCGCAGCAACTTTCCCAGCTCCCGCGTGGCTTCGGCGACAACACTGCCGGGGCTGGGGACGTCGATGGCATATGAGCGGAAGTCCGGCAGCTTGAGCTCGCGTTTGAGCAGGCCGCCATTGGCGTGGGGGTTAGCTCCCATGCGGCGCTCGCCTGTCGGCGCGAGCCCCTGTAGCTCAGGCATGAGCCGGCCATTCACATCGAACAGCTTTTCAGGCTCGTAGCTCCTCATCCAGTCTTCAAGCAGTTTCAGATGATCGGGATTGCCGCGTGGATTGGCAATCGGCACCTGATGTGCGCGCCAAAACCCTTCGACTTTCAGTCCATCAATCTCTTTCGGTCCTGTCCAGCCCTTAGGACTGCGCAGCACGATCATGGGCCATGTTGGCCGGTGAAAGCCGCCTGTATGATTGCGCGCGTTCTGCTGGATCGAACGGATGCTGGCGAGCGCGACGGCGAGCCCATCGGCCATCAACTGATGCATCGCACGCGGATCGTCGCCTTCAACGAAGAGCGGCTCATAACCATAGCCTATGAAGAGATTTCGTAGTTCGTCATCTCTCATTCGCCCCAGCAAGGTGGGATTGGCGATCTTGTAGCCGTTGAGGTGCAGGATCGGCAGGACCGCGCCGTCATGCACGGGGTCAAGGAACTTGTTGGAATGCCAGGATGCCGCGAGCGGGCCCGTTTCGGCCTCGCCGTCACCGACTACGCAAGCGACGATCAGGTCCGGATTGTCGAATGCTGCGCCAAAAGCGTGGACCAGCGCATACCCCAGTTCGCCGCCTTCGTGGATCGAACCGGGAGTCTCGGGCGCAGCGTGGCTCGGAATGCCGCCGGGAAAGGAAAACTGCCGGAACAGTTTTGCAATTCCGTCGGCGTCAGCGGTTATGTCGGGATAGATTTCGCTGTAGCTGCCTTCCAGATAGGTGTTCGCAACCATGCCAGGCCCGCCGTGGCCTGGGCCGCAGACATAAATCATGTTGAGATCGTGAGCGCGGATTAAGCGATTGAGATGGGCATAAATGAAATTCAGCCCCGGCGTAGTGCCCCAATGTCCTAGCAGGCGCGGCTTGACGTGTTCGGCCCGAAGCGGCTCGCGAAGAAGGGCATTGCCCAGCAGATAAATTTGCCCAACCGAAAGATAATTCGCAGCTTGCCAGTATCGGTCAATCAGATCCAGTTCTCGGCTCGTCGGCGACTCAAGTGATGTTTCTTGCATGCCGAACTCCCGCGGCAACGAGAAGCTATGGATGCGGGCATGCTGGCATGATGATGTCGCGTACGTGCATCACGGGAAGGTCAGCAACGATCGCAACAAAAGAATCACGCTTGCAACAAGCGCGCAGAAGCTGCTCGACAGGACGAAAAGAAGAAAGTTCTCCATGCAGGAAACTCCGTCGCCTGATCAGTCGACGTTTGAGCCCGAAATCCGTTCCCGGCGTCCGCGCCAGCGGGGCAGATTTGCTGCAAACGCAATGTGACTTCTCAAGCGGAACCCGCCGCGATGCATCTTCACAGGAAGCAGCGACGTGAACGACCGAAGCTTCCAGCCTGCTGCTGGACTCGATTCTTCGGCGAGGGTTCCAGTTCCATTCCTTTACCCGGAAACGGCCAGTTTTCGACGTCTTGTGACCAGAATCGAAGGAGATTGTCCCGGCCGACATTAGATCTACCGCAAGGGGGATTCGATGAAAGGGCAGTACATCTTCTTCGCCGTTGTCGTGGCAGCTCTCTCGGCCGCGCTTCTTCCGATCAGCGCGCCGGCCGCGCCGACCAAGGAGTGCCGCGCCTCCGTGCCCGCAAGAGCGCAAGGACAATGGTCCTGGCGCCTGATCGATGGCCGCAAATGCTGGTACGCGGGCAAGGCCGTGATCCCGAAATCAGCGTTGCGCTGGCCCGCCGCGGCGCCGACGCCGGCGCAAGCCAAAGCCGAAGCGACCCCGGTCAGCGTTGCTCCGGAGACGCGCAGTGTCGTCACAGAGATGCGCACCGATCCGATGAACGCGCAGGCGCGCATGCTCGACGACGACAATACGTTCGAAGCGCGCTGGCGCGCGCGCGTGACGATTGAGTAGGTGAGGCTAAGCAAGTGCCGGATGGACCGGTGCGTGATGCGCTCACCGTCTTATCCTCCCCTGGATGGAGGACCGGTTCGCATGAAATGCGAACCGAGGTGGGATGACAGTCTTTCGTATCGGGCGCTGCCCGTGTTGAGAGATCACCCCACCCCGCCTCACATCTCGCTTCGCTCGCTGTGAGCCGACCCTCCCCTCCAGAGGAGGGTGAGAAACGTGGCTTGATGCTTCTTGTTCTGCGGGTCGAGATCCCGAGTTCGCTTCGCCTTCCATCCAGCCGGATTCAGGTCATCGGAAAGCGATTGTTCGGCCGGCGCACGCGCACCACGTCGAAGCGCATCGCATGCGACCACTCTACCTCTTATCCTGTCGCAGACCTTAAGGGTCTGAGCAGCGGGCCAATTTGTGTCAGTGCCGCGGTCATATATCAATTGTGGCACAGCCGTCCGCTTCCAATCGCACAGAATGCAGCTAGTCTGTTTTTCTCGTTTCAATTCCGATCTGTCTTTAATTCTGATCTGTCTTTCATGCCCAATTCATAATCTCGATGGTGCAGCTATGGCTGCAGGTGTCGTTTCTCTCAGCGGTACACCCACTCAGAATCAAGCTCTGGCGGTCAACGTCACAGACGTCGATGGCATCCCGGCGGGAGCACCCATCGCGTACCAGTGGCAGCAGAGCACCGACAATGGCGTGACCTGGACAGGGATCGCGGGGGCAGCCACTGACTCTCTAAGCCTGCAGCAGGCATACGTCGGCACGCTCGTCCGAGCCGTCGTGAGCTACATCGATGCCGCGGGAAATGCAGAGCAAGCCTTCAGCCCCGCAACTGCGTCCGTCGGCAACGTCAACGACGTGGGCATAGCCAGCATCACTGGTACGGCGGTTCAGGGCAGACGCTGACAGCGGGCGTTACCGATCTGGACGGATTGGCGAACGTGACCATCACGTATCGCTGGCAGCAGTTGATCAACGGAACATGGAGTAACATCGCAAACGCCACGGGAGATGTCGGTTGGACCAGCTGGGAGGAGATCAACACCGGCCCACCCGGAACCAATTTCGATTGGCCCTACCTAGAAGGCCCAGGCAGGACCGGCAGTTACCAGGACCTCCCGCAGGCAATCACTTTCTACAACAACGGCAACCGTAACAATGCCACGGACGAACCTGCCGTTTTCCCCATCGTGTCGCGCAGTCACGGCAGCCCGGATAATGCCTCTGCGATCACGGCAGGAGATTTCTATAATCTGAACACTTTGATCTTCGACGACGTTCTTAATGGCAATATCTACGCGGCCACGTTGAACGCCAGCCGGCAGGTCACCAACATCCAGGTGGTCGATTCGGGCATAGCCGGCATCGTTGACCTGCAGAAGGGGCGCGACGGCTCGCTTTACGGCGCCGATGTGTTCGATGGCACGATCCGGCGTTGGGTGGACTTATCGGCCGTTTCTGCGAACGCGCTGGGGCTCGTGATGCCGTCCTTCTGATTGGAGCGGTAACGCCTCAAGCCGCCTCAATCCACCACTATCTTTACGCGGTCGCGCGGCTTGACCTGGGCGTGCTGGTCGAGGCCGTTGAGGATGCGGAAGCGCTCGGTCGGGCGGTCGACGCCGGACATGCGGTGGGAGAGCGATTCCACGGTGTCGCCGGGCTGCACGGTGATGACCTTGATGCGCAGCGGACGTGCGGCCTGGATTTCTTCCAGCGTCAGGCGGCGGAATGAGTTGACGGTCTCGCGCGCATTGCGCTCGCTTTCGGTGTTGCGCTGCTTGGCGGCGAAGATGAAGCGGTAGACGTCGCTGCCGTAACGCAGCGCATAGACCTTGAACTGCCACTGATCGCCGTTCGCGGATGCTGAAGCTACCGGGAAGCCGTTGATCATGAGATCTTCGGTCGAGCCCTTGTCGACGCCTTCCATCCAGCCGGAATTGAGGTAATCGGACAGCGATTGTTCGGCCGGCACGCGCACCACGTCAAAGCGCATCGCCTGCGTGCCGCCCTCGCGTACGCCGATCACGGCCTGCGCGGTGTTATCCAGCGTGAACGTCTCGGGCGCCTGGAAGGTGAAGCCAAGCTTGGGATGCAGGAAGCGGCGTCCGCGCACAAAGCCTTCGCTGGGATCTTCGCCATAGACGATATTGTCGATGGCGGCGAGATAGGTCTCGCGGTCGCGCTCGCCGCCCTGCGGCGAAGTATATTGCCGGGCGGTGGCCTGCGCGTTCTGCACGCGCTCGGGCGTTGCCGGATGCGAGGACAGAAAGTCCTGCGTACGGGGATCGAGCGAGGTCTTGCCGGCCTTCAGCGCCGCATTACGCTCCATCGCCGCGAGGAAACGCGCCGCGCCGTAGGGATCGAAACGGGCGCGGGCCGCAATGCCGACGCCAATGCCGTCGGCCTCGAATTCCTGCTGCCGCGAGAAGCTCGCCATCGTCAGCTTGGTCTTTGCCAGCGCCAGCGCGGTCAGATCCGGGTCGTTGCTCATGTCGGTGACGACGCGCGTCACCACCGCCGCCTGCCGCGCCTGGTCTTCCCGGATCGAGGCGTGCTTGGCCAGCACATGCGCCATCTCGTGGCTGAGCACGGACGACAGTTCCGAGGTGTCGCTGGCGAGCGCGATCAGCCCGCGCGTCACGTAGAGCTGCCCGGTCGGCAGCGCGAAGGCATTGACCGCGCCGGAATTGAGGATGGTGACACGATAGGCCTGGTCGGGGCGGTCGGAGGCCGCAACCAGGCGGTCGACGGTCTTGCCGATCAGGGTCGCGAGTTTTGGATCGTCATAGGCGCCGCCATAGGAGGCCAGGATGCGCTCGTGCTCGCGCTCGCTCGCCGGCGTTTGCGCGACAGTGCGCGATGGCTTCGGCGCGGGCACGGTCGGCGCGGCGGTCTCGATTTTTCCCAGATTTCCACAGGCGGAAAGCGTCAGCGCGGCGCAAATAAGCGCCGGCGCAGCCAAAAGGCGGCGGCCCCTGTTCCCTTCGCGCCGTTCTGCACGATGCGTCAAATCAGCCACTAAGATCACGATCCGACCCGGAACAGTGATCTCATCCCTGTTTCGCGCACGATCCTAAGCGAAAACCGGTGCCCAGTCTTCGGATCACGCGCTAGTTCCCGCCCAGCACCTCTATCTGCCCCACCCTGAGCACTTCAATCCGCGGTCCGCCCCGCGAAGAGACAACACCGCGGACACGAATCCTCCGATTTTCGAACAACTTAGGACGAAGGCCGGCGTTCTCGAACGCCGGAATGATGCGCCTTGGAATAGTCGCAGCAAAGTCCTGTGTCCAGTTCCGCCCGAAATTCAGGTAAGTGATTGCCCCCGCTTGTCGAACGGACAGTACTCTACCCTCAACCACCGTGAACTGCCCAATCGCGGCCAGAATATCGCCCGGACTTTCGGTGTTTTTTATGGCCGAGGTTTCCGCCCAGATGCCCAATTTGGCGTCGCGTGCCGTGCGTTCGGCGGCAGCCAGTGCAGCAGCGCAATTTTTCTCGGCTATATCGCTCGAAATCAGCGCTTCGCCGCGGCGCAGCAGTTCCATTTGTACCGAGAGTTCCGAGCCCGCCACGAACACGAAGGCCGATTGGCGGCCGTAGCGGTCCGGCGAATCATCCTCCCCGTGCAGCGTTACTTCGCGGCCGGCGACGATAGCCGACAATGCGGCTCTGCCGCCGGTCCTGTCGGTTCCAGTTCGCTCGATGCCGGCGAGGCGGATTTCGCGGCCGTCTTCGAGGCGAAAGCTGCGCGCATCGACGACAGTGGCGACGCGGCCTTCGCCCTGCCGCTCCAGTACGCAATCGGCAGCGTCGGCACTGCCAATGCACGCCAGCGCGAAAAGTGATGCGGCGCATGCCGGAAGCGAAGCGCAGCCACGCAATATCGGACGCACTATAACGCTGCTCACCGGCCCCGCCATTCCTGTATGCTTGATCAATAGCCGTTCCACTACCTTAGATTGCTACGCAGGGGGAGACAATGGAAGTCAACGGCATCGCCCATATTTTTCTGACTGCCTCGAATTTCGAACGCTCCCGCGATTTTTATCACAAGCTGCTGCCGTTTCTCGGCCTCAAGCCGGTGATCGATACCGAGACCACCTATTACTGCGTTGGCGGCCGCACCGCGGTCGGCATCAGCGCGCCGTCAGTCGAGTACGAAGGCGCCGCGTTCGAGCAGAAGCGCGTCGGCCTGCATCACCTCTGCTTCCGCGCTCGCGAGCGTGCCGATGTCGACGAGCTGCATGCCTTCCTGCAGACGTTATGCGCCAAAATCATCCGCGCGCCGCGCGAGGACCAATGGGCGCCGGGATATTATTCGATTTTGTTCGAGGATCCCGACGGCATCAGGCTCGAGCTCAATCATGTGCCGGGAAAGGGGTTGTTGGCCTAAGTGGAGCAGCGGCGCTTCGTAGATGGGGTAACGGGCCCCGAGGCCTCCCAAGCCAGCCGCGCGACGCGCGCTACCACATTGCGCCGTAGCTAGCGCGGCTGGCTTGGGAGGCCTCGGGGCCCGTTACCCCATCTACTTGAGTCCACAAAGATCATTCCGCTTAGCGGGAAATCACGCCGACACTCCGTCTTCCTCTCTGCCTTGCTGCCGCAGATGCCATGCGGCATGATCGCGCCGAAATTTCAAAGCCGCAGGCAATGCGGCGCGAGCAGGGGAGGACTCCGTGAAGAGAGCAACAGCAAGCATTGTCGCGGTGGCGTTGGCGATGTCGGCGAGTGCGGCATTGGCGCAAGGCAAGCCGCCGCTCAAGATCGGCGGCATTCTCGACATGTCGGGCCTCTACGCTGATATCACCGGGCCGGGCTCGGAGACCGCCGCGAAGATGGCGGTGGAGGATTTTGGCGGCGAGGTGCTGGGCCGCAAGGTCGAGATCGTCGCGGCGGATCATCTCAACAAGGCCGACCTTGCCGCCAGCATTGCGCGCGACATGCTCGATAATCAGGGCGTCGAGATGCTGTACGACGTCGCCGCGTCCGCCACCGCACTTGCCGCCGGCGAGATCGCGAAGGCGCGCAACAAGATCGTGATGTATAGCGGCCCGGCCTCGATCCGCCTCAGCAACGAGGCCTGCGGTCCCTACACCGTGCATTACTCTTACGACACGTTTGCGCAGGCCAACGTCACCGGGCTCGCCACTGTCAAATCCGGCTTCGAGACGTGGTTCTTCCTCACCGCTGACTATGCCTTCGGTCAGGACTTGGAAAAGGACACCACCAATGTGGTGGTGAAGGCCGGCGGCAAGGTGCTCGGCAGCGTCAAGCATCCGCTCAATACGTCTGACTTCTCCTCGTTCCTGCTGCAGGCGCAGAGCTCGAAGGCGAAGGTCGTGGGCCTCGCCAATGCCGGCGGCGACACCATCAATGCGATCAAGCAGGCGGCGGAGTTCGGGCTGACCAAGAGCGGCGGGCAGAAACTCTCGCCGCTGCTTGCCTTTGTCACCGACATCGACAGCGTCGGGCTGGAGACCGCGCAGGGTCTTCTGCTGGCGGAAGCGTTCTACTGGGACCTCAACGATGAGACCCGCGCGTTCTCAAAACGCTTCCAGGAGCGCGTCAAGCGGCCGCCGACCGCCGCGCAGGCCAGCGTCTATTCGTCCGTGCTGCATTATCTGAAAGCCGTGAAAGCCGCGAACACGACGGATGCTGCCGCGGTGATGAAGATGATGAAGGAGACGCCGATCAACGACATGTTCGCCAAGAACGGCAAGATCCGCGACGACGGCCGCATGGTGCACGACATGTATCTGTTCGAGGTGAAGAAGCCGTCGGAGTCGAAGGGGCGCTGGGATTATTACAAGCTGCTGGCGACGATTCCCGGCAACGAGGCATTCCAGCCGCTGGAGGCCTCGCGCTGCCCGCTGGTGAAGAAGTGACGGCTCAAATCAACAACAACGAAAGTACGACACATGAGCGCAAACGAAATGGTCCTCCAGAAATTCGAACAGGGCTTGCTCACCATCACCATGAACCGCCCCGAGCGGCGCAACGCGCTCAACCCGGACATGACGCGCGGGCTGGTGGAGGCGGCGCGGCGCGCGGCCGAGGATCACGAGGTGCGCGCGGTGCTGATCAAGGGCGCCGGCGGCACGTTCTGCGTCGGCGGTGACGTCAAGTCGATGGCGGAGGGGCGGGCGCCGCTCGGTTTTGAAGCCAAGATGGCCAACTTGCGCCGCGGCATGGAAGTCTCGCGCATCCTGCACCAGATGCCAAAACCCGTGGTGGCGCAGCTCGATGGCGCGGCGGCCGGCGCCGGTCTCTCGATCGCGCTGTCCTGCGATCTGCGCGTCGCCAGCGCCTCCTGCAAGATCACGACCGCCTTTGCCAAGGTTGGACTCTCGGGCGATTACGGCGGCACCTATTTCCTCACCCAGATGCTCGGCAGCGCGAAGGCGCGCGAGCTCTATCTGACTTCTCCAGTGCTGAGCGCGACGGAGGCCTACAATCTCGGCATGGTAACAAAGGTGGTGCCGGACGCCGAGATCGACGCCGAGGCGCGCGATCTCGCAATGTCGCTGGCGCAGGGGCCATCGGTGACGCTGGGCTACATCAAGCGCAATATCAACAACGCCGAGACGATGTCGCTGGAAGCCTGCTTCGACGCCGAAGCCATCCACCACTCGCGCTCAGGCGACACCGCCGACCATAAGGAAGCGGCGAAGGCGTTTGTCGAGAAGCGCAAGCCGATCTTCCAGGGGCATTGATATGGCGGAGTATCTCAGGCTGCGGCAGATCTGCCTGGTGGCGCCGCATCTCGAGCCCGTGATCTCGGACATTTCCGCGATCATGGGCCTCAACGTCTGCTTCCGCGACAGCAACGTCGCAAAGTACGGCCTGGAGAACGCGCTGCTGCCAGTCGACACCATTTTGCTGGAGGTGGTGGCGCCGTTCCAGCCGGGCACTGCGGCGGGACGTTTTCTCGACAAGACCGGCGGCCGCGGCGGCTACATGGCGATCTTCTGCTGCGACGATCCCGACGCGCGCGGCAAGCATGCGAACGGGATGGGCGTGCGTACGGCGAATGTGATCACGCACGCGCCTTACCATGGCGTGCAACTGCACCCGCGCGATTGCCGCGCCGCCTTCATCGAGTTCAACCACACTGACGGCAGCGACGACGTGCTCGGGCCCTATCCGCCGGCGGGCCCGGACTGGCAGAAGGCGATCCGCAACGACGTGACGCTGGCCTTGACGGAAGTCGAGATGCAGAGCCCGGACCCGCAAGGGCTGGCCGAGCATTGGGGGAGGATTTTGCAGGTGCCCGTCAGCAAGGGTGCAGGAGGTGCGCCTGAATTGAAGCTGCCCAATGCGAGCTTCCGCTTTGTGGGCGGCACCAGCGATTTGATGAGCGGACTAACGTTCAAGGTCGCCGATATCGCCAAGGTGCGTGAGGCCGCAAAGGCGAAGGGCTGCAGGATGTCAGGCGACAGCTTCGATCTCTGTGGCGTGACGTTCAAGCTGGTGGCGTGAGCGCCGCGCGGCGCAATTCATCGTTAGGTGAGCACGCTAGTAAGGCTTGGGGAGAGGGGTACGCCGCACACTCATTCGGAAGAGGCTGCGTGAACTCGTGCCAAGCAATCTGTGCCAAAAATCCTTGCGATCAATCAGCAGTCGAGCAAGTGGCACCCCTCTCCCTAACCCTTCCCCGCAAGGGGGGAGGGAACCCTGCCGCCAGTGTTCTTGGCTGAAGGTCGGGACGTCGCGGTGAGAGGGCCGCGCGCTTGCGTTACCGTCCCTTGAAATTCGCCACTCGTCGCTCCGCCGTCGCCTTCACGCCTTCCTTGAAATCCTCTGTCGCGCGCAGCTTGGTCTGCTCGGCGAGCTCGTGGTTGGTTGCGGCCATGACGCGGTCGGCGAGGCCGGCGCGCATGGTGGCGCGGGTCGAGATCAGGCCGAGCGGGGAGCATTCGGCAATCTCCTGCGCAAGCTTCATCGCCTCGCTGCGGACCTGGTCCTGCGGCACGCAGATATTGGCCAGCCCCATTTTGGTGGCGTCTTCGCCGGTGATGCGGCGGCTGGTGTAGAAGATCAGCTCCGCATTGTTCCTGCCGACCAGTTCGGGAAGCGTGGCGGTCAGGCCAAAACCCGGATGGAAGCCGAGCTTGGTGAAATTGGCCGAGAAGCGCGCCTCGGGGCAGGTGACGCGGAAGTCGGCGGACACGGCAAGGCCGAGGCCACCGCCGATGGCGGCGCCATGGACAGCCGCGACGATCGGCTTCTTGTTGCGGAAGATGCGCACGGCCTGAACATAGAGATGGTTGATCGGCAAATTCGCCGCCGGGTCCGTCTGCGCCTGTACTTCCTGCTCCTGCCGCTTCGGATCGGAAAAATCGGCGCCGGCGCAGAACGCCTTGCCTTGCGCGGCCAGCACGGAAGCTCGGATTTCGACATCGTTGTCGAACTCTTCCAGCGCATCCGCAATCTGGTTGATCAGCGAGACGTCAAAGAAGTTCAGCGGCGGTTTGCGGATTTCGATCAGGCCGACGTGGCCGTGCTTCTCGACGCCGATATCAGTGTATTTGGTCATCAGGTTTCCTCGTTGAATTAGCGCAGACCGAGCCCGCGGGCGATGATGCCGCGCAGCACTTCCGTAGTGCCGCCCTGGATCGTCAGTTTCGGCGCGGTCTTGATCGCGAAGTCGAGCTGCTTTTCCAGCGTCTCGCGGTTAGTCGCGGTTTCCTCGACAAACGCAGCAAGCTCGCGCACGCGATGCGGCAGTTGCTGCTCCCAGATCGTGCCGATGTCCTTGACGATGGAGGCTTCGACCACCGGCTCCTTGCCGGCCTGCAGCATGCCCGCCACCGACACCGACATGCGCCGCATAGTGTGGACCTGCGCCACTAGGCGGCCGATGCCCTCCGCGCTGCGGGTATCCGGATTGTTGCCGACGGCGCGGACCAGCTCGGTCAGGACGTAGTACGTTTCGAGGAAGCGCTCGGGGCCGCTTCGTTCATAGGCGAGTTCGCTCGTTGCCTGCTTCCAGGCGCCGTCGATCTCGCCGAGCACGTGATCGTCGGGAATGAAGTGATCGGTGAACACAACCTCGTTGAACTCATACTGCCCGGTGATCTGGCCGATCGGGTTTACCTGGATGCCCGGCTGCTTCATCTTGACCAGGAACTGAGTCAGGCCATGGCGGCGGTTCTCCTTCGTCGGCGGTGAGGTCCGGAAGATCGCGATCATGTAGTCGGCGATATGCGCCGAAGAGGTCCAGATCTTGGTGCCGTTGATCAGATAGCCGCCATCGGTCTTGGTCGCGCGGGTCTTCGCCGCGAACAGATCGGAGCCGGAATTCGGCTCGCTCATGCCGATGGCAAAGCAGAGCTCGCCTTTGCAGATGCGCGGCAGGATCTCCATCTTGATGTGCTCGGGCGCGTATTTCAGAAGCACCGGGCCGCTCTGGCGGTCGGCGACGAAGAAGCGCCGCGTCGGCGCGTTCGCGACGCGCATTTCCTCTGTTACCACGTAGCGCTCGAGGAATGAGCGCTCGTGGCCGCCATACTTCTTCGGCCAGGTCATGCCGAGCCAGCCGCGCTCGCCGACCTTGCGGGAGAACTCCGGCACGTCGGTATCTTCGCGGTTCGGCTTATGCGGATCGAACGTGCCGGCGGCGATTTCTTCGGCGAGGAAGGCGCGGACTTCCTTGCGCAACTGCTCGCATTCGGGCGGCAGGCGGATCGGATCGAAACGGAGGGCTGCGGTCATTATTGGTCTCGACTTCTCAGCAAAACGGTATTGGTGTCAGCGCGAGGCAACCAGCGGCCACAATTCATCGGCGCCTCTGCTACAAACGAGCTTGCCGAGCTCGACGGCCCAGTAGCTTTCGGAGCCGAAATCGTCGCGCCAGGCGAGCCCACGCAGCGAGTAGCGATGCAGGATGTGCTCGATCGTAAAGCCGATCGCGCCATGCACCTGATGGGCGATGGCGCCACCTTTCTCCGCCGCTTCCGCGCAGCGGATCTTGGCCGCCACCGCTTCGAGAAACATTTCGTCGTTGAACGAGGTCGCATTGGCGATAGCGTCCGCGGCCGAGGTGGCCGCTGCGAGCGCGGCGGCCGACTCGCCGGCGAGCCGCGCCAGATTGTGCTGCACTGCCTGAAATTTCGAAATCTTCTTTTCGAAGGCGACGCGTTCGTTGGAATAGCGGACGGAAATTTCCAGCATCGATTCCAGCGCGCCCGCGATCTGCAGCGATCTCGCGACGCCGCCCATCAGCATGAGCCGCGTCTGGTCGAAGCCCGGCGGCGCCGGCTTGATCGCAACCGGCTGCACGTGGTCCAGCGTCACCACATCCGAATGGTCGCCGCCGAGATTGAGGCCGCTCTCGATCCGGCATTTGCCGGCATCGACCAGTGCGATGGAGAAGCTGCCCTTTGCATCGCTGGCGAGCACGGCAAAGTGCTTTGCGACCTTGGCGAAAGGCACGCCGCGCGCCCGGCCCGACAGGCTGCCATCGGCGTTGACGGTAATCCGGTCCTTCGGGGTTGCCGGCACCACCGTCATCTCGCCGCCGGGCGAGACGATCTTGGCCTGCGCCAAAAGCCAGCCGGCCAGCATGGTTTCGGCGAGGGGGACTGCGACCGCAAACCGCCCGGCGGCGCTCAAGACGCTGAACCCTTCGGCAAGCGAAGCGCCGGAGCCGCCGCAATCTTCCGGCACCCAGGAGAGCGGCAGGCCGGCATCTGTCAGCGCCTGCCAGAGCGGCGCTTTCCATTCACCCTTCTTGTCGTGATTGATGGTCTGGGCGTCGGCGAGATCGGCGAAGATTTTCTCCGCGGTCTCGGCAACGATGTTCTCACTCTCCGCCACAGCGTTCCCCGATTTGAAATTGGCATGCCAATCCCAACTGATAGTGCCGGGTCGGCTGCGGTCTTTTCTTGCGCTTTATGATGGGCAAAAGCCATACCCCTGACAAGCGCTGTCCGCAGGGCGGCCTGCGACGGCGGCATGATGATCGCGGACCAAGGATAATTCCGCAGAGTGGACTTCGTCGGAGTTGCGCGCCATCGGCCGCGCGATATGGTACGCGTGAAGCCTGTTCTTGAAGCCCGCCCTTGAACCCTCTTGGGCGGTGCGAACCCCAGCTAAAAGATACAGAAGGAAATACGGGATGTCGAAGGATGGTTTGTGCGCGATAGTCACCGGTTCTGCCTCGGGCCTCGGGGCTGCCACTGCCGGCCTGCTGGCAAAGGGCGGTGCGCGGATCGTCGTCAACTATTCCAACAGCAAGGCGGAAGCCGAAGTGACGGCTGATCTCTGCCGCAGCGCCGGCGCCGAAGTTGTGGTGGTGCAGGGCGACGTCTCGCGCGATGAAGACTGCAAGAAGATCGCGGCGGCGGCTGCGCCCTGGGGCCGGCTCGACGTGCTCATCAACAATGCCGGCACCACCAAGCATGTACCGCATCACGATCTCGACGGGCTTTCAGCGGAAGATTTCCAACGCATCTACGCGGTGAACACGATCGGCCCGTTCCAGATGATCCGCGCGGCGCGCGCGCAGCTCGAGGCCGGCGCAAAGGCATCAGGCACGCCGTCCGCCGTGGTCAACGTCTCGTCGGTTGCCGGCATTTCCGGCGGCGGCTCCTCGGTCGCCTATGCCGCGAGCAAGGGTGCGCTCAATACCATGACGCAATCGCTGGCGCGCGCGCTGGCGCCGCTGATCCGCGTCAATACCGTGTGCCCCGGCTATATCGATACGCCCTGGTTCACCAAGGGCCGCGGCGAGGCCGGCGCGAAAGCGGTGCGCGATGCCGTGGTGGCGAAGGTGCCGCTGAAGGTCGCGTCCACGGCGGAAGATATCGCGCAGCTGGTGTGCTTCCTGGCCTCGCCCGCGTCGAGCAACATGACGGGCGAGTTCGTGCGGATGGATGCCGGCATGCATCTGGTGTTGTGACGATGAATGTAGCCCGGATGAGCGCAGCAACATCCGGGGAGACCTTATCCGCGGGAGAGACTTTTCCCGGATATCGCTGCGCTCATCCGGGCTACAGTTGTGGCCGTCATTGCGAGGAGCGATAGCGACGAAGCAATCCATACTTCGCCTGCGGCACCATGGATTGCTTCGCGGAGCCTTTCATCCGGCGGCGCTACGCGCCGACCGGGTGACTCGCAATGACGGCGGATACAGCTCCGCCTTATCGATTCCCCGGATCCGATATCACACCGCGTGCCACAAGCCTGTTCCAGATGAACAGCACCACCAGCGCGCCAATGGTGGCGGTGATGAAGCCGGCGCCCTGTTCGGGCCCGTAATGGCCGATCGCCTGACCGACGAAGGTCGCCAGAAACGCGCCCGCGATGCCGAGCACCGTGGTCAGGATGAAGCCGGTGGGGTTGTTCTGACCCGGCGAAAGGATGCGCGCGATGATGCCGGCGACGAAGCCGACGACGATAATCCAGATAATGCCGCCCATTTCCGTGCCTTTCCATGCGTGGATCGTGAAGCAGCGCGGCGCGGCAGACGCCGCGCTGACGAGGCGTCAAATCCGTTCCGACATCTCGCTGTCGCTCGGCAGTCGTCCGTCCGGCGTCAGATGATTGACGACGTCGGGTAGAAACTGGCTGAGGCCTTGCAGCAGATCGTCGCGCGACAATCCGCTTTGCGACGACAGTTGATCGATCTCGTCGGCGCCGAGCGCGTTCGCGAGATCGCCGGGCGCGACCTGCTTGTTCGGGCCGTTGCTCACCCAGGAGTCGGCCTGATCGCCAAGGCCGTTCTGTTGCAATTGCTTCATGAGGTCGCCGAGCCCGCCGCTCAGGATAGTGCCGGCCGCACCGCCCGCGAGCAGGCCGCCCAATCCGCCCTTGAGCATGTCGCTGAGGCCGCCGCCGGCCATGTCACCGCCAGGCATGCCGGCGCGCATGTTGCCAGGTGCGGGGCTAGGCGCGGGCGTCGGCTGTGGCGCCGAGCCGGTCTGGTTGCCGCTGAAATGCTTGATGCCTTTCCAGGCAAGCAGCGCGAGGATCGCCATGGTCAAGGGCGACATTCCGCCGCCCTCGGATTGCGCGCTGGGGTGGCTTGGCCCGCGCGGGCCGTTCATCATGCCGTTGAGGACATCGAGTAAACCCATCGGTCATCTCCTCCGTAGCCCCGTGCGAACATAAAGGCGGCTCATGACTGTTACAAGTCGCGGCCGGCCATGCTTCGATAGGCACTGGCTAACGGTTCTGCTATCGAAGCTTGTTGCAACGCGACGGGTAGCGAATGGTTTCGGGGCCGGCAATTGGCATTGCTGGGGCGGGCAGCATCGGCTGCTTCGTCGGCGGCATTCTGGCGGCCGGCGGCCGCCGCGTCGCGCTGTTGGCGCGTCCGCGCGTGATCGCTGAAATAGATGCCAAAGGCCTGCGGCCGACCAGTTTTGAAGGGTTTGATCAGACCATCGCCCGCGATCGCTTCGCATTATCGGAAAATCCTTCCATCTTTGAAGACGTCGGCATCGTGCTTGTCACGGTCAAAAGCGCGGATACGGCTGCGATGGCTGATGTCATCGCGAAGCACGCGCCACCTAATGCCGTCATCGTCAGCCTGCAAAACGGCGTCGGCAATACGGCGGTGCTGCGTAGCCGCCTGCCGGGGCGGCGCGTGCTCGGCGGCATGGTGCCCTTCAACGTGATCGCGCTCGGTGAGGGGCGATTTCACCGCGCCACCTCCGGCGACATTGTGATCGAGCGGGACGAGGCGCGCACGGCCGAGAAGCTGACGGTGCCGGGCCTCAAGATGCGCACCACCGACAACATCGAGGGGGTGCAATGGGGCAAGCTGCTGCTCAACCTCAACAATGCGCTCAATGCGCTCGCCGATCTGCCGCTGCGCCAGCAGCTCAGCGTGCGGTCATGGCGGCGTCTGTTCGCCGACCAGGTCACCGAGGGGCTCGCGGCGATCAAGGCCGAGGGCATCAAGCCGGTCTCGCCGACGCCAATCCCGTTCTCATGGCTGCCGTCGCTATTGCGCCTGCCGGATCAGGTCTTCGAAGTGCTGCTGGGGCGGACGATGAAGATTGATCCCGAGGCGCGCTCGTCGATGTGGGAAGATTTGAAACACGGCCGCCGCACCGAGATCGAGTATCTGCAGGGCGTCATCACCGAGATTGCCGAGCGCCGTGGGCTCAAGGCGCCGCTGTCGCGCCGGATCGTGGACTTGACCCGGCAGGCCGAGCGTGAGGGCAAGGGCTCGCCCGGCCTAACGCCGGAGCAGATTCGCGCCGGCTGAGCTGCGCATTCGCCTTGAACTGCCGGAAGTCCTGCGGGATTCTGCAGCGGGCGCGAGGGAGAGACAAATGAAACGAAAATATCAGGCGCTGATTGCGGTTGCTGTTGCCGGATGGGCATCGGTCCCGGCTCACGCCGTGCCGCCGACGGTGACACCGTCGCCGGGCTATGAGGCGAGGCTAAGGGAGCAGCGGGCGGCGTCACGGGCCATTGTCGCGCCGATCGTCAAGTCGCGCCGCGTCAAGCGGGTGCGCACGCATTGATTGAACGGCGTCAGTCGCCATGCCCGCCACCCCCGTCCGGCCTTCGGCCGGCCGGATGACAGGCCCGGCGGGCATCAAGTAGTCATCGGCGGATTTGGGGAGCAGTGCTGCATCCACGTTAGTTCTGTGGATACTGGATTCCCCGCTTGCGCGGGGAATGACGGGGGGCAACGTCAGCCCTTCTTCTGCTTGCTCGCTGGCTGCTGCTGCGGATTGAACAGCCGCTTCAGCTCGTTGATGCTTTCAGAAAGTCGCGGCCATTCACAGGAGAACTGGTTCTTGGCGCAATGGGCTGCCCTCAGTCGGGCCGCCTGCTTGAGTGGGCTTGCCACCGGTATCGGCACTTTTTCGGTTTCGACCGGCGGAGGAGGGGCCGGCTCGGAGCGCAGCGAAACCTGCTGTATCGCCTGCACCGGCGGCTCCGCCTGTTGCTGCTTGGCTGCCGCCAGCGCTGCGGCGTGATTGCGCCGCTCGCGTTCGAGATAAGCGGTATATTGCTCGTCGATCTTCTTCTGCTCTTCCGGAGTCGGGTTGGGGCCTGCGATATCGAACGTCCGGTCCTGCATGAAGTCGTAATAAGTGTACCCACCGCCCGGCTTGCGGCGTCCGGCGAACTTCGCGTTACATTCGGCGAGTTTCGTCGTCTTTTCTTCCTTGGTCTTCGCCTTCTCGGCCACATCGGCGCAAGATTCGAAGTCGTACGGCGCACTGCGCCACCACTGCGCATCCGAAGCCACCGGCGCGAGCACGAACAGCCCGCCGATCGTGGCTACAACAAATGAAGATGCACGTGAGGCGATCACGGACGGAGGTCTCCAGTCGAATCTAGGGAACTTTGCCTGAGTCGATTGTCATCATTTTGGCAGCGCTGTCACCCCGAAACTGCTCGATGTTCCCGCTGGCGTTGTGACCTTACCTCGAACATGTGACTGCTGGAACTCAGCGCTAGGCCCTTAGAAATCCGAAAGAAATTCAAGAGCAAAGCGATGCTGCGCGCGAGATGTTACAACGAATCTAACTTCGCTGTCTCGGAGCGAGCGGATAAGCGCGCCACATTGTGGCAAGAATCAGTCAGAGCCTCGGGCGCGGGCCAGCGTGCGCGAGGCCGTCTCATGGAACGTTGCGCGATAGAGCCTGGCAAACTCGCCCATGTGGTGGAAGCCGTTGGCGCGGGCGCACGACGTCACCGTGACAGCGTCGGATCCTTTCACGAGCTGCGCACGTGCGGACCAAAGCTGCTTGAGTCGCAAATAACGATGCAGGCTCATGCCGCGGACACTTGCCACCGCTGTACCCAGCGTTCTCACCGACACGCCGCACTGTTCGGCGAGCTCAGCGCTGTAGATCGCCGCGGCGGGATGAAAGGCGACATATTCGTCGATCATGCGAACCAGGCGGCAATAGCCCCGGCTGGCAAACCGGTTCGTCAATTCCGGCGTCCTGCTGCGGCGGAACATCTCGTCGATCGCGAGCAACAGGCCTTCCTGGACGGCAAGCGCCGAGTTCGGCTCCTGCAACAGGTCCGGTCTGGCGGAAGCCGTCTGCAGGATGCGGGTGGTGACGGATCGAACCACCGCCAGGTCGTCGGCGTGCGGCGTGAACGGGCATAACTCATCCGGCGTATCGAACCATTCACGGTCGCGCAGGCTGGCCCCAAGGGTGATGATGGCGTGCAGCGACCCGTGGGGTTCGACGAACTTCAGATCCACATTGCCGCGCATGCCGACGAAGGTCGGACGGTTCACGGACAGGCCGTTGACCGATACTTCGTAGGCGTCCTTGAGCTGAAAGATGACGACGCCATGCGCGGCGCGGTAGCTGACATCGACGATGCGGGGAAACGAGGTGAGCACGGCGACCTGGCAGTGGGGCAACTGCACTATCGCGCGCGCGGTGTGGAAGTTCGCAAGGGTCAACGGGACGCTGCGGGCGTCCGCGACAAACTCGACCGGCCGGAAGGCGTCGATGTCGGAAAACTGAACGATCGAGAGCGCCGGCGAAGGCGAAAGGTTCTGAAACGGCATTGCGAGGCGACTGGCTTGAAGCGTCGAATCCGATGTTAGCGTCGAACGGGTTTGGTTAAGCTGATGTTAACACGTGTGGCCAGGCAAGCACGATTTCCTGTTGCCTGCATTGCGCTGCGGCTGGTGGTGACACGGCTTGCGGGGTGGGGAGAGGGGTACGCCACGGGCGAACGATGGGCGAAGGAGTTCGACGGTGCATCAACGAGACACGCGCAACGGCAATGTTCGTGGAAAGAGTTGTTCTTGCTGATCGTCATGCAGCGGAGCAAGCGGCACCCCTCTCCCTAACCCTCTCCCGCAAGGGGAGAGGGAACCCTTCCGCCGTGCGTCCCTCACAGCTGCTGACGTTTCGCTCACTCCTTGCCAAAGTGCAGAAGTAGCCGTGATGCAGGGAGAAGCCATAATGCGCGTGAGGTGAGCACATCGCCAAGGCTTCCTTCCCCCTTGCCGGGAGGGTTAGGGAGAGGGGTGGACCCCGGGTACGGACCGGAGAGATTGCCGACAGTTTAGACGGGCATGTACTGGGCACCGCGCCGCGGGTTGCAAATCCATTATAGCTGTTCCTACGGAATGCTATTGGTTTTGCTGCAACGGAACAATTCAAGTCGCCGCGCCATGCCGAAATGGCGAAAGGTTCGGCCCAGATAGAGGGGAAACAGTCTGCATGAGCATCACGACAGCCATGGCAAGTGTGCCGAAGCCCGCGCCCGATCTGATCGAGGCGTTCAGGGGGGCGCCCACGTCCGTCATCTCTGACAATCTTGCCCGCCTGCCGGGGGCGGTAGGCCTGCGCCCCTTCCATCGCGGCGGCAAGCTGGTCGGCGTGGCCTTCACCGTGCGCACGCGGCCGGGGGATAATCTGGCGATCCACCGGGCGCTTGAGCTGGTCGGTCCTGGCGACGTCATCGTGGTCGACGGTGGCGGCGACGAGACGCGGGCCCTGGTCGGCGAGATCATGAAGAACATCGCCGAATACCGCGGCGCCGCGGGCTATGTGATCGATGGCGCCATCCGCGACGCCGCTTCGTTTGCGGCCTCCGACTTTCCATGCTTTGCGCGCAGCGCCATTCACCGCGGGCCCTATAAGAGCGGGCCGGGCGAGATCAACGTGCCGGTTTCCGTCGGCGGCTCGGTGATTTCGCCGGGCGACATAGTCGTGGGTGACGAAGACGGCGTGGTGTCGTTTCCCACTGCTGTGGCGGCGAGCCTCTTGGAAGCGGTCCGCGCCCAGATCGCGCGCGAGCAGCAAACCATCATCTCGATCCGCGAAGGCCGTTACCAGGGCAGCTACGGCAAGTCCTGAAGCCAGCAACGAGCGCTGACGGAGGAATCAAATCATGAGTCAGAAGGACGAATTTCACAATCTGGACAACCCGGCCGATGGCCTGTTTCGCGAACTCGCCGCCGGCGTCACGACGCGCATCTTCTCCGGCGAGCAGGCGATGCTCTCGGTGGTGACGCTGGCGCCGCACGCGCAAGGCACGCTGCATCATCACCCCGAGGAGCAATGGGGCGTGCTGCTGGATGGCTCGGCCATCCGCGTCCAGGGCGGCGAGGAAATTCCGGTCAAGAAGGGCGATTTCTGGCGCACGCCGGGAAACGTGCCGCACACCATGCGGGCTGGACCGGAAGGCGCCCGCGTGCTTGACATCTTCAGCCCGCCGCGGCCCGAGTACAGGAAAGCCGGGTCCGGCTTCGGCACATAAGCAAAGCCTGCAAAAACAAAAAATCGCGGGCGCTAATGGGAGGAGAGTTGTGATGAAAATCACAAGACGCAATCTGCTTGCGGCATCCGCCGCATTTGCGGCTGCGCCAGCGCTGGCGCAGCCGGCCAAGAACATGACGCTGGTGGTGCCGTTTCCGCCGGGAGGCTCCACCGATGCGCTGGCGCGGTTGTTGCAGTCTCACTTGCAGACGAAGCTTGGCCGCACGGTGCTGGTGGAGAACAAGTCGGGTGCGGCGGGCTCGCTCGGCGCCATCCAGGTCGCCAAGAGTGCGCCTGACGGCGCGACGTTCCTGGTGACGTTCGATTCGCACGCGGTCATTCCCTCGATCCTGGAAAAGCCGGGCGTGGATGTCGAGAAGGACCTCGTGCCGGTGTTCCTGGTCGGCACCGCGCCTTACGTTGTCGCGGCGAATGCCGATCGGCCGTACAAGACCTTTGCCGACGTGGTGGCGGCCTGCAAGGCAAATCCCGGCGCGGTGAAATATGCCTCCGTCGGCATCGGCACACTCGGTCATCTCGCAATGACGGTGCTCGGCAAGAAGGCCGGCGTTGAGATCACCCATGTGCCCTATCGCGGCGGCGGACCGGCGATGAACGACGTGCTCGGCGGCCATGTCGACATGATCGTGGGATCGGCGGCGCTGATCACGGCGCAACTCGGCACCAACAGGCTGCGGCCGATCCTGCAATTGGGCCGCGAGCGGCTGCCGGCGCTGAAAGACACTCAGACCGCGATCGAGGCGGGATTCCCCGATTTCGAGACGCTGGCGTGGTGGGGAATTTTCGCGCCCAAGGACACGCCGGCGGACGTCATCGCCAGCATGGCGAAATCGGTGAAGGAGATCTTGAGCGAACCGGCCGTGGCCTCGCAATTGCAAGAGACCCAGCAGATGAAGCTTCTGCTCGCCGACGGCAAGGAGTTCGGCACGTTCTTCGCCAAGCAGGTCAGCATCTGGGGCCAGGTCGTGCGCGAGAACAACATCAAGGCGTAGCTCGACAGCGCTTCAGCTTGACCCGCTCATGAAAAAGGCCCCACCGAGGTGGGGCCTTGATCAGCCGAGAATATCGGACGTCTTAGTTGTAGTCCGAATATTTGAACTGCGGCATCGCCTTGAGCTGCTCCTTGGTGCCGCTCATGACGGCGTGATCCGGAGTCCAGTCGTTCGCGGTCGTAGTGGCCGCGCCGGTCGTGGCCGCGCCGGTCGTGGTCTCGCGCGGGGTCGTTGTCGTTGCCGTGCGCATCGGCTCCTCCATGAATTTGAGCTTATCCATGGAAACCGCGATGTCGTGCTCGCCCATACCGAGGAAGCCGCCGATCCCGATGACCACGGCAGCGACCTTGCCGTTCTTGTCCAGGATCAGTTCATTGATGTCGCCGAGCTTCTCGTTGGCGTCGTTATAGACGTCGAGGCCCATGAGCTTGGACGCGCGCCAGTTGCCCTTGAGGTCCATCTTTTCCTGCGAGGCGGCGGGAGCGGCGGGCTGAGCCGTCTGCGGGGTCTGCGCATAGGCGGGAGCACTGAAGATGGCGGCACTCAGGAGAGCCGCTGCTAACATTTTCTGCATTGTATCCTCCTCGAAAGGTTGATCGGTTTCCGTAGAACTGAACGCGCGCGCGAATGTTCCTCATCGTTTCGGATGAAGTTTGCGGCGAAAGTCGGCAAGCGGACGCTGCCTGCGCAATCTGCAGGCCTTTTGGGCGTTCCGAAGCGACACAGGATGCGCCTTCCTTCGGAAACAGATGCCCCCTGGCTGCGTTGAATCGACAGCCCATGCTGGGTGACAACCGGCCGCAACGGGGAACGATGGACGCAGTTATTTTGCCGGTTTCTTGCTGCGACACCAACGCATCGGTACGCGCTGACATCTAACCCGTTCCCGGCATGGGCGCTTGCTGCCGTCTGCGCTCGGCACCGGGCGGGGGATGCATATGCCGCCATTGCGCCAATCCGGCACGCCCCGATCGGTTCGCCAGTTTGTCTGCTTGTTTCGGGCATTCATGCCTTGGTCTTAGCCAAAGAGCGTGGATGCTTGGAAAGACGGCCGGCGATGACGGTGCGAGGATTTGAGGACACGCACGTGAAGGGCTGGCGATGCCAGTCTCGCTTTGCTATGAAGCGCCGGTACCTGTCTTACCACGCAGGTCCGCGGTCCCGTAGCTCAGCCGGATAGAGCGGCGGTTTCCTAAACCGTAGGTCGGAAGTTCGAGTCTTCCCGGGATCGCCAGCCCTGCAATCGCCGACTACGCGCCCTTGTCCAGCAGCGCCTTGAAATCGGCGCGGGCGCGCTGCGCCTCTCGCTTTGCGGTCTCGGAAGCTTCGCCGAGACCGAAATAGCCGTGGATCAGGCCGAGACCGTCATAGTAGCTAGTCGGCACGCCGGCGGCCGTCAGGGCGTCGGCATAGGCCTTGCCCTCGTCGCGCAGCGGATCGAACCAGGCGGTGCAGACGATTGCCGGCGCGACGCCGGCGAGATTTTTGGCGCGCAACGGCGACACGCGCCAGTCGGAGCCGTGAGTGCTGTCTCCGAGGTAGTGGCCACAAAACCATTCCATGGTCGCGCGGGTGAGGAAATAGCCTTCCGCGTTCTCAGTGCGCGAGGGAAAGCGCGCGTTCTCTGTTGCATCGGCAAAATTGCCGAGGACGTCGGTGACGGGATAGACCAGCAGCTGCGCGGCTAGCCTGATCCCGGCGTCGCGGCAGGCGATTGCGGTGGTGGCCGCGAGATTGCCGCCGGCGCTGTCACCGGCGACGCCGACGCGCGCGGCATCACCGCCGAACTCGGCGATGCGGGCAATGACATCTTTGGTCGCCGCGAAGGCGTCTTCGAACGCGCCGGGAAAACACACCTCGGGCGGACGGCGATAATCGACGGAGACGACGACCGCGCCGGTCTCGATCGCAAGCCAGCGCGCCTGCCGGTCATGGGTCTCGAGATCGCCGGCTACCCAGCCGCCGCCGTGGAAAAACACCACCGTCGGCGACTTTTCGTTCGAGTTCCGGTAGACCCGTGCGCCAAGGAACCCGGCTGCGCCCTTCACTTTGATGTCTTCCGTGCTCGCTACCCGCGGCGGCGGCACCGCCGCGCGCGAGGCGGCCAGTGCGCGCAGGGCATCACGGGCGCTCTGCGGCGTCATCGTCGTGGGATCGCGCAGCGGCAGGAGCGGGATGATCTGGGCGACGACAGGATCAAGCGGCGGAATCATGCGGGGCCTCGTGAGACGGGGCGGCAGCATAGGTAACAGGCGAGGCCACCGCAATCGCGTCGTTTCTGCGGCAGGCCCGGCCGATTTCCTTCAATTGATAATGATTCCGGCAAGCAGATGCGCGGCGCGCGCTGATAGAATCGCCATCCGTTTACTGACCATTATCCGTAAACGAGCGCGCCGGGGAACGGACCGGCGCGCGGCTCATTACTCCTTTTCGAGGGAGTGGTGCGATGGATCAATTTGCTGGAATGGATCAGGCGCTTGACGAAGTGCTGGTGCAACTCGGCGGCATGGTGCTGAGGCTGTCCAGCCCGGAAGTGACGCGGACTGCGGAGGAGCGGCGCGCGCTCAAGCGCTCGGTCAACCAATATGCGGTGTGCGCGGCGCGCTCGGGCGACCCGCGCGTGCGCCAGCTCAAGTCCGAGCTCGAAGAAACGATCAAGCCGCAATTGCGGCTGGTGGCCAGCCGATAGGCGCGGCGCCCAATCAGATCTGCGCCGCGTTGCGTCGGAAAACGCCAGCGGCCTGGCAGTGCCCGGCCGCGTGGCGCATGCATAGACGGGCTCAGAGCGTCTTGAGATACTCGATCAGCGCCTTGCGATCATCCGCTGACAGCTCCGGCCCGATCACGCCCTTGATTTCCTTGTTCTTGTCGTAGTCTTTCCTGAATTCGTGACCTCTGTTCGAATTGCCGCGAATGGAGGTATCGAACTCGAAACCGCCCGTGATCGGGTCGGTCTTGTAACCGAGCTTGACGGGATCGTATTCGCGGCTGCCGAGATAGAATTTCTTCGGCCGCTTTTCCGGGTCTCCCAATAGATCATCGATGGTCGGCACCGAACCGTTGTGCAGATAGGGCGGCGTCGCCCAGACGCCGTTCAGCGGGCGGACCTTGTAGGCGAGTCTCGCCGAACACTTTTTCAAAATCCCAGCCTGCCGGCAGGTTGATCGGCAATTCCGAGAGCTTGAGCGGTTCGCCCTGGGGACGGCTCGGCGTCTTGTCGACCGCGACCAGGCTGGTCAGGCGGGTGACGAGCTGATGCTCGAGCGCCAGCGCCAGGATGGTCCTGTCGGCATCTTCCGGAGTTGCCTGCCGCGTGGTGCGCGCAACCTCCGCATCCGCAATCTTGCGCCGAGCCCAGAGCTTGGAGAGGCCCTTGCCTTCGGCGGCATTCGCCAGCGGCAGGGTGACGACCCAGGGACGATCGCCGACGCGGCCGTTGATCTCGACCGAGCCCGCGAGCTTGTCGAGCTTTGCCGCCAGCACCAGCGGCTCGTCGCGATAGACGTCCGGGATGGCGACGGGCGTGATATCCGCCGCGGCTTCGGAGAATTTTGCGGTGAGATTAGTCACCGCGGGATTCTCCAGCTTGGCGAACAGGCCGCGCATCCGCTCCTCGACCTGCTCCACTGAGCCGATATGGGTGAACGTGCCGCGGCCGAGTTCGGCAGCGCGCGTCATTAGGTAGGTGTTCGGGGCTGAGCCGATGCCGACCATGAAGATGCGCGAGCGGCCGCGCAGCGCATTGATGGTTTCGAACAGTTGCTGCTCGTTGCCGATCGCACCGTCGGTCAGGAACACGACTTGCCGGACGTAGTTGGCATCGCCAGCCTTGTCGAACAGCGCCGCGCGCATCGCCGGCACCATTTCGGTGCCACCATTGGCCCGCAGCGCGCCAACGAACGAGGTGGCGCGGCTGATGTGCTCGCTATCGGCCGGCACGGCTGATGGGAACAGCACCTCCATGGTGTGGTCGAAGCGAATGACGTTGAAGCGATCGTTCGGCTGCAGGCGGCCGAGCGCGTAAATGAGGCTCGCCTTGGCCTGGATGATCGACACGCCGCCCATCGAGCCGGAATTGTCGATTACGAAGATCACCTCGCGCGGCAGCGGTTTCTGCTGCGCCTGTTCGACCGAAGGCGGCGTGACGAAGGCGAGTAGATAGTCGCTGTCGCCGACGCGCTCACGGAACAGCCCAACCGACGGCGCTTGCTCCGCCGCGGGCTTCCAGGTCAGCTCGAAATCGCGGTCGGCCGGCACCGGGCCTTCGGCAAGCCTGATAATGCTCCTGTTGGCGTCGGGCTTTTCGGTCTTGATCGCGTGATGGTGGCTCTTGACTTCGCCGAGCGGGAAGCCGGCTTGCAGCCGCACGGTGATGCGGGTCGGGTTGACCGGCGCGTTGGTGGCGGGATCGAGCACCTGGGGTGAGATGCGGTCGCGATCCGGAACGGGATCGGACTTGGTCGCACCCCAACCGCCGCCGGGCTCGAAGTCGACGCTCTGCACGACCGGTGCGGGATTGTAGCGCGGCGCGACGACCATCGGCACGCGCAGCGAAAATTCTGTGCCGGATTGCTGGAACGGCCCCTGATATTCGATCTGTACCAGCACGGTTTCGCCGGGGCCGATATTGGCGACCGAGTTGGTGAAGATGTTCGGCCGTTCCTGTTCGGTCAGCGCGGCCTTTTGCCCATTCTGCTTGGCCTGTTCGTAGATCGCCTTCGCTTGCTGCCGCTCCTTGATGTCGCCGACCACGACGCGATCGCCGATCACCATCTTCAGCGAATCGACCGCGCCGCCTGATGGCAGCGGGTAGACGTAGACCGCTTCGACCCAGTCTTTAGACGGGTTACGGAAAATCTGGGTGACGCGGGCGCGAACCGTGGGGCCGGACACGGTGAGATCGACATCGACGTCGAGCCGTGACGCATCGGCATATCCCTCGTCGATCTTGAGGAGTAGCGAACCGGCCCGCGCATCGCCGGGCTTGAGGTAGTTGGATTGCAGGCGCTCGGCCGACCAGACCGGCTCAAAGCTCAAAAATAATGCCGCAAACCCGACCAGGATTACGGCAACGCCTTGCATCACAAAGAACAGCACCAGCCGGATCAAGCTGGGCTGGTCGCTGGGTTTGTCGGCCTCGATTTCGTCACATGTCGTCATGTCGTCACTCCCGAACGGCGATTTCGCCGTACGCGAGAGGGTGTGGAATTCAGCGATTTGGCGCGAGCGGAATGATCGGCATTGTTCGGTCGCTCGCCACCACGCTCCGCCGGGGCAGCGGCGGGTTTGTGCGGGTTTGTGATGCATTGTGCGTCTGCTAGACTGGCGCTGATAGTTCAGGGGTGACGATGTCAGTGCCGGACAAGCAGCTTTCCGCCGAGCAAAGCCGGCGGGTGGCCGACAAGATCCGAGAAGAAATCGCGCGCCGCCGCATCTCGCGGCAGGCGCTGGCCGAACAGGCCAAGCTCAGCCTTTCGACGCTCGAAAAGGTGCTGGGCGGCCGCCGTCCGTTCACCCTCGCCACCACCGTCCGCCTCGAGCAGGCGCTCGGCGTCTCCTTGCGCAAGGCCGCGGAGGCGCCTCCGGCACAAGCCGCCGCCGTTAACGGCGAGGTTGCGCCGGACGGTCTCGGCGCCTATTCGCGTCGCGCGGTGGCCTGGATCGAGGGAACCTACGTCACGGTGCGCCCCTCGTTCGGCGACAAGAACGCCATCTTCGCCTATCGCACCGAGATCGCGTGGGACACGGCGGCGGCGTCGCTGGTGTTTCACGAAAGCGAACGGCAGGACGCCGCCTTCACCCAGTTCGGCGAAGTGGCGGTGCCCAACCAGTCCGGCCACATCTACCTCGTCACCAACCGGCACGGCCAGCACCGCCTGATCACGGTGGCGCGGCTGGCGATCTCGGGCGAGATGTACGGCATCATCACCACACTGCTCGCCGGCCGCGGCTCGTCGCTGACGCCGATCGCCGCCCCAATTGCCTATCTGCCGATCAAGATGGTCGCGAACCCGACCTTCGGCCGCGTCTCGGCCGATGATCCCAATTACACGCAGTATCGCCAGCATTTGCGGCGGACGACGGAAGAGCCATTCGCGCTGTTCCTGCCGGGATAACTCACCATCCCCTCCGCTGCCATCGTCCGCGAATGCGGACGATCCAGTACGCCGCGGCCTCGAGTTCAATCACTGCACTCCGTGTTTACTGGATGCCCCGCCTTCGCGGGGCATGACGAAGTTGGGGGCCGGCACAGCTACGACGCAAGCTTGTCGGTCGCTGTCGGCGCGTTGAACTGCCTGCGCAGCGTCGGCTTGTGAATCTTCCCCGTCGCGTTGCGCGGCAGCGCATCGACGAACTCGATCAGCCGCGGGCATTTGAACCGTGCCAGATTGGCGGCGCAATGAGCGTGAATTTCAGCAGGCGTCAGCGTCTGGCCAGGCTTGACGGCAACGATCGCCATGCCGACCTCGCCCCATTGCTCATCGGGAATGCCGATGACGGCCGCCTCGGCGATCGCGGGGAGCTGATGCAGCACGTTCTCGACTTCGGCCGGATAGACATTCTCGCCGCCGGAAATGTACATGTCCTTCCAGCGATCGACGATGTAGTAAAAACCCTCTTCATCCATACGCGTGGCATCGCCGGTGTGAAGCCAGCCATCGGTGAAGGACGATTGGTTGGCGTCCGGCCTGTTCCAATAGCCCGGCGTCACGTTCGGCCCCTTGACCCAGAGTTCGCCGAGTTCACCGACGTCAGCGTCGGTGCCGTCGGGGCGAACGATCCGCACTTCCGTGTGCAGCACCGGCTTGCCGGACGAGCCTGCTTTCCGCGCAGCGTCCTCGCGGTCGAGCGCCAGCACCGCCGGCGACGTCTCGGTCATGCCGTAGCCCTGTTGCAGGGCGACGCCGCGCTCCTCCCACACTTTCAACAGCGGCACCGGCATCGGCGCGCCGCCGACGCCGCCGATCACCAGGCGACTGAAATCGGCGCTCGCGAATGACGGATGCTGCGCCATGAACTGATAGATGGCCGGCACGCCGAAAAATTGTGTAATGCCGTATGCGGGATCGCTGATCAATTGCAACGCGAGACCCGGATCGAAGGCTCGCATGATCAGGACGGTGCCGCCAGCATGCAGCACCGGGTTGGTGTAGCAATTGAGCCCGCCGGTGTGGAACAGCGGCAGCACGGTGAGCAGCACCGTCGATGGTGTGACATAGGCGGGGCCGCCGAGATTGACGCAATTCCAGAACGTCATGCCATGCGTGATGATCGCGCCCTTTGGCTGACCTGTGGTGCCTGACGTGTACATGATGGTCGAGATGTCGTCATGGGTAACGAACTCGAATTCATCGAGCGGCTTCGAGGCGGCAATCGCCGCTTCATAGGTGCCGCCGGCGCCAAGCAGCAGCGTCGACGAAACGTTGCAGAGCTTGGCGACGGCTAACGCGGTCTCGGCGAGATCAGTGTCGTGAATCATCACGCTCGGCGAGGCATCGCCGACGATGAATTGCAATTCCGGAACCGTCAGCCGTGTGTTCAGCGGCAGGAATACCGCCCCTAAGCGCCCGCAGGCGAACTGCACTTCGAGCGTATCTGTCGTGTTGAGCGCCAGCACCGCAACGCGGTCGCCGCGCTTGACGCCGAGCACCTCACGCAGATGGGTGGCAACGCGCGAGATGCGCGCGTCGAACTGGGAATAGGAGAGGCGGCGCTCACTGGCGAGGTCGATGGCAGCGATCTTGTTCGGCGTGCGGCGGCCGAAATGGGCGATCCAGTCGTAATAGCGTACGGACAAGCCCTCCTCCACGTTCAGCAGTTTTTGCTTGACGGTATTCTATGTAACAGATGAGGGGTCATATAGGGGTGCTGTCTTGCGTGGAGTGGCTGGGGCGGACTGTTTGGGCGGTTCGAGCGGCGCCGCGATGACTTGTCACCGTAGCTCGAAGAGCGAAGGCCGAAGCAAGCCAGATCCTCGTGCGTTGCATGATTGATAGATTCGCTGCGCTCGCAATGACGGAGAGATAGCAACGCACACTCGACCGTCATCCCCGCGAAGGCGGGGATCCAGTACTCCGCGGCTTATCAGCTCAATCATTGACGTCTCTGGAATACTTGTATGGGGCTTGGTCAAGCCGGGCGACGACAACTGAGTATGACTTCGCGATCTCGCGACATGAACTGCCCGAGGTTTGCCTGAAACTTCCCGCCCTCCTCCAAACAGAGGGCGCAGGGAATGCCGGGTGCACGCTGCACCCGCGGTCTCGTGTGCAAAAGTGTGCAAAAAGGCGCACACGAGCATACAGGTTCAGCGGAGGCATCCGACATTCCCTGCGCAATGGTTTTACGGCTTATATCGTGCTCTCCCCGGCGGGCCGGGCTCGTTGTCACCGTCGCCTCGCGGATATCGCGCTCGATCCAATTGGATCGATGCGCAACCGCAAGACTTGACGCCAGCATCGGGGCGTCAGGACCACACGACTTCGCCGTACGCATCAGCACCGTTCGTCAAAGGCGCATCCACGTCCACCGCATCCCGTCCCGCGTCTGTGACGATCGCGAAACGCCCCTCGTATCGGGACGGGACCAAATCGATATATTGCTGATTTGGCCTTCGTGTCAATGACAATTTCTGAAAATCAGAAGTTGATGCAACGAGGACATGACGTCAGGCCGAGAAATCCAGAAACGGAAGTCGCCTGACGTTGATCTCTGCAGTGCCTATGGCGGCTCTCTGAAATGCCACTCGTCTCATTTCCGGCGCTCGACGAGGTCGTCAATATCGCCCACCGCGATCCGAGCCGTCAGCGCGAGAGTGGTCCCGTAGGAGGCGAAGGGCGAGGCGCCGACGATGACTGCACAGCCGATGACTGCGCCCTGGGTTGCGGGGGTTTAGGCTGCGGGATGGAGGCCGCCTGCTGGGCCGGCGCCGGGGCAGGGGCCGGAGGCGCAAACGACATCTTCTGCCTGATGTCCTCCTCAACAGCCCGCAGTGCCGCAATGTTTTGGGCGATCTGTTCTTGCTTGTAAGCGAGTTGTTCTACGCTGCGCCGCACGGCATCGAGATTGGACGCCAGGGGCTCAAGCTGCTGCAGCGGGCCAGGGGAAGTTGCTGCCACCACCGGGGACTTCGTCGGCGACGTGGATAACAACCAGGCCAGCATTGGAGCCCGGGCCACCACCATCCCCTTTGCTGCATCACCGTAGGAATGCCAGCCAAGCGTGGCGCCGACACCGATGAGAACCGCAATAGAAAACCGGGTAAGGCTGCGGACTATTCTCCGGCCTATCGACGGCCGGCCGGTCTTCGCCTGCCCCTCCCCGAAGCGGTAGGGATAAGAAGAATCGTTCGCCGGCTTCATGCGCCTTCTGCCAAAACGCCAATCGGATCGGGCGTCCGGATCGCGCGCAAGGGCGCCCGACGAAACTTCTTCGGCGCTCGGCCACTGCTGCTCCGCCAGTGGTGGACTTTGCGAGTATAACATTTGGTACCTTCACCCGGCGGTTCTCTTGTTGATGGAAGAGGTCAGCCCGGTTTGACAGAAGCGAGGCGGGAGCGCAGCAGTCCTGGGGCGATTGTGAGATCGCCGCACGACAAGAGGATCGACTTTTCTGAACTGGGTGAAGCGTCAACCGTTAGAGCATGATGATCCTTGATTGAATCGATTTGGCCGCAGACGCGCTTCACCTCTCCCGCTTGCGGGGGAGGTCGGCGCGAAGCGCCGGGTGGGGGCTCTCTCCACTCGGGTAGCGTCGCCCGCGGAGACACCCCCACCCCAGCCCTCCCCCGCAAGCGGGAGAGGGAGCGCACCTTGGTCGCAATCAAACCTGACATCATCACGCTCTAGGCCGGCTCATTGCGCAGCCCGTGCGTGACAGCCGAAGAAGCTCACAGTGACGATGCTTGATCGGTGTCCGGTCGCGTCGCGACAGTGACCTTCAAATTAATCAACGCCGCCAGCCCAGGTTTGATTGCGTCTCGCTCACCTGTGGTTACACAGGAACATGCTTTTGCGATAGCCGCGCGATTGTGAGGTGTCCGCATACTCAGCGGCAATGACTGCACCGCCTGATCCAGGATCTGTCGCCGGCAGCTCACTGATCCCGACAATCGGGACAGGCCGCCGCGGTCAGGAGCCGCGCAGCAACTCACTGATCACGTTGAACTGGTTGTCGCGAAACTCAACCATATAGCCGTCCTTGATTGGCCGGTAATCCGTCGGCGAGGTGTTGAGCGTCACTCCCGGCATCAGCATCGGCAGCGCTACGCCCTTGAGGTTCGCCGCCTGCGCCATGATGTTTTCGCGGCTAAGGTCATTCTTGCACTGTGTCAGCACCACGACCAAAGCCTGCGCGACCATGTAACCATATCCCGCCGCCAGATTGGCGGGATCGATGTTTGGCAGCCGCGCCTTCATGAAATCGCGGTAGGCAACCAGGTCGGGATCGGTGGAGTCAGCCGAATAAGGCTTTAGGGCTCCGACCGACATGATGCCCGTTGCCGCTTCAAGCCCTGCCGGCACCATGACCGTTTCCTTGTTGGCGCAGCCGCTTGAGATGAAGCGCATCGGCCGCCAACCGGTTTCATAGGCCTTTCGGATCGCTTGGGCGCAAGCACGCGGCGTCACGCTGTAGATCAGAAAGACGTCGGCCTTGGTGTTGGCGAGCGTGAGGATCTGCGAATCGACAGTGGGATCGGCGACCTCGAAACTGGTCGCCATCGCGATCACCTTGTCGGCGTCCGCGCCGAGCGCTTGCCTGACGCCGCGCAGATAATCCTTTCCGGCGTCGTCGTTCTGATAAAGGATCGCAAAGCGTGCATTTGGATTCTTGGCGCGGGCAAAGCGCACCTCGATGCCGGCCTCCTCGACATAATTCGGTGCCCACGGCAGCGCCATCAGCCAGGGCTGGTGAACCGGATCATTCCACTTCGAAGCGGAGCTGATCAGGAACAGATGCGGCACCTTGGCGCCGTTGAGATATTTTGCTGTCGCCGAACTCGGTGCGGTGCCCATCGTTCCGAACATGAAGGCAACGCCGTCATTCTCGACCAGCCGGCGCGTCGCCTCGACCGTCTTCGGCGGCGAGAAACCGTCGTCGAGCGAAATCATGTTGAGCTTGCGTCCGTTGACGCCGCCCTTCTCGTTGATCAGGTCGAAATAGGCTGCAAAAGCCTTGCCGGTGACGCTGAGTGCCGACGCCGGGCCGCTATAGGGCATGATATTGCCGAACTTGATCTCGGTGTCGGTAATGCCGGGGTGTTGCGCCGAGGCTGCTGTCGCCATGGCAAGCGACAGGAGCGCTGTCAGGAAGAACGCAGGGGCAGCATTGAGCGATCGGACCATGCTTCATCCTCCCCGGCCAATGGGTCGATGACCTCTTGTTGGCTTTGAGCCGAGGCTAGGGCATGCTCGCGCCAACGGTCTTGTGTTCAGTTGCTGGACCGGACATGCGATGATTGGGCTGACGGCGTCTGCGCAATGCCAGCCGCTCAACGCAAGTTTGCGCCGGCCAAATCGGGGCATCGTGATTACTGGCGGAGGAAAGCATGCTGGAGCGCGCAAAAGTGCAAAGCCCGTTCTACACGGCGGACCATGAAGCGTTCCGCGATGTGATGCGTCGCTTCGTGGCGCGCGAGATCGAACCTTACGCCAATGAATGGGACGAGGCGGGAGAGTTTCCGCGCGAGCTCTATCGCAAGGCATCCGAAATCGGTCTGCTTGGGCTTGGCTTCCCGGAAGAATATGGCGGCGTGCCGGCCGACCAGTTCATGAAGATCGTGGCGTCGCAGGAACTGGCGCGCGCCGGCGCCGGTGGCGTCAGCTCGAGCCTGATGAGTCACACCATCGGTTCGCCGCCGATCGCGCGTGCTGCAAGGCCTGAGGTCAGGGCGCGCGTGCTGCCGCAGGTGCTGGCGGGCGAGAAAATTTCGGCGCTCGCGATCACCGAGCCGAGCGGCGGCTCCGATGTCGCCAACCTCTGCACCAAGGCACGGCGGGACGGCGACCATTATATCGTCAGCGGCGAGAAGACGTTCATCACCTCGGGCATGCGGGCCGATTACCTAACGGTTGCGGTGCGCACGGGCGGCGAGGGGCCGAGTGGCGTCAGCCTGCTCCTGATCGAGGGCAACACGCCGGGCCTGTCGCGCACCAAATTGAAGAAGATGGGCTGGTGGGCATCGGATACCGCGACGCTACATTTCAACGAATGCCGCGTGCCTGCGGAAAACCTGATCGGCGACGAGGGCCAGGGCTTCAAGCTCATCATGCATAATTTCAACAGCGAGCGCATGGGCATGGCAGCGAGCTGTACGGCCTATGCCCGCGTCTGCGTCGAGGAGGCGATTGCCTACGCCAAGGAACGCAAGACGTTTGGCAAGCCGATCGCGCAGCATCAGGTGATCCGTCACAAGATCGTGGACATGGCGCAGAAGGTCGCGGCGTCGCAGGCGATGCTGGAAATGCTGGCGTGGCGGCTCGGGCAGGGCGAGAGCCCGGTTGCCGAGATCTGCATGATGAAGAACCAGGCGACCCAGACCATGGCATTCTGCGCCTCCGAAGCGGTGCAAATTTTCGGCGGTGCCGGCTTCATGCGCGGTGTCAAGGTCGAGCGCATCTATCGCGAGGTCAAGGTCAACGCTATCGGCGGCGGCACCGAGGAGATCATGAAGGATCTCGCTTCGAGACAGATGGGGTTGTGATACGCCGTCATTCCGGGGCGATGCGTAGCATCGAACCCGGAATCTGGAAGTGAGTAAAACAACGTCGAGGTTCCGGGTTCGTCGCTTCGCGCCGCCCCGAAACGACAGGAAACAATAAAATGCTCTTCACCGCCGACCACGACGAACCCCGCCGCATCCTGCAGAAATTCATCGCCGCGGAGATCAATCCCTTCGTCGACGAATGGGAGAAGAACGACATCTTTCCGGCCCATGAGCTGTTCAAGAAGCTCGGCGATCTCGGCTTTCTCGGGCTGAACAAGCCGGTCGAGTTTGGCGGCCAGGGGCTCGATTATTCCTACGCGCTGATGATGGCCGAGGAGCTCGGCGCGATCAAATGCGGCGGCGTGCCGATGGCGATCGGGGTGCAGACCGATATGGCGACGCCTGCGTTGGCGCGATTCGGTTCGGATGAAGTGCGACGTGAGTTCTTGGCGCCTGCGATCGCGGGCGACGCGGTGGCCTGTGTCGGCGTCTCCGAGCCGGGCGCGGGATCGGACGTCGCCTCGATCAAGACCCAGGCGCGTTCCGATGGCGACGATTACGTCATCAATGGCGGCAAGATGTGGATCACCAATGGCGTGCAGGCCGACTGGATCTGCCTGCTCGCCAATACCAGCGACGACCAGGTCCATCGCAACAAGTCGCTGATCTGCGTGCCCATGAAAGCGAAGGGCGTGCAGGTGGCGCGCAAGCTCGACAAAATGGGCATGCGCTCATCCGACACGGCGCAGATCTTCTTTGATAATGTCCGGGTGCCCAAGCGCAATCGCATCGGCGAGGAAGGCAAGGGCTTCACCTACCAGATGATACAGTTCCAGGAGGAGCGGCTGTGGGGCGCGGCGGCCTGCCTTAAGGCGCATGAGTTCATCATCGCCGAGACCATCGAATATACCCGTAGCCGCAAGGCGTTCGGAAAATCGATCCTCGATAACCAGACGGTTCATTTCAAGCTGGCTGAAATGCAGACCGAGGTCGAGCTGCTCCGCGCGCTGGTCTATCGTGCCGCCGAGGCGCTGATCGCTGGCGAGGACGTGACGCGGCTTGCCACCATGGCCAAGCTCAAGGCGGGGCGTCTGGGGCGCGAACTCACCGACGCCTGCCTGCAGTTCTGGGGCGGCATGGGATTCATGAACGAGACGCCGGTCAGCCGCGCTTATCGCGACAGCCGCCTGACCTCGATCGGCGGCGGCGCCGACGAGGTGATGTTGATGGTATTGTGCAAGATGATGGGCACGCTGCCGAAAGGCTAATAAGAACGGTCAAGATACTAACGGGGAAACCTGATGATCACGCTCTATCACTGCGACGGCGCGCGCTCGTTCCGTCCGCTCTGGATGCTGGAAGAGATGGGCCTGCCGTACGAGCTCAAGATGCTGCCGTTCCCGCCGCGGGTGCTCGCCAAAGAATATCTTTCGATCAATCCGCTCGGCACGATTCCGTTCATGATCGACGGTGAGACCAAAATGACGGAGTCATCGGGCATCTGTTACTACCTCGGGACCAAATACGGGCCGTCGCCGCTGGTGGTCGGGCTGGACGACCCGGCCTACGGCGCCTTCCTGAACTGGATGTATTTCAGCGACGCGACGCTGACCTTTCCGCAAACGCTGGTGCTGAGATACAGCCAGCTCGAACCGGAAGAGCGGCGGAACCCGCAGGTGGCCGGCGATTACGCAAAGTGGTTCCTTGGCCGGCTGCGGGCGGTCGAAGCTGCGACGGCGAATTCGGAATTCCTCTGCGCCGGACGCTTTACTGCGGCCGATATCGTCAACGGCTATGCGTTGCGGCTTGCCGGCACGATCGGCCTGGCCAAGGATTTCGGGCCGAATGTCGCGGCGTATTGGGCGCGGTTGCAGGAGCGGGACGGCTATCAGCGCGCGGTTGCGGCGGAACGCAAGGCTGGCGTCGAGCAGAACGTGCCGCCTCGAATACGGGCCTGAATGGTGCCGATTCGGGACGCGAATTAACCTTTCCCGATCGGTGACATCAGACGAATTTCCGCTATGGTTGACCCCATCGCAGCGGCCAGAGAGCCGCGCGAGGAGGACGAGCCATGGACGATATCGGCCGCAAGTCAGGCCATCTGATGCTGATTACCCCGGAACGCGTGTTCTACGCCGGCCTGCTCGGCCGGCCGCGGCAACGTTGCTCGGGCGGGTTCAACATCTATGTCGCGCTCGAAGGCGGTCTATGGCTCACGACATCAGACGGCCGGCAAACCCATAGCGAAATGATCGCCGTGCTGCCAAACGTCAGGCACACCATCGCCAGCGATTATCGTTCGGTGCTGAGCATCGTGATCGAGCCGGAGAGCGTTCGCCCTGGCGTGCTCGAAGACCTCGCCGCGCGCCTTGCGGGACCTGATGCTGCAGCCTTCACCAGCCGCATTCGCGCCGCCTATCGCGAATTGCGCGAGCACCATGCCGGCAACGAATTCTCCAGCGCTGAATTCGATTCGCTCTGCCTCGGCGAGGTCCTGCCGCAGCGCGATCTCGATCCTCGCGTGGCGCGAGCGATCGTGCAGATCGGAAAATTCTCCGGCGAGCCGGTGACGGCGGCGAGCTGCGCCGCGGAGGCGGGTTTGTCTCCCTCGCGCTTCCTGCACCTCTTCAAGGAAGAGACCGGAATCTCCTTCCGCTCGTTTCGCGCCTGGAAGCGGGCGCGGCATCTGTTGCACTTCGCCAATCAGGACATCAACCTTGCGCATCTCGCGCAGGACATCGGCTATCCCGACTCCACGCATTTCAGCCACTCGATCCGCCGCTTCTATGGCCTAAAGCCGCGCGCGATCTTTTCAGGCTCGCGTGATCTCGCGATCTATAGCCATCGCCGCGTCGCAGCCGGCAATAGCGGGTTGACGCAAGAAGCCGGCTGATGCGGAACGCATGATCGCGCTGGATATTTACGATCCCTCGCGTCCCGTTTTCGAAGGTTGATCCATGGGCGACAAGGCCGTCATAACCTGCGCGCTGAACGGCGTGTTGACTGATCCGAAGCAGCACAATGTGCCGGTGACGCCGGAGCAGATGGCGCGCGAGGCCAAGGCCGCATTCAATGCGGGTGCCAGCATCATGCATATCCATCTGCGCCAGCAGGAGCCGAACAAGGGCCATCTGCCGTCCTGGGATGTGAACGTCTCCAAGGAAATTCAGCAAGCGATCCGCGAGGCCTGTCCCGGCGTCATCATCAATCACACGACGGGCACGTCAGGCCCGAAATACCAGGGCGCGCTCGATTGCGTGCGCGAGACGAAGCCTGAGATCGCTGCCTGCAACGCCGGCTCGCTGAACTATCTGAAGGTGAAGGCCGACAACACCTGGGCCTGGCCACCCATGATGTTCGATAACGCGGTCGAGAAGGTGCAGGACTATCTCGACGTGATGAAGGAAGCGGGCACGATTCCCGAATTCGAATGTTTCGACGTCGGCATTGTGCGTTGCGTCGGCATGTATGTGCAGACCGGGATGTATTCGGGACCGCTCGAATATAACTTCGTGATGGGGGTAGCTTCCGGCATGCCGGCCGATCCGGAATTGCTGCCGATCCTGCTCAAGCTGAAATTGCCGCAAGCGCATTGGCAGGTCACCGCGATCGGCCGCGCCGAAATCTGGCCGCTGCACCAGCGCTGCGCCGATCTCGGCGGTCACCTCCGCACCGGGCTGGAGGATACTTTCTATTTGGGCGACGGCACCAAGGTTACCTCGAACGGGCAACTCATCGAAGCCATCGCCGCCTGCGCGCGGCGCGCGGGCCGCGAGATCGCGAGCCCGGCAGAGGCGCGGCAGATTTTCGGGACGAGGCATTGACCGTCGTCATTGCGAGCGAAGCGAAGCAATCCATCCTGCCGTGTAAAGAAAGCATGGATTGCTTCGTCGCTTTGCTCCTCGCAATGACAGTGCGTCAGGCTACCGGCGCATTTCGGAAAGACGGAGCAGGTTGATCCATGGCGACGATCGAGTCCACCATCGTTCCCTCCAGCGCCGCCTTCAAGGCCAATCGCGACGGCATGCTGGCGCTGATCGCGCGGATGCGGGCGCTGGAAGAGCGCGCGCGCGCCGCATCGGCCGCGGCCAAGGACCGCTTCCACAAGCGCGGGCAATTATTGCCGCGTGAGCGCGTAGCGCTGGTGCTCGATCCTGGCTCGCCCTTCATCGAGCTGTCGACGCTCGCCGGCTACATGTTCGACGTGCCGGATGCCGAGAAGAGCGTGCCCGGCGGCGGCGTGATCGCAGGCATCGGCTTCGTCTCCGGCATCCGCTGCATGGTGAGCGCCAATGATGCAGGCATCGACGCCGGCGCGCTGCAGCCCTACGGTCTCGACAAGACGTTGCGCGTGCAGGAGCTCGCGCTGGAGAATAAGCTGCCTTACGTCCAGCTGGTCGAAAGCGCTGGCGCCAACCTCTTGCGCTACCGCGTCGAAGACTTCATTCGCGGCGGCAATATTTTTCGCAATTTGGCGCGGCTGTCGGCGGCCGGGCTTCCTGTCGTGACCGTGACGCATGGATCGTCGACCGCAGGCGGCGCGTACCAGACCGGGCTGTCCGATTACATTGTGATGGTTCGCGGCCGCACCCGCGCATTCCTGGCCGGTCCGCCGCTGCTGAAGGCGGCAACGGGAGAGATCGCGACGGAGGAGGAGCTCGGCGGCGCCGAGATGCATACTACCATCTCGGGCCTCGGCGATTATCTGGCCGAAGACGATCGCGACGCGCTCCGCATCGCGCGCGACATCATGGCCAATCTGGAGTGGGACCGGCCGAAGCCTGCGCCAGCATCCTTCAAGCCACCCCGCTACGATGCCGAGGAACTGCTCGGCATCATGCCGATGGATCACAAGCGTCCGGTCGACATGCGGCAGGCCATCGCGCGCTTTGTCGACGATTCCGACTTCACCGAATTCGGCGCGAATTACGGCCCCGCCACCGTTTGCGGCCATGCTCGCATCGAGGGGCAGGCGATCGGCATCATCACCAATAACGGCCCGCTTGATGTGCCCGGCGCCAACAAGGCGACGCACTTCATTCAGGCCTGCTGCCAGTCGCGCACTCCGATTCTCTATATGAACAACACCACCGGCTACATGGTCGGCAAGGCCTACGAAGAGGCCGGCATGATCAAGCACGGCTCCAAGATGATCCAGGCCGTGACGTCGGCGACGGTACCGCAGATCACGATCTACTGCGGCGCCTCCTTCGGCGCCGGCAATTATGGCATGTGCGGGCGCGGCTTCCATCCGCGCTTCTGCTTCTCATGGCCGAACGCCAAGACTGCCGTGATGGGCGGCGAGCAAGCGGCCGAAACCATGGCGATCGTAACTGAAGCGGCCGCGGCGCGGCGCGGCAAGCCGATCGAGAAGGAAAAGCTGGAGGCAATGAAGGCAGAGATCACCGGCGTGTTCGACAGCCAGATGGATGTGTTCTCGACCAGCGCGCGCGTGCTTGACGATGGCGTGATTGATCCGCGCGATACCCGCAGCGTGCTGGCCGAAGTGCTGGCGATCTGCCGCGAGGGCGATGCGCGGTCTCCGCAGCGCATGCAATTCTCGGTCGCCCGGCCATGAGCGGTGCAACAGTGAAGCGGACGCCGTTCTTCAAGATCCTGGTCGCCAACCGCGGCGAGATCGCGCTGCGCATCATGCGCACTGCGCGGCGGCTCGGCTATGGCGTGGTCGCTGTATACTCGGACGCTGACCGCGATGCGCTGCATGTCCGCGGGGCGGATCAGGCGGTAAGAATCGGCGAGGCGCTGCCGGCGCAGTCGTACTTGCGGATCGATGCAATCATCGCGGCCGCCAAGGCGAGCGGCGCCAGCGCCGTGCATCCGGGCTATGGCTTCCTCGCCGAGAACGAGGATTTTGCGCGAGCCTGCCGCGATGCCGGACTGGTGTTCATCGGCCCATCGCCGGAAGCGATCCGCGCGATGGGCAACAAGGCCGGCGCCAAGGACATCATGCAAAGGGCCGGCGTGCCTGTCGTGCCTGGCTATCAGGGCGCGGACCAGAGCGACGCCGTGATGCTGGCGGAAGCCAGAAAGATCGGCTTCCCCGTCATGATCAAAGCGGTCGCCGGCGGTGGCGGGCGCGGGATGCGGCTGGTTGAGGACGCCGCGGCATTTCCGGATGCGCTGCGCAGTGCGCGGTCCGAGGCGCAGGGCGCATTCGGCGATCCGACCGTGATCCTGGAGCGCGCCATCGTCGATCCCCGCCACATCGAGATCCAGGTATTCGGCGATCGCTATGGCAACGCCATTCATCTCGGCGAGCGCGATTGTTCGGTGCAGCGCCGGCATCAGAAGCTGATCGAGGAAGCGCCGTCGCCGAAGGTGACGCCGGAATTGCGGGCGCGGATGGGCGCCGTTGCAGTCGCTGCGGTCAAGGCGATTGGATATGAAGGCGCCGGCACGCTGGAATTCCTGCTCGACGAGAGCGGCGAGTTCTATTTCATGGAAATGAATACGCGGCTGCAGGTCGAGCATCCCGTAACCGAAGCAATCACCGGCCTCGACCTGGTTGAATTGCAGTTGCGCATCGCTGCTGGCGAACCGCTCTGGCTCACGCAGGACGATATAAAATTCTCCGGTCACGCCATCGAGGTGCGGCTGTGCTCGGAGGACGCCGACCATGATTTCATGCCGCAGTCGGGGCGGATGGCGCTGTGGCAGATGCCCGAGGGCATCCGCGTCGAGCATGCGCTGCAATCCGGCTCCGAGATTCCCCCGTTCTATGATTCCATGATCGCCAAGGTCATCAGCCATGGCGCCGATCGCAACGAGGCGCGCGGGCGACTGATCTGCGCCCTGGAGCAGACGGCAGCCTTCGGCGTCACCACCAATCAGGGATTTCTGATCTCCTGCCTGCGCCATCCCGCATTCGCCAGAGGCGAGGCGACGACTTCTTTCATCGGCAATCACCGGGATGAACTGCTGGCACCGCGCGCTGACGGTAACGCGGATGCCGCGTTGGCCGCCTTGCTGCTCTATGTCACCAATCCGCATGCGCCACCCTGGCGCAGCGGACGCAGCCTGGCCGCGACGTTTCCGCTGACGATGCGGATCGATCTCGGGCATGGGGTAAAAGAGGTAGATGTCGTTCGAAACCGCGATGGCGGCTACGTCGCCGCCGTCGATGGCAGCGAGTTTCGTTTCGAAATCGACGAGCTGGGTCACGATACGATCCGCTTCCGCACCGACGGCCTGATGGTCTCGGCAATATTCCTGCGCGATAGCGATCAGCTGTACATCCTGCATCGCGGCGTCACGATCGCCGTCCGCGACCTGACGCTGGCCGCGCCGGCTTCGGCTGCGGCCGGCGGCGGCGACGGCAAGGTGCGCGCGGCGATGAACGGGCGCGTGGTAGCGCTGCTGGTCAAGCCGGGTGAGGAGGTCACCGCCGGCCAGCCGGTGATGACGCTGGAGGCGATGAAGATGGAGCATGTGCATACGGCAGGCGTCGCCGGCACGGTGTTGGCGATCGACGTCGCCGAGGGCGAGCAGGTGACCACGGGCAGGATCGTCGTGGAGATTGCGGCGGCGTGACGTCCTCCACCGTCATTGCGAGGAGCGCGAGCGACGAAGCAATCCATCTATCCCCGTGCAGAGGCATGGATTGCTTCGCTGCGCTCGCAATGACAGCGGAATACGGCGTCGGCCGCGTAGCTGCGTAGGGTGGGCAAAGGAGCGCAGCGACGTGCCCACCATTCTTGCCGTGCGTGAAATGGTGGGCACGCTTCGCTTTGCCCACCCTACAGGTCCTCCGGCGCCCGCCCCGTGCCATCATTCAGCCAGCACGCCACCTGATGTCCTTCGCCGGCCGCCACCAGCGCCGGCCGCTCCACCTTGCAACGGTCCATGGCATAGCGGCAGCGGGTATGGAAGGCGCACCCTGAGGGCGGATTGATCGGGCTCGGGACGTCGCCGTCGATCATCGGCGCCAGACGCTTGGCCTTGGGATCGGCGACGGGAACCGAGGCCAGCAGCGCTTGCGTATAGGGGTGGCGCGGGTTGGCGAACAATTCGCTCTTGTCGGCAATCTCGACAATGCGCCCGAGATACATCACAGCGACGCGGTGGCTGATATGGGCGACCACGGCGAGATCGTGGGCAATGAACAGGTAGGAAAAATCATTCTTGCGCTGCAGGTCGATCAGGAGATTGATCACCTGCGCCTGGATCGAGACGTCGAGTGCGGAGACCGGCTCGTCACACACGATCAGGCTCGGCCCGAGCGACAGCGCGCGTGCGATGCAAATGCGCTGCCGCTGTCCGCCGGAGAACTGGTGCGGATAGTTCTTCATCTGGTCGGGGCGGAGCCCAACTTGCGCGAACAGTTCGGCGACGCGGTCCTGCTGCGCGCGTCCGGTCGCGATTCCGTGCACGCCAAGCGGCTCGCCGACGATATCGCCCGCGGTCATGCGCGGATTGAGCGAGGCAAACGGGTCCTGGAACACGATCTGCATCGAGCGCCGATGAGGCCGCATGTCGGCCTTGCTCAGGCCGGTGATGTCGGTGCCGTTGAGCTTGATGGCGCCGCTGGACGGCTCGACCAGCCGCAACACGCTACGCGCGACCGTCGATTTGCCGCACCCGGATTCGCCGACGAGGCCAAGCGTCTCGCCCTTGCCGACGGAGAAGCTGACGCCGTCGACGGCATGCACGGTGCCAACGCGCCGACGCAAAATGCCGCCGCGCACGGCGTAGTGCTTGACGAGGTCGGTGACTTCAAGCAGGGGGCGTTGATCGGTCATGGCGCGGCCCCCATTTCCGCTACCCGCCAGCATGCCGCGAAATGATCGGCGCCTGTTTCCTGCAGCGGCGGGTATTCTGCCCGGCAGCGATCCATGGCGAGGCTGCAGCGCGGCGCAAAGGCGCAGCCCGGCGGCAGGTTGGTCAGCGACGGCACCATGCCGGGAATTTCGTTGAGCCGCGCATCGGTCTTTGCGCCGAATGAAATCACCGCCGGCATCGAGGCCATCAACCCGCGCGTATAGGGGTGCTTCGGATTTTCGAACAGATCCTCTACCGTCGCTTCCTCGACTTTCTTTCCGGCATACATCACGATGACGCGCTGCGCGGTCTGCGCGACGACGCCGAGGTCGTGGGTGATCAGGATCAAGCCGGTGCCGAGCGTCTTCTGCAAATCGACGATCAGCGCCAGGATCTGCGCCTGGATCGTCACGTCGAGCGCGGTGGTCGGCTCGTCCGCGATCAAAAGCGCCGGCCGGCACGCGAGCGCCATCGCAATCATCGCGCGCTGGCGCATGCCGCCGGAAAGCTGATGCGGATATTCATGCGCGCGGCGCTGCGGCTCCGGAATCCGGACCAGCCGCAGCATCTCCACAGCCTTCGCCCAGGCTTCCTTTGCGGTCATCTCCTGGTGCAGGCGGAGCACTTCGGTGATTTGGTCGCCGATCCGCATCACCGGATTAAGCGAGGTCATCGGCTCCTGAAAGATCATCGAGATCCGATTGCCGCAGATGTTGCGCATCTCGGCTTCGTCAAGGCTGAGCAGATCCTTTCCTTCCAACGTCACCGAACCGCCGACCACCCGGCCCGGCGGGTCCGGCACCAGCCGCATCACCGAGAGCGCGGTCACGCTCTTGCCGCAGCCGGATTCACCGACGATCGCCAGCGTCTCGCCGCGGCGGACGCTGAACGAAACGTCGTCGACCGCGCGGAACAGTCCCGAATTGGTGAAGAACACCGTCTGCAGGTTCTTTACGTCGAGAACCGTGTCTGCCGCCTTTGCCTCAGTCATCAGCCGCGCTGCCTCGGGTCGAGGATGTCGCGCAGCGCGTCGCCGAACAGATTGGTGCCGAACACGGCAAGGCTGATGGCAACGCCCGGGAAAATCACCAGCCACGGCGCAGTGCGGACATATTCCGCCGCCGATTCCGACAGCATGCGTCCCCAGGACGGATAGGGCTCGGGAATGCCGAGCCCGAGAAACGACAGCGAAGCTTCGGTGAGAATGGTGGAGCCGAGCTGCGCAGTCGCCAGCACGATCAGGGGCGCCAGCGTGTTGGGCAACACGTGACGCAGCGCGATGCGAGTCTCGCTCATGCCGATCGATTTGGCGGCTTCGACGAAGGGCAATTCGCGCAGCGCCAGCGTGTTGGCTCGAATCACGCGGGCAACTGTCGGGATCAGCGGGATCGCGATGGCGATGATCACGTTCGGCAGCGACGGACCCAGTGCCGCCGTCATCACCAGCGCCAACACCAGCAAGGGCAGCGCCTGCAAGATGTCGGTGATGCGCTGGAACAGCAGATCGACCCAGCCGGACAGATAGCCCGATACGAGGCCGACGATGACGCCGAGCGTAGACCCCAGCGCGGTGGCGCCGAGACCGACAGCGAGCGAGATCCGCGCGCCGTGCACGATCCGGCTCCAGACGTCGCGCCCGAACGAATCGGTGCCCATCCAGTGTGCCGCGCTGGGCGCCGCCAGCCGCTGAGCGGAATCGACGCTGAGCGGGTCGTAGCGGCAGATCAGGTCGGCCGAGATTGCCATCAAGACGAACAGCACCATGATGACAAGGCCGACCGTGCCGAGCAGATAGCGCTGCGCCAGAAATACCAGGCGGCGCCAGCCATGCGTCGAATGCGCACCGGCCCGTCTTAATTCGCTATCGAAGTTGATCGTCGTCACGCGGCTAGTCTCCATAGCGGATGCGCGGGTCGATCGCGGCGTAAAGCATGTCGACGGTGAAATTGGTGACCACCACGACCACGGCGATCAGCATCACAAGATTTTGGACGATCGGGTAGTCGCGCCAGCGTAGCGCCTCGACCAGGAAGCGAGCGACGCCGGGGATGTTGAACACGGTTTCGGTAACGATCAGCCCGCCGATCAAGAACGCCGCCTCGATGCCGATCACCGTGATGACCGGAAGAATGGCGTTCTTCAGCGCGTGACGGTAATTCACCGATGCTTCCGAGGCGCCTTTGGCGCGCGCGGTGCGGATAAAGTCCTGCCGCAGGATTTCCAGCATGGAGGAACGCGTGATGCGCATGGTCAGCGCGGCGCTGCGAAAACCGACCGCCATCGCCGGCACGGCGTAGATCGCGAAGGCCTCGATCCAGGTCGCCGGGTTTGGATTGTAAATCGGCATGTGGCCGAACAGGGAGACCGCCGCCATCAGCACCAGGAGCCCGAGCCAGAAGGATGGTAGCGAGAGGCCGCTCAGGCTGACGACGCGCAGCGTATAGTCAAGCCGCGAGCCCTGATGCACCGCGCTTAGCACCCCTAAGGGAATGCCGATAGAGGTGGAGAACAATAGCGCGAGGCCTGCGAGCTTCGCTGTGATCGGAATCCGCGGCAAAATTTCCTGCAGCGCGGGCTTTTCCGACACGTAGGAATAACCGAGATCGCCGTGCAGCAGCCCACCGATCCAGCTCAGATATTGCTGGTAGATCGGCAGGTCGAGGCCCAACTCCTTTTCCAGGTTGGCCTTGTCGGTCGGATCGACGAAGCCGGCGGCGTCGAACAGGATGTCGACGATGTTGCCGGGAACGACGCGCAGCAGCACGAAGATGATGATCGAGATCCCGAACAGGGTCACGAGCATCAAGGCGAGGCGTCGCACGATATAAGCAAACACCCGGCTACTCTCCCTGACCCATCGGCTTCTCTCGGCGCGAGGTTACTTGTCCATCCAGACGTCCTCGTAACGATAGCCGTTATAGGAGCTGTTCACCATCACGGTGACACCCTTGACGTAAGGATGCCAGCACGTCCCGGCGCGGCCGTGGAAGATGATCGGCCGCGCTACGTCCTCCTGCAGCTTCTTGTCGATCTCCCAGACCAGCTTCTTCCGCTTCTCCTTGTCGGTCTCGGCGGATTGCTGGTCGAACAGCTTTTCGATCTCCTTGTTGCAGTAGTTGGTGTAGTTGCGCTCCGAGCCGCAGGAATAGTTCTCGTAGAACGACTGGTCGGGATCGTCGACCGCGTTGCCGGTAAGATTGAGGCCGAGCGAGTAATCCTTGCGCGCGACTTTCGGGAACCACTGGGCGGTATCGACGACGTCGAGTTCGCCGTCGATATAGATACTCTTCAACTGATCGATCAGGATGACGGCCGGATCGCGGTAAATCGGAATGTTGCGGGTGGAGATCTTGACGGCGAGGCGCTTGTCCGGGCCATAGCCGGCCTTCTGCATCAGTTTGCGCGCCTCCTCCCGGTTGGCGTTGACGTCGGGACCGTAGCCGGGGATCGATTCCAGCATTTCCTTGGGCATCGCCCACAGGCCGCCGGGCGCCGGCAGCATGGTGCCGCCGACATCGGCCTGTCCCTCGAACATGATCTGGATGAACGCCTGGCGGTCCAGCGCCAGCGCCAGCGCGCGTCTGATGTCGAGACTGTCGAAGGGCGGGGAGGACGAATTGACGATGATGTTGGTCGAGACGTTGATCGGCTCGACCACGCAGACCGCGTTCGGCGCCTGCGACTTGACCTCCTTGAGCAGCGGGATCGACACTTCGGTCGGGAAGGTCATATCGAACTTGTTGGAGACAAATCCGAGTATGGCGGTCGAGCGGTTAGGAATGATGGTGAATTCGATGCCGTCGAGGTGCGGCAGGCCTTTCTTCCAGTAATCGGGATTCTTGGTCAGTTTGATCGATTCGTTGGCCTTGAACTCGACGAATTTGAACGGCCCGGTGCCGATCGGCTTGGTGCGCATCTCGGCCGGCGAGACGTGGCAAGGATAGACCGGCGTGTAACCGGAAGCGAGTAACGAGAGCAGGGCCGGCTGCGGCCGCTTCAGCGCGAACGAAGCCTCATAATCGCCATTCACGGTTACTTCGCTGACCTGATCGTACCAGGACTTTCGTGGGTTTTGGCGGAACTTCTGCTGCGACTTGCCCATCAGCATGTCGAACGTGCATTTGACGTCGGCCGAGGTGAACGGCTTGCCATCGTGCCATTTGACGCCCTGCCGGAGTTTGAAGGTCAGCTTCTTGTTGTCGCCGCTCCAGGCCCAGCTCTCGGCGAGGTCGGGCACGATCGATTCGACACTATTCTGCGGCACGTCCTGCTTGAACATGACGAGGTTGTTGAAGACAGGCATGAAGGGGATGTTGATCGAGTAGGTCGCGCCTTCATGGATCGAGGCGCTGCCTGGACTGTCGCGGTGATACATCCTGAGGATGCCGCCCTGTTTCGGCTCGCCGGCAGAAGCAAGGTCGTAAGCCGGCAGCAACAACAACGCTGCGGCGGCAAGCGCATGAACGCTCCGCATGATCTCCTCCCCTTTTTCGGTCTCAACTGGCCCGATTGGTATCGACGATACCATGGCGTGGCGTTCGGGCAACCGGCCAAGCCAATGCGAGGATCGGCAATTCGAACTAATCGAAATCCGCGCGGCGGAACTAGCGCCCTGCGTCGGATATTCTCTGCGTCGCCACTCGTGCCGAAACGCCCCCACGTGATGATGCACCGCACCAAGCAGCGAGTCTGATCCCACCATCTCACATGGTGGCATCGCCTCACATGATGGCATTCTCAAACGATCCGAGACGTCTTGTTGCCCCAATAGCGGTCGCGCAACAGGCGCTTGTAGAGCTTGCCGGTTGGCAGCCGCGGCAATTCCGCCTCGAAGTCAATCGAGCGCGGCACCTTCTGGCGCGACAGCGACTGGCTGCAGAAGGCAATCAGTTCGTCGGCCAATTCCTGCCCCGGCGAAACGCCGGGCATCGGCTGCACCACCGCCTTTACTTCCTCGCCGAGATCGGGATTGGGCACGCCGAATACCGCCGCATCCGCGATCTTGGGATGAGTGATAAGGAGATTCTCGCACTCCTGCGGGTAGATATTGACGCCGCCGGAGATGATCATGAAGGTCGCGCGATCGGTCAGATAGAGATAGCCGTCCTCGTCGACATAGCCGACGTCGCCCACCGTGCTCATGGTGCCATCGGGTGAACGGGCCTCCGCGGTCTTGGCCGGATCGTTGAAATATTCGAACGGCGTGGCGGTCTTGAACCACACCGTGCCCGCCGTGCCGACCGGGCAAGGCTGCATGTTCTCATCGAGTATGTGCAGGTCGCCGAGCAGCACCCGGCCGACGGTGCCGCGATGCGCCAGCCATTCCTCGCTGTTGCAGGCGGTGAAGCCGAGCCCTTCGGTGGCGCCGTAATATTCGTGGATGATCGGCCCCCACCATTTGATGATGTCGTCCTTCACAGCGGCAGGGCAAGGCGCGGCGGCATGGATCGCGATTTCAAGCGACGAAAGATCGTAGCGCTTGCGCACCTCCTCAGGTAATTTCAGCATGCGTGAGAACATCGTGGGCACAAGCTGTGTGTGGGTGACGCCCCATTTCTGAACCAGCTCCAGATATTTTTCCGGATCGAAGCGTTCCATGATGATGGCGGTGCCGCCCATCTTGATTGTGAGGTTGACGGCGGCCTGCGGCGCCGAGTGATAGAGCGGCGCCGGCGACAAATAGATCATGCCCTCGCGGTACTGCCAGATCTTCACCAGGAAATCGAAAAGCGGCAATTGCTGATCCGCCGGGAGTTCCGGCAATGGGCGCAGAATCCCCTTCGGCCGGCCGGTGGTGCCGGAGGAATAGAGCATCGCGGTGCCGACGCATTCATCTGATATCGGAGTGTGCGGCATATCAGCAGTTACTTCTTGCAGGCCAACGATGCGGTCGGTTTCGCCGTCGCCATCGGCGACGATGCAAAGCTCCACCTGCGGGCATTCCTTCAACGCCTCGCGCGCGACATCGAGTTTTTCCCTTGATGTGATGAGGATGCGCGACTGGCTGTTGGTCAGGATGTAGGCGAGCTCGCCCGCGGTCAGGTAGGAGTTCACGCAGGTATAATAGAGTCCGCTCCGTTCACCGGCGCCGCAGGCTTCGAGATAGCGGCTGTTGTTCTCCATGAAGATCGAATAGTGATCGAGCCGCTTCAGGCCGCGCCTGCGAAACAGATGGGCCAGCCGGTTGCTGCGGGCTTCCAGCTCGCGATAGGTCACCGTCTCCCCGGTTGATGCCATGATGAAGGCGGGCTGAAGCGGACGAAGGTGCACATGCTTGCCGGTATACATGTTTGCTGTGGTCTCCTTACACGGCTATGTCCAGATCGGCGTTCGCGGCCCGGAGCTGTTCGCTGGCGGTTGTGCGCAGTGTGCGGTGGGGGTTGCGCCGAAGTATCGACGCATCGCGCGCCCAGCGCGCGGCGGGATGTTCTCGATGATACCGGCTTGTCGGTTGAGCGTGCCGCTGACCATGAGGAAGGCGTGTCTCGCGCCGAGCCAGTCCCATTGCCCGACGATCGCCTCGGATGCCGGCCGTCCGAACACAACCTCATCCACGGCGCCGAATGCGACACGCCCTCTATGCACCCTCGTCCTCCCCGGACATCGGCTGTGTTGCCAGCCTTGACGACAAGGTTAGCGGAGGAAATTCGCGACGTCATGCCCGAAGATGATGGGTCGAAACGACAAGACCGGTCATCGCGGTCGGTTAGCCGCAGAAGCTCCACATTATCCGCGACCCAACGGGCCACGCCGGGGACCCGTCGGATACCGGACGGTCCGCCCCAGGCACGATGCGTGGCAACCGGGCGCCTGAGCGGTCACGTTTTCGTCATCAGCTAACGATTAGCTGAAGGCTCGTTGCGACGAGACCGCTCTTGTCGCGCTGCAGAAATAGTGTGCGCAGTGCGTTAGGACTGCCGATGCATAACGATTGTGCTTGATCCTCGCCGGTTCTTGACGACACTGCGGACTGATCACATCTGTGTCCTCCGCCAAGGTTCCATGGCGGCTTTCATCCATCAGGAATTCGAAAGTGCAGGGGAGATGGGGTTTGACCGCCACTGAGCAAATGAAGCATTCGACTATGCCGGTATCGGTCGATTTTCGCTCGCTTCGCCTCAATTTGTTGGCGCCGCTGGTCGCGTTGGCGCTGTCCGCTTGCGGCGACAAGCCGCCGCAACAACCGGCGGCCGCGGCGCCGCCGACGGTCACGGTCGCGCAGCCCGTGAAACGCACCGTCACCGACTGGGATGAATTCACCGGACGGTTCGAGGCAGTTCAGGAAGTCCAGGTCCGCGCGCGCGTCGGCGGGTTCGTGACATCAGTGGAATTCCGCGACGGCGCCATCGTCCGCGCCGGCGACCTCCTTTATGTGATCGACGCCCGGCCCTTCGAGGCGATCGCCGAGCAGGCGGATGGCCAGCTATCCGATGCGCGCGCAAGGGCGGAGCTTGCCAGGCGCGAACTCGACCGTGCGCTGACATTGAATCAGACCCAGGCCGTGTCCGATTCCATCGTCGACCAGCGCCGCCAGACCTTGCAGGCCGCCCGCGCCGCCGAGATGCAGGCCGAAGGCGCGCTCAAGGCCGCCAAGCTCAACATCGAGTTCACTCATGTGATGGCGCCGATCACCGGCCGTGTCAGCCGCCACCTGGTCACGCCGGGCAATCTCGTGCAGGGCAGCGAGGGCGGCGCCACGCTGCTCACAACGATCGTCTCGCTCGATCCGATCTACATCTATTTCGATGTCGACGAGGCGACATACCTGCGCAACAGCCGGCTCTGGTTCGAAGGCAAGCGGCCAAGCTCGCGCGATACACCGAACCCGGTCCAGGTGACGCTGACCGGCGAAACCAAGCCCTCGCATGAGGGCACGATGAATTTCCTCGACAATCGTCTGGATGCCTCGACCGGGACGCTACGCAGCCGCGCGGTCGTGCCAAACAAGGACCTGTCTATTCTGCCCGGTCAGTTCGGCCGCGTTCGGATCATCGGCAGTGCGCCTTATGAGGCGCTACTGCTGCCCGACACGGCGATTGCAACCGATCAGTCGCGCAAGATCGTTTTCGTCGTCAAGGATGACAACACGGTCGAGGCGAGGCCGGTGACCCTTGGGCCGCTCGATGAAGGCCTGCGCGTGATCCGCGAAGGAATAAAGGCCGAGGACCGCGTCATCATCGACGGCCTGCAGCGGGCGCGGGTGGGGGCCAATGTCACGCCGCATGCGGCCGATATCAAGCCGGCCGGTGACAAGACATGAATCTGGGTCGGCTTTCCATCAACCAGCCCATCCTGGCGATGGTGCTGTCGATCGTGCTGCTGATTGTCGGCGCGATCGCCTACATGGCATTGCCGGTCTCGGAATATCCGCAGGTGGTGCCGCCGACGGTGACGGTCACCACGCAGTATCCGGGCGCCTCCGCGCAGACCGTTTCCGATACGGTTGCGGCTCCGATCGAGCAGGAGATCAACGGCGTCGAGGACATGCTGTACCTTTACAGCCAGGCGACCTCGAACGGGCAGTTGACGATCACAGTCACGTTCAAGCTCGGCACCGATCTCGACAAGGCTCAGGTGCTGGTGCAGAACCGCGTCGCGATCGCGCAGCCGCGCCTTCCTGAGGAGGTGCAGCGCAACGGCGTCGTCACCCGCAAGAACAGTCCCGACATCCTGATGGTCGTGTTCATGCTGTCGCCGGACGACACGTTCGACCAGCTCTACATCTCGAACTACGCACTGCTGCAGGTCCGCGACCAGTTGCTCCGGCTCGACGGTGTCGGCGATATCCAGATGTTCGGCGCGCGAGACTATTCGATGCGGATGTGGCTCGATCCCGACAAGCTCTCCACGCTGGGACTGACGGCGGGCGAGGTGGTGGCGGCGATCCGGTCGCAGAACGTGCAGATTGCGGGCGGCCAGATCGCGGAACCACCGATCGCCGACCGTGCCTTTTCACCCAACCTCACTTTCACCGGCCGGCTCAAGGATCCCAAGCAGTTCGAGGAGATCGTGGTCAAGGCCGGCGCCGACGGGCGCACGGTGAGGCTGCGCGATGTCGCTCGGATCGAGCTCGGCGCGCTGGCCTATGCGACCAACAGCTTCATGCTCCGGAAATCCGCCGTGGCCATGTTGGTCACCCAGCGGCCGGGTTCGAACGCGCTGGCGACCGCCAAGAACATTTCGGACACGATGGAAAAGTTGAAGGCGAGCTTTCCGAAAGGGCTCGACTACAATATCGGCTACAACCCGACCGAATTCATCGCGCAGTCCGTCAGCGAGTTGATCAAGACGATCTACGAAGCGATGGCGCTGGTCGTGATCGTGGTGCTGGTGTTCCTGCAAGGTTGGCGCCCGGCCATCATTCCCATCCTGGCGATCCCCGTGTCGTTGGTCGGCACCTTCGCGGTGATGGCGGCGCTTGGATTCTCGATCAACAATTTGACCCTGTTCGGTCTCGTGCTCGCGGTCGGCATTGTGGTCGACGACGCGATCGTGGTGGTCGAGAATGTCGAGCGCCATCTCGAGCACGGCATGAACAGGCGCGACGCTGCCCTCCGCACCATGCAAGAGGTCGGCAGCGCGCTGGTGTCGATTGCGCTTGTGTTGTGCGCGGTGTTCGTGCCGACAGCATTTCTCGGCGGCATCTCCGGACAGTTCTTCCAGCAGTTCGCCGTCACCATTGCAGTCGCGACCGCGATCTCCTGCTTCTGCTCGCTGACGCTATCGCCGGCGCTGGCGTCCCTGATCCTGCAGCCGCATGAGGATAAGCGGCCGGCGGCGAGGTGGAATTTCATCGCACGCGGCTGGGACGCCTTCACGGGTGTCTTCAATCGCGGCTTCGACCGGCTCTCGCATGGCTACGCCCGTGCCGCCGATTTCGTGATTCGGCATTCGGTGGTGATGTTGCTGGTGTACGTCGCGCTGATCGGCAGCGCAGGATGGCTGCTCGTCACCACGCCGCAAGGCTTCATCCCGGCGCAGGATCGCGGCTACGTCATCATCTCCGTGCAGTTGCCGGGCGCGGCCTCGCTGGCGCGGACGACCGAGGTCGTGAGGGAGATCGAAAAGATTGCGCTCGATACGCCCGGCATCCGCCAAGTCGCAGCCTTTGCAGGTTTCTCGGGTGCAACCCGGACGCAAGCGAGCAATGCCGCGGCGCTGTTTCCCGTGTTCGAAGACCCGGAAGTCCGTCACAAGAAGGGGCTGTCCGCCAACGTCATTGCCGGTGAGCTGCGCAAGCGGCTCGCGAGCCTCCAGGGCGCGTCCATCATCGTTATTCCGCCGCCTGCAGTGCCCGGCATCGGCACCGGCGGCGGCTTCGCCATGCGCATCCAGGACCGCCAGGGCCGCGGTTCCGAAATGCTGGCGGCGGCGACCGACGAACTGGCCGGGGCCGCGCGCAAGGCGCCCGGATTGACCCAGGTGTTCTCGACGTTCACCGCCAACACGCCGCAACTGTTCGTCGATATCGACCGCGTCAAGGCGCAGAAGCTTGGCGTGCCGATTGCGAACATTACCGACGCGATCCAGACCTATTTCGGCTCGACCTACGTCAACGACTTCAATCTGTTCGGACGAACCTATCGCGTCACCGCGCAGGCCGACCTGCCGTTCCGGAAAGAGCCTGCCGATCTTTCGCGGCTGCGCACCCGCAACGCCGCCGGCGACATGGTGATGCTGGGCAGCGTCGTGGACTTCAAGGACATCTCAGGCCCCGACCGCGTTGCGCGCTATAATCTCTATCCGGCTTCCGAATTGCAGGGCGAGACGCTGCCGGGGACCAGCTCGGCTACCGCGATCGACATAATGAAGAAGCTCGCCGACGAGACGCTGCCGAGCGGCTTCGCCTTTGAGTGGACGGATTTGTCCTATCAGCAAGTGACCGGCGGCCAGGCCGGCCTCCTCGTGTTCCCGATCTGCGTGCTGTTCGTGTATCTCGTGCTGGCAGCGCAATATGGCTCGTGGAGCCTGCCGTTTGCGGTCATCCTGATCGTACCGATGTGTCTGCTCGCTGCCACGGTCGGTGTGCGCATCATGGGGCAGGACGTCAACATCCTGACCCAGATCGGCTTCGTGGTGCTGGTGGGGCTTGCGGCCAAGAACGCCATCCTCATCGTCGAGTTCGCGCGCGATATCGAGTTGGAAGGAAAGGCGCGCCTGGACGCCGTGATAGAAGCTTGCCGGTTGCGGCTGCGGCCGATCCTGATGACGTCGTTTGCCTTCATCCTCGGCGTGCTGCCGCTGGTGATCTCGACCGGCTCGGGGTCGGAGATGCGTCAGGCAGTGGGCGTAGCCGTGTTCTTCGGCATGCTCGGCGTGACGCTGTTCGGCCTGATCTTCACGCCGATCTTCTACGTCATCGTGCGCAATCTCGCCGAAGGCAGGAAAGACAAGAAGCCGGTTACGGCATAGGTGCGGATTTCACTCGTAATGTCATTCCGGGATGCGCCGTAAGGTCGCAGGCCCGGAATGGATGCATAACTCGTTGTGAGATGGTGTGCGGGTTCGCGACTTCGTCGCGCCACGGAATGACTGTGTGCCGCGCCTTCCAAGAGTTCCCAATACTTTTGGCTGATCCGAAATGGATGGGCAGTACTGGGGTTATTGAATAGTGTTGCCAGGTACCTCTGACAAAAAATTCCGGGAGAAAAAAATGAAGTCGGGATTGTTAGCCGCCGTTGCGGTGAGTGGTGTTTTGCTTGCCGCGCCGGCTTCGGCACAGGGCGTCAAGATCGGCATTTTGAACGATCAGTCCGGCGTCTACGCTGATTACGGCGGCAAATGGTCGTTCGAGGCGGCCAAGATGGCGATCGAGGATTTCGGTGGCGAGGTGCTTGGCCACAAGATCGAGATCATCTCCGCCGATCACCAGAACAAGGCGGATCTCGCCACCGCCATAGCGCGGCGTTGGTATGAGGTCGAAGGCGTCGACATGATCACCGAGCTGACGACCTCCTCCGTTGCGCTCGCCATTCACGATCTCTCCAAGCAGATGAAGAAGATCGACATCGTGGTAGGCGCAGCGACCTCGCGCCTCACCGGCGATGCCTGCCAGCCTTACGGATTTCACTGGGCCTACGACACACATGCGCTTGCCTACGGTACCGGAGGTGCACTGGTGGAATCCGGCGGTGACAGCTGGTTCTTCATGACCGCGGACTACGCCTTCGGCCACGCGCTGGAAAAGGACACTGGCGATTTCGTCAAGGCGAAGGGCGGCAAGGTGCTGGGTGCAGTTCGCATCCCCCTCAATTCGTCGGACTTCTCTTCATTCCTGCTGCAGGCGCAGAGTTCGAAAGCCAAGATCATCGGCCTCGCTAATGCCGGCCTCGACACCACGAACTCGATCAAGCAGGCGGCCGAATTCGGCATCGTCAGGAGCGGTCAGAAGCTCGCCGGCCTGTTGCTGACGCTCGCCGAAGTGCACGGCCTCGGGCTCAATGCGGCGCAGGGTCTGGTGCTCACGGAAGGCTACTACTGGGACCGCGACCCCAAGAGCCGCAATCTCGCCGAAAAATTCTTCAAGCGCACCGGTCGCATGCCGAACATGATCCAGGCCGGCACCTATTCGGCGACGCTGCAATATCTCAAGGCGGTCAAGGCCGCCGGCACCAAGGATACCGAGGCGGTCGCCAAGAAGCTGAAGGAGCTTCCGGTGGACGACGACTTCGCGCAAGGCGGCAAGGTGCTGGAGAACGGCCGCATGGTGCACGACCTCTATCTGTTTGAGGTCAAGAAGCCGTCGGAATCGAAGAAGCCGTGGGATTATTATAAGCAGCTCGCGGTGGTGCCCGGCGACAAGGCGTTCCCGGCGGCGAAGGATTCGGGCTGTCCGCTGGTGAAGTGATTCTGATTATCGTGCCCCGGACGCGGTGCAGCGTCGCTTCGACGATGCACCGCAGAGCCGGGGCCCACCGTCCCATGGACCCCGGAATAGCAGCGCACCGCAAGGGGCGCTGCGCTGCATCCGGGGAACGGGCAGTCGCGCGGACTGTCACGCCTGTACCATCCGCCACACGATCGCGCCGAGAGCTCCGACCCACAGCGCGATCGTCGCCGACGCCTGGATCGCAAACCCGAGGCTGCGTTTCGCGACCGCCTTGGCATAGCCGAGCACATAGAGAATGCGCCCGATCACCCAGACCAGCCCGATCGCCGCCGCGATACCGTCACTGACATAGATCGCGAACAGCCACAGCGACGGCAAGAAGATCGGCAGCCATTCCAGCGTATTCATCTGCGCGCGGAACACGCGTTCAAAATCCGCATTGCCCGAAATCGCCGGCAGTTTGACGCCGAATTTGCCGCGCGCCCGCGACACCAGAATGGAAGAATAGAAATAGCCCAGGATCGCAAGCAAGGTGACGAGCGCGGTGAAGTGATACATGGCAGAATTCCCCCGACTTCATGCGGTGGCTTAATAGCCGGTCATTTCCAAATAGCCGACCCCCGTGTGGCTGCCGGCAAAGCGGATCGGGCCTTCCCAATAGGGAAAGCTCGTGCCCATCCAGCTTCGGGCATTGAGCGGCGTGCATTCGATCGACAGTGCCATCTTCGGCACGGCGATCCGCCACGTCGTCGGGATCTTTCGTTTCTCGATCTCCGTGAAGACCAGCGGCGTCATCGTGATGTCGCCGGAGGCAAGTTGTTCAGCCTTGCCATCGGGCGTGATCCACTTGCCGGAGCCGTAGTGCTGACCGTCGGTCTGGCGCATCCGGTACAGCATCAATTTGTCGCCGGTGGTAAAATGCAGCGAGAGCCAATCCCACCCGCTTTGATCTGACGCCAGCGGCTGGCTGCTCCACTCGCGATCGAGCCAGGCCATTCCGGTGACGTCGACAGGCTTGTCGTCGATGGTGAGGATGCCCGTCGCCGAGTAATGCGGCTGGCTGTAGTAATAGGAGGCCTGCTCGCGCAGCGATTTGCGGCTATATCCGCCGTCGCCCTGCAGCACCAGCGGACGCAGCGCGCCGAGGCGCAGCGTGTAGCTGAAATCGGCGCCTGATGCTTTCAGCTCCAGCGGCGCGATATTTTCGTCACTCGCCGGATCGAGTCCGCGCATCTCCCAGGCATCGATCCAGGCATGAAACGGCTTCGCCTCGACGCCGGCCTGGCCGACGCCGCCGCGCGCGAAGACTTGGCTGAATCGATGGGTATCGGCGCGGGTGACGGCGGCATGGCCCATCCAGATCTGCTGGTTGGCCCAGCCATCCTGCGGTCCGCCCGGTGCAATCGCCTGGCGAAACAGTGTCCATTGAGTGCCGTAGGCATTGCCACTAGCATCACTGAGATTGGCCGTCACGTACCACCACTCGATGCGGAATTCCGGATGTGGCCCATGGTCGGCGGGGAAAGCAAATGTGCGGCCCGGCACGACCGGCGCAAACCCTTCTGCGCTTTCGCCAAGCCCGGCAAAACCCTGCGCGAGCGCTTCGCCGCCAAAGCCCGCGAGGAGCGCGCCGCCGACGAAGCCGCGGCGCGTGATGCGACCGCTAGCGTTCATTCGCAAAGATCCTGATCAGGCTGGCCGGCTGCATCCTCGCCAGCCTGATGACGGGAAGCGCAGAGGCGGCAAGCGCAGCCGCCATCGCGACGCCGGTGAGCCACAGCAATTGCAGCGGAAAGAGGTGAAACGGCAGCCGCCAGCCGAATGCCTTGACGTTGACGATAGCGAGCAGACACCACGCGACGAGCAGGCCGAGGGGCAGTGCGAAGATGGTGGTGATCAGCGCGACCGACATGGTCTTGAGAAGTTCGATCACCGCCAGCTGCCGCCGCGTGATGCCGATCGCCCATAGCGGCGCCAGTTGTGGCAGGCGGGAGTTGGCCAGCGTGAGCAAGCTCGTCAACAGTGCGATACCGGCGACAGCCAGCGTGAAGGTATTCAGCGCGGCGGTCACTGAAAAAGTGCGATTGAATATCCGCGTCGATTCCGCCTTCATCGTCGCCTGATCGGCAACATTGCGATCGTCGAGACCAAACTTTTCCTTCAGCGCCGAGATCAACGCCGGGATGTTTGCCGGAGCAACCCGCAGTCCCATGCGCGTCAGCGGTATTTCCGGGAAGCGCCGCGTCAGCGCGGCGAAGTTCACCGCGATCTGGCCCTTGGGGTTGCCGTAGTCGGCATAGATGCCGACCACGTCGAGCGTCCAGTTGCCGCCCGAGGCGGGCACGTCAATGCGGTCGCCGACGGATAGTTGCAGGCGCCGCGCCAGTTGTTCGCTGACGAGGGCGGCGTTGCCGGGACGAAGCTTGGTCCAGGCATTGTCGGCCGATTGCAGGAGCGGCCAGTTGTCGCGATAGGTGGCGTGATCGGGCAGGCCCAATACCTCGATCGGCGCGCCGGCCAGTTGCGTATCCGCACGGCCGCCCGGCAGGATCGCCTCGACCTCGGGGCGCTCACGCAGCCACGACTTGATCTCGTGCGCCTGATCGTCGTTGGCGGCATTGACATAGACATCCGCCGCCAGCCGCCCGTCGAGCCAGACCAGGAAAGTGCGGGAAAAACTCTCGACCATGGTGGAGACGCCGACATTGACGGCGAGCGCGAGCAACAGCGCCATCAAGGCAAGCGACAGCCCGGAAAGTTGCTGGCGGCTGTCGGCCCAGAACCAGACACCGAGCGGCTGCTGTGCATAGCGCTGGCCAATCGACAGCGCGACCTCCAGAACCATCGGCAGGATCAATGCGGCACCGAGCATCAGTGCCGCCAATACCGCAAACCCGGACAGCAGGGAATCGCCGAACCACAAGAAGCCGCCGGCGCCTGCGAATGCCGCGAGCGCCAGCGCACTCTGATACGTCAGCCAGCGCCGCTGCGCCTGTTGCCAGGCGAAGGGCTGGGCTGTGGCAAGCAGCGGCAGTCGCAGCGCCTTGGTGAGACTGGTGGCCGCTGCGGCAAGTGCCCCAAGGATGCTGATGGCGATGCCGGCGAACCACCATTGCGGCTTGAGCGTCAGCTGGCCTGGAATCTGCGCACCATAGAGTCCGCGCAAGGACGCTGCGACGTCGGGTAGCAACGCGCCGGCGATGAAATAGCCGCAGACGAGGCCGATCAGTCCCGCCGCCAGCGCCAGCGTCACGAGTTCGAGCACAAGCACCACGTTCAGCATCCGCGCCGAGACGCCGCAGGCGCGTAAGGTGCGCAGCACGGGCAGGCGCTGTTCGAAGGCGAGCCCGATCGCCGAATTGACGATGAACAGGCCGACAAAGAAGGACAGCAGCCCGAATGCGGTCAGGTTCAGGTGAAAACTGTTGGTGAGGCGTTCGAGATCGGTCTCCGCATCCGGTTCGACCAGGCGAAGCTTGTCGCCGGTTACGTTTTCGAGCGGTGCGCGCTTGCCCGCCGCTTTGCCGATCAGGAGGCGCGAGAGTTGATCCGGCATTTTCAGGAGGCTCTGCGCGATGCCGATATCGACAACCAGCACGCCGGGCACGAGGTTCGGCTGGATGCGAAGCGGCGGCAGCAACGTGCCGCTGGCCTCGGGCCGCGCGCCCTCGGCGAGCTTGAGATCGGCAAGCGTTTCCGGCGCGACCAGCATTTCGCCCGGCGGCGTCATGAAGGATTGCAAACTGGCTTTGCCGATCGTCGGCGCATTGCCGACTTCCGCTGGAAGCGTCACCGGCTCGATACCCATCAGCCGCAACGATCGTCCTTCGATCTGGATCCGACCCTCGAGTACCGGCGAGACCGGCCAGCCGGCGCGGCGCAAATCGACGAAGAGTTTTTGCGGGAAGGTTACGCCGCTGCTTGCGACCAGCATGGCGGTGCGCGTGCCGCCAAAGGTGGCGGCGGCGCGGTCATAGGAGATGCGTGCCTGCTGATTGAGTGCCTGCACGCCGCTCCACAGGGCGGTTGCCGAGATCAGCCCGATCAGCAGGGTCGCGAGCTGCATTGGATGCCGTCGCCAATGGCTCAGTAACACCGCCAGCGTCCACAGCGCGCGCTTCACGCGATCACCCCGGCATGGAGGTTGACCTGGCGGTCGAGGGTAGCAGCCAGCCTGGCGCTGTGGGTCACCATCAGGAAGCCGCAGCCGCTTCGCGCCACCAGATCACGCGCCAGCGCCAGTACCTCGTCCGCAGTGTCCTCGTCGAGATTGCCAGTCGGCTCGTCCGCGAGCAGCAGCAGTGGTTTGATGGCCAAGGCGCGGCCGATGGCGACGCGCTGCTGCTGGCCGCCGGACAATTGTTCGGGATAGCGCTTCAGGAGACGGCCAAGCCCGAGCCGTTCGACCAGTTCGCTGTGCCAGGCTGCGTCGTGACGGCCGGCAATGCGTGACTGGAAGGCGAGGTTGTCTTCCACCGTTAGGCTTGGGATCAGGTTGAATTGCTGAAACACGAGGCCGAGCCGGTCGCGGCGCATTTCCGCTCGCTCGGCATCGCTGAGCTCTGAGACCTCCGCATCCGCCAGCCTGATCTCGCCGCCATCGGCCGCGTCGAGGCCGGCGATGAGATGCAACAGCGTGCTCTTGCCGCTGCCGGATTCTCCCGTCAGCGCGACGCTCTCGCCGGCCGACACCGTCAGGTTCACCCCGCGCAACACCGCGACCTCTTCGCCGGCTGTGCGGTAGCTCTTCTTCAGGCCGGTCACGTAAAGCACCGGGCCGGTCACACTGGGACTGTCTTTGGTCATGCGCGACGATGGACTGATCTGACCATGAAAATCCCCTGATCAAGGTGGCATGCAACATATCAGGACGAACGATCGGGATCACGGTCTCAATCGCGCGGCGACGTGATCGTGATCCGATTGTGGCGTGCATCTCGTAGCAGCCGGCAGTCGCGGAGGAAGCCTTGCTGCAAAATCCCCGTTGCCTTGCCTGCAAACCCCCTTGTAGCATTGGAACCGGCCGATCTTATAGAGCCAGCAAAGAGAAAACGGGGAAGCCAGCCATGACCGCGCAACCGACGCCGAAAGGCGCCTGGACCATCACCTTCTTGCTGTTTCTGTTCATGCTGGTGAACTTCGCCGACAAGATCGTGGTCGGTCTCGCCGGCGCGCCGATCATGGACGAATTGAAGCTGTCACCGGAGCAATTCGGCTTCCTCGGCTCCTCATTCTTCTTCCTGTTTTCGATCTCGGCGATCGTCGTCGGCTTCATCGTCAACCGCGTCGACACCCGCTGGGTGCTGCTTGCGATGGCGGTGATCTGGTCGGTGGCGCAGTTTCCGATGGTCGGCACCGTCGGCTTTGCGACGCTGGTGATCTGCCGCATCATCCTCGGCGCCGGCGAGGGGCCGGCCTTCGCAGTGGCGGCGCATGCCGTCTATAAATGGTTTCCCGACGAGAAGCGCACGCTACCAACAGCCATTCTCTCGCAGGGATCAGCGTTCGGCGTGATCCTCGCGGTGCCGGCGCTCAACTGGATCATCGTCAATCATAGCTGGCACTACGCCTTCGGCGCGCTCGGCGTCGTCGGCCTGATGTGGGTCGCAGCGTGGCTCGTGATGGGCAAGGAAGGGCCGCTCGTTCACACCGTTACGACGGCATCAGCCGATCCACGTGTTCCGTATTTGCAGCTTCTGACCTCACGAACCTTCATCGGCTGCGTCGCCGCCACCTTCGGCGCCTATTGGGCGCTCTCGCTCGGTCTCACCTGGTTCACGCCTTTCATTGTCAAGGGGCTCGGCTTCTCGCAATCGGATGCGGGCTGGATTTCGGTTCTGCCTTGGGTCTTCGGCGCGGCCATCGTGCTACTGACCGGCTGGATTTCGCAGGTGATGCTGACGCGCGGTTACACCACGCGCGGCGCGCGCGGCGTGCTCGGCTCGGTGCCCTTGATCGTCGGCGGCGCGATCCTTGCCATGCTGCCCTATGTCAACGGCGCGGGATGGCAGATCGCGTTTCTCGTGGTCGGCTCCGGGCTGTGCGGCTCGATCTATGTGGTGTGCCCGCCGATGCTCGGCGAGTTCACGCCAGTCCAGCAGCGCGGCGCCGTGATCGCGATCTATGGCGCGATCTATACGCTGGCGGGCATGATCGCGCCGTTCGTGATGGGCGCCGTGATTCAGAATGCGGCGGTGCCGCTCGACGGCTACATGACCGGATTTACCATCAATGCGGTAATCATGGCGGCGTCGGGCCTGCTCGGGCTGCTCTTGCTCTGGCCGAATAGCGAACGCAGGCGGTTGATGGCTCAGGCCGCGGCGCAGCCGAAGTTCGCGTGAGGGCGGGAGCAACAGCTCTCTCGTCGTCCCTGCGAAAGCACTAGCTGATTCACACGTCTTTGAGGGTTTCCCAGGCGGAAGCTACGCCCAAGAAGTATTGGAGGCCATGCCTCATGGTGATGGGGCCGGGTTTGGTGCGAGGGTATCCATCCCATCCGCCGAGGCGAGCAATGATCCATGAGGCCCAGGCCAAGGTTTGCGGGCGATGGGGATTGCTTTGGAGTTTGGTCCTGCCTTCGTATTTGGTGGCAAGCGCGGCGAGTAACTTGATCTGCTCTTGGTTGAACGCGTTGCTGGCAGGTTCAGCGCTGCGTCCGTCGCGAGCCTGAACAAGT
>NZ_JAGKJK010000014.1 GCF_020329435.1 Bradyrhizobium hereditatis | reverse complement strand
CTTCGTCGGTGCCTTCCGGCTCGGTCTCGGTGGCCTCGAGGCCAGCGAGGATCTCCTTGATGCGGTCGATCGAGGACAGGATCAGCGTGACGGCCTCGGCCTTGACCGGCATGCCGTCGCGGAACTTGCCCATCAAGGTCTCGCCGGCATGGGCGAGCGCCTCCAGCCGCGGCAGGCCGAGAAAGCCGCAGGTGCCCTTGATGGTGTGGACCAAGCGGAAGATGTTATCCAGGATCTTCGCGTCGCTCGGGTCCTGCTCGAACCGCACCAACTGATTGTCGACCGTATCCAGGCTCTCATTGGTCTCCGTCAGGAACTCCCGCAACAGGTCATCCATATGAGTAGCCTTTTACAAATTCAGGTATCAGTCGCCGATCATGGTAAGATTCCAGTTTCACGGCCGCGTTAATTTCACCGTCCGTGCTAATACGGATAAGGTGATGTCGCGATGAGCCGCAGCGTTGACGTTTGCAGCCAACGTGAGACTCGCGACGGCAAACGGCCGTCGATACCAAATGGTGCTGTTATGGAAGGGCGCGCAGCGCAGGTCGACGCGACCAGGCCGCGGGCAGTTCGTCTTCGCGTTTCATCAGCTTCCGTATTTACCTGAGCGCCTTTTGGCGCGTTCCGGCAACAACGAGCTTGGTCAACGAATTCACATAAAAACGGCGGGGAGACCCCCGCCGTTTTGATCTTGTATCTGGCTGCTTATTAGCGGAGCAGCTGCAGCACGCTCTGCTGCGACTGGTTGGCCAGCGCCAGCGCGGACACCGCGATCGACTGGCGGGTCGACAGCGCCTGGCTGTTCGCCGCTTCCTCGTTAGTGTCGGCCAGCGTCAGGTTCGACGAGCCGGTCTGCAGCACGTTGATCAGGTTCTTGTTGAAATCCTGACGGATCTGCACGATCGACAGGTTCGAACCGAAGGCCGAAGCCTGCGAGCGCAGCGTGGACGACGCGCCGTTAAGCGCCGTCACGATCTCATTGATCGCAGCGTTGTCCTTGAAGGCGCCCGTGCTCAGGACATCGAGGCCGAGGCCGGCCGGGTTGAAGTTGACGCCCTGAATGCTCAGCGTCGACTTGCCGGTTTCGTTGAAGGTCAGCTTCAGAGTATCGCCGCCGAGCAGGTTGACGCCGTTGAAGGACGCGTCCTGCGAGGTGGTGGTGATCTGATTGATGATGTTGTTGTACTGGGTGACCAGGTTATCACGGGTCAGCTTAGCATCTGCGTCAACAACCGGAGCCGGAGCCGTGGTGCCGGCAGCGAACGCCTGGCTGGCGCCGACCGCGGAACCGGTGATCGCACCGATCGTGGCCGAAGCCGCTTCGTTCGTCGTGGTGATCGTCAGCTTGCCAGACACGAAAGTGGCCTGCAGGTTGTTGGCGGCGAGGGCCTCGTTCAGCTCGTTGAGCGAGGAGACGCGGCCGGGAGCCGAGCCGAACACGATATCGGTGGCAACGCCGCCGCCAGTCGCACCGATCTTCAGGGTCTTGCCTTCCAGCACACCCGGGACAGTCGTGCGGGCCTGGGTCACGCCGCCTGCCAGACCGAGCGAGCTGAGAGCTGCAGCGTTGCTGCTGGTCAGCGACAGATCGCTCAGCGCGCCGGTGTTCAGCGTGATCCTGCCGCCCGAGATGGTCGACGCCGTTGACGAGCCGGTCAGACCGTCGATCTTCGCCAGCAAGCCGGTGACGTCGCTGTCAATCTTGATTTGGTTCGGATCGTTGCCGATCGTGTTCGCGGCCACGAAGGTCAGCGTCTTGCCGTTGACGGTGATGGTGTCACCCACCGAGAAGCCGTTCGCAAGCGAAGCAGCCGTGCCGTCGCCGGCGCTCAGCTTGGTGGTGCCGGCCAGGGCACCGGCCGTCACGGCGCCACCGCCACGAGTGGCGGTGCTGGCACCGGCGCCGTCGATGCCGAGCTTGTCGAGCACGTTTGCGGAGCCGGTCACGACGAGGTCGGCGGCCGTACCGGACCTCAGAGTGATGATGCCGCCCGCTACCGTCGATGCGTTGGCTGGGGTCGCGTTGCCCGACAGGGTGTCGATCGCCGCGACCAAATCGCTCAGCGTGGTGCCGATACCCAGCGTATAGGCGTTGGTGCCTGTATTGACGAGGCCATTCGCGCCCGCCTGGAACGTGATCGTCTTCCCGTTGACAGTCAGCGAGTCGTTAGCCTGGATCGCGTTGGCGGCGCCGCCGGCGCCGGCGTTGTCGGTCAGGGCCGACAGCAGCGTCGAACCACTCGCGTTGGTGGCCGCGCCCGAATAGAGCTGGGCGCCTGCAGTCGCCGCAGTGCTGGTATACGCAGCGCGCTGCGGAGCGACAGTACCGGTGAATGCGGCGTTGGTCGGCGCCTGATCGGCGACGAGATTGTCGGCCGTTGCGCCGTCGATCACGACGGACGTGAACGACGACTTGGTCGAGTAACCGACCGTCGTCTGCAACGCCTGATTAGCGACAGACTTGGCGGAGTCGACGAGCTTCTGCAGCGAGGTGATGCCGGTATTGGCGGCCTGCAGGACCTGCACGCCGTTGCCGATGCTGTCGAGAAGGTTGTTGATGTCGCTGGCGCGGCTGTCGAGCGAGGCGGCGGTGAAATAGTTGGTGGGATTGTCGAGAGCCGTGTTGACCTTCTTGCCGGTCGAGAGGCGGGACTGCGTAGTCGCGAGAAGATCAGCGGTCGACTGGAGGGAGAGGAGGTTCTGGCGAACCGACGCGGAGAGGACAATGCCTGACATGTCTATTTCCTTCTGGGTTTGAGGTCAATTCTTTGACCTTCGCATCGATACCCGCCAGAATTTAACAAGGCCTCAACGCGCAGGCTCACATTCGATGGAACGGGGTGAGACCCGTACTGGTACGGTAACGGTATCGCGGCTTGCTTAACGAATGGATAAGCTGCAGTCCGTCTGAACGGACGAGACGAGGGCTCAGATCGAAGCTCTCCGAGCATGCGGGCGATCGCGGTGGCTCGAGGGCCACGTGCAGGAAGTCCGGCACCGGCGTCGAGATTGGCAAAGGCTATCCCGACATCGCGACCACTGGGATCGTCGGTGCGCGCTCGTGGCATGTCCTGATCAATTCGAAGCCGCCCAGACCATGGGAACGTCATCGACGATGAGAACGCCGCGCCGCGGCGTCGGACGCACTCTCTTTATCTATATGGGCTATACGGGATAGGCCCATATGGCCCGGGTTCCGCGCGGTTCAAACTCCGCCGGCGCGAGCGAAGCCCGAATTGCCCGGCCAAGAGCTGCCTGCCCGGCGTCCTGGGACAAGGGTCCGGCCTGCGGCGCCAAGCGGGGTCTAGTCCCGCAAAGCTCCGATGCCGCGTTGATCGTGTGCGTCCATTTTGCCAATTTTTCTTGCCAATAAAGTATGCAAGGGTCATCCTGCATCTCGGATCGTGCGCGTTAGGCGCCAGAGACCGGTTTGGCCTGTAAGGCAGGAGGCTGCCTTGGATTCAGCCCCTCGTTCTCCCAATGGATTCTTGTCCTCGCTGACCGCGGACGACTTCGAACTGGTTCGTCCGCATCTGCGCGCTGCCGATCTCAACCAGGACATGGTGCTGGTCGAGGTCGACGAAACGCTCAAACGTGCGTATCTCCCGCACAAGGGTGTGATCTCGCTGGTCGTCAAGCTCGCGCGCGGCGAGCATGTCCAGATCGCGATGATCGGCCGCGACAGCATCTTTGGTGCATTCGCCGCGCTCGGCGACGCCGTTGCGCTGAATACCGCCGAGGTGCTGGTGCCCGGCGCCGCCTCGACGATCGATCTCGAACAGCTTCGCAGTGCCGCCGACCAGAGTGCGACGTTGCGTACTGCACTGGTGCGGCACGGCCTCGCCGTCTATGCGCAGATCCAGCAGACGGCCGGCTGCAATGCCTCGCACACGGTGGAGTCACGGCTGGCGCGCTGCCTGCTGCATACGCGCGACCTTTCCGGCAGCGACAAGATCGTCCTGACCCAGGAAGCGATGGCCCAGATGATCGGCGCTCGCCGCAACAGCGTTTCGCTGGTGGCCAACACGCTACAGCAGGCGAACTTCATCCACTACAGCCGCGGACATATCGAAATCACCAACGTGGACGGCCTGATCAAGACGTCCTGCGAGTGCTACGCGACGGTCAAGGCGCAGTACACGCGGCTGCTGCATCCGCGCATCCACTCCGCGGCCGCCTGATCGCCTCCGACCCGACAGCGATCGTGGGTCCGAATCTGTGGTACACGTCGCATGATCGTTGCGCGCCAGGATTGCGCCACACCCCCAACGCTCACCGTAATACTACGGCCAAATGACGTTTCGGATTGCATCGAGTTAACGCGCTGTTCAACGAGCCCTGATAGTTGTCACGATGCTGACGGGTGCAGGCTCGAGAAGAAGCAATCGAGGCTCTTTCGCGTACCACGCGCATTCACCTGTGTTCGGCGGCTTGCTGTTTGCGCGGAGTACGAACATGGCTTTTGATCTGTCGATGCCGATCCTGGTGGTCGATGACTACAGCACCATGATCCGCATCATCCGCAATCTTCTCAAGCAGCTCGGTTTCGAGAATGTCGACGAGGCCAGTGACGGATCGGCCGCGCTCGCCAAGATGCAAACCAAGCGATACGGCCTCGTGATCTCAGACTGGAACATGGAGCCGATGACCGGCTACGATCTGCTCAAGGAAGTCCGGGCGAGCCCGGAATTCTCCAAGACGCCTTTCATCATGATCACGGCGGAATCCAAGACTGAAAACGTAATCGCCGCGAAGAAAGCCGGCGTCAACAATTACATCGTCAAGCCGTTCAACGCCGCGACCCTGAGGACCAAGATGGAAGCGGTGTTTCCGGACGCAGCCGGCTGACACTGCGCCGGTCATCGTCCAGATCGGGCGCGTCCGCTCGCCCTCGTCACTACGGACATCTCGGCAAACCTCCCGAGGACTCCGCTCAGCGGGCGCTTCGATTCGCGCTGCAGATGCGACTTAGCCGTACTTCTACGGTTTGAGATTTTCACTTCCGGATAACGTTGACTGACGGATAATTGCGTGGACCAAGGGAGTGCCCTCATGTTCACGTTTGAAACGAGCGATCAGAAGGAAGTGCGGCGTTTCCGTATCGCCCAGTTCAACGGCAGGACCGCAACCGTGCGTTCCGCCGGATCAGTGGTCACCGGCCATGTTCGATCGATCGTCGAAAACAAATCGAGCATCCCGACCGCCTGGACCATCACGATCATTCCGGAACAGCCCAGGCCGGCGCTTTCGATGCGGCCCGCATCGCGCGCTCGTTCCTTCGCGGAAGATTTCTGCTGAAGCGCGGGACGAACGATCCAGCGGATTCGTCCGCCCTTTCTGTATCAGGCACATCGACGATTTGAGGCTGCGCGCCCGGCCATGCTTCGCAGGCGATTGCTTCAGAAAAATCAGGCAGGCTGCAGCAGCGCCTTGCGCACCAGATCCGCGGTATTTCGGGCGCCGAGCTTGCGCATAGCCTCGGCGCGGTGGCTCTCGAATGTCCTCGGGCTGATATTCATCCGCAACGCGCCCTGCTTGTTCGAGCAACCCTCGCTGATCAGGCTCAACACCTCGCGCTCGCGTTTGGTGAGCGGCTTCCGTCCGGATTCGGGGGTGAGCGTCAGGCCCGACCTGCGGGCGCCGTCCGCAATGCGGCTGACATGGCCTTCTCCTGCTTGCTTGCAAACGTCCGAGCCCGATGCCGGATAGCCGTCCGACATCTGCTTCACCAAAGCGCAAATCCGTTCGGTTTGCTGAAGCGCGTTCTCGACCACCTGTTGCAGGTAGAGCCGGTTGCCGGGCGCCTGCGAAAACTGGTGGCTGTGCTGCTTGATCTCGTTCATGTAGAGCAGGAGCGCCGTCAGCGGGCCGTTCAACTGCCGGGCAATTGCGGCGCCCGCCTCTTCCGCGGCACGCGAGCGCGCAGCGGACAGCTGGACGATCTCAGGATTCTCTTCCAGAGGCGTGATGCTTTCCATCCACTTCGTGAAGTGCGAATCAGCGGCGCTTTGGTCGTTTTTTGACATATAACTATTTTATCTGGCCCCCGCTCTTTCATGGTTAATTTCCCCACCGGTAAGAATACGGAGAGGCTGGTCTGCTTGTTGTCAAAATGGGCCATAAATCCCGGTAAATCGGGGCTCGGAGCTGACTCTTTCTGAGCGAATTGCACGATCCAAAGGTAAATTCAGTAGCGAGTTACTACCGTACTTTCACGGTAGCACCATTTGGTTTGTTAATATGTCTCAACCAGCCCGCGTTCTCTTTTGCCCCGACGGCGACCCGATCGGCGTCGCCGCGCACGAGAAGTCTCAGCAGCAGTAGACGTCAGGCCGCAAGGAGCGCCTTCCGCTCCCCTACCCGCGCGATGGATTGCTCGATTGCCGAACCGGACAGGATTCCGTCGCGCAGGTTTTCCAGGATGTATTCAGCCGTTCCGGCCATCTCCTGTTCCTGATCGAACAGGTTGTTGCCGATGCAAAGCATGTCCATGCCCGCTTGCAGCGATTGCAGGCTGGCCTCGCGCGTGCCGAGCGCCTTCTGCAAGCCCCGCATCTGCATGTCGTCGGTGATCAGGAGCGTATCCGGAAGGCGGCTGCGCAAACGGCTTAGCCCCACCGCAGACAACGTCATCGGACGTTCGTCCCATTGCCTGACAATGGCATGGCTGACGAGTGCCGCATTGCCGAACATCTTTGGTGCGAGTGAGTAGAAGAGTTCTTCCTGCTCAGGCGGTAGCACACCGGAAATATCCATGAATTCCTGATGCGAATCCACAACCGCGCCACCGATGCCGGGGAAATGTTTCAGGCAAAGGCCGATGCGTTGCGCCCGCGCCACCTCGCTTGCGAGCACCGCATTGGCTTCCACTTCGGCGATATCGGCCGAGTAGGAGCGCTTGATCTTGCCGATGTTCGGATTGTCGGGATTGTAGTCGACATCGATGACAGGCGCGAAATCATAGTGGATGCCGAGTTGCCGCATCTCGGCAAAACTCGCGGCGAGGATCGAGCGCTTCTGATCAGGCGCAAGAAGATTGAATTCCTTTGCGCTCGGCAAGGGCGCAAAGCCGCGGCTGTCTTTCAGCCGCCGCACCAGCCCGCCTTCCTGGTCGATGAATACCATCGGCGCGGAAGGCAGCGCTGATATCTCCGCGCAAAGGCGCTGTACCTGTTCCGGCGATTCGATGTTGTTGTCGTAGGCCTGCGTCCGGCAGGAATAGTCGAACAGAATCACGCCGCCGAGACCATAGCTCGCCGCGAACGCCTTCAACCAATCCGGGATGATCTTGCCGAAGAAGCCGAGGATGAAGAGTTCGCCGATGGGCATGGTGATCGCCTCAATATCGTGCGCTCAAGCGTGGCCATTCAACAAACTATCGGACCGCGCATGAGAATCGGTTCACATCGCCTGGGTGACATTGATCACATCGTATCGCAAGGGGCGCCTCTAGGGTTGCGGCAAGGCAGGGCGATCCCCGCGCTGCACACCCAGGAGATATTCGATGACTAGCATCAAGAAGATCATTCCGGCCGCGATCGGCGCTCTGGCGCTGGCCGCGACATCTCTGATGATCCCAAGCCAGGCTTTCGCAGGCGGTCGCGGCCACGGACACGGCCATCACGGACATGGTCACCATGGCCATCATGGACACCACGGTCATCACGGACATGGCCATGGTCATTTCTGGCACGGCCATCATCACCACCATCGCCATCTCTTCGTGTACAACAGCTGCTGGAAATGGACCCCCTACGGCATGGTCAACGTCTGCTACCGCTACTGATCTCGCCATGGAGAGAATTCGCCCGGGCGCAAGGCTCGGGCGAATTTTATCTATACTCATGCAGGCTACACCCTGCTCCCAGCTCGCCCTCGAGCGTCGCTATAGAGTTCCGATCGGACAACTTGTCGAAAGCCGTATCCTGACGCCGCTCGGCATGCATTCGACGCTGATCCCCGAACGCGGGCGGGACAACCGCGCGATCATGCCGCCCGAGCTACTGCGGAAAACCGTCCAGGGTTACTCCGATCAGGGCACGCCGATCGGCCCTCCCGGAAACCAGCAGAGCTATTTCGCTTTTCCGGGCACCGGACAGATGTTCTCCACCCGCGCGACCTCGTCACCTTCATGGCTGCCTGCATCGGCGGCAACGTGGCCGATCCGCAGTTGCGCGAGGCCCTGCGAATGACCAGCGCGAGGCATTCCATATCGATCAGGAGTTCGGACAAGCGATGGCTTGGGAAGATATAGATCTTGGCGACCTTGCCAATGTCGACGATCCGAGCGGTCTCAAATCGTAATCAGCGCAGCGTCGACACATTGTCTTGATGGGTTCAGCCGCAGCGAGCCGGAATGTGATGGGTCGCACATTTTTCGGCGCCGGGCTGGGCTAAGGTCCTGTTCGCGAGAGGCGCTGTGGAGAGACTTCCCGCACCCGCCGCTCGACGCCTTTCCGGCATGAACAAACAAAGCTGAAAGCGTGGACCATGCGGCGCATCCCAAATTACCGATCGATCAACCCGATCTCAAACCGATCTTTGCGGCCGGAATTTCGTTACGCGATTCGGCAGGCCATGAAGCAAGCCGCTGTCGTGCTTGCCTGCCTCGCTGTGTTGATCGACTTCCGCACCGCGCTTGCCAGTCCGACCTCCGATCGGGAAATGGCCAATCGCTACGAGCAGTCAGCGCAAGCCGGCGATGATGATGCCCAGTTCTATCTCGGTGCTCTCCATTCTGCAGGCGTCGGCCGGCCGCGCAGCGACGGAGAGGCATTTCGCTGGTTCCTGAGCGCCGCTAATCAGGGACATCCGCACGCGATGCTGATCGTTGCCGGCCTTTACGCCACTGGGCGCGGCACAACGAAGGACAATGTGAAGGCCTATAGCTGGGCCCACATCGTCGCGTCGGCGAGCAAGGTTGAGGAGTATCGCGACGGCGCGCGGCAACTGATGTCGCTGCTGATGAAGAAGATGACGAGCGATGAGATCGGCCATGCCGTCGTCGCTGCAAGGGCCTGGCGTGCCGCTCGGATCTCCGGCGCAATCAAGGCATCGAATATTGAAAGGGCTGCGGACAGCGAGTCGGATCAACCCGCGCCGGCCGCGCCCCCGCCTGCCCCTGCCGTCGTGCAGCCGGCGCCCGCCGCAACGTCAGCGCCCGTGGTGGCGCAACAGGCGCCGTCCAACGTCACGGTATTGCCTGCTTCTCCCAAGGTCGCGTCGGCGCCGCCGGCGAAGAGCGCGAAAAGAGACGACGTGCGCGATCTGATGGACCAGGTTCCATCAGGCTTGCGCAAGCGGTTTGGCTTCTGAGCAACGGGGCACGCCATGAAACTGAAGCATTTCGTCGCAACCGGCATTCTGGCCATCGCGGCCGCAGGCGCCGGCTATTACGCTTATTCCCGCTTCATTCATCCACCGCTGGTGACCACCAGCATCGCGAGCCTCGCGCCGGTTTCCGAAGCCGTTTACGGAACGGGCACCGTCGAGCCCGAGCGCTGGGCTAAGGTAGTACCGTTGCAGCGCCGCCGGCTGGTCGAGCTGTGCCGATGCGAGGGACAGGTGGTCAAGGCCGGCCAGATCCTCGGCCGCCAGGACGACGCCGAGGAGCGCAGCGCGCTCGAGCAGATGGAAATCAATCGCGGCCAGCTCGAACGTGATCTGGCGCGCGCCGAAAAGGATCGCGACAAGAACGACGCCGCACGCACCGAATACGAGCAGCGCTGGACCAAGCTCGAAGATGCAAAATCGCGGATCGCAGCGCAGAAGGTGCGGCTCGACTCGCTGGTGCTGCGAGCGCCGCTCGACGGCATGGTGCTGCGGCGCGACGGTGAAGTCGGCGAGATCGCCGGTCCCACCGACGTCCTGTTCTGGGTGGGACCGCCTGCCCCGATGCAGGTCGTTGCCGAAATCAACGAGGAGGAGATCAACCGCATCGCCGCCGGACAGAAGGCCTTTCTGCGCAGCGAGGCCTTTCCCGGCAAGGCGCTGCGCGCCAACGTCTCCCAGATTACGCCTAAGGGCGACCCGACCCGCAAGACTTTCCGCGTCTATCTGCGGCTGCCGCAGGATACGCCGCTGCGCATCGGCATGTCGGTCGAAGCTAACATCATCTTCCGCGAAAAGCAGGCGGCGGTCGTCGTGCCGGCCGAGGCTATCACAGGCGATGCGGTTCAGACGATCGACGACGGCCGGATCAGGCGTGTGCCGGTAAAAGTCGGTATCCGCGGCAATCGCAACGTCGAGATCATCGGCGAGGTTTCCAAGGGCACGTCAGTGCTTTCGCCCGCGCGAATTGATCTCGCGGACGGCGCGAGAATTCGCATCGACAGCAGCGTGACCCGGGCAGCGGAGCCGGCGCCCGCGAGCGAACCGGTCGATCAGCCTATCGCAACGCCTGAGGCCACCATGGTCGCATCGGCCAGCCCAGTTCGTTCAGACCCGGATGACGCGGTGATTTCGGCGGCGATGACCGCCCACATCGATTCCGTCGTCAACGACGCGCGCCGCAACCTCATCAGCAACAGCCGGTAGCCGCCCGTGAAGCTCCTGTTCAACATCGCATGGACGCATGTCAGCACCCGGGTGCGGCAGACCCTCGTCGGCATGGCGGGCGTGGCCATGGGCGTCGGTTTCACCATCATGATGGCGGGCCTGATGCAGGGCTCTCAGCTCGACTTCCTGCGGCAGCTCGTCGACACCATGCCGCATATTACGATCGAGGATGAGCGGCGCTCGGTGCCGACGCAGCCGGCCGAGCAGGAATATGGCGCGGTCCAGATGTCCGACATCGCCAATGTCGGCAAGCGCCCCGGCATCAAATATCCTGAGACCGTGATGAGTTCGCTGCGCTCCTGGATACCAGGAGACGTCGCTCCCTCGGCGAAGACTACCGCGATCGTCAATCACGGCGGCGCGCGCATTGGCATCACCTTGACCGGCATCGACCCCCGCCGCGAGGTTCAGGTCTCGAAACTCGCCTCGCAAATGCGTGAGGGAAAGATCGATGACCTTTCACGTGCGCCGAACGGCATCATCATGGGCGAGGCTTTGGCCGAAAAAATCGGCGTAAAATCCGGCGACACCGTGCTCTTGATCGGCGGCCAGGGCATTCAATTGAACTCTACGGTGTCAGGGCTGTATCGCTCCGGCCTGAAGCGCGTCGATGAGAGCCATATCTATTCGTTAATGGGGCCGGCGCAGGTCATGATGGGACAAAACGGAGTCGTCAATCAGCTCCGGCTGCGGTTGAACGATCCCATGTTGGCGCAGAAGGTCGCCGCCCAGGTCGAAGCACAGACCGGCTACAAGTCGGTGTCCTGGCAGGAAGCCAATGCCGACCTGCTGTCATCCTTTACCGTGCGCGATTTCATCGTGCTCACGGTGATGGGTGCGATGCTGCTGACATCGTCCTTTGCCACCTACAACATCATCTCGACGATCACGCACGAGAAGCGCCAGGACATCGCCATCATGAAGTCGCTGGGGATGCGCGAGTATGCGGTGCGACGGATTTTCATCATCGAAGCCGCCATCATCGGCCTGGTCGGCATCCTGTTCGGGTGGGTCCTCGGCTACCTGCTCTGCTACGGCTGGTCGATGATCACGATCTTCAATCCGCTGACGGGCACCACTGTTCCGCTGTCGATCTACTACTCGGCAATGCACTATGTGGTCGTCGGCGGCATATCCCTTCTCTGCTGCGCAGGCGCGGCCTATTTCCCGGCGCGCAAGGCAACTTGCGTGCATCCCGTCGAAATCATCAGGGGAGCATCATGACCGAAGTCGCTTTGCAAGCGGTGGAGCTGGTTCGCCGGATCGAGGGCGATGTAGCGCACACGCTCGTCAACGGCATCGACCTTGCGGTGAACAGGGGCGAATTCGTCGCTATCACCGGACCGTCCGGATCGGGCAAGTCGTCCCTGCTCTACCTCCTCGGCCTGCTCGATGCGCCCAGCGAAGGCGAAGTCATGATCTGCGGGCAACCGACCTCGAAACTGTCGGAATCGGAACGGGCCGATGTCCGCCTGACCAAATGCGGCTTCGTGTTCCAGTTTCATTTCCTGCTGCCGGAATTCACCTCGCTCGACAATGTGCTGCTGCCGATGCGCGCCGCCGGCAAGATGGGCGAGGCCGAGATGCACGAACGCGGCCTTGCCCTACTCGGTTCGCTTGGGCTAGCCGAGCACGCCAACAAGCGCCCCAACCAGCTCTCCGGCGGCCAGCGCCAGCGCGTCGCCATCGCCCGCGCGCTCGCCAACCGCCCGGAGATCATCGTCGCCGACGAGCCGACGGGCGCGCTCGATACAAAATCGACGGAGCAGGTGTTTTCGATCCTTCGCGACATCGCCGACAATGGCCAGACCGTCATCGTGGTGACCCACGATCCCGCCCTGGCCGCGCGCGCCGACCGCCGCATCCACATCGTCGACGGCAAGGTCGCAGAAATAACGGGGCGGGATGAAGGCAGGCGGGTCTGTGAGATGGCGAATTAATCATACCGCGGCCGACGACAGTGGACGCTACACCCAAGCGCGCAGCGCTGTGATCTGGCGAAGTTCATTGGCTGCCATTGAGAGAGCGCCGATTTGACCTCGGTCAAGAGCATCTATCCCGATCGCCGATACCACCACATCGAACCAGATGTGAAATCCGGAGTTTGATTCTGATCAATCAATTTCGAAAAGAGTGCGAGCCATCGTTCGCGTTGAAGGCATGTCATCCAGCACATGAAGTTGCCGCTCACTTTGATCGTCGACGCAAATTACGGGCTGCTTCGATGTGCCAGGACATCCCCATTGCCTCAAACAGGCTCTCTGCCTGGTCCAGCAGTTCGGCTATGTGCTCGTGTTCTCCGCGAGCAACGCGTATCTCGGCGTCGCAGAGCTGCGTGACCGCAATCTCATGGCGCGCTCCTCTGGCAAGAGCGTTCTTCATCGCCAGAGCGAGATATTTTTCCGGCGAAGCCCGGCCATGTCCAGCAGCCGAGGCGCGAGCCATCGCGCGGTAAGCCATGGCTTCGCCCAACGGGTCATGCCGCCGACTACGCAACAGCGCACGCGCCGCGTGGCGCCTCGCCTGCTGCCATCGTTCGTTTTCAACCAAACAATCTGCCAACCAACCATGATTCAGTGAGACAAACAGTCCTCGATTGCGGTTCTCCAGCCATGACGTGGCATCTACGATCGCCTGCAATGATTTTTGGGATCGTTGCGTCATCCAACTCGCATATCCGCACAATGAAAGGCTCTGCGCATACAAATAGAGGCTCTTCACCCGCTCCGCGACATATTGGCCCTTAATCGCAGATGCTCGCGCGTCCTCCCAGCGGCCCTGCCACAAGTTGACGGCGCTTTCCAAACATAAAATCGAACCCTCAACCTCATGGCCTGAGTTTTGAACTGCGGCCAGGGCTTCCTCGAAACACGCATGCGCCTGTTCGAACAGCCCGCGGTCACCAAGCACCGATGCTTTGCAAGCCAACGAAAAAGCGAGTGCAACGGGGAGCCGGCCGCTTTTGCGGAACTGGCGCTTTATCGAGATTGCCTCGTCAAGCAACACGAGGGACTTGTCGTACTCCCCGGCTGCCGCGCAGGCCTGCCCCAGTACTGCTCGAATTTGCACAGCAAGTGGCTCGTCGCCGACGACCGAGGCGTGTGCGAGCGCGGCTTCAAGATGGCGTGTGGCACGAGCCAGTTCCCCTAGCGCGTAGTTGACATATCCCACCCAATACTCGGCCCGCGCAAGCGCGCGCTGATCATTATGAGCCGTCGCAAGGACAACCGCACGTCGCAGAAACTCAAGTTGGTCCCTCGACGGGTCAAACACGCACGCTAAAGCCAAGCGTTGCACTATAGAAATCCAGCGTTCGTAGTTTTCCTGGGATGCATCCGGATCCAGAGCGGTAAGAGCAGCGGCGTATTGGATTTGGGCACGGTCTAAAGCTGAGGCTGCGGCGGCTTTATCTCCCGCGGCCTCGGCGTACTGAGCGGCCTCGACCACCTGCCCGCATGCGCCGTAGTGATAAGCAAGCAGCTCCCAGGCTTCTTCTTGCATACCCGACGGTCCGTATTCTCTCAGCGTGTCAGCAATCCTTTTGTGCAACGCATTGCGCTGACGCAGACCGACTGAGTCGTAGATCACGTCCCGCGCAATGCCGTGCTTGAATCGAAGGGTTCCCGGTTGCTCGCCAGGAAAAATGAGATCTTGTGCAGCGAGCGTCGCGACAAGTGGATGACTTTCGCCACAGCCAGTGAGCTTTTCGAGCAGCCAAGTGGGAATGACATTGCCAATAACGGCTGCCGTGCGAACCAGATCAATCTGCTCGGGCTTCAATCGTTCGACACGGGATTCTATCAGCTTGTCCAACCATGCCTCGCCGCTGTGAATGCGGCCAATGCGGTGGTGATCCGGACTGTCGTGAGCGACGGAGTGGCATAGCTCCTCGATAAATAACGGATTGCCACCCGAGAGCTCCCTGATCCTTGTAACGGTGAAAGGATTGCTTCCAGGAAGCAATTGACGAATGATTTCCTCTGCTTCGTCGGCGCTGAAAGGCGCAAGAGTCAAGATGGTCGCGCCAGCGACTGCCACATTGCCATCCCCAAGTTCGCGGCTTGCGACGAGCACGAACAATGTTCGATTATCACCGCGTCTTATTGCTTCGAGCACCTGACGCGACGCGATATCTGCCCACTGCCAATCGTCGATGAACAGCACCACGGGTTTCGAGGCGACCAAGACATCGAAAAGCTTGCATATTGCGGCAATTGTGTTTTCCGGAGCGACGTTGCGCGATTCCAATTGACTGTTCACGGAATCCAGCGAAAGAGCGCGCAGGAACTCAAGCCGATACTTGAGAAGATCTGGATCGATCTCTGCGAGCGCTTTCTCAAGTACCTCAGCGGCGCGCGCAGTCGTCATTGCATGGTCCAGGCCCAACAACGACCGGAGAATCTGGAGAAATGGCTGCAAGGGCTCGGCGCTTAGATAACTTTCGCAGTAGCCTCGCAGTATCTGGCAATCGGAATTTGCCGGACCGCGGAGAAATTCCTCGACGAGCCGGGTCTTTCCCATACCCGCAGGTGCGACGATCGCAACATACTGCGGCTTCCCTTTTATTATGTCGTAGAGGCTCCCCTTCAAAGCCTGTAGTTCGGTTTGGCGGCCTATAAAGGATGTTAGCCCCCGCATCGATCTGGCTTGGAATCGTGTGCCGACGCCAGTGCGACCGAGGATTCCGTAGACCGCGATCGGCTGGATTATCCCTTGGAGGCTAAGGGATCGCCTGGGCGTAGTCTCGTAGAAATGGCTTTCAGCGCCTAGCGTTTCTTCGCTGACTAAGATCTCGTCGCTTTGCGCAACATCGGAAAGGCGCGCTGCAACATTTACGGTGTTGCCTAGCAGATCAAGTCTTCCGTGAAGATCATCGCCGCCGGCAAGAAGTACCAGGCCTGAGTGAATTCCTGTATGCAGGTGCAGAGGCGGCAAAGCGCGGGGCGAGAGGTCAAGCGGAATTCTTCGAACGAATTCGTGAAGATCAAGTGCTGCCTCGGTCGCTCGACGTCCATCGTCCTCATGTGTTTCCGGATAGCCGAAGCTTGCCAGCAAGCCATCTCCCCGGATCTGAACAATTGTTCCGCCATGCCTTGGGATGATGTCTTCGTAGGCGCGCCAGAGGTGACTCAGCAAATCCGAAAATTCTTCGGCTTCCATACTGGCAGCGAGGCGGGCAGAATCTGACAAATCCGAAAAGAGGATTGCAAGATATCTGCGCTGTGATCTTGCTTCTTCCTGTCTTCGATTAGTCATGTCGCTCACCGTGCCACGTAAAGGGCTTCCTTTTGGGACGGCAGTTCCGAACTCATCACCTCGGCAGTAAGAGCAGGCAGGGCGTCACCGGTCTTTTCAGCCGGCTCGTCGAAAAGTTGAGTGACACGAACTTTATATCTTTTTGCCCATGCGTGCGAGCGTAGAAGTTTGGCGGAGAAAACGGGAGGTATTGGGGCGGCAATCGCGCGGTCCCTCCCTGCGCCGGTCGCCCTTACGTAGGCTCACGGCCAGTTGCAGTGGCGACATGGTCGGCCGCAGCTGCGTGAATTCCAGCAATCCGGCCAACATGCCGAGCATAACGCCGATGGCCATCTTGTAGCCCGGGCAGGCGTGGGTGGGGTGGTCTTTTTTGCTGCGCTTGCCGCCAAAGATCAGGTAGCGGCCGCGATGGTCTTTGATCAGGCATTCGTGTGTGGCTGAGACGATGCTCACGACTATCCTGTCCCCTGGACGGACTTCGACTTGCCCCAGAGAATGCCGCTCAAGCGCGGTGCGCCACACAAGCTCCGGAACCGGTCGCAACAGGAGGGTTCGTTCCAACGGCCACCTCAGGACCCGACAGGCTTTCTTCAACGGGTCTTCGGTCTTATCGGTCAGATAGTCGAGCTGATAGTCCCAAAGCGAGCGGTCGTTGACCCACTCGTAGAGCGCTCCACGGATATTGCCGTCGACAGTGGGAAGAAATCCCATCATCACGCCGATCAGCGTGCTCGTCAGCTGCGCCTGATCCTTGGAGAACGCGTCGAACAACGCTTTTCCGAGTATCCCTCTCCCGCCATACATCATCTCGAACAAGAAATTGCGTTGCGCGTCGAGGAGCTGGCGGACTGCATTGAACAATTCCTTGCCGTGCTGCTGGCCCACCAAGGTCGCCTGAGGGCCAGGGTTGGGCTGGAACATATATCGTGACGGCGAGTGGAAGTGGCCTGGGCAGGTCGGAAAATCGCGTCGCCAATGCCAGCCGCCAAAGGCCACATACTTGCCGTCGGGCACGCCAAACCATTCGTTGCTGATATGCGCCAGAATGTCGTCGACGATATCCTTCACCTCCAATTTTACCTCGGTGTTGGGCGGGACGATGCGCTCCAGGGTATCCTGGGTATGTTTAAGGGCGCTTTCGAAGGCGTCCCGAACGGTGACTTTCATGATCGCTTTGTTGGCCGGGCAAGCCTCGGCGCGGTACTTCGAGGTGGGCAGTTCATCATCGTCCTTACCGAGATAGATCTCGCCGAAGGACGCGCGCATGCGCTCAGCATACCCCGTCACCGTGTAGTACGATCTCTTGTTACGGAAGACGTCGTTCACTAACTTTTTGCTGCACACCAACACCCCATATGGTGTCCGCAGCACCCCGCCGTGCAACTCCCGTATTGCCGCCCACACCGCCTGGCTGGCGCCCGACATGCGTGCGCTTATGTCCTCGAGCGCAATCTTCCATTGCTCCGCGGCCGAATCGAACCCCTTGTGCTGTTCGACGAGCTGGAGTTTGGTGATGATCTCCTCGCCTTTGCGCGCCTGCATGGCGAGCCGCAAGGCGCGCTGGTCCTCCTTCTTCTTGCGATGATGGTCGTCCGTGCCCTTCTCGGTCTTTGCTGCCACGTCTGCGATCTCCTTGAGTTCGGCGATCGCCTTGATCGAAGGTACGAAGGCGTAGAGACCCCATTCCAGCTTGACGATCGGCTTGTCCGGCGGCAGCTCCACCACCTTCTCCTTGCCACTGTCATCGTAAAAAACGAAGCGGTGCGGATCGCCGTCCTGCGGCACGCCGAGAAACGGATCGCGCAGAGCCGAGTAGCTGTCGGGATTGCTGCTGTTGCTGCCGCTCAGCCACCCCTGGATGACCTCGAACTGCTCCGCGATCGAGGCGTTGTACGCCATGAAGAACAGCCCGCGCTCGGCGTCCGATTTCTCTTCGAATCGTGGGCCATAGGACATGCCGCGTCGCACGATGCGGGGTACGGAACGCTTGTCATCGTCCCGAAGGTCGCGAGGATTGGCGCGTCGAATATGGGCTTGGAACGGGCATGCCTTTCCATTGGGATCACTCGCATAGCTGAAGTCGTTGCCCTCGACCTCGCCTTGAATCAAAGCTTTTCCGTCGACCCCGCGACCCATGAACTTCGCTATCGCGTCCTCCGGCTTTAATTCGCTCTTTTTCAGCACGTCACGCAGGACCCCCACCTCCTGCTTGAGCTTGCGCACCACCAGAAAGGTGCTGTCATCCCACAGCTCGCCGTTGAGCGGCGGATCGCCGAGTGAGTTCCTGTAACCGAGCAGCAGATCCCCAGGCACGGCTTCGTCTGAGTAGAATGACGCTTGCGAAGCCGCTTCGAGGGTGGGCTGGCTGATGCCGTCCACAAAGCCAAAGTGGTCCCGCGAAGGCCCGCTTCCCGAGCCGGCCAGGCGCCGCATGCACTGGACCGAAAGGATCTGCACGCCTTTGCCGGAAAGCTTGCGGTCGAATTGACTGACCGCGCCCCACAAAGGATGGCTGTCGCGGGTGAACTCCTGCCATTCGTCCGACGGACCCTTGCACGTGTACTGGATGATCGCATGGACCGACGACAACTCCACGCGCTCGGGCTCGCCCTGTGGCGGCTCCGGCCAGTTGCGCTCCGGGAGGGACCAGTTGCCAGGATGGTTGTCGCGCACATCGCCGAGAATGCTGGCCCGCGCTGCCATACCCTCGCGAAACTCGTATGGCAGCAGGTCGAAGGTGCCCTTCTGCATCCCCGCGCGCGTGAGTCCCTGGGCGGTGAATCCGAGGTTAACGAACGGCGTCGCTGTCGCCGCCTTGCGGGCTGCGGCGGTGCTGGTGTCCTTTATTTTCGGCTCAAGGTATTCGAGCATGTCGCGCGCTGCCGCGGAATCCTTGAGCTTGACCAGCAGGAGGCATGCATGCGTGGCATCCTCGTAAGGTTTGACAATGCCGCCTTGGATCCTCAGGGGATTCTTGCAGGGGTCCCATTCCACTCTCGCGGGGTTTTGGACAGGGCGCGCCTTGGGTTTGGAGAACCAACGCAGCGCTGCTCGCTCAGTCGGGTTGCGCCCTTTATCCGGATCTGTGCTGATGAGACACTCGGCGCGATTGCCCAACAAATGCCTTGCGGCGCGCAGCAGGAAGTCGTCGTCGTTCGCACCCGGAGGCGGCGGATACATGTCGGTCAGCCGATAGAGCGCGGTCAGGGCCGGTAGCGCCTGCTTGAAAATTTCTTCCCGGTCAGCTTCCTTTCGCGGGGCCGCACCGATGTGCTGTTGCTCATTGTTCGGTTGATTGAGGTCGGTCGCGACCTTGCTCCGAAGATAGTGCAGATCGTTCACGGTCAGCGAACTGGCGTTGTAGAAGAACCCGGTCTCGACCTGCGCCGAGCGGACCCAGTTCGCGTAGGCGGGGAAGCTGTGATTGTAGGAGTCCAGATAGCCTTCGCAGTTGCAGAAGATCACGTCCAGAAGCGGCCCGAGATCGCGCCAAATGCGGCGCATGTAGGGCTCCCACCCGCCGTCGAATGCGACCGCAAGCAGCAGCCGCTTTGGTGGCTCCTCTCCGACAATCGCAAGGCGAAAGGAGTGGATCGCCCGTATCCGGTCGACCGCATCAGCGATCAGTGGGGTCGGCTCCGCCTCCAGCGATGAAACGCGCAGGGCATTCAGCGTCTTCAACAGCAGCCGCAGCCGGCTTTCGTAGCTGCGCGAGTCCAGTGCTGGGATCAGCCCGGGCCTGATGGTTGCAGCTAGGGTGAGGTCGCTGACGCCCAAGAGGCTCTTCGATTTGCTCTGTACATCAATCGGCATGGCGGTTCCCCTCATTCCCTGACCTTGCAATTGAGTTCGCTAGAGTGGCGGGCGCACCCGCATGACCGGCCTTGGCGAGGGCCTATAAGGCTGCCCGACTGTGAGCATGTTCAACGCGCGCTCCGCCTGCATCAGCGCATCTAGCGCTCCCTCCAATGCGGCCGCTTGGGCCGCAAGCAGTTGCAAATTGTTGTGCTTCCGCACCGGCTCATCATCTTCCTTCTTCTCATCTTCCTTCTTCAGCGCCGGTTCATTATTTTCGCTCTTCAGCACCGGTTCGTCGATTGCCTGGCGGATCAAATCGCGAAGCGGCTTGCCATGCTGTCCTTGCGACGCCGCCCAGGTCAGCCCGGCAAGGCTCCGCGAAAGGCTGTCCCGCAGCACATTGAGCCGCACCCATCGATGCTCGTTCCAGCCGTCGGACGGCTCGCCACAAGGCCGCGCCGCCGGGAGAGCATACCGCTTGAGCAGCTTGAGCGCCGCCGCGCGCCCCAGCTCGGCCAAATCCCTGATCTGGTCGCCGGTCATCCGGATGTTCAGGCCACCGATGCCAGGAGGCAGCCCCACCCGCGCGACCCGTTCGCGTACCCCCGGCAGGCGGGCCAGCGTCGCGTCGTTCCAGTTCGTCGCCGTCGAGACAATCGCGCTGAAGAAGCCGGCCAACCTTTCGAACACCTTGCGCTCAGTCTCGAACTCGTTCCATTGATCCTGCCCGCCTTGGAGATGGTCTTCCGGCAGCCACACAGCACCGGATCTTCGTTCCTCATCTTCCAACGGAGCGAACCAGGCGCCTGCTGCGCCTTCCTTCGTTTTCGCGCGTCTGGGAAGCTCATGCAGTGCGATGCCGAAGGTGGGCCAGGAAGGGATAGGGCTGTCGAAGAGATGAATCGGGAAGGTCGAACAGATGCCGCCGTCGCAAAAGAGGCAGCGTCTGAACACGGATTGCTCGCCCCGTTCGTCGAGACTCCAAAGCGGCACCGCCTGGAATAGAACTGGAAAGCTGATGCTCATGCGGGCGGCCACCAGGATCGGGAGGTGCTCCCTCGGCAGCAGATACAATGGCTCCTCCGCGCTCTCCGCGAGCGGCGGCCGAACGAGCGACACGAACCAGCGAACCGCACGACGAAGCAGGCCGCCTGGAGCGACTTCGACCCGCGCCGGCTTGGCCGCCCCCCTGTACAAGTTCTCTTCCCCCGTAACGGGGTCTGCCATCATGTATTCGACGACTTTCTTGGGAAACAGTTTGCGCATCTCGCTCGCGCGGAAGTAGAGCAGGGGGTCGTCCGCTCCGCCGTCCTCTTTCAGCGGAAAGACGTATGGCCGCCCGTGAGTCACGTTGGCTGTGAACATTTGCAGGTTGATCGAACTGGCCCCCGGGCAGGGGTCGTTCAGCGTTTCCTGCGGCGAGCCCGGCGCGTTCGCCAAGTCCGCGAAGGTCAACGGGTCGTCATCCGTCTCGCGGCCGGCAATCACCTGGATCAGACCGTGCAGCCAGTCTGTTAGCGGCGGATGTGGCGACTGCCCCGAGCCGCTACACAAGCCATAGTCGTGCCGCACCATGCGGCGGAGGTCGCGTACAACCAACGCGAACACCGCAACCGCAATCAAAATAAGGGAGAGCATCGTCGCGCTGATGCCGATCAGGAAGGCGAACAACCAGTCAATGTCGCCTTGCACGGCGTCCGCGAGCGCGATGAACCAGATGATCGCGAGGGCGATCCAGATGAGGACGATCCACGACCTCGTATAGGCGCACACCACCCCGACTGCCAATGTAGCCAGTTTGCGGTCTGGCCTGGCGAAGCCGGGTAACAGCGCATCGAACAGATGCCTGTTCTCCTTCTCGGGCTGGAAAAGCCATTCGAGTCGAGTCTTGCCGCCTTCCAATTCGTCGGCGACGGCCGCGGTGCGCTCCAGCATGATCCGGAAACCGTCCGACGAACCGTGCCGACGCCGGTATTCGGCGGCGGCGGCCAACGCTGCTGCGCCGGCACCTGACGACGCTCCGCCGATGCTGTTGAAACGATAGACGGAGGCCAGCGTGAATATGGCTGCCGGATAGGCAATCGAACTCGTGACGCCCCCGGTCAGAATCAGATCGCAATAGCGATCTCTCGGCGCCCGGTCTTCGAAGCCAGGCAGTGGCTTCCTGCCAGGTAGTGGCTTCCTGGTGGACATTCGAACTCCTCACTCGAACCACCGACACCACCGCCCCTGCAGAATAGACCTGGCGTTGGCAACTTCTGGTGAGCTACTTCACATTCACCGACTCATTTTGCGCTGACAATTGATGATCGATTGCGCCAGCCTTGCGCTTCGTCGGCTTCGCACGCGATCAGTTGTCCAGACACGATATGGACGTCGTGTTCCTGACCGGCGATTCCGCAAGGCTCATTTCGAGTCAGCAAGGCGACCACAAACGCCGTGTCGTCGGCTCAAATCGTCGAATGAACCTCGACCCCGGTCAGTAAGCGCTTCAAGCTCGTGGAACACGCGGCGCAATGAGCAAAACAAGAGGCTAGTCTATCGGATGTTTTCGAGAAGCTGGCGGAGAGGGAGGGATTCGAACCCCCGATAGGCTTGCACCTATGCCGCATTTCGAGTGCGGTGCATTCAACCACTCTGCCACCTCTCCAGGCGCCAAGACAGGCCGGAATCGGCCCTGCGGTCGGGGCGTGTTCTAGGCGAGGAAGCCGGGGCAGACAAGGCGCAAGGTGCGAGAAATTCGCCCCGAATGGCGGACCGGACAGCTATCGGAGGAAAATGGGTGGGACCGTCAGACGCGACAAAAAACTGACGGTCCCGTGCCGCTGCTTTGAAATTCTGGCCGGGAAGTGCGGCTTCGCCGGTCAGCGGAGCGACACGGGCGACGGTAGCAAGGCGGCGCGAAACGGCAACGCGAACTGGGTTTTAACCTAACCAGTCAACCTTACTACCCGCGCCAAACGTTAATCCGAGCGCTAAGCCTTGGCCCTCTTCGCCTTTTTCTCGTCCTTGCCATCGTCCTTGCGGCGGTTGGTGAAGCGGGCATTGCCGAGGCCGGTGCCGATGGTCAGGACGCCCCAGCGGTCGACATCCTGCATGAAGGGAACCTCGGAAAGACCCTGTACCACGCCGTCATTATGCATCAACACGGCGGTGTCGTGGTCGCCGATCTGCGGGATCGCTTCCACCAGGCTTGCCGGCAGATTGAACTTGGAGCTCTCCCAATTACCGGGCAGGTTCTGCGCGCCCTTTTCGATCGAGCCATCCGCATCGATCACGCCGGGACAGGCGATGCCGATGAAGGGAGCAAGCTTCAGTCCTTCGGTTTCGGCCTCGCCGATCAAATCCTTCAGCATCCTGACCAGCCGCTTCACCGCGCCTTCGCGCGTCGGCTCATCGTCGGCGTGCCGCCACAGCTCGGACCTCCAGACCGCGGCCTTGGAAAGGTCGGGCGCCTTCTTCCATCGCGATTCTACGACGCCGCAGCGGATATTGGTGCCACCAATATCGACCGCAAGGATGCTGTCGTGGGCCTCGAAGATCCATGACGGCGCCAGATGCAGCGTGCCGATCAGGCCCGCATCATCGGGATGAAAGCGGATCGGCACCAGATCGACCTCGAACTCTTCCGCCTTGATGAGGATATCGGTGCGTGCGATAGCAAGCTCGCCGACCCGGCTCTGCCTGAAACCACCGCCCACCACGATGCGCTCTGTATCCGCCCACGCCTTGGACTTGAGCAAGCGCCGCGTCACATAGGCCAGTTCCTGCGCGAATTCCTCGATCGCGCTGTGCACCAGCGCGGCGGCGGCGATGTCGTCGCCGAACAACGCCTCGTCCAGCTCGCTCTTGGCAATGTCGCCGCTCGCCTTCTTGCCCAGCGGATCGTCGCCGTTTTTCTTCAGCGGCTTGCGCAGGTCGTCCAGGATTTTGCGGAACGCCTTCTTGCTGGCGCGATCTCCGAGGAAGCCCTCCTCGTCCTTCAATTCGACGTTGAAGCTATCGACCTCGACCGATGGCAGGCGCGTAGCCCCGTGGTGGGCGATGCCCGTGGACGTAACGATGTCTTCTGCCATGGTTGCCAGCCCTGCCGGATCGTTTGGCGACAACGGGCGGGGAACCCATTGGTTTCAAGGAAGGCGAATGGGGAGTAGCGAATTGCGAATGGGCGTGGCGAATAGAGGTGCCCTCTCGCTATTGGCCACCCCATCATTCGCTCTTTTCGGCCCAAATTGCTCATTTTTGGCGGCTTTTCCGGCCGTTTCGCCTTGACTCGCGGCTTTCTGCCGCTATAAGTCCCCGCATCCGGCGCGGGGAGCTCTCGCGCCGCTTGTTTTTGCGCGAATTCTCAAGGGGTCGCTCCCCGGCCGCGCGAAAATCGTACCCATAACGACTGACCAAAAAGCCGACCCGGATAGCCCTCATGGGCAGATGTCCGAGGCCGGGATTGAACACGAAGGAAAAAAACGATGTTCGCAGTCATCAAGACCGGCGGCCGGCAGTACCGCGTCGTCCCGGATGATGTGCTCGAGATAGGCAAGATCGCCGGCGAAGTCGGCACGATCGTGCAGCTTGGCGAGGTTCTGGTGGTCGGCGGTGACACGCCGGTGCTGGGCACGCCGACGGTGGCAGGTGCTTCCGTTGCAGCCGAGGTGCTGGACCACAAGCGCGGCCCCAAGGTGATCGCTTTCAAGAAGCGTCGCCGCAAGAATTCGCGCCGCAAGCGCGGCTATCGCGACGAGATCACGGTGCTTCGCGTCACCGAGATCCTGACCGATAACAAGCAGCCTTCGATCGGCCCGCGGCCGAAGAAGGAAAAGGTCGCCGCATCCGCCGCCGAAGGCGACGAGAAGTGATAAGCCTCGATCAAGATTTGAGGCACGACAAAAAGTGAAATGATTCCGTCAAGGAATTGATCTAGAGATATCTGCGAAGTCGGAGACGAGCTATGGCTCACAAAAAAGCAGGCGGTTCATCGCGAAACGGGCGCGATTCGAAAGGCAAGCGCCTTGGCATCAAGGCCTTTGGCGGCGAACACGTGATTCCCGGCAACATTATCGCGCGTCAGCGCGGCACCACCTGGCATCCCGGCCTTAATGTCGGCATGGGCACCGACCATACTCTCTTTGCCAAGGTCGAAGGTCATGTCGAGTTTCGTGCAAAAGCCAATGGTCGCACTTTCGTATCGGTAGTTCCGATGACGGAGGCGGCCGAATAGACGGTGGACACAATCGAGTCCGCCGGATCCTGTTGAACCGGCGGAGTCGAAATGGGCTCCAGGGGAGGCGGGAAACCGGCCTCCCCTTTTTCATTTTGCGCATTTTCGCAATCAGGAGCCGACATGTTGCAGGACATCCCGATCCAAACCCCGAGCTTGCGTGGGACGAGTAGCTGCGTCCTCGAGACCGAACGGCTGACGTTGCGCCGGCCGACGCTCGCGGACGTAAAAGCGATTGCGCATCTCGCCAATGATCGCCGCATTGCGGAAAACACCCGCCGCCTGCCGCATCCCTACCTGCAGGACCATGCGGTCGAGTTCGTGCGCGCAAAGGCCGCCGACACCAGCGAGACGGCGTTTCTGATCGAACACAATTTTTCGCCGATCGGCATGGTCGGCATCGATCGCAGCGAGCCGGACGCGCCGGAACTCGGCTACTGGCTCGGCGTCGCCCATTGGGGCCAGGGTTTCGGCACCGAAGCCGCGCGCGCGGTGATCGATTTCTTTTTCGAGGAATTCGATGGCGAGCATCTGATTTCAGGCGCCCGCGTCGCCAATCCGGCCTCGCGCAATATCCTGGAGAAATGCGGCTTCCAGTGGTGCGGCGTCGAGCTGCACCGCTTCGAGGCGCTGGGCTCCTCAACCCCGGTCGATCGCTTCCGCCTGACGCGCAGCGTGTGGTGGTCGCTGAAGAACTGGGGGGCGTCGACGAGGAGAGAGCGGTAGTCTTCGTCATTGCGAGCAAAGCGAAGCAATCCATGTCGCGGCATAACGGATAGATGGACTGCTTCGTCGCTTTCGCTCCTCGCAACGACGGCAAGAGCGCCAATCACGCCGGCGGATTGACCACCGGCTCCTCGCGCCCTAGCTTCTGCTCGCGCAGGAAGATATAGAACCCCGCGCCGATGATGATGGCGGCGCCGATCAGGGTCGAGATCGACGGCACGTCGCCGAATACGACGAAGCCGAAGATCACCGCCCACACGATCATCGAATATTGATAGGGCACCACGACACTGGCCGGCGCCAATTTCAGCGACCGGTTGATGCACAGCAGCGCGACGACCGACGTAATTCCTGCCACCGCGAACAGACCCAGGCTGCCAAACGTCGGCGTCACCCAGCCAATCGGCGACATCAGCGCGCCGAGCAGGAACGTGCCGCCGAACTGCGAGGTCGTCAGCACGATGTCCGGCGTGTCCCGCAGCGACCGCGTGATCAGCATCAGGAACGCAAATGACAGGCTGCCGCCCAGCGCGATCATCGCGGGCCAGCTCACGGTCTGCGTGGATGGGCGGAGCGCAATCAGCACGCCGCAAAACCCGATCAGGATCGCGGTCCAGCGCCGCCAGCCGACCCGCTCGCCGAGCACGATGCCGGAGAGCGCGGTGACGAAGATCGGCGAGGCCAGATAATAGGTGATGACATCAGCGAGCGGCAGATAGACCGTGGCGAGGAAGAAGGCCGCGACCTCGAGCGTCGAGAGCGTCACCCGAAGCAGCTGCAGCCAAGGGCGTTCGAAGCGCTTAAACTCCGAGCGCTGCTTCCAGATCACCGGCAACAACACCAGCAGCGCCGCGCAGGCGCGCAGCCAGAGCAACTGCCCGACCGAATAGGTCGCCACCATGAATTTTCCGAGCGCATCGCCGAATGAGAACATGAAGATCGACAGCAGCATCAAGCCGATGCCGGCCAGGCGCGCGGAACGCTCGTCATAGCTGGAGATTTTGCCGAACAGGCTCATGACGTTTCCTGCTTCTTGCTCTTCGTCATGGCCAGCATGTTCCGGCCATCGTATCTTTGCGCAGCTCTTGTAACGGCGTGGATGGCTGGGACAAGCCCGTAAGTGCCGATTGAGGCGTATCGATTGCCGCAGCCGCGGCGCCGCGATACCGGTATCTCTTGAGGAAACGTCAGGAAGCTCGATATGGCCGACTTCGACCCGACAACGCATCGCATGGTGAGCGAACAGCGCTGGTTCGAAGACTTCGTGCTTGGCGAACGCTTCGTGATCCCGAGCCGAACCCAGACCTCCGCGGTGTTTGCCGCCTTCCAGACCGCGAGCGGCGACACCCATCCGATCCACTATGACGTCGAATATTGCCACGCCCGCGGCATGCCCGACCTGCTCGCGCACGGCTTTCAGACCCTGGTCCACACCGCGCCGGGCGCCGGGCTGTTTCCCTATCTCGTCGAGGAATCGCTGGTCGGCTTCCTCGAACAGTCGAGCCGGTTCTTAAAGCCGGTCTATGCCGGCGATACCATCTACCCGGCGCTCGAAGTGATCGAACTCGTCCCCGGCCGCACGACCGGCGTGGTGACGCTGCGCTCGACCGTGTTCAACCAGCGAAAGGAACTGGTGTTGGAAGGAACACAGAAATTTCTGGTGCGGCGGCGGCCGTCATCATAGCGACCGTCCGCGTCTGGCCCGGAAACGCAAAAACGGCCGAAAATTAAGGCTTTTCGCCAGTGTGGTACCGCTTGAGGGTTGCCGTCAGGCGCCCACTGCCCTACCTAGTGGCGATCATGAAATTCCTTGACGAGGCAAAGGTCTATATCCGCTCCGGCGACGGCGGCAACGGCTGCGTGGCGTTCCGCCGGGAGAAGTTCATCGAGTTCGGTGGACCTTCCGGCGGCAATGGCGGCCGCGGCGGCGACGTCATCGTCGAGGTGGTGGATGGGCTGAACACGCTTATCGACTATCGCTATCAGCAGCATTTCAAGGCGCAGAAGGGCGGCAATGGCATGGGCAAGGACCGCCATGGCGCCAACGGCAAATCGATTGTGCTCAAAGTGCCTGTCGGTACGCAGATCTTCGATGAGGATCGCGAGACGCTGATCCATGACTTCACCGAGCTCGGGGAAAAATTCGTGCTCGCCGAGGGTGGCAATGGCGGCTTCGGCAATGCGCATTTCAAATCCTCCACCAACCGCGCACCACGCAACGCCAATCCCGGGCAGGAAGGCGAGGAACGCTGGATCTGGCTGCGGCTGAAGCTGATCGCGGACGCCGGTCTCGTCGGTCTGCCCAATGCCGGCAAGTCGACCTTCCTCTCCGTCGTCAGCGCGGCCAAGCCGAAGATCGCGGATTACCCCTTCACCACGCTGCATCCGCAGCTCGGCGTCGTAAGCGCGCAGGGCCGCGAATTCGTGCTCGCCGACATTCCCGGACTGATAGAGGGCGCGCATGAAGGCGCCGGCCTCGGCGACCGCTTTCTTGGACATGTCGAGCGCTGCCGCGTGCTGCTGCACCTGATCGATGCGACCTGCGAACATGCCGGCAAGGCCTACAAGACGGTGCGCACCGAGCTCGAAGCCTATGAAGGGCATCTCGCCGACAAGGTCGAGATCGTCGCGCTGAACAAGATCGATGCAGTCGCGCCGGATGAATTGAAGAAGCAGAAAGAGCGGCTGAAGCGCGCTGCGAAGAAGACGCCGCTTCTGCTCTCCGGCGTCACTGGCGAAGGGGTGCAGGAAGCACTCAAGGCGCTGGTCGAGGTGATCGGCGAAGCCCCGGTTTCGCAGAAGGCAAAGTGCGGTCAGGACCCGTGGGCCCCGGTGCCGCCGCCGCAGGGCTGATGCAAACTTAAAGCTATCCCTGCCGCGCCCCTTCCAAATCCAGGAACCGGCGCGTATTGCTTGCCTTCATCCGCATCATTCGACTGCACCATGAAACGCCCCACGCTCAAAAACTTCCGCCGCATCGTCGTCAAGGTCGGCTCCTCACTGCTGATCGATTCCAATGCGGGCGAGGTGCGTTCGGCATGGCTCGCAGCGCTGGCGGCCGATATCGCCAAGCTCCACGGCGAGGGTCGCGACGTTCTGGTGGTCTCGTCAGGATCGATCGCGCTCGGGCGCAGCCGGCTAAAATTGCCGCGCGGACCGCTCAAGCTCGAGGAGAGTCAGGGCGCGGCCGCCGTCGGACAGATTGCGCTGGCGCGAATCTGGTCGGAGGTGCTGGGGGCGCACGGCATCGGCTCCGGACAGATCCTGGTGACGCTGCAGGATACCGAGGAGCGCCGCCGCTACCTCAACGCCCGCTCGACCATCGCTAAGCTCCTGGAGTGGCGCGCGGTACCCGTCATCAACGAGAACGACACGGTTGCCACCAACGAAATCCGCTATGGCGACAATGACCGGCTCGCGGCGCGCGTTGCCACGATGACAAGCGCCGATCTCTTGATTTTGCTGTCCGATATCGACGGCCTCTATGACGCACCGCCCGGCGCCAATCCCGACGCGAAGCTGATTCCGATTGTCGAGTCCGTTACCTCAGAGATCGAAGGCATGGCGGGCGCGGCCGAATCCGAATTGTCGCGCGGCGGCATGTTCACCAAGATCGAGGCGGCGAAGATCGCGACGACGTCGGGCACGCATATGCTAATCGCCTCCGGCAAGATCGAGCATCCGCTGCAGGCGATCGCCGATGGCGGGCGCTGCACCTGGTTTCTGACGCCGGCCAACCCCGTCACCGCGCGAAAGCGCTGGATCGCAGGTTCGCTGGAGCCGAAGGGCACACTGACCATCGATGCCGGCGCGGTCGCGGCGCTGCGCGCCGGCAAGAGCCTGCTGCCGGCCGGTGTTATCAGGATCGACGGCCAGTTCGCGCGCGGCGACGCAGTCGTTGTGCGTGGCCCCGACACCCACGAGATCGGCCGTGGCCTTGTCGCCTACGACGCCGAGGACGCCGAGAAGATCAAGGGCCGCTCCTCGCCGGATGTGATGGCGATTTTGGGTATCAGCGGCCGGGCCGAGATGATTCATCGCGACGATCTGGTGGTAGGGCCAGCCGGGACGGTCCCGGTCAAGTAGGGTGCGCAGCTAGGCCATTGGCCGAGCTACCGTTTGCCAATACCGCCAGCCAGCCATGCCGGCGCCGGACCTCGCAAGAGCGGGATTTTCGTGCTAGGCCATGGCCTTAACTCAAGCTCCGGGACTTCCGATGACCGCCCCTCTTAAGGCAATCGACGGCAACGCTGATCTGCCCGCTCTGATGACCGACCTCGCCGCTCAAGCGCGCGCCGCCGCGCGGGTGCTGGCGCTGGCGCCGCCGGAGCAGAAGAACCGGGCGCTGGAGGCGATCGAGCGGGCGATCCGCGCCAACGCGGCAAAGATTCTCGCTGCCAATGCCGAGGACGTCGCGGAGGTGCGCGCGGGCGGCGCGACCTCGGCCTTCATCGACCGCCTGACGCTGGCGCAAGGGCGGATCGATTCCATGGCTGACGGCGTCGCCACCGTTCGCGGCATTCCCGATCCGGTCGGCACGGTTACCGGAAGCTGGCAGCGGCCGAATGGCATGACCATCGAGCGCGTGCGCGTACCGCTCGGCGTGATCGGCGTGATCTTCGAGAGCCGCCCCAATGTCGCTGCTGATGCCGGTGTGCTGTGCTTGAAATCCGGCAATGCCGTGATCCTGCGCGGCGGCTCCGACAGCTTCCGCTCCTGCCGCGCGATCCATGACTGCCTGGTGCAGGGCCTGCGCGAGGCGGGCCTTCCCGAGGCCGCGATCACGCTGGTGCCGACGCGCGACCGCGCGGCCGTCGGGTTGATGCTCTCGGGCCTGAACGGCGGCATCGATGTGATCGTGCCGCGCGGTGGCAAGAGCCTCGTCGCACGCGTTGAGGCCGAAGCACGCGTGCCGGTATTTGCGCATCTCGAAGGCATCAACCATGTCTATGTCGACGCCAGCGCCAAGCTCGACATGGCCAAGTCGATTGTGCTGAACGCGAAGATGCGCCGCACCGGCGTCTGCGGGGCGGCCGAGACGCTGCTGGTCGATCGAGCAGGCGCTGCGACCAATCTGAAGCCGCTAGTCGAGATGCTGATTGAATCCGGCTGCGAGGTACGCGGCGACGACGCCGTACAGAAGGTCGACGCGCGCGTGAAGCCGGCAACCGACGAGGATTGGGATACCGAATATCTCGATGCTGTCATCGCCGCGCGGGTCGTCGACGGCGTGGACGCCGCGATCGCGCACATCCAGAGCCATGGCTCGCGTCACACCGATGCGATCGTGGCGGAGGACGCCAAGGCAGCCGAGAAATTCCTTAGTGAAGTGGATTCGGCGATCGTGCTGCACAACGCATCGACGCAGTTCGCCGACGGCGGCGAGTTCGGCTTCGGCGCGGAAATCGGCATTGCTACCGGCAAGTTCCACGCCCGCGGCCCGGTCGGCGCCGAGCAACTGACGAGCTTCAAATACCGCGTTCACGGCACCGGGCAGACGCGACCGTGAACGCCTGCCTGCGCATGCGGTGACCCGGCCGATGATATTGCAATCGGCCGCGCAGACGATTCCCTTCCACACCGACGGCATGCGCATCGGCCTGCTCGGCGGCTCGTTCAATCCGCCGCATGCCGCGCATCGCGCCATCAGCCTGTTTGCGCTCAAGCGCCTCAAGCTCGATCGCGTCTGGTGGCTGCTGACGCCGGGCAATCCGCTCAAGGATACCGGCGCCCTGCACGGCCTCGCCGAACGCGCGCAGGCGGCGCGGGATCTCGCCGGCGATCCACGCATCGATATCAGCTGTCTCGAAGCTGTCATTGGCACCAGATACACTGTCGATACGATTATTCATTTGCGGCGCCGCGTTTCCGGCGTGCGTTTCGTATGGATCATGGGCGCCGACAACCTCGCGCAGTTCCATCGCTGGAAGGACTGGCGGCGCATCGCTTCCGCAGTGCCGATCGCCGTGATCGACCGTCCGCCACAGAGTTTCCGGGCCCTCGCTGCTCCCGCCGCCCAAGCGCTGGCGCGCTACCGCGTGCCCGAGAATCAGGCGGCCCGGCTGGCCGATCAGCAGGCGCCCGCCTGGACTTTCCTCAGCGGCATGAAGTTGAACCTGTCGTCTACCGGACTGAGGAACGCCGACGGAAGTTGGAAGGCAAGGAAGTGACAGGTTTGTTCGAACCGGCAGGCGGGGCCCACTGGAATATTGAAACCATTAACCCCACATGCCTAATATGGTCCGCGACGCCGGGATTCGGCGTTCGCGATACAGTGAAAGGAATGGTCCCTGGCCACATCTGTATTGTCCAAGTCTGTTTTACCCAAGGTTCCCAGCAAGTCTGCCAAGAACACGCGTAAAACATCGACACAAGCTGCGGCCTTGAAGGCGCAACCCGACGCCGACAAGACGCTGAATATGATCCTCTCCCGCCTCGACGATATGAAGGCGGAAGAAACGGTCACCATCGATCTTCGTGGCAAATCGGCATTCTCCGACTACATGATCGTCACCACCGGCCGGGCAAACCGGCACGTCGGCGCGATCGCGGAGAACGTCACGAAAGCCCTGAAGGAAACCGGCATCAAGAACCTCCATGTCGAAGGCTTGCCCAATTGCGACTGGGTGCTGATCGATTCCGGCGATGTGATCCTGCACGTATTCAGGCCCGAGGTGCGCGAATTCTACAACCTGGAAAGGTTGTGGGCGCAGAATCCGGCGGCGGCAGCGATCTGAACTCCCGGCCGGTGCGAATCGGCTGAGGCGCATGTAGTCTGTTCGCTCGTGCGTAAAGCGCGCGTGCCGGAAAGTGCACGCCGGAAAAAATATTCATGCGCCTCGTCGTGGTCTCGATCGGCCGGCTGAAGCAGGGCCCGGAGCAGGAACTGGCCGAGCGCTATCGCGAGCGCTTCGAGGACATCGGCCGCAAGCTCGGCTTTCGCGGCCTCGCGATCCATGAAATTCCTGAGAGCCGCGCGCGTGATGCCGCGACGCGGATCTCGGAGGAAGCTGCGGCGATTGCGGCAGCGATACCGGAGAAATCCGTGCTGGTGGCGCTCGACGAGCATGGCAAGAGCATCGACAGCGCAACCTTCGCCCGGCAACTCGGCCAGTGGCGGGACGAGGGAATCGCCAATACAATTTTCGCCATCGGCGGCGCGGACGGACTTTCGCCCGATTTGCAGCGCAAGGCTAAATTACGCATTGCGTTCGGCTCGGCGACCTGGCCGCATCAAATGGTTCGCGTCATGCTTCTTGAACAGATATACCGGGCCGCGACAATTCTGGCCGGCCATCCCTACCATCGCGCCTAGGCACGGTGAGGTGAATACAGAGACCGTTAAATAGGCTGGATGCATTCGACATCGGACATTCGTTCACGCCGAGGCACCGCAGACCGCGGTTTGCCGCTGACGTCGGCCATCTCGCTTCCGCTGGTACTGTTGTCCGCGAGCCTTGCCGTGACATCGCCTTCGCCGGGGGCGCTGGCGCAATCTGTGCCGTCAGCACAGCAGGCGACCGCCGTTTCGCCCGATGCGATCAAGCAGCGCGAGCAGGAGCTGGAGGCCGCGCGCGAGGAGCAGCGCAAGGCGGCCGAGCTGCAACAGAAGCTGAAGGCCGACATCGCAGCGATCGGACAGGACCGCTCCAAGCTCAATCAGCAACTGATCGACATCGCCACCCAGGTGCGCAGCATCGAAACGCGCATCGGCGAGACCGAGGGGCGGCTGCGCCCGCTCGACGCCCGCGAGCAGCAGGTCCGCGCTTCGCTCGATTCACGCCGTTCCGAAATCGTCGAGGTGCTCGCGGCCCTGCAACGCGCCGGGCGGCGCACGCCTCCGGCATTGCTGGTCCGGCCTGAGGACGCGCTGCAATCGCTGCGCACTGCCATGCTGCTTGGATCGGTCGTCCCCGAGCTGCGGGGCCGCGCGGAAAAACTCACGGCCGACCTCACTGAACTTGTGAACCTGCGCAAGACCATTGCCACCGAGCGCGACATACTGGCGCGCGACCGCGACAGGCTGAAGGACGATCAGATCAGGCTCGCCGCGCTGGTGGACGAGCGGCAGCGCAAGCAGAGCGCGATCGAAAAGGACATGGAAGCCGAGGGCGCACGCGCCGTCAACCTGTCCCGGCAGGTCGACAGCCTGCAGGGCCTGATCGCGAAAATGGAGCAGGATTTGAAGAGCGCTGCCAAGGCGGCCGCGACCGCCAGTTTGCAGGGCGCACCAGCGGCCCCAGGCGGCAAGCCCAATCTCGGGGCGCTCAAGGACCCTGCCCGGCTGAGCCCCGCGATCGCCTTCGCATCCGCCAAGGGGCTGTTCGCCTTTCCGGTCAATGGCCGCAAGATTCGCGATTTTGGCGGTTCCGACGGCGCCGGGGGCGTGGAAAAAGGCATTTCTTTGGCAACCCGGCCCGGGGCGCAGGTCACAACACCGTGTGACGGCTGGGTTGTTTACGCCGGACCCTTCCGCAGCTACGGACAACTCTTGATCCTCAATGCCGGGGGCGGGTATCATGTCCTGATCGCCGGGATGGAGCGCATTTCGGTAAACATCGGCCAGTTTGTACTTACGGGAGAGCCGGTCGCGACTATGGGGACAACGTCCCAGGTTGCATCCATTCTCGCGACGACCGCGAGCCAGCCGGTGCTCTATGTCGAGTTCCGTAAGGACGGCACTCCAATCGATTCAGGCCCATGGTGGGCAACAAGTGAAGGCGAAAAGGTTCGCGGATGATGCGCAAGACTTCTGTAATTCTTCTCAGCGCCGCCACCGGTGCGGCTTTGACGCTCTTCGTGACGCAGCCGCGCTCGGTGCTGATAGGATCAGTGGCGCGTGCCGCGACATCAGACACCTACCGCCAGCTCAATCTGTTCGGCGACGTGTTCGAGCGCGTGCGCAGCGACTATGTCGAGAAACCCGACGACTCCAAGCTGGTCGAGTCAGCGATCTCGGGCATGCTGACCGGTCTCGATCCGCACTCCAGCTACATGGACGCCAAGAGCTTCCGCGACATGCAGGTGCAGACCCGCGGTGAGTTCGGCGGCCTCGGCATCGAGGTCACGATGGAAGACGGTCTGATCAAGGTCGTCTCACCGATCGATGATACCCCGGCTTCGAAGGCCGGCATCATGGCCAACGACATCATCACCAATCTCGACGACGAAGCCGTGCAGGGTCTCACCCTCAACCAGGCGGTCGAGAAGATGCGCGGGCCTGTCAACACCAAGATCCGCCTCAAGATCATCCGCAAGGGCCAGGACAATCCGATTGAAGTCACGCTGGTGCGCGACAACATTCGTGTCCGCTCGGTCCGCGCCCGCGTCGAGCAAGACGACATCGCCTATATCCGCGTCACCACGTTCAACGAGCAGACCACCGAAGGCCTGAAGCGCGAGATCGGCAATCTCTCGAACCAGATCGGCGACAAGCTGAAGGGCTACATCATCGACTTGCGCAACAATCCCGGCGGCTTGCTGGAGGAAGCGGTCACTGTTTCCGATACCTTCCTCGAGCGCGGCGAGATCGTCTCGACCCGCGGCCGCAATGCCGAGGAAACCCAGCGCCGCGCAGCGCATGCAGGCGACTTGACCAAGGGCAGGCCGATCATCGTGCTGATCAATGGCGGCTCGGCGTCGGCCTCCGAAATTGTCGCCGGCGCGCTGCAGGACCACAAGCGCGCCACGCTGGTCGGCACGCGCTCGTTCGGCAAGGGCTCGGTACAGACCATCATCCCGCTCGGCAGCGGCAACGGCGCGCTGCGCCTCACCACTGCGCGCTACTACACCCCCTCGGGCAAATCGATTCAGGCCAAGGGCATCGTGCCCGACATCGAGGTGCTGCAGGATGTGCCAGAAGAGCTGAAGGCGCGTACCGACACCAAGGGCGAAGCGTCGCTCCGCGGCCACCTGAAAAACGATGGCGATGAGAAGACCGGCTCGCAGTCCTACGTGCCGCCGGATGCCAAGGACGACAAGGCGCTGAAGACCGCAGCCGACCTGCTGCACGGCATCAAGTCGACCGCGAGCGGCCCGACGACCGGTGACAAGGCCGCGGTCGAGAAGCCTGCGAGCAAAGCCGCGAACTGATCCCGCGATCCAGATATCCGTGAACAAGGGCGGCCCCCGAGCCGCCCTTTTTCATGGCCGGCTCGGGCCTGACGTCTCGCAACGCGGCTTTCACGGAGCGGCGCAGGCGCTCGAATCCGGGCCGTCGTGGTATCGTCGGGCCGGGTGATTCGGGAAGGTTCATGACGGAAACGGCTGACGAACTGAGCACGCCGCTCGGACAGAAGACGGAGCGCCGGAAGCGGCGGCTTCGGCTGCCGTTCACCGCGATGCAGGCGCTGGCCGTGCTGCTTGGCCTCGTCCTGGTCGCCTTCCTGACTGTCGCGCTCTTTACCGATAATCCACTCGGCGGCGAACCGATCGCCCGAGTCGCCCTGCGCATACCATCCGACGAAAAGCAGCCCGCGGCGGCCTCCGGCCCCACCGAACAGGCTGCGAAGCCCGGCTCCCACCAGGCCCCCGTCGGCGATAGCAAGACCGTTACCATCATCGACGGCTCCAGCGGCAAGCGGCAGGACGTCGTGATCGGCAGCGATGCCGGCGAAAAGGCGAGCGGCGAGCCGGCCCCGGCAGCGGCCATGACCGGCATCGATCCGCGCCTTCTGGAAAAATCGCGCTACGGCATGATCCCGGTGGTTGCCGACGGCCTAAAGCCGTTCACGGTCTATGCGGCCGATGCCGACCGAATCAGGGCCGCGAAGATGCCGGCGATTGCTATCGTCGTCGGCGGCCTCGGGGTTGGGGCCGACAAGACAGCCGATGCCATCATGAAGCTGCCGCCGGCCGTGACCCTGGCCTTCACGCCGTATGGGGCAGATCCGGCCAAGCTGGCCGAGCGGGCGCGCGCGCAGCGCCACGAGATCCTGCTGCAGGTTCCGATGGAGCCGTTCGACTATCCCGACAATGATCCCGGCCCGCAGACCCTGCTCACGACGCTGACGCCTGAACAGAACCTCGACCGGCTGTACTGGCACCTTAGCCGATTTCAGGGCTATGCCGGCATTGCCAATTTCATGGGCGCGCGCTTCACCGCGACCGATAGCGTGATGCAGCCAATCATCCGCGAGGCGGCCAAGCGCGGGCTAGGCTATCTCGATGATGGCTCCTCGCCGCGCAGCACCGCGCCGTCACTGACGGCAGCCCAGTCCATGCCCTTCGCCAAGGCCGATTTCACCATCGATGCCGTGCCGACCTCGGCCGAAATCGACCGGATGCTGGTCAAGCTGGAGACGCTCGCCAAGGAGCGCGGGCTGGCGGTGGGCGTCGCCTCGGCGCTGCCAATCTCGATCGAGCGGCTTGCCGCCTGGACCAAGACCCTGGATAGCCGCGGCATCATGCTTGTGCCATTGACAACGGCGATGCTGAAATCAAGATCAGGCTAGAGATCAAGCTGATGGCAGCGATCCGGGCTTTTCCCGACTGCGCCGGACCAGCCGATTGCCGATGAACTTGATGCAAGTAAAGGAACCCTGACGGACATGGCGCGGTACGAGGACCTGCCTTACCGGACCTGTGTCGGCATGATGCTGATCAACGCGGCCGGGCTGGTCTTCATTGGCCGCCGGGCCGGCGGAATCGAGCATGTCGATGAAACCCACGTCTGGCAGATGCCGCAGGGCGGTGTCGATCCCGGCGAGGACACCTGGGAGGCGGCCAAGCGCGAGCTTTACGAGGAGACCAGCGTCCGCTCGGTCGAGAAGCTCGGCGAGATAACGGATTGGCTGATCTACGACATTCCGCGCACCGTCGCTGGCCGCGCCTGGAAGGGCCGCTATCGCGGGCAACGGCAGAAATGGTACGCCGTGCGCTTCACCGGCAAAGACGCTGAGATCAATGTCGCCAGCCCCGGCGGCGGCGGCCACAAGGCCGAATTCGTGAGCTGGCGCTGGGAGCCGATGAAGAACCTCCCCAACCTGATCGTGCCGTTCAAGCGGCCCGTCTATGAACGCGTGGTCAAGGAATTCGCCAGCCTCGCGGGCAGTTAACATGGCGCATCTTTCACGCAATGTTCCGCTATTCCGGAGCATACGGCGCACGAAAGATTCTTAGGTACGCCATTGCGCACCATAGTTCGCGCGAACGCGCCCTGAACTGACGACGACCGAACGATGTCCGACAAATCTTATCGACCCAATGTGGGTATCGCGCTGTTCAACGGCTCCGGCGAGGTGTTGATCGGCCGGCGCTTCCGCGATGACGGACCTGAAATCATTCTCCCTGGGCTGGAGTGGCAAATGCCGCAGGGCGGCATCGACGCCGACGAGAATCCGCGCGATGCCGTGATGCGCGAGCTCTGGGAGGAGACCGGGGCGGTAAGCGCCGAATATCTCGGCGAAACCGATTGGATAAAATATGACTTTCCGCCCTATGACGGACCGGCCACGCATCGCCTCGCGCAATTCCGTGGCCAGCGGCAGAAATGGTTCGCGCTTCGCTTCACCGGCCGGGATGACGAAATCGACCCGCTGACGCCCCGCAACGGCCAGCCGGCCGAATTCGATTCCTGGCGCTGGGAGCGGCTCGATCGCGTCGCCGACTTCGTGGTGCCCTTCCGGCGCGACGTATACCGGATGGTGGCGCGGGCTTTTGCGGAGTTCGCCCGCTAGGGCTGGCGGCACCCGCTCCGTGCGCTTGACAGCGATCTGCCGCTGAATATTTTTTCGCCGGAGGGCTGAACCACTTCCCAACTCAAAGGACCCATACAGCGACCGTCAAAAGGATGACGAAGATGATCGATGAGAAACTCGCCCGCTTGCGAACGCATCGCAACAACATCGACCGTTATCGCCGACTTCTGAAGACCAGGCTGACAGAGCTAGAGCGTCAGTACATCGAAACACGCTTGTCCGAAGAGCAATCAGCGCTGGAGAAACTAGCTGCTTCCACTTTCCCGCTCACCTTTCGGGCGCCAACAATCCAGCCGCCGATTTCCTCGGCGGCATAGAACAATCCGGCACGCCGTTCGATCGGCAGCTCGCACTGATGTAAGTGGCACCGCATGATGTATTGCTCGCCATGAAGGACGTGATCGTGATCAAGCGCCGCCGGAATTATGAGTGGCAAGTGCGCGACCAGGATGGCGCGCTGCTCATGCGTGGGCGGGAGCGTACGCGCCCGGCCGCCCGCTACCAGGGTTATCGGGCCCTCTTCATGATGCTGGCCGTGGGCCCTCCCAGACCGATCGAGCCGCGGAGGCCTAAGGTTCGCCCCGAGCAGCAAAGCACCCGCAAAACGGCGCCCGATCTGGCGCACCTTCAGCGTCCCGCCCGCCCGTTTACGCTGGATTAACCCTGCAGCGGCGCGGCGGCGCCGAAAAATTTTGAATGCCGCCTCTTGAAACTTCTGGGTTTTTTTCTAATTCGATTTTTGCCGCTGACAGCGGTGCCGGATGCCAGCTTGGGTCCGGCGAGTTGAGAGGGCGCCGGACGGTGTCCGACGCTCCTTCGTATCCATCTTGCTCCTAGGAGGACTTGGCTATGAGGACCTTTGACTTCTCGCCTTTGTGGCGCTCCACGATCGGCTTCGATCATTTGGCCGACCTGCTCGACAGCAGCTTGCGGCATCCGGCCGACGACAACTACCCGCCTTACAATGTCGAACGCTGCGGCGAAGACGCTTACCGGATTTCGCTGGCCGTCGCCGGCTTCGGCATGGACGATATCGCCGTAACTGCAGAGCGGGACACGCTGATTATCGAGGGCAAGAAGCCCGACGCCGAGCAACGCGAATATCTGTATCACGGCATCGCGGCCCGGCCGTTCCGGAGGGTTTTCAATCTCGCCGATTATGTGCAGGTCAAGCAGGCCTCGTTCAAGGACGGTCTCTTGATCGTCGATCTGGTTCGCGAAGTTCCTGATGCGATGAAGCCGCGGCGCATCCCGATTGGCAACGCCAGCACTTCCCACCAGATCGAGCAGAAGGCGGCTTAAGGCGCCTTCGGAAGTGCAGGCTCGGCGCGCGGATATCCCGCCGCGCGCGGGCCTATGCAGGCAACAGCAGAAATCTCTCTAAGGAGGAACACAAATGGCTATTCGTGATCTGATCCCGTGGTCGAGAAACCAAGAGCTCACGTCTTCGCGCGAGGGCTTCGATCCGTTCTTCACTTTGCACCGGGAAATGAACCGGCTGTTCGACGACGTCTTCCGCGGCTTTGGGATGCCTGCCCGTTTTGGCAGCCCGCTGATGGAAGGTCGCTTCGGATGGCCACGCATCGAGCTCAACGAGACCGACAAGGAGCTGAAGGTGACGGCTGAACTGCCCGGGCTGACGGAAAAAGACGTTCAGCTCGAGATCGCCAACGGCGTTCTGACGCTGCGCGGCGAGAAGAAGTCCGAACGCACCGATAATGGCGGCAGGTACTTCACCGAGCGTTATTATGGTTCGTTCGAGCGGCAGATCCCGCTCGACGGCGTCGAGGAAGACAAGGCCGAAGCCAAATTCCATGACGGCGTCTTGACGATCACGCTGCCGAGATCCGAACAGGCGCGCTCGGCTGTCAAGCGCATCCCGATCAGCAACCAATAATGCTAGTGGCGGCGGCGCAGCGCGTCGCCGCCACTCACCACCAGCGTCTCAAGGAAAGGAGAGTAAGGAGACCCTGTCAATGAGCACGGCCGATCTGAGCACCACCGACTTTGCATTATTCCATCCTGCCGCACACTACGATTCCCCCGATGACGTTTTGAACGACTTTCAGCTTTCCGACGCGGAGAAGCGCGTGATCTTGTCTTCGTGGGCTTCCGACATGTTCGCGATCGAATCCTGTCCCGATCTGCGTGACATCCCGGGCATGGATCATCCCGTCCGGCTCGCCGACATACTTGGAGCGTTGCGTCAACTTGACGGCGAGGAGGAGCTCGGGCAGCCCGCCGAGATCAGCGGCTCACCGCGCTGGAAGGCCGCAATACGGGGGCAGCCGTCATGCTGACACCAGCCATTCTGGCCATCGCATGGATGAATCACGCATCTGCTTTGTGGGCTGCCTCATGGTTCGTCTTGCAGCAGAGTACATCCCCGCAAGCTAGTCCCTGATCCGGCCTGTTCGTCATCCGCACACGAGAACCAACGTGAACCGGTTTTTTGCGACTGTACTAGCGAGCCTAGTTGGCGCCGCGATCGCTGTTACGCCAGCCGCCGGACAAATTCCGAACTTGCGAACCGGCGGCGCGGTGCCGACGCTGGCGCCGCTGGTTCGCGAGGTTACGCCGGCGGTGGTCAACATCGCCGTCCACGGCAAGATCCGCCAGGAGAACCCGCTCTATCGCGATCCGCTGTTTCGCGAATTTTTCGATGTCCCGAAGCAGCTGGAGAAGGAGATCAACGCCACCGGCTCCGGCGTGATCGTCGATGCGCAGAATGGCTATGTTCTGACCAACAATCACGTTGTCGAGCAGGTCGCTTCGGTTCAGATCAAGACCAAGGAGGGTCGACCGTTTTCGGCCAAGGTCATCGGGCGCGATCCCGCTACCGACATTGCGGTGCTGCGGATACAATCGCCGAGCGGACTGAAGGCGATCGCGTTTGGCGACAGCGACGCCCTTGAGGTCGGCGATTTCGTCCTCGCCATCGGCAATCCCTTCGGGCTTGGTCAGACAGTAACCTCCGGTCTCGTCAGCGCGCTTGGCCGGACCGGGCTTGGAAAGCAGGGTTATGAGGACTTCATCCAGACCGATGCGGCCATCAACCCCGGCAATTCGGGCGGCGCACTGGTCAATCTCAGGGGAGAACTGATCGGCATCAATTCAGCGATCATTTCCCCAGCCGGCGGCAATGTCGGCATCGGCTTTGCCATTCCCGTCAACATGGCCAGGCGCGTGATGGAGCAAATCGTCGAGAAGGGGCGCGTCGAGCGCGGCCGGATCGGCATCTCCTTGCGCGAACTCAATCCTTCCACCGATGGCGGACGCAGCGAGGGAGCCCGGATTGCTGAAGTAAGTCCCGGCTCGCCTGCAGAAATGGCCGGCCTGCGCAAAGGTGACATCGTGCTCAGGGCGGATGACCGTCCAATCCATTCCGCCGCGCAACTGCGTAACCGGATTGGCCTCGCCCGGATCGGCGAACAGGTGCGCTTGACCGTTGAGCGTTCCGGGACGCCTCAGAACTTTATCGTCGCGGTCGGTCCGCCGTCGGAAGTGAACGCTGATCACAGCGAGCGCTCGGTTCAGCGGCGTTAGCAACTACCGAACGCTTGGATGCAGCGTAATTCGGTCCGACCGAGAACGGGGAGATGGTAATCATCTGACGATTACTGTCGGGCCTGGCGCAATCGGCGAGCTCATCGTTGACTGCGCCCTGCTCCGTTGCTGCCTTCAATCCAAGTTCGGGCCGGCTCCTCGGACAGCGCCCAAAAATCAAGCGCCCGTCACGGTGTGACGAGCGCTGATGCAGGAGAGGCCTTCGCTTCGGCCCCGGAGCGGTGCCCCGGGGCTTAATGCATAGCCGTGGCGTTGAGCTCGATCTGGATGCTCTTGAAGTGATCCAGCCGCTCGATGGCGTGATCGAGCTCGGACCCTTCCTTCTCGGCGAGCTTGGCTTCCATCTCGGCGATGGTCTCGGCGAACTGCGCGCGATCGACATCGGCGATCGAGGTGGCGACGTCGGCGAGCACGGTGAGGCCGGTCCCCGACATCTCGGCTAGGCCACCGAGCACGATCACCTTTTCACGGGTGCCGCCGGCGAAGATGGTCAGGATGCCCGGACGGACCGCAGCCACGACCGGCGCATGGCCAGCCAGTACGCCGAAATCGCCTTCCAGACCGGGAACATCAACCTGATCGACTTCGCCGGAGAAGGCGAGCTTCTCGGGCGAGACGAGATCGAAGTGGAAAGTAGCCATTTTTAACCTTGCGAATAGCGAGTAGCGAATAGCGAGTGGGGAAGGACGGGAGCAGCACTATTAGCTACTCCCTTGTTCGCCATTCGCCTTACGCCGCTTCAGCAGCCAGCCTCTTGCCCTTCTCGACGGCTTCTTCGATGGTGCCGACCATGTAGAAGGCTGCTTCGGGCAGGTGATCGTACTTGCCTTCGCAGAGATCGCGGAAACCCTTGATGGTGTCGGCGAGGTCGACGAACTTGCCCGGCGAGCCGGTGAAGACTTCGGCGACGTGGAACGGCTGCGACAGGAAGCGCTCGACCTTGCGGGCGCGAGCCACCGTCAGCTTGTCCTCTTCCGACAATTCGTCCATGCCGAGAATGGCGATGATATCCTGCAGCGACTTGTAGCGCTGCAGCACCTGCTGGACCATGCGCGCGGTCTGATAGTGCTCTTCACCGACGACGAGCGGGGAGAGCATGCGCGAGGTCGAATCGAGCGGGTCCACCGCCGGATAGATGCCCTTTTCCGAGATCGCGCGGCTCAGCACCGTGGTCGCGTCCAAGTGGGCGAACGAGGTGGCGGGCGCCGGGTCGGTCAAGTCGTCGGCCGGCACGTAGATCGCCTGCACCGAGGTGATCGAACCTTTCTGCGTGGTGGTGATGCGCTCCTGCAGCGCGCCCATATCGGTGGCGAGCGTCGGCTGATAACCCACCGCCGAAGGAATACGGCCGAGCAGCGCCGACACTTCGGAGCCGGCCTGCGTGAAGCGGAAGATGTTGTCGACGAAGAACAGCACGTCCTGGCCCTGGTCGCGGAAGTGCTCGGCGACGGTCAGACCGGTCAGGCCGACGCGAGCGCGGGCGCCCGGCGGTTCGTTCATCTGGCCGAACACCAGCGCGCACTTCGACTTCACGCTCGGATCGGGATTGTGCGGATCGGCGTTGACCTTGGACTCGATGAACTCGTGATAGAGGTCGTTGCCTTCACGGGTGCGCTCGCCGACGCCGGCGAACACCGAGTAACCGCCGTGGGCTTTGGCGACGTTGTTGATCAGCTCCTGAATCAGCACGGTCTTGCCGACGCCGGCGCCGCCGAACAGGCCGATCTTGCCGCCCTTGGCGTAGGGCGCGAGCAGGTCGACGACCTTGATGCCGGTGACGAGAATTTCGGCCTCGGTCGACTGGTCGGTGTAGGTCGGCGCTTCCTGGTGGATCGCGCGCTTGCCTTCGGCCTTGATCGGACCAGCTTCGTCGATTGGCTCGCCGATCACGTTCATGATGCGGCCGAGCGTGCCGTCTCCCACCGGAATTGCAATAGGCTGGCCGGTGTCGGTCACTTCCTGGCCGCGAACCAGACCTTCGGTAGCGTCCATCGCAATCGTGCGCACGGTGGACTCACCGAGGTGCTGCGCAACTTCAAGCACCAGACGGTTGTTGCCGTTCTTGGTCTCCAGCGAATTGAGAATGGCCGGCAGATGACCTTCGAACTGCACGTCGACAACGGCGCCCATGACTTGGGTGACGCGACCGATCTGATTAGCTGCTGTGGCCATGAATTGCTCTCCTTCGAAATTCTGTACTTGAACAACCGTCGGTTGGTTGGTGCGCTAGACCGCCTCGGCGCCGGAGATGATCTCGATCAACTCCTTGGTGATCTGGGCTTGACGGGTTCGGTTGTAGACCAGGGTTTGCTTGCGGATCATTTCGCCGGCGTTGCGGGTGGCGTTGTCCATCGCGCTCATCTGCGCGCCGTAGAAAGAGGCGTTGTTTTCCAGGAGCGCGCGGAAGATCTGCACCGCTAGATTGCGCGGCAGCAGCCGCGTCAGAATCTCGTCTTCTTCCGGCTCGTATTCGTAAGCGGTCGACGGACCGGCATTGGCGGCCGGCTCTTCGACCACCAGCGGAATGACCTGCTGGGCGGTCGGGATCTGCGTGACGACGGACTTGAAGCGCGAATAGAACAGCGTGCAGACGTCGAACTCGCCGGCCTCGAAGCGGACCAGCACCTTCTTGGCAATGTCTTCAGCATTGACAAAGCCGAGCTGGCGCACGCCGCGCAGATCGACATGCTCGACGATCTGCTTCTCGAAGGTACGGCGGAGCTGGTCGTAGCCTTTGCGGCCGACACAGAAAATTTTGACTTCCTTGCCCTGGTTCATCAGCGACAGCGCGCGCTCGCGAGCGAGCCGCACGATCGCCGAATTGAACGCGCCGCACAGGCCGCGTTCGCCAGTGCAGACCAGCAGCAGATGCACCTGATCCCTGCCGGTGCCGGCGAGCAGCGCCGGCGCGCCGGGCGAACCCGCCGTGGCGGCGGCAATATTGGAGATCACCGCATCCATCTTCTCGGCGTAGGGCCGCGCCGCTTCGGCGGCGGTCTGCGCGCGGCGCAGCTTGGAAGCCGCGACCATCTGCATCGCCTTGGTAATCTTCTGCGTCGCCTTGGTCGAGGCGATGCGGACCCGCATGTCTTTAAGTGAAGCCATTCTTAGTTCACCCCGGCGATCCGCCCCTCAGGCCCGACCGCAAGCCACTGTTTCGCCGGGCCCGGCCAATGCCGGGCCTTGGCGGCAATCATCAAGAAAACGTCTTGGCGTAACCTTCGACCGCGGTCTTCAGCTTGGCCGCAAGATCGTCGGAGAGATCGCGGCTCTCGCGGATGCCGTTGAGAATGTCGGCGTTCTTGCCGCGCAGCAGCGACAGGAGACCGTCCTCGAACGCGCGCACCTTATTGAGCGGCAGCGCATCGAGATAGCCGTTGGTGCCGGCCCAGATCACGCAAACCTGCTCTTCCATCTTCAGCGGCGAGAACTGCGGCTGCTTCAGGAGCTCGGTGAGACGCGAGCCGCGGTTGAGCAGGCGCTGGGTCGAGGCGTCGAGGTCGGAGCCGAACTGCGCGAAGGCCGCCATTTCGCGGTACTGCGCCAGCTCGCCCTTGATCTTGCCGGCGACCTTCTTCATCGCCTTGGTCTGCGCCGACGAACCCACGCGCGACACCGACAGACCGACGTTCACCGCGGGACGGATGCCCTGGAAGAACAGGTCGGTTTCCAGGAAGATCTGGCCGTCGGTAATCGAAATCACGTTGGTCGGAATGTAGGCCGACACGTCGTTGGCCTGGGTTTCGATGACCGGCAGCGCCGTCAACGAGCCCGCGCCCTGGCTGTCGTTGAGCTTCGCAGCGCGCTCGAGCAGGCGGGAGTGCAGGTAGAACACGTCGCCCGGATAGGCTTCGCGGCCCGGCGGGCGGCGCAGCAGGAGCGACATCTGGCGGTAGGCGACGGCCTGCTTGGAAAGGTCGTCATAGATGATCACGGCATGCATGCCGTTATCGCGGAAGTACTCGCCCATGGTGCAGCCGGTGAAGGGAGCGATGTACTGCATCGGCGCCGGATCCGAAGCGGTGGCGGCGACGACGATCGAATATTCCAGCGCGCCCTGCTCTTCGAGCACCTTGACGAACTGCGCGACGGTGGAGCGCTTCTGGCCGACCGCGACATAGACGCAGTACAGCTTGATCTTCTCGTCGTTCTGCGCGTTGAGCGGCTTCTGATTCAGAATAGTGTCGAGCGCGATCGCGGTCTTGCCGGTCTGGCGGTCGCCGATGATCAATTCGCGCTGGCCGCGACCGATCGGGATCAGCGCGTCGATCGCCTTCAGGCCGGTCGCCATCGGCTCATGCACCGACTTGCGCGGAATGATGCCGGGTGCCTTGACGTCAACGCGGCGGCGCTCAGCGCCCTGGATCGGACCCTTGCCGTCGATCGGGTTACCCAGCGCGTCGACGACGCGGCCAAGCAGGCCCTTGCCGACCGGGGTGTCCACGATGGCCCGGGTACGCTTGACGGTCTGGCCTTCCTTAATTTCACGGTCGGCGCCGAAGATCACGATACCGACGTTGTCGGTTTCGAGGTTCAGCGCCATGCCGCGGGTGCCGTTCTCGAACTCGACCATTTCACCGGCCTGGACATTGTCCAGACCGTAAACGCGGGCGATACCGTCGCCGACGGACAGCACCTGCCCGACTTCGGTGACCTCGGCCTCCTGGCCAAAATTCTTGATCTGGTCCTTGAGGATCGCGGAAATTTCCGCGGCGCGGATGTCCATCAGCCTGCCTCTTTCATCGCGTGCTTGATCGAATTGAGTTTGGTGCGAAGCGAACTATCCACCATGCGGCTGCCGAGCTTGACCACAAGACCGCCAATGATGGAGGGATCGACTTTCACGTTGAGCGCGACGTCCTTGCCCGTCACCGACGTCAGTGCGGTCTTCAGCGCGTCGAGATTCTTGTCACTGAGCTGTTCGGCGACGGTGACATCGGCGGTCACCTCGCCCTTAAACTTCGCCACCAGCGCGCGGAAGGCGCGGATCACATCGGCGACTGCGAACAGTCGGCGATTAGCGGTCAGGACCTTGAGGAATTTGGCCGAGGTGCCGGTAATTCCGGCCTTGTCGAGCACGGCGTTGAGCGCCTTGGCCTGGGCATCTGCCGAGAAGACCGGGCTGCGGACGAGGCGCTTGAGATCAGCGCTTTCGTTCAGCATGGCCTCGAATTTATCGAGATCGGCCTTTACCGCGTCGATGGATTTCTCCTCGCGGGCCAGTTCGAATAAGGCCGTAGCATAACGGCCGGACACTCCCGAAACGGACGGATCTTCAGCAGCCACAGAGTCGCTCTTTATTGCTGTCAAACTCGCAAGGGAAAAACCGTCGCCACGGGTAGCGGCGCCTAGCGATCCAAGCCCTTGGAATTCAAGCGGGACTTCGATTTTCGACCGGCACGAGAGATGCCGGGATCGTTAAAATCGCGGCTTTGCTAACATAGCGAACGCGCAGGTGCAACATGACCGCGCGATCGGGCGATGCCTTGTCGCACGTCATGTTCAGGACCGTAGGACGCTGTTTCATCGGCGATCAGTGCGCCCGAATTTTGGCTTCGCCGGCCGGCCGGTCTGCGCCGTCCTCGATCAACTGATTTTGTTCCACCCGCTTTTGCATGGCCGCTATGACCGATGACGTTCGGAACGAAACCGCCCGACGCGCTCCATTTGCCTATTACTTGCCTAAATCTATCCATTCCTGAGAATGACTGTATTCGCAAGTAATAGACAGTATTGAATTGGTTAAAGCTTGGTTAACTTCAAAGATTACGGAACATCGTCTGATTAGTTGATCGCGGTATCAAGATATGTCAGCCGCCGACAATCAGGATTTACTGCCCAATTCATGCCTCATTGCCTGACCAAACGGCACCCCTGAGCTGGGACGGGGGGTTCCATTTGTCACGTATGTGGCAATACTGTCTGAGGGACTAGTTTAATGTTGCATATCAAAAAGGTTGTGCCGGGAACTCTAACCCGGTCGCGCACGGCGTTCGCTTTGGTCGCCGCAACTCTCCTGGTCGGTGGCACCGTTTCTGAGGCCTCCGCGAAATCCAGGCATCACCGCCACCATTCCCACCACGCCAGCCACGCCCACAAGGCCAAGAGCAGCAATTGGCTGGATGCCAATGCCGCGATCGCCCCCACGGGCGGGCGCAGCTTCTCGGGCAAGGCCTCCTTCTACGGCAACGAGTCCGGCAGCAAGACCGCCTCTGGCCAGCGCTTTAACCAGAACGCCATGACCGCGGCCCATCGCTCGCTGCCGTTCGGCACCAAGCTCCGCGTCACCCATCGTGGCCAGAGCGTCATCGTCACCATCAACGACCGTGGTCCCTTCATCCGCGGTCGCGTGCTCGACCTCTCCAAGGGTGCAGCCCGTGCCATCGGCTTGACCGGCGCCGGCGTCGGCCACGTCACCGCGGAAGTTGTTTCCTAACAGCGCGCACCTCGCGCGCTGTTTTCCGGTCCATCAGATCGAGTAAGCGTTGCGTTGCGTAAACGGCCGCGGACCTTTCGTGGCCACAAGGGCCTGCCGTCGCAATGACGGCAGGCTTTTTGTTTTCGTCGCAGCCTTATTTTGGTGTCGTTCTGGCCACGACGGTGGCAGGAGGAGCGTGTTAGGTTCCGCGGGAACTCCTCACTGACGAGATCACAATCATGAGCCAGATCAAAACCGTCGAAGAACTGCGAGCCGTCCTTCCCGAGCCCCGCGAGACCACCAAGGCCAAGATACTTCCCTTCCTCGACGAGCAGGCGATCGACTTCCTGAAGACGTGTCCATTTGGGCTGATGGCCACGGCCGGTCGCGACGGACCTATCGAGGTGTCCCCCAAGGGCGACGAGCCCGGCTTTGTCCGTATCGAGGACGAAAGAACGGTGCTGCTTCCCGAAAGGGCAGGCAATAATCTCGCGTTCGGCCTGCAGAACATCCTCGAGACCGGCCGTGTGGGCATGATCTTCCTGCGCCCCCGAACCGGCGAGACGCTACGGCTGTCCGGCCGGGCCGAGATCTTCGACGATGCCGAACTGCTAGCCACGCTTGGCACGCCGGGCCGCCCGGCACTGCTCGCCATCCGGATCCATATCGAGCGATGCTATTTCCACTGCGCGCGAGCGGTGCTCCGCTCGCGGCTTTGGCAGCCGGAACACTGGCCGGAAGCCAAGCGTATCTCATTCGGAAAGGTATTTGCGGCCCAGACCGGCGGCGATGCGGATCAAGCGGCGAAAATCGATGCCTTTGTCGAGAAGGGATACACGACCAATTTGTGGTCGAATGGCTGAGGGACGGTTCCCCGATTGATAGGGGCCCGCGCTCACAAAAAGCTCTGCGGATCGACGTCGACTTCGAGCTTGAGATTGCCTTTGGGCTTCGGCCCGGCCGCGAGCCATTCGCGCAAATATTCCGACAGGTCGACGTTGCGCAGCGACTTGACCAGGATCCGGAACCGGTAGCGGCCCTTGATGACGGCGAGCGGCGCCTCGGCGGGACCCAGCACCTGGATACGCTCGTCGAGAGGGGCCACGGCGGTGAGGCGGCGTGCAAAACCTTCCGCGCTCGGCCGGTCGCCAGCGGAAATGATCAGGCTGGCGAGCCTGCCGAATGGCGGATAGCCGGTGCGCTCGCGGGACTCGATCTCGCTGGCGTAAAATGCCTCGCGGTCATTCGCGACCAGCGCCTTCATCACGGGATGTTCGGGTTGGTGGGTTTGCAGAAAGCCGACACCGCGGCCCTGCTCGCGCCCCGCGCGGCCGATCACCTGATTGAGCAATTGGAAGGTCCGCTCCGCGGCGCGCGGATCGCCATTGCCAAGACCGAGATCGGCATCGACCACGCCGACCAGATTGAGCCGCGGAAAGTTATGCCCCTTCGCCACCAGTTGGGTGCCGATGATGATATCGACGCGGCCTTCGGCGATTTCGTTGAGCTCGCTGCGCATGGTTTCGATCGAGGTGATCAAATCGCTCGACAGCACCATGGTGCGCGCGCTCGGAAACAGCGAGGCCGCCTCTTCCTGCAGGCGCTCGACGCCCGGACCGACGGCCACCAGTGATTCCTCGGCCTGGCAATGCGGGCAGATGTTGGGGCGCGGCATCGAGAAGCCGCAATGGTGGCAGACCAGCCGCTGGCGAAAGCGATGATCGACTAGCCAGGCGTCGCAGATCGTGCAGGCGAAGCGATGTCCGCAGGCTCGACACAAGGTGAGCGGCGCATAACCGCGGCGGTTGAGAAATAGCAGCGCCTGTTCACGCTTCTCGATCGCGAATTGCACCTGCTCGGCAAGCGGCGGCGAGATGAAGCGGCCGCGCGGCGGCGGCGCACGCCGCAGATCGATGGCCTCGATATGCGGCATATGCTGGCCGCCGAAGCGCGACGGCAGCGCCACGCGCTGATAGCGCCCCTTGCGCGCGTTGACCTCGGACTCGACAGAGGGCGTCGCCGACGCCAGCACGATCGGAATTTTCGCGATATGCGCGCGGACGACCGCCATGTCGCGGGCATGGTAATGCGCACCATCATCCTGCTTGTAGGCCTGGTCATGCTCTTCGTCGACGATGATCAGTCCCAGGTCCGCGTAGGGCAAGAACAGCGCCGAGCGCGCGCCGACCACGACCGGCGCTTCGCCGGCCGATATCGCGGCCCAATTGCGTTGCCGCGTGCGCGGTGTCAATTCGGAATGCCATTCGAGCGGGCGCACGCCGAAACGCTGAGCGAAGCGGTCGAGGAATTGTCCGGTCAGCGCGATCTCCGGCATCAGGATCAGCGACTGCTTGCCGCGTCGAATAACTTCGGCAATCGCCTCGAAATAGACTTCGGTCTTGCCTGAGCCGGTTACACCGTCGAGCAGCGCGACGTGGAAGGTGCCATTAGCGGCGAGCGCGCGCATCGCGTCGACTGCCGCGCGTTGCTGGCTGGAAAATTCCGGCTGCGCGAAGGCGGGATCGGGGGCCGGCGGCGCGAGCGGCGGCGGCATCGCCTCGATGGCGAGCGTCCCCTCATCGACCAGCCCGTCGACCACGCCTGAGCTGACGCCGGCCTCGCGCGCGGCTTCCGACTTGCCGTGCAAGAGGCCATCCGACAGCACCTCTATCAATCGTCGCCGCGCAGGCGTCAGGCGCCGCGGCGGCTCGCCTACCAGCCGCACGCCGAGGCGCATCCGCTCGGGCCCGAGATTTTCGCCCATGCGCAAGGTCATGCGCAGCACCATGCCGCGCGCGGACAGCGTGTAGTTGGCGACCCAGTCGACGAGGCTGCGCAGTTCCTGCTTCAGCGGCGGCACGTCGAGCTTTTCGCCGACATCCTTCAGGCGGTTGTGCAGCCGCGGATCGGGATTGGCGTTTTCCGCCCAAACCACCGCCACCACCTCGCGCGGACCAAGCGGCACGCAGACGACATCGCCCGGCTTCAATTCCATGTCGCGCGACACGCGGTAGGAATAGGTCTGATTGAGCGCAACCGGCACCAGCACATCGACGACGCGCGTCGAGGCCGATGAGCTGGTTTGGCGGGTGGAGTGGTCCATCAGGGGAATCAGGCTCGAGGTGTCCAGGGCAAGGCTAGCGCCAGCCGCGCAAGTTAGCGAACGGTAAACGAAAGAGGTGCGATATACTCGACGGGATCACCGCGTCCAAGACCGGGCAAGACAGAGGCTATGGGCAAACAAGTTCCGCTAATGATCGAGCTCGACTGCGCCGATGACGGCCTCGCGCAGGAGATGGCGCGCTGGCTTATGCAGCTGCGCGCCGAGCGGCGGCTCTCGCCGAAGACGCTCGAGGCCTATGCCCGCGATCTTCGCCAGTGCCTCACTTTCCTCGCCGAACATTGGGGCGAGAAGGTCACCTTGAGGCGGTTTGCGGCGCTGGAAGCCACCGATGTCAGGGCCTTCATGGCGATGCGCCGCGCCGATGACATCGCCGGGCGCTCGCTGATGCGGGCACTGGCGGGCCTCAGATCATTCGGCCGATATCTCGAACGTGAAGGCAAGGGCAAGGTCGGCGCGCTCTCCGCGATCCGCGCGCCCAAGGTGGCAAAGAGCCTGCCGAAGCCGATCCAGATGGCGGCTGCCAAGCGTTTTGCCGATGCCGACGAGCGCGCCGGCGAGGAACGCGAGCCCTGGATCCTGGCGCGCGACGCCGCCGTGATGGCGCTGCTTTATGGTTCGGGACTGCGCATCTCCGAGGCGCTGGGCCTGAAACGGCGCGATGTGCCGAGACCCGGCGAGGGCGACGTCCTTATCGTCACCGGTAAGGGCAACAAAACCCGCATGGTGCCGGTGCTGCAAAACGTTCTCGCCCTCATCGCCGATTACGTCGAGATGTGCCCACACTCGCTGCCGCCGGCCGGCCCGATCTTCGTCGGCGCGCGCGGCGGGCCGCTTTCCCCGCGAATCATCCAGCTCGCCATGGAGCGGCTGCGCGGCGCGCTCGGCCTGCCCGACAGCGCCACCCCGCACGCGCTGCGGCATTCTTTCGCCACCCATCTGCTCAGCCGCGGCGGCGATCTGCGCGCGATCCAGGAGCTGCTCGGCCACGCCTCGCTCTCGACGACACAAGTTTATACTGGCATCGACAGCGAGCGGCTCTTGGAAGTCTATCGCAGCGCGCATCCGCGCGGCTGAACGGCGCTTGCCGCCGACATACTCCCGTCACATCGATGGCTTCCTTAGCTAGCCTCTTGCGCTCGCATTGCGCTTCCGGCAATCGTGCGCCAGCCATTGCCAGGAGGGGAATCATGGGCGCACATGAGAGCATGGAGCATGCGGAGCACGCTGAACACGCTTCCGGCTCGAACAAGAACATCGCATTGTTGATTGCCGTGATTGCGCTGTTCCTCGCCCTGTCGGAGATGCTCGGCAAGGGCGCGCAGACCGAATCGATCAGCAAGAACGTCGAGGCTGCGAACCTCTGGTCGTTCTTCCAGGCGAAAAGCATCCGCCGTACCCAGATCCAGACTGCGGCCGAACAGGGCAAGCTCACGCTCGGCGTCACCACCGATGATGCCGCCAAGGCTGCGTTGACCAAGCAGATCGAGACCTGGGAAAAGACTGCCGCGCGCTACCGTTCCGAGCCGGAAACCGGCGAAGGAACAGAGCAGCTCGCCAAACGCGCCAAGGAAGCAGAAGCGGCGCGCGATGTGGCGACCGACAAATACCATCACTACGAATACGCATCTGCAATGTTCCAGATCGCGATCGTGCTGGCATCGGCAACCATCATCACCAGCATGATTTGGCTTGCCTGGGCGTCGGGACTGCTGATGCTGGGGGGACTCGCGATGACTGGATTCGGCTTGTTCTGGCCGCATCTGCTGCACGTGCTGCATTTGCATTGAGCGGCCGTTTCGTCGAATAATTTTTTACTGTCATGCCCCGCGAAGCACTGGAACTCCCTCTCCCGCTTGCGGGGGAGGGCTGGGGTGGGGGTGTCGCCGCGAGCCACACTCTTCGTGTGGAGAGAGCCCCCACCCGTATCGCATCTTCGATGCGATACGACCTCCCCCGCAAGCGGGAGAGGTAAGGCACTCTACCGCGCTTCGTGCACGCTCTTGCGGAAGCGTGCGATCGTCCGCAGCATGCGCGATGACCAGCCGTCGCCGTCGCCGCGCAGGATCTCACGGATGCGCTGCTTGATCGGCTTGACCAGCTCTGCCGCCTTGGCGCGCATCGCCATGATGAACTCATAGCCCCCCTTGAACCATGCCATCTGCAGAAGCTTCGCGCGCGTCACGTCGAAGATGAAAGCGGTGACGCCGACGCCGAGGAATTTGCCTAGCACGATGACGATGGCGGCGCTGCCCCAATATTCGTTCGCCAATAGCCAGAGGCCAACCAGCTTAAGCGGAAACAGCAGGATCACCGGTACCGCAAACACGATCAGCGTCATCGCCGGCGATAGCGCATCGATGCGCTCGGACAGCCATTGCTTGAAGGCGCGAAGCGGGATCGCCGCGACGATGCGCTCGACGATCGGCTCGAGATGATCCCACAGCCAGGCTTCGATCAGGAAGATGACCGCCAGCAGGACCCAGAACGGACGAAGTAGGCGGCGCACCATCGGTCGTAATCTCTAGAGCGGAATGACGTCCACTGATTGGTCGCTCCGCTCCATTTCTTCGTTCAAAGCATGTGCCGGATTCCGGTCACATATGGATGGCGCGTTTACCGGCCGCAAGTGCGGCTTCCTTGATGGCCTCCGAGCGGGTTGGGTGGGCATGACACGTGCGCGCCAGATCTTCGGCCGAGCCGCCAAACTCCATCAGAACGCAGGCTTCATGGATCATTTCGCCGGCTTCGCGGCCGATGATGTGCACGCCGAGCACGCGGTCGGTCTTCGCGTCTGCGAGAATTTTCACGAAACCATCAGTGGTCTGGTTGACCTTGGAGCGGCCGTTGGCGGTGAACGGGAATTTGCCAGACGTATAGGCAACGCCGGCCTGCTTCAGTTCTTCCTCGGTCTTGCCGACCGATGACACTTCCGGCGTGGTATATACGACGCCCGGGATAACATCGTAATTCACGTGGCCGGCCTGGCCCGCAATGATCTCGGCGCAGGCGACACCTTCGTCTTCGGCCTTGTGCGCCAGCATCGGTCCGGCCACCACGTCGCCGATCGCGTAGACGCCCTTCACAGTGGTCGAGAAATGCGAATCGATCTGCACGCGCCCGCGACTGTCGAGTGCGATGCCGGCCTCCTTGAGGCCGAGCCCTTCGGTATAAGGCACGCGGCCGACGCAAACCAGAACCACATCGGCTTCCAGCGTCTGCGCCGTTCCGCCTGCCGCGGGCTCGACGCTAACCTTCAACGCCTTGCCCGACGTATCGACGCTGGTGACCTTGGCGCCCAGCTTGAACGCAAAGCCCTGCTTCTCAAGCATGCGCTGGAATTGTTTCGCCACTTCGCCATCCATACCCGGCAGGATGCGGTCGAGGAATTCGACAACCATGACCTCTGCCCCCAGCCGGCGCCACACCGAGCCGAGTTCGAGGCCGATCACGCCGGCGCCGATGATCAGCATTCTTTCCGGCACTTTTTCCAACGAAAGCGCGCCGGTCGACGACACGATGCGCTTCTCATCAATCTCGATGCCTTTCAGCCGCGCGATATCCGAGCCGGTCGCAATAACGATGTTCTTGGTGTCAACCGTCTGGACCTTGCCGTCACCGCTGACTTCTACCTTGCCAGCACCAAGGATCTTGCCGGTCCCCTTCAGCACGTCGATCTTGTTCTTCTTCATCAGGAAGTCGACGCCCTTGACGTTGCCGTCGATGCCCTGCTGCTTGAAATTCATCATCGCCGGCAGATCGAGTTTCGGCGCGGAAATGCTGACGCCCATCTTGGCAAAGGAGTGCGCGGCCTCCTCGAACATTTCGGACGCATGCAGCAGCGCCTTCGACGGCATGCAGCCGACATTGAGACAGGTGCCGCCCAGCGTCGGATTCTTCTCGACCACGGCGACCTTCATGCCGAGTTGCGCCGCGCGCACCGCGCAGACATATCCGCCCGGGCCGGTGCCGATGACGACGAGATCGTAGGTAGCCATGATGCAGTCCTGTAACTGAGATAAGGTGTCAGGAATTACCGCCCACCCGAGACATCGAGGATGGCGCTGGTGACGTAGGAGGCCTCGTCCGAGATCAGCCAGACGATGGCGCTCGCGATTTCTTCCGCGGTGCCGACCCGCTTCATCGGCACCATATGCGCGAGCCGATGCGCTCGATCCGGCTCGCCGCCGGCCGCGTGGATTTCGGTGTCGATCAGTCCGGGCCGGATGCCGGCGACGCGGATGCCTTCCCCGGCGACTTCATAGCCAAGACCGACCGTGAAGGAATCGATCGCGCCCTTGGAGGCGGCATAGTCGACATAGGTATTGGGCGCGCCGAGCCGCGCGGCCACCGAAGAGAGATTGACGATGACGCCGCCTTTGCCGCCGTGCTTCGTCGACATGCGCTTCACCGCCTCGCGCGCGCATAAAATGCTGCCGGTGACGTTGACCGCCATCACCTGCTGGATCCGCTCGGCCGACATCTCGTCGACACGCACGCTACTCTTGCCGACAATGCCGGCATTGTTGACGAGCGCTCCGAGCGTGCCGAACTCGTCGGCTGCCTTGAACAGCGCCAGGATGTCGCTCTCATGGGCTATGTCGCATTTCACCGCGATCGCCTTGCCGTTCTTGCCTTCGATCAGCGAGACAACCTCGTCGGCCGCCGCCTTGTTGCTGGCGTAGCCGACCACGACACGATAGCCGCGTGCGGCGGCGGCGAGTGCGGTGGCGCGGCCGATGCCGCGGCTGCCGCCGGTGATCACAACAACCTTGTCCGTCACATCAGCTCCCAAAGTGAGTCCTCGCGCCGATAGAGATATCCCGATTTCGATCTTGAGGCCGGATCAGCTTTTTCCTTCACCGCTACCCGGTCTTTCCCTCGAGTGCCGCCAATCGGTCCAGCACAGACTTGTCGGTTAGACTCGCCAAGTAGAACATTATGAACGGAGTAGCGAACGGGATTAGGCACCACATAGCAAAGCCGGTGCCCTTACCCTTCCTGCGACTGATCGGGATCGCAACGAGAAAGAAAATGAAGGTGACCAGCAGGAATGGCACCATAGAAATCAGCGCATGCGAAAGCGACGGCTCCTCCATTGTCGCCTCCCTCAGAGATCCAGCACCAGCCGCGCCGGGTCTTCCAGGCTCTCCTTGACGCGGACCAGGAAGGTCACCGCTTCCTTGCCGTCGATCACGCGGTGATCATAGGACAGTGCCAGATACATCATCGGGCGCACCTCGATCTTGCCGCCGACCACCATCGGCCGCTCCTGGATCTTGTGCATGCCGAGGATACCGGATTGCGGCGCGTTCAGGATCGGCGTCGACATCAACGAGCCGTAGATGCCTCCATTGGTGATGGTGAAGGTGCCGCCCTGCATCTCGTCGATCTTGAGATGACCGTCGCGGGCGCGGCGGCCGAAATCGGCGATCGACTTTTCGATGTCGGAGATCGACTTGTGGTCGCAGTCGCGCACCACGGGCACGACCAGGCCCTTGTCGGTGCCCACGGCAATGCCGATGTGGTAGTAGTTCTTGTAGATCAGGTCAGAGCCGTCGATCTCGGCGTTGACGGCGGGAATGTCCTTTAGCGCCTGCACGCAGGCCTTGGTGAAGAAGCCCATGAAGCCGAGCTTGGTGCCGTGCTTCTTCTCGAACACGTCCTTGTATTGCGAACGCAGCGCCATGACGTTGGTCATGTCGACCTCGTTGAAGGTCGTCAGCATCGCGGCCGTGTTCTGCACGTCCTTGAGCCGCCGCGCGATAGTCTGGCGCAGCCGCGTCATTTTCACGCGCTCCTCGCGCGCAGCGTCATCAGCTGGCGACGGCGCGCGCACCTGCACGGAGGCGGCCGGCTGATTGACCGGGGTCGGCGCAGACGCCGCCTTCTCGATCGCGGCCAGCATGTCGCCCTTGGTGATGCGGCCATCCTTGCCGGAGCCGGGAACGGTGGAGGCATCGATGCCGCTTTCGGCGGAGAGCTTGCGAACCGACGGCGCCAGCGGCGCATCCGCCGCGACAGCCTTCGGGGCAGCAGGCGCGGCGGCGGGCGCAGCAGCCGGAGCAGCGGCGGCCTTGGCGGGAGCGGCAGCGGCCGGCTTGGCAGCCGCGGCAGCGCCGTCATTGATCTGGCCGAGCAGCGCGCCGACGGCGACCGTCTCGCCATCCTTGGCCGAGATTTCGCCGAGCACGCCGGCCGACGGCGCCGGCACTTCGATGGTGACCTTGTCGGTCTCGAGCTCCACCAACGGTTCGTCCACTGCTACTGCGTCACCGGTTTTCTTGAACCAGCGGCCGATGGTGGCTTCCGTCACGGACTCGCCGAGCGTCGGAACACGAATTTCAGTCATGGTATGTTTTCCTCAAGTGCTTTGGCCGTCATCGCCCGCCTTGTACGCGACTGCGCGACCGGCAGACGGTCCAGTACTCCGGAACGATCGCGTTAAAATCGGCGCGCGGCGTACTGGATGCCCCGCTCCAGTGCGCACTTGCGCACAAGGCAGGGCATGCCGAGTGACAATCAGTTCAGCGCCTCATCCAGCATCGCTTTGAGCTGCGCCTGATGCTTCGACATCAAACCGGTGGCGGTTGCCGCCGACGCCGCGCGGCCCGCGTAACGCGGACGGCGGTTCGGCGCATGGATCTGGTTCAGCACCCATTCGAGATAGGGCTCGATGAAGTGCCATGCACCCATGTTGCGCGGCTCTTCCTGGCACCAGACCACTTCGGCGTTCTTGAAACGACCCAGCTCCTGCACCAGCGCTTTGAGCGGCACCGGATAGAGCTGCTCGATGCGCAGGATATAGACGTCGTCGATGCCGCGCTTCTCGCGCTCCTCGTAGAGATCATAATAGACCTTGCCGGAGCACAGGATGACACGGCGAATCTTGGCGTCTGGCGCGAGCTTGATTTTCTCGTCGGACAGCATCTGCGCGTCATCGTACAGGATGCGGTGGAACGTCGTATCCTTGCCGAGCTCATCGAGGCGCGACACCGCGCGCTTGTGGCGCAACAGCGACTTCGGCGTCATCATGATCAGCGGCTTGCGGATCTCGCGATGGAGCTGCCGGCGCAGCACGTGAAAGTAATTTGCCGGCGTGGTCGGATAGACAACCTGCATGTTGTCCTCGGCACACATCTGCAAGTAACGCTCCAGGCGCGCCGAGGAGTGTTCCGGTCCCTGCCCTTCATAGCCGTGCGGCAACAGGCAGACGAGGCCCGACATGCGCAACCATTTGCGTTCGCCCGACGAGATGAACTGGTCGAACACGACTTGTGCGCCGTTGGCGAAATCGCCGAACTGCGCTTCCCACATCGCCAGCGCGTTGGGTTCGGCCAGCGAATAGCCGTACTCGAAGCCGAGCACTGCCTCTTCCGACAATAGCGAATTGATCACCTCGTAATGGCCCTGATCGTGGCCGAGATGGTTGAAGGGCGTATAGCGGCTCTCGTCTTCCTGGTCGATCAGCACCGAATGGCGCTGCGAGAAGGTGCCGCGCTCGGAATCCTGTCCGGACAGGCGGACGTGATGACCTTCCTGCAGCAGTGTGCAGAACGCCAGCGCCTCGCCGGTCGCCCAGTCGATGCCGACGCCATTATCGATCGCCTTGGCGCGGTTCTCCAGGAAACGCTGGATGGTGCGGTGAACCCGGAAGCCATCCGGCACCTTCGTGATCTTGCGTCCGATGTCCTTAAGGACACTGACATCGACGCCGGTGACGCCGCGTCGTGCATCCTCTTCCTGGTCGGCGACCTTGAAGCCGGCCCATTTGCCGTCGAGCCAGTCGGCCTTGTTGGGCTTGTAGCCGGAGCCCGCCTCGAGTTCGGCATCGAGCCGCGCCCGCCAGTCGGCCTTGGCCTTCTCGACCTCACCCTCGGTCAGCACGCCCTCGGCGACAAGGCGCTTGGCGTAGAGCTCAAGCGTCGAGGGATGCGAGGCGATGCGCTTGTACATCACCGGCTGGGTGAACGCCGGCTCGTCGCCCTCGTTGTGGCCGTGCCTGCGATAGCAGAACATGTCGATCACAACAGGCTTGTGGAATTTCTGCCGGAACTCGATTGCGACCTTGGCCGCGAACACCACCGCTTCCGGATCGTCGCCGTTCACGTGGAAGATCGGCGCATCGATCATCTTCGCGACGTCAGACGGATACGGCGAGGAGCGCGAGTAGCGCGGATAGGTCGTGAAGCCGATCTGGTTATTGACGATGAAGTGCAGCGAACCGCCAGTGCGGTAACCCTTCAGGTCCGACAGGCTGAAGCATTCCGCCACTACGCCCTGGCCGGCGAACGCGGCGTCGCCGTGCAACAGCAACGGCAGGACGGAGATGCGCATGTCGGGCGGATCACCGTGCTGGTCCTGCTTGGCGCGCACCTTGCCGAGCACAACCGGATCGACGATTTCCAGATGCGACGGATTGGCTGTCAGCGACAAATGGATCTTGTTGCCGTCGAACTCGCGGTCGGAGGACGCGCCCAGGTGATACTTGACGTCGCCGGAGCCTTCGACGTCCTCGGGGTTGGCGGAGCCGCCCTTGAACTCGTGGAACAGCGCGCGGTGCGACTTGCCCATCACCTGGGTCAGCACGTTCAGGCGGCCGCGATGCGGCATGCCGAGCACGATTTCCTTCACGCCGAGATTGCCGCCGCGCTTGATGATCTGCTCGAGCGCCGGGATCAGCGATTCGCCGCCGTCGAGGCCGAAACGCTTGGTGCCGGTAAATTTGAGATCACAGAACTTCTCGAAGCCTTCGGCCTCGATCAGCTTGTTGAGAATCGCGCGGCGCCCTTCCGGCGTAAAACTGATCTCCTTGTCCGGACCCTCGATGCGCTCCTGAATCCAGGCCTTCTGCGCCGCGTTGGAGATATGCATGAACTCGACGCCGAGCGTCTGGCAATAGGTGCGCTCGCAGATCGCGACGATCTCGCGCAACGTGCCGTATTCGAGGCCGAGCACGTGGTCGAGGAAGATCTTGCGATCGAAGTCGGCCTCGGTGAAGCCGTAGGTGCGCGGATCGAGCTCCTCGCGATCGCGCGGCGCCTCGATGCCGAGCGGATCAAGCTTGGCGTGGAAATGACCGCGCATGCGGTAGGCGCGGATCAGCATCAAAGCGCGGACGGAATCGCGCGTTGCCTGGTTGACGTCGGCGGGCGACAGTTCGGCACCCTTGACCTGGGCCTTGGCGGCGAGCTTGGCGCCGACCGCCTTCTCGACCTGCGCCCAGTTGCCGTCCAACGCCGAGGTCAGATCATCCTGCGGCGTGAGCGGCCAGTTGTTACGACCCCAGGAGGGGCCTTCGGCGTTTTTCCGGACGTCGGCCGGGGTGTCTTTCAGGCTCTTGAAGAATTCCTGCCATTCGCCGTCGACCGAGCCGGGGTCCTGGTCGTAGCGGGCGTAGAGCTCGTCGATATAGGTGGCGTTGGTGCCCTGCAAAAAGGAGGAGAGGGCAAAAGCTGCGTTCGCGTCCTGGCGAGACATGTCGGAGTCCTGGTAATTGTCGCTTTGCGCGTGGAAACGGCGCTTTAGCCGGTCCGGGAGGCCCGAACCAGCTCGGTAAAGATGCTTTACCCTATTTAGGACGGATATTCCCGCCTAAAAGAACTAAGGACTGAATCAGGATTTCAATTTTTTGGCAAGGGTGTGCCCGAGCCTTGCCGGGGACGGCGAGACAGTAATTCCGGCAGCTTCCATGGCCGCCGTCTTTGACCCGGCATCACCTTTGCCGCCGGAAATGATCGCACCGGCATGGCCCATGCGGCGGCCGGGAGGGGCGGTGACGCCGGCGATGAAGCCGACCATCGGCTTTTTGCGGCCACGCTTGGCCTCATCCTTAATGAACTGGGCGGCATCCTCCTCGGCCGTGCCGCCGATTTCACCGATCATGATGATCGAGGTCGTCTTCTCATCCCTGAGGAACATCTCGAGCACGTCGATAAATTCGGTGCCCTTCACCGGGTCGCCGCCGATGCCGACCGCGGTGGTCTGGCCGAGACCTTCCTGCGTGGTCTGGAACACCGCCTCATAGGTCAACGTGCCCGAGCGCGAAACGATCCCGACGCTGCCCGGCTTGAAGATGTTGGCAGGCATGATGCCGATCTTGCATTCGCCCGCGGTCATCACGCCCGGGCAGTTCGGCCCGATCAGCCGCGACTTGGAGCCTGACAGCGAACGCTTCACGCGTACCATGTCGAGCACCGGAATACCCTCGGTGATGCAGACGATCAGCGGAATCTCGGCATCAATCGCTTCGCAGATCGCGTCCGCCGCGCCCGGCGGCGGCACGTAGATCACGGAAGCATCCGCGCCGGTCTTCTCGCGCGCCTCGCGGACCGTGTCGAACACCGGCAGACCGAGATGCATCGAGCCGCCCTTACCCGGCGAGGTGCCGCCGACCATCTTGGTGCCGTAAGCGATTGCAGCTTCCGAATGGAATGTGCCGTTCTTACCGGTGAAACCCTGGCAGATGACTTTGGTATTGTTGTCGATCAGAACGGACATGATTGAGCACGCTTTCGTGGGTGACCGGGAACGATGGGGTTAGTGAATCCGCCGGTAGACGCCGGTGAGCACGTCGGCCCATCCTTCGGCGTCAGGCGAGAACTGGATCTTCATGGTGTAGTGGTCGTCGTCGACGACTTCGTAGACGTGGCGCGCGTTGCCGCGCAGCGAGCCGCGCACCAGGGTGAGCTTGTTGCCGACCCAGGCGCCGGACGCCGGCGACGGCGGGTAGTAGCCGAGCGAGTCGTGCCAGAACAATTTGTAGGTCCGGTCGTCGCGGTCGTAGGTGAACACGCCGTGGGCCGCGAAAGTTTCCTTGCCGTCGCGCATCTGGCGACTGTCCTGGATCAGATAGAAGCCGTTGAGATCCATGCGCGCGACCACCTGGGAGGTTGCGGGACCGCCCGCGTTCCAGCGCGACGGATAGACCATTTCCTCGCCGGCCCACTCACCCGCGAAAACCGCGAGCTTGCGGTGTTCTTCCAGCGGCGTCGGTGCGTCGAGATGGTCGGGCATTGCTAGCCTCCCTTGACGGCTTTCACGATCTTCTGTGCGGCGTCGTCGAGATTGTCGGCCGGCACCACGTTGAGGCCGCTTTCGCGGATGATCTTCTTGCCGGCATCGACATTGGTGCCTTCGAGCCGAACCACCAGCGGCACCTTGAGGCCGACCTCCTTCACTGCCGCGACCACGCCGTCGGCGATGATATCGCACTTCATGATGCCGCCGAAGATGTTGACCAGGATACCCTTCACATTGGGGTCGGCGGTGATGATCTTGAACGCCGCTGCGACCTTCTCCTTGCTGGCGCCGCCGCCGACGTCGAGGAAGTTGGCGGGCTCCATGCCGTAGAGCTTGATGATGTCCATCGTCGCCATGGCAAGGCCGGCGCCGTTGACCATGCAGCCGATGGTGCCGTCGAGCGCGACGTAGTTGAGATCGTATTTCGACGCCTCGATTTCCTTGGCGTCTTCTTCGGTCTCGTCGCGCAGCGCGGCGACTTCGGGGTGGCGGAACAGCGCGTTGTCGTCGAACGACACCTTGGCATCGAGCACGCGGAGCTGGCCCTGCTTGGTGACAACGAGCGGGTTGATCTCCAGCATCGCCATGTCCTTGGCGGTGAAGGCGTTGTAAAGCTGCACCACCAGCTTTTCCGCCTGCTTGGCGAGATCGCCGGAGAGATTCAGCGCCTTGGCGACGGTGCGGCCGTGATGAGCCATGATGCCGGTGGCCGGATCGACCGAGAAGGTGACGATCTTCTCGGGCGTGTTGTGCGCAACCTCTTCGATATTGACGCCGCCTTCGGTCGAGACAACGAACGAGACTTGGCTGGTTTCGCGGTTGACCAGGATCGAGAGGTAGAACTCCTTGTCGATGTCGGAGCCTTCCTCGATGTAGAGCCGATTGACCTGCTTACCTTGCGCGCCGGTCTGCACAGTGACCAACGTTGCACCGAGCATCTGCTTGGCGAATTCGCTGACCTCGGCGACGGACTTGGCGATGCGGACACCGCCCTTCTCGCCGGCGGAAGCTTCCTTGAACTTGCCCTTGCCGCGGCCGCCGGCGTGGATCTGGCTCTTCACCACCCAGATCGGGCCGGGGAGTTGCTTGGCGGCCGCCTCAGAATCCGAGGCCTTCAACACAGGCACGCCGCGCGAAATCGGCACGCCGAATTCATGCAGCAGAGCCTTGGCCTGGTATTCATGGATATTCATCTGGACGCTCCCCAAAACCCGTAGCGGCGAATTCTACAGCTTCACCGGCATTGGTAGTTGGCATACCATATACCAATAGAACTGCAACCCTGAAAACGTTTTCGCCCCACGAAGGGGCGAAAGCTGAGCAAAATCAACGACCGAGCAGATCGGGCGCGATCTTCTTGCAGGCGTCGACCAAGCCCTGGACTGCACCGACCGACTTGTCGAAGGCTTCGCGATCCTTGCCGGCCAGCTCGATCTCGACGACGCGCTCGACCCCCTTGGACCCGATCACGACGGGAACGCCGACATACATGTCCTTCACGCTATATTCGCCATTGAGATAGGCAGCGCAGGGCAGCACGCGCTTCTTGTCCTTCAGGTAGCTCTCGGCCATCGCGATGGCGGAGGCGGCCGGCGCGTAGAAGGCCGAGCCGGTCTTCAGCAGGTTGACGATCTCGGCGCCGCCGTTGCGGGTGCGGTCGACGATCTCGTCGATGCGGGCTTGCGAGGTCCAGCCCATCTTGACGAGGTCGGGGAGCGGAATGCCGGCAACCGTGGAGTAGCGCACCAAGGGCACCATGGTGTCGCCGTGGCCGCCGAGCACGAAGGCGGTAACGTCTTCGACCGAGACGTTGAACTCATCGGCCAGGAAGTAGCGGAAGCGCGCGGAGTCGAGCACGCCGGCCATGCCGACCACCTTCTTGTGCGGCAGGCCCGAAGCCTTCTGCAGCGCCCAAACCATCGCATCCAGCGGGTTAGTGATGCAGATGACGAAGGAATCCGGGGCATACTTCTTGATGCCGGCGCCGACCTGCTCCATCACTTTTAGATTGATGCTCAGAAGGTCGTCGCGGCTCATGCCGGGCTTGCGCGGCACACCGGCGGTGACGATGCAGACCTTGGCGCCGTCGAGCGCCTCATAGGAATTGGCGCCGGTGAGATTGGCGTCGAAACCGTCGACAGGGGAGGACTGCGCGATATCGAGCGCCTTACCCTGCGGCACGCCCTCCGCAATATCGAACATCACGACGTCGCCGAGCTCCTTCAGGCCGATGAGGTGAGCCAGCGTTCCGCCGATCTGACCGGAGCCAATCAAAGCAATCTTGTCGCGCGCCATGGGAAATTTGTCCTTCTGAGACGAAGAGTGAGAGGGTGGGTTAATCAGCCGGATGGCTGGTTATCGCTTTCGATTGACCGGTTCAAGCCGGGGCGCGCCCTATTCTAAGGCCCTGCCTCGAATTCGGTCAGGTATGCCAGGACTCCTCCCCCACCGTCATTGCGATGAAGCGGAGCTGAAGCATGGATTGCTTCGCTGCGCTCGCAATGACAGGCTGAGAGCCCGCGACGGGACTACGTCTCCACCAGCCCCGTGCTCGACCCGCTGGCCGCGGAATCCTTCCGGCCATGTGGCAGGGCCAGGTAAGACTCGGAACTCATCTCGATCAGGCGCGATGCGGTCCGCTTGAACTCCATGGCCTCGACACCATCGGTCGCCAGGTACAGCGACACCGGATCGGCTTCGGCCGACGCCATCAGCTTCACGGCATTGTCGTAGAGGGTGTCGATCAGCGAAATGAACCGCTTGGCGGCGTTGCGCTCGGGATAGCCCATCACCGGAATGCGGTCGATCAGGATGGTGTGATAATCATGCGCCAGCCGCAGATAGTCCGAGGCCGCGAGCGGTTTTTCGCAGATATCGGCAAAGGAAAACCGCGCCACCCCGTGCGCCGAACAGGGCACGCGCAGAATGCGGCCCTTGATCGAGATATCGCGCGGCTTGCAGGGCGCGTTGCCGGTCATCTTGCGCCAGGCGCCGTCGAGCGCCGCGCCGGCTTCATCATCCGGCGGCACCAGCCACATCTTCACGCCGGTGAGTTTTTCCAGCCGGAAATCGGTGCGTGCGTCGAGCCGCAGCACGTCCATGCGACTTTCGATCTGGCTGATGAAGGGCAGGAACAGCGCGCGGTTGAGACCGCCCTTGTAAAGGTCTTCGGGCGCAACGTTCGAGGTCGCCACAACCACGGTGCCGAGTTCGAACAGCTTTGAGAAAAGCCGACCGAGGATCATGGCGTCGGCAATGTCGGTGACGTGAAATTCGTCGAAGCACAGCAGCCACGCCTCGTCGAAGATGGCGTTCGCAGTCAGTTCGATCACGTCGCCGTCCGGGATTTCACCGCGCGCGATGTTCTGGCGATAGGCGTAGATCTTCTCATGCGCCTCGGCCATGAACTCGTGGAAATGGGCGCGGCGCTTGTGCTGGACCGGTGAGTGCTGAAAGAACAGATCCATCAGCATGGTCTTGCCGCGGCCGACCTCGCCATAAACGTAAAGACCGCGCGGCGGCGCCTCGCTTTTGTCGCCGAACAGTCGGCCGAGCAGGCTGAGCTTGCGCGCGGGCTTGTAGCTCGACAGCCGCTCCTCAAGCGCGGCAAACGCCTCGGCGGCGTCCGCTTGCGCGGGATCAGCTTCGATCGCTCCGGAGGAAACCAGCGCCTGATACTGTGCGCGGAACGAGGTAGGGTCGGTCGACAGCATGGCCCTCTTTCGGCCTTAAGCGCACGAAAATTGCAACCCGTGAATTGGTGTTGGGGGTATGCAAGTGGCTCGACCTGGAGACGCGCAGACGAGGTATTCAGTACACCACTGATACGTGACCCATCCGGCCCTTGCCCTCACGCGCTCAGCGCGTAGGAATCCTCGACCACGTAAGGCCCGCCGCCGGTGGAGGCGCGGGAGGAGAACAGGACGAACCGCGAAGCCCAGAACGTGCGGCTCGGAAAATAGCCCCGCACCGATAGATAATCGGCAACGTCCTGGCTTGAAGCGTCGTGCAGCCGCGCCAGCGTCACATGAGGGATGAATTTTCGCCCCTCCGGATCAAGCCCGAGCCGCTGCATCAGCCGTTCGAGTTCGGCCTGCAGTTCGATGAGCGGCCGGCTTGGCTCGACGGAAGCGACCACCGCGCGCGGTTTTTTGCCGCCAAAACTCTGCAGGCCCTGCACCTTGACTTCGAACGGCTTGCGATTGACCCGAAACAGCATCGAGGCGATTTCATTCGCCGAGGCGCCATCGATGTCGCCGATGAAGCGCAAGGTGACGTGGTAATTTTCTGGATCGATCCAGCGCGCGCCAGGAAGGCCGCCACGCAAACTAGAAAGGCTCTGGCCGATATCGGCCGGGATTTCTAGTCCAGCAAACAAACGCGGCATCGCATGACTCCCGATGCTTGGGCATGATCTTAAAAAGGACCATGTCCTGTAACAGCGCCCGGTGACGAATCACCGATAGTCATTTCTACTCGACTTATGTGACTCTGCGAAGCATGGGGCGTTTACGGATTGGAAACCTTCGGGGAAAACATCGGAAAACCTTATCCGCCGCCACTTTTTTAACTCCGTTGCCCCGAGATCGTGCCAATAAATGCCTCCACCGTGGGCAGAATGTTCTTCACGATAAGATCGACGCCCTCAGGGGTCGGATGAATTCCGTCCGCCTGGTTAAGCTTGGCCTCGGCGGCGACCCCCTCCAAAAAGAACGGATAGAGCGGCACGCCGAAGGATTTTGAAAGCTCCGGATAGATCGCGTTGAAGCGCGCGGCGTATTCGCTGCCGTAGTTCGGCGGCGCCAGCATGCCGCATAGGAGAACTGCGATATTCCGCGCCTTTAGCCGCGTCAGAATATCGGTCAACGCGGCGCGGGTGACAGCGGGATCGATTCCGCGCAGAGCGTCGTTGGCGCCGAGTTCGACAATCACCGCCTCGGTTCCATCGGGGACCGACCAGTCCAGCCGGTCGCGTCCGCCCGAGGTGGTATCGCCGGACACCCCGGCATTGATCATGTCAACCTTTATCCCCTTGTCGGCTAACGCTTTTTGCAGGCGGGCGGGGAACGCGGCCTGGGCTGAAAGACCGAAACCGGCGCTCAAGGAATCGCCAAGGACGACCATTTTCACCGGTTTGGCCGGCACGTTGGTTGGGCTTTGGGTCTGAGCCTGGGCCAAAGCCGGCACGAGCGTCATCAAAGCCATAATCAACACGCGTATGTGCGCAAACATCCGCTTCAGGCCCTCGACCCGAGCGGCGGAAGTGCCATATGACCGAGCCATGGACAGTCGCATCGAACCCTCTTCCCTGACCGGCCTCGGGCCGGACACCATTTCCATCTCCAACGTCAACCTCTCGCTCGGCACCGGCGCCGCCCGCGTTCATATCCTGAAAGATATCAGCCTTCGCGTGGCATCGGGCGAGGCGATCGGCCTGATCGGGCCATCGGGCTCCGGCAAATCGACCTTGCTGATGGTGATGGCGGGGTTGGAACGTCCTGACAGCGGAGAGGTGGTGGTGGACGGCACGCCGTTCAATGCCCTCGACGAGGACGCGCTGGCGCGCTTTCGCGGCCGCCAGGTCGGCATCGTGTTCCAATCGTTTCACCTGATCCCGACCATGACGGCGCTGGAAAACGTCGCGGTGCCGCTCGAGCTTGCCGGCAATCCCGACGCGGCGGAGCGCGCGGCGAAGGAGCTGGCATCCGTCGGGCTTGGCGAGCGCCTGCATCATTACCCGACACAATTGTCCGGCGGTGAGCAGCAGCGCGTGGCGCTCGCCCGCGCGCTGGCGCCTGATCCCGCCATCCTCGTCGCGGACGAGCCGACCGGCAATCTCGACGAGACCACCGGCAAGCAGATCGTCGATCTCTTGTTCACCAAGCACGCCGAGCGCGGCATGACGCTGGTGCTGGTGACGCATGACAGTTCGCTCGCACAGCGCTGTGACCGCGTGGTGCGGCTGCGCTCGGGCCGCATCGACGGACATTCATGACCACCGTTTCCGAACCCGTTTACCGCAGCCGCGCGTCGTCGCTTGCTCTCCGCTATGCGCTGCGCGAATTGCGCGGCGGCCTCCGCGGCTTTTACGTCTTCATTGCCTGCATTGCGCTCGGCGTGATGGCAATTGCCGGCGTCGGCTCGGTCGCCGCAAGCCTTAGCGAAGGTTTGACGCGTGAGGGCCGCACGTTGCTCGGCGGTGACGTCGCGTTCTCGCTCATCCAGCGCGAGGCCAAGCCGGAGGAACTCGCCTTCCTGCGCTCGCGCGGCCAGGTCTCGGTCGCAGCCGCCTTGCGCGTCATGGCCCGCGGCGCTGACGGCAAGCTGGCGCTGGTCGAGCTCAAGGCGGTGGACGGCAACTATCCGATGCTCGGACAGGTCACGCTCGATCCCCCGGTGCCGATGGCGGATCTGCTCACCGAGCGCGATGGCGCGTTTGGCGCGGCGGTTGATTCGACGCTGCTGGCGCGGCTCGATCTCCAGCTCGGCGATCGCATTACAATCGGCAATGCCACGTTTCAGATCCGCAGCGTGGTCGGCGCCGAGCCGGACAAGCTCGCCGGCAATGTCGGCCTCGGCCCGCGTGTCCTGGTCAGCGAAGCCAGCCTGCGCGCCACCGGTTTGCTGCAGCCCGGCAGCCTGGTGCGCTGGATGTACCGCGTGAAGCTGCCCGCCAATGCGGCCGACGACCGCGCCGCCACCCAATTGATCGACAGCGCGCGGAGCGCGCTGCCGGAGGCCGGCTGGTGGATTCGCAGCAGCAGCAATGCCTCTCCGCAACTCGAGCGCACGATCAATCGATTCACCCAGTTCCTGACGCTGGTCGGCCTCGCCGCCCTTCTGGTCGGCGGCGTCGGTGTCGCCAACGCCATCAAGAGCCATATCGATCACCGCCGCGACGTCATCGCCTCGTTCAAGGCGCTGGGCGCCACGGGCCGCGAGGTTTTCACGATCTACCTGACGCAGGTGATCCTGCTTGCCGCCGTCGGTTCGGTGATCGGGCTTGCCGCCGGCGCGGCTCTGCCGTTCCTCATTGTCGGCGTGTTCGGCAAGCTGCTGCCGCTGCCGGTGATCCCTGCCCTGCATTTGGACGAGCTGGCGCTATCCTTCGTCTATGGCCTGCTCACTGCGCTCGCCTTTGGACTATGGCCGCTCGGCCGGGTGCATGACGTGCCGGTCGCGGCGCTGTTTCGCGAGGAAGTTGCCCGCGAGTGGCACCGCCCGCGGTGGAGCTACCTCGCGCTGATGGCGATCGTGATCGCACTCTTGGTTGCCGTCGCCATCGGGCTTGCCTACGACAAGCGGGTCGCCGCCGTGTTCGTCGTTTCTTCGGTCGCGGTATTCGCGCTACTGCGCGGCGTCGCCGCCGGCCTGATGGCGCTGGCCCGCCGCATGCCACGCAGCCGCATCACCATGCTGCGCCTGGCGATCGCCAATATCTACCGGCCAGGCGCTCTGACGCCCTCGGTCGTGATGTCGCTCGGGCTTGGGCTGGCGGTGCTCGTCACCATTACCCAGATCGACGGCAATCTGCGCCGGCAGTTCCTGGCTGCGCTGCCGGAGCGCGCGCCTTCGTTCTACTTTATCGACATTCCAACCGCAGACGCCGACCGGTTCGGCGAATTCCTGAAGAAAGTGGCGCCGCAATCGACCGTGGACGACGTGCCGATGCTGCGCGGGCGCATCGTCGCGGCGCGCGGCGTCAAGGCCGACGAGCTCAAACCGGCGCAGGATTCCGAATGGGTGCTGCAGAGCGACCGCGGCCTGACCTACACCAACGAAGTTCCAAAGGGCTCGAAGGTGGTCGAGGGCGAATGGTGGAGCGCGGACTATAAGGGCCCGCCGCTGGTTTCGCTGGAGAAGAAGATCGCCGACGGGCTGAAACTCAAGATCGGTGACGAAATCGTCGTCAATGTGCTCGGCCGCGATATCCCCGCCCGGATCAGCAATCTGCGTAACGTCGACTGGCAGGGGCTCGGCATCAACTTCGTGCTGGTGTTCTCGCCCAACGCCTTCAAGGGTGCCCCGCACAGCCATGTCGCGACCTTGTCCGAGGCCCACCCGGATCCGGCCGGCGATGCCCGAATCATCAAGCAAGTGGCCGACGCCTTTCCGATGGTGACCAGCGTCCGGGTCCGCGAGGCGCTGGAAACCGTCGGCACCGTCGTCACCAACCTCGTGCTCGCCATCCGCGGCGCCAGCGCGGTCACCCTGATCTCGGCGATGCTGGTGCTCGGCGGCGCGCTGGCGGCGGGCCATCGCCATCGGGTCTATGACGCGGTGATCCTGAAGACGCTGGGCGCAACCCGGGCGCGATTGCTCGGCGCCTACGCGCTGGAATACCTGTTGATCGGCCTCGCTACCGCCGTGTTCGGTGTGATCGCGGGCTCGATCGCGGCGTGGCTGATCGTCACCCGGCTGATGACGCTCAGTTTCATCTGGCAGGCCGGCAGCGCGGCGGGCGTGGTCGCCGCCGCCCTGATTGTCACGGTCGGGCTCGGGCTCGCCGGCACGTTGCTGGCGCTAAACCAGAAGCCGGCGAGCGTGTTGCGGAATTTGTGACAATTTGTAGCGGCGGAAGACGGGGTTAACACCGCTTTTACCGCGGAAATAGCTGCCAGAAGCGACATTCAGCCGCGCGTGGAAGCTTGCGGCGAATGTGTTAGTTTCCCACATACCAGCCAAGATCAGTTGGCCGGGTTCATGACGTAAGACTACGTCGCAGATCGGGACATCTGAGCTAAGAAATCTAACCGGCGCCGCAAACCCCTTGCGCTCCGCCGGGCAACCAACGGGAATTCGACCATGTCGGACCTAGACCGTAACTACGTATCTCCTTTCGGCCGGGCCGCCGGACGCGTTGACGCTGCGGCCGTCGATGCCGGTCTGCGCGCCTACATGCTGCGCATCTACAACTACATGAGCATCGGCTTGGCCATCACCGGCTTTGCGGCGCTCGGCGTCTATATGGCCGCGGTGACGACCGACCAGGCTGGCGCCGCCGCCAGGTTCGGCAACGCCTTCCTGACGCCGTTCGGCTACGCGATGTATGTCAGCCCGCTGAAGTGGCTGTTCATCCTCGCGCCGCTGGTCATGGTGTTCGCGATCTCTTTCGGCATCAACCGGCTGCGGCCTGCGACCGCCCAGATGCTTTTCTGGGTGTTCTCGGCGCTGATGGGCATTTCGCTGTCGTCGATCTTCCTGGTGTACACGCACACCTCGATCGTCCGGGTGTTTTTCATCACCGCGGCGACCTTCGGCGCGCTGAGCCTCTACGGCTACACCACCAAGCGTGACATGAGCGGCATGGGGTCGTTCCTGTTCATGGGTCTGATCGGCGTCATCATCGCGAGCCTGGTCAACCTGTTCCTGGCGAGTTCGATGCTGCAGTTCATCGTCTCGGTGGTCGGCGTGCTGGTGTTCGCGGGCCTCACCGCCTGGGATACCCAGCGGCTGAAGAACGACTACATCTACGGCTACGCCTCCGAGGGTGGCGAGATAGCGGAGAAGGCGGCCATCACCGGTGCGCTGTCGCTCTATCTGAACTTCATCAACCTGTTCACGCTGCTCCTGCAGCTCCTCGGCCAGCGCGAATAGCGCGCCGACCAGGTTCAAGAGTTGAAGCCCCGGCCTTGCGCCGGGGCTTTTCTTTTGCGCGCAGCAAAAATATTCTACCCCGATGTCGACGCCTGAAATCCGGCCCGCTAACGAGGCCGACCTTCCCGCCATCACCGATATCTATGAGCATGCGGTGCGCTATGGCACCGCGACGTTCGAGCTGATTCCGCCCGATCTCGCCGAGATGACGCGGCGGTTCAGGGCGCTGTCGGATGGCGGTTTTCCCTATTTCGTCGCCGCCATCGAAGGCCGGGTGATCGGCTATGCCTATGCCGGTCCCTACCGCCCGCGGCCAGCCTACCGTTTCACGGTGGAGAACTCGGTCTACCTGCAGCCCGCCACTCACCGGCGCGGCATTGGCCTGCAACTGATGCAGCGGCTGATCGCCGAGTGCGAGGCGCGGGGCTTCCGGCAGATGATCGCCGTCATCGGCGATTCCGCCAATGCCGGCTCGATCGGCGTTCATACCAAATGCGGCTTCCAGATGATCGGGACCTTCCAGAATGTCGGGCTCAAATTCGGCCGCTGGCTGGACACGGTCATGATGCAGCGTGCGCTCGGCGAAGGCAGCACGACGGTCCCCGCTTCGTAGTCTGGATAAAGCGTAGCGCCGCCCCTTTGGCGGTACACCGGGGGCCCAGACTCAAAATCGAGAAAACAACCCCATGCAAAGTAGGATAGCCCCGGCTCCCAGTAGCCGGGCCGATTAAACCACCGCCAGCTTGCGGTCGATCACCAGCAGCACGCGTTCAAGCTCGTGGCCGCGGCGCAGGATCAGTCCGGTTGCCGAGATCACGCTGTACATGCCTTGCTTGCGCGCAAGCCGCGGATCCTTCTCGATGCGGTAGATCGGAACTTCAGAAGCGCGGCGGAACACCGAAAACACCGCACGCTCCTTCATGAAGTCGATGGCGTAGTCGCGCCATTCGCCGTCGGCGACCATGCGTCCATACAGATTGAGGATGCGGTTGAGTTCGAGACGATTGAAGGTGACCCGATTCGGCGGTGGAACTGCAGTGGCGCGCGCCGCCACTGCGCGGCTTTCGCTCGGATCGGTGTCCTCCGATATCAGATTCATGGAGCGCCTCCTGTCATCCAACTTACATGATCGCGCTAACCGCAGGACGCTGCAAGGGGGTGTAAATACGAAGGAAACCGGCGCGGATGCCCCTCAGATCCCAAAATATCGATTCACGGGATCGTTAGCGGAATCTTATTGCTGCCCCACTTTGGCCAACCGCCCGCCCCGCTGGATTGCGAAAAGAAAACCCTGCGTTGGCCCGGTCCTTTCGGTTCCGGATTCCTCAGCCCCCAGCCCCCCGGGGCCGTCGGGATCGGGCCTGTTCGCAGAGGGAGTTAATCCCGATACTGGGCCAACGAAAGTTGGTCCTTTTTCGTTTGTGGGCCACTTGGACGAGGGCGGCATTCAGTGCGGCCAAGCCCCGCATGCCGTAACCGACGTCCGTTCAGATAAATTTCGGGAAGAGCTAGCGCAGCTCGGTATAGGCGGCGCCGAGCATCGGGCCCGGCTTCTCGCGACTGCCGTCCTGAACATAGACAACTGCGGCGTCGACGCCCTCGCGCGAAATACTGTCGAGCGGAATGGTCCAGCTTCCGGAGCTGCCGTTCCAGTCGCCGACCTTCACGAGATTGCGCACCACATTGTAGTAGGTGATTTCGCGGCCGCGGTTCTCGCCACGCCCGATCGAAATCGGCACCGCCCGCGAAACCGAGCAGAGCCACACCTCGCCGCGGCGGGTCGTCGTCGACACCTTGCTCGCGTCCACCGAGACGTTGAGAAGCTTGCCCGACAACGTCATCGTCACCGGCAGCGACATCACGCCATCAGTCTTGCTCGTGCTCTTGATCGCGCCTTCGACGGCGGCGCGATCGCTGCCGATCACCTGCGCCGAGCCATTGACGATCATCTGCGGCGTATAGAGGTTGCGGTCGCCGCGCACATGCGAATAGGCTTTCTGGCGCGCGCTGAAACGCGAGTCCGCCAGCGTATCCTTCCAGCCAAGATAGTCCCAGTAGTCGACCGGCATGCTCAGCGCGATCACTGACGGATCCTTGGCGAGTTCACCAACGAGCTTGTCGGCCGGCGGACACGACGAACATCCCTGAGAAGTGAACAGTTCAACCACAGCGCGGGGATCAGCATGAGCGGGGCGGATGATGGCGATGATCGCGCAGACTCCAAGCGCACCGGACCATCGCGATATGCAATTGTAGGCCATCATCGCTGTCATCGTGTGTACCGGTGGTAGAGTCCATCCGTACTTGTACGGGGCATGTTTGATTTCCTCACAAGCGTGCCCCAGACACGCGAAAGCGGCCTTTTCATAGGCCGCCTTCTCCTTGCTCGCCACTCACTTCGAAGTGAGGCACTGATCACAAATCCGCGTTAGGCCGCCAGTTTGCGCAGCACATAATGCAGGATGCCGCCGTTGCGGTAGTAGTCGAGTTCATCGAGGGTGTCGATGCGGCACAGCAATGGCACGCGCTGCAGCGAGCCGTCGTTCGAGACGATCTCGGCCGTCAGGGTTTGACGCGGCTTCAGATCGCCCTGCAAGCCCCGGATCGTCACCTTCTCGTCGCCCTTTAGACCCAGTGACGTCCACGATGTGCCGTCCTCGAAGGTGAGTGGCAATACACCCATGCCGACCAGGTTGGAGCGGTGGATACGCTCGAAGCTCTGGCAGATCACGGCGCGAACGCCGAGCAGGCGGGTGCCCTTCGCAGCCCAGTCGCGCGACGAGCCGTTGCCGTATTCGGCGCCCGCAAACACGACGAGCGGCACGCCCTCGGCCTGGTACTTCATCGCGGCATCGTAGATCGACATCTCTTCGCCGTCGGGCCAGTGCTTGGTGAGGCCGCCTTCCGGAATGTTGCCATCGGCGCCCTTCAGCATGAAGTTCTTGATGCGGATGTTGGCGAAGGTGCCACGCATCATGATCTCATGATTGCCGCGCCGCGTGCCGTACTGGTTGAAGTCGGCGGGACGCACCTGGTGCTCGCTGAGGAATTTTCCGGCCGGAGAAGTCAGCTTGATCGAGCCGGCCGGCGAGATGTGGTCGGTGGTGATCTTGTCGCCGAACAGCGCCAGAATCCGTGCATCGACGACGTCGCTGATCGGATCGGGCTGCTTCTTCATGCCCTCGAAATAAGGCGGGTTCTGCACATAGGTCGAACTCATGTTCCAGCGATAGGTCTCGCTTCCGACCGTCTTGATCTTGCGCCAGTTGGTGTCGCCCTTGAACACGTCGGCATAGCGCTTCTTGAAGATCGTCGCGGTGACGTATTTCTTCATGAAGGCATTGATCTCCTTGGTGGTCGGCCAGATGTCCTTCAGGTAGACCGGCTTGCCGTCCTTGCCGGTGCCGATCGGCTCGACCGCGAGATCCTTGGTCACGGTGCCGGCCAGCGCGTAGGCGACAACCAGCGGCGGAGAAGCCAGATAGTTCGCCTGCACATCAGGCGAGACGCGCCCTTCGAAGTTGCGGTTGCCGGACAGCACGGCCGCGGCAACGATGCCGTTGTCGTTGATCGATTTCGAAATCTCCTCCGGCAGCGGGCCCGAATTGCCGATGCAGGTGGTGCAGCCGAAGCCAACGAGGTTGAAGCCGACCTTGTCGAGATCCTTCTGCAGACCGGAATTGGCGAGATATTCGGCGACCACCTGACTTCCGGGCGCGAGCGAGGTCTTCACCCACGGCTTGGCGGTCAGGCCCTTGGCTGCAGCGTTCCGCGCGAGAAGGCCAGCGCCGATCAGGACGCTCGGGTTCGAAGTGTTGGTGCAGGAGGTGATCGCGGCGATCACGACGTCGCCATGGCCGAGATCGAAATCGCGGCCCTCGACCGGATAGCGGTTCGCGGCGGCATCGGGCTTCTTGTACTCGCTGGCCAGCGCGGTCGCGAAGCCGGGGGCAACCGCAGGCAGCGCGATGCGGCCTTCGGGACGCTTCGGGCCCGCCATCGACGGCACGACGTCCTTGAGATCGAGCGTCAGCGTTTCCGTGAATACGGGGTCGGCCGATTTCGCCGTGCGGAACAGACCCTGCGCCTTGGCGTAGGCCGCGACCAGCGCGACACGATCAGATTTGCGGCCCGAGGTCTTGAGGTAATCGATGGTCGCGGCATCGACCGGGAAGAAGCCGCAGGTCGCGCCATATTCCGGCGCCATGTTGCCGATGGTCGCCTTGTCCGCAACCGAGAGATTATCGAGGCCGGGGCCGAAGAATTCGACGAACTTGCCGACCACGCCCTGCTTGCGCAGCATCTGCGTCACGGTCAGCACGAGGTCGGTCGCAGTGACGCCTTCCTTGAGCTGGCCCTTCAGCTTGAAGCCGACCACTTCCGGCAGCAGCATCGACAGCGGCTGGCCGAGCATGCAGGCTTCCGCCTCGATGCCGCCGACGCCCCAGCCGAGCACGGCGAGGCCGTTGACCATGGTGGTATGGGAATCGGTGCCGACGAGCGAATCCGGATAGGCGACCTCGAACGTGCCGGTCTTCTTGCCGACCGTCATCTTCTCTTTCTTGGTCCACACCGTCTGCGCGAGATATTCGAGATTGACCTGGTGGCAGATGCCGGTGCCGGGCGGCACCACGGAGAAGTTCGAGAATGCCTTCTGGCCCCACTTCAGGAATTCGTAGCGTTCCTGGTTCTGCTTGTATTCCTCGACGACGTTCTTGCCGAACGCCTTGTTGTCACCGAAGAAGTTGACGATGACGGAGTGGTCGATGACGAGATCGACCGGCACCAGCGGGTTGATCTTCTCGGCATCGCCGCCGAGCGCCTGCATCGCGTTGCGCATCGCGGCGAGATCGACCACCGCCGGCACGCCGGTAAAATCCTGCATCAAGACGCGCGCCGGGCGGAATGCGATCTCATGCTCGAGCTTGCGCTTCCGAAGCCACTTCGAAACGGCGACGATGTCCTCCTTCTTGACCGTGCGGCCGTCCTCGTTGCGCAGCAGGTTTTCCAGGAGCACCTTCATCGAATAGGGCAGCTTGGAAATCCCTTTCAGACCGTTCTTCTCGGCGGCGGGCAGGCTGTAATACACGTAGGTCTTGCTGCCGACCTTAAGGGTCTTGCGGCATTTGAAGCTGTCGAGCGAGGTCATTGTCAGGAATCCCAAATTCTAGTTATACCCGATTAGGGTATTTGAACACCTTCAGCGTGAGGCTTGGCCTGATGGCTTGCAGCCGCCGATTGTGTGCTGCATCAAGTTCCGGGCTTATAGAATCTTTCTAGAAGCGCCGCCACACCGACAAGCGTGCTGCAGCAATGCGGTACCCACAAATTCTGACGCGGTACCCATCAATTTCAGAGGGCTGTGACAACATAAAATGCGGCTCTCGGGACGCCAAATCAGCTGTATCAGGGGCGGCCGCGGCGTATTCTCCGGCCTCGATTTCGAAGCCTCCTCCGGCGAGGTGCTGGCGGTAGTCGGCCCGAACGGCTCGGGCAAGACTTCGCTGTTGCGCCTGCTCGCGGGCCTCCTCGCACCGGCGGGCGGCTCGATCGAGTTGGAAGGTGGTGAGGCCGAGCTGACCTTACCTGAACAAGCCCACTATCTTGGCCATCGCGATGCGCTGAAGCCCGCCCTGAGCGTCCGCGAAAACCTCTCCTTTTGGCGGGATTTTCTCGGCGGCAAGGCCGGTGATGTCAGCGAATCCCTCAGCGCTGTGGGGCTTGGCCACGCCATACACCTGCCGGCAGCCTTTCTCTCGGCCGGCCAGCGGCGGCGGCTTTCGATCGCGCGCCTGCTCGTCGTGCGCCGATCGGTCTGGCTACTGGACGAGCCGACCTCGGCGCTCGATACCGCGGGACAGGACCTGTTCGTCGGCGTCATGCGTGAGCACCTCGCCGGAGGTGGGATCATCGTGGCGGCCACCCACACCCCGCTCGGGATTGAAGCGAGGGAACTGCGGATGGGGGGTGGGAAGTGATGGTCGAGTCCGTCTTCGAGCGAGTTGGGTTGCGCCACGCCATGACTTTCTCCGTTCCCTCCCCCCTTGCGGGGGAGGGTCAGGGAGAGGGGTGCCACACGACGTGCTCTCTCGGTTGGGCCTCTAGCGACAAGCGCCTCCCTCAAACACTTTTTCCTGGGCCACCCCTCTCCCCTGCCCTCCCCCGCAAGGGGGGAGGGAGCGCACCGTCTGCGCGCGAACGTATGTGCGCTTCAAACTACCGTTCGGAAGAGTGTCCCGTATGACCGCCCTCGCCGCGCTGATTCGTCGGGACATCAAGATCGCGCTGCGCGTCGGCGGCGGGGCGCTGATCGGCGTGCTGTTTTTCCTCACAGTGACAGTACTGATGCCGTTCGCCATTGGTCCCGACCTGCCGCTGCTGGCGCGGCTGGGACCTGCGATCCTGTGGCTCGGCGCACTTCTCGCCAGCCTGCTCACGCTGGACCGGCTGTTCACCGCCGACCACGAGGACGGCTCGCTCGACCTGATTGCGATGGGGCAGACGCCGTTGGAACTCGCCTGCGCGGCGAAAGCTTTGGCGCACTGGCTGGCCGCCGGCGTGCCGCTGATCGTGGCAACGCCCGCGCTCGGGCTTCTGCTCAATCTCGACGCCTCCGCAACATCAGCCGTGGCGCTGACACTGCTGGTGGGAACACCGGCGCTGACGTTTACGGGGATGATCGGCGCGGCGCTCGCGGTGACACTGCACCGCGGCGGGCTCCTGCTCGCAGTGCTGGTGCTGCCGCTGTCGATCCCGGTGCTGATCTTCGGGGTTGCGGCCTCGCAGGCCGCGATCTCCGGCCCTTTGTCGTTTGGAACACCGTTTTCGATCCTGTGCGCGCTTTCGCTGGTCAGCTTGGTCGTGGGGCCGTTCGCCGCGGCTGCCAGCCTGCGGCACGGCCTGGACTGACACTGATTTGACCCCGATCAACTCTCGCGGAGGCAATACGAAACAAAACAAGTCGCATTGCCTGCCCCGCCGCTGACGACTATCAGGATGCCATGACGCTGATCGACCTCGCCAATCCCTCGAAATTTCTCACCCTCACGGCGCGCGTGCTGCCGTGGCTGGCGGGCGCGACCGCGATCCTGCTGCTGATCGGTTTGTATCAGGCGGCTATGGCGCCCGATGACTATCAGCAGGGCGCGACCGTCAAGATCATGTTCGTGCACGTGCCGAATGCGTGGCTTGCGATGTTCGTCTGGGGGGTGATGAGCATGGCCGCGCTGGGCACGCTGGTGTGGCGACATCCGCTCGCCGATGTCGCGGCCAAGGCCGCTGCGCCGATCGGCGCAGCCTTCACGTTTCTTGCGCTGGTCACCGGTTCGTTGTGGGGCCGGCCGATGTGGGGCACCTATTGGGAATGGGATGCGCGGCTGACCTCGGTGCTGATTCTGTTCCTGATGTATCTCGGCCTGATGGCGCTGTGGCGCGCGGTGGAAGACCCGTCACGGGCCGCTCGCGCCGCCGCGGTGCTGACGCTGGTCGGCGCGCTCAATCTGCCGATCATCAAATTCTCCGTCGATTGGTGGAATACGCTGCACCAGCCGGCGTCAGTGTTGCGCATGGGCGGACCATCGCTCGACAAGGCGTTTCTGATTCCATTGCTCGTAATGGCGGTCGGCTTCTCGCTGTTGTTCGTGACGCTGCATATCGCGGCGATGCGCAACGAGATTCTGCGCCGGCGGGTGCGCAGCTTGCAGATGATGCAAGCCAGCCAGCAGGCGGCGTGACGATGTCGCTCGGACCTTACGCCTCCTATATCGTGACGTCCTACTCGCTGGTGGCGGCGATCGTGCTGATTCTCATCGTCTGGATCGCCATCGATTATCGCCATCAGAAGGAGCGGCTGAGGGAGCTCGAGGCCTCCGGCGTGACCCGGCGCTCCGGCCGTCAGGCGACGGACATCTGATGAGCGCGCCCGCAACACCGGATGGGCAGCCACGCAGCCGGCGCTGGCTGGTGGCGCTGCCGCTATTCGGTTTTCTCGCCATCGCCGCGCTGTTCCTGCTGCGGCTCTACGGCGGCGATCCCTCTAAGATTCCGTCGGCCCTGATCGGCCGCCCGGCGCCGCAAACCACGCTGCCGGCGCTGGAGGGTCTGGTCCACAATGGCGCGCCCGTGCCCGGGCTCGACCCGTCCGTGTTCAAGGGCAAGGTTTCCGTCGTCAACGTCTGGGCGTCCTGGTGCGTGCCGTGCCACGACGAGGCGCCGCTGTTGACCGCGCTGGCCAAGGACACGCGGCTGCAAATCATCGGCATCAACTACAAGGATTCGCCCGACAACGCCCGTCGCTTCCTCGGCCGCTACGGCAATCCGTTTACGGCCGTCGGCGCCGACAGCAACGGCCGCGCCTCGATCGAATGGGGCGTCTACGGCGTGCCCGAAACCTTCGTGGTCGGCCGCGACGGCACCATCCGTTACAAGCTGGTCGGGCCGGTGACGCCGGCCAATCTGGACAGCGTACTCAAGGTCGAGATCGAGAAGGCGTTACGCGCGGGGAATTGAACTCTACTTGTCATTCCGGGACGCGCGCGGCGCGCGTCCGGAATGACAAAGCAATAATCAAATATTCTTCTGCTTTTATCTGTCGTTCATTTTACAGCCATGGCGCCGCCACGAATCCGCAGCTAGCTTTGCAAGGCTACTTGAACCGTCCTTGGAGGGACACCCAATGCGTCATTTCACGCTCGCTTCTCTTCTCGCTACCGCGCTGACCCTGGGGCTGCTGTCGGCGACACCGTCGATGGCCCAGACCGCGCAGCCCGCGGCCAAATCCGAAAGCAAGATGGCTCCCTCGGAGTCGAAGATGGCGCCTGCGCCGAAGGTGGAGCTGCTGGACATCAACTCGGCGACCGCCGAGCAGCTCGATGCGCTGCCCGGCGTCGGCAAAGCCTATTCGGAAAAGATCATCAAGGGCCGCCCGTACAAGGGCAAGGACGAGCTGGTGCAGAAGAACATCGTCCCGCAGGCGACGTACGACAAGATCAAGGACAAGATCATCGCAAAGCAGAAGAGCTGAGGCCGGCCTTGCTGACCTCTCCCGCTTGCGGGGTCGAGACGAGCGAAGCTCGCTCTTAGGTCGACGCGCTCGTCAGAGCGCGGCGGGTGGGGGAAATCTATCCATTCGACGAGTTCGCCGTGTGGAGACACCCCCACCCGGCCCTCCCCCGCAAGCGGGAGAGGGAGAAAACATTACCCCTTGCTCACATCGCCTGCTTCCGCCTCGCTGGCTTCGAGCGTGGCGGGCTCCAGATGATAGCGCTTGATCAGCGGCATCTGGGCGATCGCAAAAACCATCGTGATCGGGATCGCGCCGAACGCCTTGAAGGCGACCCAGAAGTCGGTCGACTGCGTGCGCCAGATGATCTCGTTCAGGAGCGCCATTCCCAGAAAGAACAGCGTCCAGCGCGTGGTCAGGATGCGCCAGCCCTTCGGCGTCAGGTTGAACATCTGATCGAACAGGATCGCGATGAAGGAGCGACCGAACAGGAGGCCACCGCCGAGGATCACGGCGAACAGGCCGTAGACGATGGTGGGCTTGACCTTGATGAAGGTCTCATCGTGCAGCACCAGCGTCAGCGTGCCGAACACCAGCACGATCACGGCGGTGACGATCGCCATCATGGGTACATGCCGCACTACCATGTAGGAGGCGACCATCGCAGCGACGATCGCCACCATGAAGGCGCCGGTCGCGACAAACAGGTTGAACTTGGCGTTGGCGACGAAGAACACGATGAGCGGGCCGAGCTCGGTCGCGAGCTTGAACAGCGGATGCGGCTGGTTCTTGTCCATGCTCAACTTTCGATTCCTGCGATCGCCTTGGCGAAATCCCGGGCGGTGAACGGCGCGAGATCATCGACGCCTTCGCCGACGCCAATGAAGTGCACCGGCAGTTTGAACTTCTCCGCCAGCGCCACCAGGATGCCGCCGCGCGCCGTGCCGTCGAGCTTCGTCATTACGAGGCCCGTGACGCCCGCGGTACGATGAAACGCCTCGACCTGCGACAGCGCATTTTGTCCCACCGTCGCATCGAGCACGAGCAGCACCGCGTGCGGCGCCGACGCATCGACCTTCTTGATGACGCGAACGATTTTCTCCAGTTCGTTCATCAGCTCGGCCTTGTTCTGCAGGCGGCCGGCGGTATCGACCAGCAGCACGTCGAGCTTCTGCTCCTTCGCCGCGCTCAGCGCCTTGAAGGCAAGGCTCGCCGAATCCGAGCCCTGCGCGCCCGCAACGACCGGCGATTTGGTGCGCTCGCCCCACACCTTGAGCTGCTCGATCGCGGCGGCACGGAACGTGTCGCCGGCCGCCAGCATCACCTTGCGCCCTTCGGCGCTGAATTTCGCGGCGAGCTTACCGATCGTGGTGGTCTTGCCGGAGCCGTTGACGCCGACCACGAGAATGACGAACGGCTTTTGCGCTGCATCGATCTCCAGCGGCTGCGCCACCGGCGCCAGCACCTTCTCGACTTCGCTGGCAACCACCGTCTTCACCTCGTCGGCCGAGATCGCCTTGTCGTAACGGCCGGCGCCGACCGCATCAGCGATCCTGACAGCGACCGTCGTGCCGAGATCGGCGCGCAGCAGCACATCCTCGATATCGTCGAGCATGGCTCGGTCGAGCTTGCGCTTGATGACGAGATCGGCAACGGCCGTGCCGAGCGCGCTGGATGTGCGCTTCAGGCCGCCTGAAAGCCGCCGCCACCAGCTCTGCTTTGGAGTTCCGGGAGTAGTATCGCTCATGTCGGGGACGTGTTAGCGGTTTCGCGCCATGAGCGGAAGTCACAACAGCCCCATCCCTGTTCCCGGAACAGCCTTTGATGTTCCGGGATTAACGGCGGATGAAATTCTGGCCCGCGTGCTTCACCGCGACGGGCTGATGCTGGTGATCGACAAACCGGCCGGGTTGCCAGTGCATCGCGGCCCCAAGGGTGGGCCAAATCTGGAAGCCTCCTTCGACGCCCTGCGGTTCGGCCTGCCGCGGCCGCCGGTGCTTGCCCACCGGCTCGACAAGGACACCTCTGGCTGTCTCGTGCTGGGACGCCATCGCAAGGCGACCGCCTCGCTCGGCCTGTTGTTCAAGCACGGCAAGGTCGGAAAGACCTATTGGGCTGTGGTCGAGGGCGGACCTGCCGAAGACGAAGGCACCATCGACATGCCGCTGGGGCGGCTCAATGTCGAGCGCGGCTGGTGGCAGAAACCGGACCCGGAGGGCCAGAAAGCCGTCACCACCTGGAAAGTATGCGGCCGTGGCGACGGCCTTACCTGGCTGGCGCTGGAACCGGTCACGGGCCGCACCCACCAACTGCGCGTGCATATGTCGGCGATGGGCTGGCCGATCGTCGGCGACAATATCTACGGCAACGGCCCGCGCTTCGGCGAACCGATCCTGCACCTGCATTCCCGCGAGATCGTGGTGCCGATCTCAAAGAACAAGGAGCCGGTGCGCGTGGTAGCACCGGCACCCGCGCACATGCGGGAGCGGCTGAGGAAGTGCGGGTGGAATGGGGAGTAGGGTTCGTGGCCGAGACCTACATCCAAGACCACTGTCATCATCCGCGAAAGCGGATGATCCAGTATCCCAGAGACGTCTGTAACTAGCCGAAAGGCCGCGGCGTACTGGATCGCCCGGTCAAGCCGGGCGACGATGGCGGAGTTTGTGGCTCACACCGTCAGCCGTGCGCCATCATGGCCCTTGATGGCCAGCGCCATCACCGCGCCCGGCACTTCGCCTGATATCGCGACTGGCAAGAAATGTTCGGTGCGTCCTTGCGTCGCGCTCTCGATTAACACCTGACGTGTTGAGCCGACCTCCGATATCAGCCGCCGCTGCAAAGCGGCCTCACCTACCACACGCAGCCGCTTCGCGCGGGCCTTGATCGCTTCGCCCGCCACCTGCGGCATTCGCGCGGCCGGCGTGCCGGGGCGCTTCGAATAGGGAAACACGTGCAGGAAGGTGAGATCGCACTCGTCAACCAAATCCTGCGAACGCGCGAACATTTCTTCCGTCTCGGTCGGAAACCCGGCGATGATATCGGCGCCAAAGGTGACGTCGGGCCGCAGCCGCCGTACTTGGGCGCAGAATTCGATCGCATCCTGCCGCGAATGCCGCCGCTTCATCCGCTTCAAGATTAGGTCGTCGCCGGACTGCAGCGACAGGTGCAGATGCGGCATCAGCCGTTCGTCACTGGCGATGACGTCGAGTAGATCGCGGTCAGCCTCGATGGAATCGATCGAGGAAATCCGCAGGCGCTTCAATTCCGGCACATGCCGCAAGATCTGCCGGGTCAATTGCCCCAGCTTTGGCGCGCCCGGCAGATCGGCGCCATAGCTCGTCAGATCTACGCCGGTCAGCACGATCTCGGCATGCCCGCGTTCCACCAGCGCGCGCACCTGATCGACGACGGCCCCCATCGGCACCGAGCGCGAATTGCCGCGGCCGTAAGGAATAATGCAGAAAGTGCAGCGATGGTCACAGCCGTTCTGCACCTGCACGAAAACCCGCGGCAGGCCTGTCTTGAAGCCGTCGAGCAGATGCGGCGCCATCTCCTTCACCGCCATGATGTCGGCGACCGCTATCTTCTCGCTCGTCCCGATGCCAAAGCCCGAATCGAACGCAGCACGTGCCTGCCGCCAGGCGTCGCCGCGCATCTTGTCGTCGTTGCCGACGACGCGATCGACCTCGGCCATTTCAGCAAACATATTTGGCTCGGTCTGCGCCGCGCAGCCGGTGACGACGATGCGCAGGTCCGGCCGCTCGCGCTTGAGCCGCCGGATCGATTGCCGCGCCTGCGCCACCGCCTCATTGGTGACGGCGCAGCTATTGATGACGACGGTATCGGAAAGCCCGGCGCGCTCCGCTTCGCGCGCGATCACTTCTGATTCGAACGCGTTGAGGCGGCAGCCGAACGTGATGACGTCGACGCTCATCCTAGGCGACGCTGGCAAACAGCGCGGGATCGAAGCGGCCCTCATATTCGAAGTCGGCGGTGCCGGTCATCAGCACGTGATCGTCGCGCTCGCGCCACTCGATCATAAGCTTGCCGCCGGGCAGCGTGATCTCGACGCGGCGATTGGCGCGCTTCAACCGGGCGGCAGCGACCGCGGTCGCGCAGGCCGCCGAGCCGCACGCCTTGGTCAATCCGACGCCCCGCTCCCAGGTGCGGATCGTGATGTGGTCGCGATCGACGATATGGGCGAGCGTGATGTTGGCGCGCTCGGGGAAGATCGGGTGATTTTCCAGGAGCGGCCCAAAGCGCTCGAGATCGTAGGCGTTGACGTCCTCGACCCAGAAGATCGCGTGCGGATTGCCCATCGAGACCACGGACGGGGAATGCAGGACCGGCGCATCGATCGGCCCGACCTGCAATTCGATATAGCGGGTATCGCGAAACTCCTCCGCCAGCGGAATATCCTGCCAGCCGAACTTGGGTGCGCCCATGTCGACCGTGTAGAGATCGGGCGCCGGGCCCTGCCAGCAATTCAGTAGACCCGCGCGGGTCTCGAAGGTCACCGAGGTCTGGCCGGTCTGCTCGAACAGGCGGCGCACCACACAGCGCATGCCGTTGCCGCAGGCGCCAGCTTCAGAGCCGTCATTGTTGTAAATGCGGATGAAGGCCTCGGTGCCCGAGAGCCGCGGCGGCTGCAATACCATCAATTGGTCATAAGGAACGCCCGCGGGCGAGGCCACGGCGCGCGCGTCTTCCGGCGTGACGGCAGCCTTGGAGTCGCGCAGGTCCACCACGACAATCTCGTTGCCGATGCCGTTCATCTTGGCAAACGTGTGGTTGGCCAGTGCGCTCATGGAATTTCCCAATTTATGCCTGCCTTATATGGCGAATGATGGCCGATTGCCTAGAGCATGATCGGACCGGCAGTGCGACGCGGCAGCAGGGGCCTATGACGCATCTGTCATGGGACGAAAGCGAGCCTCGCGTGTTAGAAACAGCGGCGGTCCTGGCGGGCGTGGAACGGGACATACCGCGGCCGCCAGGGTGGGATGGAGAATACCTCAAATGGACCGTATCAGCACTTTCCGTGCGGCCGTGGTCGCGCTCCTCATGGTTGTGTTCGCACTGGGCAACACCGTGATGGCGCAACAGCCGGCGCCCCCCTCTCCCGCAGCGAGCCCGTCAGCGGCACCAAGTCCCGCTCCGGTCCCGCCGCCCGCCGAAACCAAGTCCCCGGCGGACGCCCCCACGGCCGAAAAAGCTCCGCCGCCCGCGCCGCCTCCCCCCGCTCCCAATGTCCAGACCGCCGACCCCTTCGGCGAGGAGTTCACGCTGGAGGCCAAAAAGGTGCTGGTCATGAAGGGCACCGCCAATTGGGATGCGGCATTCGACACCCTGATCGATGCGTTCAAGGCGCTGACCGCCCTGATCGACAAGCAGGGCATCAAGGCGGCAGGCAATTCGATGATCGTCTACACCTCGACCGACGACACCGGCTTCACGTTCCTGGCGCAAATCCCCGTCGATCAGGACGTCAAGAACCTGACCAAGGACATGAGCATGGGCAAGTCGCCTGAGGGTAAGGCGCTGAAGTTCGTCCATCGCGGCTCCTACGACAACATGGACAACACCTATGAGGCGATCACCAACCACCTCGACGACAAGAAATTGGAAGCAAAGGACACTTTCATCGAGGAATACATCACCGATCCCCTGAAGACGGCGGAAGACAAGCTGGTGATCAACGTATACGTGCCGCTGAGGTGATCGGCATGAAACGCCCGTTCGGCCTTGCCGTTGCCGCCGCGTTGCTGACGGCGCCCGCGCTGGCGCAGCCAGTGCCGCCGCCAGCGATCTCCGTGACCGGCGAAGCAAACGTATCGGTGGCACCCGATCAGGCGCAGATCGATGCCGGCGTGACCTCGGACGCCAAGACCGCGCGCGAGGCCTCCGACACCAACAACGCGGCAATGGGCAAGGTGCTGCTGGCGCTCAAGGGCGCCGGCATCGAGGAGAAGGACTACCAGACCTCGCGGCTGATGCTGCAGCCGCAATTCGCCACGTCATCGAAGCCAGCGGAGCGCACACCAGGCATCGTCAGCTTCCGCGCCAGCAACCGCGTCACGGTCAAGATCCGCGACGTGACCAAGGTGGCCAGCGTGATCGATGTTATGGTCGGCGCCGGCGCCAACGATATCGGCAACATCAACTTCACCGTGACGCAGTCGTCGAAACACCTCGACGAGGCCCGCGAGAAGGCGATCGCGGACGCCCGCCGCAAGGCCGAGATTTATGCCAAGGCGGCCGGGGTGACGCTTGGCGAGCCCATCAACATTTCCGAGGAAGGCGCGCCCGTGCCGCTGCATCGCGGCAAGATGGCAGCCCCGATGGCCGCCGGCGCTCCGGTGGTGCCAGGCGAAGAGATACTATCGGTGACAGTGAGCGTGTCCTGGGCGATCAAGGCAGCACAGTAGCATCCGTCATTGCGAGCGAAGCGAAGCAATCCATAGCGCCACAAGCGGAGAGATGGATTGCTTTGTCGCTTCGCTCCTCGCAATGATGTCCTAAATCTCCACCACCTGCCCCGGCTTCAGCGCCGCGAACCGCTCCGGCGGAATCTTCGCCTCTTTCAGCGCGTCGGCCAGCGCATTGACCGGCGCGTCGATCGCTTCATCGGTCAATTGGAACGTACCGTGATGATGCGCGAGTGCCTCCTGCGCACCGCAGTCAGCAAAGGCCTTCACTGCATCCGACGGGTTCATATGCTGATCCCTCATGAACCAGCGCGGCTCGTACGCGCCGATCGGCAGGATCGCCAGCCGCAGCGGGCCATGCTTCTCGGCGACGCGGCGAAAATGCGTGCCCTCGCCGTAGCCGGAATCGCAGACGATGTAGAGTTTTCCCGCCGGGGTCTCCAATACAAAGCTCGCCCATAGCGCCTTGTTGCGGTCGAACAGCCCGCGCGCCGACCAGTGCCGGGTCGGCACCAGCGTGACTGCAATACCATTGCCGAGCTCAACGCGGTCCTGCCAATCGAAGCCTTCGGCTTTGATCGCGGAGTCCGCATCGCGCATGGTGATGTCGTTGCCGAGCGGCGTGATCACGCGCGGCGAGAACTTTTCCGTAAGCTTCGACAGCGTCGCAATGTCGAGATGATCGTAATGGCCGTGCGACACCAGCACGACGTCAATCTTCGGCAGCGCATCGAAGGCAATGCCGGGATCGTTGTGCCGCTTCGGGCCGACGAATGAAAACGGCGAGGCCCGCGTCGACCATACGGGATCGACGAGAACGTTCAGATCGCGCGTCTGGATCAGCCAGGAGACATGGCCGACGAAGGACAGCCGCACCTTGTCGCCGGAAACCCGCGGCGGCGGCGTATCGCTATGCGCATTCGGCACCCAGTCCGGCCAGCTCGCGCGCTTGCGGTCGCCGCCGAATTGCCAGCGCAGCACCTCGGCCAGCGATTTCGGTGGCGCCCCGTCGGGATCAAAGAAGCGCGTCCCGTCGAAATGATCGGAAACGGGGCCGTCATAGGTCTTCATATTGCTGATCCAGATCGAGGGAATGCCGACGGCGGCGGCCGCTCCGGCAAGCACTCCAAGAACACGGCGACGGGTTATGGGCACGGGAAATCACAACAGGCCAGAGAAAACGGATGACACGGGCGTTATATGGCGTTTGCGGCCTCAACTTGGAACCTGCGGCAAGATTACTACCCGCCCTTGGGCGTCGGTCTAGAAGCACAATATTTCCAATAGGTTACTCTGCGACCGGCTTCAGTTCGGCCCAGTTTCTCCTTGACTTTCGCCCTTTCCGGGCGTTTAACGCACGCACTTTCTCGGAAAGGCTTGTCTTTTCGACCCGCCGCCCGGCCCTTGAGACCGGAGGCCAACGCCCGACAGCGCGATGCGCCCTCGGGCGCGAAAGTGTTTGGAATATCGTTTTGGCGTTCCGCGCCAGAGCATATTTAGGTCGTCATCACCCGCGAATGCGGGTGATCCAGTATCCCAGAGCAGCTCGCTTGAACCGAGAGGCTGCGGCGTACTGGATACCCCGCTTTCGCGGGGTATGACGGTGGTGAGCTAAGGCAGCGCCTGCGAAGGCAAAAGGACAACGGCATTGTTCGACAATCTGTCGGAACGGCTTGGTGGGATTTTCGATCGTCTGACGGGGCGCGGTGCGCTGACCGAAAAGGACGTCGATGCCGCGATGCGCGAGGTGCGCCGCGCCCTGCTTGAAGCCGACGTTGCGCTCGAGGTCGTCAGAACTTTTACCGAGCGCGTCCGCGAGCAGGCGGTTGGCGCCACCGTGGTCAAGTCGGTCACGCCCGGCCAGATGGTGGTCAAGATCGTTCATGACGAACTGGTCGCTACCCTCGGCTCCGACGGCCAGACCATCGACGTCAATGCGGTGCCTCCGGTCGCGATCATGATGGTAGGCCTGCAGGGCTCCGGCAAAACCACCACCACCGCAAAACTCGCTCGCCGCATGACCCAGCGCGACAAGCGCAAGGTGCTGATGGCCTCGCTCGACATTTACCGCCCGGCGGCGATGGAGCAACTCGCCGTGCTCGGTCGCGATCTCGACATCCCGACGCTGCCGATCGTCGCCGGCCAGAAGCCGGCACAAATTGCAAAACGTGCCCTCGAAGCCGGCAAGCTCGGCGGCTACGATGTCGTCCTGCTCGACACTGCCGGCCGCACCACGCTCGACGAAGAGATGATGAGCGAGGCGGCCGAGATCAAAGCCGCCGCCAACCCGCATGAAGTGCTGCTGGTTGCGGATTCCCTGACCGGCCAGGACGCGGTCAATCTCGCGCGCTCGTTCGACCAGCGCGTCGGCCTCACCGGCATTGTGCTGACGCGCGTTGACGGCGACGGCCGCGGCGGCGCGGCGCTATCGATGCGCGCGGTCACCGGCAAGCCGATCAAGCTGATCGGCACCGGCGAAAAGACCGACGCGCTGGAAGATTTTCACCCCTCCCGTATCGCCGGCCGCATCCTCGGCATGGGCGACGTGGTTTCGCTGGTCGAACGCGCAGCGGCGAATATCGATGCCGAAAAGGCCGCGCGCACCGCTGAGCGCATGCGCAAGGGTCAGTTCGACCTCAACGACATGCGCGAGCAGTTGCTGCAGATGGCGAATATGGGCGGCATCAGCGGCCTGATGGGCATGATGCCCGGCATCGCGAAGATGAAGAACCAGATCGCCGCCGCCGGGATCGACGACAAGATCCTGAAGCGGCAGGTCGCGATCATCGATTCGATGACGCGGGCCGAGCGCAAGAACCCCGACATTCTCAAGGCCAGCCGCAAGAAGCGCATCGCCGCGGGCGCGGGCCAGAACGTCGAGCAAGTCAACAAGCTCCTGAAGATGCACCGGAACATGGCCGACATGATGAAGGCGATGGGTTCGGGCAAGCGCGGCCCGCTCGCTGGCATCGCGCAGGCGATGGGCTTTGGCGGCGGCATGAAGCCGCCCTCGCCGGAAGAGATGAAGGCGCTGGCCGACAAGATGCAGGGCGGCACCGGGCCGGGCGGCCTGCCGAATCTGCCGAAGGATCTTCCCGTCGGCCTGCGCCAGGGCCTGCCGAACGTGCCGGGCCTCACCGGCCTCAGCGGCAAGCCGACGCTGCCGGGCCTGGGCGGCTTTCCGGGGAAGAAGAAATGACCTCGCGCCAACACGCGCCGTCATTGTCCGCCTTGTGCGCAATTGCGCACTGGGGCGGACGATCCAGTACGCCGCGCTTCCTCGGTTCAATCGCGAATGCTTGCGATTACTGGATGCCCCGCCGGAGCCTGTCATCGGGCGCGCATTCGCGCGACCCGGTGGCGGGGCATGACGGACGAGGCAAGCGCTCTTGGCAATGACGCCAATTCACACCGTTCAGATTATCGACTTTTACATTCAACAGGAGAACTAGATGTCAGTCGTTATCCGCCTCGCTCGCGCAGGCACCAAGAAGCGCCCGGTCTATCACGTCGTCGTCGCCGACTCGCGCTTTCCCCGCGACGGCCGCTTCATCGAGCGTCTCGGGTATTTCAATCCGCTGTTGCCGAAGGACAATGAGGCGCGGCTGAAGCTCGACATGGACAAGGTGAAGTCCTGGCTCGCCAAGGGCGCGCAGCCGTCCGATCGCGTGACCCGCTTCCTGGATGCCGCCGGAATCGTCAAGCGCACGCCGCGCAACAACCCGGAAAAGGCTGTGCCGCGCAAGGAGCGCAAGGCCGCCGAAGCCGCCGCGAAGGCGTAAGTCCTAGCGGCGCACGACGGTGGCAGCACCAGTTTGCGTCGCTCGCATCGGCGCCGCGCATGGCGTGCGCGGCGCGGTGAAGCTGTGGACCTTCACCGAAGATCCGCTGGCCGTACGAGATTACGGCCCGCTGATGACCAAAGACGGCGCGCGCCAGTTCGAGGTGACGCATGTCCGCGAGGCCAAGGATCATCTGGTGGTGACGCTGAAGGGCATCACCACCCGCGATGATGCCGAACGGCTCAACGGCCTCGAACTCTATGTCCCGCGCGACAGGCTGCCCGAGACCGACGAGGATGAATATTACCACGCCGATCTGATCGGGCTCGCCGCGGTCAACGCCGCCGACGAGCCGCTCGGCCGTGTGGTCGCGATCCATAATTTCGGCGCCGGCGATATCATCGAGATCGCGCCGGCCACAGGCGCCACGATGCTATTGCCGTTCACCAATGCCGTAGTGCCGATAGTCGATCTCGCAGGCGGCCGCGTTGTGATCGAGCTGCCGCAGGAAATCGAAGGCGACGAAGCCCCGACGCTCACGTGATGGGTTTGACATGACCTGGCGCGCCACCGTCCTCACGCTATTTCCCAAGATATTTCCCGGGCCGCTCGGCGTCAGCCTGGCGGGCAAGGCGCTGACGTGCGGTCTGTGGGAGTTGGAGGCGCGCGATATCAGGTCGTCCGCCACCGACAAGCACCGCAGTGTCGACGACACCCCTGCCGGCGGCGGTCCCGGCATGGTGCTACGGGCCGATATTCTGGCCGCTGCGATCGATGCAGCTGATGTCGGCCAGGATCGGCCGCGTCTCCTAATGAGCCCGCGGGGTCGGCCATTGACCCAGTCACTGGTGGCCGAGCTTGCCGCCGGCCCTGGGCCCCTGATCGTCTGCGGCCGGTTCGAAGGGGTTGACCAGCGGGTGATCGAGGCGCGGAACCTGCAGGAGGTCTCGATCGGGGATTATGTGCTGTCGGGCGGTGAAATCGCCGCGATGGCGCTGATCGACGCCTGCGTGCGGCTATTGCCGGGGGTGATGGGCAAACAGGCTTCCGGCGTGGACGAAAGCTTTTCCGAGGGACTACTGGAATACCCCCAATACACCCGCCCGCAGGAGTTCGAGGGCCGGCCTATCCCGGAAATCCTGATCTCCGGCGATCATGCCGGGGTGGCGGCCTGGCGGAGGGCTGAGGCCGAGGCCCTGACCCGGGCGCGGCGGCCGGATTTGTGGGCGGCACGCGGCGGCCAAAAAGGCACAAAAAGCACGACAGAAGGGTGACAAGCGCGGCTTGATGCCTTATACGGGCGCCAAATCCGCACACGCGCAGGATAGATGGACGTTTGCGCAGCCCCCGAAAGGCTGGGCGCGCCGCCGATGGAGATTTCAATGAACCTCATTCAACAGCTCGAAAAAGAGCAATTCGATAAACTGTCGGCGACCAAGTCGATTCCCGATTTCGCCCCCGGCGACACCGTGATCGTCAACGTCAAAGTGGTCGAAGGCGAGCGCACCCGCGTGCAGGCCTATGAAGGGGTCTGCATCGGCCGTTCCGGCGGCGGGCTCAACGAGAGCTTCACCGTCCGCAAGATTTCCTACGGCGAAGGCGTCGAACGCGTGTTCCCCGTGCTGTCGCCGATGATCGACTCGATCAAGGTGGTGCGCCGCGGCAAAGTGCGTCGCGCCAAGCTGTATTACCTGCGCAACCTGCGCGGCAAGTCGGCCCGCATCGTCGAGAAACAGGACCGCGCCGCCGCCGTCGGCGAGTAATTTTCCCAGAACGGGATGTGACGAAAGGCGCGGGGGTTTTGCCCCGCGCTTTTTTGTTGCGCTATGCCTATGTATGTATGGCTGGCGGTTCGCTCCTGGGTCGTTATGCGCGGGCCTGACCCGCGCATCCATCAGGAAAAGAAACGCTCTTGCTCAAGAAGGATGGGTTGCCGGGTCAAGCCCGGCAATGACAGTTCAGCCCACCGCATCGATTGATTGTGGCGGCTGGGGAGCCTGTGTTAGAAATTCAGAATGGTTCTAGATCGCACCAGCGCTGCCCAGCGGATCGTCATGGACGACCGCTCGCGGCTGCCCGGCCGGTTCTTCGGACGGTTCGCGACGTCGGCAACGTCAGAGCTTACGCGCGCAGCCTGATGCTGCGCTGACGTCCGTTGCCGGCGCGCACATCGCGCCTTACCGCTCACACAGAATTTCCTTTGGAGCTTATGCTCATGTCCAAACCGACTACGCTGTACGACAAGATCTGGAACGACCATCTGGTGCACGAAGCCGAGGACGGCACCTGCCTGCTCTACATCGACCGTCACCTGGTGCACGAGGTGACTTCGCCGCAGGCGTTCGAAGGCCTGCGCGCCTCGGGCCGCAAGGTGCGCGCGCCGGAAAAGACGCTGGCCGTCGTCGACCACAACGTGCCGACCACCGACCGCACCAAACCTAATCCCGACCCTGAGAGCGCCGAGCAGATCAAGGCTCTGGCGGAGAACGCCAGGGAATTCGGCATCGAGTATTACAACGAGTTCGACAAGCGCCAGGGCATCGTGCACGTGATCGGCCCCGAGCAAGGCTTCACGCTGCCCGGCACCACTATCGTCTGCGGTGACAGCCACACCTCCACACACGGCGCGTTCGGCGCGCTGGCGCACGGCATCGGCACATCAGAGGTCGAGCACGTGCTCGCGACGCAGACGCTGATCCAGAAGAAGGCGAAGAACATGCGCGCGGTGGTCGACGGCAAATTGCCGGACGGCGTCACCGGCAAGGACATCATCCTCGCCATCATCGGCGAGATCGGCACCGCCGGCGGCACCGGTTATGTCTTGGAATATGCCGGCGAGGCAATCCGTTCGCTGACCATGGAAGGCCGCATGACGGTCTGCAACATGTCGATCGAAGGCGGTGCCCGCGCCGGCCTGGTCGCGCCCGATGAAAAGGCTTTCGAGTTCCTCAAGGGCCGCCCGAAATCGCCGAAGGGCGCCGACTGGGACGCCGCGATGCGCTATTGGGAAAAGCTGCGCTCGGATGACGGCGCGCATTTCGACCACGAGATCCGGCTCGACGCGGCAAAGCTGCCGCCGATCGTGACCTGGGGCACCTCGCCCGAGGACGTGGTGTCGATCACCGGCTTCGTGCCCGATCCTGACAAGATTGAGGACGAGGCCAAGCGGCTGTCGAAGCACCGCGCGCTGAAATATATGGGCCTCACCGCGGGCACGAAGATCACCGACATCAAGCTCGACCGCGTCTTCATCGGCTCCTGCACCAACGGTCGCATCGAAGACCTGCGGGCTGCGGCGAAGATCGCCGAGGGCAAGACGGTCAACGCCAATGTCAATGCGATGATCGTGCCGGGCTCGGGAATCGTGAAGGAGCAGGCGGAAGCCGAAGGCCTCGACAAGATCTTCATCAAGGCCGGTTTCGAATGGCGCGAGCCGGGCTGCTCGATGTGCCTTGCCATGAACCCGGACAAGCTGAAGCCGGAAGAGCGCTGCGCCTCGACCTCGAACCGCAACTTCGAGGGTCGCCAGGGTTTTAAGGGCCGCACTCATCTGGTATCGCCGGCCATGGCGGCGGCCGCCGCGATCGCCGGGCACTTCGTCGACGTCCGGGAATGGCGTTAACGGTTTCTTTGTCTAGATTACGAGGCGTTCCCGCAACGTCCCGTTAAGCGGCAAAGCGCAAACTGGTCCCTTGCGAAGACGTTTCGCGAGGGACTTGGCCGTGACCGACAAGCCTGAATATGTCGATATGATCAGCGAGGCGACGAAGCAGATGCGCCGCCGCACGCCGCGTATCGTCGACCTTCAGACTACTGCCACCAAGGAAGTCTCGCGTCTCAGTCACTGGCCGCCGGAACACTGGCAGCAGTGGCGGATGGAGAAGCTGACGCCGTGGAAGATCAAGCCCTGGGAAAGGATTTGAGTGATCTTCCCACTCGAAAAAAACAGGCGCCCTTGGGCGCCTGTTTCGTTTTCGGCTCTCACCAATAGCCGTAGTAGCGAGCGTGCCAGTAGGGCCGATACCAGGGTCTGCAGATCCTGCGCGGCCCGTAATAGGTCCAGATCACGCGGCAACGGCGCGGATAATAGTAGGCCGGATACGTATAATAGGCCGGCGCGTAGAAGGCCGGCGCGTAGTAGAATCGACGATGGAAGAAGCGACGGTGGCCGAAGTGGGGCCGATGGAAGACATGAGGCCGGTGGAACGCATGACGATGTACGAAGCGGTGTCCGCCACCATGGAAGGCGGGCGCTGGACGAAAACCGCCACGGTGGATCGCCATTCCACCACCCCTGAAGCCACCGCCGTGAAAAGCTGCGCCGCCACCGCGGAAGCCACCGCCGTGAAAGGCTGCGCCGCCACCGCGGAAGCCGCCGCCATGAAATGCCGCTCCGCCGCCGCGGAAACCGCCGCCATGGAAACCGCCGCCACCGCCGCCGCGAAAACCGCCGCCGGCCATTCCACCGCCGCCTACCCCGGGGCGGTGTTGAACCTGGGTCGTCATTCCGTCGGCTACATATTTCGATGACGGCGCCGTAGCGGGACTCGCTAGCGAGAGTGCCTCGGCGCGGTGATGTGATGACGCTGCGAGCGCGAATACCGCCGCAGCCGTAACGCCCAGACAGCGAGCCAGGCCGCGTCCGGGATCCGATATCGACATGGGTGAATCCTCCCTAACCGGCGACGGCGCGCCCCAACCGCTCAACGGTTGGCCCCCGTCGCTTCTTTGCGGTCGCTCCCAAACGTTACGTTAGAGACAGGCACGTGAACGCGCCATGAATGCACGGCCTCAACGATGAATGCGCACGAATGAGCACTGAAGAGATTTTTTGCGGCTGACTGAAGTTGTGCACGCTCACTACCAGAACGGGCCAAAGCCGATGCCGAAGGTGAACGGCGCGGGCGCGTAGTAGGGATATGGCCGATAATAGACAGGCCGAGCGTAATAATAGGGCCGGTAGTAGTAGGGGCGATATTACGGACGGTAGTACGAACCATAATATGGACGGTAGTATGGACGATAGTAGCCGTAGTGCCGATAGTAGCGCCGGTGCGCGCTGAAATCGGTGGCGTCGGATGCGCCGGCGCGTTGCGCCTTCGCCTGCGGCGCCGCCGCGGCGCTATCGATAGCTCCCGGCCCGGCGATCGCGAACGCGCCAGCGACAAGGACTGCGGAAATCAAGCTCCTCATGATGAGACTCCTCTTGTGGATGCTGATGTCAGAGATATCGGGCGGCAATCTCGCCGGTTTCAAGGCGACCACCGAAATCGAATCAGGCCCGCGATGAAGCGGGCCTGTTTGGCATCTGCGCCAAGCTGTCGCACTCACCAGCGGTGCCAGTGGCGGTGATGATGATGGTGGTGGTGATGACCGTGATGATGCCAACGATGCCAATGGTGATGGTGCCCACGATGCCACCGATGATGGTGATGATGATGGTGACGCCAGTGAACTTCCGTTGTCGCCAGCCTGGCGTCTTCCTGAACGGCCGCGGCGGCGCCGGGATTGCTGAGTGAGAACGCATTGGCGCGCTCGGCTGGCGCAGCGAGCGCGAGCAACGCGCCTATGGCAGCCAATCCCAGAACTTTCGTGAACTGCATGAAATCTCTCCTTGGTCGGATGTCACGTCTGCGCCGAATGGCTCGCCGCAACGTTGCGTGCAATCTGCCGCTTGCGACTTGAATGAGCCCTGAATGAACGCGCCACGAACATGAACGGATGATGGCTACGGTTCGCAGCAATCCTCGCGCACGCCAGTCGACGCAGAACAGCGCCATGGGTTCTGCGCAGCATCAGCCGCAGCGCACGAACACTGCTCGCGCCAACGAATTACGCGATATGAAGAATTGCGCGATAGGAAGGGAGCGGAAAGAAACCTAGCCGGGCCGCCACCAGCAGTTCATGCGCGGGGTGATCACCGTGCCGCTCGGCCGATACTCCTGCACATAGTGCGCGGTGCAATCCCGCACGGCGTTGGGGCCCGGGTTGTAGCGCGGGTAGACGCTGGGTGCCCACTCCTGGCTATAGATCGGCACGCGTCGCAGTGGACGCCGGCGCTGGGCGGATACATCGGTGACGGTCGCCTTCGGCGCCGGCGCGATCCGAAGTTCTGGCGCTGCCGTCTGGGCCTGCGCTACCGCAGCGGGAAGCAGGAGCCCGGTAAAAGCAGCCCAAGTTGCAACCGTCACGATCCATTTCATCTTAAGTCCACCCAAGCCTGATAACGCCCGCACGGTCTCCGATTGGCGCGTCAAGGTCAACTCCGCAAAACCATTATGCGCAGGGGCATAAGACACGCTAAATACGTCGTGATGTGGACCGAAGCAAAAGCCCCCTCGCTCGCCGAAATGGAAGCCATGGCGCATGAAGTGTTCGAGCGCCTGCCCAAGACTTTTCGTACCCTGTGCGAGGGCGTGATCATTCGCGTCGACGATTTCCCGACCGACGAGGTCCTGGACGAGATGCAGGCGCAAAGCGAATTCGACCTGCTCGGCCTGTTCCAGGGCATCGGCCTGCCGCACCAGAGCCACGGTGACGTCGCCCGCTTGCCCAACATGATCTGGCTCTACCGGCGGCCGATCCTGGACTACTGGGCCGAGCACGATGAAACGCTCGGCCATATCGTCCGCCACGTCCTGATCCATGAGATCGGCCACCATTTCGGCCTGTCGGATGCCGATATGGAGGCGATCGAGGCGGCCGCAGGCTGAGCCGGTCCTCCGGCAGCCTGTTCGCCCAAAACGCGCCAGAACAGGCGGCCTATGCGCAAATTGGCCTTTTGCCGGGCCCGTATTCGCGATAAATCACCGGCCCGTCCCACCTTTTCAACCGGGAAGTGCGATCGATGGAAAAGTTCACCACACTGGAAGGCGTTGCGGCGCCCTTGAAGATCGTCAATGTCGACACCGACATGATCATTCCGAAGCAGTACCTGAAGACCATCAAGCGCACCGGCCTCGGCAAGGGCCTCTTCTCGGAACAGCGCTACAAGGATGACGGCAGCGAGAACCCGGACTTCGTGCTCAACCAGCCGGCCTATCGTAACGCCAAGGTGCTGGTCGCCGGCGACAATTTCGGCTGCGGCTCGAGCCGCGAGCACGCGCCCTGGGCGCTGCTCGATTTCGGCATCCGCTGCGTGATCTCGACCTCGTTCGGCGACATCTTCTACAATAACTGCTTCAAGAACGGCATTCTGCCGATCCGCGTCAGCCAGGAAGACCTCGACAAGCTGTTCGACGACGCCGAGCGCGGCGCCAACGCCACGCTGACCATCGATCTCGCCAACCAGGAGATCCGCGGCCCCGACGGCGGCAAGGTGAAGTTCGATATCGATCCGTTCCGCAAGCATTGCCTGATGAACGGTCTCGACGACATCGGCCTCACCATGGAAAAGAAGTCGTCAATCGACGATTACGAGGCGAAGCTGAAGAAAGAGCGCGCCTGGGCCTGATCGTGCTACGAGAGCCCCGACCCAATCGGGGCTCTTTCGTTAAGAGGAGGTGACGCGGATGCGGCCTGACGTCGTCACCTTCTGGCATGGTCCCCTCGACGGGCTGCGGCTGACCTGCCTGCGCTCGCAGGTCGCCGCCGGCCACAAGGTCACCGTCTACAGTTTCGATCCGTTGCCGGGCCTGCCCGACGGCGTCGGCAATGCCGAGGCGGAAGCGATCCTGCCGCACTCCTTTTCCGAGCGGCTGCGTCCGCCCGAGCCGGATGGCAGCTGGCGCGACTGGACCATTTTGCAGTTCAGCGATTTCTTCCGCATGCGGCTGATGGCGGAAAACGCCGGCTTATGGCTCGATGCTGACGTGCTGCTCTTGAAACCGATCGAGATCGATCCGGCAAAACCCTACTTCGCCTGGGAGCGGCGGCGCCAGCTCGGCAACTCCGTCTTGTACCTGCCTGCTCACGACCCGATCGTGCGCGCGTTCGAGGACCTGATGGAGCAGGAAGATCTGGTGCCGGACTGGCTGGCGCTGCGCCATCGCCTCACCTTCATGCTGCGCCAGTTGCGCCGCCGCTCGAGCCGCCTCTCCGACATTCGCGTCGCCATCTACGGCCCTGCCGCGCTCACCGCGCTCGCGCGCCGCTCGAACGAATTGCAGCACGCGCTGCCGAAGCAATCCTTCTATGCCGTGCATGCCGAGCCAAAACTGTTCTTCGAGCCGACGGACTTTTCAGGCCTGCTCGCCGATCCTCAAGTCATCGGTCTCCACATCTCGCCAAAAGGCCGCGGCGGGGAGAAGCCGATTCCGGGCAGCCTTTATGAGTGGGCGGCGGAGCGGTTTGGATCGCGATAGTGAGCAACCGACAACATCGGTTGCTCAACGTCAATGCCCCATCGCCGCGATCGCGTCTGCGATCGCGATCGTCCGCCGCGCCATGTCGGCATGCAGCCGCTCTACCATCCGCCCCTCAAGCTGAATCGCGCCGCGGGAGGCGTTTTCCGGCTTCTCGAATGCCGCGATGATCTTGCGCGCCTGCTCGACTTCCTCGGCCGGTGGCGTGAAGATCGCATTACAGGCCTCGATGTGGCTGGGATGGATCAGCGTCTTGCCGTCGAAGCCGAGGTCGCGGCCCTGCGCGCATTCGGTCGCAAAGCCGTCGATATTGCTGATGTCGCTGTAAGGGCCATCGAGAATTTCGAGCCCGTGTGCACGCGTCGCCAGGATGCAGTGGGTGATCATCGGGATCATCGCCGCGCGACCCGGCTGCATGCGGATCCGCGTCTCCCGCGAGATATCGTTAGGCCCGAACACGAAACCGGCAAGGCGGGTTTCGGAATCCCTGGACGCGGCCGCCAGCTTGTCGGCATCGAGCACGGCACGCGCGGTTTCGATCATCGCCCAGACCCGGATCGACATATCGGCGTTGATGTCGCTCAGGCGGTTGGCGATCGCGTTCAGGTCATCCACCGTGGAAATCTTGGGAACCAGAATACCGTCGGGCTTGACCTTGCCGGCCATGGTGACGTCGTCGACCCACCAGGGCGTATCGAGGCTGTTAACCCGGATCAGCACCTCGCGCTTGCCAAACCCGCCGGCCGTGACGGCGCCCGCGATCTGGTCGCGGGCCATCGCCTTGGCATCGGGCGCCACTGAATCCTCGAGGTCGAGAATGATGCCGTCGGCAGGCAGGTTGCGCGCTTTTTCCAGCGCCCGCGCGTTCGATCCCGGCATGAACAACAGGCTGCGGCGCGGACGGGTCATGGAACGGGTTCCTCTGGGGCGTTTGAGCCCCACGCCCTAACATTTCAAGCCAAGGTCCGAAAGCCTTGTTCCGGTCATCGGCTTATGGTTAGGCATGGCCAAAGACAGGCACCGAAATCATGGCATCTTCGTTTCCGCAACATCTGCTCGACGGCTACCGCGCCTTCACCTCGCAACGGCTGCCGACCGAACAGTCGCGCTACCGGGAACTTTCCGAGCGCGGCCAGTCGCCGGCCGTGATGGTGATCGGCTGCTGCGATTCCCGCGTCTCGCCGGAAGTGATTTTTGACGCCGGCCCGGGCGAACTGTTCGTGGTGCGCAACGTCGCCAATCTGGTGCCGGTCTATGAGCCCGACGGCGGCGCCCACGGCGTCTCCGCAGCGCTGGAATATGCCGTCAACGTGCTCCGCATCAAGCATATCGTCGTGCTCGGCCACGCCCAGTGCGGCGGCATCCGCGCCTTCATCGACAAGATCGATCCGCTGTCGCCTGGCGATTTCATCGGTCGCTGGATGGCGATGTTCATCAAGCCGGGCGAAGTCGTGGAACAGCGCGAGCACGAGACGATGCAGGATTTCACCATCAGGATCGAGAAGGCCGCGATCTTTCGCTCACTCGAAAACCTGATGACGTTCCCGTTCGTGCGTGCCCGCGTCGAACGCGGCGAGATGGAGTTGCACGGCGCCTATTTCGGCGTCGCCGAGGGGTCATTGTTCGTGCTCGACCAGGCGGCAAAGGAGTTTCACAGCGTCAGGAACGTACCGCCCTCAGCGTGACGAGGCAGGCTTAGTGGCCGCCGCTCCAGCGATCCGACAGCGCGAGCAGCAGGGTCGAGAGTACGAATACCAGGTGAATGCCGACCAGCCAGCCCATCTTCTGGGCGTCAAACGCGACGTCGATGTTCATGAAAGCCTTAGCACCTGGATCGCCGAAATCGCGACGATCGAGGACAGCAGCTTCTGCTTGAGGCCGCCGAAATCGACTTTGGTCATCCATTCCGGCCAGTCCGGATGACCGGCGGGATCGATCCGCGAGACGAAGTTCTCGTAGCCCGAAAACACCACGATCAGGATCAGATTGCCGGTGAGGCAGACGTCGATCAGGCTGAGCACGCCGAGGATGATGTCAGCCTCTTTGGCGTAGGGCACATGCAGGACGAACTCGGCCAGCAGCACGACGAACTTGTAGAGCAGCACGGCAAGGCTGACGACCAGGCCGAAATAGAACGGCGCCATCAGCCAGCGGCTGTTGAAGATGAGGCCTTCGAAGCCTCGCTCAGCGCGTTTCACCTTCGAAGCTGAGCGATCGGGAGCCGACTGTTCGGTCATTGCAATCCGGCTCCTTAGATCTCCGGTCGTGCAGGGTGGGCAAAGCGACGCGTGCCCACCTTATCCCGATGATGTGACAGGATTGGTGGGCACGGCGCAAATGCGCCTTTGCCCACCCTACGAATTCGCCCTATGCCGCCTTCTTCTTCGCGCTGATCAGCTTGCGGTTGATCAGGCATTCGGCGATCTGCACCGCGTTCAGCGCAGCGCCCTTGCGCAAATTGTCGGAGACGCACCACAGCGCGAGCCCGTTCTCCACGGTGGCGTCCTCGCGGATGCGGCTGATATAAGTCGCGTCTTCGCCGGCCGATTCATAGGGCGTGACGTAGCCGCCCGGCTCCTGCTTGTCGATGACGAGGCAGCCCGGCGCGTTGCGCAGGATGTTGCGGGCTTCATCGGCGGTGATCGGATTCTCGAATTCGATGTTGACGGCCTCCGAATGGCCGACGAACACCGGCACGCGCACGCAGGTGGCGGAGAGCTTGATCTTGGGATCAAGAATCTTCTTGGTTTCCGCCATCATCTTCCATTCTTCCTTGGTGTAGCCGTCCTCCATGAAGACGTCGATGTGGGGGATCACGTTGAAAGCAATGCGCTTGGGGAATTTCTTGTTGACCAGCTCGTCATTGGTGTAGACGGCCTTGGTCTGCGAGAACAGTTCGTCCATCGCGTCCTTGCCGGCGCCCGACACCGACTGGTAGGTCGCGACCACGACGCGCTTGATGGTGGCCTTGTCGTGCAGCGGCTTCAGCGCCACCACGAGCTGCGCGGTCGAGCAGTTCGGATTGGCGATGATGTTCTTCTTCGAGAAATCCTTCGCCGCGTCCGCATTCACCTCCGGAACGATCAGCGGCACGTCCGGATCCATGCGCCAGGCTGACGAATTGTCGATCACGACCGCGCCCGCGGCGCCGATCTTCGGCGACCATTCCTTCGACACCGCGCCGCCAGCCGACATCAGGCAGATGTCGATGTCGGAGAAATCGTAGTGCTCAAGCGCTTTGATCTTAAGGGTACGATCGCCATAGGACACCTCGACGCCGACGCTGCGGCGCGAGGCCAATACCACAACCTCGTCGGCGGGGAATTTGCGCTCGTCGAGAATGTTGAGCATTTCGCGCCCGACATTGCCGGTCGCACCGACGACAGCGACTTTGTAACCCATCGTTCACTCTCCGAGGAAAAATGCCGCCCTGCCGCTTCAAGCGGAAAGGGAGAAGGCAGCGCTTCTATGCGAGAAACGCCGATATGACAACGTGTGACGGTTGCGTTTGGGCGTTTGATGCATTCGTTTCCGGCCAGAACGGCCAATTTCCAATATAGGGCGAGAATTCACCCGGCGCTTGTAAGCTTCGTCGACGAGGTCTGCGCCACGCTGGCCCGGCTCTGCGCTTACCTGATGGCGCTGGCGCTGATGGCCATTTGCGGTATCGCGCTATGGCAGCATTTGCCTGACATCACGGCGATGGAGCCGCCGCCCAAAGCCTGGAGCCCGGCCGGGCGCACGGCGCCGGCGTTCGCCGTAAGCCAGTTTATTTTCCCAGACAAGACAGAGACTTACGAAGCTCTTCGGCACCCGGAGGGCGGCCGCAAGGACGTGTTCCGCTGGAGCGGCACCGGCGGCGCGCCGGTCGCCGAGCTCGAAATCTACCGCCCCGGCGATGAATTCGATCAGGTCGGCTCGGCCGCTGGCTACCTTGCCGCCAGGCTGGACCCGGCTGGGGTTCGCGAACTGGAGGCGGCCGGAGTCATCGACAGCAAGTTCGGCGCCGTGACCCTGTTTCGCCGGATCGGCGGCTCGGAGGCGGCCCACGCCTGCCTTCGGTTTTTCAAGCACGTTGACGAGCCGAAATTCCGTCTCTCCGGCTGGTCCTGCCTGGGCGAGGACGTGCCGGCCCGCCGCGCCGAGATCGGATGCATGCTGAACCGGCTGATGCTGCTCACGGCCGGCAATGATACCAAACTCGCCGAACTGTTCGCCCGCACCGAGCTTCGGCGCAGCGATTGCGTATCAGGCGCGCCGCCGCTATCGGCCGATTGGGTGACGCGCGCCGATAACCCGCGGCTGCGCGGCGCTCTTTAATCCGTCGCTCGCGACCACTGGTTTTCGGCTGCCCACTCACGATTGTGGCAATAAGCGGCCAAGACACTGGTTTTCATGAAACTTTCTCGCTTCGCACCGCATTATTCCGGCGCGGTGTGGCGCAATTGACCTAGCGACGACGCTCCCACCGTGACTACAATGCCGGCAGACAGATTTGGCGATCCGCCAGGCCCCTCCGGGGGTAGCTAATGACGAGGATGCAATGACCCCAAAATTCCCTGCTGCGAGCAAGCTCGCGATATTGCTTGCCGCCGCCACCCTCGTCAGCGCGACCGCCGCCAGTGCCCAGACCAGGCAGCAATATGACCGCGATGGCCGCCCTTATTACGGGCCGAGCGGTCCGAACCGGGTGTACCAGCAGGGTCCGCGCACCCGCGTCTACGTCACCACGCGCTCATGGCTCGATGCGGGCACCGAAGTGCTGCCGGGCGACCGCAAGTTCCAGGACTACGCGTTCCCGCCGGAACTTGGCTACCCGTCGTTTGGACGTGAGAACTTGAACCGTCCGATCGACCGTCAGCCGCTCAACCCGCCGTCCGACATGGGTGGCTATCCGACGCGGTTTCCGCTGTATTGAGAGTGGCAGCCATCTGACGAAAATGCCCGGTCGAGACCGGGCATTTTTTATGACGTCAGCCAGCGAACGCCGGATCGTAGCGCTGGCAAAACTGTTCGATCGCTTCGGAGCGAAAATCGCTCAGGCGCTCGAAGATGATTTCATCCGGCCAATCCCACCAGGCGATGCGGCGCAGGCTTTCGGCGATCGCATCGGGAAAACGCTTTCTAATGGGGCGCGCAGGGACGCCGCCAAGGATCGTGTAGGGTGGCGCGTTGCGGCTGACGACTGCGCCTGCGGCAATGACGGCACCATCGCCGACGGTCACGCCCGGGAGGATGATAGCGGCATGGCCGATCCAGCAATCGTTGCCGATCGTTACCCGGTCGCTTCGACGCTCCGCAAAGAAATCGCGGTCGCGCGTTGCCGTCGCCTCATAATATTCCGGGCAATAGGTGAAGCGGTGCTGGGACGGGCGGCCCATGGGATGGTTCGGCGCGCCGATCCGGACCGAATTGGCGATCGCCGTGAACTTCCCGATCGCGGCATCGGCGACGTCGCAATTCTCCCCGAGATAGGAATAGTCGCCGAGCGAAGCATATTCGATGCGGGTGTTGCACAACACCTCGCAACGCCGGCCGATCTTCGCCTCACGCAGCCGCACCGTTTCGTGGATGACGGTTTCCGCGATCTTCGGCCGATGCGATGCGTCCATGAAAGGGTTCCGATGCTGCTGTGAGAGACGCGGCTATCGCCGCCTCCCGTCAGGCGTGCAGCTTCTGCAGCTCCTTGATGATCGCCTCGCCCATCTGCGTGGTGCTGGCCGATGTCGTGCCCTCGGACTTGATGTCGGCGGTACGAAGACCGCTGGCGAGCACCGCTGCGATTGCCGCATCGACCTTGTCGGCGAGATCGCCCATGTCGAAGGAATAGCGCAGCGCCATTCCGAACGAGGAGATCATCGCGATCGGATTGGCGAGGCCCTTGCCGGCGATGTCGGGCGCCGAGCCGTGCACCGGTTCGAACAGCGAGCGGCGCTTTTTGGTCTTGGCGTCGATCTCGCCGAGCGAAGCCGAGGGCAGCATGCCGAGCGAGCCGGTCAGCATCGCGGCGATATCGGACAGCATGTCGCCGAACAGGTTATCGGTGACGATGACGTCGAATTGCTTCGGCGCCTTCACCAGCATCATGCCGCCGGAATCTGCGAGCTGATGCTCAAGCGTCACGTCCTTGTATTCGCGCGCATGGACTTGGGTCATCACCTCGTTCCAGAGCACGCCCGACTTCATGACGTTGCGCTTTTCCATCGAGGTCACCTTGTTGCGGCGCTTGCGCGCCAGATCGAAGGCGACACGGCCGATGCGCTCGATCTCGTAGGTGTCGTAAACCTGCGTGTCGATGGCGCGCTTCTGGCCATTGCCGAGATCGGTGATCGTTTTCGGCTCGCCGAAATAGACGCCGCCGGTCAATTCGCGCACGATCATGATGTCGAGGCCTTCGACTGCCTCGCGCTTCAGGCTCGACGCATCCGCCAGCGCCGGATAGCACACGGCAGGCCGCAGATTGGCGAACAGGCCGAGATCCTTGCGCAGCCGCAAGAGGCCCGCCTCGGGACGCACCTCATAGGGTACGCTGTCCCACTTGGGCCCGCCGACGGCGCCGAAGATCACGGCATCGGCCGCCTTGGCCTTGTCCATGTCGGCTTCCGAGATCGAGACCTTGTGCGCATCATAGGCGGCGCCACCGACCAGCCCCTGCTCGGTCTCGAATGACGCAATCCCCTGCTTGTTCAGCCAGTCGATCAGGCGCTGCACCTCGGTCATCACTTCGGGGCCGATACCGTCGCCGGGGAGAAGCAGCAGTTTATGGATCGCCATGGTCGTTTACCTCTGGATTGCCACTGTCGTCATTGCCGGGCTTGACCCGGCAATCCATCCCGCTTCGCAAAACCTTCTGAAGTTGGATGGATGCCCGGGTCAAGCCCGGGCATGACAAACGAAGAAATTCGGCCGGAGTGCTAAAGCCCCCGAAGCGGATTGGCAAGGCATCGCAGACAAGCCAAAAAGGCAGGGAACGAGCAACCCGCAGCCCCCTCAAGAAGGCACCAAGACGGACCTCATGACATTAGCCATCATCTACGCCTTTGCTTCAGCAGGATTCCTGGGTGCCGGGGTGGTTCTGGCGCAACTGGGCCTGCGGACCGTCGAACCGCTCTCGGGGGCCGCGATCAGCGTCCCCTCCTTCACGCTCCTGTTCCTGCTGCTATCGCCGCTGATCCTGCAGGGCGAGCCCGTGGTTTGGTCCGGCCTTCCGATTTTTATCACCATCGGCCTGTTCTTTCCGGCCTCCCTGACGCTGCTCACCTTTGCCTCGAACCGGGCGCTCGGGCCTGTCATCACCTCCACGCTCGGCAACCTCGCACCGCTATTTGCGGTGGCCACGGCGGTGATCCTGCTGCACGAGCCACTGCATCCGCCGCAACTTCTCGGCGTCGTTGTCGCCGTCGCCGGTGCTGCGATCATCACGGTGACCCGTCCGCGCGACCTCGGCCACTGGCGGAGTTGGGCGCTGTTACTGCCGCTCTGCAGCGCGCTGATCCGCGGCGTGGTGCCCCCTGTCGTCAAGCTCGGGCTTGCGGTCTGGCCCAGCCCGCTCTGGGCGTGCCTGATCGGCTACGTCACGTCGTCGCTGGTGCTGCTGACGGTACAGCGCTTCCGCAAAGGCAGTTTCATCGTGCAAGCGCCGCGCGCCGGCCTGTTCTGGTTCGCCATGACCGGGATCAGCAACGGCTTGAGCGCGCTCACGCTGTTCGCCGCGGTCCGCAACGGTCCGATCACGCTAGTGGCACCGCTGGCTGCGATCTATCCGCTGGTCACGGTGGCGCTGAGCGCTGTCATGCTCAGGCACATCGCAATCACCGCCCGCATTGTGGCGGGCACCGCGCTGACCGTGCTCGGCGTCGTGCTGGTGCTGATCGGCTGATGCAGGATTGGCAAGACACCGTTGCAGCGGCCGCACCTGTGCAAGCGCAGGTGTGCCTGTCAAGATAGCGGCCCGCCGGAGCTTTAAGTGCGATCCCCAGACATTCACCAGACATACGTCCATCCTGCGCGACTGATCCTCATCCTGTCGCTGGCGCCGACCGTCGGCCTCGGCATCGGCCGCTTCGCCTATGCGCTGGTGCTGCCGGATATGCGCGACACGCTTCTGTGGTCCTATTCCGCGGCCGGTTTCATGAACACGGTCAACGCGGCCGGTTATCTCGCGGGTGCTCTCCTTGCCTCGCGCATGATCCGGAGATTCGGCATGGTGGCATCGGTACGGTGGGGCACGCTAGCCTGCGTGCTCTCGCTGGCACTGTGTGCCGTGTCAGGCAATTTCTACATTCTGAGCTTCGCGCGACTTCTGGCCGGCGTCGGAGCCGCAGCCGGTTTCATCGGCGGTGGAACGCTGGCTGCAACCATTGCGCAGTCGCGGCCTGAACGCGCGAACTTCCTGCTCAGCCTGTTCTATGCCGGTCCCGGCATCGGTATCCTCGCATCAGGATTGGTGGCGCCGTTCGTGCTGCAGGGTTTTGGACCAGGATCGTGGTGGATCGTCTGGTGGGCGATGACGGGGCTCGCGGTTGTCATGACGATTCCGGTGTTGCTCGCGCCGCTCCATGACGGCGTGGCGACCGCAGCGGCGACATCAGCGAAGTTCGCCATCGCGCCGGTCGTGATCTATCTCGCCGGCTATTTCCTGTTCGGTGCCGGCTACATCGCCTACATGACCTTCATGATCGCCTATGTCCGCGATGCCGGCGGCGGCGCCGCGGCGCAAAGCGCGTTCTGGAGCCTGATCGGCATCAGCGCTTTTGCAACAGCGTGGGTCTGGCGGCGCGTGCTCGCGCTCGACCGTGGCGGCCTCGCCACCATGATCATTCTCGGCGTCAACGCGATCGGCGCTGCGCTGCCGATCTTCGGGCAGTCCGTGTGGCTGCTCGCGATATCTGCCCTGGTGTTCGGCGTCGCCTTCTTCGCCGTGGTCGGCTCTACCACCGCCTTCGTGCGTTTCAATTATCCGCCGCAGGCTTGGCCAGCCGCGATTGCAGCGATGACAATATCATTCGGCATCGGTCAGACGCTGGGACCGATCGTGGTCGGCGCGATCACGGACGCGGTGGATAGCCTGTCGTTCGCACTCAACGTCTCGGCCGCAATGCTGGCGCTGGGCGCAGTGCTATCAGCATTTCAGCGGAAAATAGCGCAGAAGCCGTAGATTCCATTGCGGCCATGACAATCGCCTGCGGCAGTTTGCGGCCTCAAGTGCCGCAGCCTTGTGATAAGGTACCTGCCCGGCGCCGCACGCACGTAGTCCAGAAACGAAAAACGATAATGGAGATGAGGGGCATGAGCTATTTCGATCTCGGGCCGTACAGCCGCAAAATCACCACGTCGTCGCAGGATACGCAGCTTTGGTTCGACCGCGGCCTCAACTGGCTGTTCGGTTTCAACCATAGCGAAGCCATCAAATGCTTTCAGAAGGCGCTGAGCCACGATCCGGAATGCGCCATGGCGCATTGGGGCATCAGCTATGCCTCGGGCCCCAACTACAATCTGCCCTGGGTTCGCTACGATGCGCTGGGACGGCAGATGGCACTCTCGGCATCTTACGACGCCATGCAGGCAGCCCTTGCGCATGCCGGAAAGGCAAGCCCGGTCGAGCAGGCAATGATCCAGGCCCTCACTGCGCGCTATCCCCAACGCGAAGCGATCGAGGACATGTCGCCCTGGGACAAGGCCTACACCGTCGAAATGCGCAAGATCTTCGCCGCGTTTCCCGACGATCTCGAAGTTCGGGCGGTGTTTGCCGAGTCGCTCATGAACGAAACGCCCTGGCAGATGTGGGACCTGCCTTCCGGTAAGCCTGCCGAGGGCGCGGGCACTGAGGAATGCAGGGCGGTGCTTGAATATGCGCTCGACCGGATTCCCGCCGCATGGGATCACCCGGGCCTGCTGCATCTCTATGTCCACCTGATGGAGATGTCGCCGTTTCCGCAGCGAGCATTGCGGGCCGGCGATCGGCTGCGCGAGATCGTCCCGGACTCAGGCCACCTCATCCACATGCCGACGCATCTCGATGTGCTGTGCGGGCACTATCGGGACGTCCTTGTCTACAATCAGAAGGCGCTGGCGACCGACCGCAGATTCCTCGCCTATTCGGACGATCCGGGCGTCTACCTGGTCTACGTCATTCACAACTTCCACTTCGCAATCTACGGCGCAATGTTTCTGGGCCAGTACACGCCCGCCATCGCGGCCGCGGAGGAACTGATCGCGACGATCCCCGAGGCGGTGTTGCGTATTCAATCGCCGCCGATGGCGGATTTTCTCGAAGGCTACCTGACGATGAAGCAGCACGTGCTGGTGCGCTTCGGCAAATGGCGCGAGATCATCGCGCAGGAGTTGCCTGGAGATCGCGACCTCTATTGCTCGAACGTCGCCATGATCCACTACGCCAAGGCGGTCGCCCATTCAGCGCTCGGCAATGTCGCCGAGGCCGAAGCGGAGAAGGCGTCGTTCATGGCGGCGAAGGCCCGCGTGCCCGAGAGCCGTCGCGTCCACAACAACAAGATCGTCGAACTCCTGCGCGTCGCCGAAGCGATGCTGAATGGCGAACTGGAGTATCGCAAGGGCAACTATGACACAGCCTTCGCGCACCTGCGCAACTCGGTCGAACTCAGCGACGGCCTTCCCTATGACGAGCCATGGGGATGGATGCAGCCGACCCGGCACGCGCTCGGCGCGCTTCTCCTCGAGCAGGGACGGATCGAGGAAGCCGAGGCGGTATACCGCTCCGATCTCGGCCTCGACGGCAAGCTGAGCCGCGCCTGCCAGCATCCCGATAATCTCTGGTCGCTGCACGGGCTGCACGAATGCCTGGTCCGCCGCGGAGAAAAGGTCGAGGCGGCCTTGATCAGGCAGCGGCTCGAACTGGCGCAGGCGCGGGCGGAGATTCCGATCAAGGCATCCTGCTTCTGCCGACGGATGGACATGGCAGCCGCGTAGTCGTTTCGTGCACTAGGTTGAATGCGGCCCGAGCGGTGGGCATGCATCGCATGGCCCATCGGTCTCAGTTGCTCGTCATTGCGAGAAGCGAAGCGACGAAGCAATCCATCTTTCTTTATGCCGCCAGATCGATTGCTTCGCCGCACTCGCAATGACGGTGGAGAGGCTAGCTGCCGCTGAATGAATTGTACCCCTGGTCTTCCCAGAAGCCGCCCTTGTAGTCGTTGGTGACTTCCATCGAGATCACGTATTTCGGATTCTTGAAGCCGAGCTTTGTCGGCACGCGGATCTTCATCGGGAAGCCATAGGCGCGCGGCAGGATCTCGTCGCCGAACTTGAAGGTCATCTGGGTCTGCGCATGCAGCGCGCTCTGCATGTCGAGCGGTGAGTTGTAGCCATCCTTGTCGGCGCACTGGAACCAGACGTATTTCGCGCGGGTATCGGCACCGATCAGCTTCAGGAAATCGCGCAAGGGGGTGCCGGTCCAGCTTCCGATTGCGCTCCAGCCCTCGACGCAGATATGGCGCGTGATCTGTTTGACCTGCGGCAATTGATAGAGCTCCTCCAGCGTCCAGGACTTCCTGTTCTCGACGAGGCCACGCACTTCGAGCTTCCAGTCCTTGCCATCGATTTCAGGGGCCTCGTCGAGGCTATAGTAGGCGTTGAACGGGAAGGGCTTGGTGATCGCGCTTTCCGGGAATGTCGGCGCCATCGCATTGGGATTGAATATCCACGACTGCACGCTGTCATTGAATTTCGAGACCTGCCTCAGCATCTCCTCGGCCGAGAAACTGTCTGTAACGTCGCAGCCGGTCAGCAGCGTCAGCGCACCCAGGCTGGCGCCGCCGGAGATGAAGCGCCGGCGCGTCAGATCCGGCATGGTTTTGATGGCGTCGCGGACGAGAAGCGTCTTGTCGACGCCGGGGATCAGGAGTTTGCGCATGCGACCCATGTTTGGCTCCCTTGACTAGCGGCCGATGATCATCGCGCGCAGGCTCTTCGGCACCAGAAGTGCGAGCGCGACGTGGATCACCATGAATGCGACAATACCGGCCATGCAGAAGAAATGGACGTAACGGGCGGCCTCGTAGCCGCCGAACAGCGCAGTCAAATATTGAAACTGGACCGGCTTCCAAATCGCGAGGCCCGACAGCACCACCAAAATGCCGATGACGATGACGCCGGCGTACAGCAGCTTCTGCACATAATTGTACTTGGAGAGATCGTCGTGCGACAGCTTACCGGTCAGCGCCGCCTTGGTGTCCTGGATCACGCCCTCCGGCGTAATCGGCAGCAGCTTCTTGCGGAAGCGGCCGGTGACAAGGCCCATCACCAGATAGATCAGGCCGTTGATCATCAACAGCCACATCGCGGCGAAGTGCCAGAGCAGGGCGCCGCCGAGCCACCCGCCCAGCGTGATCGAGCGGGAGAAGGTGAAGTCGAACAGTGGCGAGGCGTTATAGATCTGCCATCCCGACATGATCATCAGAACCATCGCGAATGCGTTGGTCCAGTGCAGCGCCCGCACCCAGGCCGGCTGAATAACTTTCGCCTTGGTTGAGGTCGCTTGCTCGTCGCTGACTGTGACGGCCGACATGGCTGTTCCCCGTTCCTAATTCGCTAGTATTTATACGCCTGGAACCGGATTTCTGTTACTGCCAACACGCTATCAGATCGATGCCTGGCGCGTATCGGCTTTCACAAAAAGGCGAGCCGGGTTGCCCCGGCTCGCCAATCCACGCGCCCCTGTTGGGACCAGATCAGGGGCGCGCGGGGAGCTCAGGACGCCGGCATCAGCACGGTGTCGACCACATGGATCACGCCGTTCGACTGATTGACGTTCGAGATCGTGACCATCGAGGTTCCGCCCTTGGCGTCGACGATCCAGACCTTGCCGTCCTGAAGCTTGACCGACAGTTGTTCACCCTCGGCCGTCTTCAGCTTCATGCCGTCCTTCAGATCGGCCGCCGCGAGCTTGCCGGGCACGACATGGTAGGTGAGGATCTTGGTCAGGGTCGCCTTGTTCTCAGGCTTCACCAGCGTCTCGACCGTGCCGGCCGGCAGCTTCCCGAAGGCGGTGTTGGTCGGCGCGAACACCGTGAACGGGCCCTTGCCTTGCAGCGTCTCGACGAGGCCAGCAGCCTTCACGGCGGCGACCAGCGTGGTGTGGTCCTTCGAGTTGACGGCGTTCTGGATGATGTTCTTGGAGGGGAACATCGCGGCGCCGCCGACCATCACGGTCTTCTCTTCCGCACTCGCAGGCGCGGCGATGGTGGCGGTGAAGGCGAGCGCGCTGAACACGGCGGCCGACAGCAGTGCAATACGTTTGGACATGGAATCTTCTCCCGAGGATTGCGATGGCCGGCGGGTTATCCGCCGGGATGAAAACAACGGCGCGGGTCGATGGACCGGTTGATTGCGTCGTCGTTGGCCCGAGCTACGGGAGGTTTTTCGGGCCGGTTTCGGAGAATAATTTATCGTGATGCTTGAAACTTTTGAGAGGGCAATCCGTGCGGTGATGGCGTGCAACCGCTCCTTCGTCGCCCTGCGAAAGCAGGGGCCCATAACCACAGGCCTGCGTCGTCGCGAACGCTGTGGCTACCGCGTGGCGTAACAACAAACGCTGGTAGCTATGGGTCCCCGCGTTCGCGGGGACGACGATTGGAGAGAGTTCGCCTTAGTCCCTGCTTGCCGGCGTCTGAATAAATCCGCGGTTATGCGTCGGGCTGATCAGAATCTCGTTGACGCAGACCCGCGGCGGCAGGCTGGCGACGAAGGCGATGGTGCGGCCGCAATCTTCCGGCTGCAGCATTTTTGCCTGCTCCTCTTCTGATGGCACGACCGGGCGCAACTTCAGGATTGGCGTTGCGACCTCGCCGGGCGACAGGCAGCAGGCGCGCAGGCCGTTGACGCATTCGTCCATATTGAAGGAATGGGTCAGCGCCAGCACCGCGTGCTTGGTCGTGGTATAGGCCGGGCCCGGCATCTTCGAGACGTGGCGACCGGCCCAGGATGCGACGTTGATGATGCAGCCGTCCTTTTGCTTCCGCATCGCCGGCAGCACCGCCCGCATGCAGTAGAGCACGCCGTTCAGGTTGATATCGACGACCTTGTCCCAGCCCTCCAGTTCCATGTCGGCCCAGCTTCGCTTCGGCACGTTGATGCCGGCGCTGTTGACGAGAAGGTCGATCCGGCCGTGCTTTTCCAAGATCTGCGCCGCCGCTTTATCGACATCTTCCTTGTTGCTGACGTCGAGCGCGATCGCCTCGGCCTTGCCGCCCTTTTTGGTGATATTGGCCACGACCGTGTCCAGCGCATCTTTGCGCCGTCCCGAAACCACCACGATCCAACCATCGGCCGCCAGCGCCTCAGCCCCGGCCTCGCCAATCCCGCTGCCGCCGCCGGTCACCCAGGCTACGCGTTTCCCGCTATTTGTCATGCAAACTGTCTCCGTTGCTTTTTGAAGGGCGTTCTTGCTATTCCAGCCGGCGAAATTCCGCTGGCCAGCGCGCCCTGAAGGAATGTTGCATGAACACGACCGCCAACGCCAACCTGTTTTCCCGCCTGTTCGACACGCTTGACGATCCGAACCGGCTCGCGATCGAAATGCTCGACGGCTCGCGCATCAGCTATGGTGACCTGATCGCCCGCGCCGGCCAGATGGCAAACGTGCTGGTATTGCGCGGCGTCAAGCCCGGCGACCGCGTCGCAGCGCAGACCGAAAAATCGGTGCCGGCACTGATCCTCTATCTCGCGACGGTGCGCGCGGGCGGCGTCTATCTGCCGCTAAACACCGCCTATACGCTCAATGAGCTCGACTACTTCATCTCCGACGCCGAGCCGGCGCTTGTGGTCTGCGACCCTTCGAAAGCCGAGGGCATCGGCGCCATCGCCGCGAAGGTGAAGGCGAAAGTCGAGACGCTCGGCGCCGACGGCAAGGGATCACTGACCGAGGCTGCCGCCAAGGCCGATGCTGCCTTCGCGACGGTTGCCCGCGCCAATGACGACCTCGCCGCCATTCTCTACACATCAGGCACTACCGGCCGCTCCAAGGGGGCGATGCTGACGCACGACAATCTCGCGTCGAACTCCTATAGCCTGGTCGACTACTGGCGCTTCACTGACAAGGACGTGCTGATCCACGCGCTGCCGATCTATCACACCCACGGCCTGTTCGTGGCGAGCAACGTCACGCTGTTCGCCCGTGCCTCGATGATCTTCCTGCCGAAATTCGATCCTGAAATGATCATCAAGCTGATGGCCCGCGCGACGGTGTTGATGGGCGTGCCGACCTTCTACACGCGCCTCTTGCAAAGCCCGGCGCTTTCCAGGGAAACCACCGGCCATATGCGGCTGTTCATCTCGGGCTCCGCGCCGCTGCTCGCCGACACCCATCGCGAATGGTTGGCGCGCACTGGCCACGCCGTGCTGGAACGCTACGGCATGACCGAAACCAATATGAACACGTCGAATCCCTATGATGGTGAGCGCGTGCCCGGGGCGGTCGGCCATCCCCTGCCCGGCGTCTCCGTCCGCGTTACCGACCCCGAAACCGGCAAGGAGCTGCCGCGCGAGGAGATCGGCATGATCGAGGTGAAGGGCCCCAATGTGTTCAAGGGCTATTGGCGGATGCCGGAGAAGACAAAAGCCGAATTCCGCGACGACGGCTTCTTCATCACCGGCGACCTCGGCAAGATCGATGCCAAGGGCTATGTCCACATCCTCGGTCGCGGCAAGGATCTCGTGATCTCGGGCGGCTTCAACGTCTACCCGAAGGAAATCGAGAGCGAGATCGACGCCATGCCGGGCGTGATCGAGTCCGCCGTGATCGGCGTGCCGCACGCCGATTTCGGCGAAGGCGTCACCGCCGTATTGGTTTGCAACAAGGGCGCGGAAGTCACTGAAGCGAGCGTGCTGAAGGCGCTCGAGGGCCGGCTCGCCAAGTTCAAGATGCCGAAGCGCGTGTTTGTGGTCGACGAACTGCCGCGCAACGCGATGGGCAAGGTGCAGAAGAATATTTTGCGGGATACCTACAAGGGCATTTATACGAAAGCATAGGCATTCGGTCTTGCTTTGGGGGCATGCATGGATCGCGAGAAGGCCATTGAGATTCACAAGCTCTTGCTGGACCTCGTGGAGGCCTATAGCCGCGCCGAGCTCGCCATAGGTGAGCTTGATCGAGAAGACCGCGTTGCGTTCGCAAACCAGCTTGGCGCCGTGAGCGAGGCGCTCCACTGGGAGCTGCTTCCGGTGATGTACAGGATGTATCCGGACCTGCAACCGCCGAGCGAGGAACCTCCTCACATTATCAGCACGCTTCGATGGGAAGAGGTCTCGCTTCCGCCTACGGTAACGGCAGGTGCAATCGACCAGCTCATTATCTCTTGCATGAAGCAGCGATGGCAGAAAACGGCCATGGTAGTTGGTAACGCGGTCGTACGAAGCAAGGAGATCGGACTGGCGGTCAGCGATCAAATCATCGCTGCTCGCATCGAGGTTTTGGTCGAGGCCGGCTTCATTGAGAACCAAGGTGACGTACGCAAATGGCGCCATAGCGAGGTGCGACTGAAGTCTGAGGGCGCGGCCCGGCCCAACTGACCTGTAGCCGCTACTGTCCCTTTAGCAGGCTGATCACGAACCTGCCGCCGACGATGAACATGTAGGCCCCAAACGCGATTTCCAGCGCGCGTTTCGACAGGGCATGCGCCACCTTCACCCCGAGTGGCGCTGTAACCAGCGTGGTCGGCATCACCAATAGCGCGCCGATCAGCGAGACATAGCCGATCGAGAATGGCAGCTGCAGCGCGGCGACGTCGGGAAAGCGCGCGGCGGCGGGCCAGCCGGCATAGACATAACCGATCGCGCCGGGGATCGAGATCAATACTGCAATCGCCGACGAAGTGGCGACCGCCTGATGGATCGGCCGGCCGTGGAACGTCATCAAGAGGTTCGCAAAGAGGCCGCCGCCAATGCCCATCAGGGTCGACAGCAGGCCTACGAAGAAGCCGTAGACGCGCATCAGAAAGCCCTTCGGCAAATCGTTGGCCAGCTTCCAGGTTTCCCGCGACAGCAACAGCCGCGCCGCCGCCGACCACGCCACTATCACGAACACGATCTTGAACAGCCGCTCCGGCGCGTAGCGCGCGGTAACGCTGCCGACGAGAACGCCGAGCACGATCGGCAGCCACCAGCGCCGGAGGATTCCCATGTCGACGGCGCCCCTTCTGTAATGGGCGCGAAACGACGAGAGCGATGTCGGGATGATGATGGCAAGCGAGGTGCCGATGCAGAGCGGCATCCGCACTTCCAGCGGCACGCCGACGAGGCGGAAGCATTCGTAGAACACCGGCACCAGGATCGCTCCGCCGCCGATGCCGAACACGCCGGCCAGAAATCCCGACAGCGCCCCAACCGCGATCAGCGCCAAGGCGAGTTCGATGATTTCCCTGAGATCGAGGCCGGCGATCATTGTCTTTCGCATCCCGCGTTCAGGTTCTGCGGCCCGCATGACCGCCCGCCGCCCCATGGCGGTCCACCGCGGGACTTAGCTGCTTCTGAAATGCGGGAATATCCATTATCTTCTGCAGACACCCTTGCGAAATGCGGAAGGATCAATGGACCTGCTTGCAGCGATGGCGACCTTTGTCCGCACCGTCGATACCGGGAGCCTCTCGGCAGCGGCGCGATCGCTGCCGAGCTCGTTGACATCGGTGAGCCGGCAGATCTCGGCGTTGGAAGAGCATTTCGGGACCCGCCTCCTCTTGCGGACCACGCGGCAGCTCGCGGTCACCGACGAAGGCCGGATCCTGTATGAGCGCGCGAAAGCAATCCTCGGTGAGGTGAAGGAGATCGAGGCGGTGCTGTCGCGCGACCGTCACCAGCCTTCGGGCCGGATCCGCGTCGCATCGCCAAGCCTGATGGGCCGGCTCGTGATCGCGCCCCTGCTCGCGGAATTCCTGCGCCGTTATCCGGCGCTATCGGTCGATCTGCTGCTGGTCGACCGCGCCGTCGACATGGTCGAGGAAGATATCCATCTCGCCATTCGCGTCGGCCGTCTGCGCGATTCACAACTGGTCGCGCGCAAGCTGGCGGACTTGCGGATGATCGTCTGCGCCTCGCCCGCCTACCTCGCCGCCCGCGGCGTGCCGCAAACGCCGGGCGATCTTGCGCATCATGACTGCCTCGTGTTCTCCGATGCGCCGGGCAGCGCCGAGTGGCGCTTCGTTGACGGCAGCAAAGCAGGCCGCAAAATCCGCATATCCGGCCGGCTCTGGATGAATAGCCTCGATGCGCTCGCCGTGGCCGCAAAGGACGGCGTCGGCATCGCGCGCGTGCCATCGTGGCAGGCCGAAGCCGATCTGGCCGCCGGCCAGCTGGTCCGCCTGCTTGCCGATTACGAACCACCGCCGGCGCCGCTGCACCTGATGTTTCAACCATCGCGGCTGGCTTCCCCGAAGATCAGGGCCTTCGTCGATTATCTGGTTGAGCGGTGGCGCGGGACCGATCCGTTCGGTGAACGTCCAGAGGGAATATCTCACTAGAATCAAAATTCAATTCTTCGGCCGCGAGCAGTTGCCGTGGTATACCAAGCCGCTGATCCGTCTCATTTCGCAGCTTCGTAGGAATGAACAGCAGTTCAATTCCGAGCGATTTGGACGTTGCGCGGACGGATTCGACTCCGTAAATAGAATTCATCTACCGCGTTCCCCGATGGGCCGGCCGCGGTCCCACACAACATAAAGCCGCCGAATGACCGCCAGGATCGAACGACCGATATCGCCCCATTTGCAGACCTATCGCGTGACCCTGACGATGGCGCTTTCCGTCATCCATCGCGCCACGGGTATTGCGCTCTATTTCGGCACGTTGCTGCTGGCCTGGTGGCTGATCGCAGCCGCCTCCGGCCCCGGCGCCTACGCCAATGTCCAGGCCTTCACCGGCAGCATCATCGGTAAGCTGATCGTATTCGGCTACACGTGGGCGCTGCTGCACCACCTGGTCAGCGGTATCAGATACTTCTTCTGGGACCTCGGCTACGGCTTCAAGGCCAATGAGCGCGAGGCCCTGACCTGGGGCGCGCTGATCGCGGGCATTTCGCTGACCGTGCTGGTCTGGATTATCGCCTACACCGTGGGAGGCGGACGATGAGCCGTCCTTCTTCAATGCGCACCCCGCTCGGCCGCGTCCGTAACCTCGGCTCATCGCACTCCGGTACCAGCGATTTCTGGCGCCAGCGTCTCACGGCAGTGGCAATGACGCTTCTGATCGTGCCCGTCATCGTGATCGTGCTGATGCTGATCGGCCGCAATCATGCCGGCGCCGCGCAGATCCTGGGCTCGCTTCCGATCGCGATCATCCTGGTCCTCTTCATCATCGCCAGCGCCTGGCACATGAAGATCGGCATGCAGATCGTGATCGAGGACTATGTGCACAACGAGACGGTGAAGCTCGTCAGCGTCATGGCCAATAACTTCTTCTGCATCGCGGTGGCGTTGTCGTCGATCTACGCGATCCTCAAATTGTCATCGGGAGTATAGCCCATGGCCGCTGAAGATAACGGCAAGGCCACTAACGGCAGTGGCCCGGCCACGAACGGAAAAGCCTATCCGATCGAGGACCATACCTACGACGTCGTGGTCGTCGGCGCCGGCGGCGCCGGCCTGCGCGCTGTGGTCGGCTGTTCGGAAGCGGGCCTGCGCACCGCGTGCATCACCAAAGTGTTCCCTACCCGCTCGCACACGGTCGCGGCGCAAGGCGGCATTTCGGCCTCGCTCGGCAACATGCATCCGGACGACTGGCGCTGGCATATGTACGACACCGTCAAGGGGTCGGACTGGCTCGGCGACCAGGACGCGATCGAGTACATGGTGCGCAACGCGCCGGAAGCCGTCTACGAGCTGGAGCATTGGGGCGTGCCGTTCTCGCGCACCGAAGACGGCAGGATCTACCAGCGTCCGTTCGGCGGCATGACCGTGGAATTCGGCAAGAGCCAGGCGCAGCGTACCTGCGCCGCAGCCGACCGCACCGGTCACGCCATGCTGCACACGATGTACGGCCAGGCGCTGCGCCACTCCGCCGAATTCTACATCGAGTTCTTCGCCATTGACCTGATCATGGACGACCAGGGCGCCTGCCGCGGCGTCATCGCGCTCAAGCTCGACGACGGCACGCTGCATCGCTTCCGCGCCCAGACCACCATTCTAGCTACCGGTGGCTATGGCCGCGCCTATGCCTCCTGCACCTCCGCGCATACCTGCACCGGCGATGGCGGCGGCATGGTGCTGCGCGCCGGCCTGCCGATGCAGGACATGGAATTCATTCAATTCCATCCGACCGGCATCTACGGCTCCGGCTGCCTCGTTACCGAGGGCGCCCGCGGCGAAGGCGGCTATCTCGTCAATTCCGAGGGCGAGCGTTTCATGGAGCGCTATGCGCCCTCCGCCAAGGACCTCGCCTCGCGCGACGTGGTCTCACGCGCGATGACGATCGAGATCCGCGAGGGCCGCGGCGTCGGCAAGAAGAAGGATCACATCTACCTGCACCTCGATCATCTCGATCCCAAGGTGCTGAACGAGCGCCTGCCGGGCATTTCCGAATCGGCGAAGATCTTCGCCAATGTCGACGTCACCCGCGAGCCGATCCCGATCGTGCCGACCGTGCACTACAACATGGGCGGCATCGCCACCAATTATCACGCCGAAGTCCTGACCAAGAAGGACGGCGACGACAATTTCGTGGTGCCCGGCCTGATGGCGATCGGCGAAGCGGCCTGCGTCTCCGTGCACGGCGCCAACCGCCTCGGCTCCAACTCGCTGATCGACCTCGTCGTGTTCGGCCGCGCGGCCGCGCTGCGCTGCGCCGAAAAGCTGACGGCGAACGGCAAGCAGCCGGAGCTGCCGAAGGATTCCGCCGACATGGCGCTTGGCCGGCTCGATCATTTCCGTTACGCCTCCGGCGGCACGCCGACCGCCAAGCTGCGCGAAGGCATGCAGCACGTGATGCAGAGCAATTGCGCAGTTTTCCGCACCGGCGACCTCTTGCAGGAAGGCAAGAACCTGATCCACAAGGTGCATGGTGGCATCGGCGACGTTGCGACGTCAGACCGCTCGCTGGTCTGGAATTCCGACCTGGTCGAGACGCTCGAGTTCGACAATTTGATCGCGCAGGCGGTGGTGACGATGGATTCGGCCGCCAACCGCACCGAAAGCCGTGGCGCCCATGCGCGCGAGGATTTCCCTGATCGCGATGACAAGAACTGGATGAAGCACACGCTGGCCTGGATCGACGATCGCGGCAAGACCACGATCGATTATCGCCCGGTGCACAATTACACGATGACGAATGACGTTCAGTACATCCCGCCGAAGGCGCGGGTTTACTGAGAACGACAGCGAAGGCTTGCAAGCATGGCTGAATTTACACTTCCCAAGAACTCGAGGATCACCGGCGGCAAGACCTGGCCGAAGCCGGCCGGCGCGACGGAAACGCGCGAGTTCCGGGTCTATCGTTGGAATCCGGATGACGGCAAGAACCCAAGCATCGATACCTATTACGTCGACATCAACGATTGCGGGCCGATGGTGCTGGACGGCCTGATCTGGATCAAGAACCACATCGACCCGACGTTGACCTTCCGCCGTTCCTGCCGCGAAGGCGTCTGCGGCTCCTGCGCCATGAACATCGACGGCCAGAACACGCTGGCCTGTACCAAGTCGATGCATGACGTCGCCGCGGGGGGCGCGGTCAAGGTCAACCCGCTGCCGCACCAGCCAGTCGTCAAGGACCTGGTTCCTGACCTCACCAACTTCTATGCGCAGTATGCCTCGATCGAGCCGTGGCTGAAGACCACTACGCCGACGCCGCAGAAGGAATGGAAGCAGAGCCACGAGGACCGCGAGAAGCTCGACGGCCTCTACGAATGCATTCTCTGTGCCTGCTGCTCGACCTCCTGCCCGAGCTACTGGTGGAACAGCGACCGCTTCCTAGGCCCGGCGGCGCTGTTGCAGGCGACGCGCTGGGTGAAGGATTCCCGCGACGAGGCCACCGGCGAACGGCTCGACAATCTCGAAGATCCGTTCCGCCTCTACCGCTGCCACACCATCATGAACTGCGCCAAGGCCTGCCCGAAGGGTCTGAACCCCTCGGAGGCCATCGCCGAGCTCAAGCTCAAGATGGTCGAGCGGCAGATCTAGCCCAGCCGCGAATATCCTCCATCCGTCATGCCCGGGCTTGTCCCGGGCACCCACGTCTTTGTGGACGCCGATCGCCGGATATCGCTCGCGCTCGTCCGGGCTGCCGGCCGCTGCAAACAACCCGATTTGAATCGATTGCCATCGATCTCGGTTCCATATCGGTCCCACTTGGTTCTCAACAAAAGATTGCGTTAAGCTTCGCGCATGAGCCGGAGCGAGCGTGCAGATCGCGCAACGTAATTCGCTGAGACTGCTGCAATGGATGATGGTTGCCTCACTGGCCCTTCCATTGGCGCTATTCGTATTTGCGTCCGCTGTCTCCTGGGTCTCGATCCGCGACACCGCCGACCGCGAGATCGAGCGCGCACTGGATGTGGCGCACGAGCATGCGCTGAAGGTCTTCGAGACCATCGACCGCAGCCTGTCGGAGATCGCCGAGATCATCCGCGGCGTCCCCGATGCCGACATCGTCGCCCGCGAGCAGACGCTGCATCTGCGGCTCAAGCAGCTGGTTGCCTCGCTGCCGCAGGTGAAGTCGGCCTGGATTTTCGACGTCAAAGGCCGTGCGCTCGTCAACAGCATCGTCGTCCCCGCGCCTGGGATCGATTTTGCCGACCGGGACTATTTCAGGAGCCACGCCACCGGCGACATCGGCACCTATATCGGTGAAGTGCTGAAGCCGCGGCCGCCCTATCAAGGCGCCCCGTTCTTCGGTGTCAGCAGACGGCGGCCGAGCGACGACGGCGGCTTCACGGGCGTGATCCAGACCTCGGTGCTGCCGGAATATTTTGAAAACTACTATGCCCGGATCGGTCGTGAGCCCGGCAGCTTTTTTGCGGTCGGCCGCGCAGACGGCACCATGCTGGCGCGTTTCCCCGCCATCGACCGCGACATTCGCATCGACCGCAACGGTGCGATTGCCGCCGGTCCCAAGGCCGGTCTCATCACCGTCACATCGCCGGTCGATGGCATCGAACGGCGCCTCGGATATCAACGCCTCGCCGAATATCCGATCTATGTCAGCGCCGGTCTCGAGACCTCGACGATCCGCGGGCGCTGGCTGGCCACCATGGGCCAGCACCTGATCTTCGGCGCCCCGGCCACCGCGCTGCTGTTTGCCCTGCTGGGGCTCGCCTTGCGGCGGACGCGCCACCTTTATTTCGAGGCCGAGAAGCGGGAGGCGGCCGAGGAAGCGCTGAAGCACGGCCAGCGGCTGGAGGCGCTCGGCCGGCTCACCGGCGGTGTCGCACATGACTTTAATAACCTGCTCACGGTGATTCGCGCTTCCGTGGACCTGCTGCAGCGTCCCGACCTGCCGGAGCCGCGGCGGCTGCGTTACATCGACGCGATCTCGGATACCGTGACCCGCGCCGCCAAGCTGACCGGGCAGCTATTGGCCTTCGCGCGGCGGCAGACCTTGAAACCGGAAATATTCGACGTCGGGCGCAGTGTGCAGACGCTGAGCGAAATGATCCGCACCCTGATCGGTTCGCGCATCGAGATCGTCATCCTCGGGCCGGAAGAGCCGTGCTTCGTCAATGCCGACGCCGGCCAGTTCGAAACCGCCATTATCAATATGGCCGTGAACGCGCGCGACGCCATGGACGGCCGCGGACGGCTGACGATCGCGGTGGGAATGGCGGCCAGCCTGCCCAATGCGACGCCGCTGTCGCAACATCCATACGGTTATGTTGCGGTGTCGGTCGCCGACACCGGCAGCGGCATTCCGGCGGATCAGCTCGAGCGCATCTTCGAACCTTTCTTCACGACCAAGCCGGCCGGCCACGGCACCGGCCTCGGCCTATCGCAGGTGTTCGGTTTCGCCAAGCAATCCGGCGGTGAAGTGACAGTGACCAGCGAAGTAGGCAAAGGCAGCATTTTCACGCTGTATCTGCCGCGCACCGCCGGCAGCGGCAAATCGCGACAGATCCCGACCGCCGATGCTCCGGCAATCGACGGCAGCGGAGTGTCGGTGCTCGTGGTCGAGGACAATGCCGAGGTCGGACGATTCACAACCGACGCGCTGGCCGAACTCGGCTATGCTACCTGCCTCGTCGGCAGCGCCACGCATGCGCTTGAAGAACTCGCCATCGGCGCCGACCGCTTCGATGCCGTATTCACCGATGTCGTGATGCCCGGGATGAGCGGGCTTGAGCTGGCCCAGGAAATTCGTCGCATCCATCCCGATCTGCCGGTCGTGCTGACCAGCGGCTACAGCCATGTGCTGTCGGAACATGGCAGCTACGGCTTCGAACTGCTGCAAAAGCCCTATTCGATCGAGCAGCTTTCCCGCGTGCTGCAGCAAGCGAGCCGGCGGAAATTCGAGCAGGCGCCGACGCCGGCGTCATCCTGACGCGCGGTGGCTAGCCTCAGGCACCGCAACAACAGGAACCTTTTGATTTGCCTCCCGTTGTGACGGCATGGCCAGGGCAATCAGCGAATCTGATCCGCGCGCGACCAAGCCGGATTCCGCGGAGAAAGCCGAGCTTGCTTCTGCGGAGAAAGCCGAGCTTGCCGAGGTTGTCGCCAACAACGACGAACAGGTCGAGCCGCCGCCGCCGGAGGTGATCGAGCCTGATCCAGAAATGTCGCCGGAAGAGGCCGAGAAGGCGCGCAAGGATTATCTGCTGACGCGCTTTTGGATCAGCGCGCGCGGCTACTGGGGCCGCAAGGGCGATCGCTTGGCGTGGCTGTTTACGATCGGGCTGTTGGTCCTGATCGTCGGCCATATCGGTTTTCAGTACGGCATCAATGTCTGGAATCGCGCGATCTTCGATGCCATTGAGCAGCGCGATGCCCCGACCGTTTATTACCTCGCCGCCGTGTTCTTTCCGCTCGCGATCGGCAGCGTGCTGCTCGGCGTCGCGCAGGTGTTCGCCCGCATGGGCATTCAACGCCGCTGGCGCGCGTGGTTGACGAACGCGGTGATCTCGCGCTGGCTGGCCAGCGGCCGTTACTATCAGCTCAATCTGGTCGGCGGCGACCATCAAAATCCGGAATATCGCATTGCCGAGGATTTGCGGATCGCGACCGACTCGCCGGTAGATTTCGTCGCAGGCGTCACCTCAGCATTCCTCTCGGCCGCCACCTTCATTGTCGTGCTCTGGACCATCGGCGGCGCGCTGACAGTGACATTGGGCGGCTCGACCATCACCATTCCTGGCTTCCTCGTGATCGCCGCGATCATTTACGCCGCGATCGCCTCGGGCTCGATCACGATGATCGGACGTAGCTTCGTGCAGGTATCGGAGGACAGGAACCAGGCCGAGGCCGAGTATCGCTATGTCCTGACGCGCGTGCGCGAGAACGGCGAGAGCATCGCGCTGCTTGGCGGCGAGCAGGAAGAGCACGACGGCATCGACAGGACCTTTTCAAAAGTGCTGCGGCAATGGGCGCGAATGGCGGGCCAGCATATGCGCACGACGCTGGTGTCGCAGGGATCCGGCCTGATCGCGCCGGTCGTCCCGCTCTTGTTGTGCGCGCCAAAATTCCTCGACGGCAGCATGACGCTCGGGCAGGTGATGCAGGCGGCTTCCGCCTTTACCATCGTGCAAGCCGCGTTCGGCTGGCTGGTCGACAATTATCCGCGGCTGGCCGACTGGAACGCCTGCGCGCGCCGCATCGCCTCGCTGATGATGTCGCTGGACGGGCTCGAGCGCGCCGAGCGGGGCGACGGCATCGGCCGCATCAAGCGCGGCGAGACCAAAGGCGGCGCGATACTGAGCCTCAACGATCTTTCGGTGACGCTCGACGACGGCACCGCAGTTGTCGGCGAGACCGAAGTCGTGATCGAACCAGGCGAGCGATTGCTGGTGGCCGGCGATTCCGGCACCGGCAAGAGTACGCTGGTCCGGGCGCTGTCGGGGCTGTGGCCATGGGGCGGCGGTAGCGTCAATTTTCACCCCGACCGCCGGCTCTTCATGCTGCCGCAAAAGCCCTACATTCCGTCAGGCACTCTGCGGCGTGCCATCACCTATCCAGGTGCTGCCGATGACTGGCTCACTGAGCAAATCTGCGAGGCCCTGCACAAGGTAGGGCTCGATCATCTGAAGGAGAAGATCGAAGAAGAGGGACCTTGGGACCAGACTCTATCGGGCGGCGAAAAACAGCGGCTGGCTTTTGCGCGCCTCCTGCTGCACAACCCCGACATTGTCGTGCTGGACGAGGCGACTTCAGCGCTCGACGAAGAGAGCCAGGACAAGATGATGGAAATGGTGATCAACGAACTGCCCAACGCCACAATCATCAGCGTCGCCCATCGTGCCGAGCTGGAGGCGTTCCATAGTCGGAAGATCGTGCTGGAACGGCGGAAGGGCGGCGCCAAGCTCGTCAGCGACGTTAACCTGATCCCGCGCAAGGACAAGCGGCGCCTGCTCGGCCGCTTGCTGCGCCCCCGCAAGGTCGCGAGAGGGGCGGCGTAGATTTTCTCGGCCATGCTCACTGTCATCGTCCGCCTTGTGCGCAATTGCGCACTGGGGCGGACGATCCAGTATCCCAGAGACGGCAATGATTGACCGAGAGGCCTCGGCGTACTGGATACCTCGCAGGAGCCTGTCATCGGGCGCGCATTCGCGCGACCCGGTGGCGGGGTATGACAGCCAACGGGAACGATCCGCCTAAACCACCCTCAGAGCCTCGTTGGAGTCGCGTGCAAAACCGGGTATGCATGCGCCGCTTCTAGCCGAGGACCCTAGTTTGATACCCGACAACGATCCTTCGCCCGCGCCGTTCGGCGCGTTCGCTCCCAACGCCGCACAGGCTGCGATCATCTCGCTGGCCCACCGCTCGCGGCTGAAGCGTGGGGCGTTTCGGCCGATGCTCTCGCGGCTGGTAAACCTGCTGCGCGGAGGTCCGGTCGATGTGCAATATCAGGGCGCCTCGTTCCGCTTCTACCATCAGGCCAGCGCCACCGAGCGCGGCGCGCTGTTCAATCCGGCCTATAACATCGAGGAGCTGGATTTTTTGCGCGCGCATGTTGCGACGGGCGGCGTGTTCGTGGATGTCGGCGCCAATGTCGGCACCTATGCGCTAGCGCTGGCGCGCCACGTCGGCGCCGGCGGCAAGGTGATTGCGATCGAGCCGCATCCGGTCACTCATGCACGGCTTGCGTTTAATAGCACAGCCTCCGGCTACAGCCAGGTGCGGCTGGTCGCGGCCGCCGCCGGTCCCGCTGACGGCGAACTACTGATCGAAACCGATGGCGACAATCTCGGTGCCAGCCACATCGTATCGGGCGAGGCCTCGGGACGGGCGATCAAGGTGCCGTCGCTGCGGCTGCAGCGCATCCTCGAAGAAGCCGGTGTCTCGCAGGTCGACGCGCTCAAGATCGACGTCGAAGGTTTTGAAGATCGCGTGTTGACCGGCTTCTTCGCTGAAGCGCCGCAGGCATTGTGGCCGCGCGCGGTCGTGATCGAACATCTATCGAAGGGCGAGTGGCAGGCCGACTGCATCGCCGACATGCGCGCGCGCGGCTATGTCGAGACCGGCAGGACCCGCAGCAACACGCTTTTGACGCGAAGCTGAATTTCCCTGGCTCATCCAGTCTCAACCGCGGGAGAGTTTGATGATCGATCATATCGGATTTCCGGTTTCCGACTACGAACGCTCCAAGGCCTTTTATCTGAAGGCGCTGGCGCCGCTCGATTACGCCCTGATCATGGAGGTCAAGCAGGATCGCCCCGGTGAGGAGCCCGCCGCAGGTTTCGGCGCCGATGGCAAGCCCGATTTCTGGATCGGCGGCGAAGGCGGGCTGGACAAGCCGTTGCATGTCGCGATCGTGGCAAAGGACCGCGCCACAGTGGACGCGTTCTACAAGGCCGCCATCGCCGCCGGCGGACGCGATAATGGCGCGCCGGGTATCCGCGCGCATTACCACCCGAACTATTACGGCGCCTTCGTGCTCGATCCCGACGGCCACAACATCGAAGCCGTCTGCCATAGGCCGGCGTAGCGGGTTCCGTTTGATGGGTGCGGGGGGAACCTCGCGCCCGCCTCGCGCGTTGTCGGCCCTGGAGTTGAAAGCTTCAGGAGATGTGATGCCGAACCAACCGCCGGAGATTCCGCCGGCGACACCGGGGCAGCCGACCGAACCGCCGCCGGAGAGTCCTCCGGGCAATCCGCGCCCGGAAGCGCCACCACCATTACGTGAACCAAGCCAGCCGCAACAACCGCAAGAGCTGCCGGGCGAGATGCCGCAGGAGTTACCGACACGCGGGCCGAGCGGCCCCCGCACGCCTAATCCCGCCACCGATCCGGGGGCCGGATGAATGCCTCTCCTGAACGCGCAATGAATGCAACCCATTGCGCTAATGAAATAAATAGCACTCGACCATTTGTAGGCCGCCACAATCCGGCCTAATGATTAGCCGCTCATCGACCAACTGACATGTCAATGAGGGCCCTTCCGTTGCTGTCAGCCTATCTTCGGGGACCAAGGATATCATGACCAAGCTTCGCATCCTGCTGCTCGCCACGACCGCGTTGACGGCGACGCAGTTCGCGACTTCCACATCGCATGCGCAGACCGCTCCGCTTGTCGTGGCGCAAGCCAAGGACAAGGACGAAGGCCCGCCCGGCAGACCGAAGGAGGCGCCGAAGGGTGCCCCAGGCGCTCCACCGCCGGCCGCAGCGCCAAAGGCGCCGGCGCCGCCTGCCCCGCCACCTCCGGCCGCCGCACCCCCGCGTCCGGCAGCGCCTCCGCCGCCGGCTGCCGCGCCGAAGGCACCGCCAGCGCCTCCACCACCTCCAGCGGCTGCACCTGCGCGCCCGACGCCGACGCCACCTCCGCCGGCGGCCGCGCCTGCCGCGCCGAAGCAACCTGCTGCGCCGACTCCGCCACCGCCGCCGCCTGCAGCTCAGAAGGCGACGCCATCGCCATCGCCTGTACCGCCGCCGCCCCCACCAGCTGGCGCCAAGCAGCCGCCGGCCCCTGCCGCCACGCCGGCGCCGCAAGCTGCGCCGACCGCTGCCCCGCCACCCGGCGGAAGCACGACTACGGCGCCACCGCCGCGCCCTGGCGCGCCGACACCTCCTCCGAGCGCGGGCGCACCGACAACCGCGCCGACCGCACCGACGGGACGGCCAGGGGCTCCGACTCCGCCCGCGCCGGGCGCGGCCGCCCCGGCCGCAACCCCCGCGCCGGCGACGAGCCCCGCGCCGAGCGCCGGCGCTCCGACGGCTCCGGCAGGCACAGCCCCCGCGGCGCCAACCGCCGTGCCGGGCACGCCGGCCGCCACGCCGCCGGCTGGCCGGGTTCAGAATGCACCGCCGACCGTCGCACCGGCCTTCCGCCAAGCGCCTCAGGTCACCGCACCGCTGCCGCCGCCACCACCACCCGCGGCGGATAGCCTGCGGCCTGTCGCACCCGGCGCTGCCGTTGCAGGCCCGCAGCGGCTGGACGACTTCCGCGGTCAGCGCCGCGAGACCCAGCAGGGCGGCCGCACCATCATCACCGAACCGGGCCGGATCATCATTCGCGATCCCGGCGGCCAGCAATATGTCCGCCACAGCGAGGTCGACCGCTTCCGCTATGGCGCGCGTGACATCCAGACCCAGACCGTCGGCGGCGAGACCCGCACCGTCGTGATCAGGCCCGATGGCACGCAGGTGATTACGGTGACCGGCCGCGACGGCCAGTTGCTGCGCCGTATCCGCCGCGACGAGCGCGGTCGCGAGATCATCATCATCGACAACAGCTACCGCGATCCGCGCGCCGTAGGCGGCTTCTTCGTTGCGCTGCCGCCGCCGACGGTCCGCATCCCCTACAATCGCTACATCGTCGACGCGCAGGAAGCGGAGCCGGAGGTGATCTACGAGACCCTGATGGCCCCGCCGGTGGACCACATCGAGCGGCGCTACACGCTGGACGAAATCCGCTACAGCCCGACGGTGCGGCAACGCATGCCCAGCATCGACGTCAACACCATCAACTTCGCAACCGGATCGTGGGAGATTCCGCCCGATCAGGCGGCGAAGCTGCAGGTGATCGCCGACGGCATCAACCGCGCTATCCAGCAAAATCCGCGCGTGGTGTTCCTGATCGAGGGCCACACCGACGCGGTCGGCAACGACGTCGACAATCTGTCGCTGTCGGACCGCCGCGCCGAATCCGCGGCCACCTTGCTGACGCAGCAGTTCAACGTGCCCGCGGAAAACCTCACCTCGCAAGGTTATGGCGAGCAGTATCTGAAGGAGCAGGTCGACGGGCCGAGCGCGATCAATCGGCGTGTCACCATCCGCAACATCACGCCGCTGCTCAACGGCGGACAGGCATCGCTGCCGCCGCCCCCGCCCGGCACCGCGCCGCCGCGCTGAAGCGTTTTCAAGCGAAGTGGACACCGGTTCGCGTCAAGAAACGCGTCAAACGAAATCGAGAGTCCGGTTCTGATTGAATCAGGACCGGGCTCTCGGCGATTGCTCATCAACTGAAATGGCCGGGAGCGATCCCGGCCATTTTTTTCATCAGGCGCTGAGGGCGCGCGGCGGCACGCAGGCCTCGCAAATCGCTGCGGCGTGCCGGTGATCGGTGCCACAGCAGCCGCCAAGAATGCGCATCGTGGGAAACGCGCTCCTGAGCGCAACATAACGCCGCCCGAGATCGGCCGGATCACCCGCATCGAGCGTTTCGGATTCGTCGAGTTCGGCATGGCTCTTTGTCGAGGCGTTGGCCCTGATGCCATGGATACGTTCGGTCCAGGCTTCACCCGCCTTCAACGCGTCTTCGAAATGCGTTGGGTGCGCGCAGTTGATCAGGAAGTATTCGGGCGCACCGTCGGTCTCGCGATCCACGGTCTCGATCGCCTCACGCAACGTTTCTCCTTTCACCAGGCGGCCATTGGTTTCCACAGTGAACGAGATGGCCGCCGGAATCCCTTGCGACCGCGCTGCGCGCGCGATGCCGATCGCTTCGTTAACGTTGTTGAGCGTATAGGCGGTGACCATATCGGCGCCGCCCTCAGCGAAGGCCGCGATCTGCGCCCGATGATAATCTTCGGCCTCGGCAGCATCCATGTTGCCCGCCTTGTAGCCGTCGCCGCGCGGACCGATGGCGCCGCTGATCACGCAAGGAGCGCCCGGCCGCTCCCAGCCGGCGCGCAGTTCCTCCAGAAATGCAATCGAACGGACGTTGATCGCTTTCAGCGCGTCTGCGTCGTAGCCGAGCTTGGCGCCCCAGTCCGGATTGGCGCGCCATGTCGGGCTGTCGAGCACGAAGCCCGTGCCATGGTTGCGCGCTACCGACAGATAGGACTCATAATACTGTTTCAGCTTCTGCCGTCCGTCGGCGCTGTCGAGCAGCACGAAGGCGGCAAAGTGCGGCAGATCCACGCCTTCGTGGAAGATCAGCGTGGTTTCCATGCCGCCATCGGTGAGGAAAATGCCGCCGCGGTGCTGCGGCAGGGCGTCTCGATATTTGGCCATTTCAAGATCTCCGCGAATGGGAACTTCGATACGTCTCGCCCGCATCGATTGGGTCCGGCGATGTTGGTGCCTCATAGTGTCGCGGGGGCCTAGGCGGCTCGTGGTGCGGATGAACCAGAAGCCGCAAAGCGATACGAATTCAAATGGTTGGGAATTGAGCGGCAGTGCCGCCGCGCTGCCGCAGGCGGAGAAACCGTACCATGAGTACAGTTATGGAGCCCCGGTTGAGCAAGGGCGAGGCCACACGCGAGCGAATTCTCGAAATCGCGGAGGCGGCCGTTCTCTCCAAGGGATTTGGCGCCACCTCGATCGAGGAAGTGATCGCCGAGGCCGGCCTCACCAAGAGCGGCTTCTTCTACCATTTCAAGGACAAGAATGCGCTCGCGCGCGAGATGCTCCGCCGCTACGTCGCGACCAACGACCAGCTGTTCGACGAAATCTTCGCCCGCGGCCGCGCGCTTTCCGACGATCCGCTGCAGGCCTTTCTGATTTCGCTGAAGCTGCTCGCCGAAACGATGGCCGATCTGCCGAGCGGCCATCCCGGCTGCCTGATCGCCAGCATCTGCTATCAGGAGCGGCTGTTCGATCGCGAAGTGCGCGAACTGACCGCGCAGTCGGTGCGAGACTGGAATGCGCGCTTCCGCACGATTCTCGACGGCATAGCCGCGATCTATCCTCCGAGAGAGCCAGTCGATCTCGACGATGTCGCCGACATGCTGTCCTGCATCGTCGACGGCGCCATCATCATGTCCAAGACGTTGAACGATCCGAAGAAGCTGGAGCGGCAGATCATGCTGTTCCGGAGCTGCATCAAGCTGATGTTTGCGCCCTAACCATCGTAGTGGCCTCGTGCCCCGGACGCAGCGCTGGCGCGCTGCATCGCGTCCGGGACACGAATTCCCGGCAAGCCCTCACCGTCCTACCGCGGCAAGACCGAGCGCCTCCGCCATCACGCGAAAGACTTCGGTATTGTCCATCGAGCCCCGCACCCGTTCGCTGCCGGGGCCCATCGCGGTCAGGATAACGTCCTCGCCGGAATGCACGCTCGCACCAATCATCGCCGGCAGGTTGCCCGGCCGCAGCACCGCGCCGGGGACGTCCTTGTATTTGTCATTGGCCTTGAACGTTCCGGCCTCGTCGCCCTTTACGGTCGGCGCGTTCGGATCGTCGAGCTTGGGGCGGAAGGTCTCGTAGTGGTCCGGAAGGCTGGCCGAGAAGATGGCGAGCCGCCGGCTGACGTCGACGCGCGACGGATAGCCTTCCGCATCGGGCGCCGGATAATTCGGGAAGCCGGCCTTGTCGTAGACGCCGACGCGCTCGCGGAACGGCACGTTCGGCGTCGCGCTCATATCGTCATTGATAGTGCCGACAAGGCTGTTGGGATGGTTGTGGTCAGCCACAACCAGGATCAGGGTGTCGTCGCCGCGCTTGCTCGCCCAGTCCTTGGCGAGGCGAACGGAATTATCCAGCATGATGGTGTCATAGACCGCGCGCTCCATGTCGAGCAGATGCGCGTATTTGTCGATCATTCCGGACTCCACCATCAGGAAGAAGCCGGCCTCGTTCCTTGAAAGCACATTCAAGGCTGCCTCAACCTGTTCGGTCAGGTCGGGCTGCTCGGGGAATTTCTTGACGCCGCCTCCTTTAAGGAATTTGCGGTCGAGCGCGCCATCCATGTTCCCGGCGGCGAATAGACCGAGCAACCGGCGCGTCTCCGGCTTTGCCGCGAGCGCGTTCAGCTCGCCCGCGGTGGTCGCGAAGGGATAGCCGGCCTCACGGAAGCGGGCGATATAATCGACATCATCCTTGCGCTTTCCGGACGCAGCCTTTGGCAGGAAATTGGCGCTGCCGCCGCCGAGCAACACCTCGGGCTTGGCCGCGAAATATTGCTCGACGATCGGATCGTACTCGGCGCGGCGGCGGGTATGGGCCAGCATCGCCGCGGGTGTTGCATCCTCGATCTCGGTGTTGCTGACGATGCCGACAGCCATGTTGAGCCGGCGCTTGACGAGGCTCGCAATGGTTTCGACCTTGGGATCGTCGAGCGGGTCCTTGGTGCGATCCGCGTAGACGCCCATCGCATTGACGGCGCTCTTGTGGCCGGTGGCATAGGCGCTCGCCGAGTTCGCGGAATCGGTGATGATCGAATCGGAGCCGGCGGTCGCCACCAGCGCCATATGTGGCATGTCGTCGATCGCAAGCTTGCCTAGGCTCTTGCCTTCGGCGATGCCCTTGGAAAGCAGCCGTGCCGCCACACGATGGGCGGGCGACATGCCGTCGCCGATGAACAGGATAACGTTCTTCGCCTTGCGCGGGGGCGTGTCGTAGACGGACCATGTCACCTTGCGGCTTCGCGTGCCGTCACCAGCTTCGACGACGACAGGGCCGGGCGCGGTCAGCGCGACATCGCGGAGCATCAGCGCCGACTGATCCTTGCCATCCTCACGCTCGACGAAAGTTCCGGCCCGGCCGAAGGCGGTGGCATAGTCCTGACCGTTGACCGTCACCTTCAGCTTCGCCGGATCGACCTTGTCGGGAAACTCCACCTTGAAGTCGAACTGCGCGCCGGAAAGAATTTCGGCGCGGTCGATGGGATAGATCGTCTGGGCATTGGCTGCTGACGCCGAAAGCAGGAGGCCGAGGGTGATGCTGACAGGCTTGATCATGATGAGGCTCCGTTCGGACACACGGAGCGGGCAGCGTCCGCGGCTGCTCCGCAATTCAGGCGAGCAAATCTATCTGTCTCGGATGACGAGTCCATAACGGGCTCGGAGCATCGTAGGATGGGTGGAGCGAAGCGATACCCATCATTTCTCCGCGGATGGATTGATGGGTTTCGCTGCGCTCTACCCCTACGCGCTGCCTCGCGTCCGGGACAGGAGCCTCTCAGCCCTTGTCGCTTTCGAGCTTGAAGATCTCCGAGCCTTCGCTGCCGGACAGCAAGCCCGTATCCGAATAGAGCTTCAGCTTGGCGCGGGTGTCGGCAATGTCGAGATTGCGCATGGTGAGCTGGCCGATGCGGTCGGCCGGCATGAATGCGGCGTCCTCGACCTTCTCCATGCTGAGCCGCTCCGGCTGATAGGTCAGGTTCGGGCTCTCGGTATTCAGGATCGAGTAGTCGTTGCCGCGGCGCAGTTCGAGCGTCACCTCGCCGGTGACGGCGCGGGCCACCCAGCGCTGCGCGGTTTCACGCAGCATTAGCGCCTGGGAATCGAACCAGCGCCCCTGGTAGAGCAGCCGGCCGAGGCGCATGCCGCTGATGCGGTACTGCTCGATGGTGTCTTCGTTGTGGATGCCGGTGACCAAGCGCTCATAGGCGATGTGCAACAGCGCCATGCCAGGCGCTTCATAAATGCCGCGGCTCTTCGCCTCGATGATCCGGTTCTCGATCTGGTCGCTCATGCCAAGGCCATGCCGGCCGCCGATAGCGTTGGCTTCGAGGAACAGCGCAACCGGATCGGCAAACGTTTGCCCGTCCAGCGCAACAGGCTGGCCTTCCTCGAAACGCACCACGACCTGTTCGGCCTTGACCGCGCAGTCGTCGCGCCAGAACGGCACGCCCATGATTGGATTGACGATCTTGATGCCGCTGTCGAGGCGTTCGAGATCCTTGGCCTCATGCGTTGCGCCGAGGATGTTGCTGTCGGTCGAGTACGCCTTTTCGGCGCTCATCTTGTACGCGAAACCGTTGGCGGTCATAAACGCCGACATCTCTGCGCGACCACCGAGCTCGTCGATGAAGAGCTGGTCGAGCCAGGGCTTGTAGATCCGCAGGCTCGGATTGGTCAAAAGGCCGTAGCGATAGAATCGCTCGATGTCGTTGCCCTTGTAGGTGGAGCCATCGCCCCAGATGTTGACGCCATCCTCCTTCATGGCCGCTACCAGCATCGTGCCGGTTACGGCGCGGCCGAGCGGTGTCGTGTTGAAATACGCGATGCCCCCGGTCGAGACGTGGAAGGCGCCTGACTGGATTGCGGCGATGCCTTCGTGGACGAGCTGCGTGCGGCAGTCCACCAGGCGGGCTTTCTCGGCGCCGAATTCCATCGCCTTGCGTGGGATCTCGTCGTAGTCGGTCTCGTCGGGCTGGCCGAGATTGGCGGTATAGGCAAAGACGCGCGCGCCCTTCTGCTTCATCCAGAGCAGCGCCGCGCTGGTATCGAGACCGCCCGAGAAAGCGATGCCGACTTTTTCCCCCTTGGGCAGGCTTTTCAGAATCGTACTCATAGGGCTTCCAATCGGTCGAAATGGGCGGATGCCGGTTGCGGCTTGACGGCGCGAATAACAAATTTCGTAGCTGTGGGCACGTGTTTAATGGCGCCTCGCGGCCGGGATCGAATTACGCCGCCGCACGTCGACGCCAGCGCCGCCACAGGCGGTAGCCGGGCCGGCCCCAGCGCGCCAGTCCGGCCTCGATCTGCGCATCCGTCAGCCGGGTCGACGGCCAGCGGTAGATCCAGGCATAGGCCAGCCAGATCACGAAGAAGCTGACGAGGCCAGCCGCGGCGACGTCGGTAAAGAAATGCCCGCCGAACGCCATCCGCAGCCCGCTGGTGGCGGCCCCGAACACGGTCGCCGCCACATAGGCGAGAGGCCGCCAGGCCGGCGGCGTCAGGGCTGCGGGGGCATAGGTCCAGAACGCAGTGGCGCCCTCGCCCGAGAAAAACGAGCAGTTGCGCCCGCATTCGCCGCGCGGATCCCACCACGGCACGAATTTCCAGGGACCTTTGAACTCCGTCACCACGACGGGCCGCGGCCGGCCCCAATAGCTCTTGAAGGTGAGGTTGGTCAGCACAACCGCAGAGAGCAGGATCGTGACCAGCAGAAACACCGCCGCGCGTCCGGGCATCAGCATCGGCCTGTCCGGCCGCAACAGCTTTGCGACAATCGCGAACAGCGCCGGCAATGCCAGCGCCCAGGCGATCCACATCGCGGCATCGCGCGCGAAAGCATAAAGCCCGTTCTGTTTCGATGGAAACGAGGCAGTTGCGGGATCGTAGAACAATGCCGCGAGCTTCAGATCGAGCTCGGGGTAGATCCCGAACAGCAGTCCGATGACGAGCGATAGGCCCAACGCGATGACAAGTCCGGTCCGATTCATGGCGCGGGGTTTAGCCGAGGCGGTCGAGGATGAAAAGGCTCACGCAAACTTACCTTCTCCCTCGTGGAAGAAGGGAAGAAACAGGAAAGGTCACGACAGTGGGCGGGACTGCGACGGTAATGGCGGTGGCGGCCGCAAAGGTGGCGGCGGCTCACGCCAGGCGCCGGCGGTGCGTCCGGCGATCAGCCAGTAGACGAGGCCCGCAACAATGCCGGCCCCGGTCATGATTTCGAGATGGCGGCGGATGATGCCGTCGAACTGCAGCGTCTCGGTATCGAACGGAACAAGCCCGAGATAGCAGGCGGCGCCGACGATCCCGCCGCCGATCGCATAGGCCAGCACGCTTCGGATATAGAAGGCTTCGGTGATCAAGACCACGACCAGAGCCGGCAGCAGCGCAAAGCCGGAGAGGAAGATGAAGCCGAAGCCGAGTATGACGTTGATCGCGCTCTGATCGATCATGCCGCTATCGAGGTCGCTGATTTCAGGATACAGCACCGCGCCGACCACGATCATCCCCGCCACGAAGCAGGCGGCGAGGAACGCGAACAGGATGACGAACATGCGGCCGATGAGCGCCATGGTCGCCACACTGTCACTGCGGGGAGCGAAGCGACGAAGCCATCGATCTATCCCCGTGTTGAGGCATGGATTGCTTCGCTTCACTCGCAATGACGAACTGCATGCAGTGCGCCTTCACTCAATCCGTCATCGCCATGGCGCGGAGCGCCTGGCGCTCACGCGCGGACAGTTTTTCGGTCTCCGACTTCAACTGGCCGCAGGCAGCGAGGATGTCGCGGCCGCGCGGCGTGCGCACCGGCGAGGAATAGCCGGCGTTGAAGATATATTCGGAGAACTTTTCGATCTGCTCCCAATCCGAGCATTCGTAAGCCGTGCCCGGCCACGGATTGAACGGGATCAGATTGATCTTGGCTGGGATGCCCTTGAGCAGCTTCACCAGCAACTTGGCATCCTCAAGGGAATCATTGACGCCCTTGAGCATCACGTATTCGAAGGTGATGCGGCGCGCGTTCGACGAGCCCGGATAGTCGCGGCAGGCCTGCAGCAGTTCGGCAATCGGATATTTCCGGTTCAGCGGCACCAGTTCGTTGCGGAGCTCATCGCGCACCGCATGCAGCGAGATCGCCAGCATGACGCCGATCTCCTCGCCGGTGCGGATGATGTTCGGCACCACACCCGAGGTCGACAGCGTGATGCGCCGTCGGGAAATGCCGATGCCTTCATTGTCGGCAACGATCAGCAAGGCATCGCGCACCGCATCGAAATTGTAGAGCGGCTCGCCCATGCCCATCATGACGATGTTGGTGACGAGCCGGCCGCCGCTCGGCGTTTCCCGATCCGCCCAATCGTTGAGGCGGTCGCGCGCTACCATGATCTGGCCGACGATCTCGCCGGCGGTGAGATTGCGCACCAGCCGCTGCGTGCCGGTGTGGCAGAACGAGCAGTTCAGCGTGCAGCCGACCTGCGAGGAAACACAGAGCGTGCCGCGATCGGTTTCGGGAATGTAGACGCACTCGACCTCATGCGCCTTCTGGAACGCGTCGCCACTCGGCAGTCGCAGCAGCCATTTGCGGGTGCCGTCGCTAGAAATCTGCTCGGCCACCACTTCGGGGCGATCGACGGTAAAATGCTGCTCCAGCTCGGCGCGCATGTCCTTGGAGACGCTCGTCATCTCGGCAAAGCTCTTGGCGCCGCGAAAATACATCCAGTGCCAGAGCTGCTGCGTGCGCATCTTGCGCTGCGCCGGTGGAACGCCGATCTCGCCGAGCCGGTCGGCGATTTCGGCGCGCGACAGGCCGATCAGCCAGGGCTTTGCTGGCGGCACGTAGGTTTCGAGCGGAACCTTCTCAAGCGGCGCCACGGAAGATGAAAGCGTCATTAACTCACACGAGACGGTTGAAGCGGAGCGTAGGGTGGGCAAAGCCACCGGGTCGCGCGAATATGCGCCCGATGATGAACTCCGCCGTGCCCACCACAAACATTAATGGTGGGCACGGCGCTTCGCGCCTTTGCCCACCCTACGAGTTACACTCAAATATGTCTTCCAGGGGCCGCAAACAACGCCATTCTGCGCTCAAAAGCGCCCTAGCGCTTGCAATCCTGTGCCAGCCGGTCGAGCGCCTGGGACAGCCCCTTCAGCGAAAAGACGTCCGTGGTCTCGGTGCCCTTGGCGGAGACGCCCTTGACCACGACCTCGGCGGATTTGCGCATGGCGTTGACCATCTGCTCTTCCTCCGCCGCGTTCTTGATCCAGAGCCCGTCGCCCTGGGTGTACATGGCGTATGAGGCGCCACCGACCTCGAGCGAGGATTCGGAGCCGGGCTTCAGCGCGTAGCCGATCATGATCGAAACTTCGTTGAAAACCTTCTCTGCCGGACGCGTCGAGACGAACGCGTAGGCGGGATCACGCGGACGATTCGGCGGATTGGTTTTCGATGACGATGGCTTCGCCAGCGCGAAGCACACCTTCTTGCCATTCGGTGTTGCCGTATAGGCACCCCAGGTGCCGTACTGACCGATCAAGGTTGGCTCGGCGCCCGCGGCAGCAGCCGGTGCCGGGTTCTTTGCCGCCGGCGCAGGTGCAGGTGCAGGTGCCGCCTTGCCTGAGTCCTTGGCACCCTTCGAAGCAGGGCTTTGTGTTTGCGCGAGGGCTGTGGTCCCGCACAACGCCGAAATCGCAACCAGAAATGCCAGTATTCGCAACACGGACAACTGGTTCCCTCATCATTGTGACTGGAAGATGGCCCGAGGGCGCGTCGCGCCGCCGGGGATGGATAGCCGGGAAATCGTTTTTTGGGAAGGCAGTTACAGCGATGTCACCGTCGTGGCGACGCTTCGTCCCAGGTCCCCGCCAGCGAATCAAGACATGCTTGGGTTTCACCCCTTGGACCGGCGCTCGCGCTGTCTCTGCCACTGCGCATCGGTCCATTGCAAGAGATCCTCGGCGCCGGAACTGCGCAAGTGAGCGCCGCCATCCTGCACTACCATCTCGCCATTGATGTAGCCGGCCTGGTCGGAGATCAGAAAGCTTGCCAGGTTGGCAAGCTCGCCATGTTCGCCGGCGCGGCCGAGCGGATTGCGCTCCGCCCAGCTTTCATCGCGACCCTCGGGACGGAGCTGGCCCGATGCGCCAGGCGTCGGAAACGCGCCGGGCGCGATCGCGACCGTACGCACGCCCTTGGGTCCCCACTCCACGGCGAGGCTCTTGGTCATCGCTAGCACCGCGGACTTCGCCATCGCAGATGGCACCGTGAAGGCGCGGCCGGTGATCGTCGAGGTCGAGAGAATGCTCAACACCACGCCCGTGCGCTTGCCGTCGATCCAGCGCGCACCCGCGGCGAGCGTGCAATACATGGTCCCGTGCAGGGTCGGCGCCAGGATCGCATCTGCCGCGCGAAACGACAGCCGTTCGGTCTGTGCGATGAAGGTCGCGGCAGCATTGTTGACCAGCACGTCGATCGGCGCCTCGCGCCAGATCTCGTCCATCATAGCATCGACCGCGGCGCCATCTCGGATATCGCAACCGATCACGTTAACCTTGCCGCCGAGCTCTCCGCGCAGCCGCGCGGCCGTCGCCTCCAGCACCTCTAACCGGCGGCCGCAGATCAATAGCTCGGCGCCGAGCTCGACGAAGCGATGTCCCATCGCGGCGCCGAGCCCCGAGCCGCCGCCGGTGATCAAGATCCGCTTACCCGCGAGCAAGTCCTTTTCAAACATCGTTTGAATCCCCTTGAGCCACCATGAGGTCATGCATCGGAATCGGATTGTAGCCCGGCTTCAAATCCGGCATGAAGCTGTCAGTCATCCGTGTCGGTCCGAAAATCAGGTGCGTCATGAAAGCCATTCTCTGCTCGCAATATTGTCAACCCGACGATCTCGTGCTCGCGGATGTGCCCGATCCGTTGGCCGAGCCCGGACAGGCCGTGATCGCGATCAAGGCCGCGGCGCTGAATTTCTTCGACATCCTGATGATCCAGGGCAAGTACCAGATCAAGCCGCCGTTCCCGTTCTCGCCGGCCGCCGAGGTTGCCGGCGTGATCGAAAGCGTCGGCGCCGGCGTCACCGATCTCAAGGTCGGCGATCGCGTGGTGGCGTCCTGCGGCCATAACGGCGCGCGGGAAAAGATCGCGCTTCCCGCAAGCTCCATCGTGAAAATTCCTGACAATCTGGATTTCGATCGCGCCGCCGGCATCATCATCATCTACGGCACGGCGCTGCATGCGCTGGAAGATCGCGCCAGCCCGAAGCCGGGTGAGACGCTCGCGGTGCTGGGCGCGGCCGGCGGCACCGGACTTGCGGCGTGCGAACTCGGCAAGCTGATGGGCTTGAAGGTGATCGCCTGCGCGTCATCGGATGAGAAGCTCGAATTCGCCAAGGCGCACGGCGCCGAGCTGACGCTGAACTACAGCAAGGAAGACCTGAAAGAGGGTCTGCGCCGGCTCACGGGCGGCAAGGGCGTCGACATCATCTTCGATCCGGTCGGCGGCACCTACGCCGAAGCCGCGTTGCGCTCGATCGCCTGGGAAGGCCGCTTCCTGGTGATCGGCTTTGCGGCAGGCGACATTCCGAAGATGCCGCTCAATCTCGCACTTCTTAAGGGTTGCGATATCCGCGGCGTGTTCTGGGGCGCGTGGACCAGGGTCAATCCGGAGAAGAACCGTGCCAACCTGGAAAAGCTCGTCAAATGGACCGCGGAAGGCAAGATCTCCTCGCATGTCGACCGCACCTTCCCGCTGGCGCAAACTGCCGAAGCGCTGAAAGTGCTCGCCGGCCGCAAGGCGATGGGCAAGGTGATCCTGCACCCCTAGGCGGGGATACCGGATCGCTCTGCCGAACTATCGACCGCCGACCGCGACGGTAACGACGCCGGGAACGCGAGGCGCCCGTCATCGATGGGCGGGCGCAGCAAGGCCGCACCGAAAGGCTGATTGGTGACGGCGCACATCTTAAGAGGTCGACCGGCTCAGCCCTTGATCACGAGCCAGTATAGTCGGCCGTTGCGGTTGGGATCGCTGCCGTCGCTCGTCGAGAACACGAACCCTTGATCGGTCCAATGCGCGAAATGTCCGCGACCGATCCTGCTGATGTTCTCGAACGTGCTGTGCGCCGGCCCGAGCGGATGATGACCCTCGTAGATGATGATCGGCGAGCGGCGGTCGCCCGCGTTCGCGGGATCCTCGGCAAAGGCCATCAGCGAGTTGCCCTCGCTGGGTGCGCTCGGAAGGTACCGGAAAGCCGCGCCGCCCAGCGGTTCGAACGGCGGCCGCATCTGAACCGCGACCTGCCCTTTTGGCACGGGACTGACGTAACTTCGTTCGAGCCACAGGGCGATCGAGAAATAGAGCGCAACCGCGGCAAGGGCTGCGCCATATTTCGCCGATTTGCCGAGCTTCAACATGCCTGTCGAATATCATCTTCAGGTTGCAGTTTCAAGCCGATGCCCGATCTAGCTTCCCCGCCGTTCTTGAACTAGGTCGAGCTTTCGCCTGTGGGTCGTCGTAGTCTGAGAAGCGCATCTGCATTGATCCGGATCGTAAGATGCGCACCAACACTAAGTCGGCTCGACGACGAAGGGATGAACGACCGGGCCTGCGGAACGTTGCAGTCGCGAACGATTCCATGCTGCAGTCGAGGATGATGAGTTTCGTCCGTTGAGGGGTGAAAAGCCCGTGCGGCGCGGCCGGCGAGGCCCAGTTTTTATCTCACCAAGATATTTTGCCGGTAACAATGCGTGTTCTGAGAGCGCCCGATGCCGCTTGTCTGCCTTAATCATACCAAAAAATATCCTAATTCGCGCCCCCCGCCGTCGTTTTTTGAACCCATTCCGTGTGCGATTTTACGGGCCAGTAGAGGGGGCGCCTGTACGTCAACAAGAGCAAGAAGCAAGTGCAGGGGACGCCCGTCGGTTGCGTCAGGTAGTGGGGAGCATCACCATGGTGGAGAATACCAGGCCCGTTCAGGCAAGAGATCCGTTTGACCGGTTTGATGAAGCCATCAGCGATCCTCGGTTGTATGAGGCCGATCAATCCAGGTACGAGCAGCTCCGTTACGAGCAACCCCGGCTTGAGCATTCCCGCTACGAGCAGGCTCAATACGACCAGCCCTTTGCCCTGTCGTTCGATCGAAGGGATGCATCGTTCGAGCGTACAGAAGTGCTTCCCGAGGAGCTGCCGCCTCACGAGCAGGTGCCGCTTTTCCTCTCCAACTACGAAGAGGAATCCCATCAGCAGCTCTCCGAGTATCAGTTCGGCAGCGGAAGGTTCGGTAGCGGCGGACTGAAGAAGGCGCGCGCCGGCCGCATCATCACCGGCGTCGCGGTGGTATCGGCGATCGCGGGCGTTCTCGCTCTGTTTTCCATCGATTCGACACGCGCCGTGATCTTCAACGCCTCGCTTGGCGGTAGCGGCGGTGGTGGCAGCGCCCCGCCGGCCGCCCAGCTCGCTGCGGCAGTGCCGGAGCCTGCGCCGCAGCCGCGCGTTGCCGCGCCGCCGGTTGCCGCCGAACCGACGGGAGCCGAGCTCGCTGCTGCTCGCCGTACCTCGCCCAATACCAGCGCATTGGCCTCGGCCTCGCCGACGCGGGACGAAATTGCCGCCGCCTATCAGAGCGCGCTGAAAGGTAAGGTCGCGGTTCCCGAGCCCGTGGCTCGCGAAGCGTCCCGCGAAGTCGTCGCTGCGATTGCGCCGCCGGCCCCGATTGCTGCGGCTGCACCGGCGGTTCGTGAGCCCGCTCCGGCCCCGCGTGAGGCGGCGCCGGCACGCCGCATCGATCCAGACGAACTGGCGGCGCTACTCAAGCGGGCGAAGAACCTGCTCTCGATCGGCGACATCACCTCCGCCCGGCTGCTGCTCGAACGCGCAGCGGACGCGCAGGAGCCTGAGGCCGCGCTGATGCTAGCGGGAACCTATGATCCGCAGGTGCTGGGCAGCCAGGATCTGCGGAGCGTCACACCTGATCCTGCGGCGGCAAAGATTTGGTACCAGAAGGCAGCCCAGCTCGGTTCGGCCGATGCGAAACGACGGCTGGGCCAATTGCAGAACTAGTTAATTACTCAAGACCAGCGCAGAGGAACCCATGCGACATTTAGTGGGAATGGCATTGCTCGCCTTGACAGTGGCATGCAGCACTACGGCGGCCAAGGCCGCTGAGACGGAATACGATCCAGCTAAGGTAAGCGAAAGTCTCAAAGCGATTTTTCAGTTCGGCTCAGTTTCCACCAAGCAGGCGCTGAACGCCAATACAGTCACACTGATTTCCGGAACGATCGGCGGCACCTATGTGCAGTTTGGCGCCGACCTTGCTTCCGTGCTCGACGATGGAAACAAGTTGCGCGTACTCCCGATCGTCGGGCGCGGCTCTGTGCAGAGCGTGGCCGACATCCTGTTCCTGCAGGGTGTCGACCTCGGCATCGTGCGCGCCGACACGCTCGACTATCTGGAGAAAAAAGGCTTCGCCAAGGACATCAAGAAGCAGTTCACTTATGTAACGAAGCTCTACAATGAAGAGATGTACGTCCTTGCGCCGAAATCGGTGACGAACATCAGCCAGCTCAACGGCAAGAGGGTCAGCGTCGACCTTCCCAATGGCGGCACCTTCGTCACCGCGGCTGTCGTCTTCGAACGGCTCGGTATCAAGCCGAACTTCCTCTATATCGAGCAGCGCATCGCGATGGAGAAGATGCGGAACGGCGAGATTGACGCGGTGATCGCCGTCGGCGGCAAGCCGTACAAGTCGGTCAGCAACTTCAATGACAACCGCTTCCACCTCGTCCCGGTCGAGTATTCGCGGCCGCTGCAGGGCGACTATCTGCCGGCGGTGCTGACCTCGAAGGACTACCCGAACCTGATCGCGGAAGGCGGGAAGGTCGACACGATCGCCGTGCCGGCGGTGCTCGCGGCCTACAATTGGGCGCCCAACACGGACCGTTACCGCAAGCTCGCCCAGTTCGTGGACGCCTTTTTCACCAAGTTTCCGACCTTCCAGAATCCGCCGTTCCATCCGAAGTGGAAGGAAGTGTCACTGTCGGCGCCGTTGCCGGACTGGCAGCGTCTGCCGGTCGCCGAGCAATGGCTCAAGAGCCGCAACATCGAGGCGGTGTCGCGCGCCAGATTCGACGAATTCCTGAAACAGAGCCCGACCACCGCCGCAAGCGTCAAGACCGACGCGGACAAGGAAGCCCTGTTCAGGCAGTTCCAGGCCTGGGAAGCGGAGCGAAGCGCAAGGGCGCAGACTCGCTAAGACGTATCCGCCGGAAGCCCGTCTTCGACCTGATCTGAGGTGGCCGCCGGGTCATCTAGCTCAAGAAATCAACAGCCCCGTTCTGATCCAATCGGAACGGGGCTTTTGATTCCGCTAGCCCGGCGTCAGCTATTCGTTCGCTTCAGCGGCATCGATCCCGCGCTTCAGCGCCGCGCGGGCGGCGTCGCGATGCTCCTGCGTGATGTGACTGGCGACCATGCGGATCGCGGTGGCGAGCACTGCGGCATCGTCGGTAAAGCCGAGCAAGGGCATTACGTCGGGCATGAAATCCAGCGGCAGGATGAAATAGGCGACGGCGCCGAGCAGCGACGCCTGTACATGACGCGGCGTCTCCTTGTCGAATGCACAATAATAAGCGGCCAGCAGGTCCTCGGCGAACGGAAGCTGCGCCACCACCTGCTTGAACTTGATCCAGAAGCGCCGGCGCACGCTTTCGCGGTCCTGCGCCAACTCATCGGCCGGTTCGAACCCCACGGTGTGATCGGATGCCATTGCAGCGTTCCCTCAAAGATCCGGCGCGGATGCCGGCCCCGCTTGCATCTGCGTTCTTCACGCGAACCGCTTCGCCTGAAAACGCTTCTCAAGAAGAATTGGGGATGTTCGTCACACGCCGCAAGATCCTAAGGCCGCGCGCCAACTCAGGCAACGCCGAGCTGCCTCGCGATCGCATTCATGGCCTTGGCCAGATCGATGTCGCGCGCCGTCACGCCGCCGGCCTCGTGGGTCGCCAGCACCACCTCCACCGTCTTGTAGACGTTCTTCCATTCCGGGTGATGGTCGTTCTTCTCCGCGATCAGCGCGGCGCGGGACATGAAGCCGAAGGCTTCGTTGAAGTCCCGGAAGGTGAAGGTCCGCGTGATCGCCTCGCGCCCCGACGTCTCGGCCCAGCCGGAAAGTTCCACCAGCGCCGATTTCCGCGCTTCCGCCGACAGCCGCTCCACCATGATCACCTCCCGTTTCAGACCGCCTCAACCCTAACACCAAAAGCCGCGCCGGAGATCCTGCCCAAAATACGCCGCAACCGGCTTCCAACGGCAGTTGGGGACGGCCGGTAACCATGACGGAGATGTAACAATGGTTAATCGTGAAATTTTGCTAGGCTATCCGCATTAAGTGTGCCGCCGGCGTAAAATCGCACCTCAAACGATTCCAGGGACTGATGAGCGACGGCCCTCACGTTTCAGAAATGCCGGCCCCACCCTCGCCCCGCTCAGCGAAACGACGGCTGACATTCGTCACGCTGGCCGGCGTGCTGGCGATCATCGGCGCGCTGGCCGCCGGCTATTACTTTGCCATGCGTCCGGTGACCTTGCGGATCGCGGTCGGCCCGGCCAACAGCGACGATCTCAAGGTCGTTCAGAACCTGGCGCAGGCCTTCAATAACCAACGCAACACTCTGGTCCGCCTGCGGCCGGTCCAGACTGATGGCGCGGTCGCGAGCGCCAACCTGCTCGGCGACGGCAAGGTCGATCTCGCGATTATCCGCGGCGATCTCGACATGCCGAAGAATGCGCAGGCCGTGGCGACGTTGCGCAAGAACGTCGTGGTGCTGTGGGTGCCGCCACCTGCCAAGGCCAGGGGAAAGAAGGCTGCTCCCGGCATCACAAACATCGGCCAGCTCACGGGACGCCGCATTGGCGTCGTCGGCCGCACCCAGGCCAATGTCAATCTGCTCAAGGTGATCCTGCGGCAATACGGCGTCGATCCGGCAACCGTCGAGATCATCCAGTTCCCGGCCAACGAAGCCGCCGAGACCATCCGCAGCCAGAAGGCCGACGCCTATCTCGCCGCCGGCCCAGTCAACAGCAAGATCACGGCGGACGCGATCACCGCATCCGCGCGCGAGGGCGGCGCGCCGAAATTTCTCGCGATCGATTCGGCCGAGGCGATTGCTCAGAACTATCCTGCCTACGAGTCGTCCGAGATCCCGGCCGGAACATTCGGCAGCGCGCCAAGCCGGCCCGAGGAAGAGATCAAGACGATCAGCTTCTCGCACCATATCGTGGCGCGCCGAGGCGTTGCGGAATCGACCATCGCCATCTTTACGCGCCAGCTATTTGCAATTCGCCAGAACTTGAAGAACGAGTTTCCGCTGGCTGCCAAGATCGAGACGCCCGACACCGACAAGGACGCCACGATCCCCGTCCATCCCGGCGCCGCCGCTTTCGTCGACGGTGAAGAAAAGACCTTCCTCGACCGCTACAGCGATTACATCTGGTGGGCCCTGATGGCGGTATCGGCGATGGGCTCCGCGGGCGCCTGGTTCGCCGGTTACCTGAAGAAGGACGACCGCAGCATCAACACCTCGCAGCGCGACCGGCTGCTCGACATGCTCACCGCCGCCCGCCAATGCGATTCGATGGAAGAGCTCGACCAGATGCAGGCGGAAGCGGACGCCATTCTGCGCGACACGCTGCAATGCTTCGAGCACGGCGCGATCGAGGAAGGTACGCTGACCGCCTTCAACATCGCTATCGAGCAGTTCCACAACGCGGTGGCCGACCGCAAGGCGCTGCTGATGAGCATGCCGCAAAACCTGCAACGGACCAGCGCGCAATTCCGCGCGGCCGGCAATGCCTGACCGGCAAATCCGGTAATCGAACCGTCATTAATTCTTTCTAGCTCTGCCGGATTATTCTTGCATCCGCGCCAGATCCGGAAAGAGGCCGCATGACCTTCAGAATTGCTCGCAGCATGTCCCGCCATGGTCTCCGCGGAATTTCTCGGCGGCGTTTCCTCACTACCGCCGGCGCGACGGCCGTCGGCATCATGGCGATGCCCTATCTCAGCCGCGCAGCGGACCGGCCGATCGTGACGTCAGGCGTGCAATCCGGCGACATCGGTGCTGATGGCGGCGTGGTCTGGGCGCGGGCCGATCGTCCCTCGCAAATGCTGGTCGAGGTCGCCACCACGGAGTCCTTTGCCGACGCACGAAAGCTGCCGCCGATCGCCGCGCTGCCCGAAAGCGATTTCACCGCAAAAATGCTGCTGGAGAACCTGCCTTCCGGGCAGCAGATCTTCTACCGCGTCCGCTTTCGCGATCTCGCACATATCGCCATCGAAAGCGAGCCGGTGGTCGGGCGCTTCCGCACCGCACCGAGCGACCGCCGCGATGTCAGTTTCGTCTGGGGCGGCGACGTCGCCGGACAGGGCTGGGGCATCAACCCCGATGACGGCGGCATGCTCACCTTCGCCACCATGCGCAGGCATCGCCCGGATTTCCTGCTGCATTCCGGCGACACCGTCTATGCCGACGGCCCGATCAAAGGTGAGGTGACGCTTGCCGACGGCAAGGTCTGGAAGAACATAACGATTCCGGAGAAGGCAAAGGTCGCCGAAACGCTCGACGAGTTTCGCGCCGCGCACAAGTACAATTTCATGGACGAGCACCTGCGCGCCTTCAATGCCGAGGTGCCCGTCTTCGTGCAGTGGGACGACCACGAAGTCACCAACAATTGGTCGGCGTCCAAGGAGCTGCCTGCGTCCTACAAGGAGCGCAACATCAACTTGCTTGCCGCACGGGCCGCGCGCGCCTTCCACGAAATGTATCCGATCCGTGAGAGCATCAGCGAGCCGGGCAGGGTTTACCGCACGCTCAACTACGGTCCGCATCTCGACGTTTTCATGCTGGACGAGCGCAGCTATCGCGGCGCCAACGGGCCGAACCAGGAGACGGCCTACGGACCGGAAAGCTACTTTCTCGGGCCCGAGCAACTCGCATGGCTGAAGCGCGCACTACTGAACTCGCGCGCCACCTGGAAGGTGATCGCGTCGGACATGCCGCTTGGCCTCATCGTCTATGATGATGCACGCAACAAGCAAGGCTCTGAAGCCCTTGCCCAGGGCGACGGCCCGCCACGCGGCCGCGAGCTGGAGATCGCCGATCTCCTGCGCTTCATCAAGACCGCGGGCGTGGTCAACACGGTGTGGCTGACGGCGGACGTGCACTATGCCGCCGCGCATTACTACAACCCCGACAAGGCGCAATTTCAGGAGTTCGACCCGTTCTGGGAGTTCGTCGCCGGGCCGCTGCACGCCGGAACGTTCGGCCCGAACGAGATGGACAATACGTTCGGCCCCGAAGTGAAGTTCATCAAGGCACCGGGGCCCGGCAAGCAGAACCTGCCGCCGTCGGCCGGGATGCAGTTCTTCGGCCATGTCCGGATCGATGGCGCCAGCGGGCAGATGGCGGTGACCTTGCGCGACCGCGCCGACACGGCGCTGTGGTCGACGACGCTTGAACCGAAGCCGGTGTAGGCTCGATCCAAAGGGCTGCAACATCGAATGGGAACGCGAACGCTGCCGCCGGTGGCGCTCTACACCCGACTGCGCGGCGAGCGCTGCCGCAACGTCGCTTCCAGAAGTTCGCGGGTGCAGGGCTTTGGTAGCATCTGCGTGCCGTTCAGTCCGGATGGAAGCCCGATGTCGCTGCTGTAACCGGTGACGAAGACGAACGGAATCTGCAGCCCATGCAACCGTTCGGCCACTGCAAAGCTGTTTCCGCTGGCAAGGCCGACATCGAGCAGCGCGAAATCAGGCGCGCGCTCGGCGATCAGTTCCAACGCACGCACCACACTGCCGGCGGTGCGCACTGTCTTCACGCCAAGCTCAAGGATCGTATCCTCAAAATCCAATGCGATGATCGCGTCGTCCTCCACGATGAGGACGTCGCTCGGCATGCCATCATGGGAGGCGGGGTCCATGTTTCTCGCCAGTTCCGGTTGGAAGGTGACTGGAGATCCGGCCGAAGCCCGAAATTGCCCTAATGGTTGACGCTTTCGTAAAAGCGCACCCGCCGGTTCCGGAACTGAAACCATCACATGCACGTTCTGTCGTCTGTCTACTTGTGAACATATTACCCGCCGCAAACCGAATATTGTCATGGGGCGGCGCGACAAGGAACTTTCATGCTTACGCGACAAAACGGTACGTCCGGGGAGCGGCCGTTCAACAATTTGCTGCGCCGCTTGAATGACGCCGATTTCGCGCTGATCGCACCGCACCTCCTTGCGGCCGAAGCCAATCCGAATGACTTGCTCTACAGCCCCGGCGACAATGTCGAGACCGTGCATTTCCCGTGCGGCCCCAGCCTCGTCTCCTACATGGTTGCCAGCGAGGACGGCCGTGACGTCGAGACCATCCTGATCGGCCGGGAGGGCGCCGTTGGCGGCATCGTCAGCCAGGGCAATCTCCCGGCCTACACCCGCATCATCGTCAAGTTCGCAGGGCCCTTCGTGCGGCTGTCCGTCAACAAGCTCGATGCCGCCAAATCGAAGTCGCGTACGTTGAGCAACATTTTCGCCCGCTATGCAGACTGCCTGCTGGCGCAGATCTTCCAGTCCACCGCCTGCAACGCGATCCATTCGATCGAGCAGCGCACGGCAAAATGGATCATTTCGGCGATGGAGCGCACCGATGGCGAGGACACCGTGCCGCTCACGCATGAGCAACTGGCGACCCTGCTCGGCGTCGGCCGCTCCTACACCAGCCGCGTCATCCAAATTTTCAAGGCGGAAGGTACGCTCGAGACCCGGCGCGGCTCGATCCTGATCCGCAACTCCGACCTGCTGCGAAACCGGTCCTGCCGCTGCAACGAGGCCGTGAAGAGCCATTTTGAGGAGGTTTTGCGGGGGATTTATCCCGAGCCCGGCCGCGGCAATTAGGCACGCGACTGCCCAAATCGGCTAACCAATTGCCAAACAAACCATTGTTTTTTGGCGTTTTCTGAATATATTGCGCCGCAACGCGTAAGGTGTGCCCGGTCCCATTGGCCGGGCTTCCTTTTTGGGGAAAGCGCCCCGGAGCATGATCCGGAAAATGGGTACCGGTTTTCCGAAAAGGTCATGCTCAAACAAAAAAGATGGAGCTGGATGACGATTCGAAGAAGCGTCATCACGCGCCAGTATTCCAGGGTTTTGAGCAGCGCGGTTTGGAAAAGTGGATCCCGGCTTTCCGGTGAGATCGCGCGTCCACCATTGCACGACCAGAAGAAGAGCCATGAACCTTCGTAACGTCGCTATCATCGCCCACGTCGACCACGGCAAGACCACCCTGGTCGACCGCCTGCTGCAGCAATCCGGCACCTATCGCGAGAACCAGAAGGTGACCGAGCGCGCCATGGACTCCAACGATTTGGAGCGCGAGCGCGGCATCACCATTCTGGCCAAGGCTGCTTCCGTGCAGTGGAAGGAAACCCGCATCAACATTGTCGATACTCCCGGCCACGCCGATTTCGGCGGCGAGGTCGAGCGCATCCTCAACATGGTCGATGGCGCGCTGGTGCTGGTGGATGCCGCCGAAGGTCCGCTGCCGCAAACCAAGTTCGTGGTCTCCAAGGCGCTCAAGGTCGGACTGAAGCCGATCGTCGTCATCAACAAGGTCGACCGCCCCGACGCGCGCCCGACCGAAGTCATCAACGAGGTGTTCGACCTGTTCGCCGCGCTCGACGCCAGCGAGGAGCAGCTCGATTTCCCGATTCTCTACGGGTCGGCCAAGCAGGGCTGGATGGCTGACAGCCCGGAGGGTCCGAAGGATGCCGGCATGCAGCCGCTGTTCGACCTGATCGTGCGCCATGTCGCGCCGCCGAGCGTCGAAGAGGGGCCGTTCCGGATGATCGGCACCATCCTCGAAGCCAACCCCTATCTCGGCCGCATCATCACCGGCCGCATCACGTCCGGCGCCATCAAGCCGAACCAGACCGTGAAGGTGCTCAGCGCCGACGGCAAGACGATCGAGCAGGGGCGTATCACGAAAATTCTAGCCTTCCGCGGCCTCGAGCGCACCCCGCTGGATGAAGCCGAAGCCGGCGACATCGTCGCGATCGCTGGCCTGACCAAGGGCACCGTTGCCGACACCTTCTGCGATCCCTCCATCGAGACGCCGCTGCAGGCGCAGCCGATCGATCCGCCGACGGTGTCGATGTCGTTCATCGTCAACAACTCGCCGCTCGCCGGCACCGAAGGCGACAAGGTGACGAGCCGCATGATCCGCGACCGCCTGTTGCGCGAGGCCGAAGGCAATGTCGCGCTGCGCGTGGTGGAAGCTGCCGACAAAGATGCCATGGAAGTGTCGGGCCGCGGCGAATTGCAGCTCGCGATCCTGATCGAGACCATGCGCCGCGAGGGTTTTGAACTCTCAGTGTCGCGTCCGCGCGTCGTCCTGCAGAAGGACGAAGCCACCGGCCAGTGGCAGGAGCCGATCGAAGAAGTCGTGATCGACGTCGACGAGGAGCATTCCGGGGTCGTCGTGCAGAAGATGAGCGAGCGCAAGGCCGAGATGATCGAGATGCGCCCCTCCGGCGGCAACCGCCTGCGGCTGGTGTTCTACGCGCCGACCCGCGGCCTGATCGGCTATCAGGGCGAATTGCTCACTGACACCCGCGGCACCGCGATCATGAACCGGCTATTCCACGGTTACGCCAACTACAAGGGCGACATCCAGGGCCGCCGCAACGGCGTCCTGATCTCCAACGACCAGGGCGAGGCGGTGGCCTACGCGATGTTCAAGCTGGAAGACCGCGGCCCGATGATGATCGAGCCGGGCTGGAAGGTCTACAAGGGCATGATCGTCGGTGAGCACACCCGCGACAACGATCTCGAGATCAATGTGCTGAAGGGCAAGCAGCTCACCAACATCCGCACCACCTCGAAGGACGAAGCGGTGCGCCTGACCCCGCCGATCAAGATGACGCTGGAAAAGGCGCTGGCCTATATCGAGGACGACGAACTGGTCGAGGTAACTCCGAAGTCGATCCGCCTGCGCAAGAAGTTCCTGGATGCCAACGACCGCAAGCGCGCGGAAAAAGCCAAGGAAGCAGTGGCGTAAGCCGGCGAAAGTGGGCGAATAGCGAATGGGGAGTAGCGATTAGGGACGTTCCCGTTACGGCTACTTTCCGATACCCTACTCGCTATTCGCCATTCGCTGTTCGCCGATCACATGCCCTTCCCCACAGAGATCAATGTCGCCATCATCGGCGCCGGCGCCGCCGGCCTTGGCGCCGCCAATGCGCTGAAGGACTCCGGCCTTTCCGTCATCGTGCTGGAGGCGCGCAACCGCCTCGGCGGCCGCGCTCACACGATCATGCCTTCGCCGGACGTCACGTTCGACGTCGGTTGCGGCTGGCTGCATTCGGCGGACCGGAACTCGTTCGTCAAAATCGCCGAACAGCTTGGCTTCGAGATCAATAGGGCGCTGCCGCCCTGGGCCGAGCGCGCCTATGGCAAGGCGTTTCCGCAGGATGACCGCGACGATTTTATCCGCGCGCTGAACGCGTTCTATGATCGTGCCGAAGCGGCCGCGGCGGAGGCCATCACGACCGGCCAAGACTGCGCCGCCAGCCTCTGTCTGGAGCCCGGCAACCGCTGGAATCCGATGATCGATGCCATCTCGACCTATGTGAACGGCAGAGAGCTCGATCAGGTTTCCATTCTCGACATGGATGCCTATGAGGACACCGACATCAACTGGCGCGTCCGCCGCGGCTATGGCGCGCTGGTGGCGGCCTACGGTGCCTCATGTCCCGTCGTACTCAATTGCGCGGTGACCCTGATCGATCATTCCGCAAAACGCCTCCGCATCGAAACCTCACAGGGCACGCTGACCGCAAACAAGGTGATCATCACCGTGCCGACCAACCTGCTTGCCGACGAGACGATCCGCTTTCACCCCGCCTTGCCAGCAAAAGTCGATGCCGCGCGCGGTCTGCCGCTCGGCCTTGCCGATAAGGTGACGCTGGCGCTGGAGGAGCCCGAGGCGCTGCCCGTCGAAGGCAATCTGCGCGGCGCCACCATGCGCACCGGCATGGGCACCTATCACATCCGTCCGTTCGGCCAGCCCTGCATCGAAGGTTTTTTCGGCGGACGCTTCGCCAAATCGCTGGAAGACGCAGGCGATGGTGCGCTGGCCGCCGCGAGCATCGACGAAATCGTATCCTTCCTCGGCAGCGATTTTCGCCGCAAGCTGAAGCCGCTCGCCGAATCGCGCTGGGCCCATGACCCGTTTGCGCGCGGCTCGTACTCGCACGCGCTGCCGGGACACGCCGGCGACCGCGCCGTGCTCGCCGCGCCCGTCGATGGCCGGCTGTTCTTTGCGGGCGAAGCGACCTCGCCGGAATTTTTCACGACCGCGCATGGGGCGCGGGATTCGGGAGAGCGGGCGGCGAAGGAAGCGTTAGCATCGTTAGCGAAGCGTTAATGTTTCCGCCGTCATTGCGAGCGAAGCGAAGCAATCCATCCATCCGTTATGCCGCGCAATGGATTGCTTCGCTGCGCTCGCAATGACGGTTGAGGCGACTTTTCCTACTCCATCACCCGCGCCCGCATATCCGCGTCCGGCACAAAGCACTCATTATACTTGCCAAAGATCCTGTAACGGTTACGCGCGACGAGGTCGTAGACGGCGTCGCGCAGCGGTTTTGGCACCGCGAACAACACTCGCATCCAGCCCCATCGCGGCAACAGGCTCAGCACTGTCAGCGCCGCGTCGGACTTCAGCCATACCTTCCCGCCATGGACGACTGCATTGGTGTCGGGATCATCGGGATCGATGCCGAATTCCTTCGCCAATCGCGTGCCGTAAGCCGACTGGATCGCGGTGAAGCGGAACCTGCGCGCGACGTCGCGCTTCGCGACGAAACGGACCCAGCGTGAGCAGAAGACGCAGACGCCGTCATAGAGGATCACGTCATCGTCTGGCCAATTGTTCATATAGCCTCCTTGTTTGACGCGTTTCCTTCACGCGAACCGTTCCCACCCACGGATCAAGTCCTTCGCTCGGAAACGCTATCTATTATCCAGCGTCAGAAGCGCCACCAGCATCAGCACGATAGCAGGACCGGTCTTCACCAATGCGCCCAAGGGTTCGATCCAGAGGTCGGGCGTCAGGATCGCAGCGCCGACCATGTAACCGAGCGAGGCAATGATACCCGCGATCAGGCCGAATGCCGAGGTGCGGCGGAACGCGATCAATGCGCCAATGCTCATGTCCATCAGGCTGGTGCCGACAGTGATGGGGCCGACGAGCGCCGGCGGAAAATTACGGCTGCGCAGGATGTCCGCCGCAGCGTCATAGGAGATCACCAGCGCAATGAAGCCCGACACTACCCAGAACAGCACAAGGCTTGCGATGACAAGCGCCTTGATCGGGAATAGCCGGGCAAACCATTTGTCCTGAATGGTCGCCGGGCGCTCCCCGGCCATCTCTGCGATGGTCTTCGGCGTGATGCCGGTGGCGCTGATCCAGCCCGCGGGGTTGCCGCTGACGCCACGGCGCAGCTCGGCGATCGCGGTGGTCCGCATCGGCGGCATCCAGCCGAAGAGGTTGGCGAGATCGCCGAGCCTCGCGCCGATATCGAGCAGGAACGCCGGCATCGCGATGCGCGGCCATTCGCGGGTGCCGAGCGCGCGGCGGAATTGGTCGACCACGCCGCCGAGCGTGACCGGCTCTTCCTGCATTAGGTCCCAGGTCACGCCGTTCGCCTCAGTCGGATCGCGCGCGGCGAGCCAGGCGATAGTCGCGGCAATGTCTTCCATGGCGATCGGCTGGAAGGGCGTGGCCTGTTCGACAGCCGGAAGATCGAGCGGATAGGCCGCGAGCGAGCGCACCATGGCGCTGCCGCCATAGGCCGCCAGCGCCACCACGAAGCCCGGCCGCAGAATCGTGTAGGCGACGCCGGACTCCGCGATCAGCCGCTCGCCCTCGCGCTTGGTGGTGCTGAAGGCGGTCTGGTCGGTCTCCATCGTGCCGGGTATCGAGATGTGGACCAGGCGGATCGCACGGCGGCTCTCGCGGATCGCCTGCAGCAGCCGCGTCACGAAATCGCGATGCACGGCGGCCGTGTCGCTGCCGGGTCCGTCCTGTAGCACGCCGAGGCAATTGACGACGACGTCGACGCGATGGTCGCCAATCAGCCGCGTCATCGCGGCTGCGTCCATCGATATCAGCGGCAGTTCGAGATCGAGCGCGCTGTTGTTATGCGAGGCCGGCAGTTTGCGGGCGACCCCAACCACCGGAAATCCTCGCGTGCGCAGGTCGCGCGTGATGAAGCAGCCGATCAGGCCGGAGGCGCCGAGCACGAGGATTTTCCTGACGTCGGCGTTCATGGGCTGTCTAGAACGGTTTGGCGATCATCAACCACAGAATAGCCATGACCGAGCCAAAGCCGGGAATCCCGAACAAGAACCAGCGGTGGAAAAGTGCGAAATAGCGTGGCGACAGCTCCTGATTGTGGTCGGCCGCCTTGCGCGCGAGATCGCGCATTTCGATCTGCATGAAAACGACGGGCACCCAGAACAGCCCGGCGACCGCGTAGAGCCCAAGCGAGGTTATCAGCCAGCGTTCAGTCCACGCGGTGGACGATAGCCACATCAGAACGCCGCCGCTCACCGGCTGCAGCAGCACCGCCGTCAGCGTGAACAGCATATCGGCGATCACAACCGTCTCGGCCGTGCGTGCGATGAAGGCCACGTTCCGGCTGCGGTGGGCCATCAGCATGAAAAACGCGATGCCCGTGCCGGTGCCGAGAATGACGATGGCGCCGAGCACATGCAGATATTTGACGAGAAGGTACAGCATCATCGCTTCTTTGCCGGAGCTGGAGATCGCGCCTTCAAGGCGCGGTCGAGCTCGGCGCCGGCGAGTGTGACGCCGCTCTCGCTCTCCGGCAGCCAGTGTCCCTCGCTGCCATGCGCCGGCAGCACGCGGAAATCGACGTTGCCGCCGGCGGCGCGAAACGCGTCAGCCAGCTGACGCGAGAATGCCGGCGAGAAGTAACTGTCGTTGGCCGCGACCAGCCAGGTCACCTTCACACGTGCGGCCTTGCCGAACTCGCCCGCTGCGGTGATCAGCGTGTGTGGCGCGCAGACCTTGTCGGGAACATCGTTGGCGTGCCCGCCGCGTCCCGGCGCGAACGCGATGATGGCGGCAACGTTTTTCGAATCATCGGCGGCCAGCGCCAATGCGCCCCAGGCGCCGGCCGAATGGCCAATCACGACCACTCCCTCGGGCCGGATGAAAGGCTGCTTGCGCAGAAGGCCAGTGGCGGCGGCGATCTCATCCGCCATAACGCGGCCGGACCTCGCATAGTCAGCCTCATCGCAGCCGCCCTGATCCTCGAGATATTTGCCACTCCCGCCATGGCCCGGCCGCTCCGGAACCAGCACGGCAAAGCCGCGCGCGACCAGCCAGGCAGCGAGCGCGCGGTATTCAGGTTGCGCCATCTGCGCCCGCCGCAGGACGTTCTGGGTGGTCGCGTGCGCAATCACCGCAAGCGGAAACGGTCCTTCGCCTGATGGCCTGAACAGCACCGCGCGCGCGGTGATAGCCGGATCAGGAGAAGGCACCCGCCACTGCTGCAGCCGATGCGGCTCGCCTTCCCCGCCTTGCGCGCCGAGGGCGGGCTGCGCGGCCGCGGCTTTCACCCCGAGCGCGGCAACGACAATCAGCGCAACAAGCACGTTTGGCGAACACATGAAATGGCCTGACACAGGCGAAGGAGGGCGCGTTCCGAAGTCACCAGCAGAATACCGCCAGCGAATCAAATCCAGTGCATTTTTCCGTGAACAGCATCGCAGGGCGCGCGGCTTTGGATGATTCCGACAACCATTCCGCCGCCACTGCATCGGGCAAAGACCCTTTAAGACAGCGCCCTTGTCCTCTTTCGATACAAATAGACATGCAACTGATGCAGAAAATCCACAGGTTAACCGATAATTAACGATGGACCTTGAAGCCGGCCCGCCGACTTGCTTTGATCAGCTCATGAGCACAACCCTGATCGAGGTTCGACCGGCCAAAGCTGCGGACGCAGCCGAGGTAGCGGCTACGCATGATGAAGCCTGGCGCTCCGCCTATCAGGGCATTATTCCTGGCGCCGAGCTCGAAAAACTCATTAACCGTCGCGGTCCGCAATGGTGGGACAGCGCGATCCGCAAAGGCAGCCGCGTCAGCGTGCTGGTGTTCGGTGACAAGGTCGCGGGCTACGCCAATTACGGCCGCAACCGTGCGCGCAGCCTGCATTTCGAGGGCGAGATCTACGAGCTCTATCTGCGGCCCGAATTCCAGGGCCTCGGCTTTGGCCGCCGCCTCTTCACCGCCGCCCGGCGCGATCTCATACAAAGCGGGCTGAAGAGCATGGTGATCTGGGCGCTCTCCGACAACGATCCGGCGACGGAATTTTACCGCGCGCTCGGTGGCCGGATGGTGGCGCGCTCCTCCGAAAAATTCGGGCACAAGTCGCTCGATAAAGTCGCATTCGCCTGGACCAACTGAGCCTAATTCAGGCTTTTCCCTGCTCCGTTGCCGGTCTAAAGGGACCCTGACGTGCGCCTGATTCCGGGCGCGCCCTTTCAACGCAAAGCGGAGCCCTTTATGCGCATTGACGCCATCTCGATCGGAGTAAATCCGCCACACGACGTCAACGTCATCATCGAGGTGCCTGTAGGCGGCGAGCCGATCAAGTACGAAATGGACAAGCAAGCCGGCACGCTGGTGGTCGATCGCTTCCTCTACACGGCAATGCGCTATCCCGGCAATTACGGCTTCATCCCGCACACGCTGTCGGGCGACGGCGACCCCTGCGACGTCCTGGTCGCCAATACCCGCGCGATCGTGCCGGGTGCCGTGATGAGCGTGCGCCCAGTCGGCGTGCTCTTGATGGAAGACGAGGCCGGCGGCGACGAGAAGATCATCGCGGTGCCTTCCTCAAAGCTGACCCAGCGCTACGACAAGGTTCGGAATTACAGCGACCTTCCTGACATTACGTTGCAGCAGATCCAGCACTTCTTCGAGCACTATAAGGATCTCGAAAAGGGCAAATGGGTGAAGGTGCTGCGCTGGTTGGGCGCTGAGGATGCCCAGCGGCTGATACTGGAAGGCATCGAGCGCGCGAAGGCGAACAAGAAGTAGGCTTCGTGCCCCGGACGCGTTGCAGCTTAGGCGATGCGTGAGCGTCGTCCGGTGCCGCCCGATTGAGAACGCGGCGGGGGTGACTAGAAGGCTCCCTCGCCCCGCTCTTGCGGGGAGAGGGTTGGGGTGAGGGGTCCATCCGCGAGTCCCGACAACGAGAAGAGTCCGCGGCGGCAGCCCCTCACCCCGACCCTCTCCCCGTGAAGAACGGGGAGAGGGAGAACAGAGATCACACCCCTGGCTTCGGTAGCCCCTTGATCGCGCACGCAGCGCGCAGCGTATTCACCAGAAGGCACGCCACCGTCATCTGCCCGACCCCTCCAGGCACCGGCGTGATCGCGCCGGCGACCTCAGACACTTCCTTGAACGCGACGTCGCCGACCAGCCGCGTCTTGCCCTCGGCACCTGGCAGGCGATTGATGCCGACGTCGATCACGGTGGCACCCGGCTTGATCCAGTCGGCACGCACCATTTCGGGCTTGCCCACGGCGGCATAGACGAGATCGGCGCGGGCGCAGAGCTGCGGCAGATCCTTTGAGCGCGAATGCGCGATCGTCACCGTCGCATTTTCATTGAGCAGCAATTGCAGCAGCGGCCGGCCCACCAGATTGGAGCGGCCGATCACGATCGCATTCATGCCTTCCAGCGAGGCATGCACGCTCTTGCTGAGAATGATGCAGCCGAGCGGTGTACATGGCGACAGCGCGGCAAAGCCGCCGGCCAGCCGTCCCGCATTGTTGGGATGCAGGCCATCGACGTCCTTGGCCGGATCAATTGCGTTGATGATGGTCTCGGCGTGGATCGATTTCGGCAGCGGCAGTTGCACGAGAATGCCGTGCACGGCGGGATCGCGGTTGAGTTTTGCGATCAGCGCCAAAAGGTCGGCCTGGGCGACGTCGGCGGGCAGCTTGTGCTCGAACGAAGCCATGCCGGCGGCCTGGGTCTGCGTATGCTTGCTGCGGACATAGACCTCGCTGGCGGGATCGTTGCCGACCAGCACGACCGCAAGGCCCGGCGTCAGCTGATGCTCGCGCTTGACCCGCGCGACCTCTTCCGCGACACGGGCGCGAAGCTCCGCCGCAATGACCTTTCCGTCGATAATGCGTGCCGTCATCTCAATCCTTCGTCTTCAGTTTTGCGCATGATCATTTCGGAAAACTGACACCCAGCTTGCCGATCATGCTTTGGCGGTCGCCTTCCGGAGCGTGTCGCCGAGAATCTTGGGATCGCCGTCAACGGCGACCTGCTTCAGGCGTGAGGTTACGCCTGAAAGAATTCTCACCCTCGCCTTCGGCACGCCGAGCACCTTTGCCAGCAGTTCCGTCACCGCGCGGTTGGCCTCGCCGCCCTCGGCGATGGCGCGGACACGAACCTTGACCACGGAACGCCCGTTCGCGAGCGTTTCAATACCGTCGATGTCGTCTCTGCCGCCACGCGGCGTCACCCGCAGCGCGACACTGATGCCCTCGGTGGAATAACGCCAGGGGTCCATCGAGCATCCATCAGCTACCGGCACCCATGATCAGACGACGTTGGGATAGACGTAGTAGGCGATCACGCGTTGGACGAACATGATGACCAGGATCAGGATGATCGGCGAGATATCGAGGCCGCCCAGATTGGGCAGGAAGCGGCGGATCGGCGCCAGCGCCGGTTCGGTGATCCGGTAGAGGAACTCGGCCACCGCAGCGACGAACTGGTTGCGCGTGTTCACGACGTTGAAGGCGATCAGCCAGGACAGGATGGCGGCCGCGATCAGGAGCCAGACGTAGAGATCAAGGACGATGATGACGATATCGAGGATGGCACGCATGTGGCGGGGGTGCTCGCAAGGAGGGGTACAAAGCTAGATATCGGTTCATCCCCCCGCAAACAAGGGAAGTTCCCGGCAAAGTGGCGCCAAAATCGGAGCGTTTACCGTTCTTGACTTGACCTTGGGCCAGACTGTAAATGGCGCCGATTGTCGGCCGCTTCGGGTCATCCGCGGCGGTCGCGACGGGGCCATAGCTCAGCTGGGAGAGCGCGTCGTTCGCAATGACGAGGTCGGCGGTTCGATCCCGCCTGGCTCCACCAGCCTTCGCTCGCTTCGCGAGCTACGGCTGGGCAGGCCATACGTGCCCTATCGTAGCGAAGAGAGCGAAGGCTGCCACGCCATAGCCCGCAGGGCGACGGCGGGCCGTTAGACCCTACTCCTCACTTCCCCGTAAACCGCGGCGGCCGCTTCTCCACAAAGCTCGCCACCCCCTCCCGGAAATCGCTCCCCTTCAGCGCGATCTGCATTTCGCGGTTGGCATCGATGGTGGCTTCGGCCAGCGTCTGGAACGGCACGTCGTAGAGCTGCCGCTTGATCACGGCAATCGCGCTCGGCGAGACGAAATCGGCGAGATCGCGCGCGTAAGCATAGGTCTCCTCGCGCAGCTGGTCCGGCGGATAAATCCGATTGACGAGCCCGATCCGCAGCGCCTCCTCGCTGGAGACCCGCCGCGCCGACATCAGCAAATCAAGCGCGTTGGCGTGGCCGACGATCCGCGGCAGCATCCAGCTGATGCCATGCTCGGCGATCAGCCCGCGGCGCGCGAAGGAGGTGGTGAACACGGTGTTGTCGGCGGCAAAGCGCAGGTCGCAATAGAGCGCATGAACGAGGCCGATGCCGGCGGTGGCGCCATTGAGCATGCCGATCACGGGTTTTGGGATCGCCGGATAATAGGCATAGCGCGTCTGCCAGTCCGCCCGGCGGTTCATGTCGAAAGGCGGGATATTCTCCCCGCGCCGGATTTCGCTGGGATCGATGCTTTGCAACGCTTCCATATCGGCGCCGGCGCAGAAAGCGCGACCGGCGCCGGTCAGCACGATGACACGGACGTTGTCGTCGCCGGCGGCCGCCTCCATCGCATGCCGGACATCGCGCTCCATGGTCGCGGTCCACGCATTCATGCGGTCGGGACGGTTGAGCGTGATGGTCGCGATCTTGTCGCTCACCTCATAGAGAATATGCTGATAGGTCACCGCGGATCTCCCTGTTGTTCTTGTCTTTGATCATTGACGTCTGCCGCCGCGAGCCCTTCGGCCGCGCCGGCTCGACGCCGAACTGCGCCATCGCGACCACCTGCTTTAGGAGCGCAACACTATCACATCGGCGGCTTTTGAAAGATATTCGTAGGCGCGGAGCAAATTCCGCGTGGCGGCTATTCCGCGGCTTCGAGCAGGACCGCGCGCGGCGTGCGCATGATCCAGCCGGCGATGAAATTCTTCAGCCAGGCGCGTTCGATCACGTCGTGTACCGCGCGGCCTTCGAAGTGGAGATGACGCGGCTGTGCGCCCGGCGAATCCATGCGCACGCATCCGCGCGTGGTCCAGCGATGCATCATCGCGTAGGTGACATCAGGGTGAAACTGGAATCCAAACGCATGGCCTGACTGAAACGCCTGCACCGGAAAGTCGTCGCCTTCGGCGAGCAGTTCAGCACCGCCAGGCAATTGAAACCCTTCGCCGTGCCAGTGGTAGACGCGCTCCGGCCAATGCGGGCAAAGCGCCTGACCGGCCGGCGTCGGGCGGATCGGATAATAACCGACCTCGACGCGCCCTTCCCGATGCGGCGCGACCTCTGCGCCCAGTTGTTTGGCAAGCATCTGCGCGCCGAGGCAGATGCCGAGAAACGGCCGCTGCTCGCGCAGGGGAATTTCGATCCAGTCGATCTCGCGCCGAACATAATCGTCGGGATCGTTGGCGCTCATCGGGCCGCCGAAGATGACGGCGCCGGCGTGCAGCTCCAGCGTTTCCGGCAAGGGATCGCCGAATCGCGGACGCCTGATGTCGAGCGGATAGCCGAGCGCGCGCAGGGCGTTGCCGACCCGGCCCGGCGTCGAGGTCTCCTGGTGCAGGACGATCAGGACGGGCCTGAGCGGCGCCGGATTGAAAGCAGCCGACGCGCTTCGGCCCGGAAAGGGCAGCACGTTCTGACCACTGTTCGACCGGAGCGACATCGGCGTCACCAAGGACTTCAATCGAAACCATACCTAAGTGATTCTTAATTTCGCGTGAGTTCACGCACACAGGCAAAAGCCGAAGCAAAACGCGGGCCAGACGCAGTCGCCGCGCGTCGTCGTGGCCTGAACAGGCTGCACACCGGAAAAACCCGGGAATTCCTTAGCGCTGGCGGAGTTGAAAGCGTCCGACGGCGCCCAGGACGAAGGAGCGTGGAAACAGCCGAAGCATGAGCGGCACGACCTTTATGCCCAAACCAGGCAACACTGCCCGTTTGTTTGCCATCAATCCGCTGTAGGCCTGCCGCGCGACATGGGCAGGCGAAACGTTGAGGATCGCCGTATCATAACCGGGTCTAAATCCGGCGCGCGCCTGAAATTCCGAGGGCACTGGGCCAGGGCACAACACCGTCACGCGAACACCATGCGGCGCCAGTTCCGCGCGCATGGCTTCGGTGAATGACAGCACGTAGGCCTTGGATGCGTAATAGACCGCCATCCCCGGGCCCGGCAGAAAGCCTGCGATCGATCCGACATTGAGAAGACCACCACGATTGCGGATCAGGTGATCGGAAAACCGCAGCGACAGGTCGGTCAGCGCGCGAATGTTGACCGCGATGATTTCAAGCTGATTGGATCGATCGCGCTGGATCGCCCTGCCGAATACGCCGAATCCGGCATTGTTGACGAGGTATTCGATCTCGACGCCGGACTCGACCAAGGCTTCAGCAATTCTGTCGCCACAATCGGGCTGCGCAAGGTCGCAAGGAATGACGATCGGTGCCGCGCCACCGGCTGTCTCGATTTCACTCGCTAGCGTCGCCAAGCGGTCTGCGCGCCGCGCCACCAGCGCCACGCGATGTCCCCTCGATGCAAAAACACGCGCCAGTTCGGTACCTATTCCCGCCGATGCCCCGGTAATCAGCGTCACACGCTCAGTCACGATCAAATGCTCTTAAAATCAATTCCAGATGCCACCAGCGCTGGAACGAGAGCATAGTCGCGTAGTGCGACGCAAGCCACGTGCATGGCATGTGCTTATGCGCCGCTACCTGCCTCAGCAATTGAAGTTCAATATTTTCAGGGCTATCGCCACATTATCGCGGCGGATCGAGACGCACATTAAAGTTTCGTCATCCGCATTGAGGCGCAATCAACGAGTGCAAAGACGCCCGTCACGTCGCCGCGTCGGCCGTCTTCGAAACATCGTTGGATGAGCCCGATTGCCGCTGCCCTGCCACCTTGTGCTTGAGCTCAAGGCGGTCGCGTGAGGAAATGCCGAGAAGATCGGCAGCGCGCCAGACGACATTATCTTCGAATTCGCTGACCTGACCGTCGGCGTATACCAATTCCCACATCATCTCGATGATGCGAAGCCGGCCTTCCTCGTTCACCGAGCGCATGATGACGCTGGTGAAGTGATAAAGATCGACCGCCTCGCCCTCGGCCCGCGTCGCCTGCGCGATCAGATGATCCGCCTTGCCGGGATCGAGCTTGAAGCGGCTTTCGATCAGGCTGTGCAGTTTGCGCTTTTCGGCCGCGGTCGGCTCGCCATCGAGCGAGACGACGTGAACCAGCAGCGCAGTTGCCGCCAGAAGATATCCGGTATCGTCGAACGCGAGATCCTGATCCGCGCTCGGCGCAACGATGTCGGCAATGAATTGGCGCAGTCCGTCGAGCATACTCTACCTGCAAAGTCTTGAAGAGCCTGTCATCGAATATGGGTTGAAAATCCTTCCCCCGCAATCAACGCCCGGCTGCGCGAGCAGATTAAATCGCCGTCACGTATGAAGTGACCCAGAACTTCTGCGTCAGAACCTTACAGTGCTTGCGGGCGGTCTCGGTGCCGTCGCTCGTTGATGAGTCAAAATGCGCGCGCCGAGGTTCAAGCAGGCGGTCCCTGAGTGCTTGGAAGACAGAGCAGCTCAGCCAAGGCCGCCCAGCGCGACTCGCCGCAGGCCACGTGGCCGTAACGCAATTGCAAATCATTCGCATTTGCATTAAAAGCGAACCCGTTGTTTTGGCAAAAAGATTTCGAGGGAATGCGCATGACCACCTTCCGCTTCGCGCTTGGCGCGACCGTTGTGCTTGGAATTGCCTCTGGTGCGGCGTTGGCGGCAGGCGATCTGTCGCGGCAGACGCCGATCGAGGTAACCGTCGATCTCGGCTCGCCCGGCAAACATGAATTCGCGCCGAAGCAGATCAAATTTGAAACCGGCAAGCTCTACAAGCTGATCCTGCGCAACGCGAGCAACGACCCGCACTACTTCACCTCCCATGCGTTCTCGCAGATGGTGTTCACGCGCAAGGTGCAGGTGACGCAGCAACAGAACGGCAAGACGGTTACGCTCGCCGAATTCAAGGGCGCGATCCGCGAGGTCGAAGTCTATCCGGGACACTCCGCCGAATGGTGGCTGGTGCCGGTGGCGGCCGGCCGTGTCAACGATCTGCGCTGTGACATCAAGACCAGCGACGGCAAAGCCCACGCCGAGCTCGGGATGGTCGGCGAGATCGTGATCGAATAGCGCGAACTCATTCTACTGCGTCATGGCCGCTCAAACCCCTCATCCTGAGCAGCCCGCAGAGCGGGCGTCTCGAAGGATGTAGGCCCAGACGGGGCCTCATGGTTCGAGACGCGCTTCGCGCTCCTCACCATGAGGGCCTTATGACGCAGTACGACTACGGTATCTCGTACACCATCACCTTGTCGGCGATGCCGCGCAGCGCTGCTTCCTTCTGGATCGGCCTGATCGCCTTCTTCTCCAGAATGGTAGCGACGGCCGGCGATTCGATAATCGGCCCGGTGATGTGGATCTCCTGCGAGATCGACAGGTGCTGCACCCTTGAAGCGATGTTGACGGTCTGACCGAAATAGTCCTGTCGCTCGTTCAGCATTACCGCGAGGCACGGACCTTCGTGGATGCCGATCTTGATGATCAGGTCTTCCCGGCCGCGCTCGGCATTGAGCGCCGCCATCGCCGCGCGCATGCGCAACCCCGCAACGATCGCGTGTTCCGGCCGGATGAAGGTGGCCATCACAGCATCGCCAATCGTCTTCACGACAGCGCCCTTTTCGGAAGCGATGATCTCGAGCAACGCATGAAAATGCGCGCGCACCAGATCGAATGCGGCGAGATCGCCGACCCGCTCATAGAGGGCAGTCGAGCCCTTCAGATCAGTGAACAGGAACGTCAGCGAGGTGATCTTCAGCCGCTGATCGACGTTGAGATTATCAGCCTTGAACACGTCGCGAAAAGTCTGGTTCGACAGCATCCGCTTGGCGGTCAGGATCGGCTTTCGCTTGCCGAGCAGCTCATGGAGCGTGTCGTTGGCGACCCACACCGCGGGAAGCACGCGCGTATCAGTCTGATTCTCCAGCGACAGGCGCAACGGTCCTGGCCGCATCACTGTCGATCCCGTGGGCGCCTGCAGCTTGTTGAAGACGATCGAAAACTGTTGCCGCTCGCGGATCGGCTCGCCCTTGACGTCGAAGAAATGGGCCGAATGCGTCACCGGTTCGAATACGATCACGAACTGATTGGGCAGCTGCAGCGACAGCACCGCTTTTTCGCCCGCCGGCAGTTCGATCGCTTCGAGCGAAACCTCATCGATCAGCCGCTGGATCGATTCCTCGCTCAGGTTCATCCCCGAGCTCCAGAACATCTGGCGGTTATACTCCCAGATCGGCAGCGTGTTGGGATCGTGCGCGGCGATACGCCTGACGCGCGGGCTCACCGTAAAGGCGACCTCGACTCGGTCATCGACGGAGGCTTCATAGCCCTGGGCGCATAGCGCGCAATTATAGTCGTCGTGGCGGAGCGACTTCAGCGTGTTGTGCGCGCCGAGCACGCCGCCGCAGCCGGGGCACAGCACATTCCAGGTGAGGTCGAACAGGCCGAGCCGCGCCGAATGCAGAAAGGCGGAGATGACCTTTTCCTCGTCGAGCCCATAACGCGCGGCAAAATCCAGAAGGTTGATCCGGTTGAGCTCGCGATCCTCGCCCGTGGCGATCAATTGCGTGATGGCGTCGACCACCGCGGGATCGGCGGTCTGCCGCAGAACGGAGAACTGGGCCTGGGTATCGCTCATGGTGACAACCTAGATGACGCTCGTAACGCAGCTTCGCAAGATGCGCTCTTCTGTTTGACGCATTTTCTTCGCGCGAACCGGAGAACGAGCAGATCGGCTCCGGCTCGCAAGACACTTATCGGGCCGTGATGCAAAACATCGGCGAACGATCAGGCTGTGTCGTGACCACACCGATCGGCTTGACCGGCTCCTTGTTGACGAGGGTGACGCGAAACGTGCCGATCATCTTGGCCAGCGCCAGCGTCGCCTCGACCAGCGCAAAATGCGCACCGATGCAGACGCGCGGGCCCACGCCGAACGGCAGATAGGCGAAGCGGTCGGGCGGCGTGCCGGTCATGAAGCGGGATGGGATGAAGGCGTTCGGATCGCGCCAGAATTTTTCGTGCCGATGCAAGATCCATGGCGCGATCAGGATGACGTCCTTCTTCTTGATCGGAAGTCCCGCGATCGTGTCCGGCCCAGCTGCTGCACGCGCGATCAAGAACGCCGGCGGATAGAGCCGCATCGTCTCGTCCATCACCGCGCGAGTGAATTTCAGCCGATCGAGGTCAAGCGCGCCGCTGGCGGTCGCGCCCTGCACTTCCCGCGCCAGCTCCTCCTGCGTGGCGGGATCGAGCGCCAGCAGATAGAGCGCCCAGAACAGCGCTGTCGCCGTCGTCTCGTGGCCGGCGAGAATCATGGTCGCGACCTGATCGCCAAGCTGATCGTCGGTAAAGGCCTGGCCGGTTTCGGGATCGCGTGCCTCGCCCATCAGGTCGAACAGGTCGCGCGCCGGTGCGCCCGCCTTCTTGCCGGCGGCGCGCCGCTCAGCCATCAGCATGCCGACGAAGGCGGTCCAGCGCTTGCGGAAACGCGCGCGGGACAGATCCTGCGGGCTCGGCCAGCTCAGCGGCAGCAGCAGATCGAGAAAATTCGGCCGTGCCAAGTGCTCGCCATATTCCATCACGAAGTCGCGCAAGGTCGCGCCGTGCCGCTCCATGCCGAACGAGAACATCGTGCGTCCCGCGATCTCCAGCGTCATCCGCTGCATCGCCTCGCGCAGATCGACGGGCGCATTGCTGGCAGCCCTGAGCTTGGCAACGGTCTCGTCGGTCGCGGCCAGCATGTGCGGAACGAGCGTCATCACCGCGCGCGGCGTGAACGCCGGCGCCAGCGTCCGACGCTGATGCTTCCACGCGCGTCCTTCGGCGATCAGAAGACCCTGGCCCAGGATCGGTCGCAACACCCGGAAGCTCACCGGTGTGCGGGTATAGTTTTCGTAATTGTCGACCAGCACATGCTTGATGGCGTCAGGCGCGTTGAGAATGAAACTGCTGCGGCCGAGGAAACGCCCCTGGATGATATCTTCCTCATAGGCCCTTTGGCCCCACATCCCGATCGGGCTTTCGCGGATCGCCTTGATCCGCCCGAACACGGTCATGTTCTCCGGCGCCCGTGGCGGGCTCGGCGGCACCAGCGGTGACACCGGAATATCGTAGGCTTCGGCAATGCTCATGGGTCGCTACCCCGTAGCCCGGATGAGCGAAGCGATATCCGGGATTGTACCAAAGCCCCCGCATATCGCTGCGCTCATGCGGGGCTACGATCATATCTAAGCCTATGATCCAGGCGCCGCAAAGGCGCCGATCTAAGAACAGCTAGTAGGTCAGTTCCGCGACCGCAATCCGGTTTTCCGAGGCCGGCCAGGCCCGCGCCACGATTCGCTCTGTATTGAAGATGGCTACCACCGGCCGGCCAACCTCCGCTGCGGCAAGCCGCAGGGTCGTAACCGAGTCGGTCGGCACGCCTGACTTCACGTCCTTCGGCTCCTTGCCGTCGATCAGCACCACGTCGCGCGGCAGGCCGAAATAGCCGCGTGGACGCGTCATCAGCACCACGGCGCCCGCACCCGCATCGGCCGACCCGAGCGGACGTGCTGCGCGCAGATTGACAATATCGGAGGAGCGCGGGAACGGCGAGCGATAGAAATGGGTCGTCGACGAACCAGGCGAGGTCAGCACGATTTCGAGATACCAGCTCGGTTCGACCAGCGCTGGACCCCAACGGCCATCGGCTCCGGTCTGCGACGAATGGATCGGCCCGCCGCTACGCTCCCCGGTGTCGGGAGAGACGCGGTAGATTTCAACCGTGGCGCCGGAAAGGGGACGGTTGGTAACGACGCCGCCCGGCGTATCGGTCACAAGGCCACTCAGCCTGACCTCCGCCTCCGGCACGATCTCGATCCGCGATGGCTCCTTCCCTGCAATGAATTTGTAGATTTCGCGAAATGCGCGCGGATGAAAGGCGACCTCGCGGTGATCAAGCGCGCCAAGCACGAGATTGGTCGCGCCCTTCAGCGCCGGACTCTCCGACGTCACACCGGTGGGCGTGCCAGGCTTGCCAACGAAGCGTCCATCGGTTTGCGCATATTTGTCCATGCCGTCGCTGCGCAGGGTGAGAAACGCCGGGCCCGGCGTCACTTCGCTCTCACCCTCGTTCAAGCCGCGCAGGAACGGACCCCGGCCATTGAACTCGCTGCCGAGAGTTTCGTCCCATTCATAGATGCCATGGTTCGGAACGCCGCACAGTACCGCGTGACTGATATCGGCCGCGCCGCCATTCTTGATGTAGTTGCGAATCGAATAGCCGCCGCGCGAATTGCCGACCAGTGCGATGCGCGACGCGCTGGTGCGCCGCTTGAATTCCTTGACGGCCTCAGCAAGTTCCCGGCGCTGGTCTTCGGTCGAAGAACGGTTCACTTGCTCCAGTCTGTCATCGCTGCGCGCAAGAGGATTGGTGAAGCTGATCGCCATCATTCGCTCGCGCGGCACGCCATTCGATTCCATCCGCCACAGTGTGGTGATCCACAGCGCCGCGTGGTCGCCATTGCCGTGAACGAACAGGATCGGCGGAATCTCGCCCGCCGCGGAAGGCGTCAGCGCGGTCTGCGCGAGTGCGGAAAAGCGGGGATTGCCGGCGAGGTTGCCTGCCAGCAAGGGTAGCGCACCGGCGCTCCACAGCATCGTTCGCCGCGTCAGCCTCATTTTGGCTCCTCCCGTCATCTTTCGGTACCTTGGCTGTGCTCTAGCCGATCTCACAGCGACCTAACTACTGGACAGAACAAGGTTTTCGCAGGCATCTGTGAGAGGGCCTGCGGGAATCATCGCCGCTCATAGCAGCCCAATCGGAACCGGATATGACCGAACCGCCAAAGCGCTCCGATAGTATCACCGCACCGCTGCGGCATTCGGTGTTCCGGCGCATCTGGCTGGCCAGCCTGTTATCCAATCTCGGCATCCTGATCCAGGGCGTCGGCGCCGCCTGGGCGATGACGCAAATGACCTCTTCCGCCGACAAAGTCGCGCTGGTGCAGACAGCGCTGATGCTGCCGATCATGCTGATCTCGATGCCGGCCGGCGCCATCGCCGACATGCACGACCGCCGCATCGTGGCGATGGTGTCGCTATTGATCGCGCTGGTCGGCGCGACCGCGCTCACCGTGCTCTCGTGGTTCAGCTGGGTCACCCCCAACGTGCTCCTGCTGTTCTGTTTCATCGTCGGCACCGGCATGGCGCTGATGGGACCGGCCTGGCAGTCTTCGGTCAGCGAGCAGGTGCCTGCCGAAACTCTGCCGGCGGCGGTCGCGCTCAACGGCATCAGCTACAACATCGCGCGCAGCTTCGGCCCTGCGATCGGCGGCATCATCGTCGCGACTGCGGGCGCAGTTGCGGCCTTCGCCATCAACGCGGTGCTGTATCTGCCGTTACTGATCGTGCTGTTTCTCTGGAAGCGGGTCACCGAGCCGTCGCGGCTGCCGCGCGAGCGGCTCAACCGCGCGATGGTCTCCGGCGTGCGCTACATCACCAACTCGCCGTCGATCAAGATCGTGCTGACCCGCACGCTCGTCACCGGCATCATCGGCGGTTCGATCTCGGCGCTGATGCCGCTGATCGCGCGCGATCTACTGCATGGCGGCGCGCAGACCTATGGCGTCATGCTCGGCGCCTTCGGCATGGGTGCCGTATTCGGCGCCTTGAACATCGGCTCCGTCCGAAAACAATTGAGCGGCGAGGCCGCCGTGCGCGCTTGCACGATATCTTTGGCCGGCGCGATAGCCGCCGTCGCGCTCAGCACAAACGCCATCCTGACGGCGATTGCGCTCGTGGTCGCGGGAGCGGTGTGGATGCTGGCGGTCGCCCTGTTCAATATCGGCGTGCAGCTCTCGGCGCCGCGCTGGGTCGCCGGGCGCTCGCTGGCGGCATTCCAGGCCGCAATTGCCGGCGGCATTGCGATCGGAAGCTGGGGCTGGGGTTACCTCACCGACATCGCCGGCGTCGAGGTGGCGCTGCTGGTCTCGGCCGGCTTGATGCTGCTGTCCCCGCTGCTCGGCATCTGGCTCCGCATGCCGCCGGTCGGCGCGCGTTACGAGCCACCCGCCGAGGCGCTGGCCGATCCGGAGGTGCGGCTGTCGCTGACCGGGCGCAGCGGGCCGTTGGTGGTGGAGATCGAATACCGCGTCGCGCAGGACAATGCCCGCGCCTTCCACAATGTCATGCAGGAAGTGCAGCTCAGCCGGCAGCGTAACGGCGCCTATGGCTGGTCGATCGCGCGCGACATCGCCGACCCCGAATTGTGGACCGAACGCTACCACTGCCCGACCTGGCTGGACTATCTGCGCCAGCGCAACCGCGCCACGCAGTCCGAGCGCGCCCTGCACCAGCGCGCGATCGACTTTCATCTCGGGCCCGAGCCGATCCGCGTCCGCCGCATGCTGGAGCGGCCGTTCGGCTCGGTGCGCTGGAAGGAGGATACCCCCGACCGCGCCGCCAACGAGGTACTGCCCGTGGTTGCGACAGCAGCCGGCAGCAGCACTTAGAGCCCGGTTCTGATTGAATCAGAACAGGGCTCCAGAGTCTTATTGTGACACGTTTTCCTGACGCGAACCGGTGTCCACTTCGCTCGAAAACGCTATGGGTCGGCACGTCGATAGCGGACGCGACTTTTGGGCGCAGAATGGCGCGGGAATAAAATCAGCCAACTGGTTTCAGACGGCTACCGGCACCGCTCCGGCGATTTCTCGCGGCTGATTTCTTGCGACTAAAGTGCAAGAATTCTGTGCGCTTTCGCTCCGCTGAGCGAGCGTCGTTTCGCGTCTGCGAAACGACAGCGCTGTTTACCGCGGAAGGAATTAGCAAGATCGCCGCGCACTTCCCACTTGCCAAAGCGCCGCGCAAGCCGTTGACTTGCCGTCAAGACAAAACAAGCCCGCGCCAATGACGGGTGACAATTTAACCGGGAGGAACTCATGAGCAAGCGTAGCGATACAAAAACGTCGCGCCGCCGCTTCCTGACGGCTGCAGCCGCCGGCGGCGCGGTGATTGCGATGCCGCAAGTTAGCCGGGCGCAGACCGTGACCCTGAGAATGCAGGGCTCGTGGGGCAAGGCCGACGTCTTTAACGAAATGGCCGAAGACTATGTGAAACGCGTCAATGACATGGCCGGCGGCCGGCTGCGCATCGACTATCTGGTCGGCGGCTCTGTCGTGCATCCGTTCCAGGTGTTCGACGGCGTGCACGGCGGCCAGATCGACGCGGCTCACACGGTGACCGTCTATTGGTACGGCAAGCACAAGGCGGCGTCGCTGTTCGGCACCGGACCGGTGTTCGGCTTCAACGCCAATGAGGGTCTTGGCTGGATTCACAACGGCGGTGGCAAGGAGCTGTTCGAGGAACTCCAGACCCAGATCATGAAGGTCAATATCAAGAGCTTCTTCGCGATGCCGATGCCGACCCAGCCGCTCGGCTGGTTCAAGAAGCCGATCAATAGCGACGCCGACCTGAGGGGACTCAAGTACCGCACCGTGGGTCTCGCCGCCGATTTGTTCCAGGCGATGGGCGCCTCTGTCGCGCAGCTTCCGGGCGGTGAAATCGTGCCGGCCATGGAGCGCGGCGTGATCGACGGATTCGAATTCAACAATCCGACATCGGACAGGCGCTTCGGCGCGCAGGACGTCGCCAAGAACTACATGTTGGGCAGCCACCATCAGGCGACGGAATACTTCGAGATCATGTTCAACCGCACGAAGTATAATGCGCTGCCGGCCGAGCATAAGGCGATCCTGCAGTATGCTGCAGAGGCGGTTTCCTCCGCCAATGAATGGAAGGGGATGGACTATTACTCCAAGGACCTCCAGGAACTGATCAACAAGGACAAGGTCAACGTTCAGCGGACGCCGAAGTCCGTGTTCGATGCGCAGATCAAGGCATGGGATGGCTTGATCGCCCAGCTCGGGTCGGATCCATTCATGAAGAAGGTGATGGACTCGCAGAAGGCATGGGTGCGCCGCGTGGTTTACTACAACATGACCAACGCAACGGATTACCGTGGCGCCTTCGAGCATCACTTCCCGGGTGTGCTCAAGGTGTGACGGCCTCCGCGCGCTGGGGGCGCGGGATGAATAGAGGACGGCGCGGTTGACGCGCCGCCCAGCCAGGAACTGGTGGGGGACATCCGAATGTGCGACTTGCCGCGAGTTCAGCTCGCATGACAAAATTTCTGTTTTTCATCGATGAACTCAGCACCTGGGTCGGCAAGGCGTTCGCCTGGCTGATCCTCGTGCTCACGCTCGGCGTCAGCTACGAGGTGTTCATGCGCTACGTGCTGCGTGCGCCGACCACCTGGGCATTCGACATCAGCTACATCACCTATGGCGCGATGTTCCTGATGGCCGGCGCTTACACCCTTTCGCGCAACGGCCATGTGCGCGCCGACGTGGTCTACCGCCTCTGGTCGCCGCGCACCCAGGCGACGATGGACCTGGTTCTCTATGTACTGTTTTTCCTGCCGGCGATCGCCGCGCTGATGTATTCGGGCTGGAACTATGCCGACATGTCAGTGCGCTTCCGCGAAGTCAGCATCTTCAGCCCGGCCGGCGTGCCGGTGTTTCCGCTGAAGGCGCTGATCCCGGTCACCGGTTTGCTGCTGTTTCTGCAAGGGTTCGCTGAAATCATCCGCTGTGTGCTGTGCATACGCAGCGGTCAATGGCCGCAACGCCTGCACGACGTGGAGGAAACCGAGAGCCTCATCATTCGCGAACATCAACAGCAGCAGGCTGCGGCGGAGACGAGCGAAAAAGGAGCAGGCGCATGACCGACCCTCAACTCGGCATGCTGATGCTGGGGCTGTTCATCTTCATCATCATGCTCGGCTTCCCGATCGCCTTTACGCTGATGGCGATGGGCGTCTCGTTCGGCTTCTATGCCTATTACACGCCCGGTCAGGAGTTCTTCCAGAACCGTATCTTTACGCTGTTGGTGCAGAAGACCTTCGAGGTCACATCCAGCGACGTGCTGGTCGCGGTTCCGCTATTCCTCTTCATGGGCTACCTGGTCGAGCGCGCAAACATTCTCGACCGCCTGTTCTACTCGCTGCAATTGTCGATGAAGAACGTGCCGGGCGCGCTCGCAGTGGCCACACTCATCACCTGCGCGATGTTCGCAACCGCTACCGGCATCGTCGGCGCCGTGGTCACGCTGATGGGCCTGCTGGCATTGCCGGCAATGCTGCGCGCCGGCTACGATACCAAGCTGTCCGCAGGCGTGGTCTGCGCCGGCGGCTGCCTCGGCATCCTGATTCCTCCGAGCATCCTCCTGATCGTCTATGCGGCTACTGCCGGCGTTTCAGCGGTCAAGCTCTATGCGGCAGCATTCTTTCCCGGATTCCTGCTGGCTCTGCTCTACATCCTCTATGCCATGGCGCGTGCCATCATCAATCCCGCGCTCGCGCCGAAGCTGCCACCCGAGCAGACCAACGTTCCGCTGTCCACGGTGGTTTGGGCGCTTGCCACATCATTCCTGCCGCTCGCGCTGCTCATCGTAGCAGTGCTCGGTGCGATCCTTTTCGGGCTGGCGACGCCCTCCGAGGCGGCGGCGGTGGGCGCGCTCATGAGCATCGTTCTGGCAGCGGCCTATCGCTCGCTCAACTACACGATGATGCGCGAGTCGGTTTACCTGACCGTGCGCGCTACCGCGATGGTCTGTTACCTCTTCATCGGGTCGTGGACCTTCTCCGCGGTGTTTGCCGTTCTCGGCGGACAGTCGGTGGTCGAGCAGTTCTTCACCTCGCTCAATCTGTCGCCAACCCAGTTCCTGATACTGACCCAGATCATCATCTTCCTGCTCGGTTGGCCGCTGGAATGGACGGAGATCATCATCATCTTCGTGCCGATCTTCCTGCCGCTGCTCCCTCAGTACGGCATCGATCCAATCTTCTTTGGCATCCTGGTCGCACTGAACACACAGACGGCGTTCAATACACCGCCCGTCGCGATGGCTGCCTTCTATTTGAAGGGCGTGGCGCCGCCACAGGTGAAGCTCACCGACATCTTCTCGGGCGCGCTTCCCTTCGTCTTCCTGGTCTTTTTCACCATGGTCCTCGTCTACGTTTTCCCGGAAATTGCGTTGTGGTTGCCCAGCTATCTCTATGGATCGCGGTGAGCCTTTCGGTGAACCGTTGGAAGTGTGCACATGAGTCTCGCTGAGCTTAGCCTCACGCAAGCCGCGGCCGGCATTCGCGAGGGACGGCTGAGTTCGGTCGAGCTGGTTGCCGATTGCCTCAGGCGCATCGACGAAGTCGATCGCGACATCGAGGCGTGGACCTTCCTCGACCGCGAATACGCGATGCAGCAGGCGCAGGCTGCCGACGACCACCGCAAGCAGGGCAAGGCCACGGGTCCGCTGCACGGCGTGCCTGTTGGCATCAAGGACATCTTCGACACCTCCGATATGCCGACCGAATTCGGCTCAAAACTTTGGGCCGGACGTACGCCGCGGCGCGACGCCGCTGCCGTGGCGCGCCTGCGCGCGGCAGGGGCGGTGATCCTTGGCAAAACGGTGACCACCGAATACGCCTACTTCAGTCCGGGCAAGACCAGAAACCCGCACAACCCTGACCACACGCCGGGAGGCTCGTCCTCGGGCTCGGCTGCGGCGGTGGCGGCCTTGATGGTACCTGGCGCGATCGGTTCGCAGACCAATGGAAGCGTGATCCGGCCGGCCGCGTTCTGCGGTGTGGTCGGCTTCAAGCCGACACACGGTCTCATTCCGCGCAGCGGCGCGCTGCTGCTGTCGCGGGCGCTCGATCATGTCGGCGTATTTGCGCGCTCGGTTGGCGATGCGGCGCTGCTCGCACAGACACTTGCCGGCTTCGACGAGGAGGACCCGGATACGCGCGCCATCGCTCGTCCGCCCTTTGTTGACGTGGCGGCAAGCGAGCCGCCCTTGCCGCCGCGCTTTGCCTTCATCCGCTCGCCCGCCTGGAAGCATGCCGAGAAAGTGACCACGGAAGCGTTCGCCGAACTGGTCGAAACTCTGGGCGAATACGTTTCCGAGGTCGAGCTTGGCCCCTCTTTCGAGCGCGCCGTCGACATGCACCGCACCATCATGGAAGTGGAGATGGCGCACAACCTGCATCGCGATTTCGAGCAGGGCGGCGATTCCTTGAGCGAGATGCTGCGCGCGTTGATCGAGCGCGGGCGCAAGGTCCTGGCGGTCGACTATGCGCGTGCGCTAGCCGGCAGCGCCTCGCTCAACGCGGCGCTTGACGGCGTGTTCGACGAATACGACGCCATTCTGACCCCGGCCGCGCCGGGCCCGGCGCCGCGCGGCCTCGACAGCACCGGAAACCCGGTGTTCTGCTCGACATGGACCTATCTAGGCACGCCGGCGATAACGCTGCCGCTGCTGCAATCGGAAAGCGGCCTGCCCATCGGCGTGCAGCTGGTTGGGCGCCGCGGCAACGACGCGCGGCTCTTGCGAACAGCCAACTGGCTTGTCAATAAACTTGGAAAACGCGGCAGAGCCGCATCTCCGAATGCCCGGGCGCGTCGCGCACAAACAAGGAGCGGCAGATGACGAATTTCATCACCGGACTGATCGGCATTGTCGGCGTCTGCACGTTTCTCGGCATCCTGCTGTGGTGGATCAAGGCGCCGCCCCTGATCATCATCTGTGTGCTGGTGATGGCGCTGCTGGTCTACGATTTCTACCAATCGTTGCGCGCCAACGGAAACGGAGCTCGATAAGTCGCGGCTGCCGGCGCGGGCTACTGCCCGTGGCTCGCCAGCATCTGCTGGCAGCCCTTGCTGATCTTGGCGCGGTTCTGCTTCAGACAGGCAAGCACGATCTGGTCGCCAGACTGCATGTGCGCCCGGCAGTACCGCGAGACGTCGCGCGAGCAGGCATCATGCCCCTTCTGCCGCTCCTGTGGCGTCTGCGCCGAGGCTGCTGAAGTCATCAGAACCAGGGGAATAACGAAAAGGATCTTGGTCATTTGCATTTGCCTTCCACGAGAACGGAATTCGGGCGTTCTATAGCGTTTTCGCGAGTGTGGACACCGGTTGACGTCCAGAAAACGCGCCAAAACGGGAATCCGGCAGCCCAAATGCGGCCGGCAACGCATTTGTGAAGGGCGAAATCGCGTCCCCGCCAAAGCGAAAACGCCCGCGTCGGATCGACGCAAGCGTTCCCGAGAGCCAAAGAGGAGGGGCAGAGCCCGTTATTTCGCGGCGAGCTTGCCCTTCTGCGCCGCAAGATTGCGATCCATCACTGCGCGGCAGCCCGCGCTCAGATCGGCGCGGTGCTTGATCATGCAGGCGGTGATCTTCGGGATATTGGGGATTTCCGAGCTGCAGAGGCGAAACGCGTCGCCGGTGCACATCTGCTGCGCCTCCGAGCTGAACGCGAAGCTCGCGGTCGAGGAAACGGCAGCGAAGGAGGCGGTCAAGGCCAGCACCAAACTAACCTTGCGAACGGTATTGAAGAACACTGCGGTCATTGTCGGCTCCCATTGGCCCGGCACAGCGGGCCCGTTGATGATGGTGGGAGCATGCGCCTCGAACCGCGCGGCGACTGTGACTGACCTCACCCGAAGATAACCCCCTCATTTTCTTCGCCTAACCAAGGCGTGTTCGCCAGACGTTAAGACATTGTTGGCAATAATGGCCCATTGCCTGTGTATCCCGAGTATCTGGAAAGAGTAGCGATGCGTAATGCGTTGGGCCTGATGCTGGCCAGTTTTGTAACGGCGGTTCTCATCACCGGCGTTTGGTTCTGGACTTCCTCGCCGCGCACCGATGCGGCCCCGCCTCAAACCGTCGCCGCCCGTGCGGCCGAGCCGCTGCTGGCACCCGCCGCAGTCAGGCCCGCGCCCAAGGACGACGTCGAGATCACCGCTGGACTCTCGAAACCGGCCCCCGCCCTTACGCCAGCTCCCGCGGCGTTTCCCGCGCCACTGCCGGCGCGGCCAGCAGTAGCCTGCGCCAATCCGGACGCGCTCGGCGTCAGCCGCACCGTCGTGATCGACACGACAGGCGGCCCCGGCTTCGGCTTCCTGCAATACAAGCAGTTCGACTTCCTGACCGACAGGGAAGTGGTGCTGACCTTCGACGACGGTCCGTGGCCGACCACGCCGGCGGTGCTGAAGGCGCTGAGCGATGAATGCACCAAGGCGATCTTCTTCCCCGTCGGCAAGCACACGACTTATCATCCGGAAATTCTCAAGCAGGTCGCTGCTGCCGGCCACACCATCGGCTCGCACACCTGGTCGCACGCGCATCTCGACAGCAAGAAACTGACTGAAGCGCAGGTCAAGGAAGAGATCGAGAAGGGCTTTAGCGCCGTGAAGATGGCGCTGGGGACCGCGCCCGCGCCGTTCTTCCGCTTCCCGGGGCTGGCGCACACGCAAGGAGCGCTGGGCTATCTCGCCTCGCGCAACATCTCGATGTTTTCAGTTGATGTCGATTCCAACGATTTCAAATCGTCCGGTCCCGACCAGGTCATCCAGAACGTCATGACCAAGCTCGACAAGCAGGGCAAGGGCGTGATCCTGATGCACGATCTGCAGAAGAGCACGGCGCAGGCCTTGCCGACGCTGCTGCGCCGCCTGAAAGCCGGCGGCTACAAGGTGGTGCAGATGCGCGCCAAGGAGCAGCTCGAAACCCTGCCCGAATATGACGCGATGCTGGTGAAGGACCAGAAGATGCCCGCGGTCGCCAGCCGCCCGATCAGCAGCGTGGTGCAGACGGTTTCGCAGTAAGAGAAGTCGGCGCTCGCTGGCGCCCACTCCAACCACACGCGTCATGGCCGGGCTTGTCCCGGCCATCCACGTCTTTGTGGCAGCATCCGAAACGTGGATGCCCGGGACATCTAGCGCGTGATGATGTCAGGTTGATTGCGACCAAGGTGCGCTCCCTCTCCCGCTTGCGGGGGAGGGCTGGGGTGGGGGTGTCTCCGCGGGCGACGCTGCCCGAGTGGAGAGAGCCCCCACCCGGCGCTTTCGCGCCGACCTCCCCCGCAAGCGGGAGAGGTGAAGCGCGTTTGCGGCCAAATCGATTCAATCAAAGATCATCATGCTCTAGCGCGAAGACGCGCTTCGCGCTTTTGCCCGGGCATGACGACGCGTGCAGATAGCTGGGGCTTACCAATAGATCCCGTACCGATGCAGCGCGTGGATGATACGCGCTTCGAGGCGGTAGTTCCGGTAGAGCCGGACCGGCCTCATGCCCCTGGACATCGACGCCGTTCTCCGGAACGCCGGCCTTGATGGCGCAACGCCCGAGCGCTGAGCGGCAAGCCGCGCGGCTTTCGCCGTTGGCCTCGGCGCTTCGGCTTTGGGTGTGTCCGCCTTGGGTGCTTCGGCCTTGGGCGTCTCAGCCTTCGGCTCGACGATCGCCGGCCGCTCGACATATCTCGGCGCTTCCACAGCCTGCGGCGCTTCAGCGGTTTTCGGCGCATCGATGGCTTTCGCAGGCGCCGGCGCACGCTGCGTGTCATTAACCCCGAGCGAAAGGCTCCGATCGCCGGCCTGCGCGGCGGCGGATGCCAGAACAAATCCTGCAATCAGAATGAATTTACGCATGATGAAATCTCCCCTGTGGTTGACCGGGAGACTACTGGCGACAGCCGGATTGTTATGTGAGTTGAGTCACGCAAACGCATCCGTGAATGCGAGCGCGATCCTTTCGGCGAACTCTCTGAAAGCGTGGTGCCGCAAACAGGACTCGAACCTGTGACCCCGTCATTACGAATGACGTGCTCTACCAACTGAGCTATTGCGGCGAACCGAAGCGGCGCGCGGGTGAGCCCGCGAACGCCCGCACCTGATATCGGGGACGGCCCCGATTGGCAAGATAAACGCTAGGGCAGAAGCGCTTTCGAGCGGGGTGAGCACCGGCTCGCATCAAGAAAACGCGTCAAAACAAGATACTAAGCCGCTAGCTGCCACCCCAGCGTGACAAAAATCCCTTCCAGCCGCCGGCCTGGGCCTTTGGCGGGCCGATTTGTTCCGCGAATTCGTCCGGCGGCCCTTCCTCGTCGACCCCGGGGTCGTCGGGCGCCCGTACCAGCGGGATCACGGCCGGAATCGTGGCCGGAACGGCCCTCGGGATATCTTTGCGCGAGCGGAACAGGGGAGCCGGCTGTGGCGGGGCTAATTCGGCCGGCTTTTGCGGGGGCGGGGTTGGCTCCTCGGCGGTCGGCTCCGGGCGGCTTGCCTCGGCAGCGGCCGGCGGTTCCGTGGCGGCAGCCGCAGGCGGGGTATTGTCCTGCGCGGCGGGTGCCGCCGGCGCGATCGGAGCGGCTGACGGCTCCGGCTTGACCGGGGCGGCGGGTTCGGCCGGCGGCTCATTCGCGGGCTCGGGCGGCGCGATCACGACGGCGCGGCGCGGGGTCGCCAGCATGGCTTCCTCGAAGGGTGAGGATTCGATCGCAGGTCCCTTGTCGGACGGCAGCGCCGCCACCGGTGTCTGCCACTGGAAGGCGTCGAGCCGGCCGCTGACCGGAGAGACCGGCCGCCAGCGATCGCTGACATAGCCATCCGCGGTCCAGGCCGGATCGTGCAGCGCGCGCACCGCGCGCAAGGTCCACGCCCGCGCGCGGCCACTATCGCCATGCTCGGTGCGTTCGAGCTCGGCCATCAGAAGCGCGACGCGCTGCGTCGGTGCGGCAATGAACGGCTCCAGTGCCGCGCGCGCTTTCGCAAATTCGGAGGCGTCGATCGCAGCGCGCGCAATCGCCAGTGCGCCCTCGATATGACCGGGCGTCTTCGCCGCGAGCGTCTCGACGCGCACCAGCCGCTGCCGCGCGGAATCGCCGAGTTTCACATGGGCGTAGGCGTCGGCGAGATCAGGATGCGGCTGCGCCAGCCATGCGGTCTCGACGAGGCGCATCGCACGCCGCACCTGGTGTGCCTCGCTCTCGAACTTGCTAGCGAGCACCGCCGCCGGCACCAACGTCGGCGCCAGCTTGACGGCTTCCATCACGCTCTCGCGCGCCAGGTCGCGGTCGACCTTTTCGAGCTCGAGCGCGCGCGCCGTCAGCAGCACGCCGCGCTGCCGCCGGTAAGTCGCCTTGTCGATCAGCCCGGCCGATTGATTGTTGTCGAGAATCTTCAGCGCGCCGGCCCAGTCGCCCTTGGCGCAGCAGAAGCCGAGCACGGCGTGCGATGCCCATGATGAGGACGGCGACAGCTTCAGCGCCTCCTCGGCGATCATCACGGCGGAGACGGGATCGTCGGCGCGCTGCGCCTCGATGAACAGGCCGCGCAGGCCGAGCAGCCGCGTGTCCTCGCGCTCCGCCATAGCCCGGAAGGCGCGCTGGGCGCCCTCGCGGTCGCCGTCGAGCTGCGCGGATTGCGCATGCAGCAGCAGCGACAGCGGATCGTGTGATGCATGCTTGCGCGCAGCTTCGGCATGCATGCGCGCGGCGGTGGAATCACCGTGGCCGATCGCCAGCAGCCCTTGCGTGATCGCGTGACGGCCGCGGGCCTGACGCCGTTCGCGGCGGTTACGGCGGATGCGTTCCGGCGTGCGCCACAGGCCGCGCAGAATCGCCCACGCCATCATCGCCGCAACGATGACGATGCCGAGCCCGAGCGCGAACACCGGCAACGTGGTCTGCACGCGATAGCCGTCCCACGACAGCACGACATCGCCGGTCTGTTCGGCAATCCAGGCTGCGCCCGCTGCACCGAGCGCGATCAACAACAGAAAAAGAATGATCCGGATCATTGCAATCCTTAGACTTACAAAATTCCTATTCCGACGGTTTGGCGAGAACGGCCATCGCATCGGCCGCAAATTGGCGGGAGGCAGCCAGCGCGGCGTCGCGCGCGTCGGCCCGCTCGAGCCAGCTTTGCGCCGCGGCGCGATCTTCCGGCGAGAGCGTCTTCAGTTCGCGCCGCGCCTCGTTGAAATCATTTCGCAGCGCCGCTGCGGTGATCCGCGCCACCACAGCGCTGCGATCGGTGCCGACGGTGTCGGTGCGCTCGATCTTCACCAGCTTGGCCGCGCCGGCCTGCAGGCGATCGACGATGCCCGTGCCGGTCGTGGCAGCATTCTGCTGGGCTGGCAGCAGCTTCGGCACCACCGCCAGCAGTTCGGTGCTCAGCTTCGCGGCGTTCGGCACGCCCGTGTCGGCAAACTGTTCGAGCGGTTTCAACGCGTCCGGGCTAGGCGCCAGTGATTTCGCCGTCGCGAGCGCTGTCGGATAGGGATCACCGACCCGCACCAGCACATCCAGCAGCGCCGCCGCCAGCACCCGCCGCCAGGGCATGTCGTTGGCCGCCTTGGCATCCGCGGATTGAGTTTCGGCGATCTTGCTGCCTTGCTGCGCGATCTCGGCGCCTTGTGTCCGCACCTGGTTCTCGATCCTGGCGATGCGTTCTGCAAACGCCGTGAGATCCGGCGACACCGCGCCGTCCGAGCGCGGCGCGGACTTCACCTCGTTGAGGGCAGATGCCAGCTTCTCGCCCTGCGCACGTGCGGTAGCGAGTTCAGTGCGCAGCGTCGCGACCGATTTTTCGAGCGCCTCAGTGCGTGCGGCCGCGGCGGGATCGGCGACCGCCTTGCCGGCTTTCGCCTCGAGACCGGCGACCCGCGCGGTCAGACTGTCAATCGCGGCGGCATTTTGCTGCGCAGCCGGCGGCACGGTGACAGGCTGGATCGCGGGCCAGCCCAGCATCCAGCCGACGCCGATCACCAGCGCCGCCGCGACCGCACCGGAAACCGGCGCGACGATCCAGGGCGAGACTGGCCGTGACGGTGGCTCTGCAACCGGCGCTTCTTCCACCGGAGCCTTTTCGTCCGCCGAAGCGTTGGCGGCTTCGGGGGACGGCTCAGCGGCCGCAACCACGGGCGCCGCATCGGCCGCCTGCTCGGGCGTTGCCTCGGCCGGGCGCTTCGTCTCGCTCGACACCGCCTCCAAATCGATGGTCGGCGGCTCGCGCTTCGGCCGGCCCGCATCGGGCAGCGATCCAGTGTCTTCGGGCCTGTTATCGACCATCGCAGCGGTTCCCTTTGAACGTTAGATGCCGGAACTTAGCAGAATCCGGACGTGTTAGAGCACGAAGTGGCCGTGGCGGCACCGGTTTTCCGATAAGACCTGCTTCGACTTAAAGATTAGTGCGCAATCGGGGTTGCAACGCCCGCTCCAGCGCCTCGAACAGGGCATTTTCATCGGGGGAGGCCGCCGCGGTGACTTGGGTCGCGCCAGCATCCCGCAGCACCGCGGCGACCGTCGCCGAAATGCAGCATTGCGGCAGCGCCAGCGCGGAGATTTCGACGCCGCCGGCGCGCGCCGCCTCGAGAAAGGCCCGCGCGCTGCGCCGTGAATAATGCAGCACCGCCTCAATCCTGTGCGCCACAAAGGCGTCACATATTTCCCGCGGCAGGTTCGGGGCCGGCACCATCCGATAGGTGGTGCGCGTCACCACCGTAAATCCCTTCTCGCCGAGTTCACCGGCAAGATCGCGCGCCAGATCGGCGCCTGCAAGGTACAGGATCGGGCTCGCCTTCTTCAGTTGCTTTGATTTCGCGCGCCCCAGCACCAGGTCGCGCAGCGCGCCGGCGTCGCCCTTTGCGACGATCACCTCGCCGAATCCGGCCTCGCGCGCTGCGGCTGCGGTATGTTCTCCGACCGCAAACAGCGGCAGTTTGAGAAGACCGCTGTTCCCGAGTTGAGGCGCGACGGCGCGCAGCGCATTGGCGCTGGTGACGATGATCGCGCCATAATTCGCTTCCGTCTCATCCTGGAACGGGACGGCTTCGAACCGCAGCATCGGCGCGCGCAGCACCTCAAGGCCGCGCGCGCGCAACGCTTTTGCAGTCAGCTCATCGTCCGGGCTTGGTCGCGTGACGAGGACGGCCATATCTGAGATCTCCGTCAAACCCAATTCGGGCGATTGCACCTTGCGACCTCGTAGTGCTACCCGGTTACGGAAACGTTGTTTTTGCTGATCGCGCAAGGGCTGAAATTGGACAACGACAAGCCGATGCTGGTGCTGGGTATCGAGACCACCTGCGATGAAACCGCAGCCGCCGTGGTCGAGCGCCAGCGCGACGGCAGCGGCAAGATCCTGTCCAATATCGTCCGCTCGCAGACATCGGAACACGCCCGTTTCGGCGGCGTGGTGCCGGAGATCGCGGCGCGCGCCCATGTCGACCTGCTCGACGGCATCATCGCCCAGGCGATGAAGGACGCGAATGTCGGCTTTCCACAACTCTCCGCCGTGGCAGCCGCCGCAGGTCCGGGCCTGATCGGCGGCGTCATCGTCGGCCTTACCACTGCGAAGGCCATCGCGATGGTGCATGACACGCCGCTGATCGCGGTCAATCATCTCGAAGCCCACGCGCTGACGCCACGGCTCACCTGCGCGCTCGCCTTTCCCTATTGCCTGTTCCTCGCCTCCGGCGGTCATACCCAGATCGTCGCCGTGGTCGGCGTCGGCCAATATGTGCGGCTCGGCACCACCGTCGACGACGCAATGGGCGAAGCCTTCGACAAGGTCGCCAAAATGTTATCGCTGCCTTATCCGGGCGGCCCGGAGGTCGAGCGCGCCGCGGCGAGCGGCGATGCCAGACGGTTCGCCTTCCCGCGGCCGATGCTCGGGCGTCCCGATGCAAACTTCTCTTTGTCGGGATTGAAGACGGCGGTGCGCAACGAAGCCAGCCGGATGATGCCGCTGGAGCCGCAGGATGTCAGCGACCTCTGCGCCAGCTTTCAGGCCGCGGTGCTGGAATCGACCGCGGACCGCCTCAGCGTCGGCTTGCGAGTGTTCTACGAACAATTTGGTCCGCCCCGCGCGCTGGTCGCCGCCGGCGGTGTCGCCGCCAATCACGCCATCCGCGGCGCGCTGCAAGACGTCGCCGCAAAAGCGCAGACCACGCTGATCATTCCGCCGCCCGCGCTTTGCACCGACAACGGCGCGATGATCGCCTGGGCCGGTGCCGAGCGGATGGCGCTCGGCCTGACCGATACAATGGATGCGCCGCCACGGGCGCGCTGGCTGCTAGATGCCAACGCCAAAGCGCCGGCCGGCTTCGCCAACACGCGCGCAGGATTCTGACATGGCGTCCTTTCAATCCGTCGCAGTGATCGGCGCCGGTGCGTATGGCACGGCGCTCGCCAGCGCCGCGAGACGTGCCGGCCGCGACGTCACGATCTATGTGCGGAGCGCCGAGAGTGCCGCGCAGATCAAGGCGACACGGCAAAATCCAAAACTGCCCGGCGTCAGCCTCGACGCAAGCATCAACATCACCGCCGACATGGCCGAGGCAGCGCGGGCGGATATCGTCCTGCTGGCAACGCCGGCGCAGAATGCACGCGACGCAGCCACCGCGCTGGCGCCGCTTCTGAAACCCTCGACCCCCGTCGTCGCCTGCGCCAAGGGCATCGAGCGCGGCACGCACCGCTTCATGACCGAGGTCATCGCCGAGGCCATACCAGGCGCAACCCCTGCGATCCTGTCGGGCCCGAATTTCGCCGACGACGTCGCACGGGGCCTGCCGACCGCAGTGACCCTTGCAGCAAAGGATGAAAAACTGGCGAGCGATTTGGTGCAGGCGCTGGGCTCGGCAACGTTCCGGCCCTATCACACCACCGACGTTCGCGGGGTCGAGATCGGCGGCGCCGCCAAGAACGTGCTGGCGATCGCCGCCGGCATCGTCGTCGGCCGCGAGCTCGGCGCCTCGGCGCTCGCCGCACTGACCACGCGCGGCTTCAGCGAACTTGCGCGCCTCGGCCGCGCCTGCGGCGCGCGCAGCGAAACCTTGGCGGGGCTCTCGGGCCTCGGCGATCTGATCCTGAGCTGCTCCAGTCCGCAGTCGCGCAATTTGGCGTTCGGCATCGCACTCGGTCGCGGCGAGACGCCAAACCGCGGCAAGCTCGCCGAGGGCGAATTCACCGCACCCGTCCTGATCGAACTCGCGGCTTCGCAAAACGTCGATATGCCGGTATCAAATGCGGTCGCGACGATATTGAGCGGAAAGATCACGATCGACGCCGCGATCGAAGGCCTGATGACGCGGCCGTTCAAGGCGGAGGAATGAGGATGGCGTACTGGCTGGTGAAATCCGAACCGTCAACCTGGTCCTGGGACCAGCAGGTCGCAAAGGGAGCCAAGGGTGAAGCCTGGACCGGTGTGCGCAACTTCACCGCCCGGCAGAACCTCGTCAACATGAAGAAGGGCGACAAGGCCTTCTTCTACCATTCCAACGAGGGCAAGGAGATCGTCGGCATCGCGGAAGTGATCAAGGAAGCTTACCCTGATCCGACCGACAAGACCGGCAAATTCGTCTGCGTCGATATCAAAGCCGACAAGCCCTTGAAGACGCCAGTGACGATGGCCGCGATCAAGGCTGACAAGAAGCTCGCCGACATGGCGCTGGTGAAATATTCGCGGCTATCTGTGCAGCCCGTGACAGCGGAAGAGTGGAAACTCGTCTGCAAGATGGGCGGGTTGTAGCTGCGTCATTGCCTACGGCTGCCAGACCTCATCCTGAGGAGCGCGTCTTCGCGCCTCTCGAAGGATGAATGGCATCGGCCGGGCCACATGGTTCGAGACGGCGCTTTCGCGCCTCCTCACCATGACGGTTTAGGGGTTACGATGCTGCTGCGATTCTACGCCACCGCCGCCGCGGCGGTCACCACCTGCGCCAGCAGCGCTTCGCGCTTGGCTTGCGTGCGGTAGCCCTTCATCGTCGCGGCGAAGCGCTCGAGGATGCCATCCTCGAAGGCGGTGACGATGGTATCGTGAACGTAGCTCTTGCGGCAGATCGCCGGCGTGTTCGACAGCTCGTCTGCGGCGGCGCGCACTGCTTCCAGCACCTGCTTCTTGCGGCCGCGGGCGCTTGCCGCAGGCGAAATCCGCGACAGCGATTCCAGCACGACTGCAGACGCCATCAGCGTGCGGAAATCCTTCAGCGAAATCTTGATGCCGGCGATCTCGCGCAGAAAAGCGTTCACGCTCGTGGTCGAGACCCCGCGGACAATGCCGGAATTGTCGCGGTACTGAAACATCCGCTTGCCCGGCACGGTGCGCAGGATGCCGATGGCGCGCACCAGCTTGGCGGCGTCGCACTCCTTGCGCACGTCCTTGCCGCCCTTGCCCTTGAAGGTCAGGACGACGCAGTCGTCTTCCAGCGTGACGTTGGATTTGAGCAGCGTGGTGGCGCCGCGGGTGCCGTTGAGGCGGGCGTAGGATTCATTGCCCGGCCGGATCGCGGTGCGCGCGATCAGTTCGATCACCGCCGAAAGTGCGAATTCGCGCGTCGGCACGTCGCCGGACAGAAACGATGAGACCTTGCGGCGGATCTTCGGCAGCGCCGCGACCAGCCGCGCCAGGCGATGCGCCTTGCGATGCTCGCGGACCTTTTCCCAATCGACGTGATAGCGGTACTGCAGCCGGCCCGCCGCATCGATGCCCACCGCCTGCAGATGCGAATTCGGATCGGCCGAATAGCGAACGTCGCGATAGGCCGGCGGCACTGCCATCGAATGCAGGCGGCGGATGGTGCCGGCATGGCGGATTTGCGTGCCGTTGGCGCGATGGAATGAATAACCCTTGCCGCGCTTGACCCGGCGGATCGTCAAACTGTTCTGGTCGCCGAGCTTGAGGCCGAGTTCCTGCGCGAGCTCTTCGACGGAGGTCTTGGCGACGATGTGCGGCTTTGTCGCGGCCGGCTTGCGAACCGACTTGATGGGTTCCTTCGGCAACTGCCCGAGCGCTTGCGCCAGTGCCACGGCAGGATCGGCGGAAACGGGCCGCGTAGCCTCGAAATTCTGCTGATCCATCATGACTGTTGTCGCCTTGCTCCGCCTGTTTCGCCGGTAATGCCCCTTATTGTGGCTTCGTTCCGGAGGGCCGCCGCCCCGGGGAGGCCATTTAGGGGGTAATGAACCGGTTTGCGAGTCCCGATTCCGTCATTGACGGTTATTAGATACCTTTCATGGGAGCCATTCCGGCGATAACGTTGATTTCGCCCTGCAGCGCCCAGCGAAAAATCAGGCGATTTTGATCTCTGACAAGGTTCGGTAACCGGCTTGCCGACCAAGGTCGCAGACGTTCCGCCTTGTCCGGGTATCGCCCCGCGACGCATAATCGCTGCAACAATTCAGGACGATTTGCGGCCGCCTCGGCATCGGGCCGCAATGAGTGGGAGGGAAGCATGTCCGAGAAGATTTACGACGTATCCGCCGATTGGGCCAAACGTGCCTACGTCGATGACGCAAAGTATCGGGAAATGTATGCCCGCTCGGTCTCGGACCCCAACGGCTTCTGGGCCGAACAGGCCAAGCGCATCGACTGGATGAAGCCGCCCCACAAAATCGAAAACGTCTCCTTTGCCCCAGGCAACATTTCGATCAAATGGTTTGAGGACGGCGTCCTGAACGCGGCCTGGAACTGCATCGACCGCCACCTCGACAAGCGCGGCAACCAGACTGCGATCATCTGGGAGGGCGACGATCCCTCGCAGTCGAAGCACATCACCTACCGCCAGCTGCACGACGAAGTCTGCAAGATGGCGAACATCCTGCGCACAAGGAACGTCAAGAAAGGCGATCGCGTCACCATCTATCTGCCGATGATTCCCGAAGCGGCCTACGCGATGCTGGCCTGCGCGCGCATCGGCGCCATTCATTCGGTGGTGTTCGCCGGCTTCTCGCCCGACAGCCTCGCCCAGCGCATCACCGACTGTCAGTCCAAGGTCATCATCACCGCCGACGAGGGGCTGCGCGGCGGCAAGAAGGTGCCGCTGAAGGCCAATGTCGATGCCGCGATCGAAAAAGCCGGCGGCGTCGATTGGGTCGTCGTGGTCAAGCACACGGGCGCAGCCGTCGACATGAGTCCCTCACGCGACTTCTGGTACCACGAGGCGGCCAAGGTGGTGACGACGGAATGCCCGTGCGAGCATATGCACGCCGAAGATCCGCTGTTTATCCTCTATACGTCAGGCTCCACCGGCCAGCCCAAGGGAGTGTTGCACACGACAGGCGGCTATCTGGTGTATGCGTCGATGACGCATCAATACGTCTTCGACTATCACGATGGCGATATCTTCTGGTGTACCGCCGACGTCGGCTGGGTCACCGGCCACAGCTACATTCTCTATGGCCCGCTGGCGAACGGCGCCACCACGCTGATGTTCGAGGGCGTGCCGAACTATCCGGACAATTCGCGGTTCTGGAACGTAATCGACAAGCACAACGTCAACATCTTCTATACCGCGCCGACCGCGATCCGCGCGTTGATGCAGGCGGGCGACGAGCCGGTGAAGAAGACCTCGCGCAAGAGCCTGCGCCTGCTCGGCTCGGTCGGCGAGCCGATCAATCCGGAAGCCTGGGAATGGTATCACCGCGTGGTCGGCGACGGACGCTGCCCGATCGTCGACACCTGGTGGCAGACCGAGACCGGCGGCATCCTGATCACGCCACTGCCCGGCGCGACCAAGCTCAAGCCCGGCTCGGCGACGCGGCCGTTCTTCGGCGTGGTGCCCGAGATCGTCGACGCCGACGGCAAGGTGCTGGAGGGCGAATGCACCGGCAATCTCTGCCTCGCCAAATCGTGGCCCGGGCAGATGCGCACGGTGTTCGGCGACCACGCGCGCTTCGAGCAGACCTATTTCTCCACCTACAAGGGCAAGTATTTCACCGGCGACGGCTGCCGCCGGGATGCCGACGGCTATTACTGGATCACCGGCCGCGTCGACGACGTCATCAACGTCTCCGGCCATCGCATGGGCACCGCAGAAGTCGAAAGCTCGCTGGTCGCGCATGCCAAGGTGTCGGAGGCCGCCGTGGTCGGCTATCCCCACGACATCAAGGGCCAGGGCATCTACGCCTATGTCACGCTGATGGCCGGCACCGAGCCGAGCGAGGAGCTGCGGAAAGAACTGGTCGCCTGGGTGCGCAAGGACATCGGCCCGATCGCTTCCCCCGATCAGATCCAGTTCGCGCCGGGCCTGCCAAAAACGCGTTCCGGCAAGATCATGCGTCGCATCCTGCGCAAGATCGCCGAAGACGAGCCGTCCAGCCTCGGCGACACCTCGACGCTCGCCGATCCCGCCGTGGTCGACGATCTCGTCAAGAACCGGCAGAACAAGAAGAGCGCGCCGGCGTAGGCTGGCGCACCTCACGCTTGCACTCCGGCGTCGGAGGCGGCCAAGCTTCCTACGCCGTCGTGGCCGGCATAGCCGTCCAAAGGACGGCGTCGCTTCCGCTCGCCTATGCCCGGGCACCCACGCCTTTGGCGCGGTGACGAAGGCATTGATGCACGGGACAGCAAGCGCAGAGCCTGACGCCAAATCCCTCACACTCACGCAATTGTCAGTGGTGGGCCAACCTCGCTGACCATTCCGCGGCCATGTGTTGTTTTCCGGTCATTTACTTTATTTCAAACATTTTCTTTGTTCCGCCCAGCGAAACGGGCCTCGAAAGGCCGGCATGAAACCAGCCGGTGAGTCCGCGCGACTAACAATGCGCCGGCGAGACTACGGGCCGTCAGGCTTGAAAAGGATATTTTGAGGACCCCCTGAGCGGGAGCGGGCAAGTGGAGCTGGGGCATGTTGAAGAACATTGCAGTGGCGTTGGCCGCCACCATCGGTGCGAGCAGCATGATGTCGTCGGCGGCGCAGGCGCGGCCGGAACTGGTCGGGGTCAGCGGTGATTACGCGCCCGGCACGATCGTGGTGAAGACCAGTGAGCGACGCCTCTATCTCATTCTCGAATCCGGCCTCGCCATGCGTTATCCCGTCGGCGTCGGCAAGGCCGGCAAGCAGTGGTCCGGCACTACCAAGATCGACGGCAAGTACCTCAACCCGGCCTGGTCGCCGCCGAGCGTAGTCAAGCGCGACAAGCCCGACATGCCCGACGTCATCCCCGGCGGCTCGCCCCGCAACCCGATGGGCGTCGCGGCGCTGACGCTGGCCGGCGGCGAGTATGCGATTCACGGCACCAACGTGCCGAACTCGGTCGGCGGCTTCGTATCCTATGGTTGCATTCGGATGCTCAACGCAGACATCACCGATCTCTATCAGCGCGTATCGGTCGGAACGACCGTGACCGTCACTCACTGATCTGCGCTTGAATTGAAAACAAGGCCTGCGCGATTCGCGCGGCTCTTTCATTTCGGCAGTGCTTGGCTCGCGTTCGCGCACCAGCTGTTTCGATGCCCGCCGCCATAGCTGCGGACATAGCCTGCGCTGATCATCGCCGTCGAAACATTTCCGGTACGCCGCGTCGCGACATCAGCGACAACGCGGCCGGCATATTTGTCCGGCCCGATATTGAAGATCCGGACGTCGCCTTCGCCGAGCAATGCGCGCAACGCGCCCGTCGCGGTTTCCGCCATCTGCAGCTCCTGCGGGCAAGATGCCTTCAACTCCGGCGCATCGATGCCGCGCAGGCGGATCCGCGTGTTGAGATCAACACCGCCTTCCAGATGAACCCGCGCCTCGAAGGTATCGCCATCAATCGTGCGGATCACGTCGACGGCATGGCGGGTGTCCGGGCTTCCCGCACGCTTCAAGATCGTCTCTGCATCACGCGCGGCCTGGCTGTCGGCGGGACGCGACCATGGCCAGTCGATCCATTGGCGCATTGGCAGATTGCTTGCCGCCGCCACGCACGCCACGAACACCCATGGCAGCGCCGCCGAAATCAAGCGGCGACCTGGACGGCGGCGCCGATATGGATTCATTCGCTCATAGGAGGGCATATGCCCGACTAAGAGCTGAGTCGGGTCATCCGGCAAGGGCCAGCGCCCCTCAAAAATATCGCTTAAAAATCCGAGGCGATCCCGTTTCGCTCCCAATCGCCGTAGCGGGTCGGTTCCAGACCCTTCGGCCCCTGGAATTCCCTCTGCAGCGTGGTGGCGCTGGCCTCCGCAGCCTTGCGGCGTGCTTCCGCCTCGGCGAGCGCGCGCTCGGCCGCAGGCGTCAGCTTCTTGCGTTCCGCGACGGGCGCGGCAGTTGAGGAATTGTCGGTCATCGCAACCCTCCCATAGCACGGGATGAGCGCGCAGATGACATCACATTCGCAAAATTGTCTGTGGCGATTCTTACATTTGGCATATTCGCATGGCACACGAGTTGTTCATTGTCCATGGCATGAGCCGAAACCTTTCCGCCTTCCGAGACATTCCTGCCTCATGCCCACTTCAAGATTCGCAGTACCTTCAGAAGTGCCCGGCCTCGCGGCGCGACGGATCGCGGCTGACATCCTCGACGGCGTGCTGCACAAGCGTCGCACGCTCGACGATCAGCTCGACGGCGCAGGCGCCCATCCCGGATTGAAGGCGCTCGCCGATCGCGACCGCGCATTGATGCGCCGCCTGGTAGCTACCATCCTGCGGCGGCTCGGCACGCTCGGCCATTTGCTCTCACGCCTGCTCGATCGCGGCATTCCGACGGATGCGCCGCGCGCGCAGAGCGCGCTGTTGATCGGTGCGGCGCAGATTCTCTGGATGGATGTGCCCGATCATGCCGCCGTCGACCTCTCGGTGCGACTGGTGCAATCGGACCGGCGCGCCGCCAAATATGCCGGCCTCGTCAACGCCGTGCTACGCCGTTGCGCCCGCGAGGGACAACCGCTGATCGAAGAAGTCAAATCGCAGACGCTGGACATTCCGCCGTGGCTATTGGCGCGCTGGATCAGCACTTACGGCGAGGTAACCGCGCGTGAAATGGCGCGCGCCATCGGCAACGAGCCATCGCTCGACATCACTGTGAAATCAGACGCGCCGCAATGGGCGAGCCGCCTGCATGGCGAGACCTTGCCTACCGGGACGGTGCGTACCCTGCTGCAGGGTTCGGTGACGATGCTGCCGGGCTTCTCCGAAGGACAATGGTGGGTGCAGGATGCCGCCGCCGCGCTGCCGGCGCGGCTGTTCGGCGACGTCGCCGGCAAATCCATTGTCGACCTCTGTGCCGCGCCGGGCGGCAAGACCGCACAACTGGCGCAGGCCGGCGCGCGCGTAACCGCGGTCGATCGCTCGCCGGCGCGCATGGCGCGGCTGCGCGACAATCTGGCGCGACTCTCGCTGCAGGCCGATAATGTGGTGGCCGATGCTGCCGAATGGCAAGGCGGCGGCAATGGCGGTTATGACGGCGTGCTGGTGGATGCGCCCTGCACTTCGACCGGCACCATCCGCCGCCATCCCGACGTCGCCTGGCTGCGTCAGGAAGCCGATATTGCGGCGCTCACGGCGCTGCAGAAGCGATTGCTGCAGAAGGCGGTCGCCCTGCTCAAGCCAGGCGGAACGCTGGTCTATTGCACCTGTTCGCTGGAGCCCGAGGAAGGCGAGCAGGCTGTCGCTTCCCTGCTGGCCACTGAGCCCGGCGTGCACCGCGCCCCAATCGGGGCCGAGGAGGTGGCAGGCCTCAGCGAAATCCTGACCGCGTCAGGCGATTTGCGCACCCTGCCCTGCCATTTGCCCCATTCCGACCCCCGGCTCGGCGGGCTGGATGGATTTTACGCGGCGCGTCTGGTTAAATCGTCCTGATTTTAAATGGAATTTCCCGGCCCGCCCCTCGGGTGATTCGTGGCTTTTCAAGATGGTGCCATCCCGGCGTTTCCGGATTAAAAGGATTCGCCAGAATACCCCTCCCTCCCTTTCCAAGGCACGGCGTGTCGGTCGCTCAACGCAGACGCATCTCGACGCTTATCATGAGCCGCTCGGCGCGGACCGTGATCGCGCGCGCGACCGGAGCGACGGTGGCGGTGTCGCGGCTGTGGCCCGGGCGCGCCGACCGGCTGATCATCGCGCCGCATGACCTGCGTACCGCCGACGCCACCCGCGCCGCCGAGATCTATGCCGGCCGCTTCGTGTTCGCCGGCAAGATCGTGACCTGCCATGGCCGCTCGATTTTCGATCTCGAACCGCCGTCGGAAGACTGGGAAGCCGCCCTGCTCGGCTTTGGCTGGCTGCGGCACCTGCGCGCCGCCGACACCGCGCTGACCCGCGCCAATGCGCGCTCGCTGGTCGACGACTGGATCTCCAATCCCGCGCGCAAGCGGCCGCTGGAGCGCCGCCCGGACGTGCTGGCGCGCCGCGTGATCTCGCTGTTGTCGCAGGCGCCGCTGGTACTTGGCGACACCGATGGAAAATTCTATCGCAAATATCTGCGCGGGCTGACTCGCGAGATTCGCTATTTGCGCTATGCGATGTTCGACATCGTTGACGGCGTGCCGCGGCTGCAGGTGCTGATCGCGCTGTGCTACGCCTCGCTGTGCCTTGCCAACCAGGCGCGTCACATCCGCGCTGCCACGCGGCGCCTGTCCGACGAATTGCAGCGCCAGATCCTGCCCGACGGCGGGCACATCTCGCGCAATCCCGGCGCGCTGGTCGAGCTGCTCAGCGACCTGCTGCCGCTGCGCCAGACTTTTGCCGCCCGCAACATCGCGCCGCCGCCGGCGCTCTTGAACGCGATCGATCGCATGATGCCGATGCTGCGCTTCTTCCGTCATGGCGACGGCAGTTTTGCGCTGTTCAACGGCATGAGCAACGCGCCTTCGGATCTGGTGGCGACGCTGCTGGCCTATGACGACACGCATGGCGTGCCGATGGCGAGCATGCCACATACCGGCTTCCAGCGCCTCGATGCCGGCACCACGACGGTCATCATCGATACCGGCCCGCCGCCGCCGCCGAATGTCAGCCAGGAAGCCCACGCCGGCTGTCTCTCGTTCGAATTGTCGTCGGGCGCGAGCCGCATCGTCGTCAATTGCGGCATGCCCTCGACCGGTCGTGACAACTGGCGTACCTTTGCCCGCAGCACGATGGCGCATTCGACGCTGACCTATCACGACACGTCGTCCTGCCAGTTCGTCGAATTGTCGGCGATGAAACGCCTCCTACAGGGTTCGCCGATCGTCAGCGGTCCGGCCAATGTGGAAAGCTACCGCGAGGCGGTGGCCGACGGCGATCTCCTGACCGCCTCGCAGGACGGCTATGTCGCGCGCTTCGGCATCCTGCATCGGCGGGTACTGATGATCTCGCAGGACGGTGGACGGCTTGACGGCGAGGACACCGTGTCGCCGGCGCCGGGCGCGCGCATCAAGGGCGCGACCGATTTTGCGCTGCGCTTTCATCTGCATCCCGCCGTGAAGGCGAGCCGCCTCAGCGACGCGCGCGGCGTCATGCTGGTATTGCCCAACCGCGACGTCTGGACCTTCGAGGCGCTCGACGACAAGGTCGACCTCGAGGACAGCGTGTTTCTCGCCGGCAATGACGGCCCGCGCCGCACCGCCCAGATCGTGATCCGGCAGGACTCCCGCCACGCCTCCTCGATCCGCTGGAGCTTTGTCCGCTCGAGCGCGTCAGCCGCCACGACCAACGCGCGGCGCAGCGCCCGCCGCGAGCCGGAACTGCCGCTTTAGCTGCTCGTCATTGCTTTAGATGCCTCGCCCCACGGGCGGTGAGCTCCCTCCCCCCTTGCGGGGTCCGAGACGAGCGAAGCTCGCTCGTGGGTTAGGGAGAGGGGTAAGCCACGAACACCGACCGGGCGAATTGCCGACCGGTTAGACCGGTATGATGGTGATTAAGCAACGCACACCGCCGTTGCCGCCACCCCTCTCCCTAACCCACGAGCGAGCTTCGCTCGTCTCGGACCCCGCAAGGGGGGAGGGAACGCAGCTCCCGTGCTTAGTCAATGTGCGCCCATTACGCCCAAAAGCTACGAAGGCGCTCGAAACCGTCATTGTGAAGTCAGTCAAAAGCTGCTAACCAGCGCCCTCTCGCGCGACTGGCGACTTTGGATGGAGCACCATCGGGAAGCGCGGGAACAATCGCCGCACGCCTGGGCATAAGCATCCCCTGACAGAGGACCTTGCCCATGACTGATACGACCCGCCGCGTAACCCGCGCTCTGCTTTCCGTTTCCGACAAGACCGGCCTCATCGAATTCGCCACGGCGCTCGCTGGCCATGGCGTGGAGCTCGTCTCTACCGGCGGCACCGCGAAGGCGATCGCCACGGCCGGGCTACCCGTCAAAGACGTCTCGGAACTGACCGGCTTTCCCGAAATGATGGACGGCCGGATCAAGACCCTGCACCCGAGAGTGCACGGCGGCCTGCTCGCGATCCGCGACAACAAGGAACATGCCGAGGCGATGAAGGCGCACGGCATCGCGCCGATCGATCTGCTGGTCGTCAATCTCTATCCGTTCGAGGCAACCGTCGACAAAGGCGCTGATTTCGAGGAGTGCATCGAGAACATCGACATCGGCGGTCCCGCTATGATCCGCGCAGCGGCCAAGAACCACGACGACGTCGCCGTGGTCGTCGAGGCGCAGGATTATCAGGCCGTGCTCGATGAGCTCGCCGCCAACAAGGGCGCGACCAAGCTCGCGCTGCGCCGCCGCCTCGCCGCCAAGGCCTATGCCCGCACCGCCGCCTATGATGCCGCGATCTCGAACTGGTTCGCGGCGCAGAACGAGACCGACGCGCCGGATTTCCGTGCTTTCGGCGGCCGGCTGATCCAGTCGCTGCGCTATGGCGAGAACCCGCACCAGAAAGCGGCGTTCTACGCCACGCCGGACAAGCGGCCCGGCGTCTCGACCGCGCGGCAGCTGCAGGGCAAGGAGCTCTCCTACAACAATATCAACGACACCGATGCGGCCTATGAGTGCATCGGCGAATTCGACCCCCAGCGCACCGCGGCTTGCGTGATCGTGAAGCACGCGAATCCCTGCGGCGTCGCCGAAGGGCCCGACCTCATCACCGCCTATCGCCGCGCGCTCGCCTGCGATTCCACCTCCGCCTTCGGCGGCATCGTGGCGCTCAACCGCACGCTCGATGCGGATTCGGCCCGCGCCATCACCGAAATCTTCACCGAAGTGATCATCGCGCCCGATGCAACCGAAGACGCGATCAAGATCGTTGCGGCCAAGAAGAACCTTCGGCTCTTGCTGGCCGACGGGCTGCCGGATCCGCGCACGGCGGGTCTGACAGCCAAGACCGTTGCCGGCGGCCTTCTGGTGCAGAGCCGCGACAATGCCGTGATCGACGACATGTCGCTCAAGGTCGTGACCAAGCGCGCGCCGACGGATGCTGAGTTGCGCGATCTCAAGTTCGCCTTCCGCGTCGCCAAGCATGTCAAGTCGAACACGATCATCTACGCCAAGGGTCTCGCGACCGTCGGCATCGGCGCGGGCCAGATGAGCCGGGTCGATTCCGCACGCATCGCCGCGCGCAAGGCGCTCGATGCCGCGGCCGAGCTGCAACTTGCCGAGCCGCTCACAAAAGGCTCGGTCGTTGCATCGGATGCGTTCTTCCCCTTCGCCGACGGCATGCTGGCCTGCATCGAAGCCGGCGCCACAGCCGTGATTCAGCCCGGCGGCTCCGTGCGCGATGACGAAGTGATCAAGGCTGCCGACGACCACGGCATCGCGATGGTGTTCACCGGCGTCAGGCATTTCCGGCATTGAGCGACGTTGAATGAAAAATCGCAGGGTGGGCAAAGGAGCGCAAGCGACGTGCCCACCATCCAACACCGATCGAATGGCCTGACGGTGGGCACGCTCGCGCTCTGCCCACCCTACGGCATCGGTGATGTGGTTGCCCGATAGGCAAATCACTTCTGATTTTCAGAAATCACGTCAAGCCCCGGAAGCAAAAATATTCCGCTTCCGTTTTCACCCAAATCAGTCGCATAACTCCGCTCGTCTCACCGCAAGATGAGGGGCGGCGGCCACGTCACGAACGCGCGCTGAGATGCGATGGACGCGGATCGCGCGAGAGACGTTGCGCGCCGGAGGCGTACGGCGAAGTCGTGTGGTTCTGATGCCGCGGTGCTGGCGTTAAGTCCGCGAGAGCTAAGTTTTCGCGGGCGATGGTGGCAATAAAGCCGTTCACCAGGGAGCAACTGTGTTTTTCGTAGACCGGTAATCGGCCAGGCTCAAGGCTGGCGCTACGCGCCACCGCCTCCGGCGGCTGACGGCCTTGACCCCGTCCGCTCACCGGTCATTTGGCTGGGCATGCGCTCGGCGGAAGCCGAGCGGGATTGCTCAGGTTGTAACGGTTAGCATCCCATTTCTGGCGCCGTGCGATCATGGTGTTCACGATGACGATGAGCTTGCGCATGCAGGCGGTGAGCGCAACTTTGGGCTCCTTTCCCTTCGCGATCAGGCGGGCATAGAACGCCTTGAGCACGGGATTGTGCTGGGTCGCGGCCCCGAGACACGCCATATAGAACAGGTTGCGGATCTTGCGGCGCCCGCCGTTGATTTGGCACTGCCCGTGACGTCGGCCGCTATCGTCATCATAAGGAGCCACCCCCAACAGGGCCGCGGCGATCTCGTTGCTGACCTGGCCGAGTTCAGGCATCGCCGCGATCAGACCAGCGGACGTGATCCTGCCGAGCCCCGGCACGCTCTCAATGATCTCGGCGAGCTCGGCAAAATGCGGCGTCGCCTTGACCATGGCTACGATCGCAGTCTCGAGCTTGGCAACTTCAAGGGCGATGTTGTTCAAGAGCCGCCTCTGCATCCTCTGCACGACGTCCGGTGTGGAATGCTCGCTCCTGTTT
>NZ_JAGKJK010000013.1 GCF_020329435.1 Bradyrhizobium hereditatis | reverse complement strand
CACCCGACCCACCCACAGCTCGCCGTCAGCGGCGCGATCTTCCGTGACGGCAAGGTCCTCCTGGTCCGCCGCGCCCGTTCGCCCGGCAAGGGCTTCTACTCCCTTCCCGGCGGCCGGGTCGAATTCGGCGAATCGCTGCACGCCGCGCTGCACCGCGAGGTGGACGAGGAAACCGGCTTGAGAATCGAGATTCTGGGGCTTGCCGGCTGGCGAGAGGTGCTGCCGGGGGCGTCCGGCGGCGGCCATTACCTGATCATGTCGTTCGCGGCGCGATGGGTGGCCCGGGAGCCGGTCCTGAACGACGAGCACGACGACTTCAAATGGCTGGCGCCTGGTGAGCTCGGTGATCTCAAGGTCACCGGCGGTCTTCTGGAGGTCATCGAGGCCGCCCGGAAGCTGGTCTAGGCGGTCCCTCCCGCCTTGCCTCGGACGCCGTGAGGGGGCATATGGCCCTCAAATGCTCAAGCACGCTCTCGCCGCCCTCATCCTCGTTTCGGCATGCCATCTGGCCCCCGCACGCGCCCAGGACGCCGCCGCGCCGTTTGACGGCGAGCTGCAGCGGCTGGCCGAGATTCTCGGCACCCTGCACTACCTCCGGGGCATCTGCGGCGCCAATGAAGGGGCGAAATGGCGCAACGAGATGCAGGCGTTGATCGACGCCGAAACCCCCTCCGGCGACCGCCGCGCCCGCATGATTGCCGGCTTCAATCGCGGCTATAACGGTTTTCAGCAGACCTACCGGACCTGCACGCCGGCTGCATCGGTTGCGATCCGCAGATATATTGAGGAAGGCTCAAAAATTTCGCGCGACCTGACCGCGCGCTACGCAAACTGAAGAAATGGACGCGATCTATTTCGACCTCGATGGCACGCTGACGGATCCGAAGCCGGGCATCACCCGTTCGATTCAATACGCACTGCAAAGGCTTGATCATCCTGATATTCCGACCGAGGACGAACTGACCTGGTGCATTGGCCCTCCGCTGCGCGCCAGCTTCGTGCGACTGCTCGGCGCCGATCACGCCGCCGACCGCGCGGTGGCGCTCTACCGCGAGCGATTTTCCGACATCGGCCTCTACGAGAACGGCGTCTACGATGGTATTGGCAATCTGCTGACGTCGCTGTGCGCCTCTGGCCACCGGCTGTTTGTCGCGACCAGCAAGCCGCACGTATTCGCCGAGCGCATCGTCGATCATTTCGGCCTGCGCGGTCACTTCGAGCGCGTCTTCGGTTCCGAACTTGATGGCACCCGTGTGGACAAGTCGCATCTGCTCGAATACGCGCTGAAGCAAGTTTCGGTCGATCCGGCCAAGACCCTGATGATCGGCGACCGCAGCCACGACATGGTCGGCGCTAAAAACAACGGCATGAAAGGCATCGGCGTGCTCTACGGCTACGGCAGCCGGGACGAACTGCTCAGCGCCGGCGCGCACCATGTCTGCGCGACGCCGGGAGCGATCCTGGACTGCATTTCCTAAGATCGGTGGAACCTGCGTGGGCCCTGCCTGAAATTCGCGCAGGCCTGTTAACCTTTCCTAAAGATGTGGCTAGGCGCGTCAGCACCGCGTGCTACAGCTTATTGCGTCAGGATGCGATCCGCCCTGGTTCGCGCGCAGATTTTCGTTGAGTTCATGAGCCGCCCAGCTGCCTTTTCGATCGCCCAAGACCCGCTTCCCGATCTCGAACAGAAGCAGACTGCCCTCAGCTACCTGAGCGAAGCCTGGGCGGAAGCGCGGCACGATGGCGTCGACGGCGACTGCCTCGCGCAGGCGAGCCTGTTCACGGCGCTGGCCGAACTAGTCTCGACCTACGGCGAGGATGCGGTGGCGAAGTTTGCGGAAGGACTGCCGGCGCGCGTGCGCAACGGCGAATTTTCGCTGAAGCTGGCGAAGCAGTAGCGGCAACTCCAGATGTCGTCACCCGCCACCGGGTCGCGCGAATGCGCGCCCAATGACAGGCTCCGGCGGGTGACCAGTACGCTGCGGCTTCTCGATCGAATTACAAACGCCTCTGGAATGCTGGATCGCCCGGTCAAGCCGGGCGACGACACCCGTTGGTTTGGAACGAGCTCCGAACTACGCCTTCAACGTCTCCAGGAACCGCACCGGCTCGCCGGTTGAAGGCGTCGTGAGCTCACCCTGCCACATCACGCGCTTGCCGCGCACGAAGGTGCCGACCGGCCAGCCGGTAACGCGCATGCCGTCATAGGGCGTCCACCCCGCCCGCGAGGCCACCCACTTGTTGGTGATGGTCTCGCTCCGCTTGAGATCGACGATGGTGAAGTCGGCGTCGTAACCGGCCGCGATGCGGCCCTTACAGGCAATGTTGAACAGGCGCGCGGGACCAGCGCTGGTCAGATCGACGAAGCGCGCCAGCGACAGCCGCCCGGCATTGACGTGGTCGAGCATCAACGGCACCAGCGTCTGCACCCCCGTCATGCCCGAGGGCGAAGCCGGATAGGTCTTCGCCTTTTCCTCCAGCGTGTGCGGCGCGTGGTCGGAGCCAAGCACGTCGATGATGCCCTGCTCGATGCCGCGCCAGATGCCGTCGCGGTGATCGGCCGAACGCACCGGCGGGTTCATCTGCGCAAGCGTCCCGAGCCGGTCGTAGCATTCGGGCGCCGCCATGGTGAGATGGTGCGGCGTCGCCTCACAGGAGGCGACATCCTTGTGCTCGCGTAAGTAATCGATCTCCTGCTTGGTCGAGATGTGCAGCACGTGAATGCGCTTTCCCGTTTCGCGCGCAAGATTGACCAGCCGCTGCGTCGCCATCAGCGCGGCCGTCTCGTCGCGCCACACCGGATGCGAACGCGGATCGCCCTCGATGCGCAGCGGCTTGCGCTCGTTGAGGCGGTATTCGTCCTCGGCGTGAAAGGCTGCGCGGCGGCGGATCACCTGGAAGATGCGTCGAAGGCTTTCATCGTCTTCGACCAGCAGCGCGCCAGTGGAAGAGCCGATAAACACCTTGACGCCGGCGCAGCCTTCCGCGCGCTCCAGCTCAGGCAGATGGTTCACGTTCTCGCGCGTGCCACCGATAAAGAACGCAAAATCGCAATGCATGCGATGATGGCCGGCCTTGATCTTGGCGGTGAACGCCTCCTCGGTGACCGTGAGCGGATTGGTGTTCGGCATCTCGAAAACAGCGGTGACGCCGCCCATCACGGCGCTGCGCGAACCGGTCTCGAGGTCCTCCTTGTGCGTCAGCCCGGGTTCGCGGAAGTGCACCTGCGTATCCATCACGCCGGGCAGGATGTGCAGGCCCTTGCAGTCGATCGTCTCGGCGGCAGAAGCCTGTCCGAGCCCGCCGATCGCGGCGATCCGGCCGTTGGAGATGCCGATGTCGCGGATGCCCTCGCCATCCTGATTGACCACGGTGCCGGATTTTAGAATGGTATCAAATCGTTGATTCATCGGTCCTCGACGCCTGCTTTAGGCTTACGCACAGGCCTTGTTGGCGGCACCTTAGCGCCTTAACTTCGCATGGGATATCCGTCACCTGCGTTTTCCCAGGAACTTGAAAACAACGTCAAAAGAGGCCGATTTAGCTTATGAAAGCAGCGTTTCTTCCTGATAGGGGCGTGGTGAAGGTCACGGGCGAGGATGCCCGCAACTTCCTCAACGGCCTCGTCACCACAGACGTCACGCTGCTGCAGCCCGGACTTGGCCGGTTTGGCGCGCTGCTCACGCCGCAGGGCAAGATCACGACCGACTTCCTCATCACCGAAGCTCCGGCCGGCCATGGCGGCGGCTTCCTGATCGACGCGCCCCGCGCGCTGGCGCAGAACCTTGCCGATAAGCTCGGTTTCTACAAGCTGCGCGCCAAGGTCGCGGTGGAGAATATCTCAGACGGCATGGGCGTGCTGGCGGCATGGGACGGCGAGCCCGCGACGAAGCCCGATCTGGCGTTTGCCGATCCGCGGCATGAAACTTTGGGCTGGCGTATTCTCGTGCCCGAAGAGCTCAAGCAGAAGGTGGCCGACCTGATCGGCGCCGACCTCGTTGGCAGCGATGCCTATGAGGCCCATCGCATCGCGCTGGGTGTGCCGCGCGGCGGGCTCGATTTCATGTACAGCGACGCCTTTCCGCACGAGACCAATATGGATCGCCTGCACGGCGTCGATTTCGACAAAGGCTGCTATGTCGGCCAGGAGGTGGTGTCGCGGATGCAGCATCGCGGCACCGCGCGCACGCGGATCGTGCGCGTCACGCTCGAAGACTTTTCGCCCGAAACCGGCGTTGCCGTTCTGGCCGGCGACAAGCAGGTCGGCACCATGGGATCGACCGCCGGCGGCCATGGCCTCGCGCTGGTTCGGATCGACCGCGTTGCCGATGCGCTTGATGCCGGACTATCATTGACGGCCGGTGGCCTTGCGATCCGCCTGACCGATCCGAACGACGTTCGCCTCCCACCGAAGCAGACCGTCGCATGAGCAATGTCCTATGAGTAAATCTGCCGCGCGACTGCACGCCGACGGCAAGACGCGGTGCCCCTGGCCCGGCGAAGATCCGCTTTACCTCGCCTATCACGACACCGAATGGGGCGTGCCCGAATATGACGATCGGGCGCTTTATGAAAAGCTGATCCTCGATGGCTTTCAGGCAGGGCTGTCGTGGATCACGATCCTGCGCAAGCGCGACAACTTCCGCAAAGCCTTCGACGATTTCCAACCGGAAAAGATCGCGCGCTACAGCGACAAGAAGGTCCACGCGCTGATGAACGACGCCGGCATCGTGCGCAACCGCGCCAAGATCGAGGGCGCCGTCAGTAGCGCCAAGGCCTATCTGAAGATCATGGAAGAGGGCGCGGGCTTCTCAAAATTCCTGTGGGACTTCGTCGACGGCAAGCCGATCGTAAATCAGTTCAAGACTACGGCCAGCGTGCCGGCCTCGACGCCGGTCTCGGTCAAGATTTCAAAGGAGCTCGGCGCACGCGGCTTCAAATTTGTCGGACCGACCATCGTCTATGCCTTCATGCAGGCGACCGGCATGGTCAACGACCATCTGGTCACGTGCTTCTGCCACGAGAGCTGCAGCGGCAAACTTCGCAAGCCCCGCCTCAAGGCCAAATGACGCAGCGAAAGCCGTCGAGCATCACGACCCGCGCCTGGCAGCGGATGCTGTCGGGGCGGCGGCTCGATCTGCTGGACCCCTCCCCGCTCGATATCGAGATCGTTGACATCGCCCATGGCCTGGCGCGCGTCGCACGCTGGAACGGACAGACCAGCGGCGCACATATTTTCTCGGTGGCGCAGCACACGCTGCTGGTGGAAACCGTGATGCGCGAGCAGATGCCTCGAGTCGACAATCACTTCCGGCTCGCTGCGCTGCTGCACGACGCGCCGGAGTATGTCATCGGCGACATGATCTCACCGTTCAAGGCTGTGCTCGGCGGCGACTACAAGGTCGTGGAAAAACGCCTGCTCGCCGCGATCCATGTTCGCTTCGGCCTGCCGGCGGTTCTGGCTGACGAGGTCACCAAGGCCATCAAGGCGGCCGATCGTGGCGCCGCCTATCTCGAAGCCACCCTTCTGGCCGGATTTTCGGAAAGCGAGGCAAAGCGCCTGTTCGGCAGGGACCCCGGCCTGCCGGAATCCACCGTGCGCGATTATCTGACGCCTTGGACCGCAGCCCGGGCCGAGAAGCAGTATTTGGCGCGATTCAACCTGCTACTCGGTTGATTGCCCGTCCCAAACCTGCTTTCACCGCTCTGTCAGCGGGCTATAATCGCGACAAAAGCTTGCCAGGGAACGCTTCGAAGGATTGTCATGCTTCACGTCTGTTCGCTTGCCGCACTTCCCGAGACCGTGCGAGCCACCGGCGCCAGCCACATTCTGACCGTGATGGCCAACGTCGATCAGGTGCTGCGTCCGGCTTCGGTGCTTGAAGCCAACCACCTGAAAGTATCGATGGACGACATTACCGAGCACATGGACGGCTTTGTTGCACCGGCGGATCATCATATCGAAAGGGTGCTGGATTTCGTTCGGAGCTGGGACCGCAGCGCGCCGATGGTGGTGCACTGCTATGCCGGCATCAGCCGCTCGACGGCGAGCGCCTTTGCCGCGGCCTGCGCGCTCAATCCGCATCGCGACGAGATCGAGATCGCCCGGCAGATTCGCGCCCGCTCGCCGATCGCCTCCCCCAACCGGCTGATCGTCAGCCTCGCCGACAAGGCGCTGCGGCGCGAGGGGCGGATGCTGCGCGCGCTGGATGAGATGGGCCCGGGCAGCATGATGGTCGAAGGCCGGCCGTTCCAGCTCGATCTGGACTAGCGTCGAATTTGAACTTTTAGCTGATAACGGCGCACACAGGATTGCAACCGGGCTGCGGACGTGGCCGGTTAACGCCCTGACGCGCCCGCCCGGAGGCCTGATGTTCGACGACCCCTTCGTTTTCTTCGCGCTCGTAATCGCAATCATGGCCCTGATTTTCGCGCGAAAGGCCATGAACCAGGTGGCGGAATTGCGCCAGCGCCTGGAGGCGATACAGGCCGCGCCGGGGGCCGCCGCTGCGCCCATGCCGCCGCCGCTCACGCCGTTTGAAGCATTTGAGCAGAGCCTGCCGCCGGCTCAGACCGGGGCCACTCCAACACCACCGCCCATCCTTCCCGAGGTCGAATCCATCGCGCCCGTTCCGCTCAGCGATCCCCAGGCTCAGGCTGCCCCAGGCGGGGCGGCACCACCGCCCCCGCTCCCGCCGCAGCCCGATCGCGGATTCGAGGAAACCGTCGGCACTCGCTGGGTGGTGTGGATCGGCGGGCTGACGCTCGCGCTCGGCGGCTTCTTCATGGTGCGCTATTCGATCGAGGCCGGCCTGCTTGGCCCCGGCGTGCGCACCATGCTCGGCGGCCTGTTCGCGCTGGCCCTGCTGCTGGCCGGCGAATGGACGCGTCGCAAGGAGAGCGTGTCTTCCATCGCCGCGCTGCCGATCGCCAATATCCCGGCCATCCTGACCGCTGCAGGCACGGCAGTGGCGTTTGCCACGGTGTATGCCGCCTATGCGCTCTACGACTTCCTGGTGCCTGCGACCGCGTTCGTCCTGCTCGGTCTGGTCGCGATGGGCACGCTGGCCGCGGCGCTGCTGCACGGCCCGGCGCTCGCCGGCCTCGGCGTAGTTGGCGCCTTCGTCACGCCCATTCTGGTCTCGTCCGGCAAGCCGGATTTCTGGGCGCTCTACATCTATCTCGCGATCGTCACCGCGGCGGCCTTTGGCCTGGCGCGCGTCCGGCTGTGGCGCTGGCTCGCGGTCACGACGATCGTATTCGCGCTGCTGTGGACCTTCCCCTGCCTGCAATGCGGCCCCTCGATGGTCGGCCCGCATGCGTTCCACGTGCTCGCCGGTTTCGTTCTCGCCGCGCTGCTCGTGGTATGCGGCTTCATGTTCGGCCCGCCCGCGGATGAAGGCCAGGTCGAGCCGATCTCATCCGGCTCGCTGGCGGCCTATCTGCTCGGCGCGATGTTGATCGTGCTGAACAGTTTTCATGCCGATACGGCCATGATCGTGTTCGGCTTGCTGGTGGCCGGCAGCATTGTCGTCGCCTGGCGCAGCGATGCCGCAGCCGGCGCTGTCGGCGCCGCCGCAGCACTGGTCTTTGTCGTGTTCGCCGAATGGGCCATTCGCGCCAATCCCGATATGCTGGTGCTGCCCGGCGGTCCGTTGCAGGGCATAGGACCGAGCGCCACGGATGGATCGGTGTCGCTGCACCTGATAGCAGCCGCGATCTTCGCCGCAGGCTTTGGCGTGGCGGGATTCCTCGCGCAAGGTCGCTCCGCGGGAGCAGTCATACCGGTGATCTGGTCGGCTGCGGCGGCCTTTACGCCGCTGGCGCTTCTCGTCGCGCTCTACGCTCGCATCGCGCATCTCGATCGCTCTATTCCGTTTGCGGTTCTCGCAGTGGTGCTGGCCGCAGCGTATGCCGCCGCGACCGAGATCCTCTCCAAGCGCGAGGACCGTCCCGGATTGCAGGCTTCAATCGCGCTGTTTGCGACCGGCACCCTCGCAGCGCTGGCGCTGGCGCTCACCTTTGCACTGGAAAAAGGCTGGCTGACCATCGCCCTGGCTCTGATGTCGGCCGGCACCGCCTGGATCTCGACGCAGCGGCCGATTCCGTTCCTGCGCATGCTCGCGGCCGTTCTCGCCGGCATCGTCGTGCTGCGCATCGGCTACGAGCCGCGCATCGTCGGCCAGGCCGTCGGCACCACGCCGATCTTCAACTGGCTGTTGTGGGGCTATGGCATTCCGGCGGCATCGTTCTGGGCGGGCAGCATCCTGCTGCGCCGCGGCGGCGATGATGCGCCGCTGCGGACCGTTGAATCGGCGGCGATCCTCTTCACGGTGCTGCTGGCCTTCATGGAAATCCGCCACGCCGTCAACAATGGCGACGTCTATCGCCAGAGCGCCGGCCTCACCGAGGTGGCATTGCAAGTCTGCGTCGCGCTTGCCATGGCAATCGGACTGGAGCGCCTGCGCATCCGCACCGGCAGCGTCATTCACAACGCGGGCGCGATCCTGCTCACAGCGTTTGCCGGACTCGCGACACTGTTCGGCCTGCTGTTGCTTGAGAACCCGATGCTCAGCTGGATCGATGTCGGCGGTGTCGTCATCAACCTTTTGCTGCTTGGCTACGCCCTGCCCGCGGTGCTCGCGCTGCTATTGTCCTACTCCGTGGCTGGCCACCGTCCGGTCGCCTACGCCAACACGATCGCAGGGGCAGCGCTCGTTCTCGCGCTAGCCTATGTGACGTTCGAGATCAGGCGAATCTATCACGGCCCGGCGATTGCCGTCGGCCCGACCACCGGTGCCGAACAGTATACCTACTCGATCGCATATCTCGCGTTCGGCGTCGTGCTGCTCGGCATCGGCATTCTCGTCAATTCGCAACGCGCGCGACTGGCCTCGGCAGTCGTCATCGCACTGACGATCCTGAAGGCCTTCCTGATCGACATGTCGACGCTGACAGGCGTCTATCGCGCGCTGTCCTTCATGTGCCTTGGCCTGGTGCTGGTGGCGATCGGCTGGCTGTACCAGCGGATCCTGTTCCGCAGGCAAGCGGCGGCGCCAGTTGCGCCGGCCGCTCCAACAGGGAGTTGAGCACTACGCGGCGCGTACCGACTCGAGGAATTTGGCGACCTCGACCTTCAGGCGGTTGCTGTCGCCCGACAGCAACTGCGCCGCGGCGAGAACGTGCGACGAGGCGGTCTCCGTCTCCGTCGCGCCGCGTTGTACGTCCGTGATGTTGGCGGAGACCATCTGCGTTCCCGCTGCGGCCTGCTGCACGTTGCGCGAGATTTCCTGCGTGGCCGCGCCCTGCTGCTCCACGGCAGCGGCGATCGCCGAGGAAATCTCAGCCAGCTTTTCGATCGTGCCTGAAATCTCCTTGATGGCGGCAACGGAGTCCTCTGTCGCGCCCTGGATGCCGGTAATCTGCTGACCGATCTCGCCGGTCGCCTTCGCAGTCTGCTCGGCCAGCGCCTTCACCTCCGAAGCAACGACCGCGAAGCCGCGGCCAGCCTCACCGGCGCGGGCGGCTTCGATGGTTGCATTGAGCGCGAGCAGATTGGTCTGGCCGGCGATGGTGTTGATCAGTTCGATCACATCGCCGATCCGCGCGGCGGCCTTGGACAATTCGCTGACCCGATCATTGGTCCTTGCCGCCTGATCCACGGCATCGCTCGCCATCTGCGCGGATTCCTGTACCTGTCGGCTGATCTCGGTGACCGAGGAAGCCATCTCCTCTGTGGCGGATGCGACCGACTGCACATTGGTGGAAGCCTCTTCCGAGGCCGAAGCGACGGTGGTGGCGAGCTCCTGCGCGCGCTCCGCGGTCGAGGTCAGCGTATCAGCGGAAGCCTCGAGCTCGGTCGATGCTGAGGAAACGGTTTCGACGATCTCGCCGATCATGGCTTCGAATTCCCGCGTGATGTTGTCGACGCGGCGACCGCGCTCTATCTTGGCTTCGGCATCGCGGGCCGCAGCCTCATCGGCCGCCTTCTTGGCGATCAGCGCATCCTTGAAGACCTGCAAAGCGTCAGCCATCGCGCCGATTTCGGTCTTCTCACCGCGGCGCGTCACTTCCGCAGAGAGATCGCCGTTTCCGAGTGCCTGCATCGGCTTTACAATGGCAGTAATCCCGCGCGAGAGATCGCGAACGAGATAGAGCCCGACGCCGATGCCACAGATAATGACGGCAGCCACGATGCCCAACACTGTCCAGAACGCGAGGTTGTAGCCTTGCGCTGCCTGCCTGGTCGCGTTGTCCGCGCCCGTGTTGTTCAGATCGATGGCCTTTTCCAGGAACTTGTCGGATTCCGCGGCGATGACGGCAACCTTCTTGGAGATGGCTTCGCTTGCCTCATGCGGAATGCGGCCGATGCTCTGGCGCGATAGCTCGATAACTTCCTGAACACCCGTAATGTATCGGTCCCAGGCGTGCGCCCAGTTCTCGTATATCGAGCGCTCCTCGGACGTGGAGATCAACGGCTCGTAAGCCTTGCGATCTTTCGCGATCCTCTCAAGGATGCCGGCCAATCGCTTGTCGTTGGCGGCCTTCGCCTCCGCCGTTTCCGCCATGACGTGGGCACGGAGCGCAACGCGGAACAGATTGATGTCGGCGCGCAGCTCGCCCAAGACGCGGACGCTCGGCAGCCAGCTCGAGGCGATCTCCACCGTATGGGCGTTGATCATCTGCATGCTGCGGATCGCGACCAGGCCCATGCCGGACATCGCGATCAGCATGAATGCGATCACGGCGATGACTTTGGCGCGAATGGAAAGTGCGGACATGGCTGGCCCCTCATGGCTTGTTGTAAGGACTGGCGCCATGAATTCTGAGGAACTGCCGTCAATCTTCGATGCGCCGGGAATATCCGGCAACGTACGCGCCCGGCTCCAAACGATCGTTAATTAGAGGTCCGTAATATTACTCAGGACGCAGGGCGCAACGCCCTGGGCGAGCAATCAGCTTTCAACTGATGGATTCGGCGACCAGTCGAATCCTGAATACCGGCTGCTTGGCTTCGTCCAGAAGCTCCATCTGCCATTCGGCGTTCTGTTTCAGGCTGCGCGAGAGACTGCCGAGCAGGTTACCGCACACCTTGGTCATCTCGGCCCAGGCGGCTTCGCGGCTTTCAAATTCGGCCCCCTGATCAGACGCGCCTGCGTAACGGCCGTGGCTGATCCGGAAAAAATACAGCGGCATGATTGGTCTCGTTGTGTTGGGCCGCCTCCCGGCCTCTTCTGCCGGTCACCACTTCGGACGAGATTCGCTACCAGGACATGAATGCGCCAGCCCGTATGACTACGGGTGCGCGCCCACGGACAGGGATAGGGTGACGGCGATTTGGTCGTCCGGGCAGCCGCGGCTCGGGATCAATCGGTCGAACGGCGCAGCTCCGAAGCGCCCTCGGCCTTGGCCGGTTCGGCCTTCACCGGCTCGAGCTTGGCACTCTCGACCGCAGGGGTCTCGACCCGCGCCGTCACTTCGGCTCGTGCGTCAGCCGGGCGCTGTGGCTCCTCCCGACGATGCAGCGAACGCGGCCGAGCCACGGAGCGCGCTATCAGCATCTGCGAAGCGCCCTGGTGGCGGAAATCGCAATAGGCGAAGCCCATGCCCGAGACCGAGCCACGGAACGAGCGGTCGTCGCGCTTGTCGAGATTGAAGCACGGCTCGAACGGCAGACCCTTGATGGAGGCGCAGACGGATTGACCGCGAATCTGCAGCGTATTGCCGGGCAGACGCACATGGCGGATCGGGCCGGAGCCGCTGAACTGGATCGAACCGGCCGCGCCGAGATCGTCGAGGATGCGGCCGGCGCCACGGGTGCCGTCGAAACAGGTGAAGGCGAAAACTTTGCCGCTGACAAACCTGCGTGCCTCGTCGGCAGTCATCATTCCGGCCAGCGCGGGAGCGATCATCACGACTGCCGTGGCGGCCCCCAGAACCAAACGCGCAAGCATGCAGCTACTCCAACTTTACAAGAGCGCGGGCGCCCGCCTCGGCTTGAGCATGAAACCGGGACCCCAACGTACCGGACCATGCTGCCGCCTTTACCCGCTGCTTACCATACCAACCGTGGCAACATTGGAGCACGTTGGTTGGTAAAGTCTGAACGGCGTTAGACAATTTTTACCACGATTCGACCGCGGACTTGGCCTGCAAGTATTTGTGCGCCGGTTCCAATGACTTGGTCAAGGTTAATTTCCTGAGTAATATCAACAAGTTTCTTCTTGTCCAAATCACTGGCAAGGCGGCTCCAGGCGAGCTTGCGCTGGGGTAGCGGGCACATGACGGAATCGATGCCGAGAAGGCACACTCCGCGCAAAATAAACGGCGCGACCGAGGACGGCAGGTCCATACCGGCGGCAAGGCCGCAGGCGGCGACAGCGCCGCCATACTTCGTCATGGAAAGCAGGTTAGCGAGCGTGGTCGAGCCGACGCTGTCGATACCGCCAGCCCAGCGCTCCTTCGCCAGCGGCTTGACGGCCCCTGTGAGTTCAGCGCGATCGATGATCTCGGCTGCGCCGAGGCCCTTGAGATAGTCGGCCTCCGACATCCGCCCGGTGGACGCGATGACGTGGTAGCCGAGTTTCGAAAGCACGGCGGTGGCGACCGAGCCGACGCCACCCGCAGCGCCCGTCACCACGACCGGACCACTGTTGGGCGTCAGGCCATGCTTCTCCAGCGCCAGCACCGACAGCATCGCGGTGTAGCCGGCGGTGCCGATCGCCATCGCCTCACGTGGCGACATTCCATCGGGCAGCCGTACCAGCCAGTCGCCCTTGACCCGCGCTTTCTCGGCGTAGGCGCCGAGATGGGTCTCGCCCATACCCCAGCCGTTGCAGACGACCCTGTCGCCGGTCTTCCAGTCGGGATGTGAGGATTGCGCGACCGTGCCGGCGAAGTCGATGCCGGCGATCATCGGGAAGCGACGCACCACCGGGGCTTTGCCGGTGACGGCGAGACCATCCTTGTAGTTCAGCGTCGACCACTCGACCGCGACGGTGACGTCGCCGTCCATCAACTCGGCTTCGTCGAACTGCGTCAGCGCGGCGGTGGTACCCTTGTCCGCCTTGTCGATCCTGATGGCCTTGAACGTTCCCACGGCACACTCCCCGGATTTGTTCTATGTCGGGGAGTGGTTTACCGCATCAGGCGGGTTGTGCAACCGCCCGCGCCACCGGCCGTTCGACGATCGGCAGGTTGATCAGTGCCGACAACACGCCGAACAGGATCGAGAGCCACCAGATCGGCGTGTAGGAACCGAACTGCTCGAACACGATGCCGCCGAGCCAGACGCCGAGGAAACCGCCAACCTGATGGCTGACGAAGGCGAAGCCGTAGAGTGTTGCGAACCATCTTGTGCCGAACATCAGCGCCACCAGCGCCGAGGTCGGCGGCACCGTCGAGAGCCAGGTCAGGCCGCTGATGGCGCCGAAGGCAATGGCCGAGAAGGTGGTGATTGGGAACGAGATGAAAGCGATGATGGCGAGCGCGCGCGTCAGATAGATCAGGGACAGGATGTAGCGCTTCGGATATTTGTTCTGTAGCCAGCCGACGCCGAGCGAGCCAATGATGTTGAAGAGACCGATGGCGGCGACCACCCAGCCGCCTGTCTGCGACGAGACGCCACGATCGGCGAGATACGCCGGCAGATGCACGGTGATGAACGCGAGCTGGAAGCCGCAGGTGAAGAAGCCGAGCACCAGCAGCACATAGGAGCGATGGCCGAACGCCTCTGCCAGCGCCGTCTTGAACGATTGCTGGTCCGCGACGGAAACGTTCGACGACGACGTTGCTGGCGGCGTCGCGATCGCAAGCGACAGCGGCACGATCAGGAGCATCAGCAAGGCGAACACCGTGAGCGCCGCCTGCCAGCCAAAATTGTCGATCATCGCGACGCCGAACGGTGCGAACAGGAACTGTCCGAACGAGCCGGCCGCGGTGCCGGCGCCGAGCGCAAGGCCGCGCCGCTCGGGCGGCAAGAGCTTGCTGAAGGCCGACAGCACCAAATTGAACGAACAGCCCGACAGCCCGAAGCCGATCAAAACGCCGGCACCAATATCGAGCGAAAGCGGCACGGTCGAATAACGCATCAAAAGCAGACCGCCGGCATAGAGCAGCGCGCCGACAATCATCACCCGCAAAATGCCGAAGCGGTCGGCGATCGCACCCGCGATGGGCTGACCAAGGCCCCACAGCAGGTTCTGCAGCGCCAGAGCGAGGCCGAAGACGTCACGTCCCCAGGCGAACTCGCGGCTCATCGGCTGCACAAAGAAGCCCAGACTCGAGCGCGGCCCGAAGCTGAGCAGCGCGATCAGGCAGCCGCAGATTATTATGACGAGCGGGGTACGCCAGGTGCCAACCGCCGAAGACGGGTCGCCGCTGGTTACAGCCATTTATTCCCCCTTGCGCAATCGCCGCCCGGAATCGCCAGGCGAAACGTTACGGTCAGTTAATGCAGATGCATGAAAACCCCAAGGGGCGCCGTAGAAAAATCTTCCGCTGCAGGGCAGCCCTGCAAAATTGGCGAGGACAATCAGTGCAATTTTGCAGGGGACGACGGCTCGCCACGATGTCGTCCCTGCGAACGCAGGGACCTATACGCCGCGGCCGCGCGATTTGAGGAAGTGCCCGTCGTTCGGCTTCGTCCGACAACTACTGTCGGTGGCTATGGGTCTCTGCGTTTGCAGTGACGACGGAGAGAGCTTACCGCTTGGCGCTCGCCTGCTCGGCCGAGCTTTGTGCGGCCTCGGCGAGCTTGGCGGAAATTGCCGCCGTCTCGGCGGCCGTGCCCCAACTCGGCGCGTCGCTGCCGTTGCCCCAGGCGCGCGGCCGATAGAAGGTGTGCACGCCGGTCTTGTACATCTTCCTCATTTCGCTGACCCAGGACGGACGCACCCAATAGGCGTGGTAGTGCGTCGACTTGTCGACCTCCGGCAGCCAGAGCTGGCCGTCTAGCATCGCTTTCGCAATCTTCTTGGCCCGCTCCCACATGTCAGGCTCGCGGATCACGTCCTTGTTGTTGTCGCAGGCGAAGGTGAACTGGCACGCCAGGTGGCGGTGCTTGTTCTGATAGACCACGCCGCACACGGTTTCCGGATATTTGCCGGAGAAGGCGCGATTGAGCACCACCTGCGCCACCGCGATCTGGCCGCGCACCGCTTCGCCGCGGGCTTCGAAGTAGACCGCTTCGGCGAGACACTTCTCCGCCTTGGCGCGCGACTTCTCGTCGAACAGGCCGAGACGTTCGGCCGGCGTCTTGGCGCGCTGGTTGTCAGCATTGACCTCGCCCTTCGGCGCGACGCTCTCGCCCATGTCGCCGGCCCGCACCGGACCGTCGGCATCGACCGGCAGCGAGGCCATCACCTTCATGTCGGGATCGGGACGCACGATCGGCATGACGATGACCGGCTCTTCGCCGGGCTGCCAGCGTTCGATGCTTTCGGGCGCGCCGAGCGACGAGCCAAAGAACAGGCTCGAGGTCTTGAAGGAGAGACCATCGCGCGGCGGCTCCGCCGCTTTCGGCGCAACCTTGATATCTTCCTGCGGCTTGCTTTCGAGCGACAGCGACATGTCGAGCGGCGGCGCGTTCAACGCGGCCTGCAGCTCGGGATCGAGCGGCGCGCGCTCGGCCGGCGGCGCCGTCTCGGCGGTCTTGGCACCCTTGACCAGAGCATTTGAATTCGCGGGATCTTCTGTTGCCGGCGCGCGCTCGGTTGGGACAGTGGTCTCCGCAGGCGCCGGCGGCCTCACCACGAGCCGGTCGCCCTTCAGCGTGCGGTCGACTATGGGAAATTCGGCAGCGTGATAACGCGGCGGCGGCGCGACGATCGGATTGCGCGTCACCGATCCCGTGATGTCGATGCCTTGATCATCGAGACGGGCGAGCCGATAGGTCGCAGTTTGCGGCGAGGAAGTTCCGATCGGACGGCCAAAGGAGAAGGTTGCGACCTGGATGGTGCCGGCGGACGAGAACACCCGCTTCTGCCAGCGCTCGGCGATGCCCGGCTGGCGGGCCAGCAGCGAAGCGATATCCTGATATCCGATCTCGGTCGGCATCAATGCGAAGACGCAGAGACCGAGACCGAAGGACGCGAACCGCGCGCCCTTCGGCTGGTTACGCAACACAAACATCGATACGCTCACGCAACGCTTACAAGGATCGAATGTCAGTACATCCGTGCAATTCGATCTTTTTTGTTGGTATCGAATTTAGGTTGCCGGGGAGTTAATCGGCGTGGCGCGCGTGTTACACGCAAGACATCGCACGGTTTTTGCCGATCGCATGAGAAACGTTGGTAAACGGCCGCTCGATGAAAGTGGTAAATATCTCGTCAACGAAGATGATGAAGAAATTTTTGCGCAGATGAGCGGGATCGTCTCTCGCGAACGGCCGCGAGTTCCAACGCACTCCGTCGTGCTGAGCCGTCATTGCGAGGAGCGAAAGCGACGAAGCAATCCGTCTGTCCGTTATGCCGCGCTATGGATTGCTTCGCGGAAGCCTGTCATCGGGCGCGCATTCGCGCGACCCGTTGGCTCGCAATGATGGTGGAAACAGTTCTCCCGATAGATGATCACTTCCGCGCACACCGAAACGAAAATGTCCGGGACAAGCCCGGGCATCACGTCGTTTCAGCTCGCTATCGAGAACGTTTATGCCTGACTCTCGATCTTCTTGCCGAGCGCGGCCTGCGCCGCGGCGAGGCGCGCGATCGGCACGCGGTAGGGTGAGCACGAGACATAGTCGAGCCCGATCTCGTGGCAGAATGCCACCGAGGCAGGATCGCCGCCATGCTCGCCGCAAATGCCGACCTTGAGGCTGGGCCGGACCTTGCGCCCGCGGGCGACGCCGATTTTCACGAGTTCACCGACGCCATCGCGATCGACCGAGATGAACGGATCGATTTCAAGAATCCCCTTGCTCACATAGGTGCCGAGGAAGCTTGCGGCGTCGTCGCGGCTGATGCCGTACGTCGTCTGCGTCAGGTCGTTCGTGCCGAAGGAGAAGAACTCCGCGGTCTGCGCGACGTCGCCGGCCATCAGGCACGCGCGCGGCAACTCGATCATCGTACCAACCTGGTACGAGAGCTTCTTGCCAGTCTCCTTCATCACCGACTGCGCTGTGGCGTCGATGCGCGCCTTGACCAGGTCGAATTCTGCCTTGGTCGCGATCAGCGGCACCATCACCTCGAGGCCGACGGCCTTGCCGGTGCGTTTCTCGGCTTCGACCGCCGCCTCGAAGATCGCGCGCGCCTGCATCTCGGCGATCTCAGGGTAGGCAATCGCAAGACGGCAGCCGCGGAAGCCGAGCATCGGGTTGAACTCGGCGAGATCGCGGGCGCGGTCCGCAAGCTTGCGCGGATCGGTGTTCATCGCGCGCGCGACTTCCTCGATCTCGGCCTGGGTGTGCGGCAGGAACTCGTGCAGCGGCGGATCGAGCAGACGGATCGTGACGGGGAGCCCCTTCATGATCTCGAACAGCTCGACGAAGTCGGCGCGCTGCATCGGTAGCAGCTTCGACAACGCAGCGCGGCGCGACTGCTCGTCCTCGGAGAGGATCATCTCGCGCACGGTGCGGATGCGCGTTTCCTCGAAGAACATGTGCTCGGTGCGGCAGAGACCAATGCCCTCGGCGCCGAACTTGACCGCAGTGCGCGCATCATCGGGCGTGTCGCCATTGACGCGGACGCCGAGCTTGCGCACGTCATCGGCCCAACCCATCAGCGTGCCGAATTCGCCTGACAGTTTCGGCTCGATCATCGGCATCTTGCCGGCCAGCACCTGGCCAAGCGAGCCGTCGATCGTGATGACGTCGCCGGTCTTGAAGGTGCGCGAGCCGACGCTCATCGTGCCGCGGCCGTAATCGACGCGGATGGCGCCGCAGCCGGAGACGCAGGGTTTTCCCATGCCGCGCGCGACCACGGCGGCGTGCGAGGTCATGCCGCCACGCGTGGTCAAGATGCCTTCGGCGGCGTGCATGCCGTGAATGTCTTCCGGGCTGGTCTCGACGCGCACCAGAATGACGCTGCGGCCGTCGGCCTGAAGCTTGGCGGCCTCGTCCGACGAGAACACGATCTCGCCGGAGGCGGCGCCGGGCGAAGCCGGCAGGCCCGTCGCGATCACGTCGCGCTTGGCCTGGGGATCGATGGTCGGGTGCAGCAATTGATCCAGCGAGGCCGGATCGATCCGCATCACCGCATCCTTCTTCGAGATCAGGCCCTCATTGGCGAGCTCGACCGCGATGCGCAGCGCCGCCTTCGCGGTGCGCTTGCCGCCACGGGTCTGCAGCATCCACAACTTGCCCTGCTCTACCGTGAACTCCATATCCTGCATGTCGCGGTAGTGCTTTTCAAGCATCGTGTAGATGCGCGTCAGCTCCTTGAAAGCCTCCGGCATCGCCGTTTCCATCGACGGCTTGTCGGAGCCGGATTCCACGCGCGCGGCTTCGGTGATATCCTGCGGCGTGCGAATGCCCGCCACCACGTCCTCGCCCTGCGCATTGATCAGGAATTCGCCGTAGAGCTTGCTCTCGCCGGTCGAGGGATTGCGCGTGAAGGCAACGCCGGTCGCCGACGTCTCGCCCATGTTGCCGAACACCATGGCCTGCACGTTGACCGCCGTGCCCCAGGATTCCGGGATGTCATGCAGCTTGCGATAGGTCACCGCGCGCGTGTTCATCCAGGATGAAAACACCGCGCCAATCGCGCCCCACAATTGCTCGTGCGGATCCTGCGGGAAATCCCTGCCGGTCTCGCGGGCCACAGCTTCCTTGTATTTGCCGACCAGCTCGACCCAGTCATCGCCGGAGAGATCGGTGTCGAGCGTGTAGCCCTGGCTGTCCTTGAAGGTATCAAGGATGTCCTCGAAGTGATGGTGCTCGAAGCCGAGCACCACGTCCGAATACATCGTGATGAAGCGGCGATAGCTGTCATAGGCGAACCGTCGATCGCCGGAGAGTTCGGCAAGCGCCTCGACGGTCTTGTCGTTGAGGCCGAGATTGAGCACGGTGTCCATCATGCCCGGCATCGAGGCGCGCCCGCCGGAGCGGACCGACACCAAGAGCGGATTCTTGGAATCGCCGAACGCCTTGCCGGTCAGCTTGCCGACATATTCGAGCGCCTTCTCGACCTGCGGCTTCAGCGCCGGCGGATAGGTTTTGTCGTGCGCGTAGAAATAGGTGCAGACCGACGTCGGGATGGTGAAGCCTGGAGGCACCGGCAGGCCGAGATTGGCCATTTCGGCGAGGTTGGCGCCCTTGCCACCCAGGAGGTCGCGCAGGCCCGCTTTACCCTCTGCCTTGCCGTCGCCGAAGGTATAAACCCATTTGCCGGCCTTTACCGCTTCAGGTGCCGGCTTGCGCACAGCAGCCTTCTTGGCGGCCTTGGTAACGGGTTTGGCCGGCGCCTTTTTCAACGCCTTGCGCGCGGCAGGAGCCGCGGTGGCGTTGGGGCGGGCAGATGGCTTTGATTTCGCTACAGATTTCGCTGCAGCCTTCTTGGACTTCGCGACGGCTTTGGCCATGGATTCCAACTATCCGAAAAGGTGAGAAGATTGCGCGCCTTACACCATTTTGAGGGGTTCCGCGCAAGCCGCGAAACCCCGCTTTCCTGCGGTATAGCGCTTTCGAGCAAAGCATGCCCTCGGATTTGATCCGAGGGTGGAGAGCGGTTCTGATTGATCAGAGAACTGGCGCTTTAGAACCTAAACATCTTGAGCACGCCCATACCGACCAGCCCGACGAAAATCAGGTAGATGGCGACGATGTAGTTGAGCAGCCGCGGCATGATCAGGATCAATATCCCCGCAACAAGGGCGACGATCGCAGGCACGTGCGCGGCGGTGATGGTCATTGAAGTCTCCGGCTGATGGGATGGGGAATCGAATCGAGGGGCAACTTAACCGCTGGCGCGGTTCCGGAATAGCAAGACGCTTACGCCTTCAATGAGTTCCAGCTCCGCAACAATTCCCCAGAAATGCCGCGAATGAGGCCGCCGTTTTCCGGAACAATGCGGCCTGCGAATGAATTGGCCCGCATTGTGCGCGCTGGCGAAAACCGGCGCCTCTTCTCGCGAAGGAGTTGACCATGCGGAACAGACTATTTGCCATTGCGACGATCGCCGGCGCGATGGCGGCCCCGATCGCGGCTCAGGCGCAGACCACGATCACGACGGGCGTCGGTGGCGGCGGCACAGTCGTGATCGGTGAACATGAAGGCATCGCGGCCGACGTACGTCCGGCGTTCCGCGAGTATATCGTCCGCGAACGCGTGCCGAACTACACGATCACCGAGCGCATTGTGGTCGGCGGCGTGCTGCCGGAAACCGGCGTGACCTATTACGACGTGCCGCAAACGTTCGGCGTCACGCCCTATCGCTACACGGTAGTGAACGGCCAGACAGTGCTGGTCGAACCGCGTTCGCGTCGTATCGTTCAGGTGGTCGATTAGACCTCAGTAGCCTGAACGATCTGGTCCGGGCGCCGCGCAAGCGGATGTGCGCGAGCTACGACCGGACAGAAACCCCGCTCGGCGTCCCCTCCGGGCGGGGTTTTGTTTGTGTACGTGACTGACGTGCAGCCGGACTGCGTGGGATCCTTAGACCCTCATGGTGAGGAGGCGCGTAGCGCCGTCTCGAACCGCGAGGCCCCGCTGGTGCCATTCATCCTTCGAGACGCCTGCTGCGCAGGCTCCTCAGGATGAGGTCTGGCAGTGGTGAGCGCCGCGTTAACTGCCAACTATTCCCGAATTTCTAGCCCCGGCTTCTTCACCACGAGGCGATGAATCTTCTTTCCGGACGAGGCGCTGGTGACCTCTTCGTCGAGCAGCACTGTCGTCCCCTTCAGCTCGTCTCGCACCACCGCCGAATCGAACGCCGCGTAGAGGCGTCCCTGCGCATCGCGCTCATCGGCGCCCTCGGTAACGCGCCAGCTCAGATAGAGAATGCCGCTTGGCTTGACGACATCGAGCAGACGGCGAACCGACGTCACGATCTCCTTGCGGTCGAGATGCATGATCACGGTTTCGCACAGCACGTTGTCGAACGTGCCTATGCCGTCCAGATCGGGCAATTCGGCGTGCGCGAACTTGTAGGAGGGATAGCGCCGACGCGCTTCCTTGAGCAGGCCTTCCGAGGCATCGAAGCCCATCGCCGAGAAACCGTTCGCGTGAAGCCAGGCGACCTCGCGGCCGCAGCCGCAACCGATATCGCAGGAATTGCCGCCGCGCACGAAGAAGCGTTCGACGATCTCCTGCAGGTCGACGGGCGCCGGCTGACCGAGCCAGTCGGTCGCGAACGCTGCCGCATGATCATCGTAAGCGGCGAGCGTCTGTCGATCCATGATCTAGCCTTCGATCTTCGAAAAATCTGCGACCGCGCGGGTCGCCACGCGGATTTCATTCAGAAGCCTTAGTCGGTTCTCGCGCACGGCAGGTTCATCGGCATTCACCTTGACCTTGTCGAAGAACGCATCGACGGCCGGACGCAGCTTGGCCATTGCACTCATCGCGGTGGCAAAATCTTCCTTTGCAACCGCTGCCCCAGCCTCGCTCTTGACCTGATCGATTGCCTTCGCGAGCGCCTTTTCCTCGGGCAACTGGTAGAGCCCTGCATCCGGCGCGCCGTCGAACGTACGCTTGTCCTTCTTCTCCTCGATGGCGAGGATGTTACTCGCGCGTTTTGTACCCGCAAGCAGGTTCTTGCCGTCGTCGGTGTCGAGGAAGGCGCCAAGCGCCTCGACGCGGCGGACGACGAGCAGCAGATCATCTTGCCCGCCGAGCGAGAACACAGCATCGACGAGATCGTGACGCGCACCCTGGTCGCGGAGCTGGACTTTCAGGCGGTCGGCGAAGAAGGAAAGGAGATCGCTCGCAAGCTTCTGGTCGTCGCCCTTTTCCGGCAAACCGGCCATGGCCGATTTCGCAGCGTTCAGAATCGGCAGCCGGAGCGTATTATCGACGATCAGCCTGATCGCACCCAGAGCCGCGCGCCGCAACGCGTATGGATCCTTGCTGCCGGTCGGCTTTTCATCGATCGCCCAGAAGCCGACCAGCGTATCGATCTTGTCAGCCAGTGCCACCGCCACGCTCACCGGATCGTTCGGCACGCGATCGGCGGGCCCCTGCGGCTTGTAGTGCTCTTCGCTCGCGGCAGCGACGGAAGCGTCTTCACCTTGCGCCTGCGCGTAGTACTTGCCCATCAGGCCCTGCAGCTCAGGGAATTCTCCGACGACTTCGGTCAGCAAGTCCGCCTTTGCCAGATGAGCCGCACGCTTGGCCTTTTCGACGTCGGCGCCGACCAGCGGCGCGATCTCGGCGGCCAGCCGCTCGATGCGCTTGATCCGCGCCGCCTGCGTGCCGAGCTTCTCGTGAAACACGATCTGATCGAATTTCGGCAGCCGGCTCTCGAGCTTGGTCTTGAGATCCGTCTCGTAGAAGAATTTTGCATCCGACAGCCGCGCGCGGATCACGCGCTCATTGCCGGCGACGATGACCTTGCCGCCATCGGTCGCCTCGATGTTGGCCGTCAGGATGAACTTGTTGGCGAGCTTGCCCGTCTTGGGATCGCGCACCACAAAACATTTCTGGTTGTTGCGGATGGTGGCGCGGATCACTTCATCGGGAATCGACAAGAACTCTTCATCGAACGATCCCATCAGTGCAACCGGCCATTCGACGAGGCCAGCGACCTCGTCGAGCAGCACCTGGTCTTCGACCAGCTCAAAGCCTTGTGCGAACGCCAATTGCTTGGCGTCGGCCAGGATGATGTCCTTGCGCGCCTGCGGATCGAGCACGACCTTGGCGGCTTTGAGCTTGGCCTCATAATCCTCGAAGCGGCGCACGGAGATTGCCGCCGGCGCCATGAAGCGGTGGCCGAACGTGGTTTGGCCAGCCTCAATGCCGTCGACGGAAAACCCCACGACATCAGGCTCTTCGGTCTCGGGACCAAAGGTCGCGATGATCGAGTGCAGCGGGCGCACCCAGGAGAGCGAGCCTGACTTGGCCGAACGTGCGCCCCAGCGCATCGATTTCGGCCACGGGAAGGTCCTGATGATGACAGGCAGAATCTCGGCCAGCACGTCGATGGTGGCGCGACCCGGCTTTTCGATCAGCGCGATGTAGAAATCGCCCTTCTTCGGGTCGCTCTGAATCTTGGCGTCTTCGATTCTCGCAAGGCCGGTCGCCTTCAGGAAGCCCTGGATCGCAGCATCTGGCCCGCCAACGCGTGGACCGCGGCGCTCTTCCTTCAGGTCGGATTGCCGCAATGGAATGCCATGCACGGTCAGCGCCAGCCGCCGCGGCGTCGCGAATGCTTTGGCGCCTTCGTAAACCAGGCCTTCGGCGACGAGCTTGTCGGTGACCATGCGGCGCAGATCGTCGGCCGCCTTCGCCTGCATGCGCGCGGGAATCTCTTCGGAGAAGAGTTCGAGGAGAAGATCAGGCATCAGGCCGCCCTGCCCGTTTCGGTGTGAATCCAGGCTTCGCCGCAAGCCTTTGCCAGCTCGCGCACGCGCATGATGTAGCTCTGCCGCTCGGTGACCGAGATCACGCCGCGGGCATCGAGCAGATTGAAGACATGGCTTGCCTTGATGCACTGGTCATAGGCCGGCAGCGCCATCAGATGTTCTTTCTGGTTGCCGCCTAAATTCTTCGAATTTTCTTGCCAGCCGGCAGCGAGATATTTCCGGCAGGCGTCTTCTGCCATTTTGAACTGCTCGAACAGCGCCGCGGTATCGGCGTGCTCAAAATTGTGCCGGGAATATTCCTGCTCGGCCTGCAGGAAGACGTCGCCATAGGTGACCTTCTCGGCACCCTCGCGGCCGTTGAAATTGAGATCGTAGACGCGATCGACGCCCTGCACATACATCGCAAGGCGCTCGAGCCCGTAGGTGAGTTCGCCGGAAACAGGCGCGCATTCGACGCCCGCGACCTGCTGGAAGTAGGTGAACTGGCTGACTTCCATGCCGTCGCACCAGCATTCCCAGCCAAGGCCCCACGCGCCGAGCGTCGGGCTTTCCCAATCGTCCTCGACAAAACGGATGTCATGAACGCTGGAATCGATGCCGATCGCGGCCAGCGACTTCAGGTAAAGATCCTGAAGGTTCGGCGGCGACGGCTTCATGATCACCTGAAACTGATAGTAGTGCTGCAGCCGGTTGGGATTTTCGCCGTAGCGGCCGTCCTTCGGCCGCCGCGAGGGCTGCACATAGGCCGCGTTCCAGGGTTTCGGCCCGAGCGCACGCAACGTCGTCGCAGGATGGAAGGTGCCGGCGCCCATTTCCATGTCGTAGGGCTGCAGGATCACGCAGCCCTGCTCGGCCCAGAACCGCTGGAGAGCAAGGATGAAGCCCTGGAACGAACGTTCCGGGCGCATATGGGCAGGGGTTGCGTCCATCGGCAGAATCGATCTCGCGAGGGGGATTTTAAGCGCGCGGGACCGTATCGGCGTGCAGGCGGGGAATCAAGGCGATGAAGGGGTGTCCAAGAGCGAGAATTCGCCCCTCTCGCCGTCGTGGCCGGGCATAGCCGTCTGAAGGATGGCGTCGCTCCCGCTCACCTGCCCGGCCATTCACGTTCGTCGTCGAGCCCAAGGCATGAATGCCCGGGTCAAGCCCGGGCATGACGAGTTCGGGCTAGCCCGGTCGGTAGGCGCCGGTGACCGGGTCACGACGCAGCGTCGGAACATCAGCCTTCTGGGTGGCCTCGGCGACGCGCGCCAGACGCGCCTCCTCCAGTTCCCTGTTGATGCGGACGGCAGTCTTGTAGGCCCAGCGGACCACGGCGAGCCCTCCCAGGGCACCCGCGAATGCGATCAGCGGCGGCATCGGTCGATCCTTGTCTTCACGTGTGAGCCCCCAATGAGCACATTCTCGCCGAAGCCGGCCTGCGCCGCAATTCCGCTTTTGGGACTAAATGGCGCGGCTCACTTACGCGTTAGAATCCGAATTTGGCCCAAATTGCCCGGGTCTCGAGCGCGGAAATCAGTTCGTCCGGCAATCCCCCGATACCATCGAGTGCGGCCAGCGAGCCCGCGCCCGGTGACCGCCGGCCGAGCAGGCCGGCCAGCATGCCGCTGGCGGGGGCGATGACCGGCGTCAGCACCTTCTCGCCGAAGCGCGCACGCAGCGTCGATCTGATATCGCCGATCCCATCGGCAAGGCCGAGCGATACGGACCTTTCGCCCGCCCAGTATTCGCCGGTAAACAAGACGTCATCGGCGCCGTTGAGCCGCGCGCCGCGGCTTCCCTTGACCAGCGCAATGAAGATGGCGTGGATCTCGCGCTGGAGCGCCTTCAGGCGCGCCACATCATCGGGGTCTTCGGGCAGGAACGGATCGAGCATCGCCTTGTGCTCGCCTGCCGTGTAAAGCCGCCGCTCCACGCCAATTCGCTTGATCAGATCCTGAAAGCCGAAGCTGCCGCCGACCACGCCGATCGAGCCGAGGATCGAGGACGGATCGCAAAAAATCTCGTCGCCGGCGCAGGCAATCATGTAGCCGCCGGATGCTGCGACATCCTCCACGAAGACCAGCACCGGCAGTTTCTTTTCCGCGGCAAGCTGCCTGATCCGCAAATAGATCTGGCGCGATTGCACCGGCGAGCCGCCGGGCGAATTGATCACCAGCGCCACCGCCTTGGCGTGCCGGGTGGCAAACGCGCGCTCCAGCGTCTTGGCGACGCCCGCCAGCGTCAACCCGGGCCTAAGCGGCGTCACCGCGCCGATGACGCCCGACAGGCGCACCACCGGCACGACTGGGACGTCGCGCCGGAATTTTGCCGGAATGAGTTGTTTCACCCTGTCAACGAGGTTCGGCGATTTCAGACGATCACTTAATTGTTCACTCATGCCGTTACCTCGAATTAACCATTTTTTATCGCGCCACTGTCATTGCAAAGGCTGAAACGCCCTTCCGGGCCGGGAACGCCTTTTGCATTGCAGATGTTAAAGCTGCAATGGCGCAGCGGAGACTGACATGAAAATCTACCTGCTGATAATGCTCATCGGCAGCCTTCTGGCCGCGATCCACTTTACATCGGCGCCCAAGCAACAGTCAGAGACGCTTCCGCAATAGCGTCCTGGTTCCAGGATTTGGCGTGTGCGCCACCCTTACGGGTTAGCGAGCGGCAAGCTCCCCTTCCCGGCCAGAATCTCCTGCACTCTCTTATTGGGCACGCCTGGCTCGTCATTGAGCATCAGGGCGGGAAAGATTTGCGTCGGCGCCCGCCCACCCTTGGTGGCGCGAACCAGGATGCGGTTGGCCGTTGCCTGTGCGTCGCCGTGGACCGGCAGGACCTGCAAGCTCCCGAAACCGTGATCGAGCGCCGAGAGCACCTCGGCAATGCCGTCAGCGCGCCAGATCAGCGTCAGCGCTCCCTTGGATTTGAGAATCCGACGCGCCGCATGAACCCATCTTAGAAGCGTCGTCGCGGTCGCCATATGCGCGATCCCGCGCGCCGTGTCCGGCGAGGCGCGATGCCGCGCGGGATCGTTGAACGGCGGATTCATCAGCACCGTATCGACGCTGTCGGGACCAAGGCCAGCAGCGGCAAACGCGGCTGCATCGGCTTCCACGTCGAGCACGATCACGTCAGCTTGAATCGCATTCGCGTCGGCATTGGCCCGCGCAAGACCTGCCAGCGCCGCATCTATCTCGACCAGAACCAGATTGATGCCGGTGACGCGCCTCGCCACTGCCAGGCCCGCAGCGCCGACGCCGGCACCGAGATCGGCCACGCGATCTCCCGCACGAGCTGCGGTGGCCGCCGCCAGCAGCACCGCATCGTGACCGGCGCGATGTCCCAATTTCAACTGCTTCAGATGCAATTGCCCGCCGAGAAATGCATCCTCGGTGAGTTCGAGAACGGGGTCACTCATCGGGGCGTAATTCGTGCGCCAGGCCCGCCTCGGCAAGCAATTGGCGGGCCGCGCGGTTATCGTCCTCATGCACCAGAATACGGCGCGGCAGGATGCCGAGCGATCCCTCGATCACGCTCATGTTCTGGTCCAGCACCAGATGATGGATATTGGCGCCGTCGAGCAGTGCGCCGATTGCGGAAACGAGTACCATGTCGTTTGTCCTGACCAATTCCCGCAACTGATGTTCTCCTTTTCGCCCGGGTGCGACGACGACACGGGGCTGTCAACCGCTACGTGCCCTTGCCGCCATAGCCGGCACTTTCTATTGTAGAACAAGGATAGTGCGAATTGGCCAAAATTGGAGACCTGCGTGGCGGTTATTGTACCCTTCGAAAGCCCGAACGCCTCGATAGATGCGCTGGTCGGGCTGGTCGCCGCCGATATGGAGCGGGTCAACGCCACCATCCTGTCGCGGACGGGATCGGAAGTCACAATGATTCCGGAAGTGGCCAATCACCTGATCTCATCGGGCGGCAAGCGTCTCCGCCCGATGCTGACGCTGGCCATGGCCCAGCTCTCCAACTATTCCGGCGACGGCCACATCAAGCTCGCCGCCGCAGTCGAGTTCATGCACACCGCGACGCTGCTGCATGACGACGTCGTCGACGAAAGCGAATTGCGCCGCGGCAAGCTGTCGGCGCGTATGCTGTGGGGCAATGAGGCCAGCGTCCTGGTCGGCGACTTCCTGCTCGGTCAGGCCTTTCGCATGATGGTCGAAGTCGGCTCGCTGCGCGCGCTCGACATTCTCTCCTCGGCCGCGGCTACCATCGCCGAAGGCGAAGTGATGCAGCTTGCAGCCGCCAAGAACACCGCGACCACCGAGGACGAATATCTCGCTGTTATCAGGGGCAAGACGGCCGAACTGTTCGCCGCCGCCTGCGAAGTCGGCCCCGTGATCTCCAACCGGCCGAAGGCCGAGCAGACCGCCTGCCGCTCGGTCGGCATGAATCTCGGCATCGCATTCCAGCTCGTCGACGACGTGCTGGACTATGGCGGCAAGGCCGCAAAACTCGGCAAGAACATCGGCGACGATTTTCGCGAGGGCAAGATCACGCTGCCGGTGGTGCTGGCATTCCGCCGCGGCAATGACAGCGAACGCAAGTTCTGGATCAGAGCATTGGAGCGCGGCCAGATCGGCGACAGCGATCTCGATCATGCGATCGGGCTGATGACCAAGCACCGCGCGCTGGAAGACACGATCAGCCGCGCCCAGCATTACGGCGCGATGGCCGTCGACGCGCTGGCGTTATTTCCGGCTTCGCCGATGAAGAGCGCGCTCGAACAGGTCGTGGCGTTCTGTCTGGCGAGATCGCATTGATTGCCACTCCCGTCATACCCCGCGAAAGCGGGGTATCCAGTACGCCGCGGCTTATCGATGAATCACGAACGTCTCTGGAATGCTGGATCACCCGCCTTCGCGGGTGATGACAGTTAGAGGATACCCTCAGCTCAGCGTTCCCGCGTGCACCCACCATCCGGGGTGATCGCGCCGGATCTGCTCCGCCGCGCGTCCTGCCTCGGCGGTGTTCTCGTAGATCGCAAAGCAGGTCGCGCCCGATCCGGACATCCGCGCCAGCCACGCGCCGTTGGTCGCGTTGAGCGCCGCGATAACCTCGCCGATCACCGGCTGTACGCGCATCGCCGGTGCTTCCAGATCATTGGAGTTGGCTGCGAGCGCCTCGACCCACTCTTCGAGCGATGCCTTGTCGTCGGGCCAGCGGTCGCGCAGCAGCACATCGGTGACGCCGACCAATAGTTCGCCATTGCGCAGGCCGAGCGCGTTGAAAACGTCGCGGGTGGCGACGGGAACGCCGGGATTGACCATCACGCAGGGCATTTTCGGCAGGCCGAGCGATTGCAGCGCCTCGCCGACGCCGGTCATGATGCAGCCGCGCGAGTTGACGCAGACCGGCACGTCGGCTCCGGTCAGTTGCGCCACCTCGACGATGCGTGGATCGTCGAGCGCCAGCCCGTTCAACTTCGCAAGCAGGCGCAACGCCGCTGCGGCATCGGCCGAACCGCCGCCGATGCCGGCTGCGACCGGCAAGACCTTATCGAGCGTAAAGCTGCCGGCCTTCATGCCGGGCACCCGCTCCGCCAGCAGGCGCGCTGCCTTGAGCACCAGATTATCCGAGGTCTCGCCGCAAGCCTGCGCCAGCGGTCCCGACATCTTCAACTCCAGATCCGGGCCCGGCGTCAGCGTCAGGCGGTCGGCGCAATCAGCGAACGCCACCACGCTTTCGAGATCATGATAGCCGTCCGTGCGACGGCCATTCACCCGCAAAGACAGGTTGACCTTGGCGCGCGCCTCGTCAGTCAACATCGGCATTGCCGAACAGCCCCCAAGGTCTTTCGTCAGCCACCTTTGCCGTCTTCCTTCTTCTTGTCGGCGGAAGCCGCAGAGGACGTGTCTTCGGGCAGGCCATTGGCAATCTTGGCCTCGATCTTCGGCAGTTCTTCCGGCTCGGGCTTGAGGTCGCGGGCATGGGCCCACTGGAACTTGGCTTCCAGCGTCCGCCCGACACGCCAATAGGCATCGCCGAGGTGGTCGTTGATGGTCGGATCCTCGGGCTTGAGATCGATCGCGCGTTCGAGGTGCTTCACCGCATCTTCGAAATTGCCGATCCGGTAGAACGCCCAGCCCAGCGAATCCACGATGTAGCCGTCGTCGGGGCGCTGGTCGACGGCGCGCCGGATCAACTTCATGCCCTCGTCGAGGTTGATGCCCTGATCGATCCAGGAATAGCCGAGATAGTTCAGGACATGGGGCTGCTCGGGCTGCAGCTCCAGCGCCTTGCGCATGTCAACCTCGGCCTTGCTCCACTGCTTGGAACGTTCCAGGCAAATACCGCGATAATAGTACGTGACCCAGGTGTTCTTGTCCGTCACGCCGGGCATGGCGTCGATCGCCAGCGAATAGGTGTTGGCGCAATCGTTGAACTTCTTGCGGCCGCGCTCGATGTTGCCGAGCGCCATGATGGCTTCGATGTCCTTCGGCGCCTCGGTGATGACGCCCTTCAGAATCTTGATCGCCTCTTCACTGCGGTCGGCGGCGTCGAGATTGGTGGCAAGCTGGATCTGCGCGTTGCGCTTGAGCGGCGAACTGGCCGGCATGCGCTCGTAGACCTTGATCGCCATCTTGGGCTTCTTCACGGACTCGTAGAGATCGGCGAGCGAGAGCAGCGCCAGCGGGTGGTTGGGCTGCAAATAGAGCGCGAGCTGCAGATAGACCAGCGCCAGATCTTCGCCGCCGCGGCGGGTCAACGTGGCGCCGATGCCGTAGAGCGCCTCGGCTGCGCCGGCCTGTGCCGAATCGACCAGTGGCGACATCTTCTTGCCGGCCCTGGTCTCGCGCAGGCCTTCCTGCACTAGGGGGTGCCGCGGCAGCTTCTTGTCGAACGCTTCGTAGATGGCAGCCGCCGCCGCGCCGTCCTTGTTGCGCGACAGCCAGCGCGCATAGGCGTCGGACACCCGCAGCATGGAATCGTCGAGCTTGTAGGCGCGCTCGAACCGCGCGCCGGCGTCCTTGTCCTTGTTGGAGGCCTCCAGAATCATGCCGGTGTGGAGATCCTTGAAGATTGGATACCATTCCGGGCCGGTCAGCTTGTCGATGTTGGCGACCGCCGTCTTGGCATCGCCCGCGCCGAAGCTCGCCCACCCTGACAGCAGCGTCGCGACCAGATCGGTGATCGGTCCGCGGATCGACTGATTGATGTTGATCTGCGCGGCGGCATATTTCTTCTGCTTGAGGTCGCGCACGCCGACCACGAGCCGCGCGACGCGGTTGGCCTTGTCCATGGTCAGGATGCGATCGGCGAGCTTGACCGCTTCATCGATATCGCCATCGGCGAGCGACGAGATGAAAGCGCGATCCAGCAGTTCGTTGTTCTTCGGATCGGTGCGCAGCGCGGAGCGATAGAATGCCGCGGCGGAAGCCGCATCGCGCTCAACGCTGGCATGGCGCGCGGCGAGATAGCTGCCCGCCGTGGTCAGCGATTTCAGATCCGCTTTGGTGGGAAATTGCGCGGCGCTATCGGCCGGATGGTCGGGCGTTTGGGCCCAAGCCACGCCAGGCGCGGTAAGGCTGGCAGCAGTGATTGCGGCGATGGTCCAACGATTCATACGAGTGGAAAGCATCACGGTTCGCCTAGCTCCAGGATGTTCGGCGGGATCGTTACGATCGGTCTTCTTTACGATCGGTCTCTGATGCAAACCCAAACGGCGGCATCTCGGCCAGCGACAATGCCGCTTTTGGCCCTCAACCGCAAGGATGCGGGTTGGCGAATCGATTGGCAGATTGGGCCGTTAGGCCTCGATCTGGCTACCCCCACGGGGAAACGCTTCTACTATGGCGGCATCGTGGCCGAAGGCGGTATCACCCTCCTCCGGCTCACGCAATCGTGGTCTATACGCCGCGTTACATACCCTGGTAGTTCGGCCCGCCGCCACCCTCGGGAGGAACCCAGGTGATGTTGCCGTTCGGGTCCTTCACGTCGCAGGTTTTGCAGTGGACGCAGTTCTGGGCGTTGATCTGGAAGCGCGGACCGGAAGCCTCCTCGACCCATTCATACACGGCGGCCGGGCAATAGCGATTAGACGGACCCGCATAGACGTCGTGTTCCGACATCTTCTGCAGGTTCATGTCGGCGACCTTCAGATGAATCGGCTGGTCCTCTTCATGGTTAGTGTTGGAGAGGAACACCGAGGACAGCTTGTCGAAGGTAAGTTTGCCGTCCGGCTTGGGATAGGCGATCGGGGTGTGCTGCTTGGCCGCATCCAGCGTCTTGTGGTCGGGCTTTGCGTGGGACTGGGTTCCGAACAGCGAGAATCCGAGTGTGTTGCACCACATGTCAAAGCCGCCGAGCGCGACGCCGATGATGGTGCCGAACTTCGACCATAGCGGCTTGACGTTGCGAACCTTGTGCAGGTCGCGGCCGACAGCGGAATCCCGCCAGGCGTTTTCGTATTCAACCAGTTCGTCATTGGCGCGGCCGGCGGCGAGCGCGGCCGCGACATGTTCGGCGGCGAGCATGCCGCTGCCCATCGCATTGTGCACGCCCTTGATGCGCGGCACGTTGACGAAGCCCGCCGCACAGCCGATCAGCGCGCCGCCCGGGAAGCTTAAGCGCGGCACCGACTGATAGCCGCCCTCCGTGATGGCGCGCGCCCCATAGCCGATCCGCCTGCCGCCTTCGAACACGGGCCGGATCGAGGGATGGGTCTTGAAGCGCTGGAATTCGTCGAACGGCGACAGATACGGATCGTCGTAATTGAGATGCACGACGAAGCCGACCGCCACCTTATTGTCGTCGTAGTGATAGAGGAACGAGCCGCCGCCGGTCTTGTTGTTCAGCGGCCAGCCGAACGAGTGCTGGATCAGCCCCTTCTGGTGTTTGGCGGGATCGATCTCCCAGACTTCCTTCAGCCCGATGCCGAATTTCGACGGCTCGCTCTTGGCGGCGAGCGAATATTTCGCAATCAACTGCTTGCTCAGGCTGCCGCGCGCGCCTTCGGCGAACAGCGTGTATTTGCCGAGCAGTTCCATGCCGCGCGTGAAGGAATCCTTGAGGCTGCCATCCCGGGCGATGCCCATGTCGCCGGTCGCAATGCCGCGCACCGCGCCGTTGTCGTCGTACAGCACTTCGGCCGCGGCAAAGCCGGGATAGATTTCGACCCCAAGCGCCTCGGCCTTCGGCGCCAGCCAGCGGCAGACATTGCCGAGCGAGCCGACATAGCAGTGATGATTGTTCATCAGCGGCGGCATCATGAAATTCGGCAGCCGGATCGCGCTGGTTGCGGTGGTCCAGTAGAAGCGGTCGTCCTTGACTTGCGTCTTCAGCGGGCAATCCGCATCCTCGCGCCAGTCCGGAATCAACTTGTCGAGGGAAACCGGATCGATCACCGCGCCCGACAGGATATGCGCGCCGACCTCGGAACCCTTCTCCACCACGACGACACTGAGATCGGCATTGAGTTGCTTCAGCCGGATCGCCGCGGCGAGGCCAGACGGCCCGGCGCCGACGATCACGACGTCGAATTCCATGGATTCGCGAGGAGGAAGTTCTTCTGCACTCATGATCTGGTCTCAGCCCAATTGAGAACGGCTCTAAAGGCTCGTTGTTTCCGATTTTTGCGGAGAGGACAACCATGGAAATGCAGGCGCGAGGCGTTTGATGCCGGCGCGATCCATATTAGATTGGCATAATGGATTTGATCCCCGAACCCTCGCCTAATGTTAGGCAATTGCTGGCTTTTTATCTGGAGGCCGGGGTCGATTGCGCGCTGATGGAGGAGCCAGTCGATCGGCTGGCCGAGACCGACATCCCTGCCGCCCCTGCCCCGGTCCGCGAGACGGCGCCGCCTCGTCCGGTGAGGGAAATGCCCGCAGCGATGCCGACAGTTCCGCGCAGCGAAACAGCACCGGCGCCGGAGGCGGCCATTGCGCTCGCGCGCGAAGGGGCGCGAACGGCGCCCACGCTGGAAGCGTTGCGTGCACTCCTGGAAAATTTCGAGGGCTGCGCGCTGCGAAACACCGCGACACGGCTGGTGTTCGCCGACGGCAACCCGGAGGCCCGCATCATGTTCGTCGGCGAAGCGCCCGGCCGCGACGAGGACATCGAGGGCCTGCCCTTCGTCGGTCGCTCCGGCAAGCTGCTCGACCGCATGATCGCGGCGATCGGGCTCGACCGCAGCAAGGCCTATATCGCCAACGTGATCCCCTGGCGTCCGCCCGGCAACCGGACGCCGACGCCGCAGGAGACGCAAATCTGCCTGCCGTTCATCCAGCGGCAGATCGAGCTCGTGAACCCTGACGTGCTGGTGACGCTCGGCAATCCGTCGACGCAGGCGCTATTGTCGACGCGCGAAGGCATCATGAAGACGCGCGGCAAATGGCTCGACTATGACACCGGCACGCGCACCATCCGTGCCCTGGCGACGTTCCACCCGGCCTACCTGCTGCGTTCGCCGTCCTACAAACGATTGGCTTGGCAGGACCTGCGCGCCATTGCGAAGGCGCTGGAGGCCGCTCCGTCGCGATGATGGGCAGCGGCATGAACAAGGCCGAGCGCTATCGCGACTTTTTCGACTTGCAGCTTCGCTTCGCCGAGGCGGTCGCCCAACAGACATCAAAACCGATCGCCCACGCCGTACTGCTCTACACCAATTTTCATCGCCGCTTTGGCCTTGGCGACATCAGCCGGAACGGCTTGAGCCCGGCGTGGAACGACTACGCGCACAAACTCGCCGAACTCGACACACATGAGCAGCGGGCGGACTGGACCCAGACATTCTACGCGCAGGCTCCTGACGAGCGGTCAGCTTCCCCGGAACACGTGTTCGGTTGCTTCGAGTTCCATGCCGGCGAGGAAACGGGGATCGTACGTCCGCACTTCTACAACCGCGATCCCGGCGGCCCCCTGAGCCGGACCAGAATCGGAGAGCGACGGCGCGAGCTTCAATCCATGTTTGCCTGCATCAAGCGGCGCTTTCCGGCGGCGAGGCAGGTCGAAGGCCATTCGTGGCTTTATGGCACGGAAGCCTATCGTCGACTGTTTCCTGAGGATTACGTCCGATCACGCGCCGTGATGGAGAGCGCCAGCCGATTTCAGGGCATGGCATGGTGGGGACAGTTTCTCGATCGCGAAGGCAACGTAAAGCCGCCACTGAAAGAGGCCCTGCTACGCAAGCTCGACCGGCTGAACGTAAACAGGCTTTGGGAGGCCTTCCCTCTTCCGGCCTTTCGGGTCAGCGCACCGATCGATACGTTCTACGAAACGTATGGAATCTAGTTGAGCGACGCACGCTTCGTGTTGCGCAGCATCCGGGGCAAGAGACCCCAGCTACGGCGTCTTCGGCCGCACGATGGCCCAACCAATGCGCAAGAGCGGCTGACGTCCGTTGACCAGCCATTCGAAGGCGCGCGGCACTTCCGGCACGAGGCCGGGAAAGCGCTGTGCGATTTCCGGCGGCGGCGCGCCTGAGGTGTCGGAGGCGCGCCAGACCACCACGCCGCCGGTCTCGTTGAATTTCGCGACCGACAGCCAGGGCGTCCGCTCCGGCGTGGCATCGAGCAGCAGGTGCGGGCGCCCGCGGCTCATCGCGATGATTCCAGCCAGTTGCGGATCGCCAGCCACCGCGCGCAGCCGCTGATTGGTTCGACGTTCGAAACTATCCCCGAAGAATTGCGCGATCGCCTTTGCCGGCAAAGAGGTCGACACCTCGTTCGCCCCGGTCCATGGCAGGAACACGATCGTCACGACGACCGCCACGGCCGGCGCGACAACTGCCGCCGCCCACACCGTCCGCAACACGCGCTGGCGGCGCAGATGGACAAGGTCGCCGGTCGCCACGACCACGGCAAGTCCCGACATCAAAAGCGCAACGCCCTCGCCGCCCACGACGTGGTCGAGATTAAAGAACCCGGCCAGCAAGCTTCCGAGCAGTGCCGGGATGATCGCGAAGAAGAGGACAAAGTCGCGCGCCAGCGGATCGACCGGCGGCCGATAGATGATCGGCGCCTCCCCGGCGTTGCGGGCGAACCAGCCGGAGTTGAGGATCACCAGCAGCACGATGGCCGACATCGCCAGCGCAAGACCAAGAAGCAGCCAGCCCCATTGCATGGCGCGCGTCCCAAGATCGGAGATCGCAGGCCACGGCGGCATTGCAAGCGCATCGGCGCGGAGCAGCCAGATCAGATAGGGCAGCACCAGGACGACGATCACGAGCAGTGCATAGAGCGGATCGAGCGACATCAGCACGCGCCGTCCACGCTCGGTGGCGACGGCAAATCCGGCGAGCAGTAGCAACAGCCCGATCGCGGCCGGCGTCGTCAGCAGCAACAGGCCGGCTTCGATCGACCAGGCGAACCATGCGTTGCGCCGGTTCTGGCCGATCAATTGCCAGGAATGCAGCAGCAGCAGCGCCCATAGCGGGCGCGCCAGCACCAGCGGGCCGAATTCGACGCCGGGCGAGCTGAAGGCCACGATCGTCATCGAGAGCAGCACCGCGAGCACTGCCTGCTGCCCGCCGACGATGGCGCGGGCCAGTTGATAGTAGATCCAGAACGTAACGACGGCGCAGACCTGCGCGAGAAGATAAACACCGAACATGGTATTGCCGGCGGCGCGGAAGGCGATGTCGGCAAGCCAGAACGCCAGCGGCGGCCCGAGCGAGGTGCCGACCTGGTATTCCCGGCCGAAGGCCAGCACGGTCGCGAGATCGCCGGGCGGGCTGCGGTAGAGTAGCATCGGCAGGATCAGCCACAGCGCAGCCTGCACCAGCACCACTATCCAGACCACCAGCCGTGGCCGGGCGCGGATCAGTTCGACAACGAGCGAGGTGAAACGCATGAAACGTCCGAATGCCCCGGGCCTGGCAGCCCTGTCCCCCAAGCCCTGTCCCCAAGACGTTTGATAGAGCGCAGGAGCCTCCGAGGCAACCGACCTTAGATCGTGACTGAGATCTCGGAATCGATCTCCCCATCCACCGTGAAGAGATCGGGCTCGACTTCAACCGTATCAGGGAAATGCTTCAGCCGCGCGGCGATGACTGGCGCGAAAAAGCGGCGGTGATGGATGCTGGGACCGAGCCGGTCGAGCGCCTCGCGATGCTCAGGCACGGCGTAGCCCTTGTGGCTTTCGAAGCCGTAGCCCGGGCAATCCAGCGCCAATGCACTCATCAGGCGGTCGCGCGTCACCTTGGCGATGATCGAGGCGGCTGCGATCGAGACCACAAGCCCGTCGCCGCCGATCACGGCGTCGCAGTCGCACGGCGCATCGATCTTGTCGCGGCCATCGACGAACACATGCTTTGGCATTTCGGGCAATGCGCGCACGGCGCGCGCCAGCGCCCAGAGCGAGGCGCGCAGGATATTGTCGCGATCGATCCGCGCCGGCGAAGCAAAGGCGACGGCAAAGGACGAGGTGGCGCAGATCTCCTCGAACAGTTCCTCGCGGCGTTCGACGGTCAGCCGCTTCGAATCATCGATGCCCTTCGGGATACGCTTGGGATCGAGGATGACGGCGGCGGCTACCACGGGTCCCGCCAGCGGACCGCGCCCTGCCTCGTCGCAGCCAGCCACCGGCCAGACGCCGCGCTTGATCAGCGCCCGTTCGCGGCGAAAGCTCGGCGGCGCGACCGCAATCACGCCCTTGGGCAGCTCGGCCGGTTCCTTGCCGGCCTTCTTGCCTGATTTCCTGTCGGTCTTTTTGGCGGACTTGTCCCGAATCATGGCCGGGATCCTGCGCAAGCACCCGATGGCGCGCAACCGGGAACCTAGCACAATTCACGTTATTCAGTGTGGGCTCTAGGCCGCCAGACGGACCCGCCGGTCGTCGCCGACCTCAATACCGGGCGCGACCACGGCTTCCCAAACGTGGTCGTCGGGATCGCCGAAATAGCCGCAGTAGCCGCCGTAGTCTGTCTTGTGTGCTGGCTTCAACAGCGATGCGCCGCAGGAGATTGCGAAATCGAGCACGGCGTCGACCTCCTCGACCGAGCCGCAATTCCAGGCGAGCGTCGAGCCGCGAAAGGCTTTCGGCCGCGGCTGATCCGGCAGCGCCGCATCGTTTGCGAGTTGATCCCACGGGAACAGCGCGAGCACGGTGCCGCCGGTATCGAAGAAGGCGACGGCATCACCGGTTGCGTGCATTTTTCGGACAAAGCCAAGTGCTTCATAAAAGGCGATGCTCTTGCGCATATCGCTGACGCCGAGCGTGATGACCGTGAACCGGGGAACTGGCTTCTGCGATTTTTCGCCCATTATGCTCTCCGTACTCTCCACGTCGTTGCGAGGAGCGTAAGCGACGAAGCAATCCATTGTTCCATGACGGCATGGATTGCTTCGCGGAGCCTGTCATCGGGCGCGCATTCGCGCGAGCCGTTGGCTCGCAATGACGGCCGCAAAAGTCATTTGGATCTAGAACAAACTCAGTTGCTGGCCGCTGCGCTTCGGCTTTGCAAAATGATCCGTCGTCAGTTTCGACCGCCGCTTGTTGAGCCCAAGCTTTTCGCAGGCGATCTCGAAGCGGCGCCCGATCATCCAGGCCATCGGACCGGTGCCCTTCATCCGCGTGCCCCATTGCGAGTCGTAGTCGCGCCCGCCGCGCATGTCGCGGATCAGGGTGAAGACGTGGCGGTAGCGGTCGGGATAGTTCGCCATCAGCCATTCGCGGAAGAGGTCGCGCACTTCCAGCGGCAACCGCAGCAGCACGTAGCTTGCTTCCTTAACGCCGGCATGCGCCGCGGCATCGAGAATGCGTTCAATCTCGGAATCGTTCAGCGCGGGGATCACGGGCGCCACCATCACGGTCGCGGGAATGCCGGCCGCCGACAATTGCCGCAGCGCCTCCAGCCGCTTCGGCGGCGTCGAGGCACGCGGCTCCATGGTTCGCGCCAATTTGGCATCGAGCGTCGTCACCGAGATCGCGACCTTTGCCAAGTTGCGCTTTGCCATCCGCTGCAGAATGTCGATGTCGCGCGTCACCAGCGCGGATTTCGTCACGATACCGACGGGATGGCCGGCTCTATCCAGCACTTCGAGAATGCCGCGCATGATTTTGTATTCGCGCTCGATCGGCTGATAGGGATCGGTGTTGGTGCCGATCGCGATCATCCGCGGCTCGTAACCGGGCGCCGCCAGCTCCTTCTCCAAGAGTTCGGGCGCATCGGGCTTGGCAAGCAGCTTGGATTCGAAATCGAGTCCGGGAGACAATCCGAGAAAGGCATGGGTCGGCCGCGCGAAGCAGTAGACGCAGCCATGCTCACAGCCGCGATAGGGATTGATCGACCGATCGAACCCGATGTCGGGCGAGTCGTTGCGGGTGATGACTTTGCGCGAGGTGTCCAGCGACACCGTTGTCTTGAACGGCGGCAGATCGTCCAGGCTCTGCCAGCCATCGTCGAAGGCGACCCGCGCCTCGGCCTCGAAGCGACCGCTCGCGTTGGATTGCGCGCCGCGACCGCGCCGCCGCTGGCGATCGATGGCGACCGCAAGCTCGGGAAAAGGTGTCGCACCCGCCGGCTCGGGGGGCGGCGTGACCGGCGGGTGCTTGAGGGCATGAGAGGATGCTCGGCTCATGTTCCAAACATAGCACGGCTAGAGAACAAATCAAGAACATCATCGGCAAGAATTCACAACGAGACAGGGCTTACTGGAGGAGCGCATGCACCGCGTGCCGCAAAAAGCTGCAGGCAAGCGGCTGTTTTGATTGTGACAAGGTGATAACAGTGCGGAGGTTTTTCTGGTTGAGCCGTCGAAGCCTCAATGATGTTGAGCGTAATCATTCCGACCGAAGGGGTAGAGCAGCCCGCCGTGGCCACGCTGGCGGCGTTGGTGCCGGGAGCCGCGGCCGGCGTCATCTCCGAGGTGCTGTTGGTCGATCGCGCGGGCAACGGCGTGATCGAACGCGTGGCTGATGTCGCCGGTTGCCGCTTTCTCAGATTTGAAGGCACACGCGCTGCAGCGCTGGCAGCTGGCGCACGGGCAGCGCGGGCGCCATGGCTGATGTTCCTGCATCCCGGCGCGGTGCTCGACAGCGGCTGGATCGACGAGACCACCCAGTTCATCCAGAACGTATCGCTCAGCGGCCGGCCGCGCGCCGGGGTCTTTCGCTATGCCCGCTCGCCCTACACGAACACAGGGATACGCGATGCCTTCAAGTTCGTGGGCCGCATGATTACTGGTCCGTCGGCGGAACAGGGGCTGCTGATCGCGCGCGATCATTATGAGCGGCTCGGCGGCCATGGCGTAAACTCTCGCCGCCCCGAGACGCGGCTGTTGCGCCAGCTCGGCCGCGCTTCGCGCACCCAATTGCGCAGCCGGATCATGGTCGTAGCCTGACGCGGTACGCCGCGGGGCCGGACACAAAATATCGAAAACAACCCCATGCAAAGTAGAAGCGGCACGAGCGGACGCGCCTCCCCCTCCCCGCGAGAATATACTTGCCAAAGTCAAATACATCTTTGACAATGGCAAATATTAGGTGCCTGGTGTCCGAAATGAATTCCGAACAAGAAGTCGCGGCCGTTCGTGCCTTCAACCGCTTCTACACCCGCAAGCTCGGCATCATCGAGCCGAAGCTGCTGCACAGCCCGTTCACGCTGCAGGAAGCGCGCATCATGTACGAGATCCGGCATCGCCCCGCCTGCACCGCCACCGACCTCAGCCGCGAGCTAGGCCTCGATCCCGGCTTCCTGAGCCGCACCTTGCAGGGGCTAAAGCGCCGCCAGATCGTGACGCGAAGGCCTTCAAAGGACGACGGCCGCGTCAACGAGCTCTCGCTCACCGCCAAGGGGCGCTCCGCCCAGGCCGAGCTCGAGCGCCGCGCGCGCGAGGAAGTTGGAAGCCTACTTGCTGCGCTGGACGACGATCAGCGCGCCGCTGTCGTGCAGGCGATGACGACGATCGAGCAGACGCTGGAACGGCCCATGGCAAAGCCCACCGCCTTCATCCTGCGCAGCCACCGGCCCGGCGACATGGGCTGGGTGATCTCGAGCCAGGCAAAGGCCTATGCCGAGGAATATGGCTGGGACATCAGCTACGAGGCCTTGGTCGCTGAGATCTGCGCGCAGTTCATCAGAAACTATGACCCTTCGCGCGAGCATTGCTGGATTGCGGAAGCAGGCGGCGAGCCGCTCGGCTCGATCTTTCTGGTTAAGGGCAGCGATGACGTCGCAAAGCTGAGGCTATTGCTGGTGGAGAAGAAAGCGCGCGGGCTCGGCGTCGGCCGCGCGCTCGTCGAGCAATGCATCCGCGCGGCGCGCGAGAAAGGCTACAAGGAAATGACGCTGTGGACCCAAAGCATCCTTGTCGCTGCGCGCGGCATCTATCAGGCCGCCGGCTTCCGCCGCGTCAAGGAGGAGCCGCACCACAGCTTTGGCGTCGATCTCGTCGGCGAAACCTGGGAAATGAAGCTGTGAAGATAGCGCGTCGCGATACCCCGCGGCGCGTCACGCCAGCAGCCATCGACTTCTACACCGAGCGCGCACGCCAGTTGCGCGCTGAAGCCTATCGCAACATGTGGCAGGCGCTGTGGACGCTGCTGGTCAGGCTGAAGCGCCTTGTGCTTTAGGCCGGCGCAGATGCTCGTCCAGCCGCGGCATAATCTCGACGAAGTTGCAGGGGCGCGTGCGGTAATCGAGCTGGGCGCCGAGGATGCCGTCCCAGGCGTCGCGGCAGGCGCCCGGTGATCCTGGCAGACAGAAAATGAAGGTGGCACCGGCAACGCCGGCGGTGGCGCGGCTCTGCACCGTCGAGGCGCCGATCTTGGCGTGGCTCAGCATGTGGAAGGCGATGGAAAAACCATCCATCCGCTTTTCGAACAGCGGCTCGACCGCTTCCGGCGTCACGTCCCGGCCGGTGAAACCGGTGCCGCCGGTCGTGATGATCGCATCGACGCCTGGATCTGCGATCCAGAGCTTGATGATGGTGCGGATCGCATCGATGTCATCGACGACGATCTCGCGCGCGGCCAGATGATGGCCCGCAGCGGTCAGCCGATCGGCCAGCGTGGCGCCGGACTTGTCGTCGGCCAGCGAACGCGTGTCCGAGATCGTCAGCACCGCAATGTTGAGCGGTACGAATTGTTTTGTCTCATCGATGGAGGACATGACTTTTTCTTCTCGTCGTGCCCGGGCTTGTCCAGGGCATCCTCAATTCACAGCGCCCGGCGCAAACGTATTGCAGGCCTGCACCGTGCCCTGCTGGTAGCCGGTCATGAACCATTGCTTGCGCTGGGCTGCCGAGCCGTGGGTGAAGCTGTCCGGCACCACTCTGCCCGTCGACCGCCGCTGCAGCGTGTCATCGCCGATCGCAGTCGCCGTCCTCAGCGCCGCGTCGATATCGCCGGGCTCGATGAAGCCGGGACGCTTCTTTGCCTCGCGGTTGACCCAGACACCGGAAAGGCAATCCGCCTGCAGCTCGACCTTGACCTGCAGCGCATTGGCTTCGGCCTTGCTGCCGGCCTGCTGCTGCAGCCGCGTCACGCGCGGAAGGATGCCGAGCAGGTTCTGGACGTGATGTCCCGCTTCATGCGCGATGATGTAGGCCGCCGTGAACTTGCAGGCGCTGCCCGAGCAGCCGCGAAAGCGCGTTTCGACCTCGCGGAAGAAGGCGGTATCGAGGAAGATCTGCTTGTCCGGCGGGCAGTAGAACGGCCCCATCGCCGACTGCGCCATGCCGCAACGGCCGCCATTGGTGGCGTTGCGGAACAGCACGATGCGCGGCCCTGTATAATTTTGTCCGCTCGACTGGAAGATCTCGCTCCAGCGGTCATCGATCTCGCCGAGGATGCCGGCGATCATGCTGCCGACTTCATCCGTCGGCGCGCCGGTCTTCCCCGGACCCGACCTGCGATCGGTCTGATAGGTCGGCGCTTGGTGGCCGCCGGTCAAAATCTCGGCGCCGCCGATCAGAATGCGCGGATCGATGCCGAAGGCATAGCCGACAAGGCCAAGGATGATGATGGTGCCGATGCCAAGTCCGCCGCCGCCCATCGGCAGGCCAAAGCCGCCGCCACCGCCTCCAAATCCACCGCCGTCGTCGCGACGATCGTCGATATTGTCGCTGCGACGGAAGTCATCGTAACGCATGGCGCTGTGTCCTCATCCCCAGGGCTGCTTGCTCAAATCCCAACGCTGCAGTCACGTAGAATTTCCATTTCATTAATCAATAACCCGCCCGGCAAAAATTGCCTAGTGCGCAAGGCGACGCAATCTCTGCTGGCATTCTTGCCGATGATATCTCTGCGCATTCTCTGATCATCGCATCGCTGGTTAAGTCGATTTTTACTTTGCGGGGTCAATGTATCGCCAGTCGGTTGTTTAGTCCCGCGTCGCCGACAGCGTCGCCTGAGTCAGAGTCATTGAGTCATGGTTGTGTCGCGTCGCGGGGCGTCTGCAAGGGCGCCCCGCACCAAATTTGAGTCTGACTCCAGCACTCGTATCGTCGTCGGCGATTGCGTCGCCGAGATGTCGAAGTTGCCGGCCGGTTCGGTCGATCTGGTGTTCGCAGACCCTCCATATAATCTGCAGCTGAAGGGCGAACTCAAGCGCCCCGACGAATCCCATGTCGATGCCGTCAACGACGACTGGGACAAGTTTTCGTCGTTCGCAGCCTATGACGATTTCACCCGCGCCTGGCTGCTCGCCTGCCGCCGCGTGATGAAACCGTCGGCGACGCTGTGGGTGATCGGTTCCTATCACAACATCTTCCGCGTCGGCGCGATCATGCAGGACCTCGGCTTCTGGGTTCTCAACGACATCGTCTGGCGCAAGACCAATCCGATGCCGAATTTCCGCGGCCGCCGTTTCACCAACGCCCATGAAACAATGATCTGGGCGGCGCGCGACGAGAAGGCCAAAGGTTACACCTTCAATTATGAAGCCCTGAAGGCCGCCAACGAGGACGTCCAGGCGCGTTCCGACTGGCTGATCCCACTTTGTACTGGCGAAGAGCGCCTCAAGGGCGCCGATGGCAAGAAAGTTCACCCGACCCAGAAGCCCGAGGGCCTCCTGGCGCGCGTGCTGCTGTCGTCGTCGAAGCCTGGCGATCTCGTGATCGATCCCTTCAACGGTACCGGAACCACCGGCGCCGTGGCAAAACGTCTCGGCCGCCGCTACATCGGATTCGAGCGCGACAAGACCTACGCGAAGGCCGCCGAAGCGCGCATCGCGGCGGTCGAACCGCTGCCCGAAGCGACGCTGGCGCCGTTCATGACCGCGCGCGAGGCGCCCCGCGTGGCGTTCTCCGAACTGATCGAACGCGGCATGATCCCGCCCGGCACCAAACTCGTCGATTCCAAGAAGCGGCACGGCGCGCTGGTCCGCGCCGACGGCGCCATCATGCTCGGCGACAAGGTCGGCTCGATCCACCGCATCGGCGCGGTCGCCCAGGGCTCGCCCGCCTGCAACGGCTGGACCTTCTGGCACGTCGAGACCAAGAACGGCCTCAAGCTGATCGACGAGCTGCGCGCCGAAATCCGCTCCGAGATGGCGGCGGGGTGAACGTACTGCGTCATTAGACCCTCATGGTGAGGAGCGCGAAGCGCGTCTCGAACCATGAGGCCCGTCTGTGGCCTACATCCTTCGAGACGCCCGCTCCGCGGGCTCCTCAGGATGAGGGACTTGAGCGGCCATGACGAAGACAATTAACCTCGACACCCCTGACCGAGCGTTCTGGCACGAGCACTGGCCGCGCCAATGCGCCGCAGCGTGCATATGGTTTACGGCGCGTGAATCGAACGCGAAATGCCGCCGCCCCGACTTCGCGCAGCCGGCGTGACCGGCTGGCATGGCAGCCGTGTGATGCACGCAGGTGGAAAAGCGCCTTTTCGCCCTCATTTTAAGATATATTTATTTTCCGTAAGAGATTGCACCGATGCGCACCCGAGGCTCCGAGTCCCTCATTGTGCTGCCGCTGCTGCCGGTCTTCCTGATCGGCTTGTTTCCAATGCTGCTGTTTAGTTTGCTGGGGCCCGCCGGATTGGTCATCCTCGGCATCCTGATTGCCTGCGCCGGTTTGACCGACATTCTCGATGCCAGCGGCGCCTTCAGCGAGCAGATCATCGTCCACGGCTATGCGCGAGGATCGGAGCGCGCGGGGCAACGCACCGCTCTGCGTTCTGAGATTCGCTTTGCATCGACGATGATTGCTTCCGGCGCGGCGCTTGCGGTCGCCGGTATGGTCGGTCTTTTCATATCGTAGCGCGCGGCTTCTCACGAACTCGTCGCTTGCATAGGCTATAAAAATTTGCGCAAGAACGTGCGATCCGGTGGCGCCGCCGTCGGTATCCGGAATCCGCAACAAGCCTGCCTGCAAGAAGCAATGGGAGAAAATTTCCAAAATGCTCAAATTCTACTTCAACGGATCGCCCAATCCGACCAAGGTCGCGCTCTTCCTCGAGGAAGCCGGCATCGCCTATGAGCCGGTCGCGGTCGACACGCGCAAGGGCGACCAGTTCAAGCCGGAATATCTCGCCATCAATCCGAACGCCAAGGTGCCGGCGATCGACGATGACGGCGTCAAGGTGTTCGACAGCAACGCCATCCTGCTCTATCTCGCCGAAAAGACCGGCAAGTTTCTCCCTGCGAATACGCCGGCGAGCCGCGGCGAATTGCTGTCATGGCTGATGTTTGCCGCCACCGGTGTCGGCCCCTTTTCCGGCCAGGCCGTGCACTTCAAGCATTTTGCGCCGGAGAAGATCGACTACGCCCATAACCGCTACCAATACGAGGCGCAGCGGCATTACGGCATTCTCAACGACCACCTCGCCAAGCGCCGCTACATGGTCGGCGACACCTATACCATCGTCGACATGGATGTCTGGGGCTGGGCCCGCATGATGGCCTTCATCATGGGCGAGGACGCAGCGGCGAAGTATCCCAACGTCAAGCGGCTGGTCGACGAGATCTCGGCCCGTCCCGCCGCGGCCAAGGCGATCGCGCTCAAGGATAAGTTCAAGTTCAAGGCCGAGATGGACGACGAGGCCCGCAGCAACATGTTCAAGCACATGTCCGTGAAGGCCGCCTGACCGGGCTTATTCAAGCAAAAGCGGCGCCCTCGCGGGCGCCGCTTTTCATTTATCGGCCCAGCCATCTCATGCGCGGCTTCAAACTACGGCGGCGAGCTTTCGCTCAGCGGGGAACGGTCCGAGCACACGCTCGACCAGCGCGGAGTCGCAATATTCCTTGATCTCCTTGATCTTGCCGTTCTCGATTCGCCAGACCATACAGTACTGATTGTCGTAGCGTTCCCCCGACTTGGTGACGTTGTCGCCGCGGGCTTCGACCACGACATAATCGCCCTCCGCGATAAAGTTGAACGCCACCGTGCGCGGACGCCCGGAGGCAAGCAGCGATCGCAGATGACCCATCAGGCCGTTATTGATGGCCTCACGCCCCCTGAATTCGCCCGACCAGGAATACTGGCCGGTGACGATCCAGGTGACATCCTCGGCGATATTGTCGAGAAAGGTCGTTCCGCTGCGATTGGCGGAATCCGTATAGACCTGCTGCACTAGCTTCTTGTTCTCTGCTGCGCCCATGGCGGCTTCTCCTTGATCTGATGTGCGATCATTGCGCGCCAGATGGCATTCTTCCAATTGATAGTCGGTATAATATATATTCATTCCATGAATTTGAATTCGCTTGACCTCAATCTCCTGGTCGCGCTCGACGCGCTGCTGCGCGAAGCCAATGTCAGTCGCGCCGCGATGCGGATCGGGCTGTCGCAGCCGGCAACGAGCCACGCGCTGCAGCGGCTGCGCGACCTGATCGGCGATCCGCTATTGGTGAGAACCGGCGCACGAATGGAGCTGACGCCACGGGCGCAGGCGTTGCGCGCACCGTTGGCGCAGACCCTCGATCAGGTGCGCTCGCTCTTCGTTCCCGACGATTTCGACGCGGCAAGAAGCGAACGCCAGTTTCGCCTGATGATGCCGGACCTGGCGGTCGAACTCTTGATGCCGCCGCTGATGGAAAAAATCACAAAACTGGCGCCGAACGTGCGTATCGACGTGGTGCCGTGGCGGGGCCCTGCGATCTTCACCGCCGAATTCGCCCGCACCATCGATCTCGTGATCTCGATCGGCAACGCCTTCACCGGCTTCCACCGGCAGCGGCTCTATACCGACAGCGACGCGCTTGCCATCCGGCGCGGCCATCCCGTCGGCGCACGGCTGAAGCGGCTCGAAACCTTTCTGGACGCACGCCATGTCGCTGTCGTGATCCGCGGCCAGAGCGACGATCTGATCGATATGTGGCTGCGGCCCAAGGGCATCGAGCGGCGGATCGCCCTCGTCGTGTCAGGCTATCTCGAGGCGCTGCATGTCGCCGCGCGCACCGATCTCGTGGCCTTCGTGCCGCGCCGCCTGATTGCCGCGCTGTCGAAGCAATTGTCGCTCGCGACGGTCACACCGCCGTTAGATCCCGGGATCGACGAGCAATTCATGTTCTATCCGACCCGCGCCCAGATGGACCCCGGCTCGATCTGGCTCCGCAACATCATGCTCGGCATCGGGCGGGAGATGGAGCAGGCGGGGAGGAAAACGGCATAGTAACTGCCAAACCCTCATGGTGAGGAGGCGTGAACGCGCCGTCTCGAACCACGAGGCCCCGCTGGTGGCATTCATCCTTCGAGACGCACGCTGCCGCGTGCTCCTCAGGATGAGGTCTGACATATCATTTTGGCGAGAGGACTGGTGGGCACGCTTCGCTTTGCCTACCCTACGAGCTGAATTCTACGCCCTCTCCTCCGCCAGCACCGTCGCTACCGCCGACCGCTCTTCCATCCGCTTGCGATGCGCGACGACCTTCGGCAGCTTGGACAGGTCGACGCCGTCGCCCTCCAGCCAGCCCGCGATGGTGTAGAGATAGGGATCGCAGATCGTGTACTGCTCGCCCATCACCCACGGTCCTCTGACCATATCGCGCTCGATCAGCGTAAAGCACGCGGTCATCGTCTCCGGCACCTTGCGCTTCATATCGGCGAACGACGTCTCCTCGGTCGCCCAGCGCGCCCCGCGCATCTTGTGGGCGTGCGCGACATGCACGGTGGAACAGAGATAGCTGTTGATCGACTGCACCTGCGCGAATGCAAAGACATCCTGCGGCACGAGCTTCGCGTCCGGAAAGCTCTGCGCAATGTACGCAAGGATCGCCGGCGTCTCGGTCAGCACCCCATTGTCCGTCACCAGCGCAGGCACCCGGCCCTTGGGATTGATCTTGAGATATTCCGGACTGTTCTGCTGGTTCTCCTTGAAGTTCAGCCGTTCGGCGGTGTAGGGCGCGCCAACCTCTTCCAGCGTGATATGTGAAGCCAGCGCGCAGGTGCCGGGGGCGTAGTAGAGCTTGAACATGGCGGTTCCTCATGGGGAAACCCGGACGTTAACGGCATGCCCCCGCGCCGTCCACCCCCGGTCGGTGGAGTACCCGTTCGCAGTTCAACTCGGTCGCGGCTGAATCTTTCCCTCGATATAGACGCTGACGATCGTATCGTCGGCGGGATAGTGCTCGGGCGCCACCGCCGTGAGCTGGGCCTGAATGCATTTCCACGCGCCGTTCTCGAACAGATAGGTGTCGGTATACATGGTCATGCCGGTCACTTCATTGCCGTCGCGGCGGCGGATGTGCTTGTTGGTGGAGCGCACCAGCGCCACGTCGCCGATGACAGTGATGAGCTCGTCGCGGACGTCCCAGTAGACGATGACTTTGGGATCGAAGGCGGTCGCCCAGTATTTCAGATAGGTCGCGCGATCCCAGCGCTGGCCGGTGGGCCAGATGTTGATGAAGCTGGGATGCAGAATGGCGTCGTGCGAGGCCACATCGCTGGTCACGAAATTATGGATGAAGCGGGCATTTAGCGCGCGCAGTTCGTCCATCACGGCCGGCGATTGATGATCACGCAAGGAAGTCTGCATCTCGATCTTCCGGGGTTGTCAGAGGGCCAGCTGGCGCGCCTTTTCGGCGGTCGCATCGTCAGCCGGAAAGAAGCACTCGATCTTGATCTGTTGCAGCGCCGCGTCGGTCGGCATCGCGAGCGTCGTGAAAGTGGAAAAGAAGGCAAGACGGTAGTCACCCTTCGCAAGCTGCATCGTCATGACCGGCGAGGAGGCCTGCTGATGGCGCGGCAGCCGCCAGTCGGCCGACAGCCCGGGATAGGCCATGATCTCATCGAGCAGCTCCGCCGCAGCACGGCTGCCTTGCGCGACATCGCGGTGCAGGATCTGGATCAACTGCCGTGCGAACTCGTCCCAATTCAGCATGAACTGGCGCAGGCCCTTTGGGTGAAAAACGACGTGCATGGCATTGTCGGCAAGGTGGTTTTCCATCTCGTATGAATCGCGAAACGGCTTGAGCAGACGCGCCGACGCCTGATTGCGGATGCGAACGTCCCAGTGCCCGTCGATCACGATCCCCGGATAGGGCTCCTGCTGCCTTAAGATGAAGTCCAGCGCCTGCCGCACCGGCTGCAGATTTTCAGCCGCCAGCCCCTTGTCGCCATAGGGCGGCACGAAGCCTGCGGCGACGTGCAGGGCATTGCGCTCCTCGAGCGGCAGGTCGAGCGCGCTGCCGAGTAGCTGCACCATCTCGCGGCTCGGCTGCGACCGGCCGGTCTCCAGAAAGCACAGATGCCGGGCCGATACGTTGGCGTCCGCCGCCAGTTCGATCTGGGTCAGCCGACGAACGCTGCGCCAATGCTTGAGCAGGCGGCTGAACTGTCCAGCCGGGATCTCGTGCGAGTTTGTGTCTGAAGCAGCCATGCCGACAATCTAGAGCATCGCATCAAGACGGCAATTACCTCTGATGTAAGTGACGAGCCGCGCAATTCCTTGCAGAGTGAACCCCATAGGGGCCGAAGTTCAAGGACAGCATCGATGGACAAGAGCGCAATCGCGAACACCATTACGCAATACATGGCGGCGTGGAACGAGCCGGACGATACGGCCAGACGCGCCTTGCTCGAGCAATGCTGGAGCGACACCGGCGTTTATCTCGATCCGAACGTCTCACTCGCCGGACGCGACGCGCTCGCGACAAAGATCGGCGAAGTGCTAGCCAGCCGGCCCGGCGCGCGGCTGGAGTTCATGAGCGGTATTGATGTCCACCACCATGTGGTCCGTTTCCTCTGGCGGCTGGTACGCGCGGATGGAACCTGCGGCGACACCTCGATCGATTTCGGCGAGATCGGTCCCGACGGCCGTCTGGTGAAGATCGTCGGTTTCTTCGGCCCGGCTCCGCCTCCTCCGTAAACTAGGCCGTGTACTCACAAACTTGGTTTCGTGAAGCGCTGAAACCTATCTCCGCTTTACCCACAAAACGACCAAGGTCGTGCGGCGATGCAATATGTCGCGATGGGCTACAAGCGGACGTGCCGCTTACTTCCCTCGATACCGAAGAGCTTCAACCAGCAGCGAGAATGCCGGTGAAGGTTGACGACGGCGGTTCATTCATAACTTCCACTAATGATTCCAATCAGTTTCTATCACCTAATCTTTAGCGCCCGAAAGACCTAGGTTCAGCGTGATCAGCGGGAATCTCGGACCCGCGAAGTGACAATCGAACTGAGCGAATGATCTTGCAACATGATGTGAGGAGTTGGATGAACCCCATCTATGACTTCAAAGGACAGGTGGCCCTGGTCACCGGTGCCGCCAAGGGCATGGGACTGGCAACGGCGCGGATGTTCGCCGAGAGCGGCGCCTCCGTCGTTCTGGCCGACCTGGACGGCGATCTCGCCGCGAAGGAGGCGGAACGGATCGTCCGAGACGGCGGCACCGCAATCGGCTTGGCCTGCGACGTCGCCGACGAGGCGCAGGTGGCGGCGATGGTCGATCGCGCGGTCGCAGAGTACGGACGGCTCGACATGGCGTTCAACAACGCCGGCATCCAGGTGCCGCCATCGGACGCCGCCGAGGAGCCGATCGAACATTTCGAGCGCGTCACCGCGGTAAACCAGCGGGGGGTCTGGGCCTGCATGAAGCATCAGCTGCGCGTGATGCGCGATCAAGGGAGCGGCGCGATCGTCAATTGCTCTTCTTTGGGCGGTCTCGTCGGCCTCCCGCAACGCGCAGCTTATCACGGCACCAAACACGCCGTGCTCGGAATGACCAAGAGCGCGGGTGTCGAATATGCCCCGCGCGGCATCCGCATCAACGCGGTCTGCCCCGGCACAATCGACACGCCGATGGTCGCCGACATGCTCAAAGGCCAAGCCGACGCGATGGCCGAAATCATGAAGCAGCAGTCAATCGGCCGCCTCGGCCGGGCCGAGGAGGTCGCGGCCGCCGTGTTGTGGCTATGTAGTCCGGCCGCGAGTTTCGTAATCGGCGTAGCCCTGCCGGTCGATGGCGGCTTCACCGCGCACTGAGGATCATACCAATGGGTACAGCAATGGTAGGCAGCTTCGAAGGAAAGGTTGCGCTTGTTACCGGCGCCGCTGGTGGCATTGGTCTGGCGACGGCTAGGGCATTTGGTGATGCAGGCGCGTCCGTGGTCGTTGCAGACAGCAACACAGCGTTGCTCGAAACTGCCGCTGCTGAACTGCGATCCGCGGGTCATGAGGTCCTTGCCATCGGCTGCGATGTAACGGATCGGGGCCAAGTGAACGCAATGATCGAGCAGGCGATCGAGACTTACGGGAAGCTCGATGCAGCTTTCAACAATGCGGGCATAAACTGCGATGGTGCGCCACTGGTTGAAACGGAAGATACCGAGTTTGACAACATCATCGATGTCAATCTGCGTGGTGTGTGGAACTGCATGAAGGCGGAGCTTCGCCACATGACCGCGCAAAGAAGCGGCGCAATCGTCAACTGCTCGTCGATCGGCGGGATGAGGGGCTCCAAAGGGCGCGCCGCTTATTCCGCCAGCAAATTCGGAGTGATAGGTCTCACCCGCGCCTCCGCACTCGATTATGCCGAGAAGGGCATCCGTATCAACGCAGTATGCCCGGGCATTATCGGCAATACACCGATGGCGAAGCGGGTAACAAAGAACAACAATCCAGAGATCGTCAAGGCGTTCGTAGCGGCCGAACCGATCGGACGCCTTGGCGAACCTGAAGAAATCGCTGCCGCTGTTCTATGGTTATGCGGCTCAGCGGCAAGCTTTGTGGTCGGCCATGCCTTAACGGTCGATGGAGGTATTTTGGCCTAGCCACCGGAGCAGAAAATGTCTCCTTTGGCCGGACGCCCGTGAGCCTTAATGAGCCCACACCCACCAAGCGGTAAGGGATTTGCTGCCCCTTCGCAGTTGCCCCCTGCCCTCCCTCATGCCATGACGCCCGGGAAGCAACAGGGGCGTACCATGACTGTTCTCATCGCGGGCGGCGGCATCGGCGGGCTGACGCTGGCGCTCAGCCTGCACCAGATCGGCGTATCCGCCAAAGTGTTCGAAAGCGTGCCGGAGCTGCGGCCGCTCGGCGTCGGCATCAACGTGCTGCCGCATGCAGTGCGCGAACTGATCGAACTCGGCCTGTACGATGCGCTCGATGCGGCCGCCGTCCGCACCAAGGAGCTCGCCTATTTCTCCAAGCACGGCAAGCCGATCTGGAGCGAGCCGCGCGGCATCGAAGCCGGTTACAAATGGCCGCAGTTTTCGATCCATCGCGGCACGCTGCAGCAGCTCCTGCTCGATGCGGCGATCGAGCGGCTGGGCAAGGAGAACATCCTGACCAGCCACCATCTCACCGGCTGGACCGAAACCGAGAACAGCGTCCGCGCCGAATTCATCGATAAGGCGACCGGCCAGTCGAAAGGCCAGCACGAAGGCGTGCTGTTGATCGCAGCCGACGGCATCCATTCGGCGGTTCGCGAAAAGCTCTATCCCGAAGAGGGACCACCGATCTGGAACGGGCGCATCCTGTGGCGCGGCATCACCGACAGCGACGCCTTCCTGTCCGGCCGCACCATGATCATGGCCGGCCACGAAATCCTGAAGTTCGTCTGCTATCCGATCTCGAAGCAGGCGGACAGCGCCGGCAAATTCAGGATCAACTGGGTCGCCGAGCGGCATATGCCGCCGACCTATCAGTGGCGGCGCGAGGACTATAACCGCACCGCCCGGCTCGAAGAGTTTCTGCCCTGGTTCAAGGACTGGAAATTCGACTGGCTCGACGTGCCGGGCCTGATCGAGAACTGCCCGCACGCTTACGAATATCCGCTCGTCGATCGCGATCCGATCCCGCAATGGACGTTCGGCCGCGTCACGTTGATGGGCGATGCGGCGCATCCGATGTACCCGATCGGCTCCAACGGCGCCTCGCAGGCCATTCTGGATGCGCGCGTCATCACCCGCGAAATCCTTGCGAAGGGAACGACGAACGCGGCGCTAGTCGCCTACGAGGCCGAGCGGCGGCCGGCGACATCAGATCTCGTGATGCTCAACCGCCGCAACGGTCCCGAGCAGGTGATGCAGATGGTCGAAGAGCGCGCGCCTGATGGCTTTGGCGTCGTGACCGACGTGCTCTCGCTCAAGGAGCTGGAAGACATCGCCGCCAACTACAAGCGCGTCGCCGGCTTCCAGGTCGAAGGCCTCAACGCCAAGCCCCCGATCGTTCAGATCGCGCGGGAAGCGCCGCGGGTCGGCACCGGCTAAGATCCACGGCACGGGGGTAACGGTGATGAGCGACTGGCTGCATAATTTACCAGTGTGGGCCATGGCGCTGGTCGTCTTCGGCTTCACCTATCTGCTCGCCATCGCCGTTTTCCTGGGCGTGACCGCCCTCGCGACGGAGGAGAGGGCAAAGTCGTTCAAGACCGTCTCTCCAGGCATGCTGCCGGTGCTTGGCATCATGTTCGGCCTGTTCGTTGCATTCACGGCCGCGCAGGTCTGGAATGACGGTGACCGCGCCGCCGCGGCGGTGAGCCGCGAAGCAAGCGCGCTGCGAGCTGTGACGCTTCTCGCCGCCGGCTTGCCCGCGGAGAACGAGGCCAAGTTGCGCGGCCTCGTTCGCGACTATGTCGAACACTCCGCAACAGTGGAATGGCCGATGATGGCGCGCCAGACCGCCTCGCTGCGGGCGGCTCCGCCGGCGCTCGTCGAAGCCCTGCAACTCGTCGTCGCGATCGCCCCACAGGGAGAAGGGCAGCAGAACGCACAGCGCGAAATCATCTCCGCACTTCAGTCCGCCCTGGATGCGCGAAGGCAACGCATCATTGTCAGCCAGGCTGAGGTGAACCGGGTCAAGTGGTGGTGCCTCTATCTGCAGGCGATATGCGAGCTGCTGGTGATCGCAATCGTGCACGTCGACAATCGGCTGGCATCCGCCATTGCGTTGGCGCTGTTCGCGACCGGTGTTGCCGCTTCGGTCCTACTGATCGCGGCGCATGACCGGCCCTTCACCGGCCAGATATCGATCGGGCCGGAGCCCCTGCTGCAAATCATGCCAAGCGCTCTGAACAGCCGGTAAGCCGCCCGTCCCTCTCACACTATCGAATAGCCTTCGCCGTCTCGACCAGCCGCGCGCTGGTCGTTGCCGTCGCCAGCAATGCGCCATCCTCGGCCATCAGCCGCCCCTCCACGAAAGCGACGGTCTTGCCGAGCTGGGTGACTTTCGCCTCGCCCGTGATCGGCCCTGGCCTCGCCGGCGCGAGATAATTCACGGTCAGGGTGATCGTCGCCGTATATAGCCTACCCTCGGTCATAACGAAGACCGCCGGCCCCATGGTGTCGTCGAGCATGGCCGAAAGGATGCCGCCCTGCACGAAGCCGGCCGGATTGCAAAAATCCCGCTTGCCGTCGAAGCCGATGCGGATCCAGCCCTCTTTCGGCCGCGCGTCGAGCAGGCGCCAGCCGAGCAGTCTGGAAGATGGCGGCGGGTTGAAATTGTCGAGCGCAGTCGCGATCATGGGAACCTCCTTGAGGCTCCTTCCTAACCCAGCCCTGCTGCCAGCATGGTGTCAGCAAGCTGCGCGTACCGGGGGCGCGAGCTTTCAATTTTGATCGTTTCCAGAATTCGAGGCTGGCGCCCGCACCGCATCCCGGTTAGGAAGCGGCTGCTGCGCTTAAGGCGCACCGTAAGCGTCTCACGTCAGGCAACGCATTCAACCGGTCGGCTCGACCCCGGAGGAATGCATCATGCGCCATCGTGATCGACCGACCAAATCCAAAGAGTGATATCATGATTACGTATCAGGCTCCGCGCTCGCGCGGAAAATTACCTGCACGCTATGCGGCGGTCGTCATGCCGCTGGTGTTGTCGGTGCTGATGACCTTCGTCGCCTCCGCGATTTCGACCTTGAGGAGTCTCGGTCCGACACCTGCCTTCATGGCGACCTGGCCCGCTGCATGGGCGATATCCTGGCTGGTGGCGTTTCCGACGCTGCTCGCGGTGCTACCGCTGGTGCGACGAATCGTGGCGTTCGCCGTCGAGGCGCCAAGATCAAACTAGCCAAGGCAAGCGGGCGCGGTCATAAGCGCCCGCTTCATTCGCCTGGCCGCTCGTGACGACCCGCGGAAATGCGAAGTATTAATTTCGCCACTTCACGTCGTGGCCTTCAGCTATTGACGATTGTTGAGCTTCCGCTGACCGGAAGCACTTGAGCTTCGGAACAGCTCTTCTTACTTCGGGCGCCCCGATCCTTGGCGAGGCGGCGCGGCCCGTTCGGCCGGCATCTGCAGCGAAACGCGCGCTCCCTGTCCCGAGAGTTCAGCGACCAACGTCTTCGCCTGTTCAAGGTGGCTGAGTACGACCGGCAGGGTAGCGGCCGCCCATCGCTGCAGAGCTGCGTCCTGGCCTCGCCCGATCTCCCAGGTCAACAGCACAACCGTCTTCTGATGATCGATGACCTGCCGTTGCATGTAGGCGAGGTCGAATGCATCTGCGGATGCACTCTCAAGAGTCGCGCGCACGCTTTGGTCCTCCGGGTTGAGTTGGGTCGGAAGCGGGATCTGCGCGGCACTCGCAAGGCGTTCCAGTTCGCGATTTGCCTTGGTGTGGTCCGCGATCATGAGCCGGGCGAAATCTCCAACTGCCTGGCTTCGGGCCTTGCCCTCAGCCAGTCGCCCGAGGTCAACTTCAGCCATGCCCCCAGCAGCCAAAAGGCGCGCAAAAAGTCGATCCTCGGTGTTCGTCTGATGAGGCGCGGGCACACCTGGAGTTGCCTCTTGCGTTCCAGGCGCCACTCCGGCCGGATTGCCGAGCTGAGCGGTTGCAGACGTGGCGACCAGAAAAGCGGCCAGAATCAAAGGAATGCGCATTGCGTTCTCCTTCTGAGGAATCAGAGAGTGAGCATGAAGGCAACCAGTGCATCCTTTTCTTGCTGGGTCAGACGGGTGCCGAGGACAAGATTGAAGAACTCGACCGTGTCCGCGAGCGTCATCAGCCGTCCATCATGCAGGTATGGCGGCGAATCCTTGATCCCTCTAAGCGTAAACGTCTTGATGGGACCATCCGGAAGCGCAACAAAGTCATTCGCGACTTGGCCGGTACGATAAAAGCGCTCGAGCTTCAGATCGTGCATGTTATTGTCCATGAACGAGGTCTGAGGCATGTGGCATTCGCCGCACCGTCCCTTGCCGAAAAACGCGCGCTCTCCGGCAAGCTCCTGTTCACTTGCCTTCGCAGGATCGAGACGACCGAACGGGTCCAATTTCGGAGCGGGCGGGAAATCCACGATGTTCTGCATCTGCGCCATCATCGCTACCTGATTGGGTCGATCAGGCAGATGAACGCCTTTGCGCGTCGCGCTGACATGGTCGCCATTGAAATAGGCTGTGCGCTGCTCGAACTCCGTGAAATCCTCAACGGATCGCAGCGAACGCTTCGAGCCGTGAATCTGCTGGTTGAACAGCCCGCGCAAGCTGACCGTGTCGAGGCGAAACCGCGCCGATTGCGGCCGTACGTCAGGCGTCAGGTGGAAGGCGCTGTTGGTATGGAAATTGGAATGACAATCCAGGCAGGTTACGCCCATGCTCTGGTCGGCGACCTTGCGGTCTTCCGTTTGATTAAACTCTTCCTGTGGAAACGGCGTGAGAAGCAGACGCAGGCCTTCCATCTGGACCGGCGTTACAATGCCGTTCATCAGTTCATAAAAGTTCTTGATCGTTAAGAGCTGCCCTCGTGACACATCGCCCAAATGCGGCTGGGTAGTCAGGAAGATCGGCGGAGGAAATTCAGCGGTTAGATGATCAGGAAGATCGAAGTTCACGTCGAACCTCCTGAGGTCCCTGCTTTCCTGGCGTCTTATTTCGTCGATTTGCCGGTCTGGGAAGACCTGGCCGCCGGTTGCCTGCTTGACATGAGGCAAAGGCATGAAGCCTTCGGGCAACAGGCCGCGCTGGCGGATTTCGTCTGGACTCATGGCGGCCAGCGAATCCCAGGTGACGCCGGCTGGTAGCTTCACCCGAACGCCGGCCTGCACTGGTTTCTTGCCGCCGGACATCATGACACCGGCGATCGGCTGGTTCGTGAGATCGTACCGACGATTCAACAAGTCCGCTTGTCGTGCCATGACTTGCGGCTTCTGCGCTTCGTCATCGGCCCTTATCTCGGAAAGCGGCCGAGTCGGCAGCGGGCGATAGGTGGTGCCAGGAGGTAGCGGGTCGGATGATGCGGAAATTACCAGCGCAGAGCAAATGCCGATTATGGCAAATGCGGGAATTGCCTTGGCGAATAGCAGCATGCTGACCTCCGCGACCGACTTCGCATAGCTGGGGTCACCCGCTAACACCCAGGCGGTGCGGTTGTTCCTAATCGGGAAGTCCAAAAGGCTGATCGAGTGCAAGCTGCGAAAGTGCTTTTGTTCTTGCGCCAGGACCGCGTTCGCACCTGCGGCTCAATTTCGCGCTGTTAGACACCAAACGGGATGCCCTGTTGCTGCACGCTCATATCGACGCGCATTTCAACAGCGCCGGAGAGCGCGCGGCCATTTGAGGCATAACGCGAAATTCTCGGGTGGCACAACGTCTGTAGCTGCCGGCAGCGTACATCGCATTTTTATGAATGCACGGCCTGGCTCAGTCCAAGGCGTGCGCGATGGCCTTGCGCATCACATTCGGAAGCGCCTCGTCGGCAAGCGTGGCGACCGCCACCCAGCGCATGCCCTCCGGCGCGCGCGTTCGCGCCGGCACGGTTGCGGTATAGATCACGAGCTCGAGCGGAAAATGCGTGAACACGTGGGTGACAACACCGGTCTTGCGATGCCAGCGCGAGATGGCCTTCATCGCGGGCGCCTGATCCAGGGCCGTCCTGTCGTCCTGGCCGCTCAGCCATTCCGAGCCGGGCACTTCGGTCATGCCGCCGAGCAGGCCCTTTTGCGGCCGCGTGCGCACCAGAAGTTCATCGCCGCGCGTGACCACGAAGGCCGCGCCACGGCGCAGCTCGCCCGACTTCTTCGGCGCCTTGCGCGGAAACGTCTCCTGATCGCCACGCAGGCGAGCCACGCAATCATCATTCAGCGGGCATAGCGCACAAGCTGGCTTCTTCGGCGTGCAGATCGAGGAGCCCAGATCCATCAGCGCCTGCGCGCTGTCGCCGGCGCGATCAGAGCCGAGCAAGGTCGCGGCCAATTCCTGGATGCGCGGCTTGGCCTGTGGCAGCGGCTCCTCTACCGCGTAAAGCCGCGACACCACGCGCTCGATGTTGCCGTCGACCGGCATGGTGCGGACGTTGAAGGCAATGGCCGCAATCGCCTTGGCTGTATAGGGCCCGATGCCTGGCAGTTTGCGCAGGCCGTCTTCGGTGTCGGGAAACACCCCGCCATGGTCACGCAGCACCGCGACCGCGCAGGCATGCAGATTACGCGCGCGCGAATAATAGCCGAGCCCGGCCCACATCCGCAGCACGTCATCCAGCGAGGCGCGGGCGAGCGCAGCGACGTCCGGCCAGCGCGCCACAAACTTCTCGAAATACGGCCCGACCGTCTTCACGCCGGTCTGTTGCAGCATGATTTCGGACAACCAGACACGATATGGATCGGCTTGCTCGCCGGCCGGCGGACGCCACGGCAGGCGCCGGCGATGACGGTCATACCAGTCGAGCAGCAGCGCGGGACGGTAGGCGCTTTCGGCAGGAAGTTCCTGTCGTTTGATTTTGGCGGCGGCGGACGAAACCATCCGGTTACTTTAGTGTCGGATCGCAAATCTCTCCACGTCATGCCCCCGGCTTGTCCCGGGCATCCACGCCTTTCTTCGGCGCCGCCGGCGTGAAAGAACGTGGATGACCGGCATAGGCGAGCGGTAGCGACGCCGTCCTTCTCTATGCCCCGCATCACTCAAGGTGATACAAGCGCCCATGTCCAAACCCGGCCCGATCTCGGCCAAGCCGCTTTCCGTCCTGCTCAAGGACGTGTTTTCCGACGCCTATGCCAAGCAGGGGTTTGCCGCGCGCGAACTGGTGACGCGCTGGGCCGAAATCGCCGGGCCCGAGATCGCCGCCCATTCGGAGCCCTTGAAGATGCAATGGCCGCGGCCGGTGGAAGGCCAGCCGCAGGAGCCGGCGACGCTGGTGTTGCGGGTGGAAGGTCCAATGGCGCTGGAGATCCAGCATTCCTCCGACGTCATTCTGCAGCGGGTCAACCGCTTCTTCGGCTGGAGCGCGGTCGGCCGGCTGGCGCTGCGGCAGGCGCCGCTGTCGCGCCGGAAAGCGCCCGCGCGCCCGCGCGCGCCTGACCCGAAATCGGTCGCCAAGGTCGCCGAAACCCTGTCCGCGGTGGAAGACGAGGAATTGCGCGCCGCGCTGGCGCGGCTCGGCGCCGCGATCAAGCGAAATTGAGCCTTTTGCGCGGCTCGCGAAGCGCAACGCGGCATTGCCTCAAGTGGCGTTTCAAGCTAGCGAAGGCTTCTTTTTCGTAACTTTCGGGCGTGAACGCGCCATTTGGGAGCCGACTTTGATGATCACGCGCCGCGTCTTCACCGCCGCCCTTTCGCTGACCGGGCTTGGCCTGCTCACCGGCTTCTCGCCGCTGCGGCTGATCACGGACGCAATGGCGCAGACCGCCACCGACGTGGCGAAACCGGTGTCGCTGCCCGACATGGCGCTGGGCCCGGCCAATGCCACGGTGACCGTCACCGAATTCGCCTCGATGACCTGCCCGCACTGCGCAGCCTTCACCGAAAAGGTGTTCCCGAAGATCAAGTCGGAATTCATCGACACCGGCAAGATCCGCTTCATCTTCCGCGAATTCCCGCTCGACATCAAAGCGGCGGCCGGCTCCATGCTGGCGCGCTGCATCGCCAAGGACGACGCTCCGAAATATTTCGCCGTCATCGATCTCTTGTTCAAGCAGCAGAACGACTGGGTGGCGAAGAACACCACGGAGACGCTGACCCGGATCGGCAAGCAGGCGGGCTTGACCCAGCAACAGGTCGAGGATTGCCTGAAGGATCAGGCGCTGCTCGACAAGATCGCGGCCGACCAGAAGTACGCCGCCGATGTGCTGAAGGTGGATTCGACGCCGACCTTCTTCATCAATGGCGAGAAGGTCAAAGGCGAGCAGAGCTTTGAGGAGTTCTCAAAGCGCATCAATGCGCTGCTGAAGAGCTGATTCGAGCATTCGGATTGATTCGCTGCCAATAAGTCCAGCGAAAGACGCCACACAACCGCCTCAAATCCCTTGGGAAAAGCCCCGCGCGGCCGTTGCCCTCCGGCCCCGGCCTCGCCATTGTCGCGGGCCATAAGGGCTGCCACCGGCGGTTCGCCCACACACCGACATTGCCATCTATGGTATTGTCACGGCAGGGAGATTCGCGCCCGGCCAACAGAGATTTGTGTTCATGAAACTCACGCGCCTCCGCCTCCACGGTTTCAAGTCGTTCGTCGAACCCACTGATTTCATGATCGAACCCGGCCTCACTGGCGTCGTCGGTCCGAACGGCTGCGGCAAGTCGAACCTGGTCGAGGCGCTGCGCTGGGCGATGGGCGAAACCTCGCACAAATCGCTGCGCGCCGCCGACATGGATGCGGTGATCTTCGCCGGTTCCGGCAACCGTCCGGCGCGCAACCACGCCGAAGTCACCATGACGATCGACAATACCGATCGCACCGCACCGGCCGCCGTCAACGACAGCCAGATCCTGGAAATCTCCCGCCGCATCGAGCGCGAGGCCGGTTCCGTCTACCGCATCAACGGCCGCGACGTCCGCGCGCGCGATGTGCAGATCCTGTTTGCCGATGCCGCGACCGGCGCGCGTTCGCCGGCGCTGGTCCACCAGGGCAAGATCGGCGAGATCATCCAGGCCAAGCCTGAGCAGCGCCGCCGCGTGCTGGAAGACGCCGCCGGCGTCGCCGGCCTGCACGCCCGTCGCCATGAGGCCGAGCTGCGGCTGAGGGCGGCCGAAACCAATCTCACCCGCGTCGAGGACGTGATCGGTCAGCTCACCGGCCAGATGGAAGGGCTGAAGAAGCAGGCGCGCCAGGCCATTCGTTTCCGCGAGGTCGCCGCCAAGGTGCGCAAGGCCGAAGCAACCTTGTTCCATCTGCGCTGGGTCGAGGCCAATGCCGACGTCGCCGAAGCCGCGCACACTCATGACATCAACGTGCGCGAAATGGCCGAGCGCACCCGCGAGCAGGCTGAAGCTGCGCGCATCCAGGCGATCCGCGCCTCCGAACTGCCGGCGCTGCGCGAGGGCGAAGCCCGCGCGGCGGCGGGACTGCAGCGCCTCACCAATGCGCGCGAGCAGCTCGACCGCGAGGAAGAGCGCGCCAAGGAGCGCGTCGCCGAGCTCGACCGCCGGCTGTCGCAGTTCGCCGGCGACATCGCCCGCGAGCAGCAGCAGACTGCGGATGCCGAGATCGCGCTACAGCGCCTCGACGCCGAAGACGCCGAACTGAAGGAAGAGATCAAGTCGCGCGTCGAGAAGCGCTCCGGCGTTGACGAGCGGGTCGCGGAAGCGGAAGCGACGCTGGCCGCTGCCGAACGCATGTTCGGCGAACTAACCACCGCGCTCGCCGACCTCACTGCCAAGCGCAACCAGTTAGAGGCCGGCGTGCGCACCCATCGTGACCGGCTGGCCCGTCTCGATCAGGAAATCGCCACCGTCCAGGCCGACGAGCAGAAGCTCCTTGAGGAAACCGGTAGTCTCGGCGATCTCGACGCACTCGCCGCGACCATGGAGACCGCGCAGGAAACGCTGGCCGCGTCCGAAGCCGCCGCGCAGGCCAGCGAGGCCGGCCACGTCGCCGCGCGGCAGAAGCTCGAGGCTTCCCGCGGCCCGCTCACCGAGGCCGAAAAGCGCGTGCAGCGGCTGGAGACCGAAGCGCGGACCATTTCGAAACTCGTCAATGCCGAGACCAAGAATCTGTGGCCGCCGATCATTGACGGCGTCACCGTCGCCAAGGGTTTCGAAAAGGCGCTGGGCGCCGTGCTCGGCGACGACCTCGACGCGCCGGTCGATCCTTCCGCGCCGATGCGCTGGACCAACGCGGGCGCGAGCTTCGACGATCCGGCGCTGCCTGATGGCGTTGAACCGCTGGCGGCCCATGTCGAAGCACCGGCCGAGCTGCGGCGCCGCCTTGCGCAAATCGGCGTCGTGTCGAAGGAACGTGGCGCGGAACTCGTCTCGCAGTTGAAGACCGGCCAGCGGCTGGTGTCGCTGGAAGGCGACGTCTGGCGCTGGGACGGCTTTGTCGCCGCGGCACATGCGCCGACCGGCGCCGCACGGCGTCTTGCCGAACGCGCGCGCCTCGTCGACATCGAACACGAACTGGAGCAGGCCCGCACCGATGCGGCCGCCAAGCGCCAGGCGCTCGAAGACGCCGAGGCGGAGCTGAAGGCAGCATCATCAGCCGAGACCGCGGCCCGCGAGGCCTGGCGCGCCGCGCAGCGCGAGGCCGATGCTGCGCGCGAGCGCCATGCCGCGACCGAGCGCGAGATCAACCGCCATGCCGCACGCAAGTCGGCGCTGACCGAAGCCCACACCCGCCTCGCCGCCGACCGCAGCGAGGCCGAGGCGGCGCACGAGAGCGCGACGGCTGCGCTGGCCGAACTGGCCCCGACCGACGAGACGGAAGCGAAGCTGAGCACCGTTCGCACCGAGATCGACGGACACCGCCGCTTCGCCGCGCAGGTGCGCGCCGAAGCCCAAGCGCTGGCGCGCGAAGCGGAACTGGCCGACAAGCGCGTGCAGGCGATCACCGCCGAGCGTACCGAATGGCAGAACCGCAAGCAGAGCTCCGCCTCGCAGGTCGCCACCGTCGAAGCGCGCATCACCGAAGTGACGGCCGAGCGCGCCGAACTTGATAATGCGCCCGTCGTGTTTGCCGAGAAGCGCCGCGCGCTGATCAACGAGATCGAATCAGCCGAAGGCGCCCGCCGCGTCGCCGCCGACGCGCTCGCCGCCGCCGAAAGCCTGATGGCGGAAACCGACCGCGCCGCGAAAGCCTCGCTCGAAGCCCTCTCCTCCTCCCGCGAGGCCTGCGCCCGCGCCGAGGAACGCATGGAAGGCACCAAGCGCCGGCTTTCCGACATTGAGCGCGAAATCCACGACATGCTCGAAGTCGAGCCGCATGCCGTCGCAGGCCTTGCCGAGATCGAGCCGGGCGCGGAACTGCCGCCGGTCGGAGAGATCGAGGAGAACCTCGAAAAGCTGCGCCGCGACCGCGAGCGTCTGGGCGCCGTCAACCTGCGCGCCGAGGAAGAGCTGCGCGAGGTCGAGGCCCAGCACACCGCGCTGACCACCGAGCGCGACGACCTCGTCGAGGCCATCAAGCGCCTGCGCCAGGGTATCCAGAGCCTCAACAAGGAAGCCCGCGAGCGGCTCTTGACTTCGTTCGAAACCGTCAACGAGCATTTCAAGCGGCTGTTCGTCGAACTGTTCGGCGGCGGCGAAGCGGCGCTTCACCTGATCGAGAGCGACGATCCGCTGGAGGCCGGCCTCGAAATCATCGCAAAACCGCCCGGCAAGAAGCCGCAGACGCTGTCGCTATTGTCAGGCGGCGAGCAGGCGCTGACGGCGCTGGCGCTGATCTTCGCGGTGTTCCTGACCAACCCCTCGCCGATCTGCGTGCTGGACGAGGTCGACGCGCCGCTCGACGACCACAACGTGGAGCGGTTCTGCAACCTGCTGCACGAAATGACGTCCTCGACGGAAACCCGCTTCATCATCATCACGCATAATCCGATCACGATGGCGCGGATGAACCGGCTGTTCGGCGTCACCATGGCCGAGCGTGGCGTCTCGCAACTGGTCTCGGTCGGCCTCGATGATGCGGTGAAGATTCTCGATCAGAACGTGGCGTGAGATTACGCTTTCGCCGCCGCAAATAATGATGTCATCATCCGCCAAGGCGGATGATCCAATACGCCGCGCTGCCCGTGATCGCCACAGCCGCCTCGGCGTACTGGATGCCCGCCGGAGCCTGTCATCGGGCTCGCCGAAGGCGAGACCCGGTGGCGGGCATGACGAGACGAGATGACATCACCCGACCTCCCCGCTGAGCTGAAAGCCGCGCTCGACAGCAAGCTGCGCGGTTTCTCGCGCAGCGATGCCGCCGAGCGCGCCGCTTCGATCTCAAAGACCTATCGCGGCGGCGGCAACTCCGGCGCCATCCGCTCCGAGACCGATGCGCTCGCCTATGCGCTGGCGCGGATGCCCGCGACCTATGCCGCCGTCACCGCGAGCCTGAACGCACTGGCCGAGATCAGACCGGACTTTGCACCGAGCAGCCTGCTCGACATCGGCGCCGGGCCGGGTACGGCGACCTGGGCGGCGACCGAAGCTTTTCCATCGCTGAAGAATTTCACGCTGCTGGATGCCAACGACGCGCTCCGCGCGCTGGCACTGGACCTTGCACGGGACAGCACGCGGTTACGACACATCAGCTACGAAAGCGGCGAAGCCCGCGCCACGCTGGCGAAAGCGGATGCCGCCGACCTCGTCATGGCCAGCTACATGATCGGCGAGATCGGCGATTCCGAGCAACGCGCGCTCGCCGAACTAATGTGGACAAAGACCCGCGACACGCTGCTCGTCGTCGAGCCCGGCACGCCCGCGGGCTACGCGCGGATCATCGCGCTGCGCGCCCATCTCATCGCCCTCGGCGCGCATGTCGCCGCCCCCTGCCCGCATGACAGCAAATGCCCGCTTGAGCCGCCAGACTGGTGCCATTTCAGCCAGCGCTTGCAGCGCTCGCGCGCGCACATGCAGGTCAAGGGCGCGGAAGTGCCGTTCGAGGATGAACGATTCTCCTATGTCGCGCTGATGCGTATGCCCGTCGAAGGTCGACGTCTTTCACGCGTGCTGGCGCAGCCCGATATCAGCAAGGTCGAAATCACAGCGAAGCTCTGCACGCCGGAAGGGCTCAGCTTCAGCAAAGTGCCCCGCCGCGCCAAGGCGGATTATGCCACCGCCCGCCGTTGGCGGTGGGGCGATGCGGTGAACAAGGAGAGCTGATTCTCGGTGCCCCGGATGATGCTTCGCATCGCCGGGAAATCGCTGCACCGCATCCGTGACACTAACGAATGAACTTATCCCGTCCCACTGCCGACTAACGCCATGCCCACCTTCCGGGCGGGCTGCCGCGCGCCCCGGTTTTCGTCTAGTTTCGCTGTCTTTCGTCCCTTCAGGAGTTATTCCCTCATGTCGACCGGCTGGATCGTTCTCGGCGTCATCGTCATCATCGTGCTGTTTGCGTTCGTTGCGTATAACCGCCTCGTCGCGCTCAGCCAGCGCGTCGGGCAGGCCTTTGCCGATATCGATGTCCAGCTCAAGCAGCGCCACGATCTCGTTCCGAACCTCGTCGAGACCGTGAAGGGCTACGCTTCCCACGAGCGCGGCACGCTCGACGACGTCATCAAGGCGCGCAATTCGGCGATATCGGCGCAGGGGCCGGCGCAGGTGTCCGCCGCCGAGAATCAGCTCTCCGGCGCGCTCGGCCGGCTGATCGCCCTCTCGGAGGCCTATCCGGACCTCAAGGCCAACGCCAACTTCCAGCAGCTCGCCGGCGAACTGTCCGACCTCGAAAACAAGATCGCGGCCAGCCGCCGCTTCTTCAACAATGCGGTCCAGGAATACAACACTGGCATCCAGCAGCTTCCCGCCGCGCTGTTCGCCGGCATGTTCGGGTTCACCCGCAAGGAATTCTTCGACCTCGGCGCCAGCCGCACCGAAGTCGAGGTCGCGCCGACCGTGAAGTTCTGACGCTTCGGACGCACGGCAGAGCAGCCCCATCATGGCCGCGTACGGTCTCTACACGCATATTGCATCGAACAAGCTTCGTTCGATGCTGCTGCTCGCCGGCCTTTTTCTGCTGATCTACGTGCTGGTCTTTGCCGGCGCGCTGGTTGCGGAAGTGGTGCTGAACAGCGGCGCTTCCCTCGATTACTATCTGACGCGCGCCTCGCGCGATCTGATCGCGGCCTTCCCCTACGCCACCATCGTCGCCGCGCTGTGGATCGTGATCGCCTATTTCTTCCACCAGAACATGATCGATGCCGTGACCGGCGGCGAGAGCGTGACGCGGAAGCAAGAGCCGCGGCTCTACAATCTTCTGGAAAATCTCTGCATCTCGCGCGGCATTCCGATGCCGAAGCTGAAGGTGATGGACAGCCCGGCGCTGAACGCTTTCGCCACCGGCCTCAACCGGCGGCAATATTCCATCACGGTGACGACGGGTCTTCTACAGGCGCTCAACGACCAGGAGATCGAGGCCGTGCTCGGCCACGAGCTCACGCATATCCGCAACGGCGACGTGCAGTTGATGGTGGTCGCCATGATCATCGCTGGCGTAGTGGGCTTCATCGGTGAGCTGTTCTTTCGCACGTTCACCAACCTGTCCTGGAATTCGACCGGCAGCGATTGGTCTTCTTCTTCATCCTCATCTTCTTCGTCGTCCTCCTCTTCCTCGTCCGATCGCGGCAAGGGCGGCGGTGGCGCCATCATGGCGATCATTATCGCGGTCGTGCTGATCATGCTGGCCTGGCTGTTGTCGCAGGTGGTCAAGCTGGCGCTGTCGCGGTCGCGCGAATTGCTGGCTGATGCCGGTTCGGTCGAGCTGACAAAGAATCCGGACGCCATGATCACGGCGCTGCGCAAGATCGAGAACCGCGGCGAGCTGCCCGGCGCCACGTCGGCGGTCATGGAGCTTTGTATCGACAATCCGCGCGAAGGATTTGCCGACCTGTTCGCGACCCACCCGTCGGTTGACGCGCGGGTCAAGGCGCTGGTGCAGTTTGCCGGCGGCCACGATCCCGGCCCGCTGGCCTTGCCCTCCGAGACGGCGGACGAAGCGGATGAGTCCCAGGAAGCGACCACCGAGCAGCTTCCGCCGCCGGTTCCCCGTGGCCCCTGGAATGATGCCGCCGAGCCTGCCGGCGCCCCGGGCCCTCGTTTTGGCCCCTCAGATGGCCCTTGGGAGCCGCATCGTTAGGCAACCGGCCTATCCACGGCTGAATTAACGAATTCCGGTATGAATAATGGCGGTGGCCGTCTAAGGAATTGAATTATCCCTTGTTTCTGCCATGTTCGCGCCCAAAGCAGGGAATGGGACATGCCGGCCGCTCCCCGCGGCCGGAGCTGCTGTTCAAGGGATTTCCATGGCAAAGCCAGTCGTGATTGTGGTGGGCGCGGACAAGGGCGGTGTCGGCAAGACGACCGTGTCGCGGACGCTCCTGGATTACTTCAGTGCCAACAACGTGCCGACCCGGGCATTCGACACCGAATCGCCACGCGGCACCCTGAAGCGATTTCACCCTGATATCACCGAGATCGTCGACATGACGACGACATCGGATCAGATGAAGATCTTCGATACGCTGAGCGCGGGGCCTTCGGTCACCGTGATCGACGTCCGCGCCGGACTGTTGTCGCCGGCGCTGGCTTCGCTCCGCGACATCGGTTTTCTCGACGCGGCCAAGGCCGGCCAGATCACCTTTGCCGTGTTCCATATACTGGGACCCTCGATCGCCTCGCTGGACGAAATCGCCGAGACCGCGAACTTCATGCAGGGGGCCAAATATTTCCTGGTGAAGAACTTCATCAACGACACCCAGTTCTTCCAGTGGGACCAGTCGACCTACAACTCGTACTTCCACCGCATCAAGGATGCCACCGACCTCACGATTCCCAAGCTCAATGAGATGGCCTACGAGCAGGTCGAGGTTTCCTCGGTGCCGTTCCTCAAATTCGTCGCCAACAAGGGCAAGGACGACGAAGCCGCGAACTATTCCTTCGTGCTGCGCGGCTATGTCCGGCACTGGCTCGCCAATGTCTGGAGCGAGTTCGATCGCATCAAGCTGACCGATCTGGTCGGCGCCAAGTCGGCGACGCGCGGTGGCGAAAAATAGTCGCGCGGCCGCGGCCAAAGGGACTGGATTAGCCGAAAAATTCCTTTGATATAGCGGGTGATGAGCTCCACACCCGTCTACATCGTCTGCTCGCCCAGGCCGCTGGTCGGCAAGACGTTGCTTGCCCGGCTGTTGAGCGAGTTCCTGCTGCTGAAAGACGGGACGGTTGCCTCCTTCGACATCAACCTGAAGGAACCGTCGCTGCTCGAATATCTGCCGCGCATCACCGAGACCGCCGACGTGATGGACACCTACGGCAAGATGCAGCTGATGGATCGCCTGATCGTCAATGACGGCATCGCCAAGGTGCTCGACCTCGGCTTTCATGCCTTCGACGAATTCTTCAAGATGACCCACGAGATCGGCTTCCTGAAGGAGGCGCTACGCCGCCGTGTCGCGCCGGCCGTGCTGTTCATCGCCGACACCGACCGCGTTTCCGCGCGCAGCTATCCGATGTTGCAGGAGCAGATCCCGCAGAAAGCGCTGATTACAATCGACAACGAATACGTCGTGCGGGGCGAACTGCCCGCTGAGATGGGCATGGGACAGGTCTTGCGGATACCGGCCCTGCCCTCGTTCCTAAAGACCTATGTCGACCGCCTGAGCTTTTCCTTCACCGACTATCTGCGCAACGAGCGGGACTCCTCGACCGAGCTGCACCAGTGGATCCGCAGGAACTACACCGCCTTTCGCGAGCTCGAGCTCAGTCTGGTGCCGCAGCGGCAGTGATAGCCCCAACTGCCTCTCACAATTTCATCCGGGTAATATTGACGCCGGATAACCAATCCTGTTATGCCTCTCGACCAACCGGCAGTGCGAAGGGCATCCACATGACATTACCAAGAAAGGCAGCCATCGCCGCCTACAAGGAGCGGAAGTCCGTCGCGGGCATCTTCGCGATCCGCTGCCAATCCCCGCCGCAGGCGTGGGTCGGCCAGACCCCCGATCTGGAAAAAATCCAGAACAGGATCTGGTTCACGCTGCGCCAGGGCAGCCACCCCTGCCGCAGCCTGCAGGCGGCATGGACCACGCATGGGACGGACAGTTTTTCGTTCGAGGAATGCGAGCGGCTGGAAGAGAAAGAGAGCGCTTACGTCCGCGACGCGCTCCTGAAGGAGCGCGTGGTGTATTGGCGGAAGCAGCTCAACGCTGAAGCGGTGTAACATTCATCCCGGATGACGGCTCGGTAGGTTGGGCAAAGGAGCGCCGAACTCGCTGCTCGATAGTGGGCACGGTTCGCTTTGCCCACCCTACGGCACCGGAGTGATTTGCTTGCGCGCGCAAGCGCAATTGTATCCGGCGGCCTGCGGCATGGTAACGCGAGGAGCAAATCACTTCTGATTTCACCGCAAGATGAGGGGCGTTGGCCACGTCACCAACGTGCAGTGAGATGCGATGGACGCAGATGGCGCGCTAGACGTACGCGCCGGAAGCGTACGGCGAAGTCGTGTGGTTCGGGCGCCGCGGTGCTGGCGTTAAGTTTCGCGGGGTTGTCTCGTGAGGCGATGGTGGCAATAAAGCCGTTCACCAGGAAGAGCACGAAGTAAGCCGCAAAGCCATTGCGCAGGGAAGGCCGGAGTGTTTCCGCTGTACCTGTATGCTCGTGTGCGTTTCCTTTTTGCGCAACGGCACACGAGACCGCGGGTGCAGCCAGCACCCGGTCTTCCCTGCGCCCTCTATCTCGATGAGGGCAACAGAAGATGCAAAACTCGGACGTGATACGTCGCGAGAGCGCGGACACATACTCCGTTGTCATCGCCCGGCTTGACCGGGCGACCCAGCATTCCAGAGACAGCCCTGATCAAACCGAGAAGCCGCGGCGTACTGGATCCCCCGCATGCGCGGGGGATGACAGTCGAACATTGGGCCGTTACCTCAGCGTCATTGCGAGCGCAGCGAAGCAATCCATTGTCACCTCATACACGGAAGGATGGATTGCTTCGCTGCGCTCGCAATGACGGGGAACGGCCGCAGCGCCCCCGTCGACGCGGAAAGGATGGCGGCGAAACCTCAATGACCCTCGAACGACATCAGCGTGCGCACCGGCACGGCCATCGCGCGGAGCTTGTCGGCGCCGCCGAGGTCCGGCAGGTCGATGATGAAGCAGGCCGCGACCACGTTGGCGCCGATCTGGCGCAGCAGCTTCACCGCGCCTTCGGCGGTGCCGCCGGTGGCGATGAGATCGTCGACCAGGATCACGCGCTCATCGGGCTTAATCGCATCGACATGCATTTCCATCTCATCGAGGCCGTACTCCAGCGAATAGGCAATTCGCACCGTGGTGTGTGGCAGCTTGCCTTTTTTCCGGATCGGCACGAAGCCGGCAGAAACCTGATGCGCCACCGCGCCGCCGAGGATGAATCCCCTCGCCTCGATGCCGGCGACCTTGTCGATCTTCAGTCCCGCCCAGGGCTGCACCAGCTCGTCGACCGCGCGGCGGAAGGCGCGAGCGTCCGCAAGCAGCGTCGTGATGTCGCGAAACAGGATGCCCTGCTTCGGGTAATCCGGAATGGTGCGGACAGTGGCTTTGATGTCGTGATCGAATGTCATCGGTGATTATCTCGCTTTCGATTTTTCCACCGTCATTGCGAGCCACCCGGTCGGCGCGAAGCGCCGCCGGATGACAGGCTCCGCGAAGCAATCCATCGCGCCTCGAATGCGGTATGGATTGCTTCTTCGCTTCGCTCCTCGCAATGACGGGTCAATCAGTTTGCTCCAACATTCAGCCGGAACGCATTTTCGACGATGCGCAGCCCCACCTCGCCGCCAAGCGACATCAGCGATTCCGGATGAAACTGCACGCCGCCGACCGGCAGGGTCTTGTGCTCGATCGCCATCGCGACGCCGTCCTCGGTGGTCGCGGTGACATCGAGAACGTCGGGCACGCTGTCGCGTTCGACATAGAGCGAATGATAGCGGCCGATCACGATCTCGTTCGGCAGGTTCTGCATCAGGCGTCCGCCGCGCACCTGGATCCGCGACGGACGGCCGTGCGCGGGCTGGCTGAGCTGGCCGAGCTGGCCGCCGAAATATTCGCCGATCGCCTGCACGCCCAGGCAGACGCCGAAGATCGGCAGCTTCTTATCAAGCGCCGCGCCGATGGTCTTCGCGATCCCGAAATCCTCAGGCCGGCCCGGGCCCGGCGACAGCACCAGGAGATCCCAGCCTTTCTGCTTCAGCATCTCCTGCGCGTGGACGTGGCGGACCACGGTCACGCTGGCGCCGACCTGGCGGAAATAATCCGCCAGCATGTGCACAAAACTGTCGTCGTGATCGATCAAGAGCACCTTGCGGCCCGAACCGGTCGCGTCGGGCGCGAAGGTCGACAGCGGTTTTGGCGCATCGCCGCGCAGCGCCTGGAACAGCGCGGCCGCCTTGACCTGACATTCGCGGTCTTCGGCGGCGGGATCAGAGTCAAAGAGGCAGGTGGCGCCGACCCGCACCTCGGCGAGGCCGTCCTTCATGCGGATGGTGCGGATCGTCAGACCGGTGTTGATACTGCCGTCGAAATTCACCGCGCCGATCGCGCCGGCATACCAGCGCCGCGACGAACGCTCATTATCCTCGACGAACTGCATCGCCCACAATTTCGGCGCGCCGGTCACGGTTACCGCCCAGGCGTGCGTCAGGAAGGCGTCCAGCGCATCGAAGCCCGGGCGCAGCATGCCCTCGACGTGATCAACCGTGTGGAACAGTTTCGAATAGGTCTCGATCTGCCGCCGCGCCAACACCTTGATGGTGCCGGGAATGCAGACGCGCGCCTTGTCGTTGCGGTCGACGTCGGTGCACATGTTGAGTTCGAACTCGTCCTTCTCCGAGTTCAAGAGCTGCCTGATCTGCTCGGCATCGCCGATCGCATCGACGCCGCGCGCGATGGTGCCCGAGATTGGACAGGTCTCGACCCGGCGGCCATCAGAACGCACGAACATTTCCGGCGAGGCCGACACCAGGAATTCCCCCTCGCCGAGATTCATCAGCGCGCCATAGGGCGACGGGTTGATGCGGCAGAGCCGCTGGAATACCTCGGCCGGCGAGCGCTCGCACGGCTCGGCAAAGAGCTGCCCCGGCACCGCCTCGAACAGATCGCCACGCGCGAACGCCGCGCGCGCGACTTCCACCGTTGCCTGATATTCTCCGGGCGCGTGATCGGCAAAGCCCTGTCGCGGCGTCTTGGCGTAGACGCTCGCGGCGGTGTCGCGCGGCAGACCTTGTGTGGATTTGCCCTTCCAGGAGAAATCGTAACTCAACGCGACGCCGCGGCCGGTTGCTCGGTCGTAAGCCAGCAGGCGATCGGGCACATAGAGCACGATGTCGCGCTGATCGGCCTCGCGTGGGCGCTTCTGCACGAGGTCCTCGATCTGGAACACGAGGTCGTAGGCGAAGGCGCCGTACAGGCCGAGCAGCGGATCGTCATTGGCGGCAAGGGCGGCGATGAGATCGCGCACCAGCGACATCACGCTGGCGCGGCGGGTGCGCTGGTCTTCCTCGACCGGCGCGGCGCCGCGGATGATGTGGCCGGCGAGCCGCGTCGGGCTTTTTTCAGAGATGACGACGCAGGGCTCGCGGAGCACGTCGCCCAGGAACGCGATCAGCACCTCGCCCCGCGCATTCAGCGCCGACAGCGAAAAGTTCGCGCCGACGGTTTCCAGCACCAGCGGCGGATCGGCAAAGCCGAGGTCAAAACTTTCGTAGCGGCCCGGCACCGTGGTGCCGGAGGACAGGACGACGCCGCGGCGGCGGTCGAGCAGCTCGATCAGATCGTCCAGGCGCTTGGCATTGCCGGTGAACTGCTCGACGACGCGCGCAATCACCAGGCCGCCGCTGGTCCGGTATTCGCTGCGCTCCGGCAGGGAGAAGACTGTCCTGTTCATGTGATCCTCTTACGAAACTTCGGGAGGGAGCGCCACACAGGACAAACGAAGGGACCGTCGCACTGCGATGGCGACCTTCGACGATTGTAAAAATGAAATCGCACCGGCCACCTCTTAGGAGGTGCGCCACCACAGACGCGAGGGGGTAACGACGGTGCTCATGGGAACTAAACACCATCCGGCGGGAACGATGTCAAGAGAAAGACAGCCCCGGAAGCCTCGCCCCAAGCCTATCCTGGGGCGTCCCGGCGTTCGCCGGGACGGCGTGTTTGCTACTTGCGGTAACACCCGTGCTCGATCTCCTCGATCAGCGAGCGCGCTCTCGGTCGCCAGCCGAGCTCGCGGCGCGCGCGTTCGGCACGGACGCGGCTATTGGAGGCCATGGTGTCCTCGGCCGTCCCCTCGCCCCATTCTCCGGCCGCCTCCTGCATCGACATCGCCGACGGCGCGCCGGCGAAGCCGAGCATGCGGTTGATCGCCTCGCACGCCTCCCGCATCGAATTCTCGCCATTCTCGGCGAAATAGAAGCTACCCGCCGGCGCTTTGTCGATCGCGAGCATGTACAGCGTCACGAGATCGTCGATATGCACGTTGGACCAGATGTTCTCGCCGGGCCCGGCATGCGCCGCGTTGCCGCGCTTTTTGGCGAGCTTGATCAGAAGCGGCACCTGCACGCTGTCGCGCCCTGCCCCGTGGCCGATGCCGTAGATCAGGCTCGGGCAGATGATGACGGGACGACAGCCCTTGTCGCGATGGGAGAGAATGAACTCGTTCAGCGCGACCCGCGCCGCGCGGGCGGGCGATGGCGTCACGGGCGTATCTTCGTTGAAGATGTCATCGGAGCGCTCGCCGCGGGAGCGCTTGCCGACGATGCTCGATCCCGATGTGTGGATGAATGCCTTGCCGCTTCCGGTGAGCGCATCGAGCAGCGCGACAACGGCGCCCTTGTGGTCGGCGCTTGCGGCATTGACCACGATATCGGCGGCCCACGCCGCTTGCGCCAGAACTTCCCCGTCGTCCAGTGTGCCCAGCACCGGCTCGATGCCGAATGCGCGAACGGCCTCGGCCTTTTCAACGGAACGGACCAATCCGGTCACCTGATGGCCGGCCGCCGCCAGATGCGCGGCAACCGATCCGCCGATATAGCCCGAGGCGCCCGTGCAGAAGATTTTCATTCACGGCCTCCACCGTCATTGCGAGGAGCGAAGCGACGAAGCAATTCATGTCGCCGCATCCCTCGCGATGGATTGCTCCCGCCTTCGCCAAGGCTTCGGCGGACAAGTCGCTCCGCTCGCAATGACGAGCAAGCGACCAGCTCACCCCAAATGCTTTGCGAAAAACGCCGTCGCCCTGCCCCAGGCGAGTTCAGCGGCCTGGCGGTCATGCACGGATTGCCGCTGCTCGTTGACGAAGGCGTGCTCGGCGTCATAGCGGAAGAGCTCGAGCGACTTGCCGGCGTCCTTCATGCCTTGCTCGAACGCATCCACGACTTGCGGCGTGCACCAGTCGTCCTTGTTGGCGAAATGCGCCTGCAGCGGGATCTTCACGTCAGCCGGCTTTGCGGCCTGCTCCGGCGGAATGCCGTAGAACACGACGCCAGCCGCAAGCTCCGGGATCTTGGTGGCGCCGATGATGGTCACCGCGCCGCCGAGGCAGAAGCCGGTCAATCCGACCTTGGCCCCATTACGCGACAGATATTGCACGGCGCCCCGCACGGTCTGCGTGGTGGCGTCCATGAAATCCAGCGACTTCATTTCCCGGCCGGCCGCATCCGTGTCGTGATACGGCACCACCGTGCCGTTGTAGAGATCGGGCGCCAGCGCGTCGAAGCCCGCCAGCGCGAAGCGGTCGCACATGCCCTTGATCTGGTCCTGCAATCCCCACCACTCCTGGATCACGACCACTCCCGGCGCATTGCCGCGCGAAGCGTTGGCAAGATAGCCGGCGGCATCCTTGCCGTCCGGCCGCTTGAAGGTGATGCTGGTACCCATGGAGTCCTCCCGAATGATCTTGGGCTGATTGACGGTATTCTGTCCGCAGTAGAGATGGGGCGCAATCCCGTCCTTGCGAGGAGCAACGCTGCGCAGAATGCACGCAACAAAAAAGCCCCCGCAGGGGCTTTTCCGAATTCGCGATGTGAAGCGCTGGGATCAGTGGGCGTTGGCCCAGACCTTCTTCTTGGTGAAATACAGCAAGACGGTGAGCAGGATCAGGAACGCGAACACCTGGAGGCCGAGTTGCTTGCGCGTCTCCATGTGCGGCTCCGCGGCCCACATCAGGAACGTGGTGACGTCCTTGGCGTATTGCGCAACCGTCGTCGGCGAGCCGTCGTCATAGGTAACCTGGCCGTCGCTCAGCGGCTTCGGCATCTTGATGGCGTGGCCGGGGAAGTAGGTGTTGTAGTAGGAGCCCTGCGGCAGGTTGAAGCCGGCCGGCGGCTTGTCCTCATAACCCTGCAACAGCGCCACGAGGTAATCCGGTCCCTGCTCCTGATACTGGGTGAAGAAGTCGATCAGGAACATCGGGAAGCCGCGGCTGTAGCTGCGCGCCTTGGTGATCAGCGACAGGTCCGGAGGAAATGCGCCGCCATTGGCCGCGCGCGCCGCCTGCTCGTTGGGGAACGGCGAGGGGAAATAATCGGCCGGCCGGCCCGGCCGTTCGAACATCTCACCCTGGTCGTTCGGGCCGTCCTTCACCTTGTATTCGGAGGCGAATGCGGCGGCCTGCGCCACGGAGTAACCCGGACCGCCGGCTTCCGCGAGATTGCGGAAGGCGACAAACGAGAGGCCATGGCAGGACGCGCAGACTTCCTTGTAAACCTTCAGGCCGCGCTGCATCGCGCCCCGATCGAACTTGCCGAAGGGGCCGGAAAACGACCACTTCTGCGCCGGTGGCTTGGTGCTGCCTTCAGCGGCGCGAGCGCTGTCGGCGCCGCCCAGCAGCAAGCCACCCGCAACCATCAGTGCGATCACGGTCGACACCATCGGTGCCGGCTTGCCGCCGGTCTTGGCCAGCACATCGTCCGCAATCGAATTCGGCACGGGACGCGGCTTTTCAATTCGGGAGAGCAGCGGCAGCAGGATCAGGAAGTAGGCGAAGTACAGGACGGTCAGGATGCGGCCCACGATGACGTAGATGCCTTCCGGCGGCTGCGCGCCGAGATAGCCGAGACCGATACAAACCGCGACAAAGACCCAGAAGAACTGCTTGGCCAGCGGGCGGTACTTCGACGAGCGTGTCTTGGCACTGTCGAGCCAGGGCAGGAACGCCAGCACGATGATCGCACCGAACATCGCCACGACGCCGGCAAGCTTGTCCGGGATCGAACGCAGGATCGCGTAGAACGGCAGGTAATACCATTCCGGAACGATGTGCGCGGGCGTCACGGCCGGATTGGCCGGAATATAGTTCTCAGGGTCACCGAGATAGTTCGGCATGTAGAAGATGAACCAGGCGTAGAACAGCAGGAAGCAGGAGACGCCGAACAGATCCTTGATCGTCGCGTAGGGCGTGAACGGCACCGTGTCCTTTTCGCTCTTCGGCTCGACGCCGGCCGGATTGTTCTGGCCTGCAACGTGCAACGCCCAGACGTGCAGCACGACGACGCCGGCGATCACGAACGGCAGCAGATAGTGCAGCGAGAAGAACCGGTTCAGCGTCGGATTGCCGACGGCGTAGCCGCCCCACAGCCACGTCACGATGGTCTCGCCGAAATAGGGCACGGCCGAGAACAGGTTGGTGATCACGGTGGCGCCCCAGAAGCTCATCTGGCCCCACGGCAGCACGTAGCCCATGAAGCCGGTCGCCATCATCAGGAGATAGATGATGACACCGAGGATCCAGAGCACTTCGCGCGGCTCCTTGTACGACCCGTAATAAAGACCGCGAAACATGTGGATGTAGACCGCGAAGAAGAACATCGACGCGCCGCTGGCGTGGATGTTACGCAGCAGCCAGCCGTAATTGACGTCGCGGACGATGAGTTCAACGGACTTGAACGCCATATCGGCATGCGGCGTGTAGTGCATCGCCAGGATCACACCGGTCAGGATCTGCACGCCCAGCATGAACGAAAGGATCGCGCCGAAGGTCCACCAGTAGTTCAGATTACGCGGCGTCGGATACGCCACGAACGAGGAATGCATAAGTCCCATGATCGGGAGGCGCCGTTCGATCCACTTCAAGGCGGGATTGGTCGGCTGAAAATCGGATGGTCCGCTCATTGATGCGATCCTGAGGAAGTAAGACGACGCGACGGCTTAAGGGTCTCGGACTGGCGTCCGAGCCCTTTAGCCGATCTGGATTTTGGTGTCGGAAACGAAGGAGTACGGCGGCACGACCAGGTTGGTCGGCGCAGGTCCCTGACGAATGCGGCCCGAGGTGTCGTAGACCGAACCGTGGCAGGGGCAGAAGAAGCCGTCGTAAGCGCCCTCATGGGAAATCGGGATGCAGCCGAGATGCGTGCAGATGCCGACCACGACCAGCCACTGATCATGACCCGGCTTGACCCGCTGCTCATCGCTCTGCGGATCGGGCAGGCTCGATACCGGCACCTTGCGGGCCTCCTCGATCTGCTTCTTGGTCCGATGGCTGATATAGATCGGCTTGCCGCGCCAGAACACCTTGATGTCCTGACCTTCGGCGATCGGGGTCAGGTCGACCTCAATCGGCGCACCGGCCGCGACTGTCGAGGCATCCGGATTCATCTGGGAAACCAGCGGCCACACCGTGGCAGCCGCGCCTACGGCGGCGACGGCTCCCGTTGCAACATAAAGGAAATCACGGCGTGTCGGATGGTCCGCCGAAGACGCTGTCGTCACGATTCCAAGCCCTTTCTTATCTGCAGCCAGCAGCACCGCCCCGGGGAGCGCCCAACGCGACCCGCAAGAGGCTGCCGGCGCCCGCGGCCCCCGCGGCGGCAGAAAAACCGCTTTTCCTCCCCCATTCCGGCGGAACAAGCAGTCCAGAATCGTTCTATTGGCACCCTTGCCGTGAGAGCGCAAGCCCGCTATCGGCTCGCAAACGTGCAATGCACTAAATCCGCGCCCGATCGTGATTATTCAGTCATTCATCGCGCGCCCCGAAGTCCTAGAGACATGCACATCGCCCTCTTCCAGCCCGATATTCCCCAGAACACCGGGACGATTCTGCGCCTGTGCGCGTGCCTGGGCGTATCAGCCCATATCATCGAGCCGGCAGGGTTTGCGACCTCCGACCGGCATTTCCGCCGGGCGGGAATGGACTATCTAGATCAAGTCGCCCTCACCCGTCATGACTCATGGTCAAAATTCGAGGAATGGCGTAACGAGGCGGGTTCCCGGTTGGTGCTATTTACGACCAAGGCGGCCGGTTCCTATCTGGATTTCCGCTATCAGAGCGACGATGTCCTGCTGTTCGGCCGGGAATCCGCTGGGGTCACTGAGGAAGTCGTTGCTGCGGCCGATGCCCGCGTGGTGATCCCGATCAGACCGGGCTTGCGCTCGCTCAATGTGGCCATGGCGGCCGCCATGGCAGTGGGAGAGGCGCTGCGGCAGACGGGTCATCGGATAGCGGTCGAGACCGGATCCAGGGAGAAGGTGTGAGCTACGCGGTCAAAGAGATATTCCTGACCTTGCAAGGCGAAGGCGCGCATGCCGGCCGTGCGGCAGTGTTTTGCCGTTTCTCCGGCTGCAACCTCTGGAGCGGCCGCGAACAGGACCGCGCGACCGCCACCTGCCAGTTTTGCGATACCGATTTCGTCGGCACCGACGGCACGCTCGGCGGCCGCTACGCCTCGGCGGACGAACTCGCCGACGTCATCGCCGCGCAATGGACCGGCGACAACACCAACCGCTACGTGGTGCTGACCGGCGGCGAGCCACTCCTGCAAGTCGATACCGCGTTCATCGATGCGCTGCATGCGCGCGGCTTTGCCATCGGCATCGAAACCAACGGCACGATCGAGCCGCCCGAGGGAATGGACTGGGTCTGCGTCAGCCCGAAAGCTGGCGCCGAGCTCGTGGTGCGCCGCGGCCATGAGTTGAAGCTGGTCTATCCGCAGGCCGGCGCCGTGCCGGAAGATTTTGCAGGGCTCGATTTCGAACGGTTCTCGCTGCAGCCGATGGACGGACCGGACGTGATCGAGAACACCGCGCGGGCGGTCGACTACTGCCTGCGCCATCCGCAATGGCGGCTCAGCCTGCAAACGCACAAGACACTTGGCATCAGATAATTTGGCATCAGACAGGAACCTGACTTTCAAGATGTGGGAACTGACGAAATCATTTCGCTTCGAAGCCGCGCACTCGCTGAAGGGCACGACCTTCGGCGCGGCCAGCGAGGAAATTCACGGCCACTCGTTTCGCGCCGAGGTGAGCGTGCGCGGCACGCCCGATCCGGAGACCGGCATGGTGCTGGACCTCGGCCTCCTGGAGCGCAGCATGGAAGAGGTGCGCAAGACCCTCGACCACAAGCTCCTGAACAAGATCGAGGCACTGGGGACGCCGACGCTGGAAAACATCTCGCGCTTCATCTGGGAGCGGGTCCAGCATGCCGGCAAGGTCACCCGCGTCACCGTTCATCGTGATAGCTGCAACGAGAGCTGCACCTATTTCGGGCCGCAGGACTAGGAGATACATTTTTCCGTCGTTGCGAGCGGAGGATCGGAATTTCTGATGGACATGTCGCTGATCGAAGATCGCAAGACGCGCGCAAGAGCCTGGTTCGAAACGCTGCGCAACGACATCTGCGCAGCCTTCGAGCGGCTGGAAGATGACGCGCCCCCTGCCCTCTACCCCGGTGAAGCGGGACGATTCGTGCGCACGCCCTGGAACCGTACCGATCACACCGGCAAGCCCGGCGGCGGCGGTGTGATGGCGATGATGCGCGGCCGGCTGTTTGAGAAAGTCGGCGTGCATTGCTCGACGGTGCATGGCGAGTTCGCCCCCGAGTTCCGTGCACAGATTCCGGGCGCGGCCGACGATCCCCGGTTCTGGGCATCAGGCATTTCGTTGATCGCGCACATGCGCAACCCGCATGTGCCGGCCGTGCACATGAACACCCGCTTCGTCGTCACGACCAAGGCCTGGTTCGGCGGTGGCGCGGACCTGACGCCGGTGCTCGATCGCCGGCGCACCCAGGAAGATCCGGATACGCTCGCCTTCCATCAGGCGATGGAGCAAGCCTGCGGCGGATCGAACAGCGTCGCCGACTACGACAAATACAAAAAGTGGTGCGACGAATATTTCTACCTGCCGCATCGCAAGGAACCGCGTGGCATCGGCGGCATCTTCTACGACTGGCACGATTCCGGCGACTGGGATGCCGATCTCGTCTTCACGCAGGACGTCGGCCGCGCCTTCCTGAAAGTCTACCCGGAGCTCGTTCGCCGCAATTTCGCCACCCCTTGGACTGCCGCCGACCGCGAGGAGCAGTTGATCCGGCGCGGGCGCTATGTCGAGTTCAACCTGCTCTACGACCGCGGCACCATCTTTGGACTGAAAACCGGTGGCAATGTGGATTCCATTCTGTCGTCAATGCCGCCGGAAGTGAAATGGCCATGATCGCATGATCGGTTTGTCATGACGGATCGCTAGTGTGCGATTCGTGTCATGCAATCCAAGGAGCAGATCATGGATCTAAAGCCAGGCGACGTCGTCACTCTCAAGTCCGGCGGCCACCCTCTCAGCGTGGTGGAGGTCAAGGACGGCAACGTCGTGTGCGTATGGATGGGCAACGAAGGCGATCTGTTTCGCGAGACGCTGCCGCTTGCCGTCCTCGAACTCGCCGAAGCCGATACTTCCGATGATGAGGAAGAAGACGAGGACGAGGACGAAGACGACGAAGAGGAAGACGAGGACGACCGTCGCAACAAGGTTGCGTAAGGGATAACGATCTTTGACGCCGTCGGCATTCTGGCCGGCGGCGTCGTTTTCTCGGGATTGGACCCGGTGCGGCTGATCTGATATTCGCGGCAAATCGGCCGCGGCTTCTCGCGGCCGATGCCTCCAGCAGTGAGATGACCGCGAAAACGATGACCGAACTTCCCCGCGCGATGCTGATCGACATGGACGACACCATCCTGTCGGCCTATGGACGTCCCGAGATCGCCTGGAACAACGTCACGGCGGAATTTGCCGCCGAGTTCGGGCCGCTGACCTCGCAACAGGTCGCTTCTGCCGTACTCGATTCCGCGCGCAAATTCTGGGCGGTGGCGGAGGCGGAGTGGCGGCTGAAACTGGATGAAGCGCGGCGCGTGACGGTCAGGAACGGATTTGCCGCCCTCGCAGCTAGCGGCCACGTCCTGCCTGAAGATCTGGCGATACGGCTCGCCGACCGTTTCACCGCCTACCGCGAAGAGGAAATGTTCGTCTTCCCCGGCGCGCATGATGCGATTGACGAACTGAAGGCCCGCGGCGTGAAACTCGCACTGGTAACGAACGGCGCCGCCGGCGCCCAGCGCGCCAAGGTCGAGCGCTTTGCGCTGTCGCACCGTTTCGATCACATCCAGATCGAGGGCGAACATGGTTTCGGCAAGCCCGACGAGCGCGCCTATCTGCACGCCATGCAGGCGCTCGGCGTCACCGCATCCGAGACCTGGATGATCGGCGACAATCTGGAATGGGAGGTCGAGGCGCCGCAGCGGCTCGGCATCTATGCCATCTGGATCGATGTGCATGGCGAAGGCCTGCCGCCCGATTCCACCGTCAAGCCCGATCGCATCATTCGGTCGCTGACGGAGCTTTTGCCTCGCGAGCCCGCCTAGAGCCAGGCCTGTAGCTCCATTGTCCGGCGGCTGCCGCATCGCACGATCGTGTGTAGTGTGAGCTGCCTCACAGCGCGAAAGGAGGCCATCCCAGATCGTGTCGCCGTAGTTCCAAGGTTGAAGTCCGAGGATGGGGAGTTCACCGATGCCGAACGACGACCCACACAAGCCGCTGCTCGCGGCGGCCGACACTGCACCGAAATTCGCCCCGCTCAGATGGCTCTGGAAGTTCAATCACGGGCTCGACATCGTCAAAGGCTTGTCCCTGGTCACTGTGCTGAGCAGTCTTGCGGTCGGCTACCTTCAGTACCTCAACGCCTATCAGGAAAAGGTGAGCAGCCAGGCCAAGGAAGACATGGCGGCTGCGACGACGACGTTCACGGAGATCTCGCGCGCATTCTCCGAACTGCAGGCACTGCAGCAAACGCTCTATTCCGATTTCACCCGCGCGATCCGCGACAGATCGGACGAAAGCGACAAGGCGCTCATCACCAAGAACGCGCGCGCTATCTCCGAGCGCTACGAAAACGCCCGGATCGCATTGCGCGAGAATATCGACATGCTGACGCGAAAAGCGGAGGTCTATATCGACTGGGCCAGCGACACCTATCGCGATCCGGCCGAGAAACATAATGTTGGCGACGATCCGCTGTCGCGGCAAGTGCTGCGCGACTATGCCTTCGACTGTTCCGACAAGTACAATTTTCCCGCGTTCGGAAACGTGTATGCCGAGGATGACGATACACCCGCCAAGCAGGTTGCAGACGATGAATATTGCGCAATCGCCGAGAAGCGCGGCGTCGACAACAAGACCAAGCCGCAAGACGCATTCGTCCGGATCTGCGCCGGCCCTAACGATAAGGCAAGCAAGCGAATCTATTGGTACAGCGCCAAGCACCACGTTCTGACGATGCACTATTGCTTCGAGGCGGCCCACAACAGACTGGCTGCCGCGCGGCAATGGGCCTCCGATAGCGAGCGGGACGCCGCGAAGGAACGCGAAATCGTCGAGCGTGAGAAGGAGATCAACGCCCAACTGGATGATCTCGCCGGACGGGTCAGCGCGTTCAGCAGCCTTGCGCTGTATCAGATGGAGCGAATACGGGTGAAATATCGTCCGGTCGGCTTCCTGTGCAGCGTACCGCTCGTCCGCAATATACCGAGCGTCAACTGCTTCCCCATCCGTACCGCGCCGCTCATGCGCTGACCAGTCAGTGCCGCAGTGCCTCTGTGATCATGACGACGCCGCCGACCATCACGGCGGCGTCGAGAATGGCAGTATGGATATGCACCGGCATGCGCTCGACGAAGGCCTTTGCGAGGAACGCGCCGGGAACTGCGATGGCACAGCGCGCGACGCCGGTCGGCGTAGCGAAAATACGCCACGAAGCGGCTGATATTGGTGAAGATCGCTGAGATCGCGATGATCGGCACCACCGGCTCTGCGCCGACCAGCGGCACCAGCACCAGCGGCATCAACGCGCCTGTGCCGTAGCCGGCAAGCCCGCCTACGACGGAGGCCAGCAATGCCATACTTCCAACCAGGACGAGTTGACCGAGAGAAATGTCGGCGAAACCGGCCAGAACATTCACAGCCGGTGATCTCGGATGAAACGAGCGGCGGCCTGGTCGGCGATCGCAGCCAGTGCGGATGGATCGAGCGGAAAATCCGCGGCCAGCCACGCATCTTCCGCAAGCGTCAGCACATGGCCGAGCGCAGGGCCTTCGGCAATGCCGCGAGAGATGAAGTCGGCCGCCTTCAATGGAAATTTCGGCGCGCTCCAGCGCTGCGGTAGCATTGCGAGGTCACGCCAGCGCGCGGCGCCGTTGCGGACGCCGCCTGCGCGCGCCCACGCCAGCATCAGCCGGTCTCGATAGGGATCCTCGCCGAGCCGATAGAGAAGCTGCCGGGCGCGTGCATCGTCCTTGCTGGCGAGCCGCCACCAGCGGTGGCCCATCGAGTCGAGCGCCTTGGTTTCCGCGTTGGAGAGACGAAGCCGCGCCGAGACGCGCCTGGCGTCCTCGGTGACCGCGACAGTGAGCGCGGCGATCCGGCGCACGGCGTTTGGGGCTAGCCCCATCTCGCGTTCGGCCGCGATCATCGCCGCGAACGTTCCGGTGTAGGCGACGCCGCCGAAGATCTGCAGCAGGAGACCGGCATCGGCCATCGCCTGCACCGAGACTGCGGCGCCTTCCGCGATCAACAGCTTCAACACTTCCATACGCACGCGTTCGGCGGAAAGGTTGGAAAGCCCCGCGCGTCCGGCGATGCAGGCGAGATATCCGGCGCGATCGGGCTCGCCGGCCCCGTAGGCAGCATGCATGCGGAAGAAGCGAAGGATGCGCAGATAATCCTCGGCGATGCGCTGGTTAGCGTCGCCGATGAAGCGCACACGTTTGGCTGCGATATCGGCAAGCCCACCGACATGATCATGGACGACGCCATCGGCATCGACGGAAAGCCCGTTGATGGTGAAATCGCGACGCTCCGCATCGCTAGCCCAGTCGCGTCCGAACGCAACCTTGGCCTTGCGGCCAAAGGTCTCGGTATCCTCGCGCAAGGTCGTGATTTCGAATGGATGGGATTCGACCACCAGCGTTACCGTGCCGTGGTCGATGCCGGTCGGCACGCATTTGATGCCAGCCGCCTTGGCGCGGCGGACCACCTCGTCCGGCAGCGCCGTGGTCGCGATGTCGATGTCGCCGAGGGGAATGTTCAGCAGCGCATTGCGCACAGCCCCGCCGATCACGCGAGCCTCCTCGCCATCGCCATTGAGCAGCGCCAGCACGCGCGCGGCCGGCCCCGATCTGAGCCAGGGCGCGTCCGCCAGCACCCGTGCCTCGCTCATTTCTCGTCTCCGTGAACCAGCTTGCCGTTTTCGAGATGCGCGGGAACATAGGTCGAGCCAGGCGGCGCCCCGGAGAATTGCGCGAGCATGACGAGGCTGATCGCTACCAACAGCAGCGATACCAGGGCCAGTTTGGCGACGAGATGCGCCGGCCATGAGGAGGACGCGAGCACGCCGGTACGGGTGGCAATCAGGAACAGCGCATAGACCGCGAAGGGGATCAGGAAAATTCCGATTTCAGTCAGAATCGGACGAATCATGCGAGGTAAATCCGCTCATACAGCACGCGCAGAATTCCTGCGGTCGCGCCCCAGATGTAACGCTCGGCAAACGGCATGGCGTAATAGGACCGCTCGATGCCGCGAAAATCCTTGGAATGGATCTGGTGGTTCTCGGGATTCATCAGGAAGGCCAGCGGTACCTCGAAGGCGTCCACTACCTCGCCTTCGTTGATCCTAAGCTTGAAGCCGGGCTTCACGCGCGCGACCGTCGGCAGGATGCGAAACCCGAAGGCGGTGCCATAGAGGTCGAGATAGCCGATCGGTTCGATGAACTCGCGCTTGAGGCCAACTTCCTCTTCCGCCTCCCGCAAGGCGGCGTCAAGCGGGGAAGCATCCGTGGCGTCAATCTTGCCGCCCGGAAAGGAGATCTGGCCGGCATGGCTCGAGAGATGCGGCGAGCGCTGCGTCAGCAACACGGTCGGCTCGCCGTGATCGACCACCGGGATCAGCACCGCCGCCGGGCGCACCGGCTGCTCGCGAGCCACGATCTCGAGCATGCGGTCATTACCCGCGTCGCCGGTTTTTGGAATGATATTGGGATCGATCAGGCCGGGCGGCACGTCGAAGGTCAGCCGGGTCTTGCTCCGCGCGAAGAACTCCGACGCATTGATCGGAGCCGCCTCCATCTTCTTCAGTATCGGCTCGTTCAAACCACGTCCCTCACCTGCTTGGCGTCGGCCATGGCAAAGAACTCGCCGCCGGACTCGACGCCGAACATCGGCTGGCCATCGACCATCCGCTCTTCCCCCATGTCAACCAGGTCGTAATAGAGCGCGCGGGTCACCTTCGCCCACAGATCGGCGCGGACGTGCAAATAGGGCGTGAGCCCGCCATCGGCGGCCACCTCGAACCGCAGGCGATGAGCGGAATCGCATGGCACCCAGTCGTCAACGTTGGTGCGAAAGCGCAGCAGCCGGCCGCGATCGCCGGCTTCGATCTGCATCTCCACCGCCAGGAACGGCGCATCGTCGACGCGGATGCCCACCTTCTCGACCGGGGTCACGAGAAAGTGCTTGCCGTCCTCGCGCTTGAGAATGGTCGAGAACAGCCGTACCAGCGCCGGCCGGCCGATTGGCGTACCCATGTAGAACCACGTACCATCACCGGCGATTCGCATGTCGAGATCGCCGCAGAACGGCGGATTCCACAGATGAACCGGAGGCAGTCCCTTGCCGGCCGAGGTTCGGTTAGCGGCTTCCCTGGCGGCAATTGTCAGGCCTTCAAGGCCTTCGCCTTCGAGATTCTTGCTTTCGCGCCGCTGGCCGCTGGTCTGCCCTTGCTTCGCCATTGTTTGCCCTGAGTCTCAGCGCCTCGATCTGGCACGATTGGTGCATTCGTGATCGGTGCATTTGTACCGATATACGAACCGATAGGTAGCCATATCTGTACTGACGGGTACCGTTATGTGTTCCTGACGATCCAGGTCCGTAACAAAGCCGGATCAGGTCGCCACATCGTGATGCCGTTCATACCCTGAAATACCGATAATGTGGGGATAGTTTAGTTCAACGAATACATGCCTCTTGCACGGGTTTAGCATGAGGTCCGAGGCATGACGACGCAAACCCGACGCAACCAGCGGTGTCATGAAGGGTTTAGGTGAAGGAGAAAGACATGGCGAGTGCAGACGGTGTCGAGAAACTCGAGGATGCGATCGTCCGGTCGGCCGAGCAGGTCGCCGGCCAGATTCGCGCCGCAAAGGAAGCGATCTCCACCGTCATCTTCGGCCAGGACCGGGTGATCGAAAATACCCTGGTGACGATCCTGTCCGGTGGCCACGCGCTCTTGATCGGGGTTCCCGGTCTTGCCAAGACCAAGCTCGTCGAAACCCTCGGCGTCACGCTTGGGCTCGACGCCAAGCGCATCCAGTTCACGCCGGACCTGATGCCGTCGGATATTCTGGGCGCCGAGGTGCTGGACGAGAGCCAATCCGGCAAGCGGTCGTTCCGCTTTATCTCCGGACCGGTGTTCGCGCAGCTCCTGATGGCCGACGAGATCAACCGCGCCAGCCCGCGCACGCAATCGGCGCTGCTGCAAGCCATGCAGGAACAGCACATCACCGTTGCAGGCGCGCGGCATGATCTGCCCAAGCCATTCCACGTACTCGCCACCCAGAACCCGCTGGAGCAGGAAGGCACCTATCCGCTGCCCGAAGCACAGCTCGACCGCTTCCTGATGGAGATCGACGTCGATTATCCTGACCGCGATGCCGAGCGCCGTATCCTGTTCGAAACGACGGGCGCGGAAGAGACGCTTGCCAAGGCCTCGATGGACGCGGAAATCCTGATCGCGGCGCAGCGGTTGGTGCGGCGCCTGCCGGTCGGTGACAGCGTTGTCGAGGCGATCCTGTCGCTGGTGCGCGCCGCGCGCCCGAGTTCCGAAGGCGGCAGCGACAAGCTGATCGCCTGGGGGCCAGGCCCGCGCGCCAGTCAGTCGCTGATGCTGGCGGTACGCGCCCGCGCGCTGCTCGACGGCCGCCTGGCGCCCTCGATCGATGACGTGCTCGATCTCGCGGAACCCATCCTCAAGCACCGCATGGCGCTGACCTTCTCGGCGCGCGCGGAGGGCCGCACGATTCCCGACGTAATCAGACAATTGAAGACGCGGATCGGTTGATGGCCGCAGAGACCAGCCACGAGACCAGGGAGATTCCAGCAATCCGACGTGCCGATGGCGAAAGCCGAACGCTCGCCGCATCGCTGCCCCGTCTCGTGCTTGAAGCCCGCCGCATCGCCGCCAACGTCATTCACGGCCTGCATGGCAGGCGCCGCGCCGGCCCCGGCGAAAGCTTCTGGCAGTATCGCCGCTTCGTCTCCGGCGAGCCGTCGCAGAACGTCGACTGGCGACGCTCGGCGCGCGACGATCATCTCTATGTCCGCGAGCAGGAATGGGAGGCCGCACACACTGTCTGGGTATGGCCCGATCGTTCGCCGTCGATGACGTTTGCGTCCAAGGGCGTGCGCGACTCCAAGCTGGAGCGCGGCCTGATCGTGACGTTCGCGCTGGCCGAACTCCTGGTGTCGGGCGGCGAGCGCGTCGGCATTCCCGGCCTGATGAACCCGACCGCAAGCCGCAACGTGATCGACAAGATGGCGCAGGCGATGCTGCATGACGATGCGGCGCGCGCGAGCCTGCCGCCGTCTTTTGTCCCTTCGGCACTGGCCGAGATTGTCGTGCTGTCCGATTTCTGGTCGCCGATGAACGAGATCCGGACGATGCTCGCGGGCCTCTCCGCCTCGGGCGCGCATGGTACGCTGATCCAGGTCGTCGATCCCGCCGAAGAGACCTTCCCCTATGCGGGGCGGGTCGAGTTTGTCGAGCCGGAAGGCTTTGGCGTCATCACCGCAGGCCGCGCCGAAAGCTGGGCCAGCGACTATGTCACGCGCGTCGCCCTCCACCGCGACGAGATCCGCAGCGAGACCAACAAGCTCGACTGGCTGTTCTCGACCCACACCACCAGCCGTTCCGCCGCCGAACTCCTCCTGTTCCTGCATTCGGGCATGATGGCAGCCAAGGGCAGCGTGCGTGGCTCAACCGTCAAGGCGGGGCGTAGCGCATGATCGCAGGCATTCCCCTAACCTTTGCGCAGCCGCTGCTGCTGCTCGGCCTGTTGAGCCTGCCGGTGTTGTGGTGGCTGTTGCGCGTGATGCCGCCGCGGCCGCGGCGGATCGAGTTCCCGCCGACGCGGCTGCTATTCGACATCAAGCCGAAGGAAGAGACCCCGTCGCGCACGCCGTGGTGGCTGACGGCGCTCCGGCTTGCTGCTGCTGCGCTGGTCATTCTTGCCGCCGCGGGTCCGATCTGGAATCCGCAGACCGCGGTCGGCGGCAGCAACGCGCCGTTGGTGATCCTGCTCGACGACGGTTGGAGCGCGGCGGCGAGCTGGGACACGCGGATCAAGGCCGCCGACGAATTGATCGCCAATGCCGACAATGACCGCCGCGGCGTCGCGCTCGTTCCGCTCTCCGAGCCCGCGCGCGACATCACGCTGATGCCGGCCGGCACCGCGCGCGTCGCATTGCGCCAGATTTCGCCAAAACCCTATTCGGTCGACCGCGTCGACACCCTTGGCGCGCTGGACCGCTTCCTGAAGGCCACCGGCGATGCGGAGATCGCGTGGCTGTCCGACGGCGTCGATACCGGGCGCGGCACCGAATTCGTCGAAAATCTCGGCAAGACCGTCGGCGACCGCAAGCTGACGGTGTTCGAAGGCGGTGCGCCTCCCGCGCAGGCGTTGGTAGATGCTGAAAACGCCGCGGCGAAGATGACGGTGAAGGTGCTGCGCACCACGGGCGGCGTCGCCGCCGGCGTGGTTCGCGCGCTCGACGCCAAGGGCTCGCCGATCGGCGAGGCGCGCTACGCCTTCGGCATGCAGGATCGCGAGAGCGAAGCTTCGTTCGATCTGCCAGTCGAACTGCGCAACGACATTGCGCGGCTGGAGATATCCGGCGAACGGTCGGCGGGCGCGGTGCAATTGCTCGACAAACGATGGCGGCGGCGCGCCGTCGGCGTCGTCACCGGCTCAACCAGCGATACCGCCCAGCCGCTGTTGGCGTCGACCTTCTATCTGACCCGCGCCTTGTCGCCATTCGCCGACGTACGGCTCGGCGACCGCGGCTCGGCGCAGCAGGTCATCGCGCAATTCCTCGATCAGCGGCTGCCGATGATCGTGCTCGCCGACGTCGGCACGCTGTCGCCGGAGATTCGCGAGCGACTGAATGCGTGGATCGATCAGGGCGGCGTGCTGGTGCGTTTCGCAGGCCCCCGCCTGGCGCAGGCCGATGACGATCTGGTGCCGGTGAAACTGCGCCGTGGCGGCCGCATCCTGGGCGGCAGCCTGACCTGGGAAAAGCCGCAGCATCTGGCCTCCTTCGCCGCCGACGGTCCATTCGCGGGCCTCGTAGCCCCCAAGGACGTCACAGTGAACCGGCAGGTGCTGGCCGAGCCGGATGCAGTGCTCGCCACCAAGACCTGGGCGTCGCTGGAAGACGGCACGCCGCTGGTAACCGGCGAGCATCGCGGCAGGGGCATTGTCAGCCTGTTCCATGTCGGCGCCGACTCGCGCTGGTCGGACCTGCCGATGTCCGGCAGCTTCGTCGAAATGCTGCGCCGACTGGTCGATATGTCCGGTTACACCTCGAAGCCGGGTGCGGGTGTTGCGGGCGAGGCCGCCAAAGTCGAGACGGTGCCGCCGCTGCGCATTCTTGACGGCTTCGGCGCGTTCGGACCGCCGCCCTCCACCGCCAAGCCGATGCCGGCGGACTATCGCGACCGCGGCACGTCAGAACATCCGCCGGGCTTCTACGGACCAGCCGATGGACCGATCGCGGTCAACACGCTGGCCCCGGCCGATCGCATTGCGCCGCTCGATACATCCTCGCTGCGCGCGCAGCGCGCCAGCTACACCAACGCCGAACCGCGCGACTTGCGCGGCATCCTGCTGTCGTCCTCGCTGGTACTGTTCCTGATCGACGCGATCGTGGTCGCGATGATGGGTGCGGGTCTTGCCGCGCTGTGGCGGCGGCGCACGGCGACGGCCGCCGTTCTGCTCGCCCTGACTCTGGCCGCAACCACGATCGTGCCCTCCCCGACGCGTGCGCAGAACAATGATGATTTCGCCATCAAATCGGTGTCGCAGACGCGGCTTGCCTATGTCGTCACCGGAAATGCTGACGTTGACTCCATCGTCAAGGCCGGCATGGCTGGATTGACGCTGTTCCTGGCGCAGCGCACCGCGCTCGAGGCCGGCGATCCCGTCGGCGTCGATCCGGCGCGCGACGAGCTGGCATTCTTTCCGCTGATCTACTGGCCGGTGGTGCCGGGCGCGCCGAAGCCGCCGCAGGACGCCATCAACCGCATCGACGCCTACATGAAGCAGGGCGGCACGGTGCTGTTCGATACCCGCGATGCGATCGAGGCCCCGCCGGGCGAAAACGGCGCGTCGCAGACGCCGGGCATGCGCAGCTTGCGTGAAATCCTCTCCTCCCTCGACGTGCCCGAGCTGGAGCCGGTGCCGCGCGAGCACGTGCTGACCAAGACGTTCTATTTGCTGCGCGACTTCCCCGGCCGCTTCAACACGGGCCAGACCTGGGTCGAGACCCTGCCGCGCGAGGAGGACGACGACGCGGCCTCACGGCCGGCGCGCGGCGGCGACGGCGTCTCGCCCATTATCATCACCTCGAACGATCTAGCCGGCGCCTGGGCGCACCGCCCGGACGGCCAGCCGATGCTGCCGCTGACGCCAGGCGAGCCGCGCCAGCGCGAGTTTGCGTTCCGCTCCGGTGTCAACATCGTGATGTACACGCTGACCGGTAACTACAAAGCCGATCAGGTTCACGCGCCTGCTCTGATCGAGCGGTTAGGGCAATAGGCCATGCAGTACGGCATCGCGTTTACTCCTCTCGTTCCGACACTGGTGCTGTGGATCGCGCTGGCCGCAATCGTCGTCATCGCGGCGCTGCTGCTGTTCAGCCGCGCGCGCGGTGCGGCCGTGCGCGTCGCGGCGCTGGCGCTGATCCTGCTGGCGCTCGCCAATCCCTCCTTCACGCGCGAGGACCGCGAGCCGCTGTCTTCGGTCGCCGCCGTCGTAATCGACAAGAGCCCGAGCCAGAATTTCGGCACGCGCAACCAGGAGACGGCCAAGGCGCAGGAGGCGCTGGTCGATACGCTGAAGAAGATTAAGGGACTGGAAGTCCGCGTCGTCGAGGCCGGACAGGCCGACGGCGAGACCGATGGTACCAAGCTGTTCGGCGCGCTGTCCTCGGTGCTATCGGACGTTCCCGTCGACCGCGTCGCCGGCGCCTTCCTGATCACCGACGGCCGGGTGCATGACATTCCCGCCAATGCCGCCGCGGTCGGCTTCCAGGCGCCAGTGCACGCGCTCGTCACCGGGCGCAAGGATGAGCGCGACCGCCGTATCGCGATCACGGCCGCGCCGCGTTTCGGCATCGTCGGGCAGCCGCAGACCATCACCTACCGGCTGGACGACCAGGGGGTCACCGGCCAGCGCGCCAAGATCGTGGTGCGCCGCGACGGCGAGGTGATTAGCGAGCGCAATCTGGTCAGCGGCCAAACCGCTAACGTCGACGTCGACATCAAGCATGCCGGCCCGAACATCGTCGAGATCGAGGCCTCGCCGCTCGAGAACGAGCTGACGCCGGTCAACAACCGCGCCGTGGTCGCGATCGACGGCGTCCGCGACAGGCTGCGCGTGCTCCTGGTGTCGGGCGAGCCGCATTCCGGCGAGCGCACCTGGCGCAACCTCTTGAAATCGGACGCCAGCATCGACCTCGTTCATTTCACGATCCTGCGCCCGCCGGAGAAGCAGGACGGCACGCCGATCAACGAGCTGTCGCTGATCGCGTTTCCGACCCGCGAACTTTTCCAGCAGAGGATCAACGATTTCCACCTGATCATTTTCGACCGCTATGCCCGCCAGGGGGTGCTGCCGATTGCTTATTTCGACAATATCGCGCGCTATGTTCGCGCCGGCGGCGCGGTGCTGGTGTCGGCTGGCCCCGATTACGCCTCCACCACCAGCATCTGGCGCACGCCGCTCGATACGGTGCTGCCGGCCGAGCCCGTCGGCGTCACCGAAAAACCGTTCTATGCGCACTTAAGCGACGCTGGTAAGCGCCATCCGGTGACGCGCGGCCTGGAAGGCTCCGCCAGCGAGCCGCCGCGCTGGAGCCGTTTCTTCCGCACCGTCGAAACGCGGAACGCGATCGGCGCGCCCGTGATGACCGGTCTCGACGGCAAGCCGCTGCTGCTGTTGTCGCGCTTCGGCGAGGGCCGCGTCGCGCTCTTCTTGTCGGATCACATCTGGCTGTGGGCGCGCGGCTATGAGGGCGGTGGGCCGCATCTCGATTTGTTGCGGCGGATGTCGCACTGGCTGATGAAACAACCTGATCTGGACGAAGAGGCGCTGCGCCTGCAGATCCAGGGCAAGGACCTCGTCGTGCTGCGCCAGACCATGGCCGACAACGTGCCGCCGGTGACCGTAACCTCGCCGAGCGGCGCTACGAAGGAGCTCACGCTGACCGCGAGCGAGCCCGGCACCTGGCGCGCCACCCTCCCCGCCAATGAACTCGGACTGTGGCAGGCCACCGATGGCGCGCTGAAGGCCCTGATCAATGTCGGGCCGACCAACCCGAAGGAATTTTCGGAAGTCACCTCCACCACCGAGATGCTGAAGCCGCTGGCGCAGGCGACCGGCGGCGATGCGCGCCGCGTGTCCGATGGCGGAAACCTCGATATGCCCCGCGTCGTGCCGGTGCGCGCCTCCGGCATCTTCCACGGCGACGGCTGGATGGGCGTGAAGATGCGCGAGGCCAGCGTCGTCAAGGGCGTCGGCGTGCTGCCGATGTTCGCCGGCCTGGTCGGCCTGTTGCTGCTGCTCGGCGCCTTCGCCGCGACTTGGGTGCGTGAGGGGCGGTAAGCGCAGCGCGGGTCTTGTCGACAGTCCTATGCGACCTCGTCCGCGCGCCTCCATTTCGGAAATGGATCGACAAGCCCGGACCATTCCGCGATCCGCATTTCCGGTTTTCCCGGAACAAGACAAGCATCAAGCCGCGCCGTTATCGCATCTTGATCCATATTCACGCCTATAAAGACGATCTCCTGCCGGCGATCGCCATACACCTCGTTCCAGTTTTTCTTGAGCGACTGTCGCCAGAACGGATCGTCCGGCCAGCGATCTGCGGGGACATTCGCCCACCAGTATCCCAACCCCTCGGTGCGGACGATCGCGCCGGCCTGACTCAGTTCGCCAAGCCATTGCGGACGAGTTGCAATCCAGAAATGCCCCTTGGCGCGGATTACGCCTGGCCAGTTCTCCTTCAGGAATTGATGAAATTTCGCGGGGTCGAACGGCCTTCGCGCGCGATAGACGAAATTCTTGACGCCGTATTCTTCGCTTTCGGGCTTGTGGTCCGCAAAGCCATAAAGCTCCTTGAACCACAGCGGATGTTGCTGCGCGCGTTCGAGATCGAAGCGGCCGGTATTGAGAATACGCTCCAGCGGCGCTTGGGAGAAATTGGTCTCGATGACATCGGCCTCGGGATTCAAGGATCGGATGATCATTCGGGCGGAGTCACGTTCTCCCTGCGAAGCAGCATCAATCTTGTTGAGCACGATCACATCGGCAAATTCGATCTGCTCAACCAGCAAATCCACAAGTGTGCGCCTGTCGTCTTCACCGAGCGATTCGCCGCGATCCGCCAGAAAAACCGTAGAGGAATAGTTCTTCAGCAGGTTGGCGGCATCGACGACCGTGACCATCGTGTCGAGGAATGCTACGTCGGACAGGCTTTCCCCATCTTCGGAGCGGAAATCGAAGGTCGCCGCGACGGGCAGCGGCTCCGATATGCCTGTGGATTCGATAAGCAGATAATCGAACCGTTCGCTCTCGGCCAGCGCCCGCACTTCCCTCAACAGGTCGTCGCGCAACGTGCAGCAGATGCAACCGTTGGACATCTCGACCAGCTTTTCGTCAGTCCGGGAGAGATTCGCACCGCCATCGCGGACCAGGTCGGCGTCGATGTTGACCTCGCTCATGTCGTTCACAATCACCGCAACCTTCATGCCTCGGCGATTGTTGAGCACGTGATTCAGCAAAGATGTCTTTCCAGCCCCGAGGAAGCCGGACAAGACGGTGACGGGGAGTTTTCGCATGGAGATCAAAAAGCCTCTTCAGCTCGCGAAGTCCCAACCGGGAAGGACGTTTCATTGGGCTCCGGCTAGATATGTTATGTTATAACATAACATATCCTTCGGAGATTGCTGTCAATGGAGGTCCAGGGTGCGATCGGCGGTGGTGTTGCGAAAATCCCACATCCGATGACTCGCGAACCCGCCGGAGAGGCGATTGCCGGGATGACGATTGACACTCCGGCGGATTTTCCGACGTTATAATGTAACATCGGCTGGCTCAGATGGGAGCTTGCCGGGGGACAAGGCGCAGGCTTCGTGAACTGGTTCCGGAAGCACCTCAAGCACGGCTCGCGGCTGGCGCTGTTTGCGCTCGCCGTGCAGTTTGCGCTGTGCTTCGGGCATTTCCATGGGGAAATCGCGCAGGCTGAGCCTGCGGCTCAGGCCGCAGTTGCCGATGCAGATCTCGCCATTAAGGCGACGCTCACGGCGAAAGAGGCGCCGCCTGAGGCTGCGCAGCAGCCTTCCAACCACGACACCGATCGGCACGCTTCCGACTGCGTCCTCTGCGCCGTTCTCTCGCTGGCCAGCAATTTCCTGTTCGCCACGCCACCGCTGCTGGAGTTACCGGCGGCCGTCGAGCTTTTGCACCAGACCACTGGCGCCGAGTTCGCACATCTCGGTTCGCTCCATCCCGCGTTTCACTCCCGCGCGCCTCCCACCCCCTGACTTCGATTGATTGATGCACTCCCCGAGGGGACCGCCGCGCCACGCGGCTGATCTGCCAAGGGAAAATCGGAATAGATCCGTCGCACATCGACGGGATCAGGATCGGGACAATGACATTCAAGAAGAAACGAGCGTTCCATTTCGGTGGAGCAAGCTGGCTGTTGCTATGCGCGACGGCCGACGGGGCGCTGGCCCAGGCGACACCACCGGCATCGACGCAACTGCCTGAGATCACCGTGACGGCGCCGAGCCCGATCGTGCGACGAAAGCCAGTGCCCCCGCGAACGCCGGCACGCGTTGTCCGTGCCGCGCCCGGCCAGAGCCGCGAACGCGCGCCGGAGCCGCAAGCCGCCCCCGCTGCGCCCGTCGCGGCCGCGCCCCAGCAAGGCGTGCTGCCAATCGTGACTGATCAATTCGCAACGGTTACCGTGGTGCCCAACGAGGAGATCCGCCGCCAAGGCACCGCCCAGCTTGGCGATCTCCTGTTCTCGAAGCCCGGCATTACCGGCTCAACCTTTGCGCCCGGCGCCGCGAGCCGGCCGATCATCCGGGGCCTCGACGTCAATCGTGTCGGCATCCTCGAGAACGGCACCAACGCCGGCGGCGCCTCCGATCTCGGCGAAGACCATTTCGTGCCGGTCGATCCACTGGCGACAAACCAGGTCGAGGTCATCCGTGGTCCGGCGGCGATGCGCTACGGATCGACATCGATTGGCGGCGTCGTCAGCGCAACCAACAACCGCATCCCGGACGCCCTGCCTTCATGCGCGGCCGCACCGTTCCAGACCTACGGACTGCCTGCGAAAGCGCCGCTCGCAAACGTGGGATCACCCGCCTGCGTCACGGTCGAAACCCGCACGGCCGTCAACACCGTCGACCGCGGTGTCGACGGCGGCATCCTGATCGATGCTGGCGGCGGCAATTTCGCGTTCCACGCCGACGCCTATGGCCGCAAGGCCAGCGATTACAGCATTCCGAGCTATCCGTATTTGTTCGACCAGACCCGCCCGGTCAACGGCCGGCAGCCCAATTCGGCAATGCAGGCGTCTGGTGCATCGATTGGCGGTTCCTACATCTTCGATGGCGGATTTATCGGCGCGGCGATCACGCAGAACGACACGCTCTATCGGATTCCCGGCATCGACGGCGCCGATCACCAGACCCGCATCGACGCGCGTCAGACCAAATTCACGGCCAAGGGCGAATACAGGCCGGACGCGGCGGCAATCGACGCGGTACGCTTCTGGGCCGGCGCCACCGATTACAAGCACAATGAGATCGGTCTTGCCGATCCCGCCGACTTCTCGTCCACCGGCGTGCGGCAGACTTTTGCCAACAAGGAGCAGGAAGGGCGCCTCGAGGTGCAGATGGCGCCGTTCAATGCGCGCTTTGCCGCTGTTACGACCGCCTTCGGTCTGCAGGCCGGGCATCAGGAACTGACGGCATCAAGCCCGGACGATCCGGGTAGCCCGCTCAACGGGTTGTTTGATCCTAACAAGAATAACAGGGTCGCCGGCTACGTCTTCAACGAGTTCAAGTTCACGGACTCAACCAAGGCGCAGATCGCAGGCCGCATCGAGCATGTCAGTCTCAGCGGAACGACGCCGGCATTTGTTCCGGAGCTGTTCGACCTCAACGTCGACCCCGCCGCCATTGGTCCTGCCACACCGCGCAACCTGAACTTCACGCCGAAAAGTGCGAGCGTCGGTCTGCTCCAGGATTTGCCATGGGGTCTTGTCGCAAGTATTACCGCCCAATACGTCGAGCGCGCGCCCAAGCCGGCGGAATTGTTTTCGCGCGGACCGCATGATGCGACCGCCACGTTCGATATCGGCAATCCCAATCTCGGCATCGAAACGGCCAAATCGATCGAGATCGGACTACGACGCGCGACTGGACCATTGAGGTTCGAGGCCACGGCCTACTACACCAAGTTCAATGGCTTCATTTTCCGTCGTCTCACCGGCAACACGTGCGAGGATGTCGCTTGCGTCGGTCCTGCGGACCCGGCTTTTCCCCTGGAGCTGAACCAGGCGATCTATTCGCAGCGCGACGCCACCTTCCGTGGCGGCGAATTCCAGAGCCAGTTGGACGTCGGGCCGCTCTATGGCGGCATCTGGGGCATCGAGAACCAGTTCGATGTGGTGCGCGCGACCTTCAACGACGGCACCAATGTTCCGCGCATCCCACCCGTGCGCGTGGGCGGCGGCCTGTTCTGGCGCGATGCCAACTGGCTGACGCGGATCAACCTGCTGCACGCCTTCGCGCAGAACGATATCGCGCCGATCGCGGGGACGCCGACCGCGGGCTATAACCTGCTTAAGGCGGAGGTCAGCTACAGGACGAAGCTCGATCCAACCTGGTTCGGAGCGCGGGAAATGACGGTTGGGCTCGTCGGCAACAACCTCTTGAACGAGAACATCCGCAATTCGGCGTCGTTCAACAAGGACGAGGTTTTGCTGCCGGGCCTCGGCGTGCGGGCGTTTGCCAATCTGAAGTTCTAGGACGGATGTACCGACCCATGGGGTAGCGTTAGCTGGTGCTACCAGCTAACGTTCAGGCGAAGACCCCTGGAAGCGGATTCACATCGAATAGATGACTTCGTCCATCAATGTTCACGTCTATAGTGACGCGCTCGTTCTGCTCGGTACTGCGGGCGTCGTCATTCCGTTGGTGCGACGATTCGGCTTCAACCCCGTTCTTGGCTACCTCGGCGCCGGCGCGATCCTGGGTCCTCTTGGCCTCGGATCATTCATCGATAAGTTTCCGTTTCTCTACTGGTTTACCGTAGTCGACCCGGCAAACGTCTCCGGCATTGCGAACCTCGGCGTTGTATTCCTCCTCTTCCTCATCGGCATGGAGTTGTCCTACGATCGATTGAAGGCGATGCACCGCCTGATTTTCGGATTGGGCAGCCTGCAGATCATTCTCTCTACTGTGGTGATCGGTCTGGTTGCGGCCCTCGCGGGCAGCAAGGCTCCGGTAGCGCTCATCCTCGGTGCGTGTCTGGCTTTATCCTCGACCGCCATTGTCGTTGAGATTCTATCCAGACAGAAGCGGCTCAATACAAGCGCGGGGCGAGCAAGCTTTGCGGTTCTTCTGGCGCAGGATCTGGCGGTAGCCCCCCTTCTGCTCTTCATCACGATTTTTGGCGCAGGAGACTCCGGTTCGGTAATCGCGACGCTGGCGCTCGCGCTCACTAATGCTGCCATCGCGCTCGGCGTTATCGTCGTCGTAGGCCGCGTGGTGATGCGTCCCCTCTTTCGCCTCGTGGCATCGGTGGGCATGAGCGACCTGTTTGTCGCCACGACGCTGTTCGTGATCGTCGCGACCGGGGTAGCCGCCGCCGTGGCCGGCTTCTCCATGGCGCTTGGCGCTTTTGTCGCAGGCCTCCTGCTGGCCGAGACTGAATTTCGCAAAGCCATCGAGACCGCGATCGATCCCTTCAAGGGACTCTTGCTCGGCCTGTTCTTCTTCACGGTCGGGATGAACATCGACTTTCGCCAGATTGCCCGAGACCCGATTTGGCTGATTGCGGGCGCGGCCGCGCTGATTGCCGTGAAATCTACCATCCTCGTCTTCCTGGCCCGGATGTTTCGTCTCTCCTGGCCCGCTTCGATCGAGGTGGGACTGCTGCTCGGCCCGGGCGGCGAGTTCGCCTTCGTTGCCATCGGCATGGCGACCACGCTTGGCCTGATCGATGCCAACCTATCGAGCTTCGCAGTCGCGCTGACCACGCTGACCATGATGCTCACCCCTGCGCTTTCTCATGTCGCAAGGCAGCTGGCACCGATGGTTCGGGAGGACAAGCCGCTTGATCCCGAACTCACCGTTGCTCCGAGTGTAGGCAGTGGCCATGCCATTGTCGTCGGACATGGCCGGGTTGGACAGGTGGTCTGCACCATGCTGGACCGTCATCAGTTCAAATATATTGCCGTCGACAATGATGCCGCAGCGGTTCCAGAGCAGCGCAGGCAAGGACGCACCGTGTTCTATGGTGATGCGACCAATCCGGAGTTCCTGAAGAGCTGCGGCCTCATGGACGCCGCCGCCGTTATCGTCACGATCAACGAAGCCGAAGGTATCGACGAAATCGTCGCGCAGGTTCGCGCGCTGCGGAAAGATATACTGATCGTCTCTCGCGCGCGCGACGCCGACCACGCCCGGCATCTCTATCGGATTGGCGTTACCGACGCAGTGCCGGAAACCATCGAGGCAAGCCTGCTATTGTCCGAAGCTGCCCTGATCGGCCTTGGAGTGGCGATGGGACTGGTCGTTGCGTCCGTCCACGAGAAGCGCGAGGAGTTTCGGCACGAACTGCAGCAGGCAGCCGGAAGCGTGGCATCTGCACCGAAGCCGGTGGCCGGCACAAAAAGGCGTCGACTGTTCCGGTAGCGAAAAGGCCGAGCGCTCCCGCGGAGAACCGCACCTGGGGAAAGTTGAGTTATCGCGCCTTGCTCCAGTCGGGCCGGATAGTGCCGGAGACGCCCTCGAACGCGCCATCGACCAATTCTGCCACCAAAAGGCGGCCGTAATCGACGGGGCCAGGCATGATCACTCGTCCCTTCGGAATGACCTTGAAGCCGACGCGGCCGTAATAGGGCTCATCGCCGACCAGAATGACCAGGCGGTGCCCCTTGGCCTTGGCGTCCTTTAGCGAGCGATCCAGCAGCATGCGGCCGACGCCGCGGCCGCGGAACGGCGGCTCGACCGTCAAGGGCCCGAGCATCAGGGCCGGCGTGTCGCCGATGCAGATCGGCAACTGGCGCACCGAGCCGACCAGCAACGTGCCGATCCGCGCCGTGAACGAGAGATCGAGCAGGTGATCGACATGCTCGCGCAGGCGATAGGCGCTCAGCACGAAGCGGCCGGGGCCGAAGGTACGCTCGTGCAGGCGTTCGATCGCCTGCGCGTCCTTTGGTGTTTCCGCCAGGATAGTGACGTCAAGTTCGCTCATGATGAGGCGCGGGATAGCATCTGGCGTCGGCGCGGTCCATCGCTGGAAGCGGCAATTCTGTATTGCCTCAATCCTTGCTGATGGCTGGCTGGGACAAATAGGCCAAAAGCTTCATTTCGCGGCGGCCGCGCGTCACCGTATCCAGTACCAGACCCGAACTTGCCGAAAGCACCGCAACGATCATCAGGCCCATCGACAGCACCGCTGTCGGCAGCCGCGGAACGATGCCTTCTTCGAGATAGGTGATGATCACGGGGATCGCGAGGCCGATCGAGACCAGCATCAGGAACACACCGATAACAGTGAAGAACCGCAGCGGCTTTTCCGACCGGTACAGTTTCAGGATGGTGCCGAGAATCCGGAAACCGTCGCGCCAAGTGTTGAGTTTGCTGAACGATCCCTCGGGGCGGGCATAATACGGCGTCTCTATTTCCATCACCGGCAGCGCCAGTTCGAGCGCGTGCACGCTAAGCTCGGTTTCGATCTCAAAGCCGTCGGACAGCACTGGAAAGGATTTGACGAAGCGGCGCGAGAACACCCGGTAGCCGGAAAGGATATCTTTGAACGCCTGGCCGAACACCGTGGATAGGAAGCTCGTCAGCATCCAGTTGCCGGTGCGGTGACCGGGCCGGTAGGCAGCGACCGACTGGTCGACGCGAAAGCCCACCACCATGTCGAGGCGTTCGTTGATCAGCTTATCAATCATACGCGGGGCGCTCGGCGCGTCGTAGGTCGCGTCGCCATCGACCAACACATAGATGTCGGCGTCGATGTCGGCGAACATGCGCCGCACGACATGTCCCTTGCCTTGGCGCCGCTCGCTGCGCACGATCGCGCCCGCCGCACGCGCCACCTCGACCGTGCGATCCCTGGAATTGTTGTCGTAGACGAAGATCTGAGCGCTCGGCAGCGCCTTGCGAAAATCGGAGACGACGGTGGCGACCGCAGCCTCCTCATTGTAGCACGGCACCAGAACCGCAATCCGCAGCGCCGGCACCGTCATCGCAGGCTCACCGAGTTAGGTCCGTCCATGGCGCGTCATACCGCAATCAGGCGCTAGCCGGTTGAGGAAAGGCCGCGCAAGCGGCGGCCCGTTCGCTGCGCAACTTGAGCGTTGCGAACAGCAGGGTCCAGAGGGAAAGCATGTCGATCGGAATGATATAATATGGCGTAAAAATCGGATGGGTCATGAAGAAAATCAGGTTTACCGCAAGGTTTACGGCAACCAGAACGGCGATCTGCCGGGCGCGGTCCCGATCGACACGCCACAGCCAGGCGGTCCAGACCACCGAGATCGCCAACAAGGTGAATTGAACGTCAACGAGATAGCTTAAGACCACATCTGCCTTCAGCTCGGGCGGCGCAACGTCGACGCCGCCATAAGTGGTCGAGAACGGACTACCTGCGTTGATCGCGTTTGCAATCAGGGTGGGCACCATCCCGATCAGGAAGGCGATGCCGAACGCGGTTCCCTGCAGGAAGGTCTCCTTGCTTCGCGCCAGCAGGAACGCGCCGGCAAGATACAGGCAATAGCCGGCCGCCAGAAACAGGTTGGCCAGACGGAAGTTGACGGAGAGGCCGATCAGCAAACCGATCACCGCCCACAGGGCGAACCGATGCCGCGATGGTTGCATGAAGAGCTTGGCCGTCAGAAAACCCGCCAGCGCGCAAATCATCATCGTCGGCGCTACAGAATAGCTGGCCTTCGCCGGATTGATCATCAGATAGATCGCACTGTCCCCAAACGCCGCAACAAGAATCAGTCGATAGACTGTAGACGCTAAGGTCAACGCGAGGAGTGAAAAGCCGACAGCGACGACTGACGTCAATATATAGAGCGGGATGACCCGAAATCCGGCGGGAAACAGCGACAGAATGAAGCCGGTCCCGGGCGGATATTGCAGTACGTGTTTATCCGCACTGGCGTTCCAAGTGTGGCAAGGAGCTCGCTTCACATCATTCCATTCCGGAAAGTCGATCTCCTTCAACTTGTTCTTGAGATAGTGATCGTCGTCAAAGGTAATGTTGGTGTCGATGCCACGAAGACCAAATCTGTCGAACAGATGCGCCTGCCGCAGGTAGCAGATATCGTCATAGACGCCGCGGGCTTCAATCCAACCGGATATCGACCAGATGTTGCTTGCCAGTACGACGAGGAAGCCAATCGCGCAAAGGATCTTCAGGAATTTCATTTTTGCCTGATCGCCCCTAGCGCCAGGTCGCCATTGGAGCCACGCCATCGAGAACTTCCGCGATCCGCAGCCGCGTCCCCCTGGTCGTCTCCGCCGGCAGCGCACCCGCGGCATAAAATCCGCATTCCACAATCTCGCGATTAGGCTCCGGCACGCGATCCTGCCGGAATTGCCTCACAATATAAACGGCGACGTGGTCGCGGCGGGAAACGTGGCTGTTGAAAAACAGGCCGTGCAGCGCCGGCTCGCCGGTCAGTTCAATCCGCCCCTCCTCGACCAGCTCCCGCCGCAGCGCGTCGAGAAAGGTCTCGCCGACCTCGACGCCACCGCCCGGCAGATGCCAGCCCGCGACGTAGCTGTGGCGGACCAGAAACACCCGGTTCTCGTCATCGAGGACGACGCCACGAACCCCCAGCGTCATGCCGCGGGCCATCCGCCAGTAGAGATGAAACACCCGCCGCAACTGTGGTTCGAAACGTTCTCGCAAGTGCTGCAGCGCCGTCACGCAAGCCTCGGATGGACAGGTGTCACGTTTGATCCTTATATCGCCGACATGATCGTGCGACGGCTCTATAGCACAGGGAATGTGGCAGAGCGCGAATGACTGATACCTTCACGCTGGCGCATCTGTCCGATCCGCATCTGCCGCCTTTGCCGGCGGCGCGGCTGCGCGACCTCGCCGGCAAGCGTGCGCTCGGCTATATCAACTGGATCCGCAACCGCCACAAATATCACCGCCGCGAGGTGCTGGACGCCCTGGTCGCCGACATGCAGGCGCAACGGCCGGACCACATTGCAGTGACCGGCGATCTCGTCAATCTGGCGCTCGAGGCCGAGTTCACCCCGGCTCAGGCCTGGCTTGAAAGCATCGGCACGCCGCAGCAGGTCACCGTCGTTCCCGGCAATCACGATGCCTATGTGCGGGCGACGCGGCATCATTTCGGTGGAACATTCGAGAAGTATCTGAAGGGCGATGCCGAGGTGGATGGCCCGCGGTTTCCATTCCTGCGCCGGCGCGGGCCGCTGGCGCTGATCGGGGTTTCCTCGGCGGTACCGACGCTGCCACTGATGGCGACCGGCCGGCTCGGCCGCGCACAGCTTGATGCCCTCGAGCGCCAGCTTGCGCAATTGCGGCCGGAGGAGATGTTTCGGGTGCTGCTGGTTCATCACCCCTTGAACGCGACGTCGCGGATGAAGCGATTGACCGACTCGAAGGCGCTCCGCGCCGTGCTTAAACGGCACGGCGTGGAGCTGGTCCTGCACGGCCACGACCACATTCATTCGACGATGTGGATCGAAGGCGCCGACCACCAGATCCCCGCCGTCGGAGTGCCATCGGCATCGGCGCTGGCGCACCGGCATTATCCGGCCGCGGCGTACAATCTGTTTTCGATCGCGCGCGATGGCGACCGATGGCGCTGCGTGCAGACGGTGCGCGCCATCGATGCCGACTTCAAGGTCAAGCAGATCAAGCAGGCGACGCTGCTTTAGAGGTTCTCGGGCATGCGATAGCGCGATTTTCTCAAATCCCGCCACCGCCGCAGCCGGCGCGCCACCACCGCCGTCGCTGCCGGTATCGCCAATTCCGTCCGAGGTGCCGATCCTAGAAGTTGTTCAGGCTCGCATAGAGCGCGAGGCCGAACAGCGCGACCGCGCCCAGGACGAAGCCGAGCACGAACATGCCGAGACCACGGCGGCGCGGCTTCTTTTCCGCAGGCGGCTCGGCGGCCGGCATCGCCACCATCGCGTGCTCGCGCTCGATCATGCGGCGCGCGACATAGCCGGTGACGGCATCAACGATGACGGGCACGTCATGCGACTCGGCGAGCACGATGCGGCCGAAGCGCGTGTCCTGCACGAAGCGGTAGATGCGCTTGTCGCGCCCCATCACGATATGCGCGACCACGTCGATCCAGAGCCGCGGCGTCTCGCCCTGGCTGACGCCGCGATCGAACAGGTCGATCTGCGCCGGCACTTCGGCGAACAAGGGATCGAGCGCTTCGTTCAGGATCTCGAGCCGGGCGACTTCGGCATCGCGCAGCTCGACAACGACACCGGTGCGATCGGCAGCCTCGATGCGGGCCTGGCGCAGCGCATCGCGCAGCCGCGTCGGTCGCATATCACGGGCTTCACTGGCGGTATTTTGCGCGTCTGACATCGGGTGCCGCCTTTATCCTGCGAGGGGGTTAGCCCGATTAACCTAGCAGTAACTATGTTGCGCGCAAAGGCCGTTTAGTTGCAATGGGTTAGCGATCCACCGGGTTCTGAGACCGGGTTCTGAGTCTGTGGCGAGACCCCCACCCCGGCCCTCCCCCGCAGGCGGGAGAGGGAGAAGACTGAATCGCAAGCGGCCCCACCCGGTTTTCCGGATGGGGCCGCCTGTCGTTGGCGCTTCCTCTAAGACTTATCGGCAGCCGTCAGGCCGAGACGCGCGAGGGCTCTTCGACGATCGAGAAGCGTACGCCGGCCTTATGGCGGCTCTCTTCCGAGACCTCCTTCCAGCACTCTTCGGCTTCCTTGCGGGTCTTGAACGGGCCTCTGACCTGGGCCGAGCCTTCGACGAGCTTGTGGAAGTTCATCGAACCGAACTCGCCGCCGATCACCCAGAAATTGCTGCCTTTGGTCATTGTCAGTCTCCTGTTAGCCGAACTGGTTCTTAGCCGAACTGGTTCATCGTGTTGTGGACGCCGCCCGCCTTCAGAGCGGCCTCGCCGGCGAAATATTCCTTGTGATCGTCGCCGATATCGGAGCCGGCCATGTTCTGATGCTTGACGCAGGCGATGCCCTGACGGATCTCCTGGCGCTGAACATTCTTCACATAGCCCAGCATGCCCTGCTCGCCGAAATACTCCCTCGCGAGATTGTCAGTCGACAGAGCTGCCGTGTGATAGGTCGGCAACGTGATCAGGTGGTGGAAGATGCCAGCACGCTTTGCTGAATCGGCCTGGAACGTGCGGATGCGCTCGTCGGCTTCAATGGCCAGCGGCGTGTCGTCGTATTCCGGCTTCATCAGCTCGGCGCGATTGTACTTGCTGACGTCCTTGCCGGCTTCCTTCATCGCATCGTACACCTGCCAACGGAAGTTGAGCGTCCAGTTAAACGAGGGCGAGTTGTTGTAGGCCAGCTTCGCGTTCGGAATCACCTCGCGAATGCGGTCGACCATCTTGGCGATCTGCTCGATATGCGGCTTCTCGGTCTCGATCCACAAGAGATCGGCGCCGTTCTGCAGCGAGGTGATGCAGTCGAGCACGCAGCGATCTTCGCCAGTGCCAGGACGGAACTGGTAGAGGTTGCTGGCAAGCCGCTTCGGACGCATCATCTTGCCGTTCTGGTTGATGATGACATCGCCGTTCCGGGCCGTGGCGGCCGTCACTTCCTCGCAATCCAGGAAGCTGTTGTACTGATCGCCGATGTCGCCCGGCTTATGGCTGACGGCAATCTGCTGCGTGAGGCCGGCGCCGAGCGAGTCGGTGCGGGTCACGATGATGCCGTCTTCGACGCCGAGCTCGAGGAAAGCATGGCGGCAGGCACGAATCTTCGCCAGGAACACCTCGTGCGGCACGGTCACCTTGCCGTCCTGGTGGCCGCACTGCTTTTCGTCGGAGACCTGATTTTCGATCTGCAGGGCGCACGCACCCGCCTCGATCATCTTCTTGGCGAGCAGATAGGTCGCCTCCGCATTGCCGAAGCCAGCGTCGATGTCGGCGATGACGGGCACGACATGGGTCTGGAAGTTGTCGATCTTCTCGATCAGCGCCTTTTCCTTCGCCTTGTCGCCTTCCTTGCGGGCAGCGTCGAGGGCGCGGAAAATATCGTTGAGTTCACGGGAATCCGCCTGACGGAGGAAGGTGTAGAGCTCTTCGATCAGCGCCGGCACCGAGGTCTTCTCGTGCATCGACTGGTCGGGCAGCGGTCCGAACTCGGAGCGCAGCGCGGCGATCATCCAGCCGGAGAGATACAGATAGCGGCGATCGGTCGTGCCGAAATGCTTCTTGACCGAAATCAGCTTCTGCTGCGCGATGAAGCCATGCCAGCAACCGAGCGACTGGGTGTACTTGGTGGGATCCGCGTCATAGGCAGCCATATCGGCGCGCATCAGCGCCGCGGTGTACCGCGCGATGTCCAGGCCGGTCTTGAAGCGGTTCTGCAGACGCATGCGCGCCACGGCTTCGGCGGTGACGCCGTTCCAGGTCGGCTTGGTCTCGAGCAGCGCCTCAGCGGCCTTGATCTCGCTCAGATAGGAGGCCGGTTGCTGGGTAGCCCGGTCACTGAGCCCACGTGGCTGGTAGTTCATGTGCGTAATCCTTTCAGTGCCGACAAATCTGTGGCGCTTTTCATTGCCACGCTTCGACATTCTTAACAGTGCATTGCGAAATGCGTGTCGAGAGGTAAACGCGAAAAACAGAAATTCGTATAGACGCCTTGTTTTCTATTGGTGATGTCATGTAACATAGGTACTTGTATCAAATGTAACTTTGTAATTTTTGTCACAAACGGGTCAGGAACCCTGCCATGCCCGCCGATACCGGAAAGAAGCTTTTCGTAGGCCCCCGCTTCCGGCGCATCCGCCAGCAGCTTGGCCTGTCGCAGACCCAGATCGCCGAGGGGCTCGGGATTTCTCCGAGCTATATCAACCTGATAGAGCGGAACCAGCGGCCGGTGACGGCGCAGATCCTGCTGCGGCTGGCGGAGACCTATGATCTCGATCTGCGCGATCTTGCAACCGCCGATGAGGATCGGTTCTTCGCCGAGCTCAACGAGATCTTCTCCGATCCGCTGTTCCGCCAGATTGACGTGCCGAAGCAGGAACTGCGCGACCTCGCCGAACTCTGCCCGGGCGTGACGCACTCTCTGCAGCGGCTCTACGCCGCCTATACCGAGGCACGCCGCGGCGAGACGCTGGTCGCGGCCCAAATGGCCGACCGCGACGAGGGCGCCCGCTTCGAGGCCAACCCGATCGAGCGCGTGCGCGACCTGATCGAGGCCAACCGCAATTACTTCCCCGAGCTTGAGCAGGCCGCGGAGAATTTGCGCGACGAGCTCAACGTCTCCGCCGAGGAATTGTTCGCTGCGCTTGCGGCACGACTGCGCGAAAAGCACTCGATCGTCACCCGCATCATGCCTGTCGACGTGATGCGCGAGACGCTGCGGCGGTTCGACCGTCATCGCCGGCAACTTCTGATTTCCGAACTGGTCGACGGCTCGGGCCGCGCCTTTCAACTTGCGCTGCAGATCGGGCTTGCCGAATGCGGCGCTGCCATTGACGGCATCGTCAGCCGCGCCGGCCCGCTCGACGACACGCCGCGCCGGCTCTACCGGATTACGCTCGCGAATTATTTTGCCGCCGCCGTGATGATGCCCTATCAGCCGTTCCACAGCGCGGCGGAAAACCTGAACTATGATGTGCATGTGCTGGCGCAGCGCTTCAATGCCGGCTTCGAACAGGTCTGCCACCGCCTCACCACGCTGCAGCGGCCGAACGCGCGCGGCGTGCCGTTCTTCCTGCTGCGCGTCGACAATGCGGGCAACGTCTCCAAGCGATTTTCCTCCGGCACGTTCCCGTTCTCGAAATTCGGCGGCACCTGCCCGCTGTGGAACGTGCATTCGACCTTCGACACGCCGGACCGCTTGCTCAAGCAGGTGATCGAACTGCCCGACGGCACGCGCTACTTCTCGATCGCGCAGATGGTGCGCCGGCCGATCGCGCCGCACCCGCACCCGCAGCCGCGCTTTGCGATCGGTTTGGGGTGCGAAATCCGCCATGCCTCGAAGCTCGTCTATGCCGCCGGGATGGATCTGGAGAAGGCCGAGGGCACGCCGATCGGCGTCAACTGCCGGCTCTGCGAACGCGAAAACTGCAGCCAGCGCGCCGAGCCGCCGATCACGCGCACGCTGATCCTGGACGAGAACACGCGGCGGCTTTCGTCGTTTGTGTTCTCGAATGCACGGGAGTTGTGAGGCGCTCGCCCCAACATAACTCGTCATGCCCCGCCACCGGGTCGCGCGAATGCGCGCCCGATGACAGGCTCCGGCGGGGCATCCAGTACGCCGCGGCTTATCAGCTCAATCATAGCTAGTCGTGCGCGACAGGTGCGTTCCCTCTCCCCTTGCGGGAGAGGGTTAGGGAGAGGGGTGGCGGCAACGGCGGTGCTCGTGGCTTACCCCTCTCCCCAGCCCTCCCCCGCAAGGGGGGAGAGAGCGCAGTATGCGTTGGGGCGATAGGGTAGAATAACTTCAGAAAAGCGCTTCAAGAAGAACGCTCGCATGCGTTGACGACGACGTTTAAATACAGTTCGCGATCTCGCCGCATCATCTGCGCGAGTTGTGATTTGAACTCTTCACCCCCATCAAAAATCAGAGGGCGCAGGGAAGACCGGGTGCGCGCCGCACCCGCGGTCTCGTGTGCAATTATGCGCAAAAAGCACGCACACGAGCATACAGGTTCGGCGGAAGCATCCCGGCCTTCCCTGCGCAATGGCTTTACGGCTTACTTCGTGCTCTTCCCGGAGAACGGCTCTTTTGCCTCCGTCGCCCGCAAGACGCTTTCGCTTCTCTCGGACTTAACGCCAGCACCACGGCGCCAGAACCACACGACTTCACCGTACGCCTCCGGCGCGCAACGTCTCTCGCGCCATCTACGTCCATCGCATCTCACCGCGCGTTCCTGACGTTCGCGAGCGCCCCTCATCTTGCGGCGAGACGGACGCAGTTATGCCGCTGATTTGGGTGAGAACGAAAGCGGAATATTTTTGATTCTCAGCAATTCTTGGGCTTGACACGATTTCTGAAAATCAGAAGTGATTTGCCCATCGGATAGTCAGGCGCGGGGCCTCACATGTCGGACCGGCGCGCCTTCTCAAGATGCGATTTGGCGGAAGATGAAGGCATGTTCATCAGCATTGCTCTGCAACTATAGACGGGAAAAAGCGGAACATCATGGTGGGCGAAGCGTTGCTTGGTCCTCTGCAACAGGAGAAACATATGCTGAAGACATTGATCACTGTTTCGACCGTACTGCTTGCGACCTCGGCGTTTGCGCAAGGCACGAAATCTCCGGGCTCCTCCGAATACGCTCCCGGACAGAAGATGCAGAAGAGCACGAAATCGACGGCGCCGGGTGCGTCGGAATACGCTCCGGGACATCAGAAGAAGACCGCGAAGGGCCGTTCGGAGAGCGCGCCCGGCAAGCAGACGACAACCGGATCTGCGGCGAAGAAGAAGTACTGATTTTCCGATAGCGCGGCCCGGAATTCCTGCCGGGCCGCTTCGCATTGCTGCACGCCCTACCTCACCACCGGCGCTGAATGAGCCTTCGAGCGCCTGCGCGAAGCAACTGGTGGCAGCGAGCAGCAGCAGCGCGACGCAGGCGAGCGCTAACAGTCGCGTGGTGAAGCCGGGCATCCGGGAATCTCTCCGGGGTTTTACGGATGTGCCATCGAAGCGTAAGCCCCCTTGCCCCCAAACGTGTTGCGATACGTCAACACCCGGATGACTTTTCAGCCGGCGGCTTGCGCGAATCTTCTTCGAAATGACAAAGTTAAATCCCGGGGATTGCGCAATTTGGCGATGGAACGGCCGGGGTGATTCGCTAGTTTGAAACAAGCGAATCTCGACTCGCAAAAAGTGGATGCAAACCGATGTTGCGACGCGTCAAGCTGATGAACCCGTTCGAAATCGTCCAGGACCTGATGGCGCCGGACCGGCCGCAACCGCAGCCGATCGAGCGCGTGGTGATCAATCGCGCCGCCCGTTCCACGCCTGTCTGCGCCGCCTGCGGCTCCGATGACATCATCTGCCACGCGACAGCGCAATGGAGCAACGAAGCGCAGGAATGGCAGCTCGCCAACACGTTCAATCAGCCGGCGCACTGCAATACGTGTCACAGCGACGTCAACCTGGTGTGGGTGACGCTGAATTAAAGTGAGGTGCCGTAGGGTGGGTTAGCGAAGCGTAACCTACCGACCTTGTCGCACACACGCGGCGGATTACGCTGCGCTAATCCGCCCTACTGCTTCTGACGTTGAATTGAGGCGACGTGGCCCCGCTGGTGCCATTCATCCTTCGAGACGCCTGCTTCGCAGGCTCCTCAGGATGAGGTCTGACAGACTCAAATCTCCGCATACATCTCCAGCAGATTCCCATCGGGATCCCTGAAGAACAGCGTGCGATGCCCGAAGGGCTGGTTGGTCGGCGGCTCCAATAGATCGACGCCATGCCGCAGCAATTCCTCGGCGCAGCGATCGACATCCTCAGCGGCAACCTTGAACGCAAGCTGCAGCGAAGCGCTCCCCTTCGGCGTCGGCGCATCCTTCGCCGTCCGGCTCGGCCGCGCCAGCGCGAGCGTGTTGCCGCCGATCTGATATTCGATCCACCCCGCCGACAATTCGCGCGTCAGCGGAAAACGAAGCACGCCCTCATAGAAGCGGCGCATCGCGGCCATGTCGCGCACGAAGATGACGGTGTAGTCGACGGCGCGGATGGACTGGAAGGGTGAGGTGGCGGGTGTGTTCTGATCGGTCATGACGGCTTTCACATTCGACGCGTCGCCCGCATGAGCGCAGCGACATTCGGGAAGTGACCATGAAGGCCCCGAATGTCGCTTCCGCCTCCGCTTTTCGAGCTACGGCGCACAAGCCGCCCATCCGGGGCAACGGCTTATCAATCGTTAATTGTATACAGAATAGGCTACCTCCTCGTGGGAGAACAGAGTGTTCGGTCAATGGATTCGCTTGAAGGCGTTTTACGTCTCATCGGCTGGCTGGTCGGTTGGCCGCTTGCGCTCTTCCGCCGCTGACTGGATCGTCAGCCGGATCGCGATCCTTCGCAGATTTCGTCGGTGGAGAGGTTTGGGCGACTGATGCTCGGGATCACGTTGACGCTATGTGTGCTGATCCCGCTGGGCTGGCTGATCTTCCGGTGACATGCTGTAGGGCGGATTAGCGTCAGCGTAATCCGCCGCCAAGTGTGCGGATGTAGATACGGCGGATACGCTTTCGCCAATCCGCCCTACAGCCCTTCGCTCACCCGGGGCTACACTTGCTACTTCGGTTCAAACTCGCCCCAGATCCGCTCCTCCGTCCAACCGAGTTCCTCGAACTCCTTTGCCCGCAGCGGCGCTTCACCTGCTGAGAAGAACTCGTCGAGCTGCGGCGGGCTTACCGACGTGCCGCTCAGCATGCAGTGAGCCTGGCCGCGGTGATGCACCTGATGCTGGAACAGATGCAGGAGCAAGCGGTCCATTCGTTCGCGCTGGATGGAGGTTTCTCGATGCACGGAGACGATGCGCTGCAATCCGGCGGCGTCGAGCGCTTCAACGACATTGAGCAAGCGTCGATCAACTGCGGCCTGCGCTTCCTTTAACGCGGCAACCGTTGCACAGGGTTCGTCGTTCGCAAAGGCGGCGGGTCCGAGCGTGCCGCCTTCCATCGCGTCGACGTAGAAGTGGTCGATGATCAGGATGTGATTGAGCGTGGCGCGCAGGCTCGGAAAGAAGCCGGTTCGCTTCGCGGTGAATTCATCCGGCGACAACGCGAGACAGGCGGTGAGCAGCCGGTGATTTGCCCAGGCGTTGTTGTACGCCATGGCGCGGAAGGGAAGCACGTCGCTCATTTGCATTGCCGGTTCTGCAATGTTGTAGGGCGGATTAGCGAAAGCGTAATCCGCCGTAGTCCGTGGCAAGAACGGTGGGTTACGCCTTCGGCTAACCCACCCTACAAGTCCCTACTCCGCCGCCTGCCGCGTCGGCTCGGACAGTGCGTAGGATGGGTGGAGCGAAGCGATACCCATCACTTCATCCGATTGGCGACAGTTGATGGGTTTCGCTGCGCTCTACCCATCCTACGAATCCTGCGTCCTACTCCGCCGCCTGCCGTATCGGCTCGTCCAGCTTCTCCAGCACCTTCGGCGGTGACATCGGCAGGGCGTAGAACCGTTTGCCCAGCGCATTGTAGATCGCGTTCGCCACCGCGGCCATCACCGGCACCAGCGGCACTTCGCCGACGCCCTTGACGCCCTGCGGGTGTTTTGGATTCGGGATCTCGACCATGATGCAGTCGATCATCGGAAGGTCCGAGCAAACAGGCATGCGATAGTCGAGGAAGCCGGGGTTATCGACCTTGCCTTCCTTCGTGTAGATATATTCCTCGTTCAGCGCCCAGCCGATGCCTTGTGCAACGCCGCCCTGGAGCTGGCCCTCGACATAGCCGGGGTGGATGGCGCGGCCGACATCCTGCACGGCGGTGTAGCGGATCACGCGCGCGATGCCGAGATCGACATCGACCTCGACGTCGCAGACATGGGTGCCGAAGCCGCCGTCGGCGCCTTGCGTGTTGAGCTGCACGCCGGCCCCAATGGGTCCGCCCATCGCGGGCGCCTTGTCGGCGAGCTCTTCCAGCGTCAGCGGCTCGAACTGGCCGGCGTTCGGGCTCACCGGATGCGCCGCGCCGTTCTCCCATTTCACCGCTTCGGGATCGATGTTCCAGATCTTTGCCGCGCGCTCGCGCAAGGTCTGGATGATCTTTTCGGTCGACTGCGTCACCACCATCGAGGACGCGAACAGCACGCGGCTGCCGCCGGTCAGGTTGGAGAAGCCGACCGTCTGCGTATCGCCGATGATGACGGAGACGCGGCGGTAATCAATTCCAAGAAGTTCGGCACAGATGTTGGCGATGCCGGCGCGCGAGCCGCCGATATCAGGATGGCCCGTGGTGACGACGACGTTGCCGTCCTCGGTGATGTTGACCTGCGCGGAGGATTCACCGCCGGCGTTGAACCAGAAGCCGGAAGCGACGCCCCTTCCCCTGAGCTTGCCGTTGCCATCGCCGAGCGGCGCGGCGTAATGCGGCGAGGCCTTCGCGGCTTCCACCGTCTCGAGATAGCCGATGCGCGGGAACACCGGGCCGTGGGCGGCTTTGGTGCCTTCCTTGGCGGCGTTCTTGGCGCGGAAGTCGAGCGGGTCCATCTTCAGGGCTTCAGCGACTTCATCTAGCACGCATTCGACCGCATAGGCGCCGATCGGCGCGCCCGGCGCGCGATAGGCCGCGACCTTGGAGCGGTTGGAGCAGACGTCATACCCTTCGGAGAGCAGGTTCGGGATGTCATAGGGCGTGAAGCTACACCCGGCCGCGCCGCGGATCGGCGAGCCCGGGAAGGCGCCGGCCTGCAGATAGAACGTGCCGTGCGCGGCGACGATCTTGCCGTCCTTGGTCGCGCCGATCTTCACCGTGCTCTTCGAGCCTGATGTCGGGCCGGTCGCGCGCATCACTTCCTCGCGCGTCATCACCATCTTCACCGGGCGGCCGGATTTCTTTGCCAGCAGCGTCGCGACCGGCTCGAGATAGACGATGGTCTTGCCGCCGAAGCCGCCGCCGATCTCGGCGGGGATGGCGCGGATGTCGCTCTGCGGGATGCCGGTGAGATGGGCCGTCATCGCGCGCACCATGAACTGGCCCTGGCTGGAGCTCCAGATCGTGGTCTTGCCGTCTGGCGCCACCGAGATCAGGCAGGCATGCGGCTCGATATAGCCCTGGTGCACCGGGCGCGTGGTGAAGGTGCGCTCGATGACGATGTCAGCCTGCTTGAAGCCTTGCTCGATGTCACCCTTCTTGTGCTCGAGGCGGCCGACGATGTTGGAGGGCTTGCCCTCCCACTTGTTGAACTCGTGCAGGATCGGTGCATCGGGCTTCAAGGCATCCTCGATCTCGATCGCCCAGGGCAGCACCTCGTAATCGACCTCGATCAGATTGCAGGCTTCCGCCGCGATCGCCTCGGTGGTGGCGGCAACCGCTGCGACGGGGTGGCCGGGAAACAGCGCCTTGTCGCGCGCCATCACGTTGCGGCACATCCAGCGCATGTCCTGGATGCCGAGCATGACGGCGCCCTTCTCGATCGGGAAATCGACGATGTCCTTCGAGGTGACGACGGCTTTGACGCCCGGCAGCTTCTCGGCCTTGGAGGTGTCGATCGATCTGATGCGCGCATGTGGGTGCGGGCTGCGCAGGATCTTGCCCCAGATCATGCCGGGCATGGTGGTGTCGGCGGCGAACTGCGCGCGGCCGGTGACCTTGTCCATGCCGTCAGGACGGATGGTGCGCTGGCCGATCCATTTGTTGTTGGTGACGACGTTCATTGGGCTGTCTCCCGCAATTTATTGCGCGCGCATTTCGGCGGCGGTTTCCATCACCGCCCGGACGATCTTGTCATAGCCGGTGCACCGGCAGAGATTGCCGGCGAGCCAGAAGCGGACTTCCTCTTCGGTCGGATCGGGGTTCTTCTTCAAGAGCGCATCGGAGGCGACCAGCATGCCCGAGGTGCAGATGCCGCACTGAAGAGCCGCCATCTCCAGAAATTTCTGCTGCAGCGGATGCAGCCTGTCGCCTTGCGCCATGCCTTCGATGGTTCTGATTTCGTGACCTTCGGATTCGACCGCGAGCATCAGGCAGGAGCAGACCAGCCGATCATCAAGCGTGATCGAGCAGGCGCCGCAGTCGCCGGAGGCGCAGCCTTCCTTGGAGCCGGTCAGTCCCAGCGGCCCGCGCAGCGCGTCGAGCATGGTATCGTTTGGCTCGCACAAAAATTCCATCGGCTCGCCATTGATGGTGGTGGTGACGTGAACTTTGGCCATTGAGTTCTTCCGAATTCAGTTCTTCTGGGTCGCTCGTTGGGCGGCGATCGTGGCGGTGCGCTTGAGCAGCACGCCTGCCACCTTGGTGCGGTAGGCGATGGTGCCGCGCTTGTCGTCGATCGGGCGGCAGGCGGCGGAGCAGGCTGCGGCCGCTTTCGCGAGCGCGGCGTCGTCGAGCTTGCTTCCGATCAGCGCTTTCGCAGCGTCTTCGACCAGCAGCACGGTCGGCGCGACTGCGCCGAGGCCGACGCGGGCTGATGTGACGGTGCCGTCCTTCATCGTGAGGCTGACGCCGCAGCCGACCACGGCGATGTCCATTTCGGTGCGCGGGATCATGCGCAAATAAGCATCGCTGGAGGCTGGCGGTCGTGGCGGCAGTTTGAAGCTGACCAGGATCTCGCCCGGCTTCAGGTGGGTGCGGCCGGGGCCGGCCGGGACGTCCTCCACCTTCATCTCGCGGCGGCCGTCCGGGCCCTGGATGGTGACGATCGCGCCGGCTGCGACCATCGCCGGCACGCTGTCGCCGGCGGGCGAGCCGTTGCAGAGATTGCCGCCCGCGGACGCCCTGCCCTGCACCTGCTTGGAGCCGATCAGGTTGACCGCCTCCAGCACGCCGGGCCAGACCTTGCCGAACTTGCCGTGTTCCGCAAGCGCCATGCCGGAGACCGCGGCGCCGATGCGAAAGCCGCCATCGGCGGTCTCCTCGATCGCGGTCATCTCGGGGATTTTCTTGATGTCGACGATCACGCCGGGCTTCAAAATGCCGGATCGCATCTGCACCAGAAGATCGGTGCCGCCGGCCAGGATGCGCGCGGCGCTGCCGGCTTTGGCAAATGCGCCGACCGCTTCATCAAGCGTTTCGGGCGCGAGGTATCGGAGTTCCGTCATGGTCTTTCCGCCATCTCCCTTATTCCTGCCCGCCATATGGGCGATGGCCTTATGCCGGCCCGGCAGTGCGCGCCAAGCCTACACGGCGGGAGGCGGTTGGAACAGCCTGCGAGACCGGGTTGATACGGCGGGCTCCTATGCGCGGGGCGGGGCTTGCGCGGCGATTGCTCCGAGGCGGAGAGCCGTAGCCCGCATGAGCGCCAGCGATATGCGGGACCAGCGGCCCCGCATATCGCTTCGCTCATGCGGGCTACGAAGCCGGCCCGTTGGCTAACGCGGCTTGCCGGTCTAAAACTTGGCTTCGGATTCACGATTTTCGCGGGGACCTTGATGCCGCTTCACAGACTTCTGCTTGCTGCCACCGCGTCCCTATTCCTTTCATCCCTCGCCATCGCCCAACAAGCCCCCGCACCCACCCGTCCCGCACCGAGACCTGCGGTCGCGCCCGCACCCGGTCAGCAGCCATCGGCCGCCGCTCCGCGCGCGCCTCGCGCGGCGGCCTGTCACAATGGCATGTCGTTCGACCGCTTCCTTGCCGAGTTGAAGCAGCAGGCCGCCGCGGAAGGCGTGTCGCAGCGTGCGCTGGCGGAGGCCGCGCCGTACCTCACCTACGACCAGAGCATCGTCAACCGCGACCGCGGCCAGCGCGTATTCGGCCAGATGTTCACCGAGTTCTCACGAAACCGGGCGTCCGACGGCGCGGCAAAGAACGCGCAGGCGCGAATCCGAATGCATGCGGCGGCGTTCGCCCGCGCCGAGAAGGAATATGGCGTGCCGCCGGCGGTGATCGCCGCGTTCTGGGGACTGGAGAGCAGTTTTGGCGCCGAGCTCGGCAAATTGCATACGCTGCCGTCGCTGGTGTCGCTGGCCTATGACTGCCGCCGCTCGGAGATGTTCAGCAAGGAAACCATCGCCGCTTTGAAGATCATCGACCGCGGCGATCTCTCAGCATCTGAGATGATCGGCTCATGGGCCGGCGAGCTCGGGCAGATGCAGTTTTTGCCGACGCACTATTTCAACTATGCCGTGGACTATGACGGCGACGGCCATCGCAATCTCCTGCGCAGCGCGCCTGACGTGATCGGCTCGGCCGCGAACTATATCGCCAACGGACTGAAATGGCGGCGCGGCGAGCCGTGGCTGCAGGAAGTGCGCGCCCCGGCGAATTTTCCGTGGGATCAGGCGGACCTCACGATCAAACTGCCGCGCGCAAAATTCGCGCAGCTCGGCGTCACCTATCCCGACGGCCGGCCGCTGCCGAACGACGACCTGCCGGCCTCGCTGCTGCTTCCGATGGGCCGCACCGGACCGGCATTTTTGGCGTACGCAAATTTCGCAGCCTATACCGAGTGGAACAACTCCCTGATCTATTCGACCACCGCAGCCTACCTCGCCACCCGCATCGCCGGCGCCCCGCCGATGCGGCAGCCGGCCGCGCCGGTCGCGCAACTGTCGCTCAACGAGCTGAAGGAGTTGCAGCAGCTCCTGGTGCGCGCCGGCTACAATGTCGGCAAGGTCGACGGCATCATGGGGCAGCTCAGCCGTACGGCAGTGAAGGCGATGCAGATCAAATACGGCTTGCCGGCGGATTCCTGGCCGACGGCCGAATTGCTGGCGCGCATGCGCGGACCCGGCGTGCAGGCGCAGCCAGCGGGCCTGGTGATGCCGGCGGCGCGGTAGCCACCGCCGTTATTCCTCGCGAAAGCGGGGAATCCAGTACGCCGCGGCCCATCCATTCAATCGCGACCGCCTAGAATGCTGGATCGCCCGGTCAAAGCCGGGCGATGACGGCGGAAATAACCGCGGATTCGTCAGCCTAGCGACGCCAGTTCGCGCGCGAGATTGTCGCGGGCCTGCCGGTCGTACTTCGCCGCGAACGTTGGATCGGGAAAGATCACCGGCTTTGCTGCGAAGTGGCGGAGGACGCGGGAGCGGCCTGCGCGATAGTCACGCTCCGGCACGTGGATGAACTCCTGCCGGATCGCAGCGGCGTAGGCGTCGTAGCGCGCGGGCTCCGCGCCCAAAATGCTCAGATCAATCGAGATCAGGATGGCGCCGAGGCGATCGCCGGGCGCAACGTCGTGCGTCTTGGTCAGGCGGATCAGTCGGGCTACTTCCTGGCGGATGTCCTTGCGGACATGCTGTTCAGCGAGCTGCGCGCTGAGCTCTTCGTTATCCGAGCGCGTTGCGTCGTAGACGACATCATGCCACCAGATCGCTTCCGACAGGATTTCGCGCTCGCGCGCTGAAAGATTATCCACGCGTGCGAGCGCGGCGAGGCAGTCTTCGATGTGCGCGAGGTTGTGGTAGTGGCGGTTGGGTGCGGTGTAGGCGGCGGCTAGCTCTTCGCGGTTCATTGCCGATGCCTACCATTCGATCAGCGTCATTGCGAGGAGCGCAAGCGACGAAGCAATCCATCCTTCTGCAAATGGCGGCATGGATTGCTTCGCTACGCTCGCAATGACGACAGGGGGATTACCGCATCGTGATGGCGAGGCCGGAGAGATCGGCGTTCGCCATCAAGCCGACCTGATGCCCGGTCAATTCGAGGACCGCGCCCTTCTGGTTGGTCAGCACGATGGCGCGCGCGCCGCGGCCGATGGCGAGGCCTGCGCCGGCCGCGCCGTAGACGCCGGCGACGTCGGAGGGACGCCAGATGTTGCTGACGCGGCCGCGCAGGATCGTCTTCGAGCCGCCGAACACAAAACCATAGTCGAGGCCGCCGGTCGAAAGCGGATAGCGCCGGCCGCGAAAATCCAGGACGCCGCTGCCACCGGACCCGCCGATCACCCACCCCGCCTTGTAGATCGTGAGCTGCACGAAACCTTCGTCAGCACGCGCGGCGGAGGACAGGGTGACGCCCGCGAAAGCCGCAAGCGCGAGCACGGCGGCACGGAGGGCGGATGGCATCTTCATGGATCTTTTCTCCAGGGGAATTGAGCGACCGGCGGCGCCGATTGAGTCGTGACCGGCCAATTGTACCCCATCGAGCGAATCGGAAAAGCGCATTGATAGGCAGCACGCGAGCGTGCAGCACCGGGCACGACACAATTTCATCAAAATCTGGCGGTCCTGTGCGAAAGATTTCGGTGCAGGCGAATGAAAATGATTGCGCCTGTGAACTGCATTACTTTTGCCGCGCTCGTCTTGCGCTAGTCATTCGCGTGGCAATCTCGTTCGGCGACTATATCGCATCGCATTGTTCCAGAGCTATCGGCGGGTCGTATGGCGCAGCGCCGCTGCCTTTCCAGCGAGGCAGCGGCGCGTTAGGCTCGGAGGGCAACGAACCCTCACGAAGGTGTCTCATGGCTCCGATCCAGCACTTCGCTCCGCCCGCCGGCATCAAGGCCCCGCCGCTCTCCTTCGCAACCCGTGTCGGCGACTTGCTGTTCGTTTCGGGAATTCCGGGCTTTGACGACAAGGGCGCGCTGGCTGACGGTTTCGAGGCGCAGTTCGGCTTCGTCGTCGCCAACATCAAGCGCGTGCTCGATGAAGCGGGCGCGACATTCCGCGATCTCGTCAAGGTCAACGTGCTGCTGACGCGCGCCTCCGACGTTGCGACGATGAATGTCCTGTATGCGTCGGCGTTCGGCCCCGCGCCCTACCCGGCCCGCACGACCTGCGTGGTGCAGGCGCTGCCTGATCCCAAGATGCTGATCGAGATCGAATGCGTGGCGCAGATTCCGGTCCGGTAGCGACAGCGTAATCCGCCAGCCTTGCAATTGTTGGTGGGTTACGGCTTCCGCCTAACCCACCCTACGGGGGCCTACGGCTTCGGCATGCTTTCCTTCAGCGTGTCGCTGACGAAATTGGCGGCGTGGCGGTAGGCGGCATCGTTGTCGCCGCGAAACGTCACAGTACGCCGCATCAGAAGCTTCTCCGCTTCGAGATCGAGCAGCTGGATTTCGCCCCATTGCACCAGCGTGCTCATCTTGCGAATGCCGCCATAGATGACGAGGCGCGCGCCGGCCTTGCGTGCGGCGGCGATGAAAAGATCCTGCGACATGCTGGTGGCGGTGCAGGGATGATCGGGGCATTCGATTCTGACCACGCGATAATCGCCCTGCGCCGAAAGATTGTCGCGCAATAACGCGGCAAACGCCGCCACGCGCGCGCGATGCTCTGCGCTCTGGTCGACGACCTCTCCCGACGTGTCGAAATAATCGAAATCCGCGACCGCTACGGCGATCGGCGCAGCGGCCGGCGATCCGCCCGAGGCAAACGACAATGCGGCCGCCGCGCACAGCATCATCACTACGATCCTTGCGCGGCTACGCGCGCGTGACACGCGCGATGACGTTGCTGTCTGCATCATGCCTTCCTTCCATCCAACGCTGGAATTGTCGCTAACCGCCAAATTGTAGCAGCGCGTAAGGATTTCGCTAACCCATTCCATCGCTCCGCATCTTTGAACCTTCGCGCGATGCCCGCTACTCAAGGGGTAGCCGGGCACTGAGATCCCGCGTTCAAACAGGAGATTTTAAGATGCATCGTATTTTTGGCCTTTGCGCCGTTGCCGCCGTTGGTTTCACTGCGCTTACCGCGTCGAGCCCGGCGAACGCCGCCTATCACCTGATCCGCTGGCAGGATACCGGCTTCTGCCAGATCTGGGACCAGAGCATCCCGACCGCGCCATATCCCGGCAATTTCACTGTGCTCGTCGGCTCGGAAGTGCCGACCTTCGTCGACGCCCTGGTGTTCAAGGACGGTCTGCTGCGCAACGGCACCTGCGCGTTCTGAGTTGATCTTGTGTAGCCCGGATGAGCGCAAGCGATATCCGGGATTACAACCTCGATCTACCCGCATGTCGCTTCGCTCATGCGGGCTACAGCCAAACTGAAAAGGCCGGCGCGGGAATGACGCGCCGGCCTTTTTCATGGGCCCTTTGAACCAATCACGCATCAGTGACAACAAAGGAATGCCCGGTCATCCCCGGCCGGGAGCCCGCTCCCATAAATCCCCGCGGAGCGTGGCGTCGCACTTCCATGACAGGAGTATTTTTCTCATGCTTCGCGTTACCGCTCTTGCTGCCGCCGCCGGCATCGGCTTCACCGCGCTTGCCGCGACCAGCCCCGCCGAAGCCGCCTTTCACTTGATCCGCTGGGAAGGCACCGGCGTCTGCCAGGTCTGGGACCAGAGCATTCCGACCAAGCCGATCCCGTCGAACTACAAGACCGTCAGCAAGCCGGTCCCGACCTTTGCCGCAGCGCTCGCTGTAAAGGACGACATGCTCAAGAAGGGCACCTGCACGCTGTAAAGATGCGTAGGGCGGATTAGCGAGAGCGTAATCCGCCTTTCTTGCGTGATATTGTGGCGGGTTACGCTTCGCTAACCCGCCCTACGACGGTCGCTACCACCTTGTGCGCGCGGGCACGCTTGCTATCCTCTGCCAAAACCCAAGCAAGAGGAAACGCGCCATGCCCCTTCTCGAAAATCACATCGCCGTCGTCACCGGCGCAGGCTCCGGCATCGGACGCGCGATCGCGATCGGCTATGCCCGCGAGGGCGCGCGTGTCGTGCTGCTCGATCGGGAGGAGAAAGCGGCGGCGGAGGCCGCGCAGGAAATCCGCGGTGCCGGCGGCAAGGCCGAAAGCTTTGCGCTCGACGTAGCCAGGCGCGAGGACTGCGTCGAAATCGCGAAGCAGGTCGCCGACGAGGTCGGCCAGGTCTCGATCCTCGTCAACAATGCCGGCATCGTCCGCCGCAACGGCATGCTCGGCGCGGCGGAGGCCGTGATCAGCGACTGGGAAGACATCATCGCGATCAATCTCACCGGCGTGTTCAATGTGACGCACGCGTTCCTGCCGCCGCTGCGCGCCAGCAAGGGACGCATCGTCAATATCGGCTCGATCCAGTCCTTCGTGCATGTGCGCACGCCGAGCTCACCCGCCTACACCGCCTCCAAACACGGCGTGCTCGGCTTCACCAAAGCGCTCGCCGCCGAACTCGGCAAGGAAGGCGTGCGCGTCAATGCGATCGGCCCGGGCTTCATCGCAACGCCGCTCAACGCCAGCGCCCGCGCCAACAACCCGGAACTGGTGAAGACATTCATGGATCACACCCCGCTCAGCCGTCCCGGGACCGCGGAGGACATCGTCGGCCCCGCGATCTTCCTCGCCTCCGATCTGTCAGCCTATGTCTCCGGCTCGATCGTGATGGTGGACGGCGGCTATCGGGCGGTGTGATGGTGCACTTGCTCCACTCGTCATACTCGGGCTTGACGTGCGTATCCATCGCTCTTCAAAATGAATCTTCATGAAAGGGATGGATTGCCGGGTGCCGTCTCCGCCAAGGCTTCGCCGGGCCAAGGATGCGCTCGGCCGCCGAAGCTTTAGAAGGCGGCAGGCCCGGCAATGACAATCCTGTTTCATCACTCCCGATCACCGTAGTGGACCGCTCCCATGTCCAACGCCCCGCATTTCGACATCGACATTCCTGCCTTCTGGGCCGACCCCTATCCCGCGCTCGCGCGGATGCGCAAAGAAGCGCCGATCGCGTTCGTGCCGCAGCTCGGCTCGACCGTGTTCACCCGCCGTGACGACATCTTCACCCAGGAGAAGCGCATCGACGTGTTCTCCTCGCATCAGCCGAACGGGCTGATGAACCTGCTAATGGGCCACAACATGATGCGCAAGGACGGCGAAGCGCACATGACGGAGCGGCAGGCGATGTTTCCGGCGGTGTCGCCGCGCACGGTGCGCGACACCTGGATCCGGCAGTTTCAGGCCCACGCCGACCGTATCCTCGACGAACTGACGCCGACGGGCGAAGCCGATCTGTGCAAGGCGTTCGCGCTGCCGCTGTCGGCCGAATGCCTGAAGGACATCACGGGACTGACCAACATGCGCTACCAGGACATGGACGCGTGGTCGCAGGCGATGATCGACGGCATCGCCAATTACACCGGCAACAAAGAGGTCGAGGCACGCTGCCACGCCGCCACTGCCGGCATCGACGCGGCAATCGACGACATGATCCCTGTCGTCAAGAAGCACCCGAACACCTCGATCCTGAGCGTGCTGCTCGCGGCCGGCCAGAACATGGACAGCATTCGCGCCAACATCAAGCTGGCGATCTCCGGCGGGCAGAACGAGCCGCGCGATGCGATCTCAGGCGCGACCTGGGCGCTGCTGACGTATCCCGAGCAGCTCGCGCTGGTGCGCGAGGGAAGAGCGAAGTGGATCGATGTGTTCGAGGAATATGCGCGCTGGATTGCACCCATCCAGATGTCGCCGCGCCGCGTTGCGAAGCCGTGGACATTTGGCGGCGTCGACTTCGAGCCGGAGGATCGCGTGTTCTTCATGTTTGGTTCCGCCAACCGCGACGAGGCCTGCTTTCCGGATCCGGATCGTTTCGACATTACCCGCGACACCCAGAAGAGCATCGCCTTCGGCGCCGGGCCGCATTATTGCGCCGGCGCGTTCGCCTCCCGCGCGATGGTCGCCGACGTCGCGCTGCCGAGCCTGTTCGCGCGGCTGAAGGACTTGCGGCTGGACGAGCGCGAGCCGGTGCGGATCGGCGGCTGGGCTTTTCGCGGCCTGCTCAATCTGCCGGTGAAGTGGGATGCGAGCTGAGGGCGCAACAGCTGCGATCTCCTGTAACCTCTCGCTGTTGTGAAGTCGCAACGCTCGAGAGCGGCCGATAGCTTGAACCTGGCAAGGGATGCTGAAGACTCAAGTAAGGCAAGGACCGCTGTTCTTGTCGGAACGGATTCAGCCTCGGCTGAGTCATTTGGTTCCCCTGGCTGGGGAGAGAGTCATGAATTCCTTGAGCAGCGAACTGTCGGATTCAGAAATCCGCGACAGGTTCAGATGTCGATGTGGAGCTCAAGCCAAGCTGGTCCGCAAGATGATGAACCCTCGCAATGGCATGACCGTCCGAATTTATGAATGCCGATGCGGCCAGCGCAGTTGGACCGAGGACAAAGAGTAAGCCCTTTGGCGTAGGCTGATCTGGCTGCCCGCCATTTTGCAAACCAGCGATGATCGCCGGCATGCAGAATGCGAAAGCCCGGCGCAGAGGCCGGGCGAACGCAAATATAGGATCTTGAGAGAAAGCGCTATTTTGGAGCGACGTTTCGCAACTGGCTATCCGGACAAATACTGTCAACTCATCTGACGGAAACAAGGCTCACACGTTGGTTAAAAATATCAATCCGAGCCGACACACGCGCTCCTGCTCACGCCGCCAGTTCAACGATGGGCTAGTTCCTTACGAACCGCTGCAGCCGAGTTGCCGACCTTGTCGACGGCCTTCTGCAACTCCGCCTGCGATACGCCAAGCTCTCTGATCCAGTATTTCACTTCCCAGCGCTCGTGCATGTTGATCTTGCTGCGGTCGGGTGTATCCCTCCTGGTCAGGCCATCCATCGCGACCAGCCCCTCAATGTCCTCGTCGATCGGAACGACGCGCGCCAACACGCGGCCTATCAACAAGGCTTCGGAAATCCCGCGGCGTCAGCGGGGCGGATCGAGAACGCTTGAATTGTCCGGCTAGTTCCTAAGCAGCGAGTTCGGCGGCCGGCCGTCGCTCGTGATCTCTTTGAGCGCGGTGTGTGCGACAGCGCGCAAGCCGCCGAGGGTGGTGTTTCCCTTCTTTGCGCTGAGCTTCAGCTTCTGGGCGATATAGCGACGCCGTTCATGGTCACCGCCGTGAGGGAAGATGCTGCAAGTCTCTTCCAGAACGATGTCCAGGTTCGCAATGGTCCGATCATCCAATCTGGTCATGGCGCTACCTCTCCGAGAGCCTGCGCTAGAACAACACCCTTTGCGAGCGATAGGATGGCCTCATCATAGCAAATCAGGGAAAAGGTGGAAGCAAGAACTGGAACCGCCCGGCTCGAAGGTGCTTAAACCGGGTAAGCTGCCGGATATACACCATGCCAAGCACCGGCTGGTCACTAGGTACCGTACCGTACGGAGCGGACGAAACGGTCTACCTTGTCGTAGACAGCTTCACGAGCGGGACGGTTTACCGGGAAACGGAGATCGAGAAAGCCGATCTTGAAACCATCGTCGGCGATCTGCTTTCGGGCCAGTACAACAACCCGGTCCGCATCGTGGCGTTCAACACGCTCGAACACTGGTCCAAAGACGTTTCGTCAGACATTGCCGCCGAGATCCAGACGCGCTGCGATATGGACAGCGTGCCGGTGCCGGAGCATCTGACCGATTTCGTGCAAAGCCACACCCATCCCGGCACGCCAGTTGACACTTCGACGCCCGCACCATCGGCATCCAGGCGCCCTTGAGAAGAGCCGCTACCGCCAACTCGAAGCTTTTACCGCGAGGACATTCCCTGTCACCGAACCGGCCGATCATCATGCGTGATCGTCGTTCGGCCGAAGCAGATGCATGTGCTGAAACACCCAGCGCATGGCGAGGTACCAAAGGTAGCCACCAATGCTGCCGCAAACGGCAAGAAGGATGACGTAGGCGGGATGATACTCGCCGCTCCACCACAGCATGCCACCAATCCAGAAAAAAGGCGAAGAACATAGCGGCGAGCTTCAACCGCTTGGCCTGATCCATGACATCCCTCCGATGGCTAACATCCGAGCCACCATGATGGCCATGGGCTCGCCGCACCGTGAGCTGCCTCACGCTGCGCCAGACCATGAGGCTAGCCGAACCTTCGGCGCGAGCGCTCCCTCGCCTTTTCGGCCTCGACCTCGCGGTCGCGCGGCGCGGCATTGGTCTGCAGCGACGCCAGGAGGCGCCGCGCGCTGTCGGAGACTTCAGAAACCGCTCGGTTGAACGCCTCGGCATTGGCCTGCGACGGCGAATTGAAGCCGGAGAGCTTTCGTACGAATTGCAGCGCGGACGCATGGATCTCGGCATGCGTCGCCGGGGGATCGAAATTGAACAGAGTCTTGATATTGCGGCACATGGTTCACTCCTTGGCACCGGCCATCGATCAAGGACGAACGGCCGGTGCAAAATCCGACGGCGTGGCCTATTCTGCCACGGATCATGCGGCGCATTCACCCGGGCGGCACCTGCAAACAGCGAGTTCCCGATGACCCATGTGACCTACAAAATCGTCGAGCATGACGGCGGCTGGGCCTACACCGTCAACGGCGTGTTCTCCGAGCCGTTTCCGAATCGCGCCACCGCGCTGGCGGCGGCCCGGCGCGCGGCAGCCGAGCAGCGGGTGCCGGGCCGCACCGAGGTGATCGAATATGAAACCGCCGACGGCCGATGGCTCTCGGAGACGGCGGCCGGCAACGACCGGCCGGAAACCGAGGTGGAGGGATAGGCGACACGCATCGCTGTGATAAGGTTCCCCGCAAGCGGCGCCCAAGACGGCCGCAACGCTTGGGGAGATCATCATGAACCTGTCGCGCGCCATCTTGTCGGCGGCCTTCGCCCTGACATCCATCACCGCTCTTGCAGCCGACTATCCCGCGCCGAAACAGGGCGAGTGGATCGCCAAGAATTTCAAATTCCATACCGGCGAGACGATGGCTGAACTGCGGCTGCACTACACCACGGTCGGCGAGCCGAGCGGACAGCCGGTGCTGGTGCTGCACGGCTCGGGCGGCTCCGCAGCCAGCATGCTGACGGCAAACTTCGGCGGCGAATTGTTCGGCCCCGGCCAGCCGCTCGATGCGACGAAATACTACATCATCATTCCCGACAGCATCGGCCACGGCAAATCGTCAAAACCCTCAGACGGCATGAAGACCGCGTTTCCGAAATACAATTACGAGGACATGGTCGATGCGCAGTATCGCCTCGTCACCGAAGGGCTCGGCGTCAAGCATCTGCGGCTCGTGATCGGCAATTCGATGGGCGGCATGCACACCTGGATCTGGGGCGGCAAATATCCGCAACTGATGGACGTGCTGGTGCCAATGGCCTCGCAGCCAACCGAGATGGCGGCGCGCAACTGGATGCTGCGGCGGATGATGCTGGAGACCATCAAGAACGATCCCGACTACAACCGCGGCAATTACATCACCCAGCCGCGCATGATGAAATACGCTATCAATGCCTATGGCATTGCGACTGCCGGCGGGACCCTCGCCTATCAGTCGCTGGCGCCGACGGCGGCGAAGGCTGACAAGATGGTCGATGACCGGCTCGCAACCGCTGTTACCGCCGACGCCAACGACTTCATCTATCAATGGGAAGCTTCGCACGATTACAATCCGGCGCCGTCGCTGGAGAAGATCGAGGCGACGCTGCTCCTGATCAACGCCGCCGACGACGAGCGCAATCCGCCGGAGACGGGCGTCACCGAAGCGGCGATGAAGCGCGTCAAGAACGGCCGCCTGTTCCTGATCCCGGCCTCGACCGAGACGCGCGGCCATCTCACCACGGGCAATGCGAAGTTCTACAAGAAGCAGCTGGAAGAGCTTCTGCAGAGCGCACCGCAGCGAGCGATGTAGGCCCTAAGCGAGTCATTGCTTGGAGCGAAGCGACGAAGCATCCCCGCGCGGAGAGGTGGATTGCTTCGCGGAGCCTGTCATCGGGCGCGCATTCGCGCGACCCGATGGCTCGCAATGGCGGAGCTGGAAACATTCCAACGTGGGGATGACGTGAAAATGCTGGGATGTTAGCCTGCCCGAAACTCTACTGGAGGATGCCCTTGTCCGACCTTGCACCGAGCGACCTCGCCACGATCTACCCCGCTCCGACGCCCCGCGTGATCGCCAAGGCGCGGCCGGAGATCGACGCACATGCGAAGAAATTCATCGGCATGTCGCCGTTCTGCGTGCTGGCCACCTCGGGCTCGGACGGCAGCGTCGATGCGTCGCCGCGCGGCGGCAATCCCGGCTTCGTCCATGTCGGCGGACCGAACCTGCTCTTGATGCCTGACCGTTCCGGCAACAACCGCATCGACAGCTTTCGCAACATCGTCGAGGGCTCAGGCTTTGTGCAGCTTATCTTCTTCGTGCCCGGGATCGACGAGACGCTTCGCGTCGGCGGCAAGGGCGCCCTCACGGTAGACCCGGAGTTGATGGCCTCGATGGTCGAGTTCGGCAAGCCGCCGCGCGCGGTGCTGCGCATCGACGTGCGCGAAGCCTACTTCCACTGCGGCAAGGCGCTGATGCGATCGAAACTGTGGACGACGGAACGGGTCGAGCGCTCGGTGATGCCGAGCATCGGCGAAGTGATCCACGACCAGACCGGCCTCGGCGAGCGCGAGAGCCAGGAGGTTATTTACGAGCGGTATAAGACGCAGTTGTAGGGAAGATAGCTTCGGCAGCGTCTCACCCTCCCCTGGAGGGGAGGGTCGGCTCACATGGAGCGCAGCGGAATGTGAGACGGGGTGGGGTGACGGTCTCTCCACTCGAACACTGTTGGGCGTGGAGAGACCGTCACCCCACGTTACATGCGCGTCGACCCTCCCCCTCCAGGGACCCTCCAGGGGAGTGTAAGAAAGGTCAGTCCCCGTTCTCCAGGCCACCCACATGCTTCTGGGTGTAGAGCTCAAGCCCGAGGCGCTGGATCAGGTCGAGCTGGGTTTCGAGGAAATCGATGTGGTGTTCCTCGTCCTTCATCAGACTCTCGAACAGGTCGCGTGAGACGTAGTCCTTGACGCCGTGGCAGAAGGTTGCCGCCTCCTGATAGAGCGCACGCGCGCTCATCTCGGCGGCGAGATCGCATTCGATGATTTCCTTGACGTTCTGGCCGATGCGGAGCGGATCGAGCACCTGCATGTTCGGGAAGCCGTCGAGGAACAGGATCCGGTCGGTGAACTTGTCGGCGTGCTCCATCTCCTCGATGGATTCCTTGCGCCAGACCTTGGCCATGTCGAGCAGGCCCCAATTGCTCAGGAGCCGGTAGTGCAGCCAATACTGGTTGATGGCGGTAAGCTCGTGACGCAGGCCCTTGTTGAGATAGTCGATGACTTTGGGGTCGCCCTGCATGGTCCACTCCGATTTTCCCAGGCCAAGACGGCCCGCACCTGCATTTAGAACGCTTCTAAATCAGTTTGGTGCCAAGGGCAACCGGTCCACGAAAAAAGCCGTGGAAATGGGCCGAAAATCGGTGGATCAGAGGGGATTCTAGCAGGCAGCGAGTGCAAAAGCCGGAGCAGAGGCAGCTTCCTGAGCCGGCTCGTCATTGGCCGCGCGGGTATGCGGGCAACCGGCGCAGCATTCCTTGGCGCAAGCGCCGAGCGCTTCGTCGATGATGGTCTTGATCGTGCGCGCGCAGCGGCCGCATTCGGCGCTGCAGCCGAGACACCCGTAAATCTGCTTGGGATTTCGCACCAGGTCCGAGGCTGCAGTTACGGCATTGCGGACATCGTGGTCGCTGAGGACGTTGCAGGAACAGACGATCATGAAACGAAAAGACCCCTCGGTGATGCCTGCTCATCGATATGGAAGAGCGCTGAGAGATGCAAAAGGAAAAGCTGCATTTTCAAGCAATTCCAAACTGATGCCGGCGAAACACTGGAATGAATCTAAAAAGCGCTGCTGCGGTAAATCAAACCCGCGCTGATTCACCGGCATTTTCGGCATCAATCGCCGCCGCCACCGCCGCCGCCATCACTGCCTCCTCCGCTGTCGCTGGACGAAGCGGAATCATGCGACGAAGAGCTGTCGCTGTTGTTCGGAGAGAACAGGCTCCAGCTATCCGCGCTGGAACTGTCTCCTGCGCCGATGCCGGCATAAGCGCTATCGCTGCCGCCCTCGCGCCGGGTCTTGCGGTTTTGCACCCGGTTCATCAGCAGATAGCAGATCAGCGATGTACCGCCGACCGCCACCATAAATGTCGCCATTCCGCTCATCATCCTTGTCCTGAGTTTGGGGTCGAGAAGAGCCTTTTCGGTATCGTCGCACCGTGACCTGCCTCACTTTCCCGTTTTCGTCATCGCCGCCGGCCTCGGCGTTCATTGATCATTTAAGCGAAATATGGAACTTTGCCGGATACGACCTGACGTCCTTTGCCCCCTTAAGAAAGGTAAGGCCATGAAGAAGACATTGATGGCGCTTGGTGCTGCCGCTGCCCTGACCATTTCGGCCGTGGCTGTTCCCGCTCCCGCCCACGCGCAGCGCGGCGTCGCCGCAGGCGTTGCAGCCGGATTGATCGGTGGCGCTATCGTCGGCGGCGCGATTGCGTCGCAGAACGGCTATTATTACGGCCCGGGCTATTACGCGCCCGCGCCCGGTTACTATGGCGGCCCGGCCTATGTGGTCGATCCCGGCTACGGCGAATCCTGCATCTGGCAACGGCAGCGCTTCTGGGACGGCTATGGCTGGCGCGTTCGAAACGTCAGGGTTTGCGACTAGTCCCTATTCATCTTCATTAAATTACGGCCCAACATCCCGGAAAGGCGCTGCTTTTCCGGGATGAACGCCGTTTTTGGCCCGAAAAAACCGTTTTCTTCGATCACGTTTTTAGGACGTTTACTTTCGATTGACCCATGTACGCTTTTTTAGCGAAACGGCAGTTCGAAACAGCGTGTGAGTCACCCCTAAACCCGGCGCTCCAAGGCGCCACTCCAGGAGAGTCCAGGACATGAAGAAGACATTTGCTGCCTTCGTCGCGGTCGCAACGATTGCTGGTTCGCTTGCCTCGACGCCCGCGAGCGCACAGCGTGGCGTTGCCGCTGGCGTGGCGGCCGGCCTGCTCGGCGGCGCGATCATCGGTGGTGCGATCGCCTCCAGCCGCCCGGCCTACGGTGGTCCGGTGTATGTGGAAGAAGCGCCCTACCCGGCATGCCGCATGGTTCGCGAGCGCTTCTGGGACGGCTGGGAGTGGCGCTATCGCCGCGTCGAGGTCTGCAACTGATCTGACCAACATCGGCGCGATCCGCGCGTGTTGATTGAGAGCCCGGCCGAAGTCTCGGCCGGGCTTTTTCTTCTTACCCTCCCCTGGAGGGGGAGGGTGATCCGACCTACTCGAGATCCGGCTTAACCCGATCCGGCGCGACTACCATATCCACGAAGTAGTCAGCGCCCCTCGCTCATCGCGCGCAGCACCGCTTCGCTTGGCCAGCAATCGACCTTCAGCCCCGCGGACTTCTGATACGCACCAAGCGCCGCACGGGTCTGCATACCGGCCTTGCCGTCGAGCTTATCCTTGTAGAGACCAATGCGCGTCAAATGACGCTGCATCGCTTCAACATCCGCGGAGCGCAACTGCGTCGACGCCGACCAAGGGGTCGCGAACGGCTGCGGGCTTGTCATGCGGTCGGCAAGATGGCCGACGAACAGCACGTAGAGATCGGAGAAATTGTATTCCTTGATGACGAAGTAGTTCTTCGTCGTAAGAAACGCGGGACCGTAAATACCTTCCACCTGCAACAGCGAGGCCGGCTGCGCCTGCTCGGCCGCGCTCAGTTTCTGCCCCCGCACCGGCACGAATCCGGCGCGCAGCCACTCGGCAATCGGCTTCGTGACCTCGGGGACGCCGATGGTGCAATCGACATTGGCGGGCGCTTTCACCTCATAGGCCCAGCGCACGCCGCGCTGCCAGCCCTTGTTGACGAGCTGCTGCGCGGCGGAGGCCAGCGCGTCCGGCACGGAATGCCAGAGGTCGACGCGGCCGTCGCCGTCGAGATCGATGCCGTGTTTGTAGTATTCGGACGGCAGGAACTGGGTTAGGCCGGTGGCGCCGGCCCAGGACGAGCGAAATTCCTTGCGCGCCACGACGCCCTCGCCGAGAAGTTTGAGCGCCTGAATGAACTCGGCGCGATACTGCTCCTTGCGCCGGCCGACATAGGCCTGCGTCGCAACCACGCGGAGTGTATCGTAAGGCAAGCGGTGACGGCCGAAATCGGTCTCGCGGCCCCAGATCGCGAGCACGATGGTGCCGGGAACGCCAAAGCGGTTCTCGATTTCGCTGAGCGCCGCGCGATGCTTCTGCATCAGCCTCTGGCCTTCGGCCGCGAGCCGCGCGATCGAGGATTCCTTTAAGTAGTCAGCCGGCACCTGCACGAACTCGGCCTGCGCCGGCGCACCGGTGGGCGGCCGTCCCGGCAGCAAGAGATCGGGCAGTTTGTAGTCAGGCTCCAGTCCTTGCGTCTCACGATCGAACGTCGCGCGCGATACGCCGGCTGCCTGCGCCTCCGGCCACAGCGAGGCGATGAATTGCGTGAAGGCTGCGTCGGCGGCGAACGCCGGATGGACCGAGCCGAGCGTCACCGCAATCCCCACCAGAATTGCGGCGACCGTCCTCTTTCGCAAAGCCTAAACTCCTGTGATCGACAAGCCGTCAATGCGAAACGGCGCGCTTTGCTTCATCGATCGCCATGTTCGAGACACGGTCGACATAGGCGATGCCGATGGCCGACAGAATGAAGACCGTATGAATGATGGTCTGCCACATGACGCCGGTTTCGGTATAGACGGTCTTTCCCGATGCCAGCGAGCCGGCCTCGATGAACGTGCGCAAGAGATGGATCGAGGAGATGCCGATGATGGCCATCGCCAGCTTGATCTTGAGCACGCTGGCGTTGACGTGGCTGAGCCACTCCGGCTCGTCGGGATGGCCTTGCAGATTGAGGCGCGAGACGAACGTCTCGTACCCGCCGACGATCACCATCACGAGAAGGTTCGAGATCATGACGACGTCGATCAGGCCCAGCACCGCCAGCATGATCTGCTGCTCGCTGAAATCGAAGGCATGGGCGAACAGATGCCACAGCTCCTTCAGAAACAGCACGACGTATACGCCTTGCGCAACGATCAGACCGACGTAAAGCGGCAATTGCAGCCAGCGCGAGCCGAAGATCAGCATCGGAACCGGGCGCAATGCCTTCCCCTTTCCTTTAGGCGGCAACGGTGTTTCGGGCGTAAGGGACATCTTGGATGGCTCGCTGCAGGATTCGAATTGCGGAAGGAGGCCTATATCTACGCAATGTCACTGCGGTGTGAAGCGACAACTGGCCGCAGCGCGCGCGCTGCGGCCACCACGCAAATGCCCGATTGTCTCACCGCGTCAGCTTCTTGTACTTCACGCGGTGCGGAATGATGCTGTCCTGGCCGAGCCGGCGCATCTTGTCCTTTTCGTAATCCTGGAAGTTGCCTTCGAACCATTCGACATGGCTGTCGCCTTCGAAGGCGAGGATGTGCGTGGCGATGCGGTCGAGGAACCAGCGATCGTGGCTGATGATGACGGCGCAGCCGGCGAAATCCTCAAGTGCTTCTTCCAGCGCACGCAGCGTGTCGACGTCGAGATCGTTGGTCGGTTCGTCGAGCAGCAGCACGTTGGCGCCGGATTTGAGCATCTTGGCGAGATGCACGCGGTTGCGCTCACCGCCTGACAGCGCCCCAACCTTCTTCTGCTGGTCGGCGCCCTTGAAGTTGAAGGCCGAGCAATAGCCGCGCGAGTTCACTTCCTTCTTGCCGAGCAGGATCAATTCGTTGCCGCCGGAGATTTCCTCCCAAACGGTCTTGCTGCCGTCGAGCGCGTCGCGCGACTGGTCGACATAGCCGAGATGCACGGTTTCGCCGATGGTGATAGTGCCCTTGTCGGCCTTCTCCTGCCCGGTGATCATCCTGAACAGCGTGGTCTTGCCGGCGCCGTTGGCACCGATCACGCCGACGATGCCGCCGGGCGGCAGCTTGAAGGTGAGATCGTCGATCAAGAGACGGTCGCCATAGCCTTTGCTGAGGCCTTCGAAGTCGACCACATTGGCGCCGAGCCGCTCGGCAACGGGAATGATGATCTGTGCGCTCTGGGTCTGCTTCTCGCTCGCCTTCTTGAGCAGCTCCTCATAGCGCTGATAGCGCGCTTTCGATTTGGCCTGACGTGCCTTCGGCGAGGACGCGACCCATTCCTGCTCGCGGGCCAGCGTCTTCTGGTGCGCGGCCTCCTCGCGGCCCTCCTGCTCGAGACGCTTCTGCTTCTGCACCAACCAGGACGAGTAGTTGCCCTCATAGGGAATGCCGCGGCCGCGGTCGAGCTCGAGGATCCAGCCCGTGACATTATCGAGGAAGTAGCGGTCGTGGGTCACGATCAGGATCGCGCCCGGATATTGCCGCAGATGGCCTTCCAGCCATGACACCGACTCGGCGTCGAGATGGTTGGTTGGTTCGTCCAGCAGCAGGAGGTCCGGCTGGTCCAGCAAGAGGCGGCACAGCGCGACGCGGCGGCGCTCGCCGCCTGAAAGCTTTGTCACATCGGCATCGTCCGGCGGGCAGCGCAGCGCGTCCATCGCCTGGTCGACCTTGCTGTCGAGATCCCAGAGGCTCTGGGCCTCGATCTCGTCCTGCAGCTTGGTCATCTCCTCGGCGGTCTCGTCCGAATAGTTCATCGCCAACTCGTTGTAGCGATCGAGGATCGCCTTCTGCTTGGCGACGCCCTGCATGACATTTTCGCGGACGGTCAGCTTGGGATCGAGCTGCGGCTCCTGCTCGAGATAGCCGACGCGGGCGCCCTCGGCGACCCAGGCCTCGCCGGTATATTCCTTGTCGAGGCCGGCCATGATCCTGAGCAGGGTCGACTTGCCCGAGCCGTTGACGCCAAGCACGCCGATCTTGGCGTCCGGATAGAAGCTCAGGTGGATGTTGTCGAGCACCTTTCGGGTCGGGTAGCTCTTGGACAGACCCTGCATGAAATAGACGAACTGGCGAGCCATCGCGCTTCCTTGAAACCTGCGGATTTATGGAAATTTTGCTGCCGCTCATGTAGCGGCGTGGCTCCCAAAGGGCAACCGCGGGACGGGTGTTTTCCATCCGTTCACCACGGATGATAACGGGTTGGTCACCTTCTCGGGCGAGATCCCGACAATTGAAACTATCTTTTAATAAATCGGGCGAAAAATCGTTTTCAGCGCCGAAAAAGGCGATTCACGCGGTCTCAAAGCCGCGGCTGAAAACAATGGGCCCGCGTCATGGCTACGATCGGTTCGGCATCCCTTTCCGCCCCGGCTCACGCGCACGCCGGACTGGCAAAACCGCTGGCAGAACTCCTCGCCTTCTGGCGGAAGTTTATCGCCATGGCGTTCAACCCGTACCGCCCGGAACTGCACTACATGCGCGGCCCGGGACCGGCTTGGCGCGCCAAGCATCTCGGCCAAAAGAACTGAGCTTTTCCGGTTATTTGAGCCTGACCTGCGTTTAGTCCGCTTGCGCGCCTCCCGATTGCGCGCAACCATGGCGACCTTCTCCGACGGCACTCTACCGTCATCCTCGCCACTAACGGACCTCACCATGACGCGGCTGCGCTGTGCAATCCTCGACGACTATCTCAACGTGGCGCTTAAGGTCGCCGACTGGTCCAAAGTCACAGACCGTGTCGACATCACGGTGTTCAACCAGCCGTTTGCGACCGCAGAATCCGCTGCCAGTGCGCTGAAGGATTTCGAGATCATCTGCGCGATGCGTGAACGCACGCCCTCCCGCGGACCATGTTTGCAGCGCTGCCTAACCTGAAGCTCCTGATCACCTCGGGCCTGCGCAATGCCGCGATCGACATGGAAGCCGCCAAGGACCACCAGGTTGTGCTGTGCGGCACGCAATGGGGCCGCGACCCGACCGCGCCGCTGACCATGGGCCTGATCCTGGAACTGACGCGCAATATCGGCCGTGAGAATGCCCGCATGCATGCCGGCGAACCGTTGCAGGCCCATGTCGGCGTGGAGATCGAGGGCCGCACGCTCGGCGTCATCGGCCTCGGCAAGCTCGGCACCAAGGTGTCGAAGCTGGCGCAGGCCTTCGGCATGAACGTGATCGCCTGGAGCCAGAACCTGACGGCTGAGAAGTGCAAGGAAGTCGGCGTCATCTATGTCAGCAAGGAAGAGCTGTTCTCGACCGCCGACATCGTCACCATCCATGTGGTGCTGAGCCAGCGAACGCGCGGGCTGGTTGGCGCCGCCGACCTCGCCCGGATGAAGCCGACCGCATACCTCGTCAACACCGCGCGCGGGCCGATCGTTGACGAAGGCGCGCTATTGGAAGCGCTGACGCAGAAGAAGATCGCCGGCGCCGGCGTCGACGTGTTCTCGGTCGAGCCGCTGCCGGTCGACCATCCCTTCCGCAAGCTCGACAACATGGTGCTGACGCCGCATCTCGGCTACGTCACTGAGGACAGTTTTCGGAACCACTATCAGCAGATGGTCGAGGGCATCGACGCCTGGTTCAGAGGCGAGCCAAAGCAGCGGCTGGCTTAATTTGGTGCCGTGAGGGACGCACTAGCGGCAGGGTTCCCTCCCCCCTTGCGGGGGAGGGCTAGGGAGAGGGGTGCCGCACGACGTGCTCTCTCGATGGAGGAGTCACAACGGGCGACCGAGATCGAATTGAGAAGGCAGTCGCACATCGACTCATCTCGCCCGGGGCTTACCCCTCTCCCCAGCCCTCCCCCGCAAGGGGGGAGGGAGCCTGACCGGCGTGCTCACCTGACGTGCTTCGCCGAAAACGCTACAGCCAGGCCTAGGCCGCGTGCTGCGTGGCTGCGCCGCTGGCGACCTCCGCAAATCCCTGACGCCATGAGGGATGCGCCGGCTGCCAGCCCAGCTCCCGCCTGGCTTTGGCGTTGGAGCCTGCCCGAACCTCGGTCATCATCGAAACCAGGTGCTCACCGGCGAACAACCGGCCAAGCCAGGCTGGCACGCGAATCGGCGGCCTCGCTCCAACAACCGTGGCAAGCGCGGGCAGCCATTCGCTGACCGGCGCGGGTTCATCGTCGACAATGTTGTAGATCTCGCCGGGCTTGCCGCGTTCGATGGCCGCGACGGTCGCGGACGCCGCATCCTCGACATGGATGAACGACCATTGGCCGCCACCGCCGCCGATCAGCGGCACGCGGCGGCGGCGCACCTGATCGATCATGGCGCGGGAGAGCATGCCGGTATCAGGGCCGTAGAATGATCCATATCGCAAGACGACCCCTTCGGGGACCGCCAGGCTGGTGACGGCGTCCTCCAGATACTGAATCGCTTCCAGCGTGCGGCGCAGTTCCTCCGGCGGATCGACATCGAGCACATCGGCTTCAGTCTTGACCGGTTCGCCACTGCGACCGTAGGTCCAACCGCAGAAGCTCTGGGCGATGAAGCGCTTGACGCCGACCTCGCGTGCGGCCGCCAACAGGAAATCGGTGCCCTGCGTGCGCAATCGATTGGTGGTGGCGAACGCGCGATCGAAATGCCTGAGATCCGTGACCCCTCCGAGATCGGTCATCTCATCGATGATGATATCCGGCTTCGCTGCAAGCACTGCGGCGCGAATTGCCGGCGCGTCGAGCCCATTGGCAATCGCAGGCTCCGCGCCCATCCTTCGGATGATCTCCGCCTTTGCCGCCGTCCGTGTCGTGCCGACAACGGAATGGCCGGCGGCAATCAATTGCGGAACGAGATTGAGGCCGATGGCGCCGGTTGCGCCCGCAACAAGAATTCTCATGGCGTGATCCTCTCATTCGCCTTCGACCTGCGGCAGGTAATCGGAGCGAATGTGAAATCAAGCGGCGAATGTGGCGATGGCGGAAAACCATCAGGCGGAACCTGGATCAGGCAGCGAGACCCATGATCCAACAAAAAGGCGCGCCGTGTGGCGCGCCTTCGAAACTCATTTGAGAATTGGCTTTGAGAATTGGCCTAGCGAATCGTGACCGGCGCCGGCAGCGGCGGAACGACCGCCGGCTGCGCGCCGGACGCCGGCGATAGCTGGGCCTGTGCGGGGCCGGGAGCCGCTGCGGTAGCGGGAGCCGGACCAGCGGCTGGCGCCGGGGCAGCCGGCGCAGCGTTTGCCGTGTTGGCCGGCGGCGGGCTGCCGGGCAGCACCACCACACGGGTGCCGACCTTGGCGCGCTCGAACAGATCAGAGACGTCCTCGTTCAGCATGCCGATGCAGCCCGAGGAGACGAACTTGCCGATCGTCGACGGCTGGTTGGTGCCGTGAATGCGGTAAATGGTCGAACCCAGATACATCGCGCGAGCGCCGAGCGGATTGCCGGGCCCGCCGGCCATGAAGCGCGGCAGATAGGGCTGACGCTCGATCATCTCGGTCGGCGGATGCCAATCCGGCCACTCGGCCTTGCGGGTGATCTTCTGCACGCCGTTCCAGGTAAAACCGTCACGGCCGACCCGGACGCCGTAGCGGATCGCACGCCCGCCACCGAGCACGTAATAGAGGTGCGTGTTGGCGGTATCGACGACGATGGTGCCAGCCGGCTCCTTGGTCGCGAACGCCACTTCCTGGCGGCGCAGATGGGGCGGAAGCTGCGCGGGGCCGACTTCCGGCTGCTCCTCCAGCGGCAGCGCGGCGACTTGCACCGGCTTGCCGTCGGCACCGACGGCGGGTTGCTGCGGCAGTGCGCCGGTCGCGCCCGGCGCGGCGCCGATCGCCCCGGGCGGACGGAGACCGGCCCGGTCATCGTTCGGATAGACGATGCCGGCGCCGGGAATGCGGCTATCGCCGCGATCCGAATAGACCTGCGGCTGCGATGCGGGCGGACGGTCCGCATAGATCACCGGGGGCGGACCGGCCGGACGACCGTAACGCGGATCGTCGGGCGACAGAATCGGACCGGTGGGCGTCGCGGCGCCACGGTCCGAATAGGCCGGACCAGCGGCCGGGCGGCCATAGCGCGGATCGTCAGGAGACAGGATTGGGCCCGTCGGCGTCGGAGCGCCGCGGTCGGAGTAAACTGGTGCAGCGGCGGGACGGCCGTATCGGGGATCGCTGGGCGACAGCACAGGTCCCGGCGGCGGCAAAGCAGCCGAGCTCGGCGCGTTCGGCATCTCGTCATCTTCCAACGCATCGAAATCGGGCTCGCCGGGGCCGCGGCGATCGTCAACCGCATAGCCACCCTGGACATACGGCCCGGGGGCCGTCGAATAGACTTGGCCAGAATAGCCCTGTTGCGCATGGGCGAGCGAAGTTCCCGCCATGCAAGCGGCAATAGCGGCACAAATCGTCAGAATGCGGTTGTTCATCATCGCCTTTTGTATAGACCCCAAGCCCCACCGGACGGTTAACGGCAGATGACGGAAGATAGCGGCGCATTCAAGACAAATCCGCGAAATTGGGCCTGCGCCAGCCATTTGTGATCACCGCCGAGCTGCGGCAAAGATGCCTCAGCGCGCCGAAAAACGCGATTGGCGGGCGATGCGCGACCTCAAACCGTAGATTCTGCAACAAAAAGGACCGGCCACTGAGATACTCTCAACTCGGCCTGATTCGCGCCTGACGAATCCAGCCTTCCCCAGTGGTCACCGCGTTCCCTTGGCAATCAATAACCCTCCAGAGATCAAGGAGGGCGGAACTCGAGTCCATGCTTCCCGGCTTTCGTTTCCTCTTCACTTCAATCATTTTGTCGATGTCGGTCCTGATTTTTGGCCTTGGTGCGGCCGCCCTGCTGCGGGCCGCGCATGAGGAATTCGCCTACCTTCCCGCACGCCGGACGGCGCCCGAGCCGATGTTTGCCCGCCCGACCGACGATCAGCCGTCGACGCTGGCGCTATTGCGGATCGACACGTCGGTCGAGGAGAAGCCGGCCGAGAATCTCCCCGCTGCCCCCGTTCCGGAAGTCGCCGCGGACGCCCTTGCGCAGACCGGACAGGCGTCCGACCCTGATCCGGCCCAACCCGAGAAACTGGTTGCGCTGGAGCCGGCAGAGTCGACGCAGCCCGAAGCGGCAACGCCCGAAGTTGCGAAGGAGGCCATCGCGGAGAGCCCGGCCGCTGTTCCCGCTCCCACAGCCGAAACCCAAGCACTCGTCAGCAAACCTGAAGCAACACTCGCTTCCGTCGCGGATACGGCGACGCCGGCTGCGACCGCGCCGCCTCCACCGTCGCCGGATGTCTATTCATTCGAAGGCAATCCCGCTGCGACCCGGATCGCAACGCTCGGCGGCCCTGCCGTGATCGTTGATGAAAAGGCAGCGGCCGACGCGTCGGAGAAGACCGAAGCCAAGACGAGCGAGGTGGACCGCAGCGCCATCAAGAAGCGCGCCGCGGAACGGGCCCGCGAGCGGCGGCGGATTGCTGCAGCACGGCGCGCGCGCCTCGCGCGTGAGGCAGTGCTGACCCTGCAGCAGCAACAGCCCAATCCGTTTATCCAGACCCCGTTCGCGCAAGGCCCTATCACCCGCACGACGCGGTAAACCCGGACTATATCAGGCCGGGCCGGTCGCGACTGGCGGGCCGTCGGCGGCGCCCCACTCGGTCCAGGAGCCGTCATACAGCGCCGGGTTCTCGACCCCGAGGCGATAGAGCGCGAGCGTCAGCACGGCGGCGCTGACGCCGGAGCCGCAGCTCGTCACGATGGGCGCGTCGAGCTTTACGCCGGCGCCGAGAAACGCGGCGCGCAGCTCGTCGAGCGATTTCATCGTGCCGGTCGCAGGATCGAACAGGTTGTTGTACGGCAGGCTGAGACTGCCCGGGATATGACCGGAACGCAGGCCCGGCCGCGGCTCGGCCACCTTGCCCTGGTAGCGCTCATTGGCGCGCGCATCGATCACCTGTTCAGCGCGGGTGGAGAGGTTGGCGACCAGTTGCTGCATGCTGCGAACGCGCCGCGCATCGAACGTCGCCTTGAAGGTGGCTGGCTTCGGTGTCACCTCCCCCTTCTCGACCTTGCGGCCTTCCGCCACCCACTTCTTCAGGCCGCCATCGAGGATCCGCACCTCCTTGCCGAACGACAGGAACATCCACCACACCCGCGGCGCGGCAACCCAGCCGCCGGAATCGTAGACCACGACGGTATCGTCATTGCCGATCCCGAGCGCGCCGACGTTGCGGCCGAACTGCTCGGCCGATGGAAACATGTGCGGCAGCGGGTTGGAATGGTCGGATACCGCGTCGACGTCGAAGAACACCGCGCCGGGAATGTGGGAAGCGAGATAGTCATCCTTCGGCAGCGGCAGCACGCCGGGCATCTTGAACGTGGCGTCGATCACCCTGACGCTCGCATCGTTCAGGTGCGCGGCGAGCCATTCGGTGGAAACGAGAGGGTCGGTGGTGGCGGGCATCAGTTCAGTCTCCGGATATTTCAGATCGTCATTGCCGGGCAAAAGCACGAAGTGCGTCTTCGTGCTAAGGTGCCCCGGCAATCCATCCTTCTTCGAAGAATTCATTTTTTGGATGGACACGCGGGTCCCGGCTACGCCAAAGGCTTCGCCGAGGCTTTCGCGGGCTGGCGCGCCGAAGCTTTCGCGGAGGCGGCAAGCCCGCGTGTGACGAGTCTTCATCCCTTCTTCTTCGGCTCCCACTTCTCGATCGGGCCACCGGCGTCGCGCCAGGCAGCGAAGCCGCCGCCCATATGCGCGACCGGTTTCAAGCCCATATCCTGCGCGGTCTTGGCCGCGAGCGCCGAACGAAGTCCGCCGGCGCAGTGGAAGATGAACTTCTTGTCCTCCTGGAAGATCGGCTTGGCGTAAGGGCTTTGCGGATCGATCCAGAATTCCAGCATGCCGCGCGTGCAGGAGAATGCGCCGGGGATCTTGCCCTCGCGTTCGATCTCGCGGGGATCGCGGATATCGACGATGACGACGCCAGGGTCCTGCGCGGCCTTGATGGCGTCAGCGGCGCTGACGGTCTCGATCTCGGCGTTGGCTTCGTCGATCATGGCTTTGATGCCGCGGTGGATGGTCTGGGGCATTTGTTACCTCTTCGTGTTTATACGCGTGTCCCGGACGCGGTGCAGCACCTCTTCGGTGATGCACCGCAGAGCCGGGACCCACATCGCGGCCGATGGGCCCCGGCTCTGCAGCGCATCGCCGAGGCGCTGCGCCGCGTCCGGGGCACGAATCCCGTTACCGCACCAATTCCTTCATCGCGGCCTCCAGGCCTTCGATCGTGATCGGATACATGCGGTTCGAAAACAGCCGCCGGATGATGGTGGTGGATTCCGAATAGTCCCAGTGCTTCTGCGCCACCGGATTGAGCCACACCGTATGCGGATAGGTGCGTGTGATGCGCTCCAGCCAGACCGCGCCGGCCTCCTCGTTGACGTGCTCGACCGAGCCGCCCGGCACCATGATCTCGTAAGGCGACATCGACGCATCGCCGACGAACACCACTTTGTAGTCGTGCGGATACTTATGCAGCACGTCCCAGGTCGGCGTGCGGTCGGTGAAGCGGCGCTTGTTCTGCTTCCAGACGCCTTCATAGAGGCAGTTGTGGAAGTAGAAATACTCCATGTGCTTGAATTCGGACTTCGCAGCCGAGAATAGTTCCTCGACCTGCTCGATGTGGGAATCCATCGAACCGCCGATATCGAAGAACACCAGCACCTTCACCGCGTTGCGCCGTTCGGGGCGCATGACCACGTCGAGATAGCCGTGGTTGGCGGTCTCCCGGATCGTGGTGTCCAAATCGAGCTCGTCGGGCGCGCCGGTGCGAGCGAACTTGCGCAAGCGGCGCAGCGCGATCTTGATGTTGCGGATGCCGAGCTCGACATTGCCGTCGAGATCCTTGAACTCGCGCTTGTCCCACACCTTCACGGCGCGGTAGTTGCGGTTCTTCTCCTGCCCGATCCGAACGCCTTCCGGATTGTAGCCATGGGCGCCGAACGGCGAGGTGCCGGCGGTACCGATCCATTTGTTACCGCCCTGATGACGGCCCTTCTGTTCTTCGAGCCGCTTGCGCAGCGTCTCCATGAGCTTGTCCCAGCCCATGGCTTCGATCTGCTTCTTCTCTTCCTCAGTCAGGTATTTTTCCGCGAGCTTCTTCAGCCACTCCTCGGGGATCTCAGCCTTGTCCATGGCGTCCAAGAGGCTTTCCAGCCCCTTGAACACGGTGCCGAAGACGCGGTCGAACTTGTCGAGATTGCGCTCGTCCTTCACCAGCGCGGCGCGGGAGAGATAGTAGAAATTCTCGACGGTCTGGTCGGCGAGGTCGGCGTCGAGCGCCTCCATCAGCGTCAGATATTCGCGCAGTGTCACGGGGACCTGCGCGTCGCGCAACGATGTGAAGAATTGCAGGAACATGGAATACAGATTGCCTGCCGGGCCGCACACGTCAAGGGCCGACGCATGCCAAAGGCCAGCGCATAGCTGTCAGGCCTAGACCGGGAGGCTTTTTCAATTACAATTGAACCGTAAAGGGTTTATTCCGGCAGGGGAAATTCAATGGGAATCATTGCGGCGCTGATCATCGGCGGTATCGCGGGCTGGCTTGCCGGACTGATCGTGCGCGGCGCAGGGTTCGGGATTATCGGCAATATCGTCGTCGGCATCATCGGCGCACTGCTGGCGAGCTGGATATTGCCACAGCTCGGCGTCCATCTCGGCGGCGGCTGGGTTCGCGACATCATCAACGCCACGATCGGCGGGGTAATCATCCTGGTGATCCTGTCGCTGATCAGACGCTGAGGACAGGCGCCTCGATCTCAATCGCGACCGCCGGACCGGCGGTCGTTTACTGTTCAGGCCATCGCGGCCCGAGACGACAACAAGGCACAAGCAACAAGGCACGAACAACAAGGCAAACGGATAGATGAAATTTACCGGCACCAAGGACTATGTCGCCACCGACGACCTCAAGGTCGCCGTCAACGCGTCGATCGTGCTCGAGCGCCCGCTGCTAGTGAAGGGCGAGCCCGGCACCGGCAAGACCGTGCTGGCGGAGGAAGTTGCGAAAGCGCTCGGCGCGCCGCTTCTGACCTGGCACATCAAGTCGACCACCAAGGCGCAACAGGGCCTCTACGAATATGACGCGGTCTCGCGCCTGCGCGACAGCCAGCTCGGCGACCCCCGCGTCTCCGACATTTCCAACTACATCAAGCGCGGCAAATTGTGGGAAGCCTTCACCCACGAAAAGCGCCCGGTGCTCCTGATCGACGAAATCGACAAGGCCGACATCGAGTTTCCAAACGATCTTCTGCTCGAACTCGATCGCATGGAGTTCTTCGTCTACGAGACCGGCGAGAACATCAAGGCGAGCCTGCGCCCGATCGTGATGATCACCTCGAACAACGAGAAGGAACTGCCGGACGCGTTCCTGCGCCGCTGCTTCTTCCACTACATCAAGTTCCCCGATGCCGAGACCATGGGCCGGATCGTCGACGTGCACTTCCCCGGCATCAAGAAGCGGCTGGTGGAAGAAGCCTTACGCATCTTCTTCGAGGTGCGCGAGGTGCCGGGCCTGAAGAAGAAGCCCTCGACATCGGAGCTGCTCGACTGGCTCAAGCTGCTCCTGAATGAGGACATCACGCCGGAAATGCTCAGGGAGCGCGATCCGCGCAAGCTGATCCCGCCGCTCCACGGCGCGCTGCTCAAGAACGAACAGGACGTGCACCTGTTCGAGCGGCTGGCATTCCTCAGCCGCCGCGAAGTCTAGTCGCGATATTCTCTAAGGCGCCAGAACTTCATCGTTCTGGCGTTTCGCGTTTCAAAACGAAAACAAACAAAAAGACCAGGGAAGATGAACGTTCAAGCCCAGATCGACGAGACTTCGCCTCGCACCACAGAGCATTTCGACGTCGTGATCGCAGGCGCCGGCATTTCCGGCGTCGGCGCCGCCTATCACCTCACCACGCAATGTCCGGGAACGACCTTCGTCGCGTTGGAAGCGCAGAAGACGTTCGGCGGCACCTGGACCACGCACCGCTATCCCGGCATCCGCTCCGACAGCGACCTCCACACCTTCGGCTATCGCTTCAAGCCGTGGACGACAGCGCCGATCGCAACCGCTGCGGAAATCCTGAAATACATGGGCGAAGTGATCGAGGAGAACGATCTCGCCCCTCACATCCGCTATCAGCACACCATCACTTCGGCCTCATGGTCGAGCGAGGAGAACCTCTGGACCATCGAGGCCACGCGCACCGATACCGGTGAGCAGCTTCGCTTCACCACCAATTTCTTCTGGATGTGCCAGGGCTATTACCGCCACACCGAGGGCTATACGCCGGAGTGGAAGGACATGGCCAAGTTCAAGGGCCCCATCGTCCATCCGCAGAAATGGCCCGAAGATCTCGACTACAGGAACAAGCGCGTCATCGTGATCGGCTCGGGCGCGACCGCCGCGACGCTGATCCCGGCGATGGCGGGCGACGCCGCGCATGTCACCATGCTGCAGCGCTCCCCGACCTATTTCCGCACCGGGCGCAATGCGATCGAGATCGCCGAGGAATTGCGGAAACTGCAGGTCGACGAGACATGGATCCACGAGATCACCCGCCGCAAGATCCTGTTCGACCAGGACGCCTTCACCCGCAAGACGTTCAACGAGCCGGAAGCGGCGAAAAAGGATTTGCTGTCGGCGGTCGAAGCCTATTTGGGCAAGGACTACGACATCGCGACCCACTTCACGCCGCGATATCGGCCGTGGCGGCAGCGCATCGCCTTCATTCCTGATGGTGACCTGTTCCAGGGCATCAAATCCGGCAAGGCTTCCGTCGTCACCGACGAGATCGAAAGCTTCACCGAAAAGGGCATTTTGCTGAAATCCGGCAAGGAGCTCGAGGCCGACATCATCATCACCGCGACGGGCTTCAATCTCTGCGCCAATGGCAACATCGAATTCGAAATCGACGGCAAGCCGCTCGACTTCGCCGATACCGTCACCTATCGCGGCATGATGTTCACCGGTGTGCCGAACCTCGTCTGGGTGTTCGGCTATTTTCGCGCGAGCTGGACGCTGCGCGTCGACCTCGTCGCCGACTTCGTCTGCCGGCTGCTCAAGCACATGAAGGCGACGGGTGCGAAGCGCGTGACGCCGCAACTGCGCCCCGAAGACCACAACATGCCGCTGCTGCCGTGGATCGATCCTGAAAACTTCAATCCCGGCTACATGATGCGCGGCATGCACCTCTTGCCCAAACGCGGCGACAAGCCGGAATGGCAGCACAACCAGGATTACTGGGCGGAGAAGGACGAATTCCCCGCGATCGATCTGAAAGACAAGGCATTCGTTTACGGCTGAGGCGTGATCTCGGGTGACTGAGAGTCGTCTCAGCGCCTCAAGCGGGGCGCGCTTCGATCAGGTTAAAGCGGCCGGCTGGATTAACCTTCACCAGAGCGAAGCCGCTTTGCTCGAGCAGTTCGCGATATTGCCGCTCGGTGCGCTCGCAGCCGCCGGGCCCGCGCATCATGTTCAGGTCGCTCATCGCATGCGCCTTGTCCTCGTCTGTGGCGGTTGGCTTTTCCGGCATCAGCCGTTCGACGAGCAACAGCTTGCCGTTGCTCGGGAGCGCCTGGCGACAATTTCGCAAAATTGAGATACTGCGATCGTCGTTCCAATCGTGGATGATGCTCTTGAGAATGACCGCGTCCGCGACCGCCGGAATCGATTTGAAGAAATCGCCCGCGACAAATTCGACGCGATCGCTGACGCCGATCTGCTGGAGATGCTTTCCAGCGGCCTCGGCGCATCGCGGAAGGTCGAAAACAGTGCCGCGCAGTTTCCGGTTTTGCTGCGCGATAGCGCCGAGCAGTTCGCCGGAGCCGCCGCCGACGTCCATCAGGTGCGATATCCCGCTGAAGTCATAGGACTGAAGGACATTCGGTGTGACGAGACGGGTAAGCTCCACCATCGCCACGTTGAACTTGTCCACAATCTCCGGCGTGCGGCCCATCAGCTCGAAGCTGTCATCGACACCTTGCAGTTGCGCCGCGGTCTTGCCGGTCATGATGGATTCAAGCATTCCGCTCCAGGATTTTGAAATCAGTTCGGCCTCAAGGATTGCCCAGCCCTTGACCGAATGCTTCCCGGAGCTATCGAGGCAGGCACCCATATCCGTCAGCGCATAGCGATCTTCGCCGGTTCGCGAACAGATGCCGATGGTGGAAAGCGCGGTAAGCAGGCGTCCGAGCGACCGCTCATCCGCGCCGGTTGCCTTGGCGAGCTTACCGACCGTCTGCGGTCCGTAGCTCAATAACTCGGCGAGCCCCAGTCTGGCCGCGACATAGATCACCGCCGTAACACGTTGCGACTGGATCAAATCGAAAAGCCTGAGGGCCGATACTTGCGATGACATCGCGCCTCCTGTTGTCGTGATTGCTGATCTCTCTGCGGATTGCCAAGCGCTGCTCGGAACCTGAATTTGGCGCTGCGGCTTTAGCCCGGCCACTTCCAGTGTGAGGCGCGAGCTACTCGCTCCGACGACGCCTGCAAGCATGTCCATCGGACTGGCGCGCTTGAGCCACCATCAAGGGTGATGCCTAACCGGGATGGGCGAAATGAAATAGCTCACAAAATTCATGTATACTTCGATGGTATTTACATACTTATAAATCGCGATGGTTGGCAGCTTATCGCGTCTACTGTATACATCTTGCACCCATGACGAAGGAGTGCAGCCATGCCGTCCTCATTCCCGCTCAATGCCTGGTACGCCGCCGCCTGGGACGTCGACATCAAGCGCGCGCTGTTTCCGCGCACGATCTGCGGCAAGCATGTCGTGATGTACCGCCAGTCCAACGGACGGGTTTGCGCGCTGGAGGACGCCTGCTGGCACCGCTTGGTGCCGCTCTCGAAGGGCCGGCTCGACGGCGACACCGTCGTCTGCGGCTATCACGGCCTGAAGTTCAACGCGCAGGGCCGCTGCACCTACATGCCCTCGCAGGACACCATCAATCCGTCCGCCTGCGTACGATCCTATCCGGTGGTCGAGCGGCACCGCTTCATATGGCTGTGGATGGGTGACCCGGCGCTCGCCGATCCCGCGCTGGTCCCCGACATGCACTGGAATGACGATCCCGCCTGGGCCGGCGATGGCAAGACCATTCACGTCAAGTGCGATTACCGCCTCGTGGTCGACAACCTCATGGACCTCACCCACGAAACCTTCGTGCACGGCTCCAGCATCGGCAACGAACACGTAGCCGAAGCCCCGTTCGACGTCACCCATGGCGACAAGACCGTGACGGTGACGCGCTGGATGAAGGGCATCGATGCCCCGCCGTTCTGGTCGGCGCAGTTGCAGAAGCCCGGCCCCGTCGACCGCTGGCAGATCATCCATTTCCAGGCGCCCGGCACCGTCAATATCGACGTCGGCGTTGCGCCCGCCGGCACCGGTGCGCCGGAGGGCGACCGCTCGCAGGGCGTCAACGGGTTCGTGCTCAACACCATGACGCCGGAGACGGCGACGACCTGCCACTATTTCTGGGCCTTCGTCCGCAATTACCGGACCTCGGAGCAGCGGCTCACGACCGAGATCCGCGAAGGCGTCTCCAACATCTTCCGCGAAGACGAACTCATTTTGGAAGCGCAGCAGCGCGCGATGGATGAGAACCCGGACCGCACCTTTTACAATCTCAACATCGATGCCGGTGCGATGTGGGCGCGGCGCGTGATCGACCGCATGGTCGCGCGCGAGAGCGCGCCGCAGGCCATGCAGGCCGCGGAGTAAGAACATGAGCGAGCGCGACGCAGAACGCTCCGTGTCGCAGACCGTGCGGGCGCAGCTTGCGCTGCGCGATATGATCCTGTCGGGGCGGCTGCGCCCGGGCGAGCGCATCAGCGAATTGCAGGCGGTCGACATCACGGGCGTGTCGCGGACGCCGGTGCGGCTGGCGCTGGTGCGGCTGGAAGACGAAGGCCTCTTGCAGGCGATCCCCTCCGGCGGCTTCATGGTGAAGGCCTTCACCGAGCGCGACATTCTCGATTCGATCGAGCTGCGCGGCACGCTCGAAGGCCTTGCCGCCCGCTTCGCCGCCGAGCGCGGCGTCAATGCGCGCAGCCTCGAGCCGCTCAAGGAATGCCTTGGCGATATCGACCAGCTCGTGCGCCAGGACCCGATTTCGGTGGAAGCGTTTTCCGCCTATGTGACGATGAACGCGCGCTTCCACGCGCTGCTCAATGAACTCTCCGCCAGCGCGCCGCTGATCCGCGAAATCGACCGCGTCTCGGCGTTGCCGTTCGCCTCCCCCAGTGCCTTCGTGATGGCGCAATCCGCATTGCCCGAGGCGCACCAAATCCTGCTGATCGGGCAGGACCATCACCGCATCGTGGTCGATGCGATCGAAAATCGCGAGGGCGCGCGGGCGGAAGCCGTGATGCGCGAGCATTCGCGCCTTGCGGCGCGCAATCTGCGGCTTGCGATCCGCAACCGCACGCACCTCGAGCTGATGCCGGCGCTCGCTCTGCTCAAATCGTCGGCCGAATAGGATCGCCCATGCGTTTTGCCGAGCAATGGAGCTGGTGCACCGTCGATTCTATCCGCGACGTGACATCCACGATCCGCGAATTCCGCCTGCGTCCCGAGAACGGCCGTGTCGCGCCCTATTCACCGGGCAGCCATATTACCGTCTCCCTGCTGATCGATGGGCAGCCGGCGCGGCGCTCCTATTCGCTGGTGGAGAACAGCGATCCAACCACCTACCGGATCGCAGTGCGGCTGGCGCCAGACAGCCGCGGCGGCTCGCGCGGCATGTGGAATCTGCAAGCCGGCGCGCGGGTTGAGACAACCAACCCGACCTCGCTGCTCGACATCGACTGGAGCCGCAAAAACTATTGCCTGATTGCCGGCGGCATCGGCATCACGCCAATCGTCAGTATCGCCGCCGCGCTGCGCCGCCGGAACATCGACGCTCCCCTGCACTATGCCGCGAAGTCGCGCGGCGATGCGGCTTTCCTCGACGAGCTCACCGCGCTGCTCGGCGACCGGCTGACCGTGCACGCCTCCGATGAGGGTGCGCGTGTAGATCTTGATGCCACCTTCCACGCGCTGCCGGATGATGCGATCGCCGTCATCTGCGGCCCGATGCGGATGCTGGAGGCGGCGCGGCGCGCCTGGAACAACGCGGGCAGAGCGCCCGCCGATCTGCGCTACGAGACCTTTGGCTCCAGCGGCTTGATGCCGACGGCGGAATTCCGCGTGCGGCTAAAGGACAGCGACACCGAGCTGGTCGTGCCGCAGAACAGCTCGATGCTCGACGCGCTGAACGGCGCCGGCTTCGAGGTGATCTCCGACTGCCAGCGCGGCGAATGCGGCGTCTGCGCCGTCGATGTTGTCGCGGTCGAGGGCGCGATCGACCATCGCGACGTCTTCTTCAGCGATCAGCAGAAGCAGGAGAACCGGAAGATCTGCCCGTGCGTGTCGCGGGCGATCGGTGTTGTGACGATCGATACGTTGTACCGGGCTGAGGCAGCCTAGGCTGGTACCGGGAGTCTCTACGGTTCGAAAACTCGTAGATCTCCGGGGTCAGGCATCTGACGGGGCGCTTCCCCTGCCAAACCGTAGAGCTCGATACCGCGCAGCAAACCCGCACTTGAATAGATGAACGCTCCGCTGAGATGGTCACCTCCACCCATTAGAAAGTCACCCAGGACGTGAAGTCCGGGTGGAGGTTCGGAATGTCCCTTGATTTGGAACTTGATGCTCGCGCACCCGCACGAGCATCTCCAAGGCATCACTTCCGCAAGTTCAAGCTGATCCAAATACGGCTGGGCCTCAGCCGTCCCGTGCTCAAGCATCCATCGGACGAGATCGCGTTCGGCATCCGTGAGCGGGCGACTTTTCTCTGCCGTCATGTGGTACGAGACATCGTCAACCCATCGCGCTTTGCGGAAACCGCACCGCCTCCAACGCCGCCTTGCCGCGGATCATGTCGGAGGCCTTGTCGGCGATCATCAGCGTCGAGGCGTTGAGATTGGCTGAGATCATGCGCGGCATGATCGAGGCATCGACGACCCGCAGGCCCTGCAAGCCGTGCACGCGCAACTGGTCGTCGACAACGGCCCATTTGGCATCTGCCGGTCCCATGCGGCAGGTGCAGCCGGGATGGAATGTGGTGGTGCCGCGCTCGGTGGCGGCGGCCAAAAATTCGTCGTCGCTCTGCACCTTTGGTCCCGGGAAATCCTCATAGGCGTAATAGGGCGCGAGCGGCTTGGACGCCAGCAGCCGGCGCGCCAGCTTCATGCCGGCGACGACGACGCGGCGGTCGAGCTCTTCCACCAGATAGTTGGTCTGAATGATCGGCGGCGCGAACGGATCGGCGGAGCGGATGCGAACATAGCCGCGGCTCTCCGGGCGCTGCTGCCATGAGGCCACCGTCATGCCCGGCTCGTCCTCGAGCTGCCCCTGCACGCCTTCCTTGTAGCTCGCCGGCGTGAAGGTGAGCTGCAGATCGGAGCTTTCGGTGGTCTCGCCGGAATGCCAGAAGCAATAGACCATGGTCGGCGACAGCGAGAGCAGGCCGCGCCGCGTCGTCGCCCATTTCATCGCCTCGACCCAGAGGCTGAGGCCACGCCGGAGTTCATTGATGGTCTTGATGTTCTTGACGCGCGCGACCGAACGCGGCGCGTAGTGATCCTGCAGGCCCTCACCGACGCCCGGCAGCGCGTGACGAACTTCGATGCCGTGCGACTGCAACAAATCTGGAGAGCCGACGCCGGATAGTTGCAGCACCTGCGGCGAGTTATAGGCGCCGCCTGACAGAATGACTTCCTTGTTGGCGCGGACCTCGACGGGGGCGCCGCCCTTGCCGCCCTTGAGATAACGCACGCCGACCGCGCGCTTGCCTTCGAAGATGATGTTGGTGACATGCGCATGCGTGCGCACGTCGACATTGCCGCGCTTCCGCGCCGGATGCAGGAACGCCTTTGCGGCGCTCATGCGCAGACCGTTCTGGATGGTGCGCTGGCAGTAGGACACGCCCTCCTGGGTCGAGCCGTTATAGTCAGGATTGCGCGGAATCCCGAGGCTGACGGCGCCCTCCATGAAGGCCTCGCATAGCGGATCCTTCCAATCCATCGTGGTGACGGTGAGGCTGCCCTCGCGGCCGCGATAGGTTTCGTCGCAATCGCCGATGCGGCATTCCAGCCGCTTGAAATAGGGCAGCACGTCCGGATAGCCCCAGCCGCGATTGCCGAGCTGCGCCCAGGTGTCGAAATCCTGGCGCTGGCCGCGGTTGTAGATGTGGCCATTGATTGAGGACGATCCCCCCAGCGTCTTGCCGCGCGGCGCATAGATGCTGCGCCCGCCGGTCCATGGGCCGGGCTCCTGTTGATAGGCCCAGTTGATGCTCTTCATGTGGAATGTCTTGATGAAGCCGGCCGGCAGATGGATGTAGGGATGCCAGTCGCTGGGCCCTGCTTCGAGCACGCAGATGCGGGTCGCAGGATCTTCACCAAGCCGGTTGGCGAGCACGCTGCCTGCGGAGCCCGCACCGATAATCACATAATCGAACGTTTCCATCGTCTCGTTTCTGGCGCGGCTTTCCTTACCGCGGCTTGTCGTTGAGCTGATAGTTCAGATGCGCCTTCACGGTCGGCCATTCGCTGGCAATGATGCTGTAAACCACGGTGTCGCGCAACGTGCCGTTCGGCGCGATCTGGTGGCTTCTCAGGATACCATCCTGCTTGGCGCCCAGACGCTCGATGCCGCGCCGGCTCTGGTGATTGAAGAAATGCGTGCGGAACTCGACCGCAATGCAGTTTTGCTTCTCGAAGGCGTGCGTGAGAAGAAGCAATTTGCACTGCGTATTGAGCGCGCTGCGCTGCACGCGCTTGGCGTACCAGGTCGAGCCGATCTCGACGCGGCGGTTGGCGGCATCGACGTTCATATAAGTCGTCATGCCCGCGACCCTGCCGTCGGCGTCAAATACCGTGAACGGCAGCATCGAGCCGGCCGCGAACAGGCCGAGCCGGCGGTCGATCTCCTGCTTCATGCTTTCGGCGGTCGGAATGAAGGTGTACCAGAGCTTCCACAGCTCGCCGTCGTTCACCGCCTCGATAAGCCCGTCGATGTGATCATGCGACAGCGGCTCAAGCCGGGCGTATGTGCCTTGCAGAGTTACCGGTTCAAGAAAGGCCATTTAATTCTCCACTGCCACCGCGTCATTGCGAGGAGCGACTTGTCCGCCGTAGCTCGAAGAGCGAAGGCGGAAGCGACGAAGCAATCATCTATCCCCGTGTGGCGGCATGGATTGCTTCGCTTCGCTCGCAATGACGGGGTCTAGCATCCCCAGCGTATTATTTGTTCAAGAAGTTCAACGGAAGCCCCGGCCGTGGCCAGTCCATCGCGATCAGTTCGCCCTTGCCCGACAGCGTGATATACGCCGTCTTCAGCTCTGGCCCGCCGAAGGCGATGTTGGTGGTGACGCGGTCGCCGGTCGGCACCTGCTCGACCAGCGTGCCATCAGGCGCGATCACCGAGATGCAACCCGAGACCAGCGTCGCGACGCAGACATTGCCTGATGCCTCCACCGCCAGCGAGTCGAACATCTGATAGCCGCCGAGGCCCGCGATCGGCTTTCCGCGCTCGCCGCGATAGATCACATCGCGCGGCTTCAGCGTGCCGGGCTCGGAAAGATCATAAGCCCAGAGACGCGCGGTCGGCGTCTCCGCGATGTAGACGGTGTTCTCGTCGGGCGAGAGCCCGATCCCGTTGGCCGGCAGCACGCCGTGCACGACCTCGACGATGTCAGTCATGCCGGGCCTCAGATAGTACATCCCGCCGACATCCATCTCGCGGGCGCGCCGCTTGCCAAGCTCGGAGAACCAGAGCCCGCCATGCTCGTCGAACACCAGATCGTTCGGCCCACGCAACGCATGCTCGCCGCATTTGTCGACGACGGTCTCGACCTTGCCACTCTGCAGATCGACGCGCTGGATCGAGCCGCCCTGATAATCATCCGGCTGCGGCCCCGGCATGATCATGTTGCGGGTCGGGATCCAGGAAAAACCGCCATTGTTGCAGATGTACATCTTGCCGTCAGGGCCGAGGGCGGCGCCATTGGGGCCGCCGGGAATCTGCGCGACGACCTCTTTCCGCCCATCGGGATAAACCCGCGTCAGCCGCTTGCCGCGGATTTCGACCAGCACGACCGAGCCATCGGGCATCACCACCGGCCCTTCCGGAAACTCCAGATCGGTGGCGAGAACGCGGATATCGGCCATGAAATCCTCCCGGCTTGCTTGGCTGCAGGTGGATTCCAGTCCCGGTCCCCGCGCGCGCGCAACGTTTCTTGTCGTGCTCGTTATGGCAAAGTCGATATCGGTTGCCAAGCAACCGCGGGCGTTCGCGCTGCGCAGGGCAGCATTGCGATACGTCTCGTCCAACGCCAGCGTAGGAGGGGTAGGGCGAAGCGAAACCCATCAATCCCCTGCGCGGACACATGATGGGTATCGCTTCCGCCTTCGCTCCTTGAGCTACGGCGGACAAGTCGCTCCACCCATCCTACGACGACCTACTCCCTCACCGGAATCCAGATTTCCAGCCCGCCATTGCCGGTGGCGGGATCAAAGTTCTCGTCGTAGCGCTCGAAGTTCGGTGCGTCGGCGGCCTTCATGCCCGAAATCGGCAGCCAGTGATTCCAGATCGTGTCGACGGTACGGCGGATGGTCGAGATGTGCTCGGAATGGGTGAACACGGCGTATTTGTGTTCGGGAATCCGGACACGCGAAAACTCGCGCGGCAGGTCGGAGAAGTCGGCGACCTCGACACCGGCGATGTAGTCGAAATTGCCGGCATCATCGCCGTTGCAGCAGACGCCATAGGCGACTTTGCCGATCCGTGCGGGAATGGCGTCGACCTTTTGGTGAAACCGCTCCCACTGGTTCGGAATACCGGCGCCGGCATTTTCATGCGTACAACGCTCGCCGATGCCGGCGATGAGTAATGGCTTGGAGGTTTCGAAGCGAGGCGGCTTGAGATTTTCGAGCAGCGTTGAATCCATGGTGATGGGCTCCTGAAGCTTGAGACGATCGACGCACGTTGCGGCGCGGACCGCTTCAGGCGTCATGCCGAAATGGTCGCGGAACGCGCGGGTGAAAGCTTCGTGCGAGCTGTAGTCCGCCTCCAACGCCAGGCTCAGAATGTCGGGCGCGCCAGCCGCGAGCGCCTGCGCGGCCTTGGTCAACCGGCGGGCGCGCACGTAGCGCATGACCGAAAGTCCGGTGGCCGCGGCAAACGCCCGCACCAGATGGAAGCGCGAGACGCCGGCAACACTGGCGACGTCGTCGAGCGTCAATGGCTCGGCGAGATGGCTTTCTATGTACCAGAGCGCCTTCTGGGCTGGATTCATGACTAACGGCTTTCGTGCGAAGCAACCGCATCATGGCCCGATGTGACGTGCTTCGTTTGACAGTCCTTGCTCTCAGTTGTTGCTGCGCACCATGGCGGCCATCAAGCCATGCCAGAAACCGGCGTTTTTGTTATGATGTCCACCCGTTCCGTCGGCACCTTTTGGGGGAGCAACCATGCTGATCACCAACGTCCGGGCGCATCATATCCGTATTCCCTATGACGCGGGGGTTGCGAGCTTCAAGCAAGGCGCTTCCTCGATATCGGCGCTGGAAATCGTCATGATCGAGGTTTCCACCGATGCCGGCATCACCGGCTGGGGCGATGCCTTCGCCTATGTCTGCCCGCGGACCAGCTATGCCGCGATCGAGGAAATGATCGCGCCGCAGGCACAGGGCCAGGAGGTCCCCGACGCGGCCGGTATTCCCGCCTTCATGGAGCAGATCCAGCGCAACCTGCATCTGTTCGGCCGCTATGGCATCACGATGTTTGCAATATCGGCGCTCGATATCGCGATGTGGGATCTTGCCGCCAAGGCGAAGGGCGTGCCGTTGCATCGGCTGATCGGTGAGATCAAGCGCACGCGGATTCCAGCCTATGCGAGCCTCTTGCGGATCGGCAAACCCGAGCTCATCGCGCGCGAATGCGAGACCGCGCTGCGGCAGGGTTACAAGGCGATCAAATTGCACGAGACCACGACGCCTGCGGTTTATGCCGCGCGAGACGCGATCGGCCCTAACATTCCGCTGATGGTCGACATGAACTGTCCGCTGAACGGCGAGCAGGCGATCGCCTTCGCACATTCCTGCCGCGACGCCGCGCCGCTGTTTCTGGAAGAGCCGGTCTGGCCGCCGGAAGATTTCATAGCGCTGGCGGAAGTGCGGAGCAAAGGCGGGCTCAACGTGGCGGCCGGCGAGAATGCCTGCACGGTTCATCAGTTCAGACAAATGATGCAAGCCGGCGCGGTGAGCCATGCACAGCCCTCCGTCATCAAGGTCGGCGGCATCACGGAGTATCTGAAGGTCGTCGATCTCGCCGACGAACTCGGCGTCAGGCTTGCGCCGCATTCGCCCTATTTCGGGCCGGGCTTTCTGGCGACATTGCAATTGATGTCGCTGCGCGACGACGCGAGTTTTGTCGAGGTGTTCTCCATGAAGCGCGCCGCATGCCTGTGGCGCGGCCGCATCGACGTCGATGCCAATGGCGATGTCGAGGTGCCCGAGGGGCCCGGGATCGGCTATGAACCTGACAGGGCCGTGATGGAGCAATACCGCATATCGTGACGGCTGCTACTTCGCGCCGTCCTTTGCCGGTGCGGCGTCCTTTGCGGCAGGCGCCGCGTCCTTCGCTGTGGGCGTTGCGGCCTTCTTTGCATCCTCCGCCATCTTCGCCGACTGCAGTTCGCTGACGACCTTCTGCAAGCTGACGACCGCGGCCTTCAGCGCCTCGATCTGCCGGTTGGCGGCGTCCAACTTCTGTTGATTGTCGGTGGTGAGCTTGGTGATCGTCTTCTGCAGGAAGTCGACATTGCTCTGCAGGCAAGAGGTGCGCCGCTCCATGGTTTTTTCGACGGTGCAGATCTCGATGCCGGGAACGTCCTGCGCGTGAACGATCGCCGGCGATGAAGCCAACGACAGCACGAACGCGGCGAAGGTAATCCTGACGGTTGAAGCGATCATCAAATTCCTCGTTCCAAAGCATCGAGTTCGGGGCGGAACGCCTATCACGGCAATTTGCGCGGAGCAGGTTTCCCACCGCAGAGATACCATACTGATACCTCATTCAGGCGGTGTGCTTCATCCCCTTAACGGTGGACTGATTTAGCCGCGGGCAAACCGGCATTTGCCGGCCGCGGCAGTTGGAGATTGATTGTATGGCAACGCGTGAAAAGCGGCTGGCGCAGTTCGATGGCAGCGGGGATCCGCCGCCGAACCTGCCGCTGGAAGTACTTTGCGAGGATCACAGCGGAACCTATCAACTGCCCTTTGCCTGCCGCTGGATCGATGGTCGATGGCGCAATGACAGGACCGGTGGCATGGTCGAAGCCACGGTCGTCGGCTGGCGGTTGCCGCGCTCCGGCGCGGCCTGAGGATCGCGCAAGCACAACCAGATTTGCCTTCGCATTGTATCAGAATGCGACGGGAACACGTGCGATGTTAATGTTCGGAACGCTGACGGAACGAATCGCGCCCGAATCAGTGATCGGGTGCCGTACGCCGTTGTTCACGGCTAGATGTCGATCGCCATCCGAGCCAGCGCACTATATCAAGCATGAACACGATCGGCCGCAGCCAGCGGCCGACGACGAGCGTTAATTCCTCGGGAGACGACATGGCGTCATCTCCACGGCGTCACCGGCGGCACGTTGTCGGTCGCCGGCGGCATGTCGACGGTCTTGAAGTCGGCCGGGCTGACGATCTCGAGGTACTCCATGTCCTCGGAGTAATCGAACAGGTAATGCGTGATGCCAGGCCGCTGATGCACGACGTCGCCGGCCTGCACCAGCGTCGGCTTGTCCTCGTACATGAAGCGCGCCCAGCCCTTGGTCATGATCACGATCTGGAACTCGCAATCGTGGCGATGCCACCCCGTGCCGTTCTCGGGCGGCATGTCGGGATTGGCCTTGACCAGATGGCAGATCACCTGCCCACCGGTGGCATCCGCAATGCCGAGATCGCGATACAGGAAGAAGTCGCGCAGACCTCCGCCCTTGAACTCGGTATCGCCGGGTTTGACGTGAGAGAATTTGCTGACGACGGCCTGCTTGTTCACTGAAGCCTCCACGGTTCTTGTGCACGGGAACGCGAACCACGCGAAGTGCGTCCAAATTTTCGGCAGCCTCGCATCGTCGCGTTCACGCCTGCATGCTGCTATGCGAAATCCGCGCCAGCCGCGCTGCGTTGCGGCGATGGTGCGGCATCGATTGAAGTGAACCGTTTGGCGAAAGGCAGGAATTCGGTCTCACGCGCTTGCGAAAGACATGCAAGGAAACGGCGCATGCCGGGCACGACTGATGCCGGCTTGAGCAAAGCGTGACATTGCCTAAGCCTTAGCGGCGGGCACAGCCGCGCAGGCGTGCCTAATATTCGACCTCGAGCTCTTCGATGTCGGTGGGCTCGGCCTTGGCAGCCTCGATCCATTCCTGCATCTCGGGCATCGCCATGATGGTAGCGGCGTAGGCCGCAAGGGCAGGTTCAAGTTTCACGTCATAAGTCATGAAGCGGGTGACGACGGGCGCGTACATTGCGTCCGCCATGGTGCGCGTGCCGAACAGGAACGGGCCGTCCGATTCCTTCAGGCAATCGCGCCAGATGGTGCAGACCCGGTCGATATCGGCCTGCGCGCGCGACCAGATCTTGAAGCCCGGGAAATGGCCCTTCAGGTTCACCGGCAGCGAGGCGCGCAGCGTGGTGAAGCCGGAATGGATTTCGCCGCAGATCGAGCGGCAATGCGCGCGCCGGATGCGATCTGCCGGCAACAGCCCTGCCTCCGGCCTGATCTCGTTGAGATATTCCGCAATCGCCAGCGTGTCCCAGATGGTGGCGCCGTCGTGGCGCAGGCACGGCACCAGGATCGACGAGGACAAAAGCAGGATTTCAGCCCTTGCCGAGGCATCATCAGGGGCGGTGATGACCTCCTCGAATTCGAGGCCAGAGAATTTTGCCAGCAGCCAGCCGCGCAGCGACCAGGACGAATAATTCTTGCTGCTGATGGTCAGTGTGGTCTTCGCCATATGGCCTTTCCTCAAACGCAGATGTCCCCTGCCCTGGCCTGCGCAGCCGACCGCGCCGCCGCTTAAGCTCCTGGGCGCCGGGCCATTCCGGGCCACTCTACACAGCAAGCGACGTGCCAGTTTAGGAGGCAGGTAGCCCCGCTCTGGCGTCGATATTGCATGGCCAGAGCGGACAGGGGCGATGTGAATGATGTCAATGATGTACCAAGCCTATCAGAACCACATGGACCTGACGGCGCCATGGCGGACCGGGGCTGCATCGGCATTGAGATATCTCAACCTGGTGCCACAGGGCGTCTCCGACAGGTTATTCGGCCGCCTTGCCGCCGCGCTGGAACTGATCTCGCGCTCCTCCCTCACCTATGACCGGCCGGCCTATGGCATCGATCGCGTGCTGGTCGGCAACCGGGAGCTCGACGTGACTGAGAAAGTTGCCTTCGCCACCCCGTTCGGCTCGCTCCTGCATTTCAAGAAGGAGAACGGGCCCGAACAACCGCGGCTGCTCTTGGTGGCGCCGATGTCCGGGCATTTCGCGACGCTGTTGCGTGGCACCGTGAAGACGCTGCTGCAGGACCACGACGTCTACATCACCGACTGGCACAATCCTCGCGATATTCCGCTTCAAGCCGGCCGCTTTGGCCTGGAGGACTACACCGACCACCTGATCACCTTTCTCGACCAGATCGGCCCGCGCGCGCATATGGTGGCGATCTGCCAGCCGTCGGTATCGGCGCTGGCTGCGGCAGCCGTGATGTCTGAAGACAACCATCCGGCGCGCCCGGCCACGCTGACTCTGATGGCGGGGCCGATCGACACGCGGATCCAGCCGACCAGGGTCAACGAATTCGCCAAGAGCAAGCCGCTCAGATGGTTCGAGAGAAACCTGATCAATTACGTGCCGGTGCAATGCAAGGGCGCGTTCCGCAAGGTCTATCCCGGCTTCGTGCAGCTCACCGCCTTCGTCTCGATGAACCTCGAGCGCCACATCAAGCAGCACATCGATCTCGCCAATCACCTGGCGAAGGGCGAGCGGGAGAAGGCCGAAATCATCAAGAACTTCTACGACGAATATTTTGCCGTGATGGACCTGCCGGCAGAATTCTATATCGAGACGGTACGCGACGTGTTTCAGGAGCATCTGTTGCCGCAGGGCAGACTGATGCATCGCGGCCGGCCGGTGAACCCGGCCTCGATCCGGCGCATGGGCCTGATGACGGTCGAAGGCGAAAAGGACGACATCTGTTCGATCGGCCAGACGCTCGCCGCACAGGACCTCTGCACCGGCGTGCGCGCCTATCGCAAGGTGCATCACATGCAGGCCGGCGTCGGCCATTACGGCGTGTTCTCCGGCAAGCGCTGGAATAACGAGATCTATCCGCTGCTGCGGGATTTCGTGCATGTGAACTCGTGATCTGTAGTCACCTCTCCCGCTTGCGGGGGAGGTCGACGTGCTCGAAGAGCACGGCGGGTGGGGGAAATCTCTCCCGGAATGCTGGCATCCGTTATGCGGCGGCACCCCCACCCTAGCCCTCCCCCGCAAGCGGGAGAGGGAACGAACCGCGATTGACGAACTAGTTGTGCTTTGCTCCTCACGCTAACATTCTTCCAAGGGAGGCCGTTCAAGAGTCGCCTCGGGAGGAACCATCATGCGGCTTTCAAAATCTCTTCGCGCCCTCACGCTCGCCATTCTCGGCAGCTTCCTGCTGACCGTCGCGGCCTCTGCCGCGGAGGTGCGGGTGATGATCTCGGGCGGATTGTCGGCGGCCTACAAGGCGCTGGTGCCGGAATTCGAGCGCAGCACGGGCCACAAGGTGCTGACCGCCTATGGGCCGTCGATGGGCACGACGACGAATGCCATTCCCGTGCGGCTGGAGCGAGGCGAGCCAGCCGACGTCCTGATCATGGTCGGCTATGCGCTCGAGGATCTCGCCAAGAAGGGCAAGGTCGCCGCCGGCACCAGCGTTGATCTCGTCAAATCGCCGATCGGCATCGCGGTGAAGTCAGGCGCGCCGAAGCCGGACATTTCTACGGCGGATGCGGTCAAGCGTGCCCTGCTCGCAGCGAAGACCATTGCCTATTCCGACAGTGCCAGCGGCGTCTATGTTTCGACCGAGATGTTCGACAAGCTCGGCATCAAGGAGGCGATGCAGGGCAAGGCGCGGAAAATTCCGGCAACGCCGGTCGGCGAAATCGTCGCCCATGGCGAGGCCGAGATCGGCTTCCAGCAGATGAGCGAACTAAAGCCCGTCGAAGGCATCGACATTGTCGGCCCGCTGCCGGACGAGTTGCAGAAGATCACGGTCTTTTCCGCAGGCATCGCCAGCGTCTCCAAGGGGCCCGACGCCGGCAAGGCGCTGATCAAGTTCCTCGCTTCACCCGCCGCGCGGCCCGAACTCGTCAAGAGCGGGCTGGATCCGATTGCCACGACGAACTAGGCTTGTCATCGCCCGACGTCGATCGGGCGATCCAGTACCCTGCAGCCCGCATTGTGAAAGAAAAATTGACGACACGGAGTACTGGATGCCCCGCCTGAAGCGGGGCATGACAGGTATCACCGATGCATGTGCTGCATCGCCAGCAGCACGATCACGGCGAGCGCCAGGACGACCGTCGTGCTCTTCCAGAACAATAGCGGATTGCGCTCGATCAGCGGAGTCGATGATGTCGAGAGATAGTTCGCGTTGGGATGGCGCAGGTCGAACAAAAATTCCGAAAAACTGTCGTAGCGCTTCAGGGGATTGGGGTGCACGGCCTTTTCGAGCGTGCCGTCGATCCATTGCGGTATGTCGCGGTCGCCGTGCGATGCCGGGCGGTAGACCAGCCTGCTGAACTGCGACCGCGTCCGCGCCTTTGCGATCTGCGCGCCGTAGGGCAATTTTCCAGTCAGCATCTGATAGGTGATGACACCGAGCGAAAACAGGTCGGAGCGCGTCGTGGCGCGCTCGCCGAGGAAATATTCGGGCGCGGTATATTGCTGGGTGCCGAGAATGTCGTTGCGCATGCCTGACGGCTCGGCTTCGACAACACCGGTGATTTTCGTCGAACCGAAATCGATGATCTTCACGGTGCCCGTGGCGTCGATCATGATGTTGTCGGGCCTGATGTCCTGGTGCAGCATCTCCTTGCGGTGGAAGGCGCGCAGGCCCTTGGCGATCTGCTCGACGATGCCGCGCACAGTCTCCAGGCTGGGCTTTGGATTGTCGATCATCCACTGCGTCAGCGTCTGCCCGTCGATATATTCGGTTGCGACATAGAGGAAGTTGCGCTTGCGCTGCAAAAGGCAGGGCTTCAGCACATGCGGACTGTCGATCCGCCGCGCCACCCACTCCTCCATCATGAACCGCTTCAGGTAGGCCGGATCATCGCGCAGGTCGATCGAGGGAATCTTGATGGTGACGACCGCGTCGGTCTCGATGTCGACGGCGAGATAGATGTGGCTGCGGCTCGAGCCGTGCAGCTCGCGGACGATCCGGTAGCCGTCGAACACGGCGCGCGCCTCCAGAAGCGGCGGCAGCGGCAGCTCGTGCGGCTGCGCGAACACTTCGGCCGCGGCGCCGTCCGGCACCTCGTCGACGCGGACGATCTGGATGGTGAGATTGTCCTTGCTGCCGAGATCGAACGCCATTTCGACGATCGCCCTGGCCGCCTGATCGAGGTCCGCCGCACCATCCTTGATCGCCCGCGCAATGACGCGGTCGGCGACATGCTCGTAGATGCCGTCGGTCACCAGCACGAAAACGTCGCCCTTCTCGACCTTGAAGGTCAGGTAATCGATTTCGACCTGCGGATTCACGCCAAGGGCGCGGCCGAGATAGCTCTGCTCGGAAGAAATGACGACGCGGTGGTCGTTGGTCAATTGCTCGAGCGAGTTGCCGGAGAGGCGATAGATCCGGGAATCGCCGATATGAAAGAGATGCGCCGTGGTCGACTTGATCACGATGGCGCTGAGCGTGCAGACGTACCCGCGATCCTTGTCATAGGCATACTGGCTGCGCGTCTGCGAATGCAGCCAGGAATTGGTCGCCTCCAGCACGCGCTGCGCCGAGGTGCGCACCGACCAGGATTCCGAGGTGCAGTAATAGTCGGTCAGGAATCCCTTCACCGCAGATTCCGCGGCGACGCGGGAAACCCTGCTCGTACTGATGCCGTCGGCCAGCACGATGGAAATGCCCTTGAGACTGAGCAACGGCTCGTCCGGGATCAGGACGCCATGGAAATCCTGGTTGGTTTCCTTAGCTCCCTTATCGGAAAATTGTCCGACCGATATTTTCAGCTCGCGCGGCATTCCCGCCCTTTACGACGATGGGCCTCTCCCCTTGCGAGGAGAGGCCCATCCTCATCTCAAGATCAAGCGGCAATGCGCGAGGACGGCCGCGAAGATGCCGCAGCCGACGCGCTGCGCGACGGGCCAGTCTTGACGTGGGTCGCGTACAGCGTCAGCCCGGTGAAGGCGAGGCCGCCGACGAGGTTACCGACCACGGTCGGGATCTCGTTCCAGATCAGATAGTCCCACCAGGTGAATTTGCCGCCGAGCAGAAGACCGGACGGGAACAGGAACATGTTCACGATGGAATGCTCGAAAGTCATGAAGAAGAACAGCATGATCGGCATCCACATCGCGATCACCTTGCCGCTGACATGGGTGGAGATCATCGCACCGACGACGCCGGCGGAAACCATCCAGTTGCAGAGCATGCCGCGGATGAACAGCGTCAGCATGCCGGCCGCGCCATGGTCGGCATAGCCGACGGTGCGGCTTTCGCCGATGGTGCCGATCACCTGGCCGACCTTGTCCGGCGCCTGCGACCAGCCGAAGGTGAACACGATCGACATCATCACGGCGACCGTGAAGGCGCCCGCGAAATTGCCGATGAAGACGAGGCCCCAATTGCGCAGCACGCCGCCGAGCGTCACGCCCGGGCGCTTGTCGATCAGCGCGAGCGGCGCCAGCACGAACACGCCGGTGAGCAGGTCGAAGCCGAGCAGATACAGCATGCAGAAGCCAACTGGGAACAGCGCGGCGCCGACGATCGGTACGCCGGTCTGCACGTTGATGGTGATCGCAAACGCCGCGGCGAGCGCGAGGATTGCCCCGGCCATGTAGGCGCGGATGACCGTATCGCGCGTCGACATGAAGATTTTGGATTCTCCGGCGTCGACCATCTTGGTCACGAATTCCGAAGGCGCGAGATAGGCCATTCCATTCCCCTTTGCGAGACAAGGTTGAAGCGCGCCGGATGCTGCGCAGCCGTGCACCGATCGAGTGAAAAATCTTGCCGTCCTCGTGCGCGACGAATCCGATGCCGCCTTTGAGCGGCACAGAACGACGCAGGTCACGCCCAGGGATAAGGATGCGCGAGCTATCGTAAGGTGGTGGTCCCGAAGACTGCTCGAAGCGCCTCACGCGAGGCTGCTTGATCCCAACGCCTTCGGCCAACGCTGGCCATGGCAATCCGAAAGGACGGCAGTCGTCATTGACTGAGACAGGATTAAGCAATCGATGTGCCAACCCGAAATCGGGCCGTTGGCTCAAAAAAGCGCGTATTTTTACGTGGTTATGGCCCTATCGCGCGGTGCCTGGCCGAGGATCGATGCCTTGTATTTGTGCAGTTGCACAGATGTTAGCGCCTGCCGCAACGCCGCGCCCCGCCTATTTCGTCTGCGTCCGCACCGGCCGGTCCTTCAGGCCGTTATTGTCGTAGGCCTTGCGCAGCGTGCCGCTCGCGATCGCGTCGTTCATGAACTTGACCACGAACGCCAGCGACTGCGGACGATTGAGCGGTACGGCGACTGCCGTGACCGTCTGCTTGAAGGTTTCGTCGAGCACACGCGTGCCCGGGATCTGCTTGGCCATGGCATTGAGCTGGTCGCGCGACAACGCGAACGCGTCGATCTCACCACTCTTGAGCAGGCCGAAGATTTCGTCATAGGTCTGATAGCCGGTCACCTTGGCGTTCTTCAGATGCGCGATCGCGCCGCGCATCGTGGTTGTGTTGTTGACGGCAGCGACCCTGACGCCCGGCTGATCGAGGGTTGCGAAATTCGTGATCGTTGAGCCCGGCTTGACGATGTAGGTCGCGTCCGCAACCTCGTAGATCGGCCCGAACGCCATCCTGCCTTCGCGCTCCGGATCTTTGGGCAGGAAGGTGACGTCCCAGGTGCCTTTCGCGGCCGCATCGACGATCTGGCCGGAATTGTTGTGCGGGACATATTCGACGGGCACGCCAAGCTGCTCCGCCATCGCCTTGCCGAGATCGACCGGCACGCCGGCATAACCTGTCTCGGTCTTGGTCGACCAGAACGCACCGCCAGCCGGGCTGATCGCAATCGCCACCCGCAGCTTGCCGGTCGGCGCGATCTCATCCTTCAACGCATCTGCCGCAGCGGGCGCTGTCATCATCACTGTCCATCCCAGAAAGAGGCCGATTATCCGCGGCGAAAGTTGATTGAACATCGCAAGGCTCCTTCTCTCTCCCAGCGACACGTCTCGCATTCATCCTTGTCGAGGATGATCAGCGCTTCTTCTTTGCAGCCGCGCCTTTCTGTGCCGCCGCGGCCGGCGTTGCCGGCTCCGTCTCGAACTTGCCGATCGCAATGATCTGTACGCGCGCGTTGGCAGGCGCTGCCGGGCGATTGACATCCTGCAACTGTTCCTCACCCAGCCCAAGCGCCTGCAGCCGCTTCGGATGCACCTTGAAGGTGTTCACCAGCACATCACGGATCGAGTCGGCGCGCCGCTGGCTCAAGATCAGATTGTGGTCGCGCCGCCCGGCAGCTTCGACATGGTCGACGATCAGATAGCGGTAGGGCCGCGTTTTTGGATCGGTCAGTGCGTCCGCGATGGTGCCGATGGTCTGGTAGGAGGCCGGCCGGACGAGCGAAGAATCCTGATCGAACACGATATCGAAACGGACTTGCGGCAGCTTCGTCAGTTGCGGCGCGATCGGCGGCCGCTTTTGCGGCTGGGCATCTGCCCTCGCCTTGATGCGGTCGGCGGCCTGCTGACGCAAGGCGGCAATGTCGATATCCGCCTCGCCATCGACGGCGAGCTTTTCGATGATATCTGCGGTCGAGGTTGCAGTTTGCGCCTGTGCCACCGCCATCGGCAACGCAAACAGGGCCGAGACGCCCAGCAAGAGATCGAGGCCGCGCAGTTTCCTTACCCCACGCATCAATGATACCCCGCCGCGCTGATCGCCTTGTTGCAGTTCGGCGTCGCCTTCTTGGTGGACTCCAGGAGGCACTGCAGGCCCTTGACGGGATCGGTCCGAACCTCGCCGCAGAAACGGTTCAATTCCCAATTGCACAGTTTGACGAGCGAGGTACGCGCGGTGACGCGCGCCTGGATGGCGCCAAGCGCTTGTGGAAAATCCGCCTTGCACTTCGCAGACACCACGTCCTGGTTGCGGTTCAGGCACTCCCGCAGCCGCGTCGCGTCGAGATTGACGCCGCGGCAGTTGTCGTCGATGTCCTTGCCGCAGCTCGCGGCCAACATGGCCCCAGCCTCCTCGAACTTCATGGCCTGCTGCGCTGCCGCCAGCGAAGGCGTCGAGATCGCAATGATGCAAAGGAAAAGCCGGATTCGGGTCATGCGCGCACCTCACACAAGGAGGGTAGCCATGGTCAAGTGCTCTGTTTGATCTAGTTACGTTCTCGTCGAGCTATTGCGCCGCAGCAAATCGTCGCGGGTGGCCGAGGCGACGCCTCGCTATCCATGCCGCAGCCGCCTATGACAGCTTGATGACGCCGTGAGCTCGCCGCCAGCAGGACGTCATGGCGCAGTCTGCGCCGCCGGCGCCTTGATCTCCTGCGGCAGGATGAACGCCGCCACGATCACCAAGAGGCATAGCGCGCCGAACGCCTGCAGCATGGTGGCAAAGCCGCCCTGCTCATAAAGCCACGCCACGAGACCGACGGAGGCGCCCGCCGCGGTGAAGCCGACGAAGTAGCGCACCGAATAGGCGCGCGAGCGCCACTCCTCGGTGGTGTACTTGCCGACCATGGCGTCGTTGACCGTGACTTGCCCGAACGCGCCCATCACGATGCCGATGGAAGCGATGATCAGCGGCAGGTTCGACAGCGTCGCCGCAAAATACATGAATGGCGCCAGCAGAAATGACAGTGGCAGCATCACGGTCTTCAGCGAATAATGGTCGATCAACTTGCCGATGGTGTACTGCGTCATCGCGCCGAAGACATAGACACCGGCCGCGATGACCCCGAGCATGGCCGGGCTATCGGTCATGCCGGCTAGCCGCTCGGCGAACAGTTTCGGCATCGCAACCGTGATGGCGTTGAAGGTGGTGGAGATCGCGATCACGACGATCAATAGCGCCAAGAACACCCGCCACATGTCCTGCTTCGCCACGCGCGCCTGCGCCGCCGCCTGCCGGGTGCCGGTGCGGTTCTCGTGCACCACCATCAGTGCAAAGGCCACACCGAGCAGGATTGTGATGATCCCGGGGATGATGAAGGCCGCGCGCCAGCCGAGATACTGCCCGATCACGCCGGTGACCAGCGCCGACGACGCGACGCCGAGATTGCCCCAGACGCCGTTCAGGCCCATTTCGCGACCGAGCTTGTCGGCATAGGACACGATCATCGCGGTGCCGACCGGATGATAGATCGAGGCGAACAGCCCGATCGCAAGCAGCGCGGCCCCGAGTTGCAGCGGTGTCTGCACGAAGCCGACCGCGATCATCGAAGCGCCGATGCCGATGAAGAAGATCACCATCATGTGGCGGCGGCTCCAGCGGTCGCCGAGCCAGCCGGTGACGAGCGAGCCGGCACCGAACGCCACGAAGCCCGGGGTGGCGTAAGGCAATAGTTCCGAATAGGCCATGCCAAGCGCCGGGCCCATGATGATGACGGCGGCAGCGAAAATCAGCATCGAATAATGGTCGATGAAGTGGGCGGCGTTAACGAAGGTGATCACCCGACTGGGGCTGTTCATGGTCGATTCCCGAATCCCGCAATGTTGCGAAATAGGTTATACGGGGTAGTCCTGACGGGATGTCGCCAATGAATATCGCCGAAAAGCCAATTGCCGCTATTCTCGGGCGCCGCACCTCGACCGGCGACGGCATCCACATGATCGCCAACAGCTATCGGAAGGGCTTTCGGATCGAGACCCACATGCACCGGGAGGCGCAACTGGTCTATGCGGCGAAGGGCACCATGCAGGTGACGACGCCGAACGGCCGCTGGCTGGTGCCGCCGGACCGCGCGGTGTGGGTCCCTGCACTATCCGAACATGCGATCGACGTGCTCGCCGACATCGAGATGCGCACGCTCTACTTCGAGCTCGACTGGCTGAGGCGCGAGGTGCGCAGCCACAGTCTCGAGGCCGAATTCGTGGTGCGGGTGTCGCCGCTCCTGCACCAGACGATTCTCGCTTTGTTCGATGACCGCAGCGACCCTGAGCGAACCGCGCTCTTGCTGCGGCTCGCCATGATGGAGCTCGATCGCGCCGAGGATTCCGCGACTTTCATCCCGCTGCCGCGTGAGCCGCGCTGCCGGCGCGCCGCCCACATCGTGCTCGCCGACCCGACTGCCGACCACGAAATCGAGAACCTGGCGAGCGAGGTCGGCACCTCGGCGCGGACGCTGTCGCGGCTGTTCTCGTCGGAGACGCAATTGAGCTTCAAGAGCTGGTGCCAGCGCGCGCGGATTGTAGCGGCGATCGAGAAACTGTCGACGCACGCCGGCGTCTCCGTCAAGCAGCTCGCCTCGGATCTGGGCTATGCCAGTGTCCCTGCGTTCTCTCACGCCTTCCGGCAGGTCACCGGCAAGACACCGACGGAATTCGCCGGCAAGGCGTGAAGCGATGACATCGTATTGTCGTCATTACCCGCGAAATCGGGTAATGTAGTATTCCAGAGACCGTAGCGACCAATTGATAGGCCTCGGCGTACTGGATGCCCCGCATACGCGGGGCATGACGACTTGGGTGATCTTGATTGTGATCGGCACAATTCTAAATTCCGTCTAAGGTTCGCAAAACCCCCGCTGGATTCGACCCGCCACATGGCCAATGCCTTCTTCTCCGATCTGTTAGCCACGATATCAGAGCGCGGCCGCACGCTGCTTCGGCGTGCCGGCGGACCATCCGACGATGGTCAGGATGCGTCGGAATTGATCGAATTATGCGAGGCGCTGTTGTCGGGCCGCGGCGAAGCGTCCGGCACGGCGATGGCGCGCGATGTGCTCGACCGCTACCACGATCTCGACCCCGCCGGACGCCTGACCTTCTTCGAGACGATCGCCCGCGACTTTGGGCCCGACCGTGAGAAGTTGTCGCAAGCAATCGAGACTTGGCGCAACCAGCCGAACGACTCTGACGCCAGCGACCTTCACTTTGCTTCCGAGCCGCGGCGGCAGGAGCTGATCCGGCGGCTCAACCGCGCGCCAGGCGGCACCAGCGATCTCGTGGCGATGCGCGCCGATCTGCTTTCCCTGATGAAGGGCAACAAGGATTTGGCCGCGCTCGACCGCGACATGGTCCATCTACTGTCTTCTTGGTTCAACAGGGGATTTCTCGTGCTGCGGAGGATCGACTGGTCGACGCCGGCCAACATTCTGGAACAGATCATCCGTTACGAGGCCGTGCACGAAATCCGCGACTGGAACGATCTGCGCCGCCGCATCGACCCGGTCGACCGCCGCTGCTACGCCTTCTTCCATCCGCAGCTCAACGACGAGCCGCTGATTTTCGTCGAGGTGGCGCTGACCGAGGCCATCCCGACCGCGATCGCGCCGCTGCTTGCCGCCGAGCGTCAGCCGGTGCCGATCGAACGCGCGCGCACCGCCGTATTCTATTCGATCTCGAACACGCAAAAGGGGCTTGGCGGCATTTCCTTCGGCAGCTTCCTGATCAAGCAGGTGGTCGAGGAATTGCGGCGCGAATTACCGAAGCTCGATACGTTCATCACGCTGTCGCCGGTGCCCGGCTTCATGCAATGGCTGAAGAAGGCCGACGACGTTCCGCTCAGTGAGGAGGAACGGGCGCTGCTGGAAGTCCTCGATAAGCCGGACTGGTTCGAAAATGCCGAACTGACCGCGCAACTGCGCGCCGTGCTGGAGCCGCTTGCCGCGCATTATTTCCTGAAAGCGCGCACGTCAAAGGGACGGTTGGTCGATTCGGTCGCCCGCTTCCATATCGGCAACGGCGCACGGCTGGAGAAGATCAACTGGCTCGGCGATCTCTCGCCCAAGGGCCTGCGCGAATCCGCAAGTATCATGGTCAATTATCTCTACCGGCTCGAGGACATCGAGAAGAACCATGAGGCCTACGCCAACCAGGGCGAGATCGCGGCCTCCAGCGCGGTGAAGAAGCTGCTGAAGAACGAGGGACGGCGGCTCCTGGATATGCGGCTGTCGTAGGCGCGTTTTATTTTCGTAACCCTTATTGGACTCATGCGGCGATGATCGACTGGAGCGATAGCCGAGAGGGCGTGGACTGGCGCGAGTTGGAGGCGCTGTATCGCGCAGCGCCGCTCGGCAACAAGAACGCGGTCGACCTGGAAATCGTCTTCGGCAATAGCATGTTCTGTTGCTTTGCCCGCGACAATGGCCGCCTCGTCGGCGCCGGCCGTGTCCTGGCTGATGGACGCGATTGCGCGTATCTCTGCGACGTGGCGGTGCTGCCGAGCCATCAGGGAACAGGCCTCGGCAAACAGATCATCGAACGGCTGCTCGCCAAGTCACAAGGGCACGCGAAGATCATCCTCTATGCGGTCGCCGGCCGCGAGCCGTTCTACGCGAAGTTCGGCTTCCTGCGGATGAAGACCGCGATGGCGATTTTCAGGAACCGGCAATCGGCGATCGACAAGGGGCTGTTGGCCGAGGGCTGATCGTGGACCTACGATCGCACCCATTACCTCTCTCGTCATGCCCGCCACCGGGTCTCGCCTTCGGCGAGCCCGATGACAGGCTCCGGCGGGCATCCAGTATTCGCCGACGTCAGAGATAAGCCGAGAAGCCGCGGCGTACTGGATCGTCCGCCCCAGTGCGCAATTGCGCACAAGGCGGACGATGACACCGTGTGTCAAGCCGCCAGCGCCTTCAGGCCTTGTACTCATAGAGCAACCGGGCGCGGATGGTGCCTTCCAGCGCCCGGATGTCGGCGAGCACGCGCTGGCCGTCGGCGGCAGACGCATCGACGTCCAGCACCACGTAGCCGACGTCGTGGGCGGTCTCGTAATATTGCGCGGCGATGTTGACGGCATGACGCGCGAGCACTTCGTTCAAACGCCCGAGCATGCCCGGCACGTTGCGCTGCACCTGAATGAAACGCGTGCCTGACGGCCGCGTCGGCAATTGAACCTGCGGGAAGTTGACGGCGCCCATGGTCGAGCCGGAATCGCTGTACTCGATCAGCTTGCGCGCGACTTCGGCGCCGATTCGCTCCTGCGCCTCTTCGGTCGAACCGCCGATGTGCGGCGTCAGAATGACGTTCTCCAGCCCCTGCAGCGGCGACACGAAGCGCTCGACGTTCGAGCGCGGCTCGACCGGAAAGACATCGACCGCGGCGCCGCGAAGCCTGTTTTCGCGCAGTGCCTCGGCCAGCGCTTCGAGGTCCACGACCGTGCCGCGGCTGTTGTTGATGAAATACGCCCCATGCTTGATCGCTCGAATCTCATCGCGCCCAATCATCCCGTGCGTGGCGGGAGTTTCCGGTACATGCAGGCTCACGACGTCGCTTTGCGCCAAGAGCTCATGCAGGCTCGCCGTCGGCTCGGTGTTGCCGTGACGAAGCCTGTCGGTGTGATCATAGAAAATCACCCGCATGCCCATCGCTTCCGCGAGGTTGGAGAGCTGCGAGCCGATATTGCCGTAACCGACGATGCCGAGCGTCTTGCCCCTCACCTCATAGCTGTCGTCGGCCGACTTGTCCCACCGGCCCTCATGGGCGGCGTTGGAGCGCGCGACGATCCGGCGCAGCAGGATGACGATCTCGCCGATCACAAGTTCGGCCACGCTGCGCGTATTGGAGAACGGCGCGTTGAACACCGGAATCCCGCTGCGGCGCGCGGCGTCGAGGTCCACCTGGTTGGTGCCGACGCTGAAACACCCGACCGCAATCAGGCGGTCCGCGGCGTCGAGAACATCCTTGGTGATTTGCGTGCGCGAGCGGATGCCGAGCAGATGCACGCCCTTGATGGCTTCTTTCAGCGCATCGCCTTCGAGCGCCTTGGACAGCCGTGTCATGTTGGAATAGCCGGCAGCCTCGATCATCTGCGCGGCGCTGTCGTTGACACCTTCAAGGAGCAAGACCCGGATCTTGTCCTTTGCGAGAGAGAGTTGGGGAAGCGTGCTGGCCAAGATCGCGGCGTCCTTCAACGATGGATAAACGGTAAACTGGCGGCCTGGAAATCCACGATCGGCGGCAGGGCGAACGCCCTGTCCAGGCCGCTGATTCCGGTCTTTCCTATGGCATCCAGCCCTACGCCGCCAGCGCCTTCATCTCACGCGTAGAGATCGGATTTCCCCCCGAAGCCGATGCTGGGGAGATCAGGCATGGTGATATGACCGTTCTCGACATGCACGCCATCGGGAAAACCGCCGTAGGGCTGGAACAGGTCGGGATAGCTCTCGTTGCCGCCAAGGCCGAGGCCGGCCGCGATGTTGAGCGACATCTGATGGCCGCCGTGCGGGATGCAGCGGCTCGGCGACCAGCCGTATGTCTTCAGCACCGCCAGCGTGCGCTGGTATTCGCACAGACCATAGGACAGCGCGCAATCGAACTGCAGCCAGTCACGATCAGGGCGCATGCCGCCATAGCGGATCAGATTTCTTGCATCCTGATGGCTGAACAGGTTTTCACCGGTCGCCATCGGTGCGGGATAGAATTCGGCGAGCGCGGCCTGTAGCGAAAAGTCGAGGGGATCGCCGGCCTCGTCGTACCAGAACAGCGGATATTCCCGCAGCATCTTGGCGTAGGCGATTGCGGTCTCCAGATCGAAGCGGCCGTTGGCGTGGACGGCGAGTTGCGCCTCGTTGCCGATCTCCTTCAGCACGGCCTCGATGCGCTCGCGGTCTTCCGCCATCGGCGCGCCGCCGATCTTCATCTTCACGACATTGTAGCCGCGGTCGAGATAGCCGCGCATCTCACCGCGCAGTGCGGCCAGGTCCTTGCCGGGATAGTAATAGCCGCCGGCGGCGTAGACGAACACGCGCGGATTGGCTTCCCGGCCATGGCGCTCGGCGAGCAGGCGGAACAGCGGCTTGCCGGCGATCTTCGCGACCGCATCCCACACCGCCATGTCGATGGTGCCGACGGCAACCGAGCGCTCGCCATGGCCGCCGGGCTTTTCATTCGCCATCATCGCCGCCCAGACCTTGTCAGGGTCGAGGTTGTCCCCGCTGGCGTCGAGCAAAGTCTTCGGGTCGGCCTCCTTCAGGCGCGGCGCAAAGCGCTCGCGGATCAGCCCGCCCTGACCGTAGCGACCGTTGGAATTGAAGCCGTAGCCGACGACGCGCTTGCCGTCGCGTACAACGTCGGTGACGACGGCAACGAGGCTCGTCGTCATCTTGGTGAAGTCGATATAGCGTTGCGGATCGGCGAGGAGATCGGTTTTGTCACCTCGCAGACGTCGACGATACGGACCGACATGGTGGTCACTTTCAGTGGCGAGAATGGGTACGGCGCGAGCTCCGCACCGTCATTGCGAGCGAAGCGAAGCAATCCATAGCACCGCAGGCGGAGACATGGATTGCTTTGTCGCTTCGCTCCTCGCAATGACGGCTGAGAGATCCCGCCTCAGGACTTCGGCTTATCGCGGAAATACGGCTCGACCGGGCCGTGCACCTTGATCGTCAGCGGGTTACCGTGACGATCCTTGGCGTTGCCGGCGGTGACGCGCACCCAGCCCTCGCTGATGCAATATTCCTCGACATTGGTCTTCTCAATGCCCTTGAAGCGAATGCCGACGTCGCGCGCGAGGATGTCGGCATTGTAGTACGGGCTGTTCGGATCGACCGAGAGGCGGTCGGGAAATTGGTCGCTCATCGACTTGTCGTTCTCGCTCACAGCAGTGCCTCGATTTCTTTTCTTAATCCTTCGGGCGTCGCAGTCGGCGCGTAACGCGCCACCGCCCTGCCCGACCGGTCGACCAGGAATTTGGTGAAATTCCATTTGATCGATGGTCCCAATAATCCCGATTTCGCGTTCTTCAGATGGTTGAACAACGGATGCGCTTGGGCACCGTTGACGTCGATCTTGGCGAACATCGGAAACGTCACGTCATACTTGCTTGCGCAGAACTCCTCGATTTGCCTCGCATCGCCCGGCTCCTGTCTGCCGAACTGGTTGCAGGGAAAGCCGAGCACCGCAAAACCGCGTAGCGCGAAGTCACGATGCAGCTGCTCCAGGCCTTTATACTGCGGCGTAAATCCGCAGGCGCTCGCGGTGTTGACGATCAGGAGCACCTGCCCCTCGAACCGCTTCAGCGGAACTTCTTCACCGGCAAGCGACTGCGCCGTGAAATCATAAACGCCTGGCATGGTCCTCTCTGTTCAGCTCGCCGGATCAATCGCCGCCGACGGCGTTCCGCCGGCTTCGATTGCCTCGCCCGCAGCGAGACACAAATCCTCGCGGTAACGCCCGGAAACCAGCTGCACGCCGACAGGAACGCGTCCGACCAGTCCGGTCGACACGGTTAGCCCGGGCAGCCCCATGAAGGGAATGGCGATCTGCGGCAATTGCGCATGCCAGACGCGCGCAAACGACGCCTCGTCCCTGAGATCGAGCTGATCGGGGAACGGCAATTCGCCGGAGACCGGCATCAGCAGCACGGCGTAGTTTTCGAAGAATGCCAGCCATTCGCGTGTCAAGGTCGCGCGCCGCGTCAGCGCTTTCGAGAGGTCGAACGGATGCACCTTGGCGCGATTGCCGCGCAGGCAGGCGAGCGCACCGGGATCGCCTTCGCGCTCGGCGGCTTCGAGCTGCGCCTCATATCCGTCGCCGAGCCAGAGCTTGGTCTGGAGATCGGCGGCCTCGAGCAGCGGCGGTGTATCGGTGATTTCCTCGACGATCCATCCCGCCCGCTCCAGCCGCTTGCCGGCATCGGTGACCGCAGCCTTCACTTCGGGGACGGGATCGAGGCCGTCAGGGTTGAGGCACATCGCGACACGCTTCGGCATCGCCGGGCTTTCCAGCGGCGCCGGCACCCACCAGGGATCGCGATAATCGCGCGCCGACATCGCCGCCAGCGCGATCCTGATGTCGCCGATGGTGCGGGCCAGCGGGCCCGAGACCGCGCTGATCTGTGGCCCGATTGGCCGTTCGGGCAGCGCAGCGTTGAATGCCGCGATGCGGCCCATGGTCGGCCGCAGGCCGTGCACGCCGCAGGCGTAAGCCGGATAGCGGATCGATCCCGCGATGTCGGTGCCGTGCGCGATATGCCCGATGCCGGCCGCAACCGCAGCCCCGGCGCCACCGGACGAGCCGCCCGGCGTGATCGCGGGATCGCGCGGGTTCTTGGTGTCGCCATGGATGAGATTGGAGGTGAACCAGCGATAGGAGAAGGCCGGACAATTGGTGCGCCCCAGAATGACCGCGCCGGCCTTGCGGAGATTGTCGATCACCGGGCTGTTGCTCTTCGCGATGGCGTCGCGCTGCAGCCTTAAGCCGTTGGTGGTGGCATAGCCCTGCTGGTCGATATTGACCTTCACCGTCACAGGCACGCCGCCAAGGGCACCTACGTCTTCGCCGCGCCCGATCGCGGCATCGACGGCGGAAGCCTGTGCCAGGACGTCCTCGGGCCGGTGGTCGACGACGGCATTGATCCTGGGATTGACCGCGTCAAGCCGCGCCAGCGCCGCGGTTGCCGCCTCGTTCGCCGAGACCTTTTTCGCCTTGATCAGCGAGGCCATTTCCGCAGCCGACAGGCGCCATAGATCTTGCATGCAAAACTCCATCCGATTGCCGCCCTTGTAGCGCCGGGCGAACGGCAATGCCAGCGGGGAGCCGTCCGGAAATTCGGAGTAGCGGGCCCCATCTCCCTCTCCCCGTTCTTCGCGGGGAGAGCGAGATTAAAGCTAGCGCACGTGGGCAATGTAATGGGCGAGATCGGCGATCTGGTCTGCCGCAATCGGCGCCATCACGTCGGCCATGCTGGCATCGTAGCCGTGGCGGCTGTTGTCCTTGTATTCGGTAAGCGTCTTGGCAAGATAGTCTTCGCGCTGGTTGGCGATGCGCGGGACGTTCTCCTTCCCGGACAGGTCGGGGTTGTGGCAGGTATCGCAGCGGTGCTGCTGCACCAGCGCCTGGCCGCGCTGCATCCGCGCTGGATCGACATTTTCCCCTGGCGGAGCAGGCTTTGGCATTTTGGCAATGAAGTCGGAGAACAGGCGCAGATCGTCGTCGGTCAGCGGCTTCGCCATCTCGTTCATCGGCTCGAAGGTGCGCAGCTTCTCGCGGAACATGAAGAGCTGGATCAGCGTATAAGGCGCCTGCTGGCCGCCCAGCGAGGGCGTGTTCTCGGTTTGCGATTGGCCGTTCTCGCCATGGCAGGCGAGGCATGGCGCGATGCGTTGTTCGATCGGTTCGGCGTTGGCTGTGGCCGCGATCAAAGCGAACGCCAGCATCGTCATTGTTTTGCGCATCGGCCAACTCCAGACACCGACGTCATCGCGAGGAGCTCGCGACAAAATTGCGATGCAATTTTGCGCTGAAGCGACGAAGCAATCCATCTATCTCCGCGTTGAGGCGTGAATTGCTTCGCTTCGCTCGCAATGACGGCTGAGGCTACTACTTCCCCGCCATCTTTGGCTTGCCGTAGGTGATGCGGTAGACGGCGCCGTTGTAGTCGTCGGAGACCAGGAGCGAGCCGTCCTTCATCTGCAGCACATCGACCGGGCGACCGATATACTTGTTGTCTTCCAGGAAGCCGGTGAGGAACGGCTCCATCGACTTCATCGTGCCGTCCTTGTTCAGCTTGGCGATGACGACGTCGCCGCCGATTTTTTTGGTGCGATTCCAAGAGCCGTGCCGGGCAATGATGGCGACGTTCTTGTAGGCCTTCGGGAACATGTTGCCGGTGTAGAAGCGCATGCCGAGCGCTGCTGAATGCGGACCCAAGAGGCCGACGGGCGCGGTGTATTCGCTGCAGGATTTACCCCAGCCGAATTCGGGATCGACGATATTTCCCTGCAGACAGAACGGTGCGCCGAAATGTTCGCCGACCTTGGTAATCCGGTTCAGCTCGTCCTCGGGCACGTCTTCCGACATCCAGTCTCGGCCGTTGTCGGTGAAGTAGAGCTGCTTGGTCTCAGGATGCCAATCGAAGCCGACGGTGTGGCGAACGCCGCGAACGATCACTTCCGCGCCTGAACCGTCGAGATTCATCCGGCGGATCAGGCCATGCTCGTCATCGTTGAGCACATTGTTGCCGGGCTGGCCGACGGGAGCGTAGAGCTTGTTGTCGGGACCGATGGCGATAAACTTCCAGCCATGGGCCTCGTCCTTCGGCAGCTTATCGAAGATCACGGTTGGCTTCGGTGGGTTATCCAGATTGTCTTCGACCTTCTCGATTTTGGAGATCTTGGACAGTTCAGCGATGTAGAGCGTGCCATCCTTGAAGGCGACGCCGTTCGGCCGGTACAGGCCTGATACCAGCACCTTGACCTCGCGTTTGCCGTCCTTGTTGACGATGGCATAGACCTTGTCGACCAGGCGGCTGCCGACGAACACCGTGCCCTTGTCGCCGAGCGCGAGTGAGCGGGCGTTCGCCATGCCGGCGGCATAGACTTCGATGTTGAAGCCGGCCGGCACCTTCAGCTTCGCTATCGGCAATTTGTCCGGTGCAGCCGGAATCGGTGGCGGCGCGATCGGCGCAAGCTTGGCGGCGGCATCATTGCCCGCGGGACGTCCGATTAACGGCGACCCCGGCGGAAGCGTGGGTGAGGCCGCAGTCCCGGCGGGGGGCGGCGCGCCGGCGGCCGGCGCCGTGGAAGGCGGCGGGGCGGCAACCGGCGGATCGGTGGCCTGCTGGGCAGCGGCATTCAGCGTGAAGGCGGTCAAGAAGGCGCCGGACAGCAACAGGCCGCGCGGCACCGACACGTAGTTCATCATGGGCGTTCTCCCTGGCGGAAGCCCTTCTCTTTGCGCGGGCCGATATGACGCCAGCGCCGGAGGCTTTCCCGGCCGGCACTCTCCATATTTGGCTACCGGTGTGCAATCGGAAACATACCGCGCGCAGGTTGCACCGCTAACAAAACGCAGTGCGAAGCCTTCGGTTCGCGCCGTCAGTGCCTAGTGATGGGACCGCCGGGCGCGTCGAGAATCGCTTCGGAGAATGGAAACTCCAGCACGATCTCGCCGTCATCGTCGGTGACTTCGATGGTGGCGCTGAGCAGCGCACCCTCGGCGCCATCCGTCTTAAGCAGTTCGCGGATCATGGCGCGGGCCATTTCCCAGGCGCGATCGGGATCGTGGAGCACTTCGCCCTCGGGATCGGAAATCAGCTCATCGCCGATACGGGTGTTGAAATAATATCGCGGCATCGGCGGACAGTTCACTTTCGTTGGGGGTCTCACAGACTGGAGACCGCATTTCTGAACAGGCTCTCTTTATGCGGCGCGCGCAGCGCCGCAACCCAGCATCGTCATTCGCAACGTCTCAAACAACCGGGAAACACCTGATCCCACGTTGTTTTGACCGGAAGTTCCCAGCAATTGCCCTGCAACTCCCGTTTCGCAACGCAGCATAGCGTCCTCAACTTCCTTGCGAAAATTTAACTGACGAACTTTTTGATCCGCGCTACCTTAACTTCTCAGGGCGGAATTCGTCCGGTAGCAAAAGGAGAGCCAAATGGCTTGGAAAGTACCGAAGATCGTCGAAGTGCCGGTGGGCATGGAAATCAACATGTATATGTGCGCCACCCGCAAGTAAGCGATAGCGCAAATTCACGATATCATGAGGGTGGACCGCCGGGCTGGTGCCGTCCCGAACAGGGAGACGCGTCGCCAGGTCGCAGTCCACCTCATGCCGTTTGCTCCCGGGCCTGGCGCCCGGGTTTATTTCGATAGGTTTCAGAGTTGCCAGGAGACGGATCATGCTACGCGTCGTCGTCCTGGGCGCCGCGGCCGGCGGCGGTGTTCCGCAGTGGAACTGCGGATGTCCGGTGTGCCGGAAAGCACGAAGCGAAAATCCGGAATTGCGGAGCACGCAGGCTTCAATTGCGGTCAGCGCCGATAGCGAGCATTGGTACCTCGTCAACGCCTCTCCGGACCTCCGTCAGCAGCTCATTGCGACGCCGCAGCTTCATCCCAAGGCAGGCCAATTGCGTCACAGCCCGGTCGCTGGCGTCATCCTGACCAATGGTGAAATCGATGCGGTCGCTGGGCTGTTGTCGATGCGCGAGGGCTCACCTTTTACGCTCTACGCGCATGAGCGGGTGCTTGCGATTTTGCGTTCCAACAGCATCTTTAACGTGCTGGGCGAAAAGAACGTGAAGCGGCGGCCGATCGAAATCGATCAGGCCTTCGAGCCAGCCCTCCCCGACGGCTCGCCCTCGGGCATCGAAATCCTTCCCTTTGCGGTTCCCGGCAAGGGCGCGTGGTATCTCGAGGGCAAGGTGCATCCGGAGGGCGGCGACGCCGCGGGCGATACGCTCGGGCTTCGCATTCTGGACAAGACAAGCGGCAAGTATTTCTATTTCCTGGCCGCCTGTGCGCGGATGACCGACGATCTCAAGTCGCGGTTAAAGGGCGCCGCGCTCGTATTCTTCGACGGCACGGTGTGGCGCGACGATGAATTGATCGTCCAAGGCCTCGGCGCCAAGACGGGACAGAGCATGGGTCATATTGCGATGTCGGGTGAACAGGGAGCTATCGCGAGCCTTGCCGGCGTCGATATCGGCCGCAAGATGTTCCTGCATATCAACAACTCCAACCCTGCCCTTCTCTCCGGCTCGGACGAGCGAAAAGCGTTGGAACAGGCAGGCTGGCAGATTCCAGCAGACGGAACGGAGATCACGCTGTGAATGTGGTGCCTACCAGCGGAATGACCGCGTTGTCGATCGGCAAGGGCGTCACGCTCAATAATGCCGAGGAACTCGAAGCGATGCTTCGCCACATCGGCGCCACGCGCTATCACAATCTGCACCCATTCCACCGGCTGCTGCACGGCGGCGAGCTCAACAAGGGACAGGTGCAGGCCTGGGCGCTGAACCGCTATTTTTACCAGAGCACGATCCCGCTGAAGGACGCGATGGTGATCTCCAGGTTCCGCGACCGTGCCACCAGGATCGAATGGCGGCGCCGGATCGAGGATCATGATGGCGATATCGGCTCCGAGGGCGGCATCGAACGCTGGCTGAAACTGACGGAGGGCCTCGGGCTCGATACTGCCTATGTGGAATCCACTGAAGGCATCCTGCCCGCGACGCGATTTGCGGTGGAAGCCTATGTGCATTTCTGCCGCGATCGGACGCCGCTGGAGGCCATTGCCTCCTCGCTGACGGAGTTGTTTGCGCCGAACCTGCATGAGGAGCGCATCTCCGGCATGCTGCAGCACTACAATTTCGTCAATCCTGAGATCATGAGCTATTTCAGCCGCCGCCTGACGCAGGCGCCGCGTGATGCCGGCTTCGCGCTGCAATACGTCAAGGCCAATGCGAAGACGCAGGCGGAGCGCGAGGCGGTCTGCAACGCGCTGATCTTCAAGACCAATGTGCTATGGGTTCAGCTCGACGCGCTGTATCATGCCTATGTCGACGGCCACATTCCGCCCGGCGCGTTCGTGCCCAAAGGGGACTAACCATGGCATTGAGCCGCAACATCAGTGTCAGCGAGGCGAGCCGGCCGAAATTGCCGCGGCACGCAAGGCTGAGATTCGATGAGACGCGGCAGGTCTGGGTGATCCTGGCGCCGGAGCGCGTGCTGGCGCCGGACGAGATCGCAGTCGAGGTGCTGCAGCTTTGCGACGGCGTGCGCAGCGTGGCTGATATCATCGACCAGCTCACGGTCAAGTACACAGCCCCCCGCGATGCGATCGCCACCGACGTCATCGCGATGCTGCAAGACCTCGCCGACAAGGGCTTTCTGACCGAAGCGCGAGAGAAGACGTCATGAGCGACATTCTCGCCGATAGCAAAACAGCCGGCACCGCCGCCCCGAGCGACGGGCTCGCGGTTCTGGAGTCACAACGTTCGACCGCGGAAACGTTCGGCATTCCCCTCGCCGTGCTCGCCGAGCTGACGCATCGTTGCCCGCTGCAATGCCCCTATTGCTCCAATCCGGTCGAGCTCGACCGTGCGGGCGCCGAACTGACGACCGATGAATGGAAGAGGGTCTTGAGCGAACTCGCCGAAATCGGCGTGCTGCAGATCCATTTCTCCGGCGGCGAGCCGACCGCGCGCAAGGACCTGGTGGAATTGGTGCAGCATGCGACCGATGTCGGGCTCTACAGCAATCTCATCACATCGGCGGTACTGCTTACAAAGGAAAAGCTTTCGGCGCTGGCCGATGCCGGGCTCTGCCATGTGCAGATCAGTTTTCAGGGCAACGAGCCGGTCATCGCAGATCGTGTCGCCGGGCTGAAAAACGCGCATGAGAAAAAGCTTGAGGTCGCGAAATGGACGCGCGAGCTCGACCTGCCGCTGACGGTGAATGCGGTCATGCATCGCCAGAACCTGCATCAGCTCCCCGACATCATCCAGATGGCGGTCGATCTCGACGCCGACCGGCTCGAGGTCGCCAACGTGCAGTATTACGGCTGGGCCTTGAAGAACCGCGCAGCGCTGATGCCGACGCTCGAACAGATCGAGGAGGCCAGCCGCATCGTCGAGGAAGCCGCGACACGCCTGAAGGGCATTCTCGCCATCGACTATGTGGTGCCGGACTATTACGCGCTGCGGCCAAAGAAATGCATGGGCGGCTGGGGCCGGCAATTCTTCAACATCTCGCCAGCCGGCAAGGTGCTGCCTTGCCACGCCGCCGAAAGCATCACCGGGCTCGAATTCGAATCCGTGCGCTCGAACCATTCGATCGCCTGGATCTGGCAGAACTCCGAAGCCTTCAACCGCTACCGTGGTACCGGCTGGATGCCCGAGCCGTGCAAGAGCTGCGAATTCCGCGAAATCGATTTCGGCGGCTGCCGCTGCCAGGCTTTTGCGCTGACCGGCGATGCCGGCAATACCGACCCGGCTTGCACGCTGTCGCCGCGGCATGAGGAGATTTTCAGGCAGGCCGAGCGCGAGGCCGCCGCGCACCAGGACCGCTTCCTCTACCGCAATTTCGCCGGCGGCACGCTCGAGACGGAACGCGAGCATGGCGCCTGACGCCGACGCCGGCAAATCCATCCAACGCGCCGATCCGTTTGCCCCGCTGACCTCGGAGCATCTCGCGGTCGGCGACGGCCACGAAATCTATGTCGAAAGCGTCGGCCGATCCGGCGGCATTCCCGCAGTCTATCTGCATGGCGGGCCCGGCAGCGGCTGCCAGACGGACCATCGCCGGCTGTTCGATCCCGAACGCTTTCATGCCGTGCTATTCGACCAGCGCGGCGCGGGCCGCAGCCGGCCCAAGGGCGGCCGTGAGGCCAACACGCTGCCGCACCTGATCTCGGACATCGAGATGATCCGCGAGAAATTCGGCTTCGAGCGCTGGATCATCGTTGGCGGCTCCTGGGGTGCAACGCTGGCGCTGGCGTATGCAGAGGCCCATCCCGACCGTGTCACCGGTATCGTGCTGCGCGCGACCTTCCTCGGCACGATCCAGGAAATCGAAAACGGATTTCTCAACACGCTGCCAAGGTTTTACCCCGGCCTTTACGACGACTTCATCAGCGTGTTGCCGCAAGATGAACGCGCCGAGCCACTGCAAGCCTATTTCCGCAGGATCCTCGATCCCAATCCCGACGTGAATATTCCCGCGGCGCGGGCCTGGGGCGAGACCGAACGTATCCTTTCCGAACACACGCCGAACCGCACGCGCCTTGATCTGGCGGCGCTCAGTTCGTCGCGGGGCCTGCCGACGACGCCGTTCATGGAAGCGCATTACTTTGCCCATGACTGCTTCATGCAACCGGAGCAGTTGCTACGTGAAGCGGGCAAGCTTGCCGGTATCCCCGGCATCATCGTGCAGGGCCGGTACGACTTGCTCTGCCCGCCCGCGATCTCGCACGCACTTGCGGCCGAATGGCGCGAGGCGGAAATCCGGTTTGTCGAGGGCGCCGGGCACACGCTGTATGACCCCGGCGTTCGCGATGCCGTGATGAAAGCAATCGCGGACATGGCATCCAGAACTGGCAAATAGGAAACAAGAACATGCCGATGGCAGGAAAAGGCATGCTGCTGACGTCGATGAATATCGACCCTGTGCATGAAGCCGAATTCAATCGCTGGTACGACCGCGAGCATATTGAGGAGCGCGTCGCGATCGATGGCTTTCTCGAAGCCCGTCGCTATGTCGCCCATGACGGCAACCCGAAATATCTCAGCCTCTACTCGACCGAAACCTTCGAGGTGCTGGACAGCCCGGCCTATCGCACTGCGCTGGCGAACCAGACCGCGTGGTCGAAAGCCAACATCGCCCGCTTCCAGAACATGATCCGGGCGGTAGCGCGTATTACGGTCAGCCGCGGCACCGGCCGCGGCGCGGCGCTCGGCATTGTCAGGCTGCGTCCTCAGGCCGGCGGCGAGGACAAGCTGCGTGCCGCGCTGGCCGAGCAGCTCGATCCTACCCAGCTCGACGGCATCATCTCCCTGCATCTGATCGAGAGCGATCCGGCGCTCTCGAAGCCGATCACCGATGATCCCTCGGCGGCCGATCCGGGCGCCGGCGACTGGTTCGTGCTAATCGATGCGACTGACGTCGGCGCAGTGCCTGCGGCGATGCTGCGGTTTTCCGGCAATATCGCATTGAAGCCGCTGATCATCTCGAGCGGAATCTACCGCCTGATGTGGGATCTGGCGAAGAGCGATCTCGGCTAGGCGCTTTCGCTGCTGCCGACCGTTTCACGAAGTTGCGTGAGCGGTTGTCGGCTTGATCGCGACATTCCAGAACGGTAACTGGCGATGCCGCTCCGTAGAAACCCGGTGAAGACGTTGTTAACTCGATGTCGAGTAAACCGGTGGCCGAGCGGGCCCGCGCGATCAGTGCTTGCGCCAAGCGGCTTCAATTTTTCTTCTCGTAACACTCGAACGTCTTGATAAGGCAGATGAGAACTTCTGCGGAAGTCTCTCACATCGCTTTCAATTACCCTGCTGATGTTATCTCTCAGATGTGCGATGGTCGCCTGGAAGCGCTCCTTCTGGGTGCAGCGGACGACCGATCGGCTGAAGTTGCCCATATGCATCTACTTCCTTGCTAAAGTCGTCCCAAGCGCTTGGTGAGTCCCCCGGTATTTTCAGTCGACACTGGAGTTGAATCGCATGGCGGAAAAGTCCGCAGGCAGTGTCGCCGAGATTTTCGCCGCCTTCCTCAAACTCGGCCTCACATCGTTCGGTGGGCCGATCGCGCATCTCGGCTACTTCAGGGCCGAGTTTGTCGAGCGTCGGAAATGGCTGAGCGAAAGCAGCTATGCGGATATTGTTGCGCTATGCCAGTTCTTGCCGGGGCCGGCTTCCAGCCAGGTCGGCTTCGCGCTCGGCATTCTGCACGGCAACGGTTTGCTTGGCGGACTGGCAGCGTGGTCCGCCTTCACGATGCCGTCGGCCATTATTCTCTTTGCCTTCGCGCTCGGCGCGACCGCGTTCACCGGTCCGTTCGCCGAAGGCGTGCTCCATGGCCTCAAGCTGGTCGCCGTCGCCGTGGTCGCACAGGCGATCTGGGGCATGGCAAAGAACCTGACGCCGGACCGAGAGCGGGCAACCATCGCACTCGCGGCCGTCGCGATCGTGGTTTTCATCGGCGGATCGTTCGGCCAGATCGGCGCCATCGCGCTCGGCGCGCTGGCCGGGCTTTGGCTATGCCGCGGAGAAGGACCCGAGGCGACCGGCCAGCTCGGCTTTTCCGTATCGCCCCAACACGGCATCGCGGCGCTCGTGCTGTTTGCGATTCTATTCCTGATCACGCCACTGGTGACGGCCAAAACCGGCTCCCAGGCGCTTGCGCTGTTTGATGCGTTTTATCGTTCCGGCGCGCTGGTGTTCGGGGGCGGCCATGTCGTGCTGCCGCTGCTACAGGCGGAGGTCGTCACGCCGGGCTGGGTCAGCAACGCGGATTTCCTCGCCGGCTACGGCATGGCGCAGGCCGTGCCCGGCCCGCTCTTCACCTTTGCAGCCTATCTCGGCGCCGTCTCAGGGCCGCCTCCCAACGGTCTTGCCGGCGCCGTGATCGCGCTCATCGCGTTGTCGCTGCCGGGGCTGCTCTTGGTCTACGGCATGCTGCCGTTTTGGGATGCGCTGCGCCTGCATCCCACCGCTCAGGCCGCGATGCGCGGCACCAATGCCGCCGTCGTCGGCATTCTCGGTGCTGCGCTCTACAATCCGGTCTGGACCAGCGCCGTGCTTAGCCCACGCGATTTCGCGGTGGCGCTCGCCGGCTTCCTGCTGCTGACGGTCTGGAAGCTGCCGCCATGGATTGTCGTCGTTGTGCTGGCCATGGCCGGTGCAATGCTGCGGATGATCTGAGCAAGCCGCCTCATCTGCGTGCATTTCGTTCGGCGTTGCTGCGCTGGAACAGATCGCATTTGCACATCGCGATGCAGTGCACTGCACATACTGCACTGCCACATCAGCGCTGCGACGGTAAGTCCACGCCTCCATGCAATTGATAATTGGAGATCGCGCAAAATTGCCTTTGTGCGACGTCTGGAATGGCTCTAATAAGATAAGCCTATGATCCAATTCAAAAACCACAAGAACGCTCGCTAAAGCGTTCATAGGCAAAATAAGGCCGCGTTGCGGTTGCCGGCGCGGGACAAGGTAGGAATGAAACCGACTGACATCTCGGCGCCAGACTACTTTCACAAGGTGGTCGATTGCCAATGGGCCTGCCCCGCACACACGCCGGTTCCCGAATACATTCGTCTGATTGCCGAGGGGCGTTATAGCGACGCCTATATGATCAACTGGAAATCCAATGTGTTTCCCGGAATCCTGGGACGCACCTGCGATCGTCCATGCGAGCCGGCGTGCCGCCGCGGCCGTGTCGAGGAGAATCCGGTTGCCATCTGCCGCCTGAAGCGCGTCGCCGCCGACTTCAAGGACGACATCAGGCTCCGCTTACCGAAGCCGGTCGCCAAGAACGGCAAGCGCATCGCGCTGGTCGGTGGCGGTCCTGCCTCTCTTACAGTAGCGCGCGATCTCGCACCGCTTGGTTATCACTGCACCGTGTTCGATTCCGATCCGAAGGCGGGTGGCATGATGCGGAGCCAGATTCCGAAATTCCGCCTGCCCGATACCGTCATCGATGAGGAGACCGGCTATATCCTGGGCCTCGGCGTCGAGTTCAAGGCCGGCCATCGCATCGACAGTCTCAAGAAGCTGCTAGCTGAAAATTACGACGCGATCTTCATCGGTTCAGGCGCGCCGCGCGGCCGCGAGCTCGACATTCCCGGTCGCAAGGAAGCTGCCGCCAACATCCATATCGGCATTGAATGGCTGGCTTCAGTCTCGTTCGGCCATGTCGAGAAGATCGGCCGCCGCGTGATCGTGCTCGGCGGCGGCAACACCGCGATGGATTGCTGCCGCACTGCGCGCCGGCTTGGTGGCGCGGACGTCAAGGTAATCGTCCGTTCCGGCTTTGATGAGATGAAGGCGAGCCCCTGGGAGAAGGAGGACGCCATTCACGAGGATATTCCGATCCTCAATTACATGGTGCCGATCGCATTCAAGCACGTAGCCGGCAAGCTCATCGGCGTCACCTTCCAGAAGGTGAAGGCCGAATACGACGCCAAGGGCCGCCGCAATCTTGTTCCTTCAGGTGAACCGGACCAGACCATCCCCTGCGATGACGTCTTGGTCGCGGTCGGCCAGGAGAACGCGTTCCCCTGGATCGAGCGCGACTGCGGCATCGAGTTCGACAAGTGGAACATGCCGCAGGTCGATCCGAAGACGTTTGTGTCGACCAACCCGAAGGTGTTCTTCGGCGGCGACGCCGCCTTCGGCCCGAAGAACATCATTTGGGCGGTGGCGCATGGCCATGACGCTGCGCTGTCGATCCACAAGATGCTGTCGGGCGAAGACATCAACGACCGTCCGCTTCCCGAAGTGCAAGTCACCTCGCAAAAGATGGGCATCCACGAGTGGAGCTACGACAACGATATCTCCGGCGACAAGCGCTTCAAGGTGCCACATCGCGACAAGGTGATCGCGCTGAAGGACATCAAGGCCGAGGTCGAGCTCGGCTATGACGTCAAGCTGGCGCTTGGCGAGGCGCAGCGCTGCCTGAACTGCGACGTGCAGACTGTGTTCTCGGCGCCTGCCTGCATCGAATGCGACGCCTGCGTCGACATTTGCCCGATGGACTGCATCACGTTCACAGAGAACGGCGAGGAAGCGGATCTGCGGCAGCGGCTGAAGGCGCCCTCGCCGCATCACGACCAGGCGCTTTATGTCGCCGAAGGTCTCAAGACCGGCCGCGTCATGGTTAAGGACGAGGACGTTTGCCTGCATTGCGGGCTGTGTGCCGAGCGCTGTCCGACCGGCGCCTGGGACATGCAAAAGTATCTCATCGATATGACTCACGCAGGTTCAACGTGCCCGACCAAAGCCCGATCAGCAGCGTAAACGACTTCGTCGTCCGCTTCGCCAACGTCAACGGCTCGGGTTCGGCGAGCGCCAACGAACTGTTCGCGCGTTCGATCCTGCGCCACGGCGTGCCGGTTTCCCCGCGCAACATCTTCCCCTCCAATATCCAGGGCCTGCCGACCTGGTACGAGGTGCGCGTCACCGAGGCCGGCCATCTCGGCGCCCGCGGCGGCGTCGACATGATGGTGGCGATGAACCCGCAGACCTGGGACAAGGACGTCGCCTCGATCGAACCCGGCGGTTACCTGTTCTACGATTCGACCAAGCCGATGCCGTCGTCGAAGTTTCGCAGCGACATCACCGTGATCGGCGTGCCGCTGACCGCGATCACCAACTCGACCTACACCGACCCGCGCCAGCGCCAGCTGTTCAAGAACATCATCTATCTCGGGGCGCTCTGTGCGCTGCTTGACATGGATCCGAAGCTGATCGAGCAGCTGATCGGCGAGCAGTACAAGACCAAGGAAAAGCTCCTGTCGTCGAACGTGCACGCGCTGCATCTCGGCCGCGACTGGGCGCTGCAGAACCTGAAATGCCCGATCGGGCTGCAGGTAAAGAAATCCGACAAGGTCGGCGACCGCATCTTCATGGAAGGCAACAGCGCGGCCGCGCTCGGTGCGGTCTATGGCGGAGCCACCGTCTGCGCCTGGTATCCCATCACGCCGTCCTCGTCGGTGGCGGAGGCTTTCACCAGCCACTGCAAGAAGCTGCGGCATGATCCCAAGACCGGCAAGGCGAAATACGCCATCGTGCAGGGCGAAGACGAGCTCGCCTCGATCGGCATCGTGATCGGCGCCTCCTGGAATGGCGCGCGGGCCTTCACTGCCACCTCCGGTCCCGGCATCTCCTTGATGACGGAGTTCATCGGCCTCTCATATTTTGCGGAAATCCCGGCCGTGATCATGAATATTCAGCGCGCCGGCCCATCGACGGGCATGCCGACGCGCACCCAGCAATGCGACATCATCGCCTGCGCCTATGCTTCGCATGGCGACACCAAGCATGTCCTGCTGTTCCCGGAAGATCCGGCCGAAGCATTCGAATTCGCGGCGCAGTCGTTCGATCTCGCCGACCGGCTGCAGACCACGATCTTCTTGATGCTCGACCTCGACATCGGCATGAACCATCGCCTTTGCCGGCCGCTGAAATGGGATGACGGCAGGCAGTATGATCGCGGCAAGGTCATGACGGCAGCGATGCTCGACGAACCCGGTCGCGATTTCGGCCGTTACCTCGATGTCGACGGCGACGGCATTCCCTATCGCACCTATCCCGGCACGCACCCAACCAAGGGCTCGTTCTTCACGCGCGGCACCTCGCGCGACCGCTACGCGCGCTATTCGGAAGAAGGCGCGATCTACGCCGACAACATGCAGCGCCTGGTGCGCAAGTTCGAGACCGCGCAGGACCTGGTGCCGCGGCCGTTGCAGGCCAACGCCGCCAAGCCGACCAAATACGGCGTGATCTATTTCGGCTCGACCGCGCCCGCGATGGACGAGGCGATCGGGCTGTTGGAAGCGCGCGGCCACCAGCTCGACCGCATGCGCATCCGCGCTTTCCCGTTCCACTCCAGCGTGGCGAGCTTCATCGCCGACCATGATTTCGTTTACGTCGTCGAGCAGAACCGCGATGCCCAGTTGCGGCAGTTGATCGTTAACGAGAACGGCATCGATCCGGTCCGGCTGGTGCCGATCCTGCACTATGACGGCACGCCTATCACCGCCCGCTTCATCGCCAACGCCATCGGCGACCATCAGGACCACCTGAAGGTGACGCCTCTCCGCAAGGCCGTGTCATGACCTACATCGCAAAACCCAAGTTCCATCATCCCGGCCTGAAGAAGAACGATCTCGGCTATACCCACCGCGACTACGAAGGCAAGATTTCGACCCTGTGCGCCGGCTGCGGCCACGACTCGATCACGGCTTCCATCATCGAGGCCTGCTTCGAGCTGTCGATCGAGCCGCATCGGGTGGCGAAGATTTCCGGCATCGGCTGCTCGTCGAAGACGCCGGACTACTTCCTCGGCAATTCGCACGGCTTCAACTCGGTGCACGGCCGCATGCCGTCGGTTTTGACGGGCGCCAACCTCGCCAACCGCGACCTGATCTATCTCGGCGTCTCCGGTGACGGCGACAGCGCCTCGATCGGCTTCGGCCAGTTCGCGCATTCGATCCGTCGCGGCGTCAACATGACCTACATCGTCGAGAACAATGGCGTGTATGGGCTGACCAAGGGCCAGTTCTCGGCGACCGCCGACCGCGGCTCGAAGTCGAAGAAGGGCGTGATGAACACCGATAACGCCATTGATCTCGTGGCGATCGCGCTGCAACTCGGCGCCAGCTTCGTGGCACGCAGCTTCTCCGGCGACAAGACCCAGCTGGTGCCGCTGATCGCCGCCGCGATCCGCCACAAGGGCGCCTCCTTCATCGACGTCATCAGCCCCTGCATCGCCTTCAACAATCACGCCGGCTCGACCAAGAGCTTTGATTACGTTCGCGAGCACAATGATGCGGTGAACCGCCTCGACGTGCTCACCGGCCGCGATCCGATCACGGTCGATTACTCGCCGGGGACGGTACAGGTGGTCGAGCAGCATGACGGCACGCGGCTGGCGCTGCGCAAGATCGACGCCGATTACGATGCCAGCGACCGGCTCGCAGCGATGACCTTCCTGCAAAAGCACGCCGCCAAGGGCCAGGTGGTCACCGGGCTTCTCTATGTCGATCCTGACGCGGAAGACCTGCACACGCATCTCGACACGGTCGAGACGCCGCTCAACAAGCTGGAAGCCGAGGATCTCTGCCCCGGCAGCGCGGCGCTGGAAAAGATCAACGCCAGCCTGCGCTAGCTCTACCGCGTCAAAGCTTGCTAAAAGCCCCATCGTGAGGGAGCAGCAGTAGAGTTGGCTACGCCGCCACGGCGATGTTGCGCGGGTGCGCGACATATTCCTTCAGGACCGTGCCGGACGCATCGCTCTCGACCAGCGACACGTCATAGGTCCAGAGGTCGGCCAGATGCTGCAGCACGCGCTTGGTGTCGGCTTCGCTGAGCTGGGCTCCCTTCACCACGGTATGGCGCAGCATCAGGCGGCGGTCGCCGGCAAGGTCGACATCGACGACTTCGATGTTCGCGTCGATGTAGCCGACATCATATTGCCGGGCCAGTTCGCGGCGCAGCCGGCGATAGCCCCGTTCGTTGTGGATCGCATCGACCAGGATGCCGGACCGCTCCTCCGGATCATCGTGCAGATGGAACATGCGGAAGTGCCGCATCAGGCGCGGACTTAAGTATTGGCTGATGAAGCTCTCATCGCGATAGTTGGCCCAGATGTCGCGGAGCACACCCATCGCGTCGCCGGTGCCGGCAATGTCGGGGAACCATTCGCGGTCTTCGTCTTCGGGATCGGTGACGATGCGCTCGATGTCCTGCATCATCGCAAATCCCAGCGCATACGGGTTGAAGCCGGAATAGCGCGGATCGTCGAATTCGGGCTGGAATACGACGTTGGTGTGCGACTGCAGGAATTCGAGGAAATTCCCGTCGGTCAGCCGTCCCTGCTCGTGCAGACGGCTCATGATGCGGTAGTGAACGTAGGTCGCAGTGCCCTCGTTCATCACCTTGGTCTGGCTCTGCGGATAGAAATACTGCGCGATGTGCCGCACAATCCGCAGTATCTCGCGTTGCCAGGGCTTCAGCCGCGGCGCCGTCTTCTCGAGGAAATACAGCAGGTTTTCCTGGGGCAGACCGAGCATCTTGCGGCGGCGCTCGACGTCCAGTATCGCGCTGGTCTTTGCGGGGCCGGTCGGAACGGTGCGCCACAGATCATTGAACTCCCTCTCCTCGTGGGCACGGCGCCTGCCCGCCCGCTTCTCTTCCGCGCGAAGATCGAGACTTTTCTTGCCGGGATAACGATCGATGCCATGCGACATCAGGGCGTGCGCGGCATCGAGCGTGTGCTCGACCGCCATCCGGCCGTGGCGTTCCTCGCAATGCGCCACATAGCGCTTGGCGAATTCGAGATAGTCGAGAATGCCGTCGGCGTCGGTCCATTGCTTGAACAGATAATTGTTCTTGAAGAAATGGTTATGACCGAAGGCGGCATGCGCGATGACGAGCGCCTGCATCGTCGCGGTGTTTTCCTCCATCAGGTAGGAAATGCACGGCGAGGAATTGATGACGATCTCGTAGGCCAGCCCCATCAACCCCTTGCGATAGGACGCCTCCTGAAAGGCAAAGTGCTTGCCGAATGACCAGTGCTTGTAGAACAGCGGCATGCCGACGGATGAATAGGCGTCCAGCATCTGCTCGGCGGTGATGACTTCGATCTGGTTGGGGTAGACGTCGAGCTTTAGTTCGTCCCTAGCCACCTCCTCGCAGGCGTCGCAGATGCGCTGCAGCGTCCGGAAATCCCAGTCAGCGCCCTGAAACAGCAACTGATCGGTCGCGGTCATGATGCGGTCCTTTCCTGCGGACCCCGACGCTGGAAGAGATCGTGGAACACCGGGAAGATCTCGCTGCGTTCGTTGACCTTGCGCATCGATAGCGGAGCGCCATTGGCGCGCAGGCCGTCGTAGAGAGTCCAGAGCGCCGAATTGGGCATTTCGTAGGATAGACCGTTTTCCTGGCCGACTTCCAGATAGGCAAAGAACTGGGTGACCGGCAGGATCATGTCCGTCAGAAGCCGACCGGCGACCTCGCCGTCCGCATAGGAATTGTCGCCGTCGGACGCCTGCGCGGCATAGATGTTCCAGTCCGCCGGGCGGAATCGGGTGCGCACGATATCATGCATCGCCTGCAGCGCACTCGACACCAGCGTGCCGCCGGAAGCCGGTCCGTAGAAGAACGTCTGCTCGTCGACCTCCTCGGCACGGTCGGTATGCCGGATGAAAACAATCTCGACATGACGGTAGCGCCGCTTCAGGAACACGTAGAGCAGCATATAGAAACGCTTGGCGAGATCCTTCATATGCTCGGTCATCGAACCCGAGACGTCCATCAGGCAAAACATGACCGCCTGCGCCACCGGCTTCGGCACGGTCTCGAAGCGCCGGTAGCGGATGTCGATCGGATCGATGAAGGGGATCCGCTTGATCTTCGCCTTCAAGGCCTCAATCTCGGCCAGGAGCTCGGCGCGGCGCGCCTCGCTGCAATTCTCAAGCTCGGCCTCGAGTTCCGCCAGCGCCTCCGGCCGCGGTCGCCGCAGCGCGACGCGCCGCGCCAACGCACGACTTACCGTCCGGCTCACCGAAATATTAGCGGGCGAGCCGGACGTCGAGTAACCCGCGCGGCGGATGCCTTCGCTTTCGACCTCGGCCAGCTTGCGCTTGGCGAGATCGGGCAGCTCCAGGTCGTCCAGGAACAGGTCGACAAACTCGTCGCGGCTGAGCACGAAGCGGAACGTATCCTCACTGTCGCCCTCGCCGGCCTGCCTTCCACCCCTGCCACCGCCCTGGTTCGGCCGCGGCAGGATGTCGCCCTCGACGAACTTCTTGTTGCCAGGCAACACCATGTCGCGCGTGCCGCCCTCGCGACGAAAGCGCGGCTCGTCCATGCCGTCGATCGGGACGCTGACCTCGCCGCCTTCCAGGACGTCCTTGATGTCCCGGTCCTGCGACGACTTCTTCACCGCCCCTTGAACCAGCGCCTTGGCTCGACGCAAAAAGCGCTGGCGATTTTCGAGACTCTTGCTGCCTGGATTCAGGCGCCGGTCAACGATGTGAATTGCCACGGTCTCATCCGCCTCAGCCTGCCTGTTTCACGCGCATGTACCACTCGACCAACCGGCGGACTTGCCGCTCGGTATAGCCGCGCTCGACCATGCGGGCGACAAACTCGCCGTGCTTCTTTTCGGTCTCGCCGTCTTTCTTCGAGCCGAACGAGATCACCGGAAGCAGGTCCTCGACCTGGGAGAATATCCGCTTTTCGATCACTTCGCGAATCTTCTCGTAGCTGGTCCAGGCCGGGTTCTTGCCGGCGTTCTGGGCGCGCGAGCGCAGCGAGAACTTGACGACCTCGTTGCGGAAGTCCTTCGGATTGGCGATGCCCGCCGGCTTTTCGATCTTGGTCAGCTCCTGATTGAGCAGCTCGCGATCGAGCAGTTGTCCAGTGTCGGGATCCTTGAAGTCCTGATCTTCGATCCAGGCGTCGGCATAATCGACGTAGCGATCGAACAGGTTCTGGCCGTAATCCGCATAGGATTCCAGATACGCCTTCTGGATCTCGTTCCCGATGAACTCGGCATAGCGCGGCGCCAGCTCGGCCTTGATGAATTCGAGGTAACGCTTCTCGACCTCGTCGGGCAGCTGCTCGCGCCGGATCGCCTGCTCGAGCGTGTACATCAGATGGACCGCGTCGGCACCGACTTCATTGGTGTCGTGGTTGAACGTCGCCGCGAGCACCTTGAAGGCGAAGCGGGTCGAAACGCCGTCCATGCCCTCATCGACGCCGGCAGCATCCCTGTATTCCTGGACGCTGCGCGCCTTCGGATCGGATTCCTTCAGGCTTTCACCGTCGTAGATCCGCATCTTGGCGAATATGGTCGAGTTCTCGTGCTTGCGCAGCCGCGACATCACCGAGAAGCGCGCCATCGTCTCCAGCGTGGCCGGGGCGCACGGCGCGTTGGCGAGTTCGGAGCCCTGGATCAGCTTCTCGTAGATCTTCTGCTCTTCGGTGACGCGCAGGACATACGGCACCTTGATCACGCAGATGCGGTCGATGAAGGCTTCATTGTTCTTGTTGGACTTGAAGCTCTGCCATTCGGCCTCGTTGGAGTGAGCGAGAATGATGCCAGTGAACGGGATCGCGCCGATATTCTCGGTGCCGATGTAGTTGCCTTCCTGGGTTGCCGTGAGCAACGGATGCAGCATCTTGATCGGCGCCTTGAACATTTCGACGAATTCGAGAATGCCCTGATTGGCGCGATTGAGACCTCCCGAATAGCTGTAAGCATCAGGATCGTTCTGAGCGTAGGTCTCCAGCTTGCGGATGTCGACCTTGCCGACCAGCGAAGAGATATCCTGATTGTTTTCGTCGCCCGGCTCGGTCTTTGCGATCGCGATCTGACGGAGCCGCGACGGCTGGATCTTGGCGACGCGGAATTGCGAGATGTCACCGCCGAAAGCTTCGAGGCGCTTATAGCACCACGGGCTCATCAGGCCGCTCAGGCGTCGTCGCGGAATGCCATACTTTTCCTCGAGCATCGGCCCGAGCGATTCCGGATCGAACAGGCCGAGCGGGCTTTCGAACACGGGGCTGAGTTCGTCGCCGGCCTTCAGCACATAGATGGGATGAACTTCCATCAGCGACTTGAGGCGTTCGGCAAGCGACGATTTTCCGCCGCCGACAGGTCCGAGCAGATAGAGAATCTGCTTGCGCTCTTCGAGCCCCTGGGCTGCGTGACGGAAGAATCCGACGATGCGCTCGATCGTATCCTCCATGCCGTAGAAACCGGAGAAGGCCGGATAGAGCCGCATCGTGCGATTCAAAAAGATTCGGCCAAGGCGTGGGTCCTTGGCCGTGTCAATCATCTGAGGCTCGCCGATCGCAGCTAGTAGTCGTTCTGCAGCGTTGGCATATCGCATCGGATCGGTTCGACACGACTCCAGGTATTCCGCCATCGACATGTCGGTCTGACTTCGGGCTTCGAAGGACCGGGCGAAAGCATTGAACAGAGAATCGTTGTACATGATCCGTCTCTCCATGGTCACCTGTAAAATGCCGGACGCACCGCTCAGGTTCCAGTTCGGAGCGTCATCAGCTTCCGTTCGCGAATCATCAGCACCTGCACTGATTGGACACGCGAGCGACTTCCGAATGCAATGCAATAGTCGTGCTAAGAGCCTCTACCTCGTAAAGATACGGTGCCATTTCGCTGGCGTTGTAGCCGCCCGGCAACATTTTTCACCGGGGAAGTACCGAACAATATGTAAGGGGTTTTTTAGGGAATGTGAGCGGGTGCACGCTCGAATCTGCGCCAGCCCTGGCAAAGCGCAGGCGGCAAATGCCGCAATTCGGAGGCTCTGAACCGGGGATAAACGCCGCATTTATCGCGCATTCAGGCCCTCTGCGCGCCGCACCGACGCAAAATGGCCAAATATCTGTCAGGTCGGTCACGAGCCTGCGGTTGAACGCACCCGGCGCCGACCTGCAACTAAAGTAATATGCCGGGCGTTTAACCTGAGTCTGCCATGAAACACCTCTGGATCGTCGCCGCCTTGCCTCCGCCGGAGCCAATGCCAGTCACGCCGCCCCGGGGCGGCGTCGACAAGACCAAGGCGCCGCGTTCGATCCCCCGAATGTTTGGCGCTCCGTTCAGCCAAAAGACCTATGCCTGCTTCGTGCGTCGTTATGACGCCAATCATCTCGCACAGCATCCAAGGCAGAAAGTCAGCGCGATGATGCTGTTGGTGACGGCAGAGGAAGCAAGCGAAGACAAGCCCGTCAATTATTCGTTCCGCCAAACATCTATTCGTTCCGCCAAACATCGCTCGGGCAATTTTGATTCCGGCGGCTATTGCAGTCACATTGCCGCCGAAAACAGCGGCAGCGAAATGCCGAAACAGCCCCTCTCGCAAAGTTGAAAGTGGTTTATCACCTCAACGATATCGACAAGGTGAGCTTCGTCCTTGGCAATATCCAGACCCATCTCGATGCGGTCAGCGGCGCCGACCATGTAACAATCGCGCTGGTGGTTCACGGCCGTTTCATTCGGCTTCGGCCAATCCCGACCTGTGAAGGCGGTTGGCCAATTCTCCAATGCCGGCCTCGAACTCGCCGCCTGTGCCAACAACATGAAATCGCAGAACGTCATGTTGAAGGATGCGTTGCCGCCGAGCGTGGCGTCATGGCGCGGATTGCGATCGCAAGGCTATCTCCACTTGCGGCCTTGAGGCGCCAAAAGTTGACGTGAACAATTCACGTCGATCGCTCATTTGAGCGATCTGGTCGCCGCACTTTCGCCCGCTCCATCAAGCTGAATATTTCTTGTGTTCGGATTGAACTGCGACGGCGCCTGCGCGCCTGCTCCCATACCGATATGCGGGTTGCGCGTCCTTGAAACCGCTCGCGGAATTTTTTGCGCATGGCCCCAATGCATGCCGACGCCGGCTGCTTTTTCGCGGTCGCCGGGCCGATGACGACCATTTCACAACAGCACGAGGCAGGCGCGAGACTGAAAACGGCAACTCATACGCACTCCTTCACGACTTCGTGCTTGTGCCCGTTGATGCCGCCGTTGCGAAAGCCGGTTCGACCGATCTGGCCTTGTCGGCCAGGAAGCGCGCGATTTTTGGGGATCGAACCGGCACCAATGGTGTTATCGTCCCGCACCGCCCCATTCCATCCGGCAGCACGCCCAACCAAATATTGACTTTCCGGCCCTGCCCCCGAAAGCTGCCGGAAACCTAAAAATGACCGCGCAAACAGAATAGGCACCATGAATTCCGTCAAAGCACTCGAAAACCATGGCCAGTCGATCTGGCTGGACTTCCTCGCCCGCGGCTTCGTCGCCAAGGGCGACCTCAAGGCGCTGATCGACACCGACGGCGTCAAGGGCGTGACGTCGAATCCCTCGATTTTCGAAAAGGCGATCGGCAGTTCTGACGAGTATGACGGGGCGATCGGCCGTGCGCTGCAAGCGGGCGACCGCCCGGTGGCCGACCTGTTCGAGGCGCTTGCTGTCGAGGACATTCAGAGTGCTGCCGACGTGCTGCGCCCCGTATATGACCGGCTGAACGGCGGCGACGGTTTTGTCAGCCTCGAGGTCTCGCCCTATCTGGCGAAGGATACCAAGGGGACGATCGCCGAGGCCGAGCGGCTCTGGAAAGACGTGGGTCGCCAGAACCTGATGGTGAAAGTGCCGGCGACGCCGGAAGGCCTGCCCGCGATCGAGCATCTGATCGGCGAAGGCATCAGCATCAACATCACGCTGCTGTTCGCGCAGTCCGTCTATCGCGACGTGGCGGAGGCCTATATCGCCGGCCTGGAAAGATACGTAGCTAGTGGCGGCGATCCTGCGCCGGTTGCGAGCGTCGCCTCTTTCTTCGTCAGCCGCATCGATACGGCCGTCGACAAGCAGCTCGACGAGAAGATCGCGAGAGCCAATGACCCCAGTGAAAAGGAGCGGCTGAGCGCGCTGAAAGGCAAGGTCGCCATAGCCAACGCCAAGCTCGCCTATCAGGATTACAAGCGGCTCTTTGCAGGCCCGCGGTGGGAAAAGCTCGCGGCCAAGGGCGCCAAGCCGCAGCGGCTGCTCTGGGCATCCACCGGCACCAAGAACAAGGACTACAGCGACGTGCTGTATGTCGAGGAATTGATCGGCCCGAACACCGTCAACACCGTGCCGCCGGCAACACTTGATGCATTCCGTGATCACGGCAAGGTGCGAGACAGCCTCGAAGAAAATATCGAGGACGCGCGGCGCGTGCTGGAAGAGCTCGAAAAATCCGGCATCTCGCTGGATGCCGTTACCGATGAGCTGGTCAGAGACGGCGTCAGGCTGTTCGCCGACTCTGCCGACAAGCTCTATGGCGCAGTCGCGAAGAAGCGCGCGGCGTCTCTGGTCGGCGGCATCGACAGGCAGCAAATCGCGCTCGGTGATGGCATCAGGAAGGCGGTCGAGAAGAGCACCGAGGATTGGCGCGCGTCGGCCACGATCCGAAGGCTGTGGCAGAAGGACAAATCGGTCTGGACCGGCGACGACGAGGACGAATGGCTGGGATGGCTGAACAGCGCTGCTGCGGCCGATGTCGCCAATTACGAGGATTTTGCGAAACGCGTGAAGGGACAGAATTTCAGCCACGCGGTCGTGCTTGGCATGGGCGGGTCGAGTCTCGGGCCCGAGGTGGTGGCGGAAACTTTCCCGAAGAAATCGGGCTTTCCGAAGCTGCATGTGCTCGATTCCACTGATCCCGCACAGGTGCGAGAAATGGAGGATACGGTCGACCTCGCCCGCACGCTGTTCATCGTCTCCAGTAAGTCGGGCGGCACTACCGAGCCGAATGTGATGAAGGATTACTTCTTCGACCGCGTCGCCAAGACGGTCGGCAAGGACAAGGCTGGCCATCGCTTCATCGCGGTGACCGATCCGGGCTCATCGCTGGAGAAGACTGCAATCAGCCAAGGCTTTGCCCGGATCTTCCATGGCGACCCCACGATCGGCGGACGCTACTCCGTGTTGTCGCCGTTCGGCCTGGTGCCGGCGGCGGCTGCCGGCATCGACGTTCGCGGCCTGATCGCGCATACGCTCGCGATGGTGCGCTCCTGCGGCGCCGACGTGCCGCCGCATGAAAACCCCGGCGTGCAGCTTGGGCTCGCGATGGGCCTCGCCGGCCTCGAAGGCCGCGACAAGGTGACGATTACCTCATCCGAGAAGGTCGCCGATTTCGGCGCCTGGGCCGAACAATTGATCGCCGAATCCACCGGCAAGGAGGGCAAGGGCCTGATCCCGATCGACGGCGAGCCGCTCGACGCTCCCTCGCTCTACGGCAACGACCGCTTCTTCATCGATATCCGCACCGAAGGCGAAGACGACGCTTCGCATGACGACAGGCTCAAGGCGCTGGAAGCTGCCGGACATCCTGTGGTCCGCATCGTCATGAAGTCAATCGACCACATCGGGCAGGAGTTTTTCCGGTTCGAGATGGCGACTGCCGTGGCCGGCGCAATCCTGGGCATCAATCCGTTTAACCAGCCCGACGTGGAAGCGGCCAAGATCAAGACCCGCGAACTGACCGGTGCATTCGAGAAAACTGGCTCGCTGCCCGCGGAGGAGCCGGTGATTTCGACCGACGAGGCCGATCTCTACACCGACGAGCACAACGCGGCCGAGCTGCGCAAGGCCGGTGCCGACGGCACGCTCGGTTCCTGGATCAAAGCGCATCTTTCGCGCTCCGAAAGCGGCGATTACGTCGCCCTGCTCGCCTATATCGCGCGCAACCCCGGTACAATCGGCTCCCTGCAGAAAATGCGGCTCGCGGTGCGCGACAGCCGTCATGTTGCGACCTGCGCCGAATTCGGGCCGCGCTTCCTGCATTCCACCGGCCAGGCCTACAAGGGCGGGCCCGACAGTGGCGTGTTCCTGCAGATCACGGCCGAGGATGCCGAGGACCTGCCTGTACCTGGACAGAAGGCGAGTTTCGGCATCATCAAGGCGGCGCAGGCGCGTGGCGATTTCGACGTGCTTACCGAGCGCGGCAGGCGTGCGCTACGCGTCCATCTCAAGGGTAGCCTCGGGCCGGGGCTGGCCGCGCTGGATGCCGCGATTTCGGAAGCGCTCAGTTAGGAATGTAGGATATGCAACTCGGCATGATCGGCCTCGGCCGAATGGGCGGCAACATCGTCCGCCGGTTGATGAAGAACGGCCACTCCGCCGTGGTCTACGACAAGGACGCCAAGGCGGTGGCTAGTCTCGCCGGCGAAGGCGCCACCGGCGCTGAAACACTGGAAGATTTCGTGGCCAAGCTGGAAAAGCCGCGCACCGCCTGGGTGATGCTGCCCGCCGGCAAGATCACCGAAACCACGATCGAGGCCTTGGCAAAGCTTATGCAGCCCGGGGACGTCATCATCGATGGCGGCAACACGTTCTGGCAGGACGACGTTCGACGGGGCGCGGCGCTTAAGGCAAAGGGCCTGCACTATCTCGATGTCGGCACCAGCGGCGGCGTCTGGGGAATCGAGCGCGGTTATTGCATGATGATTGGTGGTGACAAGGCGGTGGTGGACCGGCTCGACCCGATCTTCAAGGCGCTGGCTCCGGGCATTGGCGACATCCCGCGCACGGAGGGCCGCGAGGGCCGCGACCCGCGCGTCGAGCAGGGCTACATCCATGCCGGTCCGTCCGGTGCCGGACACTTCGTCAAGATGATCCACAACGGCATCGAATACGGCCTGATGCAGGCTTATGCTGAAGGGTTTGACATCCTGAAGAACGCGAATATCGACGCGCTGCCACCGGAGCATCGCTTCGAGTTCGATATTGCCGATATCGCGGAGGTGTGGCGGCGCGGCAGCGTAATCCCGTCCTGGCTGCTCGACCTCACATCCTCCGCGCTCGCGGAAAATCAGACCCTTGATAATTACTCAGGGTTTGTGGAGGATTCCGGCGAAGGCCGCTGGACCGTCAACGCCGCGATCGACGAAGCCGTGCCGGCGGAAGTGCTGACGGCGGCGCTGTATGCGCGCTTCCGCTCGCGCAAGGATCACACATTTGCGGAGAAGATCCTGTCCGCGATGCGGGCCGGATTCGGCGGCCACAAGGAGCCGCCGAAGAAATCTGACACGAAGGCGTGAGCGGTCATGGCGGTCGGTCAAACAATCCAGAAGAAACCCGATCCCTGCTCCTTCGTCATCTTCGGCGTGACCGGCGACCTGGCGCACCGGTTGGTCGTCCCTGCCCTCTATAATCTCGCGGCCAGCGATCTGCTGCCAGACCAGTTCTGCCTGGTCGGCGTCGCCCGCAAGGGCATGACGACCGACAGGTTGCGCGACAGCCTGATGAAAGGCTTGCGCCAGTTCGCAACGCGGCCAGTCGACGACGCTATCGCGAAACGCCTGCTCGGCTGCCTCTCCTGCATCGAGGCCGATCCGAAAGATCCGGCTTCCTTCGATGCGATGAGCAAACAGCTTGGCGAGTTAGAAGCCGCGCGAAACACCGGCGGCAACCGGCTGTTCTATCTGGCTACTCCACCTGTCGCATTCCTGCCGATCAGCCGTGAGCTTGGCCGCACAGGCATGCTGGCCGAGAACGGCGCCTGGCAGCGGTTGGTGGTCGAAAAACCGTTCGGCACCGATCTCGCCTCTGCAAAGGCACTGAACGCTGAACTGCTCAAGCTCGTCGATGAGCACGAGATCTACCGGATCGATCACTATCTCGGCAAGGAGACGGTTCAGAACATCTTGGTGCTGCGCTTCGCCAACGGCATGTTCGAGCCGATCTGGAATCGCAATCACATCGACCACGTGCAAATTACGGTCAACGAACAGCTCGGCGTCGGCCATCGCGGCAGCTTCTACGACCAGACCGGCGCGCTACGCGACATGGTGCCGAACCATCTGTTTCAACTGCTGTCGCTGATCGCGATGGAGCCGCCGATCCGCTTCGATGCGCATTCGGTGCGCACGGAAAAAGCCGACGTGCTCGCGGCAATTCAGATGCAGAGCGAGGCCGAGGCGCTGCGCAATTCGGTACGCGGCCAGTATCTCGCCGGCCGGATCGGAGACACCGACATCGCCGACTATCGCAAGATCGAGGACGTCGCCCAGGGCAGCACGACCGAAACCTACGTGGCGCTCAAGCTGATGATCGACAATTGGCGGTGGGCCGGCATTCCCTTCTACCTGCGCACCGGCAAGGCGCTCGGCACCAAACGCACCGAGGTCGCGATCAAGTTCAAGCAGGCCCCGTTCGCGATGTTCAACTGCACGCCTGTGGAGCGGCTGGCGCAGAACTATCTCGTGATCGGCGTCGCGCCGAACGAGGGAATTGCGCTGCAGTTCAACACCAAGGTGCCCGGCCCCTCGATCCTGATCGACGGTGTCGAGATGAAGTTTCGCTACAAGGACTATTTCAAGGCGGCCCCCTCGACCGGCTACGAGACGTTGATCTATGACTGCATGATCGGCGACAACATCCTGTTCCAGCGCGCTGACAGCGTCGAGGCCGGCTGGAAGGCGGTGCAACCGTTCATCGACGCCTGGAAGAAGGCTGGCGCCGATGGCTTGAAAACCTACAGGGCGGGCAGCGAAGGCCCAGACGAAGCCAACGAGCTTCTGGCCCGCGACGGTCGAACCTGGCGGACGTTCGGATAGGCATGGCAGGTCACGACAACCGTCAAGTAATCGCGGTGGCCGATCCAGCAGCGATGGCGGCAACCGCCGCCGAACATTTGCTGGCGAGAACGGCTGCCAACGGCGGCCGCGTGGCGATCTGCCTGACCGGCGGATCGAGCCCGAAACAGCTCTATCAACTGCTTGCGACCGAGCCCTATTGCAGCCGGATTCCATGGCAGCGCGTGCACTGGTTCATCGGCGATGAGCGTTTCGTGCCCGCCGATGATCCGCTCAACAACATGGGCATGGCGCGAGCGGCTTTCCTCGACCAATGCGCGCCCGCAGCGAACATCCATCCGATTCCGACTGCGACCGCCGACCCCACCGATCCCGATCGCGGGGCTGCGCTTTACGAACAGGAATTACAGTCGTTCTATGGAGCGAACACGCTCGATCCGACCCTGCCCCTTTTCGATCTCGTGCTGATGGGCGTCGGCCCCGATGGCCATACCGCCTCGCTGTTTCCCGGCGATCCGGCGCTGGATGAGCAAGCGCGCTGGGTGGTCGGCGTGCCGCGGGCGAATGTCGCGCCGTTCGTCCCTCGCGTCACCCTCACGCTGACAGCGCTTGCCTCCTGCCACGAAATGCTGTTTGAGGTTTCGGGCCGGGACAAACGCGCGATCTTGACGCGCCTATTCGCAGGCGAGAATTTGCCCGCCAACCGTGCGCGATCCAGCGGTGAGACGGTCTGGCTGGTGGACCGGGAGGCGCTTCCGGAGGATTTTGGTGGGCAATAGCACTCCCTGCGCGCTGGTGGTGATGGGCGTTTCCGGCTCGGGCAAGAGCACCATCGCCGATCATCTCGCCCGGCGGCTCGGCTGGCGCTACGAGGACGCCGATCAGTTTCACCCCGCAAGCAACGTGGCGAAGATGAGCGCGGGCCATCCGCTGACCGACGAGGATCGCTGGCCATGGCTGCAGGCGATCGCCGACGAAATCGACCGCCTTGCCGCATCCGACGAGCGCGCCGTGATCGCCTGCTCGGCGCTGAAGCGGGCCTATCGCGATATTCTCGTGCACGGGCGCGACGACGTCAGGATCATTTTTCTCGATGGGAAACAGGATCTGATCGCGGACCGGCTTGCCGCCCGCAAGGGGCATTTCATGCCGCCGGGCCTGCTCACCAGCCAGTTTGCAACGCTGGAGCGGCCGGGCGCGAACGAACGACCTATCGTCGTATCGATCGAGGCGCCGGTCGAAGCGATCGTGGATGACATCGTCAGTCAATTGAATCTGGTTCCCCAATGACCCGCATTGCACTCGTTGTTTCCGACGTCGACGGCACGCTGTTGACGCACGATAAGGTTCTGACCGAAAGCGCCAAGGCCGCCGTGCGCAAGCTGCATGCGGCCGGCATCGGCTTCACCATCGTATCCAGCCGGCCGACCATCGGCATGGGCTTTCTGATCGAGCCGCTTTCGATCACGCTTCCGCTCGGCGCCTTCAACGGCAGTTCGATCGTTGATAGCAGGCTGAGGCCGATCGAGCAGCACCTGATCGCTCCCGCCGTGGCGCAGCGCAGCCTCGACGTGCTTCATGCGTTCGGTGTCGATATCTGGCTGTTCACGAACGAGCGCTGGTACACGCGCAATCCCGATGGCGAATACGTCCCGCATGAGAAGCGCGCAATCAAGGCCGATCCAACCATCATCGACGATTTCACGCCGTATCTTGGTGAAGCTTGCAAACTCGTGGGCGCCAGTTCGGATCCGGTCCTGCTCAAGCGATGCGAGGCCGCGATGCGGGAAGCCGTCGGCGCGGAGGCGACCGCGGTCCGCTCGCAGACCTATTATCTTGACGTTACGCCGCCCGGCCACGACAAGGGTACATTCGTGGACGCGATGATCAGACGGCTCGGCGTTTCGACGGCAGAGGTCGTAACCATCGGCGACATGGAGAACGATCTGCCGATGTTTGCCCGCAGCGGCGTTTCGTTTGCGATGGGCAACGCCGCCGATGGCATCAAGCGGCACGCGACGCATGTGACTGAAAGCAACGAACGCGATGGGTTCGCGCATGCGGTCGAGACGGTACTGCAGCTCGGATAGGCCGAAGCGGCGTATCAAGCCCGCCTGAAGGATAAATCGAGGATTTCTCAAAGTCTTCACGCTGCGAACCGGCTTTCTGTTGGCTGCTGTTCATCAGCAAGCGCGAGCCGGTGTCCGACCGCCGTTCTCCTCCCATGGAGGCAGGCTCACGCCAGCCCGGGCCCGCCGCGGCGAAGAAGGGCGCCGGCTCGCGCGACTTGCCAGCAGCAACGACGAGCTTGCAATGACGGAGAGACAGCCCGCTATTTCGACCGCTGCACCGCCGGCTTTTCGGTCGGCCGCTTGGCGGCGCTCAGATTGTGCGCGGTGTTGACGAGGGCGATGTGTGTCAGCGCCTGCGGGAAATTGCCGGTCTGGCGCCGGGCAATCGTGTCGTACTCCTCGGCCAAGAGGCCGAGGTCGTTGGCGATGCCGACGACACGGTCGAACAGCTCCTGCGCCTTGCCGAATTCCCCCGCCAGCACATAGGCGTCGGCGAGCCACAGCGTGCAGGCGAGGAATGCACCTTCCGCCGGTTGTTTTTCCGCCTCGCGCGGGTCATGTCGCAGCACGAAACCGTCGCGCATCAGATGCCGTTCGACCGCGACGATCGTGCCGCGAACGCGGGGATCTTCCGGCGGCAGGAACCCCACTGCCGGCAGCAGCAGGATGCTGGCATCGAGCATTTTCGAGCCGTAGTACTCGACGAAGGCGTTGAGCTCAGGGTCGAAGCCTTTTGCGCAGACGTCGCGACAAATGGCGTCGCGCAACACGCGCCACTTTTCGAGCGGCGCCTTGAGGCCGAACATCTCGGCGCTCTTGATGCCGCGGTCAAAGGCGACCCAGGTCATCACCTTCGATGAGACGTAGTGCCTGCCTGGGCCGCGGCGCTCCCAGATGCCGTGATCGGGCTGGTCCCAGCGTTCGGCAAGGTGCTGCAGCACGACGCATTCCATTGCCCAACTGGTCTCATCCATTTCGAGCTTGGCCACGCGCCACTGGTGAAAAGCGTCGATCAGTTCGCCATAGACGTCGAGCTGCAGTTGCGCGTACGCGGCGTTGCCGACCCGAACCGGCTTTGCGCCTTCATAGCCAGGCAGCCATTTGGCCTCCCATTCCAGCAGACGGCGCTGGCCCATGATGCCGTACATGATCTGCATGTTGGCGGGAGAGCCCGCGGCCGCCCGCAACAGCCAATGGTGCCAAGCGGAAGCTTCCTCGGTATAACCCGAGTCCAGCAACGCCAGCAGCGTGAAGGTCGCGTCGCGCAGCCAGCAGAAGCGATAATCCCAGTTTCTGGCGCCGCCGAGCTTTTCCGGCAGCGAGGTCGTCGGCGCAGCGACGATGCCGCCGGTCGGCGCGTAGGTCTGCGCCTTCAGCGTAATCAGGGAGCGCATCACGAGCTCGCGATAATCGCCCTCGTAGGTGCAGCGACTGCACCATTCGGTCCAAAATGCCTCGGTATCCTTCAACGCGTAGGAGGGGTCGATCGGCTTGGGCACGGGCAGATGAGAGGGGCCATAGGTGAGCACGAAGGGAATGGTATCGCCTTCGCCAACCTCGAAATCGGCGACGGTCGTCAGGTCCTCGCCGCGGGTCTCGACCGGTGTCCGCAGCACCGTCATGTCCTGTCCGCAGATCGCAAGAAGCGCTGAGCCGTCCTCGCTTTTCTTGACCCAAGGAATATCGGCGCCGAAGCCGAAGCGGATCACCAGTTGCATGTGCATCTTGACCCGGCCACGAACGCCACGCACCAGCCGCACCACGTCGGAGGCATTGCCGCGCGGCGGCATGAAATCGATCAGGTCGACCGCGCCGTCAGCCGTCTCAAAGCGGGTTTCCAGAATCAGGCTGTCTTGCCGATAACGTCGCGAGGTACCGGCAACCTCCCCCACCGGCGCGATCAGCCAACGGCCGTGTCTTTCCGTGCCGAGCAGCGCCGCAAAGCAGGCGTCGGAATCGAAGGCCGGCCAGCATAGCCAGTCGATCGATCCGTCCCGGCCGACCAGCGCAGCGGTCTCGCAATCGCCGATCAGCCCATAATCTTCGATACGGCACGGCAAGGTGCTTCACCGCTGCTGTGGGATACCATTTCTTCGAACCGTCATCCCGCTCTACCTTCTGCCTCGAGCGTGTTATCTCTTCAGATCGCGGCGCGCGATCGCTCATGTGTTGCCGCCTTGAGCGCAGCAATGTCGACTGTGGAAGTCATCTCCTCGATGGGTATCGGGAGCCGTCGCCGCCAGTTCGGATGCTCGTTGACGGTGCCGGGAATATTGGGCTGATCGACCACGCCGAGCAGATCCTCCAGCGAGACCGCGAGCAGCCGTGATTTGGTCCGTGCCAGAAAATTCGCGACTGAATAGAGATCGTTGCGCTCGATGGCGTGATGACGCAGCACGGTGTCCAGCATGGCAAGCGCGCGCCAGCGCGCATCATCACTTTCCCCCGGATCGATCCCGAGCGAGCGCTTCAGCTTGAGATCGCCGAACGAACGCCAGCCGGCATAGGTCGAGAGATCGTGGGTATTGAAAGTGACGAGCGCGTTGGTCAAATAGTGATCGATGTTGCGGAACGATCCGTGGTCGTCGCGCTCGAACATCATTACGAGATAGGACCAGATGCCCCAATCGGCGATCTGATCGCGAAATCCTTCCGGTACGGTGCCGAGGTCTTCACCGATCACGACACAGCGATTCGCAAGGCTTTCCTGTGCGGTCACCGCGAGCAGCGCCTCGAACGGCATCTGCACATAGACGCCGTCGCGTGCGGTGAAGCCTTGCGGCACCAGATAGAGCCGCTTCAGCCCGAGCACATGGTCAAGCCGGATCGCGCCGGCATGCCGCATCGAGGCGCGCAGCATGTCGCGGTACGGCGCAAAGGACTCACGCTCCAGGCCCACCGCATTGAAGCCGGCGAGGCCCCAACTCTGGCCGGCGGTGTTGAGCGGATCGGGCGGCGCACCGACGCCGAGATGGCGGGATATCGCGATCTGTTCGTTCCAGGCGTCGAACCCGTCGGCCTGCACGCCGACCGCAACGTCGAGATAGAGGCCGACCTTCATGCCAAGTTTCTTTGCCAGATCGGCGGCGGCGCCGAGCTGCCGGTCCGCGGTCCATTGCACGAACTCGACGAACTCGATCTCGCCGGCGTCCTCGCCCGCGCGCAGGGCCGCGCATGTGGCGTCGTCAGGCTGCCGCCACTCGGCCGGCCATTCCCACCACGGCTTGCCGAATTTGTGCCGAAGCACCTCGAAGCAGGCAAAGTGCGACAATAGCGTGCCGCGTTCGGCGCGGAATTTGTCGAAATCCTGCTGGCGCGCCGGCTTTGGGTTGGCCTTGAAGGCGGCAAAGGCCGAGCGAAGCGCCCGCCACTTCAAACCGGCGACGCCGATGTAATCGACGAAGTCGCCAGCCCGCAACGCGGTCAGCGCCTCGCGTGTCTCCGAATCAAGCTGAAATTCGGGAAGCTGTTCGACGTCGATATAAAGCGCGTTGAGAAACAATCGGCTATTCGGGGAATAGGGGCTGCAATCGCCGGGGCGATCGTCGAACAGGGCATGCAGGGGGTTGAGGCCGACGCCGTCGGCGCCGAGTTGATCGGCGAGTTCGATCAGGCCGGCAAGGTCGGTGAAGTCGCCCATGCCCCAATTGCGCGCCGAGCGGACGCTGTAAAGCTGGACCGCGAGTAGCCAACAGCGGTCAAATTCGCCACTAAACGCCCGTTCCGGCGCCGAAATCAGCGGCACGTCCTCCGCCGTTGCGGCATCGCTCACCTGCAGCCGGTAGATGCCGAGCGGCAGATTTTTGGGCCAGTCGATGGCGTGATCCGAACTCTTGCCCTCGGCGATAACTCCTGAATCCGCAACAATTTTCCACTCGACCGGCAGTGCGGCTGTGGCCGGCAGTTCGGTTCGCGAGGGCCGTCCGGACCGGACCACGACAGGATGCCCGATCAGCGGCCCAGGTGCCTCCGGCGGCAGGGCATCCAGGATAATTTTGAGCGCAGCCGCATCCGTCACACGGCGGTGACCCTGTCCATCCAGGAATTCGGTCTGAATTCCGCGGGCTTTAGCTTGAGCAAAAAGGTCCATTCGGCACATACTTTGCACGCAAACATCAAACGGATGTCGCGAAATTGTCCAAATACCGGAAGGGGATAGAAGGTGCTTAACGCTCAGACTCACCAACGGTTCCCGGGAACCAAAGTGAGGCTGGTGGATTCTACCCTCCGTCCGGAACGTCTCCGTTTCTGCAAACGAAACGGGGACGTCATTTCCATGGCAATGGCATCACCGTGAACAAAAAAGCGCAAACCGCCGAGAGCTCCAACGCCGGCGTCTCCCTCCCTATCGATATCAGTGGTGCCTATCCGCTGGATAAAGGCAGCCCTTTGGTCGATGCAAAGGAGAAGGCAGCCGCCGAGCCCGTGCCCGACGAGCTCTGGTACAAAGACGCGATCATTTACCAGCTCCACGTCAAGGCGTTCGCCGACAGCAACAATGACGGCATCGGCGACTTTGCCGGCCTGACCGAGAAGCTCGGGTACTTGCAGGATCTCGGGGTCACCACGCTGTGGCTGTTGCCCTTCTACCCCTCCCCCGGCCGCGACGACGGCTACGACATCGCCGACTATGGCGACATCAATCCCGATTTCGGGACGATGAAGGACTTCAAGCGCTTCATTCAGGAAGCCAAGAAACGGAATCTGCGCGTCATCACCGAACTCGTCATCAACCACACGTCCGACCAGCACGACTGGTTCAAGCGCGCCCGCCGCTCGGACCGCAATTCCAGCGCGCGCAACTGGTATGTCTGGAGCGATACCGACCAAAAGTATCTGGGCACGCGGATCATCTTTACCGATACCGAGAAATCGAACTGGACCTGGGATCCGGAAGCCGGCCAGTTCTACTGGCATCGCTTCTTCTCCCACCAGCCGGACCTCAATTTCGACAACCCACGCGTGGTGAGTGCGCTGGTGCAGGTGATGAAGCGCTGGCTCGATACCGGCGTGGACGGCTTCCGGCTCGACGCCATTCCCTATCTCTGCGAGCGCGACGGCACCAACAATGAGAACCTGCCGGAGACGCATGCCGTCATCAAGCGGCTGCGCCAGGAGCTCGATGCCTACGCCAAGGGCAAGGTGCTGCTGGCCGAAGCCAACCAATGGCCGGAGGACGTGCAGGAATATTTCGGCCGCGGCGATGAATGCCACATGGCCTATCACTTCCCGTTGATGCCGCGCATCTACATGGCGATTGCCCAGGAAGACCGGTTCCCGATCACCGACATCCTGCGCCAGACGCCTGACATCCCGGCCAACTGCCAGTGGGCGCTATTCCTGCGCAATCACGACGAGCTGACGCTGGAAATGGTCACCGACGTCGAACGCGACTATCTGTGGTCGACCTACGCCAACGATCCCCGCGCGCGCATCAATGTCGGCATCCGGCGGAGGCTGGCGCCGCTGATGGACAACGATCGGCGCAAGATCGAGCTGATGAATTCGCTCCTGTTGTCGTTCCCGGGCACGCCAATCATCTATTACGGCGACGAGATCGGCATGGGCGACAACATCTATCTCGGCGACCGCAACGGTGTCCGCACTCCGATGCAGTGGACGCCGGATCGGAACGGCGGCTTTTCCCGCGCCGACCCGGCACGGCTCTATGCACCGTGCATTATGGATCCGGTCTATGGCTATGAATCGGTCAATGTCGAGGCGCAGTCGCGCAGCCTGTCGTCACTGCTCTCGGCCACCAAGAAACTGATCGCGGTCCGCAAATCCACGCTCGCTTTCGGCCGCGGCAGCATGGCCTTCATCCGCCCCGAAAATCGATCGGTGCTTTGCTACGTCCGCCAGTATCAGGGCGAAGTCATCCTCTGTGTCGCCAACCTGTCACGATCGGCGCAGGCGACCGAACTTGATCTTTCCGCCTTCAAGGGCCGCATCCCGCTCGAAATGCTCGGCCGCACGCGCTTTCCGGCGATCGGCGAGTTGCCTTATATGATCACGCTCGCACCATACGGCTTCTACTGGTTCGAACTGCAGGAGCCAGACAAGTCGGCGCCGGTGCCGCCGCGCGCGGTGCCCGAGTTCGAAACGCTGGTGGTGCCGCTGAACTCGACCTGGGTATCGCTGGCGCGCGAGCGCGGCGTGTTCGAGCGCGACGTCCTCCCCGGCCATCTGGCGCGCAGCCGCTGGTATCCGGAGCGGTCGGCCAAGGCGATCCGCCCGACGCTGACCTCGGCCATTCCGTTCTGCGACATCGGCGACAACCGGCCATGGCTCGCCTTCTTCGAAACTGCCGATCGCGGCGTGACGACACGCTATGTGCTGCCGATGCAGATCGAGTGGGTGCGCTTCGACCGCGAGCGTTACAACCCGCAGGCGCTGGCCGCCGTGCGCCAGGGCGCGCGCGAAGGCACGCTGCTCGACGTCGCCACCGACCAGATTTTCATTTCGCTGCTCCTGCGCAACCTGCAGCAATCGCTGACGGTAGACGAGAGCGAACAGGGCCTGGAGCTCAAATTCCGGCCGACCAGCCGCTTCGGCGACAAGCCGATCCGGCAGCCCGAGCACATCCGCACCGTCGAGTCCGATCAGCCCCGCAGCACCGCGCTGGTGGACAACGACTATGTCGTCAAGATCTACCGGACGCTACAGGCCGGCCCCAATCCCGAGATCGAGATGGGGCGTTTCCTCACGGACGTCGTCAATTTCGCCAACACGCCGGCGCTGCTTGGCAGCGTCGAATTGGTGGAAGGCAATGAGAAGAGTGCAGTCGGTGTGGTTCACGCCTTTGTCGCCAATCAGGGTGACCTCTGGACGGTGAGCGCGGGCCACCTCGATCGCTTCGTCGAGGAGCAGCGCTTGCTCGCGGAGAGCATCCACCCGGGTGAACGCGAGGAGGAGATCCCCTACCTGCGCTACATGTCGCAGGCGGGACGGCGCGTGGCCGAGCTGCATGCAGCGCTCGCCAGCAACAGCGAGCTTGCCGAATTTGCACCGGAGCCGGCTGGCCAGGATGACGTGCAGGGCTGGATCGATGATCTGATGCTGTGCGCGGGACGCGTTTTCGAAGCGCTCAGGCAGCGGCGCGACACGCTGAAGGAAGCCGACCGTCTCCTGGCCGACCAGGTGCTGGCATTACAGCCGGCCCTGCCCGATCTGCTGGAAACGCTGCTGTTGCGCGAGGCCGCCGTCGCCAACATTCGCTGCCATGGCGATCTCGATCTCAGCCAGTTGCTGATCGTCAAGGACGACATCTTCATTATCGACTTCGAAGGCGCGCCGCGGCGCAGCATCGCCGAGCGCCGGCGCAAGATGCCCGCTGCGCGCGACATCGCCAGCCTGATCCGCTCGATCGATTATTCGGCCACCGCTGCCCTTGAGCGCGCGCTAAAAGTGGCCCACGATGAGCACGGCAAGCTTGGCGCGGCACTTGACGAGTGGCGCGATCGGGCGACCGCCACCTTGCTCGCCGCCTACCACGAGGCGCTGACGGACCAGCGGCTGTGGCCGGCCGATTCGAAGGCGGCAGATGGCCTGCTGACCTTCTTCCTGCTGGAGAAGGCGTTGAACGAAATTGAACACGAGCTGTTATTCCGGCCGGAATGGCTGCGCATGCCCCTGAGCGGAATCATCAGAATGTTCTCACAACCATCCCTCGAGGCCTCATGACCAAGCTACCTGCCGAGGCCTACGCGATCATCGAAGGCAAGCATTCCGATCCTTTCCGTTACCTTGGCTTGCACAGCGAGGGCGGCCGCAGCGTGGTGCGCGCGTTCCTGCCCGAAGCTTCCAATGTGGAGGCGATCGGCGAGCAGGGCGAGACGGCGCCGCTGCAGCGAATTCACGACGCCGGGCTGTTCGCGGGAGCGCTGCCGAACGGCTCCAAACGCTACCAGCTTCGCGCCCGGTTCGGCGAAAACGTCGTCGAACTCGACGACCCCTATCGCTTCCCGCCCGTTCTCAGCGACTTCGATCTCTATCTGCTGGGCGAAGGCACCCATCGGCGGATCTACGACAAGCTCGGCGCACACCCGATGACGCTCGACGGCGTCGAGGGCGTGGCGTTCGTGGTGCTGGCCCCGAACGCCAAGGGCGTCAACCTTGTCGGGGATTTCAATTTCTGGAATGCGCGGCGGCATCCGATGCGCGTGCGCGGCGTCGGCTATTGGGAATTGTTCGTGCCGCATGCCCGCGCCGGCGACCGCTACAAGTTCGACATCACCGGCCCGGACGGGCGGCATCTGCCGCTGAAATCCGATCCGGTGGCCTTCGCCGCGGAGATCCGGCCCTCTACCGCTTCGATCGTCGTCGATGAAACCAGAATTCCGAAGCCGCGGCCGGCGCCGTCAGGCATCAATGCGTTGGAAGCGCCAATCTCGATCTACGAGGTTCATCTCGGCTCCTGGCGGCGCAAGAACGGCAACGAGTGGCTGAGCTATCGCGACCTCGCCGAACAGCTCCCGGCCTATGCGAAGGACATGGGCTTTACCCATCTCGAGTTTCTGCCGGTCAGCGAACACCCGTTCGACGGCTCGTGGGGCTATCAGCCGACCGGCCTCTACGCACCGACCAGCCGGTTCGGCACACCGGAAGATTTCTCCGCGCTGGTCGATGCCTGCCACCGCGAAGGGCTCGGCGTCTGGCTCGACTGGGTGCCCGGACACTTCCCCGACGATCCGCATGGGCTCGGCTATTTCGACGGCACCGCGCTTTATGAGCATGCCCATCCGATGCAGGGCCGCCACCTCGACTGGGGTACGCTGATCTACAATTACGGCCGCACCGAAGTGGTCAACTTCCTGGTCTCCAACGCGCTGTTCTGGCTCGATCGCTATGGCGTCGATGGCCTGCGTGTCGATGCGGTCGCCTCGATGCTCTACCTCGACTACAGCCGACCCGCCGGCGAGTGGATTCCCAACCGGCACGGTGGAAGGGAAAACCTCGAGGCGATCGAATTCCTGCGCCGCTTCAACATCGAAGTGTTCGGGCATTTTCCTGATGCGACCACGGCGGCGGAAGAATCCACCGCATGGCCGCAGGTATCGCAGCCGGTCGAATACGGCGGACTCGGCTTCGGCTTCAAATGGAACATGGGCTGGATGCACGACACGCTGAAATATGTCGGCAAGGACCCGATATACCGGAAGCACCATCACGGCGACGTGCTGTTCGGCCTGCACTACGCGTTCTCCGAGAACTTCATTCTGCCGCTGTCCCATGACGAGGTCGTGCACGGCAAGCGCTCGATCCTCGGACGTATGCCGGGTGACGAGTGGCAGCGCTTTGCCAATCTGCGCGCCTACTACAGTTTCATGTTCGGCCATCCCGGCAAAAAGCTCCTGTTCATGGGCTGCGAGTTTGGCCAGGAGCGCGAATGGAATCACGATCAGTCGCTGGACTGGCACCTGCTGGCGCAGCACCGCCATAGCGGCATCCAGAACCTGATCCGCGACCTCAACCGACTCTATCGCAGCGTGCCGGCGTTGCATGAGATGGACTGCAATCAGGCGGGATTTGAATGGGTCATCACCCACGATTCCGGCGGCAACGTCTTTGCCTGGCTGCGCAAGGGATTCGACCCGCACGCGCGCTGCCTCGTGGTCGTGAACTTCTCGCCGAACGTCTATCACAATTATCGCGTCCGGGTGCCTTTCGCCGGCAACTGGAAGGAAGTGCTCAATTCCGACTCCGGCCACTATGGCGGCAGCAATGTCGGCAATGTCGGCGCAGTCCATACGCTGGACGGCAGCATCCCCGAGCTCAGCCTGACCATTCCGCCGCTGGCTGCGATCTTTCTCGTACCGGAAAGCTGACGCATGCGATTGTCCGCGGGAAGCCCCGCCCGCCTCGGAGCAAGCTGGGACGGAAGGGGCACCAACTTTGCGTTGTTCTCAGCCAATGCAGAGAAGGTCGAGCTTTGCCTGTTCGACGGTCAGGGCCGCCGCGAAATCGAGCGAATCGAATTGCCCGAGCGCAACGAGGATGTCTGGCACGGCTATCTCAACGATGTCTCGCCCGGGCAGCTCTATGGTTATCGCGTCCATGGCCCCTATGCGCCCGAACGCGGGCACCGCTTCAACGCCAACAAGCTGCTGCTCGATCCCTATGCCAAGCGGCTCGCCGGCCGCCTGGTGTGGAGCGATGCGCATTTCGGCTACCGGACCGGCAGCGCGCGTGAGGACCTTTCCTTCGACCGCCGCGACAACGCCCGCGGCATGCCGAAGGCGGTCGTGATCGACGAGACCTTCAACTGGGGCCGCCGCGAGATCCGGCCGAACATTCCCTGGGAAGACACCATCATCTACGAGGCCCACGTCAAGGGGCTGACGCAAAAGCGCGGCGACGTAGGACCCGCTTGGCGCGGCACCTATGGCGGGCTGTGCTCGCCAGCGATGATCGACCACCTCAAGCGGCTCGGCGTCACCACCATCGAACTGTTGCCGATCCACGGGCTGATCGACGATCGCGCGCTGGTAGAACGGAAGCTTGCAAACTACTGGGGTTACAACACGCTGGCGTTCTTCGCGCCGGAGCCGCGCTATGCGCAGGACAACGCGCTGGACGCGTTCCGCACCACGGTGGCGCGGTTGCACGACGCCGGCATCGAGGTGATGCTCGATGTGGTCTATAACCACACCGCCGAAGGCAATCATCTCGGCCCGACGCTGTGCTTCCGCGGCATCGATAACGCGTCCTATTACTGGCTCAGCAGGGACAATCCGCGCTACTACGACGACTTCACCGGCTGCGGCAGCTCCGTCAACCTGAGCCATCCGCGCGTGCTGCAGATGGTGATGGATTCGCTTCGCTACTGGGTCGAGGTCTGTCACGTCGACGGCTTCCGCTTCGATCTCGCCACCACGCTGGCGCGGGGACCGAACGGTTTTGATCGCAACTCCTCGTTTCTCACCGCCGTGCGACAGGACCCGGTGCTGGCCAACGTCAAGCTCGTCGCCGAGCCCTGGGACCTCGGCCTCGGCGGCTATCAGGTCGGCGCGTTTCCCTCGCAATGGTCGGAATGGAACGACCGCTATCGCAGCGCGATGCGCCGCTACTGGAGCGGCGAAGGCAGCCTGATCGGCGAAGTATCGCGCCGCATGACCGCCTCGTCCGATCTATTCCACCACGACAACCGTGCGACGCGGGCCAGCATCAATCATATCACCGTGCATGACGGTTTCACGCTGGCCGATCTGTTCAGCTACAACGAGAAGCACAACGAAGCCAACGGCGAGGACAATCGCGACGGCTCTAACGACAACCACAGCAATAATTGCGGCCATGAGGGACCGACCACGGACGCTGCGATCGTCGCGCTGCGCCGGCAGCTCCGCAAGAACCAGCTCGCCTGCCTGTTCCTCGCGCAAGGCACGCCCCTGCTGCTGGCCGGCGACGAGGTCGGCAATTCGCAGAACGGCAACAACAACGCCTATTGCCAGGACAACGAGATCGGCTGGGTCAACTGGGACAATCTCGGCAAGCCCGGCGACGACCTCACCGACTTCGTCGGCCACATGACCGCGCTGCGCCGGCGCTTTCCTCAACTGCGCTCTCAGCGCTGGCTCTCCGGACGACGCAAGGACGGCTCCTTCGGCGTGCTGTGGCTGACGCCCGCGGCCGAGGAGATGCAGGAATCCGACTGGAATTTCCCGGAGGGACGATTTCTCGCCTACGTGCTGGGCCCATTGGAACAAGGCCAGCTGCCGATCTTTATCGTGCTGAACGCCGCACCCGAAGAGATCGCTTTCACCTTGCCCAAAATACCCGAGTACAAGAATTGGCAGCCGGTGCTGAACACGACCGAGGCCGTGCAGACCTCCGCCGCGTTCGCGTCGGGCGCCGAAACCAGCGCGCCGCCGCGGTCGGTGCTTGCCTTTGCAGGCACAGCATGAATGACCGTCAATTCGGCCCATCGCTCGCAGACTATGGCACGCGGTTTCGGCTGTGGGCGCCGGCAGCAAAGCGCGTCGAGGTGATGCTGGAACAGCCTCACCCGATGAGGCGCGGCGAGGATGGCTGGTTCACGGCTGACATCGCCGGCGTGAAGGCGGGCGCGCGCTACAGATTCCGCATCGACGACGACATCGATGTGCCGGACCCGGCGTCGGCGTTCCAGCCCGATGACGTGTTCGGCCCGAGCGAAGTGATCGACCACGACGCCTATTCGTGGCGCGCCACGAACTGGCGCGGGCGACCGTGGCATGAGGCGGTCATCGTCGAGGCGCATGTCGGCACCTTCACCAAGGAAGGCACGTATCGCGCGATGATCGAGAGACTAGATCATCTTGTCGAGACCGGCATCACCGCGCTGGAATTGATGCCGCTGGCGGATTTCGCGGGCTCGCGAAACTGGGGCTATGACGGCGTGCTATGGTATGCGCCGGACAGCGCCTATGGGCGGCCCGACGATCTCAGGACGTTGATCGACGAAGCGCACCTGCGCGGACTGATGGTGCTGCTCGACGTCGTCTACAACCATTTCGGCCCCGAGGGAAATTATCTCGGCCGCTATGCGCCGTCCTTCTTCACCGATGCCCATACGCCCTGGGGCAAAGCTATCGACTATCGCGTGAGGGAAGTCCGCGCCTTTGCGATCGAGAATGCCGTACACTGGCTGCGCCACTACCGCTTCGACGGTCTGCGGCTCGATGCCGTCAACTCGATCGTCGAGCCGGGCGGGCTGTCGCTGCTGCACGACATCAGCGCTGCCGCCGGACGGCTCGCCGCGGAAACTGGCCGGCAGATTCACCTCGTGCTGGAGAACGGCGACAATCGCGCTAGCCTCCTCGACCCCGTCCAGGATCCACCGCAAGGCAAATACCGCGCGCAGTGGAACGACGATTATCACCACGCGTGGCGGGTGCTGATGACCGGCGAGAAGCAGGGCTATTACGGCGACTATCAGCGCTCGCCGAGATCGGACATCGCCCGCTCGCTGTCATCCGGATTCGTCTATCAGGGCGAGCCATCGGCGTTTCGCGGCGTCAAGCGCGGCGAGCCGAGCGGACATCTGGCGCCGACCGCCTTCATCAACTTCCTGCAGAACCACGACCAGATCGGCAATCGCGCGCTGGGCGACCGGCTCGAAGGCAACGCCGACGCACGGATGGTCGAGGCGGCGCTTCAGGTGCTGCTGATCGCGCCTCACATTCCCATGCTGTTCATGGGCGAGGAATGGGGTTCGACCGTCCCCTTCCCGTTCTTCTGCGATTTCGGCGGCGATCTTGCCGACGCGGTCCGCAAGGGCCGCCGCGTCGAACTGGCCTGGGCCTATGCCGAATACGGCGATGAGGTCCCCGACGCGCTTGCCGCTTCGACCCGCGATTCAGCCGTTCTCGATTGGGACGGCCGCGACGCGCCGGCGGGAAGCAAACGCCTGACGATGGTGCGAGAACTGTTGCAGATCAGGCGGCGGGAAATTGTGCCACGGCTGGCGGGCGTAGCTTTTGGCAGGGCGGAGGCATCTAGCACTGGATTGCTTACTGCCAACTGGCGCATGGGCGACGGCACGGCGCTTCGCCTCGCCGCCAACCTGTCGGAAGAGGCCATTAGCCATGGCGAACGTGCGGGAACCCTGATCTGGGGTAGCGAGTTGGTCGCTAGCGTCCCGCCATGGTCGGTGCACTGGCGCCTCGGATAGGAAAATGCCCCCGGCGATCCCGATCGCGACCTACCGCCTGCAACTATCGGCTGATTTCGATTTCGACGCCGCCGCTTCCGTGGTGCCCTATCTGAAGGCGCTCGGTATCACGCACCTCTATACCTCCCCTTTCATGCGCGCCCGCAAGGGCAGCACGCATGGCTATGACGTCACTGACCATGCCGAGTTCAATCCGGAGCTCGGCGGCGAAGCCGGCTTCGAGCGGCTCAGCGCCGTGCTGCGGCAGCACGATCTCGGGCTGATCCTGGATTTCGTGCCCAACCATGTCGGCGTGCACTGTGCCGATAATCCATGGTGGCTCGACATGCTGGAATGGGGCCCCGCCTCGCCGCATGCCGCCTCCTTCGACATCGACTGGGAGCAATTGCCCTATCGGGCCCGCGGCGGTGTATTGCTGCCGATCATCGGCTCGTCCTATGGGCAAGCGCTGGAGAGCGGCGAGATCGAGCTGCGCTATGACGCGGGCGAAGGCAGTTTTTCGGCCTGGTATTACGAGCACCGGCTACCGATCGCGCCGGAACGTTACGGCGAAATCTTGCGCATGGTCGTCAAGGAAGCAGGCGCGGAGGAAAGCGCGCCCGGCAAGGCTATGCTTGCGCTGGCGCTTCGCTATCAGGGACCGCGACGCCCTAACCGCAAGGAAGCGCCCGGCTTCAAGGCCGAACTGAAGGGCATCTTCGGAGCGGCAGATATCATTGCGCAAGGACTCGATGCCTACCGTGCCGGCATGGACCGCCCCACGGCAACACTGGCACTTCACCATCTGCTCGAACGCCAGCACTACAAACTCGGCCATTGGCGGCTCGCCTCCAGCGACGTCAACTACCGGCGGTTCTTCGACATCAACTCCCTGGCGGGCTTGCGCGTCGAGGACGCCGGCACGTTCGGGGCGATCCACCGTCTGGTCAAGCGGCTGATAGCCGAGGGCAAGCTACAGGGACTGCGGCTCGATCACATTGATGGCCTGCGCGATCCCGTTCAGTATTTCCAGCGCCTGCGCCGGCTGGTCCGAGATGCGCATGGCGGCCACGACCGACTCTTCTATGTGGTAATCGAAAAAATTCTCGGCGAAGGGGAGAAGCTTCCCTCGTTCGCCGGCGTTCACGGCACCACCGGCTATGAATGGATGAACACGATCACCCATGTGCTGATCGATGGCCGTGGCCTGGAGCCGCTCGACGAGATCTGGCGGCAAATCAGCAATCGCTCGCCGCAGCTCGAACCGATTCTCCTGGAGGCCAAGCGCCGTGTATTGGAAACGCTCTTGACCAGCGAGTTCACGGTACTGACGCGCCTTCTGGCGCGGATCGCCAACGGGCATTACTCCACCCGCGACTACTCCGCCGACAGCCTGCGGCAAGCGCTCGAACTCTATGTGCTGCATTTCCCGGTCTACCGCACCTATCTGACATCGTCAGGCCCATCTCAGCATGATCGCCAACTGATCTCGGAGACGATAGAGCGGGCGCGCGCCGACTGGTTCGCCGCTGATGACGGCATCTTCGATTTCCTCCGCGACACGCTGACCATGGACCTGATCAAGCCCGGCCGCGCGCACCACAGCGCGCCGCGGGTGCGCCGGTTTGCATTGAAGGTGCAGCAGTTCACCGGGCCGATGATGGCAAAGTCGCTGGAGGATACGACATTCTACCGCTATCACCGCCTGCTCGCCGTCAATGAGGTCGGTGGCGATCCCGCGGCAAAGGCGCTATCGGTCGACGATTTCCATGAAAGGATGCGGACCCGTTCCAGGGAATGGCCGCATGGCATGACCGCCACCGCGACACATGACACCAAGCGGGGAGAGGATGCGCGTGCGCGCATCATGGCGCTTTCGGAGATCCCTGGCGAATGGACCAGCGCCGTGGCGCGGTGGAAGCTGCTCAACGCATCGCATCTATTGGTCGACGGCGGTCTACGCGCACCGTCAGCGACATTCGAATACATGCTGTATCAGGCGCTGCTCGGCGCATGGCAGTCCGACGATGCGTCGTTCGTGGAAAGGATGCAGGAATATGCGCTAAAGGCCGCGCGCGAGGGCAAGGAGGAAACGAGCTGGCTCAACCCGCACGCAGCCTATGAGGCCGGCGTCAAGAATTTCATCGCGAAAATACTTGATCCTTCGCTCTCGGGCGAATTCCTAGCTTCCCTGCAAACGCTGGCGCTGCGGCTGTCGCTCTTGGGCGCCTTGAATTCGCTAAGCCAAATCACGCTGAAGACGACCATGCCGGGCGTGCCGGACTTTTATCAGGGCACCGAGCTCTGGGACTTTTCACTGGTTGATCCCGACAACCGACGGCCGGTCGATTTTGCCGAGCGTGCCGGCCGCCTCGATGCCCTCAAGCATCCAGACTGGGATCGCCTTGTTGAGAAATGGCAGAGCGGTCATCTGAAGCTCGCCTGGACGCGGTATCTGCTCAGGCTTCGGACCGAGATCGCCGATGTCTTCGCGAACGGCGACTATGAGCCCTTGCAAGTGAGCGGGCCGCAGGCCGATCATTTCATCGCGTTCGCGCGGCGGCGCGGCCGTGACGCGGCGATTGTCGTCGTCACGCGCTGGTTTGTGCCGTTTACCGATGGCGGCAGGCATTGGCCTCACCCGGAGACTTATGACGCCACGCTGAACGTCGGCGGCTATGCGGTCGAAGGCTTTGCCGACGCCGATGCCACGCAATTGCGCCTCTCCGACCTGCTGTCGCATCTGCCGGTCGGCGCGCTGAAGGCCAGGTTCAATGGCGCGGTGAGGCCGGCGCGGAAACGCGAGCGTCTGGCGCCTATTTCTTCGTGAGTAGCAGCTTGCCGCGGCTCTGGATCGCGGCCTGGGCTGCTTCGGCAAAGCGCTGCAACAGCCATGGCAGCACCACTTCCACCTGCACATGATCCTCGGCGACGTCAACATGGCCCGCGGCCGCCTGTCCGAGAGCGCGCACGCGGAAGATCATGCGATTGTCTTCCCAGCGTTCCTCATCGACGCTCAACACCGGCACGCTGGAAGCGGCGCGCGATAATCCCGTCTTCAGCCGACGCATCGCCTCTTCGCGTCCAAGGCTATGCGGGATGGAAACCACCAGCGGCTTGGTCATCGCAGGAATCCTCTCCTCATCTTAAGCGCATGTAATTGCTGGCGGTTCGAAAGGAAGAGGCGCGGTGATTATGGCAGCGCAAAACGGAACTTAGCTGAATCACGGTTGTTGGTCCCGGTGAAGGGCAGAGCATACAAAATGCCCCGTTCGGGCTGAGGAGAGCTTAATGTCTATCGGCACCATCATCCTGATCATTCTCATCATCGCCCTGCTCGGCGGCTTCAGCGGTATCGGTGGCGGTCCATTCTACGGCACCGGCTATTATGGCGGTGGCGGATTGGGCCTTGTGATCGTCATCCTGCTGATCCTGCTGCTGCTTGGGAAGATATAATCGGAAGCATTCTATGCCGCACGAAGACTGTCATCACCCGCGAAAGCGGGTGATCCAGTATTCCAGAGCCGTTCGTAATCAATCGAGAAGCCGCGGCGTACTGGATACCGCCTTCGCGGGGTATGACAAAGGAGAAAGACGAGCGCTCCGTGCTCACCTTCGGCCCATGGTAGGCACGCTTCGCTTTGCCCACCCTCTACATTGAAGCCAGCTTCTTCATCGCCGCCTTGATCGACGCCGCCGCATCCTCGTAACCATCCCACGCTTTCGTCTTGCTTAGCAGCGCCGGCACGGTGCGGACCGTGTACTTCTTCGGGTCGAGATCGCCGCGCACCTGCGTCCAGGTCAGCGGCATCGAGACGGTGGCGCCCTCGCGCGTACGCGGTGACAGCGCGGCGACCGCCGTCGACATCCGGTCGTTGCGGAGATAGTCGAGGAAGATCTTTCCCTTGCGCAGCTTCTTCGACATGTTGAGCAGGTAGCGCTCGGGATCATCATTCGCCATCCACTGGCAAATTCCTTGCGCGAATGCCTTGGCCTCCTTCCAGGAGACCTTGTCCCGGGCGCCGTGGAGTAGCGGGGTGACGACGTGCAGGCCCTTTCCGCCGGTGGTCTTGCAGAAGCTTTCGAGGCCAACGGCGGTCAGCCGTTGGCGCATATCCTTGGCCGCCTCGATGACGTCGGAGAAGTCTACGTTCGGCGCGGGGTCGAGATCGAATACCAGCCGGCCCGGCGTATCATAGGCGTCGGGCGCGCAATTCCAGGGATGCAACTCAAGGCCTCCGATCTGCGCCACCGCTGCCAATCCTTCGATCCGGTCGATCTGCAGATAGGGTTTGCGGTCGCCTGAAACTTTGGCCAATTCGAACAGATTGGACGCGCCCGGCATGGCGTGGCGCTGGAAAAATCTTTCGCCATGAATGCCGTCAGGCGCGCGAACGATCGAGCATGGACGACCCTTGATGTGCTCGATCATCCATTCGCCGACCGCTTCATAATATTGCGCGAGGTCGAGCTTGGTAACGCCCTCGCCATCCCCGGCATCGGGCCACAGCGCCTTGTCGGGCTTGGAGATCACGACGCCCATGACCTCGACGGTCTTGTTGGTGGCCGGCTTCGCGCGCGCCGTGACTGCCTTGCCCTTGCCAGGCTTCGGCTGTGCGATGCCTCTCGTCGAAGGCGTTTCCGCTTCCACTTCCTCGGCCGGTTTGTCCTGCCGCAGGCCCTTGAACGCGGCCTGGCGGATGTTTCCATCCGCCGTGAAGCCTGCAAATTCGATCTCGGCGACCAGTTCGGGCTTCAGCCAATGCACGTCACGGGTTTTCTTCGGGGCGTTCTTGCCGCCGAACGGGTTCTTGTCGGAGGCCGCCGCTTTCAGCGCCGGCATGATGCGGCGGACCTTGTCCTGTCCAAACCCGGTCCCGACCATACCAACGAACGCGAGATGGTCGCCGCGATAGACACCTGCCATCAACGAGCGGAATTTTCCGTTGGTGGTCTTCCAACCACCCAGCACCACCTCGTGGCCGGCCCGGCATTTCGCCTTGGTCCAACTCTCCGATCGACCGGAGCGATAGGGCGCGTCGAGCTTCTTGGAGACGACGCCTTCCAGCTCGAGCTTACAGGCCGATTGCAGAACGGCATCGCCGCCGCTTTCGAAATGCTCGACATAGCGGATCTGCTTTTCCTTGCCCTTCGCTTCCAGGAGTTTCTTCAGCCGCGCCTTGCGCTCGCCAAGCGGCAGGTTGCGGAGATCTTCGCCATCGGCGAATAACAGGTCGAACGCATAGAAGATCAGGCTTTCGCTGTCGCCATCCGACAGCGCCGCCTGCAGGGTGGAGAAACTGGGCGCGCCATTGTGATCGAGTGCGACGATCTCGCCATCGATCAGCACATCGGGAAGCGATGTCGCTTCCTCGGCGATCGACTTGAACTTGTCGGTCCAGTCCAGACCTTTGCGTGTATTGAGAACGGCGTTGCCATCCTCGACGCGCAATTGCACGCGGTAACCGTCGAACTTGATCTCATGGCACCAGCCCTCTCCACCCGGCGGACGCTCCACCACGATGCACAGTTGCGGCGCGACAAAATCCGGCATCGCGGCGACTTTCTTTGGCTTTGCCGCCGGCGCCGGTGTGCGGGTCCTGGTCTCCGGCGTGGCGCGCAGCGCTGCCGTCTTCCGGGTGGCGCGCGCCTCGGCGGCATCGCCCCGGTTCGAGTGCCAGACCGCGTTGGCCTTCGCCTTCGTGGCCAGCATGAACGGCTTTGGCGCTCTGCCCTTGCCTTGCGCGATCTGGTCCATCGTTCGGCCCGATGCGACGGAGCGGTCTTCTTCCAGAATGTCGTTGGCCTCGCCTTCCCTGGCGAATTCGTCGCGGTGCTTGATCAGGAGCCAGTTGGTGCGCTTGCCGCCGTAGCGGTCGCCGCGCATGCGCACGAGTACCCAGCTTCCATGGAGCTTGCTGCCATGTAGGGTGAACTTCAGGTCGCCCTTCTTGAAGCCGCGCTCGGGATCATCGGATTCCCAGTATCCGCGATCCCACAGCATCACCGTGCCGCCGCCATACTGATCTTCGGGAATGGTGCCTTCGAAATCGCCGTAATCGAGCGGGTGGTCCTCGACCTCGACCGCGAGTCGTTTGTCATCCGGATCGAGCGAGGGTCCCTTGGTGACAGCCCAGGACTTGAAAACACCGTCGAATTCCAGCCGCAGGTCATAGTGCAGGCGCGTTGCGTCATGCTTCTGGATCACGAAACGCCGACGCGCGGCCGGCGCGACCTTGACGTCGCCGGAGGGCTCGGCCGTCTTGGCGAAATCGCGCTTCTTGCGATACGTGCTGAGTTTCTTCAACGCCACGGCAAACCTCGACCATTACGCCCGCTCGCCGGGCGGTATCAGGAACGAAAACCCATACTAACCGTTGAAGTTCCCAAACCCAACCTTTGCCGGAGATCATCAATGGCCCCCCGCGCCTATTGGAAAGGCTCGCTGAAACTCTCCTTGGTGTCATGTCCGGTGGTGCTGTATCCGGCCTCGACATCAGTCGAGAAAACCCGCTTTCACATGATCAACAAGGAAACCGGCAACCGGCTGAAGCAGCAGATGATCGATGCCGAAACCGGCGAGGTCGTCGAGAGCGACCAGAAAGGCCGCGGCTATGAGTTGAAGAAGGGGCAGTATGTCGAGATCGAAAAGGAGGAACTCGAGGCGGTCCAGATCGAGAGCAATCATACCATCGAGATCGACAGTTTTGTGCCGCGGGATGAGATCGACAAGCGCTATTACAATCACCCCTATTACATCGCGCCCGACGGCAAGGCCGCGGTGGACGCCTTCGCCGTGATCCGCGACGCCATGAAGGATGAGGACCGGGTTGCGCTGGCGCGCATCGTTCTGACCAATCGCGAGCACGTTATGGCGATCGAGCCGCTGGGCAAGGGGCTGCTCGGCACCACGCTGCGCTACCCCTACGAGCTGCGCGACGAGGAGGACTATTTCGAGGGCATCAAGACGCCGAAGATCACCAAGGACATGGTCGAGCTCGCAGGACATATCCTGCATAAGATGGCGGCGCATTTCGATCCCTCGAAGTTCAAGGACGAATATGAGGACGCGCTGAAGGCGCTGGTGCGGCGCAAGGCCTCCGGTAAGCCGCTCAAGGTGCCTGAGCCTGAAGAAAGGCCCGACAACGTCATCAACCTGATGGACGCGCTGAAGGCGAGCCTGAAGGGCAAGGGAACGACGAAGCGGCGG
>NZ_JAGKJK010000012.1 GCF_020329435.1 Bradyrhizobium hereditatis | reverse complement strand
ACTCGGGAACGTCTGCCGTTGAGACAACGAGCGAATGCATACATCCACCTTATCCTTGGCCACGTCGATACCGGCGACAACACGTTCGTTTTGTGCCATCATCCACTCCCTTCCTTGCTCGGTTCGGGCTCGAAGCCCATGCAACTGTTCGGGTTGAGGAAGACACCGGATCTGTCCCTCGCTCCCCGACAGGCTCTCACGGCCTTTGAGCACGAACGGGATCAGATCCAGCGACGGGCGGTTGGTCAGAACCGCCCGTTCGCACATTCTGGCAGAATTTGCTCACACAAGAGCACGAAGTAAGCCGTAAAGCCATTGCGCAGGGAAGACCGGAGTGTTTCCGCTGTACCTGTATGCTCGTGTGCATTTCTTTCTGTGCGCAACGGCACACGAGACCGCGGGTGCAGCCAGCACCCGGTCTTCCCTGCGCCCTCTGAATAAGCGGGCGGGAAGTTATCAAGCAAACCTCGGGCAAAACATGTCGCGAGATCGCGAAGCTATATCCATCCGTCATTGCGAGCGCAGCGAAGCAATCCACGTCTCCACTTGCGGCGCTATGGATTGCTTCGCTTCGCTCGCAATGACGCGGATAGGTCGCGGCGCACCGGACATCGCGCATGCGTAGCCACCATCGTTTGATGTCACTCCCGCACGCGCGTCAACAGCGCCAGCCCTGTGGCGAAGAACACCACCAGCATTGCCATGCCGGTCTTCTGACTCGCAGTCACGGCGGTGATCGCACCAATCAGCAGCGGCCCGATGAACGATGTCACCTTCCCCGTCAGCGCGAACAATCCAAAATACTGCGCGATGCGATCCTTCGGCGCGAGGCGGATCAGCAGCGTGCGCGAGGCCGCCTGCAGCGGGCCGCCGGCCGCGCCGATCAGACAGCCGAGCACGAGATAGGCGCGCTCGGCCGCGCCGGAGAACAGCGCGCCTCCGGGTGCAGGTGGCGCGACCGGCACGAAAAGAATCGAATCCCTATCGACCAAAAGAATCGCCGCGAGCGCCAGCAGCAGGATCGAGAGACTTCCGGCGATGACGCGCTTCGGCCCCAGCATGTCATCGAGCTTGCCGCCGAGCCAGGCGCCGAAGGTGCCGGCGATGGCGAGCAGGATTCCGAACGTGCCGATCTGAATCGTGTGCCAGCCGAAGGTGCCGGCGGCATAGATGCCGCCGAAGGCGAACAGCGATACCAGCCCGTCGGTATAGATCATGTTGGCAATCAGGAATGTCGCCATCGATCGCTGATTCGGCAGTTCGCCAAGCGTCCGCTTGATCCCGCTCAGTCCTTCGCTGAGCGCCTCGCGGATCGGACGTCTTGCCGGATAATCCGGCGTGAACAGGAACATCGGCGTCACGAAAATGATAAACCAGATGGCGGTCAGCGGTCCGGTGATGCGGTCACCCTGATGGCTGACCGGGTCGAGGCCAAACAGCGGCGCCAGTCCGAACAGGGTACGGCCGGTTTCAGGGCTGGCGGCGAGAAAGCCGAGCACCAAAATAAGGCTCAGGATGCCGCCGATGTAGCCGGTTGCCCAGCCGGTGCCGGACAATCGCCCCATTCTGTCCGGCGGCACCAGCGTTGGCATCATCGCGTTGTTGAAGACGATCGCGAACTCGACACCGACGCTCGCGATCGAATAGGCCAGCAACAGCGGTGGGATGATGCCGGGGTCACCAGGTTTTCCCAGCCACATCAGGCAGGCGCCGATCACGAGCAGCGCGCCGAAGCCGGCGATCCATGGCTTGCGGCGTCCGCTGGCATCGGCAATCGCTCCGAGCACCGGCGACATCAGCGCGATCATCAGGCCGGCGGCCGCCGTCGCAAAACCCCACAATGCCTGTCCTTTCGCCGGATCGGGTGCGACGAAGTTCGCGAAATATGGCGCGAACACAAAGGTGGTGATGAGGGTGAAATAGGGCTGCGTCGCCCAATCGAAGAAGATCCAGCTAACGACCGCGGCTCGGCCGGGATATGCATGCGGAATTTTGGCGTCTTCTACCTCGGAAGCGATCACCGCCATGCCGGATATTTCCCTTCAAAGTCGCGTGAAGCGTTCTGCGTGTCCAACCAAATCCATATAGCATGCATCATCGACGCTGGGGCGGCTGCCGCGCGTCACACAGGCTTTCAACTGCGGCGGATTTTCGATGACGGTCTTTGCAATCCGGTGGCGCCGAGTAGCTGCCACATTCTTCCTTGCGTTTGTCTGGAGCGCGACGGCCTTTGCCCAGGAGCGCCGCGCTTACGCGCCCCCCAACCTCGCAACGATTCGCGCTGTTGCGGCCGAGCATGGCATAGTGGTGGCGCAGGAGCGCCTCGCTGCGCAAGTCGGCGCCGATATCCTGCGGCAGGGTGGCAATGCGATCGATGCCGCGGTCGCCACCGGCTTTGCGCTTGCCGTCACCTATCCGCGCGCCGGTAACATCGGCGGCGGCGGCTTCATGGTGATTCATTCGGCCAGCCGCAACGAAGACGTCGCGATCGATTATCGCGAGACCGCACCGGCGGCGACCACGCGCGATATCTTTCTCGGTCCGGACGGCAAGCCCGATGCCGACAAGTCACGCAATTCGGCGCTCGGCATCGGCGTGCCCGGCACCGTGGCCGGTTTGGCGCTGGCGCTGGAGAAATACGGTTCGGGGCGCTTCACGCTGGCGCAAATCCTCAAACCCGCCATCGAATTAGCTCGCGACGGCTTTGTGGTCACCGACGACATGGCCGACACGCTCTCGGACATGTACCGGCGGATGGCGCGCTGGCCGAGCTCAGCCGGGGCGCTCTCCCGTCTGGACGGCGCGCCGTTGCAGGAGGGCGACCGATTGATCCAGACGGATCTCGCCGCAACGCTGTCTGCGATCGCCGAACAAGGACCGCGCGGATTTTACGAGGGGCCGGTGGCGGAGCGGCTGGCAAAAGCCGTCCGCGATGCCGGCGGCATCATGGCGGTAGACGATCTCAAATCCTATGAAGCAGTGATCCGCAGCCCTGTGCGCGGCAACTATCGTGGCTACGACATCGTCTCGATGCCGCTGCCCTCCTCCGGCGGCACGGTGTTGCTGCAATCGCTGAACATTCTCGAGGGATTTGCGATGGCAGACATGAAGCAGGGCTCCGCCCCGTCGCTTCATGTCATGATCGAGGCCATGAAGCGCGCCTATGCCGACCGCGCGCGATATCTCGGCGATCCCGCCTTCGTCAATGCGCCGGTCAATGTGCTGACCACCAAGGAATATGCCGCCAAGCAGCGCGCCGGCATCGACCTTGCGCGCGCAACGCCGGCGGGCGATGTGCTCGCGGTGAGCCCGCGCGAGGGCAGCAACACCACGCATTATTCGGTCGTCGATGCCAGCGGCAACGCGGTTAGCAATACCTACACGCTGAACTTTCCCTATGGTGTCGGCCTGGTCGCGGCGGGGACCGGCGTGTTGCTCAACAACGAGCTCGACGACTTCACCGCCGCGCCCGGCGCTTCGAACGCGTTCGGCCTTGTCGGCTTCGAAGCCAACCTGCCCGGCCCCGGCAAGCGGCCGCTGTCATCGATGTCGCCGACCATCGTGCTGAAGGACGGCAAGCCGGTGCTGGTCACGGGCTCGCCAGGCGGCAGCCGCATCATCTCGGCGGTGCTGCAGATCGTGGTCGACGTAATCGACTACAAGATGGATGTCGCGGCCGCGGTGGCAGCGCCGCGGGTCCACCATCAATGGCTGCCCGACGAAGTGCGTGTGGAGCGCGGCTTTCCAGAGGAGGTGCTGGCTGAGCTGAGAGCGAAGGGCCACAAGGTGATCGAACCGCTCGGCCAGACTTCAGCCAATTCGATCGCCGTCACGCCGAACGGCCTGCTCGGCGCGCCCGATCCGCGGACGAGGGGAGCGGCGGCGGTGGGGCATTAGAAGCGATCACAATGTGAGGGATGTATTCGTGAGGGACGCACAGGCGGACGGGTTCCCTCCCCCCTAGCGGGGGAGGGTTAGGGAGAGGGGTAGCCAATTGCTCGACTGCTTGACGCATCATGGACAACTCCTCGCATTCCGAGCACCGTCGATGCAGGATCACGTCATGACTGAGGTCAGCGCCCGGGGCTTACCCCTCTCCCCAGCCCTCCCCCGCAAGGGGGGAGGGAGCCTGACCTGTGTGCGTCCATAACCTGGCATACAGGAGAGCTTCGATGACATCTCTCAAGGACAAGACGCTGTTCATCTCCGGCGCCAGCCGTGGCATCGGGCTGGCGATTGCGCTGCGGGCTGCGCGTGACGGCGCCAATGTTGCGATTGCGGCGAAGACCGCAGAGCCGCATCCGAGACTCAAGGGCACGATCTACACCGCGGCGGAAGAGATTCGCGCCGCCGGCGGCAAGGCGCTGCCCGTCGTGTGCGACATCCGCGACGAGGCCCAGGTGATTGCGGCGATCGAGCAGACGGTTGCCGAGTTCGGTGGCATCGACATCTGCGTCAACAATGCCAGCGCCATCAGCCTGACCAATTCGCAAGGGACCGACATGAAGCGGTTCGACCTGATGATGGGCATCAACACCCGCGGCACCTTCATGGTGTCGAAATATTGCATCCCGCATCTGAAGAAGGCTGCCAACCCGCACATCCTGATGCTGTCGCCGCCGCTCGACATGAAGGTCAAATGGTTCGAGCATTCCACTGCCTACACCATGGCGAAGTTCGGCATGAGCATGTGCGTGCTGGGCCTGTCAGGTGAACTGAAATCAGCAGGCATCGCTGTGAATGCACTGTGGCCTCGCACCACCATCGCGACCGCTGCGGTCGGCAACCTGCTCGGCGGCGAGGCGATGATGCGCGCGAGCCGCACGCCGGAGATCATGGGCGATGCGGCGCACGCGATCCTGACGCGGCCGTCGCGTGAGTTCACCGGGCAGTTCTGCATCGACGACAAGGTGCTGTACGCGTCAGGCGTCAGGGATTTCGAGAAGTATCGCGTCGATCCTTCCGTGCCGCTGATGTCCGACTTCTTCGTGCCCGACGACGACGCGCCGCCGCCCGGGGTCACCGTGCAGGCGCTGCCCTCGGTGGGTGCGGCGCAGACATCGCGCTAGAGGCGCGCGCCTCGAATGACGCTGCAGTCACCTTCCGATCACGTACGGCCCGCCCTTTTCCAGCGCACGCGCATAGGCCGGCCGCGCATGAATGCGTTCGAGAAAAGCCATCGCTCTGGGATGCCCCTGCTCCAGCCCGCCACGCGCCGCAGCCGCTTCCAGCGGAAAGCTCATCTGGATATCGGCGCCAGTGAACTCGTTGCCGGCGAACCATTCGCTTTTTCCCAGTTCGCTCTCCCAGTAGTCCATATGTTGCTTGAGCTGCGGATTGACCAGCGCCGTGAGTGCCTGGTTCGAGACCTTGCGCACCAGCGGCCGCAGCAGCGCCGGCGCTCGTTTCGGCATCAGCGTGAACAACAGCTTCAAGAGCAGCGGCGACATCGCCGAGCCTTCGGCATAGTGCAGCCAATAGGTGTAGCGCAGCCGCTCCGGCGTGTTCGGCGGCGGGATCAGGCGGCCGTTGCCATAGGTGCCGATGATGTATTCGCAGATCGCGCCGGATTCCGCGATGGTCTGGCCGTTGTCGGTGATGACGGGCGATTTGCCGAGCGGATGAATGTCGCGCAGCTCTTTCGGCGCCCGCATGTCCGGCTGACGCTGGTAGCGGACGATCTCGTAGGGAACCTCGAGCTCTTCGAGCAGCCACAGCACACGCTGCGAGCGGGAATTGTTGAGATGATGAACCGTCAGCATGGCGTCCCCTTCAATTGGCGCGCCGTTGGTGCCAGCCGGGCGCGTCAAAGTCGAGACGGCTTGGCCGGAGCTGAATATTTATCCGGGTGATATTGACATCCAAATTTATCCGGGTAAATATACCCAGAGCAAAATCCGGAAGTCTCTCCAATGGCTGACAACACCCGCTCCCAATTCACGGCCTTCATCGGCCAACAACGCCTCGCGTCAGGCCCGCTCGCCGAGGTCGCAATCGCGGTGATGAATGCCTCGCGACGGCCCGCGGCGCCGCCGATCATCATATTCGCCGACGCCACGGGGCAGCCGATCGATCTCGACCTGCGCGGCACCGAGCGCGATGTCATCACGCGACTGCCGCAACCGGCGCCCGGTCCCGAGGCCGCGACGGATGAGACGACGTCAACCGAACCGCGCGGGCGCGGACGGCCCAAGCTTGGCGTGGTCGCGCGCGAGGTGACGCTGCTTCCGCGCCATTGGGAATGGCTAGGCGCGCAGCCCGGCGGCGCATCGGTCGCCTTGCGCAAGCTGGTCGACGAGGCGCGGCGCGCCAATGGCGACGCCGATCGCGCCCGCGTTGCGCGCGATGCCGCCTATCGCTTCATGTCCGTGATGGCCGGCAACATCGCAGGCTTCGAGGAAGCGTCGCGAGCCCTGTTCGCGGATGACCGGCGGAAATTCGTCGGCCTGATCGCCGGCTGGCCCGACGATATCCGCGACCACGTCATCAAGCTCGCCTTCAGCGATCGCGCCGAGGCATAGGCGCGATCGCACCGCTTGCCGAACACTTGATGCCGCCGGCCTCGGCTGGTTTAACGGAAGCAGGGTCTTCACAGTATTACGATCGTCATCATACTGGTGGACGCGCTATCTAGCTTGCTCCACAATGCGCCAAAACATCAGGGAGACTGCCCGTGAGCACAAATCCGCAATTCCTGTTCGACGTCGGCAGCCCCAACGCCTTCCTCAGCCATGAAGCTATACCGGCGATAGAAAAACGCACCGGCGTGAAGTTCGAGTATATACCGATTCTGCTCGGCGGCATCTTCAAGGCCACTAACAACAGATCGCCTGCGGAAACGCTTGCCGGCATCAAGAACAAGCGCGAATTCTATGCGCTGGAAACCGAGCGCTTCCTCAAACGCTTCGGTGTCAAGCCCTATGTCTGGAATCCGTTTTTCCCGGTCAACACGCTGAACCTGATGCGTGCGGCGGTGGCGGCCCAGTTCGAAGGCGTGTTCGAAAAATATGTCGAGGCGGCGTTCCATCACATGTGGGTCGAGCCGAAGAAGATGGATGATCCTGAGATCGCGGCCAAGGCGCTGGCCTCATCCGGCCTCGATGCCGGCAAGCTGCTGACGCGCGCGCAGGACGCTGATGTAAAGGCCAAACTGATCGAGAATACGCAAAATGCGGTCGAGCGCGGCGCGTTCGGCTCGCCGACGTTCTTCGTCGGCGACGAAATGTTTTTCGGCAAGGAACAGCTTCGCGAGGTCGAGGAAATGATCTCAGGGAAGTAGCCGGCGGGATTCGACTGTTCGGCGGGAAGTGGTAAAGAAGCGAATAGCGAGTAGCGACTGGCGAATAGCGAGTGGGAGAACGAGGCGAGGATCCCCCTATTCGCTACTCCCTACTCGCTATTCGCCCTTCCAAGACCAAAAACAAAAGGAAGTAACCCATGCGTATTCTCGTGGTCGGCGCCGGCGCCATTGGCGGCTATTTCGGCGGCAGGCTGCTTCAGGCAGGGAACGACGTGACGTTCCTGGTCCGGCCGAAGCGTGCATCCGAGCTCGCGAGCGCAGGCCTTGTCATCAAGAGCCCCGCCGGCGACGTGACGCTGAAGAGCCCGCCGACGGTGCAAGCCGACAAGCTTGCCGAGACCTTCGACGTCGTACTGTTGAGCTGCAAGGCGTTCGACCTGGAAGACGCGATCAGGTCCTTTGCTCCTGCGGTCGGGCCAAACACGTCGATCATTCCGCTGCTCAACGGCATGCTGCATCTCAACGTGCTGGACGAGAAATTCGGAGCCGAGCGCGTACTCGGCGGCCTCTGCGCGATAGCGGTGACGCTCAACGACGCCCGCGAGGTGGTTCAGCTCGCGCCGATGCAGTCGCTCAATTTCGGCGAACGCGACGGCTCGATGTCGGAACGGGTGCGCGCGATTGCGAAAGTCTTCGACAGCGGCAAATTCGGCGCGATCGCCAGTGAACACATCATGCAGGACATGTGGGAGAAATGGGTTTTCCTCGCTTCGCTCGCGGCATCGACCAGCCTGATGCGCACCTCGGTCGGCAACATCCTGGCGGTCCCCGGCGGCAAGGATTTCCTGCTCGGCATGCTCGATGAATGCAGCGCGATCGCCAAGGCGTCGGGCTATGAGCCGAGCGGTCCGTTCTTCCAGCGCACCGCCGGCCTGTTGACGACCGAGGGCTCGCCGATGACCGCCTCGATGTTCCGCGACATTAAGGCAGGCCTGCCGGTCGAGGCCGACCATGTGATCGGCGACCTCGTCGCACGCGCCGACGCCGCCAAAATTCCGGTGCCGAAGCTGCGTATCGCCTACACCCACCTCAAGGCGTATGAGAAGCAGCGGGGCTAGATACGATCGACCGCAAGCCGCGCCCGGATTTCAGCCTGCAGCGTCTCCGCGTTCGGGTCGTTCGTGTTGCGAACAGGTTATGTTCAGCGACGCCTAATCGTCGAGATGCCTATGCGCCGCTGCGCTAAAACGAAAGCCCGCCAAAATGGCGGGCTGCGTTTTCGATCCGGTGATGCCGATTTGAGGAGATCTGGAGCGGGCGAAGGGGCTCGAACCCTCGACCCCGACCTTGGCAAGGTCGTGCTCTACCACTGAGCTACACCCGCATCCGAGATGGCGGCGACGCGCGCCGTCAACGGCAGACCTATGCCAAATGCGGACCGCGAATGCAACAGTCCGAACGCAATTGGCTGACACCTGATGGACCCGATTTCATTAACAAATGGGCTCGAATCAGCTCGAAACAACCCTGAACGGGCCAACTGAGGTCAGAGGACACGAATCGGAACCCCGAACAGGCCGCGGCGAAGCGACTCGAACTCAATCATGAACCATCCTTACGGGTTCCGATCGGTGCGCCCCGATTCCCCGGATGCAATTGCCGGCTGTCCACCAGTATACCTCCCGATCAACGCGCGGGGCCGCTGCTCGATGGCGCTCGACAATTGAATTTTGTGACCAAGCCGCCATCTAGCGAATGAGAACTTGGTTCCGGGACGTGCTAGAACGGGCCTGTTCCCGAACAGCGTTCGCAAAACATCAGGCGAGGATACCGTGACGATAGTTGAGCAGGGCGGCGGCCCGGCACCGCAGGCAGCGGCCGATCTGATCAAGGAGACGACCACCCAGACCTTCGTAAAGGACGTCATCGAGGAATCGAAGCGCCAGCCGGTGCTGATCGATTTCTGGGCCGAGTGGTGCGGTCCTTGCCGACAGCTCACGCCGGTGCTCGAAAAGGCAGTCCGCGCGGCCAAAGGCAAGGTCAAGCTGGTCAAGATGAACATCGACCACCACCCGGCCATTCCTGGCCAGATGGGCATTCAGTCGATCCCGGCTGTAATTGCCTTCGTCAATGGCCAACCGGCCGACGGCTTCATGGGCGCGGTGCCGGAGAGCCAGGTCAATGCCTTCATCGACAAGATCACCAAGGGCGTGACGGCGCCGGGCGAACCCAATATCGCGGAAGTCCTGAAAGAAGCCGAAGCCGTGCTGGCGGAAGGCGATGCTGCCGCGGCCGCGCAGATCTATGCCGAGATCTTGGGTTTCGACGCCACCAATATCGCGGCGCTGGCGGGACTTGCGAAATGCTATGTGACGACGGGCGCCGTCGAACAGGCCAAGCAGACGCTCGCAATGGTGCCGGAATCGAAGCGCAATGACGCTGCGGTGAAGGCGGCGCAGGCCGCGATCGATCTTGCCGAGCAGGCCAAGTCGGTCGGTCCGGTGACCGAGCTGGAGCAGAAGGTCGCTGCCAACCCGCTCGATCATCAGGCGCGATTTGATCTTGCGACCGCGCTCAATGCGCTCGGCAAGCGAACGGAGGCCACCAACCAGCTGCTGGAGATCGTCAAGCGCGACCGCAAGTGGAACGATGACGCCGCCCGCAAGCAGCTGGTGCAGTTGTTCGAGGCGTGGGGCGGCGCTGACGAAGCGACCGTCGAGGGACGCAAGCGGCTATCGACGATCCTTTTCTCGTAAGGCGTAGCCCACAGCCGTGGGACATGGTTTTGTGAAGAGAACACGCACCGAACCAACGAACTGACCGGGACTGCCAATGCCGATCAATGCCGAATATCGCGGACCCGGCGAGCTTCCCGAAATTATTCCGGTGTTTCCGTTGCCGGGCGCGCTGTTGCTGCCGCGCGGCCAGATGCCGCTCAACATCTTCGAGCCGCGCTATCTGGCGATGGTGGACGACGCGCTGCGCGATGGCCACCGTCTGATCGGGATGATCCAGCCGGATATTTCCCACACCAGGGATGAGCAACGGCCCGAACTGTTCCGGGTCGGCTGCGTCGGCCGCATCACCCAGCTCGCCGAATCCGGCGACGGCCGCTACATCCTCGAACTGACCGGCATCGCCCGCTTCAAGGTGGTGGAGGAGATCGGAGCGCTGACCGCTTACCGGCAATGCAAGGTGGACTTCTTCCCCTATGCCGACGATTTCATCGCGCGCAAGGGCGAAGAGGAGGTTGACCGCACGGCCTTGCTTGACGTTCTGACCGACTTTCTCAACGCCAATAATCTGAAGGTGGATTGGGAAGGCATCGAGAGCGCGCCGAACGAGGCGCTGGTCAACGCGCTTGCGATGATGTCGCCCTATGGTCCGGCGGAAAAGCAGGCGATGCTGGAAGCGCCCGACCTGAAAACCCGCGCCGAGATCCTCATCGCGGTAACCGAGATGGACCTCGCCAAGAAGCGCACCAGCGGCGACACCGGCCTGCAGTAGCGCGGATGTCGGCATTGGGCTCGACCCGGCGAGCCATAGCCTTCGGAAGATTTTCAAGAAGATTGATGGATGCCCGGCGGCTGACGTTGGAGCGCGCCGTCCGCACCTGGGCCAGCGTCGATCCCGCCGCGCGCGCCGCCGTGCAGGCGATCGACCGGCGGCGGCTGACCTATGTCGAAGGCTTGCTGGCGCAGTCGGGCCTATCGGCGGGAACCGCCCGCGCCCGCGCGCAAGTTCTCTATTGGGCGTTTCTCGGCTTTGCGCTATCCGACCAGCCGTTGCCTAAGGCGCGACAACAGGCCGTGGTCGATGAGCTGGTGCGGATGGCAACGTTATGACATCCAGCGGTCTTGTATGCTAAGGACCACGCCGATCCGGAGTTGATAAATGAACGCCTCGCCCGAACGCCTCGACAGCACCGTCGACCCAAAGCTGTTGGAAATCCTGGTCTGTCCGGTGACCAAGGGACCATTGGAATTCGATTCGACGCGGCAGGAACTGATCTCGCGCTCGGCCAAACTCGCCTATCCGATCCGCGACGGCATTCCGATCATGTTGCCGGAAGAGGCGCGGAAGATCGAGTGACGAAGCTGGCGAATAGGGAGTAGCGAATGGCGAATAACAGAACGTCTACTCGCTACTCGCAATTCGCTATTCGCCCCCTTTTACAACGCCTCGCCCTTCAACAGCCGCGGCACCTCGCCCGACAAGCCTGCCGCCTGTTTGATGAAGATGCCTTTGAGCGGCGGCGCGCGGTCGACGAGGCCAAGCCCGATATCGCGCACCGTACGCAGCAAAGTTGATTCATTTGAGAACAGGAAGTTCAGCGAATTGGTGGCGAAGCCCATCGCCATTGTGTCGAAGCGCCGCCAGCGCTGATAGCGGTCGAGCACATCGGCCTGCCCGGGATCAATGCCGAGGCGGGCTGCGTCGACCACCACTTCGGCCAGCGCGGCGACATCCTTCAGGCCCATGTTGAGGCCCTGCCCCGCGATCGGATGAATGACATGCGCGGCGTCGCCGACCAGCGCCAGCCGCTCGGCCACGAACGAGCGCGCCACGAAATAGCCGAGCGGAAACGCGCGGGGCTTGTCGAGCGCTTTGATCTCGCCGAGGTGCAGCCCGAAACGCTTTTCGAGCTCGTCATGGAATTCGGTTTCGCCAAGCGCGGTGATGCGCGCGGCCTCAGCACGGCTCTCGGTCCATACCAGCGACGAGCGTTTGCCGGTCAGTGGCAGGATCGCAAACGGGCCTGCCGGAAGAAAATGCTCTTCAGCGCGTCCGTGATGATCCCGCTCATGGCCGACGGTGACGACGATGCCGGATTGATCGTAATCCCAGCCATGGGTCGCGATGCCAGCGCGCTCGCGCAGCCGCGAGCGCGCACCATCGGCGGCTACCAATAAGCTTGCCTCGACGATATCGCCGTCCGCGAGCGTCACGGTGACACCGTCGGAGCGTGAATCGTATGTCGAAACGGCGGTGGCGCGGAGATCGACGCCTTCGGCCTCGGCCCGCGCAACCAGCGCGTCGATGAGACGGCGGTTCTCGACCATATGCGCAAACGGCTCGCCCGGTTCGACATCGCCGGCGAAGGTCAAGAAAACCGGTCGGGTAGCGTCCTCCAACTTGGAATCGGTGACGACCATGTCGAGGATCGGCTGCGAAGCGGCCGCGATCTGGTCCCAGACGCCGAGCGCCTCGAACAGACGCCGGCACGCCGCCACGATCGCGGTTGCTCGCGGGTCACGGCTCGGCCGCGCGGCCAAGGCCGGATCGGCGACGATAACGGGAATATCCGCGCCAAGGCCCTGGCGAAACGCCAGCGCCAGCGCCAGCCCGGCAAAGGCGCCGCCGCAGATGACAATGCTTCGCTGTGCCGCCATGTCGATCCTTGCCCGGTTACTTCCTCACATCAGACGAGACTTGCTACCTGATTTTAGCTGGGCGAAACAGGGCCGAGAAACAAGGATGGTTAGCTGGATCGTCATTCCGGGGCGCGCGCAGCGCGAAACCTTTCGAGGCGCCCCCGGGAATGACGGCAGCATCGCAATTGAAAGCGCTCCCATGTCCAAAGGCCTGATTGACCTGATTTCCATCCTCGATCTCGAACAGCTCGAGGTGAACTTGTTCCGCGGCAACAGCCCGAAAACGAGTTGGCAGCGGGTGTTCGGCGGACAGGTGATCGGACAGGCCATGGTCGCGGCGTGCCGCACCGTCGAAGGCCGGCTGCCGCATTCAATCCATTGCTATTTCATCCTGCCCGGCGATCCGCAAGTCCCGATCATCTACCAGGTCGAACGGCTGCGCGACGGCAAGAGCTATTCCACCCGCCGCGTGACCGCAATTCAGCATGGCAACGCCATCTTCTCGATCATGGTATCGTTCCACGCGGAGGAGGAAGGCGCTTTCGACCATCAGGACGAGATGCCGGATGTCCCACCGCCGGAAAAACTTACGGCGGAAGAAGTGTCGAAACAGCCGATGTTCAAGGAGATGCCGGACTTCATCCGCCGCTATTACGAATCCGATCGGCCGATCGAGCTGCGCCCTGTCGAGCTCGGCCGTTACTTCGGCCAGAAGATCGACGACGGGCGCATTCATGTCTGGATTCGCACCGCGGCCAAACTGCCCGACGATCCGGCACTGCATCTATGCGCGCTGGCCTATGCGTCGGATTTCTCTCTGCTCGATGCCGTGATGGCGCGTTACGGCCGCACGCTGTTCGACAAGCGGATGATGCCGGCGAGCCTCGATCACGCGATGTGGTTTCATCGCCCGTTCCGCGCCGACGAATGGCTGCTCTATGCGCAGGACTCGCCGAGTGCGCAAGACGGCCGCGGATTGACCCGCGGCCTGATCTTCAAGCCGGACGGCACGCTGGTCGCGTCTGTCGCCCAGGAGGGCTCGGTGCGCCAGCGCAAGTGAGGCTTACGCGTTTGCCAGCGTGCCGCGCTCCGCCAAAACAGTCTGCGAAGCCAGCCACTGCATCATCCATCGATACACCCAAGGTATCGGAATGATGAAGAAGAAGCCGATTACAGCCACGAGCGCGCGCCACAGAAACTCCAGCCCGCTGCCGATGAAGAGAACTTCACGGCGCGTACCCTCGATGTTCCGGCAAAACCATCGCAGCCAGGCGACGTAGACCCACGCCCATCCGACAATGGTGATGACGGAGATGACGGCCAGAATCGACCATCCGACATAGGCCCAAACCGAACCGGTGAAGGTGAGCCCGAGCGGCTGACCGTTGGACGAGAGGTTGGCGATAAACCATTTGACGAAAAGCCAGTAGAGAACGAGCTGGCCGATGTTCACGACATTGCTGAGCCACTCGATACCGGTCAGGCCAACCCCGATGATGATGACGGCGGCTCCGAAATACCAGGGAACGATCGTCATCGCTTCGCCTTCGAAGCCGAGGTTGGGCCGCCCCGGCACCTTGATGCACGATACGATCCATTTGGTGTACCACACCAGGACCCACGGTCCCGGGATGATAAAGATGAGGCCGATCGCGAGCACGAGGCTGCGCCAGACAAACTCCAGAATTCCGAAATCGATCGACAGTGGGCCTCCGCTGTAGCTTCCGGCCATTTGTGGCGGGCCGCCGGGCTGCGCGAAGGCGGGCGGGCCGGATCCGCCGGGTATCAGGCCCGGGATTTCCCCCGCCCGCTGCCAACCCGACATTCCCTCGGTCCAGACCAGCGTATCCGCCCCGATCATGCCCCGGGTGATGAGATCGCGAAGCTGTCCCTCTGGATAAGGACCCTGTTGCTGGCCGTTGGCGGCATAAAACCACGATCGGTTCGACATTTTATTTCCTTGAGCCGTGGAAAATGGAGATAGCCGGCGGGCGGCTGAGGGTGAGAACTCATTTTGGCGGACGATCCGACCGCCTGTACAGTGATCGGCATCACCAGGTCGAAATGTTTTCCCCTTCTACCTGCAACTTTTTTGTGCCATTTGCCTAGAAAGATGCCAAATTTGCATCGGCAGCGAGCCGACCGACGTCAGCCTGCCGCGTGCTCAAGAAATGTCCAGGGAAATGAAGGCCGGATCATGAAACTCGTCGTTGCCATCATCAAACCTTTCAAGCTTGACGAAGTCCGCCAAGCGCTGACGGCCATCGGCGTGCACGGCATGACGGTGACCGAGGTCAAAGGCTATGGCCGTCAGAAGGGCCATACCGAAATCTATCGCGGCGCCGAGTATGTCGTGAACTTCCTGCCCAAGCTGCGAATCGAAATCGCAGTCGCGTCCGACGTTGCGGACAAGGCGGTCGAAGTCATCACCGCGAACGCGCGTACCGGGCAGATCGGCGACGGCAAGATCTTCGTCACGCCGATCGACCACGCCCTGCGCATCCGAACCGGCGAGACCGATAGCGACGCGCTCTGAGCATCACCGAAAGCGCACAGCGGCAAACGATGCTGAACGCGCGAAGTTAAGAAACGACAGCGACGCGACAACAGGCCGGGGGAATTCCATGGGGGCACCATCGTATCGTGCAGCGCGCAATGCTGCGCTCATTACGCTCGCGGCGAGCGTCTCCTTCGCGACGCCTGCTTTGGCCGAGACGCACGCCATCAACGCCGCCGACACCGCCTGGATGATCGTCGCCACTGCGCTCGTATTGATGATGACGATACCGGGCCTGGCGCTGTTCTATTCCGGCATGGTGCGCAAGAAGAACGTGCTGGCGACGATGGCGCAGAGCCTCTCTGCCGTTGCGATCATCTCGATTCTCTGGGTGGCGTTCGGCTATTCGCTGGCCTTTGTCGGCGATGGCCCCTTGATCGGCACGCTCGATCGCTGGTTCCTGATCGGCATGACGATGGAGAGCGTCAATCCGGCGGCGAAGACGATCCCGGAAGCGCTTTTCATGCTTTACCAGATGACGTTTGCGATCATCACGGTGGCGCTGGTGGCGGGCGCGGTCGCGGACCGGATGCGGTTTTCAGCCTACCTCCTGTTCTCCGTCGGCTGGTTCATGTTCGTCTACGTGCCGCTGGCGCACTGGGTCTGGGGCGGCGGATTCCTTGCAAGTGCGGGGGTTCTCGATTTCGCCGGCGGTCTCGTCGTGCATCTGTCGGCCGGCATCGGCGGTTTGGTGGCCGCGACGGTGATGGGCCGGCGTCACGGCTATGGCAGCGAGAACCTCGCCCCGTTCGATCTGTCGCTCGCCGTGATCGGCACCGGATTGTTGTGGGTCGGCTGGTTCGGCTTCAACGGCGGATCGGCGCTGGCTGCCAATTCGCGCGCGGTGATGGCGATCACCGCGACCCATCTCGCCGCCTGCGCTGGTGCGCTAACCTGGGCCGCGATCGAATGGGCGACGCGGCGCAAGCCGTCGGTGCTCGGCATGATCTCGGGTGCCATCGCGGGCCTTGGCACGATCACGCCGGCTTCGGGCTTCGTTGCGCCGTGGCATGGCGTTCTGATCGGCGTCGTCGCCGGGACGCTCTGCTTCTGGGCCTGCACCTGGCTGAAGCAGCGCTTCAAATACGACGATTCGCTCGACGTTTTCGGCGTCCACGGCATTGGTGGATTGACCGGCACATTGCTCGCCGGCGTCTTTGCAGTGAATGCCATCGGCGGCACCTCGGGCCTGCTCGAGGGCAACGCGCAGCAGGTCCTGACCCAGCTTTATGGGATCGCCGCCACGCTGGTTTGGTCTGCGGTCGTGACCTTTGTCTTGCTCAAGCTGGTGGGCGTATTCGCGCCGCTGCGGGTCTCGCTGCAGCAGGAGCTGGAAGGCCTCGATATCTCCCAGCACGGCGAAGCCCTGCAGTAGCGGACACCCACCCCGCTACCATTTTGTTGCTCTACCGCTGAGCACGAATGTGTCGGCCGTCAGGCCTGCTCACGATTTGTGCAGGCCTGACTACGCTTTGGGCGCGACGGAATGGCGCAGGAAGATGCAATTCCCGCGGAGGGCAAAAAGGGCCGAATTCATAATCTGTTAGTGAATGGTCCCGATCTGGCACGGCATTTGATTCTAAGGGTCCTGGCTGTGCCCGCGTAGTGAACATCTCCGCGTGGTGATCTCAGTCGAGAACGCCCGGTCCCTCCCAGCCGGGCCCAAGCGGGGACCAAGACCCATGAAAATTGTTATGGCGATCATCAAGCCATTCAAACTCGAAGAAGTCCGCGACGCCCTGACCGCCATCGGCGTTCACGGCCTCACGGTGACCGAAGTCAAAGGTTATGGCCGCCAGAAGGGCCACACTGAAATCTATCGCGGCGCCGAATACGCCGTGAGCTTCCTGCCCAAGATCAAGATTGAGGTCGCCGTGGCCTCCGATCAGGTTGACAAGACCATCGACGCCATCACGTCAGCCGCCAAGACCGGACAGATCGGCGACGGCAAGATCTTCGTCATCAACCTCGACCATGCGGTCCGCATCCGCACCGGTGAGGCGGATGCCGCGGCCCTCTGATTTTGCGCACAAACCTTACCATTCAGGAGTAGAATCAATGACGTTTAAACGTCCCTATAGCGCGGGATTGGCGGCGCTCGCAGTCGGCATGTTCGCCGCGACCGCTGCCTATGCCGAGCCGACCGTCAACAAGGGCGACAACGCCTGGATGCTGACCTCGACAGTGCTGGTGCTGTTGATGACCATCCCGGGCCTGGCGCTGTTCTATGGTGGTCTCGTCCGCTCCAAGAACATGCTCTCGGTCCTGATGCAGGTCTTCTACACGGTCTGCATCGTTGTCGTTCTGTGGGCCCTCTACGGCTACAGCCTCGCCTTCACCGGCGGATCCGACTTCATCGGCGGCTTCTCCAAGGCCTTCCTGATGGGTGTGACCACGGATTCGAAGGTGGCGACCTTCAGCGTCGACGCCAACATCTCCGAACTGATCTATATCTGCTTCCAGATGACGTTTGCGGCGATCACCCCCGCCCTCATCGTCGGTGCCTTTGCCGAGCGCATGAAGTTCGCGGCAATCGCGCTGTTCATCCCGCTCTGGGTCACGCTGATCTACCTCCCGATCGCGCACATGGTCTGGTACTGGCCCGGTCCGGATGCGATCCAGGATGCAGCCAAGGCGCTCGCCGCAGCGGCTGACGGTGCGGCGAAGACGGCGGCGCAGGCCAAGCTCGACGAGATCAACGCCGATGCCGGCTGGATCTTCAAGAAGGGAGCGATCGACTTCGCCGGCGGCACCGTGGTGCACATCAATGCCGGTATCGCCGGCTTGGTCGGTGCGCTCCTGATCGGCAAGCGTGTCGGCTACGGCAAGGAGCTGATGGCTCCGCACTCCCTGACCATGAGCATGATCGGCGCTTCGCTGCTCTGGGTCGGCTGGTTCGGCTTCAACGCCGGATCGAACCTGGAAGCCTCGGGCGGCGCCGCGCTCGCCATGACCAACTCCTTCGTTGCAACCGCAGCGGCGGCGATGGCCTGGATGTTCGCGGAATGGATCGTCAAGGGCCATCCCTCCGTGCTCGGCGCATTGTCCGGCGCGGTGGCGGGCCTCGTGGCGGTCACCCCGGCAGCCGGCTTTGCCGGTCCGATGGGCGCGATCGTGCTCGGCCTCGTGGTCGGTGTCGTCTGCCTGTTCTTCTGCACCGTGGTGAAGAACTCGCTCGGCTATGACGACTCGCTCGACGTGTTCGGCGTCCACTGCGTCGGCGGCATCGTCGGCGCGATTGGCACCGGCATCCTGGTCAATCCGGCCCTCGGTGGCGCGGGCGTCATCGACTACACCGCCATTCCGCCGAAGGTCGCGGACTACGACTTCGTCGCCCAGATCACCTCTCAGCTCTGGGGCGTCTGCACCACGCTGGTCTGGTCGGGCATCGGTTCGGCGATCCTCTTCAAGGTGGTCGACGTGATCGTCGGTCTGCGCGTCAACGTCGAGACCGAGCGTGAAGGCCTCGACGTCACCGAGCACACCGAGCGCGCTTACAACATGTAAGTTCTCCCGGGGTGCGATCCCGAGAGGAGGTCGCATCCACTACTCCGGTTCGGGCACATACCCGGCAATGCCCTGACCGTTGAGGGGCTCCAGCGCAAGTTGGAGCCCCTTTCTTTTTTGTTTCTCCCGCCCAAGGGCCCCCGCCGTCTTCAACCCTTGTCGCGGATCCCCGAAAAACCTCGGTTCCAAAGGTCAAAGGCCGTAAAATCGCTGCAGGCTTCGATGGTTAATCGCGTCTTAACCTCGCCGTATCTATGGTGATTTGATGGGTTCGCAGTCCCGGGAAAAGACCTCGGCTGCTTTTGAGAGTACTGGCGTTTCAGACATGGCAATGACCGTCCCTTCCGGCGTGGCGCACGGCGCCGGCAACGCATCTGCCGGTCAGGCCGAGCGCTCGCCCTTTATCCGGACGACCGAGCTATTGGCGCCGTACCAGCCGGCCAAGCCATTGATCACGCTCTCATTAGGCGAGCCGCAGCACCCGGTGCCTGACTTCGTCGGGCCGGTGCTGGCAAAACACATCGCCGAATTCGGGCGCTATCCCCTGGCCAAGGGGATCGAGCCGTTCAGGCGCGCCGCCGCCAACTGGCTGTCGAAACGATTCGATCTGCCGCGGCCCATTGATCCCGAGAGCGAGATCCTGGTCCTGAACGGCAGCCGCGAAGGGCTGTTCTTTGCCGCGATCACGGCCGCCCGCTATGTCGGCCCGCGCAAGGGCAGGCCCGCGATTCTGATGCCCAACCCGTTTTATCCGGCCTATGGCGCGGGCGCTCGCGCGGCTGGCTGTGAACTGATCTACCTGCCGACCACGATCGCCAACGGCTTTTTGCCCGATCTCGACACGCTTGACGAAGCGACGCTGGCGCGGACCGTCGCGATCTACATTGCCTCGCCCGCCAACCCGCAAGGCGCCGTCGCCTCGCGCGACTACTTCACGCGACTAAAGAAACTCGCGGACGCCTATGGCTTCATGATCCTGAGCGACGAGTGCTATTCGGAAATCTATACCAAGCAGGCGCCGGGCAGCGCGCTGGAATGCGCCGGGCCCGACTTCACCAATGTCATTGCATTCCAGTCGCTGTCGAAGCGCTCGAACCTTCCCGGCATGCGCGTCGGCTTTGCCGCCGGCGACCGGAAGTTTCTCGCCGCCTTCCATGAATTGCGCAACGTCGCAGCACCCCAGGTGCCGGTGCCACTGCAGCATGTCGCGGTCGCGGCCTATAGCGACGAGACGCATGTCGAGGAGAACCGCAGGCTCTACCGCATCAAGTTCGATCTCGCCGACCAGATTCTCGGCAGCCGTTACGGCTATGTGCGGCCGGCCGGCGGCTTCTGCGTCTGGCTCGACGTATCCGAGCGCGGCGGTGACGAGGCGGCGGCGGTAAGACTCTATCGCGACGCGGGCGTCCGCGTGATTCCGGGCAGCTATCTGTCGCGGCTGCAACCCGACGGCTTCAATCCGGGCGCAGGCTACATCCGTCTTGCGCTGGTCTCAGACAGTGAATCAACAGCCGAGGCATTGCACCGGCTGGTCGAAATTCTGGATTAATCGCAGGGCCTAATGAGCATGCCAGCGATCGAACGTGTCATCCCCCTGGTCGGCCATCTGCCGGTCTCGATCCGCGAGGCCCTGGCGCGGCGCCTGCGCGAACTCATGGGCCTCAGCCTGATCGCACTGTCCGGCGTGGCGGCGGCGGCCTTGATGACGTGGTCGGTACAGGACCCGAGCCTGAGCCATGCGACCTCGCGCCCGATCCGCAACGTGCTCGGATATCCCGGCGCGATCGGTGCCGATCTGTTGATGCAGATTCTCGGCCTCGGCGCGATCATGCTGATCCTGCCCGTCGCGGTGTGGGGCTGGCGCATGCTGACCCATCGCCCCTTCGATCGCGAGGCGCTGCGCCTTGGATGCTGGATTCTCTGCACGGCGATCGCGGCAGGCTTTGCAAGCTGCTGGCCGCATGGCGGCGCGTGGGCGCTGCCGACCGGGCTTGGCGGCGTCGTCGGCGACGCGCTGGTGCGCGCGCCCGCCGTGGTGTTCGGACCGGCCGGTTTCACTTATCGCCTTGTGCTCGGCATCATCCTGTTCGTGGCGATGTCCGCGACGTTCCTGTTTGCCTGCGGCTGGGGCTCGCGCTCACAGGAAGAAGAGCTGACGCCGATCGAGGACGATGACACGCCCTTTGTCGAGGAAGGGGATCGCAGCTCGGTGTCGCTCGGATGGGTGTATCATGCCCTGATGAGCGCAAAGGCGCGGATCGGATGGCTGATGAGCGCGGCCTACCGATCGCTGGTGTCGAGCTCGACGCCTTCCCGCACCGCCGCGTTCGAACGTCAGGAGCCGAGCCTCGGCGGCCGCGCAGCACCAAAGCTGGCCCCGCAGGATGAGGAATTCGAGGACGAGGAGGAGGAAGAAGAGGAGGACGAGGAGGAGGAGGAAGCCCCCCGCGCTCCGCGCAAGAAGGCCGCGCCGCGTCCATCTGCCCGCAAATCCGACAAGTTCGAACTGCCCTCGGTTTCGATGCTGACGGCGCCCAAGGCGTCCGACCGCCAGCCGCTCAGCAAGGCCGAGCTGGAGGCCAATTCGCGCACGCTGGAGGGCGTGCTCGGCGACTTCGGTGTCCGCGGCGAGATCGTCAAGGCCAATCCGGGACCTGTCGTGACGCTCTACGAACTCGAGCCGGCGCCCGGCATCAAGTCTTCGCGCGTCATCGGCCTCGCCGACGATATCGCCCGCTCGATGAGCGCGCTGTCCGCCCGCGTCGCCGTGGTCGCCGGCCGCAACGCCATCGGCATCGAGCTGCCGAACGCGCATCGCGAGAAGGTTTACCTGCGTGAATTGCTGACCGCGAAGGACAGCAACGAGTCGGTCGCCAAGCTTCCGCTTTGCCTCGGCAAGACCATCGGTGGCGATCCTGTCATCATCGATCTGGCGCGGACGCCGCACATGCTGATCGCCGGCACCACCGGCTCCGGCAAATCGGTCGCGATCAACACCATGATTCTTAGCCTGGTCTACCGGCTGCGTCCGGATCAGTGCCGGCTGATCATGGTCGATCCGAAGATGCTCGAACTCTCCGTCTATGACGGCATCCCGCATTTGCTGACGCCGGTCGTCACCGATCCGAAGAAGGCGGTGGTCGCGCTGAAATGGGCCGTGCGCGAGATGGAAGAGCGTTACAAGAAGATGGCCAAGCTCGGTGTGCGCAATATCGACGGCTATAACCAGCGTCTAGGCGAAGCCAAGAGCAAGGGCGAGGACCTGACGCGCACGGTGCATACCGGCTTCGACAAGGAAACCGGCAAGGCGATCTACGAGGAAGAAAAGCTCGACCTCGAACCGCTGCCCTATATCGTCATCATCGTCGACGAAATGGCCGACCTGATGATGGTCGCCGGCAAGGACATCGAAGGCGCGGTGCAGCGTCTGGCGCAGATGGCGCGCGCGGCGGGACTCCACGTCATCCTCGCCACCCAGCGCCCGTCGGTCGACGTCATCACCGGCACCATCAAAGCGAACTTCCCGACCCGCATCGCATTCCAGGTCACATCGAAGATCGACAGCCGCACCATTCTCGGCGAGATGGGCGCCGAGCAACTGCTCGGCCAGGGCGACATGCTCTATATGGCCGGCGGTGGCCGCATCAGCCGCGTGCACGGGCCCTTTGCTTCCGACGAGGAAGTCGAAAAGGTCGTACGTCACCTCAAGACGCAAGGCGCGCCGGAATATCTGGAAGCGGTCACTGCGGAGGAGCCGAGCGAAGAAGACGGCGCAGTCTTCGATTCCACCGGCATGGGCGGCGATGGCGGCGGCGACCTGTTCGCGCAGGCGGTCGCGATCGTCAAACGCGACCGCAAGGCCTCGACGTCCTATATTCAGCGCCGCCTGCAGATCGGCTACAACCGCGCCGCCTCCTTGATGGAACGGATGGAACTCGAAGGCATCGTTGGCCAGGCAAATCACGCCGGCAAACGCGAGATTCTGGTCGCCGAAGAGGAGGGCGGCTTCTAGATTCCGGCGCCGAACGTTGATTCGGCGTAACAATTTTCACGGAAAAACGATACCTCCTTGGCGCGAAAGCGCGATAAACTGGGCGGCAGCGGGATGCCTCATCAATCTCATCAATAGAGATCCGAAATATCTGATGACACAATTACCCACCCATCGCGGGCTGCGCTCCGGACTGGCCCTTTTGCTCGCCGCTTCCATCGCGGCCTTTGCGACGCCGGCTCTGTCGCAGAACGTTCCGGTTCCGAAGCCCGCGCCCAAGGCGCGCGACAGCGGCGTGCAGATGAGTGCGCAGGACAAGGTTCCGATGACAACCGGCGCGACCCAGACCCCGCCGAACCCCGTGATTCCAAACCCTAACCGCAATGTCCCCGCGAATGTTTTTGCAACCTTCGACGCTAACCAGAAGGCGCAGGCTGCGCGGGTGAGTTCCTATCTTTCCTCACTGCAGACGCTTGTCGGAAATTTCGTTCAGGTCGGTCCCGACGGCAGCAGGACCAAGGGCGATTTCTACATCCAGAAGCCGGGCAAGGTGCGCTTCGAATATGACGATCCGAGCCCGATCGCCATCATCGCCGATGGTTCGTCGCTGGCCGTGCGCGACCGCAAGCTTGCGACGCAGGACATCTATCCGCTGTCGCAGACGCCGCTGCGTTTCCTGCTGTCGGACCGAATCGATCTCTTGAAGGATACCAACGTCGTCAACGTCACAGCCGACGACGTCTATATCAGCGTCACTATCGAGGAGAAGCAGGCCCTGATCGGCACCAGTCGGCTGATGCTGATGGTCGGTGTCAAGGACGGCCAGCTCAAGCAATGGACGGTGACCGACCCGCAGGGCTATGACACCACGGTCGCGGTCTACAATCTCGACTCGTCCAAGAAGGTCGATCCCGGCCTCTTCAAGATCGACTTCACCAATTACGTCACGCCGGCCAACTGACGGCTTCGCCATCTTTCCGCGGGGCCGTAGCGCGGGCAAAGCGCAAGCGTGCCCATCGCTTCCCTTGATCATGACCGCTGGGGTGGACGTGGCGCCAAAGCGCGATGCCCGTCCGCCGGCCCGAAATCCTACCTGTGGACAAACAGCGCGAAGTCATCACGAACCGTGGTAAGACACGGCTCCCATGCGTTTTTCCCTGACAACGTGGAATATCAATTCGGTGCGCCTGCGCATCGATATCGTCGCCAAATTCCTCAAATCGGCGCGGCCGGACGTGCTGTGCCTGCAAGAGACCAAATGCATCGATGACGCTTTCCCGCTAAAGCGATTCAAGCGTCTCGGCTACGAGCACATCGCGCTGAACGGACAAAAGGGCTATCACGGCGTTGCCATCGTGTCGAAGCTGCCCTTTGACGCCACCGATATTAGGACCTTTTGCGACAAGATCGACTCGCGCCATATCTCGGTGGCGTTCGGTGAGAAGGCGCAGCTTGCGAAGCCGGTGGTGCTGCACAATTTCTATGTCCCGGCCGGCGGCGACATTCCCGATCCCGTGCTCAATCCGAAGTTCGATCACAAGCTGAAATTTCTCGACGAGATGAAGGCGTGCGAGCCGCTGCATCCGCGTGGCGACGACCGTCATATCCTGGTCGGCGACCTCAATGTCGCACCGCATGAGAACGACGTGTGGTCGCACAAGCAGCTATTGAAGGTCGTCTCGCACACGCCGATCGAATGCGAGAAGCTCTTGGCCGCGCAGGCGCAAGGCGAATGGTTTGACGTCGCGCGCGAGCGGATTCCGCTTTCCGAAAAGGTCTATACGTGGTGGAGCTACCGTGCCGCCGACTGGACGGTGGGCGATCGTGGCCGCCGGCTGGACCATATCTGGGTCTCGCGCGCGCTGAAGGATGGCGTCACCGATTTCAGGATCACTCGCGATGCCCGCGGGTGGGAGCGTCCGTCCGACCACGTCCCAGTGACGGTGACCCTAGAGGTTTAGAGATCAGGTCATCAGCTTCGCGCCGGCGATCAGGAGATCGCTGGCGAGCTGGCTGGTGCGGGTGGCGAGTTCGTCGCGCAGGCGGCGCGCGGCTGCGGGATCGCTTTCGAGCACACGTTGAAACAGACTGCGCGCCACCCTGATAACCGAGGCATGATCGAGCGCGACCGCGCTCGACGGCCGTTTCATCGCGACGATCAGCGCCAGTTCGCCAATCAGGGAGCCGGGACCGGCAACAACTTCGGCGCCGCCGTCCTCGACCCGGAACGAGCCGCGCTGAACGATGTAGCCCGCATCCGCATCGTCGCCCGCGTTGAACAGGTAGTCGCCGGGCGAGAAATCGCGCTGCTCCGAACCGATCGCCAGCATGCGCAGCGCCGCCGTTCCCAAGAGGCGCAGTGTCGGGACCCGCTCCAGCAGGGCTACATCATCTTCGATCGACATGAACCTGAGACCGGGATTCGCGAAAACTACGAATCTTGGCAGCGAATCGTATCACGGCACCAGCTTGTAACCACCGGCTTCCGTCACCAGGATTTCAGGGTTGGCGGCATCCTTCTCGATCTTCTGCCTGAGACGGTAGATGTGGGTCTCCAGCGTGTGCGTGGTGACGCCCGAATTGTAGCCCCAGACTTCCTGCAGCAGCGTCTCGCGCGACACCGGCAACTGGCCGGCGCGATACAAGAAGCGCAGGATCGCGGTTTCCTTCTCGGTCAGCCGCACCTTCCTGGCATTGGCGGCGGTCAGCATCTTGGAGCCAGGGCGGAAGCTGTAGGGACCGACCGAGAACACCGCGTCCTCACTGGCCTCATGCTGGCGCAGCTGCGCCCTGATCCGGGCGAGGAGAACAGCAAATCGGAATGGTTTTGCGACGTAGTCGTTGGCGCCCGATTCGAGTCCGAGAATCGTGTCCGAATCAGTGTCGTGGCCGGTCAGCATGATGATCGGCGCCTTGAAGCCGCCCTTGCGCAGGCTGCGCACGACTTCGCGGCCGTCGGTATCCGGCAAACCGACATCCATCAGCACCAGATCGGGGGAATTGGCTTTGGCGGCGCTGGCGCCCTTGGCGCCGGTATCGACGGCGGAAGCTTCGAACTCTTCATGCAGCGATAGCTGCTCGACCAGCGTGTCGCGCAGATCGGTATCGTCATCCACGATCAGGATCTTGCGGGCATTGGGCATAGGATACGATCCTCTTGAGGCAGGCGGCGGACACAAGTGGAAGCGTCTCAAGCCGGGTCTTGGTCGATGATGACCCGATTCGCGAGCAAGCTTCGCAAGCAAACCGGGTCATCGGGGTACTGATTCGCATTGAGGTAAGAGATTGTTACAGATTCACAAGGCGAGGCGCAGTCTACCTCAATTTTGAGGCGCGTTTGGATGAATGTCCTGTAATGGCGCCAAATGGGGCAATTGTGGCCGAGCAGGCAATCCGATGATTCGGGCAGTCGCATGAAAAGATACGTTACTTCAAATGCTTACACGAAGGTTACGGCTGATCGCCCGATTGCGACAATTTGGGTCCGAAGGGCTGCAGGCGACCCGCGCCGGGGCTGGCTAACGGCCGACGGCTGGTCAGTGCCGGTGGCGCTTGGTCGCGGCGGTATTCTTGCCAACAAGAGAGAAGGGGACGGCGGCACGCCGCGGGGCATCTATCGCCCGCTACGATTGTGGTGGCGCGCCGACCGCCACATCCGGCCGCGAACCTATCTCCCGATCCGGCCGATCCGGCCCGAAGACGCCTGGTGCGAAGACCCGCGCGATCGCCATTACAATCAGCCCATTCGCCTGGTCCACGACCAGGCCGGCGATCGGCTGACGCGCGAGGACCATCTCTACGATTTCATTGTCGAGATCGATCACAACAGCGCACCACGAATTGCCGGCCGCGGCAGCGCCGTGTTTTTGCATCTGGCAAGGCCCAATTTTGCGCCGACGGCGGGCTGCGTTTCGATGACAAAGTCTTCCATGCTGCGGCTGCTACAGCGCATGGGCCCGCAGACGAAGATCATGATCGGCTGAGGGGACTGAAAACCATGCTCGACAAGAACGCTATATCGGCCGCATCGAAGACGCTGCACGACCACTGGCGTGCCGGCACCAAGCTTGCCGCCCTCGACGAAACGATGCGGCCGCGTGACCGCACCGAGGGCTACGCGATCCAGGCGGCCATCGAAAAATATTCGTCCGACAGTCTGTTCGGCTGGAAAATCGCGGCGACCAGCGAGGCCGGACAAAAGCACATCAACGTCGCCGGCCCGATGGCGGGACGCATTTTGGCCGAGACCGTGATTGCCGACGGTGGCACGGCTTCGATGACCGGCAATGAAATGCGCGTCGCCGAACCCGAATTCGCCTTCCGCATGCGCGTGGACCTGCCGGCGCGCTCCACGCCCTATGAGGTGCAGCAGGTGCTCGATGCGGTCGACACGCTGCATCCGGCGATCGAAATTCCGGACTCGCGGTTTGCCGATTTCGTCAGCGCCGGCGAGGCCCAGCTCATCGCCGACAATGCCTGTGCGCATCTGTTCGTGCTGGGACCTGCTGCAACCGCCGACTGGCGTGCGATGGACCTCGTCGAAGAGCGGCCTGTGGTCACAATGCGCGGCCAGCGGTTCGTTGGTCACGGCAAGAATGTGCTGGGCGATCCCAGGATAGCGCTAACTTGGCTCGCCAATGAGCTGCGCCAGCTCGGCGTGACGCTGAAGGCGGGGAGGGTGGTTACCACGGGCACTTGCCATCCGCCGCTTCCGATTCAATCGGGTAATTTTTGCGCGGTTGATTTCGGGATGCTTGGAAAAGTGTCGGTGGGATTCAAGTAGACTTTCTCCCCGTCATTGCGAGGAGCAAAGCGACGAAGCAATCCATCAAGCCGTTATGCCGCGCCATGGATTGCTTCGCTGCGCTCGCAATGACGGAGACCGAGGCGCTGTCACCGCGCCCCAAAAATCGCCGAGCCTACCCGCACATGCGTGGCGCCGAGTTGGATCGCGACCGCAAAATCCGCACTCATACCCATCGACAGATTCTTCAAGCCATTGCGTGCGGCGATCTTGGCCGTCAGCGCAAAATGCGGCGCCGGCGCGTCGTTGACCGGCGGAATGCACATCAGGCCGGAAATGACGAGGCCATATTTCTCGCGGCAGCTGGCGATGAAAGCGTCGGCCTCACCGGGCACGACGCCGGCCTTCTGCGGCTCCTCGCCGGTGTTCAGCTGAACGAACAATTCCGGCCGCTTGTTCTGCGCTTTGATTTCCTTGGCCAGTGCTTCGCAGAGGCTCGGCCGGTCGACCGAATGGATGGCGTCGAATAGTGCCACCGCATCCCTGGCCTTGTTGGATTGCAGCGGCCCGATCAGGTGCAACGTAATTCCGGGATGGGCCGAAACCAGCGCCGGCCACTTCGCCTTGGCTTCCTGCACGCGATTTTCGCCGAACACGCGCTGTCCCGCATCGATGATGGGCGAAATCGCCGCGGCGTCGAACGTCTTTGATACCGCGACCAGCGTCACCGACGCGCGATCGCGGCGCGCTTCCTTGCACGCGCGCGCAATCTCCTGCTCCACCTGAGCCAGACCGGTTGGTAAAGACTTGGTTAGCGGCGTCGCCATCTCTGTCGCGTCATGTCCCATTCTTGATCGAATTCCCGGCCGAAATTTTACGGCATTTCCTTGAATTTTACCAAGTTCGGGAAAGGCTTTTTGAAACCTTCGCTCTACCTTGCGGTGTGGGGGGAAAGGATGTCTGGCGTTACTTTCAGCCGCAATCGCGTCAAACTCAAGAAGCTTCTGGGCATCCGCGCCCGGCTTGCGATGCTGGCCGTGCTGCTGGTGGCGCCCTTGATGCTGGATCGCGTTCGCTCGCTCGAAGATGCGCGCGCCAAACAGATCGCGACGGCGTCGGAAGAATACGCCAATATCACCCATCACAGCGCCGAGACCCAGCGCGAGGTGATCTCCTCGGTCGAGACGATGCTGAAATCGGCCGCCTATATCCGCGCCTCCAGCGGCATCGCACGCAGCTGCGAGATCCTGCGCGCCAGCCTGCCTGCCAACCTGCCCTGGATCCGCAGCATCATGCTCGTGAGCAAGGACGGTGTGGTGCAATGTTCCACGCTGAACGCACAGGTCGGCCTCAACATCGCTGATCGTGAATATTTCAGGAAAGCGCAGGAGACGCGCGATTTCGTTTTCAGCGACTATCTGTTCGGCAAGACCAACAATCGGCCGATCATGATGGCGGCCTATCCGGTCGCCGCGATCAACCCGGAGGAAGATTCGGTTGCGGTCGCCGGCATCAATCTCGATTGGCTGTCGAAGATCATGGCCAACCTCGGCGGGCGGCCGGGTATTTCATCTGTTTTGATTGACAGCACCGGCGTGGTGCTGGCGGCGCCACCGGACCAGGCCAGCATGATCGGCCGCCCCCTCGATAACGTGCCGCTGCTCTCGGCCATTACTTACAAAGCGCTCAGCTCGAACACCGATACCGGCTCGATTTCCTTCGCTGCGACCGACTCCAAGCGTACCATCAGCTTCGCGCGCATTCCCGGAACGCAGGCGCGCCTGATCGTCAGCGTCGACGAGGACATTGTCACGGCCGCGATCAACCGCGACATCCGCACCGCCTATCTGCAATTGGCATTCGTCTGCCTGTTCGTGCTGCTCGGCGCGTTGATCGGCGCCGAGAAGCTCATCATCAATCCGATCGAGGTCATGACCGGCATGGCCAAGCGATTCGGTGAAGGCGATTCGTCGGCTCGCGTCTCGCGCAGCCGGCTGCCCTCGGAATTCATGCCGCTGGCGCGCGCCTTCAATGCGATGGCGGCCCAGCTCAGCCAGCGCGAGCGCGAACTTGTTGCGACCAACGACCGACTTACCGTGATGGCCTCGATCGACATGCTATCGGGCCTTGCCAACCGTCGCGGCTTCCAGAGCCGGCTCGAATTCGAATGGCTGAAGGCGCAGCAGTTCACCAGCGAGCTGTCGCTGTTGATGATCGATGTCGATTACTTCAAGCTCTACAATGACACCTATGGCCACCCTGAGGGCGACGCCTGCCTCACCCGCATCGGCGAGGCGCTGGCCCGCATCGCCGGCGAGACGATGGGTTTTGCGGGCCGCTATGGCGGCGAAGAGTTCTGTCTGCTGCTGCCGAACACCAGCGCGCAGAAGGCGCTGGAGGTCGGCGAAACTGTGCGCATGAAAGTTCAAGGCCTCGCCCTGCCCCACATCACATCCAGCTACGGAATGGTCACTGTCAGCGTCGGCGTGGCCGCCACACTGCCAAGCGATACCCAAACCCCCGGAGAGCTGATCGAAGCCGCGGACGCCGCCCTCTATGCCGCCAAACACCGCGGTCGTAATACCGTGGTCGAGCACGGGTTTGCCAAGCTCGCGGACAAGACTGGCATGGCGATGGCGGGATAAGCCAACGTTCCGCGCCGCTCGCTCAAATCGGCCCTGCCCTCCTCCCCAAGACGTTGCCCCGCAGCCGCTTTTGTGGCCTAGTCCGCCGTCCTCTGGATGGGGACCCGAATCCACCAAAAGCCCTGCGATTTCATGACCGCCGAACGTTACAACGCCCGTGAATCCGAGCCGCGCTGGCAGCGCCAGTGGGACGAAAAAGCGATCTTCGCTTCGAAAAATGACGATCCGCGGCCGAAATACTACGTGCTTGAGATGTTCCCCTACCCGTCCGGGCGCATTCATATCGGGCACGTCCGGAACTATACGCTCGGCGACGTACTGGCGCGGTTCATGCGCGCCAAGGGGTTCAACGTCCTCCACCCGATGGGCTGGGACGCCTTCGGCCTGCCGGCCGAGAATGCCGCGATCGAGCGCAAGGTCGCGCCGAAGGCCTGGACCTACGACAACATCGCCGCGATGAAGAAGCAGCTGCGATCTATCGGGCTGTCGCTCGATTGGAGCAGAGAGTTCGCGACCTGCGACCCCAGCTACTACAAGCATCAGCAGAAGATGTTCTTGGACTTCCTGCGTGCGGGCCTGGCCGAACGCGAGAAGCGCAAGATCAACTGGGACCCGGTCGACATGACCGTGCTCGCCAACGAGCAGGTGATCGACGGCCGCGGCTGGCGCTCCGGCGCCGTCGTCGAGCAGCGCGAGATGAACCAGTGGGTCTTCAAGATCACGAAGTATTCGCAGGAGTTGCTGGACGCACTCGACGGGCTGGACCGCTGGCCCGACAAGGTGCGGCTGATGCAGCGCAACTGGATCGGCCGCTCCGAAGGTCTGTTGATCCGCTTCGCGCTGGATCCGACAACGACGCCGGCGGGCGAAACTGAGCTGAAGATTTTCACGACGCGGCCGGACACGCTTTTCGGTGCGAAATTCATGGCGATCTCGGCGGATCATCCGCTGGCGCAGGCGGCGGCTGCGAAGAACCCTGATCTCGCTGAGTTCGTCGCGGACGTGAAAAAAATCGGCACCGCGCAGGAAATCATCGACACGGCCGAGAAGCAGGGCTTTGATACCGGCATCAAGGCTATTCACCCCTTCGACCCGAACTGGAAGCTGCCGGTCTATGTCGCGAATTTCGTGCTGATGGAATACGGCACCGGCGCCATCTTCGGGTGTCCGGCGCATGACCAGCGCGACCTCGACTTCGTCAATAAATACAATCTCGGCAATACTCCCGTGGTCTGTCCCGAGGGTCAGGACCCGAAGACGTTTGTCATTACCGATACCGCCTTTGACGGCGACGGCCGCATGATCAATTCGCGCTTCCTCGATGGCATGACCATAGAAGGTGCCAAGGAGGAAGTGGCCAGGCGGCTGGAGAACGAGACGCGCGGCAATGCGCCAGTGGGCGAGCGGCAGGTGAACTTCCGCCTTCGCGACTGGGGCATCTCGCGCCAGCGTTATTGGGGCTGCCCGATCCCGGTCATCCACTGCCCGAAATGCGACGTCGTGCCGGTGCCGGACGATCAGCTACCGGTGACGCTGCCGGAAGATGCGACCTTCGACAAGCCCGGCAACGCGCTCGACCATCATCCGACCTGGAAGCACGTCACCTGCCCGAAATGCGGCGGCAAGGCGCAGCGTGAAACCGACACCATGGACACCTTCGTGGATTCGTCCTGGTATTTTGCGCGCTTCACCGATCCCTGGAACGAGAAGGCACCGACGACGCCTGACGTCGCCAACCGCATGATGCCGGTCGATCAGTATATCGGCGGCGTCGAGCACGCGATCCTGCACCTGCTCTACAGCCGCTTCTTCACCCGCGCGATGAAGGCGACCGGCCATATCGACATGAAGGAGCCGTTCGCCGGCATGTTCACGCAGGGCATGGTGGTGCACGAGACCTATCAGAAGGCTGACGGCACTTACGTGACGCCGGCCGAGGTGAAGGTCGAGATGGTCGGCAGCGAGCGCCGCGCCAGCATGATCTATGGCGACGAGCCGGTGACGATCGGCCCGATCGAGAAGATGTCGAAGTCGAAGAAGAACACCGTCGACCCCGACGACATCATCGCGACCTATGGCGCCGACGTCGCGCGCTGGTTCATGCTGTCGGACTCACCGCCCGACCGCGACGTGATCTGGAGCGACGAGCGCGTGCAGGGCGCAGCGCGCTTCGTGCAGCGGCTGTGGCGCCTGGTGAATGAATCCGCTGAGATCGCCAAGACGGCTCCGTCCGATCGACCGGCCTCGTTCGGGCCCGATGCGCTTGCCTTGCGCAAGGCCGCCCATGGCGCGCTGGACAAGGTCTCGTCCGGAATCGAACGGCTGCATTTCAACGTCTGCCTCGCCCATATCCGCGAGTTCACCAATGCACTGGCCGAAGTGCTGGGACGCGGCGGCACGCTGGCACCGGACTTGGCCTGGTCCGTGCGAGAAGCCGCCACCATCCTGGTCCAACTGATCTCCCCGATGATGCCGCATCTGGCCGAGGAGTGCTGGCAGGTTCTGGGCCAATCCGGGCTGATTTCGGAGGCGAGCTGGCCCCAAATCGAACGCGATTTGCTGGTTGAGGACACCGTGACGCTGGTGGTCCAGGTCAACGGCAAGAAACGAGGTGATGTCACCGTGCCACGGGGCGCCGAAAATCCGGAAATTGAGGCTGCCGTTTTGGCGCTCGATGCGGTAAAACTCGCCCTCGGCGGCAAGGTCGTCCGCAAGGTAATCGTTGTTCCCATGAGGATCGTGAATGTCGTTGGCTAGGACCCGGATCGCCGTCCGGCTCATCGCCGTCGCCGCGCTGGCGGCGCTCACGGCCGGCTGTTTCCAGCCGATGTATGCGGAACGCAACGACGGCAAGCCCGGCCTGCGCGAAAAGCTGATGGGCGTGGAAATCCCGCCGGTCGACAAGCCGAATGCTTCCCGCGAAGCGAGGATCCAGGTGGAGATCCGCAACGCGCTGGCGTTCAAGCTCTACGGCAACGCTACCGGCATGCCACCGACCCATCGGCTGGTGCTGCGCTTCAACAGCACCCGCAACTCGCTGATGATCGATCCGAACACCGCGTTGCCGACGAGCGAAAACTACGGCATCGACGCGCAGTTCAATCTGATCGACCTTGCGACCAACAAATCTGTCATGACCGGGACGACCTTCTCTCGCGTGTCCTATGACATTCCGGGCAATCTGCAGCGCTTCGCCCGCACCCGCGCCTTCCGCGACGCCGAGGATCGCGCCGCCCAGGAGATCGCGGAAAACATCCAGACCCGGCTGGCGTCCTACTTCTACGCCGGCACCTGATCCCGTTGGTCGCGCTCCGCGGAAAAGACATCGACGCTTTTCTTGCCCGGCCCGATCCCGGTCGCCCGATCATCTTGCTTTATGGCCCTGATGCCGGCCTGGTCCGCGAGCGCGCGGACGCGCTGATCGCATCCGCGGTCGATGATCCCAACGATCCCTTTTCGCTGGTGCGGCTGGACGGTGACGAGCTGTCGGCCGAGCCGTCCCGGCTGGTCGACGAAGCCATGACGATACCGATGTTCGGCGGCCGCCGCGCCATTCGTGTCCGCGCCGGCTCCCGCAGTTTTGCCAGCGGCGTCGATACGCTGGCCGATTCGCCCGTGAAGGATTGCCGCATCGTGATCGAGGCCGGCGAGCTGCGGCCGGAATCGCCGCTGCGCAAGGCTTGCGAGCGCGCCAAGACCGCGGTCGCCATCGCCTGCTATCCCGACACTGAACGCGAGCTAGCACGGCTGATCGACGAGGAACTGCGGACTTCCAATTTGCGCATCGCCTCGGATGCCCGCGCGGTGCTGATGTCGTTGCTCGGCGGCGACCGTCAGGCCTCCCGCAACGAGCTTCGCAAGCTTGCACTCTATGCCCATGGCAACGGCGAGATCGGCCTCGACGATGTCATGACCGTGGTATCGGACGCCTCCGAGCTGAAGCTCGATCCAATCGTGGATGGTGCGTTTGCAGGCAAGCCCGATTTGGTCGAGAGCGAATTTGCCAAAGCGATGGTTGCCGGCACCTATCCAGGCGTCATCATCTCCGCCGCGCAGCGCCAGGCGGCATGGCTGCACAAATCGGCGCTCGCGGTTGCCGACGGCACGCCGGTCGCGACCTTGCTCGAAAGCGGCTACCCGCGCCTGCATTTTTCGCGCAAGGGCGCTGTCGAAATCGCGCTGCGCAATTTCAGTCCGACGCGACTGGCCGCGATCATCGATCAGCTTGGGACGGCGGCGCTCGACATGCGCAAGCAGGCCGCGCTGGCGCCGGCGATCGCGCTGCGGACGTTGCTATCGATTGCGGCGAACGCGAAGCGGCGGGGCTGAGGCAACGATGCCAACACCGTCATTGCGAGGAGCTCGCGACAAAATTGCAAAGCAATTTTGCGCTGAAGCAACGCAGCAATCCACGCTTCCACAAGCGGTGGAATGGATTGCTTCGCTGCGCTCGCAATGAGGTGGAGAGGCTGGTTAGATTACTTCCCTTCCAGCCGCCGCATCACCTCGTCGAGCTGCTCGAGATTGCGATAGCTGACCTGGACCGTGCCGCCGGGGTCGCGGTGATTGACCGTCACGGTGAGACCGAGCGCATCGCTGACGCGCTTCTCCAGCGCGATCGTATCGGGATCCTTGGTCTTGCCGCCGCCGCTCCTCGTCTTCTGCGGCTTGCGCTCCGGCACTCCCTCCTCGTGCGCGAGCGCCTCGGTCTGACGAACGTTGAGGCCTTCGGCGACGATACGCTTTGCCGCCGCCAGCGGATCAGGCACGCTGATCAGGGCGCGGGCGTGACCCGCCGACAATTCGCCGCTCTTGATGAGGGCCTGCACCTCCGTCGGCAGTTTCGTCAGCCGCATCATGTTGGCGACGTGGCTGCGGCTCTTGCCGACTTCCTTGGCGATTTCTTCCTGGCTGCGTTTGAATTCATCGGCCAGCGCGTGATAGCCCTGCGCCTCTTCCATCGCATTGAGGTCTTCGCGCTGCACGTTCTCGATGATCATGATCTCGAGTGCGTCAGAGTCGCTGACATCGATGGGGACGATCGGCACCTCGTGCAGGCTGGCGAGTTGCGCGGCGCGCCAGCGACGTTCGCCGGCAATGATCTCGTACCGATCCTGGGTGCCCTTCACCGGACGGACCACGATCGGCTGGATCACGCCGTGCTGCTTGACCGAGCTGGCGAGCTCGCCGAGTTCGGTATCGGAAAAAGTCCGGCGCGGGTTGCGCGGATTCGGCTTCAAGAATTCGATCGGCACCTTGCGCTGGTTACGCGGTCGTTCGACATGCGCGGCTTCGCCGCCGACATCCCCGATCAGACTTGCGAGACCACGACCCAGTCGCGAACGCGTTTCGTCGGCCATAGCCGCCAACTCCCTCGGATTCACTTGGCTACTCCACTACAGAATTCGATTGCTCAGTTGGGTGGGCGATGCAAAGCGTGCCCACCGGCTTTCGCGACAGAGTGTCGGATGGGTAGAGCGAAGCGAAACCCATCCTAACCGCGCGTCTTGACGGGTATCGCTGCGCTCAACCCATCCTTCATTTCTTTAATGCGTCCGCAGATCGCGCTCGCGCTGGATCACTTCGGTCGCAAGCTTCAGATACGCTTCGCTGCCGACGCACTTGAGATCATAGACCAGCACCGGCTTGCCATAGGACGGCGCCTCGGAGATGCGCACGTTGCGCGGGATCATGGTGTCGTAGACCTTGGAGCCCATGAACTGCCGGACGTCGGCGACCACCTGGTTCGACAGGTTGTTGCGCGAATCGAACATCGTCAGCACGATGCCGTGGATCGACAGGTTCGGATTGAGCGTCGAGCGCACCTGCTCGACTGTCTGCAGCAATTGCGACAAACCTTCGAGCGCGAAGAATTCACACTGCAGCGGCACGAGGATCGCGTCTGACGCCGCCATCGCATTGACGGTGAGAAGGTTGAGCGAAGGCGGGCAATCGATCAGCACGTAGGTGTAGTCGGTATCCGGCGCCGCATTCTTGTTCAGCGCCGCGATCGCATCGCGCAATCGGAAGGCGCGGCCGGGCGTCGTGCCGAGTTCGAGCTCGAGACCCGACAGATCCATGGTCGAGTAGGCGATGTGCAGCCGCGGCACGGCGGTCGCAACCACCGCATCGCGCAGCGGCGCTTCGCCGATCAGCACGTCGTAGGTTGAGCAGCTGCGGTTGCGCCGATCGATGCCGAGGCCGGTAGACGCATTGCCCTGCGGATCGAGATCGACGATCAGCACGCGCTCGCCAATCGCCGCGAGCGCGGTGCCCAGATTGATCGCTGTAGTGGTCTTGCCTACGCCACCCTTCTGATTGGCCAGCGACAGGATGCGTGGATGCGGTGGCGGAGTTGGATCCCTATCCTCTTGATATATCTGGTCTAATTCGCTCATGCCCGATCGCCATGTGTGATCGCGGAGGGGTTGCGCCGCTCGATCCGATCGAGTTCGACGATCCAGCCGTGCCCGCCCGTTCGGCTGGAATGGAGTCGCGGTTCAATATTCCAATATTTAGTGGCTTCAGTCAATTCAGCCTCTACATCTTGGCCCTTAGGAAACAACGCCTTGGCGCCGTTGCTCACAAACGGTTCCGCGAAACCAACAAGTTGATGTAATGGAGCCAGCGCCCGTGCAGTGACGCAATCGACGCTGCCACCGATTCTATCCACAATATCCCCGATTCCCGCCAAATGCACGGTTGCCGACGCAGAAGTCACGCGCACCGCCTCGCGCAAGAACGCCGCTTTCTTGGCGTTGCGCTCGACCAGATGGACATTGGCGCCTGGTGTCGCGGCCAGTGCACAAGCCAACACGACGCCTGGAAATCCGCCGCCGCTGCCGAGGTCGACCCAAACCTTGGCCGATGGAGCCAAGTCCAGGAGCTGCAGCGAATCAGAGATATGACGGGTCCAAAGATTGGGGAGCGTGGAGGGCGCGACGAGATTTGTCTTGGCCTGCCACTCCAAGAGCAAGGCGACATAGCGATCGAGCCGCTCCGCCGTTTCACGTGAAACGGGCGTGAGCCTCAGTGCCTCCGCTTTGTCCTTAGCAGAAGGACGGTCCGCCGATTGAACTTTGCCCATGTCAGAAATTGCTGTCTGGTGGAGGTCGTTGCGAGCGAAGCGAAAGCAATCCATTTCGCGCGACAAGAAAGTGTGCCGTCGCTACGCTCCTCGCAATGGCGGCACCCTATCCCGTTTCACGTGAAACAGATTCTTTACGCCGTCACTCGTGAATTCTTCCGCCGCGCTTCGCGACGCAGATATGCCGCCAAGATGCCAAGAGCCGCTGGCGTCAAACCATCAAGCCGACCCGCCTGCCCGACTGTCCGAGGCTGTGCCGCTTGGAGCTTTGACCGAGCCTCATTCGAAAGCCCGGGCACATCCGCATAGTCGATGCCGGTCAGGACCAAACCTTCGTCCCGACGAAAGGCATCGACGTCCGCGATCTGTCGCTTGAGATAGACATCGTACTTGGCGTCGATCTCAAGATGCACCGCGATCGATGGGGCAATGGCCGACAGCTCCGGCCAGATATTGCGCAAGGTCGCCCACTCGATCTCCGGATAGGCCAGCAGCTCAAAAGCAGACCGACGATGGCCATCCCGGTTGAGAGCCAGGCCATGCTTGGCCGCCGCATTGGGAGTCATCGTCAGCGATCTGGCCAAAGCCTTCGCCGCAGCCAGCGCGTCCATCTTGTCGCGATGCCGCTGCGCACGCGCCGACCCGACGCAGCCAAGGGCGATTCCCTTGTCGGTCAGACGTTGATCTGCGTTGTCGGCCCGCAGGGTCAGCCGGTATTCGGCGCGAGAGGTGAACATCCGATAGGGCTCAGTGATCCCGCGGGTAACGAGATCATCGATCATCACACCAAGATAACCATCGGCCCGATCGAACACGATCGGATCGGCGCCACTTGCCGCCAGGGCGGCGTTGAGACCCGCCACGATCCCTTGCGCCGCCGCTTCTTCATATCCCGTTGTGCCGTTGATCTGTCCGGCCAGGAAGAGACCCGGCAGCCGTTTGGTCTGCAGCGTTGGATCGAGTTCGCGGGGATCGACGTGGTCATATTCGATGGCATAGCCCGGCCGGACCATTCTGGCCCGCTCCAGTCCAGGAATGCTGGCGAGGATCGCGAGCTGAACTTCCTCCGGCAGGGAGGTCGAAATGCCGTTAGGATAGACCGTGGTGTCGTCGAGCCCTTCCGGCTCCAGGAAGATCTGGTGGCCGTCGCGATCGCCGAACTTGACGATCTTGTCCTCGATCGAGGGACAGTAGCGTGGACCGCTGCTCTTGATCTGTCCTGAATACATCGGCGAGCGATGGACGTTTGCCCGGATCACCTCGTGGGTTGCGGGCGTCGTGCGAGTGATCCCGCACTGGATCTGCGGCGTCGTAATGCGATCGGTCATAACCGAGAACGGCTCCGGCGGGTCATCACCAGGCTGCATTTCGACCGCAGCCCAGTCGATGGTCGTGCCGTCGAGCCTCGGCGGCGTGCCGGTCTTCAATCGTCCGAGCGTAAAGCCTGCCCGCTCGAAGGACGCCGAAAGCCCCATCGCTGGCGCCTCCCCGACCCGGCCAGCGGGCCAGTTCTTCTCGCCGAGATGGATAAGACCCCGCAAAAAAGTCCCGGTCGTAATGACGACGGCCCCGGCGCTGAATTCCCGGCCATCCCCCAACCGAATTCCAGTAACCCGGCCGCCGGAGACGATCAGCTCATCCACTTCGCCTTCGATCACGCTCAGATTGGCAGTCTCTTGGATCGCGGCCTGCATGGCGGCAGCATAGAGTTTGCGATCTGCCTGTGCCCGCGGTCCGCGAACCGCCGGGCCCTTGCGGCGGTTCAGCATCCGAAACTGAATCCCTCCGGCATCCGCGACCCGGCCCATCAAGCCATCCAGGGCATCGACTTCGCGGACCAGATGTCCCTTGCCGAGACCCCCGATGGCGGGGTTGCAGGACATCGCTCCCACGGTCGCAAAGCGATGGGTCACCAGCGCCGTCTTCGCTCCCATGCGCGCAGCCGCGCTTGCGGCCTCGCAGCCGGCATGGCCGCCGCCGATGACGACGACGTCAAAGGAGTTTGGTCGGGAAATCATGGCGGCGTTCTATCTCGGAGTTGAAAATCCGGGAAGCAGAAGTTTGCTGACGAAATGTTTCACGTGAAACGCACCCTCCCCCGAGCGTCAGGTGTTTCACGTGAAACATGGGTAAGAGACCGTTACTTACCTACGCAGAACTCTCGGAAGATGACGTCGAGAATGTCCTCAACATCGACCCGGCCGAGTAACCTTCCCAGGGAATAGGCTGCGGCGCGCAGCTCTTCTGCCGCCAGCTCCTCGCCCTCCCCCAGCACCTCGACGCAGCGCTGCAGGGACGCCGCCGTGTCCTGCAACAGCTTCCGCTGCCGCGTCCGGCCAATCAGGCCGCCTTCACTGCTGCCGAAGTAGACCTGCGCGAACTCGACGATGGCCACGATCAGCTCTTGCAGCCCGTCTCCGTGCCGGGCCGAAATTCGGAAAACACGGCCTCCGGACGACTCGGCCATTGGCCGATCAGCCGCATCGAGATCGATCTTGTTGCGGACCCGCCAGACCGGCGCGGTGGCCTCGCCCTTCCCTTCGCTCTCCACGTCTGATGCGTCCGTCAGCCACAACACGAGGTCCGCATCCGCCGCCCGGGCGCGGGCCCGGCGAACACCCTCCTGCTCCACCGGATCGTCCGTCTCGCGAATCCCCGCGGTGTCGATCACGGTCACCGGATAGCCCTCGAGGTCGAGCTGCACCTCGATGATGTCGCGCGTGGTGCCAGCATGCGGCGACACGATCGCGACCTCGCGGCGCGCGAGTTGATTCATCAGCGTCGACTTGCCGACGTTCGGCGGTCCGGCGATCGCGACGACCAAGCCATCGCGAAGGCGTTCGCTGCGCCCCTGCTCCGCCAGCGCTTCCTGGATCTCCGCCAATAATGCTTCGACCTTAGCCAGCGCCGGCGTGATCAACTCCGCCGGGACATCGCCCTCGTCCGAGAAATCAATCCCGGCTTCAATCAAGGCCGACGCCTCGATGATCCGTGCGCGCCAATCGCGTGCCTTGTCTCCCAGCAATCCCTTCAACTGGCGCAGCGCCTGACGGCGCTGTCGATCGGTGTCGGCGTGAATGAGATCGTCGAGACCTTCTGCCTCGGTGAGATCAAGCTTACCGTTCTCGAACGCGCGCCGGGTAAATTCTCCGGGCTCGGCCGGACGAACATCTTCGAATGCGGACAGCGCGGCGAACAACGCTGCCAGCACCGCACGCCCGCCATGGATATGAAATTCCGCGACGTCTTCACCGGTCGCGCTGGCGGGACCTGGAAACCAGAGGACCACGGCATCGTCGATCGGCCGCTGGCTGATATCGCGAAGCAGGGCGCGGGTAGCCAATCGCGGAGAAGGTAGTTTGCCGGCAAGCGCCCTCACGACCTTTTCCGCTTGCGAACCCGAGACGCGCACCAAGGCAATCGCGTTTGGTGGCTGGCCTGACGAAAGTGCAAAAATGGTCTGGTCCCGTGGATGCATGGCCTATTTGTCCGGGAGGTCCTGAAAAGGCAACGCGATTTCGAGCGGTGAGCGACAACGCAGAGGTCGGCCGGTCCGTCGCGACGGACGATCTCCTGCCCGGACACAAAGCAGCATTAGTGGAGCAAGTTCGGGCTCATTCTACTTTGCATGGGGTTGTTTTCGCGGTTTTGTGCCCAGGCACCGCCTCAGGAGAACAAACCGCATAGAATTCAATGATTTATATGGTTACCCAATCGACAACGTCGGACTTCTGACCTCTGCGGCATGAAAAAGGGCGCCCCCGCGGTGCGAGGCGCCCTCCCCTAAGCCCGGCTTCCCGGCTCAGGTATTCATGGAGTCGAAGAACTCGGCGTTGTTCTTGGTATTGCGGAGCTTGTCGAGCAGGAAGTCGATCGCATCCATCGTACCCATCGGATTGAGGATCCGGCGCAGCACATACATCTTCTTCAGGAGCTGCGGATCGGTGATCAGCTCTTCCTTGCGGGTGCCGGAGCGCGAGATGTCGATCGCCGGGAAGGTCCGCTTGTCCGAGACCTTGCGGTCGAGGATCAGTTCGGAGTTACCGGTGCCCTTGAATTCTTCGAAGATGACTTCGTCCATTCGGCTGCCGGTATCGACCAGCGCGGTCGCGATAATCGTGAGCGAACCGCCCTCCTCGATGTTACGCGCGGCACCAAAGAATCGCTTCGGCCGCTGCAGCGCGTTGGCATCGACACCGCCGGTCAGCACCTTGCCCGATGACGGCACCACAGTGTTGTAGGCGCGGCCCAGACGCGTGATCGAGTCCAAGAGGATCACAACATCGCGGCCGTGCTCGACCAGGCGCTTCGCCTTCTCGATCACCATCTCGGCGACCTGGACGTGACGCACCGCCGGCTCGTCGAAGGTGGACGACACCACCTCGCCTTTTACCGAGCGCTGCATATCAGTGACTTCTTCCGGACGCTCGTCGATCAAGAGCACGATCAGATAGCATTCGGGATGGTTGGCAGTGATCGAGTGCGCGATGTTCTGCATCAGCACGGTCTTGCCGGTCCGCGGAGGCGCCACGATCAGAGCGCGCTGGCCCTTGCCGATCGGCGCGACGATGTCGATCACGCGTGCCGATAGGTCTTTCCGTGTGGAGTCTTCGAGCTCGAGCCGGAAGCGCTGATCCGGAAACAGCGGGGTCAGGTTGTCGAAATTGACCTTGTGCTTGGACTTTTCCGGATCTTCGAAATTGAGTGTGTTGACCTTGAGCAGCGCGAAATAGCGTTCGCCTTCTTTCGGGCTGCGGATGTGGCCTTCGATGGTGTCGCCGGTGCGAAGGCCGAAACGGCGGATCTGCGACGGCGAAACGTAGATGTCGTCAGGGCCGGGCAGGTAGTTGGCGTCGGGAGAGCGGAGGAAGCCGAAGCCGTCGGAGAGAACCTCAACGACGCCTTCACCGATAATATCGATTTCCTGGATCGCGAGTTGCTTGAGAATTGCGAACATCAGCTCCTGCTTGCGCATGGTGCTGGCATTTTCGACCCCGCTCTCTTCGGCGAACGTGACGAGCTCGGCCGGTGTTTTCGATTTGAGGTCTTGGAGTTTCATTTCCCGCATTGGGGTGGTCCTGTGGAGTGTCTTCTGGAAGGTGCGAGGTGGCTTTGAGAAAAAGCGGCCACGGAAAAAGGAAGGTCCGCAGATCTAAGCAAGGAAAGCGCCGGTGAGGCGTCAAACCTGATGCGGCGGCCGATCCAATGAGGAACCGGAACGCAGCCACATCCGCCTGCGTGGGGTGGGATTTAGACAATATAGAAAATCGGCCGCTGCTTCGCAAGCTGGTGTGAAACCGCCGGATTCAGGAAAAGCGAGGCTAGAACGGCTTCACGATCACCAGGATGACGATGAAAATCATCAGGATGGTAGGTACTTCATTGATAATACGGTAGAATTTCTGGCTTCTGGTATTCCGGTCGGCGGCGAAATCCTTGACCCAGCGGACAAAAAAACCGTGGACACCCGACAGGACCAGCACCAGCGTCAGTTTGGCGTGAAACCAGGGCGACGTGTACCAATGTCCGCTCCAGGCCATATAGATCCCGGCCAACCAAGTAACGATCATCGCGGGGTTGATGATCAGCTTGAGGAGCCGCCATTCCATGACCTTGAAGGTCTCGGACTGCTTTGAACCGACCTCGGCTTCACAGTGATAGACGAACAGCCGCGGCAGGTAGAGCATGCCGGCCATCCACGAGATGACGGCGATCACATGCAGCGCCTTGATCCACTCATACATTGCAGCCGTCTCGCCCCGGAACGTTCCCGATGCCTCAGCGTTGCGAAGAACTCCGCCAACGTGGGACGCAAGACATATCCGCAAAGCTCCGCTTCTCTAAACTAATAATTTTAGAATCTTAGGTTTTGAGTCTGAGTGGCGGTGATTTGGACTCACACAATGCGGTCCCACCGTTTTGAAGGTCTTGTTCACATCCCTCGCTATTTTTGGCCGGTCCATGGATGTCCAGGATAACGCCACTTGCATCAATCGCTTGCGATGGTCTGTGGCCAGCTTATCAAGAGACAAATCCACATCTTCTCATTATCATTGCCGCCAGGCGGTGGACTTGTCCCTTCGAGACGCCCTGTGAAGAAACCGAGGGTTTTCCCGGAGGTCGTCACGCAGGGCCTGACATCTCGGCCAGGCTCCACAGGATTCACAGGATTACACAGGGGTTCTGGTGCCCACGACCGGCAACTATTTTCATCTGCATCTGGTCTCCGATTCCACCGGCGAGACGCTGATTACGGTGGCGCGCGCGGTGGCTGCGCAATACGCCAACGTGACCGCGGTAGAACATGTCTATCCGCTGGTGCGCAGCCAGAAGCAGCTCGACCGAGTGCTCGACGAGATCGAGGAGGCGCCGGGCATCGTACTTTTCACACTGTTGGAAAAAGATCTGGTTGGCCGGCTGGAAGCCAAGTGCAAGGACATCAATATCCCGAGCCTCTCCATCATCGGGCCGGTGATGCAATTGTTCGAAGCCTATCTCGGCGCGGCGACGACGGGCAGGGTAGGCGCCCAGCACGTTCTCAACGCGGAATATTTCAAGCGCATCGACGCCTTGAACTACACCATGATGCATGACGACGGGCAGCACGTCGAAGGCCTGGAGGAGGCCGACGTTGTTCTCGTTGGCGTATCCCGTACGTCGAAGACGCCGACCTCGATCTATCTCGCCAATCGCGGCATCCGTACTGCGAATGTGCCGTTGGTGCCGGGCATTCCGCTGCCGCGCCAACTGGAGACACTAAAGAAGCCGTTGGTCGTCAGCCTCCACGCGACGCCCGAGCGGCTGATCCAGGTCCGGCAAAACCGGTTGCTGAGCATGGGCGCCGACACGCCCAATGATGACTACATCGACCGCCAGGCGGTAGCGGACGAAGTGGCCTATGCGCGAAAGCTGAGCGCCAGGTTCAGTTGGGCGCAGCTTGATGTGACGCGGCGCTCCATCGAGGAAACTGCCGCGGCTGTGCTGAAGCTGTTTACCGATCGCCAGCGGCAGCGGCATGCCGAATGATATCTCTGCAATGACCATCTGGCGTGGACAACATCCGCTGATACTGGCCTCGCAAAGCCGTGCGCGGCAGATGCTGCTCGCCAATGCCGGCATTTCCTTTGATGCCGTTCCCGCCGATATCGACGAACGTTCCGTTCAGAAAAATTCCGGCCTTGCCGCGCCCGGCGAAATCGCGGGCCTTTTGGCGCGCGAGAAGGCCTGCTTCGTATCTTCAAACAATCCCGCCCGTTACGTCGTCGGCGCCGATCAGACTCTGGCTTTGGGAAACCGGATGTTCACGAAGCCGGCCGGCCGTGCGCAGGCCTCAGATCAATTGCGCCTGCTCGCCGGCCAGACGCACGAACTGCATTCCGCCGTTGCGGTGGCCCGCGACGGCAAGATAGTGTTTGCCGACATCAGCATTGCCAAGATGACGATGCGGCGGCTGAGCGACAATGAGATCGAAGCCTATCTGAATCAGGCCGGGCAGGCGGTCGCAACCAGCGTCGGCGCCTATCAGCTCGAAGGGCTGGGTGTGCATCTGTTCGAGCGCATCGAGGGCGACCATTTCACCATTCTCGGCTTGCCATTGTTGCCGCTATTGGCATTCCTGCGCGGCGAGGGCCTGCTCAATGTCTAGTCTCATTGCTTTGAAAACGGCGAGTTGATGCGGATTCTCGGACTGACCGGATCCATCGGTATGGGGAAATCTACCACCGCAAAGCTGTTCGCCGAGGCGGGCGTGCCGGTGTACGACGCAGATGCCGCCGTCCACAAAATCTACGAAGGCGAGGCGGCGCCGGCGATCGAGGCAGCGTTTCCCGGCACTACCGTCGGCGGCAAGGTCGATCGCGCCAAACTGTCCGCCAAAGTGGTGCACGATCCAGCCGCCATCAAACAGCTCGAGCAGATCGTGCACCCGATGCTCGGCGCCTCCCGCCAGAAATTTCTCGATGATGCCGAAAAGGCCGGCGCGCCGGTCGTGGTGATGGATATCCCGCTATTGTTCGAAACCGGCGGCGAGAAGCGGGTCGACGCCGTTGTCGTGGTGTCTACCGATGCTGCGACCCAGCGCCAACGGATTCTGGCGCGCGGTACCATGACCAATGAGGCGCTCGACGCCATCCTGGCGCGGCAATTACCGGACGCCGAAAAGTGCAAACGCGCGGATTTCGTGGTGGATACATCGCACGGGCTGGACCCGGTGCGCGCGCGAATCAAGGACATTCTGGCCGAGGTCGTTAAGATGCCGCAGCGGCGGACCTGATTCGCCTTAAGCTCCGGCCTCGGAAATCCATGCGCGAAATTGTTCTCGATACCGAAACCACAGGCCTCGACCCGCTGCGCGGCGACCGCCTGGTCGAGATCGGCTGCATCGAGATCTTCAACCGCATGCCGACGGGGCAGACGTTTCATCGCTACATCAATCCGGAACGCGACATGCCGGCAGAAGCTTTTGCCGTGCACGGCCTGTCCACCGAATTCCTTGCCTCTAAGCCGCTGTTCACCGAGGTGGTGGAGGAATTCCTGGAGTTCATCGGCGACGCGCCGCTCGTCATCCACAACGCTTCGTTCGACATCAGCTTCATCAATGCCGAGCTCGACCGTATCAAGCGGCAGCCGATCTCACGCGAACGGCTGGTCGACACGCTGCTGTTGGCGCGCCGCAAGCATCCGGGCGTGTCGAACCGGCTTGATGATCTCTGCTCGCGCTATGCGATCGACAATTCCCGCCGCACCAAACACGGCGCGCTGCTCGATGCCGAGCTATTGGCCGAAGTCTATATAGACCTGATCGGAGCGCGGCAGTCGCAGCTGATTCTAGCGGCGGAAACCCGCGTCACGGTGACGAGCGGGATTGGCGAAATGCCGCGCCGGCAACGCGAGGTTCTGCTGGCGCCACGAATCACCGACGCGGACCGCGAGGCCCATCGCGCCTTCATCGCCACCCTCGGCGACAAGCCGATCTGGAACGATTTTCTTCCCGCGGTAGCGGCGGTCTAGCGGTCGCCCGGCCGCTGGCCTTTAGCTCGGCTTCACGCCGGAGGCCGCCTGTGCCGCAGCCTGCCGCTCCATGTTCTGGCGGTACAGACCGACGAAATCGACCGGATCGAGCATCAGGGGCGGGAAGCCGCCGTCGCGCACCGCGGTCGCGATGATCTCGCGCGCGAACGGGAACAGCAGCCGCGGGCACTCGATCATGACGAGCGGGTGCAGGTTTTCCTTCGGCACGTTGACGATGCGGAACACACCGGCATAGGCCAGCTCGAAGCTGAACATCACCTTGCTGGCGCTTTCGGCCTTGCCCTCAATCGAGAGCGTCACCTCGAACTCGTTTTCCGAGAGATTATTCGCGGAAACATTGATCTGGATGTTGATATTCGGCTGCTGCTGTTGCGGCGCCAGGGAGGAGGGAGCGTTCGGATTCTCGAACGAGAGATCCTTGGTGTACTGAGCCAGCACATTGAGCTGGGGAGGGGCCTGATCGGAAGGCGCGCCGTTGCCGTTGGTCATGAAACTCTCTCCTGAATCGCTCGCGAGCGCGGGCCCGGGGTTCGTCTGAATTCGCTCAAATCAGCGAAAAGGTCTTTTCCGGGCGAGTGGCTATCATAGGGCCGGCTCGTTCCACAAGGACGACGGACCGGCGGTAGAGCAGTGGGACCGCCAATTGTGGCCGATATGCCTAATGTGGCTTGGCCGACCGCCCATTTTATACCTAAATGATTGAATGTGCGCGATTTCCGGCCACGATCGGGTTTCCCCTCACCGCGAAAACGCGCTACAATAACCCGCGCCAAAACGCGCCATTGGCCGGGCGCAGTTTCATGCCTACATGCTGCAGTCTCAATGGATGATGTAATCTCTGCCGTTCTCAGGGGAACATCGTAAGAGAGCCTCACACCAAGGGAACGCTCGACCGCCGGGCCCGTTGCCGGCCTAGAACCAGAAAGCGAACACGACGTGGATATCTACACCATCATCTTCCTGGCGCTGGCGGTTTTCATCTTCCTGCGCCTGCGCAGCGTCCTCGGACAGCGCACCGGGAGCGAACGGCCCTACGATCGTGCGGCACCTACTGTCGCCCAGCGGACGCAGGACAACAATAATGTCGTTCCGATGCCGGGCACGGTGATCGATCAGTCGCCACTGGCGCCCAATGCCGATATCTCGCCGGCCGATCGCTGGAAGGGCATTGCCGAGCCGGGCACGCCGTTGGCGGCCGGTCTGGACGCCATCGCCGCCCAGGACTCCTCGTTCGATCCCAGGCACTTCCTCTCCGGTGCCCGCAGCGCCTACGAGATGATCGTACTGGCCTTTGCCAATGGCGACCGCCGCGCGCTGAAAGATCTGTTATCGACCGAGGTCTATGACAGCTTCGAAGCCGTGATCAGGGATCGCGAGAAGCACGAGCAGAAGACCGAAACGCGGTTTGTATCGATCGACAAGGCCGAGCTGGTGAGCGCGGAAGCCCGTGACCGCGCGGCGCAGCTCACGGTGCGTTTCGTGTCGCAGATGATCTCGGTCACCCGCGACAAAACCGGCGCCATTGTCGACGGCAATCCTGACAAGGTCGCCGATATCACCGATGTCTGGACGTTTGCTCGCGACACGAGCTCTCGCGATCCGAACTGGAAGCTGGTTGGCACTGGAAGCGCGGCCTGAGACGCAGAACCTTTTGAGGCTCGCGTTCGGCGCGATCGCTTTGGCGCTGTCGCTTGCGCCGGTGGATGCGCTTGCCGCGCGCCACGGGCGTCCGCAGAAGCAGGCGCATTCGCCGCCTCCCCGCCAGCTGCCGTATCCGCAGCTCGAACTGCCGTTTCAGATCAACGGCGGCCAGTATGCGCCGATCGCCTGGTCCGAGATCGCGGGCTGGAGCGAGGATGATCATCTCGCTGCCTACAAGGCGTTTCGCGTCAGCTGCAGGCCGATAGTGGCGCAACAGAAGCCGCCCGCGGATCCGAAGGCGCTGGGTACGTCGCTACGCGATCCCTGCCGTATCGCCAGGAGCCTCGAACTATCCGACGAGGCAAAAGCCAGGACCTTCTTCGAAGAGCACTTTCTTCCGCTCCGCATCTCGCGGCTGGGCGAAGGCGAGGGCTTTGTCACCGGCTACTACGAACCCATCGTCGATGGTTCACGGAGCGAAAACGAGGTCTACAAGGTGCCGGTCTATCGACGGCCGTCCAATCTGTTTGTTCGCGGCACCACGCAGGCGTCGGCCGGGCTGCCGAACAAGGGCCAGGTGTTCCGCAAGATCGGCCGCCGCAAGCTGGTGCCCTATTACGACCGCGCCGAGATCGAGGATGGCGCCATCGCCGGCCGTGGCCTCGAAATCTGCTATCTGAAGGATCAGACCGATCTTCTGTTCTCGCAGATTCAGGGGTCGGCGCGCGTCAGCCTCGACGACGGCTCGACGCTTCGCATCAATTACGATGCACACAATGGCTTTCCCTACACGCCGGTCGGCCGCATCCTGATCGAGCGCAACATCATCCCCAAGGATCAGATGTCGATGCAGAGGATCCGGGAATGGATGGAGCAGAATCCGAACGAGGCCGACGAACTGCGGCGGCAGAACAGGTCTTACGTCTTCTTCCGCGAAGTGCAGCTTTCCGACAAGGACGAGGCGGTCGGCGCGCAGGGCGTGCCGCTGACGCCGGGCCGCTCGATAGCGGTCGACAAGTCGCTGCATGTCTATGGCACGCCGTTCTTCATCGAAGGCGAACTGCCGATCGCATCAGAGCAATCGAAGACGCCGTTCCGTCGGCTGATGATTGCGCAGGACACCGGCTCTGCGATCGTTGGGCCCGCTCGCGCTGATCTTTACTTTGGCGCCGGCGCCGATGCCGGCAAGGTGTCCGGCCGTCTGCGCCACAATGCACGTTTCGTGATTCTGGTGCCGAAGAGCCTCGATCCGGTCGAGCGCGGCCGCAAGATGCCGGTGCCCGACGAGCGGCCGTCGGAGAAGATCGCAAAGCTTTTCCCGCAAACTGCTCCATCCAAGGAGCAGAAGAATTCTGCGAAGCCGCCGGAGGTAACCGCGGCGACCAGTACCACGCCCGCGACGCAGGTGTCGCCGCCGGCCGCGCCAGCACCTTCGCACGCCCCGACGGTCCAGGCTGCCGTGGCAAAACCGGTGCCACTGCCCGAGCCGCGGCCCAGGATCGAAGCAGTCTCTGCAAAGCCTCATCAACGTCACCTGCGTCGATATCGCCATCATAGATGAAGCGTCGATCGTCGATTCCCGAATTGCCGGAGCCGCCGCGGCGCAAGCGCGCGCTGACCGAGGAGGAGCGCGCGCTATGGGAGAGTGTCGCCAAACAGGTCAAGCCGTTGCGCAAACGGCATCGCGGCTTGAAACTGTCGATGGCTTCGGCGGAAGCCGGTAGTCATGCCGCGCCGAAAGCGGCCGCATCGCCGAAGCACGTCGCGGCGCCGCGGCCCGGCGCTCCTTCAAAACCATCGCCTCCGCCGCTGGCGCCGATTGGCCGCCGCGAGCGCTCGCATCTGTCGCGAGGCCGAAAAGAGATCGATGCGATGCTCGATCTCCACGGCATGACGCAGACGCGCGCGCATCGCGCGCTGCTCGGCTTCCTGCAGCGCGCCCATCGTGACGGGCTGACTTTCGTGCTCGTCATCACCGGCAAGGGCAAGGTGGGCGCCGAATCTGAACGCGGCGTGCTGCGCCGTCAGGTGCCGCAATGGCTGGGCCTGCCGGAATTCCGTGCGCTGGTAGTCGGCTTCGAGGAGGCCCATATCGGCCATGGCGGCGAGGGCGCGCTGTACGTCCGCGTCAGGCGCGCGCGGTATTAGACTCTCTCAGAACGGCCGTACGATTCCGACGCGCGGAATCAATGTCACGATCCAGCCGAATGCCAATGTCGTTGGATCATTCGCCGAAATGACCGGCGCGTTCTTTGAGGACGGCAGCATCTTCACCGCGTGCAGGATCAGGAAAAGGCATACCGCCCAGTTCGAGATCCACCTGGAATAATCGAAGATCATCGCGAACATGACGAGATAGGCGGCACTGACGAGGATGATCGCGGCCACGACCACGCGCCGGTCGCGGTCCGATGCGAGCAATCGAATGGAATCCTCGAAATACCACCAGAGCGGTGCGTGCAAGCAGATCAGCAGCGTAAATACCGGCACGCCGAGGAGGTTGGAAGGCATCCGTTCCCAGGTATCGCGGACTTCCTGCGAAAGCGGCTGGTACCAGATGTAGGCAAAGGCATGGACGTGGCGCAGCATGTCCTCGGACGTGGCATCGGCGACGCGGCTCTGGGCATGGGCGACGAACTCGGCCGCCGGCACGGTAAGCGTTCCCCAAAACTGTGTGGCGACGAACAAGAAGCCGATGGCGAGTACCGCGACGGTGCCCGCGATCGCGTTCTGCGTCGTCACGCCCTGCACGAGATAGTAGCGCAGCACGACGATGACGATGATGGTCGGCACGTACATGAGGAAATGAACGTGATGAATGAGGATCAGGACCATCGATGCCAACGCAGCGCAGAGGACGAAAGCAACGGAGCGAGCCGGCGCCAGGAGTAGGCAGATGGCGGCCGCGCAGCCGTAGATGTCGAAATGCCCCAGCGTGTAGAGGAAATTCTTGAGAAAGAACGGCGAACCCACCATCAGCACGAATAGCGGCAATTGCTTGTGGACGAAGCCGAACGTTCGCCGGAATAGCCGGACGAACAGGGCCGCTGTCATAAGCCACACCGTACCGCCGAGTGCGTACACCAGCCATACCGGCACCTTGGCAGTGAACAACGACACAATGGCGCCGATCAGCGCACGCTTGCTGAAGCCGAAATGATAGTCGACCAGGAGATGAAGGTAGGGGACGTAGGGCTGCAGCGCGAACTTGTAGAGAAGAACCCCGACCATGACGGCCGCATTGACGACAAGCATCAAGCGCCAGGGGTTTTCCCAGACGCGGAAGTTCAAGTTCATTGTCGTCCCGGCCAGTCGATCGCGCAAGCCGGGAGCTATAACCGCAGGCCGGCGGTTCAGACGGATAGCGGCCCAATTCGAACCGCACAACGAAGATTTGTGGTTATCAACGTAGCCGGGCTGGAGCGCAGCGCATTCCGGGGTCTTGCCGCCCGGATACGCCGATCCGTATTTTTGCGGAGCCTGTCATCGGGCGCGCATTCACGCGAGCCGTTGGCTTCGCTCCGGGCTACAACAGTTACAGAATAAACCGGCTCAGATCTGAGTTCTTGGCAAGATCGCCGATGTGCTTCTGCACGTATTCGGCATCGACCTTGAAGGTCTCGCCGTGGCGGTCCGGCGCCGAGAACGAAATCTCGTCGAGTACGCGCTCCATCACCGTCTGCAGCCGCCGCGCGCCGATGTTCTCGACCGCCGAATTGACGGCAACCGCGACGTCCGCCAGCGCGTCGATCGCGCTGTCGGTGATGTCGAGCGTCACGCCTTCCGTCTGCATCAGTGCGACGTATTGCTTGATCAGCGACGCCTCCGGCTCGGTCAGGATGCGGCGCATGTCGTCGCGGCTCAGCGCTTCCAACTCGACGCGGATCGGCAGGCGGCCCTGCAACTCCGGCAGCAGGTCCGAGGGTTTTGCGATATGGAACGCGCCCGAGGCGATGAACAGGATGTGGTCCGTCTTCACGGCGCCGTGCTTGGTCGTGACGGTCGTGCCTTCGATCAGCGGCAGCAGGTCGCGCTGCACGCCCTCGCGCGAGACGTCGCCGCCCAGGCGGTTTTCGCGCACGCAGATCTTGTCGATCTCGTCGAGGAACACGATGCCGTTGTTCTCGACCGCGGCAATCGCTTCGAGCACGAGCTGGTCGTTGTCGAGGAGCTTGTCCGATTCCTCGTTGACGAGGATTTCGTGCGAGCCCTCGACCGTCAGGCGGCGGGTCTTGGTCCGACCGCCAAGCTTGCCGAAGATATCGCCAATCGAGATCGCGCCCATCTGCGCGCCCGGCATTCCCGGTATCTCGAACATCGGCATGCCGCCGGAGGATTGCGTCTCGATCTCGATTTCCTTGTCGTTGAGCTCGCCAGCGCGCAACTTTCTGCGAAAAGAATCGCGCGTGGCCGGACTCGATGCCGGTCCGACCAGCGCATCCAGCACGCGCTCCTCCGCGGCGAGTTGCGCACGGGCCTGCACGTCCTTGCGCTTGCGCTCGCGCACCTGGATGATCGCGACTTCGACGAGGTCGCGGATGATCTGCTCGACGTCGCGGCCGACATAGCCGACCTCGGTGAACTTGGTGGCCTCGACCTTGATGAAGGGCGCGCCGGCCAGCTTCGCCAGCCGCCGCGCGATCTCGGTCTTGCCGACGCCGGTCGGCCCGATCATCAGGATGTTTTTCGGCAACACCTCTTCGCGCAGGTTGCCGGTGAGCTGCAGCCGCCGCCAGCGGTTGCGCAGTGCGATCGATACGGCACGCTTAGCGTCGGCTTGGCCGACGATGAAGCGGTCGAGTTCGGAAACAATTTCACGGGGAGAAAAGTCGGTCATGTGTCCTAGGTAGGCGTCCAATGTAGCGAGAACAAGCCGTAGGTGAAGCAGATCAGATGATCGGCGGCCCACCCTGCCACAGCTTGATCGCATCGACGGGGTGAATCAGCATGATGATGTTGAGCGTCAGATTGTCGCGAATGTGGAGCGCCATCACCAACTCGAACAGCAGCGCGAGCGCTACGCTGATGGCTACCGGCAGATTTTTTGCCAGCAGGAAGCCGCCGACCATCGCCAGCGAGTCGGAGATCGAATTGACGATGGTATCGCCGAAATAGTCCAGCGAGATCGTGCCGGCGCGGTAGCGATTGATGATCAGATCCGAATTTTCGACCAGTTCCCAGCCGCCTTCCACCAGCATGGCAAGAATCAGGCGGCCTTGCCAGGCGAGGCGAGGGAACGCCAGGAAGGCTGCGCCGTAGAACAGGATGCCATGCAGGATGTGCGACAGCGTGTACCAGTCGGCGATGTGCTGCGAGTTTTCCGAACTCTGCACCACGCCATGCCAGAGCTTGACATAGCCGCAGGCGCAGATCGGCAGACGTCCCATCCCGTAGAGGATCGCGGCTTGCGCTGCGAGGATAGCGGCTGCGATCGTAAGCCATTGCCAGCCTGAAAGCGTGCGAACAATCGGCGCGTTGTCGATGCTGCTGGTCGAGGTCATGCGTTGCGGATCATCAAGAGAGCGGGGCCATCAGGTGTATCGACCATACCAGCTTTTTCAAAGCCTGCTTTCTCGTAGGCACGGATGGCCCTTGCGTTGGCCGGGTCGGGATCGGTGACGATGCGCGGCGCACCGTTTCGCAAGCGCTCGTCGACGAAGGCACGAATGAACGCCGAACCATGGCCGCGTTCGATCATATCGGGCTCGCCGATGAACTGGTCGATGCCGCGGGTGCCGAGCGGATGCTCGCCAAAACCCGAATTCCACGCGGTCAACGCGTAGCACTGCAGATAGGCAAAATCGCTGCCTGCGGTCGAGACGATGAACTGGTCCATCGCCGGTTCGGCGAGGTCACCGCTGACCAGGTCGAATTGTTCGGATGGATCTCCCCACCACTCAGTGACGTGCGGCTCTGCCAGCCAGCGTCGGATCAGCGGCAGGTCAGCTGATGTCATTGGGCGGAACACATAGTCCGGCACCATCACCGCCGCTCCCCTACAGCGTTTCGATCGTGACGTTCCTGTTGGTGAAGACGCAGATGTCGGCGGCGATATCGAGGGCGCGGCGTACGATGGTCTCGGCGTCCTTGTCGGTGTCGACGAGGGCGCGGGCGGCCGCCAGGGCGTAGTTGCCGCCGGAGCCGATCGCCATCACGCCGGCTTCCGGCTCCAGCACGTCGCCGGTGCCGGTCAGGACCAGCGACACGTCCTTGTCGGCGACGATCATCATCGCCTCAAGGCGACGCAGATAGCGGTCGGTCCGCCAGTCCTTGGCGAGTTCGACTGCCGCCCGGGTCAATTGCCCCGGATACTGTTCCAGTTTGCTCTCCAGCCGTTCGAACAGGGTGAAGGCGTCGGCCGTGGCCCCGGCGAAGCCGCCGATCACGTCGCCCTTGCCGATTTTGCGGACCTTTTTGGCGTTGGCCTTGATCACGGTCTGGCCGATCGAGACCTGGCCGTCGCCGCCGATTACCACCTTGCCGCCCTTGCGGACCGTCAGAATCGTGGTGCCGTGCCAGATCGGCAGGTTATTTTCAGATGCTTGCATGGGTCGCCCTCGTTCCCGTCAGATTTAGGGGCTGGCGAGGAGGGTTACAATCGCGGCCGACCAGGTCCGGATTCCGGTCACCATAGGCCGAACTTGGGCCCCTTGGGCGGCTTCCCGCAGTAGCGAAGGAGAGATCGGCCTGTTAAAAGGGCCGCGTTTTCGGCCCAAGCGGCCAAAGGGAAGCAGTTTTTCATGCGCACAGCGTCCATCAAGCGCAAGACCAAGGAAACCGACATCGAGGTTGCGGTAAACCTCGACGGCACCGGTATATCCAACGTTTCGACCGGCATCGGCTTTTTCGACCATATGCTCGATCTCTTGGCCCGGCATTCCCGCATCGACATCACCGTGAAGGCCGATGGCGACCTTCATGTCGACCATCACCACACCACCGAGGACGTCGGCATCGCGCTCGGGCAGGCCGTAAAACAAGCGCTCGGAACCATGGCCGGCATCACCCGCTACGCCTCGATCCACATGCCGATGGACGAGACGCTGTCGCGCGTGGTTATCGACATTTCGGGCCGGCCGGTGCTGGTGTTCAAAGTCGATTTTCCGCGCGACAAGGTCGGGCAGTTCGACACCGAGCTGGTGCGCGAATGGTTCAACGCCTTCACCATGAACGCCGGCGTGACTTTGCACGTCGAAACCTTATATGGCGAGAACAGCCATCATATCGCCGAATCCTGTTTCAAGGGTCTGGCGAGGGCGCTTCGGGCCGCGGTCGCGATCGATCCGCGCGCGGCGGGCGAAGTGCCTTCCACCAAGGGTCAGCTCGGCGGTTGATTCCTTGTTCGCGTTTTTGTTCGCGGCGGAGAGGTTCGATGCCGGTCTACACAGTGCATGCTCCCGTGGCCAATGGCGCCGATCTTTCGGCGACCGACAAGTTCGTCTTTGTTCGTGACGGCTTTCATTTCTGGGCAGCGGTCGCGAGCGTAATCTGGCTGCTGTGGCATCGGCTGTGGCTGGTGCTTATCGGCTGGATTGTTCTGATGATCGCGATCCAGTTCGGAATGTCGGCGCTCGGCGCAAGCCGCAACACGATGGTTGCCGTCGACGTTCTGATCGCAATCCTGATGGGTCTGGAGGCGGCCAGCCTGCGGCGCTGGACGCTGTCGCGGGGCAAATGGCGTCAGCTCGATATCGTGGTGGCCGACGACGAGGAAGCTGCCGAGCACCGCTTCTTCGAGCGGTGGGCCGGTGGGCACCGTGGCTTGGTCAACGACCAATGGTCGGTCGATCGCGGGGCGCCGCCGCCGACCCGCAACATTCCGGGCCAGCCGTTCTCCAAGCCTCCGCCATTGCCGCAAGGCGGGATCATCGGCCTGTTCCCCGAACCGGGAGGGCCGCGATGACCGTTGCCATCATCGATTACGGCTCCGGCAATCTTCACTCGGCGGCAAAAGCCTTCGAGCGCGCCGCGCGGAGCATGGAAGATCCGCAGAAGGTCATGGTGACGCGCGACCCTGATACAGTGTACCGCGCCGACCGCATTGTGCTGCCCGGCGTCGGCGCCTTCGCCGATTGCCGCCGCGGCCTCGATGCGGTGGACGGCATGCTGGAAGCGATGACGGAAGCAGTGCGCGTGAAGGCGCGGCCGTTCTTCGGCATCTGCGTCGGCATGCAGTTGATGGCGACGCGCGGCAAGGAGCATGTCGTCACTGAGGGCTTCAACTGGATCGAAGGCCATGTCGAGAAGATCTCGCCGCGCGAGGAAAACCTGAAGATCCCGCATATGGGCTGGAACACGCTCGACCTGCTCCGCGAGCACCCGGTGCTGGAGCACCTGCCGCTCGGGCCGAAGGGACGCCACGCCTATTTCGTGCATTCCTATCACCTCAACGCTGCCAACGAAGCGGATGTGCTGGCGCGCGCCGATTACGGCGGGCCGGTGACTGCGATCGTGAGCAAGGACACCGCAATCGGCACGCAGTTTCACCCCGAGAAGAGCCAGCGCTTTGGCCTGGCCCTGATCTCGAACTTTTTGAAGTGGAAGCCGTGATCCTCTTTCCTGCGGTTGACCTGAAAAACGGTCAGTGCGTGCGCCTCGAGCAAGGCGACATGGCGCGCGCGACCGTGTTCAACCTCGATCCCGCCGCGCAGGCGCGATCCTTTGCCGAGCAGGGGTTCGAATATCTACATGTCGTCGATCTCGACGGCGCCTTTGCCGGCAAGCCGATGAACGCGCGCGCGGTCGAGGCGATGCTCAAGGCTGTCACCATGCCGGTGCAGCTCGGCGGTGGCATTCGGGATCTCAAGACCGTGGAAGCCTGGCTGGACAAGGGCATCGCCCGCGTCATCATCGGCACCGCGGCGGTACGCGATCCGGAACTGGTGAAGAGCGCGGCCAAAAAATTTCCCGGCCGCGTCGCGGTCGGGCTCGATGCGCGCGACGGCAAGGTCGCCGTCGAAGGCTGGGCCGAAACCTCGCAGGTCACCGTCCTCGAAATCGCGCAGCGTTTTGAGGATGCCGGCGTCGCTGCCATCATCTTTACCGACATCGCCCGCGACGGATTATTAAAGGGCCTGAACCTCGATGCCACAATCGCGCTGGCCGAGCGCATCTCCATCCCCGTGATCGCCTCCGGCGGCCTCGCCTCGATCGAGGACGTCAAGGCGATGCTGGAGCCGCGCGCCAAAAAGCTCGCCGGCGCCATTGCAGGCCGCGCGCTCTATGACGGCCGGCTCGATCCCGCCGCCGCGCTCGCGCTGATCCGCAACGCGCGCGCCGCGGCGTAGAGCCATGGTTGGAACCATGGCTCTACTTCTTTATTTTGACGCGTTTTCTTCACGCGAACCGGTACCCACTTCGCTTGAAAACGCTTTGGGAGTTTCGCCATGTTCAAAGTCCGCGTCATCCCATGTCTCGATGTGAAAGATGGAAGGGTAGTCAAGGGCGTCAATTTCGTCGATCTGCGCGACGCCGGCGATCCCGTCGAGGCGGCGATCGCCTATGACGCCGCCGGCGCCGACGAATTGTGCTTCCTCGACATCACGGCGACCCACGAAAACCGCGGCATCATGCTGGATGTCGTGCGGCGCACCGCCGAAGCCTGCTTCATGCCATTGACGGTCGGCGGCGGGGTCCGCACCATCGAGGACATCAAGACGCTGCTGCGCTCCGGCGCCGACAAGGTCTCGATCAATTCGGCCGCGGTCTCCAACCGCGAATTCGTCAAGCAGGCGGCCGAAAAGTTCGGCGAACAGTGCATCGTGGTCGCGATCGACGCCAAGCGGGTCAAGCGCGCCGGCGGCTCGGACCGCTGGGAGATCTTCACCCATGGCGGCCGCAACTCCACCGGGATCGACGCCATTGAATACGCGCAGGAAGTGGTGTCGCTCGGCGCCGGCGAGATCCTCCTGACCTCGATGGACCGTGACGGCACGCGCCAAGGGTTCGACCTGCCGTTGACCCGTGCCATCGCCGATAGTGTCCCCGTACCGGTTATCGCCTCCGGCGGGGTCGGCAACCTCGACCATCTCGTCGACGGCATCCGCCAAGGCCACGCCACCGCGGTGCTGGCCGCTTCGATATTCCACTTCGGCGAATTTACCATACGCCAAGCCAAGGAGCACATGGCGCGGGCCGGCCTGCCGATGCGGCTCGATCCCTGACGACTCGCTGTCACAAAAGTGCTAAGTCCTGCGTTAGGTCCTGCCTTGGGACGGCGCCGCGGCCTTTGGCCGGGCGCGAGCGTTGAGTTCGGTTGATGTCGCGTTTCACGATCCATGATCTGGCCGCCACCATCGATGCACGGGCCGCATCGGGAGGAGAGGCGTCCTACACCCGCAAGCTGCTCGACAAGGGCGCGGAGCACTGCGCCAAGAAGCTGGGCGAGGAAGCGGTCGAGACCGTAATCGCGGCGATCGAGAACGATCGTGGCCACCTGATCGCCGAAAGCGCAGACCTGGTGTTTCACCTCCTGGTGCTTTTGAAGTCGCGCGGCGTGAAGCTGGAAGAGGTCGAGGCCGCGCTGGCGCAGCGGACCTCGATGTCCGGGCTCGAGGAGAAGGCGTCGCGCAAGCGCGACTGACCGAGAGGCAGCTCATGGATATCCGGACCCCCGATCAGCAATATAATCCCTACCGCATCTTCACCCGCGAGCAGTGGGCGCGGCTGCGCGACGACACCCCAATGACGCTGGAGCCGGGTGAATTCGAGCGGCTGCGTTCGATGCATGACCGCCTCGACTTGCAGGAGGTCGAGGACATCTACCTGCCGCTGTCGCGCCTGTTGTCGATCTATGTCGATGCGACCGATCGGCTCTTCCGCGCGCAGCGTCAGTTTCTCGGCATCCGCGACCGCAAGGTGCCCTACATCATCGGCGTCGCCGGCTCTGTCGCGGTCGGAAAGTCGACCACCGCGCGCGTGCTGCAGGCGCTGCTCGCACGCTGGTCGCCGCGGCCCAAGGTCGACCTTGTGACGACCGACGGCTTCCTGTTTCCCAATGCCGTGCTGGAGCGCCAGGGGCTGATGCAGAAGAAGGGCTTTCCGGAGAGCTACGATCTGCCGCGGCTGCTGGCCTTCCTCTCCGACATCAAGGCCGGGCGCCGGCCGGTGCGTGCGCCGGTCTATTCGCATTTGGTCTACGACATCGTGCCGAACGAGTGGATCGAGGTCGACCGCCCCGACATCCTGATCGTCGAGGGCGTCAACGTGCTACAGACCGGCCGTCTGCCGCGCGATGGCAAAGCCGTGCCGGTGGTATCCGACTTCTTCGATTTCTCCGTCTATATCGACGCCGAGGAGCCGGTGCTGCGCGAATGGTATGTAAGGCGTTTCCTCGCGCTCCGCGATACCGCGTTCCATGATCCCAAATCGTACTTCCATCGCTATGCGGTGCTGTCCGACGAGGAGGCGACCGCGACCGCAATCGCGATCTGGGAACGCACCAACCTTGCCAATCTCGAGGACAACATCCTGCCGACCCGTCCGCGCGCGACGCTGATCCTGAAAAAGCGCGCCGATCATCTCGTCGAGACGGTGGCGTTGCGGCGGCTGTAGTCGCTGTCGTCCCTGCGTTAGCGGCTTTCGTAGGGCGGGCAAAGGCGCTCTTGCGCCGTGCCCACCATCTATCCTCAATTGCTGAATGGTGGGCACGCTCCGCTTTGCCCACCCTACGAAATCACGCCGCGATGTGCCGTGATGCGATCAGGCCGGCAAGCGCCTCGGCAAGTTTCTCGCGGTCGAGCGGCTTGATCAAAAATCCGTCCATGCCGGCTTCGAAGCAGGCGTAGCGATCTTCGACCAGCGTGTTGGCGGTCAGCGCAAGGATCGGCGTCCGGTTGCCCGGCTCGCCGGCCTCGAGGGCGCGAATCCGCTTGGTGGTTTCGATACCGTTGAGCTGCGGCATCTGGATGTCCATCAGGACGAGATCATAAGGGGTGCCAGCGGATTTCGCCGACAGCCAGGACTCCAGCGCCTCTTCGCCATTGGTTGTGATGACGGCGTGATGGCCGAGCCGGCCGAGCAGCGAGCGGATCAACAGCGCATTGATCTGATTGTCCTCGGCAACCAGGATCGAGAGGCCTTTGTTCTCCGGCGCGGCCGGCGTCTTGTCAGGGTCGATGGCCGGCTCCAGGCTGGGCGCGGCCACTTCCGGCGCGGCCGTCAGGCGGGCCGCGAGCGAAGCGGCGCGCAGCGGCTTGACCAGATAACCGGTGAGGGCCGAACTGGCGGACGGCTGCATTTCCTGCCGCGTCGCCGGCGTGAACATCACGATGCGCTGCGTGGCATGTAGGCGCGCGGCTTCGCCGAGCCGCTCAATCTCGGCAAGCCCCAGCGTGTGGTCGATCAGCACGGCATGCCAGGAACGCTCGGGCAGCAGGGCCTCGGCGACATCGACCTCGGATACCATGCAGACCTGTCCGCCCCAGCGCTGCAGTCGCCGCGCCGTAAGCGAGGCCTCGATGCTCTGCGGCGAAACCAACATGATCGATTGACCGGCGAGATCTGGTGCCGAGAAGGAGGTCTGTTCGCCCTCGGCGTCAGCGAGCGGGATCGATACTTCGAAGGTCGAGCCGACGCCCGGCTCGCTGTGCAGCGTGATACGGCCGCCCATGCGCTTGATGATACGGTCGGAGATGCTCAGCCCAAGGCCGGTGCCGCCATAGCTGCGGGCGATCTTGTCATCGGCCTGCTCGAATTCGCGGAAGATGCGCTCGCGCGCCTCGGGCGCGATGCCGATGCCAGTGTCGCGCACCAGGAAACTGATTTCATTGGGCCAGATGCCGGGCTCGACGATCAGGGCAACGCCGCCAGCCGAAGTGAATTTGATCGCATTGCCGGCCAGGTTGAGCAGCACCTGGCGCAAGCGCGCAGCATCCCCGATCACCTCGCGCGGCAGCCGCTCGTCAACATAGGCGGCGATCTCGATTTTCTTGGCCTCGGCGCGCGGCGCCAGCAGTTCGGTAATGTCCTCGATCATGCCGGCTAGTGCGAACGGGCGATGTTCGAGGTCGATCTTGCCGGCCTCGATCTTGGAGTAGTCGAGCAGCTCCTCGATCAGCGCTAGCAGGGCGTCGCCGGAGGTCTTCACCGCCTTGACATAGGTGGTCTGTTCCGGCGTCAGCGGCGTATCCATCAACAGGCTGCTCATGCCGATGATGCCGTTGAGCGGCGTGCGGATCTCGTGGCTTGCCATCGCAAGGAAGCGCGACTTGGCGCGGCTCGCCGCATCGGCCTGGTCGCGGGCTTCGGTCAGCGCGCGCTCGCTTTCGGTACGGTCGGTGACGTCGCGCCCGACGGCTTGCATTTCGGCCGGTCCGCCGGCGTCATTGCGGACGAGGCCCTCGCGCCAGGCAATCCAGCGCGGGCCGAGTGGACCTTCAATTCGCTGGTCGTGAACACGGGTGCCGTTCGGCTCGAGCGCGGTGTCGCCCTGTTCGAGCACAGGCAGCGCGAACCGGCTGCCGATCAACTGATCGCGGGACCTTTGCGCGAGTTCGCAGTAGGCGTCATTTACAAAGGTAATGCGACCCTCGGTATCGCGCAGCACGATCAGATCGCCCTGCGACTCGAACAGGCGACGGGAGCGCTGCTCGGCTTCCTGCAATTCCCAGTTCCGGTCGGCCAAGGCTTCGTTGTGCAGCGCGATCTTGCGCATCTTCTTGCGCATGAGGCGGAGGCGGACGCTGAACGTGGCAAGCGCGACGCAGGCGATCGCAAACAGAAAGGAAACGCCGATTGCAAATGCGTGCGGGTCGTAACCGGAATTCTCGGTCTTGCTTCCGGTGATGAATCCATAGGCGGCACCGAACACGACCGAGAAGATCATGAGCGAGCGTAGCGTGAAGGTGAGCCAGGGATGGCGGCGGCCGAAACGGCGAAAGCGAAGTTTGATCCGGAAAATCCGCCCCATCGCCAATAACCCTGAGCTTGCTGCCTGAATTGACCCGGCTTGCTTCGCCGTCGCTATCGGAGAGACGATGCTTCGCCGACGTTGCAAAGTGCTTGAGGCTCCCAGCGCGTCGTGGCCGCGATGAGAACAGGGTGAATCAAGTGTTAAAGCGATGCCGCCTGAAGGCGATGGCGCTCGCCGCGGGCGCCGACGATCAGGGCCGCGGCATCGAGCAGCGAAAAGCTCTTCGAGGCAACGAAGATACGGTAGTCCGCCGGTCCGTCCCTCGACAAATAGATGACGGGGTCGGCCTCCGAGGTGTGCCGGGAGATCGCAATCAGCCGCGGCGGTGTGCTGCTCTGGCAGGCGCCGGTTTCGGCGGTATCGATATCGTCGATCACGGTGAAGTCGGCGGCTTCCGCGCTGTCGGAAACCTGGACCCGTACCGTCGCCCGAGAGGGATCATCGGTGAAACTGACGTGGTGGTGCGCTTGCCAGGAGAGAGCGGCGATCTGGACCGTCGTACCCGCGACTTCGATACAGGGTCGGGGACCGCCCAAAAACTCTCCGTGTGCGAACAGCGCGACAATCGCCAGCGGAATCGCCGAGGCCAGGATCTTCAAACGCAACATGACACGCTACTCGCCAACGATAAGCCCGCGACACGGGGCTTATGGTTGGCAGAAGGTAAAGGGGACTAGTTACCGGCAGGTTGACGCCGGTTGTTTTTGTGAGACGCAGCACCCTGATCGCGAGTGGGGTGAGGGATGTGGATTGCATGTGGATGGATGGCCGCCATCTCCGCGCCGGCGGGGTATCGCTATTCCGAAGCCTCCCCCGCCGTCATTGCAAGCGCAGCAAAAGCAATCAATCTCTCCGCGCGTGAGGCGACAAGTGATTGCGTCGCTGCGCTCGCAATGACGGCGTAAGTCCAAAATCGGTGTCGCTGCGCTCACCCGGGTTAGGGGGCTCGGATCCCGGCGCACAGGAACTTGTCCGAACTCAGCCGTTTGTACCGTCGGGCTTGTCACGGGAGGTGCCGATGGGGGCTGACGAGGTCCTGCGAGGGATGTTGATGTACTTCATACTGCCGCTTTGGCTAGCTGCCGGCTTTGCCGATTATCTCTGTCATCGCGCCAGCCACATCGAGAAAACAAGCGGCTGGTGGGAGTCGGTTCTGCATCTGGCCCAATTTGCGCAAATGGCCGTTCCGGTGCTGGCCGCGCTTTTCCTCGAAATAACCTCGGGCGTGATCCTCGTCATGATCGTATTCCTGCTTCTTCACGAGGTCACCGCAATTTGGGATGTCCGCTACGCGTCGAAAACGCGTGAAGTTTCGCCGACCGAGCAGCACGTTCACAGCTTCCTCGAGATGCTGCCGCTCACTGGATTGCTGCTCGTCATCGCGCTGCACTGGCCAGCCTTCGCCGCATTGTTCGGTCAGGGAACACCGGACTTTTCATTCACGCTGAAGCAACAGCCACTGCCGCTGACGTACATCGTCACGATGCTGGTCGCGACCGCCCTGTTCGAAGTCCTGCCGTACCTGGAGGAATTGATCCGCGGTTTACGCTACGCCGACCGGCGAGCGAGGGATTAGAGCGTGACGATCATTCCTCGGATCGTCTCCTGCTTTAGGGCCGCTCGGCGGTAGCCGTGGAAAAATAGCGTGCCAGCTCGGCGCGCGGATCATTCGTGCTTGGCGAGTTCGAGCCGGTGATTTTGGAATTTCTGCCTGGTGTCGATCGTGCCGAAGATCTTGTCCCAGACTTCTTTCGACGCCTGCATCTTAATAACGAGGGGCAAATGCTCGGCTTGTTTGATGATCTCTTATTATGGCCGCGCTCCAACGAGCCGTGCGCCAGCCGGAATGGTGCGACGCATCAAGCCGCCCGCCGCAGATCCTCGGCCAGCGCGCGATAGGACAGCGCCTCGGCCAGATGCAGCCGGCCGATCTTCTCTGCGCCATCGAGATCGGCAAGCGTGCGCGCGACGCGGAGCACGCGGTGATAGCCGCGCGCCGTCAGCTTCATGGTTTCGGCAGCGTCGCGCAGAAGCTTTTGCCCCTGCGAATCCGGCTGCGCGATCGTCTCGAGTAGCGAGGCCGGGGCTTCAGCATTGGTGCGGATCTGCGGCATGCCGGTCGATGCATAGCGCGCAAGCTGGATGTCGCGGGCGGCAGCGACGCGAGCGGCGACCTCTGCCGAGCCTTCGGACGGCGGCGGCAGGATCAGGTCGGCGGCGGTGACCGCGGGAACCTCAATGCGCAGATCGATGCGGTCCATCAGCGGGCCGGAGATGCGCATCTGGTAATCCGCCGTGCAGCGGTCGACCGGTGCGCGCCTGCAGGAATAGCCGGGATCATAAGCCTGACCGCAGCGGCAAGGGTTCATCGCCGCGACCAGCATGAAGCGGGCCGGATAGGTGACGCGGTGATTCGCACGGGAGACCGAGACCTCGCCGTTCTCCAGGGGTTGGCGCAGCGAATCGAGCACGCGCGGATCGAACTCCGGCAGCTCGTCGAGAAACAGCACGCCCTGATGCGCCAGCGAAATCTCGCCGGGCCTTGCGCGCAGGCCTCCGCCGGTCAGCGCAGCCATGCTTGCAGAATGATGCGGCGCGCGGAACGGCCGCCGCGCCGTCAAGGCCCCGTCGCGGATTTCGCCGGCGACCGAGGCGATCATCGAGACTTCCAGCAGCTCCGACGGCGACAGCGGCGGCAGGATCGAGGGCAGCCGAGCCGCCAGCATCGACTTGCCCGCGCCTGGCGACCCAATCATCAGGAGGTGATGTCCGCCTGCCGCGGCGATCTCCAGCGCGCGCTTGGCGCTCTCCTGGCCCTTGATGTCGCGCAGGTCGAGATGCGTCGCTTCCGGCTCGTGCACTTTCGGTTGCGGGCGCGACAGCACCTGCGTGCCTTTGAAGTGGTTGGCGATCTGGATCAGCGATTTGGCCGCGATGATCTGGATGTCGGGGCTCGCCCAGGCCGCCTCCGTTCCGCATGCCGCCGGACAGATCAATCCTTCCTCGCGCGCATTGGCGCCGATCGCCGCCGGCAACACGCCCGCCACAGGTGCGATGGAGCCATCGAGCCCGAGCTCGCCGAGCACGGTAAAGCCGTTCAGCGCATCCGGCGGGATCGCGCCGATCGCCGCCATCAGCCCGAGTGCGATGGGCAGATCATAATGGCTGCCTTCCTTGGGCAGATCGGCCGGCGCGAGATTGACCGTGATCCGCCGCGCCGGCAGTGCCAGACCTGAGGCGATCAGCGCCGAACGCACCCGCTCCCGCGCTTCCGACACCGCCTTGTCGGGAAGACCGACGATCGCAAACGCCGGCAGGCCGGGCGCGACCTGCACCTGGACGTCGACCGCGCGGGCCTCAATCCCTTCAAAGGCTACGGTAGATACCCGCGCAACCATGCTACCCCTCGTGACGCAATCAAAGGTAGCGGGGAACCGGAGGGTAAGTCAAGAACAATAGGGGAACATAGGCGCAAAAGACTTCGCCGCCTGTCGGCACCCGCCGACCGGCGCAACCCCAGATCGTCAACCATTCCGGCCCGTACTGGAGCGCTCAGCGCTCCGTTCGCATGTACGGGCTATTCTCGGAAACGAGCTTCAGCGCCGGATCGTCGGCGAGAGTCCGTACCGCTTGCGTCTTTGCAGGGCTCGCATTCGGCAGGCCATCGCGGAGGCTCCACACGCCTAGCCAGACGACGAGCATTCCCGCGCCGATCGCTATCATGTCCTTGGTCATTTGCCGGGCCTCCAAACTGGCTGCCGAGCGGACGAGATGCAGGCTTACTATTTACTGCTTCGGCCTAGGTGCCCGCTGGTCCTGTGGCCTGACGCTCCTGGTGCTTTCTCGCGTAAGGAGAACCAATTTCGGCGGTCCGCGATCGTTCCAAGACGCTTTGGATCGACGCTCCCGGCGAAGCGCCAGCCGTGCGCATGGTCGCCCGCGGTACCACGTTGATAATCCGGGGCCGATCACCGGCCGGCCCCGGACCGAGGACTTTCCTAGAGCTGCATATTCATCGGCTCCGGATAATACCTGAAGCCGTCGCCGCTCTTGGCGACGTGACCGTAGCCGGGCCAGGCGAAGTGGTAGGACATGACGGGGATCTTCTGCGCAGCGAGCATGTCCAGCATCTTCACCCGCGAGGCGGCCGCCTGCTTCGGGTCGCTGTCGTAGGCGAATTCCATTCGCGGCTTCTCCAAGAGCAACACCGAATGATGCGAGAGATCGCCGAGGAAGCAGAAGGATTTGCCCTTCGAGCTCACCATATAAATGGTGTGGCCGACGGTGTGGCCGGGAGCCGAGAGCGCGGTGACGCCGGGCAGGAATTCCTGATTGTCCTTGATAAAGACGATCCGGTCGCGCACCGGCATCAGGTTCTTGCGGGCGTGGATGATGAAATCCTTGAGCGGACTGCCGAGCTTGCCTTCATCGGTCCAGAAATCGAAATCGCTCTGGGCGATGTAGACCTGCGCGTTCGGGAATAGCGGCTTGTCGTCGGCACCGACGAGGCCGCCGATGTGATCGATATGGGCGTGCGAGCACACCACCGCGTCGATGTCTTCAGGCTTGATGCCCGCCGCTGCGAGGTTCTTCTGCTGCTGGCCGGTGGTCGGGCCGAACGCTTTCGAAGTGCCCATGCCGGTGTCGAACAGGATCAGTCTGTCGCCGGTGTTCACAACGGGCGAGTTCTGCTCGAGCACGACATTGTCCGGGTTGAGGAAGTTGTCGGAGAGCATCTTCTTCACTTCTTCCTTCGGCACGCCGGTAAAGGTGCCGGAGGGATCGCCGAGCGGGAGCGGGCCGTCGGAGACGACGGTCACTTCGGCGTCGCCGAGGATGAAGCGGTGCCAATAGGGCGTCTGGGTGCCGAGCTTCGGCGCCTTCGCCAGCGCGCTGCCGCCGAGCATCGTCGAGGCGCCGAGACCCACACCGAGTCCTGCGCCAAGCGCAAGCAAAGACCGCCGCGAAAGATTCGTCGTCATGCCTCTTCCTCCACTATTTTATGTCTTGCAGTTCGTGCCCGGACAGATTCATCCGCGGCTACAGGCTGCTCCCGCCTGCCGAAATTGGCAAGTGGGAGGCGGCGACAGAGCAGCGATGTGAAAACGAGATAGCGCCAGTTCGTCAGAGACAGAACGGCAGAACGAACGGGCGTCCGAACAACAGCAGCGTCACATTGCAGAGATATGAAAGTGCAAGCTTTAAAATCATCAAGGTCGGCTATGAAATCGAGAGTGCCTGCGCGCGTAGCTACGCTATGGCTTGTCGTCGAATTTGTTGCGGCGGTTGGATTTGCCGGTCTAGCCACGGCGGACAGTTTGTTGAAATTGTCCGAATCGCCGGAGAACAGTCGGGCATCGAAAACCGTCGCGGCATGCATGCCAAATCCCAAGGGTCCAGCCTATCAGAACTGGCGTAACAGCGCGCAGGCTTACAATAGCGGACTGTGGTCTTTGCAACGAAGCGACAACGATCGAGCTGCTACCCAGTTCGATATCGCAATCAATATCTATCCCAACAACGCCTTGGCTCACGTGGGAAGGGGTCAAGTATACCGCGACAAAGGAGAGCATGATCGTGCTATCGATAAATATAGTCAAGCGATCAAAGTCGCGCCAAATTGCTTTGTAGCCTTCAACAGCCGTTGTTACGCCCGCGCAATCAGGGACGAACTGCAGGCCGCGTTAGCCGATTGCAATGAGGCGCTCCGGCTGTACCAGGCGGACGCCGCTTTCCTGGACAGTCGCGGATTCGTCTATCTCAAGATGGGCAACCTCGATAAGGCAATTGCGGATTACGACGCTGCTTTGCAGATCAACCCGAATCAACCGCACGCTCTGTTTGGACGCGGAAAGGCGAGGTTGATGAAGGGTGACGAGCCGCGTGGCACTGTCGACATAATGATGGCGGAGCGCGTCAAACCGGATATTGCCGGCGAGATGTCGCGCTACGGCTTAAAATAAGACTGGCATCGACAGCTACCAGTCGTAGTCGTCGTACATCCACTCCCTTGGGTATCGCGGCCGCGATCTCGCTTGCGAGCGCTCTGGCTTGCGGAAGGTCGGAGCCCGCTGCGTCGCAGGCGCTGACACCTTGGGCGGGTTCTGCTCGGAAGCCTTCGCGAGCGCGCGTTTCATCTCTTCCTGGGTCGCCTTCAGATCCCCAATGGCTTTTGCATTGTCGCTGGCCATTTGTTGCTGGTTCGCCCTGAGCTGTTCGATGTTTCGCTCGAGGTTCGCGAGATCGCGCGCGATGGTTTGCAGCAACTGTGTCGGTTCGGGAGCCGCCGCGGCAGCAGGCGGCGCGGCGTCTTGCGGTGGTGTGGCTTGAGCCAGGGTTGGTGCTTGCGGTGGTGATGCTTGCGGTGATGGGGCCTCAGCCAAGGATGGTGCTTGCGGTGATGATGCTTGCGGCGGCGCTGGCGCCGCACCGGCCACTTGAACGGTAGATGGAGTGGGCTCTGCGGGCGACGACGGATTTTCCGGCGGCGCTGATTGCGTTGAAGCGAGCTGCGGTGCCCCGCGCTTGGCGCCGTCGCCATAGGACGACTGCAAAACCAGGGCAACGACAATGATGCACGCCGCCAGCGGCAAGGCGGCGAGGGTCCGGAACGCCAGCTTTCTTGGTGATTGCGGGTCAGATTGCGGAGCGGATCGCGCCGAAGGCGGATGCGCATCGTCGCGCTCCATTTTTGCAACCTGTTCAGTCAGACGCGCAAGCTGTTCGTCCGCGCGCTTGATCTGTTCGCGGGCGTGGGCGAGCCGTTCATCAGCGCGTGCGGCGGGCGCATCGTGAGGTTCGGTTTGTTTCGGAGGTGGCGTGGAGTTCATTGGCGCTCCTTTCGTCCAATGTCATCCGAAGGTGGCCGGTCGAGCATCCGGCAGCGCTCCGTGCAGTCTTGTCCAAAGAGTGGACGTATGATGATAGAATATCGGATCGCGTGGCGATAGCGTCATGGAATCCGGCAGACCGCTGCCGGCGGCGCAGCAGAACGGCACCGCGGCTCCCCCGTCGGTTCCATCCAGCCGGCAGGAGAGCGCCCGCAACTCATCCGGCGCAAGTCAGGTCGCGCCGGGCGCGCTGCAAACAAGTTGGTCGATAGGTCGTTTGGGGGAAACTATTTCCCGGCGCGTTTCTTCTCGATCGTATCCCAGATTTTTCCGGCGACGTCCGGGCCGTTGAGGCGCTGGATGGCGCGGATGCCAGTCGGCGAGGTCACGTTGATCTCGGTGAGGTTGCCGTCGATCACGTCGATGCCAACGAACAATAGTCCGCGTTCGCGCAGCGCCGGCCCCAACGTGTCGCAGATCTCGCGCTCGCGCGGTGAAAGCTCGGTCGCGTGTGCAGCGCCGCCGCGCACCATGTTGGAGCGAAGGTCGTCGGGCGCGGGCACGCGGTTGACCGCGCCGGCGAATTCGCCATCGACCAGGATGATGCGCTTGTCGCCGTGCTTCACCTCGGGCAGGAAGCGCTGGATCACCCAAGGCTCGCGGAAGGTGACCGAGAACATGTCGAACAATGAGCCGAAATTCATATCCTGCGGCATCACGCGGAACACCGCGGCGCCGCCATGGCCGTGCAACGGCTTCATCACCACGGCGCCATGCTGGTCGCGGAACGAATTGATTTCGTCGAGGTCACGCGAAATCAGCGTTGGCGGCATCAGCTGCGGAAAGTTCATCACGAAGAGTTTTTCCGGCGCGTTGCGCACGGCTGCCGGGTTGTTCACCACCAGCGTCTTGGGATGGATGCGCTCCAGGAAATGGGTCGAGGTGATGTAGGCTAGGTCAAAGGGCGGGTCCTGCCGCAGCAGGATAACGTCGAAGGACTCAAGCGGCTCGCGCCTGGGCTCGCCGAGGGTGAAATGATCGCCGACCTCGTCGCGCACGGTGAGATGCTGCACCGGCGCCACCAGCTCCCCGCCGCGCAGCGACAGCTTGTCGGGGGTGTAATAGCAAAGGCTGTGGCCGCGCTTTTGCGCTTCCAGGAGCAGCGCAAAGGTCGAATCGCCGCGGATGTTGATACGCGCGATGGGATCCATCTGGACGGCGACATTCAGTTTCATGGGAGAGGTCCGGGTCTCTTGAGGGATATTTATGGACTGGCGTCGAATGCCGATAACACATGGCGTGGCAGGCGACGCGGCGCAATCAGGATGGCATCAAATCTGAGCTCGAATTCGGCATGCTCGGGATGCGCCATCAGCCAGGCCTGGGCGGCATTGACGATGCGCGCCTGCTGGCGCGGCGTCACGGCGTAGGCGGCGTCATCCAGGCTGGCGCGGGCCTTGACCTCGATGAAGGCCACGAGATCGCGCTTTTTCGCGATCAGGTCGATCTCGCCGTAAGGGCTGCGGAAGCGCTTAGCCAGGATGCGATAGCCCTTGGCCATCAGATAAGCGGCCGCGCGGCTTTCGGCCGAGAGGCCAGTGCGAAAGGCGGCGACCCGCTCTGGCGCGGCGAGCTTTGCCACCGCGTCCGGTGGCGATGTGCCGTCATTCTTCGCCATCGTCGCCCCTGACTTCCTCTTTGATCTCCTTGGCGAGCTCGAGCGCGCGAGCGTAGACCTCGCGGCGCGGCCGTCCCGAAAGCTCGACCGCATGCGCGACGCTGTCCTTGACGCTGTCGCGCATGAGCGACGAGCGCAGTAGATCGTCGAGGTCGTGCTGCGTCATGACATTGGCGTCCTTGCGCGGCGGGCCGACCACGAGCACGAACTCGCCGCGGGTTTCCAGCGTGCCGGCAGCCTTCGCCAGATCGGCGATGGGGCCGCGCTTGATATCCTCGTGCAGCTTTGTCAGCTCGCGGCAGATCGCGACGTCGCGGCCGGCCATGATTTCGGCGAGGTCGGCGAGCGTCTCCTGCACGCGGTTGCCGGATTCGAACATGACGAGCGTGGCGTCGATCCGGGCCAGTTCGGCGAGCCGCGTCCGCCGCGAGATTTCTTTGGCCGGCAAAAATCCGTCGAAGAAGAAGCGATCGGTCGGGAGGGCCGCGACCGACAGCGCCGTTAGCACCGAGGACGCGCCCGGCACCGCGATCACGGCGTGGCCGGCGGCACAGACCTCGCGCACCAGCTTGAAGCCGGGATCGGAGATGAGGGGCGTGCCGGCGTCCGACACCAGCGCGATCGAGGCGCCTTGCGCCAGCCGTTCCAGGATTTTCGGCCGCGCCATGGCCGCGTTGTGCTCGTGATAGGGCTTGAGTTCCGCCGAAATCGCATAGCGCTCGGTCAGGCGGCGGGTGATGCGGGTATCCTCGCAGGCGATGATGTCGACGCCAGCCAGCGTCTCCAGGGCGCGCAATGTGATGTCGCCGAGATTACCGATCGGGGTTGCCACCAGATAGAGGCCCGGCGCGGGCTTCGCGGCGTTAAGGACGTGGCCGCCGATCAAAAATGTCCTGTGGGCCGAACCCGGTTCGGTATCAGAGCCGTAGTTTGAACCGGGTTTTGCGCGCATATCGGCAATCTAGAGGGGTCGCAGGTCAAGCACCATATCTGGCGTGATGGCAGCAAGCGAAGGTTCCCGAGGGGCGGGCAATGCGCGGCCGGGTAGTAATCTTTTTGTTTTGGTTAACTAATCCTCGACAATATGCATCAATCCCAGATTGGGTTCAGTAGCGGTTCAGGTGCCTCGGCCCAGAAGGCCGGAATCCTGGCCGACGGCGGTCGGTCAAGAGAAGAGACAGAATGGAAGGTCCGTTCAATCGCAAGCTTGGATCCCCGGACTCGCGCCCCTCAGGCCCGACCCGGCGGACGGCGGTCGGACTTATTCTCGCGGCGCCCCTGCTCGGCGCCTGCTCCAGCGGTGGCCAGGTTTCCAACCCGTTCGGCCCGTCAGCGCCCGAGGGACCCCCCGGGCCGCAGCAGCAGCCGCTCGCGGTTGGCACCGGCAACGTCAAGGTTGGCCTAATCCTGCCGCTCTCGGCCGCCGGCAATGCCGGCGTCGCCGCGCAGTCGATGAAGAACGCGGCCGAGATGGCGCTGGCGGAATTTCAGAATCCGAACATCCAGCTCCTGATCAAGGATGACGGCGGCACCCCGCAGGGCGCCCAGCAGGTCACGCAGGAGGCGCTCGGCGAGGGCGTTGAGATCATTCTGGGCCCGCTGTTTGCCGGCTCGGTGCCGGCGACCGCGCAACTGGCGCGCAGCCGCGGCATTTCGGTGATCGCGTTCTCGACCGATTCAAGCGTCGCCGGGCGCGGTGTCTATCTGCTCAGCTTCCTGCCCGAATCCGACGTCAACCGGATCGTCGACTATTCCGCCAGCATCGGAAAGCGGTCGTTCGCGGCGCTTTTGCCGGACAATGCCTACGGCAATGTGGTGGAAGCCGCCTTCAAGCAGGCGGCCGGTCGCAAGGGCCGCATCGTCGCCTTCGAGAAATATGCCGCCGATCGTTCAGGGGCGGCACGGACGGTGGCGCAGTCGCTGGGCTCGGCGGATGCGCTGTTCATCGCCGATGACGGCGATTCGGTGGTCGCAGCGGCCGATGCCCTGACCGCAGCCGGCGCCAATCTGCGCAACATCCAGATGCTCGGCACCGGGCTTTGGGACAATCCGCGTGTCTATGCGAGCCCGGCGTTGCAGGGCGGGCTCTATGCCGCGCCGGATCCATCGGGCTTCCGCGCCTTCTCCGGCCGCTACCGCGCCAAATTCGCCGCCGACCCAGTGCGCACAGCGACCCTCGCCTATGATGCGGTGGCGCTGGTTGCGGCGCTATCGAAGCAGGGTAGCCAGCGCTTTGCGGCGGAGACGCTGACCAACCCGTCGGGCTTTGCCGGTATCGACGGCCTGTTCCGCTTCCGCTCCGACGGCACCAATGAGCGCGGCCTTGCGGTAATGAAGGTCGCCAGCGGCGGCAGCACGCCGGTGGCCGGTTCGCCGAAGAGTTTTGGTGCGTAGCTTCCTGCCGCTTGTAGCAAAACCTTTACGCGGCGAGATCCGCCACGACGGCGTCGAGCACGGGGAAACCGTCCTTGGTCACGCGCAAGCGTCCATCGGACTCGACAATGATGGCGCCTTCGTCGCGCAAAATGGCGATCCGGCTCGGATCGAGCGCGCGGCCTGACAGCGTCGCGTAGCGTTTGGGATCGATGCCTTCAGCGAGGCGCAATCCCATCAGCAGATATTCATCGGCGCGTTCTTCGCTGTTGAGGCGTTCGTCCGTGACGACGCCGTGGCCTTTGGCCTCCACGCGCATCAGCCAGGCCTCGGGCCGCTTCTCGGTCGCGGTCGCGTAGCGCCCGCCATCGACATCGAGACGCCCATGCGCGCCGGGGCCGATCCCGGCATATTCGTCACCGCGCCAGTACACCAGATTATGCTGGCACTCTGAGCCGACGCGGGCGTGGTTGGAGATCTCGTAGGCCGGAAGGCCATGCGCGGCGCACACTTCCTGGGTCACGTCATAGAGCGCGCGGGCAACTGCCTCGTCCGGCGTCTTCAGCTTGCCCGCGGCATGCAGGCCGAAGAACGGCGTGCCTTCCTCGATAGTGAGCTGGTAGAGCGACAGATGCTCGGCGGCTTCGGCGATTGCAAGCTTCAGTTCATCCGCCCACATCCGCGGCGTCTGGTCCGGGCGGGCATAGATCAGGTCGAACGAGTAGCGCTCGAATGCGGTGCGCGCGATCGCGACCGCATCGAGCGCCTCGCGTGCGGTATGGAGCCGCCCGAGCGCTTTCAGCGAGGCGTCGTCGAGCGCCTGGACGCCGAGCGAGACGCGGTTGACGCCGGCTGCGCGGTAGCCGCTAAACCGCGTCGCCTCCACGCTGGTCGGATTGGCCTCCAGCGTTACCTCGACATTGCCGGCGACGCGCCAGTGCTTGCCGATCGCATCCAGGATCACGCCAACGGTGCGGGGCTGCATCAGCGACGGCGTGCCGCCGCCGAGAAAGATCGAGGTGACGGTTCGATCAGGCGCGCGTGCCGCAGTGGTTTCGATCTCGCGCGCAAAGGCGCGGGCGAATCTCTCTTCATCAATGGCAGCGTGGCGGACGTGGCTGTTGAAATCGCAATACGGACATTTCGACAGGCAGAACGGCCAGTGCACGTAGACGCCGAAGGCACGCTTTCCGTAATGGCGCTCAGTGCTAGCCAAGGCAGATCTCCGCCAGTTTGACGAAGGCCCGCGCCCGGTGTGACAGGCCAAGACCAAGCGGCGGCAGGCCGTGCTTTTCGATCGAGGTCATCTCGCCAAAAGTCCGCGTGTGCCCGTCGGGAAGGAACATCGGATCATAGCCGAAACCGGCGGTGCCGCGTGGCGGCCAGACCAGCGTTCCATCGGCCCGCGCCTCGACTTCTTCGAGATGGCCGTCCGGCCAGGCGACGCACAGCGCGGAGACGAAGTGCGCCTTTCGTTTCGCCGGCGTGGTCGCGCCGCGCTCCTGCAACAGGCGCTCGATCCGGGTCATCGCGGCGGTGAAATCCTTGCCCTCCCCGGCCCAGCGCGCCGAGTAGATTCCGGGCGCGCCGTCGAGCGCATCGACGACGAGACCGGAATCGTCGGCGAAAGCCGGAAGCTGGGAGGCTTTCGCCGCCGCCATCGCCTTGATTGCCGCATTGGATCGAAAGGTGTCGCCGGTTTCGTCAGGTTCGCCCAGGCCCAATTCGCCCGCGGAAACGGCCTCGACACCATGCGGCGCGAGCAATTCCCGCATCTCGGCGAGCTTGCCGGGATTGTGGGTCGCGATCACGAGCTTGCCGGTGATTCGACGGTGCATAGGCGATCAGACTACGCGACGGCCAGCTTCTGCAAGTCCACCAGGCGCGCGACACCCTTGCGCGCGAGTTCCATCAGCGCGAGGAACTCGTCCTGCGAGAACGGCGTCTTTTCGGCGGTGCCCTGCACCTCGATGATGCGGCCATCGCCGGTCATGACGAAATTGGCGTCCGTCTCGGCGTCGGAATCCTCGGCATAGTCGAGATCGAGCACCGGCGTGCCTTGATAAATGCCGCAGGAGATCGCAGCGACATTGTCGCGCAATACGTTGGTCTTCAGCATATTGCGGGCCTTCATCCAGCCGATGCAGTCGGCCAGAGCCACCCAGGCGCCGGTGATCGAGGCGGTACGCGTGCCGCCATCGGCCTGGATCACGTCACAGTCGACGGTAATCTGGCGCTCGCCGAGCGCCTCGAGGTCGACGGCCGCGCGCAAGGAGCGGCCGATCAGCCGCTGAATCTCGACGGTCCGGCCGCCCTGCTTGCCGGCCGCGGCCTCACGGCGGGTCCGTTCCAACGTCGCGCGCGGCAGCATGCCGTATTCGGCGGTAACCCAGCCGCGGCCCTGACCCTTCAGCCAGGGCGGCAGCCGCTCCTCCAGCGTGGCGGTCACCAGCACATGGGTATCGCCGAACTTCACCATGCAGGAACCTTCGGCGTATTTGACGACGCCGCGTTCCAGCGACACGGGGCGCAGCTGATCGGGCGCACGGCGGCTTGGCCGCATGGGAAATCCTTTCGAAAATCGAGCGAAAATTCGTTTGCGGTGCTTGTAGGAGGGGGAGCGGGCAGCGGCAAGGGTTTTGGCCGCTTATTTCGCGGGCAAAGCGCGCTTGTCATCAGTGCGCCGGAGCGACAAATTAGGGGGTATCAGGGAGTTAACAGTGGCCCATCACGATCCGATTGGCTTGATCGCGCCGCATGCGGGGCTGGCTCAGCTCAACGAGCGCTCGCGCGACATTTTTCGACAAATCGTCGAGAGCTACCTTGCAACCGGCGAGCCCGTCGGTTCGCGCAACGTCTCCCGCCTGATCGCGGTGCCGTTGTCGCCGGCTTCCGTCCGCAACGTGATGTCGGACCTCGAAGCGCTCGGCCTGATCTACGCGCCGCATACTTCCGCGGGCCGGCTGCCCACCGAACTCGGCCTGCGCTTCTTTGTCGATGCCTTGATGCAGGTCGGCGATCTCACCGAGCCCGAGCGGGAATCGATCCAGAGTCAGCTAGCGTCGGTCGGGCGCGCGCAATCGGTCGAGGCGGCGCTCGGCGAGGCCCTGACGCGACTCTCCGGCCTGACCCGCGCGGCCGCCGTGGTGCTCACCGCTAAATCCAACTCGCGGCTCAAGCACATCGAATTCGTGCGCCTCGAGCCGGAGCGCGCGCTGGTGGTGCTGGTCGGCGAAGACGGTCAGGTCGAAAACCGCGTGCTGACGCTGCCGCCCGGCGTTCCGCCTTCCGCGCTGACGGAAGCGACCAATTTCCTCAATGCGCGGATTCGCGGCCGCACGCTTTCCGAGGCGCGACTCGAACTCGAAACCGCCCTGGCGCAGAGCCGCGCCGAGCTCGATCAGCTGACGCAGAAAGTGATCGCGGCCGGCATTGCCAGCTGGTCCGGCGGCGAACACGAGGAGCGCCAATTGATCGTGCGCGGGCACGCCAATCTGCTCGAAGATCTGCACGCGCTGGAGGATCTCGAGCGCGTTAAGTCGCTGTTCGACGATCTTGAGACCAAGCGCGGCGTGATTGATCTGCTCGGCCGCGCCGAGCGCGCCGAAGGCGTGCGTATCTTCATCGGTTCGGAGAACAAGCTGTTCTCGCTGTCCGGCTCCTCCACCATCATTGCGCCCTACAGTGACGCCTCGGGGCGCATTGTCGGCGTTCTCGGCGTGATCGGGCCGACACGGTTGAACTATGCGCGGGTGATCCCGACGGTCGATTATGCCGCGAGGATCGTCAGCCGGATGCTGGGCTCAACCGGGCCGACTTGAGGCCGGATTCGAGGCCTTATTGTTTCTGACGCATGTTCCTGCGAACCGCTGCCTTCTCCCCGCGGTTCGGAGCCCGCGAGGATGCTTACGCGAAAACGCCATGGAACGCTTGATTTTCGGCCCCTAAAGCACGATATCCCGCCCAACAAATCCCCATCGAACCAATGACTTTTGAGAAGGCAGTCTTATGACCGATCCCAACGGGCCGAGTGACGATGAGTTGAAACCGGCCGAGACCGGCGAGCCCGTAGTCTCGAAACCCTACATCATGCCCGACGATCCCGAGGAAGGGTCGGTGGAGGCGTTGACGAAGGAAGCGGCTGACGCGCGGGACAAGATGCTGCGCACGCTGGCGGAGATGGAAAACCTGCGCAAGCGCACCGCCAAGGAAGTCGCCGACGCGCGCGCCTACGGCATCACCGGCTTTGCGCGCGACATTCTTGAAATCGCCGACAATCTGCAGCGCGCGCTGGACGCGATTCCGGCCGACGTGAAAGAGACCGCCGATCCCGGCATCAAGGCCTTCATTGAAGGCGTCGAGCTGACCGAACGCTCGCTGCTCAATACGCTGGAGAAGAACGGCGTCAAGAAATTCGATCCGTCGGGCGAGAAGTTCGATCCCAACTTCCAGCAGGCGATGTACGAAGTGCCCGATCCGTCCGTCCCATCGGGGACAGTGGTTCAGGTCGTGCAAGCCGGCTTCATGATCGGTGACCGCGTACTGCGCCCGGCACTGGTCGGCGTATCGAAGGGTGGCGCCAAGGCCACGCCGGCGGCGGCTCCTTCAGAGCAAAGCTAATGTCTCGCGTCCTGGACGCGGAGCAGCACCTCGGCGCTGCTCCGCAGCGGTGTGATGCCAACTTAGCTTACATCGGTTTCTCGGTTGTCTTTGGCCAGTAAGTGCCAAAACTCCAGAGATTGCCTTCCGGATCGCGGCAGGCGAAGTCGCGGCTGCCGTAGTCGGTGTTGTGCAACTCCATTTCGATTCTGGCGCCGGCGGCCTTGACCTTGGCGTGCAGTGCATCCGGGTCGTCGACCGCAACGTAGATCGCGTCCGTGCGGCGGCCAGCGATGTCGCCAACAAGCTTGCCGTATTCGTCGTCGCGGCTCTGGCCGAGCATCAGGATCGAGGATCCATAGGCAAGCTCAGCATGTTGTATCGCGCCGTCCTTGCGATAGACGATGCGCTCGGTGAAACCAATCACGTCCATCAGCCAACGGATCATGGCCTCGGCATCGCGACAGCGCATCGTCGGATAAAGGCGCGGCGCTTCGATTTTGTTCTCGGTCACGGGAAACTCCTTTGCGGGCGGCTGCTGCGCCAGTATGGGCCAAGCGCGGCAATGTCGGCTTGAAGATTTGTTACCGCAGTGGCTCATCCAGCGGGCGCACCAGGCGGCTGTCGGTCAGCGCAAGCCGCCGCGCCCAGGCCGTTGGTGTTTCGCCGGCAAGAGCTGAGAATTCGCGGGCGAGATGCGCCTGGTCGGCATAGCCGACCTCGGCCGCAATTCCTGCCCAGCCGATCACGGTTCCGCTGCGTGCAAGCCGGCAGGCCTGATGGAAGCGCATCATGCGAGCGATCGACTTCGGCGCAAGACCAAGTTCAGATCGAAAGCGATCGACGAGATGCTTGCGGCTCCAGCCGATCTCACTTGCGAGTGCAGTGATCCGTTCACCGCCCGAGGTACGTGCCAGCCGGCGATAGGCGAATTCGATCTCGGGCGACGGCAAATGGCTGGCGCGGACAGCAACGAAATCCTCGATCAGATCGAAGCGGTTCTGCCAGCCCGATGTTGCACCAAGCTGCTCGCGCAGCCGTCGGCCTTCGCTGCCGAGCACATCGCCGATATCGACCATGCGCGCGGCAAGATCGACCACGGCGCCGCCAAAGAAGCGATAGGCGCCAAGCGGCGTGAGATCCAGCTGCACGCATTCGGCGCCGCCATCGGACTCGATAAAGACCGGGCCGGCATGAAGCCCGGCGGCGAAGCTTGGCTGCCGGTCCGCGGCATTGGGCTCGCGTCCAAGCGCGATCAGAAACGGCGTGCCGAAGCTGATGATTAGCGGCACGACCAGGCCTGCGGCTTCGCGCTGGAAAAACCGGCCTCGCGCCGTCTCACGGTAGCCGGTCATCCCCGAGATGAGGCCCGCCGTGCGTTGTGACGGCGCACGCCGGGCCAATTCGAACGCGAAAGGGGCCGCCGGATCGGACATCCCGATCTCCGCGATGAGGTTACAGGCTAGACGGCGATATCGCTCGATTGGATGCGCTTGACGCCGGCCTTGGTCATGTCGGCCCAGGCCTTGGCGAGCGAGCCCTGGAGGTCGATGCCGCGGCAGGCGTCCTCGATCACATAGGTTTCGAAGCGGGCCTTGCGTGCGTCGAGCGCGCTCCATGCCACGCAATAATCGGTGGCGAGACCGGCGAGGAACACCCGCTTCAGCTTGCGCGCCTTCAGGTAGGCGGCGAGCCCCGTCGAGGTCTTGCCGTCGGCCTCGGTAAAGGCCGAATAGCTGTCGACGTTCTTGTTGAAACCCTTGCGGATAACGAGCCCGGCATGCGGGATCGCGAGATCCTTCGACAGCGACGCGCCCTCGGTACCCTGCACGCAGTGATCGGGCCACAGCACCTGCTTTCCGTAGGGAAGATCGACGGTATCGAACGGCTTCTTGCCGGAATGCGATGTCGCGAACGAGACATGGTCCGCGGTGTGCCAATCCTGCGTCAGCACCACATTGGCAAAGCCCTTGGCGAGACGGTTGATGACGGGAATGACCTGGTCGCCGTCCTTGACCGCGAGACTCCCGCCGGGAAGGAAACAGTTTTGTACGTCGATGACGATGAGCGCGGACGCGTCATCGGGTTTGATCGGTGCGGCCATGAGGGCTCCTGGCGTGAAGGCAGCGACCGACGTCGCGCCGAGACCTGTCAGAACCAGCCTGCGAGAAAGCATAGCACATCTCCCCTTGCGAACCCGACTGCAGGGAAGGCTAGTTCCATGTGTGTACGAACGAAAGCCCGAAATTGCGGGTTGGCCCCAATGTGGGGATCAGGTCCGCGGCTGGATTCCGTCCCGCACCGCACGGAAGCGTGGAAAGGCCTTACTCCACTCATCACGCGGCGAAGAACCGATGATGCGCATCGAGGTCTGGGAGCCGAACCGCAGCCATTGCACGATGGTGACAGGCGTATTGTCCTTGCCGCTGATGGCGTCGATACGCGTCTCGTAGCCGGGCTGGCCGTCGATGCGGACCGGTTCGGACATCGTGATCTTGCCGTCGCGTACGCCGGGGATGGTGGCTGCGATCTGCTGGGCAAAGCGGCCGCGATCGTCGGGCGAAGCAGCAGTCGAGCCGATCAGGCCGATGATCATGAAGGGTGCGATCTCAAAACCCTTCTTCTCGTCGCTGTCGGAGAGAATGAGGGCCGCGCCCGGCGCCAGCGTGCGCACGTTCTTGAAACTCGAGAGTTCGCTGATCTTGAACGGCATCAGCCCAAGCTGCTCGTCGACCGGCACCTCAGTGCGAATGGCGGCGGTGGCGAACATCTGGCGCACGGCATCGTCGGTATAGATCTTCGAGGCGTTCTCCGGCACCTGCATGGCGACATAGCCGGAGAAGCTCGGGCCGGGCAGGATCATCGAATAGCGGCGCACATTGGTCGTACCATCCTTGCCGTTTTCGACCGTGTAGTAGCCAAGCCCGGCCGCGGTTTCGATGCTTTCCGGCTTGATGCCGCCGGTGCCGCCCGGATTAGCCTTGAAGGCGTTGGCGACTTCGCCATAGGCCTCGGCCGGCAGGTCCGCGACCAGCACCTTGACGCCACGGTCCTCGGTTTCGAAGCCGATGAACGCCTTGGCCTTGTTGAGACCGACCAGCGGCGTCATGCCCACCCTGGCGCCGGGCGGGAAGACCGGATCGGCGGCCAACGCGGAATCGGCAACGGCGGAAGAGATGGCGGTGACGATCAGGGCAACCGCAGCGAAGGATCGAAATGGCGTCATAGCGGGTCTACCGGTTGGTATCGAGGCCGTTCAAGGTCGGACGATGCAGCTCTTGGAATCTTAGGAGGGCCTCAAGGCACGACAGGGTCGTTCCAGTCGGCCCGCTTTTAGCGGTTTTGACGTCCGTGCAACAGGGCAGGGTAGACGTCCGTTCCCCCGTTACATCGCGATATGTCGGCATTTTGCCCGCTCTCGGGGCGCTTTTTTGAGGCGTTCGCAGCGGCCAAATACCGCTCCCTCCCACCTTGCCGCCGGTCCGCGGTCGGGATGAGCCGCATCGGCGGACAACACTTTGGCGGCATGACGATGGAGGGTCTTGCCAGTTTCTTAACCGCGCTTGACGCAGAGCCCGGGGCCGGTTCGCCGCTGACACAATCTTTCAAACGTCAGGTTTTTCAGGCCCTAAGCTTGCGTTCGGTCCTTGCAGGCACAACCCACCCTCCTATATGAGGCTCACCGTCGCAATATCGCGAGTATTTGAACGTTGGGGGTTCGGTTAGGTGCGCCGTCCAGGGCCCAGCCAACCTGCCGCAAAAAGAAGGATATGAGGACCATGGGAAAGGTCATTGGGATCGATCTCGGCACCACGAATTCGTGCGTCGCCGTAATGGATGGCAAGACTGCGAAAGTCATCGAGAACGCCGAGGGCATGCGCACCACGCCTTCGATCGTTGCCGTCACCGATGACGGCGAGCGCCTCGTCGGCCAGCCTGCCAAGCGCCAGGCGGTGACCAATCCCGAGCGTACGTTCTTCGCGGTGAAGCGCCTGATCGGCCGCCGCTACGAAGACCCGATGGTCGAGAAGGACAAGAAGCTCGTCCCCTACAAAATCGTCAAGGCATCGAACGGCGACGCCTGGGTCGAAGCCGACGGCAAAACCTATTCACCCTCGCAGGTCTCGGCCTTCATTCTCCAGAAGATGAAGGAGACCGCGGAAGCTCATCTCGGCCAGAAGGTCGAGCAGGCCGTCATCACCGTCCCCGCTTATTTCAACGACGCCCAGCGTCAGGCTACCAAGGACGCCGGCAAGATCGCCGGTCTCGAAGTGCTGCGCATCATCAACGAGCCGACGGCGGCCGCACTCGCCTACGGTCTCGACAAGGCGAAGGCCGGCACGATCGCGGTCTACGACCTCGGCGGCGGCACCTTCGATGTCTCCATTCTCGAAATCGGCGACGGCGTGTTCGAGGTGAAGTCCACCAACGGCGATACCTTCCTCGGCGGTGAAGACTTCGACATGCGCCTGGTCGGCTATCTCGCCGACGAATTCCAGAAGGAGCAAGGCATCAATCTGCGCAACGACAAGCTTGCCCTGCAGCGCCTGAAGGAGGCCGCTGAAAAGGCCAAGATCGAGCTGTCGTCGACCACGCAGACCGAAGTCAACCTGCCGTTCATCACGGCGGACCAGACCGGGCCGAAGCATCTGACGATGAAGCTGACTCGCGCCAAGTTCGAGGCGCTGGTCGATGATCTCATCCAGAAGACCATCGAGCCCTGCCGCAAGGCACTGAAGGACGCAGGCCTCACCGCCGCCGAAATCGGCGAAGTGGTGCTGGTCGGCGGCATGACCCGCATGCCGAAGGTCCAGGAAGTCGTGAAGCAGCTGTTTGGCAAGGAGCCGCACAAGGGCGTCAACCCGGACGAGGTCGTCGCCATCGGTGCTGCGATCCAGGCTGGCGTGCTGCAGGGCGACGTCAAGGACGTGCTGCTGCTCGACGTGACCCCGCTGTCGCTCGGCATCGAGACGCTGGGCGGCGTGTTTACCCGCATCATCGACCGCAACACCACGATCCCGACCAAGAAGAGCCAGGTGTTCTCGACGGCCGAGGACAACCAGAACGCCGTCACCATCCGCGTCTTCCAGGGTGAGCGCGAAATGGCAGCCGATAACAAGGTGCTCGGGCAGTTCGACCTGATGGGCATTCCGCCGGCGCCGCGCGGCATGCCGCAGATTGAGGTCACCTTCGACATCGACGCGAACGGCATCGTCAACGTCTCGGCCAAGGACAAGGCGACCGGCAAGGAGCAGCAGATCCGGATCCAGGCGTCCGGCGGCCTGTCGGAATCCGACATCGAGAAGATGGTCAAGGACGCCGAGGCCAATGCGGCCGAGGACAAGAAGCGCCGCGAGGCCGTCGACGCCAAGAACCATGCCGACGCGCTGGTGCATTCCACTGAGAAGGCGCTGGCCGAGCACGGTTCGAAGGTCGCCGAGAGCGAGCGCCGCGCTATCGAGGACGCCGTCAGCGACCTGAAGGAAGCGCTGAAGGGCGACGATGCCGAGGCCATCAAGGCCAAGACCAACACGCTGGCGCAGGCTTCGATGAAGCTCGGCGAGGCCATGTACAAGCAGCAGGCCGAGGCGGACGCCAAGAAGGACGCCGCCAAGGATGATGTCGTCGATGCGGAATTCACCGAAGTCGACGACGACAAGAACAAGAAGTCGGCTTAAAGCGGGCTTTCGATCATGACCCTCATCCAAAAGAGCGCGAGCGCTGCGTTCAATGGGTGAGGGTCATTTTTCTTTAAGCCGATGGCGGCATCTTTTCTGGTGAGGGTGCCTTCGGCATGAAGACGAATTCGGGCGGGTTTGACTGATGTCCACGAAGCGCTGCTATTACGAAACCCTGGAAGTCGATCGGAACGCGGACGACTCGAAGCTCAAGGCGGCTTTTCGCAAGCTGGCGATGAAATGGCACCCCGATCGCAATCCGGGCGATGCCACCAGCGAAGTGAAGTTCAAGGAAATCAACGAAGCTTACGAGGTGCTGAAGGACGGCGAGAAGCGCGCCGCCTACGACCGCTACGGCCATGCTGCCTTCGAGCAGGGCATGGGCGGCGGCGGCCCCGGCTTCGGCGCCGGCTTCGCCTCTTCCTTCTCGGATATTTTCGAAGACCTGTTCGGCATGGCCGGACAGCGCCGCGGCGGCGGCCGCGAGCGCGGTGCCGACCTGCGCTACAACATGGAAATCACGCTCGAAGAGGCGTTCCAGGGCAAGACCGCGCAGATCGAAATTCCGGTCTCGGTCACCTGCGAACCCTGCTCGGGCACCGGCGCCAAGGCCGGCACCAAGCCGAAGACCTGCTCGATGTGCGGCGGCGCCGGCCGTGTCCGCCAGGCGCAGGGCTTCTTCACGCTGGAGCGGACCTGCCCCGGCTGTCAGGGCCGCGGCCAGATGATCGAGGATGCCTGCCCGAACTGCTCAGGGACGGGCCGCGTGACGCGCGACCGCACGCTGTCGGTCAATATCCCGCCGGGCGTCGAGGACGGCACGCGCATTCGCCTCGCTGGCGAAGGCGAGGCCGGCATCCGCGGCGGCCCGCCCGGCGACCTCTATATCTTCCTGTCGCTGGCCACGCACGAATTCTTCCAGCGCGACGGTGCCGATCTGCACTGCCGGGTTCCGATCTCGATGGTGTCGGCCGCGCTTGGCGGTGAGTTCGAGGTGCCGACCATCGACAAGGGCAAGACCAAGGTGAAAGTGCCGGCGGGAACGCAGTCTGGCCGCCGTTTCCGCATTGCATCAAAAGGCATGCCGGTACTCCGCTCACGTCAGACCGGCGACATGTATGTGCAGGTCGTGGTCGAAACGCCGCAAAATCTGACTAAGAAGCAGCAGGAACTGCTCGCCGAGTTCGAAAAACTGTCGTCCGGCGCCACCCAGCCGGAAGCTTTGGGCTTCTTCACCAAGGTCAAGGACTTCTTCGGCAACCGCGCCAGCAGCTCCTGAGCCGCACCAGACAGGCCGGGCGAGCGTGTGATCCTCGCCCCGTCAGTCATGATTCATTCAGCTTGCACAGTGTGTTATTGCCCGGTCGCGGGCACTTTGGCGCGGCTGGCGCATCACCGTTTGGCTTGACCGTACCACCGTCGACCTATACGTGTTTATGACCGTTTTCTGACATCCCCGCTCAAAGCGGGTCCCGCCTGGTAGCGACATGCCTTTGCAATCGTCCGTGCGTGCGTTGAAGAAGCCTCGTCTCGACGACGAGGTTCGCTTCCTCCGTTCATGGATCGAGAAGCCGCTGCACATGGGCGCGGTGATGCCGTCGAGCAAGGTGCTCGCCCGCACCATGGCGCAATATGTCGACGTCGAATCTGAAGGACCGGTCATCGAACTTGGGCCCGGCACCGGCGCGATCACCAACGCGCTGATCGAGCATGGCGTCGACCAGAAGCGGCTGGTGCTGGTCGAGTACAATCCAGGCTTCTGCGCGCTGTTGCGCGACCGTTATCCGCAGGCCAAGGTGGTGCAGGGTGACGCCTATGCGCTGCGCGAGTCGCTGGGCGAGGTGCTGGAAGCGCCTGCCTCTGCCGTGGTCTCCGGCCTGCCGCTCGTGACCAAGCCCATGCTGACGCGCCTGAAATTGATCCGCGACGCCTTCATGGCGCTGGCGCCCGGTGCGCCCTTCGTGCAGTTCACCTATTCGGTCGCCCCGCCGATCCCGAAATCGCTGCCGGGCGTGACCACAGAAGCTTCCGAGCGGATCTGGATGAACCTTCCGCCCGCCCGGGTCTGGGTGTATCGCAAGGGCTGATACCGTGTATTCCGCAAAAGCGGGTACCGGTTTTTGCGAATAGAATACGCGCGACTTATCCGCTAAGAGCATTTTGAAGAAATGCTCGCCACGCGTATTCGCGTTGGCAGGCTTTGCCCCGAATACGAATTCAACGATGTCCGCGCTGAAAATCCTCGTGATCCCGGGATCGCTACGGACCGGCTCGCTCAATGCGAAGCTGGCTGCGGTGGCCGCGCATGCGCTGGCGCAGGAAGGCGTCGACGTCACCCGCATCTCGCTCGGCGATTATCCGCTGCCGATCTATGACGGCGACCTGCAGGCAAAGTCCGGCGTGCCGAAGCATGCCGTCAACCTGAAGCGCATGATGGCGGCGCATCATGGCGTGCTCATCGTGACGCCGGAATATAATTCCTCAGTGCCGGCGCTGGTGAAAAACACCATCGACTGGGTGAGCCGGGTGCAGGACCCGCATGAGACACGGGGCCAAGTGTTTCGCGGGCGGGTGTTCGCGATCGCCTCTGCGTCCGGAAACCGGCTCGGCGGCGCCCGCGCGTTGGCTGCGCTGCGGTTGATCCTCTCGGCCTGTCATGCCCAGGTGATCCCGAACCAGCTCGCTCTGTCCTTCGCCGAGGACGCCTATGATGAGATGGATCGCCTGAGAAATTCAGCCGATAGCGATGCGTTAAAAGCGCTGGTACGGCAGTTGATCGACGTTTCCCAACGCATGATGTGAGGTGACATGCAGCCAGCCGATATCGCAGCAAAGGACCGCCTGATCGTCGCGCTCGATCTGCCCGGGGTCGCGGACGCGGAAGCGATGATCGCTCGGCTCGGCGACAGCGTCAGCTTCTACAAGATCGGCTATCAGCTAGCCTATGCTGGCGGACTGCCGCTGGCGCAGCAACTGGCGAAGTCAGGCAAGAAGGTCTTCATCGATCTCAAGCTGCACGACATCGGCAATACGGTAGCGCGCGGCGTCGAGAGCGTCGCAAGGCTCGGCGCAACGTTCCTCACCGTGCATGCCTATCCGCAGACCATGAAGGCCGCGGTCGAGGCGCGCGCCGGCTCGGGCCTGAAGATTCTCGCCGTCACCGTGCTGACCTCCTATGACGACGGCGATCTCCACGCCGCGGGCTATCGCCTCAACGTCTCCGACCTGGTCGAAGCGCGCGCGCAGCAGGCGCAGGTGCTCGGCGTCGACGGCCTCGTCAGCTCGCCAGAAGAGGCGGCAAGCTTGCGCAAAATCGTCGGCCACCAGATGAACCTGGTGACGCCGGGCATTCGGCCTGCAGGCGCTGCGACTGGTGATCAGAAGCGCATCATGACGCCGGCGCGTGCAATCGCTGCCGGCGCAGATTACCTCGTGGTCGGACGGCCGATCACGGAAGCCGCCGATCCCAAGGTCGCGGCGGATGCCATTCAGGCAGAAATCAAGCAGGCGCTGACGTAATCAAAACGGTGAAACGAGAAAAGGAGAGTGAGATGGCGAAGGGGTACTGGATCGGTCGTGTCGACGTTAACAATGACGAGGGCTACAAGCCCTATGCGGCGGCCAATCTCGCGATCTTCAAAAAATTCGGCGGGCGCTATGTCGTACGCGGCGGCAAGTTCACCGCAGTCGAGGGCCAAAGCCGCTCGCGCAACGTCGTGATCGAGTTCGACAGCTACGAGAAAGCGCTGGCCTGTTACAACTCACCGGAATATCAGGCCAACATCAAGGTGCGGCAGCCGCATTCGATCGCGGACCTCATCGTCATCGAGGGCTATGACGGCCCGCAGCCGTAAACCCGATATATTTTCCTTCGCGATCTACGTAGTTAGAGCTTCGGTTCTGATGGATTTAGAACCGAAGCTCTAGATCTTGTTTCAACGCGTTCTCTTCACGCGAACGGTATCCACTTTGCTGAAAAACGCTATAGCTCAAGCCTGCGCCAAGGTGATCGGGTTCGGCGGCAGGCGTTAATGTCGCGCGCGTTCGCCGAGCCCAACGCATCAAAAAGTATGTGCGAATATTTCCGATCGTGACCGAATTCGGCTTCTGTCACAGCAGACTCATAGTCAAATCTGCTAGCGAGCGCGCGCTCTGCGCGTCAACGTCGTCTACCTGACATTTCTTTTGTCCCCAGATGGGGATTGTGACTCCGCCCCGCCTTCATCCAAGTTGCCGCCATCGCACCTCACATCGATCGTGACGAATCCACGTTGATCGTGATGGAAATTGAAGCAACACAACACCGCTAGTGCATGACGGACTGCAAGCCGTCCCGCATCGCGAATGCTCTGGCGTAAGGAGCAGATACCATGGCACTGATCAATGGAACGCCTGGCGACGATACACTTACCGGCACCGCAATGGACGACCAGATCAACGGCCTCGCCGGCATGGACACGATAACCGCATTGGAGGGCGACGACGACGTAAGCGGTGGGCCCGGTGACGATACAATAGACGGAGGAGCGGGCAACGATACGCTGGACGGCAATGCCGGTAACGACACGATCGACGGCGGTGATGGCGATGATGAGATCAATGGCGGCGCCGGAGACGATACGCTGAACGGAAATGCCGGCATCGATACGATCAATGGAAACGCCGGTGACGACATTATCGACGGCGGAGCCGACGATGATGTTCTGTCCGGTGGCGCGGGCGAAGACGACATCAATGGTGGCGATGGAAACGACGACATCAGCGGCAACGCCGGTGCTGATACCCTCTTTGGCGATGCTGGTGACGACACGCTGAGTGGCGGTGCCGGTGATGACGAGCTGAACGGCGGTGATGGTGTCGACGAGCTGAGCGGCGGCCTCGGCGATGATGTCCTGAATGGCGACGCGGGTGCCGATACGCTCAGCGGCGGCCTGGGCAACGACGAGTTGAACGGCGGTGCCGATGACGACGTGCTGAACGGAGGCGCCGGCAACGATACGCTGAACGGCGAGGACGGTAACGACACCATGAATGGTGGCGCCGGCGCGGATACGATGGATGGCGGTGCCGGCAACGATACGATGTTTGGCAATGCCGGCGACGATGTCATGGCCGGCGGCGATGGTGACGACGTCATGAGCGGCGGCGACGGAGACGATGAGCTTGGCGGCGGAGCCGGCATGGATACGCTGGACGGCGATGCCGGAGACGACACGCTCGACGGCGGCGATGGCAGCGATACACTGAACGGCGGCGACGGGGCCGACACGTTGGCGGGCGGCGCTGGTGCCGACACTTTGAACGGCGGCGCCGGGGACGACGAGCTGGACGGCGGCAATGGCGCCGATGTCCTCGATGGCGGAACCGGCGACGATATGCTGACTGGCGGCGCCGGAACGGATACGCTCAACTTCGGTGATGGTACCGGAGCCGACTTCGGCGACGACGAAGTCACCGATTTCAGCTTTGCCGACGGCGATGAGATCAACGTCGATGCCGAAGCTGGATTCGATCCGACCACGGTCGTGGTCGACGACGACGGCACCAATACGGTGATCGACTTCGGCTTCGGCACGATCACGCTTGATGGCATCACGGGTGGTGCAACGGCGTTCACGTCGATCGACGACATCAACGAAGCTGCGGGCGATACGCTCATCGAAATCGTGTAGATGCAAACTCGAGCGGGGCGGCTGCCGTGCCGCCCCGCCGGGCCCTCTGCAATACCCAGTTCGTGAGAGTGCCGGCCACTTATGCACTTGCGTCATCGTTGTGAAATCCCAGCGTCTAGCCAACGCTCGCTGCTTGGATTGATTCCGGGACGATCCGCACTAGTGTGGATCGTCGCCTTCAGCGTGTCTATAAACATGCTGCTCTTGGTCGTACCCTTCTACTCGATCGAGGTGTTCGATCGGGTGATCAGCAGCGGCAGTGTCGAAACCCTGGTTGGTCTCACCGTCATCGCCACAATTGCTCTTGTTTTCAATGCTGCGTTCGACACCCTGCGCAGCCGGTTGCTCAGTCGCTTTGCGGTAAGGTTTGAGCGCCACCTCGTTCCCATCGTGCTTGAGAGCATGATTGTTGACGCCACCAATCGCGGCGACGGCCGGGCGCAGGATATTGTAAGGCTGCGCGAGCTGAGGTCGTTCCTTTCCGGCGCAGCGATTGCGTCGCTGCTCGACGCTCCGTTTCTTCCGGCCTTTATTTTCATCCTCTTCCTCCTTCATCCCTGGTACGGCCTGATTGCGCTGGTCGGAACGGCAGTGCTGCTCGTCATGGGCATCGCGAGCCGCTGGATCGCGCGCGCCGAAATCGCGCAGGCGACCCAGGCCGCGCAAAAGACCCAGGCGACGCTTGACGGAATTGTCCGCCATGCCGCTCTGGTTCGTGCGATGGGCTGGACCAGAGGCGCCATCCGCGAATTCATGGACCTCAACGACCAGGCCTTGTCGCCAGTTGTTCGCGCCAGCGAGCGCGTTTATGCAATCGGCGCTGCGGCGCGCATGGTCAGAACCATTTTGCAGGTTGCCGCAATCGGCGCAGGCGCCTGGCTCGTGCTCCAGAACGAAGTGCTGGCGGGCAGTTTGATTGCCAGTTCGATCCTGATCGCCCGTACGCTGCAGCCGATGGAGGGTCTGATCTCGGCGCGACGCGTGCTGACATCCGCGCGCGAGGCTTGGACACAAGTTCAGGCTGCCGCGACCCCACTTCTTGTTCGAGAACGACGCACGCTGCTTCCGTCGCCATCAGGCAGAATTGAAGTCGAGCGGGTGACATATCGGACGGCCGCGACGCAGCGTCCGATCCTCGCAGGCATAAACTTTCGGTGCCCTCCTTCCAGGCTAATCGTCGTGATCGGCCCGAGCGGTGCCGGAAAATCGACCTTGCTGCGCCTGATGGCAGGGCTGGAACGACCGAGCGGCGGTACGGTCCGCCTGGACGACGCAGCCCTGCACAACTGGGACCCTGACCAGCTTGGCCAGTTTGTCGGCTATCTACCTCAAGACGTGGAGCTTCTTGGCGGCACCGTGGCCGAAGCGATCGCCGGGTTTAGCGAACACGCGCGTGACGAGGACATTGTTGCCGCGGCCATGCTCGCGCAGGCGCATGAGATGATCCTGGCGCTGCCCGCCGGCTACCAGACCGAAATAGGGCGCGACGGCAACAAGCTTTCCGGTGGTCAGCGTCAGCGTATCGGCCTTGCCCGCGCCTTCTTTGGCAATCGCAAGTTAATCCTGCTCGACGAACCAAATGCCAATCTCGATCCGGAGGGCGAGCAAGCGCTGTGTAACGCCATCGAGCGTGCGAGAGCGCGCGGCGCGACGCTCGTCATTGTCACACATCGGCCCGGGCTGTTGACCATCGCAGATGCTGCGCTCCTTTTGAGGGATGGTGTGCAGATCGGTTTCGGCCCACCTGCCGAAGTTCTCCGCCCTGCTGTCACTTCCGTCTCGAAGCCGCAGGTGGTCCGGGACAGCACGGAACCTGCGAAACTGGCCACGGGGAGAACTGCTCGATGACGGAAAGACGTCAAAATCGCGCAGTCGCCGTTTTCCGCAAGGAACGGCCGCGATCCGACATGCGGCGGATCATCGGATGGGGATGTGTACTGCTTGTCCTGCAATTCTGCTGCTTTGGAGTGTGGGCGATGACAGTCCCGCTTCGCGGCGCGGTTATGGCACCGGGTGTCATAAAGGTTCATTCGAAGCGCAAGGCAGTTCAGCATCTTGAGGGAGGAATAGTAAAATCAATCCACGTCAGGGAAAATGATCAGGTCAAGGCCGGCCAGCTCATCGCGCGGCTCGACACCACTCAGATCGAAGCAAATCTAGGCTCGCTGGAGACGAAATACTTTTCTGTTCTGGCGATGGAGGCGCGGCTGGCGGCGGAAGAGGCCGGGGCGGAATCGATCACGTTTCCTGACGAACTGAAGAAAAACGCGAGCCATGGGTCCGCGCGCATTGCCATGCAAACCCAGGAGGCGGAGTTTGCCGCGCGACTGGCTGCGATCGAGAATGAGCGCAAGATGATCGATCAGCAGATGCTGCAACTGACGGACTCCATCCGCGGCCTCGAAAGCAGCACGAAGGGCGTCGAGCAACAACTTACGTTGTTGCGAGAGGAAATAGCTGACACAAGTTATCTCCTGGCAAAGGGCCTCGCCCGAAAACCACGCTTGTTGGCCTTGAAGCGAGCCGAAGCCGAAGCCAGCGGACAGATTGCCCGTAACTCGTCATCGGTCGCGGAGATGCGAGGCAAAATGGCGGAGCTCGAAGACAGGCGTCGACAGCTCGGCTTCAATCAAAACCAGGAAGTCGCGAAGCATCGCCATGCGGCGAGCGAGGAGATTGGAGATCTGCGGCATCGAATCGCCGCTTTGCGCGATCAACTTGGCCGCTCTGAACTGTATGCTCCCGAGAGCGGAAAGATCGTCGGCCTTAACAGCCGCGATCTCAGAGCCGTGCTTGCGCCCCGCGAAACACTCCTCGAAATCGTTCCGACGGAGGACCGCCTTGTTATCGAGGCAGCATTGAAACCAATAGATCGGGAAGAGGTCTATGCCGGACAAACCGCGCGCGTGCGAGTTCACGCGTTGAATATCCGTCGTCGGCCCATGCTCGATGGAAAAGTCGTCGCCGTGGCGGCAGACGCGCTGACTGACGCCAAGACTGGCGTTACGTCTTACATGGCGGAACTGGAACTTGATATCAACGCGCCGACCGCCGCGTATCATTCTTCCTTATTGCCCGGGATGCCCGTCGAGATATTCATACAGACCGGAGAAAGAACCTTTGCCGCATATTTATTGCAGCCAATGGAACTGCGCATAAACCGCGCATTTAAGGAGCATTAAGCCGTCGGCAGAAGTCCGAGTGTATCTTGTTGCGGGAGGCGCCCATGCATGGGAATACCAAGCCACTGCCCTCGAGGCAGGGCCGACTTCACATCAGTAACGCTGTGGGCGAGGTGCCTCATCAGAACACCGATGATCCTGAGATAGCGGGGATTGCGAAGCAAGATCCACACCAGAGCGCAATGGAATATTTCGGCAAGGCTGTTGCCGAGCTTTTCGATTGCGCCAGTTGCTACGTCGCGGTCATGTCTCACAGGAACGGATCGGAGCTTAAGGAGGTCCGAATCGGTCACGCCGGAATCGATCCGTCATGCACCATGACCGTCGCTCGAATTGCCCGCAAGGGTGCCGGTGCGGACTGCTCACTTCTCGAACCAGTCAACGCGCGCACGACCTTTGTGCGAAGATTGATCGGCTCCGAGCCAGAAGCGGGCAGTCATTCCGTGATTGGCCGGTTTGCCACGCGCGACAGATCGACTGTGGTATTTGTAGCGGGATGGCGGCGGGCCGCGCTCGTTCGAGCCGAAATTCCTGCTCTCGCGCGCGCGGTGCGCACGGTTTGGGAGACGGCTCATTCCCTCGCGCAACGTTCACCTCATCGACATCCGGACGCAGAAATATGGCTGGAGAAACTGGCTTCGCCTGCGTTCATCGTGGACGAGAGTCTGCACGTCCATGAGGTCAATCGCTGCGGCCGAGCGACGCTGTTGGCAAAAGGCGAGCTTCTCAAGGTAGATGGTGGCAGGCTGGCGGGGCCTAGCGGACCGGTCACCGGGAGCTTGAAGGAAGCAATCCGTGAGGCGTTGGTTCGGCGGCCCGGTGAGGTCCGGCTGAACACAACGGTGCCTCTCTCGACAGAGCGTCAGCAATTTGCCTTCGCCAAGATCGGGGCTGCACCAACGGATTGGGACACGGGAAAAGCGTTGGTGATCGTCCCGCAATTCGATGAAGCGCTGGGCGCGCACCGTATTGCGGCCGCCTTCGGCTTGAATTGGGCCGAGGAGAGGATCGTCGCCCGGATTCTTCAGTTCCAGTGTCCACGTGATATCGGGGCTGAGCTTCGGTTAACAGAGGCGACCGTAAGAACTTACACCAAGCGTATCATGCTGAAATTGGGAATTAATCGGCAGGCGGAGTTCTTTCTGCTCTATCATCTCACGCAATCTCCGTTCGGCGCCGGCAGGCGTGAGAAGGCCGTCGGCGTGGCATCGTCGGATTGCCGGCTGCTCGATGCGGTAGATAAGCGTCCACCGGACTGATGCACCGGTTTCGCGATGATCTCCGGACGACGGCCACGTCGTTCTGTAGCGGGAATCTGGGATCTACTTTTTAGCCGCAACCGGAGCCGCCCTTCGGGGCCGTAGATGCCGCTCGCGGCGGGATCGAGCGCGGTACGGGATGCCGTCCTGCGTGTTCTCGTCCCTAGCCGGGATACGCCTCGCGCCCGGAGCCCCGAAGCTCATGATTGGTTGCCGGAACGGCCTCATCCCGCTATAGGGCGTGAAGAGGTGAAGCCATGGCCGATATGCGATTGATCGTTGCGGGGGCCGGCGGCCGGATGGGCCGCGCGCTGGTGCGCGTCATTTCCGAGACGCCCGGCGCCGTCCTGACCGGCGCGTTGGAAGCGCCGGGTTCGGAACTCCTGGGCAAGGATTCTGGCGTGCTCGCGGGCCTGCCTGAAAATGGCATCAAACTCTCCGCCGACCTCTGGGCGCTATCGGCCGATGCCGACGGTATTGTCGATTTTACCGTGCCGGCCGCCACCATCGCCAATGTCGCGATCGCCGCCCAGCGCGGGCTCGTGCACATCATCGGAACCACTGGCCTGTCGATCTCGGACATGGCGGTGATAAAGAGCGTCACCACGCGTGCGAAGGTGGTGCAGTCCGGCAATATGAGTCTCGGGGTCAACCTGCTCGCTGCGGTGGTCAAGCGCGTGGCGCAATCGCTCGACGAAAGCTTCGACATCGAAATCGTCGAGATGCATCACAAGGCCAAGATCGACGCGCCGTCGGGCACCGCCTTCCTGCTTGGTGAGGCCGCTGCAGCCGGCCGCGGCATCGACCTGCATGCCCGCTCGGCACGTGGCCGTGACGGGCATACCGGGGCGCGGCGGCCCGGCGATATCGGCTTTGCCGCGCTGCGCGGCGGCACCGTCACCGGCGATCACTCCGTGATCTTCGCCGGTCCCATGGAGCGCATTGAATTCACCCACCGCGCCGAAGACCGGACCATGTTCGCGCAAGGTGCGGTCAAGGCCGCGCTATGGGCGCACGGCCAGCAGCCGGGCTTCTACACGATGGCCGACGTGCTGGGGCTTGCCGACTTCTGAGAATCGAACGAACGGAAAATCCCAACAATGAGCGAACGTCTTCTTGTGCTCGTGCGCCACGGGCAGAGCGAATGGAATTTGAAGAACCTGTTCACGGGGTGGAAGGACCCTGATCTCACCGAACTGGGCATTGCGGAGGCCAAGGAAGCCGGCCGCAAACTGAAGGCGCAGGGGCTGACGTTCGATGTGGCCTTCACCTCCGACCTGACGCGCGCCCAACATACGCTGAAGCTGATGCTCGCCGAGATCGGTCAAACGGGACTGCCGACGACCAAAAATCTCGCGCTCAATGAGCGTGATTATGGCGATCTCTCCGGCCTCAACAAGGATGATGCCCGCAAGAAATGGGGCGAAGACCAGGTGCTGATCTGGCGCCGCTCCTATGACGTGCCGCCGCCCGGCGGCGAGAGCCTGAAGGATACGCTGGCGCGTGCGCTGCCCTATTACGTGCAGGAGATTCTGCCCGGCGTGCTGCGTGGACAGCGCACGCTGATCGCCGCTCACGGCAATTCGCTGCGCGCGCTGATCATGGTGCTGGAGAAGCTGACGCCCGAGCAGATCTTGAAGCGCGAGCTGGCGACGGGTGTGCCGGTGATTTACCGGCTCAATGCGGATTCGACGGTGGCGACGAAGATTGATCTCGCGGCGTGATTTCGGTCGCGCAGGATTCGTAGGATGGGTGGAGCGCAGCGATACCCATCATGGCTCCGCGCAAGGAATGATGGGTTTCGCTGCGCTCTACCCATCGCACGAGATGCGCGCTCTAATGCAATCCGACCTGCCCCGCCTCCCAGCCGAGCATCGCCTGCTTGCGCGTGATGCCCCAGTGATAGCCGGTGAGCGCACCGCCCTTGCCGAGCGCGCGATGGCAGGGCACCACGAACGACACCGGGTTGCGTCCAACAGCGGCGCCGACCGCGCGCGAGGCCTTCGGGCTTTTGATCTTGTTGGCGATGTCGGAATAGCAGACCGCGCGACCCATCGGGATCTTGAGCAGCGTCTCCCATACCCGCACTTCGAAGTCGGTGCCGATCAGGACGACGCGAAGCGGCTGGTCCGGCCGCCACAAGCGCGTATCGAAGATGCGCTGCGCGAGCCCTGCCGTGCCGTCATGGTCTTCGACATAGGTCGCGTTCGGCCAGCGCCGCTTCATGTCGGCAAACGCGATCGGCTCCTCGCCGGGGTCGGCGAAGGCGAGGCCGGCAAGGCCGCGGTCGCTGGCGATCACGATCGCGGTGCCGAACGGCGAGGCATGGAAGCCGTAGCGCAGCGTCATACCGGCGCCGCCGTTCTTCCATTCGCCCGGCGACATCGCTTCATGGGTGACGAAGAGGTCGTGCAGCCGGCCCGGGCCTGACAGCCCGGAATCGAGCGCGGCATCGAGCACGCTGGCGGAATCGCGCAACAGGCTCTTGGCATGATCGAGAGTGAGCGCCTGCATAAAAGCCTTCGGCGTCAGCCCGGCCCAGCGGCGGAACAGATGGTGCAGCTCATCCGGCGTCACGGCAGCGGCATCCGCCATCGCCTCGATGGTCGGCTGCGTGCGCCAATGCTCCGAGATGAACGCAATCGCGCGGCGCACTGAGTCATAATCGCGCAGCGCCGCGGTGTTTTGCGGGCCCGGCTTGGCCAGGCGCTGGTCATGTATCGCGAGTGTCATCATGGGTCTGATTTAGGGCTCATGCGCGGCTCAAACCACCCGATTTCTGACAACGCTCAATTAACCGGGTTGTAGGTGACGCCCCGTTTGGCGGTTTGCAGCGCGGCTAGTAAGGCTTTGGCAAAACTGGCCTTTTCATCCGGTCCAAGGACGTGGCCGATGGAAACCCGGCGGCCGCGGGATACCAGGTAGAGATGCTCGATGCCGAACTCCGGATCGCCGGTCTGTTCGAGCTGCACCCAGAGCGGATTGGACGACCATTCGATCAGATGGCCGCGATGGCTGACCCGCCGCACCCGCAATTCCGACGGTGTCACCAGGATGTCCTCGGTGGCATCGGCACTGCGAAAATTGACCTTGAACGCCCAGTAGATCACCAGTGCGTCGAGGCCGAAAAAGCCGAGCACCGGCCAAGCGCCCATCATCAGGAAGGCGACGCCGGCCACAAAACTCACCGCGCAGATAAAGCCCATCAGCACCAGAAAGCCGGTGCGGTTGAGGGAGCGATGCGGCGTCACCCGCGCCGAAAACAGCGTCGGCTGGTCCAGCGTCGGATCAAAGTCGTTGCTTGCGGTCATCGCGTATCAGTATATCCCGATCATGGCCAAAATCACCCGTTCCGTCAGCGCCAAAAAAGCCGGCGTTCCATCCGTGCCGAAGAAAGCGGCAAAGAAGGCCGCCAAGGCAGCGCCGAAGCCCGCGAGGAAATCGGCCAAATCTCCAAAGCCATGGACCCCGGCAGAGATCCACGAGGCATTCAGCCGGTTTCGCAAGGCCAATCCCGAGCCGAAGGGCGAGCTGGAACATCTCAACCCCTATACGCTCCTGGTCGCCGTGGTGCTGTCGGCGCAGGCGACCGACGCCGGTGTCAACAAGGCGACGCGTACGCTATTTGCGGTCGCTGATACGCCGCAGAAGATGCTCGCGCTCGGCGAAGAGAAGCTGCGCGACTACATCAGAACCATCGGGCTCTACCGCAACAAGGCCAAGAACGTCATCGCGCTATCGCAGAAGCTGATCGACGAGTTCGGCGGCGAGGTGCCGCGCACCCGCGCCGAAATCGAGTCGTTGCCCGGCGCCGGGCGCAAGACCGCCAATGTCGTGCTCAACATGGCCTATGGCGAGCATACGATGGCGGTGGATACACACGTGTTCCGGGTCGGCAACCGTACGGGACTCGCGCGCGGCAACACGCCGCTCGAGGTCGAGCGTGGGCTGGAGAAGGTGATTCCGTCGGAATTCATGCGGCACGCCCATCACTGGCTGATCCTGCACGGGCGCTACACCTGCTTGGCGCGCAAGCCGCGTTGCGAGGTTTGTTTGATCAACGATCTCTGCCGCTGGCCGGAGAAGACGGTGTGAGGGATGCGGGGCGCAATGCCCGTCATTGCGAGGAGCGTTAGCGACGAAGCAATCCATCTATCCCCGCGTGGCGAGGTGGATTGCTTCGCTGCGCTCGCAATGACGGCTTTCTGGCCGCTTGCTCCGCCGTCATCCTGAGGAGCCGCGAAGCGGCCTCTCGAAGGATGGGCCGCGGGCTTCAGGGTTTCGAGACGCGCGAAGACGCACTCCTCACCATGTTAGGTCACCGGCATCTTCTTCGCCGGCTCGATCAGCTCCGGACGTGGGCCCGATAATCGCTTGTGCATGTGGACCATGAACGCCATGCCGAACACCGGCGTCGCCAGGTTGACGATCGGGATCGCCACGAAGGCTGCGATGAATAGACCTGCAGTGAACACGGTCGCCGCATGATCCCGGCGCATTGCCTTGGCTTCAGCCGGCGAGCGGAAGCGCATTGCCGCCAGCTCGAAATATTCACGCCCCAATAGCCAGGCGGCGGCGATGAAGAAGATGATAAAGCCCGCGCCGGCGAACAGCACGAAGGGCAGGGCGATTAGATAGACCAGGATCGCCAGCAGCGCTGTCTTGATGCCCTCGGGAATCGAGATGCCGAGCGGCAGCGCGTCGCCGGGACGCTCTGCCGGATAATGTTCGCGCTCGACATGCTCGGCGACGTCGTCGACGAAGATGCTCGCGACCAGCGAAGTGACCGCGGGCATCAGGAAGATGCCGCCGAGGACGACGCCAAGCCCGGCCGCGATCGATATGATCCAGGACAGGATGTGGAGTGAGGTGTGAAAGCCCGGCCCGAGCATCGCCTCGGCCCAGCCCTCGCCATAGTCTGCAAACCAGCTCAGCAGCCGCTGCAACCCGATCGCCAGCACCGTGATCAGCACCAGTGCCAGCCCGATCGAGCGCCACAGGATGGTGCGCATCGGCGGCGACAGGATCTGCGAAAGCGCCTTGACGGCGGCGTCCAACATGACGGTTCTACCCTTGTGAACAGACTCTCGCGCGAGAGGTAGATACGTGCACGGGCTTCGGCAAGAGCCTGCCGGCCGGCGCGCGCGTGCTCGATGGATCGTTCGGCGGCTTCGGCGGCTGCCCGTTCGCGCCCGGCGCGACCGGAATGTCGTGTTCGAGGATCTGGTGTTCCTGTGCGAGAGCAAGGGATTTGCCACCGGCATCGATATCGAGAAGTTGGTCGCGGTGCGCGAGATCCTCAAATCGGAAATGCCAGGTGAGGCGCTCTGTGGTGGTCTGGCGCGGGCAGGTCTGCCGCGCGGGAGGGCGAGGGCGGCGTGAAAAGCGCTTCGTTCTCCTTCGCGTGGGAACGAAGTCATCGCGGCTCGGGAGGTATGTTCCCTCCCCCCTTGCGGGGGAGGGTTAGGGAGAGGGGTAAGCCACAAACACCGCCGTTGCCGCCACCCCTCTCCCTAGCCCTCCCCCGCAAGGGGGGAGGGAGCTCACCGTCTGCGCGGCAAGAGTATCGTCTTGCCCTCGGCGGCCAAAGCATACTACAGCCGCGTCAGACGTAGCCGCAGCGCGTTGGCGACGACGCTCACTGACGACAGCGCCATCGCGGCGGCTGCGATGATCGGCGACAGCAGCAGGCCGAACGTCGGATAAAGAATGCCAGCGGCGATCGGAATGCCGGCGGCGTTGTAGATGAAGGCGAAGAACAGGTTCTGCCGGATGTTGCTCATCGTTGCCTCTGACAGGCGGCGCGCGCGGACGATGCCGACAAGGTCGCCCTTCAACAGCGTGACCCCGGCGCTTTCCATCGCGACATCGGTGCCGGTGCCCATGGCGATGCCGACTTCAGCGGCGGCCAGCGCCGGCGCGTCGTTGACGCCGTCGCCGGCCATTGCGACGATCTTTCCCGCCTTCTGCAGCTTTGCCACCACCGCGCTCTTTTGATCAGGCAGCACTTCTGCTTCGACATCTGATATGCCGAGGCTCTTCGCAACGGCGTTGGCGGTGGTCCGGTTGTCGCCGGTCAGCATGATGACTTTGATGCCCTCAGCCGCCAGCGCCTTCAGCGCTTCCGGCGTCGACGCTTTCACCGGATCGGCAATCGCGAACAGACCAGCCAGCCTGCCGTCGACGGCCATACTGATTACGGTCGCGCCCTCGCCGCGCAGGCGCTCGCCCTGGTCGTTCAACGGACGCGCGTCGATGCCGAGCGAGTGCAGGAAGTTCGCGTTGCCGAGCACGATTGCTTTGCCGTCCACCTTGCCGGTGGCGCCCTTGCCGGTCGGCGAGTCGAACGCATCGACCTTGCCGAGATCGAGATGGCGTTCATTGGCGGCGCGTACGATCGCATCGGCCAGCGGGTGTTCGCTCGCGCGTTCGACCGTGGCGGCCAGCCGCAGAATCTCCGCTTCGTCGAAGCCTGTGGCTGGCACGATGGCGATCACCTTCGGCTTGCCTTCGGTGAGCGTGCCCGTTTTGTCGACCACCAGCGTATCGACCTTCTCCATCCGCTCCAGCGCTTCGGCGTTCTTGATCAGCACGCCGGCCTGTGCGCCGCGCCCGACGCCGACCATGATCGACATCGGCGTGGCTAGACCAAGCGCGCAGGGACAGGCGATGATGAGCACGCTGACGGCAGCGACGAGGCCAAATGCCAGACGCGGTTCGGGTCCGACCCAGCTCCAGGCGCCGAACGCGAGCAGCGCCACGACAATCACGGCTGGCACGAACCAGCCGGATACCTGATCAGCTAGCCGCTGGATGGGCGCGCGGGAACGCTGCGCGTCCGCCACCATCTTCACGATCTGCGAAAGCAGCGTGTCGCGCCCGACCTTTTCGGCGCGCATCACGAAGCCGCCGGATTGATTCAGCGTGCCGGCAATGACTTTGCTGCCGACTTCCTTGGTGACGGGCATGGATTCGCCCGTGACCAGCGATTCATCGAGCGAAGAGCGGCCTTCGATAATGGCGCCATCGACCGGCACCTTCTCGCCCGGCCGTACGCGCAGTTTGTCGCCGACCGCGAGCGTGTCGATCGCGACCTCGTGGTCATCGCCATCGTCGCCGATCCGGCGGGCGGTCTTTGGCGCGAGCTGTAGCAGCGCCTTGATCGCCCCGGAGGTCGCCTCGCGGGCGCGCAGTTCGAGCACCTGGCCGAGCAGCACGAGCACGGTGATGACCGCTGCTGCTTCGAAATAGACCGCGACCGCGCCGCCATGGCCGCGGAACGTGGCCGGGAAAATGCCGGGCGCAACCGTGCCGATGACGCTGTAGACGTAAGCGACGCCGGTGCCCATCGCGATCAGCGTGAACATGTTGAGATTGCGCGTCACCAGCGACTGCCAGCCGCGCACGAAGAACGGCCAGCCGGCCCAGAGCACCACGGGCGTTGCAGATGCGAACTGGATCCAGTTCGATAGCGTTTGATCGACCCAGCCATGGCCGCCGACGAGATGGCCGCCCATTTCGAGGACGACCGCCGGCAGCGCGAGCACGAGACCGATCCAGAAACGGCGTGTCATGTCGGCGAGTTCGGGATTGGGCGGTGCATCGAGGCTTGCCACCTCCGGCTCCAGCGCCATGCCGCAGATCGGGCAGCTTCCGGGTCCGACCTGACGGATCTCCGGGTGCATCGGACAGGTATAGATCGTGCCTTCCGGTACGGCGGGCTTTGGCCGCTTGTCTTTTTCCAGATAGGCGAGAGGATCGGCAGCGAATTTCGCGCGGCAGCCGGACGAGCAGAAATGATAGGTCTCGCCCTTGTAATCGAAGCGATGCTTGCTGGTCGCAGGATTCACGGTCATGCCGCAGACGGGGTCGCGCACCGTAGCCGTATCGTGGGCCCGATGGTCGTGGTGGCTATGTGCCGCGTGGCTGTGGCCGCCATGGCCATGGCCGCCGCAACAGCCGCTCCTTGAGGCGCCGTTTCCGTCGGCGTTTTTGTTCTTGTCCATCGTTTTGCTCCGGCACTTGAAACCCATACCCTGTAGGGGTATATAGGCCGCATGCGAAAAGACATCAAGGCATCGTGTCAGAAACGTCTCAGCCGGATCGAGGGGCAGGTCCGCGGCCTCTCAAAAATGGTTGAGGAGGACCGCTACTGCATCGACATCGTGACGCAGATTTCCGCCGTGCGGGCGGCCCTGCGGCGGGTCGAGGAGGAAGTCCTGCGCGATCACGTCGCGCATTGCGTCGAGCACGCGATCACCAGCGGCAACAAGGCCGACCAACGCGAGAAGATCGCCGAACTGATGGCCGTGATCAGCCGCTCCGACAGATAGTGCGAATCTCTGTAAGCAGGATGGAGCCAACGGGTCACGCGAATGCGCGCCTGGTGGCTCCGGGCGCACAGCTAAGTTGATGAGTCCTCAGTCGTGCCGGTGGCCGTGCTTGCGCGTCTTCGGCTTCTTGTCCGATCCCGTCGGAATCATTACCACGCGGCCGTAGCGCACGCCGCGCTCGGCAATGACGTGTTCGGCCAGATGCCGGACCTCGCCGCTCGCGCCTTTGAGCGCGGTCACTTCCATGCAGCGATCGTCGTCGAGATGCACGTGCAGCGTCGCCAGCGACAGATCGTGGTGGCCGTGGAAACTCTGCACCAGCCGTTTTGAGAGATCGCGCGCGGCGTGATCGTAGACGTAAACCAGCGCGGCGACGCATTGGCCGGAGGGTGCGACATCCTCGGCGCTCTGCTGCAGGCCGGCGCGGGCGAGATCGCGGATGATCTCGGAACGGTTCTGATAACCGCGCGCCTCCGCCGCCGCGTCGATCTCGGCGAGCAGATCGTCTTCGATGGTGATGGTGATCCGTTGCATGGAAAATTCCGTCGAGGGCATCAGTATGACATTCTTATTGTAACATCATACTGCGCCTGCTAGCGTGAGGTGCTGGGGTACTCTGAACTGATGCGGTCGTGTGCCGATTGTAGCAGTTATCATGCGGGGGCATGCGCGTTGCGTCGGTTTGTTTGGGGAGCAATTTCGGCCGCCGCATCGTTGTTGGTCATGGAGTCTCCAGCCGTAGCGCAGAGCGCGGTCGCGTCGGGCTCGAGCCAGCTTCCCGCAGTGACCGTCGATTCTCCTGAGACGAGGCCGCTCAGCCGTCCCAAGCCGCCGCATCGTGAGCAGGTCGCGCGAAATCCATCCGCAATTCAACCCACCGTGACTGTGCCGCCGCAGGTCAGTGGCGGCGTGACGTCCGCCTCCGCGACCGCTGGGCCGGCATACATGCAACCAACCGCCGCGAGCGCCATGACCATCAGTGGCGCCGAGGTGAACGCCCGGCCGTTCGCGCGCCCCGGCGAGGCGCTGGAGGTGGTACCAGGGCTGATCGTCACCCAGCATTCCGGCGAAGGCAAAGCCAACCAGTATTTCCTGCGCGGCTTCAATCTCGACCACGGTACCGATCTTGCCATCAGCGTCGACGGCATGCCAGTCAACATGCCGACCCACGGCCACGGACAGGGCTACGCCGACATCAATTTCCTGATTCCGGAGCTGATCAAGTCGGTAAATGTGCGGAAGGGGCCGTATTTCGCCGACGTCGGCGATTTCGGCTCCGCCGGTTCGGTCGCAATCGACTATGTCAATCGGCTGCCGAAGAACATTCTGGAGACGACCAACGGCACTTTTGGCTATCACCGTGGGTTAGCGGCAGGATCGACCGCGGTCGGTGCGGGCACGTTGCTCGCAGCTGTCGAAGGCGTCAAATACAGCGGCCCGTGGGACGTGCCGGACAATTTGCGCAAGATCAATGGCGTGCTGCGTTATAGCCAGGGTACCGCGACCGATGGCTTCGCGCTGTCGGCGATGGCCTATTCCAACGGCTGGAATTCGACCGATCAGGTGGCGCAGCGCGCGATCGATCAAAGTTTAATAGGCCGGTTCGGCACGCTCGATCCGACCGACGGTGGCGTCTCGAGCCGGTTCTCGCTGTCGAGCAACTGGGCGCAGTCCAGCGAGTACGGGCAGAGCAAGGTCAATGCCTACGCGATCAGCTCGTCGCTCCGGCTCTACAACAACTTCACCTATTTCCTCGATGACCCCGTCAATGGCGATCAGTTCAGCCAGATGGACCGGCGCACGGTCTATGGCCTCAACGCCAGCCATGCCTTCGACGCACGCGTGGGCGGCATCGAAACGCAGACCCGCGTCGGGCTGCAGACGCGCGGCGACGATATTCGTGTCGGCCTGTTCAAGACCTTGCAGCGTGAGACGCTTTCGACCGTGCGCGAAGACAGCGTCAGGGAGGGCAATGTCGGCCTCTGGGCTGACACGACGGCGCGCTGGACCGACTGGCTGCGCACCACGATCGGCATCCGCGAGGATTATTTCGCGGGAAGGGTGCTCAGCGATACGCCGGCGAATTCGGGGAATGCACAGGCGTCGATGACGAGTCCGAAAGCCGGCATAGTGTTCGGGCCTTGGTACAAGACCGAACTCTACGGCAATGCCGGCTACGGCCTGCACTCCAACGATATCAGAGGCGCGACGATCACCGTCGATCCCGTCGACAAGGTGACGCCGCAGGATCGTGTGCCGCTATTGGTCCGTTCAAAGGGCGCCGAAATCGGCGTTCGTACCAAGGCGGTCGAAGGTCTCACCAGCTCGCTCGCTGCGTTCGTGCTCGATTTCGATTCGGAGCTGCTGTTCGTCGGCGACGCTGGGACTACTGAAGCCAGCCGGCCGAGCCGGCGAGTCGGCGTGGAATGGACCAACCAGTACCAGGTGTTGCCGTGGATGCGGCTCGATCTCGACGTCGCCTATACGCGCGCCCGTTTCACCGATTTCGATCCCGCCGGCAACTTCATCCCGGGCGCGCCTGCCTGGGTAGCGGCCGGCGGCGTTACGTTCGGCAGCGAGACCGGCTGGTTCGGCGCGCTGCGGGCGCGCTATTTCGGGTCGCGTCCCCTGATCGAGGACGATAGCGTCCGTTCGCTAGCGTCGTTGATCTTCAATGCGCGCGCGGGTTACAGGTTCGACAACGGGCTGAAGCTGCAGCTCGATGTGCTCAATCTCTTCAACGCGAAGACCAACCAGATCGAATACTACTATCTGTCGCGATTGCCGGGCGAACCGATCGGCGGCGTCGCCGACCGCCATGTTCATCCGGCGGAGCCGCTTGCGGTGCGGCTGACGCTAGCGGGGAGGTTTTAGGGATTTGTAGCCCGGATGAGCGAAGCGACATCCGGGAAATCTGCCGCAGCGACCCCGGATGTCGCTTCGCTCATCCGGGCTACTCATATCAGGCCACTCGCTCCGGTATGCGCGGCTTCATGCGGCGATCGGGCGGGCGGACCGCCACGTACTCGACGGCAAGATAGTGTTCCGACACGGTGACGCGCTCGATCATCCTGGGTTCGATGGTCACTTCTTCAACGATCACTTCTTCAGCCGCAACCGGAAGCGGCGCCTCCTGGTCAATCTCTTCAGGAACAAGCGGCGGCGACTTGACCTCTGGAAACACACCGAATTGGCCCGCTACCTCCGCGAGCGGCTTCTGCTTGTCGGCCCAGTGCAAGGCCGTGTAGTCGAAGCCGTGCACGATGGTGGGTTTGACGACTTCGAAATAGGGCGAGATGTCGAAGTCGCGCGGCATGTAGAGCGAGGAATCGCGGATATGCAGGATCTCGCGCCGTGCCTTCCGTGAGGCGGCGCGGGTGATCTTGGGCAGTATTGGATAGCGCACGGCGTCGAACGCCTGCGCGATCAATGCCGAGCAGATCATCTTGGTGGGATCGCCGGAGCCGAACGCGATCATGCGCCGTCGCCAGCGCTGCGGCACCGGCAGCGGAATCAGGTAGCGCATCAGGTCGACGATGTTCTTGGTATCGTAGCCGAAGCCGATGCGGTTGATGGCATAGCGGCACACCGTGGTGCGGTCCTCGTAGGACAGGCCGATCGGGCGGCAGAGGCGGGTGTGATAGGGATAATATTTCGACAGCGGCGCCGAGGTTACGCCTTCGCCGATATTGGCCTCGATCAGCACATGCGGCTCGCCATCGGGCTCGCTGGCGCCGTCGATCGGGCCGACATAAAGCGCGGCATGCGACCAGGTGGATTGAGTGAGATACTTGATGATGCCGGAGATGCGGTTGTTGCCCTCGACTAGCAGCACATCGCCGGCCGCAATGACACCGCGTAGATGCTCGGGATCGCTGGGTGTGAAAGGCTCGTAGCCCGGCACCTCTTTCTGCAGGTAGCGGGCAATCAACTGGCCGATCGTGTCGAGCATTACGCCCATGTAACTCCCCCGGAGCGGCTTTTCTTCCGCTTTTTTTGTTTCCTTATCATGGTCGCAAGCCATTTCAATTTGGTTCACGCGATCGATGGATCAATCATGATTGATTTACCATGAGTGTTGCTGCGTGGCGTGAGTTGCGGCACAGTTCGCGAGCTGTTCTCTGCTTCCTTCAGGCCGTGGAAACCATGACATGACATTGACCCGCCGCACTTTTCTGTCGGCGTCCGCAGGCCTGGCGATGGTCCCGGTTTTCTCCGGGGGACGTGTGGGAGCAGCACCCTTGCCGCGGGATGCCGACATCGTCGTGATCGGCGCAGGTGCCGCCGGCATTGCTGCGGCGCGGCGGATCATGGCAGCCAACCGCAGGGTGATCGTCGTGGAAGCGGCAAGCCAGATCGGCGGCCGCTGCCAGACTGATACGTCGACGTTCGACGCGCCGTTCGATCGCGGCGCGCGCTGGATGCACAATCCCGAAACCAATCCGATGATCAAGCTGGCGCGAGCTGCCGGCCTCGAGATCACGAGCGCGCCGTCGGGACAGAAGATCCGCATCGGCCGCCGCTATGCGCGCGCTGGCGAGACCGAGGAATTTCTTGCAGCGCTGGTGCGCGCCAACCGCGCCATTGATGAAGCCGCGCGGCGGTCCGATGTCTCCTGCGCGTCGGTGATGCCGAAGGAAATCGGCGATTGGGCCGGCACAGCGGAATTTCTACTAGGGGCCAATCTCGCGGGTAAGGATTTGAGGGACCTCTCGGTCGGCGACAAGGCTCGCGCGCTAGATCGCAATACTGCGATCGCCTGCCGCCAGGGGCTCGGCACGCTGATCGCAAAGCTCGGCGAGCAGGTGCCGGTATCGCTGTCGACGCCGGCTGGTCGCATCGTCTGGAGCAATCGCGACGCCAGCGTGGAAACACCGGCCGGCAAAATCGCGGCACGCGCCGCCGTCATCACCGTATCGACCAACGTACTGGCGGCGGGCAATATCAAGTTCGCTCCCGACATCCCCAAGAAAACGCTCGAGGCCGCCTCGAGGTTGAGTCTGGGCAGCTATGACCGGATCGCACTGCAGATGCCGGGCAATCCGCTGGGCCTGGCGCGCGACGACATCGTCATCGAGAAGAGCGATTCGACCAGGACGGGGCTGATATTCGCCAACATCGGCGGCTCATCGCTCTGCACCATCGATGTCGGCGGCTCGTTCGGCCGCGATCTCTCAGCGCAGGGCGAGAAGGCCATGGTGGCGTTTGCGGTGGAATGGCTGACAAAATTGTTTGGGAGTGAGGCGGCCGCCGCGGTGAAGAAATCGAGCGCGACGCGCTGGAACGCGGCACCGTTTGCACTCGGCGCAATATCGGCGGCCGGTCCCGGCGCACAATCCTCGCGAAAAGTTCTCACCGACCCGTTCGGCTGCATCTATCTCGCCGGCGAGGCCACCCATGAAACGCTGTGGGGGACGATCGACGGCGCCTGGGAGAGCGGCGAGCGCGCGGCGGAGGCGGCGCTACGACGGATCGGCGCGTTAAGGGATCCGGAGCCGGAGCCGCGGCCGTTAAAGCAGCGGCGGCGCAGCTCGGCATCTCCGATCAACTGATGATCCGTCCCAAGGCACTGATCTCCTGGTCGAGCGGCAAGGATTCGGCCTTCGCGCTGCATGAGGTGATGCGCGCGGGCGAATTCGATGTCGTGGGTGCGCTGACCACGGTGACGGAGACGTTCGGCCGGGTCTCGATTCACGGCGTGCGGCAGGAGATATTGCAGGCACAGTGCGAGGCCGCCGGTCTGCCGCAGCGGATCGTGCCGATCCCCTATCCCTGTCCAAATGAAGTCTATGAGGGGCGCATAGGCGAGGCGGTTGCGCAGGCCGTCGCCGATGGCGTTACGCATATGATCTTCGGCGATCTCTTTCTTGCCGACATCCGCGCCTATCGCGAGCAGAAGCTGGCCGGTACCGGCATCACACCGGTGTTTCCGCTCTGGGAGCGGCCGACGGGCGAGTTGGCGCGCGAGATGATTGAAAGCGGGCTGGAAGCGCACATCGCGACCGTCGACTTGAAGAAGATGCCGGTGGAGTTTGCCGGGCGCAAATTCGATGCGACTTTGCTGGCCGATTTGCCTGAAGCCGTCGACCCCTGCGGCGAGAATGGCGAGTTTCACACCTGCGTGGTCGCGGGTCCGATGTTCTCGCGGCGAATTCCGATCAAGACAGGCGAACGCGTCGAGCGCGATGGGTATGCGTATTGCGATCTGATGCTGGATAAAACTTTTCCGTCGTCCCGGCCAAGCGAAGCGCGAGCCGGGACCCACAACCACAGTTGATAGCCTTGTAGCAGGCTGGGGCTACATCGAATCGAATCCCAAACGTTTGTGGTTATGGGTCCCTGCGTTCGCAGGGACGACGGCTTACCGCAGCACGCCATCGAGCGCCGGGAGGCCAAAGATCACGGCCGCGGCGATCAGTGCGTAGCAGATCGCGCGGAACACGGTTTCGCTGGCCTTGCCGAACAGCGAGGCACCGAACCAGACGCCGAAGCCGTAGACCGGACCGACCACGAATGCGAACTTGATTGAGTCCATCGTGATCAACCCGGTCGCCGCGTAGCTGATCGCGGAGAAGAAATCCGACGCACCGAAGAACAGCACGATATTGGCGCGGGCAATGACGGATGGAATCGGACGGCCAAGCCAGTAGCCGACGATCGGCGGGCCGCCGGTCTGGGCGAGGCCGCTGCAAAAGCCCGAGAGTCCACCAATGCCGACCGCAACCGCCGCATGGTCCTTGCCGCGGTAGCGCCAGCCAGACAGCAGTAGCAGCAGCAGCGCGAACACGAAGACGGAAATGATCCAGCGTGTCGTCACCGGTTCGAGCCGGCTCAGAAAATAGGTGCCGATGGGGACACCGATCAGAGCGCCGAGCACCATGACTGCCGTCGCCTTGCGGTCGGCTTTCTGCCATGCGTTAGGCAACAGCGGTGCGGCGGCGACGAAATCGATAATCAGCAGCAATGCTGCAACCAGACGCGGGTCGGCCATGCTGCTGGCAAGTGGCATGAAGATCAGTGCCGAGCCGAACCCGGAAAATCCCCGCGCCGTCCCGGAGACGAAGGCGACCGCGCAAATCGCGATCGCCGCGTTGATACCGACGTCAGCCGGAATGAGCACCGCAGGGGTCATGCGGTATCATCCCCGCAGGGTGCCGCCGGTCTTCTTCGTCACCTCGGCCACGATCTTCGCGGCCACCGCGTCGATCTCCTGGTCGGTCAGTGTCTTCTCCCGCGGCTGGATCGTCACGGCGATCGCGACCGACTTCTTGGCGGGATCAATGCCCTTGCCCTCGTAGACGTCGAACACGGACACCTCCGTGATCAGCTTCTTGTCGACGCCCTGCGCGGCGCGAACCATGTCGCCGGCCTTCACGCTGCGATCGACGATGAATGCGAAGTCGCGCGACACCGGCTGGAATGCGGAGAGTTCGAGCAGCGGCTTGGCGCGGGTCGGCTTCTTCTTGGCATCGGGAATGCGGTCGAGGATCACCTCGAACGCCATCAGTGGGCCGTCGGCGCCAAGCTCTTCCAGCGCGCGCGGATGCAGTTCTCCGAAATAGCCGAGCACGTTTTGCGGGCCGATCTGGATCGTGCCGGAGCGTCCCGGATGCAGCCAGCTTGCACCGCTCGGCACGATCTGCAGCGCCTGCATCGGCGCGCCGGCGGCCGCGAGCACCGCGAACGCATCAGCCTTTGCGTCGAGCGCATCCGTCATGTCGGAACCGGACCAGTGCCGGCCCATGCCCTTCGAGGAGGCGTAGCCATGGCGCACGCCGGCGGCCGCAACGAACTGGTTCTCGGGCTTGTCGCCCTTGAAGACCTGGCCGACCTCGAACAGCGCGACGTCAGAGTAACCGCGGTTGGCATTAGTTTGCGCGGCGGCGATGAGGCCGGGCAGCAGGCTCGGTCGCATATCGGACATGTCGGACGCGATCGGGTTGGCGAGCGCAAGCTCGGCCTGGCCGCCGCCGAACAGTTCGGCATGCGGCTTTGTAATGAACGACCAGGTCACGGCCTCTACCATGCCGCGCGCCGCCAGCGCGCGCTTGGCGCGGCGGGTGCGATTCTGCATCGTGGTCAGCACCGGCTTGCGGGCGTCGTCGCCACGCTCGAACGGCGTCTCCGGCACCTTGTCGACACCGACGATGCGCACGATCTCCTCGACGATGTCGGCCTTGCCGTGCACGTCGGTGCGCCAGGAGGGGACAGCGATCTTCACCACTGGCCCGCTACCTGCGACCATGAAGCCGAGATGGCCGAGGATGCGCTTCATCTCGACCAGCGGCACCTCGATTCCGGCCAGGCGTTTGACCTCGTTCAGCGGGAAATCGATGATGCGGTCGTCGCCGAAGGCGTTACCGACGACAACCGTCTCCGACGGCCTGCCGCCGCAGAGCTCCAGCACCATCTTGGTCGCAAGCTCCAGCCCCGGCACCATGAAGGCCGGATCGACGCCGCGCTCGAAGCGGTAGCGCGCATCCGAATTAATGCCGAGCTTGCGCCCGGTCTGCGCGATATTGATCGCGTTCCACAGCGCCGATTCGATCAGCACGTCGGTGGTGTTCTCGTCGCAGCCGGAGGTTTCGCCGCCCATGATGCCGGCGAGCGATTCGACGCCGTGCTCGTCCGAGATCACGCAGATCGAGGGATCGAGCGCGTAGGTGCGGCCGTCGAGCGCCAGCAGGCTCTCGCCCTCCTTGGCACGGCGCACGGTGAGATTGCCCGTCACCTTCTTGGCATCGAACACATGCAAGGGACGCGCGCGGTCGTAGGTCATGAAGTTGGTGATATCGACCAGCGCGTTGATCGGGCGCAACCCGATCGAGGCCAGCCGCTTCTGCATCCACTCCGGTGAGGGACCGTTTTTGACGCCGCGCACCAGCCGCAGCGCGAAGCCCGGACAGAGCGTTGCGTCTTCCACCGTCACCTTCACAGGGCAGGGGAATTCGCCTTTGATCTGTTTGATGCCGGGATCAATGAGCTTGCCCATGTCGGCGGCGGAGAGGTCGCGCGCGATGCCGTGCACGCCGGTGCAGTCCTGCCGGTTCGGTGTCAGATTGATTTCGATCACGGGATCGCCGAGGCCCGCCCATTCGGCGTAGGGTTTGCCGATCGGCGCATCGGCCGGCAACTCCATGATGCCGTCATGGTCCTCGGAAATCTGCAGCTCGGCCGCCGAGCACAGCATGCCGCGGCTCTCGACGCCCCTGATCGTGCCGACACCGAGCGTCATGTTCTTGCCGGGGATGAATGTGCCGGGCGGCGAGAACACACTGATGAGGCCGGCGCGCGCATTCGGCGCGCCGCAGACGACCTGCACCGGCGCGCCGCCGTCGCCGGTATCGACCATGCAGACGCGCAGACGGTCGGCATTCGGATGCTGCTCGGCGGAGATCACCCGCGCAATCGAAAACGGCGCAAGCGCCTTCGCCTTGTCCTCGATGTTCTCGACCTCAAGCCCGATCATGGTGAGCTTGTCGGCAAGCTTTTCCAGCGGCTCGTCGGTGTCGAGATGTTCCTTCAGCCAGGAGAGCGTGAATTTCATGGTGTCTGCTTCTCTTGTCCCCTCTCCCGCTTGCGGGGGAGGGTCAGGGTGGGGGCTCTCTCCGCAACGGCAGCGGCAATCGTTTCGAGCACGCCGACGCGGTTTGTCATCACTTCATGATTGCTGAAGCGAAGAACCTTGAAGCCCTGCGCTTCGATCACGGCCGATCGGGCAGCGTCGGCTCGCTCGGCCTGATCGGAAAAATGTTGGCCGCCGTCGAGCTCGATCACGAGTTTGGCTGTGTGACAGACGAAATCGGCGATGTAGTTTTCGATCGGGACCTGGCGACGGAAGCCGGCGCCGTTCAGACGATGGCCGCGTAGCGCAGCCCAGAGAAGGCGTTCCGCGTCGGTGGAGTTTTTCCGGAGCGCGCGCGCGTTTGAACGGAGTCTGGAGGGTATCTTCCAGGTCGGCGAATTTTCGTCAGCCATTGAGACCTCCGATGCGGAGACACCCCCACCCCAGCCCTCCCCCGCAAGCGGGAGAGGGAGTCCGAGCGGTCGCGCGGAGAGATGGTTCATATCCTTGTGACGCGAACTAGTCGCCCCGAACGCGGTCCATTCCCTCTCCCGCTTGCGGGGGAGGGTTAGGGTGGGGGCTCTCTCCGCAAAGACAGTGGCGAGAGAAGGCATGACAGAGCCCGATAGCATCTCAAGCCCGTTCATGACGTTTCCGTCTGTGCAAATACCTCAACCAGCCGGAAGCGTTCGCACATCAGCATCATGTCTTCGCGAAACTTGCCTTGCCGGCCGAAATAGTTGTGGTGCGCCCGCCGCCAATAATCGAGGCTGCGGTCGCCTTCGCCTTCTTCATAGGCAAAGGCGGCACCCACTTCGGGGAAGCGGCGGTAGGTGACTTCGATCGTCTCAATCACGCAGCGGGGCGCGCCGCGCCCGTCGAGCACGATCCATTGCTCGCCCGGCGTCGACGTGTTCGGCTCGTCCTCGGTAGAGCAGGTCGCGGTCTTCACGCCCCTGATCACGAGGTCGAGCAGCTCGTCGGCAAGCTCCGGTCCATCGCCGAAGGCGAAGGAGCGCAAACCCTGATATTTCTCAGGAACTGACATCACGTGCTCAATCCCCCCGCGAGCGTCGGGACGTCGAGCGGCTTGAAGCCGTAGTGATTGAGCCAGCGTACGTCGCTCTCGAACAATTGCCGCAAGTCGGCGATGCCGTATTTCAGCATCGCGATGCGGTCGAGGCCCATGCCCCAGGCAAAGCCCTGATAGACGTCGGGATCGATGTCGCAGGCGCGCAGCACGTTCGGATGCACCATGCCGCAGCCGAGAATTTCGAGCCAGTCCTCGCCTTCGCCGAAACGGATCTCGCCCTTGTCGCGGCGACACTGGATGTCGACCTCGAGCGAGGGCTCGGTGAACGGGAAGAACGACGGTCGGAACCGCATGTTGATATGGTCAACCTCGAAGAACGCCTTGCAGAACTCGTGCAGGATCCATTTGAGGTGGCCAAGATGCGAGCCTTTGTCGATGACGAGGCCCTCGACCTGGTGGAATTGCGGCGTATGGGTCGCGTCCGAATCGATGCGATAGGTGCGGCCGGGGCAGACCACGCGGATGGGTGGCTTCTGCGACAACATCGTGCGCACCTGCACCGGTGACGTATGCGTGCGCAGCAGCATGCGCGAACCGTCTTCCTTCGGGTTGAAGAAGAAGGTGTCGTGCATTTCCCGCGCCGGATGTCCTTCCGGGAAATTCAGCTTGGTGAAGTTGTAGTCGTCGGTCTCGATATCGGGACCTTCGGCTATCGAAAATCCCATGTCGGCGAAGATCGTGTTGACCTCCTCGAACACCTGGCTCAGCGGATGGATCCGGCCGGCTTCGGCGGGTGCCTCCCGCAGTGGCAGCGTGACATCGATGGTCTCGGAGGCGAGACGGGCATCGAGCGCTGCGGATTTGAGAATGTCGCGGCGGGCGGTAAGCGCCTGGGTAACCTTGTCTTTGGCGAGATTGATGGCCGCGCCCTGCGTCTTGCGCTCGTCCGGCGACATTTTGCCGAGGGTCGCGAGCAGTGCCGAGATCGAACCCTTCTTGCCGAGCGCTGCGACGCGTACGGCTTCGAGGGCGGCTTCATCGCCGGCGGCAGCGATATCGTCGAGAATGGACTTTTCGAGTGTGGCAAGGTCGGACACGGTCAAATCTCTCTCGCAAAATGGCCGCCGGGTTGTCGCCGCTCGGGGACCAAAACGTCAAGCAAAAAGCCCGTTAAGGGCCTTGGGTGCTCGCGAACCAATTCAAGCGGCGGCGCACCAAGATGAGTTCGATCACGGAGCTCGAGATGCGTTTTGGACCCGGAATGGCCGTTCTGGCCCTCGTCCTGTCGTTTGCCGTACCGGCCGCCGCCGAAGACTGTCCGGCGAAGTCGAGGGACGATGTCATGACCGCGCTGAAGGCGGCTCCGAGCTGCAAGCGCGCCATGCAAATAGCGTCCGCCTGCTCATCCGGGGCGACCGGAGACGTCGCACTCGCTGATGCCGTTGAGACGAGATGCGAGGGCGACTTCCTGGCCCGCTTCAACGCGCGGCAGAAGCGGACCTATCAGCGCGAAAAGGACGCCTGCGACCGAAAGTTCAGCCACGAGGAGGGCACCATGTATATTTCGTTCGCTGCGTATTGCCGGGCGAAGGTCGCCCAGCGTTACTGGCAGCGCACGCTCAAGGCACGGGCCCGCTGATGCCAGGCCGACAGTGCCTCGGGCCGTCGGTGCCCTTGGGCCGCGGCGGACTCAGGCCGCGAGTGCGGCCTTGGCCTTCTCGGCAATCGCCTGGAACGCCGCCGGCTCGTTGATGGCGAGATCCGACAGCACCTTGCGGTCCACCGTGATGCCCGACTTCGACAAGCCGTTGATAAACACGCTGTAGGTCATGCCGTACGGGCGCACGGCCGCGTTCAGGCGCTGGATCCAGAGCGCGCGGAAAGTGCGCTTCTTGCGCTTGCGGTCGCGGAACGCATATTGCCCGGCCTTCTCGACGGCCTGCTTGGCGATACGGATCGTGTTCTTGCGGCGGCCGTAATAGCCCTTGGCGGCCTTGTAGACTTTCTTGTGCTTGGCGTGGGCGGTCACACCGCGTTTGACGCGAGACATGACAGGTATCCTTGATCAGAAATGAGGTGACGGAATCGCCGCGCGGGCGCGGCTCGGCTGTGATGGGGCGTGAACGCGCTTCACGCGTTCGGCAAGAAGTACTTCTTGACGTTGTCGCCGTCGGTCTTGAACAGCACGCGGGTGCCGCGGAGCTGACGAATCTGCTTCTTCGTCCGCTTGATCATGCCGTGGCGCTTGCCGCGCTGGGCGTGCATCACTTTGCCGGTGGCAGTCACCTTGAAGCGCTTTTTGGCGCCTGACTTGGTCTTCAACTTGGGCATTTGGCTCTCCTATGGCCGCAACACAAAGGCGCCCGTGAAGGCGCGCGGCCGGCTAAAATGCTCGTTAGAGCGTTGAAAGTGCTCAGGTTTTCCTCAAGCTTCGAGGCACCCGCACGGACATCGACACGGCAGCCCTTAATCAGCCGGGCGATGAAGGTCGGGCTTATGACAGAGGAAGCGCCAAATGGCAATAATGAACCGCCAAACCTGCTCCAGCTACCTACGCGTGATATCATTAACGTACCAGCCCGGAGCAGGAACAAATGGCCCATTTTCAGCGATTGATCGTCTGTTTTGGCGCATCTTGCGGCCTGCGCATTGCACGTTGGCTTCCCGTTTTCGCTGCGCTGGTCGTGATGGCAGCCCCGGACACAGCTGAAGCCGCCCGGAGGGGAGGCAGGGCGGTCCGAGGCTATGACGGCATCTGGAACGTGGTGTTTGCCACGACGCGGGGCAATTGCAGTTCAGGTTACAGCGTTCCCTTCACCGTCGTCGGCAGACGGGTTTCGTCCGCTGGCGGCGGCAGGGTTTCGGGATCGGTCAGTCGCGCTGGTGCGGTTGCGGTCAGTGTTTCGGTCGGCGCCTCCCGCGCGCGCGGCGGTGGCCGGCTTGTGGGCAGCTATGGCGCAGGCTGGTGGCGCGGCATCATCACCGGTGATTACTGTAGCGGTACCTGGCAGGCCACGCGGAACTGAGAAGAGTTTCGTGTCCCGGACGCGGTGCAACGCGTAACGCTGCGACGCAGAGCCGGCACCTGCCTCATTGGATGGGCCTCGGATCAGCGGCACACCACGCGACAAGGCGGCGCGTTGCACCGCGTCCGGGACACAACCGGCACCAACGAAAACGGCCCGCCAGATCATCTGGCGGGCCGTTTTACATCCAACTTCAGCCTTAGCGCGGCGCCAGCACCATCACGACCTGGCGTCCCTCGAACTTGGCATCCTGCTCGACCTTGGCGAATTCGGCGACGTCGGCCTTCACCTTGTCCAGAAGCTTGGTGCCGATCTCCTGATGCGCCATCTCGCGGCCGCGGTAGCGCAAGGTGATCTTGACCTTGTCGCCTTCCTCGAAGAACCGCTGCATCGCACGCATCTTCACGTCGTAGTCGTGATCGTCGATCATCGGTCGCAGCTTGATCTCCTTGATCTCGACGATCTTCTGCTTCTTGCGGGCCTCGGCGGCTTTCTTCTGCGCCGAATACTTGAACTTCCCGTAGTCCATAATCTTGCAAACGGGAGGATTGTTGTTCGGCGAAATCTCGACAAGATCCATGCCGACCTCAAGGGCCATCTTGATGGCGACCACGGTCTCGACAACTCCGAGGTTGGCGCCGTTCTGATCGATCAGCTGGATCTGCGCGTTGCGGATATCATCATTGGTGCGCGGCCCGTCTTTGGTTGCAGCGGGCGGGGCTCTGTTGGGACGGCGAATGGGTAGTTCTCCAAAGTTGTGAAAGGAAGGGCGGTAGTTTGAAACAATACGCCGCAGACAGCAAGCGAACTCGCAACCTGCGCCCGAAAACCGTCAAATGCGAGGCATTTCGGTCACGTCCGGCAAATATAGCGCAGCCGCCTGATCCGCAAGCGCCACAGGGTCGCGCTTGACCAGTGAAGCACGCTCGCCGACAAAGCGGCTGATAAGAGTAACCGATCCATGACAAATTCTGCGACAACCGACCAGGAACCGGCCTTTATCGAGGTGGGAGAGGGCGAGGGGAGCCGCCGCATCGCGGTGCGCGCCCGTGCCGGCAGTGGCCCAGGGCTGTTCTGGCTCGGCGGCTTCAATTCCGACATGCGGGGCACCAAGGCGCTGGCGCTGGACGCCTGGGCCGCGGAACATCGCCGCGCCTGTATTAGATTTGATTATTCCGGACACGGCGAATCGGGCGGCGCTTTCATCGACGGCACCATTGGACGCTGGCTGGAAGAGAGCGTTGCGGTATTCGAACAGTTCGCCCGAGGCCCGCAGGTCGTGATCGGCTCGTCGATGGGCGGCTGGATGGCGCTATTGCTGGCGCGGGCCATCGCCAAGCGCGAGGCGCCGGTCGCAACGCTCGCCGGATTGGTGCTGATCGCGCCGGCGCCTGATTTCACCGAGCAATTGATGTGGAACAGCTTCTCCGACGAAATCCGCGAGGAGATCAAGACCAAGGGCGTGTGGATGCGCCCCTCCGAGTATGACGACGGCACGCCCTATCCGATCACCCGCGCGCTGATCGAGGAGGGCCGCAACCATCTCCTGCTCGGCAGCGCCATCGAGGTCGGATGCCCGGTGCGCATCCTGCAGGGCGCGCAGGACCCCGACGTGCCCTGGCAGCACGCGTTCGCGCTGGCGCACCGCCTGCCGGCGGAAGACGTGGTGCTGACCATGATCCAGGACGGCGACCACCGCCTGTCGCGCCCGCAGGACATCGCGCGGATTCTCGCGGCGGTGGCGGAGATGGGGTGAGTTCTTTCCACTCCTCTCAACGTCATCATCCGCGAATGCGGATGATCCAGTACGCCGCGGCCTATCGATTAACGTCGCATTCTCTGGAATACTGGATGCCCCGCTTTCGCGGGGCATGACGACCGGAGATAAAACGATGAACACCACAGCCATGCTCCGCACCTTCTGCGACGCCGTCGAGCAGCGCAACGGCAAGGCCTTCGCAGAACTGTTCACTGAAGACGGCGTCTATCACGATGTGTTCTATGGCGCGTTTGAAGGCCGCACGAAAATCGCAGATATGATCGACGACTGGTTCTACCGCACGGCGAGCGATTTCCGCTGGGACATGCACGATCCCGTCAGCGACGGCGAGAAGCTCTATGCGCGCTACACCTTTAGCTACCGCTCGACATTGCCGGAAGCAAAAGGCGTGCGGGCGATGTTCGAGGGCGTCGCGATCATGCACCTGCGCAACGGCAAGATCGCGGAGTATCATGAGATCGCCAACACGGCGCCGGCGTTTGTCGATCTCCACTTCGCGCCCGAGCGGATCGCGAAGATCGTTGCCAAACAGGGCGCGGCACTGAAGGCGCGGCCAGAGATGAAGCGGCATTTGGTGGAGTGATCTGTCTCCACCGTCATTGCGAGCGAAGCGAAGCAATCCATGCTTCCGCGTATGCGGAACGATGGATTGCTTCGTCGCTGTGCTCCTCGCAATGACGGCCTGGGAGGTAGGCTCACCTCACGGCGGCGGCTTCGCCATCGGCTTGCGCTGCGCGAGGGCTGCGACCGTCGACGTGCCGATCGGGCCCGCTTCGTCATAGAGCCAGCATTCGCCGATCGCGACGCCGTCGGTGGCGTGATGGTTGACGACCTCGAATCCGACCCATGGCGTGACCGGGAGGCGGTGCAGGTAAAGCGTGACGTCGCTGTTGATATAGCCGAGGCCCTGATCACCGGCATTGGCAAAGGGGCTCGCAAAATCCGCTCCCGTCGCGACATGGACGAAGGGCGACATCGGCACACCCTCGACCAGCTCGCGCACCTCGCTCATCCATAGCCGCCGCGGTCCGAGCGAACCCATATGGCCGACGATGGGCCGTGTGGTCCATTTGCCGTTCATGCCGAGCCTTGGATCAGTGGGCCTTGGAATATCCGCAGGCTTGGGCGCATCCCAGTTCGGGGGCGACCAGACATTGCCTGGCGCGTTTTCCGTCTTGCGCAATAACTGGCAGGAGGCGCGCGCCATGCTGGTGCCGCCCGAGAAGAACTCGGCTTCCACCACCTTGATACGCAGGCCGTCGCGGATCAGCCTGGTCGTGACCTCGATCGGCGTCATGATGTTCGGTAGGCGAAACATGTCGACGGTGAGCCGCGCCGGCACGAACTCGTCGGAGCCGTGGCGCTGCTCGATGACGTGGGCAAGCAGGCCGATGACGACGCGGCCGTGCAGAGAATTGGGGTCCCACGGACCGTTGGAAACGGGCGTGGGCATGAACGTGTCGTTGTCGCGGTTATGAGTAAAGAAGGGCTGGTTCTTTGTCATGGCTGATGACCATGACGGATTTCGTTGCTTGGAATCAAGTACGACCCTCATGGTGAGGAGGCGCAGAGCGCCGTCTCGACCCATGCAGGCCCGGCTGGTGGCCTCGCCCTTCGAGGCGCGCTGCGCGCTCCTCAGGGTGAGGGTCAGGCAGCGGTGCCGCTGCGCCACTCCGCGCGCACGTCTTCATCCGCCTCGGCGTCAAGCGCCTTCGCTGCCAGCGCGTCGAATCTCCTCCGCTCGACCAATTGCGATAGCGCCCATACCGCCGCGCCGCGCACCAGCGGGCTTGCGTCATCGAGCAAGCGTTCAACTTCAGCGGCCAGCGATACATCATCCGCGTTCCCGATAGCGATCAGCACGTTGCGGATAAAACGGTCGCGGCCGATGCGCTTGACAGGGGATTTGGAAAACAGCGCGCGAAACGCGGCATCGTCGAGCCGTGCCAGTTCGGCAAGCGACGGCGCGCGCAATTCGGTACGCGCGGCGAGTTTCGCTTCGCGGCCCTCCTGCGCGAACTTGTTCCACGGGCACACCGCAAGGCAATCGTCACAGCCATAGATGCGGTTGCCGATGCTCTTGCGAAACTCGTGCGGGATCGGTCCCTTGTTCTCGATCGTCAGGTACGAAATGCAGCGCCGCGCATCAAGCTTGTAAGGTGCGGGGAACGCCGCAGTCGGGCAGATCTCCTGGCAGGCATTGCAGGAGCCGCAATGGTCGGTGTCGGCTTTATCAAGTGGCAGGTCGGATGCGCTGAAGATCGCGCCGAGAAACAGCCATGAGCCGAATTCGCGGGAGACGAGATTGGTGTGCTTGCCCTGCCAGCCGAGGCCGGCCGCCTGCGCCAGCGGCTTTTCCATCACGGCTGCGGTATCGATGAACACTTTCACTTCTTCGCCGGTTTCGGCGGCCAGCCACCGCGCTAGCGTCTTCAAGCGTTTCTTGATGACGTCGTGATAGTCATCGCCCTGCGCGTAAGCCGAGATCGCACCGCACGTGCGCTTCGCCAGCAGCGCGAGTGGATCTTCCGCAGGACCGTAGTTGACGCCGAGCATGATGATCGAGCGCACGCCAGGCCAGAGCACGCGCGGATCCATCCGCCGTTCGGGCTGCGCGGCGAGCCAGTCCATGTCGCCATGCGCGCCGGCATCGAGAAATTCACGGAAATATTTTGCAGCGCCGCTGATCCTGGCGGGATCGGTCACGCCGATGCAGTCGAAACCGAGAGTCTCCGCTTCGCGCACGAGCGCGGCCTTCAGGTCGGCAGCGGAGAGTGCGGTCTTGTTCAGAAATCGAGGTCCACGTAGGTGCGCGACGCCGGCACGCCCGCCAGCCACTCGCTGAGCAGCGGACGGAACGACGGGCGGGATTTCACCCGTGCGTACCACGCCTTTGCCGCTTCGTCCTCGCTCCATGGCACATCGCCCAGATAATCGATCGCCGAAAGATTCGCCGCGGCGGCGAGATCCGCGTAGGTCAGCCGGTCGCCAGCGAGGAAATTCCGGGTCTGCGCCAGCCAGCCGATATAGGCCAGATGATACCGCACATTGACCTTGGCCGCGCGGATCACGTCGGTCGCCGGCGCCCCGCCCCCATTCTCCTCGCTCATGAAGCGCTTATAGATGCGCTCCGTCACCAGCGGATTCGAGACCTCCTCGAAGAATTTTTCGTTGAACCACGCCATCAGGCGGCGCACCTCGACACGCTCGCCCATCGCGGCCGGCAAGAGCCGCCGGTCGCCCGCCTCCAGGCCGTGTGTCTCGTCGAGATATTCGGCAATCACGCCCGCGCCGGGAATCGGCGGAAAGCCGTCAGCCATCAACACCGGCGTGGTGCCCGCGGGATTGAGCAGGAGAAATCCCTCGCGCCGCTCCCACGCCCGCTCTTCCACCAGGCGCAGGTCGAGGCCGTATTCGCCGAGCACCAGGCGAATGAAGCGCGAATGCGGGCAGAACGGGTGATGATAGAGCGTGTACATGAATTCCTTGAAGTAAATTCGTCGTGCTCTGGGAACCAAAAGCGGGTCAGGTCCGCGGCACGCGAATCGGGACACTAGCCAAGCAGGCGCATCAGGCAACCTGTGTTTGGCGTTTTTTTGCGATTGCGGCATCCGGATAATTGGGCGAGAAGAACGCGGCTTTTCCCGTCAAAATGGACCCCATCATGATGTCGGATGCAGTGAAGGCAGTGATTCTCGGCATCATCGAGGGTATCACGGAATTTCTGCCGGTTTCTTCGACGGGACATATGCTGCTGGCGCAACGCTTCTTTGGCCTTGGCGAGGGCGCGTTCTGGCAGAGCTTCGTGATCCTGATTCAGCTCGGCGCGATCCTCGCCATTGTGATGCTGTATTTCTTCAAGCTGTCGCGCGTGGCGGTCGGCATGTTCACCAATCCTGATGACCGTCGCTTCGTCATCGGCGTGCTGTTGGCGTTTCTGCCCGCTGTCATTGTCGGCGTGATTGCGGGAAAATACATCAAGGAGCTCTTGTTCAATCCATGGGTGGTGAACTTCACACTGATCGTCGGCGGTGCGATCCTCTTGTGGGTTGATCAGCTCGAACTCAAGCCAACCGAAGACGACGCCACCCGCTATCCGCTGACGATGTATCTGTGGATCGGGATCGCGCAATGCGTGGCGATGATTCCAGGTGTGTCGCGCTCCGGCGCCAGCATCGTCGCGGCTATGCTGCTCGGCGGCGACAAGCGATCGGCGGCGGAGTTCTCGTTCTTTCTCGCGATCCCGACCATGGTCGGCGCGTTCGTCTATGATTTCTACAAGAACCGCGGCGAGATGACCCTCGATCACATCGGAATCCTCGCAATCGGATTCGTGGTCTCCTTCATCACCGCGGCGATCGTGGTGAAGACGTTCCTCACCTATGTCACCCGCCACGGATTTACGTTCTTCGCGTGGTGGCGGGTCGCCCTCGGCACGGTCGGTCTGATCGCGCTGGCGCTGGGGAAGTAAGCTTCTCCGAAGCTGTAGGGTAGGCAAAGGCGCGCTTGCGCCGTGCCCACCATCTGTCCATCAGCATACTGGATGGTGGGCACGCTTCGCCTTGCTCACCTTGAATCCCTACGCGTTCTTGCGTTGAAACTGCCCTGCGGGGCGGAACATCCAGAGATATTGCGGGGCGATCGCCTCGATCGATTCGGGCATGATGCCGAGCCCTTCGAGCGTCAGCCCTGCAGCCTTGGCGGCATCCGACACCACATTGTCCGACTGCAGCATCGCCACCTGGTCCGGCGTCAGCTTGAACGGGCCCGGCGCAAATTGCAGGAACAGCGCCTTGAACCGCGCCAAGCCGAAGGGCAGCGAGAGCAGCATGCGCTTGCGGTCAGTGATCGCGAGAATGATTTCCATGACCTCGCGCATGGTCAGCACTTCCGGCCCGCCGAGCTCGTAAATGCTGCCTGCCTTCGTCTTGCCGTCGACGGCATCAGCGACCGCGGCGGCGACGTCGCCGACATAGGCCGGCTGCACCCGATTCATCCCGCCGCCGATCAGCGGCAGGAACGGCGATATCCGGGCCAGCGCCGCGAACCGGTTGGTGAACTGGTCCTCGGGCCCAAACAATAGCGATGGCCGCAGGATGGTGGCCGAGGGCAGGGCTGCCAGCACGGCCTTCTCGCCGGCCGCCTTGGTGCGGCTGTAGGCCGAGAGGGCATTCTCGTCGGCGCCGATCGCCGATACGTGCACCATCCGCGCGCCGGCGGCCGCGGCGGCCCGGGCGATGGTCTCGGCGCCCTTGGTCTGGACCGCGTCAAAGGTCTGGGCGCCGCTCTCGGCGAGGGTGCCGACCAGATTGATGACGACAGCCGAATCGCGCATCGCGGCTTCGACGGAAGCCGGATAGCGGATATTGGCCTGGACGGGATGGATCTGGCCGACCCGGCCGAGTGGCTGCAGGTGCCCGGCGAGCTCAGGCCGGCGCACCGCCACCCTGATCCGGTATTGCCGCTTGGCCAGCGCCCGGACCACGTTGCGCCCCAGAAACCCCGATCCCCCAAAAACCGTGACGAGCGTTTCCAGGTTCGATGCCATCGGGTCAATTCCTGCCGGTCAAATTCGAAGATATTGGTGGGATTTAGCGGATTCGCGATACGCCAACACGGCCCCGCTGTACAGCGTATTCCGATGGCGTTGAAGCAATTTGACAAGCGCGTAACCGATCCTTACTAAGCCCGCCACGTGCCCAGGTGGCGGAATTGGTAGACGCGCTGGCTTCAGGTGCCAGTGGCTTCACGGCCGTGAAGGTTCGAGTCCTTTCCTGGGCACCATCACCCATCCCGAGCGAACGAAGATGCCGGCTGGCGACGTCGCGTCGGCCGCGAGTCCGCCGGTGGCGGCGAGATATTTTCCTGAACCTTACGTCGCAGGATCCGGATCGGACTCGGACAAATGTCCATCCGGACCGCGGCTGAACACGCCGTAGTTGCTGGATTTCATCCGACCGCGTCCAGCGGGCGCCAGGACGGTCAGCCCAAGCTTCAGGAGCTCGCGGACGGCCGCTGCTCGCGTCGGCATCCGGTGCTTGAAGCGGAAATCATCGATTGCCGTCAGTTCCTCGGGCGACAGCATTACCTGTAGTCGTTCGCCGCGGATATCGGACATCGGAACGGTCCCCTCGAGGTGTCAAGAAGCCCAAAATGAGATGATTGAGTAATTTACTCAACGTGCGTCATTGACGCTGGTTCCCCGAAGCGCGAGTCCCGCGCTAAGTTAGCTAAATACATAAGTAAAAACAATGTGTTGCGGGTTGATTTGCGGTCACTGGAGGCACATAATCCTGGCCTTGGAGAATGCCCATGACCGAGAACCTCAAGCTACCGCGCAAGCTATCGGAAGAGCGGGAGTCGCCGCCTCCGCGACGGCCGAGCCATGCGGACGTCATCGAAAATCTCGACCGCTGGGCCAACAGTCCAGAGCTTCAGCCCCCGAAATCCGAAGGCAACGCGGCTGAGCAGCCAAAGTCTCGAAGTCACTAGCGAAAAGGATGGTCCAAGGCGCGGCGGTGGTTCGCGCGGGCCGGCCCAACAAAATCCCCAAAGCCGCCAATTCCCGGCCTATAAGCCGTGCCCAGCCGCTCGCCTCCCGCGGCGCCGGGCGCTAGTGTTTCCGTCGAATCGACTGATGACACGAGGCTTTCCTTCATGACCATCCGCCTGCATCGCGGCGATCTGCCCGATCTGTCCCGCTACAAGGATTCAGTGGCAATCGATACCGAGACCATGGGGCTCAATCCGCACCGCGACCGGCTCTGCGTGGTGCAAATGTCGAACGGCGACGGCAGCGCCGATGTCATCCAGATCCCGAAGGACCATGTCGACGCGCCCAATCTGAAGGCGCTGCTGGCCAATCCGAACATCGCAAAGATCTTCCACTTCGCACGGTTCGACATCGCGGTGCTGTACAAGACCTTTGGCGTGATGCCGCAGCCGGTCTACTGCACCAAGATCGCCTCGCGGCTGACGCGCACCTACACCGACCGCCATGGCCTGAAGGATCTAGTGCGCGAGGTACTCAACATCGACCTGTCCAAGCAACAGCAGTCGAGCGACTGGGGATCAGGGAGCCTTAGCGAGGCGCAGCTCGCCTATGCCGCGTCCGACGTGCTGCACCTCCATGCCTTGCGCGAGAAGCTCGATGCCATGCTGGCACGCGAGGGCCGAAACGACCTGGCGCAGGCCTGTTTCGACTTCCTGCCGACCCGGGCCAAGCTCGATCTCGGTGGCTGGGAGGCCGAAGACATCTTCGCGCATTCGTGACCGGGACCATTTGAAGCGGTCCGGCAGGCCGCTTCCGCCCCGTTTCGGTCACACTGATCAGGAGTGTCCGGGCTGCATAATCCCGCAATTGCGGGTAGAATGACGCTTTCCTGGCGTCTTGGAGCCCCGGTGAACTCGGTACAGAACCCTGCCTACGACCCCGGACTGGAGGTCCGCTTCGCCGCGGCCGCCCGCCACAGCCGGATGGTACGGATGCTGCGGGTCGCAGTTCCGGCGGCAGTGGCGCTGGCGCTGGCGAGCATCGTCGCGATCTCGATTTTCAATCCGTTCAACGTGCCGGTGCTAAAGCTGCCCGTCGAGATGGGCAATCTCGTCGTATCAGGCACCAAGATCACCATGGAAACGCCGCATCTCGCCGGTTTCTCGACCGACCAGCGTCCCTACGAATTGTGGGCCAAGGCCGCGGTCCAGGATCTCGCCAACCCCGATCAGGTCGAGCTCCAGACGCTGCGCGCCAAGGTCATGATGGAGGACAAGAGCACGGTGACGATGGATGCGCGCACGGGATATTTCGACAGCAAGCAGCAGATGCTGGACCTGCGCAAGGACATCTTCCTGCAATCCTCCACCGGCTACGAGGCCAAGCTTTCGCAGGCCTATGTCGACATCAACAAGGGAACGGTGACGTCGGACGAGCATGTCGACGTCAAATTGCTGAACGGCACGCTGACTGCCGATCGGCTCAGGATCATCAACAGCGGCGAGATCGTTCGCTTCGAAGGCAATGTGGTGATGAACCTGATCATGGAAAGCCCTCCGGCGCCCGAGCCTGAGCCCGAGCCGCCGCCACCGCCGAAGACGCGGTCCGTCACCGGCAAGTCCGTCAACACGAAGTGATTTTGATGATGCAGTTCTTCTCGCGCCGTCTTGCGCCCGCAGCGCTTGCACTCGCGCTGCTCGCTTCCGGTGACGCCCGCGCCCAGGGCGCGATGTCGGGCGTGCCCAATGCGATGCAAGGCTTTTCGCAGAACCGCGACCAACCGATTCAGATCGAGGCGGCTTCGCTCGAAATGCGCGACAAGAAGAAGGAAGCCACCTTCTCCGGCAATGTGAAGGTCGTGCAGGGCGATACCACCATGACTTCGAAGTCGCTGGTGGTGTTCTACGATTCCGGCCCTGCGCCGGACTCGCCGCAGCCCGCAGCGCCGAAAGGATCGAAGTCCGGGACGATGCAATCCGCAACGCCGGGGCCCGGCGGCAGTTCGTCGATCCGCCGCCTGGAGGCGAAGGGCTCCGTCGTGGTGACGCAGAAGGACCAGGTGGTGACGGGAGAGACCGCGATCTTCGACACGCGCGCCAATCTCATCACCATGGTCGGCGGTGTCGTGCTGACCCAGTGCAAGAACGTGCTCAAAGGCGACCGCCTCAAGGTCGACATGACCACGGGCGTGTCGCGCGTCGAATCCGACAGCGGCAAGGTCCAGGGCATGTTCATCCAGGGAGAGAATTGCGGGCCGGGATCAGGCGGGGCGAAGCAGCCTCCGGTGCAGATACCGTCGCTGATTCCGGGTAAAAAATAAGGCATATCAGCGCCTTAAAGATTATTTCGGGCTCGTGCGGTTGAAGCTGATGGCGTGAGCCTGTATCTACTCAAGCGGGGCGCGCAGGGGTGTTTCGCTAAGAAGGGGACATCCATTCATTCATGGTTCGGCAGCGAAGCGATTCGCTGGCGGGCGCGTCGCGGAATCACCGTGAAAGGCGTAAGCGAAGCGGGATGGTGGATTTACTCGGCATGTTTCGTCGACGCCCCGCAAAACGCGGCCCTGCGGGCTTTGCGCGTTCGCGCGAGGACATTACCGCGCTCGGCGATTCCTTCGACGACATGCTCACGAGCCCGGTACGCGATGGGCCGCCGATCGCGCGTTCCGCTTCATTGCCCGGGCTGGAATTGCCAGAGCCGCCGCCCAACGTCGAACCGCCACGTGAACCGCGTCCGCGCGCGCAGTCGCCGCGTTCCAAACCGAACGCCAAGACCAATGGTGGCGGCGCGCCGCAACTGATCAAGCGGCCCGGCTTCCTTGCCGTGCACAGCGTGGAGAAGAGTTTCGGCACGCGCCAGGTCGTGCGTGGCGTCAGCATCTATGTCCGCCGCGGCGAGGCGGTCGGCCTGCTCGGTCCGAACGGCGCCGGCAAGACCACGGTATTCTACATGATCACCGGCCTGATCAAGGCGGATCGTGGGGCGATCGAACTTGACGGCCACGACGTGACGAAGCTGCCGATGTATCAGCGCGCGCGGCTCGGCATCGGTTATCTGCCGCAGGAAGCCTCGATTTTCCGCGGCCTCACCGTGGAGCAGAACATCCGCGCCGTGCTGGAAGTGGTCGAGCCCAGCCGCAAGAAGCGCGAGCGCGAGCTCGACGCGCTGCTCGACGAATTCAACGTCACGCGGCTGCGCAAGTCGCCTTCGATCGCGCTCTCCGGCGGCGAGCGCCGCCGCGTCGAAATTGCGCGCGCGCTGGCCACGCGGCCGAACTATATGCTGCTCGACGAACCCTTTGCCGGCATCGATCCGATCGCAGTCGGCGACATTCAGGATCTGGTCCGTCACCTCACCAACCGCGGCATCGGCGTCCTCATCACCGACCACAATGTCCGCGAGACGCTCGGCCTCACCGACCGCGCCTATATCGTCTATGCCGGGCAGATCTTGACCGAGGGCAGTCCGGAAGAAATCGTCAACGATCCCGATGTACGTCGTCTTTACCTTGGCGAGGAATTCCGGCTCTAGCCTACGTTCCGCCAGGGTGAGGTTGCCTCAGCGATAAGATATTGTGCTTACTCGATAATCTGTGGCCTGCCGTATCTGAAGCCGGCTTGAATTTCTAGCGGCCGCGCCATAGCCCAATTTTCGCGTTCGTCAAGGCGTGTACAAGGGCGTTGGACTAATATAAGCAAGAATCGGACCAACTTTGAGTGGATCGGTTCTTGTCCCCATGGCGCTGACGCAGAGATTAGAGTTTCGCCAGTCGCAGTCGCTGGTGATGACGCCGCAATTGATGCAGGCGATCAAGCTGCTGCAATTGTCGAATCTCGACCTGTCTGCCTTCGTCGAGGAAGAGCTGGAGCGCAACCCGCTGCTGGAGCGTGCCAACGACGGCCCCGAACCCCCTGTCGCGGGCGAGCCGGCCACGGAGGCCGCCTATCCGGGCTCCGGCGGCGATGGTGACGATGGTGGCAGCGATGCCTCTGACATGAGCGCCGGCCCTGGCGAAGCCTTCGAGCCCGGCCAGGAGGACTGGCTGAACCGCGACCTCGGCAGCCGTGCCGAGATCGAGCAGACGCTCGACACCCCGCTCGACAACGTGTTTTCCGAAGAGCCCGCCGAGGCGGCGGCGCGCGCCGCGCAGGACGCGGCGCCGACCGCATATACCGAATGGGGCGGCGGCGCCTCGAATGATGACGATTATAATCTGGAAGCCTTCGTCGCCGCGGAGGTGACGCTCACTGACCACCTTGCCGAGCAGCTCGCGGTCGCGTTCAGCGCGCCGGCGCAGCGCATGATCGGGCAATATCTGATCGACCTCGTCGACGAAGCCGGCTACCTGCCACCGGATCTCGGACAGGCCGCCGAGCGCCTCGGCGCCTCGCAGGCGGATGTCGAGGCCGTGCTCGCGGTGCTGCAGAAATTCGATCCACCCGGCGTCTGCGCGCGGAACTTAAGCGAGTGCCTGGCGATCCAGCTTTGCGAACTCAACCGTTACGACCCCGCCATGCAGGCGCTGGTGGAAAACCTCGACCTGCTCGCAAAGCGCGACATTGCGTCGTTACGCAAATTGTGCGGCGTCGACGACGAAGACATCACCGACATGATCGGCGAAATCCGGCGTCTCGATCCGAAGCCCGGCCTGCGCTTCGGCTCGGCGCGCACGCAGACCATGGTGCCGGACGTCTATGTGCGGCCCGGCCCCGACGGCGGCTGGCATGTCGAACTCAACAGCGACACCCTGCCGCGCGTGCTGGTCAATCAGGTCTACTACACGGAGCTGTCGAAGACGATCCGCAAGGACGGCGACAAATCCTATTTCAGCGACTGCCTGCAGAACGCGACCTGGCTGGTGCGCGCGCTCGATCAGCGCGCCCGCACCATCCTGAAGGTCGCTACCGAAATCGTCCGTCAGCAGGACGGCTTCTTCACTCATGGCGTGGCGCATTTGCGGCCGCTGAATCTCAAAGCAGTGGCCGATGCGATCCAGATGCACGAATCGACGGTGTCGCGCGTCACCGCCAACAAATATATGGCGACCAATCGCGGCACCTTCGAGCTGAAATATTTCTTCACCGCCTCGATTGCGTCGGCCGACGGCGGCGAGGCGCATTCGGCGGAAGCGGTACGTCATCACATCAAGCAATTGATCGACGCTGAAAGCCCGAGCGCGATTCTCTCCGACGACACCATCGTGGAACGATTGCGCGCATCAGGCATTGATATTGCCCGTCGCACGGTCGCGAAGTACCGCGAGGCCATGCGAATTCCTTCCTCGGTCCAGCGCCGCCGCGATAAACAAAGCATGCTCGGTAACGCCCTTTCCGCTTCCGCCACCTCCTCCGACCGGTCCCGCGATACGGCTCCGGCCTGATTGCGTTCGCATCAAATCGCGATAGTCTCGGATTCCCAAGCCGATCCGGGAAACCAGAGTAGTCGAGGCATCAAGCGAGGCATCAAATGACCCTTCGAATCTCCGGGAAAAGTATCAGTGTCGGCGAGACGCTTCGTTCGCGCGTCAGCGAGCGCACCGATGAAGTCCTGCGAAAATATTTCGACGGCAATTATTCCGGCCACATCACGCTGAGCAAGGACGGCTTCGGCTTCCGTACCGATTGCGCGTTGCACCTCGATTCCGGGATCACGCTGGAAGCGGAGTCCAATGCCACCGACGCCTATGCCAGCGCCGACCAGGCGCTCCTGATGATCGAGAAGCGCCTGCGCCGCTACAAGAGCCGGCTGAAGGACCGCTCCGCCCGCAAAGCCTATGCGGCCTCGGCGGCGCTCGCGGAGATCGACGGCCCGATACTGGATGCACCGAGCTATGTGATCGAGGCTCCGGCGGAGGGCGACGACGAGGTCACGTCCTATAGCCCTGTCATCATTGCTGAAGCGACCACGTCCCTGAAGCGGCTTTCGGTCAGCGAGGCAGTCATGGAACTCGATCTCACGGGGGCCGCCTGCCTCGTCTTCCAGCATGGGTCCAGCGGCCGGGTAAACATCATTTACCGCCGGGCGGACGGCAATGTCGGCTGGGTCGATCCGCCCGTGATTACCCCCTGAGATCTGGGCCCGAAAGCATTGACGCCCCCATTCGTCCTCCCTATGGTCCGCCGCCTTAAGTATGGGGGGCAGGAAACTGGCCCTTCGGGAGTTGGCACCGGTGATGCGTTGGAGTAGAAGCCGTGCAAATCGGGACCCGGTTAAGCCCGCCTCCCGCCCCATCTTCTTGACGCCCCGGTTCTAGAACCTATCTCGCAACCTGACGGTTTTACTCACCTCGGAACGCCCCATGACGATTACCGATCTGGTCGCACCCGAGGCGATTCTCCCCGCATTGAAGGTCATCAGCAAAAAGCAGGCGCTGCAGGAATTGGCTGCGCGTGCCTCCGCGCTGACCGGCCAGAACGAGCGTTCGGTATTCGAGGTGCTGCTGCAACGCGAGAAGCTCGGCACCACCGCTGTTGGCTATGGCGTCGCCATTCCGCACGGCAAGCTGCCGAAGCTGGAAAAACTGTTCGGTCTGTTCGCCCGACTGGAACGACCCATTGATTTCGAGGCGATGGACGGCCAGCCTGTCGACCTGATCTTCCTGCTGCTGGCTCCGGAAGGGGCCGGCGCCGATCATCTGAAGGCGCTGGCGCGAATCGCGCGGCTGCTCCGCGACCAGGACGTCGCCAAGAAACTGCGCGCCTCCCGCGATGCGCAGGCGATCTATTCGGTACTGGCGCTCCCGCCAGCAAGCGCGGCCTAGTTCCGCTTCGCGGAACGGCATTTTCTCCGCGTAGTAGCAAGATCGGTAAACGCAATTTTAAGCTAAATCGCAGTTAGTTCTGGCGCTGGGAATTTTTATTTGGCCCGGAGAACATTGCCATGACGCTGCGGCTGACGATTTCGCGCGCGATATTGATTTTTGGATTGGTCACTGCGTTGGGGCTCGGTGCTGTGATTGCCACCAGCGTTTACGGGCTGTCGCAGCTCAAGGTCGGCGGTCCGCTCTACAACCAGATCAAGCTCGGCAACGACCTGATCGCCGATATTCTGCCACCGCCGGAATACGTCATCGAAGCCTACCTCGAGGCTACGCTCGTGCTGCACGATCCGGCGAAGCTGGCGGCGCATCGCGACAGGATTGCACAACTCAAGAAGGAGTATGACGAACGGCGTGACTTCTGGATCAAATCCGATCTCGATCCGGTGCTGAAGACGAAGCTGGTGGAAAAATCCGATAGCGAGGTGCGCCGCTTCTGGACCGCGATCCAGGACGGTCTGTTGCCCGCGCTCGCCAAGGGCGACAGCGCTGCGGCAGCGAAATCCTACGCAGAAAGCACGGCGCGCTATACCGCGCACCGCGCCATCATCGATGACATCGTCAAGCAGACCAACGACCGGAACGCGGCGACCGAAGTCGCGGCGACGGGCCGCGTCAGCACCTTCACGTTCGTGCTGTGGGGCGTGTCGGCCGCGGTCTTTCTCGTCATCGGCGCAGGCATTTTTGGCGTGGCGTTCGGCGTCATTCGCCCGATTGCGCAAATGACCGACGTGATGAAAGGCCTTGCCGGTGGCGACCTCTCTGTTGCGGTGCCGGCGCTCAGCCGCGGCGATGAAGTGGGCGCCATGGCGCGCGCGGTGCAGGTGTTCAAGGACAACGCGTTGCGTGTGCAATCGATGGAGGCAGAGCAGGCAAGTCTGAAGCGGAAGGCGGAGGGCGAGCGCAAGGCCGCGATGCAGCAGATGGCCGACGGCTTCGATTCCGTGATCGGCAAGATCATCCAGACCGTGTCGAGCGCCTCGTCCGAGCTCGAATCATCGGCCGGGCAGCTGACCAAGACCGCGGAAGTGACCCAGATGCTCTCGGCGACGGTCGCTTCCGCATCGGAGCAATCCTCGGCGAATGCGCAATCCGCCGCGGCGGCCGCCGAGGAGATGGCTTCATCGGTGTCGGAGATCAGCCGCCAGGTTCAGGACTCGCACAAGATATCGCGTGAGGCGGTCAGCCAGGTCGAGCAGACCAATGCGCGCATTGCCGATCTCGCCCAGTCCGCTAGCCGAATCGGCGAAGTGGTCAAGATGATCAGCGCGGTCGCGGAGCAAACCAACTTGCTGGCGCTGAACGCCACCATCGAAGCGGCGCGCGCAGGCGAAGCTGGACGGGGATTTGCGGTGGTCGCCTCCGAGGTCAAGGCGCTCGCGGCGCAGACGGCGAAAGCGACCGAGGAAATCGGCGAGCAGATCAGCCAGATGCAATCGGCGACCAATCAATCGGTGTCGGCGATCCAGGAAATCGGCGGCACGATCGGCCGCATCGCGGAAATCTCGCAGGCGATCGCCGCGGCGGTGGAAGAGCAGGGCGCTGCGACGCAGAAAATCTCGCGCAACGTGCAACAGGCGGCGCAGGGCGCCACCCAGGTCGCCGGCAGCATCACCGACGTCAATCGTGGGGCGACCGATACCGGCGCGGCCTCGACGCATGTGCACGGGCTCGCCCGATCCCTGCTCGCGCAGAGCAATCATCTGAGGGGTGAGGTGGAGAAATTCCTCTCGACCGTGCGCGCGGCGTAAGGCGGCTTGAACTTGCTTTGAAGGACGATACGCGGGCGATGCCCGCGTATCTGAAACCCTCTTCTCACATTCGCGGCATCAATGCCGGCGAAGCTTGGTAAGTGAAAGCGGCAGATGCCGCGTCAATGCACGCTGACGGCCTGAAGCTCGTTGCTCCATGCGTTGGCGATCGCCGCCTCGCGGCTATCGGTCAGCATGATCGGGGTGCCGTCGGCGGCGTGCAGCGCGAACAGTTTCAGTCCGGGCGCGATGCGTGGCGCCTGCGGAAACAGTCCCGGTACGTCCTCGGAACGGACCTGTTTCACATAGGCGATGTGGCCTTCACCAAGATGGGCCAGTGCCTCAACGGAAACCTTTTCGGATTCGTAGGTCACACTCACGTCACTCATGGTCTCGACTCCTCTGGAGACTAAGCGGTCGAGTCCGCTCCTTGTTCCACTATTATTCGTGCTCATTGATAGCGATTGTCTTAACGACCCGTTCAGGCTCCGGCCTGGCCAGATCGATCGACAACAGCCCGTTTTTCAGATCCGCGCCCAGCACCAGCATCCCCTCCGCCAGCACGAAGGTGCGCTGGAAGTGGCGCGCGGCGATGCCGCGATGGATGTATTGCCGGGCCTTGTCGTCCTGCTGGCGGCCCCGGATCACGAGCTGGTTTTCCTCAATGGTCACATCGAGTTGGTCGCGGGTAAAACCCGCCACCGCGAGCGTGATGCGCAGCCGTTCGGGCTGGCCGTTAGTGCGGTCACACCGCTCGATGTTGTAAGGAGGATAGCCGTCGGCACCTTTGACGACGCGATCGAGCGCACGCTCGATTTCGTCGAACCCAAGCAGAAACGGACTGGACAACGAAGGAACACGAGACATTACAAAGTCCTCTCGAAGCGACTTTGAGGGGCCCTAGCGGCACCCCATGCAACCGGCCGGCCGACTTTCCGCCCGGTCAAGGAACAATATGGGGGTGATTTGGAAAGGGTTCAAGCGCCTCTGAAAGCTGTGTAAATCGGCCGCGGCGCGGGTTTTCTCGGCAGTCATTCCGGGCAGGCGCGCTAGCGACTGAACCCGGAATCTCGCAACATCATCTCGGGATTCCGGGTCGTTTCGCGCCCCGGAATGACGAGGTCAATCACCCAACCGCTTCCTTCCGTCGGCGGTAAAGAGATGCAGCTTGTCGCGTGCGGCTACCGCCCTGATTCGCTCGCCGATGGCGGGACCGACGGCACCCGGGACGCGGACGATGATTTCACCCGGCGGCAATTCGCCCGGGATGGCGGCGACGCCCTGCTCTTCCTGTTGACGGGTACCGTAGACGAAGGTTTCGGCGCCGACGCGCTCGATCGCTTCCACCGTGAGGCCGAGCGCGACGCCACCGGAAACAGTGTCGTTTGTGATGACGAAATCCTCAGGCCGGATGCCGAGGATGCCGGCTTCTCTGGCTCTGATATCGCCGGCGAGCTGCGATTGCAGTTCGGAGCGCAGCGGCATGAGATTCATCGGCGGCGCGCCGATGAAGGAGGCAACGAAAGTAGTCGCCGGCTTCTGGTAGATCTCGAGCGGATTGCCGATCTGCTCGACCTGGCCGCTATTCATCACGACGAGGATGTCGGCCAGCGTCATCGCTTCCAACTGGTCGTGGGTGACGTAGATCGATGTCGTCGAGAGGCGGCGCTGCAGTTTTCGGATTTCAACCCGCATGGCGATACGCAGCTTGGCGTCGAGGTTCGACAGCGGCTCGTCGAACAGAAATACCTTGGGCTGGCGCACGATGGCGCGGCCCATCGCCACGCGCTGACGCTGGCCGCCGGATAATTGCCGCGGCTTGCGGTCGAGCATCGCGCCGAGTTCGAGAATGCGCGCGGCTTCCTCGACGCGCGTCTTGATCTCGCCCTCCGGCATGCCGCGGTTGCGCAGGCCGTAGGCCATGTTGTTGTAGACGCTCATGTGCGGGTAGAGCGCGTAGTTCTGGAACACCATCGCGATGTCGCGATCGGCCGGCTCGATCTGGTTGACGACGCGCCCGCCAATATCGATCTCGCCGCCGGTAATGGTCTCCAGGCCTGCGACCATGCGCAGCAGCGTGGATTTTCCGCAGCCTGAAGGGCCGACCAACACGCAGAACTGGCCATCGCCGACCTCGAAATCGATGCCCTTGATGGCCTCGAAGCCACCAAGGTAGGTCTTGCGGACGTTGCGGAGCGTTACATTAGCCATCGAGCTTTCTCAGCGAACAGCGAATAGGGAGAAGCGAATAGGGAAGAGCGCGCCAGCAAGGGAATGAAATCCCTATTCGCTGCTGGCCATTCGCTATTCGCCATTTCACTTTTCCGTCTGGACCAGGCCGCGCACGAACAGCCGCTGCATGAAGATGACCACCGCGACCGGCGGCAGCATTGCAAGGACCGTCGTCGCCATGGCGAGCTGCCACTCGGCGAGCTCGTCGGTCGTCACCAGCATCTTCTTGATGCCGATCACGATGGTCTGCATCGAATCCTTGGTGGTGATCAGAAGCGGCCATAGATACTGATTCCAGCCATAGATGAACTGGATCACGAACAGCGCCGCTATGGTTGTCACCGACAGCGGCAGCAGCGTGTCCCAGAAGAAGCGGAACGGGCCGGCGCCGTCGATGCGCGAGGCCTCCAGCAATTCATCCGGCACGGTCATGAAGAACTGGCGGAACAACAACGTGCCCGTGGCGGACGCGATCAGCGGCAGGATCAGCCCGGCATAGGTGTCGAGCATCCTCAGGTCCGCGACGACCTTGTAGGTCGGATAGATGCGCACTTCGACTGGCAGCATCAGCGTGATGAAGATGATCCAGAAGGCGGTCTTGCGGAAGGGAAAGCGGAAGTAGACGACGGCATAGGCCGACAGGATCGAGATGATGATCTTGCCGACGGCGATGCCGATCGCCGAAACGAAGGAATTGATCAGCATGTTGGCGACGGGCTCGCGGCTGGTGCGCGAGCCGCCGACGAAGACGGCGCGGTAATAGTTTTCCAGTGCGTCCGTGCCCGGCATTGCCGGCATGCGGCCGCCGACCACAGTCGCCGCGTCATGAGTTGAGGCCACGAAGGCGAGCCAGACCGGGAAGGCGACGATCAGCACGCCAAGGGTGAGGATGGCGTAGGCGATGAAGTCGCTGAGCGGGCGATGCTCGACCATCAGTACTGCACCTTGCGTTCAACATAGCGGAACTGGATCGCAGTCAGCGCGATCACGATGATCATGAGGATGACCGATTGCGCCGCCGAGCCGCCGAGGTCGCCGCCGAGCCGGCCGTCGGCATAGACCTTATAGACCATGGTGGTGGTGGCGCCGGCGGGACCGCCGGCGGTGACGGCATCGATGATGCCGAAGGTGTCGAAGAAGACGTAGACGACGTTGACGACCAGCAGGAAGAAGGTGGTCGGCGACAGCAGCGGGAAGACGATGGTCCAGAAGCGTCGCATCGGACGGGCACCGTCGATGGCGCTGGCTTCGATCACGCTTCTCGGGATCGATTGCAGGCCGGCGAGGAAGAACAGGAAGTTATAGGAGATCTGCTTCCACACCGAGGCCAGCACCACCAGGATCATGGCGTGATTGGCGTTGAGCAGCGGATTCCAGTCGACGCCCATGCCGCGCAGCGGGCGCGACAGCATGCCGAGCGAGGGCTGGAACATGAAGAACCAGAGCACGCCGGCAACTGCAGGCGCTACCGCATAGGGCCAGATCATCAGCGTCTTGTAGCCGCCGGCCGCCTTGAGATTCTTGTCGGCTTGCGTGGCGAACAACAGCGCGATGGAGAGGGATAGCGCTGCGACCAGCGTGGAGAAGATCACGGTCGTCAGCATCGACCGATAATATTCAGGCTGGGCAAACAGGGTTTGATAATTCTCAAGACCGACGAATTCGGAAACGAGGCCGAACGCATCTTCGCGCAGGAAGGATTGCCAGACCGCCTGGCTCGCCGGCCAGTAGAAGAAGATGACGGTGATGACGAGCTGCGGCAGAAGCAGCAGGTACGGCAGCAGGCGGTTGTTGAAGACGGTGATCTTTTCCATTCAGGCGTCGCGGTCTTACCGGTGATGCAAGCGCTCCCCCTCCGGTGGAGAGGGGGCGCCGGTAACTAGCTCAGCCTATTTTGCCGTCTTCTCGAAGGTGCGCAACATGGCATTGCCACGCGCCACCGCGGCGTCCAGAGCTTCCTTGGGTGACTTCTTGCCGTCCAGCGCCGCCTCGATTTCTTCCGCCCAGACGTCGCGCATCTGCACCATATTGCCGAAGCGCAGGCCGCGCGAATTCTCGGTCGGCTCCTTGTTGGTGAGCTCCTTCAGAGGTGTCTGCAGAATCGGGTTCTTCTCGTAGAAGCCATCCTTGATCGACTTCTCGTAAGCCGCCTTGGTGATCGGCAGGTAGCCGGACTCCTGGTGCAGCTTGGCTTGGCGGCCGGTATCCGACAGGAAGGTGAAGAATTTGGCGACGCCCTTGTACTCTTCCGGCTTCTTGCCGCCCATCACCCACAGCGAGGCGCCGCCGATGATCGAGTTCTGTGGCGCGCCCGGTACGTCCGGATAGTACGGCATCGGGGCCGAGGTGAAGTCGAACTTGGCGGTGGCCTTCGCGGTACCGTAATAGCCCGACGAGGTCAGGAAGATCGCGCATTCACCGGAGCCGAACCGGGCCTCGTTGGCGCTGCCGCGTCCGCCATAGCTGTAGGTCTTGTCCTTCTGCAGGTCGACCAGATTCTGCAAGTGCTTCACGTGAACAGGCGAGTTGAATTTCAGCTCGGTGTCAAAGCCGTCGAGGCCGTTGGCCTTGGTGCCGATCGGCAGATTGTGCCAGGCCGAGAACTGCTCGATATGGGCCCAGCTTGCCCAGGCGTTGGAGAAGCCGCACGTCTCGTGGCCGGCCGCCTTCAGCTTCTTGGCGGCGTCAAACACTTCCGGCCAGGTTTTCGGGATTTCGTTGACGCCGGCCTTCTTCAATTCATCCTTGTTGATCCACATCACCATGGAGGACGAGTTGAAGGGGAAGGACAGCATCTCGCCCTTCGATGTCGAGTAATAGCCGGTGATGGTCGGCAGGTAGGCCTTGGGATCGAACGGCTCACCGGCGTCTTTCATGAGCTGGTGGACCGGCTTGATGGCGCCGGTGGCGCCCATCATCGTGGCGGTGCCGACCTCGAACACCTGGATGATATGCGGCGCATTGCCGGCGCGGAACGCGGCGATGCCGGCGTTCATGGTGTCGGGATAGGCGCCCTTGTAGGACGGGACAACCTTGTAATCGGACTGGCTGGCGTTGAATTCTTCGGCGAGCATTTTGACGACGTCATTGTTGGCGCCGGTCATGGCGTGCCACCACTGAATCTCGATCACCGCATGCGCGGGCGAAGCGGCAAATGCCAGTGAGACCGCAACGGCCGCGGCCGTGCCGAATTGTCGAAGAGCCATCAAAGTCCTCCCATTGGAAGCGTCATCGATTGTTGCGCTAACAGCGGCGGATGACGTGCAAATGACCGTATAAGCGAGCCAATCGTATGGGGGAAGTGAACGTTTGGGGAAGCGGGAATTTTGCTGCGGCGCGTGCGAGTTGGCTTGGAGATTTGTTGATGCAGCATGGCAAAAGTGTCTGCCGATCGCGCCCGGGGCTTACCCCTCTCCCCAACCCTCCCCCGCAAGGTGGGAGGGAGCCTGACTATCATGCGTCCATAACATGAGTGTGCGTCTCTCCGGGTCTCGATGCGGCGGAATAGGCGTCGTGAGGGACGCACTGGAGAATGGGCTCCCTCCCCCCTTGCGGGGGAGGGCTGGGGAGAGGGGTGGCGTCATCGGGACTGCCTCCGTGGCAGCTCTGATTCCGAATGCGGCGGCAGTTCGACCTCCGAGCGAGCGAAGCCTTACCGCTTGCGCTCGGAGCCGCAAACCGCGCCACTGGCGACCAGCGCCGCGATCTCGCTTGTGGAATAGCCGAACTCGCCAAGCACCTCCGATGTGTGCTGGCTGAATTTCGGTGGTGTCCGGCGCAGGCTTGGCTTGGTCCGATCCATCCGGATCGGCGAGGCAACGCCCTTGTACCAGTCCTTCGAGATGATGTCGCCGCGATGCAGCGTGTGCGGATTGTTGAGCGCCTGGTCGATCTTCTGCACCGGACCTGCCGGCAGGCCCGCCGCCAGCAAGCGATTGCACAGCGGCTCGGCCTCGTGCTGGCTGAACACGGCGGCGAGCTCGGCGCGCAGCGCCTCGCGATTGGCGATGCGGTCCTTGTTGCGGGCAAAGCGCGGATCGGTGCCAAGCTCGGGCTTGCCGATTTCCTTGGCGAGCTTGCGGAAGGTGCCGTCATTGCCGACGCCGATGAAGATGTTGTCGGTCTTGGTCGGGAAGATCGCGTAAGGGACGAGGTTCGGATGCTCGTTGCCGGTGAGCGAGGGCGGTTTGCCATGCATGAAATAATTCGCGGTGTGCGGATGCATGATCGCAAGGCCGGTTTCGTACAGCGTGGTTTCGAGAAACTGGCCAAGCCCCGAACGCTGCCGCTCCGAGAGCGCCATCAGGATACCGATCGCCGCGTAAAGGCCGGTGGTGATGTCGACGAGCGGAACGCCGATCCGCATCGGGCCGCTTTCCGGTGAACCGGTCGCGGCGATCATGCCGGTCATGGCCTGGATGATCGCGTCGTAGCCGGGATTGCCGCCGCGCGGGCCGTCGGCGCCGAAGCCGGAGATCCGGCAATGCACCAGCTTGGGAAATTTGGCGCGCAGCACATCGTTGCCGATGCCCCATTTGTCGAGCGTGCCCGGCTTGAAATTCTCGATCAGGACGTCGGCCGTCTCCAGCATCTTCAGGAGAACCGCGCGCCCGCCTTCGGACGAGAGGTCGAGTCCGACCGAGCGCTTGTTGCGGTTGATGCCGACGAAATAAGCCGCGTCCTCCTCGTGGAAGGGAGGGCCCCAATCGCGCACCTCGTCGCCGGCTGGCGGCTCGACCTTGATGACGTCGGCGCCGTGGTCGGCGAGGATTTGCGTGCAATAGGGACCGCCAAGCACGCGCGTCAGATCGATCACGCGCAGGCCGGTCATTGCGCCGGTAGAACTCATGGAGAAAGCCTTCGCTCACGATGAGAAATGGAAATCCTGAGCTAGCGGTCTTCGGGCGCGGCGGCAATGGCGTCCCGCGCACAGGCGCATGACGCAGCCGCCGTAGCATGCGCGCGAAAATTCCGCGGGGCGAACGGCCCGCCGATGTCAGCAGCGGGCCATCCGGATCATGTCGTCAGACGACCGTCAGGCGCACATCCACATTGCCGCGCGTGGCGTTGGAATAGGGGCATACCTGATGCGCCTTTGCGACGAGGGCTTCGGCTTCCGCCTTGGGAATGCCGGGCAACGAGACCGCCAGCTCGACGTCGAGGCCGAAGCCGCCGGCCGAACGCGGGCCGATGCCGACGGTCGAGGTGACAGACGCGTCCGCCGGCACCTTCGGGCCACCCTGGGAAGCGACGAACTTCATCGCGCCGATGAAGCAGGCGGCGTAGCCGGCCGCGAACAGCTGCTCGGGATTGTTGCCGGCGCCACCGCCGCCGCCGAGTTCCTTCGGAGTGGCGAGCTTGACGTCAAGCGCGCCATCGAGAGTTGCGGCGTGGCCATCGCGGCCGCCGGTAGCCTTGGCGCTGGTCTTGTAGAGCACGTTCACGGACATGTCGGTCTCCTCAGTTTGCGTTTCGACGGAAGACATATTGCACACAATTAGATTGTACACAACATAAATTATTGCGAATCGCACAATTTGATTGTATGCAATTGAAATCAAGCGCTTAGATCGTCAAATCAGGAAGCCGAAGGACACCCGCTAACGAGGTCGTGATGGCCAAAAAATATTCAGCGGACTTTCCGCTGCGGCTCGATAATCAAATCTGCTTTGCGGTGTATTCCGCGGCGCACGCCTTCAACCGCGTCTACAAGCCGCTGCTTGACAGGCTCGGCCTGACCTACCCGCAATATCTTGTCATGCTGGTGCTGTGGGAGCGCGACGGTGTCCCGGTGAAAGCCATCGGCGAGCGGCTGTTCTTGGATTCCGGCACGCTGACGCCGCTGCTCAAGCGGCTGGAGGCGGCTGAATTGATCAAGCGAACGCGCAGCACCGAGGACGAGCGGCAGGTCTTGATCGCGCTGACGGCCAAGGGCGAGCAGCTCAGGGAAAAAGCCCGCGCCGTGCCGGAGTCAATTCTTGCGGCGTCAGATTGCTCGGTCGGCGAGCTCGTGGCGCTGAAAAGCGAGATCGTCGCGCTGCGCGATCGGTTGAATGCGGTGTTGGGGGAGTAGGGGGCGGTGGCGGGCTTCAAAAGTGCTTCTTTGCGAAAGCTCGACCAGAGCCGGATTTCAAGTACTTTTCAAAAGCCCTTGCGAGCGCCGCGTCGCTGAATGCGACGTAGGTTCTTATGCGCCAAGGTCCGTACTTCGAAGTGTGCGACACCTCGCCCGCGTTATGCTTGGCAAGCCGGGCACGCAAATCGTCTGTGATGCCAACGTAGAACTGCTGGCAATCGAGACTTTCCAGGACATAAACGTATTTCATGATGCCCCCTGGCCGTGTCGAGAAGTTCGCGACTATATAGCGCAAGCTTAGCCGAGTGGCACGAGAAGGAATCAACTACGGGTAGAGCCCGCCGTCGCCCTTCGGGCTATAGCGGGGCAGCCTTCGCTCTCTTCGCTACAATAGGGCACATTTGGCCTGCCCAGCCGTAGCTCGCGAAGCGAGCGAAGGCTGGTGGAGCCAGGCGGGATCGAACCGCCGACCTCTTGCATGCCATGCAAGCGCTCTCCCAGCTGAGCTATGGCCCCGTCGCAGTCAGAACATGGTCACCTGGACCATGCGCCCGCGAGCCTTGGGTGACTCGCGGGGAGACCCAGAACACAGTTCTGAGCCGATCTCAAGTCTCTTCGTCACCTCCGACGTCGCCGATGATGTCGGTAACGTCCTCGTCACCCTCTTCCTCATCCGGAATGAAGGTGGAATCGTCGTCGTCATCGTCCTCGATGGCCTCGTCGATCTCGATGTCGTCTTCCGATTCGGGAACCACGGCCTTGACCTTGCCGGTGTTCTCCTCGGCATCGGCTTCCTCGAGCGAGACCAACTCTTCGGCCTCCGCGGGCTCCGGCATGTCGGCGGCGGTGGTCGCTGCGGCGGCACGCGCGGCATCGCCACGCGCGCGTGGCGGCGCAATCGGCGCGATCGGCACCACCTCACCGGTATAGGGCGAGATCACAGGGTTCTTGTTCAAGTCATAGAATTTCTTACCCGTGGTCGGGCAAATGCGCTTGGTTCCGAGGTCGGATTTGGCCACGTGTGGATCCTGGGAAATTCTGAAAAACGGTGCTTCACTTGGCTAGTTGAGGGGCCGGTGTCAATAGCGCTTTGAGCATTTGTCGGCCGCGTGACGCCGGGTGGCCCATGTGATACTGCCGCCCTCGCAGAGGACCCCAATCTTGACCCAATCAGCTACGCCCAATCAGCTGGAATCCCGCGTCAGCGGCCCCCTGGCCGGAAAAGTCCGCGTTCCCGGCGACAAGTCGATTTCGCACCGCGCCCTTATCCTTGGTGCGCTTTCAGTCGGCGAAACCCGCATTTCCGGCCTTCTCGAGGGCGAAGACGTCCTCAATACCGCCAAATCGATGCAGGCGCTGGGCGCCAAGGTCGAGCGGACGGGCCCGTTCGCCTGGAAGGTCCGGGGCGTGGGGGTCGGGGGCTTCGCCCAGCCGACCGCCCCGCTCGATTTCGGCAATTCCGGTACCGGGTGCCGGCTGGTTATGGGGGCGGTCGCCGGCTGCCCGATCACCGCCGTTTTCGATGGCGATGCCTCGCTGCGGTCCCGCCCGATGCGTCGGATCCTCGATCCACTCGAATTGATGGGTGCGAAGACCGGCGAGGCAAGAGAGGGCGGCCGCCTGCCGCTAACGCTGCACGGCGCCCGCGATCCCGTGCCGATCGTCTACCGGACCCCGGTGGCCTCGGCCCAGATCAAATCGGCGGTGCTGCTGGCGGGATTGGCCGCGCCCGGCGTCACCACTGTTATCGAACAGGAGGCCAGCCGCGATCATACCGAACTGATGCTGAAACATTTCGGCGCCGAGATCGTCTCCACCCATGAAGGCGCCCATGGCCGCAGGATCGCGCTGACCGGTCAGGCCGAACTGCATGGCGCTGAGGTCGTGGTGCCTGCCGATCCGTCGTCGGCTGCATTTCCGATCGTGGCGGCGCTGATCGTCGAGGGGTCTGACGTGACCTTCTCCGACGTCATGACCAATCCGCTGCGCACTGGCCTGCTCACGACGCTGCGCGAGATGGGCGCCTCGATCGAGGAAAGCGATATCCGCGGGGATGCCGGCGAGCCGATGGCCACCTTGCGCGTGCGCGCCTCGAAGCTGCGCGGCGTCGAGGTGCCGCCGGAGCGCGCGCCCTCGATGATCGACGAATATCTGGTGCTCGCGGTAGCCAGCTCCTTCGCGGAGGGCACCACGATCATGCGTGGCCTGCAGGAGCTGCGCGTCAAGGAATCCGATCGCCTGGAAGCCACTGCGGCGATGCTGCGCGTCAACGGCGTCAAGGTCGAGATATCAGGCGATGATCTGATCGTCGAGGGCAGCGGGCACGTGCCCGGCGGCGGCCTCGTCGCCACCCACATGGATCACCGCATCGCGATGTCGGCGCTGGTGATGGGGCTCGCCGCCGACAAGCCGGTCAAGGTCGACGACACCACGTTCATCGCCACCAGCTTTCCGGATTTCATTCCGATGATGCGCTCGCTCGGAGCGGAGTTTTCATGATCATCGCCATCGACGGGCCGGCGGCATCCGGCAAAGGGACGCTCGGCAAACGCCTCGCTCATCATTACGGCTATCGTCATCTCGACACCGGCGTGATCTATCGCGCGGTGGCGAAGGCGCTGTTGGATCAGGGGCTGGACCTCACCAATGAAGCGCAGGCGGTTGCCGTCGCTATGGAGCTCGATCCCGAGAAATTCGGCCATCCCGAGTTGAAGACGCAGCGCATTGGCGATGCCGCATCCGTCGTGTCGGCGATCCCCAAGGTGCGCGAAGCCCTGGTCAACTTTCAGCGCCAGTTCGCAGCCGATCCGCCCGGCGCCGTGCTCGACGGGCGCGACATCGGCACCGTGATCTGTCCCTATGCCGACGTGAAGATCTTTGTCGTGGCCGACCCGCAGGTGCGGGCCCGCCGCCGGACGCTGGAAGCCCGTGCACGCGGCGAGGATGCTGACGAGGCGGCGGTGCTGGCCGATATCCTCAAGCGCGATGAGCGCGACAAGAACCGCACTACCGCGCCGCTCAAGGCGGCCGTGGATGCGCATATCCTCGATAATTCCAATCTCGATATCGAGGCTGGAGTTCGCGCCGCGATTGCGATCGTCGAGGCCGTCCGCGCCAAACGCTAGGTTGGGCGCCAGCTAAGGCTTCCAGTTTTTGACCGCGGTTTTGTTCTGGCGTGCTGCACGCAAAATCTCGGATCAGTTGTTCGAGCGCGCGCGGTCGAACGGCAATTGCTGCGCGGCCATCATGACGGGCTTCGACTTGGCAGCGTTCGAGATGGCAGCGGCAATTGCGCTGTCGGTCGCAAAAGCGGACGGCTTGCCGGCTACGGCCGTGGCAACGAGAAAGACGGCAATGGCAGTTAGAGCGATCAGGCTCTTCATGGATGGCACTCCCCTGCTCTTGAATCGTGCCATCGTGTGGGGGCGGCGCTTAAGGTCGGGTTCCATCCAGCCGAGGCTTGCGGACCTTTCACGTCACGCGGTCAACAGGCGTTGAAGGAGCGGGGCCATGGTTAGCGTACGCCTTTAGCGTCTGTCAGCCTTAAGGGCCCGTAAATTGAGGCCATTTTCGCTTGCCGAAATTGGCCCTTGGGTCTATATCCACGGCCGTCCGGGCCGCCATCGATGGGATCAGGGCTGTCCGAGCGGGCCGGTTGCGAGGTTTGAGCCTCCGCCGTGATTGGAGGAAAGCCCGCTCCAGGCCGCTGAAGTCGATACGCTCGCTTCAGGCTCCGGACAAATAAATCAAACGTATCGAACGTGCAGGCATGCTGCCGGCCCGCTTTGCGCTACTCGCAAACGCGGTCGTCAGGATTTGCGGACCCTGACACTGTCACGCGCGATGCGCCCTTTAACCCGAACGGCCGGCAAGTATCCGCACTGGAGAACAAATGGCTTCAAATACTGCTGCTTCCTATAATCCTACCCGCGAAGATTTCGCTGCGATGCTGGACGAGTCCTTTGCTGGCGGCAATCTGCAGGAAAGCTCCGTCATCAAGGGCAAGGTAGTTGCAATTGAAAAGGACATGGCCGTTATCGATGTCGGCCTGAAGACCGAGGGCCGCGTTGCGTTGCGCGAATTCGCCGGCCCCGGCCGTGAAAGCGATCTCAAGGTCGGCGATGAAGTCGAAGTATTCCTCGACCGAATCGAAAATGCACTCGGCGAAGCCGTGCTGTCGCGCGACAAGGCGCGCCGCGAGGAGAGCTGGGGCAAGCTGGAGAAGGCGTTCCAGAACAACGAGAAGGTTCACGGCGTCATCTTCAACCAGGTCAAGGGCGGCTTCACCGTCGATCTCGATGGTGCGGTTGCGTTCTTGCCGCGGTCGCAGGTCGATATCCGTCCGATCCGCGACGTCGCGCCGCTGATGAACAACTCGCAGCCGTTCCAGATCCTCAAGATGGATCGCCGCCGCGGCAACATCGTGGTGTCGCGCCGCACGGTTCTCGAAGAGACCCGCGCCGAGCAGCGCCAGGAGCTGGTGCAGAACCTCGAAGAGGGTCAGGTGATCGACGGTGTGGTCAAGAACATCACCGACTACGGTGCGTTCGTTGATCTCGGCGGCATCGACGGCCTGCTCCACGTCACCGATATCGCCTGGCGCCGCGTCAATCATCCGACCGAGGTGCTGACCATCGGCCAGACGGTGAAGGTCAAGATCATCAAGATCAACCACGAGACCCACCGCATCTCGCTCGGCATGAAGCAGTTGCTGGACGATCCGTGGCAGGGCATCGAGGCGAAGTATCCGCTCAACGCGCGCTTCACCGGCCGTGTCACCAACATCACCGACTACGGCGCGTTCGTCGAACTGGAGCCGGGCATCGAAGGCCTCATCCACGTCTCGGAGATGTCGTGGACCAAGAAGAACATGCACCCCGGCAAGATCGTTTCGACCTCTCAGGAAGTCGAAGTGCAGGTTCTCGAAGTCGATTCGGTCAAGCGCCGCATCTCGCTTGGCCTCAAGCAGACCATGCGCAATCCCTGGGAGGTCTTCGTCGAGAAGTTCCCGGTCGGTTCGGTGGTCGAAGGCGAGGTCAAGAACAAGACCGAGTTCGGTCTCTTCCTCGGCCTCGAGGGCGATGTCGACGGCATGGTCCATCTGTCGGACCTCGACTGGAAGCTGCCGGGTGAACAGGTCATCGACAACTTCAAGAAGGGCGACATGGTCAAGGCCGTGGTGCTCGACGTGGATGTCGAGAAGGAGCGCATCTCGCTCGGCGTCAAGCAGCTCGAAGGCGACCCCTTCGCCGAGCCTGGCGACGTCAAGAAGGGCGCGGTTGTGACCTGCGAAGTGCTCGAAGTGAAGGAAGCCGGCATCGAGGTGAAGATCTCGGGTACCGACTTCACCACCTTCATCAAGCGCTCCGAGCTCGCCCGTGACCGCAACGATCAGCGCGCCGAACGCTTCGCCGTCGGCGAGAAGGTCGATGCGCGCGTGATCCAGTTCGACAAGAAGGCCCGCAAGGTGCAGGTCTCGATCAAGGCGCTGGAAGTGGCCGAGGAGAAGGAAGCCATCGCGCAGTATGGCTCCTCCGATTCGGGCGCTACGCTGGGCGACATTCTCGGCACCGCGCTCAAGAACCGCGAGAAGTAAGCGCTCGCTTATCTCTCCCGCGAACACCAGGCCCCGGTTTCGACCGGGGCCTTTGTTTTTCTGTCGTCCCGGACAAGCCAACGGGTCGCGCGAATGCGCGCCCGATGACAGGCTCCGCGCGATCCGGACCCAGCCACAGGTGGATCGTTTCGGGCACGCTGGAAGCCCATCGAGATGCGACAATCAGCGCCGGTGGTTATGGGTCCCCGCGTGCGCCGTGACAACGAGACCGGGCCTTGTTTTCTTCAAATTGCGCCGCAATTGATGTAATCAGATAACGCGCCTTTGATGCTGTGAGTGCAAAACGCGCTGACTATTTCTGGAGAAATTCGATGTCGCTCGATTCGGACGTGATCGTCGATCGCCGCAGGATTCGCCGCAAGCTGACCTTTTGGCGCCTGGTGGCCGTTCTGGTCACGATCGCGGCGATCATCACCGTCGGCGCGGTCGCGACCAGGAGCGGGCCAGCCGCGCTGACATCGGCGGGATCGATCGCGCGCGTCAATATCGAAGGGCTGATCCGCAGCGACCAGCAACGGGTCGAGGCGCTGGAGCGGCTGGAGAAATCCAGCCATGTCGCTGTCATCGTGCATATCAACTCGCCGGGCGGGACCACGGCCGGTTCCGAGCAGCTCTATGATTCGCTGAGCCGGCTGAAGGCGAAGAAGCCGCTGGTCGTGGTGGTCGAAGGACTGGCGGCGTCGGGCGGCTACATCACCGCACTGGCGGCCGATCATATTGTCGCCCGCCAGAGCTCACTGGTCGGTTCGATCGGCGTGCTGTTTCAGTTTCCCAATTTCACCGAGCTCTTGAAGACCGTCGGCGTCAAGGTCGAGGAGGTGAAATCCTCGCCGCTCAAGGCTGCGCCCAACGGTTATGAGCCAACCAGCCCGGAGGCGCGCGCCGCGATCGATGCGCTGGTGAAGGATTCCTACGCCTGGTTCCGCGGCCTGGTGAAGGAGCGGCGCGGTATGGACGAGGCGCTGATCGAAAAGGTCGCAGACGGACGCGTCTTCACCGGCCGGCAGGCGGTCGAATTAAAGCTCGTCGATCAGCTCGGCGATGAAAAGGCGGCCGTCGCATGGCTGGTCGCCGAGAAAAAGATCAAAAGCGGCCTGCCGGTGCGCGATTACAAGCTGAATCCGCAGTTCGGCGACCTGACGTTCCTGCGTACGGCGGCCTCGATTGCGTTTGATGCGCTCGGCTTGAGTTCCATAGCGCGTCAGATCGAACAGGCCGGCGTTGCGCAGGCGGTCGACCAGCTCGCGCTCGACGGCATGCTGGCGTTGTGGCGGCCCGTCGCATCCAACTGAGCCGCACCGGCTGCCCTTCGCCACAATTTCCCGCATTGAGGGTGTTGTCACAAACCCCTTCCGGGTCCTTTGCCGCGCTATTTCGCGCCGCCCAAAAGTGATTTAGCGTCTTGACAGTTCAAGGCATTTTCACGGAAATGGATGTCCGCACGACCCCGGACCCCAACTTCGATGATCAAATCCGAACTTGTTCAGCGCATCGCCGAGCACAACCCGCACCTCTATCAGCGGGATGTGGAGAACATTGTGAACGCGATCCTCGATGAGATCGTCGCAGCGCTGGCGCGCGGCGACCGTGTCGAGCTGCGCGGCTTCGGCGCCTTCTCGGTCAAGCATCGCCCAGCACGCGCCGGCCGCAATCCGCGCACCGGCGCGCATGTGCCGGTCGACCAGAAGAGCGTCCCATTCTTCAAGACGGGCAAGGAAATGCGCGAGCGTCTCAACCGCGACAATGGCTCGCCCGAGGCCAGCGGCGCGTAAGCGCTTTTCGAATTCGACTAGATGTAGCCGTGTTGCGGGTCTCGCACCCGCCCTTCTCGATCACGACGAGAGATGGTCATGCGAAAGTTTTTCACGGCGCTGGTCGTCATTCCCCTGGGGCTGATCTTCATCGTCTTTGCGGTTGCCAACCGTCATTTCGTGACGGTGTCATTCGATCCCTTCAATACCGCCGATCCGGCCATCGCGGTGAGCATGCCGTTATTTGCCGTCATCATTACGGTGGCCATTCTGGGGGTCGCCGCGGGCGGCATGGCAACCTGGTTTCGGCAGCGGCGTTGGCGCCGGGCAGCGCGCCTCCATGAGGCGGATGCCCGCCGGGCCAAGGCGGAGGCGGCTGATTTGCGGGCCGCGGCGGCGGTTTCCCGGGTCGACCAGCAACGGCTGCCGGCGCCGTCCCAGTACGGGATCTACGGGGCCATCGGGCGAGACAAGCAGGGCGCGACGTTGTAGAACCCGCCCCGTCAGCTTGTTCCATTTGCCATGGCGGCCTGAAGGGCCCGCCCCCGAGAGATCATGTCCCTGCTCGTCAAAATCTGTGGCCTGTCCACGCGCGAAACGCTTGAGGTAGCGCTTGCGGCAGGCGCTGACATGGTGGGCTTCGTGTTCTTTCCGCCGTCGCCGCGCCATCTCAGCCTCGAGGGCGCGCGCGAGCTGGGTAAGCAGGCCAAGGGCCGCGCCACCAAGGTGGCGCTGACCGTTGATGCCGACGATGCCACGCTCGAAAATATCGTCGAGACGCTGCGGCCGGATCTGTTTCAACTGCATGGCAAGGAAACCACTGCGCGCGTGCGCGATATCAAATCGAAATTCGGTCTGCCAGTCATGAAGGTGATCGCCGTCGAGACGTCAGCCGATCTCGCGGCGCTGCCCGGCTATGCTGACGTCGCCGACCGCATCCTGTTCGACGCCCGTGCGCCGAAGGGCGCAACGCGCCCCGGCGGGTTAGGGGCCGTGTTCGACTGGCACGTTTTGGAAAAGCTCGATCTCCAATTGCCCTTCATGGTCTCGGGCGGGCTTTCGGCCGACAACGTCGCGGAGGCGGTCCGCGTCACCCGCGCCGGCGGCGTCGATGTATCTTCCGGCGTCGAGAGTGGCCCCGGCATCAAGGATCCCGAGCTCATCCGCAATTTCATTCGCGCCGCGCGCCAAGAAGAATTGATGGTCCGATGAATCCAAAGCTGCCCAATTCATTCCGCACCGGTCCCGACGAGCGCGGGCATTTCGGCATTTTCGGCGGACGCTACGTCGCCGAGACGCTGATGCCGCTGATCCTCGACCTCGAAAAGGCCTACGCCGAAGCGAAGGCCGATCCGGCGTTCCAGGCGGAGATGAACGGCTACCTCAAGAATTATGTCGGCCGTCCGTCGCCGCTTTATCTGGCCGAGCGGCTGACCGAGCATCTCGGCGGCGCGAAAATCTATCTCAAGCGCGAGGAGCTGAATCACACCGGCTCGCACAAGGTCAACAACGTGCTTGGCCAGATTATGGTCGCACGGCGCATGGGCAAGAAGCGCATCATCGCCGAGACCGGCGCCGGCCAGCATGGCGTTGCCACCGCAACGCTCTGCGCGCGGTTCGGCCTCGAATGCGTGGTCTATATGGGCGCGGTCGACGTCGCGCGGCAGCAGCCGAACGTGATCCGCATGGAGATGCTGGGCGCCAAGGTGATCCCGGTGCAGTCGGGGGCGCGGACTCTCAAGGATGCGATGAATGACGCGCTGCGTGATTGGGTCACCAACGTGCACAACACGTTCTATTGCATCGGCACCGTGGCAGGGCCGCATCCCTATCCGATGATGGTGCGCGATTTTCAGTCGATCATCGGCATTGAGACGCGCCAGCAGATGCAGGAAGTGGAAGGCCGACTGCCGGACTCGCTGGTCGCCTGCATCGGCGGTGGTTCGAATGCGATGGGCCTGTTCCATCCCTTCCTCGACGAACCCTCGGTCGAGATTTTTGGTGTCGAAGCCGCAGGCCACGGGCTGACGCAGCTGCACGCCGCGTCGATCGCCGGTGGCCGTCCAGGCGTGCTGCACGGCAACCGCACCTACCTCCTGATGGATGGTGACGGGCAGATCGAGGAAGCGCATTCGATCTCGGCAGGCCTCGATTATCCCGGCATCGGACCGGAGCATGCCTGGCTGCACGAAACCGGCCGCGTGAAATATCTCTCCGCGACCGACGAGGAAGCGCTCGAGGCGTTCCAATTGCTATCACGGCTGGAAGGCATCATCCCGGCGCTGGAATCGGCGCATGCGATCGCAAAACTGACTGAACTCGCGCCACAGCGTCCCAAGGATCATCTGATGGTGGTCAACCTCTCCGGCCGAGGCGACAAGGACGTGCCGCAGGTCGGCGACATCTTGAAGGGCAGGAAGACGTGACCACCCGTATCGACGCTCGCTTCGCTGAACTCGCCAGACAGGGCCGCTCCGCCTTCGTCACCTTCGTGATGGCCGGCGATCCCGATCCCACGACCTCGCTCGATATCGTCAAGGCGCTGCCGAAAGCCGGCGCCGACATCATCGAGATCGGCATGCCCTTTACCGATCCGATGGCGGATGGGCCCTCGATCCAGGCGGCGGGCCTGCGCGCACTGAAGGCCGGCATGACGCTGAAGAAGACGCTGGAGATGGTCCGCGGCTTCCGCAAGGATGATGACGCGACTCCTCTGGTGCTGATGGGCTATTACAATCCGATCTACATCTATGGCGTCGACAAGTTCCTCGCCGATGCCAAGGCAGCCGGCGTCGATGGATTGATCATCGTCGACCTGCCGCCGGAGGAAGACGATGAGCTCTGCCTGCCGGCGATGAAGGCTGGGCTCAACTTTATCCGCCTGGCGACGCCGACCACGGACGACAAGCGCCTGCCGGCGGTGCTCGCGAACACGTCGGGCTTTGTCTATTACGTCTCCATCACCGGGATTACCGGCGCGGCGGCGGCCGACTCGAGGGCCGTGGGCGATGCGGTGGCGCGCATCAAGAGGCATACCAAACTGCCGGTGTGCGTCGGCTTCGGCATCCGCACCCCGGAGGCGGCCCGGGCGATTGCGGAAAACGCCGATGGCGCCGTGGTCGGCACCGCGCTGGTCGATGCACTCCGCGGCAGCCTCGACGCCGAGGGGCGTGCTACTGCCAAAACCGTCGGCGCCGTGACCGAGGTGGTCGCCGCGCTGGCGCAGGGCGTGCGGGGATCGAAACAGGCTGCAGAATAAGCCATAATCCGCGTGGAATAGGCGGGGCATGGTCCGGAAAAGTGGCGACCGGTTTTCCGAAAAAGATCATCCCCAAACCAACAGACGCGGCTTGCCGGCCCTCGGCCGGGCGGCCATATATCCATCTGATGCGTTAACCGCATTTCGGAGCGAACCATGAACTGGCTCACCAACGTCGTCCGTCCGAAAATCCGCAACATGCTGCGGCGCGAGACGCCGGAGAATCTGTGGATCAAGTGTCCGGATTCCGGGCAGCTCGTGTTCTACAAGGACGTCGAGGCCAACCAGTTCGTCATTCCCGGCTCGAACTACCACATGCGCATGGGCGCGGTGGCGCGGCTGAAATCGATCTTCGACAATGAGACCTGGTACGACATCGCGTTGCCCGAAGTGACGGCCGATCCGCTCAAGTTTCGCGATGAGCGCAAATATGTCGACCGCATCAAGGACGCGCGCGCCAAGACCGGGATGAATGACGCCGTCAAGGTCGGATACGGCAAGCTCGAGGGCATGGGCGTCGTCATCGCGGTGCAGGATTTCGATTTCATGGGCGGTTCGCTCGGCATGGCCGCGGGCGAGGCGATCGTGCGCGGGCTTGAACTCGCGCTCGAAAAGAAGTCGCCCTTCATCATGTTCGCCGCCTCTGGCGGTGCGCGAATGCAGGAAGGCATCCTGTCGCTGATGCAGATGCCGCGCACCACCGTTGGCGTGCAGATGCTGCGCGAAGCCAAGCTGCCCTACATTGTGGTGCTGACCAATCCGACCACCGGCGGCGTCACCGCATCCTATGCGATGCTAGGGGACGTCCATATTGCCGAGCCCGGCGCGCTGATCGGCTTCGCCGGTGCACGCGTGATCGAGCAGACCATCCGCGAGAAGCTGCCGGAAGGATTCCAGCGCGCCGAGTACCTGCTCGATCATGGCATGATCGACATGGTGGTGCATCGCCACGAGATGCGTCCGACGCTGGCGCGGCTCTGCCGCCTCTTGACCAAATCGCCGCCGCTTGAGACGGCTTCAAAGCCTTCACCGCAGGTTACCGATCCCGCCCAGATCGTCTCGACGCCGGAAGCCGTGCCGGCTGCGCCCCACGCGTGAACTGGCCGGCTGCCAGATCCCAGCCGCTCGGTGAGTTGATCGCGCGGCTGTCTGCGTTGCATCCAAAGCGCATCGATCTCAGCCTTGATCGTATGCACCGCCTGTTGGCGCGGCTCGATCATCCCGAGCGCGTGCTGCCGCCAGTGATTCATGTCGCGGGCACCAATGGCAAGGGTTCTACGATCGCTTATCTGCGCGCGATTCTGGAAGCCGCAGGCCTGTGCGTGCACGTCTACACCTCACCCTATCTTGTCCGGATCAACGAATGCTTTCGCATCGGGGCGAAAGGCGGCGGCCAGCTTGCGACTGATACGGAGTTGCGCCGGGTACTGGAGCACTGCGAGCAGGTCAACCAAGGCGAGCCGATCACAATTTTCGAGATGGAGACCGCAGCGGCGTATTGCCTGTTCGCGGAGCATGAGGCCGATGTCGTGCTGCTGGAAACCGGCCTCGGCGGGCGGCTGGATGCCACCAACGTCATCGAGCGGCCGATCGCAACAGTCATTTCGCCTGTCAGCATGGACCACACCGAGTTTCTCGGCAGTTCTTTGACTGCGATTGCCGGCGAGAAGGCCGCAATCATCAAGCGCGGCGCGCCGGTGATCTGCGCGGAGCAGTCGGCGGAAGCGATGTCGGTGATCGAGACGCAGGCCGCCCGCATGCGCGCGCCGCTGCATGCGGCTGGACAGGAATGGCATGTCGGCGTCGAGCGCGGGCGGCTGGTTTATCAGGACGAGCGCGGGCTGATGGATCTTGCGGCACCGAGACTGTTCGGCCGACATCAGTTCGACAATGCCGGTCTTGCCATTGCGACGCTGCGCGCGGTCGGGACGTTCAGGATCGGGATGGCGGCATTCGAGGCCGGCATCGTTGGCGCCGAATGGCCGGCGCGGATGCAGCGGCTCGTCGCGGGCCCGCTGGTCGATCAGGGCCCGCAGGGTTGCGAGGTCTGGCTCGACGGCGGACACAACGCAGAAGGCGGGCGCGTTGCCGCTGCCGCGCTCGGCGATCTCGAAGAACGGGTGTCACGTCCGTTGGTAGTGATCGCAGGGATGATGGCGAACAAGGACGCCGGCGCATTCCTCGCCAATTTCGCCGGGCTGACGCGCCACATCATCGCGGTGCCGATCCCTGGCCGCGACAATGCGATGCCGCCAGATCAGTTGGCGGATGCGGCGCGCGCGCTCGGCATGCGCGTGGAAAATGCGGCAGGTGTCGAGGCCGCGCTGGACGCGCTTTCGCGCCTCGCCTACGAAGTGCCGCCACGGATTCTGATTACCGGCTCGCTCTATCTCGCCGGTCATGTGCTTGAGATTAACGGCACGCCACCGGGCTGAAAATTCGCTCGGCTGAAATTAAATGACCGCTGGAATTGCTTCCAGCGGCCTCCCGGGAAGAAATATGGATTGCTAATGAATTCGCCAGCCCCGGTGTCTGCAAAATGTAGCCAAGATGCTGCCACGCTGCGAGTCGGAATCCGAAGTTCCGCATTAAAACCAAAGGAGTATGTGGCAGGTCGGCTTCACCCAAATGAGGTACGTCGACGTAGCACTGGTCTGGCGCAAGAGCACTGACCTAACTGGAAATCCGCATGCGTTTTGCCGCCATTGCCGATGTGCACGGAAATTATCTCGCGCTGGAAGCCGTGCTGGCCGATATCCGCGCACAGGGCATCGCCGGGATCGTCAATCTCGGCGACATGGCGAGCGGCCCGCTGGATGCGCCGCGCACCATGAACCTATTGATAGCGCTCGATGCCGTCCACGTGCTCGGCAATCACGACCGCTATCTGATCGACCGGCCGCCGGAGAAGATGGGTGCATGGGATCGGCCGGCCCATGCGCAGCTCGACAAGCGCCATCTCGATTGGCTGCGCGGTCTGCCAAAGACAGCGGTGTTCCGCGACCAGGTATTTCTCTGCCACGCAACACCAGAAAACGACGAAGTCTACTGGCTCGAGACGGTTCTGCCCGACGGCACGGTGCGAATGGCTGAGCTTGATGCGATAGAAGCGCGCGCCCAGGGCATCACACAGTCCCTGATCCTCTGCGCGCACACCCACATCGCGCGCGCCGCGCGGCTGCGCGACGGCCGCTTGATCGTCAATCCCGGCAGCGTTGGCTCGCCCGGTTATCGCGACACCCATCCATTTCCGCATGTCGTGGAAGCCGGCACGCCCGACGCGCGTTATGCCATTCTCGAATTGGCCGATGACGCTTGGCGTGTCACGTTCCGGCACGTGCCATATGACCACGAGGCGATGGCGGCGCTGGCGCGCCAGAACGGCCAGCCTGAGCTGGCCAACGCGCTGTCGACGGGATGGATCAGGTAGATCTTAGGGCGGCAACGGGCGATGGTCCGTCGTCCGCGGATGTCGAATAATGCGCGCGGGCCGCTTTTCGCAGCTCGCGCGTCGTGTTGACGGGCAGGATCTGGCAGTCGTGTCAGCGAGCCACAGGGGTCTCATCGGAGACGCCGACATGCTCCCGATAAACCATCTCCCAGCCCTTCCAGCCGGTGAAGAGGAGGATCAGCACCACGATGAACGACAGCACCAAGCCGGTCGGGACGATGGCGGAGGTGCCGTCGGCGTAGCGCGAGTACCAGTTGTAGAGCTGGATCAGAACCGCAATGGCGTTGCCGCCGGCGTGCAGCCAGGCATCGTTGAGATTGCGGATGCGATTGTCACCCATCAGATCAATCACGCCCGCAACGGCGGCGAGCGCGGCCATGATCAGGCCAATCCCCAGCAGCCACAGCGAAGCGCTGGCCCAGAAATCATTCGCGGTTCTCCAGAACGCGAGGTCCGAAACAAACGCCAGTACGAAGCAGGCGACTGGAAATGGAATGAGCATGGGATGGATCGGATGACCGGCAATTTGCGCGGTTGATCTCGGATTTGTCATGAATGCCTCCTCAAGTAGTTTTAGGCATTCAACAGCCTGTTGTGAGGCGGGTTCCTGCGTGAAGGGGCTGGTCGGTCCCGCCAGTGCGCCGCACAACAGGCAGAGAACGCCTGCCGTGCGACATAACGCGCAGCCTCACTTCAACAGCTTCATCGGGTCCGCGACCTTCTGCCGGAGCTGATCGAAGGTGCATTGTCGCGGGGCCTTGTCGGGTCGCCAGCGCAGGATGGAAGTGCCGTGGCGGAACCGTTCGCCGCTGAAATGATCGTAGCAAACTTCGATTACAAGCTTCGGCTTCAATGGACGCCATTCCGCCGAACGCTCGGTCGACCATCGGCTTGGCCCGCCCGGCGCATTGCCGGTGAAGCCGGGCGGCGCGATCAGCGGCTCCAGCCTGTCCGTTAGCGCCGGCTTGTCCGCTTGCTTGATCGCGGAGGTGAAGCCGACATGATGCAAAAGTCCCTCCTCGTCATAGAGGCCGAGCAGCAGCGAGCCTACGACCCTGCGGTTTGCGATTTTGTTGGTGGCGTAGCGGAAGCCGCCGACCACGCAGTCGGCGCTGCGGAATTTCTTGATCTTCTGCATGCCGTCGCGGTTGCCGACCTGGTAGGGCAGGTCGATGCGCTTAGCGATCACGCCGTCCGAGCCGCCGCCAGATTGCTTCAGCCATCGTTGCGCGGTCGCATAGCTCGTCGTGGCTGGCGACAGGCGAAACGTCGGATGCGATTTGAACTGAACTTTTGCAAAGGCTTCGAGCGCGGGACGGCGCTCGCGGAGCGGCGATGCGGCGAGCTTCTTGTCTGCGGCTGATGCCAGCAGATCGAAAGCGAGAAACAGCGCCGGCGTTTCCTGCGAGAGCTTTCTCACCCGGCTCGCGGCCGGGTGAATCCGTTGCAGCAGGTCGTCGAAGGAAAATGCTTTCCCGTGCGGTACGACGATTTCACCGTCGAGCACGAAGTCGCTTGCCTTCAATGCCAGCGCGGCCTGGACCAGTTCGGGAAAATAGCGGGCGAGATCCTCGCCGGACTTGGAGCGGAGATCGACGGTCCCACCGCGGCGGGACATGAGACAGCGAAAGCCATCCCATTTCGGCTCGTACTGCCATTCCGCGCCCTTCGGGATCGCATCGACCGAGCGCGCCTCCATGACCGCGAGCGGAGCAGGGCGACGACGCGCCTTTGGCGATGGCAGGCTCGAGGACTCTACGCGAGACATGCCGTCTCAACGCAAACGGCCGGCTATTCGCCGGCCGTCCCTGGAAAAATATTGCTTTGGGGCCGATCAGACCGCAGCCGAGATCCACTGCTGCAGCTTCGCCTTCGGCGCGGCGCCGACCTGGCGAGAGGCCATCTCGCCGCCCTTGAAGATCATCAGCGTCGGGATCGACATCACGCCGTATTTCGAGGCCGTCTTTGGGCTCTCGTCGACGTTCAGCTTCACGATCTTGACCTTGTCGCCCATGGCGCCGGAAATCTCGTCCAGCGCCGGCGCGATCATGCGGCAGGGGCCGCACCATTCGGCCCAGAAGTCGACGACCACCGGCCCGGTCGCCTTGAGCACTTCGGCTTCGAAATCGGCGTCAGAAACCTTGCCAACGGCCATGGGAATTACCTCGTTCGGTTAGAAATTAATGGGCGCGACCAAAGAATCGCGCCCTGGGATGATGTGGCAAACCTATGAACGTGACCCTGCCGGGTCAAGCGCGGTCACGCCGAGATGATGGATGCCAGCTCGGCCTCCAGCGCGGGGGCCGAAATCTCCATTAATTCGGGGGTTTCGGTCCAGAGCAGGGCGGCGCGGACCGGCCGCTGGGGATAAAGCTTCGCTAGCACCGCCCGATACAGCCCAAGCTGGCGGACATAGCCCTTCGGCGCCTCGTCAGGCCGGCTCGGCGGGGCATGGTTGGTCTTGAAATCGACGATCAAAACCTCGCTGTCGGTGACCACGAGGCGGTCGATTTGACCGGAGACCAGCGCCGGACGTCCGCCCGGTCGCTCCAGCCGTCCGACGATCGAGACTTCAGCCCGGCTGCCGGAGGCGAATACCGGCGCAAAGCGCGCATCGGCTATCAGGGCCAGCGTGCCATCGGCGAGCGCCTGCCGCTCGTCCTCGCTCCAGCCATGGGCATTGCGGGCCAAATAATTCAGCGCGGCCTCACGGCGGCGTTCGGCGGAGATGTCAGGCAGCGACTGCAGGAGCCGGTGCACCAGCGAGCCGCGCTGCAGGGCGCGGGCGCGCTGCATGAGCGATTCGGCCGTCCGTACCGGGTAGGCGTCGTTGTCTGCGGGATCAGAGGGCCGCAGCAGGCTTTCCGGGGAGACCTCAGGCTGTGCCGGGGTCAGCAGCCAGTTGGGCAGTACGACTGGCGCCGGCGGGGGCGCCGCAGCCGACGGAGCGGCAGCCGGCGCGGCTTCTTCCACGCGCGCATAGCGCTTCACCCGGCCCGTGGCGGTCTCGATCTCCTGAAGCTGCAGACCGGAGCCATCAAGCCCCTTGGTGATCAGATCGTACCAGGACAGCGGCCGGACACTCTTCATGTTGCCGGGCAGGCAGCCACCGACGATCAGGCGGTCCGCCGCGCGCGTCATCGCGACATAGAGCAGGCGGCGATATTCATCCTCGGTATCGCCGATCATCGCCTCGCGGGCCGCGGCCACGGCCGGCGGATCCTCCGCCTTGCGGCCGGCCCAAACTACCACGCCAGCCGCATGCGGATCGCCATTGCCCTGCGGCAGGTGAATCAACTTCAGCCGCTGCGTATCCGAAGGCGATGTCGTGGTGTCCACCAGGAACACGACGGAAGCCTCCAGGCCCTTGGCGCCGTGCACCGTCATGACGCGGACCTCGTCGCGCGAGATTTCCATGTCGCGCTTCACTTCGAGGTCGGCCGTGCGCAGCCAGGCCATGAAGCCCTGCAGCGAGGCCGGCGCCTTGCGCTCGTAGCTCAGCGCGAGCTCCAGAAATTCGTCGAGCGCGTCGTTCGCCTCATGCCCGAGCCGGCGCAGAATCCGTGCGCGGCCGCCGTCGCCGCCGAGCAGCCAGGCATAGAAGGCAAACGGCGTTTCGCTGGCGAAACGGCGCTCGCACTGTTCGAGCCGCCACAGCGCATCGCGTAGTCGGCCATCTGTCGCCGCCCGCGCCGCCAAGGACGCGCGCAACGATCCCCTGCGGTCCCAGGCAATCCTGAACAGGTCGTCATCATCAAGGCCGAACAGCGGGCTCTTGAGGGCCACGGCCAGCGCCAGATCATCCTGCGGCAGCAGCAGCGCGTCCGCCAGGTTAATCAGGTCGATGATCGCGATGTGCTCGGTCAGCTTGAGGCGGTCGGCGCCGGCGACCGGGATGCCGGCATGTTTCAGCGCCTGGATCACGGCATCGAACGCGTTGCCGCGCCGGCGCACCAAAACAAGCATGTCGCCATAGCGCAGCGGCCTTCGGTCGCCCTTGCGGCCGGTCATCACGCGGCTTCCAACCAGCGCCTTGATCTCGGCCTGGATGCGCCGCGCCAGCTTCACTTCAGGGCTGGTTGCGGAGACGCCGTCGAACGGCGCGCGCCAGCCCTCGATGTCCTGCCGGTCATCGGCTTCGGCGAGCTCCCAGAGATCAATCTGGCTGGGACCCGCGTCGGCCAGCGCGTGATGGATCGGGTTGCCGATATCGACCGCGTGGATGCTGCGGTAGATGTCCTGCTCGCGAAACACCTGGTCGACCGCATGCAGGATCGCAGGTCCTGACCGGAACGAATAGGTAAAGGACACCGGATCGAACTTCAGTCCGGCGCCCTCGAACTTTCTCTGCAACGCACGGCGGCGCAGGTCGAATTCGCGGGGAGCAGCGCCCTGAAACGAAAAGATCGACTGTTTCTCGTCGCCGACCGCGAATACCGTCCGCACCACGTCCTCGCGCGCGCCTGCTCCGGAAGTGAATTCGGAGATGATGTGCGCGACAATGTCCCATTGCTTGGGGCTGGTATCCTGCGCCTCGTCGATCAGCACATGGTCGACGCCGCGGTCGAGCTTGTAATGCACCCAGCCCGAGGAGACACGGTCGAGCATCTCCAGCGTCTTGTCGATCAGGTCGTCGTAGTCGAGCAGGCCGCGCTCCTGCTTCTCGCGCCTATAATTGGCGGCCGCGGCGGTTGCGATATGGAGCAGCGCCTCGGTGCGGTCGCGCGCCACCAAGGCGCGGCGGCGTTCGATCAGGGGCATAACGCGCCGGGCCTCGGATTCGATCAGCCGGCCGATCGCGGGATTATTGTCGCAGAACTTCCTCGTCACCACCGATTTGCGCGGCGTGCGTTCGGTGTCGGTGAGAAATAACGTGAGGTATTGATCGACCTGCGCTGCGCCGCTGAACACCAGCGCTTCCCGCAGCCGCGCCGCCTGATCCTGATCCGACTTGCTACCGGTTTCCAGAACTAGCGCAATCTCAGACCATCTCTCGCGTGGCAGATTCGGCCCGTCGACGATGTCGCGCTCGACGTCTTCAAGACGATCATTGGGATCGACCCCGAGCGCTGCCGAAATCTGCACAGCGGCCGCCTGCGCGCTGCCGGCGGCATCCGTCCAGGCCATGAAATGGTCGCGGCTGAGACAGGCTTCGCGCACCACGTCCTTGAAGGTGACGTCGGCGGCGCTTGCCATCGCCGTCATCAGCGCGCGACCGGTCGGGCTGTCGGGATTGCGCGACGCTTCAAGGAACACAGCAAGATTGGCGCGCTCCATCATCTCGTTCTGGTCGCGATCGTCGAGCACGGCAAAGCGCGCGGGCACGTTGGCCTCGAACGGGAACTGCTGCAGGAGGCGCGTGCACAATGCGTGAATGGTCTGCACCTTCAGCCCGCCGGGCGTCTCCAGCGCGCAGGCGAAAAGTTTTCGTGCCGATCTTCGCAAGCGAGCGCTGGGATAGGCAATGCCGGCCTCGCGGATCGCGGCGTCCAGCGCGTCGTCGTCGAGCGTCACCCAATGGCCGAGCGTGGTGAATACGCGCTCCGCCATGTTGGCGGCGGCGGCCTTCGTAAAGGTGATGCAGAGGATTTTTTCCGGTGCGACGCCGTCGAGCAGCAGCCGGATCACCCGCTGCACCAGCACGTGTGTCTTGCCTGATCCGGCATTCGCCGAGACGAAGGCGGAAGCCGCGGGATCGGATGCGCGCGCCTGCGTGGCGCGCACGGCATCGGGAATGATGCGCCTGGCCTTCACCATTCTTCGATCCCCAGGCCGCCGGCCGCCGACCATTCCTTGATACGGGCGAGGTCGTCATAGGCGCCGTAACGGTTCGACCACATCGACAGGTTCAGTGAGGTGTAGGCGGTCTCCTCGTTTTCGAATTTGCGGATCAAGGCTTCGAGCTGCGCGCGCGCATAGTCGGCGGCCTCGTCCGGCGGCTGTGGCGTATCATTGTTCCTGATCTTGAGCTCCAGCGTCCGCTGTTCGCCCGGCGGATTATTGCCGCTGAGCCTGACGTAGACGAGTTCTCCGACCGACGAACCGGCGTGGATATTCTCAAAGCCGCCCTCGCGCAGGATCGCGGCCTCCAGCGTCAATTGCGGCGACAGGCCCATGCGCACCTGCTTGCCGGTCGGCGGCTGGCCGGTCTTGTAATCGAGGATCGCAAAACTGCCGTCACGGCGCTGCTCGATCCGGTCGGCGCGCGCCGACAGCGTAAAGATGCGCTCATTGCCAAGCGGAATTTTGATCTCGCCCCTGATCTCGGCTGCAATCTTCTCGATGTGATCGCGCCGAGCCAGCTCCCAATCCGCAAACCAGGTCGCGATGCGCTGAAAGCGGGGCCACCACAGCGCGCGCGCTTCGGGCCGCTCCATCAGCGGCGCGAAATGCTTCTCGCCGATGCCGCGCAGCGCCAGCGCCGGCTGCGGAGGAAGGACGTCGGCGAATTTTTGCGTGAACTCGCCGAGCGCATCATGGATCGCCGAGCCGCGATCGGCAGCCGACAGCGGCATGTCGACGGGGGCGAGCGGCTCGAGTCGCAGGATATATTTGGCGTAGATCGTATAGGGATCGCGCAGCCAGTCCTCGATCGCCGTGACCGACAGTTTTAGCGGCCGCGTCGCGACGGGCGGTTTCGGCGCGGGCTGCGCGATCGGTTTGACCTCGTCGGGTTGATCCAGTTCAGCGGCGAAGCGGACGTATTTTTCTCCGACGCTTTTGGCTTCAGCCCAGCGCGCTTCGCCGGCGACCGCCTCCAGGCGGTGCAGAAAGCGCGAGGCGACGGCCGGCGCGCCGCCGACTTTGGCCGCATGGGTCAGGATCACATCATCCGTTCCCAACAGCTGCGCAAAGTCATGCGCGGAAAGACCGATGCGTCGCTCCGGCAGATCGAGGCCGAGCTCGTGGCGCATCGGGCGGCTGAGCCATGGGTCGACCCGCGGCGCCGGCGGCCATACGCCTTCGACCAGCCCGCCAAGAATGACGCGGTCGGATTCGGTCAGCCGCGCTTCGAGCTGGCCGTAAATCTGCAGCTGCGCATTCGTGGACTCCGGTCGCCGCACCATGCGATCGGCGTAAGCGGTCTGGAACACATCTGGATAATCGCCGAGCTGGACCATCAGGCCGCTCGGCTTTTGCTCGGCGAGCAGGTCGTCGAACGCCCCGGCCAGCGCCGCGCCCTGGGCTTGCTCGAAGGCGACCGCAACGCCGTTCTGATCTGAAGACAGCGCGATCAGCGCCTCGCGATGGCGCAGCGCCAGTTCGGCGAAATCAAACGGCTTCGACGTGCCCACGATTTCGAGCGGCTCCAGCGCCTTCTGCAATGCCGCGATCAGCGATTGCGCCTGATCGAGCTCATCATCCCGTAATCTCGTGCGCAGCTCGGCGGCGTGCAGCGAGGATGTCTCATGGCTCCTGAGCTTCTTGAGCTCCGCGCGGAAACGTTCGAAGTCGCGCGCCAATCCCGCAGTGCCGGCCTGTGGCCGGGTGCCGCGCAACAGCGCCAGTTCGAGAACCTCGATGGCGCGCTTGAACGCGCCATAGGCGCCGCCCAGCCGAAACAGCGGATGTTTCAAGAGCGCGAGCAATGTCGCCGGCTCCAATCCCTTGGCGGCGGCTTCCGCCGTTAGGCGGGCAAAGATGCCGCTCGGCGTATCCATCAGCGCATCGCCGCCGGAATCATTGAACTCGAGATTCCAGCGGGTCAGCGCCGCCATTACCCGCCGCGCCAGCGCGCGATCCGGCGTCACCAGCGCCGCCGATTTGCCGAGGTGCCGCGCCTCGCGCATCGCGACCGCAATCGCCAGCGCCTCCATCTCCGAACTGGGCGCCTCAATCACCGCAAGCTTCGCCATGCCGCCGGCGATCCGTGCCGAAACATCGGGCTGCGCCAGCCGATCATGCCATTGCTCGGTCGCCGTCGACGGCCGCATCGTCTCCGATATCAGCACCTCGCGCCCGCCCGGGGCTGGTATGCCCAAGATTTCGACGTCGCTTCGCTTGATGCCGAAACGGTCCAGCAGGGCATGCATCGCAAATTGCGGGTGATTCGAGGCGGGCTGCGTGGTGAATTTACCTTGCGCATCCCTGACGCCGCCGATCGTCTGCCAACTTTCTTCGTCGAGGTCGGTGTCGAGCCCGGGCAGCACCACCGCGCCCTGCTTCAGCCGGGCCACGGCGTTGAGAAACTTCGCGGTCGCCGGCATCGAACCGGTCGAGCCGGCTGCGATCACCGGTCCCTCGTGATGCGCAGTCAGCCGCGCGGCTTCCGCCTCGATCAGGCGGTCGCGTCGTTCGGCGGGCTCGATGCGGCCGATCTCCTTCAGATGGTCGGGCCATGCCTTGCGCGCGATGCGCAGGAACTCCAGCGAATGCTGCCAGTATTTGTCGAACTGATCTGGCACGAGCTTATCGAGGGCTTCCCAGGCAACACCGCGCGTCACCATGTCGTCCATCAGCCGCGCCAGATCGCCGGCCAGTGCCAGCGTCGAGGCGGGGCCGCCGACCACCAGCGGCGCCGACACCGGGCTCTTCGCCCATGCAGCCACCAGATGCGCCAGTGTCAGCCGCCGTTCCAGTTCGCCGAGCCGCGGCGGAATGTCGAGTGGCGCCACCCCGCTGAACTGTTCGGAGCCTTCCGAAAATGCCAGCTCGTCCTCGTCGATATCGCCGAGCGCCACGATGCGCGGCAGGATCGCGGCGTCCGTCTTCAGCTCATCGAGGAAGATTTCCCGCGCCAGCCGCCCGGCGCGCCGGGTCGGCAGATAGAGCGTCGCGCGCGCGAGGTTGAGCGGATCCTTTCGCGCCTCGAACCCTTCGACCAGCCGGCCGTCGACCAGCGCCGCGATGACGGTGCGCAGGAACGGCACGGAGAGGGGAACGCTGAAAACGCGCATGGGCTTCCTGATTCGAGATCAGGCGCCAATATAGGGAGGGACGGCGGAGAGGTCATGCGGGTGAGCGCGGCGTCCCCGCTACTCACTGCCGAGGCAGTCCGGCCCCATTCTACTTTGCATGGGGTTGTTTTCGAGATTTTCTGTCTGAGCCTCGCGGGCAGACCGGCTCGACCCCGTCCAGCTGCGTAGGGTGGGCAAAGCGCAAGCGTGCCCACCATGTTCGTCCGAGATTTCGGGTGCAAATGGTGGGCACGCTTCGCTCTGCCCACCTTACGAATCCTGTGGGGCTGGCTACGCCACGCTTTCCAGGAAAGCCTCTTCCGCGGCCTGCACCGCGTCGGGGGTTCCGACATGCATCCAGACGCCGTCGAGCCTGAGCCCGAACAACCGCTCCTGCTCGTTGGCGCGGTCGAACATCTTGGTCAGTGAGAACTCGCCGGTGGGCGCGTCGGCAAACAGCGAAGGCGACATGATCGCCGCACCGGCATAGACGAACGGCACCACCTGGTGTTCGCGCCGCTTGCGCAGCGCGCCATCGGGCAGCATCGCGTAATCGCCGCGGCCGGAATAGCCGATGCTGTTCGTGGTCGGCGCCATCAGGAGCAGGATGTCCATCCGCGCCGGATCGAAGGTTTCGGCGAGCCGTGCCAAATTGGACCGCACGCCGTCGATCCACATCGTATCGGCGTTGAGATGGAAGAACGGCTCCTTGCCGAGCTGCGGCAGCGCCTTCACCACGGCGCCGCCGGTGCCGAGCACTTCGTTGCGCTCGTCGGAGATGATGACGCGGGGGCGGGTGCGGCTCGCGGTGTACTGGATGATCTGGTCAGGCAGGTAATGCACGTTGACCACGGCCTCGCTGACGCCGGCGGCAGCGAGCTTGTCAAGTACGTGGTCGAGCAGCGGCTGACCGGCTACGCGCACCAGCGGCTTTGGCATGTGGTCGGTCAGAGGGCGCATGCGCACACCGAGACCGGCGGCAAGGACCATGGCTTTGGTAGGCGTAACGGGCATTCCTGGAATTTCTTTCCAATCATTCAAATCGTGCCGCGGACCATACCACGCCGATTCGCCTGTTGCAGTGGACCGGGAGGCCATAGTTGCCGCGCATGACGGCCGTACGACAGCCGCATGCGAGCCAAAGTCAGGCGTTGGCGTCCTCTGTCCCGCGCTTTGCCGCCTTCTTTTTCTTGTCGCCCTGTCTCAGGAAGTTGACGCCGATCTGGTCGCCATTGACCCAGGCCAGCTCGCAGCGGCGGTAGGCCAGTCCCGTGGACGACAGCAGCAGGAAGAATTCCTTCAGATGCAGGCCCTCGACCGAGCCTTCCACCGTCAGCTTGGCGCCAGTCTCGGAGACGTCTTCCATCACGCAGTCGCGCCGCCAGGTACCGTCGATGCCCATCATGTGCGCCGCAAAGCCGCGCTCGAATACGACTCGATCTCCCCGGCGCCGTTCCGCTCCCGCCATGGCTGTCTTCCCGCTTCAAATTGGCTGCGTCATGCCTGCTCGGCATGGTTGGTTCCAGATTAAGTGCGGGGTGGCTAACAGGAGGTAAATCAGGGAACGGGCGGCGGGACATTGGCGGCGTACCATTCGCGAAACGCCGCCAGCGCCGGATGCGCCAGCGAGCGGTTCAAATAGGTCCAGATCCGCGGCTGGTGGCGCAGATATTGCGGCTTGCCGTCGCGGCGGTTGAGCCGGGCGAAAGTGCCGAGCAGGCGCGTATTCCGCTGCGCCGACATGATGGCGTAGAGCTCTGCAAAGCTCGCGGGATTGAACTCGCTATCCGTTGTGCGGCGCGCCTTGATGTAGCGGGTCAGCAGCGCCAGCTCGAGCTGTTCGGGAACGTCGATCCGCGCGTCCTGCAGAAGCGACACCAGATCGTAGGCGGCGGGGCCCAGCACGGCATCCTGGAAGTCGATGATGCCGACGCGCAAGATGCCTGTGCGCTCGCCTAGCCAGATGATATTGGGCGAATGAAAATCCCGCATCACCCAGGTGCGCGGCGCTGCCGCCGGCTTTGCCAGCAGCGTTCGCCACATCGTGACGAACTCGTCGCGTTTTTGCTGACTGACGTCAGCGCCACGATCCGGCATGTACCATTCGAGCATCAGCCCGATCTCGACCAGCCATGCATCGATGTCGTAGATCGGAATTTGGTATGAAGCTTGCGGCGTCAGCGGCGCCGTTTCGGGCAGGGGTTTGCGATGCAACTCCGCCAGCATGTCGGTCGCGGCCTCATAGCGCTCCGCGATCGGCTGCGGTGGATCACCCTCGATGATGCCGGCATTGCCGAAATCCTCGCTGATCAGAAAGCCGGATTCGAGATCGGCGTGGCGGATCGCGGGCGCCGAGAAACCGTGCGCGCGCAGGCCATTGTCGATGGCAACGAACGGCTTGACGTCTTCGGCTAGATGAACGGCGGCGCTGTAGGATTTGCCGTCATAGATCGTCGGCCCGTCCGGGCGGCGCGGCGAATTCATCAGGATCGAGGTGCCGTCGCCTTGGATCAGCCGCGCATAGGAGCGCGTCGAGGCGTCGCCGGGCATGCGCTCGCGATCGGCGGTCAGGAAGCCGGCTTGGGTGAGAAATTTGCGCAAGGCCTCCAGCCGCGCCACCTGCGCGGCTGCCTTGCCATAGCCAGTGATTTCGGCAGCGCGCGCGGAGGACCCGAGCGCCGGGCGATGGCTGAAGGCGATGTCGATGCGATCTTCGGGCAGCGCGTCCGGTGCGCGCTCCGGCCACTCGATCAGCGCCAGTGTGCCTTCCGGTAGCGGCGAGAGCCCGATCTCCTCCAGTTCGTCCGGGTCATTGATGCGATAGAGATCGGCATGAAGAAGCGGAAACGACAGCTCATAGCTCTGCGCCAGCGTGAAGGTCGGGCTTGGCACTTCCAGCGTGGGATCGCCGGCGAGATAGCGGATCATCGCGCGCGCTGCCGCTGTTTTGCCCGCGCCGAGATCGCCGGAGAGCGTGATCACGTCGCCCGGCCCGACCAGCAGCGCCAGATCGGCCATCAGATGCGCTGTTGCCGTCTCGTTCGCCAACGCCACCGTAAATGTTGCAGGTGCGGTCATTCGGCGGCGTTGCGATGCGCGTTCTGGTCGATCGGGAAGTCGCAGGTGACGGACGTGCCTTTGCCGACCACCGAATCGACGCGCACCTTGCCGCCATGCAGCTCGACGAAGGAGCGCACCAGCGACAGGCCAAGCCCGGCGCCGCGGTGCCGCGAGCCGTGCGAGTGGCTCTCGAACCAATCAAATACCTTGTCTTTCACCTCGGCCGGAATGCCAGGGCCGCAATCGCTGACGGTGAAGATCACGCGATGCTCGGTCCGCCGCGCGCTGATCGTGACCGCGGCGCCGTGCGGCGAGAATCCGACGGCGTTGGCGAGCAGGTTATAAAGTACCTGCACCACGCGCCGCTCGTCGCCGGTGAAGTTTCCGATATTGGGATCGATGTCGATCTTGAGCTCGATGCGGTCGGTCGCGAGGCGGTCCTGAATGCCTTCGGCAGCGGCCTGGATGGCCTTTTCGATGTTCACCGGGCCGAGCTCGAGCTTCATGGCGCCGGCATCGATGGTGGCGAGATCGAGAATGTTGTTGGTGAGCGCGAGCAGCGCGTTGGTCGACTTGGTGACGTAGTCTAGATACTCGGCCTGCTTCGGCGTCAGCGGGCCGGTCGAGGGATCGCTGAGGAAATGCGCAAAGCCGATGATGGTGGTGAGGGGCGCGCGCAGTTCGTAGGAAACATGGTGGACGAAATCCACCTTCATCTGGCCGGCGGCCTCTAACGCCTCGTTGCGCTCGCGCAGCGCCCGCTCGACATTTTCGGTGTCGGTGATGTCCTGGAAGGTCAGAAGCGTCGCGCCATCGGGCAGCGGCATGGTCATGCAGTCCAGCACGCTGCCGTCCTTGCGCTCGAGTTTCAGCGCGACCTGCGCCCGGTTCTCGATTCCCGTGATCGCTTCGCGCAGCGCCCGCCAGGTCAGCGCATCCTCGAACAGCGGCTTGCACCATGCTTCCACGGTTTCGATGTGCGGCTGTTCTTTCAGTGATTCCGCCGACAGCTTCCACATTTTGACGAAAGCCGGATTGAACAGTTCGACTCGGCCGTTGCTGCCGAACACTGCGACGGCTTCAGCCAGATTGTCGAGCGTTTCGTGCTGGACCCGGGTCAGCCGGTCATAGCGGCGTGCGAGATCGAGGCTCTCGGTGACATTATCGAACAGATAGGTGACGCCGCCTTCGAGATTGGGCGTTGTGACGACGCTAAGCGCGCGGCCGTCGGGCAGAAACCAGGTGTAGGTCGCCGGCTCAACGGCACGATAGGCTTCGTGCAGCTTGGCCTTCCAGGCCCGGAAGTCGGGCTGCTCGGGCAATTTGCGCGCCGCGCGCAGCCGGTCGAGCACGCTCGAATCGTCGGGATTGGAATCGAGGAAGGCCTGATCGAGGCCCCATAGCCGCCGGTAGGACTCATTGTAGAAGGCAAGCCGGCGCTGGCCATCGAACACGGCGACCCCCGGCGACAATTGGTCGAGGGTGCGGCGGTGGGCTTCCACCATCCGCTCCATGGCGTCGCGCAATTGCGCGGCCTCGCCGGCGTCAATGGCAATGCCGGCGCTGCCGCCGCTGAGCTTGAGCGCCTGAACGTCATAGATGCGCCGCTCGCCGCCGACGACGATCGGCAGCCGTGCGGTGAAGGTGGCATTGTCGTTCAGGACGCGGCTCATCTCGGCGCGCTGATCGTTCTCCAGGAGTTCGAGGTTGCGATGGATCGTATCCGCGACGCTCTTGCCTTCCGTGGCCCGGACATAGGCCGCGTTGGCGTAACGCAGATTGCCTTCGGCGCTCTTGGCCCAGATCGGCCAGGGCGCCGCGGCGGCGAAGTCGCGCAATAGCTCGGTCTCCTCCAAAAGTGTCCTGTAGCGCAGATTGGATTCAGCAAGCTCCCGGCGCAACCCGCCGAGTTCGCGAATCCGCACAATGGCTTGGCCGCCGATAGCACGGCCCATCGCTTCGATGGCGCGGCCGTTTGCGGTGGAGAGATTGAGCAGAAAGCTTTCGCCGACCTCACGCAGCGCGTCGACCGCGTGATCCATCTGCAGCGCCGGTTCCGGCGGCAACCAGGTTCCAAAGGCGAGGATGCGCTGTGGTGAGCTCGACAGCGCGTCCGGCGAGAGCAGAAGCGAGATGTCGCCGCTGATCTGGGGCCGATTGTCGCCGGCTGCCCAGGCGATCAGGACCTGGGGTTCGGCAAATAACAGCGCGCGTAGCCGATCCGCCTGGACCTGCAGGTCGGCGATGTCGGAGCGCAGGCTGAGTTCCGTCCGAGTGGCCTTGATGCGCGTCCGCATCAGGAGGATCGCGGCCACCACGGTAAAGCCGAGCAGCGACAGCGCCGTCATCAGCGCCGCGAACTCCTGTTGATTGAGGTCGAACAGGGTCGAAATCGCCTGCCCGATGGTCAGCTCGGCGGCCAATGCGGGTTCCGGCGATGCGGAGAGGGTGGCGAGCGCGATCATGCCGTGGCGCGCCAGTGAGGTGCACGACAGCAGGGTTCGACGCATCGCAGCGACTACGCCCGACATTATTTGCCCCAAGAACGCGACTGCAGACCCGGCACTACCCCCAGCGCATAATCCCGCCAAAATATGAGCGGTTTGGCGTTGAGATTGTGCGCCGAATTAGGATTGAGCGCGCCCGGACGCAAAACCGGACCCCACTTTTGCTGGTCGCGCTCTGCACGAATCGAAACGAGAGTATCCTCAAGGAGACTCAAGGGGTAAGAGTCCAGATCGTGAACGTGGTTGGGCTGTGAAAAAATCGACCCCTGACAAATTCGTTGCCTTCCAATCGAAGCGATTTAGCGCCCGGTCGAGCCGAAACCGCCGTTGCCGCGCACCGTCGATGACAGCGATGTGACGGGAACGAGCTCTGCCTGCACGACGGGCGCAATCACCATCTGCGCTATGCGTTCGCCGCGCTGGATCGGGAACGGCGCCTCGCCATGGTTGATCAGAATCACGTTGATCTCGCCGCGATAATCCGCGTCCACCGTGCCAGGTGAGTTCAGCACCGTGACGCCGTGCTTGGCGGCAAGCCCGGAGCGCGGTCGCACCTGCGCCTCATAGCCGGAGGGCAGCGCGATTGTGAGCCCGGTCGGCACCATCGCATGTCTTCCCGGCGACAGAATCAAGGGCGTATCGGCGGGAACAGCGGCCAGCAGATCGAGCCCGGCGGCATCTGCGCTTTGATAGGCCGGCAATGCCAAGCCTTCGCCATGCGGCAGTTGGCAGACCTCGACTTTCACGGTGGCGCTCACGGATTCTTCTCCACGGCCTTTGCGATCTTCGCCACCAGTTCGGCTGCGACCTGCTCCTTGGTCATCACCGGCCACGAATCGACATTGAACTCCTCGCCGTCGCGCGTGAGCAGATGGACGGTGTTGCGGTCGCCGCCCATTACGCCTGACGCGGGCGAGACGTCGTTGGCAACAATCCAGTCGCAGCCCTTGCGCGCGATCTTGGCCTTGGCGTTATCGATCAGATGCTCGGTCTCGGCGGCAAAGCCGATCACCAGCGGCGGACGCTTGTCCGTCAATTTCGAAATCGTCGCGAGAATGTCGGGGTTTTCCACCAAAGCGAGCTGCGGCGTGCCGGCGGAGGTCTTCTTCAGCTTCTGCTCGCCCTCATTGGCAACGCGCCAGTCGGCGACCGCGGCGGCGAAGATTGCGACATCGGCCGGCAAGGCGGCCTCGACCCGATGCAGCATGTCGCGCGCCGATTCCACGCGGATGACGGTCACGCCGCCGGGATCGCGCAGTTCGACGGGGCCGGTGACCAGCGTGACATCGGCGCCTGCGGCCTGCGCCGCAGCGGCGATGGCAAAACCCTGCTTGCCGGAGGAGCGGTTGGCGATATAGCGCACGGGATCGATCGCCTCATGCGTCGGTCCTGCCGTGATCAGCACACGCTTGCCCGCGAGCGGGCGCGGCCGTGGCGGGCGCAGGATGTCGATGGCGGCGGCCGCGATTTCGACTGCTTCGGACATCCGCCCGACGCCGGCCTCATTGGACTCCGCCATCTCGCCGGCATTGGGGCCGATCATCTGGACGCCATCGCGCCGGAGCTGCATCACATTGCGGCGGGTGGCGGCGTTGTTCCACATCAGCGGGTTCATCGCAGGCGCCAGCAGGATCGGCCGGTCGGCCGCCAGCAGGATGGCGCTGGCGAGATCGTCGGCGTGACCGTTCGCCATTTTCGCCATCAGGTCGGCAGTCGCCGGCGCCACCACGATCAGATCGCATTCGCGCGCCAGCCGGATATGACCGGCGTCGAATTCGCTGCCGGGATCGAACAGATCCATGTAGACGCGCTCATGCGACAGCGCGCTGGCAGAAAGCGGCGTAACAAACTGCTGCGCGGCCTTGGTCAACACGCAGCGGACATCGACATGCCGCTCCTTCAGCCGCCGGATCAGTTCCAGCGATTTGAACGCGGCAATGCCGCCGCCGATGATCAGGGTGACGCTGGCTTGGCCGGCGGGATTGTTGCGCTCGATGGCGGTCCGGCCTGCCGGAGCCGGCGAGGACGCTGGTGATGCCGTTGGCGCCGGGCTGCCCTCGCAATATTCGCGCAGGATCACCCGGACCTCCTCCTCGACCGAGCGGCCATTCTTGGCCGAGCGGAGTCGCAGGTAGGACTTGATGCCGTCGTCGAGCTTTCGGATGGTCAGGCTGGCCATGGCGGCCTCCAGCAAGGGGTGCTGTCAATGATAGCAAAATAGTGCTGTCAGTGCAATCAGAGTTGCCGGATGGCGATGAGGATTCCGATGAAGGTCGCCGCGATGATCCAGAGCGCCACCGTTCGCCAGCGGCTTTTGCGGCCTTCGGCGCGCCCGAGGGCGGCAATCGTCTCGGGTGACAGCGTCACGCCCTCCCGGGTCATTTTCTCCATGTGCTCGATCGCGGCGACCGCGCGCGAGGCAATCGCAGGCAGGCTCGCCGCCACGCGACCGAGTTCGCCCGCCCCGGTCATGGCGCCCTGAACCCGCCCGAGCGGACCGAGATTGCGCTCGATCCATTCGCGTACCACTGGATCGGCAACCTTCCAGATGTCGAGCCTGGGGTCGAAGCCGCGGGCGACACCCTCGACCACCACCATGGTCTTTTGCAGCAGGATCAATTCGGGCCGGGTCTGCATGTCGAACAGGCCGGTGACCTCGAGCAGCAGCGTCAATAGCTTCGCCATCGAGATTTCTTCGGCGGTCCTGTTGTGGATCGGCTCGCCGATGGCGCGGATGGCCTGCGCGAAATTCTCCACCGAGTGGTGGCCCGGCACATAGCCGGCCTCGAAATGCACTTCGGCCACGCGGCGATAGTCGCGGGTAATGAAGCCGAGCAGAATCTCCGCAAGGAAGCGCCGCTCCTTCAGGCCGAGCCGGCCCATGATGCCGAAATCGACGGCGACAAGGCGGCCGGCCTCGTCGAGAAACAGATTGCCGGGATGCATGTCGGCATGGAAGAAGCCGTCGCGCAGCGCGTGCCGTAGAAAGCTCTGGATCACCTTGCGGCCGAGATCGGGCAGATCGACCTGCGCGGCTGCGAGGCGCGCGTGATCGTTCAGCGCGATGCCGTCGATCCATTCCATCGTCAGCACGTTATGGGTGGTGCGGTCCCAATCCACGGTCGGTACACGGAAATCCGGATCGTCGCGGGTGTTCTCAGCCATCTCGGACAGCGCGGCCGCCTCTAGCCGCAGGTCCATCTCCATCGCGACCGAGCGCGACATCGTGTTGATGACCTCGATCAGCCGCAGCCGTCGCGCTTCAGCCGAATGCGCCTCCGCATTGCGCGCGACAAAGAAGAAATCGGAGAGGTCGCGGCGGAAGCGGGAGGCAACATTGGGCCGTAGCACTTTCACAGCGACCGGCCGGCGAACCCCGTCGCGCTCCACCTCGCCGCGATGCACCTGGGCGATGGAGGCGGCGGCAACCGCCGGTCCAAGGCTGACAAAGGCCTGCGCCAGCGGGCGTTCCAGCGAGGCTGCGATCACCGCCTCAGCTTCGCTATGCGGAAACGGCGGTAGCCGGTCCTGCAGGCTTTCCAGATCGCGCGCCATCGCGACGCCGACGACATCGGGCCGGGTCGCCAGAAACTGTCCAAGCTTGAGGTAAGCGGGGCCTAGACGCGTTAGCGCGCGCGACAGCCGCGGGCCGGCCTTGGCGCCGGGCCGCTCGATCAGCCGCGCCAGGCGCAGCGCAAGCTGCCCCGGCGCCGGCACCAGGCTCGGATCGACGACGCCGAATACGCCCTCGCGCGCGAACACGTAAGCGGCGCGGACCAGCCGCGCGATGTGGGTCGCCGCAGAAATCACAAACGCCAGCCCGAATGCAGCGCCACGATGCCGCCGGACAGGCTCTGCCACTTCACCCGCGCAAAGCCGGCGCTGCGAATCATGTCGGCAAACATATTGGGCCGGGGGAATTTCCGGATCGATTCGACGAGATACTGATAGGATTCCGCATCGCCCGTCACAGCGCGGCCGAGCGGCGGGATCACCCTGAACGAGAACTGGTCGTAAAGCCAATCCAGCCCGGGAACATCGACAGTGGAGAATTCCAGGCAGAGGAATCGGCTGCCCGGCCGCAGCACGCGATAGGCCTCGCGCAACGCCGCATCGATCCGCGGCACGTTGCGGATGCCGAAGGCAATCGTGTAAGCGTCGAACGAACGGGCCGGGAACGCCAGCGCCTCGGCGTTACCCTCGACAAAGGAGATCTGGTGGTCGAGATGGCGTGCCAGCGCGCGGTTGCGGCCGACCTCGAGCATGTCGCTGTTGATGTCGCAGACCGTGGCGTGGAAGCCGAAGCCTGCCGCCTCGGCCGCGCGGAAGGCGATATCGCCGGTGCCGCCGGCGACGTCGAGCAGCGCGAATGGCGCATCATTTTTCGGCGGATTGAGCGCCGTGATCATAATGTCCTTCCAGACCCGGTGCAGGCCCGCCGACATCAGATCATTCATCAGGTCGTAGCGGGAGGCCACGCTGTGAAACACGTCGTTCACCAGCGTCTGCTTGTCCCCCAGGGGCACGTCCCTGTAGCCAAAATGGGTGGTTTGCTCCGGCCGATCCATTAGATTTACTCCACTACCGGACCATAGCGCGCCCGTCGCAATGGCGCTATCACGTCACCTCTATAAGGTGAATGCCTGTATGCCTGAATTGCCCGAAGTTGAAACCGTCCGCCGCGGCCTGCAGCCGGCCATGGAGGGGGCAAAAATCCTGAAAGCCGAAGCCCGGCGCAAGGATCTGCGGTTTCCTTTTCAAAAGGACTTTATCGACCGGCTGGAAGGCCAGACCGTGACAGGTCTTGGCCGTCGCGCCAAATACCTGATGGCGGATCTCACCTCCGGTGACGTGCTGCTGATGCATTTGGGCATGTCCGGCTCGTTCCGGGTGCTCGACGGCAGCCATAACAACGCACCCGGCCAATTCCACCATCCGCGCGGCGAGGACCGTGCGCACGATCATGTGGTGTTTCACATGTCATCGGGCGCGGCTATTGTATTCAACGATCCGCGCCGCTTCGGCTACATGAAAGTCATCGCCCGCAACGCGCTGGAGGACGAGCCGCTGTTGAAAGGACTTGGCCCCGAACCGCTCGGCAACGAGTTCGACGCCGCGATGCTGGCGCGGTCCTGCTTCAACAAGAAGACCAGCCTGAAGGCGGCGCTGCTCGACCAGCGCGTGGTCGCTGGTCTCGGCAACATCTATGTCTGCGAGGCGTTGTACCGCTCGCATCTGTCGCCGCGCCGGCTGGCGGCGACGCTGGCGACGAAGAAGGGCGAGCCGACCGACCACGCCGGGCGGCTGGTGAATGCAATCCATTCGGTGCTCAACCAAGCAATCAAGGCCGGCGGCTCCTCGATCAACGATCATCGCCTGACCTCGGGCGAACTCGGTTACTTCCAGCACTCGTTTCAGGTCTATGATCGCGAGGGCGAGAAGTGCCAGACCAAGGGCTGCAACGGCATTGTGCGGCGCTTCGTGCAGAACGGCCGCTCCACATTCTGGTGTCCGAAATGTCAGAAATAACCGAAACGCCGATGCTCGAAACGAAGCGACTGATCCTGCGGCCGCTCGCGCTATCCGATGCGCCGGCGATCCAGCGCCATTTCAACAACTGGAACATCATCCAGCATCTCGCGCAGGTCGTTCCCTGGCCGTATCCCGAAGACGGTGCGGTGACGTTCATCAAGCGAGAATTGGAAAGGGTCGCGGCAGGCGAGGTGATCTATAACTGGATGCTGGTGCTGCGCGGCGGCGACGGTGAGGCCATCGGGAATATTCGCCTGCGCCCGTGGGTCGACGATCCCAAGGGCAACCGGGGATTTTGGCTCGCGGAGCGCTATTGGAATCAGGGCTTGATGACCGAAGCTGTCACGGCGACGAATGATTTTGCCTTCCGCGTCCTCGGCGTCGACGTTTTGCACTTCTGTAACGCAGTGACCAACGAAGCCTCACGCCGGGTCAAGCAGAAGACGGGCGCCGAATTCGTCGGCTATATCGAGATTGCCCATCACAACGGTCAGACGCGCACAGAAAGATGGCGCCTGACGCGAAAAAATTGGCTGCGCCGGGATTTGTAGCGAAGCGAAACAATCCAGCGGGGCTGGTGGCTGGATTGCTTCTGCCTTCGCTCCGCGCATGACGTTCGCGGGAGCGGGGTGTTCAGGTACGAGCCGGCATTCTCAGGAAGAGAGCGCCGTCGTTTCCGAAAGACGGGAGCGCAGCCCATTTGGGAATAATCGCGGGTGTCTCCCCGAACTCGTCGATGATCGGTTCGTCGGTGGCCGCAACCACATTGCCCAACCTCGCTTCAATCCACTGCCAGAGGCCGCGGATTTCTTCGGCGGATTTCCCGCATGGTGCGTATTCGCAGACCGCAAGGCCCGCGCTCAGCGCGTCCTGATGATCGTTGCGCATCATGATGACAGGTCTTGCAACGATATCGACGATGTCGAGCGCGGCCTCATCGCTCAGCGCATTTTCCGCGCTGGCGAGGCGCGCCGCGCCCCGGATCGGGGTCTGGTTCAGGACGTAAGCGAACGGCTTGTGCCAGGCCCTGATGACGCTGAGCGTCGCGGCTGTTGCCTCGATGTCGGCGATGCTCGGGCGCGCCGGAATCAGGCAGAAATCGGCATAGCGAATGGCTGAATTGGTCGCAGCGCTGACGCCGCCGGCAGTATCGACAATCGTCACCGTCACGCCATCGCGCTCGAGCGATTGCAGGCGTTGTTCGACCTCCCTGGCGGCGTAGATCGGCTCCACGACCGGCTCGGCATATTGGCGGCGGCGCCGCCAGTTCGAAAGGGTGCCCTGCGTGTCCGTCTCGATCAGGCGGACGGTGTGCCCGGCCCGGATGGCGGCAAGTGCAAGGCTGATGGCGAGCGTGCTTTTCCCCGAGCCACCCTTCTGGGTGGCCAATACGATCGTCTGCATTTCAGGTCCTCTGGATGGCTTTCTGGCATTTGGGTTACGCACACGAGCTCCGTCGCATTCTGCGACGTCGAATTACGCGCTCGCTCAGACGTGCCCAGCCCGATCCAAAGGTCAGGGATCGCGGTAGTCCGAATCAGTCAGCTTGCAATGATGCCCGATTCTGAAATGGTGGTCATCCGGGCAAATACTGCCGTGTAGTGCATTTTGTGCCTGGTGAAACCACAACAAGAAACGGGAAGCAGCATGACGGGTCATTGGTGGGGTCGCGCAGCCACCACTTTTCAATGTCAGAAGCGGCCGGCGACCGGCAGCCGCGGCATGGTGGTCAGCAACCACCCGCTGGCGTCGAGCGCCGGCGCGGAAATGCCGGCCGCCGGCGGCAACGCCATCGATGCGGCGATCGCGACGCTGTTTGCGCTGACGGTGGTGAAGCCGATGATGGTTGGTATTATCGCCGGCGGCATGAACGCCATCCAGTTTCACGAGGACGGAACGATGTCGGGCGCCGCCTGCTGGCGCGCGGACGGCGTGCCGATCGGTATTGCCGGCGGACTGGCGCGTGCCGGCGTGAGGTTTGGACTTGCGTGATCGTATCGTGCGCCCACCGCTCCGCACGTCTGCATATTCCCCCTGGCAATCTTAGCTCCGTTGTTTTGCGGGCTATTTGCCTTTTTCCGTATGGGACTGCGTACTAGTACGGCTTGTCCGATTTGTTCTTTGTTCACCACAACGCCCGAACCTTGATGCGCCGAATTTCTAGCCAGCAGCGCTGACGCACTGAAGGGGACTGGGCCGTGACAATTCTGAACCTGAATATCCGAGGACGTCTGATTCTGGGCTTCAGCGCACTCTGCGCGCTGATGGCGATCGTGGTCGGTGTCACCATCGTCAAGGTCAGTGCGGTAAACGAAGCCACCAATCGCACCGTGAACCTTCGTATGCCGACCGCCATGACCGCAAGCGATGTGGTGGCCGGGGTGTACGCTTCGCTGGCCTCGCTGCGCGGCTGGTTGATCACGGGAAACGATGCGTTCAAGACCGAGCGCGCGCTGCTCTGGAAGGAAATGCAGCGCTACGGCGCCAGGATGGATGACCTCTCGGGCCATTGGACCTCCGAACAGAACAAGGCGGACTGGCGTCAGGCCAAACCACTGCTTGACGAATTGCGCAGCGCACAGGACAAGGCAGAAGCGATCGCCCACACCCTGGACGAACAGCCGGCGGCGAAGCTGCTTGCCACCGAAGCTGCGCCGCTGGCCAGGCTCATGCTGCAAAACGCCACCTCGATCATCGACGAGGAGAGCGGCATTGCCTCGACGGATGCGCGCAAGAGCCTGCTGATCGACTTTGCCGATCTGCGCGGCAGCATGGCCTCGGCGATCGGTGCGATTCGCGCCTATCTCCTGACCGCGGATGCCGCCTTCAAGACCGAATTCGAGCAGCTCTGGGCGCTCAATCAGAGGAAGTTCGAGGCGCTCGCGAAACGGCGCGCCGAGATGACGGCCGTCCAGCAGAAGGCGTTCGACGCGCTTGTTGCGGCGCGCGCCAAATTTGCGCCGCTGCCGCAGAAGATGTTCGAAATCCGCGCTTCCGACCGCTGGAACATGGCGCAGTGGTTCCTGACCAACGAGGCCGCGCCGCGCGCCAACAAGCTGCTTGACATCTTTGCCGGCGCCAAGGACGCCACCGGCATGCGCGCGGGCGGAATGGTCACGCGGCAGCAGAACAATCTGAAACGGGACGGTGATGCCGTCCTCGCCGAGACTAATTTTCTGGCGACGCTGCTCTGGGTGCTGCTTGGTGTCGGCATCGGCGTCGCGGTGACGGTGGTCTATCTCACCAACCGCTCGATTGTGCCGCCGATCCTCAGAATGGTTGGCGCCATGGGCAAGCTCGCCGGCGGCGATCACTCGATCGCTATCCCTGCGACCGACAAGAGGGACGAGATCGGCCTCATGGCGAGGGCAGTGCTGATCTTCAAGGAGAACATGATCAAGGCCAAGGAGCTCGCCGACAAGGAGGCCGAGGCGATCCAGGCGCGCATGGCGCGGGCGACGCGGGTCAACGAGCTGACCCGGGCATTCGATGCCAGCATATCAAACGTGCTGCGGTCGGTGGCGTCGGCCTCGACTGAGCTGCAGGCAACCGCTTCGTCGATGACGGCGACGGCGGAGGAAACCTCGAACCAGGCGACCGCGGTCGCGGCCGCGACCGAAGAGGCTTCCACCAACGTGCAAACCGTTGCGGCGGCCTCGGAGGAGTTGGCGAGTTCGGTCACCGAGATCGGCCGGCAGGTAGCGCAATCCGCTGCGATCGCGCAGAAGGCCGTGGAGGAGGCCGACCGCACCAATGTCACGGTGCAGGGTCTGTATGATGGCGCGGCCAGCATTGGCGATGTCGTCAAGCTCATCAATGACATTGCTTCGCAGACCAACCTGCTCGCGCTCAACGCCACGATCGAGGCGGCGCGCGCCGGCGAGGCGGGCCGCGGCTTTGCGGTGGTGGCATCCGAGGTCAAGAGCCTCGCGGAGCAGACCGCCAAGGCAACGGAGCAGATCGGCGCGCAAATATCTGCGATCCAGAATTCATCGAGCGAGGCCGTAACCGCGATCCGCGGGATCACCTCCACGATCAATGAAATGAGCGAGATCGCGTCGGCCATCGCCAGTGCTGTCGAGGAGCAGGGCTCGGCCACGCAGGAGATTGCCCGCAACGTGCAGCAGGCGGCGGCCGGCACCAGCGAAATCTCGGCGAATGTGGTCGGTGTTCAGCAGGCCGCGGGCGACACAGGCGCTGCCGCCCATCAGGTGCTGCAGGCGTCGAGCGAATTGTCGAAGCAGTCGGAGACGATGCGCGGCGAGGTCGAAGCCTTCCTCAACAACATCAAGGCGGCTTGATTCACTGACGGTGTGCGCGTGCCCCGGACGCAGCGCAGCACGAAGTGATGCGCTGCAGAGCCGGGGCCTATCGCTGGCTAGGTCCCGGCTCTGCAGTGCAGCGTTACACGCTGCACAGCGTCCGTGAAACGATCGACTTACTTCCTCACGCAAATCACGCGAACCACTGACGCCTTTGCATCCGTCGATCCGCCGGTCGCATTGACGCCATTGGCCTTGAGAAAGCCGCGCAATGTTTCAGCTGTCACCAGCACCGCCTGCGCTGCGGGAGCGTCGTTCGCGGGGCCTGCGACTTGAACCGGCTTCAACAGTGCAATCCCGGCGAACTTTCCATCGCCATCCTGTGTGGCCGCGCCGGAAAAGCCGATCGCAGGCGCCGGCGTCAGCGCGATGTCACTGCTCCCGCCAAGCTGGGTCACCGAGGCTTTGGCGATCGTCACGGCTGAGCCACCGCCCTGGTTTTGCGGATCGGCAATGCCGGTAAGGTCGAGCGCCGTCTTCGTGGCGGCGCCGGCGATATTGAGCGCTTTCAGTCCGCGCGCGCCGTAGATGCGCAGCAGCGCCAGATCGTGCGCCTTGTCTTCCGCGATGCGGTCGGCATTGCCAAAGCCTGCAATCGCGATCGTGAGGCAGCCGTCGGTGATCTGGCGGTCGGCAATGATCGCACCGTCGTCGCTGACGACGACGCCGGTGCCGTATTCAACCTTCTTGCGTGGCGGCGGCCCCGCCGCTTGCACGGCCGCCGGGAAGGCGCTGAACGCGCTCGACATCGCGATCACAACCGGTTCCACCGTGTTCTCAATCGCCTGGTCGTACATGATCGTGAGGATGCGGACCTCGTCGCCCTTGAACGTGCCGCGGATATAGAATTTCTTCAGGCCCTGCAGGCCGGACAGCACGAAGAAGTCGGGTTTGACCACCGTGTAGTCCACATTGCGCCCCGGCTCCTTTTTCTCGCGTTCAGCGAGCTTTGCCGTGGTGGGGCCGGCTTCCTTGCGCCGCGCCAGTTGAATCTGGATCGTGCCGTTCGGCGAGATCCATTTGGTGCCATTGGCGTCGCTGGCCTGCTGCGGCACCAGTTTGGCGGGAATGCCGAGCCGCACGCCGGTGCCGGGATCCGTGACGATCTTCCAACCGACGCTGTCCTGCTTCTTCTTGGCGGTCTCGGCCAGGGCACCGCGCTCCTGCGGATTGAGGACGCCGGTCGGCTTAGCCCCGCGCGATTTCTGGAATTCCTTGGTCGCGGTGATCATGCGCTCGCTGACGTCGCCGGTGATGGCGCCGTTATACTGCCCGACCCAGGCGAGGTCCGACTGCAGCGCCATCCGTTCGGCCTGCCCGAGGGCCTTGGCTGTGTCTTCCGGCTTCTGCATCGCGGGCCGGATCGGCACCGTCGCCACCGGGTTTGCCTTGGTCCCGGCCCTGGAAGGCGGCGTCATCTGCGCCCATGCCGATGATGCGGAGACGGGCAAGCCCAAGGATGTCATCATCAATGTTGCCGAAAGCACCGATCTCATGACAAATCCCGGCAGAATAGGGAGAATGCGATCATTGACGTGCGGCCAACTAAGCACATCTGCTTAGTCGGCAACAACCGCGCCCTGGTTCAGAAAGTATTGCAACCATGCTGACGGCAGACGAACTTGAACGCTATGCCCGCCATATCGTGCTGCGCGACGTCGGCGGTCCGGGGCAGGCGGCGCTGAAGAAGGCGTCCGTGCTGGTGATCGGCGCGGGCGGCTTGGGCGCGCCTGTCCTGATGTATCTGGCAGCCGCCGGTGTCGGCAGACTCGGCGCCGTTGACGACGACGTCGTCTCACTATCCAATCTGCAGCGCCAAATCATTCACACCACGCCGGATATCGGGCGGCTCAAGGTCGACAGCGCCGCGGAGACGGTTCAGGCGCTAAATCCTCACGTTCAGTTCGATGCGCATGCGGTGCGTCTCGACGCGGGGAACGTGATGTCGCTGATCGACGACTATGATCTAGTGCTCGATGGCTCCGACAATTTCGAAACCCGCTATCTGATTTCAGATGCCTGCTTCTTCGCCGGCAAGCCGTTGATCACGGCGGCGCTGGGTCAGTTCGACGGATCGCTAACCACGATCCGGGCGCATGAACGAGACGCCGACGGTCACTACAATCCGACCTACCGCTGCCTGTTTCCCGAACGGCCGCCGCCTGGCACCGTGCCGGCCTGCGCCGAGGCCGGCGTGATGGGCGCGCTCGCGGGCATGCTGGGCTCGATGATGGCGCTGGAGGCGATCCGCGAAATCGTCGGCTTCGGCGAAAGCCTGGTCGGCCGGCTGCTGATGGTGGATGCGCGCGCGATGCGGTTTGAAACCCTGCGCTACACGCGCGATCCGCAAAATCCGCTCAACGGCGATACGCCTGTCATCATCGATCTGAGCGGGCACGCGGCGTAGAGACCTCGATCCTCTCTCACGCGCCGGTGTGTTTCTCACTGTCCATATGCGCGAGCTGGGCTTCAGGGTAGCGCGCGCCGGCGGCGACGCCCGGCGGAAACGCCTCGGCCAGTGCGGCCAGATGAGCCGGCGTCAGCTTGATATCGAGTGCACCGAGCGCTTCAGCGAGACGATCGCGGCGGCGGGCGCCGACCAGTGGCACGATATCGCTGCCCTGCGCGGCGACCCAGGCGATGGCGACCTGCGCAGGCGAAGCACCGACGTCCTCGGCAATTCGCCGCAGCGAGTCCGCCAGCATCAGGTTCGCATCGAGATTGGAGCCCTGAAAGCGCGGGCTCATGGTGCGGAAATCCTGCGCACCCGAACGATCCTTGGTCCAATGGCCACTGATCAGGCCGCGCGCTAGGACGCCATACGCGGTGATGCCGATGCCGAGCTCGCGGCAGGTCGGAAGTATGTCGTCCTCAATCCCGCGCGAGATCAGCGAATACTCGATCTGCAGATCGCTGATCGGATGCACTGTGTGGGCGCGGCGGATCGTGTCCGCGCCGACTTCCGACAGGCCGATATGTTTAATCCAGCCGGCCTTTATCATGTCGGCCATTGCGCCAATGGTCTCCTCGATGGGCACATTCGGGTCGAGCCGCGCCGGACGGTAGATATCGATCGCATCAACGCCTAGCCGCTGCAGCGAATAGGCGAGAAAATTCTTGATCGCAGCCGGTCGGCTGTCATAGCCGGACCAGTTCTTCGCGGGATCGCGCAGCGCGCCGAACTTCACGCTGATCTGCAGATTGTCGCGGTTGCGCGAGGTGAGCGCTTCGCGGATCAGCATCTCATTGTGGCCCATGCCGTAAGTCGCCGGTGTCGAGCAGCGTGATGCCGGCATCGAGCGCAGCATGGATGGTGGCGATGCTCTCGCTGCGGTCGGCAGGGCCATAGAAATCCGACATGCCCATGCAGCCGAGGCCGATGGCGGAGACGCTTGGGCCCGTGATGCCGAGATTGCGCTTTTCCATGATGGTTCTCCTCGTGATCGGTGGCGGCAATGCCGCCGTGATGGCGAGGCCTGATATGAACCTTCTCGGCCATGGCGATAAGCTGGACAATTCGAAATAGCTTGTTCAGTGTACCGAACAATGAAGGATTTCGATCTCCGCGATCTCGACGCTTTCGTTGCCGTGGCACGCACGCGGAATTTCCGCCGGGCCGCGACGGAGCAGGGCGTGTCCGTCTCAAGCCTCAGCCAGCGCCTGCGCGACATGGAGGAGCGGCTCGGCGTCCGCCTGATGAACCGCACCACGCGCAGCGTCGCGCTCACCGAAGCGGGCGAGCTGCTATTGGCGCGGGTCGGGCCGGCGATATCTGACGTCGGCGCGGCGCTGGATCAAGTGCGCGGCTTGCGGGCCTTGCCGTCGGGACGTCTGCGCATCAATTCGCCGCCGCCGGTGATCGATCTGGTGCTGGCGCCGATGGTCGCGCCGTTTCTGAAGGCCCATCCGAAGATCGATCTAGAGATCGTTGGCGAGAGCTCGTTCGTCGACATCGTGGCCCAAGGCTTTGATGCCGGCGTGCGGTATGGTGAGCATCTGGCGCAGGACATGATCGCGGTCCCGCTCGGAGCGCCGCAGCGCTATGCGGTGGTGGCTTCGCGCGAATATGTGGCGCAGCACGGGCAGCCGAAACATCCGAAAGACCTGCTCGACCATTCCTGCATCCGTACCCGCTTCGGCAGCGGTGCGATGCTGGATTGGGAATTCGAAAAGGCCGGACGCGTCGTCAAGGTCTCACCGCCGGCCAAGCTGATCGCGAGCTATCTTGGCCTCGCGCTACGCGCCGTCCATGATGGCGTCGGCTTCTGGCTGACGTTTGAGGGGTATGTTCGCTATGGCATCAAGTCAGGCGCGCTGGTTAGCGTGCTCGACGATTGGTGCGCGCCGTTTCCGGGGCCGTTTCTGTATTATCCGAGCCGGCGCCAGCCGCCGCCCGCACTTGCCGCGTTCGTCGCCTTCGCTGCGCAATGGCGGAAGCAGGAAAGGCGAAAGGGCAAGTAGCCTCGCTGTGCTCATCCCGGCTACGCGCGCCGTGAAGATACCACTTAGAGCATGCTGGGCAGCACGCGGTCCGGCGGCTTGTGGTTGTCGAGGAAGGTTCTGATATTGATGATCACCTTCTCGCCCATCTCGACGCGGCCTTCGATCGTTGCCGAGCCCATGTGCGGCAGCAGCGTGACCTTGCCGGCCTTGGCAAGGCGCACCAGCTTCGGGTTGACTGCGGGCTCGTGCTCATAGACGTCGAGCCCGGCGCCGCCGACGTCGCCAGCTTCGATCAGCTTGATCAGCGTGTCCTCGTCGATCACCCCGCCGCGCGCGGTGTTGACGATATAGGCGTCTTTGCGGATCAGCTTCAGCCGCCGCGCCGACAACAGGTGATAGGTCGCCGGCGTATGCGGGCAGTTCACCGAGATGATGTCCATCCGCGCCAGCATCTGGTCGAGGCTCTCCCAATAGGTCGCGCCGAGTTCTTCGGCGATGCGCGGCGCCACCGGGCGGCGATTGTGATAGTGGATCTGCAGGCCGAAGGCGCGGGCGCGGCGGGCCACCGCCTGGCCGATCCGGCCCATGCCGATGATGCCGAGCCGTTTGCCGCCGATGCGATGGCCGAGCATCCAGGTCGGCGACCAGCCCGGCCACCCCTTGCCCTCGGTCAGGATCGAAGCACCTTCGATCAATCGTCGCGGCACGGCAAGGATCAACGCCATCGTCATATCGGCGGTGTCTTCGGTCAGCACTTTCGGCGTGTTGGTCACGGTGATGCCGCGTGTATGCGCCGCCGTGACGTCGATATTGTCGACGCCGTTGCCGAAATTGGCGATCATGCGCAGCTTGCAGTCGGGCTGCGCGAGGACTTCTTCGCTGACGATGTCGGTGACGGTCGGCACCAGCACGTCGGCCGCTCGTGCCGCTTCCGCGATCTGCTCCGGCGTCATCGGCGTATCGTCGAGATTCAACCTCGCGTCGAACAGCTCGCGCATCCTGGTCTCGATCGAGTCCGGCAGCTTGCGAGTGACGACGACGAGAGGTTTCTTCTTAACCGACATGTCCTGCTCTCATGAGGGACGACTTAAAGCGCGCCGTTCAGACCTCATTAACCCGGTTGTTCGACACTGCGATAGCCACGCGGTCCCGGTATCCGGCTGTTTCGTGAGGTAAGTCCCTTGGGTTCCCCGATACTTGCCTCGGATTTTCGGCGGAAAATTCGGGCGTTCTGGTTCTAGGCGTTCCGTCCTCTCTATCAGAAGGCCGGGCCAAGACAAGAACCCCTCCGACGTCACAAGCCGGGTGCGGCAAAAGCGGGGCACAGGGGTCTGGGGTTTCGGCGTTAGCGGGCGGCTTCAACTCGGAGAATTCGAGTTGCGGGGGCTCGGCGGGAGGCGAGTTGATGGCGTTGGGGCGTATCTGTTCGGTGGCGGTGCTGGCGGCGTGCTGGCTTATCGCATCGGTCAGCACAGGATTTTCGGCCAAGGATTCGGCCACCACTTCGAGCGGCCTGCCGGTGCCGCGATATGTCAGCCTCAAATCCGATCATGTGAACGTCCGCGCCGGTCCGACCAAGGACAATGACGTCGCCTGGGTCTACACCCGCTCCGGCCTGCCGGTCGAAATAACCGCCGAGTTCGAGAACTGGCGCCGCGTGCGCGATTCCGAAGGCGCCGAGGGCTGGGTCTATCACTCGCTGCTGTCAGGTCGCCGCACTGCGGTCGTCACCATGAAGAGCAAGGACGATCTGGCCTCGCTCTATGATCGCCCCGATCCGACCAGCGCGGTAGCGGCCCGTCTGCAGGCCGGCGTCGTCGCCCAGGTCAAGAAATGCGCCAATGGATGGTGCCGCGTGATCGGCAACGGCTTTGACGGCTGGATCGAGCAGCAGCGCCTGTGGGGTGTCTACGCCGACGAGAAGGTGGACTAAGTCTGTCCCGGCAGAACGACGTCGTCCCTGCGAAAGCAGGGACCCATACGCCGCGGCTCCTCAATAAGGCGCGCGGTTAGACAGCTTCCGTCACAACACTGATTTGTGGTTATGGGTCCCTGCGTTCGCAGGGACGACGAAATCGGCTACCGCTTCTTGCGCAGCCGCACGACCATGTCGATACGGGAGATCTCGTAACCTTCCGGCACGTCGGGCATCTTCGACAACACCAGGTGCGGATCGGGAATGTCGACCAACTCGTGATTGTTCTCGAGATAGAAGTGGTGGTGCGCGGTGACGTTGGTGTCGAAATAGGTCTTGGTGCCGTCGACCGAGACCTGACGCAGCAAGCCGGCATCGGTGAGCTGATTGAGCGTGTTGTAGACGGTGGCCAGCGACACCGGAACCTTGGCCAGCGTCGCCTCCTCGTACAGCATTTCCGCGGTCAGGTGGCGCGCGCCCTTGCCGAACAGCAGCCAGCCCAGAGCCATGCGCTGGCGGGTGGGCCGGAGACCGGCGGCCTGCAGCATCTCGTTGACGTCGTGCCAGGGACAGCCGGTCAACGCTGGCTGATGACCGGCGGCACGGGCAGCCGGATCGATACCGTCGTCGTTTTGGGGCGAGGCTTGATCGTTCATGTCCACTGGGTACCACACGCGCTAACTTGGGCAATAATCTTGCCCAATATAAAAGGAAATCAGGTAGATGCAAGTTTTTCGCAACTAGAACTGGCCCAAGGTAAATCAGGACAAGCGGGGATTAAAGCCGGAACAAGCGGGGATTTTGCCCGTTCCAGTGCTTTGCCGGGCCGTCATGGCTATGTTACAGAGCGCGCGGACCACATATGCGATTTCGGCAGAGGCTTACGCCGATAGTATCCTAAGTGGCCAATTTGCGGAACGAGCGTCTTCGCTGGGAAACGGGTCCGGTTCGCTCACAACGCGCTCCATCGGGACATCTGAGATAGGTAAAGGCTGAATACGATGCTGGATCGGCGCAGCGGTTATGAATACGAGGATTTGCTGGCCTGCGGCCGCGGCGAGATGTTCGGTCCGGGCAATGCCCAGCTGCCGCTGCCGCCGATGCTGATGTTCGACCGCATCACCGAGATCAACGACAATGGCGGCGAGTTCGGCAAGGGCCTGATCCGCGCCGAGCTCGATGTGAAGCCGGACCTGTGGTTTTTCGGTTGCCACTTCAAGAACGACCCTGTCATGCCGGGTTGCCTTGGCCTCGACGCAATGTGGCAGATGGTCGGATTCTACCTCGGCTGGATCGGCGGCCTGGGGCGAGGCCGGGCCTTGGGGCTCGGCGAACTGAAGTTCTCCGGCCAGGTGCTGCCGAACGCCCGCAAGGTTGTGTACAACATCGACATGAAACGCGTGATGCGTTCAAAGCTGGTGCTTGGCGTCGGCGACGGCTGGCTTTCCATGGATGACGAGATTATCTATCGCGCCAAGGATCTGAAGGTCGGGCTGTTCAAACAGGGCACTGAGCCCACCTGAACGGCGTGATCAGGCAGCAAACACACTCTCAAGCAACGGAACGGCAGGGCGAGGCGATCATGAAGCGGGTTGTCATTACGGGGATGGGCATTGTCTCATCCATCGGAAACAACACCCAGGAAGTGCTTGCGAGCCTTCACGAGGCGAAATCCGGCATCAAGCGTGCGGAGAGATATGCCGAACTTGGCTTTCGTTCGCAGGTGCAGGGAGCCCCCACGCTCAATCCCGCCGAGGTCATCGATCGTCGTGCGATGCGATTCCTGGCGGAGGGAGCGGCGTGGAATCACGTTGCGATGGAGCAGGCGATTCAAGATTCCGGACTCGAGCCCAACGAGGTCTCGAACGAGCGCACCGGCATCATCATGGGTTCGGGCGGACCATCGACGCGAACGCTAGTGGAAGCCGCCGATATCGCGCGCACCAAGGGCCCGAAGCGGGTCGGCCCGTTCGCCGTTCCCAAGGGCATGTCCTCGACCGCGTCGGCAACGCTTGCGACGTGGTTCAAGATCAAGGGCGTGAACTATTCGATCTCGTCGGCTTGCGCGACTTCGAACCATTGCATCGGCAACGCGTATGAGACGATCCAGATCGGCAAGCAGGACGTGATTTTCGCCGGTGGCTGCGAAGAGCTCGACTGGACCCTGTCGGTGCTGTTCGACGCGATGGGCGCTATGTCCTCGAAATACAACGACACGCCGGCCACCGCCTCGCGCCCCTACGACATCAACCGCGACGGCTTCGTTATCGCCGGCGGCGCCGGTGTGGTGGTGCTGGAGGAGCTCGAACACGCCAAGGCACGTGGCGCGCGCATCTATGCCGAGGTCGTCGGCTATGGCGCGACCTCTGACGGCTACGACATGGTCGCACCGTCGGGCGAAGGCGCCGAGCGCTGCATGCGCATGGCGCTGTCGACCGTGAAGACGCCGGTCGACTACATCAACCCGCACGCGACCTCGACGCCGGCCGGCGATCCCCCGGAGATCGAGGCAATCCGAAAGGTGTTCGGCACCGGCGAGAAGTGCCCGCCGATCTCGGCGACCAAGGCGCTGACCGGCCACTCGCTGGGCGCTACCGGCGTGCAGGAAGCGATCTATTCGCTGCTCATGATGAACAACGGCTTCGTCTGCGAGAGCGCTCACATCACCGAACTTGATCCGGTGTTCGCCGACATGCCGATCGTGCGCAAGCGCATCGACAACGCCAAGCTCGGCACCGTACTGTCGAACTCCTTCGGCTTCGGCGGCACCAACGCCACGCTGGTGTTCAAGCGGATGGATGCGTGATCGCCTGATGTCAGTCGTTGATTCTGACATCGACTGGCATGACGGAATTCTGGTCGACATCAGGTTGTCGGGATTGGCGGGAGAGGTGCAGGAGCTTGCGCTCGTCATCGATCTCTATCCCGACAACGACCCGAATAGTAAGCGCCGCCGCTACCTGTGTATCGGCGCAAAGCTCTCGCGCTTCTTGCTGAGTGGCGACGTCGCCAGATTGCTCAAGAATCGCTCCGTCGGAAACATTTGCTCCATGCGCGTGGAGTTCACGGCCGATTCCGAAATCCTTGTTATCGACCTGTTCGGCGGCATGATAGAAGCTGAAGCAGCTTCATTCCAACTTACGGAAACCTCCGCATGACAATGTTGATGAAAGGCAAGCGCGGGCTGATCATGGGCGTCGCCAATGATCATTCGATCGCGTGGGGCATCGCCAAAACGCTTCACGCGCAGGGCGCCGAACTCGCCTTCACCTATCAGGGCGAAGCGCTTGGCAAGCGCGTCAAGCCGCTGGCGCAGTCGCTGAACGTCGACACCGTGTTGCCCTGCGACGTGGAGGATCTCGCCAGCGTCGATTCGGTGTTTGCTGCACTGAAGGCCAAATGGAGTGGGCTCGACTTTCTGGTTCATGCGATCGCGTTCTCCGACAAGAACGAGCTGAAGGGGCGCTATGCCGATACCACGCGCGAGAATTTCTCGCGCACCATGCTGATCTCGTGCTTTTCGTTTACTGAAATCGCCAAGCGTGCGGCCGAGCTGATGCCGGAGAGCGGCGGCTCCATGATCACGCTGACCTACGGCGGATCGACGCGCGTGATGCCGAACTACAACGTGATGGGCGTGGCGAAAGCGGCGCTTGAGGCCTCGGTGCGCTATCTCGCGTCCGACTTCGGCTCGCGCAAGATCCGCGTCAACGCGATTTCGGCGGGTCCCGTGCGCACGCTTGCAGGTTCCGGCATTGGGGACGCTCGCGCAATGTTCGCCTTCCAGCAGAAGCATTCGCCGCTCGGCCGCGGCGTGACGCTGGACGAGCTCGGCGGCTCCGCGCTGTATCTGTTGTCCGATCTGTCGGGCGGCGTTACCGGCGAAATCCATTACGTCGATTCCGGCTACAACGTGATCTCGATGCCGCGCCCGGAAGATCTGAAGAGCGAGTAGAGGACGTATAAGCAGTAGGCGACTTAGGGCTAAGTTGTCATGCCCCGCCACCGGGTCGCGCAAAATGCGCGCCCGATGACAGGCTCCGGCGGGGCATCCAGTTCGCTGCGGCTTCTCGTTCAATCACTGACGTCTATGGAATACTGAGTTACCCGCCTTCGCGGCTGACGACAGTGGCGGGCGCCTCACCTGTCCGCGATCTTCTCGGCGCGCTGGAATGCCGGGCGTGCCACGCAGCGGTCGATATAGGCGTCGAACGATGGCCGCGGTGGCACCATCTTGAACATCCGGACCGCAAAGTGCAGCCCGGAGCCGATGGTGATGTCGGCGGCGGAGAATTTTTCGCCAAGAATCCACGGGCCTTTCTGTAGCGCGGCGTCGAGCACGTCGAAGGTCTGGTCCGCGCTGCCCCACGCCGCCGTGCTCGGCGGCACTTCCAGCTTCGTAAAAATCTGGATCAAGGCCGGCTCAATGCAGCTCGGCGTGAAGAACAGCCACTGCAGGTATCGCGCTCGCAGCGGATCGGTGACGGCAGGCGCGAGGTTGGTTTCGGGATAGCGGTCGGCAATATAGGCGCAGATCGCCGCTGCCTCACCGAGCGCGGCGTCACCGTCCTTCAGCCCCGGCACCTTGCCCATCGGATTGATCGCGAGATATTCCGGCGCCTTCTGCGCGCCGGTCGAAATGTCCGTCAGCACGCGTTCGTAGGGCAGCCCGGTTTCCTCCATCAGCCAGATGGCGGTGAACGAGCGGGAGCGGGGCGACCAGTAGAGCTGGATCATCTGTAACGTCCTCTTTCGATTTGTAAGGTGAGTTCCGCCGGTGCAATCTCACTCTTGCTTCAGGTAAGCGGCAACCGCCTTGTCCAATCTAGCTGCAACCAAGGCGCGGGTATGATCGCGCAACGTCGAGCTCGCCGCCGCGTCAGCCGGGGTTGCCGGAAAATCCTCGGCCTCAAGCTTCGTGAGCGGGTCCTGTCCGAGGCGCCCAAAGCTCCCCGCCAGGATGGAGCCCAGATCTACGGACGGTCTTTTAGCGATCGCGAAACTCTGGCCGTCGAACACCCTCAACACAAAATTGGCGAACAGGGACGTGTTGCTGAAGGGCCCCGAGCCGTGGTGAAGCACGCCAATGCCCGGGAGCGTCTGATTGGTGCCCTGCAATTGCGCTGCGTAGGTCGTGAAGACGAAATAGCGAGCGCAATTTGGGCTTGTCACGATCTGCTTGACGATGGCTGTCAGCTCTTCGTCGTCGTTGCGAAAAAGCCGTGTCGGAGGATGGTAATAGGGCTCGAACGCGGCCTTGGGATAGGCGATCTTTCGCACGTTGATGCCAGAAGCGGCCGCACGAACGCGAGCGACGACAAGATCGTCAATGCCCCACGCGTCGATGGGTACCTCGGTCAGCTCGTTCCCGAACACCGTAAGCCCGACTTTCTGAACCGCAAACTTACTGCCGATCGCCGAAATAATGCCGATCTGACACGGGCCGCTCTCGGCGGCAGCGGGCTGCTTGGCAGCGGCTTTACTCTTTGGCGCAGCCTTTACGGCAGGCTTGGTCGCAGGTGTACCGGTTTGCGCGGCCGCTCCCTGCGGAGATGGGGTTTGTGCCGATGCGGAAATGACGAAGCACGAAAGGAAAATCGCGGTTGTGAGTACTCGAACCATAGGAACTCGTTAGCGTTGCAGGGGCATCGGGCCAGTTCTGAAACTAGAGGGTGCGGGATCGGGGTGCAAGACGAAGAAGCTTCGTACGCCTCGGATCAGCGGCCCTTCTTCCACCGATAGTATTTCATCATAAAGCCGACCTTCGGCTCGATCTCCTCCTTTTCGAACACAAAGCCCTCACGCTCGTACCAGCGCCATGCCTTTTCATTCTCGCGCACGCAGCGCAGCCAGATTTCGTCAGGCATTTGTTGCCGCGTGAAGGCAAGCAGGCGACGCCCGAGGCCATTGCTCTGATATGCCGGTAAGACGAACGACTGGTCGAGATAACGCTCGGGCAGATGCAAGGCGAGCATTGCCGCGAGCACGCCGTCGTCGTCGGCGACGTAAAGGCTCCAACCCTTCTCGACCTCCATCGGGATGCGGGCACGCAGTTTCGCCAACAGGAAATTGCTGGCGTCTTCGAGACCGGTCGATACCCAGCTCTCCATCCAGACTCGCGCGACCTCATCATATTCGTCCGCGCGGGCGGGGCGGATGAGGGGTTGCGGCAAATCGGTATTCCTCGAAGCGGGCATGTCGTCAGGCCCGCAGTTTCCGCGACGATGATTTCGCCTCGCGCTGCTCGCGCAATGCATCGGCCGCGACGCAAACCACTTCGGAGATTTGCTGGAGCTGCCCGGCCAGCGGGCTTGTCTTGCGCCAGACCATGCCGATGGTTCGCGCCGGCTGCGGATTCTTGAAACGGGCAACAGAGACCGATGCCGAGCGCGTCTCTACTCCCACGGCCATTTCCGGGATCAGAGTGACGCCGATCCCGGCGCCGACCATTTGAACGAGCGTCGACAGCGAGCTTGCGTCCAGCACTTCGCGCGGCGGCGAGGATTGCATGTTGCAGAACGACAGCGCCTGATCGCGGAAGCAATGTCCCTCTTCGAGCAGCAGCAGCCGCATTTCGCGCAGCGTCTCGTGGCTTGGCACTGGCGTGCCTTCGTCCCAGCCCGGGCGCACCAGCAGGAAATTCTCCGAAAAGCAGGCGACCTCGGTCAGCGACGGTTCCGAGACCGGCAGCGCAACGATCGCGGTATCCAACCGGCCTTCGGTGACCTCCTTGATCAGCCGCGGCGTCAACGTCTCGCGGACGTGAATGTCGAGTTCCGGGTGCATGCGCGCGAGATTTTCGATCACCTTGGGCAGCAGATAGGGCGCAATCGTCGGAATCACGCCGATGCGCAGCCGCCCGGCGAGCCGGTCACGCGAGGCGCGCGCAAAGTCTCCGAGCTCATCGACCGAACGCAGGATGTCACGCACCCGCTGGATGATCTCCTCGCCAAATTTCGTAAGCGTGACCTGTCGCGCGCCGCGTTCCAGCAGCACGCCGCCCAAGGCCTCCTCCATTTCCTTGATCTGCATCGAGAGCGCCGGCTGTGAGATGGAACAGGCCTCGGCTGCGCGGCCGAAATGGCCGTGACGGACCAGCGCATCGAAATAGCGGAGCTGTCGGAGGGTAATCTGGAACATCAGATAATCTTATCGGCTCGATCATTAAAATCAACTTCCCCTGATGGAAGGGTCTGCTTAGATTGCTTCCAATCCGAACAGGACGCGACCTCAGGAGACAATCATGGACGACAAAACCAAATGCCCGTTCTCGGGCGGCAATCGTGCACGTACAAACCGTGACTGGTGGCCGGACGCGCTCGATGTTTCGGTTCTTCACCGCAATTCCGATCTCTCCGACCCGATGGGCGAGACGTTCGACTACGCCAAGGAGTTCAAGAGTCTCGACCTCAATGCCGTGATCAAGGATCTGCACGCGTTGATGACGGACTCGCAGGAATGGTGGCCAGCCGATTTCGGTCACTATGGCGGCCTGATGATCCGCATGGCCTGGCACAGCGCCGGCACCTACCGCATCACCGACGGCCGCGGTGGCGCCGGTGCCGGTCAGCAGCGCTTCGCGCCGCTCAACAGCTGGCCTGATAACGCCAACCTCGACAAGGCGCGCCGGCTGCTCTGGCCGATTAAGCAGAAATACGGCCGGAAGATCTCGTGGGCCGATTTGATGATTCTCGCCGGCAACGTCGCGCTGGAGTCGATGGGCTTTAAGACCTTCGGCTTTGCCGGCGGCCGCGCCGACGTCTGGGAGCCGGAAGAGCTCTTCTGGGGTCCTGAAGGCACCTGGCTCGGCGACGAACGCTATAGCGGCGAACGCCAGCTTGCCGAGCCGCTCGGCGCGGTGCAGATGGGGCTGATCTACGTCAATCCGGAAGGGCCGAACGGCAATCCGGACCCGATCGCGGCGGCGAAGGACATCCGCGAAACCTTCTTCCGCATGGCGATGAACGACGAAGAAACCGTCGCGCTGATTGCCGGCGGCCACTCTTTCGGCAAGACCCATGGCGCTGGCGACCCGTCGCTGGTCGGACCTGACCCGGAAAGCGGTGCACTGGAAGATCAGGGCCTTGGCTGGAAGAGCAAGCATGGCACGGGCGTCGGCCCTGACGCTATCACCGGCGGTCCGGAAGTCACCTGGACGCAGACGCCGACCCAGTGGAGCAACCTGTACTTCAAGAATCTGTTCGAAAACGAATGGGAGCTGACGCAGAGCCCGGCAGGAGCAAAGCAGTGGCGGGCCAAGAATGCCGAAGCCACGATCCCGGACGCCTACGACAAGTCGAAGAAGCATGTGCCGACCATGCTGACCACCGACCTGTCGCTGCGCCTCGATCCGGCCTATGAGAAGATCTCGCGGCGCTTCTACGAGCACCCCGAGCAGTTCGCCGATGCCTTCGCGCGGGCGTGGTTCAAGCTCACGCACCGCGACATGGGCCCGATCGCGCGCTATCTCGGCCCGCTGGTGCCGAAGGAAACGCTGATCTGGCAGGACCCGATCCCGGCGGTGGATCATCCGCTGATCGGTGAACAGGATATCGCCGAGCTGAAGACGAAGATTCTGGGCTCCGGCCTCACGGTATCGCAGCTTGTCTCGACCGCCTGGGCGTCGGCCTCGACGTTCCGTGGCTCCGACAAACGCGGCGGCGCCAACGGCGCGCGTATTCGCCTCAGCCCGCAGAAGGACTGGGAGGTCAATCAGCCGGCCGAGCTCAAGACTGTGCTGGAGAAGCTCGAAGCCATCCAGAAGGAGTTCGGCAAGAAGGTTTCGTTGGCCGATCTGATCGTTCTCGGCGGCTGCGCGGCGGTGGAGAAAGCCGCCAAGGATGCCGGCATTGACGTGAAGGTGCCGTTCACCCCAGGCCGCATGGATGCGTCGCAGGACCAGACCGACGTCGAGTCCTTTGCGCCGCTCGAGCCGCGGGCCGACGGTTTCCGCAACTATATCAACAGCAAGAAGCACCAGTTCATGAAGCCTGAAGAGGCGCTCGTGGACCGCGCGCAATTGCTGCGGTTGACGGGACCCGAAATGACGGTGCTCGTCGGCGGCCTGCGCGTCCTCGGCGCAAACGTCGGCGGCTCCAAGCACGGCGTGTTCACCAGCAAGCCCGGCACGCTGACGAACGACTTCTTCGTCAACTTGCTCGACATGGCTACGCAGTGGCAGCCCGCCGGCGCCGACGGCGTCTATGAGGGCCGCGACCGCAAGACCAATGCGCCGAAGTGGACTGGCACCCGCGTCGACCTGATCTTCGGTTCGCACGCCCAGCTGCGCGCCTTCGCAGAAGTCTATGCGTGCACGGACTCGAAAGAGAAGTTCGTGAAAGACTTCGTGGCGGCGTGGAACAAGGTGATGAACCTCGACCGCTTCGACATCGCCTGAGCCAACTCACGTGAAAAGGGCGGCCACTTGGGCCGCCCTTCTTATTTTCGGGAAGAGTTCGCGCCGATGGCGCGAGCATCTTCGATTACACGCCGAGCGTACCGGCCTTGGCCGCGCTATAGCGCTCGGCGACCTTGGCCCAGTTCACCGTATTCCACCACGCCTTCAAATAATCGGCGCGGCGGTTCTGGTAGTTCAGATAATAGGCGTGCTCCCAGACGTCGTTGCCCATCAACGCGCGCTTGCCGTCCATCATCGGGTTGTCCTGGTTCGGGCGGGTCTCGATCGCGAGCTTGCCGTCCTTCGTGACGGTGACGAACACCCAGCCCGAGCCGAACTGGCGGCCGCCGGCGGCGTTGAAGTCGTTCTGGAATTTTTCCATGCCGCCGAGATCGCGGTCGATCGCCGCGAGCAGCTCGCCCTCCGGCTTGCCGCCGTTCGGGCCCATGATCTCCCAGAACATCGTGTGGTTGGCATGGCCGCCGAGATTGTTGCGTACGGTGAATTTGATGCTGTCGTCGAGTGCGTTCAGATTGCCGAGCACGTCCTCGATCTTCGCCGTTCCCAATCGCGGATTGGTCTTGGCGACATTGTTGAGATTGGCGACGTAGGCGGCGTGGTGTTTGCCATGATGAATTTCCATCGTCTTGGCGTCGATATGAGGCTCGAATGCATTGGTCGGATACGTCAGCGCCGGCAGCGTGAACGGGCCGTCCGGGGCGGGCGCCGCAGCCTGCGCGAAGACGAGGCGCGGGGCCGCCGCCATGGCGGCTACGCCGGTTGCGGCAAACATCAGTTGGCGCCGGGACATGAATGACATGGATTTCTCCTTAACCTGTGGGTGATTGGTATGGGTACCTGTGAACGGGCACGCCGTACGCCGCTGGACGCGACAAGGTACGGGTGACCGTCGGGATCGGGTTTCGTTTTTTATCCTCGCAACCCTGCGGCGGAATCGCACAGGCCCTCAACTCGTCCAGTTTAACGCTGGCGGATGACAAAAAAGGGCGGCCTTTCGGCCGCCCTTCGTTCACATTTTAGAGCGTTTACGAGCGAAGCATGCCCTCGGACATCCGTGGGTGGGTGCCGGTTCGCGTGAAGAAAACGCGTCAAAGAAAGACTGGAGCCCGGTTCTGATCCACAAGAACCGGGCTCCAGTGATGCCTTACTCGCCGGCCGCTTCGCGCGGGGGCTGGGCCTCCGTCTTCTGCTTGGCCTCGAGGTCTTCGCCGGTCGTCTGGTCGACCGCCTTCATCGACAGCCGGGTCTTGCCGCGATCGTCGAAGCCGAGCAGCTTGACCTTGACCTTGTCGCCTTCCTTGACGACGTCGGAAGTCTTCTGCACGCGGTTGGCGGCGAGCTGGCTGATATGGACGAGGCCATCCTTGGCGCCGAAGAAGTTCACGAAGGCGCCGAACTCCATCACCTTGACCACGGTGCCGTCGTAGATCTGGCCGACCTCCGGATCGGAGGCGATCGACTTGATCCACTTGATGGCGGCCTTCATCGCCTCGCCGTCGTTGGAAGCGACCTTGACGGTGCCGTCGTCCTCGATGTTGACCTTGGCGCCGGTCTTCTCGACGATCTCGCGGATCACCTTGCCGCCGGTGCCGATCACTTCACGGATCTTGTCGGTCGCGATCTTGAAGGTCTCGATGCGCGGCGCGTATTCGCCGAGCTCGGCGCGGGCATTGGTCAGCGCCTTGGCCATTTCGCCGAGGATGTGGATACGACCCTCCCTGGCCTGGGCAAGCGCCACCTTCATGATCTCTTCGGTAATGCCCTCGATCTTGATGTCCATCTGCAGCGAGGTGATGCCCTGGTCGGTACCGGCCACCTTGAAATCCATGTCGCCGAGATGGTCCTCGTCGCCGAGAATATCGGAGAGAACCGCGTAGCGTGATCCTTCGAGGATCAGGCCCATCGCGATACCCGCGGTCGGCCGCTTCAGTGGCACGCCGGCGTCCATCAGCGCCAGCGACGAGCCGCAGACCGTCGCCATCGACGACGAACCGTTGGATTCGGTGATCTCGGAGACCACGCGCACCGTGTAGGGGAATTCGTGGTGCGGCGGCAGGACGGGATGGATCGCGCGCCAGGCCAGCTTGCCATGGCCAACCTCGCGGCGCTTGGTGCCGCCGAGGCGTCCGGTTTCACCGACCGAGAAGGGCGGGAAGTTGTAGTGCAAGAGGAACGTCTCTTTGTACGTTCCCGACAGCGCGTCGATGTATTGCTCGTCCTCGCCGGTGCCGAGCGTGGTCACGACCATCGCCTGGGTCTCGCCGCGAGTGAACAGTGCCGAGCCGTGGGCGCGCGGCAGCACGCCGACTTCGGCGACGATGTTGCGCACGGTCTTGACGTCGCGGCCGTCGATCCGCTTGCCGGTGTCGAGGATGTTCCAGCGAACGATCTTGGACTCCAGCTCCTTGAACACGCCGGCGATGCGCAGCTTGTCGTATTGCGGCTCCTGGCCTTCCGGGAAGTAGTGCGCGATCACCTTGTCCTTGGCGGCGCCGATCGCAGCATGGCGCTCCTGCTTGATCGGGATCGCATAGGCGGCACGCAGGTCCTGCTCGATCAGGCCGAGCATTTCCTTCTCGATCGCGCTGTTGTCGATCACGGTGACTTCGCGCGGATCCTTGGCGGCCTTCTCGGCCAGTTCAATGATCGCATTGATCACCGGCTGGAAGTGGCGATGACCGAACATGACGGCGCCGAGCATGATCTCTTCCGAAAGCTCCTTGGCTTCGGATTCGACCATCAGCACCGCATCCGTAGTCCCGGCGACGACGAGGTCGAGCTGCGTGTCGGTCATCTCGTCAAGCGTCGGGTTGAGGATGTACTCGTCGTTGCTGAAGGCGACGCGGGCGGCGCCGATCGGGCCCTTGAACGGTACGCCCGACAGCGTCAGCGCCGCGGACGCGGCAACCATCGACAGCACGTCGGGATCGTTCTCCATGTCGTGCGAGAGCACGGTGACGATCACCTGCGTCTCGTTGCGCCAGCCGTCGGCGAACAGCGGACGGATCGGGCGGTCGATCAGGCGGGAGACCAGCGTCTCCTTTTCGGTCGGGCGTCCCTCACGTTTGAAATAGCCGCCGGGAATGCGGCCTGCGGCATAGGATTTTTCCTGGTAGTCGACGGTCAGCGGCAGGAAGTCGACGCCTTCGCGCGGCGCTTTCGCAGCGACGACGGTGGCGAGCACGACGGTCTCACCATAGGTGGCGATCACGGCGCCGTCGGCCTGACGGGCGATCTTGCCGGTTTCCAGTTTGAGGGGACGTCCACCCCAGTCGATCTCGACGGAATGTTTATTGAACATATCGGTTTCTTTCATAGGTTCACGAGAGAACGGAGCCCAAAAACATAAAGACCATGCGCAAGATGGCGGGACGCTGATCGCAATGCGAGATCAGCATCCGGCGATCCTGCCATGGTCTTTATCTTTCGGATGGCGTCCATCCTCTCGGCAGTCACGGGCACCTTGCCCTGTCCAGCGGCCGGATTGCTGCTGGACATGTCGAGCATGATCCTGGTCGGATGATGCTCCTTGCGCATGATCGTCTCCAACAAAGGGAGTCCGTTTTCTTCGGAAGATCACGCGAAAACGCGCGCAAACCGCGCGCGTACTCTCAAATCAACGACGAATGTTATGCTTTTCGAGCAACGCCTTGTAACGAGCTTCGTCCTTCTTCTTGATGTAGTCGAGAAGCGAACGGCGCGTCGACACGAGCTTCAGAAGGCCGCGGCGTGAATGATTGTCCTTCACGTGGGTCTTGAAGTGGTTCGTCAGATTGTTGATGCGTTCCGACAGGATCGCAACCTGGACCTCGGGCGAACCGGTGTCACCGGCTTTGGTGGCATTCGTCTTGATGACTTCCGCTTTGCGTTCGGCGGTAATCGACATCGTCAAACTCTCTCATTGCTGCGACCGGAACTGGCAGTCAGCCCGGTCAGGTTGAACACGCGCTTGGGGATGAGTTCGCCATTGCCAATTTCGGCGAGGGCCAAAAGCCGGCCTGCCACCGTGACATAGACTGTGCCGCTATTATTGGGCGCATCCCGTCCGCGCAACAAAACGGCCTGGCCCCGATGGAGCCTTGCCGCATCAGCCCGTGTGACGGCCAGTGCCGGGATGTCGTCCAGCGCGGTCTCAACGGGCAAAAGCGCGTCGGCGAGGCTTCCCTCGCCAGACGCGGCTCTATTACACAAAGCCTCCAATTCTTCCAGCGGAATCATGTCCGTCTCGCGGAATGGACCCACCAGGGTCCGCCGCAACGCGCAGATATGGCCGAAACAGCCCAGAATCCGGCCGATATCGCGGGCCAGCGCCCGGACGTAGGTGCCCTTGCCGCATTCGGCCTCGAACACGGATAGGCCGTTATCTCCATGTTCTATAAGGGTTAATTCGTGAATCTCGACCGGGCGGGGCTTCAATTCGACGGTCTCCCCGTCCCGCGCGAGGTCATAGGCCCGCTCGCCCTGGACCTTGATGGCGGAATATTGCGGCGGGATCTGCTCGATCAACCCAGTGAACTGCGGCAGCAGGGCCCGTATCGCGTCTGCCGACGGGCGCAGGTCGGAGGTTCTGACCACCCGGCCCTCGGTATCGTCGGTGTCGCGCTCCTCGCCCCAGGCGACCGTGAAGCGGTAGCGCTTCCTGCCGTCCATCACAAAGGGGACCGTCTTGGTGGCCTCACCGAGCGCGATCGGCAGGCCGCCGGAGGCCAGCGGATCGAGCGTGCCGGCATGGCCCGCGCGCTTGGCCTGGAACAGGCGCTTGAGTACGGCAACCGCATGCGTCGAGGTCATGCCGATCGGCTTGTCGAGAACGACCCAGCCATGAACGTCGCGCTTGTCGCGCCGCGGCTGGTTATTCTGACGCGGCTGCTTGTTGCGCGGATCGTTGTTGTCGCGGCGATTACCATCGTCCGCGCGGCGTACACCTTCGCCGGCACGACGCTGGTCGTCGCCAGCGTGACGTTCGTCATCGCCGGCGTGACGCTTGTCATCGCCACGCGACTCACTTGAAAAAATATTTTTTTCAGCGTCGTGCGAATCGGCAGTTTGCTGCGCAATCGCGCGATTGGCGGTGGGCGTCATCATCACTTGTCGTCCGAATCGGGTGCGAGGTCTCGTTGCACCGCAGGTGTTCTTAGTAATTTCTCGATCCGTTCCGCTTCATCGAATCGTTCGTCAACGCGAAAACGAAGCTCAGGGGCAAATTTTAAGTTAACGCGGTGAGCGATCTCGCCGCGCAGGAACTTCTTGTTACGATCGAGCGCCGCGAGCACGATGTCGGTATCGCGGCCGCCGAGTGGCATCACGTAAATCGTCGCAAGCTTCAGATCGGGCGACATCCGCACCTCGGGAACGGTGATGATGTGGCCTTCGAGATCGGGGTCGTGCACGTTACCGTGCGATAGAATATCGGCGAGGGCATGGCGCACGGTCTCGCCAACGCGCAATTGACGTTGCGAACCGCCGGAAGCGGACCCCTTGGTGTGGTGGCGAGGCATTTTTCGAAATCCCAATTGTCGTCATCACCCGCGAAAGCGGGTGATCCAGTGTTCCGTGGCCAAAGAAATTGCAGCGATTACTGGATGCCCCGCCCCAGTGCGCAATTGCGCACAAGGCGGGGCATGACGGTCTAGTTCAGAAAATTCCAGGCTCTTTGCAAGATTTGGACTTACAGAGAGCGCTGGATCGTCTCGATGCGATAACACTCGATCACGTCGCCGACACGCATGTCGCCGTAATTCTCGAACGCCATGCCGCATTCCTGGCCGGATTGCACTTCCTTCACTTCATCCTTGAAGCGCTTCAGCGTCGAGAGCTTGCCTTCGTGCACGACGACGTTGTCGCGGATCAGGCGAACGTTGGCGCCACGCTCCACGGTGCCGTCGGTGACGCGGCAGCCCGCGACCTTGCCGACCTTGGAAATATTGAACACTTCCAGGATCTGGGCATTGCCCAGCATGGTTTCGCGCAGCGTCGGCGCGAGCAGGCCGGACATCGCCTTTTTGATGTCGTCAACGAGATCGTAGATGATGTTGTAGTAACGGATCTCGATGCCATTGCGCTTGGCGGCCGCGGCGGCTTCCTTGTTGGCGCGCACCGAGAAGCCGATGATCGCAGCGTTGAAACCTTCCGCCAACGTGACGTCGGATTCGGAGATGCCGCCGACGCCTGCATGCAGGATGCGCGCGGCAACTTCCTCGGTGCCGAGCTTTTCCAGCGACCCCAGGATGGCTTCGAGCGAGCCTTGCACGTCGGCTTTCACGACCAGCGGGAATTCCTTGCGGCCCGCGGTCTTGAGCTGCGACATCATCTGTTCGAGCGAGCCGCGCATGCCGGAGATCGAGGCGGCGGCATTCTCGCGCTTCTGGTGCGCGCGATAGCTCGTGACCTGGCGGGCACGGGCTTCATTCTCGACTACCGCGAGGCGGTCGCCGGCTTCCGGCGGCCCGTTGAAGCCGAGCACCTCGACCGGAACCGAAGGTCCGGCCTCATCGAGATTGTCGCCCTGATCCGAGATCAGCGCGCGGACGCGGCCCATCTCGGCGCCAGCGACGATGATGTCGCCGACCCTGAGCGTGCCGCGCTGCACCAGCACCGTCGCGACCGGGCCGCGACCACGATCGAGCTTGGCTTCGATCACAGTGCCTTCGGCAGGTCGTTCCGAATTGGTCTTCAGCTCGAGCAGTTCGGCTTGCAGCGCGATCATCTCGAGCAGCTTGTCGAGATTGGTCTTGTTCTTGGCGGAAACCTCGACGTCGACGACTTCACCGCCGAACGATTCGACCTGGACCTCGTGCTGCAGCAGTTCGGTGCGCACGCGCTCCGGCTTGGCGTCGGGCTTGTCGATCTTGTTGATCGCCACGATCATCGGCACCTTCGCTGCCTTGGCGTGGTTGATCGCCTCCACCGTCTGCGGCATGACCCCGTCATCGGCTGCAACCACCAGGATCACGATATCGGTGACTTTGGCGCCGCGCGCACGCATCGCAGTGAACGCGGCGTGGCCGGGCGTATCGATGAAGGTGATCTTCTTGCCGCTTTCCGGCGAGGTCACCTGATAGGCGCCGATATGCTGGGTGATGCCGCCGGCTTCGCCCGACACCACGTTCGCATGGCGCAGGGCGTCGAGCAGCGAGGTCTTGCCGTGGTCGACGTGACCCATCACGGTGACGACAGGCGAGCGCGGCTCGGTATCGGTGGAATCGTCGACCACGTCGAACAGGCCCTCTTCAACGTCGGACGCGGCAACGCGCTTGACGGTGTGGCCCATTTCCTCGGCGATCAGCTGCGCGGTATCGGCGTCGATCACGTCGGTGATCTTGTGCATCGCGCCCTGCTTCATCAGCAGGCGGATGACGTCGACCGCGCGCTCCGACATGCGGTTGGCGAGCTCCTGGATCGTGATCACTTCCGGGATCGTGACCTCGCGGACCAGCTTTTCCTTCGGCTCGCTCGAAGCGTGGCCCTTCAGGCGCTGGGTGCGGCGGCGGAACGAGGCGATCGAACGCTCGCGGACATCGTCATTGAGCGCGGTGACCACGGTAAGGCGGCCGCGTTCCTTCTGCGGTCCGGGCTTGTGCGTGGTCTTCGGGGCCGCGACGGGACGCATGGCGCCGCCGGGACCACGCCGAACCTGGCGCGGACCTTCGTCGTCGTCGGAGCCGTCAGCGGCGACCGGGGTACGGGCGGCGGGCGCCGCTGCGGCCGGACGGGCGCCTGCCGGGCGGGCTGTGGCCGGACGGGCAGTCGCGGCGGGTGCTGCCGGTGCCGGTGCTGCTGGCTTGGCCTCGCCTTCGCCAAAGCGCTTCTTGGCCTCGCCTTCGGCCTTGCGCTTGGCTTCCTCTTCCTGCCGGTGCCGTTCTTCCTCGGCCTTGCGGCGAGCTTCGGCGGCCTCGCGTTCGGCCTTCTCGGCGCTTTCGCGGATGGCGCGGCGCTTGGCTTCTTCCTCGGCCTGCCGCCTTTCCTCGATTTCGCGCACCTTGGCATCGGCCAGCGCGCTGGCGCGGGCGGAGCGCTCGTCTTCGGTCAGCGTGCGCAGCACAACGCCCGAACCGCCGCGCGCGGCAGCCGGCGTTGCGGCGGGCCGGGATAGCGGAGCCTTTGCAGCAGGCGCTGCCTTGGCGGTCGCCTGTTCGGGCGCATGCGTTTCCGCGGCCGGCGTTTCACCGCCGACGCGGCGCTTGCCGCGCTTTTCGACCACGACCTGCTTGGTCCGGCCATGGCTGAAGCTCTGGCGCACGGTGCCCGTCTCGACCCGCGGCTTCAGCGTCAAGGTCTTGCTCGGAACACTCAAAGTCTTGTCGCCAGGCGTTTTGGTATCAACCATTCAGCAGTCCTAATCTCGTTAGCGTTGTGCTTTCCGCACTGTCATTACAGCAGGTCTTCGGAACCGATCGTCGTCAGAATTTCTGGCCGCCGTCCCCGGTCCTGTCGTCATCGTCCATCCGGTATCGAACCAGGACCTGGCAGCGCGACAGGAACGTTTTGCTCGCCGGGCCCGCGAGCAGCGCAGCATGTATCACATTTGACCGGCCCAGTGCCAAATCCAATTGTGCCGAGGTTAAAGCAGTAACAATCGGCAAACGGTGCGATTCGCCGATATTTCGGCTCCTTTGCCCGGCGATCGCGTCCAATTTGCGGATTCCGTCGGCCGCACCGTCGGAAGCGTGTATCAGAGCTTCGGCCCTGCCTTGTTCGAGCAGGCCCTCGACCTTGGCGTAGCCGGAAATGACCTGGCCGGCCTTGGCGGCCATGGCCAGCGCCTCGATACAGCTTCGTTCCAGCAGGGCCTCGGTATCGGCGGGAAGGGTGGCCGCAACCCGGACGTCGCGCTTGAACCCGCGGCTAAATTGGTGACGCCGCACCGCTTCCGCAACCATCCGGCGCGAGGCCCGGACCCACAGGCCGCGGCCAGGCAGCTTGCGTTTCAAATCGGGAACGACCTCGCCCGAAGGGGCAACCACAAAGCGGATCAGCTCATCGATTCCGCATACCTCGCGGCTGACCGCGCACATCCGCATGGTCGCGGACTTGTCGGTCCGCGGCCCATGGTCGAGATCGGAATCAGCCAAAGCGAGCATGCCTGTTTGATGGCTCCAGTCATCTGCGCACGGTCTGTGCGCAGAAAAGATATCCGTCCTTGCGTAACACCTGCATTATGCCGTCTGGTCTTCGGTGGCCTCAGCCGCCTCGGTCTTCTTGGCAAGCTCGGCCTCGGTGATCCAGCCGGCGATGACGCGGGCCTGCATAATCATGCGCTCGGCGTCGTCGCGCGAAATCTCGTTGGCGTCGAGAATGCCGGCGTGCTTGGTCGGCTCGCCGCCTTCCTTGCGCTCGGTCCAGCCAACGAGATCGTCGGTCGCGCAGCCCGCCAGATCCTCGACCGTCTTGATGTCGTTCTCGCCGAACTTCACCAGCATCTTCGAGGTCACGCCCGGGACCTTCTTCATGGCGTCTTCCACGCCAAGTTCCTTGCGCTTGTCTTCCAGCTCGGTCTCGAGCCGCTCAAGGTATTCCTTCGCCCGGCTCTGCAGCTCGTTGGCGGTTTCTTCGTCAAAGCCCTCGATGCCGGCCAATTCCTTGACATCGACCAGCGCAAGTTCCTCGACCGAGGTAAAGCCTTCCGACGCCAGCAGCTGACCAACCACCTCGTCGACGTTCAGCGCTTCCATGAACACGCGCGTCGAATTCTCGAAATCGGCCTGACGGCGTTCCGATTCTTCCTGCTCGGTGAGGATATCGATATCCCAGCCGGTCAGCTGCGAGGCGAGGCGCACGTTCTGGCCGCGCCGGCCGATCGCCAGCGAGAGCTGGTTATTGGTGTCGGGAACGACGACTTCGATCCGCTCGCGGTCCTCGTCGATCACGACCTTGGCGACTTCGGCAGGCGCCAGCGCGTTGACGACGAAGGTCGCGATGTCGGGTGACCACGGAATGATGTCGATCTTCTCGCCCTGCAGCTCGTTCACCACCGCCTGCACGCGCGAGCCGCGCATGCCGACGCAGGCGCCGACCGGATCCACCGAGGAATCCCGGGAAATCACGCCGATTTTCGCACGCGAGCCGGGATCACGCGCCACGGCCTTGATCTCGACGATGCCGTCATAGATCTCCGGCACTTCCTGCGCGAACAGTTTGGCCATGAACTGCGGATGGGTGCGGGAGAGGAAGATCTGCGGGCCGCGAGTTTCGCGCCGAACGTCGAAGATGTAGGCGCGGACGCGGTCGCCGTTGCGGAACACTTCGCGCGGCAGCATTTCGTCACGGCGGATGATGGCTTCGCCGCGGCCAAGATCGACGATCACGCTGCCATATTCGACGCGCTTGACGACGCCGTTCACGATGTCGCCGATGCGGTCCTTGAATTCCTGGTATTGCCGGTCGCGCTCGGCCTCGCGCACCTTCTGCACGATCACCTGCTTGGCGGATTGCGCGGCGATGCGGCCATATTCCAGCGGCGGCAGGGTGTCGGCGATGGTATCGCCGACCTGGGCGCCCGGATTGGCGCGCTGCGCGTCCGCCAGCGAAATCTGGTTCGCCGAGTTCTCGACATGCTCGACGACCAGCATGTGGCGCGACAGCCGCAGCTCACCCTTCTTAGCGTCGATTTCGGCGTGAACGTCGGTCTCGCTGCCGTAACGGGCGCGGGCCGCCTTGGCGATGGCGTCTTCCATCGCAGCGATCACGATCCCGCGGTCGATCGACTTCTCGCGGGCGACCGCGTCTGCGATCTGCAGCAGTTCGAGTTTGTTGGCACTGACTGCCATGGCCTAGTCTCCTTCAGTAGGATCGATGTCGCCTCTGCGCAGTCTCTCTGCGGCGAGGCGGTGTCTCTTGGTATTCGTCGGTACCGGCTTCTTGCCGGACTTCGGTTTGTTGCCCGTGGCACCCTTCTTCGCGTGCGGCGGGGGCGGCGGCGCCAGCCCGAGATTCTGCTTCAGCTCGCGCTCGGCCTGCTTGCCGCGCCGCATCGATTCCGCAATCAATTCGTCCGTCAGAACTAGGCGTGCTTCGGCGATGTCCTCCATCACCAGCAGCACGTCGGCATCTTCGTCCGCGCGTGTGTCATCCCGATGTAGCCGAACGGTGTCGCCTTCGACGCCGGCCAGCGTACCACGGAAACGTTTGCGGCCCTGATGGGCAACAGCCATTTCGATTTTCACGAGATGACCGGCGTAGCGCTCGAAATCGGAACGGCGAACCAGCGGGCGATCGATGCCGGGCGAGGATATCTCTAAGCGGTAGGCGCGGTCGATCGGGTCGGCGACGTCGAGCACAGGTGACAGCGCCCGCGAGATCGCCTCGCAATCCTCGATTTGCATTGAACCATCGGGCCGCTCCGCCATGATCTGGACGGTGCAGCCGGCCTCGCCCGATATCCTGATCCGGACCAGCCGATAACCCATTCCCTGCAGCACGGGGGTGGCCACCGCCGACACCCGCGCCGCCACGCCCGGCTCGACGACGAGGCGGGGCTCGGCGAGCAGGTCGGCATTCACGGAACCAGCAGTTGGATCGGTCATGTCCAGGGTCAAAAGCGTCTTACTTGCATGGGCTTAGGCCGGGCCTAACCAAAAGGTCCGGCCGGTTCCCCGAACCATCCCGTGACGCCCGTTCTGGGCCAGGCAGGTTCAGGTAATAAAAAAGAGCGGGTCCCGGGGGGCCCACTCTCAATACGCGATCGTATGAGAACCATAAGTTGCCGTGGATATAGCGGTTTTTCCGCAATACGACAAGGCCCGCGATTCCGTTAAGTCCGATTTTGCCACGCTTCGAGAGGTGAGACTACACCTAACCCTTCATTCATGAACGCTACCTAGATTTCCCGAAAAACCAGCCAATTCGGCCGGTTTGGGTGGGTTAATGACTATTTCACCATCGCTGATCCCGGAACTCGACGACATCGTCAGTCGTGGCGATCCGAAGCGCCGTGCCGATGCCGCGCGCCGCGTCAGCGAGCTCTTCCTGCAGGGGGCGGCGAATTTTCATCCCGACCATGTCGAGCTGTTCGACGGCGTCCTGACCAGTCTCGTCCCGCATGCCGAACTCGAAGCGCGCGCCGAATTGGCCGAGCGGCTGTCGCTGCTGGAGAACGCGCCGCGCGGTCTGGTTGGCCAGCTCGCGCATGAGGATGAAATCGCGATCGCGGGTCCGCTCTTACGCCGCTCACCGGTCATCGACGAAAAAATGCTGATCGAAATCGCCTCCGTGAAAGGCCAGGGCCACCTGCTGGCGATGGCGGAGCGGCCCACGCTTTCCACCGATCTTACCGATGTCATTGTCGCGCGCGGCGATCGCGACGTCATCAGGCGCGCGGCCGGCAATGCCGGCGCAGCCTTCTCATCGAGCAGCTATTCGACGCTGATCAAGCGCGCCGGCCAGGACGGCGTGCTGACGATCAGGCTTGGCCAGCGCGATGACCTGTCGCCCGATCAATTGAAGGAGCTGCTCTCCGGCTCCATCGACGTCGTCCGCCGCCGCTTGTTCCAGGTCGTCAAGCCCGAGCGGCAGGCCGACATCAAACAGGCGATGACCATCATCAATGCGCCATCCGAACGCGAGGAGCGGCGCGACTTCACGTCGGCGCAGCGCACCGTGCTGAAGCTTCACCGCGAAGGCGCGCTGGGCGAAGGCGCGTTGCTCAATTTCGCGAGGGCCTTCAAATATGAGGAGTCGATCGCTGCGCTGTCAGCAATGACTGGCGTCAAGATCGAAACCCTCGACCGCCTGATCAGCGGCGAACGCTACGATCCGATCCTGATCGCGGGAAAATCCATCGACCTCGAATGGGCGACGGTGCGCGCGCTGATCGTGCTGCGGCTCGGCCCGAACCGGACGGCATCCCCCACCGACATCGAAGACGCCCGCGTGAACTATGTGCGCCTGATGCCCTCGACCGCCCAGCGCGTCGTCGCATTCTGGAAGACGCGGTAACTCGGCTCGAGGCAGCGAAGTCGTAGCCAGCACTGACGCTACGCCGGAACGCCGCTTTCAAATTCGACGTGTGACATCACGCGTGAAGTGACCGCGAAAGCGGCATGCTGCAATTGCGTCAGATGAAATCCGCGCCCTGCGGGAAAAAGTTGTAGGTTGCACGAGACAAATTTGCCCGCCGCCTCTTTTTGGCCGGGTTCAGCCTTTCAGCTTGTCAAATCTTCGCGCATTCGCCATTGCCATGGCAACAGTGCAGAAAGCGAGACGAGAATGTCATCGCCTTCAGACAAGACACGGCGCACGATTATCCTGACGGCCCTCGCTACTGCGGTGCACGCCTCAGCGCCTCGATCGGCCGCCGCCGAGGACGATCCCCCCGGAAGCGATCTGCGACCTCAGAAAGCGGACCTCCTGGTCTATGCCGAGGGAGATCATGCGGGTGAGGTGATCAAGCCGCAGGATTTGAAGCCCGGCGGACCGCCCGTGCGCGCCTGGCCAAAGGATCCCAAAACCTCCGTAGTCCGCAAAGGTTCGCGTTTGAACGAGGTGGTGATCGTCAAGCTTGATCCGGCTGAACTCGATGACGACACCCGCCCGCGGTCGGCTGACGGCATCGTGGCTTATTCCGCGATCTGTTCCCACGCCGGCTGCCCGATCACGGCCTGGGGGAAGGCAGCGCAGGGCGAAAAAGAAGTCCTCAAATGCGTTTGCCATAATTCCGAGTTTGATCCCAGGCGAAGCGCGCAGGTGGTGTTTGGGCCGGCGCCTCGGCGCCTAGCGGCACTTCCGCTCGCGACGGCGGACGGTTCGCTCACGATCGCCGGAACATTCGTTGGAAAGGTCGGAGCACAGCAAGGAGGATGACGCTAGCCGGCCTCGGATGCCGCACAACGATAAAGATGAAGAAAAACAAACAGGGAGGTAGCGTCTATGAACATGAAGCAATGGCTGTTGCCGAACTTGTTCGCGTCAACATGCCTTTTCTCAATCACCTGCAGTGCCGGCCCCATCGAGAATTACAGCCCGGTCACCGCCGATCGCCTGAAGAATCCGGAACCCGGCAATTGGATGCTCTATCGCCGGACGTACGACGGTCAGGGATATAGCCCGCTCGACCAGATCAACACCTCGAATGTCAAGAACATGACGCCGGTATGGACGTTCTCGACCGGCGTCAACGAAGGGCACGAGGCGCCACCGATCGTCAACAATGGCGTGATGTTCATCACGACCCCGATGGGGCAAGTGATCGCGCTCAACGCCAAGACAGGTGATGAGTACTGGAGATACAAGCGGCAGCTCCCGGACGATCTCTTCCAACTGCATCCAACCAATCGCGGCGTAGGGCTGTGGCAGGACAAACTGTATTTGGCCACGACGGACGACCACGTGGTGGCCCTCGATGCAAAGACCGGGAAGGTGCTCTGGGATACAAAGGTTCAGGATTACAAGAAGGGCCAATACCTGACCCTGATGCCGCTGGTGGTCGACGGCAAGGTGATCGTCGGCGGTTCGGGCGGCGAGTTCGGTGTACGTGGCTATGTCGTCGCGTTCGATGCCGATACGGGCAAGGAGCTGTGGCGGACCTTCACCATACCAGGGCCGGGCGAGCCGGGCCACGAAACGTGGAGCGGTGATGATTGGAAATCGGGTGGTGGATCGGCGTGGATGACGGGCAACTACGATCCCGAGACGAGGACAGTCTACTGGGGCGTCGGCAACGCCGCGCCGTGGCCAGGAGACACTCACCCAGGCGATAACCTCTACACCACCTCGGTGCTCGCTCTCGATCCGGATACCGGCAAGATCAAAACCTACTTCCAATACCACCAGAACGATTCCTGGGATTGGGACGAAGTTGACGCGCCGATGCTGGTCGACCTGCAACGGGATGGCCGCACCTTCAAGAGTCTGATCCACCCCGGACGCAACGCGATCTTCTGGGTGCTCGAGCGCAAGCCGGACAAGATCAACTATGTCGCCGGCTGGCCATTTGTTTATACCGACGTCTGGAAGGGCATTGAACCCGAGACAGGCAGGCCGATCGTCGATCCCGCTCACAAACCGGTCATAGGCAAGCGGGTTGAATTCTGTCCCTCCTTGTGGGGCGGCAAGGATTGGCCATCGGCGGCATATAGCCAGAACACCCGCCTCGTCTACGTTCCCGCCAACGAGAATTTCTGCGGCGGCTTCACCGGCGAAAAGACGCCCTTGGTGCCGGGTCAACTCTGGCTCGGGACCAAGCCTGAAGACATCGGTCTGAAGGTTCGGCCGGGCGCCACGCATTTTGGCGAGCTGCAGGCGTGGGATCCGGCTACCGGCAAGAAGGTCTGGTCGTACAACTTCCCCAAATCGCATCTGTTCGGTTCGGTGACGGTGACAGCCGGCGATCTGGTCCTGGTCGGCGGCACCAACGACCGGATGTTCCGTGCGTTCCACGCCAAGACAGGCGAACTGCTGTGGGAGCAGAAGACCAACTCCGGCATCATGGGCATGCCCGTCGCCTATGAGGTGGACGGCACGCAGTATATCGCGGTGCAGTCAGGATGGGGCGTTGACGGCCAACGCATCCAGGATGCGTTGGCAACTCAGAATAATATCGGTGTCGAGAACAACGTGCCGCAGGGCGGCGTTGTCTGGGTGTTCGCCGTCAAGAAGTGATTGGCAGGCTTTACTCGGTATCGACCGGAGATGAGAAAAGGGCGCCGAACGAATGGTCGGCGCCCTTTGTTACTGCCGGCTGGCAATGCTGCTTGATGGTCGGGTCCCGGATGGCTTCGCCGGTGGTCTGAGTTGTCGTCGCCGGCGGACTAGCGTTTGGCAGGGAAGATTGGCCCCGGTGGCGTGTTGCCGGCCGTGAGGAGTTGGGAATAATAGCTGCAACCCTGCACGGCAGCGTTCAAGGGACGCTTCGGATATGCCTCCAACGGTAATCGTGCTCGCTGTCACGTTCGCTTTCTCGCTGGCTAACTTCACAACGCCGACATCGGTTTGGGCAGCCGGTCCGACGTTGACGGTGTCAGCCGATGGCGGCGTCCGTATCTTCGATCGTGACGCGTTGCTTGCCCGCACGGACGTCGTTGAGATAGTCACGTCGCGCGATGTCGCATACCGTAGTCCTCGGACGTATCCGGCCGTGGCGCTCGCGAAATTACTTGAAGGAGTTGTCATTCCGCCCGATGCCGTATTGGAAGTGGCATCGCAAGACGGATTCGTGACGCAACTTCCTCGCGATCTGGTCTACGCCAACCATGGCGTCATCGCGTATATGGCAATCGAAACCGCCGACACGCCGTGGCCGCCAATTCCAGGTAAGGATAAGAGCGCTGGCCCCTTCTATGTCGTATGGATCGGCGATCAAGCGTCATCCGTCTCAAGCATGAACTGGCCCTACCAAGTTGCGAGTTTGTCGGTGCAGGAAGCGCCAGCGAGGCGGTGGCCCGCGCTGGCGGTTGATCCCATGCTCCCCGCGCTCCATCCGGCGCGAGACGGACAAACCGTCTTTGTGAACAAATGCTTCGTATGCCATACGATGAATCGGGCAGGATCGGCGTCGGCTGGCCCCGATCTGAATTTGCCGATGAACCCGACGGAGTACTTCACTGATGCCGGTCTGCGCGCGCTGATCCGAGATCCTCGCTCGGTTCGGGTTTGGCCCGAGCAGCGGATGCCCAGCTTTGCCGAAGAGGACCTGAGCGATGAGGAACTCGGGCTGATCTTGGCGTATTTGAGTCACATGGCCGATAGGAAGAGCCAAGCAACGAAGGGCGGAAGCAGCAAACGTTAAGTAGATCGCAAAACTCGATTAGAGTTAGCGACAATGAGGGCGTGATCGCCGCCGACATGCGTCCTCGGCTCTTGCAGACCTGCCACGGGGCTGAGCCCTGACTGCTTCGACAAGGAGCTTCTCAAAGGACGATGGCCCCGTGTGAGAGCCGTGTATCATTCGAGGCTCGCTCCGCGCCACACCTGCAACGGAAATGCGAAGCCGCATGTCGTTCGTACCGCGTGCCGAAACCCAGAGCTAGCTAGCGCGGACTGCTCTCAGTCTCCGCGCCCCGGCCGCCACTCGTAGCAGCACCCGAGCCCGTCGTTGTCTGGCTGGGTTGCCCGGGCGGATGCGCGGAAGCACCCGGCCTTTCCTGTTGCCCGACAAATCCGGATTCTCCGGAGTCGCGGGTCTTGACGCCTTTATCCGCTTCCTCCTGCATCTGTTTGTCAGACTGCATCTGTGGCTGGCCAGGCGCCGTCGGCTGCTGAGCCAGTGCCGGCACAGCGATGGTGATTCCAAAAGCGACGGTTGTGGCGAGAATTGAGGTTCGCATGACCTCTCCTCCTATGATTTTCCCCTCCCCGCACAACGCGCGAGATAGCGACAGTTTCCTGGGCAAATTGTGAAGAAGAAAGGCGCGTAGAACCCGCGCTTGCACGCCGATACGGCGGTGCGAAAGTGAAGGATACGTCGATTAGACTGCCGGGATGGTGGTTGCGGCGTCACCAACTTCATCGACACGCTTGAGCTCGACGATACGGAGCACAGCTCTCCGAAGGCCACTTCCACCGCGAGTTCAGGGGACGGCCGGACGACCACCACTGGAGTTCGTTCATGCGCGTCGCGGCATGATGCAATTCTGCTGTCCAGTGACCTTCGGAGAAAAGATGAAGGCGCACGTGACAATTTGTCCGCCACCCCTTTTTGGTCGGGTTCGGCCCTTCAGTTTGTTATAATATCCTCACGCACTACCACCATCGCCCGATGGCATCAGTGCAGAACGCGAGACGAAAATGTCATCGCCTTCAGATCAGACACGACGCACGATCATCCTGACTGCCTTCGCTACTGCGGTGCACGCAGCGGTGCCTAGACCGGCCGCCGCTGAGGAAGACCGGCCTGGCAGCGATCTGCGACCTCAAAAAGCCGACCTCCTGGTCTTCGCCGAGGGGGACCAAGCGGGTGAAGCGATCAAGCCGCAGGATCTAAAGCCCGGCGGACCGTTCGTGCGCGCTTGGCCAAAGGACCCCAAAACCTCGGTGATCCGAAAGGGCTCGCGGCTGAATGAGGTGGTGGTCATAAAGCTTGATCCGGCTGAACTTGATGACGACACGCGCGCTCGGTCGGCTGACGGAATCGTTGCGTACTCGATAATTTGTTCCCACGCCGGGTGCCCCATCACGGCCTGGGGGAAGGCAGCGCAAGGCGACAAGGACGTCCTTAAGTGCGTTTGCCATAATTCGGAATTTGATGCGCGGCAAAGTGCACAAGTGGTGTTTGGACCGGCGCCGCGGCGCCTCGCGGCACTTCCGTTGGCGACGGCTGACGGTTTGCTCACCGTCGCTGGAACATTCGTTGGAAAGGTAGGGGTACAGCAAGGAGGGTGATCGCAGCCCGCATCACATGCCGCACAACTACCGAAAAAGTTGAAGGAAACAAACGGGAGGTAGCGTCTATGACCATGAAGCAATGGCTATTGTCGAGCTTTGTCGCGTCCACGTGCCTGTTTTCAATCGCTGCTTCTGCCGGCCCGATTGAGAAATACACTCCAGTGACAGCCGACCGCCTGAAGAACCCGGAGCCCGGCAACTGGATGCTCTATCGCCGAACCTATGACGGCCAGGGATACAGCCCACTCGACCAGATCAACACCTCGAACGTGAAAGATCTGGTACCGGTGTGGACCTTCTCGACCGGCGTGATTGAAGGGCACGAGGCTCCGCCGATCGTAAACAATGGCGTGATGTTCGTTGCGACCCCACAGGGCCAGGTGATCGCCCTCAACGCCAAGACGGGCGATGAGTACTGGCGTTACAAACGCCAGCTCCCCGACGATCTCTTCCAATTGCACCCGACCAACCGCGGGGTGGGATTGTGGCAAGACAAGCTGTACCTGGCTACAACGGATGACCATGTGGTCGCGCTCGATGCTAAAACCGGCAAAGTCCTGTGGGATACCAAAGTCCAGGACTACAAGAAGGGTCAGTACCTGACCCTGATGCCACTGATTGTCGACGGAAAGGTTATCGTCGGTGCCGCCGGCGGTGAATTCGGCGTGCGGGGCTATATCGTCGCGTATGACGCCAATAACGGCAAAGAATTGTGGCGGACCTTCACAATTCCCGGCCCAGGTGAACCCGGCCATGAGACGTGGAGCGGCGACGACTGGAAAACGGGTGGCGGCTCTGCGTGGATGACGGGAAACTACGATCCCGACACCAGGACCATTTACTGGGGCACCGGCAACGCCGCACCTTGGCCGGGAGATACTCACCCCGGCGACAATCTCTACACAACCTCAGTGCTAGCGCTCGACCCGGATAGCGGCAAGATCAAAACCTATTTCCAGTACCATCAGAACGATTCCTGGGATTGGGACGAGGTGGATGCGCCAATGCTGATCGACCTGCAGAGAGATGGTCGCATCTTCAAGAGCCTCATCCACCCCGGACGCAACGCGATCTTCTGGGTCCTCGAGCGCAAGCCGGACAGCATCAAGTATGTAGCCGGCTGGCCTTATGTCTATACCGACGTCTGGAAGGGCATTGAGCCCGAGACGGGCAAGCCGATTGTCGATCCGGCTCACAAACCGGTTATGGGCAAGCGGGTTGAGTTCTGTCCATCGCTATGGGGCGGCAAGGATTGGCCGTCAGCGGCCTATAGTCCCAAGACCCGCTTGGTCTACGTTCCCGCCAACGAGAATTTCTGTGGCGGCTTTACCGGCGAGAAGGTGCCGTTGGTTCCCGGTCAGCTTTGGCTCGGGACCAAGCCCGAAGATATCGGTCTGAAGGTTCGCGCCGGCGCCACGCATTTTGGTGAACTGCAGGCGTGGGATCCGGCCACGGGAAAGAAGGTCTGGTCGCATATTTTCCCGAGATCGCACCTGTTTGGTTCGGTGACGGCCACCGCTGGCGACCTCGTCTTTGTCGGAGGTACCAACGACCGGATGTTCCGCGCCTTCCACGCCAAGACAGGCGAACTGCTTTGGGAGCAGAAGACCAATTCCGGCATCATGGGCATGCCGGTTGCGTACGAAGTGGACGGGACACAGTACATCGCCATCCAGTCCGGGTGGGGTGTAGACGCCCAGCGCATCCAGGACGCCCTGACGACCAACAACATCGGTATCGAGAACAACGTACCTCAGGGCGGCGTCGTCTGGGTGTTTGCCCTCAAGAAATAACTGCAAAGGGTAATTGCGCGAGGACGGCAAACAGAGCGGCACCAGAAAAGCGGCGGACGAAAGTCCGCCGCTTTAAATTTGGCTTATTTGCCCTTGGTCTCGACCTTCCGCTTTTCGTCTTCATTCATTTGCTTGATCATCGGATCCCGGCTGGCTTCGCCGGTGGTCTGAGTTGTCGTGGCCGGAGGGCTTTCGCTTGGCATAGAAGTTTGCCCCGGCGGTGTCGTTGCCGGCCGCGTCGCGGTCGCGGGCGGCGGCGACGTCGTTTGAGCGGTCGCCGCCTGTGCATTCAACAGAAGCACGCTCGACAGTAGTGACGCCGCGAGCGCCGTTGAGCTTGGTTTCATCGATCTGAACTCCTCTCAGATCAAGGAAAACGGCCCGCGCAGTCTACTGTTCCTCTTACGCCTCCAATTGCTTGCCGATCGGCAGCGCGCGGATGCGCTTGCCGGTTGCGGCGAAGATCGCGTTGATCAGCGCCGGCGCAACGGGCGGCACACCCGGCTCGCCAACGCCGCTCGGCGGCGTGTCGGGGCCGGGAGGTACGATGTAGACGTTCGTCACGGCGGGGGATTCGTCGATCCGGAGTACCGGGAAATCGTCGAAATTGCCCTGTTGCACCTTGCCGTCCTTGAAAGTGATCTCGCCATGCTTGGCGAAGCTCAGGCCCATGATCACAGCGCCTTCCATCTGTGCCTGGATTCGCTCCGGATTGACGTAGGCTCCGCAATCGATCGCGGTATCCACCCGGGGCACGGTGAGCTTGCCGTTGTCGAAGGCTACCTCGACCATGGTCGCGATATAGCTGACGAAGCTGCGGTGCGCGGCAATGCCGAGCCCGTGGCCTTTGGGCACGGACCGTCCCCAGCCGCCCTTGTCCGCGACCAGCTCGACGACCTTGCGAAGACGCGCGGTATCGATCGGATAGCTATCATAGGGCTCGCCATAGTTCCAGAGGTCCTTCACGGAATCGAGCTTGAGGATCCGCGGAGAGCCGATCAGCTCCAGCAGCATGGTCTTTTGATCGCGGCCAGTGGCATGGGCGAGCTCACCGACCATGGACTGCACCGCGAAAGCGCGCGGGATGTTCGACACCGAGCGGAACCAGCCGATCCGGGTACGCGCGGCCGCTTCCGGATTCTCGCACTGGACGTTGGCGATCTCGAAGGGCATGTCGACCAGCCCCATGCCGAGTTCGAACGGTGCCTGATGCACTGCACCGGCGGCAAATGTCGAGGCGATGCTCGGCGCGACGCTGCGATGCCGCCAGGCCGTCACCTTGCCGTTCTTGTCGAGGCCAGCCTCGATGCGTTCCACCGACACGGTGTGCAGGAAGCCGTTGCGAACGTCGTCTTCCCGCGTCCATTGAACCTGGACGGGGGCCCCGAGCTCCTTTGAAAGCAGTGCCGCCTCAAGGGCGAAATCGCACTTCGACTTGCGCCCGAAGCCGCCGCCGAGCAGCGTGACGTTGACGGTGACGTTCTCCTGGGGAATGCCGAGCGTTTTGGCGACGTCTTCGCGCGTTCCGCCCGCGCTTTGCACCGGTGCCCAGATCTCCGCCTTGTCGCCCTTGACGTCCGCGACCGCGACCGGCGGTTCCATGCTGACATGGGCATGATGCGGCACGTAGTACTCACCGACGATCACCTTGTCGGCGCCCTTCAAGGCCGTCTCGACGTCGCCCTCCTTGCGTACCACCAGGCCGGGCTTGCGGGCTGCTCCCTCGAGCTCTGCCCGATAGGCGACGGATTCGTATTTGCTGTTCGGCCCGTCGTCCCAGACGATCTTCAGCGCGTCGCGTCCCTTGATGGCCGCGCCGGTGTTGCGCGCGATCACCGCGACCCCGCCCAGCGGCTGGAATTTTGAAGGCCACGGCCAACCCTTCACTTCGATGACCTTCTCGACGCCGGAGACCTTCATCGCCTCCGCTCCGTCGAACGAGACCACCTTGCCACCGGTCACTGGCGGCCGGGCAATGACGGCGTATTTCATGCCGGGCAGGCGAACGTCGGCGCCGTAACGCGCGGTGCCAACCGTGATGTCGCGAAGGTCGACGATGCCGATCTGGCCTTTGCCCAGATAGCGGAAATCCTTCGGGTCCTTCAGCTTCAGGCCTTCGACACTGGGGACCGACTGCTTGGCGGCATCGGCTGCCAGCTCGCCGAAGCCGATGCGCCGTCCGCTCGCACTGTGGATGACCTCGTGATTGACCGCCTTCACCTCGGTCGCAGGCACGCCCCAGCGTTTCGCCGCGGCGGCTTCGAGCATCGTGCGGGCCGAGGCGCCGATCTGGCGCATTGGCATCAGGTAGTGGCGCGTGCTGCGCGATCCATCGGTATCCTGATTGCCAAACTTGACCTCGTCGCCGGGCGCCTGCTGGACGCGAACGCGCGACCAGTCGGCTTCCATCTCTTCGGCAACGATCATCGGCAGGCTGGTGCGGACACCCGTTCCCATCTCGGCGCGGTGCGCGACGATCGTCACTGTTCCGTCGGATGCGATAGAAACGAAGACGCGCGGGTCCACCACAGTACCGTGCGGCATCTTGTCCGCGCCGGTCTGGTAGGCGGCAAAGCCGGGGCGGGACATCACGGGGGCGGCCAGAACAAAGCCGCCAGCCAGTCCGAGGCCCTTGAGGATGCTGCGGCGTGAAACGTTATCGACCTTGATGTGCCGTTCAAAGCCACGGAGCTTGTTGGGATTGGTGAGGGTATTCATGGTCACACCCCCGTCGATGCGAGATGCACGGCATTCGCGATGCGTTGATACGTGCCGCAGCGGCAGATGTTACCCGCCATCGCTTCGCGTATCTGGTCGTGGGTCGGTTTTGGATTTTCGATCAAGAGGGCCGCGGCCTGCATAATCTGGCCGACCTGGCAATAGCCGCATTGCGGAACATTCAATTGACGCCAGGCCTTCTGAACCGGGTGATCCCCGGTCGGATGCAGGCCTTCGATGGTTGTGACCTCGCGGCCGACCACGTCGGAAACCGAGGTGATGCAGGCGCGGACGGCCTGTTTGTCGACGATGACGGTGCACGCGCCACACAAGGCTTGGCCGCAGCCATATTTTGTGCCCGTCAGGCCGGCCTCATCCCGGAGAAACCAAAGCAACGGAAGATCGGGATCTCCATCCCAGTTCCGTTCCTGACCATTGATCTTCAATTTGATCATGACGTGCCTCGCTCTTGATTAGGCTGTTGATGTCGTGAGCGAGGGCCTGTTTCCTGGAGATCACCGCATGATCTCAAGCAAACTCGCCCCGCTGAGAAACGGCAGGCTGTGCGCCTTGAATATCTGCTGAATGTCTGCGTCGCGCCCATCCTCCTGATTTGAATTTTTCTTATTCAAAAGAGGGTTCCGCAAAGCTACAGCAAAGCGGCGCGAATAGAATTCACAATGCCTTGTTTTGCTTTTGCAAGAACGGATTAGGCTCCTCCCGGTGGGAGGTCGGGATCGGCCCGCGCTGCCCAGAAGGGCTGCAGTTAGCCGACCCGCCGAAATCGCAAATACGTCGCGACGCGTCCTTCGCGCTCGGCTTTGCGGCCATAGCGCGTCATGGTGTAGCCGTCCCACGGCTTCTGCCAGTCGGCGGCGCGCTCGGCGGTCCAGAGAAAATCGGAGCTTCGCATCAGGTGCGCCAGCGTCCAGGCGCAATAATCGTCGATGTCGCTAACGAAGCGGAACTCGCCGCCCTCTTTGAGGATGCGCGCCATCGCCTGCACGGTTGCGTCCTGTACGAAGCGCCGCTTCCAGTGCCGCCGCTTCGGCCAGGGATCGGGATGGATCAGGTCGATCCGCGCCAGCGATCGCGGCGGCGCCCAGGCGAGCAGCTCCGCGGCATCACCGGCATAGAGGCGGATATTGCCGATATTGTGCGCCTCGATCTGCGTCAGGATCTTCGCCATGCCGTTCACGTAAGGCTCGCAGCCGATGAAGCCGACGTTCGGAAAGGCCTGCGCCTCTGCGACCAGATGTTCGCCGCCGCCGAATCCGATTTCGAGCCTGACATCCTCGGCCTTGCCACCGAACAGGTCGGCAAGCTGCGCCGGCGCTGATGTTGCGATATCGAGCGAAAGATGCGGCAGCAGATTGTCGATCAGGCCGGCCTGGTGAATGCGCAGCTTGTGGCCCTTGCGCCGGCCGAAAAACGAGCCGCGCGCATGTGCCGACGCGCCGGCCTCCGGAAGCGCGTCGCGGTCGCCGATGTCGCGCGGAGCGTTCATCATCGCAGCGTTTGGTACAGACGATACAATAGCCGCCCCCGCGGCTCGATCGAGGAGATGTACATCTGCTCGTAGTGAGTATGCGCGCCCTGGCCGTCGACGCCGAGCCCGTCGAGTGTTGCGGTGTGCGGCGCGGTGAAGTTGCCGTCGGAGCCGCCGCCGGTCGACGTATCGAGCAGTTCAAAGCCGATCTCCGCCGCAATCGTCCTGGCATGCTCGTAGAGCGCCGCGCCGGCATTGCTCTTTTCGTAAGGCGGACGGTTCAACTCGCCGATCACCTTGACGGTGACACCCTCGGTGCGCGACTTCAAACCGAGAATTTTTGCAGCGAGCGCGTCGGCATCGGCCATCGTCGGCACGCGCAGGTCGACCTCGGCATAGGCGTCTTCCGCGATTACGTTAGGCCTAGTGCCGCCGCGGACCACGCCGACATTGACGGTGATCCCGCGCGCAAGATCGTTCATCGCCTCCAGCGTCTGGATCACATTGCCGAGTTCGCGGATGGCGCTGCGGCCGTCTTCCGGCCTGGTGCCGGCATGCGAGGGCACGCCCTTGATGAAAACTTCGAAGCGCCCGACGCCCTTGCGTCCAGTGACGATCTTGCCGCCATCGCGTGCCGGTTCGGTGACCAGCACATATTTCGCCTTTTTTCCCTCGGCCTCGATCAGCGCGCGCGAGGTCGGGCTGCCGATTTCTTCATCGGAGACATAGAGCTGCGTGATGCCGAGCGCCGGCATCGCACCGTCGGCGCAAACCTGCCGAAACGCGTGATAGGCGAGATAAGCGCCGCCCTTCATGTCATAGATGCCCGGGCCGAACGCGCTGTCGCCATCGATCCGGAACGGCAGCCGTTCGATGAATCCCATTGGATGCACCGTGTCGAGATGGCTCAGCACCAGGATGCCCGGCGCGTCCTGACCCCATGACGAGCGCGCCACCAGATGATCGCCGCAGCCGTAGTGCCCGGCGATCCGCTCCACGGTTGCGGGCAGGCCGCGATAGCCTTCAGCGACGAGGTCGGCGAGCTTGTTGACCTGCTCGGGCGCTTCGGTGGGGGTCTCGATTTCAACCCAGCGGCGGATGCCCTCAAGGATCGGCGTGGGATCGAAAGGATTGGCTGTCGTCATGTCGTATCCGATACGGCGTCACTTCCCGATGCGCAATTGCGAAGCGGGAATGACGGCATATTCCAGAATACGAAATTTTCAAATCGTCCGGATGGAGATCAGCGCGGATCGGGGCCGTCGCGGGAGGCGATCTGCTCAACCAGCTCGACGATCGAGCGCCGCATTTTCGAGTCCGTGATGCGGGTGAAAGCGCGCGTCAGCGCCAGCCCCTCTGATGTAGCGAGAAAATCGGACACGTAGGCCGGGGAGGCGCCTTCGCCGAAATTGTCGCCATTCGCTGCGCCGCTAGGTCCACCGTCGAACAGAAATGACACCGGCACCTGCAGGATTTCAGAGATTTGCTGCAGGCGACTGGCGCCAACACGGTTGGTGCCCTTTTCGTACTTCTGCACCTGCTGGAACGTGAGGCCAAGCGCTTCGCCCAGTTTTTCCTGGCTCATGCCCAGCATGATGCGGCGCATCCGGACGCGGCTCCCGACATATTTGTCTACCGGATTAGGCGCTTTCGTGGACATCTTGCATCACTCCTGGGATTGCGCGACGCGATTGAGGCAGTGGAAGCGCAATGCCTCAGGCGCCGGCACCGTCAAATCCTGCTCGGAGGATCGGGTGGAATTGCGGACGATCTGAGCAATGAACTTGACTGGTTGTTGTTCTTCGCTGGCAACCGCAGAAAGCGAATCACAGGCTGTCTGTCAACTGGTGGAACCGTGCAGGCAACGTTTTTTAGTAAACCAGTGACAACTCTGCGATGTGTAAATCTCAGGCAGCGTGCTTCGTAGCGCGGCGTCGGAAGACGACCAGAAGTGCCGCGGCCACAATGACGGCCGCCGGGATATCTCCAAGGCGAGCATAAATCGTCGGCGGCAGTGGTGACGGCAGGTTGGCATCGAGCACGCCTTCGATGCCTAGGCCGAGCCGTGCCACAATGCGCCCCGAAGGATCGATCACCGCCGAGATGCCGGTGTTGGCGGCGCGCACCATCGGCAGCCCCTCTTCGATCGCGCGCAGGCGTGCCTGCTGCAGGTGCTGATAGGGACCGGTCGAATTTCCGAACCAGCCGTCATTGGTCAGATTGATGATCCAGCCGGGGCGATCGTCACGCGCCGCAACATTTCCGGGAAAAATCGCCTCGTAGCAGATCAGTGGTAGCGCGCTCGGCGCGTCAGGTACTTCCATGGCGCGGCGCCGCGTGCCGGGAATGAAGCCGCCATGCACCTTTGTCAGCTGCACGAAACCGAGCTTTTCCATCCACTCCTGAAACGGCAGATATTCACCGAACGGCACCAGGTGCAGCTTGTCGTAGACCGACAGCACGCCACCGTCATGGTCGATCACATATATCGAGTTGTAGGCGCGGGTGACGCGGACGCCGGGCGGTCCGTCAGGAGCGCGCACCGATCCCGTAATCAGCACGGTGCCCTTGGGCAGGAGCTCGGCGATCTGCGCCATCGCGTCCGCCTCCCGCGTCAGGAAAAACGGGAAAGCCGATTCCGGCCAGATCAGGATCTGCGTGTCGCGCACGCCGGTGGATTGCGGTCCCGAGGCGCGGTCGGACAGAGCAAGGTATTTCTGCATCACCTCTGCTTTGGCGCCATAATTGAATTTGACGTCCTGCTGCAGGTTCGGCTGCATGATGCGCAGCTTGACCTTGGTCAGGACGGTCGGCAGCAGCGACAGCCGCACGGCGCCAAAAATCCCCATCGCCACCAGCAGTGCGAGCGCCGCCGCCGGCGCGATCCAGGGCTTGCGGCCGCGCGAAGACTCGTCGATCAGCACGGCCGGGCTGGCAAAGATGGCGACAGCGAGAAAGGTCATGCCCCACAGCCCGATCAGCGAGGCGGCCTGCGCCAGCGCCAGCGGCTCCGACAGCGCGTAGCCGAAGGCATTCCAAGGGAATCCCGACAGCACGTAGCCGCGCAGCCATTCACTGATCGTAAGCCCGACCGCGAGTGCCAGCACTCGCGAGGCATCCCGCGTCCAGATCAGGCGCGCCAGCGCGAAGCCGAGCGCGGGAAATAATGCCAGATAGGCCGGCAGGCCGAGCACCGCGAACGGCATCAGCCAGGCAAAGGTCGGTGCATCCACCAGGAAGGCGTTGCCGATCCAGTAGAGCCCGGGCACGAAATAGCCGAGCCCGAACCAGAAACCTGAGATGGCCGCGGCCGGCACGCCGCGCCATTTTCCGGCCGCCGCGCCGTCGACCAGCCATACCGCGATTGGAAAGGTGACGAACAGCACCGGCCAGGCATTGAACGGCGCCATCGCAAGCGATGACAGCGCGCCCGCGGCAAGCGCGATCACCGCGCGCTTCCAGCCCCAGGCGAGGATGATCGAGAGTCCCGCCACACGGAATTTATTGGGGTGGATCACTGTGAGCCGGCTCCATCACCGGAGGCCGGCGGCGTATTGTCATTGGTCGGCGGCACATTGGCATCCGGCGTGGCCTCGCGGCGGTTGCGGTCGCGGGGTACGCGCGGCGTCGGGCGTTCTTTCCGGATCCCAATCCGCAGCCGCTTGACCCGCCGCGGATCGGCATCGAGCACCTCGATCTCGAAATTGCCGGGGCCGGCAATCACCTCGCCGCGCACCGGCAGGCGGCCGACCTGCGCAACCAGATAGCCGCCAAGCGTCTCGACTTCCTCGCCTGCCTCGCCGGTGACGAACTCCTCGCCGATCATCGTGCGTGCGTCCTCGAGGCTGGCACGGGCGTCGGCGATGAACGTATTGTCGCCCTGCCGCACGATCGAAGGCGGCTCATCGCTGTCGTGCTCGTCGTCGATCTCGCCGACGATCTGCTCGACGATGTCTTCGATCGACACCAGCCCGTCGGTGCCGCCATATTCGTCCACCACCAGAGCCAGATGGATGCGCGAGGCCTGCATCTGCGCGAGCAGATCGATCGCCCGCATCGAGGGAGGCACGTAGAGCAGCTTGCGGATGATATTGGCCTCGGCAAGCGGCATCGAAAGGTCGACGGCGCGCAGGTCGAGGCCTGCCGGGAACGGCTTCTTTCGTTTCGGCTTGGCAGTCTCGCCGACACGGGCCTTCGCGGTCATGAATGCCAGGAGGTCGCGGATGTGAACGATGCCTTCGGGGTCGTCGAGCGTCTCGTTGTAGACGACGAGCCGCGAATGCGCCGCGCTCTCGAACAGGCTCATCAGCTCGCCGAGCGGAATATCGCGCTTCACCGCGACGATGTCGGCGCGGTGCACCATCACGTCGGCGATCCGCCGCTCGTTGAGATCGAGGATGTTGCGCAGCATGGTGCGCTCGATGGCGGAAAAGCCGACGTCATCGGGCGTGGAGGCAGCGTCGAGCACCACCTGAAGATCGGCGCGGACCGATCCCGACCTCCAGCCGAACAGCGTGCGGATCGCTCGTAGCAGCCAGTTCTCTGCAGGTGGCCGCAGCACTTCGCCTTCCTGAACCACCACCGGCAGGTTGCGCGTGTTGCGCGGGTTATCCTGTATTGGGTCGGAGTCCGGCATTTCAGTCCATCCGCTCCCGGTCCGCATAGGGATCGGGAATGCCGAGCTGCGCGAGAATCTCGCGTTCGAGACCTTCCATGGCTTCGGCGTCGTCATCTTTTTCGTGGTCGTATCCGATCAAATGCAGGAACCCGTGAACCGCAAGATGGCTGAGGTGATGATCGAACGGTTTTTCTTCCTCATCGGCCTCTCTGCGCGTAGTCTCATAGGCGATGGCGATATCGCCGAGCATGCGCGGCGCGTCGGGCGGGCCGTTTGCGGTTGGCTGCAGCGCCGGAAACGATAATACGTTTGTCGGCTTGTCGATGCCGCGCCAGTTGCTGTTCAGCGTGCGGATGCCGGCGTCGTCGGTCAGCATGACCGCAAGCTCTGCCTCGCCGACATCTGCATCGGCGATTTCGGCGGCGGCGTTGATGGCGCGATGGATCACCGCCTCGGCATCCGGCTCGCTCTGCCAGCAATCGGCAACCACGAGGACTTCGGTGAGCGGGACGGAGGACACGAGCGTTCCAGCGCTTTGCGTTGCAATGTTCGGGTTACGGCCCGGGCCTGCTTGCGACGGGCCCGACGCCGAAGATTTCTGGGTCAAGACTTTCCGGTTGCCGGCTTTTGCGGCAACCCCTCATAGGCGGCGACGATCCGCGCCACCAGTTCATGGCGGATGACGTCTTCCGCGGTGAATTTCACCTGCGCAATGCCTTCAACGTTGTCGAGCAACTTGCAGGCTTCGGCAAGCCCCGAGGCCTGTCCGAACGGCAGGTCGACCTGCGATGGATCGCCAGTGACGATCATGCGGCTGTTCTCGCCGAGCCTCGTCAAAAACATCTTCATCTGCATCGACGTAGTGTTCTGCGCCTCGTCGAGGATGATGACGGCATTGGTCAGCGTGCGGCCGCGCATGAAGGCGAGCGGCGCGATCTCGATCTCGCCGGCCTGCAGCGCGCGCTCCACGATGCGCGAATCCATCAGGTCGTACAGTGCGTCGTAAATCGGTCGCAAATAGGGGTCGACCTTTTCGCGTAAATCGCCCGGCAGGAAACCGAGCCGCTCGCCAGCCTCGACGGCCGGCCGCGACAGGATGATGCGATCGACTTCCTTGCGTTCGAATAGTTGCGCGGCGTGCGCCACAGCAAGCCAGGTCTTGCCGGTGCCGGCTGGGCCGATACCGAACACCAGCTCGTGACGCTTCAGCGCGCGGATATAGGAATCCTGTGCCGCCGTGCGGGCACGCACCGGACGCTTGCGAAGGTTGATGGTCTCGAACTGCGGCTTTGCGGTCTTGGCGTCGAACTCGAACAGCGAGCCCTGCGCGAGCACGGCGCGGATCGCGCCTTCGACTTCACCCTGCGAGAGGTCGTGGCCCTGCACGGCCTGCGAATAGAGCGTCTCCAGCACGCGCCGCGCAGCGTCGCAGCCGTCGCGGGAGCCGGCGATGGTGATGTGGTTGCCGCGGGAATCGACGACGACGCCGAGCCGCCGTTCGATCAGCGCCAGGTTCTGGCCATAAGGGCCGACGAGGGCGGAAGCGGCGCGGTTGTCGTCGAAATCGATGACGACCTGGGTCTCGGGCGGAATTTGCATGTCGCGTTCAAATTTGCGGCTGGGAGCGAGCGAAGGTGAATCCGACGCGCTTTTTGGCAAGGGTTCAGGCTCCCAGCGTTTCTTGAGAAGAACTGGCCGGTTGAACAGGAAGTGACTGGGCGGGGCGCGCAGATGGTCCGGCGAGTTCGCCGAGCAGGCTATAACGCTCGAGGCTATCGATTCTGACCGGCAGCACCTGTCCGATGATGTCCGATGAGGCGAACACATGCGCGGGCTGGAGATGGGCGGTACGCCCGACGAACTGGCCGGGATTGCGGGCCGCGCGTTCGAACAGCACATCCACGGTGTTGCCAATCATGGCCTTGTTGAAGGCCGATTGCTGGCTGTCGATCAATTCCTGGAGCCGCACCAATCGCTCGTCCATTTCAGCCGCTGACACCGTCTCCTGCATGTCCGCCGCCGGCGTGCCGGGCCGTGGCGAATATTTGAACGAATAGCCCGCAGCGTACCCGATTTGCATGACAAGCGCGAGGGTGGCGGCGAATTCTCCCTCGGTTTCGCCCGGAAAGCCGACGATAAAATCCGATGAAAACGCAATATCTTGGCGGGCGGTACGGAAACGGTCGATGACGCGGCGGTAATCATCGGCGGTATGCTTGCGGTTCATGGCGGCGAGAATCCGGTCCGAGCCGGATTGTACCGGAAGATGCACGAAGGGCATCAGCGCGTCGAGATCGCGGTGGGCCGTAATCAGTGACTCCTCGACGTCACGTGGATGACTGGTCGAGTAGCGCAGCCGCGCGATGCCATCGATTTCGGCAAGCCGGTGCAACAGCTTGCCGAGCGGCCAAGTGCGGCCATCAGGACCTTCGCCATGATAGGCGTTGACGTTCTGGCCGATCAGGGTGATCTCGCGCACGCCGTTGTCGGCCAGCCGTTTGACGTCGTCGACGATTTTCGCGACCGGGCGCGAGACTTCCGCGCCGCGCGTATAGGGCACCACACAGAAGGTGCAGAACTTGTCGCAACCTTCCTGCACGGTGACGAAGGCGGAGATGCCGCGCGCGCGGATCGCATCCGGTTTGGGCGCAGGGAGAAAGTTGAACTTGTCCTCGACCGGGAATTCGGTCTCGAGCGCGCGTCCCTCGCTCTTGGCGCGTGCCAACAGCTCCGGCAGATGATGATAGCTCTGCGGCCCGACCACGACGTCGACGGTCGGCGCGCGGCGGATGATCTCCTCGCCCTCGGCCTGCGCGACGCAGCCAGCGACCGCAATGCGCATGTCGCGCCCGTGGCGCGCGGCCTCATCCTTGGCAAGGCGAAGCCGGCCGAGTTCGGAATAGACCTTTTCGGATGCCTTTTCCCTGATATGACAGGTGTTGAGGATCACCAGATCCGCATCATCAGCACTTTCGGTCTCGACAAAGCCTTCGCCGGCCAGCGTGTCCATCATGCGTTGCGCATCGTAGACGTTCATCTGGCAGCCATAGGATTTGATGTGCAGCTTGCGCGGCGGCTTCATGGGACCTTGAGTGCTGGTGGAAATAGCGCCCTGGCGGCGGCTTGGGGGTCAAATATAGCCTAAATGGCCAAAAAGCCAGTGTTTGGCCCCAGTCATTCCGGGTTTCTGGCGTTGGGAACCGCGACCAGAAAGTTTGCGGCCCCGCGATCGGCGGTCAGGTAGCTGATGAGCTTCTTGCGGGAGGCTTCCACCCACGACGTCCGCAACGCCGCCACCGGCGGCTTGTCGATGGAAACAAAGCCGGCGGGATCGAGCGAATTGAAGATGAAATTGTGCCAGCTATCGAGCTGGCTGCGAACGCCCGCAGCGTAATTATTGCCTGCCGAACTCGTTCTGCGAAAGCTGCCAAGTTCGCGCCAGCATAGCCAGCGCCACGATGAGCGTGAGCGGTACGGCCGCCTTCAATACCGAGGCGGCTTTTATCCGGCTGTCGCGTAATTCCAGAATGCGCCGCCCCTTTGACGCAGGTTTGTCTGAACCTACCAGCGGGTTTCGCGGCCAGTTAACTCGCGGCAAGGTCGCTTGATGTGATGCCGGAAGCGACGCCCGACCTCTATGTAGTGCTAGTCTAGTCGGGCTTTCGACCAATACGCGCAATCAGATCGGGCAATTGCCGCATATCGTCGAACGTTGCGACGGCGCCGGCGGCGCGCAGCATCTCGGCATGACCCGGCTGGCAATGGCTGCCGCCGTGGAAACCGAGCAGGGTCATCCCGGCGGCACGACCGCCGGTGATGCCGGGAACGCTATCCTCGATCACGATGCAGCGTTCCGGCGAGACTTTCATCTGTTCGGCCGCGAACAGAAACAGGTCGGGCGCAGGCTTGCCATTTGTGACCTGCGAGGCCGAAAAAATATTCGGCGCAAAGCGCTCGTAGAGTCTAGTGCAGCCGAGGCTGATCTGCATCCGTTGGTGCGAGCCGCTGGAGGCGACGCAGACCGACTGGGTGATAGCATCGAGTGCCGCGTGAATATGCGGCACGGCTTCCAGGTCGGTCTCGAAACTCCGATGCAGTTCATCCTGCAACTGCAGATGAAAATCGTCTGGTAGCGCGCGGCCGAGCTCGGCCTCGATTTCGAGGTTAGCCTGGCGCGTCGAGCGGCCGAGAAAGCGATGAAACACCTGTTCCGACGTGATCGGATAGCCGTGACGCGTCAGCGTCTCCGCATGCGCGCGACACGAAATCACTTCGCTGTCGACCAGCACGCCGTCGCAGTCGAAGATGATGAGATCGAAGTTCACGAAAAGTAATTCGCGAAAGCTTAAGTTTTGTCTTCGTCAAGCGGCACGCAATACAATTCGAGCCGGTGATCGACCAGCTTGTAGCCGAGCTTGCGGGCGATCTCGGCCTGCAGCTTCTCGATTTCCTCGGACGTGAACTCGATCACCTTGCCGTCGCGCAGATTGATCAGATGGTCATGATGGCTGTCGGGCATCTGCTCGTAGCGCGCGCGGCCTTCGCGGAAATCGTGCCGCTCGATGATGCCGGCATCCTCGAACAGCTTGACGGTGCGATAGACCGTCGAGATCGAGATCTTGTCGTCGACCGCGACACAGCGCCGGTAGAGTTCCTCGACGTCGGGATGATCAACCGATTCCGCCAGCACTCGTGCGATCACGCGGCGCTGTTCGGTCATGCGCATGCCCGTGGCGGCGCAGCGCGCCTCGATGCCGGTATTCTTTTGCGCTGGCGGGGATTTCAATGCGGGCATGCTCTCTAACGCCTCGGGGCAGATCGGGGATGTTTTGCCATCGCGCGCATCCTACGACAAGTCGCGCCGCATCAGAAGTGCGTTCAATTGCTCCCCGCCGGGCTGCTGATAATAGCGTTCCCGGCGGCCGACGACCTCAAATCCGGCCCATTCATAAAGTCGCCGCGCCGGTTGATTGTTTTCCTCGACCTCGAGGAACACCTTGCGCACGCCGCGGCCTGCGAGATGGCCGAGATGTGTCAGCAGCAGGTTGCGCGACAGGCCGCGGCCGCGCTGGGTCGCATCGATGGCGATCGAGAGCAGCTCGGCTTCATCGGCGCCGATGCGCGATACGGCAAAGCCGATGATCCTGCGCCCGAGCCGGAGGCGGTGAACGAGCGTGTTGCGCTCGCTCAGCATCACCTCGAACTCGCCTTCGCCCCAGCCGCGGTGAAACGATGCGCCATGCAGTTGCGCCAGACGCGACGCGTCGCGCGGGCCAGCCGGTTCGATCACCGACGTGCCGCCGCCCCACCAATCGGAAAGCCATGTCATGATGAGGCGGATGGCTGCGATGCGCCGGATAATGGATCCTTCGGCGGCTTGGCGTCCGGCGCGCGCAGATAATAGGGCCGTGCCGGCGAGCCCTCGGGATTGACGGCAGCGCCCAGCCACGCCACCCAGGCGATATCGGGCGCGGCCTGCTGGTCGACCTTGAATGGTGGCGGCGCATCGGCCGGCCAGCGCTCGGCCAGAAGCTTCGCGGCATTGCCGACCAGATGCGGCGTGCCGAGGCGCGCCGCTTCGAGCGCTTCGGCGATCGGCGCGACCTTCGGCTTGATCAGCGAACGGCCGTCGCCGCCCAGCGCCTGAAAATAGACGTGATCATGCCGCGCATCGACGGCCGATATGACCGGATGTTCGCTGTGCACGCTGACGATGGGAGCGGCAAAAGCGGTGAGCGTCGTCACGCCGACGACCGGCTTGCCGGCGGCGAGCGCAATGCCGCGCGCGGCGGAAAGGCCGACGCGCAGTCCGGTAAAGCTGCCGGGACCGGTGGTTGCGGCGATGCGATCCAGCGCGGCAAAGGCGACGCCGGACGCTTTCATCACGCGCGCGATCAGCGGCATCAGCGCTTCGGCATGGCCGCGCTTCATCGCTAGCGTTTCCAGCGCGATCGCGCCGCCCGCAGTGGTGTCGAGCACGGCCGCGGCGCAGGCATCGAGCGCGGTATCGATGGAGAGGATCAGCATAAGGGCAGGTATAGCAGACGCGCAATCATGCCGTCATGTCTTGCGGCTGCAGAGGGACCGTAAACCCTCATGGTGAGGAGGCGCGCAGCGCCGTCGCGAACCACGAGGCCGCGCTGGTGCCATTCATCCTTCGAGACGCCGGTTCGCGGCTCCTCAGGATGAGGTCTGACGGAAGAAGTAGGTGGGCACGCTTGCGCTTTGCCCACCCTACGGCACCAACTTACATCGGCCGGACTTCGATCACGTCGGGCACGAAGTGCCGCAGCAGATTCTGGATGCCGTGCTGCAGCGTCGCGGTCGAGGACGGGCAGCCGGAGCAGGCGCCTTTCATGTTGAGATAGACGACGCCGTCCTTGAAGCCGCGGAAGGTGATGTCGCCGCCGTCGTTGGCGACCGCGGGCCGCACCCGCGTCTCGATCAGGTCCTTGATGGTCGCGACCGTCTCGGCGTCTTGCTCGTTGAAGAACTCGCCTTCCTCGTCGGAAGCCTCATCACTGCCGACCGTGCCGTCCGCGAGCAGCGGCGCGCCGGACATGTAGTGCTCCATGATGGCGCCGAGGATCGCGGGCTTGAGGTGCTGCCAGTCGCCCTCCGATTTGGTCACGGTGACGAAATCATAGCCATAGAACACGCTGGAGACGCCAGGCACGCCGAACAGCCGCTCGGCCAGCGGCGAGCGGGCGGCGGCTTCGCGGTTTGAGAATTCCATCGTGCCCGAGTCGAGCACGGTGCGGCCCGGGATGAATTTCAGCGTGGCGGGATTGGGCGTAGCTTCAGTCTGAATGAACATGCGTTTTTCTCCGGCGTCGCCGGTTCAAGGCCGGCGCGTGGGTATCCCTTAGCAGATGGCGATGGGCTGCGCACGATCAAGGGGCGCAAACCAGCAATTCTGTAGGCGTATCAATCGCTAAGACAGCCCGTCGATGTCGGAATCGGTGAGATCGCCGGGCACGATGACGACCGGGATCGGGAACGAGCCGGCGACCTGCGCCATCATGCTGATCAATGGCCCTGGGCCCTCGGGGCCGGGATTGGCCGCCAGCACCAGCATCGAAATATCGACGTCCTTGTCGATCACCTCGAGGATCTGGGTGATCGGGTCGCCCTCGCGGATCACCCGCTCCGGCGTGATCGCGGCAATGCCGTTGGCGCGGCCGGCAGCCCGGTCGAGCGCCTCGTTGGCGGCGTCCTCGGCCTCGGCGCGCATCAGGTCGGCAACCCCCAGCCATTGCTGGTTCTGGTCCTCGATTGCGATGATGCGCAGCATCACGACGCCGCCGCCGCCGCGCACCGCCCAGCGGCTGGCGTAATACACCGCGCGGTCCCATTCGGCGGTGTCGTCAACAATGACAAGGCATTTTGGCTTGTGACCCGTCTCGTAGCTTCGTCGCTGGGTGGTCATGCATGTCCCGGTGCTGCGCCAAACCGCCGCATGCTGCCACGGCGCGGCCGCGTTCGACAAGCGGCCTCGCTGCGATCAGGCGCTAGTGAAGCCTAGCGCTTTCGGATGAAACCGACGATGTCCATGGTCGTGCGCATGGTCTCATCCGCCAGCGCGCGGGCGCGATCGGCGCCGTCGACCAGGATGCTGTCGACGTGGCCGGGGTCCGCGACCAGCCGCTTCATCTCGGAAGCGATCGGCGCGAGCTTTGCGACGCAAAGTTCCACCAGCGCGTTCTTGAAGCTGGAGAACTGTCCGCCGCCGAAATCCTTCAGGACATCGGCTTTGCTCCTGTCGGCCAGCGCCGCATAGATGCCGACGAGGTTGTCGGCCTCGGGCCGGTTCTCCAGCCCTTTTTCCTCCGACGGCAGCGGTTCCGGATCGGTTTTCGCTTTCCGGATCTTCTGCGCGATCAAATCCGCATCGTCAGTCAGGTTGATGCGCGAATTATCCGAGGCGTCCGACTTCGACATCTTCTTGGTGCCGTCGCGCAGGCTCATCACCCGCGTTGCCGGGCCGGTGATGAAGGGCTCCGGCAGCGGAAAGAACTGGCCGTCACCAAAGCCATGGCTGCGAATGGAATCGCCGAAATCGTTGTTGAACTTCTGGGCGATATCACGCGACAGCTCCAGATGCTGCTTCTGGTCCTCGCCGACCGGCACGTGCGTAGCGCGATAGAGCAGAATGTCCGCGGCCATCAGCACCGGGTAGTCGTAGAGCCCGACGGAAGCGTTCTCGCGGTCCTTGCCGGCCTTCTCCTTGAACTGGGTCATGCGGCTGAGCCAGCCGACGCGCGCGACGCAATTGAAGATCCAGGCAAGCTCGGCATGGCCGGCGACCTGGCTCTGGTTGAACACGATGTGCTTCTTCGGATCGATGCCGGCGGCGATGAAGGCCGCGGTGACCTCGCGGGTGTTGCGGGCAAGCTCCGCCGGGCCGCCCCAGACGTCGACGCCTTGCGTGATCGCGTGCATGTCGACAACGCAATAGATGCAGTTATGGGTTTCCTGCATCTTCACGAAGTTGACGATCGCGCCGAGGTAATTGCCGAGATGCAGATTACCGGTCGGCTGGACGCCGGAGAAAACCCGTTCAACAAAGGCCATTGGTCAGCTTTCCCGAGAATGCCGGTTTGGGGTGCCTGTTTCGCGCCGTCGTTTGCCACGCGGGCGGTGTCCGTGCAAGCCGTTAAGCCCGCGTTCGCCTTAAGGCGTTAACCGCCTCGCGCCAGCCCGTGACGCCGAAAAGGCCAAGGAAAACGCCATACACCGCAATTCCCGCTGCGATCACGGCGAGCAGCAGGACGGCCTGCACGAGGCTGTGTGCGCCTGAGGCGAGCGCCGGCAGCGACCGTGTCAAAAGCCAGAGAACCGCGCCCATCGCGAGCGCCGAAAGCACGATGCGCGGCAGCCGCCGCCGGGCGTCTGCATCGATCGAGAACCCAAACGTCTCCGCGCCGCGGCGGAGCAGGCAGAGCGCCATGCTCCAGGCGCCGAGCGCAATCGCCGCGGCAATGCCCTCAGTGCCGTACCAGTGTCCGAGCAGGAAGGCAGAAGCGATCGAAAGCACCACGCCCAGCAGCGCCGCGACCAACGGCGTCATCGTATCCTCGCGCGCGAAAAACGCCGGCGACAGCGCCTTGACCAACACATGCGCCGGCAGCGCCAGCGCCAGCCACATCAGCGCGCGGGCGGTTGCCTGCGTATCATCTGCCGTGAAGGCGCCGCGCTCGAACAACAGCCGCACGATCGGCGCAGCTAACACGATCAGCCCGAGCGTCGCCGGCAGCGCCAGCGCAACGGCGAGTTCGAGCCCGCGCGATTCCGCATGCGCCACCGCGGCATGGTCATCGCCGCGCACCGCGCGCGTCAGTTCCGGGATCAGCACCGTGCCCATGGCGACGCCGACGATGCCGAGCGGCAGTTCGACCAGGCGGTTTGCGAAATAGAGCCACGACACCGCCGATGGCGAGGTTGATGCAATGATCGCGCCGGCGACCATCAGAAGCTGCGGCGCGCTCGACGCCATCATGCCCGGCGCCGCCTTGGCGAGGAAGCCGCGGATCTCCTTGTCGAAGGAAATGCGCAGCGGCGTCGCGAGGGCCTCGCCCCGGCGCAGCACCAGCGCGGAAAGCTGCAGCAGCCCGGCGATGCCGACGGTGGCCGCGATGATCTGCGCGGCGTGCGCCGCATCCGGTTTGGCCACCAGCAGCGCGGCCATCACCGCAATCAGCGCGATGTTGAACAAGAGCGGCGAGAACGCGGTGAGCGCAAACCGCCCTTGCGCATTGAGCAGCGCCATCATGACAGTGACAGGACCGGCGAAGGCGAGGTAAGGCAGCATCAGCCGCGCGTTGTCGACTGCAAGCTGCAAGGTCTCGCGCCCGACAAATCCCGGCGCCAGCACGGTGATGACCAGCGGCATCACCAGCGCCAGCAGCGCCGTCGCCACGATCAGGATACAAGCGATGCTGCCGAGCGCGCGCCCTGCAAACGCCGCCGCTGCTTCGGCATCGCTGCTTTCGCGCACGCGCAGCCACGCCGGCACCAGCGCCGCATTCAGCCCGCCCTCGGTGAGCAGCCGCCTGACAACATTGACCAGCTGAAACGCCGCCAGAAACGCATCCGCCACCGCGCCTGCGCCCAAGAGCGCCGCCAGCACGGAATCGCGCGCAAAGCCGAGTAGCCGCGACGCCAGCGTTCCCGTGGATACCGTGAGAAAGGAGCGGATCATTGAGGGGCTGTATAGCAGCGAGGAGCAAAGAAACCATCAGCGCCGGCGCCTCTTCTCCCTCTCCCCGTTCTTCACGGAGAGAGGGTCGGGGTGAGGGGCTCTCTCCGCGAATACGGCCGGCAGAGAGTGCGCGGAGACTCCCCCTCACCCGGAATTCAAGCTGGTGCTTGAATTCCGACCTCTCCCCGCAGGCGGGGCGAGGTGAGGCCACTTCCCTTGCTGCGAAAGGCCCGATCTGATAGCCCGAGCCTCATCGAAAGCGCCGCTGACAGGACGGATGAATGACTGACGCAAAATACGACGTGCTCGCCATCGGCAATGCGATTTTCGATGTCTTTGCCCAGACCGATGAGAAATTCCTCGCCGACCATGGCATGACCAAGGGCGGCATGGCGCTGATCGACGAGACCCGCGCCGCCTCGATCTACCGCGACATGGGGCCGGCCACCGAAGTCTCCGGCGGCTCCGGCGCCAACACCATCGTCGGCGTCGCCGGCTTCGGCGCGCGTACAGCCTTCATCGGCAAGGTCAAGAACGACCAAATCGGCGGCCTCTACACCCACGATATCAGAGCGGCCGGCGTCGCCTATGAGACGAAGGCGGCCGAAGGGGGCCCCGCCACCGGATGCTCCTACATCCTGGTGACGCCGGACGGCGAGCGCACCATGAACACCTATCTCGGCGCTGCGCAGGACCTTTCGCCTGCTGATATCGATGAGGCGCAGATCGCGGCCTCCCGCATCGTCTATCTCGAAGGCTATCTCTGGGACCCCAAGAACGCCAAGGAAGCCTTCGTCAAGGCAGCTTCAATCGCACACCAGGCCGGTCGCCAGGTGGCGCTAACGCTGTCGGATTCCTTCTGCGTGGATCGTTATCGTGACGAGTTTCTCGATCTGATGCGCAAGCGCACCGTCGATCTCGTCTTCGCCAACGAGGCCGAGCTGCACTCGCTCTACCAGACCTCGGATTTCGACGGTGCGCTGAAGCAGCTCCGCGCAGATAGCAAACTCGCCGTCGTCACCCGCAGCGAGAAGGGTTGCGTGGTCATAAGCCAGGACGGCATCACCTCCGCGCCCGCATTTCCGATCGAGAAGCTGGTCGACACCACCGGCGCCGGCGACCTCTTCGCCGCCGGCTTCCTGTTCGGACTGGTGCGGGATGCGAGCTATGAGATGTGCGGGCGCTTAGGGGCGCTGGCCGCAGCCGAGGTGATCCAGCATATCGGCGCCCGGCCGCAGGTGTCGCTGAAGGAACTGGCGGGGCAGAACGGGTTGGGGGTGTAGGGGCCGTTCTCCGTCATGACCGGGTTTGATGGCCCGGCCATCCACGTCCTGTCTTGCGCTGCGAGCAGAGCCTGCGGGCTTTCGAAAGTGCTCAACTTCGCCTAGAAGTTCAATACGAACGAATTCGACTTCCATCCGAAGGACAGGCCGTCAGCAAGATCCGGAACAAACTTGACTGCAAGCCGCTGATGGAGTGCCGTTCGATGCGGAGGCGTGGTTTGCGCGTCTCGACGAACTCGGCGGACGCGAATTCCTACTGCATAGCATCCCCGATGATCCTCCGGCTCAACCCGACCGGCGCGTCTTCGTCGAAGAGTATTTTGGTGAAGGAGTGGCGCAGCATCTGCAATTGGATTGAAGGCTGTCAGCGCTGATTTACCCGACGACGCAAAAAGAGGCTGCCATGCAGGTTTCGAAATGGGGCAATAGCCTGGCGGTGCGGTTGCGCCAAGGCGCTGGTCGAGAACATGGGTCTGAAGGTCGGCGACGAACCTAACATCGTCGAGGTGGTCGACCGGACGCTGTTTGTACAAAAAGAAGATCGGCGCAAGGCCGCGCTGGAGCGCTTGGCTTCGCTCAACTGGGTTTTTCCGGCCGACTACAAGTTCGATCGGGACAAGGCCAACGAGCGGTGAAGGCTCACGCGCTCGCGGGGTGCAGCGCGCACCCGGGGCATCCAGCAGACCGTAGGCATATCGGCTTGAGAGATGGCGTCTCCGGAATGCTGGATCGCACCGGTCAAACCGGACAATCTCAGGGCTGTTGGAGACCACTGGTTGGCCGGCTTAAGCCAGCAGGCTTCGCCAGCGTTGACGCTTCGCGTCCATCCAGCCGCCAGGCTACTTTGCATGGGGTTGTTTTCGATATTTTGACCTGAGGGGTGCGACAGCCCTGCGCTTGAGGGGCGCGATGGGGCGGCCGCGGCGTACGCGGAGAGATGGATTGCTTCGTCGCTAGCGCTCCTCGCAATGACGCTGCGGAGAAAGCGGTGCTTAAGCCGAGAAGCCGCGCCGTACTGGATGCCCCGCTGGCGCCTGCCACCGGGCTCGCCTGAAGCAAGACCCGGTGGCGGGGCATGATAACTGTGGGCGAGGTGAGGGCGTACGACGCGCGGACGCGTCGCCGCCCTCGTTGTACGTTCTCACGCTGCCTTCTGGCCGCTGCCGGCATCGAGCCCGGCGTAAACCCCGCGCTCGAAGCCCGCAAAGGCCTCCAGGCACTTCGCGTCGGCGAATGGCAACAGCTGCATCAGGATCACGCCGGAGACGTTGCGCGCCGGGTCGATCCAGAAATAGGTGTTGGCGAGGCCCGCCCAGGCCAGGCTGTCGGCGCTGCGGCCTTCCGGCGTCTTGGCGGTGTTGATCATGAAGGAGAGGCCCCACTTCTTGACGATGTCGGGGTAGAGATCGACATCGTTTGTGTACATGGGCGCCACCGACACCATCTTGACCATGGTGAGATCGCCGATGTGGTTCCGGCTCATCAGCGCGACGGTCTCGGGCTTGAGCACCTCGTTGCCGTTGCCGCGGCCCTGGTTGAGGATCATCTGGGTGAACTTGATGTAGTCACCCGCGGTGCCATAGAGGCCGCCGCCGCCCATGTGGAATTCCGGCTCCTGTTCGAGCTCGAACGGGATCGGCGCCAGCGACCCGTCCTCGCCGCGCGCATGCGTGCCGACCAGGCGCTGGCGCATCGAGTCCGTGATCTTGAAGGCGGTATCGTTCATGCCGAGCGGCGCAAATATGTGGTCGCGCAGATACACATCGAGCCGCTTGCCGCTCACGGCTTCCACCGCCTTGCCGACGAAATCGATATTGGTGCCGTATTCCCAGCGCGTGCCGGGCTCGCAGATGATCGGCGTCTTCAGCGCGGCGTTCTGGCAAGTGGTGATTGCGGGGGTGCCGGTCTTCTCCAGATATTGCGCGCAGTCGGCGTTCCACATGTTGTAGGCAAAGCCCGCGGTGTGCGTCATGAGCTGGCGCAGCGTGATCGGGCTTTTGGCGGGGCGCAGCTTCGGCTCGCCGCGCTCGTCAAAGCCTTCCAGCACCTGCGGGTTGGCGAGGTCGGGCAAAAGCCTGCCGATCGGCTCGTCGAGCGAAAGCTTGCCCTGCTCGACCAGCTGCATGCCGGCGGCGGTCGTGATCGCCTTGGTCATGGAGGCAATCCAGAACACGCTATCGGTGGTCATGGCGTCGTCCTTGCCAAGGTCGCGCTTGCCGAACGCGCCCTGGTAGATCACGTCGCTTCCCGTCGCCGCCATCGCGACCACGCCGGGGATCTCGTTCGCCTCGCATTTCTGACGCAGAACCTGATCGATCTCAGCTTTGCCTTGCATGGGTCACCTCCCGCTTTGTTTTTATGGAAGTGGAACGATCATCCTCCCGCCCGCCTGATCCCGCAAGCGCCCGGCGAGCGCGGCCGCAAATGTCGCGATCTCGTGATGGCAAAGGGCGTGGGAGGCGTGTGGGCAGGCCTCGCGCGGTGCTCCGGCGCAAAACTGCAACACCTCGCCGCATTCAGCGGTGGATGGCAGGGAGTGGCGGTGACCGGCTTAACCATCCACGATATCGTGATGGCGCCTGCGCTTCCCGTCGCCGATCTTTTTCAGTAAGGCGTTCAGATTCCAGCACAAACGCCCGCGTCTTGGCTGGATCAAATTAACCAAAATGGCTGTCATTTCTTCAGTTGCGAAGGTGCGCAATGATTTCGACTTGGAGTGAATGGAAGCGCTACCCCCGTCCCGGGCGTGGCGAAAATATCGAGGCGCCGATCTCGCCCGGCATCTACGAAGTCCGCTATGCCGGCACCGGCGCGCTGCACTCGTTCGAGGCGGTCGACAACGTCGCCCAGGCCTTGGCACTGCTGCCGGTCGGTTCCAAATCCTGGTTCGGCCGCCGCGACACGGCCAAATTGCCCGACCTCGAATACCGGACCTGCGCGACATCGACGAAAGCCGACGCCAAGGCCGCCGCGCAGCGCATGATCGGCCGCCGTGAGACGTATATGAGCGGCGCGGCGTAAAGGGTGCCATCATTCTGGGTCTGGTGCCAGCGCACCATCCCGGAATGACGAGGCCCCTCACTGGCGGCGCCTCAAAATTCATTGAAGCAGAGCTGCGTCCGCGGCCGATGCGCCGTCCCTCGTATAGGCCTATACTCCCACCCAACCCCAAGAAACCCTCAGGGAGTAACGCCATGAACCCGCCCGTCGCCGCTCGCGCTCCATCCTCCCAGCCCTCGCTGCACGACCGCCTGAAAGATCCCTCGCTGCTGCGAGATCGCTGCTACATCGACGGCGCCTGGGTCGGCACGCCGTCGCGTCCGGTCACCAATCCGGTCAACGGCGTCGAGCTCGCAAAAGTCCCGGTGATGAGTACGGCGGAAACGACGCAAGCCGTCGAGGCCGCCGAGCGCGCCTTCCCGGCCTGGGCCAAGCTCACCGCCAAACAGCGCTCCAACATCCTGCGAAAGTGGTTCGAGCTGATCGCGGCCAACCGCGAGGACCTCGCGCTGATCCTCACCTCCGAGCAGGGCAAGCCGCTGGCGGAAGCGCTCGGTGAGGTCGACATCGGCGGCGCCTATGTCGAATTTTTCGCCGAGGAAGCTCGCCGCGTCTATGGCGAGACCATCCCGACCCAACGGCCCGATGCGCGGCTGCTCGCGATCAAGCAGCCGATCGGCGTCTGCGGCGCGATCACGCCGTGGAATTTCCCGTGCTCGATGATCACGCGAAAAGTCTCGCCGGCGCTCGCTGCCGGTTGCACCGTCGTGCTCAAGCCGGCCAATGAGACGCCCCTGACCGCGCTGGCGCTTGTTGCGCTCGCCGAGAAAGCCGGCGTGCCCAAGGGCGTGTTCAACATCCTCACCGGTAACTCATCAGCCATCGGCAAGGTGCTGTGCGAGCATCCGGCCGTTCGCTTCATCGGCTTCACCGGCTCGACCGAGGTCGGCAAGATCCTCTATCAGCAGGCATCCGTGGGCGTGAAGAAGCTCGGCCTCGAGCTCGGCGGCAACGCGCCGTTCGTGGTGTTCGACGACGCCGATGTCGATGCCGCGGTCGACGGTGCCATCATCTCGAAGTACCGTAACATGGGCCAGACCTGCGTCTGCGCCAACCGCATCTACGCTCAGGACAAGATCTATGACGAGTTCGTCGAGAAACTGTCGAAGAAGGTCGCCGCGATGAAGATCGGCGACGGCACGGAGCAGGGCGTGGTGCAGGGGCCGCTGATCAACATGGATGCGGTGCTCAAGGTCGAAAAACACATCGATGATGCCGTGAAGGGCGGCGCCAAGATCATCACCGGCGGCAAGCGCCATGCGCTCGGCGGCAGCTTCTTCGAGCCGACGGTGCTGGCCAACGTGAAGGCGGACGCGCTGGTGGCGCATGAGGAGACCTTCGGCCCCTTGGCGCCCGTGTTCCGCTTCAAGGACGAGGCCGACGTGATCGCGATGTGCAACAACTCGCCGTTCGGCCTGGCATCGTACTTCTACGCGCGCGATCTCGGCCGCGTCTGGCGCGTTGCCGAAGCGTTGGAAGCCGGCATGGTCGGCGTCAACACCGGCCTCATCACCACCGAAGTCGCGCCCTTCGGCGGTGTGAAGGAATCGGGCCTCGGCCGCGAGGGCTCGCATCACGGCATGGAGGAATATGTCGAGATCAAATATGTGATGATGGCGGGCGTATAGCTGCGACCAATCAATCACTGGCGTCACTGGCGAACGCGCCGTGACGTCCCACGCCGGAGGCGAAGCGCGTCGCACCCGACAGCGTTTCGCCCGAGGCGATCACCGCGAGCCCGCCGCGCATCTCGTTGTCGATCGCCTCTTCCTCGGAGAGATCCCACTGCCGCAGCGCCGACAGCCGGTCGGCGCGCAGGCATTTTTGCGGAAAGCGCGCTATCTCCTTGGCGAGCGCAATCGCCTGCGCCACAGCTTCGCCGCGGCCGACGACGCGGTTGGCGAGCCCCATGCGCAGCGCTTCCTGCGCGCCGACCGGGCGTCCCGTGAGGATCAAGTCAATCGCCTGCGAATGGCCGATCAGCCGCGGCAGGCGGATGGTGCCGAGATCGATCAGGGGCACGCCGAAGCGGCGGCAGAAGACACCGAAGGTCGCATCATCGGCGACCACGCGCATATCGGCCCATAGCGCAAGCTCCATGCCGCCGGCCACCGCAAAGCCCTCGACCGCCGCGATCACCGGTTTCGACAGCCGCATCCGGCTCGGCCCCATCGGCGCAATCGAATCGTGCCCGCCAAGCTCCCGCTTCTTGTTGGGATCGCCCGCCGCCACCGCCTTGAGATCGGCGCCGGCGCAAAAATAGCCGCCGGTGCCGGTGAACACCGCAACGGATGCGCTTTCGTCGGCGTCGAAGGCGAGGAAAGCGTCATACAGCTTGCGCGCGGTCGCGCCGTCGACGGCGTTGCGGCAATGCGGCCGGTTGATGGAGACGATGGTGACGGCACCATCGCGTTCGACGAGAACGGAATTTTCCTCGGACATGTAGCGCTCCCTCGCATTTTATTGTGGAGTGAGCTTGGCACCAGACGGTCTTGTGGGGCAATGCTATATCCGCTCATCGTTGCAAAGAGCGAAGCGGACGAAGCAATCGATCTGCTTTGCGGTGAGATGGATCGCTTCGCTCGCGATGAAGCTGCGCGCGGGAGTACGGGCATGCTGTCACCGCGCGACAGGTCTGTTCCCTCCCCCCTTGCGGGGGAGGGTTAGGGAGAGGGGTAGCGGCAACGGCAGTGCTCGTGGCTTACCCCTCTCTGAGCAACCGGCTACATGGGTAACAGTTCTGACCGACGACATAGGTAACACAATTCCCGTTTCGTTCAGGTCTGTTGTTGCTGGGCCTGTGCGGCTTGTGGGCAACGCCCCTTCGCGTTGTCCACAAGTCCACAGGCCTTGCGTTTTGGTTTGTTCAGGCGATCGCCGCGGTGAGTGATCACGCCGAGCTCGATCCGCCCGTAGCTGACGGTCCAGCATCCCGCGTCGTCTTCGGCCAGGCCGACCGGCTCGCCGACGAGAGCCTCGTTGATGTAGATCGTGCTGCCGTTCCACTTGATCTCGCCGTTGTG
>NZ_JAGKJK010000011.1 GCF_020329435.1 Bradyrhizobium hereditatis | reverse complement strand
GGCGTGCCGCAGTAGCATCTGCCGTCCCATGTTGATGCGGCCGGGGCCGACGCGGGTCGAGACATACTGCTCGAAGGTCTTGTTGAAGGTGCCGCGCTGGCGACGGTCGAAGGCGAGCACCGCCGGATCCTGCGCGATGCCGGCAAAGGCCTGGCTGATCACCGCTTGCGAGACGCCCGCCGCGGCTGCCTCCTGCGACATCGTCGCGATGAAAGTATTGAAATCGCCGCCGCAGCGGGCGGCATGGCTGGGGGTGGAGAGAATGACGGCGCCAAGAAAAATGGCCCAACGAAATATGCGCATGCGAATCCCTTGTTACGTCGCCGGATCATGCCATGGGAAAGCGGCGGGTGGCAGGTGCTATGAGCCTCGCCTTCCGTCATTGCCGGGCTTGACCCGGCAATCCATCTCCTTCGAATGAACTTTTACCAAGAGGATGGATGCCCGGGTCAAGCCCGGGCATGACGAGGCGAGCACACGGCCGACGCTTCCCTACTCGCCACCGTCGATCTGGCGACCTATCAGCGCGATCGCCTTCTGGTAGACCCCCGCAGCATTCCAGGCCTGGATGGCCGCAAAGTTCGGCTCGCCCGGCTGATAGCCCGCGCCGGCGCGCCAGCCATGCGCCTTCAAGAAGTTCGCCGTCGACATCAGCGCGTTCGCCGCGTTCTCGAGATTGCCGGTGCCGTAAGCCAAAATGGCCTTCGGCATGAACTGCGTCTGACCGACCTCGCCATGCATGGAGCCGCGCTGGCTGGGAGACAGCGCGCCGCGATCGATCAATTGCAGCGCCGCATAGAGGTGCTCGGTGAAATAGGCCGAGCGCCGGCAGTCATAGGCGAGCGTCGCGATCGAGGCGAGCATGTTCTGATTGCCGCGCTGGCTGCCAAACCCCGTCTCCATGCCCCAGATCGCCAGCAGCGGCCCCGGCGGCACGCCGTAGCGCTGCTGGATCGACGCAAACAGCGCCGCCTGCGACTGCTTGAGCTGCCGCCCTTTCGCGACGATGGTCGCCGCTCCGCGCTTGGCCAAAAACGCATCGAGCGAGAGATTGAAGCTGCGCTGCCCGCGATCGGCATTGATCGTCGCCTGCGCATAGTTGGTCGCCATCAAGGCCTGGATGGTCGAGGCGCTGATGCCCTTGGCGCGCGCTTCGCCGGCGAATTCCTGCTTCCAGGCGGCGTAGCCGGCGGCCGAGCTGCCGCATTGGGCGGCGTGGGCGGGTGGGCTTAACGACGCAAGCGTGGCCAGAGTGGCAAAGACGATCGTCAATTGCTTGCTGTTGTTCATCCGTTCTTCCTGACTGCTCTACCAAACTACCCTAGCCGAAACGGCGCGCGATCCAACAACGCTTTGTACGCTCGCGCCACGGTAACGCCATCATCTTCCGACCCTCCGCCGCGAGCGGCAGCAACTCCGGCAGCCGAAAAAGGGCGCTTGATCGGGCTCATTTCGGGCGATTCCAACGAACGATTGTGCGGCGAGAGGCGCAATTCACCATAGCTCCGGCAAGCTTTCAATCCGATTTCAACTTCAGACAGAGCATCGCACTTGCCAGCGCTGAAATTCCCAGCAGCACAAGCACACCGGTAAATCCGCTGAACGCGAACGCAATTCCGCCGAACGTGACTCCGACCGTTCCGCCGAGAAAGCTGCAGGAATTGAGCATGCCGGAGCCTTTCCCCGCCTGCTGCTGCGGCAGCGTTGCAAGGCCGAGCCGCGGCGCCGACGCATAGATCAGCGCTATACCGATGCCGGCGACAAAGAGGCCTGGCAGCAGAAGCGCGAACCTCGCCTCGATCTGCAACGACGACCACGTGATCGCGCAGCCGAGAGCCAGCAGGAGCGATCCACCCGTCAGCATGCGCCGTACCCCGACCCTCATTGCAATCGCGGGAGCCGCTCGCGCAAAGGCAAGCAGCGCAATGGAGAGCGGCAACAGGGAAAGACCGGCCGCGATGGCGGACAAACCGAGGCCATCGGCCGATTGCGCAAAGAGGTTGTAATAGAGCAGCAGCGTCATGATGTCGAACATCACGAGAAACAGCAGGCCTGCCGCAATCGCGAAATTTCGATTGGCGAACAGGCCGAAGTCGACCAGCGGCTGGCTGCGCCGCCTCTCCATCCGAACCAGCGCAACGACGGCAATCACCGCCAGCGCGAGCGGGACGAGCGCGGCTTTCCGGTTCGCAGCGAGATGCGCCAGCGCCTGCAATCCCGATATCAGCGTCACCATGAAGACGGCGAGAATGCCAAGCCCGGCCCAATCCATCGACATCGCGCGGCGACCGCCACCTCGAGGATGCAGCATCAATATCAGCGCGGCGGGCACCATAACCAAACCGTTCAACCAGAAGATAAAGCGCCAGCCCGCGTAGTGCGTCACGGCCCCGCCGATGAGCGGCCCAATGCTGAAGCCGAGCATCAGGAAGCCAGTCCAGGCGCTGATCGCCTCCGCCCGCCGCTCGTCAGGCGCGGCTTCGGTAGCCGCGGCAAGCGTGCCCGATACGGCGAACGCGGCTCCCAGCCCTTGCAGCGCGCGTGCGCCGATCACCACGAAGCCGGATGGCGCCAGCGCGATGACGAGGGAAGCGAGAGCAAACAGCACGATGCCCGCGATCGAGGATCGTCGCGCCCCGAGCTGGTCCGCCGTGCCGCCACCGACAGTGATGAAAATTGCAGCGGTCAGGAGATAGGCATTCACCACCCATTCGAGCTCCGCGGGACCAAGCTGCAGGCTGCCTTTCATGTCCGGAAGCGCCGCCATGATAGCCGTGCTGTTGTCGCCCACCGCCAGCATGGCAAGGCAACATGCGATCAGCACGGGTGCGAGATCGCTCTTCGTCTGCGAAGCCGGCATCACCACCGCCCCTTCTCGCGAACATTTTGCTGACGGACTGTACAGCCCAAATGATAGACATAGTGGATAGGTGGGACGATGGCCATGACCAGGTCCAGTGGCATCAAAGTCGGAATGGGAATTGTCATTGCCGCGCTGGCGGCAAGCGGGAAGGCTACGGCCCAAGCGCCGGCGCTTTCCGTCGACCCCTCGCGATTGCCCCGTCTCGGGACCATCGATGAGCGCTTTCAATCCTATAACATTGAAATGGTCGAGGTCACCGGCGGACGGTTCTGGAAGCCATACAAAGCGAGCGCCGCAGCGTCGCCAGATCGCGGCGCTGAGAACACCGGCAATGTTCCTGCGGGCAGCAATCCCGACCTCTTCGAATATCGAAAGCCCATTGATCTCTCGAACGCCCGGTTGCGCAGATTGGCCGCGGCGCTGGCTCCGGCCTACCTGCGCGTCAGCGGCACCTGGGCCAACAGCACCTACTTTGCAGATAGCGATGAGACACCGGCGATGCCACCGAGCGGCTTCCGCGCGGTGCTGAGCCGCGAGCGCTGGAAAGGTGTCGTCGACTTCGCCCGGGCGGCTGGTGCAGAGATCGTGACTTCGATGGCAACGAGCCCCGGTGCGCGGAACGCAACGGGCCTGTGGCAGAGCGATCAGGCGCGCCGCTTGTTTGCCTATACCAGATCTGTCGGCGGCAGAATTGCCGCCGCCGAGTTCATGAACGAGCCGACGCTCGCCGCGATGGGCGGTGCACCAAAGGGATATGACGCGGCAGCTTATGGGCGGGACTTCAACGCCTTTCTCGGTTTCATGCGGGCGAGCGAACCGGACGTGATGGTTCTCGGCCCCGGTTCGATCGGCGAGACAGCAGAGTCGCAATCCAGCCCCGACTTCATCAACGCCCGGGACTTGCTCACCGCATCAGGGCCCGGCATCGACGCGTTTTCCTATCATCACTATGGCGCGCTCTCGCAGCGCTGCTCCGGCATTCCGGGCCAGACCACGCCCGAGGCCGCGCTTTCGGAAGACTGGCTCGCGAGCACGGACCGGACGCGCGCGTTCTATCAATCGCTGCGTGACGAGTTTGCGCAGGGCAAACCGATGTGGCTCACCGAAACCGCCGAGACGGCTTGCGGCGGCAATCCCTGGGCTTCGACGTTCCTCGATACGTTCCGATATCTCGATCAACTCGGCCGGCTTGCGAGAGCCGGCGTCCAGGTGGTAGCGCACAACACGCTGGCCGCCAGCGACTATGGCCTGCTCGACGAGACGACGCTGCGGCCGCGGCCAAACTACTGGGCAGCGCTGCTGTGGCGCAGGCTGATGGGCACGACCGTGCTCGACGCCGGCGTGCACAAGGGGGGGCACGTCTACGCGCATTGCCGGCGAGGCATGCGTGGGGCGGTGACGCTGCTTGCCATCAATACAGACAAGGCAACCGTCGGAACGCTGCGATTGCCTGATACCAGCGAGCGGTACACGCTGTCGGCGGATCATCTGCAAAGCGGTACGGTGAAGCTGAATGGCGCCGCGCTGGAGCTTGGCCCGAATGACGAGTTTCCGCGGCTTGTCGGGGTGACATCGCCGGCAGGTTTGATTGAGCTTGCGCCAGCTACGATTACTTTCGTCACGATCGAGAATGCTCAAAATCCGGCATGCGATTGAGTTTCCTGCGAACGGCGCTCGCGCCGCCTTCCTCTCGCCTCTCCCGCGGCGCGTTGACCAAACTCACCAGCGTGTAGCTGATGATCAACAACAGAAACCACGAGCCGAGCTTGTCGACTGATACCATCGACCAGCCCTGCCGCTGCGACGGATAGAGCCAGATCCTCGTGAATGTGCCGATGTTTTCCGAAAACCAGATGAAGACTGACACCAGCACAAGGCCGAGCAAGAGCGGCATCGAACGGTGCCGGTGCCAGACCTTGAAATGGATGCGGGTGCGCAGGAGCAGCCGGCCGGCCAATGCGAATAGCAGCCAGCGCAGGTCGATGATGTAGTGATGGCTGAAGAAGTTGATGTAGATCGCGATGCTGAGCAGGCGAGTGCGAGGATCGCGTTCAAAGCCGGGCGGAGATTTGCAGATTTTGATGAAGTTGCGAGTCGGCCGCACGAGAGATCGAACTCGCGGAGCCCCCACCCCTTCCCTCCCCCGCAGGCGGGAGAGGGAGGGCGCCGTTGCGGACGCAGCGCGATCACGTCCGGGAAGAGCAAACGGCGGGCTTTTGCTTGCCGCTTGTTTCGAGTCGAAGCAGGTGCGCCGCGAAAGGCAGGCCATCGCTATTTTGCTTTGACAGCGATGTCCTGATCGAGGACAAGCCGGCCATGGCCAAAAAACCCGGAACCAATCCCAAGGGCGAATTCGCCTTTTTCAACGTCGTTTATGCAGACGATTCCCTGCGCTCCAACCGCCGCGTGCCAACCGAGCTGCTCGACGGCGATGCGCCAGCGCGTAGCTACATCATGGAACAGGATCGCGAGATCGCCGAGAAGTCGGACCGCCCGCAGCTTGAGATCAAGAGCATCAGCCGGGTGGGCGCGAAGAAGAAGTAGTTTCGTCGCGATTCCCGGAGAGCATGTCGTCCTCGCGTTTCACTACGAGCGGAGCAAGCGGCACCCCTCTCCCTAACCCTCTCCCGCAAGGGGAGAGGGAACCCTGCCGCCGGTGCGTTCCTCACGCGCGTTAGTCGCGCGGAGGTGCAGTTTGTAGAAGCCGCGACCTTCCGTGAGGTGAGCACGCTGGCAGGGCTCCCTCCCCCCTTGCGGGGGAGGGTTGGGGAGAGGGGTGGCCGCGGGCGCTGGCGTGAGAAGTTTGCTGCGATCGAGCAAAACAGAAACGGCGGGCTTCGCCCGCCGTTCTTTATTTCGATGGATGCCCGGGTCAAGCCCGGGCATGACGAACTAATTGTCGAGGAAGCTCCGCAGCTTCCGCGACCTTGACGGATGCTTCAGCTTGCGCAGCGCTTTCGCCTCGATCTGGCGGATGCGTTCTCTCGTCACCGAGAACTGCTGGCCGACTTCTTCCAGCGTATGGTCGGTGTTCATGCCGATGCCGAAGCGCATGCGGAGCACGCGTTCTTCGCGCGGGGTGAGCGAGGCCAGAACGCGCGTGGTGGTCTCGCGCAGATTGGACTGGATCGCCGCATCAATCGGGAGGATCGCGTTCTTGTCCTCGATGAAATCGCCGAGGTGTGAATCCTCTTCGTCACCGACCGGCGTCTCCAGCGACAGCGGCTCCTTGGCGATCTTCAGGACCTTGCGGACCTTCTCCAGGGGCATGCCGAGCTTTTCGGCGAGCTCTTCCGGGGTCGGCTCGCGGCCGATCTCGTTGAGCATCTGCCGGCTCGTGCGCACGATCTTGTTGATCGTCTCGATCATGTGCACGGGGATACGGATGGTGCGGGCCTGGTCGGCGATCGAGCGCGTGATCGCCTGCCGGATCCACCACGTGGCGTAGGTCGAGAACTTGTAGCCGCGGCGGTACTCGAATTTGTCCACCGCCTTCATCAAGCCGATGTTGCCTTCCTGGATCAGATCGAGGAACTGCAGGCCGCGGTTGGTGTACTTCTTGGCGATCGAGATCACCAGGCGGAGGTTGGCCTCGACCATTTCCTTCTTGGCCTGGCGCGCCTCGCGCTCGCCCTTCTGCACGCCGTGCACGATCTTGCGGAACTCGCCGATCTCGAGACCGGTCAGCGCCGCAAGCTGCTGGATCTCGCCGCGCAGCTCCTTGATGCGGTCCTTCTCGTGATGGACGAAATTCTTCCAGCCCTTGGCCGAGAGTTTCGAGACGCGGTTGAGCCAGCGCGGATCGAGCTCCGAGCCCTGATAGTTGCGCAAAAAGTCTTCGCGCGCGACGCCGTGGCTGTCGCCGAGGCGCAACAGGCGGCCCTCGAACGAAACCAGCTTCTTGTTGATGTCGTAGAGCTGCTCGACGAGCGAGTCGATGCGGGCCTGATTGAGGCGCAGCGACTTCACCTCGACGATGATCTCGTCTTTCAGCTTCTTGTACTTGCGCTCCTGCGAGGGCGAGAGCGACTCGCTCTGCAGCTGGTTGGCGATGTCCTGCTCCTGCAGGCGGCGCAGCTTCTTGTACTCGGAGGCGATCTTGTCGAAGGTCTCGACCACCTTCGGCTTGAGTTCGGCCTCGATGGCGGCAAGCGACATCTGGTTCTCGAACTCGTCCTCCTCCATGTCCCCTTCAGCGGCGGCTTCCGCCGGATCCTTCTCCTCCGCATCGGCTTCGCCCGCGCCCGGGGCGCGGAACGGCGTCGGCGACGGCGGCGCTGCGGGCGGCGCGACATGGGCGGGCGCGGCAGCCTCGCCATTGGCGGCCTGCGCCTCGGCGGGGGCCGCGATCATCGTCGGGTTCAGATTGTTCTTGGCGTCGGGGCCGGCATAGGTCGCTTCGAGATCGATGATGTCGCGAAGGAAGATCTTTCCTTCGTTCAATTCGTCGCGCCAGATGATGATGGCCTGGAAGGTCAAGGGGCTCTCGCAGAGGCCCGCGATCATCGCCTCGCGGCCAGCCTCGATGCGCTTGGCAATCGCGATTTCGCCTTCGCGCGAGAGCAATTCCACCGTACCCATCTCGCGCAGATACATGCGGACGGGATCGTCGGTGCGCTCGCCGGGCTCGGACTTCTTGACCTCGGTGACGGCCTTGGCCGTGACCTCGACAAGCTCGTTGTCGGTGTCGTCGTCGTCTTCCTTCTCGGCGTCCTCGTCGGCCTCTTCGGCTTCCGACACGTTGATGCCCATGTCCGAGAGCATCGACATGATGTCCTCGATCTGCTCCGGCGAGGTAGTGTCGGAGGGCAGCACTTCATTGAGCTGATCAAAGGTCACGAAGCCGCGCTTCTTGGCCTGCTTGATCATCTTCTTGACGGCGGCGTCGGAGAGGTCGAGCAACGGCGAAGGCGCGTCGGCCGAGTCCTTCTCCGGGGCGTCCGCTGCCTTGTCGTCTTTTTCCTTGTCTTTAACCTGCAGCGTCTTTGCCTTGGTGGCCATTCATCAAGCTCCCGAAACGCGCTCGTGCGGAATGACGCCAAGCGCCATCCGCTTCTGAATTACTGAAGTCGACAGCAGGATGTCTTTTGTTTGAAAAGCCAACCCGCTAGATCCTTGCCTTGCGCGCGATCCGAGTCGAAACCGGTAAATCGAAAACCGGTAACCGTTTTTCTGGATCACGCCCCTGCCCCTTGAGTATTCGCAAGCTTACGACGCGCAAAGGGCGGCGCAGACCGCCACCCCGTTAACCCGCCATCGCCGGTGTTATGCCAATAGCCCGAAAGGTGCCTCGCTGGTTAGTTACCTTCGGACTATTAAGCTTCGCTTAACCCTGTTTTTGCCGCCAAACCATGGATTTGGCGAGTCTTTTTGCGGGCACGGCCGCCGCCATCCGCAATTGTTTTTGGCCTTAAACGCTCTTCCGGAACCGGCCCGAAAGCTCGCCAAAACCCTCGATAAGGGCTTCCGTGCCGTCGAGCGACTCCAGCCGGGCGCTGACGTCCTTCAGCCACGCCAAATTGGCTTCACTGGGCTCCTCGCCCAACGCCAACTCGGCATCTTTCCTCTCCCTAAGTAGGGCGTGCGTTTTCTGATGCAAGACAACGAGTTGCTGCCAGGTGGCCAAAACATCCTCGCGCGCCGCGCCGGGACGCGCGCCCCACACCGCCGCGGTCGTGATCGCCCGCTCAACCCGTTGAAGAACCTCACCTAATCCACGCGCCTCGAGGTCGGCGCGCATCTTCTCGGCCTGTTCGTCGACGTCAGGGGAATGGTGATGGTCGTTGGCGAAGGCGGCGATGATACCGGCGCGGAGCTTATTGGCTTCGGGATGCGCCAGTTCCAGGGCGGCCACCTCCTCCAGATGATCGTGCAACAACCAGGGATGGTTAATGAGGGATTGCAGGATCAGGGCCTCGCGGCGGGACATCGCGCTGCGCTGGCCCCGCATGATCGGGCTATTCGCGAGCTGTGGGCTCGCCGCCTGGTAGGGGCCGGGGGCGATTCCGGAGGCGGCCCCCGGCGGGCGGCCGCCGCGGGGGGCGAATCGGCCCGCGGCGCTGCCCCCGCGCGGGGTGAAGGCGCGGGGTGATTCGCCCCGGCCCGGGAAGCCGCCCCGCCCGTAGCCGCGGGCATCGGGGGCAAAGGTGCGCTGCAGGCGTTCGACGAGATCCTGGCGATAGTAGCGGCGCACCACCTCGTCGCGGATGCCGTTACTGAGTTCGTTGATGCGCGCTTCCAGCGCAGCGCGCCGCTCGGGGGTTGCGAACGTGCCACTCTCGATCTCGCGCGACCAGATCATGTCGGCGAGCGGGCGCGCCGCCGCGATCACCTCCTCGATCGCCATGCGGCCGCCGGAGCGCGCGAGATCGTCGGGGTCCTGCCCTTCCGGCAGCAGCGCAAAGCGCAGGCTCTTGCCCGGCGCAAGAAGCGGCAGTGCGAGATCGGCAGCGCGATAGGCCGCCTTCTGCCCGGCGCGGTCGCCGTCGAAGCAGAGGATCGGCTCGTCCGCCATCTTCCAGAGCAGCGCGAGCTGGTTTTCGGTGAGCGCGGTGCCGAGCGGCGCCACCGCGCCGGCAAAGCCCGCGGTGACCATGGCGATGACGTCGACATAGCCTTCCACCACGATCAGCGGCGCGCCGTTATGCGCAGCCTGCCGCGCGGCCGGGAGATTGTAGAGATTATCGCCCTTGTGAAAGAGCGGCGTTTCCGGCGAGTTCAAATATTTTGCGGGAACGTCCTTTTCCAGCGCACGGCCGCCGAAGGCGATGACGCGGCCGCGGCCATCGGTGATCGGAAACATCACGCGGTCGCGGAAGCGGTCGTAAGGAACCGGGATGTCATCGCCGCCGATCAGGAGCCCGGCTTCCACCATATCGCCGGTGGAGATGGCCTGCGCGCCGAGATGCTCCTTCAGCGCAAAGCGATCTGCCGGCGCATAGCCGAGGCGGAACTGCAATTGCGTCGCCGGCGAAATACCGCGGTCGCCGAGATAGCCACGCGCCTTGGCGCCGTTGCGCGAGGCCAGCGTATCGGCAAAGAATTTTGCCGCGAGCTCCATCACGTCATGCAGCGTCTTGCGGCGCTGCTCGTGGCGCGCGGCGTCAGGGGTCGCCGCCGGCAGCGGCAGGCCGGCCATCGCGGCCAGCCGCTCGACCGCTTCCGGAAACGAAACGCCCTCCGTCTTCATCACGAAATCGAAGATGTTTCCGTTCATGCCCGACGAGAAGTCGAACCACCCCTGCTTCTGATCGTTGACGAAGAAGGACGGCGTCTTCTCCTGCTGGAACGGCGAAAGCCCCTTGAACTCCTTTCCAGCCTTCTTCAGCTTGACGCGCCGGCCCACGACTTCCGACACGGGAAGCCGGGCGCGCAGCTCTTCGAGGAATTGGGGCGTGAAGCGCATGGATGGAGTTTTGCCGAGTCGGCGGGCGGTGCCAACCGATCATCGATATAGGGCCGGGCCGCCAAAGTACGAACGCCGATTGAATTCTCCCGGTTATTCACAGGCCTCTCGGTCATTCCGAGGTCGTCCGAAACTATGGTACGCTTCGCGCCCCGGAATGACAGCGGAGCTTGAATCCCCGCCGGTTCCGCGCTTCCATGTCAGCATGTTCACGGTGTTCCGGGGTGGCAGGAGCGGGGCTTGGCGGGTGACGCGGCTTGCGCCAGTGAAGGGCGCATCGCTGTCGCCGACACCGGCGCTGTCGGTCGTCCACACGCTATCGATCACGCTGCCGATCCTGCCCTCGCTGACGGCGTGGCGGCTTGCCGGCGTCGCCAGTCATCTGCGCTATACCGAGCGTGCCGAGAAGACGGAGCTCGATGCCGCACCCGCCGAGATCGGCCGGCCCGAGGCGACCCTTGCCGCGCTGATCCCGATCAAGAAATCGGCGGCGTGGTGGGAATTGACGCAGGAAGAACGCCGCGAGATTTTCGAGGATAAGTCGCACCACATTGCGAGCAGCCTGAAATATCTGCCGGCGATCGCCCGCCAGCTCTATCATAGCCGCGATCTCGGCGAGCCCTTCGACTTCCTGACCTGGTTCGAGTTCGAGCCCGCGCATGCGGACGAATTCGAGGAACTTGTCCGCACGCTGCGCGCCAGTGAAGAATGGAAATATGTCGAGCGCGAGGTGGATATCAGGGTGGAGCGCGAGCGACTGGACGCGGGATAGCTCTCGTGCCCCGGATGCTGCGCAGCACGCAGTGATGCGCTGCTAAGCCGGGGCCCATCCGCGGAAGCATGGGTCCCGGCTCTGCGGGGCAGCGCTGCGCGCTGCACCGCGTCCGGGACACGAGACTCACGGCTCCAAAAATTTCCCTGATGCTATCCGCGGCAGCCCCGTGACCGGCCAGTTGTACACATAAGTCCACGCCTCGCCGGCCACGCCGTCTTCCTGAATGACGGGCAGCATGCGGCGGACATATTCGGTCGGTTCCGGAAAACCGGCGCCGCAGGCTTCATACATGTCGAACTCGGCCAGCAGCGCGTCGCGTTCGCGCAGGCGATAGAGCTCGCCGAACACGATGTCGGCCGGATCGTCCGATAACAGCAGCCCCGGATAATGTTTGATGAGGTAGAGCCGCCCGCGGCAAGTAGCGGCGCCTAGAAAATCCGCGCTGCGCGACAGAAGCTGCGCCATCGGATGGTCGAAGCCGCGCATCAGCGTGCCGTAGACGAACAGTCGATCTGAAATCATGGACTTTCTATGTCATTGCACGCGAAGCGATGCAATCGCCGCCCCTGTCTGCCGCAATAACGGACTTGTCGGGAATCGCGAGGAACGGCATCGTCAGGCGATCCTCGATTCCGCCCCGCCTCATCGACAGCCAACGCTCCAAGGAAATACTTTGAACGACGCCGGTGGCCCCGCCCTGCTCCTCAGCGCCGAAGATGTTCCCCCGGTCCACGAATTCAACGTTGAGGGGCGCTCGCCATTTCTTTTGACCTGCGACCATTACGGACGGCTGATCCCGCGCATGCTCGGCGATCTCGGCCTTCCCGAGAGCGAACTTAAGCGCCACATCGCCTGGGACATCGGGATTGCCGGCGTCGCAGAAGCGCTTTCCAAACATCTCGACGCCCATCTGATCGTGCAGCGCTATTCGCGCCTCGTCATCGACTGCAACCGCCCGCCCCATGTCGCAAGCTCGATCCCGCTCATCAGCGAGGCGACGACGATCCCGGGCAACGAAGGCATTTCCCGCGAGGCCGCCGCGATCAGGCGCGCGCAGATCTTCGATCCCTATCACCGGCGCATCGACGAGATCATCGATCAGCGCGGGCGCGCAGACCGGCCGACGGTGCTTATATCGCTGCACAGCTTTACGCCCATCTATGCCGGAATCGCGCGGCCCTGGCACATCGGCACCCTCTATCACCGCGACACGCATCTGCCGCCGCTGCTGCTAAAACTGCTGCGCGCCGAGGGCGATCTCGTGGTCGGCGACAACGAGCCCTACAAGGTCAGCGACGAGACCGACTACACCATCCCCGTCCATGGCGAAGCGCGCGGCTTGATGAATACGGGCATTGAAATCCGCCAGGACCTGATCTCGGATCCCGCCGGCGAGAAGGCCTGGGCGGAGCGGCTGGCGCGAATTCTCGGCGAGGTCGAGGTGATGCTGCGCGTGCGGGTTTGATTTGATTGCTTTGCTAAATGTGTGCGACTGAATCGCCGCAAGCATGGTGCGTCCCCTCCCCACTTGCGGGGGAGGGCTAGGGAGAGGGGTAAGCCACGCGCACCGCCATCGACAATCATCCCTCGTCAAACAACAGACACCGCCGATGCGGCCACCCCTCTCCCCAACCCTCCCCCGCAAGGGGGGAGGGAGCCTGAACAGCGTGCTCACCTCACTGGAGTCGCGGCTTCTGCAAGTTGTGCCTTCCGAGCGACTAGCACCGTGAGGGACACGCCGGCGGCAGGGTTCCCTCTCCCCTTGGGTTAGGGAGAGGGGTGCCGCTTGCTCCGCTGCATGACGATCAGCAAGAAACGAGCGCCTCCACGGCTGCTGTGTCGTAAAGGCGTCCTCAGATCCTTGTTCAACGCGCGCGACGTCACCGTGCCCGCGTCAGCGCCAGCCAGATGCCGCCGCCAATCATGAAGCCGCCGGAGACGCGCGATACCAGGCGCGTCCGCTGCTTGGAGAAGAACAGCCGCGCCCGGCCGGCGAGCAGCGCATAGATTGCGTCGGTCGAGGCGGCGATCACCATGAAGGTGATGCCGAGCAGCGCCACTTGCGGCAAGTGGGGCTTCTCCATGTCCATGAACTGCGGAATGAACGCGCCGAAGAACACCAGCACCTTCGGGTTAGAGAGCAGTACCACAAAGCCCTGCAGGAAGAAGCCGCCGCGCGGCGGTGGCGGCGGTTCGTCGGCGTTGACGCCCTCGACCGGCTCGCGGATCAGCTTGATGCCGAGCCAGATCAAGTAAGCCGCGCCGGCAAAGCGTACCCAGTCGAACCAGTAGCCCATGGTCGCCATCAGCGAGGTCAGCCCGATCGCGACGGTGCAGATCACGATGGCCATGGCGGTTTGTACGCCTGCGCAATTGATCAGCGCCGCACGGGTGCCGTGCCGCAGGCCGTTGGCGATCAGAAGTGTCACGACGGGACCTGGCAACAACGCGAGCGCAATGCAGGCGGCGACGAAGGCGAAATAGACCTGAAGGGACATGGAGGAACTCCGGCGGGGAGAGTGACTGGCTCATTATGCATGTGAGGGATAGAGATGGAAGCTCTCTCCCCTTCCTTCACGCGGCCGCGACGAGCGAAGCTCGCGCTGAGAAGCTAAGACAGCGAACCTACCGCTCTTCCATCGCAGCCATCATCCAGCGCGTCATTTCGCGGCTGGCCAGAGACGCCAGCGCCGCGCGCCGCACTTCGGGCGCATCACCTCTGCCGTGAGCCACCGCGACGAGGAGATCGCAGCGGCGCGAGACGGCAAGGCCGATCGCGGTGCGCTGCAAGCCGTCGGGCATCCTGAGCTCATAAGCCCTCACCCGTCCGGGCATATCCGCAACGTGAACCACATCGCCTGGCGCCAGCGGCGCAAAATGCTGACTCATCAGATCGAGATCGGCGACGCGATCGACCTCATTGTCGTCGGCGACGCCACGGTCGCATTTGCAGAAACCCATCTTCGGCCGAACGTAGAGCTCCACCTCACCGCCGCACGCAGCCGTGCGACAGCGGAACGCCCTGCCCGCCGGCCAACCATCGCGGGGAAACGGCCAGGAGATTTCCTGCCACACGCCATTTCCTTCGTGCTGGCGCGGCGGCGCATGTTGATAGGCAGCAGCGCCCGACAACGCTCCAAGCGCCACCGTGAGGAATGCAATGAACGGCCAACGCGGCATCTCGTGCGTCCTACTGAAGACCGGCGACCGCGCGCGCCGGTCCCGTCAGTTCCAGAATGTGCAATCCGGTGTTGGCGCGGTCGACGATGTAGATGTAGCCGCGCTCGTCGGTTTCGACATTGTTGGTCTGGATCGCAACCTTGCAACGATCCTTGCCGTCGATCTTGACGCAGCGCTTGTCGGTCGCCGCCGTGATCGCCGGAATGAAATGGCCGACCTCTTTCGGATGATAGGGATCGCGAATGTCGAGCGCGCGGACACCCGCATTGAAAAACGCGATGAACGCCATTTTTTTGTAAAACACCGGCGCCATGCTCTCGTTGGAGGAGTGCGCGCCGAACCGCCCTCCCCGCTCGCAGAACGTCCCGCTCGCCTCCGGCACTGTATAGTTGGAGATCATCATCGGCCTGTTCTCGACTGTGACATCGGCGAACCACACCATCTGCCGCGGCTCGTTGCATTCGTTCAGGATCGCCTCATTGACGATCATGACGATGTCGCGGGTCTTGCCGTCCTTGTCGCGGGCGAATTCCGCAATCGGCATGCCCGGCATCGGAAACACGGTGTGAGCGCCGTTGAATGCCGACATCGCCAGCCGTGCAATTTCCGGGAGGCGCAGATTGTCCGGCGTCGGCTCCTTCGGACCATTGAGCAGCTTCTCGCGATCGACGATCTGCAAGATGCCGGCCTTGTTGGTGCCGTAGCCGAAATAGACCCGGTTGCCGGAAGGCCCCGTCGAGATCGGTCCGTGCAGCTCGGTCGGCACCGCACCGGTCGAGCCGGGCTCCTGGCCGGGAAGACCGAAATCCCGGATCTTCTGCGGATGCGCGGGATCGGAGAGATCATAGACCTGCGTCATCCGGCGCGTGCGCCAGTCGGGCGCGCCCGACACCAGGAAGGCAATGCCGGTATCGCACTCCCACCAGTTCTTGTGCGTGTCCTTCAAGCCTGCGATCCGCGTCACCAGCACGGGATTGGCGGGATCGGCGACGTTCCAGATCTCGTGCGCCGCGCCGCCGAACGTGCGCAGCATATAGACTGCGCTGCGATCGCCCTTCGGCAACGACTTGCCGTCGCAAATCCGCACCATTTGCGCGCCGCCCGACTCATATTTGCCTTCCTGGCCCGGCAGGTGACGCAAGTATTTCGGCTGCGCGGGATCGGTGACATCGACGATCGAAGTGCCGTTCGGCTCGGCCTTGCCGTTCTGCGGATTGACCGGCGCCGGAATCTCGTCGCTGCCGCCGTGGTGGCCGATATAGGCGATCCAGCGGTCGCCCTGATGATGAATGGTCGGCTGATAGGCGCTGCGCGCCTGCAGGTCGCTGCTTCCCACCAGCTTCATGTTGAGCGCTTCGGGCGGCGCGCCAATCGCTTGCTGCTGTGCAGAAGCAAAGCTTGAGCATGCGAGGAAGTGAATCGAGAAAAAGGCTGCGAGTTTGAGGCGACCGCTCATGTTCCACCCCGATTGTTCAAGGCCAATCTGCGCTGGCTGAATGCATGATAACACAGGCTGCAGGCCGCGCCCAACACACGCTCTTGACATGCAACCGTTTGGTTGCCTATCATCCCACCATGGATGAAGTCTTCAAAGCGCTGGCGGACGCGTCGCGGCGCGCGCTGCTCGATCGGCTTCACGCCAGAAACGGACAGACGCTAAACGAACTCTGCGACGGCCTCGATATGACGCGGCAGGCCGTTGCCAAGCACCTTGGGATTCTCGAGGCGGCCAGCCTCGTCGGCACGCTCCGGCATGGCCGCGAGAAGCTGCACTACATCAATCCGGTTCCGATCCATCAGATCGGCGAACGCTGGATCAGGAAATTCGAGCGCGGCAAACTCGCCGCGCTCAGCGAGTTGAAACGGCAGTTGGAGAAGCGTGATGAGTAAGGGTAGTGAAATTGACGTCAAGAACTTCAAGCCGGCGATCGTCTACACGATCTACATCGCCGCGACGCCCGAACAGGTATGGAAGGCGCTGACGACGGCCGAGTTCAGCCGCAATTATTTTTCCGGCTTTGCGATCGAAGCCGACCTCAAGGTCGGCGGCGCCTTCATCGCCCGCGCGCCCGACGGCTCCGAGCATATCTCCGGCGAGGTGATCGAGTGCGATCCGCCGAAGAAGCTGACGGTAACCTGGAACGTGAACTGGCCGGCGCTGGTGGAAAAGCTGGGGCCCACGCTCGTCACCTATGAGATCGAGGAGGCCGGCGACGTCGTCAAGCTGACGATGCTGCAGTCCCATGACCGGGACATCAGCGACGACATCCTGTCCGGCGGCCGCGCGGGCTGGCCCGCGATCCTGTCGAGCCTGAAGAGCCTCTTGGAAACCGGCCATGCGCTCGCGATCAAGCTACAACCGCCGGAACGGATGCTGGCCGCGCTGAAGGAGATGGGAATCGGGACGCCCTGAGTTCATCGTCTCCGCGAAGGATTTGCCGCCACCCTCACCGCTGTCATACCCCGCGAAAGCGGGGTATCCAGTACGCTGCGGCTTCTCGGTTTCAATCACCGATGTCTCTGGAATACTGGCTCACCCGCCTTCGCGGGTGACGATATTTGAATGTAATTCTGAGACCTGAAAACACTCGCACGCGAGTGGACTTAAGCTCGCCTAAGGGATATTCCAGCACCCGTAGATAAGACGGCTGCCTCGCACGCAGGTACCGGACGCACTAAGAACCGCTGACCTGAGCGCGGAACCATGCCCCGATGAGCCTGCGCACCCGGCTACTGATTCTGGTTGTCGCCGCGATGCTGGTGCCGGCCATCCTGGTGGGACTGCGTTTCGTCCAGAACCGCACCAGCGATATCGAGGCCGCGCTGGCCAGCCTGTCGGCGATCGCCAATGAGATCCTGGGCGATCTCGACGAGAAAATTCAGGGCACGGCTCAGCTTCACTACGGCCTTGCCCGCGCCCGCGACCTCGACACCCGCGACAAGGCGGCGTGCTCGGACTTCCTGTCCGCCGTGCGCGAGGAATACACGCGATACACCGGAATATTGACCATCACTCCGGACGGCAGCCTGTTCTGCGATTCGCTGCGAACCAACCGGACGCTCGATCTGCGGGACCGCGACTATTTCAGGGAGGCGCTGACAGCACACGGCATCGTTACGCTCCAGCCGGTGTTCGGCCGGCTGACCGGCATCTCCGTGCTGCAGATCGCCTATCCCGTTCGCTCCGAATCCGGCGAGCTGAAATTCATCCTGCTGGCCTCGTTCAATCTGAAGAAGTTCGCCGATGACCACGACAAGCGCCTTTCGAACGGCAGCGAGATTCTGCTCGTTGACAGGAAAGGCACGATCCTGGTCGCGCCCGAAGGCAGGGACTGGATCGAACCGGCCGGCGGGTCGATCGCAAATTCGGAGCTGTTCCGGGTTGCAGCCTCGCCGAACCGCCAGCCATTCCATGAAGTGAGCGGGCGCGACGGCAAAGTTCGTGTCTGGGCTATCGCGCGCTCGCCCTCGGCGCGCGATGCCGGGCTTTACATCATGGTCGGACGAGCCAAGGACGGCCTGGTGGCCGCGGCCAACCGCCGTCTCTACGAGGACCTGGCGATCCTTGCGGTGGCTTCGCTGCTGCTGCTCGCAGGCGTATGGGTTCTCGCGACCATGAGCATCGGCCGTCAGGTCGGACGCCTGGCGACGATGGCGACGAAGCTCGGGCTTGGTGACTTAAGCGCACGCATCGCTCCACCGCATCCGAGCGGCGAATTGGGCGGGCTGATGACATTGCTCAATGGCACCGCTGAATCGCTGCAGCGCCAGCGCACTGCCATCGACGAACTCAATCAGAAGCTCACCCAATCGCAGAAGATGGAGGCGATGGGTCAGCTCACCGGCGGCGTGGCGCATGATTTCAACAATCTGTTGACCGTGATCCTCGGCAATGCGGAGCATCTTGCCGAGCGGCTGGCCCCCCACAAGGAGCTGCGCACCATTGCCGACAGCATCGCAACCGCCGCCGAGCGCGGATCGGACCTCACGCGCAGCCTGCTAGCGTTCGCGCGCAAGCAGCCGTTGATGCCGAAGGACATCGACATCGGCCAGAAGATCTTCAGCATGGAACCGTTGCTGCGGCGGACACTCGGCGAGCACATCGAATGCGAGTTCCGGCTCGATCAGAATCTGTGGCAGGCCAGCGTCGACCCCGGTCAACTGGCCTCGGCTCTGCTCAATCTCGTGCTGAACGCGCGTGATGCCATGCCATCAGGCGGCAGGCTGACGGTCGAGGTGCAGAATACGACGCTCGGTGAAACCGATATCGACGTCAGCGGCGAGGCGCACCCGGGCGAATACGTCATGGTCGCGGTGACCGATACCGGGACCGGGATGAGCGCAGAAGTCGCGAGCCGCTCCTTCGAGCCGTTCTTCACCACCAAGGAAGTGGGGAAAGGCACGGGCCTGGGCCTGAGCATGGTTTACGGATTTGCCCGGCAATCCGGCGGATCGATGCAGATACGGTCCGAGCCGGGGCAAGGCACCATGGTCAGGCTGTTCTTTCCCCGCGTCGGAACTGCCCGGACGAGCGCCACATCATCCGCCGGGCAGCTGATAGCACCCACCGGCAGCGAAACCATTCTCGTCGTCGAGGACGATGACATGGTGCGCGGCTATGTCGAAAGCGAACTGAAGGCGCTCGGCTATCGCGTCATCGCCACGCGCAACGCGCCCGCGGCGCTCGAAATATTGCGTGAGCCCGGCAACATCCACCTGCTGTTCACGGATGTCGTGATGCCCGGCGGCATGTTCGGCACCGAGCTCGCGAAGCAGGCCGCCCGGCTGCGACCGGGATTAAAAATCCTTTTGACCTCCGGCCATACCGAACATCCCGTCGACGCGACCGACGGCGACGGGCGCGAGGTACGCATCCTCAACAAGCCGTACCGACGGCACGATCTGGCAGCGATGCTGCGTTCGGTCCTCAGTGCGACCTGACTGCCGGTCTATCCCGGCAGCGGCGCGATGATCCGGCGGTAGAGGTGCCAGGTGGTGTGGCCGAGCACCCGGCAGCGTTACGACGAGGCCGAGGAAGTACGGCATTGCCGAAACTGCAAGCAGGATCACGATCAACGCCGCCCAGGCGATTATCGGCAGCGGGCTCGTCACTACCGCGCGCACGCTCGTGATCATCGCGGTGACGAAATCGACGTCGCGATCGAGCAGCAGCGGAAATGACACCACGGTGAGCGAGAACAGGATCAGCGACAGCGTCGCGCCGACCGCATTGCCGACGGCGAGGAACAGAAGGCCCTCATTGGTCGTGAGCACCACCGTGATGAATTCGCGCAGGCTGGCGAAGGAGGCATTGTTTCCGAGCAGCAGCGCGATCAGGAGGCGGACCTGGTACGTCCAGTCGGTCAACATTTGTGAGGTGAGCACCCCTCTGACCGTCGTCCTGCGAACGCAGGGACCCATACTCCGCGGCCGTTATTGCTTGAAAAGACAGATAACGACCGGCGTACAAACAACTTCCGCTGGTGGTTATGGATCCCTGGGTTCGCAGGGACGACGTTGACGTTTGCCGCTCTAACCCAGCGCCCTTAGCTCCCGCCGCAGTACCTTGCCCGTCGCCGTCATCGGCAGCGTCTCGGCGAACTGCACGAAGCGCGGATATTCGTGGGCGGCGAGCTGTACCTTGACGAACTCCTGGATTTCGCGCGCCAATGCGTCGCTTGGCGTAAAGCCCGGACGCAGTACGATCCAGGCCTTGATGGATTCGGTGCGGATCGGATCGGGAATGCCGACCACGGCCGACATCGCGACCGCCGGGTGCTTCATCAGCGTATGCTCGATCTCCGAGGGGCCGACGCGGTAGCCGGCGGTGGTGATGACGTCGTCCTCGCGGCTGACGTACCAGAAATAGCCGTCCTCATCCTGCACGCCGAGATCCCCGGTGAGCAGAAACTCGCCGGCATATTTCTTCGCGGTCGCTTCCGGGTTCTTCCAGTATTCGATCATCGTGCAGGGGCACGGCTGGCGCACGCCGATGATACCGCGCTCGCCCCGCGGCAGCTCCTCGCCCTTGTCGTTGACGATGCGGACGTCGAAGCCTGGCGTCGCCTTGCCCATCGAGCCGGGCCGGATCGGAAACAGGTTCGAATTGCTGCCGATCACAAGATTGCACTCGGTCTGGCCAAACACTTCATGCGCATCGATGCCAAAAGTTTCGCGCACCCAGCCGCGCAGCTCGCCGCCGAGCGATTCCCCGCCGGTGAAGATGCTGCGCAGCCTGACGCCTTTGTTCTTCACATCCGCCTGCCGCATCAGCTTCAAGGCGGTCGGCGGCAGAAACGTATTGCGGATGCCGAGCTCGGCCATCATCGCCATCGCCGCCTGCGGCTCGAATTTGCGCGCGCGGTGGCCGACCAGGGGAATGCCGTGATACCAGAACGCGAGCAGGCCGTTGATCAGCCCGCCGATCCAGGCCCAGTCGGCCGGCGTCCACATCAGGTCGCCCGGCTTCGGAAGGAAGTTGTGGCACATCTCGACATTCGGCAGATGACCGAGCACGACGCGATGGGCGTGCAGCGCGCCCTTCGGATTTCCCGTGGTGCCTGAGGTATAGATGATCAGCGCCGGATCGTCACATGAGGTATCGACCATCGCGAATTCCGGCGAGGCCGATTTGAGCTCCGTCCAGAACGATTTGGTGCCGGCTGGCGCGGGATCACCGATCACGTAAACGTTCTTCAGCGCCGGAAGACGATCGCGGATTTTCTTGAGCTTCTCCCAGCCGCTCTCGTCGGTGACAACAGCCTTTGCCTCCGAATTCGACAGGCGGAATTCCAGCGCGTCCTCGCCGAACAGCGCAAACAGCGGAATCGAGATCATCCCCGAGCGGAACGCCGCAAGATGCGCGATCGGCAATTCCAGGGATTGCGACAGAAACACCGCTAAGCGGTCGCCACGCACGAGGCCGTCGGCATTCAGCACATTGGCAAAGCGGCGCGAGTGCTCTGCGACCTCATCGAACGAGGTGCGCGTGACAGCCCCGCTCTCGTCGACATAGATCAGCGCCAGACGGCCAGAGCCGTCGGCATGACGATCGCAGCACGCGCTCGCCATGTTGAAGCGCGCGGGAATGTCCCAGCGGAAGTTGCGATAGAGCTCGTCATAGGTTGCGGCTTCGGTGAGCATGGCGTCTGTCGTTTCCGTCCCTCGTCATGGCCGGATTTGATCCGGCCAATCACATTCTTGCTTGCAGGCAAGTTTAAAGACGTGGGTGGCCGGGACAAGCCCGGCCATGGAGCGGAGAGACATTTTGTAGCCGTGACTTAGAGCGCCTTCTCCATCGCAAGCTCGGCCTTAAGGTTCGCGACGTCGCGATAGATCGAGGCTACGGCGAGCACACGGCCGTTCTGCTTGTACTGGAGCAGGCAATCCCTACCAGCGATGTCGCCATCAACGGTAATTTCGTCCCATTTTTCGGCGTAACCGATATAGTTGATCGGCACGTCGTAATGCTGGCTCCAGAAGAACGGTACGGTGTCGAAGGGCTGACGTTGCCCGAGCATGTTGCGCGCCGCTGTCTGACCCTGACGCTCGGCCACCACCCAATGCTCGACTCGGATGTTTTCGCCGGAATGGGGATCAGGCCAGCGCGCGATATCGCCCGCGGCATAGATGCCGGGCACGCTGGTTTCGAGATAGGCGTTGACGGTCACGCCGCGATCAATCGCCAGCCCTGCCTTCTCGGCCAATCCGAGGCGGGGACGCACGCCGACGCCGACCACGACGACATCGGCCTCGATGACGGTGCCGCTTGTTAGCGTTGCGCGCTTGCCGTCGATCGCGGTGACGGTGTCGCCGAGGTGGAAGATGACGCCGTGCTCTTCATGCAGGGCGCGGACGAAGTCGCCCAATTCAGGCCCAAGCACGCGCTCCATCGGCCGCTGCTCCAGGCCGACGACGTGGACTTCGACATTTCTGGCGCGCAACGACGCTGCGGCCTCAAGTCCGATGAAGCTCGCGCCGATCACGACCGCCCGCTTTGCGCCATCCGCCAATGCAATGATCGCGCGGGAATCGGCCAGCGAGCGCAGCACGTGGACATGGGGCTGATCCATGCCCGGAATCGGCAGGCGCACCGGCTCCGCGCCGGTCGCCAACAGCAAACGGTCGTAGGGAATGGTCTCGCCGCCTGATGTCACGACATGGCGCGCGTTGGTGTCGATCGACGTGACCTCGGTGTTGAGCCGCAGATCGATCTTCGCCTCGCTGTAGAAATCATCCGGCCGCAGCGGCAGCCAGTCCTCCGGCGCGCTGCCGGCGAGATAATCCTTGGACAGGTTCGGCCGGTCGACCGGCGCCGCGGCGTCGTTGCTCAATATCACGATGCTGCCGTGATAATCCTGGCGCCGCAGCATCTCGGCGGCGGCAAAGCTCGCCGCGCCGCCACCGACGATCACGATCTGGCCGGGCACGTCGGCCGCGGGTCGCGGCTTGATCAGTGGCCTCGGCTGTTCACGCTTCTCGCGAACGAAGACGCGGTCGCCTTGCAGTTCGACCTTCCAAACGGTGACCGGACTGAGCGCCGGCGCCCGGACGGCCTCGCCGGTGCGCAAGTCGAAGCAGGCGTGATGCCAGGGACAGCGAATGCTATCCCCGGTCACGAGGCCTTCCGCGAGCGGCCCGTTATAATGCGTACAATGCGCGCCGATCGCAAAAATCTCGTGCCCCGAACGCACCAGCAGGACTTCTTCGTCGCCGATATGGCCGAGCAACATCTCGCCGGTGAATTCAGACGGCGTTACGCCCTTTGACAGATCGGGACCGGCGGGTGGCGCTTGCTGATCGGCCATCTCTTCCTCCGCTCTCGTTGCGCTAGATTGCCATTCGCAAAAATTCCTGACGGGTCAGCGCGTTGTCGCGAAAGCAGCCGAGCATGCGGCTGGTGACGAGATCGGTGTCCGGCTTGTGCACGCCGCGCGTCGTCATGCAGTGGTGCGACGCCTTGATAATGACACCGACGCCCTGCGGTTCCAGGACATCATTGATGGTGTTGGCGATCTGCGCGGTCATCTTTTCCTGAATCTGCAAGCGCCTGGCATAGATATCGACGACGCGCGCCAGCTTGCTGATGCCGACGACGCGGCCGTTTGGAATGTAGGCCACCCAGGCCTGGCCGATGATCGGCGCCATGTGGTGCTCGCAATGGCTCTCGAAGCGGATGCCGCGCAGCACGATCATCTCGTCATAGCCTTCGATCTCCTCGAAGGTCTTCCTCAGGATTTCGACGGGGTCCTGACCATACCCTGCGAAGAATTCCTCAAACGCGCGCGTCACACGCGCCGGCGTCTCGCGCAGGCCGTCGCGCTCGGAATCTTCACCCGTCCATCGGATAATGGTGCGAACGGCCGCCTCGACCTCGGCTCTGCTTGGCCGCTGAATATCGGACAGCGATGCTCTTGCGCGACTAAGCGCCTGTACATTCGGATTCATCGAGATGCCTTTCCATGACGCTCGCTGTAACGGAGTGAGCCCGTTGGATGCTGCGTCCGCGGAAAGGTTCCCGAAAATTATCCTGACAGTGCCGCCTTCACCAGACCGCTCGCCTTGCCGAAATCCATCTGGCCGGCAAATTTCGCGCGCAGCACGCCGATCACCTTGCCCATGTCCTTCATGCCGGCGGCGCCGGTCTCGGCGATCGCGGCACTGATCGCAGCCTTCACTTCGTCCTCGGACATCTGCTTGGGCAGGTAGGCGGAAATGACGGCGATCTCCTCGCGCTCCTGCGCGGCGAGCTCGGCGCGGCCGCCCTTTTCGTAGAGCTCGACCGATTCCTGGCGCTGCTTGATCATCTTCTGCAGCACGCCGAGCACGTCGGCATCGGACAGCGGCGGCTTGCCCTGCCCGCGCGCCTCGATGTCGGCATTCTTGAGGGTCGAATTCACCATACGCAGCGTGGAGAGCTTGCGCTCGTCTTTGGCCTTCATGGCCTCCTTGACCGCGTTATTGATGTCATCGCGCAGCATGGTTGCCTCACAGAAATGGCGCCGCCGGAAGGGCTTTGGTCTATCGGAAGATTCCGCGTCTATATAGGGGCTCGGCGAGCCGCGCCACTGCCAGCGAGGCAGATACGAGGGGGACCGGCTCGAATTGGTTAAGCCGGGTGGCTCGATTTCGTCGGGATTTTGGCCCAAAGGCGCGGGACTGCCGGAACCAGCGGTCAAATATGCGGTAAACGCATGTGAATCGCGCTGTTTTCCGCCCTTCCGGCTTTGACGCGCGGGGGCGCTTGCGACTATGAAGTGCGCTCATGACCACATCTGAAAACGCCTCAGCCTGGCCGGACCACAAGCCGACCGCGCTCCTCGTGCTCGCCGATGGTACCGTGCTGGAGGGCTTTGGCCTCGGCGCGGAAGGCCACGCTGTCGGCGAGGTCTGCTTCAACACCGCGATGACCGGCTATGAGGAGATCCTCACCGATCCCTCTTATGCCGGCCAGCTCATCACCTTCACCTTCCCGCATATCGGCAATGTCGGTACCAATGAGGAAGACATCGAGACGGTGAACATGGCGGCAACGCCCGGCGCGCGCGGCGTGATCCTGCGCACCGCCATCACCAATCCCTCGAACTACCGCGCGACCAAACATCTCGATCAGTGGCTGCGCGCCCGCGGCATCATCGGCCTCTCCGGCATCGATACCCGCGCCCTCACTGCGTTGATCCGCTCCAAGGGCATGCCGAACGCGGTGATCGCCCATTCGAAGACCGGCGAGTTCGACCTGCACGGTCTGAAGGAAGAGGCGCGCGAATGGCCGGGCCTCGAGGGTATGGACCTGGTGCCGATGGTCACCTCCGGCCAGCGTTTCACCTGGGACGAGACGCCGTGGGACTGGCAAAAGGGCTTTGGCCGCCAGAGCGAGCCGGAATTCAACGTGGTCGCGATCGACTACGGCATCAAGCGCAACATTCTGCGCCTGCTTGCCGCCGAAGGCTGCAAGGTCACGGTGGTGCCGGCGACGACATCGGCCGAAGACATTCTGGCGATGAAGCCTGACGGCGTCTTCTTAAGCAACGGCCCCGGCGACCCGGCCGCCACTGGCAAGTATGCCGTGCCTGTCATCCAACAGGTGATTGAATCGGGCACTCCGACCTTCGGCATCTGCCTCGGTCATCAGATGCTCGGGCTGGCCGTCGGCGCCAAGACCAAGAAGATGCATCAGGGCCACCACGGCGCCAACCATCCGGTGAAGGACGAGACCACCGGCAAGGTCGAGATTACCTCGATGAACCACGGCTTCGCCGTGGACCAGGACACCCTGCCCGAGGGCGCGACGCAGACCCATGTCTCGCTGTTCGACGGCTCCAATTGCGGCATCGAGCTCAAGGGCAAGCCGGTGTTCTCGGTGCAGTACCACCCGGAAGCCTCGCCCGGCCCGCGCGACTCGCATTACCTGTTCAAGCGGTTCGCGGATCTGATGCGGCAGAGGAAGCGGGCGTAGGACACCCACTCGCCATTGCCGGGCTTGACCCGGCAATCCATCCTTCTTGAAGAGCGATGGATGCCCGAGGTCAAGCCCGGGCATGACAATGTGGCATGTGCCGAAAGCGCTATCCATTCCTGCCCGGTTTATTATGATGATCATCACATAAACCGCTGGACGTATCCCTATGCACAACGAGCCCACCGCCCCCACCGTCGAATACGGCGTGACGCCGACGCACATCATGGCGGCGATGTCCGGGCTCGACTTCGTCCGCGCCATCTTCGAAGGCAAGCTCCCCGCACCGCCGATCATGCAGAATGTGGAGCCGTTCGACTCCACCGCCGAGAAGGGCCACGTCATCTTCCACAGCGTTCCGGGCTTCCGGCATTACAATCCGATCGGCTCGGTGCATGGCGGCTACGCCGCGATCCTCCTGGATTCTGCGATGGGACTTGCCGTTCACACCGCCTTGCCCGCCGGCACCGGCTACACCACCCTGGAATTCAAGATTTCCTTCATCAAGGGCATGACCAAGGATACCGGCCCGGTCCGCACCGAGGGCAAGACGCTCAGCGTCGGCCGCCGCGCCGCGACCGCGGAGGCGCGCATCACCGATGCCAATGGTCGCCTGCTCGCGCATGCCACGACGACGTGCCTGGTTTTCGAGATTCCGAAGGGAACATGAGGCGCTGGCGTCGGTTTGAAAGTGTAGGATGCCACTAATCCTATTGTGTCAGAACTCATCCAGAGGAGCGGCGTCAGCCGCGTCTCGAAGGATGAGTGGCACCAGCCGGGCCTCGTGGTTCGAGACGGCGCTGCGCGCCTCCTCACCATGAGGGTCCAATGGTTGCCGGGACTTTCGGAGAACAACCATGTCCGTCGTCAACGCCGATATCGAGCCGCTCACATTCGTCTTCGAAGGTGACGGCCTCGTGCCCAACAATCCCCTGCCGTTCCTGGTCTACAAAGGCGCAGTGGACGTTGCCAACGATCATCCGGAGAAGACCATCGAGGGATTGTTCGGCGCCAATGGCTGGGGCGCGATGTGGCGCAACGGCGTCTATGATTATGTGCACTACCACGCCACCGTGCATGAGGTGCTCGGCGTTGCCCGTGGCCGCGCGCGTGTTCGTTTCGGTGGTACCAGCGGCAAGGAGCTCGAGATCATGGCCGGCGACGTCGCCATCCTGCCGGCTGGCACCGGGCATCAATGCGTATCCGCCAGCCCGGACTTCTGCGTGGTCGGCGCCTATCCGCCCGGACCGCCGATGCAGATCACGCGGCCGACGCCGGAGAACCATGCCAAGGCGCTGAAGACGATCCCCGAAGTGAAGCTGCCGAAAACCGATCCGGTGCGCGGCGAGGACGGGCCGCTGGTGCGGCTGTGGAAACGCGGCGCGCGATAGAACGGCTTGCCTCACCCGCGCTTTGCGATCGGGAAACTCTGCTCAGCCAAAGCCTCCGCCGCGGTTTCGCCCGCGCTGACCCGCATCGCCGCGATCCGCGCGACGAACAGCCCGATCACGAGATTGGTGCGTTCGATCTCCAGCTTGTCGCGGATCGGTCCGCTTGGAGCTGTCGCGCACATCGCCTTGATGCATTCGAGGGTGCGGGACAATGAATCGACCACGGCCCAGATCGGCTCGATCGACGGCGGCGCCGACGGGGAAGGGCTTGCGCCCGGCTGACCAGAGGGAGCGGCACGACGGCCGGATGATGCCATGTCAGAGAATTCGATTATTTTCTGCATCGCTGGATTCCAAATACTTAAAGTTGTAAATTCTTGCTGCCGCACACCTGAGTGCCACCGCCGCATCATAGACGCGATCCCACACAGGTATGCTTAAATTGATTATCGGAATCGCGCAGCACGTTCTTTGTGCGCGCATTTTGCCTCGGCCAAGTAAGCGTCGCTGACCGTTCGGCGGATCGCACACGCGCCGTACCAGCGCGTGAGACACATTGGAAAAGCGCGACAAACGTCGCAAGAAAGGCTCCTCGGCAAGGGCACCCGCTAAGATAGCTAGACCGCATTTCACACCCGTGCTAACGTAACGCGCGTGGAGGTAGCTGAAGCGGCATCGTTAGCCCGTGGCATCACTTTTCCAATACCCATTTTTCTAATCTGCATACGCCTCTCGGCGTTTGCGAACGCGTAGCACGTTCTCTTGCAAATGCGCACCCTTGGGTGCCCAAGCGCGAATGCTTCAAATCGCTTAGTCGATTTTGCAGATGGAATGTTGTCATGCGTATCATAAGCTTGAATCAGATTTTCGGAATTCTTGCCATAACTGCAACGTTGTACGGGCCCGAAGCAGCGATTGCTCAGCACGCGGCAGCCCCGCCCTTCATGAAATCAATCGGCACGCCATCTGCTCCGGTCAAACCTGAGATCGTGCCCTTGCTGTTCGTGCTGAACTCTCGCGGCGTGGCGTTGCAGGGCGACACGCTCACTTTGCCCGGCGTGGCATCCTATTACTGAACGAGAAGGCACGCGCGCGACGCCGCCCCGGCAATATCATTGCCGATCAGCCCACCGAAAGAAGCGTCGCGCGACCATCAAGGGATGGCGCACAAGGAGAATTGAACGAAGCCGCAAGTTAATAATCGACACATTAGAAGAGGAGGTTCGACATGTTTCGAGGAATCCTGCCACTGACATTGTCTCTCTGCCTTGGTGCGGCGACAGCACCCGCCGCGCTGGCCCAGGCGGCGCCGGCTATCACCGAAGAGGAGGCGCATGCAATCGCAGTCGACGCCTACATTTACTTCTACCCCATCATGTCGATGGACGTGTCCCGCAAGCAATTTACAAACGTCGAACCAGGCAAAGAACCTTTCAAGGGTCCGATGAATACGTTCGTTAACGTGCGCGAATACCCGCCGGCGGACTTCAAGGGTGTCGTGCGAACCAACTTCGATACGTTGTATTCCGCCTCATGGCTGGACATGACCAAGGAGCCCGTCGTCATTTCCGTTCCGGACACCAATGGACGCTACTATCTATTGCCGATGCTCGACATGTGGACCGATGTCTTTGCGTCACCCGGCTGGCGGACGACGGGCACCAAGGCCGGGACGTTCCTGATCACTCCCCCAGGATGGAGGCCGGACCTGCGCGAAAGATTTGCCGAGGAGTTCAAGCTTCCAAAGGACACGCAACGGATCGAAGCGCCAACGCCCTATGTCTGGGTCATTGGCCGCACCAAGACGGACGGCCCGGCGGACTACGCCGCGGTTCACAAGATCCAGGCCGGCTACAAGGTCACCCTGCTTTCAGAATTCGGCAAGACACCGAAGCCGGTCGAGGTGAAGATCGACCCAAGCATCGACATGAAGACGCCGCCAAAGACTCAGGTCGATACCATGACGGCGGGCGTGTATTTCGCCAATGCCGCCGAGCTCCTCAAGCTTCATCCGCCGCATGTCACCGACCAGCCGATCATCGCGCAGATGAAGAAGATTGGCATCGAGCCGGGCAAGAGCTTTGACATCGGCAAGCTCGATCCGGCCGTGCAGAGAGCCCTGGAGACCGCACCGCAGGACGCGCAGAAACTGATGGCCTGGAAGTTACCGACGCTGGCGCGGGTTGCGAATGGCTGGTCGATGAACACCGACACGATGGGCGTTTACGGCAACTACTATTTGAAGCGGGCGATCGTCGCTCAGGTTGGACTCGGTGCAAACCTGCCCGAGGACGCCATTTATCCGCTCAATCTCGGCGACGAATCCGGCAAGCCGCTCGATGGCGCGAACAAATACACGATCACATTCGAGAAGGGCGCCGCCCCTCCGACGCATGCGTTCTGGTCGATCACCCTTTACGATTCGGAAGGATTCCAAGTCGGTAACGTCCTGAACCGCTTCGCCGTCTCTAGCTGGATGCCGTTCAAGTACAATGCCGACGGTTCGCTCGATCTCTACTTCCAGAACGAGCACCCGGGCAAGGACAAGGAAGCCAACTGGCTTCCGGCACCGAAGGGACCCTTCAATCTGACCATGCGTCTCTACAGTCCGAAGTCGGAGGCGCTGACCGGAAAATGGAATCCCCCGCCGGTTGTGAAGACGCAAACGACGGTCGGCTTGTCGGCCCAATAAGAGTGACAGAAACGCGGCGGCCGACCTTCCGCCGGCCGCCGGTTTGCAACGCTTCAGATATGAAATCCCAAACCCGATTTCTGGATGAGGAGAGGTTCGATGCTAACGAAACGCGACCTTCTTCGTTCCGCTGCCTTGGCGGCAATGACAGCGACGACGGCAAAATCCTTCCCGGCTCTGGCGCAGGACCGACCGGGCTTCTTCAAGGCGAAGGACATTGCCGAGGCGGGATTCATCTACGGCTTGCCGATCGTGATGAACTACGCGGTGATGTACGAATATGCCATCGATCGCAACTCCGGACAGTTCAAGGCTCCGTTCAATCAGATCAAGAATGAACCTAACGTATACACCTATAAAGACACAGCCATCGTAACGCCAAACAGCGACACACCCTATTCGTTCGTATGGATGGACCTGCGAGCAGAGCCGATCGTCCTCTCGGTCCCGGCGGTGGATCCCAAGCGTTACTATTCAGTCATGCTCTGCGACGGCAATACCTACAATTACGGTTATATCGGAAGCCGTGCCACGGGAAGCGAAGCAGGCGACTACATGGTGGTCGGGCCGGACTGGAAGGGCGCGACCCCACCCGGGATCAAGAAGGTGTTCCGATCGAGCACGCAATTTTCGCTGGCCGGATATCGCACCCAGCTTTTCAATCCGGACGACCTCGATGGTGTGAAGAAGGTCCAGGCCGGCTACAAGGCGCAGACGCTTTCAGCCTACCTGAAACAGCCGACGACGACTGCCTCGGCGGCCATCGACTTTCCGAAAATTGACAAGGAGCTCGTAAAGACGAACTTCTTCGAATACCTCGACTTCGCATTGCAGTTCGCGCCTGTCCAGGAGAACGAGAAGGAGATACGCGCCCAGCTTGCACGCATCGGCGTCGGCCCGGGCAAGACCTTCAACTTCAAGGACCTCTCGCTGGAGGACAAGCTGGAAGTCGGCCTCGGCATGAAGGAAGGCCAGCGCAAGGTTGACGAGGCCGTCGCCAATGTCGGCAAGGATGTCAACGGCTGGCGGATCAGTTCGCTACCTGGCGACAGCGCCCACTACAACGGCGACTGGTTGAAGCGCGCCGCCGCGGCGCAGGCGGGCATCTACGGCAACGACGCGGCGGAGGCGATGTACCCGCTCACGCGCGTCGACGGCAACGGTCAAGCGCTCGATGGCAGCAAAAAGAACTACACGTTGACGTTCCCGGCGGACCAACTCCCGCCCGTGAACGCGTTCTGGTCGCTGACCATGTATGACGGCAAAACCCAGTTGCTGATCGAAAACCCGATCAACCGCTATCTGATCAATTCGCCGATGCTGCCCAGCATGAAAACAAACGCCGACGGCTCGCTGACGCTTTACATCCAGAACAAGTCACCGGGCGCCGACAAGGAGGCCAACTGGCTGCCCGCTCCAAATGGCCCGATCTACCTGGTCATGCGTCTTTACTGGCCGAAGGCCGAGCCGCCATCGATCCTTCCGCCGGGCGAAGGAACATGGAAGCCGCCGGCGATCATGGCTGCAAATTGAGGCCCGCCAACCGGCAGGGAAGCGCCTCTGATTACTTCGAAATGATTAAACTTGCCTCGGAATGATTGGCGCGAAATGGCAAGACGCCGCTGCGCCGACAGATCATTTTGCACTGCGTAATGCGGAGTGGGTTTTATCTTATCAACGACCGGTCGAATCGTACCTAAAAACCTTGGTCGACACGCATTCTTGACGGCGATTCGGCCGCTGAACAAACAAGCAGAAAGGCGATGAAGATGAAGGACGCCGCAGACAACTCGATCGGCCGAGTGGCTCGATGGCCGAGCTTGATCGGCACGATCTTGACTATGGGCATTTCGCTCATTCCCCAGGCTCGCGCACAAGGCAGCGACGCCGACAAGCTTCTCAAGGCGATGTCTGACTACGTCGCGGGCCAGAAGACCATATCGGTCACGTTCGACTCCGATATCGAGGTGATTACCTCCAATCTGCAGAAGATCCAATTCACCAGTTCCGGCCAGGTGCAGTTGAGCCGTCCGGACAAGCTGCGTGCCACCCGAACGGGGGGATACCGCGACATCGAGATCGTATTCGATGGCAAGATGCTGACCGTAAACAACAAGGACGCCAAGGATTACGCCCAGATCGATGCTCCAGGGACGGCCGATCAATTGATCGATGTACTGCGCGATCGGCACGGTGTCGTGGCCCCGGGAGCCGACCTCCTGCTTCCGGACGTCTACAACGTCATGATGGCCGACGTTGTCGAAGGCGCTGTGATCGGCAAGGGCGTCATCGATGGAGTCGAATGCGATCATTTGGCATTCCGCAACGTCGAGACCGACTGGCAAATCTGGATCGAATCCGGGGCGCGGCCGATCCCGCGCAAATACGTGATCACTAGCAAGGGCATAGCCGAAGCACCGCAATACACGCTGCGTATCAAGGAATGGAAGACCGATGTGCCGGCAGATGCCTTTGCCTTCAAGCCGGAATCGTCCGCAAAGAAGATCGCTCTCAGCGATCTCGGTGATATCGACGAAGTGCCGCACGGCACCGCGAACGCAGGAGGAAAGAAATGACACGGCTATCGAAAGCGATCGTCCGCCTCTCGGTTGCGGCCATCACCGGGGGTGCAGCACTGGTGTGGAGCGGCCAGTTGCCGGTGGATTCGCGATCATCGCTCGTATCGTCTGCCGAAGCACGGATCGGACGCCCTTTGACGCCGATGAGTTATGCCGGCGTTGCCCGGCGCACCACACGCCGCGCGGTGGCCGTCGGCGCGGCCGCCGCCGGTGCAGCGGTAGTCGCGCCCGCATGCAGGCAGGTGGCGGATGCCTACGGCAGGATTGTCACCGTCTGCCCGTAATAGTGCCTCGCACAGGGTCGGAGCGCGGGCGACCGCGCCCCGATGGAAGGTTAGGTCGGCGCCAATCTCGCGCTCGGCGTCGCGAGGATGAGGCTAACGCCGGTCAGTTGACCGTTCCTGATCAGAAATTGAGACGCAACATCGTCAACGAAGGAAAATCCAGTGATCGGAAAGAGTTCAATCTTATGCTGCGCGGTCATCGCTCTTGCAGCACCCGCTTACGCCCAGGTCGAACTCAAGACCTACGCGGACAGCAACGGCTACATCGACGTTCAAAAGCTGACCTGCGCACAATTGGCGAACACCTTTCAGGAAGACGCCGATTACCTGACCGCCTGGTACAGCGGCTGGTACAACGGCCTCGCCAAGAAGCACATGATGGAGGTCGACCGGGCCAAGGCCCTCGAACACGAAGTCATCGTCCACTGTAAGGCCAACCGGGACAAGAAAGTCATTGAAGCGATCGATGTGGTCTTCAAGGCCTACCGCGCCGAGAAGGGCATCAAGATGAAGCAGTGATTGGAATTCGTCGACGACGAAGTTACGATGCGTCGATGATAGGTCGAGACCCCCGGCCGATTCGGGCAATGCGGTAGGAGACGATGATGCGAAGGACGTGGAGGCAACGTTTTCTCACCACGACGATACTGGGAGCAGGACTTTTCGGCCTGGCCGCATCACCTGCGTTTGCTCAGCGCAATCCCGAGCGCAACGCCTATTTCGGTCAGACCCATCAGCACACGAGCTGGTCTCTTGACGCTTACATCATCGGCAACACGCTGGCCGGACCGGAGGATGCATACAAATATGCGATTGGCCAGCCGATCAGGCATCCTGCAGGCTACATGATCAAAATCGGCCGGCCGCTCGACTTCGAGGGCGTGACAGATCATTCCGAGTACGCCGGCATGATGAGTTTGGCAAACGATCCATCCTCGCCCATCAGTAAGCTTCCGATCGCCCAAAAACTTAAGGCAAAGACGCAGCAGGAGATCAACAAGGTCTTCCAATACCTGGCAGCTTCGATCGCCAAGCAGCAGCCCATAAAGGAATTGACCGACCCAAAGGTTGCCGGAACGGTTTGGCAGCAGAACAATGCCATTGCCGACAAGTATAACAAGCCGGGCAAGTTCACGACATTCTGCGCGTATGAGTGGACATCGATGCCCAACAATCAAAACATGCATCGCAATGTCTTTTTCAAGGATTGCGCCAAGGTGCCGGTAGCACCGTTCTCGGCTCTTGATTCCGACAAGGCGGAGGATCTCTGGGCTTGGATGAACGACCAGCGCAAAGCGGGCAACGAAGTGCTCGCAATCTCGCACAACGCCAACCTCAGCAACGGCCTGATGTTCCCGGTCGACGTTGACGGCAAGGGCCGCCCGATCGATTCGGCGTGGGCTCGGGAGCGCTTGGCCAACGAGCCGCTGACCGAAATCAAGCAGGTCAAAGGAACGTCTGAAACCCATCCCGATCTCTCGCCGAACGATGAGTTCGCCAATTTCGAGATCATGAACTACCTGATCGGCATCGATAACAGCTCCGCCAAATTGATCGGTGGCTACGCTCGCCAGGCGTACCTTGACGGCCTCGCGATGCAGGACGCCCGCGGCTACAATCCCTATAAGTTCGGTTTTGTCGGGGCCGGCGATTCCCACAACACCGCCGCCAACTTCACACAGTCCAACTACTTCGGCGACCATGGCCTGATGGACGCCACCCCGCAGAGTCGCCTCGCGGGCCGGATAGAATCTGGCATGAATATTCTTGAGACGGGTACGTCCGGATTGGGCGGCGTGTGGGCCGAGGAAAATACGCGCGCGTCGATCTTTGAAGCCATGCAGCGGAAGGAAACCTTCGGCACTAGCGGCGTTCGAATCAAGGTGCGCCTGTTCGGTGGCTGGGAGTACCAACCGGAAATGCTCAAGCAAAAGGACTGGGTCAAGGTCGCCTATGCGGGCGGCGTGCCAATGGGCGGCGATCTGCCGGCTGTAAAGGGCAAGGCGCCGTCATTCATCGTCCAGGCGGTCAAGGATCCCGAGGACGGCAACCTTGACCGCATCCAGATCGTCAAAGGCTGGACAAAGAACGGTCAGACCTTTGAGAAGATCTACGATGTGGCATGGTCCGGAGGCCGCAAGATTGATCCCGCGACCGGAAAGCTGCCGCCAGTCGGCAACACCGTCGACATCTTGAATGCGACATACAAGAACACGATCGGCGCGGTGGAACTCAAACAGGTGTGGACCGATCCGGATTTTGATCCCGCACTGCAGGCAGTTTACTACGCCCGCGTGCTGCAAATTCCGACGCCGCGCTGGAGCACCTACGACGCCAAGAAGCTTGGCGTGCTGCCGCCAAGCAATGTGGCCTCGACGATCCAGGAGCGCGCGTGGACATCCCCGATCTGGTACACCCCGTCCGAGACGGCGCGCGCCACGGCATCGCGCGGCTTGACGGTGGCCGAGCTGAAACAGCGCGGCGCAATGGCGCTCGACGAGGCCCAGCTAAAGGAATTTGCGCTGGGCAAGACCCTGAAGGTACGTAACACTGTCACCGGCAAGAACTTCGATATCCTCTATGGTGCGGATGGACGGCGCGTCGTTACCGAAGTGGCGGACAAGGCGCCAAGTGCCGCGCAATCATTCGAAGTAATGCACAACGGAGTAACCGGCTCGACCGCCACTTACATTATCCGCGACGGGCAGCTCGTCACGACGATCGACAAAACTCCGTTTGCGGTCACGGTCTACAAGCTGGACGACAAATATTTCGGCGCTCGCAGCAACGAATTTGGCTACGTCAACTACGAGGTTGAAGAACCCAAGATCGCGAACTGACGAGAGTTAGGTCGCTCGACATGCAGCCAGCCGCATTGCCTCCAAAGGTTCGAAGCTAATGGATCGTTCGACCCGCGGAACGGCTGAACGTTCCGATTCCGTTTCGGATGCGACATTGGTGACCCAGCCCTCGATAGTGCGGCGGCTGGCAAACGAGCCTCTGCTTCATTTCCTTGTGGTCGGCCTCATCTTGTTCGTGGTGTACGACCGATTGCACCCAGATTTGGAAGCCAAATCCGAATCAAACCGGATCGTCCTGACACCGGCCGACTTCGAACAGTTGGGTGTAACCTGGCTTGCGCAAGGGCGAGCTCCCCCCACTCCCGCAGAAATGCAAAGCCTTATTGAACTTAAGGTCCGGGAGGAAGTGCTCTACCGGGAAGCTTTGGCTCTCGGATTGGACAAGAACGACACGATCGTCAAACGGCGATTGGCTCAGAAGATGGAATTTCTGGCCGAAGGTGCTTCAATCGATAGCGACCCTTCGACGGATATGCTGAGAGCCTGGTTCAAGGACAACCCGCAGAGGTTTTCCCTTCCGCCTCGCGTATCGTTCCGCCATGTTTATTTTTCTCCCGATCAACACGGCGAGCGATCCCGGGAGGCTGCCGCGAAAGCCATGGAGCAGCTCGCGGGGAGGCCAGGAGATTTTCAAGATGCCGCCGCCTTGGGTGATCCCTTCATGGATCGTGATTACTACGGCGACCGGTCCGCAGAGGATATGGCCAAACTGTTTGGTTCAAACTTTGCCCGAGAAGTCGCCGGCCTCAAACCGGGCCGATGGCATGGGCCGATCGAATCCGGATACGGCTGGCACCTAGTTTTCATCGACACATCCGTTCCGAGCCGCGTCCCAGACTTCGAAGAGATCGAACCCGAAATCAAGGCGGAATGGATCGAAGACCAGCGAGCACAAGCCAAGCGCAAGGCTTACGAAACCATGCGCGCGCGCTATCAGGTTGTGACGCCGGAGAGAGCCAAAAACTAGCCGAAAAGACAGGGATGGGTGGTTGGAGAACCCTTGATTATGCGGTCGGCATTTCTGGGCATCATCGCCGCGGCATTCGCGTTCCTTAATGCCGCGACCGCGCATGAGGCGCGCCCGGCTTGCCTCCAGGTTACGGAGATCGCGCCGCAGCGGTACGAGATCGTATGGCGTACGCCAGTCTTGTCAGGAATGCGCCTGCCGGTGGTGCTGCGTTTTCCGGCGAACGCACGCAACGTCACCGAGCCCGTGCTCCGAGAACTCTCGGATTCGCTGATCGAGCGCAGAGTAATTGAGACCAGTGGGAGCCTCGCCGGCACCCGCATCGAGCTTGTTGGCCTACAGGCAACCATCACCGACGTTCTGGCGCGCGTGCAGATGCTCGATGGTACCTTTTCAACTACGCTGGTACGACCGTCAAAACCGTGGATCGAGATCGCAACCTCGCGTAGCTCGCTGGAAGTCGCCGCGACCTACCTGATGCAGGGTGTCGAACACATTTTATTCGGCTACGATCACCTGCTTTTCGTGCTGGCCTTGATCTTGATCGTTCGCAGCGGCCGCGCACTGCTCATAACGATCACCGCCTTCACCGTCGCGCACTCGATTACCCTGAGCCTGGCGACGCTCGGAATCGTGCACGTTCCCGGGCCGCCGGTCGAAGCCAGCATCGCGCTCAGTATCTTGCTGCTCGCCTGCGAGATCATCCGAACGCGGCGCGGACAGGCGAGCCTGACGGCAAGATGGCCGTGGGTTGTCGCGTTCTCGTTCGGGCTGCTTCACGGGTTCGGGTTCGCCGGCGCCCTGACGGAGATCGGCCTTCCACAAGGCGACATCCCGCTCGCGCTCTTCACATTCAACATCGGCGTGGAGATCGGACAGCTGATCTTCGTCGGCGTCGTTCTCGGCGCATTGGCGTGTGCCAAGCGCATCAATCCGCCGCCGAAATTCGAACGCTACGCGTCGGCGGCGGCGATCTATGCGATCGGATCCCTGGCGGCATTTTGGTTCATCGAGCGGCTGGCGGAATTTGCAGCCTAGCCGGAAAAGTGGAGACGGGCTTTCAAAGAAAGGCATATGCGCAAACGCAGGATCCCGGCCGCATCCATGAGGCGACGATCACGGGGATCCGCAAGGGCGTGGGACAGGGCGAGATCGCCGTTTCCGGGACGCTGGCCAAAGTCGGCTCGATCGGCGGCGCCAAGGCCTATCCGGCTGTCATCTCCATACCGAAGGACATCGATCGCAGCCAGCTCAGGCTCGGCATGCCTGGCACCGCCACCGTAATTGCAGAGAACGCCGGCGTCATCGGCCTGATCATGTCCATCCTGGTTTGGGTCAACTCCTATGCCGCCTATCTCTGACACCATCAGCAGCAACCGATGCTGTCTTGCGACGGGCGATTTCAGCCCACTGATGCCGCATTACAACGCGACTTCGGGTAGTATGTACTCAACCCTTGTCGCGGCGGCGATCAAGGCGAAGCGGACGTTGGCGAGGCACGTGACCTCGTCCGTGGTTGCAATGTGATCTCCGGCCATTTGGGGCAGACAAATGACACGCGACACATCCAAACGAAAATCTTGCAAACAAAAATCTCGGCGTTGGCTGATCCACTCAAGTTTCAGCGCTGCCGTGGCGCTGCTCGGCTTCGTGTCCCACGCGGCATACGCCGACGAGAGCGGTGTTTCGTACTGGCTTCCCGGACGCTTCTCCAGCCTTGCCGCGACACCACAGGTGCCGGGCTGGTCCATGGCCGCGGTGTATTATCACACCTCGGTCGAAGCATCTGGCGCCGTCGCCGCGGCAAGGCAGATCCAGATCGGCAGATTCCCGGCAACAGTCAACGTGGATTTCAATGCCAGTCTGAACGCGCAAGCCGATCTGATTCTTCTGAATCCCACTTACACTTTCGGTACACCGGTGCTTGGCGGCCAACTTGCAATCGGCGTCACCGGCATATTCGGCCGAGCAAGCACCGGCATCGATGGAACGCTCACCACCGCAATCGGGCCGCTCGTGATAACCCGCACGGGGAGCATCTCGGATTCACTCACTTCGGTCGGCGACCTCTATCCGCAGGCCACGCTGAAGTGGAATGCCGGCGTGCACAATTTCATGACCTATCTGACCGGAGACATTCCGGTCGGCGCCTACGATCCTGCACGCCTCAGCAACCTCGGCATCGGTCACGCCGCGATCGACGCGGGCGGCGGCTACACCTACTTCAATCCGGCCGCTGGGCACGAATTCTCCGCCGTCGCCGGATTTACCTACAACTTCAAGAATAATCACACGCAGTACCAGAACGGGATCGACTTCCACGTCGATTGGGGAATCTCGCAATTCCTTTCCAAGCAGGTTTTCGTCGGCTTCGTCGGATATGGATATCAGCAGATCACCGACGACTTCGGTCAACATCCGGCGCTCGGCGGGTTCCGCTCGCGTGTCTTCGGCATTGGTCCGCAGATCGGAATTCTTTTTCCGGTCGGCGACATGCAGGGATATCTCAACCTAAAAGGCTACGGCGAATTCGCAGCCGAGAACCGGCCTTCGGGGTGGAATACCTGGCTGACGTTCTCGATCTCGCCGATGGCGCCCACCAGCACACTGACGCCGGCGCGCCGGGTGGTGACGAAGTAGCTGCCAGCGCTGGTGGCGGCGAACTGCGTTTATTCCATCCTGGCTACTGGCGCCGAAAACACGCCGGGCATCATCTGGCCAGTGACCCATCTGCAGACGGGCCAGCAAGCTGACATAGCTCGGCGTGCCCGCCGCAGAACGCAGGGATGGCGAGCGAGGCCCATCCTGCGAATCCACGAACGCATATGCGCACTCAGGCCGCGTTGGCGCCGTCCTGGCGGCTGGCCTCGAACAGGAACCAGGTGCGACGCTCGGTCTCGTCGATGAACAATTCGAGCAACTGGGCGGTGCCTCGGTCCTCATTGTCGTCGGCGAGCTTGTGTGCCTTGCGCATCGCCGTCGCCATCTTCTTGTTATCCTCCATCAATTCGCGCAGCATCTCGCGCGGCGGGACATAGGATTCGTTGTTGTCCTGGATGGTCTGCAGCTTGGCGATCTGCCCGATCGAGCGCAGCGTGATACCGCCGAGCTTGCGCACCCGCTCGGCAAGCTGGTCGGTGGTGGCGAAGATCGCTTCCGATTGCTCGTCCAACAGCAGATGATAATCGCGGAAATGCCGGCCGCTGACGTGCCAGTGGAAGTTCTTGGTCTTCAGGTAAAGCGCGAAGGCGTCCGCCAAAAGGACGTTGAGCGATGCCGAAATCTTCTCTACCGCAGCCGGCGCCAGATCGGTCGGCGTGTCGAGGTCAGGGGATACCTTGTCGGATTTATTGTTGGTTTTGCTCACGTTACACCTTCCTGTTAGGAACCGGATTGAGGCGGCGATGGACATCGGCCGCCGGACGACCTAACGCATCACTCTCTGGCTGGTTCCGGCAGGGGAACCGGCTGTTTGGCTGGGCACGCACGCATGGATGAATGGATCGACTATTACGATTCCACGCATACGATTTATGCGAGCAAGCTGCATCGGGATCTGCATTTTCAGCTGATCGCGCGCGATATCATTGGCTATATCGCCTCGCCCGACTCCGTCGTGCTGGACTATGCCTGCGGCGAAGCGCTATCGGCAGCCAAGGTGGCGGACGCCTGCGCCAAGCTCTATCTGGCCGAGCCGGCACCCGGCGTTCGCGGCCGGCTGATCGCGCGCTTCGCGCCGAACACCAAGATCCGCGTCCGCTCGCTTGAAGATCTCACGCGAATGGCGGAAGGCTCGGTCGATCTCGTCGTGATGAATTCGGTCACGCAATACATGACTCCGCAGGAACTGGATTCAGCGTTTGCCATCATTCACCGGCTGTTGAAGCCAAACGGCCGGCTGGTAGTGGGCGATGTCCTGCGCCCGGAGGTCGGTATGTTCAGAGACGTGCTGGCGCTATTGAAATTCGCACGCTCTCACGGCTTCCTCAAAGACGCCCTGTACGGGCTCGCCAGTACGGCGCTTTCCGACTACCGGCAGCTGCGCACCCGCATCGGGCTGCAGCGCTACAGCGAGAATGCGATGATCGAGAAGCTCGCCCAGGCCGGCTTCTCTACCTCGCGCGCGCATCAGAACATCGGCCACAACCCTTGGCGGATGACCTTCGTGGCCCGGCACGCCCTCCAGCTTAGTTGATCCCTGCCGCGCCCTAAGGTTGTTAACCCTAAAGCACGCTAAGCATGGTTCACCGCGCCGTGATCAGCCATGATGGCCGCGGCCCGGTGGCGGAAGCGACGACGCGGGAGCAGTGCAATGCTCTTTATCCTGGTTCAAATCCAGGCCGGGCCTCCAGCCTTCGCTGCTCCGCAGCTTCGGCTCGGCAAGCCAGCAGTGGCGAAGGCTGTCGCGCCGTAGCGTGGCGAAGGCGGACCTCGGCTCGGCAAGTCCTTCCCAAGCCCTTCCAGAACCCTGAATTTCCCCGTTGATGGCCCGTTTTTGGGGGTTTCGCGGGTGCGGAATCTGGTCTAAAGACCACCCGCGCGCGAGGGAGACCCGCGCTCTTTGGCTTAGGGGACGCGCGGCTGCGCGCCCTTTTTTTGTGCCCAAAATCCCGTCTGAGAGCTGATGCCCAAAAGAACAGATATCTCGACCATCCTGATTATCGGCGCCGGACCCATCGTGATCGGCCAGGCCTGCGAGTTCGATTATTCCGGCACCCAGGCGGTAAAGACGCTGAAGGAAGAGGGCTATCGCATCGTCCTCGTCAATTCCAATCCGGCCACCATCATGACCGATCCGGAACTGGCTGATGCGACCTATATCGAGCCGATCACGCCCGAGATCGTCGCCAAGATCATCGAGAAGGAACGCAACGTCATCCCCGGCGGCTTTGCGCTGCTGCCGACCATGGGCGGCCAGACCGCGCTGAACTGCGCGCTGTCGCTGCGCCGCCAGGGCACGCTCGACAAATTCGACGTCGAAATGATCGGCGCCACTGCTGACGCCATCGACAAGGCCGAAGACCGCCAGCTGTTCCGCAATGCGATGGAGAAGATCGGCCTGCAGACGCCGAAGTCACGGCTCGCCAATGCCTCGGCGCTGAAGAAGTCCTATCGCGACAAATATCTGGCTGAACGGGAGAAGCTTTCCGGCGAAGCGCTGGAAGAACTAGAACGACAGTGGACGCTCGGCGAGAGCGAACGCCGCAAACGCTATCAGGAGCACGCGCTCGGCGAGGCGCTGATGGCGTTGTCCGAGATTGGGCTGCCCGCAATCATCCGTCCCTCCTTCACCATGGGCGGCACCGGCGGCGGCATCGCCTACAACAAGGAAGAGTTTCTCGATATCATCGAACGCGGCCTCGACGCCTCCCCGACGAATGAAGTGCTGATCGAGGAATCCGTGCTCGGCTGGAAAGAGTTCGAGATGGAGGTGGTGCGCGACAAGAACGATAATTGCATCATCGTCTGCTCGATCGAGAACCTCGATCCGATGGGCGTGCACACCGGCGATTCCATCACGGTGGCGCCGGCGCTGACGCTGACCGACAAGGAATACCAGATCATGCGCGACGCCTCGATCGCGGTGCTGCGCGAGATCGGGGTGGAGACCGGCGGATCCAACGTGCAGTTCGGCGTCAACCCGGACGACGGCCGCATGGTCGTGATCGAGATGAACCCGCGCGTGTCGCGCTCGTCGGCGCTTGCCTCAAAAGCCACCGGCTTTCCGATCGCCAAGGTCGCCGCCAAGCTCGCGGTCGGCTACACGCTCGATGAAATCGCCAACGACATCACCGGCGGCGCCACGCCGGCCTCGTTCGAGCCGACCATCGACTATGTCGTCACCAAGGTGCCGCGCTTTGCGTTCGAGAAGTTTCCCGGCGCCTCCACCACGCTGACCACCTCGATGAAATCGGTCGGCGAAGTCATGGCGATCGGCCGCACCTTCCAGGAGAGCCTGCAGAAAGCGCTGCGCGGGCTCGAGACGGGCCTCACCGGGCTCGACGAGATCGAGATCGAGGGGCTCGGGCGCGGCGACGACAAGAATGCGATCCGCGCCGCCTTGGGCACACCAACGCCGAACCGCATCCTGCAGGTGGCGCAGGCGATGCGGCTCGGCTGGTCGAATGAGGAGATCTTCAATTCCTGCAAGATCGATCCGTGGTTCCTCAGCGAGATGCGCGGCATCGTCGATATGGAGGCCAAGATCCGGGCGAACGGATTGCCGCCGAACGGCTACGGCATGCGCATGCTGAAGGCCATGGGCTTCTCCGATGCGCGTCTCGCGGTGCTGGCGGAGACCACCGAGGCCGAGGTGACGGCGAGGCGGCACGCGCTCGGCGTCCGCCCGGCGTTCAAGCGCATCGACACCTGCGCCGCCGAATTCGCCTCCCCCACCGCCTATATGTATTCGAGCTATGAGGCGCCGTTTGCCGGCGCGCTGGCCGACGAGAGCGCGCCCTCCGACCGCAAGAAGGTCATCATCCTCGGCGGCGGCCCGAACCGGATCGGCCAGGGCATCGAATTCGATTATTGCTGCTGCCACGCCTGCTTCGCGCTTGATGACGCCGGCTACGAGACCATCATGGTCAACTGCAATCCGGAGACGGTGTCGACCGACTACGATACCGCCGACCGGCTCTATTTCGAGCCGCTCACCGCCGAGGACGTGCTCGAAATCATCGCAACTGAGCGGCAGAACGGCACGCTGCACGGCGTGATCGTGCAGTTCGGCGGCCAGACCCCGCTGAAGCTGGCGCGCGCGCTGGAAGCCGCCGAGGTGCCGATCCTCGGCACCTCGCCCGACGCCATCGACCTCGCCGAGGACCGCGACCGTTTCAAGCGCATCCTCGACAAGCTGAAGCTGAAACAACCCAAGAACGGCATCGCCTATTCGGTCGAGCAGGCGCGGCTGGTCTCTGCCGATCTCGGCCTGCCGCTGGTGGTGCGCCCGTCCTACGTGCTGGGCGGCCGCGCGATGCAGATCATCCGCGAGGAGACCCAGCTCGACGACTATCTGCTCGGCACCCTGCCTGAGCTCGTGCCTGCCGACGTCAAGGCGCGCTATCCCAACGACAAGACCGGGCAGATCAACACCGTGCTCGGCAAGAATCCGCTGCTGTTCGATCGCTATCTGTCCGATGCCACCGAGGTCGACGTCGATTGTCTCTGCGACGGCAAGGACACCTTCATCGTCGGCATCATGGAGCACATCGAGGAAGCCGGCATTCACTCCGGCGATTCCGCCTGCTCGCTGCCGCCGCACTCGCTGGATGCGAAGATGATCGAGGAGCTCGAGCGGCAGACCCGCGAGCTCGCGCTCGGCCTCGACGTCGTCGGCCTGATGAACGTGCAGTATGCGATCAAGGACGGCGAGATCTATGTGCTCGAAGTCAATCCGCGGGCCTCGCGCACCGTGCCGTTCGTCGCTAAGGTGATCGGCATGCCGGTGGCCAAGATCGCTGCACGGATCATGGCCGGCGAGAAGCTGGCCGACTTCAAGCTGAAGAAGAAACAGCTTGGCCATGTCGGTGTGAAAGAGTCGGTCTTCCCCTTCGCACGGTTCCCCGGCGTCGATACCGTGCTCGGTCCGGAAATGCGTTCGACCGGCGAAATCATGGGCATCGACCGCTCATTCGAGATCGCCTTTGCCAAGAGCCAGCTCGGCGGCGGCACTCGCGTGCCGCGCAAGGGCACGGTCTTCGTCTCGGTGCGCGAGACCGACAAGAACCGCATCACCGAAGCGGTGCGGCTGCTGCACTCGCTCGGCTTCAAGGTGATGGCGACTTCAGGCACGCAGCGCTTCCTGACCGACAAGGGTATTCCGACCGAGAAGGTTAACAAGGTGCTGGAGGGACGGCCGCACATTGTGGACGCCATCACCAATGGCGATATCCAGCTCGTCTTCAACACCACCGAAGGACCACAGGCGCTGGCCGACAGCCGTTCGCTACGTCGGGCTGCCCTCTTGCATAAAGTGCCGTATTACACCACTCTTTCGGGTGCTGTTGCGGCCGCCCAGGGCATCCGCGCCTATCTGGGCGGGGACCTTGAGGTCCGCACGCTGCAGAGTTACTTTTCCGAAAACTGATCGTTGGCTGGGCAAATGCCCGCTAAACGATTGGCAATACAGCCATATGGCTGGAACTCACCGCTTGGTTGGATGTTGAATCGGCCCCGAAAGGGGCCGAAAATTAATAGGCTGTCAGGCTCGGATCGAGCCAGGAAAGCCCGAATCGAAATCTAGTAAATACCTCGTGCGCGCAGGCGTCCCGGGCGAGGCGGCACGACGGAAGGACGGAAGAGATGATGGACAAGGTTCCGATGACTGCGAGCGGCTATGCCGCCCTGGAGTTCGAGTTGAAGCAGCGCCAGTCGGTCGATCGTCCGCGCATCATCGAGCATATCGCCGAGGCGCGCTCGCATGGCGATCTCTCCGAGAACGCGGAATATCACGCTGCCAAGGAAGAGCAGTCACACAATGAAGGCCGCATCGCCGAGCTCGAAGACAAGCTCGCGCGCGCCGACGTGATCGACATCTCGAAACTGTCCGGCGACACCGTCAAGTTCGGCGCGACCGTCACGCTGGTTGACGAGGATACCGAGAAGAAGGCGGTGTGGCAGATCGTCGGCGAAGTCGAGGCTGACGCCAAGAAGGGCCGCATCTCCATCACCTCGCCGCTCGCGCGCGCGCTGATCGGCAAGAAGAAGGGCACCACCGTCGAAGTGATGGCGCCCGGCGGCGCCAAGGCCTACGAGATCACCAAGGTGGAGTGGCGGTAGTCACCTGCGAGTTACTGTTGCGACAAAGCCGCGTCTTCCGACGCGGCTTTTTGTTGCCGCGTGCTGACAGCATTGTGAGTGGTGATGCGGCGGATTTCATAATATCCGGCGCTTCGGGGAATGCTTATGGTTCATAACCAAATGAGTTTGCGCTGCGAGGCTTCGTCTTTCCGCAAGGGAGTGCGATCGAAGCGGCGGACTCGTGTGTGTGCCCGAACGCGATCTTGTTGCGCCGCAATCGCGACAATGTCGCGAAGCAGTGGGAATGATTCAATTTCACTGGTGTTGTCTCGGCATCACACGAGATTCGCCAACACCGTGTAATCTCGTCACGCTAGTTCCTAGCGCGTCAAACAAGGGGGACGTTAACATGGACCAATTCGATAAGCTGCTCGCGAAATTTCAGCCACAGGCGCTGAGCCTGGTTCGCTTCATCACCGGGCTGCTGCTGTTTCAGTACGGCGTCGCGAAGATTCTGAAGTTTCCGACAATTCCGGAGGGGAACGCTTACGCCTTCCTCAACAAGGTGCAATTGATGTCGCTCTCGGGAGCCGCCGGCCTGATTGAGTTGATCTTCGGCGCGCTTTTGCTGCTCGGACTGTTCACACGGCCCGTCGCCTTCATTCTTGCCGGCGAAATGGCATTCGCCTACTTCATCGGTCACGCGCCGAGAAGCTTTTTCCCGCTCATCAACGGCGGCACGCTCGCGATCCTGTTCTGCTTCGCCTGCCTCTATCTTTCGACCGCAGGCGGCGGCCCGATCAGCCTCGACGCCACGATGCGGAAGAAGTGAGACTTAGTCACCGCGCCGGGACTAGCGCTCCCTCTCCCGCTCTTGCGGGGGAGGGTTGGGGTGGGGGTGCCGCCGCGAGTCACACCGCTCGCGTGGAGAGAGTTTCCCCCACCCGCATCGCATCCTTCGATGCGATGCGACCTCCCCCGCAAGCGGGAGAGGTAAAGCTCACCCCGCCACCTTCACATCGAGCGGCACCGCCGCTTCATATTTCGAATTGTGCAGCACCAGCGACGTCCTGACGTTCCGGACGTGCGGCGCCGCGGTCAGGTGGGTGACGAACTCCTGAAACGTCGCCATGTCGGGTGCGACGCATTTGAGGATGAAGTCCACCTCGCCCGACAACATCCAGCACTCCCGCACCAACGGCTCGGCGCGCACGAAATCCTCGAACGCGCGCAAATCCGCATCCGCCTGGCTGGACAGATGAACGGAAGCAAACACGGTGACGTCGAAGCCGAGCCGGCGCGGGTCGAGCAGGCCGCGATAGCCCTGGATGTAGCCCTCCTCCTCCAGGGTGCGGACCCGGCGCAGGCAGGGCGGGGGCGAAATACCGACGCGTTTGGCCAGTTCCACGTTGGTGATTCGGCCATCGGCCTGAATCTCGGCAAGAATTTTGAGGTCGATTTCGTCCAGATTCTTCGACACGCGCGTCGGGTTCCCTAACTTTGGCCGCCTTGAAGCGGCTTTTGCCGGCAATCTCTTAGCGCAGGCCGGACGCCTTGCGCAATTTTATTGCGCACGAAACGCCCAATTTCGCGATTGTGAATTCGGTTCCGGGGAAAATTCGCTGGGATGAATTGCAAATCTTGCATAGCTACCCAGATATCTTAGACTTGGATTTGACACTTTCGGCGCCGCCGACCTCCTTCCGGCGCTTTCTGCTCAGTCAAAAACAACCCCCGAATAAGAGAGGGATCCGCCGATGCCTGCGCCTATTCATGCCAAGGTCGTCATTATCGGTTCCGGCCCCGCCGGCTACACCGCGGCGATCTACGCGGCGCGCGCGATGTTGGAGCCCGTCCTGATCCAAGGCATCCAGCCCGGCGGACAACTCACCATCACCACCGACGTGGAGAATTATCCCGGCTTCGCCGACGTCATCCAGGGCCCCTGGCTGATGGAGCAGATGGAGAAGCAGGCAGCGCATGTCGGCACCAAGATCGTCACCGATCTCGTCACCAAACTCGAACTGGCGCAGCGCCCGTTCCGCCTGACCTGCGATAGCGGCGATGTCTATCTGGCGGAGACGGTGGTCCTCGCCACCGGCGCGCAGGCGCGCTGGCTCGGCATTCCCTCGGAAGAGAAGTTCAAGGGCTTCGGCGTCTCGGCCTGCGCGACCTGCGACGGCTTCTTCTATCGCGGCAAGGAAGTGATCGTGGTCGGCGGCGGCAACACTGCGGTCGAGGAAGCGCTGTTCCTGACAAACTTCGCTTCGCAGGTGACGATCGTGCACCGCCGCAATCATTTCCGCGCCGAGCGCATCCTGCAGGACCGCCTGTTCAAGAACGCGAAAATCAAAGTGATCTGGGACTCGGCGATCGATGAGATCCTTGGCGTCGAGAATCCGAACAAGGTCACCCATGTGCGGCTGAAGAACGTCAAGACCGGCAAACTGACCGAGGTGCCGGCGGACGGTGTCTTCATCGCGATCGGTCACGCGCCCGCAACTGACCTCGTCAAAGGCCAGGTCAAGCTGAAACCCTCCGGCTATGTCGAGGTGGCGCCGAACTCGACCGCGACATCGATTCCCGGCCTGTTCGCTGCCGGCGATGTCGCCGACGAAACCTACCGGCAGGCGGTGACGGCTGCCGGCCTTGGCTGCATGGCGGCCCTTGAGGCCGAACGTTTCCTGGCTTTGCGCGCGAGCGATCGCGCGGCGGCAGAATAATCATGGCTCGAACGCGGGACGGATTTACGGACATGGATTGGGACAAGCTGAAGGTGTTTCACGCGGCGGCGGAAGCGGGAAGCTTCACCCATGCCGGCGAGCAACTTGGGCTCTCGCAATCGGCGGTGTCGCGGCAGGTGAGTGCACTCGAGCAGGAGCTCTCGGTGTCGCTGTTCCACCGCCATGCGCGCGGGCTCATCCTCACCGAGCAGGGTGACCTGTTGTTCCGCACTGCGCATGACGTATTCATGCAGCTACAGGCAGCGCGCGCCAAGCTGACCGACAGCCGCGAGCGGCCGAGCGGCGACCTGAAGATCACGACGCCCCCTGCCCTCGGCATCAACTGGCTGATTCCGCGGCTCGACGAATTCACCGCGCTCTATCCTGACATCCGCATATCGCTGATCGTCACCGATGAGGATCTCGATTTGTCGATGCGCGAAGCTGACGTCGCGATCCGGACCCGCAAGCCGACCCAGCCGGACCTGATCCAGCGCAAGCTGTTCTCGATCGGCTTCCATGCCTATTGCTCACCGGAATACATCAAGCGCTTCGGCACGCCGCGCACGCTTGATGATCTCGATTCCCACCGCATCATCATGCTCGGCGATGCACAGGTTCCGACACATCTGCAGAACCGCAGCTGGCTGATCGACGCCGGCCGCAACGGTTCCGGCCCGCGCGAAGCCTATTTCAAGGTGAATAACATCTTAGGATTGGTCCGCGCCTGCCAGCAGGGGCTCGGCATTGCGGCGCTGCCGGACTATCTGGTCGAGGAAAACTACCGCCTGGTGCAGCTGTTCGGCGAATCCGATTCGATCCAGCTCGACACCTATTTCGTCTATCCCGAAGAGTTGAAGACGGTTGCACGTGTGCAGGTGTTCCGCGATTTCGTGGTGAGCAAAGCGCAGCGCTGGCCGTCGTAGGGCGGCGCCACTTCGTCATCCCTTCTGCGGATTAGCCGATTTTATAGAGGCCCCGCTCACCGCATGTCTGACATGCGGCTTGGACGCTTGCTGCAAGGCACGGATGAGGATCATAGTGTTCAAACGCTGAGCGGTTGCGTCGCGCATATGTCCCCCTCCTCCAGTGACGTGGCGGTTCAGTAATCCCTCTTGGAAGGTGATTGTGTCGGCCTCACGTGGCCAATACCTCAAGCCGGGCTCTTTCGGGCCCGGCTTTTTTTTTCATGTTCAAGCCCATCATACAGGTGTCATGTGGCTGCGCCGGTTGACATCGACGTTCCTCGCAACCATGATCCGCACATGATCACGCGTTCGTGTGCAGCTCTGTCGTCGAAAAAAGGTCCCCACCCGGGGACCCGAGATCGACGCGCGCGCTGAACTGCCGCAAGCCCGCGATCCGAAGCCCCGCCGTCTGGACGGGGTTTTTTTATTGGTCCCGTCTCCGGCTTACCCATGAGGAGATGGAACGATGACTGAACCTTCGACTAGCGATCTGACAAGCCGGCTGCAGGGCCTGTGGCTGCCGCTGATCACGCCGTTTCGGGACGGCGGACTCGACGAGATTTCGCTGCGCCGGCTCGTCAGGCATTATGCGGCCGGCCCGGTCGACGGCTTCATTCTGGCGGCGACATCAGGTGAAGGCATGTCGCTCAGCATCACTGAACTCAAGCAGCTGGTGACAGTGACACGCAGCGAGCTCGCCGCCGGCACGCAGCATCTGCCGATCCTGCTCGGCCTGTCCGGCGCCTCGACCGCGAAGATGCTGGATGCGCTGGACGAGACGGCAGCCTGGCCGATCGACGGCTATCTGATCGCAAGTCCCTGTTACATCAGGCCATCGCAGCGCGGCCTGCTCCAGCATTTCACCGCGCTCGCCGGCCGCGCCGCACGCCCCATTGTGCTCTACAACATCCCCTACCGGACCGCCGTCAACATCACCAACGAGACACTGCTGCAACTCGCGGCGCATCCGAACATCGTCGGCATGAAGGATTGCAGTGCCGACCGCGCGCAGTCGATCGATTTCCTGAGCAGGCGTCCATCCGGCTTTCGCGTGCTGACCGGCGAGGATGCGCAGTATCACGAAGGGCTCAGCGACGGCGCTGACGGCGCGATCCTGTTGTCAGCGCATCTTCAGACCGAAGCCTTTGCATCGGTGCGAACGCTATTGATGCAGGGCGACCGCGAGGGCGCGCTTGTCTGCTGGAAGAAAATCTCCGGACTGACGCGACTGTTGTTTGCCGAGCCGAGCCCGGCGCCCGCCAAGTATTGCCTGGCGCGCAGCAGGCTGATCGACAGCGCGGAAGTGCGCCTGCCAATGGTGGAAGTGAGCGCGGAGCTGGCGGAATTGTTGGATGAGGAAATCGAGCGTCACAGGCCGCCGTTGTTGCGGCGGGCATGATCGGATCGAAAGATGCCGGCTCCCGCTCGCCCCAGATGGAGAGCGGGAGCAATGAGCTTTAGCCCAGGAGCAGCCGATAGGTCATGACAGGCGCGAAGCCGAGCAGTATCGCCCACGCGGCGAATGACGACACCAAGAGAACGTCGTGCATGCTCTGGGCGTAATCGCCGATCGGAAATTTCTTGAGATGAAAGGTCACGGAATCGACCCGAAGTTTTTTCTTGAGAGATCCATACGCGTAAAATTCTAACGTTGCGGACGGGACGTAGTTTCGACTTTGACATTGTGCGGTCACCACGCGTTAACCAGGCTCGGCGGTGGTTAACCCGCGGTAGCAGGTGCGTTCAATTGCAAGCGAAATCGCAACCAGGTTTTTAAAATCGATCGCGTATCAAACTATCCGGAGCAACAAGAAACGCGGGGCGCGTCGTGCATTTCGAAAACAACAGGCTGCCCGAACAGGGCTTTTCCACCGAGGACATTGTGTGGGCCGTTGGCATCTGGTCGGTGATCCTGACGCTGTCGCCGGTCGTCGTGTTCTATGTGCTGATGGTGGCGTAAGGCCCCCGCTCCACTCCACCGTCATGGTGAGCGCAAAATTGCTTTGCGATTTTATCGCGAGCTCCTCGCAATGACGCGGCGACATTTTCTCAAAGCCCAAAAGAAAAACGCGCGGAACACCGCGCGTCTTCAACAATCCGAAAAGACAAAGCGGCGTTGTTACGCCGCCTGCTTGTGCATGGCGCCCGATGCCGACGCCGTTCCGCGGATCGCCTTGATCGAACGTTCGATCGCGCCCCATAGCCTGGCGATCTCCGCCGCGGCACGGCCTTCCGCATAATATTCGCGGGCGCCTTCGCCCTGGCTCAGCGCCATCAACAGGTCGGCGCGGTTGGTGATCTGTCCGCTCCAGACCGGCGCGCGGAATTTCGCCAGCGCTTCACGCGCGATGGTGACGATGCGGCTCTCGGCCCCATCGCGTTCAGCGGGCGCGCCGTTGATCACGACCGCGTAGGGCTTGCGCGCCGAGCGGCAGTTCTGAATCGTTTCCTGCACCGCGTTGACGTCGAACACGCCCGGCCGCGCCGGAATGATCACCATCGTTGCATTGCGGATCGCGTCGTCGACGACGGCCGACAGATTCGGCGGCGTGTCGATGAACACCCATTCGATGCCGTCGCGCTTGGCGGCAGCGACAATGCCGCTGACGGAATTCACCGCGGCCTTGATCGGCGGCTCATTGGTGCCGCGCAGCTTGTGCCAGAGCGTGAGTGAGCCCTGCGGATCGGCATCGACCAGCAGGATGGGTTTAGTCGCCTTGTGAACATGAGCGGCGAGATGAGCAGCCAGGGTACTTTTTCCCGAGCCCCCTTTACGTGATGCAAAAACAATTACGTTCATACCTTGGCCTCCAGTTGACCCCAGAAGCCGAAAATGAATCAGCGGACTGATTCGCGAAAGAAAAATTTACTGGATGCCGCGATGAAGACACTGAATTGCCAATAAGGCTGGTTTTTGAGTCACACCGCACACAGCGCGCCGACAACCGAAAGCGGAATCGATTGAATGCCTTGATCGGTTCACTGCGTGGATTTTGCGCGCTCGCGTTCGAATTTCGCGCGCTGACGTTCGAGCCATTTGCGCTCGATCCATCCAAGTCCCCGCGCCATCGGCTTCTGTAGCGGCGGCACGTCCTGTGCGAACAAAAGGAGTCCGAGCGGCAGCATCCAGAGTCCGAGCACCGGCAGGAAGCTGAGAAAACCGCCGACGATCAAAAGAAACGCGAGCGGAATTCGAACGTAGAACGACGACGGCTTGCGCACCCAGCTAACAAACTTCGAAGGCCCCGGCGGTAGCTTTTTCTCGAACCAGGCAAAATGCCGGTCGAGTTCTTTCTGATGTTGACTCAACGAACCCTCTCCTCTCGCTTGAGCAGATGTTCATTGCGGACACCATAAACAAGGCGTCAGTCTGCCGCGCGTAGGAAGCCTTGACGTCGCGTGATGTCCGTCACGCTGCCGGTTTCGCCGGCTTCTTGGTCTTGCGCGGCTTGGCGCTCACGGCCTTGCGCGGCGTTGCCGGCCGGATCACCGTCGGCCGGCCTACGGACCTCGCCGCAACTTCATCCGGCTCGGGTCCGGCCCTGAAATGCGCGCGGCAAGGCGGCGAAAGCTGCGATCTGTTGCGGATCATGCAGGCCGTGATGCGGTCGATATCGGGAATGTCGGAACTGCACAAGCGGAACGCATCGCCCGTGCAGGCCTGCTGCTGTTCGGCGGTATAGGCATGGCCCGCCGTGGACCAGATCGAAACCAAAAACGGGACGGCAAGCAGCCATCCAGGCTGGAAACTCACTGCTTGAAAAAGCTTCATTAAATCCCCCAGCGCAAAGTTTGGCGGAATTGTGAGTGAACGCTCCCGGATTCGCAAGCACGGGTGGCCGACGCGTCACAGCACAAGTGTCGCGGCAGTTCGCGCGCCAAACCAGGTTCAAAGGGAATTCAGTGGGATGAAGGCTGGTACAGTTGGGTGGGTACTGCCGCGCTTCAGCTTCTTCGTTGATTTTCCTAAGTATTTTGCGCCCGAATCATTCCACTTTGTAGCAGAGTTTTGTATTCCCGGATAGCGCGCAGCTCGAGGGCTCTCACGGAGCGCACATACAACTACAGGCCCCACGATTGTTTGCCCGATGATGTAGGTGCGCTAAGGCCTTGTTGCGAACGTAATTCCACGATTGCGGTGGATTTCTAAACTCGGACGTCTTCATTCCTTTGACTGTCTCCTTCAGTTCCCGCAACCTGTAGATTAGTTCATCGGGAGACGATAGTTTGTCTGATCTAGTCAAGATCCGGCTGCGCTCTGGAGATGCCGAAATTGAGCTTGAGGGGGCACGCTCCGACGTTGATCACCTGCTGGAGCGATGGTGGCAGCAGCTCGGCCCCAGCAAGGGACGCCGTGAAAGCCCGGAGGGGGGCTCTGGTCGCGAGGAGCGTAAGGCGTCTTCCCGGCGCCCCGCCCCGGCAGTACCTACAGACTCGAAGACAGCAAACGGCCCAGACCCCACCGACGTTGCGAACCGAGTCAAGGAGAGTGAGCACTTTCGCCAGATCGAGCGTAAGATACTTCATGCCCCCCGGGACCTTTACAACAAGGCTGCGTTTCCCCTCTGGTTCTCGGATGAGGCGCTCACATCCGGAGCGGTTCATCGCATTTTGGAGGCCCTCGACGTGCGCATTGATTTGCCGTCGATTTCGAGGGTCATGAAAAAACACTCGAAGCAATTCTTGTTGAGCGGAAAACGTCAAAGGGGCGGTGCGCCATCCGCCTATCGATTGACTGCGAATGCTCGGTCTGAATTTCAGAAATGGTTGATGGCCGAGGATGCAGACCGAGCTTAGGCAATTCGCTCAGAAGATTGCAAAGAATGGCCTGACGGAAGTTGGATGCGCAGTTGCTCTAATGTGGTTTTTAGAGCGGGGGCGGACAACAACTGAGGTGACGCCCGCTTATCTTGCCGAGTTGATGCATGATCTTGCCCTCAAGGGCAGAGTTAATTTGACGCGCTTCCGGGAGCAGCTGCTCAGAAATTCCGACGTTATAAAGGGAAAGACTTCCGGTAGCGTACGGCTGCGCTTGGCCAGCAAATCTCGGCTCGACGACAAGTATCTACCGTTGTGTAGGAACTCAGAGCCCGTCCAGACCGACGACCATCTCATCAGGGCGGACCTATTTGCCACTGGGCCAGCGTATTTGGCTCGGTTGGTCGCAGAAATTAACGGCTGCTACCATTATGGGTTCTACAACGGGTGCGCAGTCCTCTGTCGGCGCCTGATGGAGCGGCTGTTGATCTCGGCATTTGAGAAACAGGGGCACGGGTCGGCGATCAGAGACGGTTTGGGAGAGTATATGGCCCTCGCGGACATCATTGGACGAGCTGCCTCTGGCCACCACATCAAATTGTCTCGTGGTACGCAAGGCGCAATGTCAGCAATCAAGAGTTTGGGCGACCTTGGTGCCCATCATCCGTTTCACATGGTCCGGCAGAGGGAAGTTGACGATCACAGGCTCGATTTTGCGAAAGTCATTTCGGAACTGGACGCTTTGGCAAAGTGATAGGACCGGCTCCACAAAGACGGTTCGCTGCGAAAAGCGGAACGTGCAACTGGGAGCGGTTCGAATGATAGCCTTGGGGAAGCAATGGTAGACAACTTCGTAAAGGTCGTTGAAGCCCTTTCAAAGCTCGGGAGTGCGCTCGCGTGGCCCTTGGTTGCCCTCACAGTTCTGTGGTGGTTTCGCACCTCCCTTCGGGAATTTATTACCAACATGTCCGAAGGATCGGTCAAGCTGTTTGGATTGGAAGCGTTTGCCAAGCGTAAAGCTATTGAAGCAGTCGCCACAGCAGAAGTCGCCAAAATCGAGGCTTCTGACGGCCCCACTCCTAGATCGATGATATGGCTTCAATCAGTGGGAAAGTCTCGACGTCTTGCTGATTGGCTCGCTCATGTATCGTTGAACGACCTCGCCGGTAGAAAGGTGCTTTGGGTTGATGACAACCCGGACAACAACGTCTTCGAAACGGAGGCACTCCAGGCATTGGGAATTGAGGTCGAATTTGTAACGACCACCTCTGAGGCTATGCGCAAACTGCAGAAAAATGATTACGACGTTGTCATTTCTGACATGACTCGCTTCGAAGATGAGAAGGCTGGATATTCGTTACTGAATAGGCTTCGGGATTTCCGGCCCGGCACGCCTTTTATCCTCTACAGCAGCACCAATACGCCGGATCAAGAGCGCGCTATTGTCTCACAAGGTGCATATGGCTCGACTTCGAGGGCATCAGAGCTAGTCGAGCTTGTCGTCTCAGCAATCCGGGAAGAGATCAGTGGCACCAGCCGCCACTCCCGAGCTGTCCGAGATATGATGGCTCTCCGAAACCGACGAGCCGGTTGACAGACGCCAAGCAGCCGAGTCCTTTCAATAGGAGCCATGCAATACCGAATCGTTGAGATTCCAAAAGGCGCATTGTCCTAATCTAAACGGACCATTGGGCGCCTTACGGCGGGCGGCTCCCTAAGGCGCCCTCGAAGTGACGTCCAGCCCCTGCCCATCCATCAAAACGGAATCGCTGGGATTCCAAAACGCGCATTGCCCTCGCGCCCATCTGTATCTATTTCTCAAAATTTTAGTACGAGACACACCCTGGCCCTCCCTAGGGCAGGGAATGGTCCTTGCAGGAAATCAGCTTGCTGCTTGGGCCATTGCTATCACACGCTGCGACTATCCCGCAACGGCTGGTCGATGGGCGGTGAGCAGAACATCGGAAACGCTATCGGAAGCTTGCTTGGCCATTGATGCGACTACTGATCAGGAGTTGGAGGAATATGTTCTCCTTCAATGGGCAGCGCTTGTTTGGCGAACGAATTTCGATTTACCCGCTCGATCGACACCGCTAAAAAGGCTCACTTCGCTCTTTCTGAGGACTCATCACGAGCGATTAGTATGTATCGGCCTGTTACGTATCACCGAGGACGAATTTGAAAAGTCGCGGGTTGCTGGTTCAGTTGATTAGCCCCTTACTCAAGCGCAAGGCTTTGCTTCCCTCGGGATGCGGTCGTGTTGCACTGGCCCTCGGTATCTATGCAGTGCTCGGCCTATCAACGTCCGGTTTGGCTTCGGATGTTCCAATGCCAAGCGGCTTCGCTACCGCTGCCGGCAATCCGCCAGCGCCAGACACGCAATTTACCGATCAGAACGGCCAGAGAATTACGCTCGGATCATTCCGAGGAACGGTGACTGTAGTGAATCTGTGGGCCACGTGGTGCGCGCCCTGCATCAAGGAAATGCCCTCTCTTGCGCGACTTGCGGCGCGACTACCCGACGCGGTCAAAGTCATTGCGGTTAGTCAAGATAAGGGGGGCGCCGCAGCAGCCAAGCCGTTCTTGGATCGAGTCGATGTGAAGGGCTTACAGGTCTACTACGACCCTTCGGGTAAGCTATTCCGGGATTTTGGGGGGCGCGGCATGCCCACAACATTTATCCTGCGAGGTGATGGGGCTGTCGTCGCCCGGCTGGAGGGCGTCACAGAGTGGGACGCCGAAAGTGTGGTGGCTTTTCTGCTTGCTCTGGCCAAAAAATAGCCACCATGGTTGCAAGCCCAACTAGAAACTGTATAAGTTAGCGACTTCAGCAATTAGGGGCATCACCATGATACTTTTGCGGGCATTGGCCTTCGTTTTGGCCGTAGTTCTCTTTAGCTCACCTTCTGCGGCAACTGAACTTTGTGACAAGTCGTCTGCAGCGCAGGCCGCAGAGATTGCAGGCCTAGGCGCTCCCGATGCGAAATTTGTGATCGCTTCGGTTGACACACTTGGTAAGGGACTGGTCGAGCAAGTATCGAAGGATTCGAACGTTGGCGACCAAGGGAGCGCTATGCAGGTTGCACAGTCCCGAAGCACCGGCTGCTCGGTGGGCTGCTCTACCGGTTGTTCGAGTGGCTGCTCTTCCGGCTGTTCGGTCGGGTGCTCGGTCGGCTGCCGTTAACAACTGTCTACGATCAGTACCATCCATCGGACTGCGGCCCGATCGAAAGATTGGGCCGTTTTCGTATGGGCATTGGTCACAACGACCTTAGGTACTTTAGCGATCATCGAGGGGAACGAGGCTGCTAAACTTCTCGCCGCAGTGGCTCTGCCGCTTGCTCCGAGATTCGAGTCAATTGCAACACGCGTCTGCCTCAGCGTTGTCGCCGCAATCGTACTCTTCCTTGGCGAGTCCAGCTTCACTGTGGCGCTTCCGCTGGCTCTTTGGTTGGCTCGCCTAAATGGCGCGGGAGCTACAGCAATCCTTGCGCTGACCGCCATCAAGCTCCTTGCATTCCACTTTCAGTCCCTGTCCGACCTGTCCGAAGTATCTGTGCATGTCGGTTCACTAGTATTCTTGAGCCTGCCTGCCCTAACCGCTGCAGTCATATTAGGTCGCGACATTGGGCTTCGAGCTACAGCTGCATTCATCATCAGCAGTCTAGCGGTGCTTCTTTGCGTGAACTTGGGGGGCGCTCGATGGATCACATATGAAACGTTTACTTCGCCCACTTTCCGTGCGGTTTTGGTGCTGCTGCCGATTGCGGGCGTGATTCCGTTCTTGAGATTGAGCGTGGACGATTCTTCACGCCGACTTGTCGTTTGGCTAGGCCCAGGCTGCCTTCTTGGCCTGATAATTGCCCTGCTCCTTCCGACGCGACCAATCAGCTCAATTGTCTTCGATGAGTCCCACGGACGCTGGGAAACGGTCCTAGCCTCATTTGGACCGTCCGATTTCGGCCGAGCCGCGAATTACACCTACAGTCTCTTACTCCATCATGCCGCGAGACTCGTCGGAACAGCATCAGCGTTCGAGACCGAAGACATGCCCCTCCCGCAAACGGACGCAGCGTTTGTACTGAAAATGCCGTCCGAAGCGCTTTCGTTAGAATTTTCAAATCGGCTAGAGGCGTGGATAAGAGGAGGCGGCAGGCTGATTGTAGTTGCCGATCACACCGACCTTTTTGACAGCACGCAGAACCTAAACGCGTTCCTGAGACGATTCGGCGTGATGATTGGCACCAATGCCGTTTTCGATGCACGAGGACTGCCGAATGTGCCGACTACGAGTTGGGTAGATTTCGCGTTTGGTAAAATCAATGCAACGGGCGAACCGTGGGCTTGGCAGACCGGGGCAAGCGTAAGCTTGTTGCCTATGCACTCAGTAGAACTTGCAAGCTACGGCCTATCATTCTCCGAACCCGGCGATTATTCACGTGCTAATCGATTCGGAAAGTTTATGCCTCGCGTTTCTCTCCGCTTTGGGAATCATACTTCTGTTGCAGGTCTAACCGTTGGTAGCGGCGCCGTTGTCGCTGTCCTCGACAGCACGCCCTGGTCGAATTTTTCGTTTTTTGCGGGTCAGTACAAGGCCCTTTTTAATTCCATTGTCAACGCGCTCACCCATCAAGCTTCTCTCAAGGTTTGGGGATGGAGTGTTCTCGCGCTCGCTGCTTTTGCTTGCGTTGTGGCGGTGTGGCGTCATCCGCTCGCATTGGTGGCTGGGGGGTTGACGCTAGGGCTGGTGATTGGGTCTGCCTCACGAGTTGGATTCAGCTCGTTCGATCCCCCTGTCGAGGGCCGTGATTACGGTTTGAAGGTTGTTATCGGCGGCAGCGTTCGTACTGAGTTTCTCAAACAGCTGATCGCGCCTGGTGAAAGAAGCTTTGCGCGCATCATCTCGGCGATGGCGAAATACGACCTGAATCCGTCGTCCTCTAGACCTGGATTAGAAATCACTGAGCTTTCTGCGAGTAGTCGGTGGTTGCTTGTTCAGCCCGATGTGCGTCAACTGCCAAGCGCGCAACATGTTATTTCACACTTGGAGAGGGGCGGAGACCTGACGGTTCTGTTTAGTCCGGAACAGGCGGCGAGCCCGGAGATACGCGCCTGGATAGAAGGCCTCGGGCTCGTTACGCAACGGTCGATTGGCCTTTCCGTGGGCGAGGATTCGCGACCGGGCGGAATCCTGAATAGACGGGGGGCGATGCTTCTGCGCGACATACGCACCATAACGGTGGCAAAGCAAACGAGTCGTTTGAAAGAACGCGCGAGCGACGCACTCATGCAATCCTATACGGTTCGGCCAACGAGGTTTCCGCGCACAAGCGGGCTGTTCAATGTGGGGTTTTCGAGTGATCAATTTTCCGATGATTCGGTCGGAGACATTTGGGAAGGCACATCTCCCTCTGCCCTCGGCAAGCTCCGCGAACAACAACTAGCTGCGGCATTGTTGGGAAAAGACGTCGACGATCCTATGCCGCGAGATATTTTTCAGCAGCAGAGCAACGAACAGCATCCGCACCTTCCTGAGTACATCATGCTGGTTGACGGAAAGACTGCAGTTAAGGGCACATTCCAAGACGAGACGAGGAGCCCTTCAACTCCCCACCAGTCCCTCCTCCATTTTCCAACACTCAATGAAGATCCGGTGGGGTACCTGAAGGAGCTGCGCAACCGCTCACTTTCGTTTGTGAAAGCGGCGTGTCCCAGAAAGGCTAAGATAACGCAGTGTGAAAGCCGATTGATAGGACCGGATATGATGGAATGGATGGTGTCCTGGGCGTCGTCAGATGACGAAGATATGATCGCTGTGGAATTGCTCCACGAAAGGCGTTTTTCTGGTCTTGGTCAGACAGTGAATGTCGTTTTTGCTAATTAGGCCTTCGGGGCAATGCGCCGCCATATCGGCAGCGGCTGGAATCAGCAGTTTTGCATTTCCACTAATGTCGCCCTGGCATCTTCTTTGTCCGACTTTCGCCGGCATCGCCCTGATTGTCGCGGTGCAGTCGAAGATGGCGGGTAACGCAATTTCTTTTCTCACAGTCGCCGCAGTTTCTTTTCTCACAGTCGCCGCAGTGCTCTCAGGGTTGATTCCCTCGCCGCTCGCTACGTCCACTCTTGCTGCAGCTGTGCTTGCTTTTTCTGCGGCCCCGACTGTTGGTGCAGCCATTCTGTTGTTGGAGACGTCGTTCGTCGGAACACTTCAACAGCTTAGTGCGCAAGCTTTGTTTTTCGTGGGGCTCGAAAGCACGGCGCCGGCCTTACTCGCTATCCTGTGCATAGCAGCGTTGAAGCCGCGAATTGCGATCCAGGCTATGATCGGCGGAACATTCGTCCTTGTGATTGGCTTCGCCGCACACCGCCTGGGTGGATCGCCCCAGCTTCAGATGGCTCTTTCCGCGTTGCCAGCGTGCGGCCTGGGCGCATGGGCGGCAACCAAAAAGCGGCATTCGCTCGGGGGCGCTCTTCCGATCGGCATTGCCGTTGCGCTGATAGTTGTCTCCTGGTTGTGGACGCCTCCGCGTAGCGGAAATGAGGTCTTTGTTTTCACTCCCACAGCCGACGAGACCAGCGAAGCGAGTTTCTTTAGGAACTATGAAAGGGCCCTAAATTTTGCTGGTATCGCGGCAAAGCAAGTGACCACACCCGAGAAAATACCTCCTCACGCCACGGTGCTGTTGCCCTGGTTAACAGTTCCGTCTCGCACAGAGATTGGGCGGGAAGCCAACGAGTTACTTGGCCAACTGGCGCGGACACGCAAGTGGACTGTGATCCTTTTCGGCGAACACAACAACCTCGGTGGAAGCTCGGAGCGCATTCGCGAAATAACTGGCAAGTCCTTGTTACGGAATGATCTGACGGTACCGCCCGGCAACACAGATGACTCAGGCCCCCTCCGCGTCCTCGATTTTTTTGATTGGCCGCAGGCCTCGATTTTGAACCGCGGGGCTAGTGTCGCCGCGGGGTCGCTTTGGGACAAAGTTCTGATCTCAGGAGACGGTTGGTGGGCCGAGCGTGACATTGATGAGTGGCTTTGGGTCGGAGACTACGTTTGGCAGCGCGGTGACAGAACGGGCCGATTGCCGTTGGCGGTAGCATCTGACACCGGCGATGCTCGCTGGGTGGTGGTTGGTGACAATAGCTTCGTGCTCAACAACCAAATCTATTCTGATCCTCGGGCCCTTCTCAGAGTTTTGGAGATGGCGACACTGTGGCCCGCTTTCCTTCGAGACATCCTGCTGAGCTTGCTAGCCATAGCGGCTTGTGGGGTATCGCATCTTTTGGCGGCACAAAGACTTGCTGCCGGCTTCGCGCTCATGCCAGCCAGCCTGGCTGTCGTGGCGGCGGTGTATACCTTGGCAACACGGCCAATCCATTGGCAGGACACATACATCGGGCAGGCCGGTTTCGATCAAAGCAATTTCAATGTTACTTTCGCCGACTATCCTGAACTCTTTGAGACTGGTCGGGTGCTTAGGTTAGATTCGCCCATGTCCGGACGTGTGAATCTTCCAACTGGTGACGTATTGCTATTTGGCCTCGTTGACAGTGAAGCTGACATCGGAGAAGCGAAATTAGATGGCTGTCGCAGACTGGGCGCACTCACTTCGTCCGAGGGGCCCTTGCTCATGGACGCACAAGTGTGCCGTGTGCAAGGCTCAGCTAAAGTATTAATGGGTACGCCCACCGGGGCTGCAGCTATCGCTACCGCCAATAAGAACCAGCGAATATTTGTTATTCTCGATCGAGCATTCCTTGCGCAAAACGCCCCCGTTGCGAATATCGAGTGGTTGAAGAAAGAACTCAGAGCGTGGCGCGAACAGCCCCTCCCACAATAGTCCGAATTGTAGCAGGCGACGTGTCGTTGCGAGAGCCTTGGCCGGGCGAACTCGACTTCTTTCGTGGCCGTCCAGACGTGGCTGGTCTAGCTGCAGAGGACAATTGCGTGGTGCTAAATCCTTATACTGATCTGAACGAAGAGCAGAAATCTGCTGTGGCATTGAACGAGGCGGCACGCATCGTGATGCGACGTGAGGGGCTCTGCCCAGATTTTGATCTAACGATAGAACAGAAGACGGCATTCGCAAGCTACGGCCCGATTGATGCCATTCGGGCGACGATAGTCGCGCGGATCGTGTCAGGCGACCCGAGCTCGTGCGAGCCAACTCCCGAGCAGATTGAGTTTGCAAAGATAGTTGCGGGGAAGATGGGCCTGACAACGGGGTAGCTCTTCATTTGCCGAATCCGTTGCTCAACGTTCAGTAGTTGACTACTCGGGAGGCCTACCGCAACCAAGCTCATCCAAAAGCGCCGGAGACCCCGATCAGCCATGCAAAACGGAATCAGTGGGATTCCAAATCGCATGTTGTATAAAAACTAAATGGTCGTATATGTTTTATACAAATGGTCGCGAGGACCTTTGCATGTCTACGGCTCCCCTAATCACCTACGTCCGCGTATCCACCTCGGCTCAGGGCCGGTCAGGCTTGGGCATTGAGGCGCAGCGAAACGCCCTCGCCCACTTCGCGGCCACCGAGGGATACGAGGTGGCCCGGGAGTTCGTTGAGGTCGAGACGGGCAAGGGCTCGGACGCGCTGGACCGCAGGCCACAGCTCAAGGCCGCCCTGGCTGCAGCCCGAAAGCTCAAGTGCCATGTGGGTGTGGCGAAGCTCGACCGGCTCAGCCGCGACGTTCACTTCATCTCCGGCCTCATGGCCCACAAGGTGCCCTTCGTGGTCGCTGAGCTTGGCCCCGACGTAGACCCGTTCGTGCTGCACCTCTTTGCCGCCCTGGCCGAGAAGGAACGCGCGCTGATCTCGACCCGCACGCGGCAGGCCCTTTCGGCTGCAAAGGCTCGTGGGGTCACCTTGGGCAACCCAAGGCTCCACGCGGCTCGCAAGGGCGCAGTTGAGGCCGTGAAGGCGGAAGCAGATCGGTATGCTGCGAATGTCCTCCCCATCATTCGAGAGGCTCAGAGGGCGGGCGCGCGAACACTCAGGGAAATCGCGGAGGCGCTCAACGCACGAGGGATAGCCACGGCACGCGGTGGCCAATGGTACGCCCAGTCAATCGCAAACATTCTGGAACGGGCTTGAGAGAAGGAGCAGCCACCAAGGGCAGCAGGGCGCGTGGCGCACATTACCTAAGGGGCGCGGGGCAGTGGGCACAGCGAGCTGTGTGGGCTTCCTGGGCGCCTCTAGCCCTGGCCGCCTACGCTCTCGTAGATGCACCCCGCCCCCCAGTGTGCATAAATATGAGCAGCTTCCCCGGCTTAGCCCTAGCTAAGCCTGTGTTCGGTTTGGCAATCCGGTGCGCTGGGTAGCCAAGCGGGGGAACGGGGGGCATTTTGGGTCCCATCTGGCGGTATGGTACCGTTTCCAGGAGCAACCCCACCCCCTGGCTTCAAAAAGCGAGGGCTAAAGCCAAAGGCCTCTGCTCGACTTCAGAGAGCCGAGTGGCCTTTCGAACAGTACCGCTTGGGGCCCCCATACGCCCTCACAGCGGTCAAGCTAATGCTGGAGCGTGATCCGGGCCGTGGCATCTAGTCGTCGTCGTTATCGCGACCGATTGTCCTTGGGTCTAATCCACGGCTCCAATCGCGGTCCGGCCCTAGTCCTCCACCCGGGGCGATGGACAAGCCACCGTCGGGGCCGATTGATTGTCCGCCTCCCGGACCGATCGATAGTCCACCACCCGGACCAATTGACAGCCCGCCTCCGGGACCGATGGACCTGCCACCACCGGGACCAATCGAGTCACACCCACCGGGACCGATTGAACCTTGAATGCAGTTTCTCCATGCCTGGGCGTGCGCTGATGACGTGTACCAACTCACAAGCAGCAGCACGAGAAGTGAAATGCGGTTCATGGTCCCAGCCCCTCGACGGTTCAAAGTGTTACGACCGAGTCTAGTGCTCGCGTGCGATGCCAGGCAAGTGCTACCTCTCGGGTGCCTGCGGTTTCCAATGCCCCCGCGAAAACCGATGAGACACCTCCATATGACTCTACGGAGTCCACTGGGAGGCGTTTGGGCGTCCGCTACCCTGTTGGCCGAAGGAGCTGGAAACGAATCCAGAGTCCCTTCTGGCCTCTGAGGAGTATGCTGGGCTCGGCGCCCCTCTCCGACCCTGCTGCCCAAATCACGTTTTTGCAACACCGCGAGCCTTGGCAGGACCAGCTGTCGGTAGTGTCAAATTCGTTCTCCGTTATGCTCCGGGCCCCCTCCGGCGCTCCTCCCCCCTCCCCTCTCTCTTCCGGTGTATATTAGCTGCTAGCAGCTATAGGTGGTCCCCCTTAAGGTAACCCTAGGGGGGTCTAGTGTCATGGTGATCGTCTGTTGACCTTGATTAGAGGCTCCGCATGCAGATGGTACCAATAAGAGCTGCGCAAGACTTCGCAGGTCACGGCGGCATGCTCTTGAGGCACAATCAGGCTGTCGTGCACGGCTAGGCTTGGGATGGCCCGCATTTTCATTAGCGCGACCATCGTCCCAACAATTACCTGGCTCTCCGCAAACATAAGGTCCGCCCAAGTGCGAACACGGCCGCCTATGGGCTGGCCCCAGCGTTCAAGAATGGGATGGTGAGCGATGATCTCATCCCGAAGCTTGCCCACAGTGTATCGCTTTCGGTCCAAAGGATGCCCGTGGTCCTTTTCGTAGTTCTTCAGGAGGTCCGAAGGCCATTTGCGGAGCAGCGCGGTATTCCCGAACGTCGCGGCCACCCAAAGCTTGACGATGTCCCGCGCCTCCTCGCCCAGTTCAGGGATAAAGTAGGGGTCCTTTTCCCTGTCGAGTTGCACGCCATGCCAAGCGTGGAAGATGGTCAGGTAACTTGCTCGCAGATCAATCTCGACTACCGGCGAGCCATTGACGGTCATTTCAAGGCGCTTTTCGCCGCTCTGCTGTTGGTAGTTCGTGGTTGCGGGTTGGCTGTAAAGACGCCCGCCCTGATTCCAATTGAAGTGTGAGGCGTCGCCGTTCTGGAAGATGCGGACATAGCCACGGTGTATGCAGCCACCGCCGAGGGACTGCTTTGCAAGAAACTCATTCAGCTCCCGCACGTCTGCTTCCAGCTTTTGGGACAGGTCCGTGTGCTCGAACTTCATGATGCTGCCCCGAACCTTGCGGCCTGCATCCCGCGTGCTCGCGGCGCGCTTCTGCAGCGGGTGCTTCGGCAAGCCGTAGTCGAAGTGATCAACCGCGTTGTCCAAAGTAATCCCGTGCTCGGCTGCGAGCGCAAGGAGCTTATCTGTAGGACGATAGCGCGAAGCATACCGCCGACTGACCAAATCCGGGCCGCCCTCATCAAACCCGCCAAACCACTGATTGACGCCCTCCTGATGTTCCACAAGGTCCAGTTCTCTTAGAGCTAGTTGGAGGGGAAGAAACACGCGGGCTCCTACAGGAGCGCCTGTGAAGCCGTCTGTCTTTAGTGACCGAAAGACCCATTTGCTGTTAGTGGTCAGCAGATCAGCTAGGAAAGCTGCGATAGCTAGCTTGAGTTTCTTGCGGTTCGTCTTGGCTGCCCCCGTAGCCTCTGCGCGGGCCAACTGATGCAGCACCTGTTCATAAACTGCTTCGGTGAGAGCCTGCGCCGCTTCGGTGCAAGCGTGCCCCTCAAGGGAAGCGAAAGTAGCATCTCGCAGCTCAGCTCCATTGGATGCCTCCGTTTCCGGGACGGCCTTAAGTGCGTGTGTCGGCAAAGTGGTCTTCTTCCTCTCGTTACTTGTGTAGACGTTGGTGTGCCCAGCGACCGCACGCAGGTGTTCCTCGGCGTACGGGATTGCTCATTGGTATTAGAGCCGAACCGGTTGCAGCCACGTCAAAAATTCAGGTTGGGCCAGCTACTCGGCAGCGGCCTAATTGGCGGCGATTTCCTCCCGAGTAGCGCATGCGGCGAGCAGCACACGGGAAGATCAGCAACGATATTGAGTTGGCCCGACGGCTGGCGTGCTCAGGCGGAGTGAGCTGCAATGAGTGTGGCGACGTTTGTCGTGATGCTCGACATCGGTATTCCTCTCTTTTCTTGGTGTCCCGGTGAGCCCCTTACCGGTCGTTAGGTTGCCTTGGTGCCGCGTGTTCGCTTTGTTGCCCCCAGTGGCCGGACACGCGACCTGTTCGGCGAGGGGTTACACGTTCAATCCAGCTTGTAGCGCGGGAATTTCTTGAGTGCCTTGGCCATGTCCTCGGCGGTCGGCTGTCCGTACTTTCTGCCTTCACTAGCGGGAGCGTGGCCCGTGATGGCGTCGTGCACTTTCTCCGTGATCCCCACGCGCTCGGCGATCTGCTTAAACGTGTGCCGCCACGCGTGCGTTGGGCTCAGTTCCGGGTCGGTTACGCCTTGCTCTCGCACCCACTCCGCCAGCTCTCCCCGAACGTTGCCCGCCCTGCTCCGACTGGGGTTCATTGGATCGCTGCTTGCACGGTGCGGTGTCTTATCGTCGTAAAATAGTGCGCCCTTCCCTACCGATCGGACCATGTCAAGGAACCCTTGGGCGATCAGATGCTCATGGAGCGGCACAATACGCGTCTTCCTTGTCTTGATCGTGCCCGCATCTGGCATGAGCTTGATGAAATGGAAGCTGCCGCGCTGCTCGATATCATCGCCACGGAGTTGCGTGACCTCGCCCGCACGCGCACCAGAATACGCGCAGAGCCAAGGCACCCACCGCTTAGCTCGGTCCACAGGTGTCTTCGGGTTCTTGACGGCCAATGCGGCCTTCAGGATCGTGCGAGCTTCTTCCTCGGTGAAAGCCTTTGTCTCGCGACTCCGAAGTTTCCTCGGAACATCCACCTTGATGTCAACGAATGGATTTTTTCTGACGTGCTTTTGCTCCGCGCCCCAACCAAACACGCGACGCGATGACGAAAGCCACACTTCACGCACCGTAGTCGCGGAACGCTCCTCGGTGACCAAGCCTCTCACCCAAGAACGTGCGGCCTCCTCGGTGATCCCATCGGCACCGACATCCGCAAAATGACGCTGCATCTCAAGAAACACGGCACGCCAGCGCTGCACAGTATTTTCTGCGGGCTTAAGGGCCTTCACAAATGCTTCGAACAATTCCCAGCAGCTAATGCCTGTAGCTCGCGGTGACCCATCGGTGAACGCTGGGAAGCTGTCCGGAGTATCGTCACGGGAGTAGTCGCCGTTGGCGCGCCGTTCTAGCAACGTTATGGCAGGCAGGAGATTGTCACTAAGAGCATCGACAAAGAGCGCATAGGCGGTGGTGTTCAGCGCCTTGCCCTCGCTGGCAAGAAATGTCGCCACACGCGCCATCTCCGCGACCCGCGGCCTCACTGCTTCGCGAACCTCGGGCTCCTTCTGCCACTCCCAGTGAGGATCGGCCTTGGGGTTATCGTGGTAGCTTTCGGGTGCCTCGGGATAAATCACATCCCACACGAGGTGATCACTCATTTCCCTCCAGCGCTTCGCCGGTCCAGGGTCATTCTCGTGCAGCTTCACAAACCAATTGTACCAGCGGCCCGCGAGCGCGATTGCGTTGAGCCTCGTCAGTGGCTGGCCCTCGCCGTTCCTTTGCGCCCGCAGGGTGGCAATGCGGGTCTCGACCTCGGCCTCCCACTCTCCTAAGCGGGCCTTGGCTTCATGTCGGGGCGTGTCAGCTGGCAGCTTCAGATGGGCCTCGCGCTTCACGCCGTACAGCCGTTGGTAATCCTCGCGAACGTCCTCGGGGACGACCTTGCGGGCGAACCATCGATTGTCAGGAAGTCTGTTGAGTGCGACCATTCGCAACGCCATTTGTGCAGCCTTTTGTATTTTAGGCGGCGCAAATACTGCTGGTCTATCAGTAAGATGCTGAGAACGCGGTGTTATCCGCAATCTTGGTACAGTTGGGTGGGCTCGAACCACCGACCTCCTGTTCCACAGACAGGCGCTCTAACCAACTGAGCTACAACTGCATCCTGCGCGAGGGCTCCTAAGCGTCCCTCGAATGGGCCGGAAACTAGGTGCAACGCCTCGCTTTGGCAAGGCCGCTACATCACCGATTATAGTCGCCGCAGAAGTGTTTTGCGTTCATTTTTTGGATGGGCGACCAGGTGGCCGGCCCGGTCGTGACAGTAAAAAGCCCGGGCCGCTTCGCCCGGGCTTTTCGTCGTCGAGGTGAAGCGCGATCAGGCCGCGGGTTTGTAGTACTTGGCAGCGGACGCCTTGATCGGCTCGACGGTTTCGGTCGCAACCTTCTGGCCGAGCTCTGCAAGCTCCTTGGCCTGGGCGGCGAAGGTCTCGTACTGCTTCTTGGTATGCGCGGTCCACAGCTCGAGCGCCGCAGCCGGTGTCTTCACGCCGAACAGCTCCTGCGCGAAATCGAGTGAGGCCGAAGTGTTGGCCTTGAAGAACTCGATCAGCTTGGCGCTGTACTCGCTGGCGCCTTTGCTGGCCGAGGTGAACACGGCCTCGATGGTGCCGTTATGGGTTTCGGCCGCATCCTTGAACTTGGCGTAGCTGTCGCGGGCCTGCGAGACGCCCTTTTCAGCGAGTGCGCGCATCTGCTCGGGCACTTCGAAGGGGATGATGGAGGCAGAGAAGGGATCGGTGGAGCTGGTCACGGCTTGCATCCTTCACAACGGGGTTAAACGATGTTCCCCCTCGCGGACGCGGGGCAGATAAGCGGCCGAAAGGGTCACGTACACGCGCATTCACGGAAGTGCCCATCCACGGGCTTGCCTAATAAGCACCCGTATCATGTCAAATTTGTGCAACGCAATGCACATTTTGGTGCAACGCCAAAATATTCTCGCTCCGGGTGCGGGTTCCATCCAGAGTGTTCGGTGGTTGCAGCTGTGGCGGTGCGGTCAGATCAGCTTTTTAGGCGTTGTCGCGTCGAGAGCGGCCCCGCTGACGACCTGGCCCATTTCAGTGGCCTGCTCCGCCAGCGCGCGTAGTTGCGCCTGCACACATTCGCTGTGCAATCGCATCAACGCGTCGGCAAGGTGAAGGCTCGAGGCGGTTGAAAGTGGCGCGGCCAGGTTAAGGTTATCCGCCGCTAAGATTACCGGCGACGGGGTAGGCCCGTGGACCGCCGGGGCCGGCTTGCGATACTAACGAAGTCTTAACCCTATCGGCGTTCAGGCTGCCGATTTGATGCCGGACGGTCATGTAGCTAACGATGAAGGATGCGGAATCTCAGTGGCGGGCGCAAAGCGACCCGCGATTGGCGGCCTATGCGGCAAGCCGCCTGCCCGCATGGTTGTGGACGGCCGACGGCCGTCGGATCCTGTGGGCCAATGCGGCCGGCGTCCGCGTGTTCGGCGCCACCAGCGCCGCAGCCCTTACGGAGCGAACCTTCGGGCCGGCCGACCGGCACCGGCGGCAGATCGCGCGGCTGGCCGGCCGGTTGCTCGCCAACGGCGCCATCCGCCTGGAGCGCCTGCAGGGATTTGGCGCAGCCCCTGGCATGCTCGCGACCTGCGGCTGTTCGCGGTTCGACTTTCCGAATGGCAGCCACGGCGTCCTCATCGCTGCCGGCAATCTCGCGCTAATCGCGCCTCGGCTGACGCAGGCATATCAGCCGCCGGAGGTCGAGATGCAGCCGGTCATCGCAGCGTCACGACCGGACTCGCAACCGGTCGCGCCCGCCATGCCCGCCATGGAGCAGCCGGTCACCCGGTCACCGGCTCCGGACTATCAACAGCCGGCGCTATCGGGCGAAGCGCCCGCCGAGTTTGCGCTGTTCGACGCATTGGCCGAACCGGACGTCGCCGAAGCGCCTCCCGTGGCCGAAACCATTTCGCGCACGCCCTCACCTGCGTTCGAGGCATTTGCCGGCCAGACCGCGCAGGGACGCCGCCTGCCACTGCGTTTCACCTGGCAAATGGATAAAGAAGGCCGCTTCACGCTCGGCAGCGACGAATTCACCGGCCTGATCGGCCCGCGCTCCACGGCCGTGTTCGGCCGTCCCTGGCGCGAGATCGCCGAGACGTTCGGATTCGATCCGGACGGGCGGATGATAAAGGCGTTCGCGACGGGCGCGACCTGGAGCGGCATCACGCTGAACTGGCCGGTCGATGGCGGCGGCACGCTGCCGGTCGAATTGTCGGGATTGCCGATCTTCGACGGGGCGCGGAATTTCATCGGCTATCGCGGCTTTGGCGTCTGCCGCGATTTCGATGCCCTCGCGCGGCTGGCCGCCCGACGCCTTGCGGAATTGTCCGGGCAAACGGTGATGCCGCCAGAAGCGCCCGCTGCTGGGTCTGTTGAGGCGGCCAGCGCTACCTCGCCTTCGCAGGACGAATTTCCCGAACCGATTGCTGCCGAGACTTCACATCAAGAAGATCTGGAGACGGCGATGGAACGTCCCCAGGAAAGCGTCGAGGAAAGTGCCAAGGAGAGCATCGAGCAAAGCATCAAGGAAAGCATCGAGGAAAACGTCGAGGAAAGCGACAACGACACGCTGACGGAATTTCCGGCAGATAATATCCTGCCATTCCGCGCGCCCGGCGACACCAAGCCGCTGTCGCTGACGCCGGTTGAAAACAGTGCCTTCCACGAACTTGCGCGCCAATTGTCGGCGCGGCTCGACACCGAGAATGGCAATGAGACGGACGCGCCCGACGGCGAGCGAGAAACCATCTTCGCACCACTGACGGCATCGCCCGTGCGCGAAGTGGCCAGTGTGCCGCCCGAATGGCTGGCGCCACCCGAGCCGCCCGCGCGCGGCGAAGCCGCGCGCGACAAGACGCTGCTCGACCTCTTGCCGGTCGGCATCCTGATCTATCGGCTCGACCGGCTGCTCTATGCCAATCCCGCCTTCCTGACCCAGATAGGCTATGCGAGCCTGCATGCGCTGGAAGATGCCGGCGGCCTCGACGCGCTCTATGTCGAACCCGGCGCTTCGAATGCGTCCTCGACATCGGACACTGGCCGGCCGGTGATCATCTCTGCAAGCGAGCCTGCAGATGGCGATGCGCCGTCATCGGCCGCAGAGGCCCGCCTCTACACGATTTCATGGGACGGCGATTCTGCCCTCGCCCTGATCTTCTCGGGCACCCGCCATGAGGCCGAGGCAGTCACGGCCACCATCGCGCAGACCGAGCCGGCAGCCGAGGCGGAAATTTCGCCGCCATCCGACGTCGGCCACGCCAATGCCGAAGAACTCGCTGCCATCCTCGACACTACGGCCGAGGGCATCGTGATGTTCGATGCCAAGGGCGACATCAACGCAGCCAACCGCAGCGCCGAAGCGCTGTTCGGCCGCGACGGCGACGAGCTCGTGCAGCGCAATCTCGCCGATCTCTTTGCGCCCGAGAGCCAGCACGCCGTGTTCGAATATCTCGCCGGCATCAAGGCATCCGGCGTCGAAAGCCTGCTGGAGCAGGGCCGCGAGGTGCTCGGCCGCGAAAGCAAGGGCGGCATCATCCCGCTGTCGATGACCATCGGCCGCACACGGGCCGACGGCCCGAACTTCTTCGCAGTGTTCCGCGATCTATCGCAGGCCAAGAAGACCGAGAGCGACTTGCGCGAGGCGCGGCGGCTGGCCGAACGCGCCGCCAACGCCAAGGCCGACGTGCTGGCGCGGATCAGCCACGAGGTGCGGACGCCGCTGAACGCCATCATCGGCTTCTCCGAAGTGATGATCGGCGAGCGCTTCGGCGCGCTCGGCAATGAGCGCTATCGCGAATACTTGAAGGACATCCGCGCCTCCGGCGAACGCGTGGTCGCCATCATCAACGACCTGCTCGATATATCGAGGATCGAAACCGGCAAGCTCGACCTCGCTTTCAGCCCTCAGAACCTCAACGAGCTGGTCGAGACCTGCGTGGCGGTGATGCAGCCGCAGGCCAATCGCGAGCGCATCATCATCCGCACCTCGCTGGCGCACGCGCTACCGCCGGTGGTCGCGGATGCGCGGGCGCTGCGCCAGATCACGCTCAACTTGATCGGCAATTCGATCCATCTCGCCAAGGCCGGCGCGCAGGTCATCGTCTCGACCGCCTTGTCCGATTTCGGCGAGGCGATGCTGCGGGTCCGCGACACCGGCAATGGCCTCAACCACAATGAGGTGGCTGCCGCGCTCGAGCCGTTCCGCACGCGGGCGCCGTCGGACAAGTCCGAGAATTCGGCCGTCAGCCTGTCGCTGACCAAGGCGCTCGTCGAAGCCAACCGCGCCAGATTCCAGATCAAGACCGGCGGCCGCAGCGGCACGCTGATCGAGATCGTGTTTCCGCACGCGGTGGCGCGCGCCTAATCGGACGAACGGCGCGTAGGCGCGGCGTTGATCAAGCGGCTTTTTGCGGAAGAAAGTCCGGAACGCTGAGCCGCTGGCTGCGCAGGTAATCGGCCATTGGTCCGACCACCTTGAGGACGGCCGGTCTTGCCGTCATGCGCTGCCGCCATTGCAGAAGTCTCGGCGTTTCACTGGTCATGTCGGCGCCCCAGCGGGCACCGAAGAGCTGGGCCATATAGAACGCGATATCGGCAAAGGAATATTCGCCGCCAAGAAACTCGCGATCGCCGAGCACGCTTTCCATCGTTTGGTAGTAGGCGGCAGCGCCGGCGCGCGCGAGCTCTGCCGCAGGATCGTCAGGGGTTTTCCAGAGCTGCATCAATTTGATGATGTGCGGGAAATAGACCTCATCCGATTCATGCTCCAGCCGACGCGACCAGGCCCGTGCCGCAGAGGTCGCTGGCCACAGCGCAGGCTCGGGCTTGATGTCCTCCAGATACTCGAAGATCTGGGTGGAATCGAAGAGCTCGAGGTCACCGTCGATCAGCACGGGCACCTGGCGTTTTGGATTGATGCGCAGCACTTCCGGATGCTTCGGCGAGTATCCCTCCTTCATGGTGAAGGGGACCATGATCAGTTCGAAATCGATGTTCTTCTCATGCGCGGCGATCTGAACCTTGGCACCGAACATGCTGAGGGGACCGGAGAACAGCCGAATTCTGCCGGTGCTGCTTCGATGCGCTTCTCGATCGGATTCGCTGTTCTCTTGCATCGATGTCCCACTTCTCATCATCCGGCAAAACAAACAGGTTGCCCTGTTTTTGTCAATCCGGTAGACCGCTCACGATACGAACAGCGGCGGGAGTTTTATGACGAAAAAGCCGGCCAGCGGCCGCTCGCGAACCAACGATCCAGCCGGCGTCCGAAAACGCATTCTGGATGCCACAGCGGACGCCTTTCAGAAGCGTGGCTATCACTCGACCAGCACGCACGACATTGTTAGCGCGGCCGGTGTGACGGCGGGCGCCCTGCACCATCATTTCCCGACCAAGAAGGTGCTTGCGCTCAACGTCATCGAGGAGCGGGTGGCGCGAGCCGTCGAGAGGCATTGGCTCGAGCCGGTCAGGTCGGCACGCCGCGCCGAGGAAGGAATACGCAACGCGTTCGAGCAGATCGCGTCAAGCCTCGACCGGTCCCGGACCATCCTGGGATGCCCGCTCAACAATCTGGCGCTCGAGCTTTGCGCGGCAGATTCCGAATTCCGAGAGGCGATCGAGCGGATCTATGACAATTGGCGCCAGGTGATTGCGGACAAGCTGCGGGGGGATTTCGTCGCCGCTTCCGACGCCGAGGCCCTGGCCACTTTCGTCATTGCCTCCTATTCGGGCGCAATTACCCAGGCGAAGGCCAAGCAGAGCACGGCCCCGCTTAGGACCTGCGCCGCGCAATTGTCGGTTCACTTTCGCTCCCGGCAAGCGCCGAAGGCCAAAGGCGCTCACGTTTCAAAGTCTTAGCGAAATCTTCGGGCCCGGCTCGGACACGTGAACGTCCGTCTGGACAGCGGCGGCATTTCCGGCTGATATGCGGCGAATTGACACACAGCCGCTCCGCGTGAGCCTGGAGGAAATCCCATGATTCCGTTTCAAACGCGCCTGTTCGGCGCGGTCGTTGCGTTGGCGCTTGCAGCCAGCCCTGCCCTCGCGCAGCAGCTCGAGCTCAAGATCATGGCGCCCGCAGCCCCCGGCGGCGGATGGGACCAGACTGCCCGCTCGATGCAGCAGGCGCTCGTCGCCGCCAAGATCGCCCGCAGCGTCCAGGTCACCAACGTGGCAGGTGCGGGCGGCAGCGTCGGAATCGCGCAGTTCGTCAACGGCGCCAAGGGCGACGGTAACCAGATGATGGTGAACGGCTTCGTCATGGTGGGCGCGCTCGCGATGAACAAGTCGCCGGTGACGCTCGATCAGGTGACGCCGATTGCGCGGCTCACCGAGGAAATCCAAGTGATCGTGGTGCCGGCGAATTCGCCGCTCAAAACCGCACAGGACCTTGCCAATGCCGTGAAGGCCGACATCGCCAAGGTCACCTTTGCCGGCGGTTCGGCCGGTGGTGTCGACCATGTGATGGCGGCGCTGTTTGCAGGGACGATCGGCGCTGACGCCAAGAAGATCAACTACATTCCGTTCTCCGGCGGCGGCGAGTCCCTGGCAGCCATTCTCGGCGGCAAGGTCACCGCGGGTATTTCGGGCCTTTCCGAATACGAAGGCCAGATCAAGTCAGGCAAATTGCGCGCGCTCGGCGTCACCTCCGAGAAACGCATCGCCGGCGTCGACATTCCGACGTTCAAGGAACAGGGCATCGACCTCGTGATCGCCAACTGGCGCTCGGTCGTCGCGCCTCCCGGTATCACGGCAGAACAGCGCAAGGTGTTGAGCAATGCCGTGGAGAGCATGGTCAAGTCGGATGCCTGGAAGGAGATCCTCAAGCAGAAGGGCTGGGAGGACGCCTATCTCGGCGGTGATGCCTTCGCCGATTTCCTGAAGAAGGAAACGACGCGCGTCACCGACGTGCTGAAGTCGGTCGGTCTCGTCAAATCATGACGGCTGACAACGCCTCCAACGATGCTCCGCAGGCACCGCCCTCGCGGCGCATCGATCCCGCCGGTCTCGTCATTGCAGCGGCACTCGCGGTGCTCGCCGCGGTATTGGTGTGGGACGCAAGCCGCCTGCCCACCACCACGATGTACGGCATGGGACCTGAGGCGATGCCGATCGTTGTCGCCGTCGGGCTTGGCCTGCTCGCGATCGGCAATTTGATCGATGCCTTGCGCGGCAACCTGCCGCCGCGCGAGAGCGCCGATCCCAAGCCGGTGCTGCTGATCCTCGGCGGACTGGCGCTGTTGATCGCCATCATCGGCTTCGGCGGCGGCTTCATTCTTGCGACCTCGGTGCTGTTCGTCGCGACATCGGCAGCGTTCGGGCGGCGCGCCATCCTGACCGACCTCGTCATCGCCCTCGTGATGAGCACGCTGATCTATCTCGCTTTCGATCGGCTCTTGACGCTCAGCCTGCCCGCCGGCCCCCTGGAAAGACTGCTGTAATGGAAAGTTTCGCCGCGCTTGCGCATGGCATGGCCGTCGCCGTGCAGCCCATGAACCTGCTCTATGCGCTGATCGGCGTATTCCTCGGCACGGCGGTCGGCGTGCTGCCCGGCATCGGGCCGGCGCTCACCGTCGCCTTGCTGCTGCCGGTAACCTACAAGCTCGATCCGGGCGGCTCGCTGATCATGTTCGCGGGAATCTATTACGGCGGCATGTATGGCGGATCGACCACCGCCATTCTCATCAACACGCCGGGCGAGAGCGCCTCGATGGCGACCGCGCTCGAAGGCAACAAGATGGCGAAGGCCGGCCGCGGTGGTCCGGCGCTGGCAACGGCTGCGATCGGCTCGTTCGTCGCCGGCACCATCGCCACAATCGGCCTCGCCTTTCTCGCGCCATGGCTGGTGGATTTCGCGGTGCGCTTTGGGCCTGAGGATTATTTCGCGCTGATGTGCGTGGCCTTTGTTACGGTATCCGCGACGTTCGGCGATTCGCCGATCCGCGGGCTGACCAGCCTGTTCATCGGGCTAACGCTCGGCCTGATCGGCATCGATAAGCTCACCGGGCAGGCCCGGCTCGCCTTCGGCATCCCGGAGCTGCTCGATGGCGTCGAGGTGACGACGCTGGCGGTCGGCTTGTTCGCTGTCGGCGAGGCACTCTACGTCGCCTCGCGCCGCCATCACGCCGAGGAGCAGATCGAGCCGGTGCGCGGCTCGCTGTGGATGACGATGCAAGACTGGAAGCGGTCGTGGAAAGCGTGGCTGCGCGGCACGATGTTCGGCTTTCCGATCGGCGCCCTGCCCGCCGGCGGCGCTGAGATTCCGACCTTCCTGTCCTATTCCACCGAGAAGCGGCTGACGAAACACCCGGAAGAATTCGGCAAGGGCGCGATCGAAGGCGTCGCGGGGCCAGAAGCCGCCAACAACGCTTCCGCCGCCGGCACGCTTGTGCCGCTCTTGACACTCGGGCTGCCGACTTCGGCCACCGCTGCGATGATGCTGGCGGGCTTTCAGCAATACGGGCTGAACCCGGGACCGCTATTGTTCGCGGAACGGCCGGACTTGGTATGGGGCCTGATCGCGAGCCTCTTCATCGCCAACGTCATGCTGTTGGTGCTCAACCTGCCGCTGGTCGGCCTCTGGGTACGGCTGCTCGCAATTCCGCAGCCGTGGCTGTATGCCGGCATTCTCGTTTTTGCGACCATGGGCACCATCGCGGCGAAGCCGTCGGTGGTCGAGCTCTCGATGCTGGCGGGTTTCGGCCTGCTCGGCTTTCTGATGCGCCGGTTCGATTTTCCGATTGCGCCTGTGGTCGTCGGTCTCATCCTGGGGCCGATCGCCGAAAGCCAGTTGCGCCGCGCGCTCGCGATCAGCCTCGGCGATCCCATCGTGCTGCTGCAGAGCCCGATGTCGGCGACGCTGCTAGCCATCGCGCTGATCGCGCTAGTAGCGCCCTTCGTGCTGAAGGGCCTCGACCGCTTCAAGGCAAGCGAGGATTAGTTCTTCGGCGCCCTTCGCAGCCCGCGGGCGGCACAGATCTTGCTCGAATCCAGCCTGCTCCATTGCATCCGCCTGCGGATCGCCTGTTCCGGGCATTTTGGATTGCGCTGCCTTGTCGTTGCCGATCTGCACTATTCGTTGCCACAATTCGACTGGCTGCTCGCCGCGGCTCCGCAGTTCGATGTCGTCATTTTTGCCGGCGACGCACTCGACATCGGATCGTTCGTCGACTTCGACCTGGGGTGGCAAGCGTTTCTTCGGCGATGTCGAACTGGAGCAATGGATCGCGCAATACCAGCCGTCGATGGTAATCTCGGGCCACGTGCACCAGTCGCCCTTCATCCCCGATGGCTCCTGGTTTGATCGCATCGGCACGACCTGGGTCTTCAACACCGGCCTGCAGCACGGCCGCCCGCCGGTCTGTATCGTGATCGACCTCAATGAGAACGCAGCGTTCTGGATTGCCGCCGGCGAAGCGCAACGCATCGACCTGCGCGCGCCCCTGCTGCGGCCGGCGACGCCGATCGAAACTCCACCGACCTGGCTTATATCATTGGGTCGGATTGCTGACCCGCTTTTCTCCTCATCGACAAGCGCTGGAGAAGTTCAGGAAAAGCAGGCGTGACATGTTTCACGAAGGGAGTCATTCAAGGGCTCTCGCGGAAAGCGTCAGATTGTTCGCTATCGAACGTTCGTTACGCAAACCGGATATTCCGCAACGAGTTGTCGTGTTGCACTGACAAGCAGATCCTGCGCGAATTTCTCGTCACGAGCTCCCGCGCAATTTGCCACCGGCGTTGATCGTATCAGCTTGGTTGCTGCGCGTGAGGTTTCGTAAGCCCGCAGCCTAATACCGCAAGCGACATACCATCGCGCAAATATTGAATAGCTTTTTTGTAGCAGTGGTCCAAAATCCGAGCCCGCCAGCCAGAACAGTTTGGGGGAGCCAATGCAGCAGATTGCAGACTGGCTCGAGAAGCTTGGGCTTGGACAATACGCATTGCGTTTCGCCGAGAACGGAATCGATCTCAGTGTCCTTCCCGAGCTGACGGATCAGGACTTCGATAGACTTGGAGTCCTGATCGGTCATCGCCGCAAGATGCTGCGCGCGATTGCCGAACTCAACCAGGCCGAATTAGTCGACGCGCAGACTCGGCATGCTGCCGAGCGACGTCACCTCACCGTGATGTTCTGCGATCTGGTAGGCTCGACTGAACTCTCTGCTCGCCTTGATCCCGAGGACATGTGGGAGGTGATCCGCGCCTATCGGACCGCATGCGCGAGGGCTATTGCCGCCTACGACGGCAGCATCGCCAGGTTTATCGGCGACGGAGTGCTTGCCTATTTCGGCTATCCTCGCGCGCACGAGGATGATGCCGAGCGCGCCGTGCGCGCCGGGCTCGACATGATCGCCGCAATAAGACTTGAAACCCGCGCGGAACGGGTTGAGGTGCGGATCGCGATCGCGACCGGGCTTGTGGTGGTAGGCGACCTCATCAGCGGCGGCGCCTCGGAGCAGCAGGCGATGGTCGGCGATACGCCGAACATCGCGGCCCGGCTGCAGAGCCTGGCCGAGCCGGGGGCGGTCATCGTTGCGGCATCGACGCGCGATCTGCTTGGCGATCTATTCACTTTCCGCAGCCTCGGCCTCCGCCAAGTCAAGGGCATCTCCGAGCCGATCGCGGTCTGGGCGGTCGAAGGTGGAGCTGCGTCGGAGAGCCGCTTCGAGGCAGTGCGCACAGCGCGTTCGATGGGCTTTGTCGGCCGCAAGCCAGAAATCGAGTTCGTGCTCTCGCGTCAGCAGCTGGCCTGGCAGGGCCAGGGCCAGGCGGTGTTGATTTCGGGCGAGGCCGGCATCGGCAAATCGCGCCTCGTCGCAATGCTCTGCGAGAACGCTTCGCTCGGGGCACATTGCAGGGTGCGGTATCAGTGCTCGCCTTACCACATCAACAGTGCGCTTCATCCCTTTGTTGCTCAACTCGAGCGCGCCGCCGCCATCAGGTCACAGGACACGCCCGAGCAAAAGCTCGACAAGTTGGAGGCAATGCTTACACGCGGAACGCAGCGGGTGGCCAACGCGGCGCCGCTGATCGCAGCACTTCTTTCGATCGCAACAGGCGAGCGCTATCCGCCACTCGGCTTGAATCCAGTGCAGCAGCGGCGACAGACGTTCGCCGCCCTGCTCGATCAGCTTGAGGGTTTGGCCCGGCAGCAGCCTGTGTTGATCGTCTGTGAAGACATGCATTGGGCCGACGCCACCACGCTTGAGCTGTTTGATCTCGCGGTCGACCGGATCAGGGGCTTGCCGATCCTCGCGCTCATGACGTTCCGGCCGGAGTTCGAACCGCCCTGGGCCGGTCTCGCCAATGTCAGCGTGCTGCGGCTCGATCGGCTTGACCGGCAAGACGCGCGCGCCCTGGTCGAGCAGGTAACCGTCGGTCGACAGCTGCCAGGCGAAATGATGCGGCAGATCATCGATAGGACGGACGGCATCCCGCTGTTCATCGAGGAGTTGACCAAGACAGTACTGGAGTCCGGACTGCTCGTGGAAGACGCCGGACGCTATCGCCTCGATCGTCCGCTACCGCCGCTCGCCATTCCCGCGACGCTGCAGGACTCGCTGATGGCGCGTCTTGACCGGTTGGCCCCGGTCAAGGAAGTAGCACAGATAGGCGCCGCCATCGGCCGCGACTTCTCATACACGCTGCTGCGGTGTGTGGCGGGGCGCGATGATCTGACGCTGAACGCCGCGCTGAGGCAGTTGGAAGAGGCCGAACTGCTACTGCGCCGCGGGACGCCGCCGGAAGCTAGCTACACCTTCAAGCACGCGCTCGTCCAGGAGGCGGCTTATGAGAGCCTGCTCAAGAGCCGCCGGCAATTGCTTCACAAACATATTGGCGATGTACTGCGCGACCAGTTTCCGGCCATCGCCGAAACCGAGCCGGAAGTCGTGGCCTATCACTTCACCGAAGCGGGGCTCGACGGGATCGCCCTCGACTGGTGGCGCAAAGCAGGTCAGCAGGCGCTCAAGCGCTCCGCCTATACCGAGGCAATCGCGCATCTCGGCAAGGCGGTTGCGATTGCCGATGGACTGCCGGACGACCCGGGCCGAACCATGAACCGGCTTCATCTTCAAATCACTTACAGCCGCGCGCTGCGGGGTAACCTTGGGCACAACGCCCCCGAAACGGTCGCCGCATGGACACGCGCTCGGCAGTTCGCCGCTGATATCAATGATCCGGTTGAACTGGCCCCGATCTATTCGGGTCTGTTCAATGCCTGCCTCACTCATGGCGAGATCGCGCCGATGTGGGAGCTGGCGGATGCAACCATGACCGCCGCCAACAGACGACCGGACTCGCCGGTAGCCGCAGTGGTAGCACATTGGACGAACGGGGCGACCTGCTGGTTCGGCGGCGACTATTTGAACGCGAGGGCGCATCTCGAGCAGGCGCTCGCGATCTATGGTGCTGAACCAAATCTCGAGACTTTCAGGGCGTCGACGCTGGACCTGCCGTTCGTCATCATGAGATTTCTTGCGTTGGTGCTTTGGCCGATCGGGCAGATCGATCGCGCCCGCCGGTTTGCCACGGAAGCGGTGCGCTCCTCGGGAGAACAGCGCGCGCTCTCCCAAGCCAACGCGCTGGTTCACAAGGCGGTTTTCGATGGACTATGCGGCGGGCCATTACAGCAAACCGAGACAATCCTTGCGCTCGCTCTCGCCCGTGACCATACAATGCCTTTGTATGTCGCCGCCGGCACATACCTGACTGGCCTTGCAAAGTGGCGTGCCGGCGACCGAGAGGCCGGGCTTCTTGAAATGCGTCGAGGCTGGACCTTGCTGCACGAAAATGACTGCTACCTTTGTGAACCATTTTGGGGAATGCAAGTGGCCGTGGCGAATGCCGCGGCGGGGCAAACGGACACTGCATTGGAGATTTTGCGCGAGTTGATCGCCACGACCGAACAGTCAGGTCAGCATTGGCTTGATGCCGAACTGCATCGTGTGCAGGGTGAACTCCTGTTGCGCCGCGATCCCTCGAACGTCGGCGGGGCCGAATGCGCCTTTAGCAAGGCGCTCGAGATAGCTCGAAGCCAGCAGACGAAAGTTTTCGAGTTGCGCAGCGCAATTGGACTTGCGCACCTTTGCATCAACAGCGGCCGAGAAGCGGCCGGATCCGAGGCGCTCGCGCGCGCCTTGATCGATTTTGATGAGGGGCAAGAGCTCCCCGAGATCGAGCAAGCGAAGAAGCTGTTTAGGAGAAGCTGCTAGCTCTACTGTCATGGCCGCTCAAACCCCTCATCCTGAGGAGCCGCGAAGCGGCGTCTCGAAGGATGTAGGCCACAGACGGGGCCTCATGGTTCGAGACGCGCTTCGCGCTCCTCACCATGAGGAGCTTACGACCCAGTACGACCAGCCGATGCTTTTGCCAATGCGTCTAAAGCCGCGAATCGGGAGCCTGGCGAAACCTCTGTCGGCGTCAGGTTGATCATGCCCGCAACTGTCGCACTAAGCGGCTGATCGAGCAGTACCGACATCTCACGGTACGCCGGCGCCAACTGCCTCAGATCTTCGCGAGCATGGCGGCTTTGAGCTTCGCGATGCGCGCTTCATCGCGCTTGTAGAACGTCCATTGCTTGACCCGCTTGGCGCTCAACAGTCCCGCCTGCGAGAGTATCTTCAGATGCTCGCTCACCGTGGGCTGGCTGACGCCGAGCTTCTCGGCAATCAGCGCCCCGCAGACTCCGTCCTTGACCAGATCGCCGTCGAGCTGCTCGCGAAAATGCGCGCGGGGGCGTTTCAACCATTCCAGGATCAGGAGCCGCCGATCGCTGGCCAGCGCGCGAAATGCAGACTCGACGTCGTCGTCCAAAGAAGGCATATTGCTAATTAGCTAAATAACTAATTCCTGTCAAATCTGGAAATGCCTTGATGAACGCGCCGGTGGACGCCGTAACCTCTGAAACGATCGCAAAATGTGAGCCACTCATTCGGCCCTTTATCCGGAGGACGCCGGTCGTCGAAGTCGACGGCAGCGAGTTCGGCCTTCCCGGCCACACGCTGACGCTCAAGCTCGAGCTGCTTCAGCACTCCGGCTCGTTCAAGGCGCGCGGCGCTTTCGCCAATCTGTTGACCCGCAACGTGCCGGAGGCTGGCGTGGTCGCGGCGTCCGGCGGCAACCACGGCGCGGCGGTCGCTTATGCCGCGATGAAGCTCGGCAAGCCTGCCAAGATTTTCGTCCCCAGCGTCTCTTCGCCTGCGAAGGTGCAACGCATCCGCGACTATGGCGCCGATCTCGCGATCGAGGGCGACCGCTATGCCGATGCACTCGCAGCCAGCGAAACATGGGCAGAGCGAACCGGCGCATTGCCGGTGCCGGCCTTCGACCAGCAGGAAACCATCATGGGGCAGGGAACGATCGGCATTGAACTTGCCGATCAAGCGCCGGATATCGACACGCTGCTTGTATCGGTGGGCGGCGGCGGATTGATCGCGGGGATCGCCGCGTGGTACGCCGGCCGCATCAACGTGATCGGCGTCGAGCCGCTGGCATCGCCGACCTTGACCAAGGCTTTTGAAGCCGGCCGTCCCGTCGATGCGGAGGCCGGAGGGCTGGCGGCGGATTCGCTGGCGCCGCGGCGCGTCGGTGAGCAGGTCTTTCCGATCGTGCAAAAATACGCGCGACAGACCGTGCTCGTTTCCGATGCCGCGATCGTCGACGCACAGGCCGCGCTCTGGCGCACCTTGCGCATCGTCGCAGAACCCGGTGGCGCAGCGGCGTTCTCGGCAATCCTGTCGGGCGTTTACAGGCCCGCCGCGGGCGAACGGGTCGCCGTCGTCATCAGTGGAGGCAATACAGCCGCGGTGAATTTCGAGCAGGCGCGTTGATCGCCGGTAGGACGCTACTTCCAGTTAACGTCCTTGCACTCAGCACCGAGCATTACTTTGGAATCACTCTAAATCGTTTGCTGGAATCGCTCTAAATCGAGGCATTCGCGACATCCGGTCGCTGACGGCAGGATAGAGGCTGCGCTACTGAGACCGGCATCTCCACCAGCTTTTGTCGGGCAGCTTTCATGACGAAATTCCGCGCTACCGCCGCAACCGCAGCGTTGCTTTGTTTCATCGCGTTCGGAGCCTCGCCGGCGTCCGCCGATGGCGAGGTCAACGTCTACACCTATCGCGAAACCAAGCTGATCCAGCCATTGTTCGATGCCTTCACCAAGGATACCGGCATCAAGGTCAACGTCGTCTCGGCAAGCTCCGGCCTCGAGCAGCGCATGAAGGCCGAAGGCGCCAACAGCCCGGCCGACGTGCTGCTGACGGTCGATCTCGGCCGCCTTGACGATGCCGTGCAGGCCGGCGTCACCCAGCCGATCAAGTCGGTGGTGATCGACGAGATCGTGCCGGCGCAATATCGCGATCCGGACGGCCAGTGGGCCGGCATCTCCATGCGCGCGCGCGTCATCTACGCCTCGAAGGACCGCGTCAAGCAGGACAAGATCACCTATGAAGAGCTCGCCGATCCCAAGTGGAAGGGCAAGATCTGCATCCGCTCTGGCCAGCACATCTACAATAACGGGCTGTTCGCGGCCTATGTGGCCAAGTACGGCGAGGCCAAGGCCGAGGAATGGCTGAAGGGCGTGAAGGCCAACCTGGCGCAGAAGCCGTCCGGCGGCGACCGCGAAGCCGCGCGCGACGTTGCGGCCGGCAAGTGCGACATCGGCATCGGCAACACCTATTACTGGGCGCTGATGATGAACAACGACCCCGAGAAGAAGCCGTGGGCGGAAGCCACCAAGGTGATCCTGCCGACCTTCGAAGGCGGCGGCACCCACGTCAATCTCTCCGGCGTCCTTCTCGCCAAGCACGCACCGAACAAGGCCAACGGCATCAAGCTGATCGAGTGGCTCGCCGGCGCGAAGGCGCAGCAGATCTACGCCGATGCCAACTACGAATACCCGATCCGCGCCGGCGTCGCCGTCAACCCGACCATTGCGGGCTATGGCAAGCTTGTCGCCGATCCGATGCCGATCGCCAAGATCGTCGCCAACCGCAAGGCAGCCTCAACGCTGGTCGACAAGGTCGGCTTCGACAATTGATCGCGATCGGCGGCAAAGCGTTGGAATCGTGATCGTACGGCACACACAACTGCGTCCCCTCTCCCATTGCGGGGGAGGGTTAGGGAGAGGGATGGCGGCAACGGCGGTGTGCGTGCCTTACCCCTCTCCCCAGCCCTCCCCCGCAAGGGGGGAGGGAGCCCACCTGCGCAAGCGGAAAAATCTCGGCTCATCTCGCCGACGTGTGTCGGCGTGACTCCCGTCACCCACTCGGGCCGGATCGCCGCAGCGATTGCGGTTGCGACCGCCATTCTCGTCGCTGCCCCCGTCATCTCCATCGTCACCCTCGCGCTGCAGCCAGCGCCTGATGTCTGGCAACACCTGATCGACTATGTGCTGCCGGCAACCATTCTCGATACTTCGCTGCTACTCGGCGGCGTCGGCGTCTTGTCGCTGGCAATGGGCACCGGCACCGCGTGGCTGATCTCGCTGCATGAATTTCGCGGCCGAGGCATTCTGCTGTGGCTGGTGCCGCTGCCGCTGGCGATCCCGACCTATCTTGCGGCCTACGTCTATGTCGACCTGTTCGAGCCGCTGGGGCTGGTCCACCGGACACTTGCGCTGTGGCTTCCGATGCAGGACGCGGTGCGCATGCTTCCCAACTTGCGCTCACTGCCCGGCGCGATCTTCGTGATCGCGCTGGTGCTCTACCCCTACGTCTATTTTTCGGCCCGGCCGATGTTCCAGCTTCAGAGCGCCGAATTCGCGGAAGCCGCGCGGACGCTCGGCGCCGGGCGATGGACCATCTTCTGGCGCGTCTCGCTGCCGATGGCGCGGCCGGCGCTGGCGGTCGGCGTCGCACTGGTGTCGCTCGAGACGCTGAACGATATCGGCGCCAGCGAATATCTCGGCGTCCGCACGCTCACCGTCTCGGTGTTCACGACCTGGCTAAATCGCGGCAGCCTTGCCGGCGCGGCGCAGCTTTCCTGCTTAATGCTCGCGATCGTGGCCGGCCTGATCGCGATCGAGCGTTACGGCCGGCGCAACATCACGGCGGAGTTCTCGGCCGAGAGCCCTCGGCTCACCCAGCGGACTGAGCTTGCCGGCGTCAAGGGCGCCTGCGCCTTCGCGGCCTGCCTGTTGCCGGTCGCGCTCGGCTTTCTGGTGCCGCTGCTGTTTCTGGCGCATCAGAGTTTCAAGCGCGGGCTGCTGGCGAATTTCGATGCAGCGTTGTGGCGCGACGCCTTCAACTCGGTCGCATTCGCGAGCCTTGCCTCGCTGGCGGCGCTGCTGCTCGGCTTTGCCACCATTCTGGCCTGGCGCTGGCGGCCGGATGCGCTGCGCGCGGTTGCCCTGAACGTTGCGCAGACCGGCTACACCCTTCCAGGCCTCGTGCTGGCGATCGGGCTGCTCGGGCCGGTGCTCGCGATCGATAACGCGCTGAACGCGATCGCAGGCTGGCTCGGGCGATCGCTGCCGGGACTGATCGTGGTCGGCTCCGGCGCCGCCGTGGTGATCGCCTATGTGATCCGGTTTCTGGCGGTGCCGACCGGGTTCATCAAGGCAGGGTTCGAGCGGATCCCGCGCGACTATGACGACAGCGCGCGGGCCGTCGGCGCCGGCCAGACTACGACGATGCGGCTGATCCATCTGCCCCTGTTGCGCCCCGCGATGCTGGGCGCGGTCATTGTCGTGTTCGTGGATTGCCTGAAAGAATTGCCCGCAACTCTGCTGTTGCGGCCCCTCAATGTCGAGACGCTGGCGACATCGATCTATCAATACGCGAGCCGCGGCAGTTTCGAGGACGGCGCACTGGCGGCGCTATTGATCGTCGCCGCCAGCATCGGCCCGGTAGCGTGGCTGACGCGGTTTTCCGATGTGCCGGCCGGGCCGGCGTGATTCCTAGCCCACGCGACTACGCGACTAGATCGCACGCGTGAAGCGGCGAAAGCCCGGCGATCCCGTGATCGACTCGAATGCCGGATCGCGCTTCTCTTCGGCAAAGGTAAAACCGGCTTTGGCATAGCATCGCTCCGCGGCCTCGTTGCCGATCAGAAACGATATCGAGGCCTGATTGAAGCCCGCCTGCTTACCGGCCGATAGCGCATGATCGATCAGGGCCTGCACCAGTCCGCGGCCGCGATATTCAGGCAGCGTCGCGACATGCTCGATCAGCCATTCGCCCTCGCCGCCCTGCACCCAGCAATTCGCTCCATAGGCGCCGCGGCGGAAGATCGCCGTCAGATCGGTGGCGCTCAACCCTATCGCGGTCGCCACCTCCTTGATCGCCGCCCGCGCGGCGGCCTCGGTGCCGGTTGCGGGCAGCGCGCAGAGCGATGCCGCCGGGTGGCCCTCGACCTCAGCGACGATGAATTGGGTGATGTGCCACCAGGATCGGGTTTGCGCGATCGCGGTGCATTCGACGAACGACAGGCATTGCGGCTCATTCCAGCCAAGCGCGATGTCGAACCAGCCGCGCGGAAACGGGCCGCGCTGCGACGAGAGGATATTGCGGGCAATGAAGCTTACGTCTTCAGGACGAGCGGGACGGATCGCAGGCTGCGACTGCCCCGCCGCCATAGCCTCAGACGTTCTTCAGCGCGACACGGAACTCGGCTTCGGTCTTGGCCTTCACCTCGTCCAGCGTGACGCCATCGGCAAGCTCGATCAGCGCCATGCCGTCCTTGCCGTGCTTGTCGATGGTGAACACCGCGAGATCGGTGACGACCATGTCGACGACGCGCTCGCCGGTCAGCGGCAGCGTGCACTTCTTAAGGAGCTTCGGGCCGTCCTTGGCGGAATGCTCCATCACCACGACGACGCGCTTGACGCCGGCAACGAGATCCATCGCGCCGCCCATGCCCTTCACCATCTTGCCGGGAATCATCCAGTTGGCGAGGTCGCCGTTCTGCGCCACCTGCATTGCTCCGAGGATCGACAGATCGATGTGTGCGCCCCGCACCATGCCGAAGGAATCGGCCGACGAGAAATAGCTGGTCGACGGCAGTTCGCTCACCGTCTGCTTGCCGGCGTTGATGAGGTCGGCGTCCACCTCATCCTCATAAGGAAACGGGCCCATGCCGAGCATGCCGTTCTCGCTCTGCAGGCTGACGTCGATGCCTTCGGGGATGTAGTTCGAGACCAGCGTCGGAATGCCGATACCGAGATTGACGTAGTAGCCGTCGCGCAACTCTTTCGCGGCACGAGCGGCCATCTGTTCACGGGTCCAGGCCATGAGGGCTCTCCTGCTTCGAGTTGGGTTAAGCGGCGGGCCGCGGGCGGGTGTTGCGGAACTCGATCCGCTTCTTGCCCGTGCCGACCTCGATGATGCGTTTGACGAAAATGCCGGGCGTGTGGATGCAGTCCGGATCGAGTTCGCCGGCCGGAACCAGATGCTCGACCTCCGCCACCGTGATCTTCGCGGCCGTCGCCATCATCGGGTTAAAATTGCGCGCGGTCTTGCGGTAGATCAAGTTACCGGCGGTGTCACCCTTCCAGGCGTGGACGATCGCGAGATCGGCGAACAGGCCGCGCTCCATGATGTACTTCTCGCCGTCGAATTCCTTCACTTCCTTGCCTTCGGCGATCAGCGTGCCGACGCCAGTTTTGGTGTAGAAAGCCGGGATACCGGCGCCGCCAGCGCGGATGCGCTCGGCCAGCGTGCCCTGCGGGTTGAATTCGAGTTCCAGCTCACCGGCAAGGTATTGCTGCGCGAACAGCTTGTTCTCGCCGACATAGGACGAGATCATCTTTTTGATCTGCCGGGTTTCCAACAGACGGCTGAGCCCGATGCCGTCGACGCCCGCATTGTTGGAAACGACCGTCAGATTCTTGACGCCGGAATCGCGGATCGCGTCCGACAGGGTTTCGGGGATACCGCACAGACCGAAACCGCCCGACATGATCATCATGCCGTCCTTGAGAACGCCCTCGAGTGCCGATTTGGCGTCGGGATAAACCTTGTTCATGGAAATAAGACCTGATGGAGGGAACGGCCGAAAGCCGGCATTATCGGGAATTATTAGGCGAATTCTTCGCGGTGCGTCAATGACGCGGGGATTATGCCACCGAAGTGCCTGCGGAGCGCCATGTCGGCCTTGAAAGCGTCAAGAAAACCCTTCAAGTTGCGTGAGTTGGCACCGGCTGACCGATGCGGCGCCTGTCCTGATCAGCGCCTCTTAATCAGCAAGACCCTAAAGACAGCAACCCGACTTCGGTTTAATCAGATCCGGAAATGTCATTGACGATGGCCCAAGGAATGAAGCGCCTCGGGATGCCGATTGCGGCGCTGTTCGGGGTGGCCGTGCTCGCCCTGATCGGAACTTCCTGGTTCCTCAACCGCGATGCGCTCCGGCAGGCGGTCGAGGCGCAGATCCGCGCCGTCACCGGGCTCGATCTGATCGTCACCGGCGCCATCGACGTCTCGGTGTTTCCGGGCAGCTACGTCTCCTTCCACAATGTTGGGCTGAAGGGCGGCGGCACTACCGACCCCGCCCTGCAGGTCGACGTGCTGACCGCGAACCTGCGCCTCTTACCATTGCTGCTGCGCCGCTTCGAAATCGCTGACGTCATGATGCTGCGGCCGCATATCCGCGTCGTGAGGGCGGGCAATGGCGAAAGCAACTGGACGCCGTTCGTCGAACGGATCGCGCGCACGATGAAACCCGGCGCGGAAAACCAGGTGTCGTTCTCCGAAATCCGGATCCAGGACGGCGCGCTGAAATACGAGGACGCCACCAACAACGTCAAAGAGCAGCTCAACGACATCGATCTCTCGCTGGCCTGGCCGTCGATTTCGCGTTCCTTCGCGGCGACCGGACAGTTCGACTTTCGCGGCGAACGCGTCGACGGCTCGATCTCCGCCAGCGACTTCGTCGCAATGCTCTCGGGCGAGCGCTCGGGCCTGAAGGCGCGGCTGGTCAGCGCGCCCTTGAAGCTCGCCTTCGACGGTTCGGTCGCCAACCGCACCAGCCTGATGATGGAAGGCACTGTGACCGTCGACAGCCTGTCGCTTCGCAACGCGCTGCGCTGGATGGGACAGCAGGTGCCCGGCAGCGGCGGGTTCGGCCGCTTCGCGCTGAAGGCCCGCGCCAGCGTCGTCGGCGCTTCGGTTGCGCTGACCAACGTGAATGTCGAGCTCGATGGCAATGTCGCCGAAGGCGTGATGACGGTCGCCAATAACGGTCGCCAGACGTTGCAGGCGACGCTCGCCGCCGGCAACCTCGATTTCACGCCCTACATCTCGACTGTCCGCCTGCTGGCGAGCGGCGCGCGCGACTGGAATCGGCAATTGTTCGACCTGTCGTCGCTCTCGGCTACCGACCTCGACATGCGCCTGTCGGCGGCGCGGGTGACCGTCGGCGGCACCAGACTCGGCCGCACCGCCCTTGGCGCCAACCTGCGCGGCGGCGCGCTGGCCCTGTCGGTCGGCGAAGCACAGATGTATGGCGGCATTGCCAAGGGCTCGTTCGGGATCGCGCGCTCGGATACGGTGGCCGACGTCAAGGCGCAGTTGCAGTTTACCGACGTCGATCTGCAAACCTGCGCCAACGAATTGTTCGGCATCACCAAACTGTCCGGCCGCGGCAATCTCGGCCTCTCGCTGGTGGCGTCGGGCTCAAGCCCGTTCGGCCTCGCCTCCTCGCTCGACGGCACCGCGACCCTCACCGGTCATGACGGCGCGATCGCGGGTTTCAATGTCGAGCAATTGTTGAAGCGGCTGGAGCGGCGGCCGCTGTCCGGCGGCGGCAATCTGCGCAGCGGCTCGACGCCTTACGACAATCTCAACGTTTCCGTGCGGTTCAATGACGGCATCGCAACCGTCGAGGACCTCCGCGTCGACGGCCCGACAACGCGCCTGACCTTGACTGGCACGGCCTCGGTGCCGGCCCGCGAATACGATCTCAAGGGCGTCGCCAGCCTTACCCAGGCTGCCGGGGGCGGCGGCGACAAGGGATTTGAGCTGCCCTTCGTGGTGCAGGGGCCGTGGGACGATCCGCTGGTATTTCCCGATCCGGAAAGCCTGATCCGCCGTTCTCCGGGAGCGGCCCCGCTGCTCGATGCGGTGAAGGACCGCAAGACGCGCGATGCCGTACGCTCGGTGATCGAACGGTTCACCGGCGGCGCGGCGAAGCCGCCGGCACCGGAGACGGCCGACGGAGCGAAAACGAACTGAAGTCTGGTTGCTGCGGTTCGCAGGCGGCGTGAAGCTGCGAGCGTGAAGGCGATCGGGAACTACGCGGCTCAGCCAGATCAGTCATTCGCATGCGGTGCCCTCCCTCCAGGACTGATCGTCGCCGGTTCACTTAGGAACCCGGCTCCTCCCTGCGTGCTTATCCCTGAAACAACGGTCGTTCCCCAAACGCCGTGCATAGGCGCGATATGCCGACCTCACGCGCGAGACAGGGATCGCCTGCTCACGAGAGTCGCAGCTCCGATCTCACGTCTCGTCTGGAGCGGGCAGCGCCGACGGCCGGCAGGGAGCGACGGAGGAGACGACGATGAACCAGCCGACGGAAAAGGAAATTGAGAACCGCGCGTATGAGATTTGGGAGCGTCACGGCAGGCCAGAAGGCAGAGACGCCGAATTCTGGCGTCTGGCGGAGCAGGAGCTGCGAAACGAGGACAAGTCCTCGCCCGTGCGCACGCCCGACACGCTGTAAGCGGATTGCGCTCTCGCGCGGCGACAGTCGCGCATGGTGCAACATGATGTCAGTCGTCCAATCTGAAGCGCCTCTTCCGCAGCCTTTCGTTCGAGCCCTGTGCTTGCGAAAGCAGGCGTGACCTCTCACGCGGGAGCCGGTCATGCAGATAGCCGTGATAGGAGGGACAGGACTGATCGGATCGGCGATCGTGGCTCGCCTCGCCTCGCGTGGTCATTCGGTCATCTCGATGAGCAGGAGCGGTAGCGATTCCGCTGCCACAGCCGACAGAGTCGATCTCTCCGAGGCGACCTCGCCCGCCTATTGGCTGCCACATCTCGCCGGCGTGGAGGCGGTCGTCAATTGCGCCGGCGTGCTCCAGGACAGTCCGGGCGTATCGGCTTCCATGGTCCATCACCACGGCATCGCCAATCTCTTTGCCGCCTGCGAGCAACTGCAGATACGCCGCGTCATTCATTTTTCTGCCATCGGAGTCGACCGCGAGACGCCGAGCGCATTCTCTCGAACGAAACTATCCGGCGACAAAGACCTGATGGCGCGCGACCTCGACTGGGTCATCTTGCGTCCGTCCGTGGTGATCGGCCGCGCAGCTTACGGCGCCAGCGCACTGATGCGCGGCTTGGCTGCCTTGCCTGTCATTCCGATCATGCCGAACACGGGACAGCTGCAGATCGTCCTGCTTGAGGATGTAGTGCGAACGGTGGAACATTTTCTCGACCCTGCTGCGCCGTCGCGGCAGGTCGTCGAGCTGGTCGGCCCGCATCGTTATTCATTCGGCGAGGTGGTTGCCTTGATCCGCCGCTGGTTCCGCTGGCCGCCGGCGCGGCAGGTTAGCCTGCCGCAGTTCGCGTCGAGCCTCATGTACAGGCTCGGCGACATGATCTCTTATTTCGGCTGGCGGCCTCCGGTACGAAGCACCGCCGAGCGGGAAATGGTGCGCGGCGCCATCGGCAATCCCGACGACATGCAGCGGCTTGGGCTCCAGCCCAAAAGCCTGCCCGAATTCTTCGCCGCTGAACCCGCTTCCGTGCAGGAGCGCTGGTTTGCCGGCATGTATTTGCTCAAGCCGCTGATCTTTGTCGTCATAGCTTTGTTCTGGATTGCAACGGGAATCATTTCGCTCGGCCCCGGCTGGGGTTATGGCATGGGCCTGATGGCCGAAGGCGGTGTGGAAGGAACGGCCGCCGCACTCACCGTCATCGCGGGCGCCTTGGCCGATCTGGTAATCGGGCTTGCGATCGCCTATCGGCCGACCAGCCGCTATGGCCTCTATGCGGCTATCGCGATTTCCTTCGCCTACGCGATCATCGGCACCATCCTCGTTCCCCGCCTCTGGGCTGATCCGTTGGGGCCGATGCTGAAGATCTGGCCGATCATCGTGCTGCACTTCGCGGCGCTGGCAGTTCTCGAGGATCGATGATGCTGTATTTCGTCCTCAAATATCTCCACATTGTCGGCGCCGCCGTACTGCTCGGCACGGGATCGGGCATCGCGTTTTTCATGCTGATGGCGCATCTTTCCGGCAAGCCGGCCGTGATCGCGGGCGTCGCCCGCATCGTCGTGATTGCGGACTTCATCTTCACCGCGACCGCTGTCGTCGTACAGCCGATCACGGGCGCGCTGCTCGTCTTGCATGTCGGCTATTCGTTCTGGGATGGCTGGGTGATCTGGTCGATCGTGCTGTACATATTGACGGGCGCGCTGTGGCTGCCGGTGGTGTGGATGCAAGTGCGCCTGCGGGATTTCGCGATAGAGGCTGCGGCGAAGGGCAAGCCGCTTCCGGCCGAATACCATCGAATCTTCTGGCTCTGGTTTGCCTTCGGCATTCCTGCATTCACAGCTGTTGCTGTGATCATGTGGCTGATGATCGCAAAGCCGCAAATTGCGTTTTTCTGAGACGGGCTATTTGCTGATCATCTGATAGAAAGCGAGGACGTCGATCAATGCTGCGGCTCCCGCGACCACGACGATCATCAAGGTGAACGCGTGAAGGAGATACTTTTTGTACGCAGGCCGCCTTTCACGCGCCGCCGAAAACTCTCTTGCGAACGGCTTTGAGAAAACGAGAATCACCGCGATAGCCAGACCAAGAACGGTCATTGCAACGCCCCAGAAGGCGCCGACATTGACCTGTCCGGCAAATCTCCAAAGCGCAAAAGCGGCAGCTCCCAGAAAGAAGATAAAACGCAGCACCTGCATATCGGGCAATTCTGCTGAACAACCAAAGTCCCACCAGAATAACCAGCGCAGCTACCGCGTGAATCGCAAAACCATCGCTGACGCGTGGCAGATACCATTGTGAATAAAGGAAGGCGCTGCAATTCACGGCCGCTATCAAAGCTGAAAGCCAAAGCGCCGTCCTGTAACCGCATCGCTCAAGCATGTACCCCCCTGCAAATGTCGCGCGATTCCACTGAAATCGAAGCCATAACCCCGAAGCCAGACAGTCACGGAACGTCGCTGCTCCGGCCACTACCAACACTATAGGGCTTGTTCAAAAAATAACTGCGGTTGCCCAGCGCCGCTTCGGCATACTGGTCGATCGCGACGATGATCGCCTGGACGTGGGCGTGGCACCAGCCTTCGCGCGTCGCCATGATGCGAACTTCCGCCAGCGCCTTTATCCACGGCGGATTATCCGCGTTGTGGTCGTACCATCGGAGCGGTCCTGACATCCCCGGCCTCTGTTGATGAAATCTTCCAGCTCCGCCCGCTTGCGCGAGAGCAGAAGCTGCGCCCTCGCACTGGCCAGGCCGGATTGATCGAGCTGGCGCGCAAGCTGGTCCAGCTCGATAATCCGCCGGCGCAGGGCCTCTATCGGGTCATTGCTCACGGCAGGCGGTCGCCCCCGGCTGAGGGCTTCCTGCTGGCCGCACGCACTTCCAGTTTCAGCCGCTCGTCGACATTGAGCAGCCGCTCTTCGCCGCCGAGCCGGTTCCGCTCGCCGATCAGACCGACCATCGCAACCCGCATCGCCATCAAGCGCGTGGCCGCCGCCGAGCAATCCTCATCCCGGTTGACCTGTTTGCGGATGTTATCCTCCGCGCTCAGCATATCCGCCCGCAACATCCTGATTTTTCTGCGAATTTCATTAAGCTTGTTGTCCATGGGCCACCTCGCTGGGACTGAACCCTATAAGAACAAATAAAGAACAAATTTCAAGTTAAGAGTCCGCATCGAATTAAAAATTCTTCCGGTAAAGAATCCTGGAGTTGCCCGATGCCCCGCCTCCCCGACCAGGTGGACGCTCCGATGACACCCCGCCAATCGGCGATGCTCCGCACCCTCAGCGCCGAGGCCTATCAGCCCAAATTATTCGAGAAGAACCTGACCGCGCAGGAAGCCGAACGGCGCATTGCGGCGCTGAAGGCGGAGATTGAGCTGGCGAATTCGTTTTGAAGCGTAAGCGTGGCCCGGATGGGGCCACCGGTCGTTACCCGCCAGTTGCTATGGCGATCTTCGAATAGACCAGAGGATGGCGTTCGTGAGAATTCGCTGGAAGCGGGCGTCCTGCCAAACTGAGGGCGCGTGGCCGAGCGCCGTATAGAATACGCGTCCCTCGCCGTAGAGACGGGTCCATGCGAGAGGCCAACCATAGAACCGTTGATGCACTCCGGGCCTGCCGAGGTCCACCGTGCGTGGGTCGAGGCGCAGGAGCACGCTTGATCCACGATAGTCGAAGTCGCTGATCTGGTAGATCTCGTCCTCGATTTGCAATGAATTCCCGAGAAACGCCACCAGAGGATCGCTGGGATCAACCACCTCGATTGTCACAGCCTGATGCCAGGGATGGCCATTGAAGTAGCCGCCGATCAGATCGAGATAGTCCGGCCATGTGTAGAATGTGTCCGTCGCCGAATGAACACCGAGGAATCCGCCGCCCGAGAGCACAAAATTGAGAAGAGCCGCCTTCTGCGCGTCGCTCATCGGAAGCTCTCCTGATGTGAAAAACATCACCGCGGCGTAGCGCTGGAGGTTCTCGGCGGAAAATTCAGACATGTCCTCCGTTGCGGTGACTTCAAAGTTACCCGAATTGCTCCCAAGCTGAGTCAGGATTGCCTTGGAAAGCGGTATGACGTCATGCCGGTAGCCGGCCGAGTAAGAGAAATAGAGGATGCGCGCTGCCGAGCGCTGCGCATGCGCGCCAAGTGGTCGGATCGCCGCCGCGCCGCCGAGGAGTGCGATGAACTCGCGTCGCCTCACAATGCTCTCCGCGAAATCCACTCAACCAACCTGTGTTGAAAGAATTTAGCACAGATCGAGCCCAGCTTCCTGCGGCATCGCCTTCTGCCGTCCTATCAGCGTCACGCGGAGCGGAGGTGAGCGCGCAAAGCAGACTGGTTCCTGATGTGCGCCGCGCTCCCGCGCAACGGATTGCTTCCATCTTCGTTGAAGCGTCGGGGACAAGGTGCTTTGCCCGCAATGACGCCACAAACGTGTTTTTCCACCCTACGCAAGTCGGGCATCTGCCATCTGGATAACGTCGGATGGTTGCGCTATCATTATCCAACCGGTTAAAAACCCGGCGTTTTCAGGGAGAATAACGTGATATCTAGGAGACTTAGCTCGCTTTCGCTCGCCGTCGCTGCCGTTGGGCTGTTTTACGCCACGGCACCCGCGCTGGCCCAGCAGAAGACCATCACCGTCTGGTTCGGCAAGGGTTTTTACAAGTCAGAAGACGACGCGCTGCTGGAAGCGATCAAGAAATTTGAGGCCAAGACCGGCATCAAGGTCGAACTGTCACAATACGCGATCCAGGACATGATTCCGAAGACGGTGGCGGCGCTCGATTCCGGCACTGTGCCCGACGTCGCCTATTCCGACAGCTATGACGTGCAGGCGCAGGGCAAGTGGGCCTTCGAAGGCAAGCTGGAAGATCTTTCCGATATCATGACGCCGATGAAGTCGGCGTTCGCGCCGAACACGCTGGAGACCGTCAATCTCTACAACGACGTCACCAAGAAGCGCGCCTATTACGGCTTTCCGCTGAAGCAGCAGAGCATGCATGTGCAGATCTGGCAGGACATGCTGGAGCAGGCCGGCTTCAAGCAGAGCGACATTCCGACCAAGTGGGAAGACTACTGGTCGTTCTGGTGCACCAAGGTGCAGCCGGCTATCCGCAAAGCCACCGGCCAGCGCGTCTACGCCGTCGGCCAGCCGATGGGCGTGGAATCCACCGACAGCTTCCAATCGTTCTACACCTTCATGGATGCCCACAACGTCAAGCTAGTCGACGACGACGGCAAGCTCCTGGTCGACGATCCCAAGGTGCGCGAAAATCTGGTCAAGGCGCTGAAGGATTACACCGATACTTACATCAAGGGCTGCGCGCCGCCCTCTTCCACCACCTGGAAGGATCCGGACAACAACGTCGCCTTCCACAACAAGACGATCGTGATGACGCACAACTTCACGATCTCGATCGCGGCAAAATGGCTCGACGATGCCAATAATCCGGCACTGACGCCCGAGCAGCGCGCGCTTGGCAAGAAGAACTATGACGAGGTCATCATCACCTCGTCCTTCCCGAACAAGCCGGACGGCACGCCGATCAAATATCGCTCCGACGTCAAGACCGGACTGATGTTCACGTCAGCCAAGAACAAGGCGGAAGGCAAGGAGTTCATCAAATTCCTGATGCAGGAAGAGAATCTCCGCCCCTATATCGAGGGCGCGCTTGGCCGCTGGTTCCCGGTGACCACAGCCAGCCAGCAGAGCCCGTTCTGGCAAGCTGACCGCCATCGCAAGGCCGTGTACAATCAGTTCACCGGCGGCACCACACCGTTCGACTTCACCAAGAACTGGAAGTTCACGATTTTGAACAACGAGAACGTCTGGGCCAAGGCGATGAACCGCGTGGTGAGCGAGAAGGTGCCGGTCGACAAGGCCGTCGACGAACTGATCGCCCGCATCAAGCAGGTCGCGGGTTGATGTAAACGATCCCGGCCGCCGCGAAGTATGATCTCTGTCGTCCCTGCGAACGCATGGACCCATACGCCGCGGCGGTCGTTCTAAAGGGCGCTGGTCGACGGCTTGTGCTCAACAACAAAAGCCGATGGTTATGGGTCCCTGCTTTCGCAGGGACGACGCCTTAGCCTGAGCCGGCATCTCGTTTTAAGAGTGAACGTATGGCAATCACGCTTTCGGGCGATCACGCGATCCCAAGCCCGCCTTTGTCAGCCCGGCTGACGCCGCCTCAGGTCTGGGGCATCCTGCTGCTCGCGCCGTATCTGCTCGTGTTCCTGGCCTTCGTGGTCTACCCAGTCGGCTACGGCCTGTGGCTGGCGCGGCATCCGGCGAGCTATGTCGCGCTCTATCACGACCCGATCTTCGCGCGCGCCGCCGTCAACACGCTGATCTTCCTGCTCGTCGGCATCAACGTCAAAATGGCGATCGCGCTGTTCCTGTCCGGCTTCTTTGCCCAGCAGCGCACCTGGATCAAATGGCTGTCGGTGCTTTTCATTCTGCCCTGGGCGGTGCCGTCGATCCCGACCATCCTCTCCGTGCGCTTCATGCTCAATCCGGAATGGGGCGTGATCAACCAGCTGATCTTCAAGTTCACCGCCGAGGACGGCCCGAACTGGCTGAACGATCCGACGGTCGCGCTCGGCATGGCGATCGGCGTGCACATCTGGAAGTCGCTGCCGTTCTGGACACTGATCCTGCTGACCGGGCGGCTTGCCATCTCGCATGATCTTTATGAAGCGGCCGAGGTCGACGGGGCGAGTTGGTCGCAGAAGTTTCGCTACATCACCTGGCCGTCGATGCAGACGCTCTACATCACCTGCACGCTGCTTTCGATGATATGGACGCTCGGCGACTTCAACAGCGTCTATCTGCTCACCGGCGGCGGCCCTGCCGATCTCACCCACGTTCTGGCCACGCTCGGCATCCGCTACCTCAGGCTCGACCAGCTTTCGCTCGCGATGGCGTCCATCGTATGCGCGCTGCCGTTCGTGCTGCCGCTGGTCTATTTCATGATGAAACGGTTGTCGCGATGAAGCTGCCCTCACTCAAGGAAATCGGCAACGAGGCCAAACTGCTTCTGATCGGCATCCCCGTGCTGATCTGGACGCTGGTGCCGATCTACCACATGTTCCTGTTCGCGATCTCGCCGAAGGAAGACGCGTTCTCGGGCAAGCTGTGGCCCACGCATCCGACGCTGAACAATTTCAAAATCGTGTTCTATCAGGAGCACTACTTCCTGCGCGATTTCTGGATCCAGTTCTTCAATTCGGTGGTGATCGCGCTTTCCGCCGGCGCACTGACGCTGGTGATCGCGACCGCCGCGGCGTTCTCGATCTCGCGGCTGCGCGTTCCCGGCGGACGCTGGGTGATGAATCTCGCGCTGTTCACCTATTTCATCCCGGCGGCATTCCTCGCCGTGCCGATGTACCGCACCATGGGCAACTACGGCCTTCTCAACAATCACTGGTCGCTGATTCTGGCGATGGTGACGATCGCCTCGCCTTACGCGATCTGGGTGTTGAAGCAGGCCTCCGACAAGCTGCCGGTCGAGCTGGATGAAGCCGCCACCATGGACGGCGCCACCACGTTGCAGCTGTTCCGCCTGGTCTATATCCCCTTGATGATGCCCTCGCTGGTCGCGATCGGCACCTATGCAATCCTGCTCGCCTGGAACGAGTATCTCTACGCGTTCCTGCTGCTCTCGAAGGATACCGAGATCACGCTTCCCGTGGCGCTCGGCAACTTCCTGGCCGCGGACGACTCGCCGTGGGAATTGTTGATGACCACCGGCTTCATCTACGCGCTGCCGCCAGCCGCGATCTACTACGCGTTCAAGCGCTACATGGTGGGCGGGCTGACGGCGGGTGCGGTTAAATCCTGAAGCCGCGTCTTAGAACGTCATTGCGAGGAGCGCAGCGACCAAGCAATCCATTCCTCCGCTTGCCGCGACATGGATTGCTTCGCTTCGCTCGCAATGACGGCGGCTAGAGCGGCGCTGCGCTCTTGCCTTGCGAGCCCGACAGCTTCGAAGCGAGCGAGGCGATCACGATGACGACGGAGATCAACGCGATCACCATGGTTGAGATCGCGTTGATCCCGGGCTTCACGCCGAGCCGCACTTCGGAATAGATCCGGATCGGCAGCGTCGCCGAGCCCGGGCCGGTGGTGAAGCTTGCGATGACGACGTCATCAAGCGAGAGCGTGAACGCCAGCATCCAGCCGGCGACAATCGACGGCACGATCAGCGGCAGCGTCACGCGAAGAAAGGCCTGCACCGGATCGCAGCCAAGATCCATCGCGGCCTCTTCCAGGCTCCGGTCGATCGAGGCGAGACGCGACTGCACGACCACGGTGACGAAACACATGGTCAGCGTGGTGTGGGCGATCGTCACCGTCCAGAAGCCGCGCTCGGCATTCAGCGCCACGAACAACAAAAGCAGGGAAAGCCCCGAGATCACTTCCGGCATTACCAACGGCGCATAGAGCATGCCGGAAAACAGCGCCCGGCCGCGGAAGCGTTCGCCGCGCACCAGCCCGACCGCGGCGAGCGTGCCGAGCAGCGTTGCGATCGTGGCCGAGAGCGCGGCGACGCGCAGGCTCATCCAGGCCGCATCCAGCATGGCGCGGTCGTTGAAGAATTCATGGTACCAGCGCAAGGACCAGCCGCCCCACACCGTGACCAGGCGCGAATCGTTGAAGGAATAGATCACGAGGATCACGATCGGCAGGTACAGAAACGCCATCCCGAGCGCGAGCGCGGTGATGTTGAAGCGCGACATTTGGCCGATCCGCGGCGCCATCAGCCACCTCCCGCAAGCGTGCGGCGCTGCAGCCGGTCGTACAGCAACAGCGGCGGTACCAGCAGCACCAGCAATGCGACGGCGGCCGCAGCGGCCACCGGCCAGTCCTTGTTGGTGAAGAATTCGAGCCACAGCGTCTGGCCGATCATCATCGAGCCGGAACCTGCCAGGAGATCGGGGATCACGAACTCGCCGACGATCGGGATGAAGCACAACAGCGCACCGGCGCCGACGCCCGGCAGGGATAGTGGAAACGTCACCAGCCAGAACGCCTGCCGCGGCGATGCGCCGAGATCGGCGGCCGCCTCCAGCAGCGACGCGTCCATCTTGGAGAGCGTCGCATAGAGCGGCAGGATCATGAACGGCAGGTAGGAATAGACGATGCCGATATACATCGCGGTATCGGTCGACAGCCAGACCACCGGTGCGGAGACCAGGTGCAGCGCCAGCAGCACCTGGTTGAGCAGGCCATCATGCTGCAAAATGTTGATCCAGGCATAGATGCGGATGAGAAACGACGTCCAGAACGGCACGATCACCAGCATCATGGCGATCGGCTGCCAGCGTTGCGGCAGGCGCGCCATGCCGTAGGCGATGGGATAGCCGATCAACAGCAGGATCAGCGTCGACGTCACGGCGACGACAATGCTGCGCAGGTAGGAGCTGATGTAGAGGCTATCCGAGGTCAGTAGCTTGAAATTGTCGAATGAGAGCTGGGCGAAGGCTTCCTTGATCGCCGTCCATCCTTCCGCGAAATCGAACACTGGCACGTAAGGCGGCTGCGCGATTGCGGTCTGCGACAGGCTGATTTTCAGCACGAAGCCGAACGGCACCAGGAAGAACAGCACCATCCACAGATAGGGTGCGATAGCGGCATAGCGCGCCGGCTGCGCGAAGATGCGGCGCGCGCTCATCGCTCCAGCACCACGCCATCGTCAGGCGTGAACCACGCTAGCACGCGCTGGCTTACGCCATAGGTATGGATGTCCAGCCGCGTGGTATTGGTCATCGACGAGCGTACGACCGTACCGGAATCGAGCTTGATCCTGTAGACGGTCGAGCCGCCGAGATAGCTGACATCGGCGACTACGCCTGCCAACCGGTTGACTGCGTGCGAATGGCCGGCGTCCGACGCCGGGCCGTGATGCCACAGCTTCACCTTCTCGGGGCGGATCGCAACCGAGACGGCGGTCCCGGTGACCATCTGACGCTGCTCCGCGACCACGATGTTTCCCGCATCCCTCGTCGCAATGGTCAGGCGATGGTGATCATGCGAAACGACTTCGCCGTCGAACAGGTTGACGTCGCCGACGAACTCGGCAACCCAGCGCGAGCGAGGGGCCTCGTAGAGATCGCGCGGCGTTGCGACCTGTTCGAGCCGCCCGGCGTTCATGACGCCGATCCGGGTCGCCATCGTCATCGCCTCTTCCTGGTCGTGGGTGACGACGATGAAGGTCATGCCGAGGCTGCGCTGCAGCTCCATCAATTCCTGTTGCGTGCTCTCGCGCAGCTTCTTGTCGAGCGCGGCCAAGGGCTCATCGAGCAGCAGCACCTTTGGCCGCCGCGCCAGCGAGCGAGCCAGCGCCACGCGCTGCCGCTGGCCGCCGGAAAGCTGATCCGGCTTGCGCCTCTCCATGCCCTCAAGCCTGACCAGCGCAACCATCTCGCCCACGCGGGTATCGATCGCGGCGCGCGCCATCCCGGCGCGCTTCAGGCCGAACGCGATGTTGTCCCGCACCGAAAGATGCGGAAACAGCGCGTAGTTCTGGAACATCATGTTGACGGGCCGCTCATGCGGCAGCACCGGCGCGATGTCGCGGCCGCCGAGCAGGATGCGGCCCTCGTCAGGCGTCTCGAAGCCGGCCAGCATCCTGAGCAGCGTGGTCTTGCCGCAGCCGCTCGGACCGAGCAGCGCAAAGAATTCGCCCGCCTTGATGTCGAGCGAGAGCCGGTCTACCGCGCGAAAACTGCCGAAATTCTTGGTAACCCCCTCGATCCGCAGCAAGGGCATGTCGGCGGCCGCATCGGCAGGCGCAGCGGGCCTTGCCGACGCCGCTGCCTTGTCGATCTTCGGCGTGTCGATATTGGGCGATTCTCCGGTCATGCCACCTGCCAGTCGCGAAGGTCGAGCAAAACGGCTGAAGCGCCGTCCGTATCAGCTACGGCGCTCTATCGCAAATACCTCAATGGCCGCAGTCCGGCCCCGCAGGCGAACCTCTCCCAGCGCTTCGACGGCGAAGGCCGGCTTGAGCTTCATGAGGCGCAGCAGATCGGCCGATACCAGCAGATTCCGCCCGGCCTCCTTGCAGTGCTCCTGCAGCCGCGCCGTCACATTCACGGTATCGCCGAAATAGGCAAGCTGGCGGCGTGAGCTGCCGCACTCGCTGATTGCGACGTGACCGGCATGCAGACCGGCGCGGAAGCTCGGCACCATGCCGAACTCCTGCCGGTAAGACTCCGCTCGTTCCGCGATGCTGTCGGCAATCGCAAAGAAGCAGTCGATGCAGCGTCCGCCCGACATCCTGCGATCAAGCGGCCATGTCACGATGACCTCATCGCCGACATAGGCGTGGACCTCGCCGCCATGCGCGACGATCGCGCCGTCAATGTCGAAGAAGAAGCGGGTAAGCAGGCCTTGCACGCGCACCTCACCCATCGACTCAGCAAGCGAGGTCGAGCCCGCGAGATCGAGAAACATCAGCACGCGCGCTTCCCGCACCGGGCTGCGGTAGCGCCCGAGCGCCACGTTGAACAGCACGCGGCTGCCGACCAGCCGCGTCAGTTCGAAGGCTGACAAGACGACCAGGGACGCGAAGAAGCTGATCGCAACGATGCCGGGAAACTGTTCGATCAGCCACTTCGTCTCGATCCATTCCCAGTACAGCGTCACTTGCAAGACCAGCGCCGCGCTCGCGACAACGATGGCCATGGTCGCGGAGCGCACCGCCAGATCCATCAGCAGCGGCCATTTGCTGATCCACGCACTTCGTCGCGACGTGAAGTAAAGATGAACACCCCAGCAGGCCAGCGTGATACCCATCCCATGCAGGATGCTCCGGAGATAGTTTGGCCACGTGGCTTCGATCGGATCGTCAATGAAATAGCGATAGGCTATTCCCCCGAGTGAGCCGACAAAGGCCAGGAAAACAGTTGGCCTGATTACGCGCCGCATCTCCAAACCATTCCTCAGCTTGACGCGGCCATGAACGCCGCCAGGGCCTCGCGATCCGCCGGTTGCATAGTCATGCCGAGCTTCGAGCGCCGCCACAGGATATCGTCCGGAAAGCGCGCCCATTCCTTCTGCATGAGATAGCGGACCTCGGCACCCGTCAATTCCGATCCGAAGGCCGGGCCGAGATCGCTGCGCTCTCTGGCGTCGCCCAGGATCTCTTTGACTTTCGTTCCGTAGGCGGCGACCAGACGTTTGGCCTGATCCTCGCCGAGAAACCGCCAGCGCTCCCGCACCTCCTCGACCTCATCGTCGAAACGGTTCCAGGCAAAATCGCCGCCGGGCAGCGGCGCGTTCGCGGTCCAGCGCGGCGACATGGGATAGAACGGCGTCAGCTCCGAGACTGCCCTCTCCGCGCGCAACCGCGCGGTCGTGACGTCGCCGCCGCAAACCGTGAGCAACGGCGCCTTGCCGCGCCCATGATCGAGCAGCATCGCCCCATCGCGCTGATGCCGCCTGCCCGCGAGACTCGGCACCACGTTGGCGCCGGAAAGCGTGCGCACCACGTCGACGGTTTCGATCCGTTCGCGGAAATAGCGGTTCGCTGCATCGCAGAGATAGGCGACGTCGTCCGCCGCCATCGCAACGATGGCGGGATCACCCTTGAAGGCATGGCTGGCGGTGCCGATCAGCGTAAAATCGCGCTCATAGGGGCTTGCGAAGATCAGCCGTCCGTCGCTGTTCTGAAACACATAGATGTTGTCGCAGTCGAACAGGCGGCTCACGACGATCTGGCTCATCTGCACGGCGGCGACCTTCGGCGGCGTCACGCGCAACACCGTCTCGGCGACGGACGGCGTCCAGGCGCCGGTGACATTGGCGACCGCCCTCGCCGTGACCACTTGGCGAAAGCCGCGATCGATCGTTACCAGCCGCCACTCCTTGCCGCGCTCGGCGCGGGTACAGCGCGCGCCGGTGCGGATCACGGCGCCGCGCGCCGCGGCATCGACCGCGGTGAGGACCACGAGGCGCGAATCGTCGACGACACAATCGGAACATTCGAAGGCAGTGCCGAACGGCCGCTTCAGCGCGTTGCCGAGTGGATGATGCGTGACGTCCACGGTTGCCGAAGCCGGCAGGCCGCTGCGCGAGCCCAGCCGGTCGTACAGCAGGAGCCAGGAGCGCAACTGCCAGTCCGGACGCTCTTCCGAATGGGCGGGAATAGCAAAGCGCATCGGACGCACCAGATGCGGCGCGATCCTGAGCCAGACATCGCGCTCAGCAAGCGCCGAGCGAACGCGCAGAATATGCCGCCGCTCCAGTCCCGCGAAATCACCGTGGATCAGCCGCGGCGAGGCCGAGGAGGCGCCACCGCCGAGATCGCCCTGCTCCAGCAGGATGACGCGCAAGCCACGTCCGACGGCGTCGCGCGCGATGCTGACGCCGTTTAGTCCGCCGCCAATGATCGCGAGATCGTAGTCCGCCATACGCAAGGCTAGTGAAAGAGAACTTCAGTTCACTACACTAGGCCATGATGGCCAAAAGAGGATGTCGCTCGCGGGATCAGGCGCTGGCGAGCTTGCGCTCGGTCTCGACGTTGTTGGCAGCGTTGCGGCCCACCAGGATGGCGTAATGCCCGATCGGCTGGGGCTTGCCGAGCAGATAGCCCTGCACTGCGTCGCAGCCTTCGTCCGAGAGGAAGCCGAGTTGTTCCTGGGTCTCCACGCCTTCGGCAACGATCGACATTTCGAGGCCGTGGCCGAGATCGATGACGGCACGCACGATCGCCGCCGATTGCGGGTTGCGTCCGAGATTCATGACGAAGGTGCGGTCGATCTTGATCTTGTCGAACGGGAACGCCTGGAGGTAGCTCAGCGAGGAGTAGCCGGAACCGAAATCGTCCATCGAGATCCGCACGCCGAGCGCCTTCAGCCGCCGCAGCAGCGCCAGGCCGCGGTCGAAATCCTCGATCAGCACGCCTTCGGTAATTTCGAGCTCGAGCCGGTCGGGCGCCAGGCCAGTCTCGAGCAGGATCGAATGCACTAGGCTGACGACGTCGCCGTGCATGAACTGCGCCGGCGACAGGTTGACGGCGATCTGCAGCGGCACCGGCCAGGAGGCAGCCTCGCGGCAGGCTTCGCGCAGAATCCAAACGCCCATCTCGACGATCAGGCCGCTTTCTTCGGCGAGCGGGATGAAATCGCCCGGTGAAACGAAGCCGCGCACCGGATGGATCCAGCGCGCCAGCGCCTCGAAGCCGATGACCTTGCTGGTAGCGGCCGTCGGTCCTGCCGCGGCCTGCGGCTGGTAGTACAACGACAGTTCGCCGTTCCTGATCGCCATCGAGAGGTCCTGGTGCAGCACGCGGCGATCGCGGATCTGCTGGTCCATCTCGGGCTCGAACACGCTGATCGAGCCGCGCGACTTCTGCTTGGCGCGGAACAACGCCGCGCCGGAATTGGCGAGCAAGGAGGCGGCGTCCGAGCCGTTATGCGGGAACACCGAAATGCCGGTCGTGACTCCGGTCCGCACCGACTTGCCGTCGATCACGAACTCGTCCGACAGCGTATGCGCAAGCTTCTCGGCGAGCGCCTTGCCCGCCTCGGGCTGCTTGCCGTCGATGATCAGGCCGAACTCGTCGCCGGAAAGGCGAGCCACCACCCCGCCGCGGGCGCAGGCCTGGATACGGCCGGCAACCTCGATCAGGAGCTTGTCGCCGGTGGCATGGCCGAACACGTCGTTGATTTCCTTCAGGCCGTCGAGGTCGACGCACAGCACCGCGAATTCCTCGTCGGTGCCGGCACAGGCCTCGATCATCTGCGCCAGCGCCTGCAAGAAGGCTGCGCGGTTCGGCAGATCGGTCAGGCCGTCATGATAGGCCATGTGCGCCATCCGCGATTCGGTCTGGCGGCGATCTGTGACGTCCTCGTGGGTCTTGATCAGGTATTGCGGCTCGCCAGCCTCATCGAGAACCGTCATGCGGCGGGTCAGGAACAGCCGCAAGCCATCCTTGGTCGAGATCGGATGCTCTTCGGTGAGCAGGCCGCGTTTCTTGATCGCGGCCTCGTCGCGCGCGATGATCAATTTAGCTTCGCGCGGATTGAAAATGTCGGCGGCGGTCAGGCCGGTGGCATCCTCGCGGCGGCGGTTGAGAATGGTCTCCGCGCTGCGGTTGGCGAGCAAATATCGTCCATCGCTGACGCGCTCCACGATCAGCGACACCGGGATGTTGTCGACCACCAGTTCGAGGAATTTCTTGGTGTTTTCGAGCTCGCGCGACAGCGACCGGCGGTCGGTCACGTCGTCAAACAGCGTGATCAGGAATTCCGGCTTGTTGCTCTCGTTGCGCGCCACCACGCGGTTTGCGGACAGAACGCGCTTATCGTCGCCCCGTTCGACGACGTATTCATTGCGATGATAGCCTTCCGGCGCGGTCAGCGCCGCCTGGTCCGCCGCCTCGATGCTCTTCGCAGTGTCGGGCCGGAAGATCTCGTCAGCACGCTTGCCGATGACGTGATCGCGGGAGAAGCGCGAGAACCGCTCGAACGCGCGGTTGGCGAAGATATAGCGGCCGTCCTCGATGTTCTTGGCGGCGACGCAGACCGGCACGTTGTCGAGCACCGACTCCAGAAACTTGGTGGTCGATGCCAGCTTGCGCGACAGCTGGCGCTGCTCCGTGCAATCCTCATGTGTTCCGATCGTGCCGCCATTGGGCAGGCGGAAGATCTTCGACAGCACCGACCGCCCACCCGGCAGCTCGGTGACGATGCCTTCGGGACGGCGGGCAAGCTTGCTGAACTCGTCGACGGAGAGATTGAGCAATCCCCGCGCGCGCCGCAGTTCGAGCAGTTCGCGGCCGGTCATTTTGCTCGAAATCTCGGCGCGGCTGAGCCCGTATATTTCGAGAAAGCGGTCGTTGCAGAAGACCACGCGGTTTTGCGCGTTGGTCATCATCACGCCCTGGTTCAGCGTGTTGAGGGCGGAGCTGATAAACGCGCTGCGCTGGGCCTGGGCGCTCCTGGCCCCGCGCCGAGCCGTCAATATCCAGATCCCGATCGCAACCAGGAAGGAGAAGGCGGCGATCCCCCCGAGCAGGAGCTCCCAGGCCAGATGGGGATCGAATTCGCCGATATAGCTCGCTGGCGCAAAGCCCGAAGGCGCGGCGGCCTGCGCAAATCCGCAGCTCGCAGCCATGGCGAGCAGACAGACGAGGGCCTGCGCCGGAATCGAATTCTTCCGTCCTGCCTGCCGGTTGCTGTCAGCCATTACCCACCCGAGGTTTGCGGGCGGAGTGTCTGGCTTGACGGGTTTGGATCGGGTAAACGCCTACCCGTACAATTCTAAAATATGACCCAAATTACGGCAATTGCCCCGACATGATTAATGCTTCACTAACGGGAAGACGTGCGAGACGTATTTCGAGGCAAACCAAAGGGTTGGCTGACGGCTTCACCGAAGGAAATGATCATCGCGGCGTGTGGCAGGCGCCGACTTACGCACCAAAATCCCGGGCCTGAAGCTGACATGGAAAAGGTTGATTGCGTCGTCGTCGGAGCGGGTGTGATCGGGCTTGCGATCGCACGACGCCTGGCCCAGGCGGGCCGCGAAGTCATCGTGATTGAGGCCGCCGAGGGCATCGGCACCGTCACCTCCTCGCGCAACAGCGAGGTGATCCACGCCGGCATCTATTACCGCGCTGGCAGCCTGATGGCGCAGATGTGCGTCAGCGGCAAGCACGCGCTGTACCGTTACTGCCGCGACCATGGCATTCCGCATCGCAATTGCGGCAAGCTGATCGTGGCGACGACACCGAGCGAAACCGAGAAGCTGCAGTCGATCCGGGCCCATGCCGAGGCCAATGGCGTCGACGATCTGCAACTGCTGACGGGCGAGGCAGCGCGGGCGCTGGAGCCGGCGCTGAACTGCGATGCTGCCCTGCTCTCGCCGTCCACCGGCATCATCGACAGCCATGCCTACATGCTGGCGCTGCGCGGCGATGCGGAAGAGGCCGGCGCGGCCTATGCCTTCCATACGCCGCTGCTGCACGCCCGGGCCGGCAGCGACCGGATCGAAATCGAGACCGGCGGGGAGGCGCCGATGACGCTTGCCTGCGACCTGCTCGTCAACGCTGCAGGGCTCGGCGCCCCCGCGGTAGCCCGCGGCATCGATGGGATGCCGGTCGGGATGATCCCATGCGCTTATCTCGCCAAGGGCAATTATTTCAGCTGCAGCGCGCGGGCGCCGTTTTCCCGCCTGATCTATCCAGTGCCGGAGCCCGGCGGGCTCGGCGTGCATCTGACGCTCGACATGGCCGGACAGGCGCGTTTCGGTCCGGACGTCGAATGGGTCGAGAGCATCGACTATGCAGTGGATCCAGCCCGTGCCGAACGCTTCTATCCCGCGATCCGACGCTACTGGCCGACGCTACCGGACGGCGCGCTGATGCCGAGCTATTCCGGAATTCGACCGAAGATCGTGCCGCCGGCCGTCGCCACGCAGGACTTCCTGATCCAGGGCCCCGCCGATCACGGCGTTGCCGGACTGATCAATCTGTTCGGTATTGAATCGCCGGGACTAACGTCGTCGCTCGCGATCGCCGATCACGTCGGCAACCTCGCAGGGCTTTGATGGAAGTCGAAAGCGGTACCTACAGGCGGATGAGCGCAGCGGCACCCATCCGGCCGTGTGGAATTTGATACTTTGTGGGACTGGTTAGTGGAGAGTTTCGTCGGCGGTTTGTTTCAGCCGCTCGATCTGATCCTTCACCATCAGCTTGCGGCGCTTCAACTCGACAATTTGCAGATCGTCTGTGGATAGGTGCAAGAGCGCTTCGTGCAACTCGTTCTCGAGAATCTTGTGTTTACGTTCAAGTTCAACAAGATGCGCCTGTAGTGCCATTCGAAATCTCCTCGGTGGGTGAACCTCAGATTCGATCCGGACGCGGGAGTGTACACCAGCCGACAAATCTGTCGATGGGTATCCCAAAATCGCGCCTCTCAATATTTTCGGATTTATCTGTAACCAATCGTGAGTATGGAACTGGATCAGCTTGCGTAGCAGCGCCGCAGGCACGATATTGATCGCCAGCCAGTAAAATCCGTTCACAACCTCATCGCGTTTTCAGCTAAGCTACACCATGACCGACGATGATGAGCGCGAGCTTGAAAACGAGCTCGCCCGGCTGCAGCAGGAACATCGCGATCTCGATGCGGCGATCGATGCGCTGCATCAGTCGCCTGCGCCGGATTTGTTGCGGCTGCAGCGGCTGAAAAAGCGCAAGCTGCAACTGCGCGACCGCATCGCCTTCATCGAAGACCAGATCACGCCCGACATTATCGCCTGATCGCTGCGCCGCCTCGTTCGGCCTATTCACTTCGCCGCAAGCGCTGGCGCGTTCGGCAGTTCTTTCCCCGACATCCACAGGCGCGACGATCCCGCCGCGCGCCCTGCCGAAAAAAAACCGGCTTGCGACCGGCGGATGCGCCTTGACTTGATGAGAACAAAAAGTGAACATATGCCTCTGCCGCCAGCCTCGGGAGTACAGCCATGTCCACCACGCCGCCCCTCTCCGACAACAGCCGCTACGAGCAGGCCTGCGATCAGGCCATCGCGATGTGCGACGGCAATCTGCGCTCGACGATCAAGGCGCTGATCATGGCAAACGAGTACCTGGAAATCGAGCTGGAGGAATTGCAGGCAGCCATCGCTGCTGGCTGTGTGCCGGCGCGAAGCTCTCATCTGGAGAGCGACGCTGCCTGATCGATCACAACAGGAGCAAGACAATGGCCGATGTCACCTATTACGTCGCAATGCCATTCCTGCAGGACGATAGCGGCGCGCCGGTCGCGGGCACCGCGGAAGAATGCCAGAGCCCGACGACGGCGTTGCGGCGCGCCGAAACCATGTCGCGAATGGCCGGCAGCATCGGCGCCATCGCCTTCAGCCGCAGTGGCGATCCCATGCTCGGTGAATTCAGCGATGCGAAGCTGCTGCGCAAATTCGGCAATGTGCCTGATGATCTCAGTGAGCTGTAACAGATCGCATTTCTGGACCGCGCGTCTCTATCTCGGACCCGGAGCCGACGCGTAGTGCATTCCCATGCCGGCGCTCTGCTATCTCCATCATCGCGCTCCGCTGGCTTGCAACGCGCGTTCGCGCAAATTGGCGCGGCGCGATTTCACACTTCGTGCCGCCGCAGCGCCTTGCGCACATACATCGCGCTGTCGGCCGCTTCCAGCGCGCGGCCCGCTTCGGAGTGGGTGTCGAGAATGGTGACGCCGGCAGACGCGCCCGCGGTGATGGTGCGGCCATCGAACTCGAATGTCAGGCTATCGATCGCTTCCTCCAGTGCGGCGGCCTTGGCCCTGGCGTCGGTCTCGCTTAGATTCCAGAGCAGCAGCGCAAACTCGTCGCCCCCGAGACGGCCGACGACGTCGGAAGCGCGCACATGCGCCGTTAGCGTCGCGACGATGGCCTTGAGCACCTGGTCGCCAGCGGCGTGGCCGAAGGCGTCGTTGATCGGCTTGAGGCGATCGACGTCGAGCACGACCAGGGCGCCGGAGGCGCGGTAGCGTTTCATATAGGCAATCGCGCGATTGAGTTCGCGCTCGAAGCCGCGACGGTTCGCAATGCCCAAGAGGTAGTCGGTATCAGCGGAAGCCTGAAGTTCCTCGATCTGCGCCTGGGTCCGGGCCAGTTCCGCCTTGAGCCGGCGAATCGTTGCCCTGGCGCCGTTGGATACCGTCGGCGGCCGGGACACCTGTTCCGATGCCCGTCGGGACGCGACTTTTCGCCCGGAAGCCGCGCTTTTGGGGCGTTTTCTGGCCCCCGAGGCGCTCGCCCTGGTTTTTTTCTTCATGGCCTTCCCTGTGCAGGCTCGCTTATCAAGGCTTGCCGGGATTCACCAAGACAGGATAGTCCATTCCTGATCCCTTGCCACGCCTTGGATGAACCCCTGGCCGATCCTATAATTCGGCCTATGTTTCTGGATTCCCGAACAGAATTGACGAGATGACCGCCCCAATCGCCATCATCATGGGCAGCCAGTCCGACTGGGAGACCATGCGCCACGCCGCCGAGACGCTGACGGCGCTCGGGATCGACTGCGAAAAGCGCATCGTCTCGGCCCATCGGACGCCGGACCGGCTATTTGCCTTCGCCAAGGGCGCCAAGGCGGCTGGCTTCAAGGTCATCATCGCCGGCGCAGGCGGCGCGGCGCATCTGCCGGGCATGGCGGCGGCGCTGACGGAACTGCCGGTGTTCGGCGTGCCCGTCGAATCCAAAGTGCTTTCGGGTGTCGATTCGCTGTACTCGATCGTGCAGATGCCGGCAGGCGTTCCCGTCGGGACGCTGGCGATCGGCAAGGCCGGCGCCATCAACGCTGCGCTGCTCGCGGCCAGCGTGCTCGCGCTGAATGATGTCGCGCTCGCCGGCCGGCTCGCCGCCTGGCGCCAGCAGCAAACGGATGCGGTCAAGGAGCGCCCAGAGTGACGGCTGAAGGCAAGGTGAAGCTGAAGCCGGGCGACACCATCGGAATTCTCGGCGGCGGACAATTGGGCCGGATGCTGGCCATGGCGGCGGCGCGCCTTGGCCTCAAGTGCCAGGTGTTTTCACCGGACCCGGACTCGCCCGCCTTCGACGTCGTGCTGAACGCGACCTGCGCCGAATATGCCGACGTCGAGGCGCTTGAGCTGTTCGCCAACGACGTCGACGTCATCACCTATGAATTCGAGAACGTGCCGGCTGCGACCGCCATGGTGCTGGCCGCACGCCGTCCCGTGTTGCCGGCGCAGACGATCCTCGAAACCACGCAGGACCGGCTGATCGAAAAAGATTTCGTCAAGCGCCTCGGCATCGGCACCGCCGATTACGCCGATGTGTCGTCGCCGGAAACGCTGCAGGCCGCCATTGCGCGCATCGGCCTTCCCGCCGTGATCAAGACCCGCCGCTTCGGCTATGACGGCAAGGGCCAGTCGATCATTCGCGAGGGCGACGATCCCGTGCGCATCTGGGAAGAGCTCGGCACCAAATCCGCGATCCTCGAAGCCTTCGTTCCGTTCGAGCGCGAGATATCCGTGATCGCCGCGCGCTCGGTGGACGGTCAAGTCGAATGCTACGACGTCACCGAAAACGAGCACCGCGATCACATCCTGAAATTCTCGCGCGTACCGGCTGCGATATCGGATGAGCTGGCTGCGGAGGCGCGCGCCGTCGCCGAGAAGATCGCAACCGCGCTCGACTATGTCGGTGTGCTCGCAGTCGAATTGTTCGTGGTCACCGAGAATGGCAAGCCGAAAGTGCTGGTCAACGAGATCGCGCCGCGGGTACATAATTCCGGGCACTGGACGCTGGACGGCGCCTCGATCTCGCAATTCGAGCAGCACATCCGCGCGATCGCCGGCTGGCCGCTCGGCAAGCCGGTTCGTCACGGCGAGATCACCATGACCAATTTGATCGGCGACGACATCTTGACCTACGAGCGATGGCTCGCGGTCCCCGGCGCCACGGTCCACCTCTATGGCAAGGGCGCGCCGCGGCCGGGCCGCAAGATGGGCCATGTCACCGAGGTGGTCCCGGCGCGCAGGAAATAACGCTTACCGGCTTTCGCCGATCAGGCTGTTTTCAAGCCTTCGACAACGCCGGCGGGCTCCTCACTGAGCCAGCGATAGATGACGCCGCCGAGCGCTCCGCCAATCAGCGGCGCCACCCAGAACAGCCAAAGCTGCACTATCGCCCAGCCGCCGACGAACAACGCGGGTCCAGTGCTGCGCGCCGGATTCACCGAGGTGTTGGTGACGGGAATGCTGACGAGATGGATCATCACCAGCGCCAACCCGATCGCCAGCGGCGCAAAACCCGCGGGCGCCTTGCCGTGGGTGGCGCCCATGATGATGAACAGGAACATCATGGTCATCACCACCTCGGTGATGAAGCAGGCCATCATGGTGTACTGGCCGGGCGAATGCGCATCATAGCCGTTAGCGGCGAACCCCTTGCCGAGATCGAACCCCGGCGCGCCGATTGCGATCACATAGAGCAACGCCGCAGCAACAATGGCGCCGACCACCTGCGCGATCACATAGGGGAGAATCTGCTGCGCCGGAAATCGTCCGCCCGCCGCGAGGCCGACCGTAACCGCGGGATTGAGGTGGCAGCCCGAGATGTGGCCGATGGCATAGGCCATGGTCACGACGCTCAGGCCGAATGCCAGAGACACTCCGACGAGCCCGATCCCGACCTGGGGGAAGCCGGCCGCAATGACTGCGCTGCCGCATCCCGCAAATGTGAGCCAAAACGTGCCGATTGCTTCAGCGGCATATTTCTTGGTGTTCATACGCGCCTCCCGCATGTTTTTGCGTTCCCGGATGCTAGGAGGACGCCGTGAAGGGTGCGTTATTTGAGGAATTCGGGGTTCGCAGCGGCCGAATCCCGCCGATTTTCGGGGCCTTTCCGGGCCAGAAACCGCCTTCTCAGGTGGACATCTGCGCTTTTGTCTGCTACATGCCCGCGCTCAGGGTTAAGGGCCAGGGCTTTCGCCGGCCCTTCGCTTTACCAGAATTCCGATCCGATCAATTGAAAGAGGATGCCGCGTGCAGGTTCTCGTTCGCGATAACAACGTCGATCAAGCCCTCAAGGCGCTGAAGAAGAAGATGCAGCGCGAGGGTATCTTCCGCGAGATGAAGCTCCGCGGCCACTACGAAAAACCGTCCGAGAAGAAGGCCCGTGAAAAGGCCGAAGCCGTGCGCCGCGCGCGCAAGCTGGCCCGCAAGAAGCTGCAGCGTGAAGGCCTGCTGCCGATGAAGCCGAAGCCGGTGTTCGGCGCCGGCCCAGGTGCGGACCGCGCCGGCGGCCGTGGTGGCCCGGGTGCCGGGCGTGGACCGCGCTGAGCGCGTCCTTCAGAGATTGAACTGAAACGCGGGCCCCGAGCCCGCGTTTTTGTTTTCGCGTTCCGTCCTCCGCAACAGCGGCTGCACGAAACATGTGGTGGGGCCATTTTGGCCGATGCATTTTGCGGCCCGTCACGCTACCTACGGCGCATTGAACGCGAGAGTAAGCCGCTGCATGGCCGTTACGGATTGCAATGCCCTTCACTGCGCTTCACGGTCCACGGCCATTCCCATCACGCTGCTCGCGATTGTTCTCACCATTCCCCTCGGTGGCTGTTCGTTTGATCTGGGATCATGGGGATCGGACAAGCCGCAGGCAATCGATCAGAAGCCGACAGGCACGATCAGCGGACAGAATGTCAGCGACGCCCAAGGCTACGCCGCGCGCGGCCAAGCCCTCGCCAAATCCGGCAAGACCGAGGAAGCGCTCGCGGACTTCGACCGCGCGCTCGCGCTCGATCCCTACAACGTGCAGGCCCTCTATGGCCGCGGCCTGATCTATCAGGCCGACAAACAGCATGAGCAGGCGATTGCAGACTTCACCGCCGCCAACGGCCTGACCCCGCAACGGGTCGAGCCGCTGCTGGCGCGTGCCAACAGCTATCTCGCCATCGACAAAGCAAAGGAAGCCGCTTCCGATCTCGACGAAGCAGTGCAGGCCGATCCGAGCAGCGCGCAAGCCTGGTCAGCCCGCGGTGTCACCTACGAACGGCTCGGCGACAAGGCCAAGGCGTTCACCTCGTACGGCCGTGCGCTGGCGCTACGGCCCAAGGATGAAGCTGCGCGAAGTGGCCTGGCGCGCACCGGCGGTTAGCCTTCTTCGGATTTGATTGGATCCGAATCTCGCCGCCGTCTGCTTGATGCGCTTTCGCGCGCCAAACAAAAAGCCCCCGGATCAAGTCCGAGGGCACGCTTCGCTCAAAGAGCCGTAGATTATTTCGGCAGCACCGCGTGGAAGATCGACTTGGCGGTCGACAGCGCGTCCTCGGCCGCCGCCGTGGCGCGTTCGCGCACGGAAGGTTCGGCCATTTCGGCACGCAGATCGAGCGGGCGCGAGGTCGGAATATCGGCGGGCGGGACCGGACGGTTCGGATCGTTGGCCTCTGCATAAGGCGGACGCGCCTGCGAGCGGGTCTGGCCAAACGGCTCGCCAGCCGGTGAACCCGAAATCATGATGGGCGGCGGCAGCGGACGAAGCGCCGGTGCATTCGTGGTGGTGGGCGCGTTCGCGACCTTCGGCGCTTCGGGTGCGCGGGCCGGTTCGGCAACGCGCGGCGAGGTCTCGCCGTTGGCGCGCAAGCGCTCGATCGCAGCGCGCGCCAGGTCGTTGGCGTCGCGACGTTCCTCCGGCGCAGCCGCAGTCTCGACCGGGACAGCCGGCGCGGGCGGTGCGGCCGGCGCAGCCGCCGCAACCGGAGCCGCCGGAGTATTGACGGGCTGGATGGGCGACGGCAGCACCACGCGAATCTTTTCCTTCTCGCGCGGCGCTGCGGCATGACGGCGGTCGACGTCGGCCGGGCTTTCGGCCGATTTCACCTCGGACTTGTTCGTATCGGGCTTGTTCGTGTCGGCCTTGTTCGCATCAGGCTTGGCGTCAGCTTTGATCTCAGCCTTCTCATCGGCCTTCTGGATCTTTTCGGCCACCGCCGACCGTTCGGCGGCGTTCTTTTCCATGATGGCCTTCTCGGAGATTCCCCTCGCCTTCACGCCGGCCGCCGGGAGATTGCTGACGTTGGCTGAGCTCTCGCCAGACTTGGCATCTGCCTTGTCTTCAGCGGCATTGGCTTCAGCCTTGCCGTCGCCCTTGGGGTTAGCCGCAGACACCGCGGCGGCGGCAGGGGCGTCCGCCGGCTTGGCCACGATGTAGTGATTGACGATGTACGCCCCGATGACGGTCGCAGCCACCGAGGGGAAGATGTCCACCGCAAATTTCTTGAGGTAATTCAGCATTTAGGGCACTCCCCACGGTCGTCCAAATGCCGGAACTTTGAGGCACATTGAGGGATCAACTGCGACGGATCGGTGGCAATTCAGCAGTTCCTGTGCAGACGCCGCGCTCTCGGCGTTGGACGACGGAAAATGCCCCGCGGTTCCCCACGCCATTGAAGGCAGCCCACCGCGCTCAGCAAGCTGGGAACCTGACATGAATGGTCAGGGCTTCAGCTCGACCTCCAGGAACACGATCTCGCTTGCCGTCTCGTTGAGCACATCATGCTGGACGCCGGCTTTCCGGAAATAGGATTTGCCGGCCGCGAGCTGCGATTTCGTCCGTTCGCCGTTCGGCGCGACGATGGTCATCTCGCCCGAGGTCACCGGCACGATCACGTAGTCCATCTCGTGGGTGTGGTAGCCGGTAGCGCTGCCCGGCGCCAACCGCCATTCGGTGACGCGGACTTCTGATGTATCGACCTGAACGTCGGATTTGGCGGCGAGCATGCGTTCACTCCAGTGGGATTACGGCACGAATACCATGAACAGGTACACGGCAAACACCAGCATGTGCACGAGCCCGAACAGGATGTTGGTGCGCCCGGTGCCGAAGGTGAGCATGCTGACAACGAAGGTCAGTACCAACAGCACCATCTCGGGCGCGTTGAGCCCGAGATGCAATTGCTTGTCGAGCGTGTAGGCGACCACCGCGACCGCCGGCACCGTCAGCCCGATCGTGGCGAGCGAAGAGCCAAGTGCGAGATTGATGCTCTTCTGCAGGTCGTTCCGGCGCGCCGCGCCGACAGCCGCAACGCTCTCCGGCATCAGGATCAACAGCGCCACCACCACGCCTGCGAAGGCCGGCGGCGCGCCGATCATGGCGGTTACCGCATCGACGGTCGCCGAAAATTTTTTCGCCAGCAGCACCACCGCCAGCAGCGACAGCAGCAGCAGCACGATGCTGACCACAAGCATCCGATTGGACAGCCGGGATTCGTCAAATGTCTTTCCATCGGCCCGGTTGATGAAATAGTCACGATGCCGGATGGTCTGGGTGTAGAGGAAGAAAGCGTAGAGCACGACGGTGATGACGCTGACGAAACCGAGCTGGGCCGCCGAATAGACCGGCCCGGGCGCCGTCAGCGTATAGTTCGGCATGATCAACGTGATGGTCGCCAGCACAAACAGGACGCTGAGATAAAGGTTCGAACCCGAGACCTGAACATCCTGCTCTCGGTAGCGGAAGCCGCCGATGAAGATGCAGAGGCCGACGAGGCCGTTGCACACGATCATCACCACCGCAAACACTGTGTCGCGCGCCAGTGCCGGCAGCGGCTTTTCGCCGGCCATGATGGTTGCGATCAGGGCGACCTCTATGATGGTGACCGCAAGCGTTAAAAGCAACGTGCCGTAGGGCTCGCCGATCCGCTCGGCGATCACCTCGGCGTGGTGCACGGCCGCAAACACGGTGCCGAACAGGATCGCCAGCAGCACCACGGCAAACACGCCCCCGCCGACCGACGGCGTAAAGCTGATCCCGAGGCCGGTAGCCGTGGCAAACAACAGCACCGCCAGCGCGGGGAATATCCACGCCGATTTCGGCATCGGTCCGTATGAGCTCATGCGGAAAAATCCTCGAAAGTTCGTGGACGGCCGAAGGCGCCCTCTGAGCGGCCATCACCCCCCTGCAAGGTTGATGAAATTTCGCGCGATTTCAATCGCGCCGAAATTGTCCAGATCGTTATGACCGCCCCTCGCTAGGCGGACGAACCGTTTCGGTTCGTTCGCCAGCGCAAACAGCCGTTCGCCAAAGGCGACGGGTATCGCGACATCAAGCGCGCCATGCATGACGAGCAGCGGAACCTTGATCCTCGCGATGCGCTTGTCCGAATGGAACTGATCCCGCATAAAAATGCGGACCGGCGCGAACCAGAACGCTGACGCGCCCACGTCCGCGAGGGAGGTATAGGCCGATTCCAGGATCAGTTTTCCGATAGGCTGTTCAGCCGCCAGCGCAACAGCGACACCGGTGCCGAGTGAAAATCCCCACGCAACGATCCTGTCCGCGCGGTAGCGCGCTGCCGTGAAAGCGTAGGCCGCTGCGGCATCCTGCAGCAATCCCTGCTCGCTCGGGTGCCCGCTCGAGCCGGCATAGCCGCGATACGAGAGTGCGACGATGCCCATCCCGTCGGCGATCAGGCCGCGAAAGCGGCCGAAGAAGCCGGCGAGATAATCGCCATTGCCGTGGAAATACAGGATGACCGGGCGGCCGGGTCTCGCCGGAACATGCCAGACGATGACCTTCTCGCCATCAGCCGTGTTGAGAACGTGCTCTTCAGCTTCCGGAAAGCCCATTGCTTGCGGCGGCGTACGCACGCTCGTCGGGGCAGGAAACAGGACGGCGCGCTGCGCGAAGAAAAGCGCGATGAGGCCCAAGACATAACCGGCTGAGACGGTGATCAGCAGCCATTTCAGCGCGGTCATGAATTTCCTGCGATCGCGTTACATCCCCTTGACGATATTCTCGGTCACCTTCTTGGCATCACCAAGGAGCATCATGGTGTTGTCGCGATAAAACAGCGGATTGTCGATGCCGGCATAACCCGAAGCCAGAGAGCGCTTGATGAACATCACGGTGCCGGCCTTCCAGACCTGCAGCACCGGCATGCCGTAGATCGGCGAGCTCTTGTCTTCCTCGGCGGCCGGGTTGGTCACGTCATTGGCGCCGATCACGAAAGCAATGTCGGCCTGCGCGAATTCGGAGTTGATGTCCTCGAGCTCGAACACCTCGTCATAGGGCACGTTGGCTTCCGCCAGCAGCACATTCATGTGACCTGGCATGCGGCCCGCCACCGGGTGAATCGCGTACTTCACCTCGACGCCTTCCTTCTTCAACAGGTCGGCCATTTCACGTAGCGCGTGCTGCGCCTGCGCCACGGCCATGCCATAGCCGGGGACGATGATAACCTTGGAGGCGTTCTTCATGATGAAGGCGGCGTCGTCGGCCGAGCCGAGCTTGGCCGGCTTCTGTTCGCCGGAGCCGCCGCCAGCCGCCGCGGTCTCGCCGCCGAAGCCGCCGAGAATGACCGAGATGAACGAGCGGTTCATCGCGTGGCACATGATGTAGGACAGGATCGCGCCCGAGGAGCCGACCAGCGCGCCGGTGATGATCAGCGCGGAGTTACCCAGCGTGAAACCGATGCCGGCCGCGGCCCAGCCGGAATAGGAGTTCAGCATCGAGATCACGACCGGCATGTCGGCGCCGCCGATCGGGATGATCATGAGCACACCGAGCACCAGCGCGATGATGGTGATCAGCCAGAAGTCGATCGCGCTGCCAGAGCGTACCAGACCGAAGATGAAGAACACTAGCGCAAGTCCGAGCGCGATGTTGATGGCGTGGCGGAATGGCAAAATGATCGGCGCACCGCTCATGCGAGCCGAAAGCTTGAGGAACGCGATCACCGAACCGGTGAAGGTCAGCGCGCCGATGGCGACGCCAAGCGACATTTCGACGAGGCTGGAGGCGTGAATGGCGCCGGGCTTGCCGATATCGAAGGCTTCCGGTGCGTAAAAGGCGCCCGCGGCGACCAGCACCGCGGCCATGCCGACCAGCGAGTGGAAGGCCGCGACAAGTTCCGGCATCGATGTCATTGGCACCCGCCGCGCGATGACAGCGCCGATGCCGCCGCCAATGGCGATGCCGAGCACAACCAATAGCCAGGCCACGCCGTCAGCCGGCGGATGGCTCGCGAGCGTCGTGCCGATTGCGATCGCCATGCCGATCATGCCGAACAGATTGCCCTGGCGTGATGTCGCGGGGCTGGATAGCCCGCGCAGCGACAGGATGAAGAGCACGCCCGCCACGAGATACAGCAGTGCAGCCAGATTGGCGTTCATCTCAGGTCCCCATTGTCTTCGTCACCCGCGAGGTGCACGCCATTTCACTTGGCCTTCTTCTTGTACATCGCCAGCATGCGCTGGGTGACAAGGAACCCGCCGAAGATATTCACACAGGCAAAGATCAGCGCGACGAAGCCGAACGCGCGTGCCCAGCCGCTGCCGCTCGAGATCATCGGCACGCCGACCGCGAGCAGCGCGCCGACCACGATTACCGAGGAGATCGCGTTGGTCACCGACATCAGCGGCGTGTGCAGCGCGGGCGTGACCGACCAGACCACGAAGTAGCCCACGAATACGGCGAGGACGAAGATCGACAGCCGGAATACGAAGGGATCGACGGCTTGAGCGATATGCTCCATGGCTTCTCTCCTTAGGCTTTCGGCTGGAAGTTCGGATGAATGACGGCGCCGTCTTTGGTCAGCGCCGTGGCTTTCACCAGTTCGTCGTCCCAATTGACCGCGAGCGCCTTGTTTGCCTTGTCGACCAGGGTCTCGATGAAGGAAAAAAGGTTGCGGGCATAGAGGCCGGATGCCGAGGCCGCCACGCGGCCGGCGACGTTGGTGTAGCCGACGATCTTGACGCCATCGACCTCGACGACTTCGCCCGCTTTCGCGCCCTCGACATTGCCGCCGCGCTCGATGGCGAGGTCGACCAGCACCGAGCCCGGCTTCATCGATTTTACCATCTCGGCGCTGACGAGCCTCGGCGCCGGGCGGCCCGGGATCAGCGCGGTGGTGATGACGATGTCCTGCTTCTTGACATGCTCGGCGGTGAGCGCGGCCTGCTTGGCCTGATACTCTTTCGACATTTCCTTGGCGTAGCCGCCGGCGGTCTGCGCGTTCTTGAATTCCTCATCCTCGACGGCGAGGAACTTGGCGCCGAGCGATTCGACCTGCTCCTTGGTGGCCGGGCGCACGTCGGTTGCGGTGACGACGGCGCCAAGTCGGCGCGCGGTCGCGATTGCTTGCAGGCCGGCGACGCCGACGCCCATCACGAATACCTTCGCCGCCGGCACGGTGCCGGCCGCGGTCATCATCATCGGGAAGGCGCGGCCGAAGGCTTCGGCCGCCTCGATCACCGCGCGATAGCCTGCGAGGTTCGCCTGGGAGGACAGCACGTCCATCACCTGCGCGCGGGTGATGCGCGGCATCAGTTCCATCGCAAATGCCGAGATACCGGCATCTGCCATCGTCTTCAGCGCCGCTTCATTGCCGTAGGGATCCATGATCGCGATCACCAGCGCGCCGCGCTTGTATTTGGCGAGTTCGCTGGCTTCGGGCCGCTTCACCTTGATGACGATGTCGGCGTCCTTCAAGGCGTCCGCGCTGACGGTGGCGCCGACCGCGGTGAATTCGGAATCCGGCAGGCCCGACTTGATGCCCGCGCCCGGCTCGATCGCGACTTCGGCGCCGAGCGCCTTGAACTTCTTCACGGTATCGGGGGAAGCGGCAACGCGCGGTTCGGACGGATCGATTTCCTTGGCAATCGCAATCTTCATGGAGCCTCCCCCGGCGCGGCGGGCGCGCGCGCAAGCAAACTAGCGTCTTTTTCGCTTAGTTGGATACCGGTTTCGCAACCGGCATGCGTGCAGAATTCTGGCCACCGCCGTTGCCGGCGGTGCAGCCAGAGATGCGTCAGGTCAGGAAATAGCCCATCAGGGCGACGATGATCACGACCGCGGCCGTGCCGTATTTGACGAGCATGATGAACCCTTCATAGGTCTGCTCGTGGGCTTCATAATCGTTGCCGTCGGCGGTCGTGTAGGCAACTTCGCTATGGTCTGCCATCGGTATCCCCAGTGAAAATCCGCGTTTCTCGCGTGCAATTACCGCAAAGCCCTTGGGAGGGCAACGGTCCCTTGCCTATCGGGTCATTCGGAAGGCCAATTATCCCGGATCCAGCAGGCAACGAAGCCGTTTCGGGGCCCGACTAACTCGGACGGAAGGCGAGCCGCTCCTAGGCCACCACGAAATCGAAACGCCCGGCGAGCCAGCCCGCGTTCTTGGCCGTGCGCACCAATAGCTCGCGGCGGAACAGGCCGTCGGTGCGATTGAGCGATTCGCCCGGAAAATAGAGCTGGGTGGTCAGCACGCGGCCGCCGCGCGGCTGCACCTTCACGTGGATATGGCGCGTGCGGCCGACATAGGCGCCGGGCACGATGCTGCGCAACCGGTAGCGCCCTTCCGCGTCGGAGAACTGATGGCCGCGCAGGCGGAAACCGGAATTGTCGTAGCGGCCCTGGTCGTCGGCCTGCCAGAAATCCAGCAAGGCTCCGGCGACCGGCTTGCAGGCGCGGGTCAGAACGAAGCCGGCCAGTTCGATCCGTTGTCCCGCCATGCCCTCTTCAATCAGTTCGATCCGCTCCGGCGAGGATGGCTTGAAGAACGGCCCTTCGGTCTGCGCCAAGGTGGCGGCGTCGCCGTCATGGCATGCGGGCGTAAGGGCCAGCGGGGCTTCGGCAATGCCAGCGTCGATGGTGAGCAGCGAACCGGCGGCGAAGACGCCCGCTCCAAGCACCGCGCGTCGTGTCGGGGTGTCAATCATGGGGCACTCCCCTCTTGTCACCACCACAATGTAGGGCGACGGCGGCGGAAATTGTATCCGCGCCCCATCACAAATCCGTTCCGCGGCCGAGCGATCAGCTCATCGCTTCGAGTTCGTCGATCAAACCCGAGATGACGGAGAGCCCGCCGTCCCAGAACTTGGGATCCTTGGCATCCAGCCCGAACGGCTTCAGCAGCTCGGAATAATGCTTGGTGCCACCGGCCGCGAGCATGGCGAGGTAGCGCTCGGCGAACCCCTCGGAAGCATTCTCATAGACCGCATAGAGCGAGTTCACCAGGCAGTCGCCGAACGCATAGGCATAGACGTAGAACGGCGAATGGATGAAATGCGGGATGTACATCCAGAAGTTCTCGTAGCCCGGACGGATGTCGATCGCCGATCCCAGGCTCTCGCTTTGCACGCTGAGCCAGATCTGGCCGATCCGCTCGGCGGTCAATTCGCCGTCCTTGCGCTCGGTGTGCACGGCGCGCTCGAATGAATAGAACGCGATCTGCCGCACCACGGTGTTGATCATGTCCTCGACCTTGCCGGCGAGCAGCGCCTGGCGCTGCTTGGCGTTCTTGGTCTGAGACAACAGCCGCTTGAACGTCAGCATCTCGCCGAACACGCTTGCCGTCTCGGCCAGCGTCAGCGGCGTCGGCGCCATCAACGCGCCGTTCTTGGCCGCAAGCACCTGGTGCACGCCATGGCCGAGCTCATGCGCAAGCGTCATCACGTCGCGAGGCTTGCCCTGGTAGTTCATGAGCACATAGGGATGCGCCGACGGCGTGGTCGGGTGCGAGAACGCACCCGGCGCCTTGCCGGGCCGCACCGGCGCGTCGATCCAGCGATCGGTGAAGAAGCGCTCCGCGATCGCGGCCATCTCGGTGGAAAATCCGCGATAGGCCGTCAGCACCATTTTCTGCGCTTCCGGCCAGGCGATGGTACCGGTCGCCGCAAAAGGCAGCGGCGCGTTGCGGTCCCAATGCGCGAGCTTCTTCTTTTTGAACCAGCCGGCCTTCAGTTTGTAGTAGCGATGCGACAGTAGCGGATAGGCTGCGCGAACCGAGCCGACCAGCGCATCGACCACCTCACGCTCGACGCGGTTGTTGAGATGGCGCGAATCCGCAACATCCTGGAAGCCGCGCCAGCGGTCGGAAATCTCCTTGTCCTTCGCAAGCGTGTTGGTGATGAGCGCAAACGTCCGCTCATTGTCCTTGAACGTCTTCGCCAGCGCCTGCGCGGCAGCCTTGCGCTTTGCCGGTGCACGGTCCTGCAACAGATTGAGTGTCGGTTCGATCGCGAGTTCCTTGCCGGCGACCTTGAAGCGTAGGCTGGAGATGGTCTGGTCGAACAACCGATTCCAGGCGGCATAACCGCTCTGCGACTTCTCGTGAAACAGCTGCTCGACGCGATCCTCGAGCTGATACGGCTTGTCCTTGCGCAGATCCTCGATCCAGGGTCGGTAATGCCCGAGCTCTGGCGTCTCCATCGCGCGCTCGATCACGGCATCGTCGATGCGGTTGAGTTCGAGCGCGAAGAACAGCAGGTGCAGTGAAGCTGCCGTTAGCCGCTCGGAGACATCACCATAAAACTTGGAGATCGCGGGATCGACGGTGTCGCCTGCATGAACGAGGCCGGCATAGGAGCCGAGTCGGCCGGCGAGATCGTCGATCGCCTCGTAGCGCCTGACGGCTTCGGCAAGCCAAACACCGCCATCGTCGCGAGCAACACCTTCCGCCAGCTTTCCTTTGTAGTCCGTCTCGAACACCACGCAATCGGCATCCATCTTCTGCAGGTCGCGCGCGATCTCGGGCGCATCGATCCCCGAATAAAGATCAGCAAGGTTCCATTCCGGCAGCTTGCCGGCCTTGGATCTGGCTGCGCTCGCCTTGCTGGCCGTGGCGGGCTTGCGGGACGTCTTGCCGGCCCGAGAGGTCGCAGATTTTGCGCTCATGACACTTTCAAAATCAGGAGGTGATCAGGAAATCGGCGGGAGATCAGGCGAAAGCCGCAAGCTGCGGGACTAGCTGGACGAACAGCTCTTCGCCTTCGACGAGCCACGGCTCGGCCCTTTCGTGGACTGCGCTGCGAGCCGCGCACCACAACGTGATCGCGCGGACCATGAGCCACGATGTCGACGGGACTGCGGCCCTGGCGTGCAACGCAACAAGATCGAGGTTTCGGTGCTCGAACAGCAGCCGGCCGAATCCGTCTTCCAGGATGTAGCGATCGCCGATTCGGGAAACGCACAATTCACAAGCTTGATCCGGCAGCGGACTCAGCAGATAAAATTGGACGTCGCCCTTTTCCGTCGTGCCGGTTTCCCATTCGCGTCCGGTCCCCGGTGCTGTCGCGACGCTCAGTGCCGCCAGGATAGTGCTCAGCTCCCTTTGGCTCCATTCGCCGGAGTTCTGTTTGCGCTCGAACGCAACGACGCTCATTTGCTCTCCGCTCCGAACAGCAGCCGGTGCAATTCCGGCTCGTAGTACATTAACAAATGCTTCGCGAAGGCTGCTTGTTCAATACCTAATTCGTTAGCCCATGCCCCCATGATTTCAGTTGGAACTCGGCTGAAGCCATTCTCGACCTGTGAAATGAAAGTGTAATACTTCAGGCCAAGACGTGCAGCGAGATCCGCCTGCGACAATTCGGCATCCGCCCGGCGCTGCTTGAGCCAGTCCCCCGCCAGCTTCCGCAATTGCTTGGCTTCCGGCGCAGCCTTGCCGGCAGACCGTTCAGCGAAACCGTCTTGATGTTTCACTCGTTTCATGATTACTAAACTAGTCAGATGGGATACCAGGATCGGTGAAGTTCCCTACCACAATCCCAGCTCGCGAATAAGCATCCGATGGCCTTCTTGGATCGCAGTCAGATTGTCCGAACGAACGACCGAGGACCTTCGGCTCGGGGCAAGGAGCTGTTTGCCGGCATCCTGATCGTGGCGCTGATCGCGACCGTCGGAATCCGGAACGTGGTGCCGGTAGATGCACTGGCGCCGGCGATCGTCACCCTGCTCTTTGCGGTTGCCGCGGTAGCGGCCGGTTTCGCGCTGCTCTGTCGGAGCGATCGTTTCCGTACCATGTGGTTCGACCTCGCTGGAGGCCTGACGTTCATCGGCGTCGTGCTCTCCGCTCTGATCGAGCCGGACCAGATGATCAGACTATTCAACCTCTCGCAGCAGCCAGAGTAACGAGAAGAAATCTGCGCAGTTTGACTGCGATGTTTTTTACGCGCGTCCAAGCCCGGGCCCCTCTGGCAGTTCAAGCGAACTGCGATGTCGGATTGGACCAATTCACGGAGTGGCCCGCATGCTGGAATTAATCACCTCACAACACCTGACGGCGCTTTTCCAGGTCATCATGATCGACCTGGTGCTCGCCGGCGATAATGCGATCGTCATCGGGCTTGCAGCCGCTGGACTACCCGAGGGTCAGCGCAAAAAAGCGATTCTGATCGGCATATTGGCCGCCACGGCGCTGCGCATCGGCTTCGCCTCCGTCACGGTTCAATTGCTGCAGATCATCGGACTGCTGCTCGCCGGCGGCGTTCTGCTGCTTTGGGTGTGCTGGAAGATGTGGCGCGAGCTGCGTACGTCACATGATGAACCGAAATTGCAGAGTCTCTCGGCCGCAAGCGCCGCCGATGCGTCAGCCACTACGGGTCCTCGAAAGACGCTTGGTCAGGCCGTGTGGCAGATTACGCTCGCAGACGTCTCGATGTCGCTGGACAACGTACTCGCCGTCGCGGGCGCGGCCCGCGAGCATCCGATGATTCTGGTCTTCGGCTTGGCACTCTCCATCGCGCTGATGGGCCTCGCCGCCAACTTCATCGCGCGCCTCCTGGAAAAGCAGCGCTGGATCGCCTATGTCGGCCTCGCCATCATCCTCTATGTGGCTCTCGACATGTGCTACCGCGGCGCTTTGGAGGTATGGCCACACCTCAACATCTAGCCGCTTCTCAACAACGCCGTTTTTCAACGATTAAGAGGTCCTTAATCGGCTTCGGCGAAAGTGCCCCGATTCGATACACTGCAGTAGCGTTCGGGGAGAGCCATGGCTGCCACCATTTTGATTGCCGACGACGACGCCGTGCAGCGCCGTTTGGTTGAAAACATGGTGCAGAAGTGCGGCTATGAGCCCCTCATCGTCGATAGCGGCGATGCGGCCGTGGCCTTGCTGACGGCGCCCGATGCGCAGGCGATTGATGCAGTCGTGCTCGACCTCGTGATGCCCGGCCTCGACGGGCTCGGCGTGCTCGCCAAAATGCGCGAAGCGGGCCTCGGCATCCCCGTAATCGTGCAGACCGCCCATGGCGGCATCGACAATGTCGTTTCGGCGATGCGCGCCGGCGCGCAGGATTTCGTGGTCAAGCCGGTCGGCTTCGAGCGGTTGCAGGTGTCGCTCCGCAACGCGCTCAATACCAGCGCGCTCAAGGGTGAATTGCAGCGCATCCGCCATAGCCGCGAAGGCCGCCTGACCTTCGCCGACATCATCACCCGCAGCGAGACCATGGCAGCCGTGCTGCGCACCGCGCAGAAGGCGGCCGCTTCCAGCATCCCGGTGCTGATCGAGGGCGAGTCCGGCGTCGGCAAAGAATTGTTCGCCCGCGCCATTCATGGTTCCAGTGACCGCAAGTCCAAGGCCTTCGTCGCGGTCAATTGCGGCGCCATCCCCGACAATCTCGTGGAGTCGATCCTGTTCGGTCACGAGAAAGGCGCCTTCACCGGCGCCACCGAGCGCCACATGGGCAAGTTCGTCGAAGCTTCCGGCGGCACGCTGTTTCTCGATGAGATCGGCGAGTTACCGCTGGCTGCGCAGGTAAAGCTATTGCGCGCGCTGCAGGAAGGCACCGTCGAAGCGGTCGGCGGCCGCAAGCCGGTGAAGGTCGACGTTCGCATCATTTCGGCGACCAACCGCAAGCTGCTCGACCTCGTGAAGAGCGGCGCATTCCGCGAGGACCTGTTCTACCGCCTTCATGTGTTGCCGCTGACGATCCCGCCCTTGCGGATGCGGCGCGAAGACATCCCGCATCTGTTGCGGCATTTCCTGGCGCGCTTTGCCGCCGAGGAAAACCGCACCATCACCGGAATCAGCGGAGAGGCCGTGGCCCATCTCGCGCAACTCGACTGGCCCGGCAATATCCGCCAGCTTGAGAACGCGGTGTATCGCGCTGTGGTGTTGAGCGAGAGCGACATGCTCGGCCTAACCGATTTTCCGCAGACGGCCGGCCAGGCCACACCGGACGGCCAACTCCCGCACAGCGAACCGCTGATCGTCGCGCCATCGGCGGCGCCATCCTTGGTTTCGGGTAGCGAAATACCGATTGCGCCGCTCGCCGGTGCCGGCAGCCTTTCCATGCTGACCGCCACCGGCGAGGTGCGGCCGCTCGAAGAAATGGAGAACGAGATCATTCGTTTCGCGATCTCGCATTACCGCGGGCAGATGTCGGAAGTCGCGCGCCGGCTCAAGATCGGTCGTTCCACGCTCTATCGCAAACTCGATGAAGCCGCGGCCAGTGATCCGGCCGAAGGCGGCGCGCGGGACGTTAGTTGAGCCGCGATGGAGCGCACGGCGCCTTGCGCGATTATGGCGTCCGCAAGGCAAAGATCATGGCAAACCAACGACATCCGTCGTTCGGAAGCTTTTGAACCGTGGCTTGGCGGTGACAGACAAAGGGCGGGGCGCGTGGCAAAAACGCTCGACCCGAGTTCAAATAGTCAAATAGGTAGTTTGAGGTCAGTTTGTCGTGAGTTGTCCCGCATGGCGCTGGCTGCATGAGAGGGGCATATGTATCGTCTGCGTTGAATCGTGGCGTGCAGGCGTACGACTGAACCGAAGCCAGCGCTTTCCCGCGCAAGCTATGATGAGCGATGTCAACTGTTCCATGCCGGGGCAGTTTCGCCCAAGGGGGTTTGATGATGCGTGACTGTTCGATCAATCGTGCAGGATTTGACCGCGTGCTGATGGCCGTCGCGGCAACCTTCCTCACGGTGTCTGCGACCTCAGCACTGGCGGGTCAGTCGACGACGCCACGCCCCAGCGCTGCCGAGCTCGCGATCGATGCAGCAATTCCCCGTCCCGAACCCGCCAACGTTCCGCCGCCGACGATCGGCGATTTCAAGATGGATTCCACCGCCTCAGTGCCTGATGCAACCAAGGCGATCGACAAGCCGGCCGAGCCGAGCGCGCCTGCCAAGGCCCCCGAGTCCAAACCGGCCGACGTTGCTACCGCGCCTGCAGCCAACGATCCGGCCATCTCCGCACCTCCGGCTGCGACAGCTGCCGCGCCCGCCGCCGAACCCGCCAAGGAGCCCGTGAAGGTCAGCACCGTCGCACCGGCAGACCAGCCGGTCGCGGACAGGCTGCGCGACATGCTCGGCACCAAGTCGCTGCGCTATTTCGACCGCAAGAACGAGCGCGCGGCCGTCGAAAAATTCTACGCGGCGCGCGACTACGCGCCGCAATGGACGCAGGCCGGCAAGTTGACCGACAGCGGCAAGGGCGTGATCGCCCGCCTGAAGGACGCCGCCGCCGAAGGCCTCAATCCGGCCGACTATCCGCTGCCGGATTTTGTTTCCGCCGCCGCTTCGCCCGATCAGCTCGCCGAAGCCGAGCTGAAGCTGACCGCAAGCATGCTCGACTATGCGCGACAGGCCCAGAGCGGTCGGATGCACTGGTCGCAGGTTTCGGCCGACATCCTCTATCCCGAGCACCCGACCGACCCGGCCGAAGTGCTCGCCAACATCTCCACTGCCAAGGATGCGTCCGCCGCACTCGACGGCTACAACCCGCCACACAAGCTCTACAAGGATCTGAAGGCCAAGCTCGCCGAGCTGCGCGGCCAGGGCGACGGACCGATGATCTATATCGCCGAAGGTCCGGCGCTGGCGTTCAAGGCCGCCACCAAGAAACAGGGCGAAGTGGCGCCGGAAGATCCGCGCGTGCCGCAACTGCGCGCCAAGCTCGGCGTCGCCGAGAACCCCGACAGCACCCACTACGACGCCAAGGTTGCCGCCGCTGTGCGCAAGTTCCAGGAAAGCGTCGATCTCAAGCCGACCGGCGTGCTCGACGATCGCACTGTCAAGGCTATTAACAGCCCGAAGCGCGACCGGCACATCGATACCATCCTCGTCAATATGGAGCGCCTGCGCTGGCTGCCGCGCCAGCTCGGCGCAGCCTCGCTCGGCAATGCCTATGTCATTCTCAACGTTCCTGACTTCACGCTCAAGGTGATGCAGAACGGCGCCCCGGTCTGGACGACGCGCGTGGTGACCGGAAAGCCAGGTAAGCACGCCACGCCGATGCTGACGGAGACGATGAAGTTCATCACCGTCAATCCGACCTGGAACGTACCGCCGTCGATCATCTACAACGAATACCTGCCGGCCCTGCAGCAGGATCCAACCGTGCTGGATCGCATGGGTCTGAGGCTCGAGCGCCGCCGCGACGGCAGCATCCACATCTCGCAGCCGCCCGGTGAAGCCAATGCGCTCGGGCGTATCCGCTTCAACTTCCCGAACAAGTTCCTGGTTTATCAGCACGACACCCCGGACAAACATCTGTTCGCCAAGGAAGAGCGTGCGTTCAGTCATGGCTGCATGCGGGTGCAGAACCCGGATGTGTACGCAGCAACGCTGCTCAACATCACCATGCCGAACGAGCGCTACACGCCGGAAAGAATTCGCAGCATGTACGGCCGCAGCGAGATCGACCTGAAATTCCCCACGCCGATCCCGGTCAACATCACCTATCAGACGGCGTTCGTGGATGACGCCGGCAAGCTGCAATTCCGCAAGGATATCTACGGCCGCGATGCTGCGATGATCGCGCTGCTCAAGAACAGCCGCAGCAAGGACCTGGAGGCGATGATCGCCCACGCACAGCCGAGCTATTCGCGGCCAAGGGACCCTCTGCCGGCTGGGGTCAGCTTTGCCAGCGACAACACCTTCTCGTCTGGTCCGTCGTTCTTTGAGCGCCTGTTCGGGGGTCCGTCGACCATGACGCCGCCGGCCCCGATCGGCCGTAGGCCGCAGCCGCGCTTCACCCGGTAATCCGGAGGATTACGGCCTAATGACCAGATTTCTCAATGAAATCAACAATCTCTCCCTCCCGGAGAGATTGTTTACGTTAACCATTATCCCTGCTGCATAAGGCACCATCCCTGCCGGATCAGGCACCGGCCCTTTTTCGCCACAGTCGACGCGTTAGGTTAAGGCTTGCTTGGGGGCAGGACGGTAAACCTCGGTTAACCGTCCTGCTTTAAGAAAGCGTTCACCGTCTTTTGCCGGGGGTCTGCAAAAGAACAACGTGAACGCTCGTCGACTGGGTGGGCTCATACGTGCTGGCTGGTTTCGCGCGCCAATTCAATCCGCTTGCTCTGCCAAAGGCCGGATGTCGAATCGGGCTGACCACGCTATTGCTGCTGGCCGGCGCCGGCACGGTGCATGATGCGACGGCGCTGAACGAAACCCGCACCCTCTCCTTCCACCACACCCATTCCGGCGAAGACCTCACCGTCACCTTCAAGCGCGACGGCCGCTACGACGAAGAAGCGCTGAAAAAACTCAATCACTTCCTCCGCGACTGGCGCAGCCAGGAACAGACCACGATGGATCGGCACCTGTTCGATATCATCTGGGAAGTCTACCGCGACGTCGATGGCAAGAAGCCGATCCAAATCATCTCCGCCTACCGTTCCCCCGCCACCAACTCCATGCTCCGTCGCCGCTCCTCCGGCGTGGCGCGTTTCAGCCAGCACATGCTCGGCCACGCGATGGATTTCTACATCCCGGACGTGCCGCTCGAGCAGATCCGGGCGGCAGGCCTCCGCCTGCAGCGTGGCGGCGTCGGGTTCTATCCGACCTCCGGGTCGCCGTTCGTTCATCTCGATACCGGCAGCGTCCGTCACTGGCCGCGCATGACCCACGATCAGCTCGCCAAGATCTTCCCGGACGGACGGACCGTGCATCTGCCGTCCAATGGCGGGCCGATGAAGGGTTATGAGCTGGCACGCGCCGACATCGAGCGTCGCGCCAATGGCAGCGACGCGCCAACTATCAAAATGCCGAACCTGTTCGCGGCGCTGTTCAAGAGCGGCAAGCAGACGGAAGAGGATGACGAGGGCGCCAGCGCTCCCATCAAGAACGAGAAGCCGGCGCCCACCAGCGTGGCCGCCGTCAAATCCGCCGAACCGGTCCCGACGCCGCGCGCCAAGCCGGTCGGTGCGACCATCCAGCTCGCCGCAGCCGACGCGCAAATCGTCGCGGCGTCGAAAGCGAAGCCCGAATCCAAGCCTGAGGCGAAGCCGGTTGTGCAGGCCGCCGCCGATGGCGGCGAGCCGAAGCCGCAGACGCCGGCCGATATCATCAATTCCCGCGGCTTCTGGGACGATGTGCCGAAAGATCCCAACCAGGCCACTCCCGCGCAAATCGCAGCTTTCCGCGCCCGCCAAGCGCTCGCAGCCGCCACCGATCCGCAGCCGACCGCCAGCGTCACCGAATCGTTCAACCGGGCGATGGCTTATGCACCGGCCGCCTCGCCGGTCGACCGCGCTAATATCGTCGCGGCCTCCGCGCCGGTTCCGCGCTCCGTCCGCCCGGCGCGCAATGCCGGCACCGCCGCGACCGAAATCAACACCGTGGTCGCCAAGGGACCGCAGGGTAGCGCCCAGGGTCAGGGCGGCGTAGTCGCAACCTCGACCCGTCTTGCCGCTGCGCGCGGCAACGATATCTGGATGCGGGTCGTAATGCTGGCGCCGAGCGCAAGCACCTCGATGTCAACGACTGTGTTCGGCGACACCGAAATGACCCAGATGCGCGCCTACTTCGTCAAGCCGCAGGCCGCGATCGCCATGACCTTCTCGGATGATCCGATGATGGGCATGAGCTGCGACAGCTTCACGGGATCGGCGACCGCGCAATTGCCGACCCAGTCGTTCGTGATGCGCACCGCCGCGCTGCGCTAGGCGCTCATCGTCATTGCCGGGCCTGACCCGGCAATCCATCCCTCTCGCATGAATCTTTCTGAAGCTAGACGGATACGCGGGTCCCGGCCACGCGAAGGCTTCGCCGCGGCTTTTTCCGTGCTGGCGCGCCGAAGCTTTAGCGGAGGCGGCAAGCCCGCGTATGACATCGTGAGACGCCTCACAGCATTCCGAGAGCCTGCATATAGGTCTCCAGGATGGTTTCCTGCTCGGCGCGCTCATTGGCGTCCTGCTTGCGCATGCGCACGATGGTGCGCAGCGCCTTGGTGTCGAAGCCGTTGCCCTTGGCTTCGGCATAGACGTCGCGGATGTCGTCGGAGATCGTCTTCTTTTCTTCTTCCAGCCGTTCGATGCGCTCGACGATGGCCTTGAGCTGGTCTTTGGCGAATCGGGTTGCGGGCTCGTCCTGGACGGCAGCGGCGGCGGAGGTGGCCATCGGATACTCCTGAAATGGAACTGATGGGTGATGCTGAAAGATCAAGCGCCGCACGCGTTACCGCACGGCGCTTTTGCAGGAGTGACCCTCAAGATCGGGGGCCCTTGCGTCAAGGCAACATCACGCTCATCCACAGCGCGCCCACAGGAGATGACGGCGAGCCGTCATTCGGGGCGATGCGAAGCATCAAGCTATGCTGCGCGGTTGCGCACCTCGCAATCTCGAGATTCCCCGATGCGAGCCCAGTTACGTCGAGATTAAAAAAGCGGATTAGAGCTCAGTGCCCGGGATTAACCTTCTTCATCGCCGACAGCTGCTCGGCCGTCGCCGTCCCCTGATATTTCGCCTTCCACTCCTCATAGGGCATGCCGTAGACCGCCTCGCGGCTCTCGTCCTTGCTGATGGCGATACCCTTGGCATCGGCCTCCTCTTTCATCCAGTTGGAGAGGCAGTTGCGGCAGAAGCCGGCCAGATTCATCAGATCGATGTTCTGAACGTCCGTCCGGCTACGCAGGTGGCTGACCAGGCGCCGGAAAGCGGCGGCTTCCAGTTCTGTTCTGGTTTTGTCGTTGATCGTCATGGCGGTGCTGCCTCACATGGTGCCGGGCATATTGATGTCAGGTGGGAATTTGTCACAGATTTTGCCATATCTGCGCGCAAAATTGGCAACCTCACATGGAGTCCGGATTTCCCATAGCGCGGGAAAGGCGTTTCCCGGCCGTTGACAGTTCCCGCCGGGTTACGCGAAATCATCAATGATTTTGATATAGCTTCGCTGCATGACCGCAAAAGATTCGCGCTGCTTGGCCCACTTCCCCGCTCGCATGGCCGCCGGTCTGGCGCCCGTGCTGGCATTGGCGGCCGCGTGTCTATGGAGCAACCCGGCGGCGGCCGATTTCCGGCTCTGCAACAACACATCCAGCCGGGTCGGCATTGCGCTCGGCTACAAGGATGCCGAAGGATGGACCACCGAAGGCTGGTGGAACGTGTCCTCGCGCAGCTGCGAGACCCTGCTGCGCGGAACTCTTGTCGCACGTTACTATTACATCTACGCGCTCGACTATGACCGCGGCGGTGAATGGTCGGGACAGGCCTTCATGTGTTCGCGTGACAAGGAATTCACAATCAAAGGCACCGAGAATTGCCTGGCGCGCGGCTACGACCGCACGGGCTTCTTCGAGGTCGATACAGGCGAACAGCGAGCGTGGACCGTGCAACTGACCGAAGCCAACGAGCAGCCCGCACAACGCGTACCGGGAATTCCGGGCACGATGGGACCGGGCGGCCCCGGCGGGGTTCCCGGCCTGTCCAATCCGCCGGGCGGACCGGGTCTGCCGCCAGCCCCGGCGCCCAAGCAATGAGACGGCTTCGTCGCATCAAGATTCTCGCGACCCTCGGCCCGGCATCATCAGACAGCGCGATGATCCGGAAGCTGTTCGAGGCCGGCGCGGACGTGTTCCGCATCAATATGAGCCACACGCCGCACGACAAGATGCGGGAGCTGGTCACGACCATCCGCAATGTCGAGAGCAGCTACGGCCGGCCGATCGGCATTCTGGTCGACCTGCAAGGACCGAAGCTGCGTCTTGGCGCCTTCGCCGAAGGTTCGACCCAGCTCAAGAACGGCCAGAGCTTCGTGCTCGATTCCGACAAGGCGCCGGGCGACAATAGCCGCGTGCAGCTGCCGCACCCGGAAATCCTCGCGGCCCTTAGGCCGGGCCATGCGTTGCTGCTCGATGACGGCAAGGTGCGCCTGATCGCCGAGGAAACCTCGCCTGAGCGCGCGGTGACGCGGGTCGTGATCGGCGGCAAGATGTCGGATCGCAAGGGCGTCAGCCTGCCTGATACTGATCTGCCGGTGTCGGCAATGACGCCGAAGGACCGCGCCGATCTCGAAGCTGCGCTGACCACGGGGATCGACTGGGTCGCGCTCTCCTTCGTGCAGCGCGCCGAGGACGTTCAGGAAGCCAAGCGGATGATCCGAGGCCGCGCCGCTGTCATGGCCAAGATCGAGAAGCCGCAGGCCATCGACCGTCTCGCTGAAATCATCGACGCTTCGGATGCGCTGATGGTGGCGCGCGGCGATCTCGGCGTCGAACTGCCGCTGGAGCGGGTGCCGAGCCTGCAGAAGCAGATGACGCGGATGGCGCGCCGCGCCGGCAAGCCGGTGGTGATCGCAACGCAAATGCTGGAATCGATGATCCAGGCGCCGGTGCCGACCCGCGCTGAAGTCTCCGACGTCGCAACCGCCGTCTATGAAGGGGCCGATGCCATCATGCTGTCGGCGGAGTCCGCCGCCGGCAAATTCCCGGTCGAGGCGGTCTCGACCATGAACCGCATTGGCGAGGAAGTGGAGCGCGACCCGACCTATCGCGCGGTGCTGTCGGCGCAACGGGCCGAACCCGAAAATACGGTCGGCGACGCCATCGCTGACGCTGCGAGGCAGATCGCCGAGACACTGGAATTGTCGGCGATCATCTGCTGGACCTCATCAGGCTCCACCGCGATCCGCGTGGCGCGCGAGCGGCCGAAGCTGCCGGTGGTCGCGATCACGCCCAACATTGCGACGGGCCGCAAATTGTCTGTCGTGTGGGGCGTGCATTGCGTGGTGGCTGAAGACGCCCACGACCAGGACGACATGGTCGATCGCGCCGGCTCGATCGCGTTCCGCGACGGCTTTGCCAAGGCAGGCCAGCGCGTGATCATCGTCGCCGGTGTGCCGCTCCGCATCCCCGGCACCACCAACATGGTGCGCATCGCCAATGTCGAGCCGGAAGGCGCTGCGGAGAAGTGAGGCGTCACGCCGTTCCGGGCACGGCTCAGCGCCACGGAGAATGACGCTGCAGAGCAGCGGGAGCAGCACTAAACCAGTGTCGCGTCCAGCGTGATGTTCGTGTTCAGAACTTTCGACACCGGACAACCGGCTTTGGCCTTGCCGGCCAGCTCCTGAAATGCCGCATGGTCAGCGCCCGGTATCTTCGCCTTCAGCGTGAGATGAATCGAGGTGATGGCAAAACCATCGCCCTGCTTTTCCAGCGTGACGTCGGCGTTGGTTTCCATATGTTCGGCGGTGAGCTTGGCTTCGCCCAAAATCAGCGACAGCGCCATGGTGAAACAGGCGGCATGCGCCGCGCCGATCAGCTCTTCCGGATTGGAGCCCGTCTTGCCCTCGAAGCGACTGGAGAAGCCGTAGGGATAATCGTTCAGCGCGCCGCTTTTGGTGGAGATCGTGCCCTTGCCGTCCTTGATGCCGCCCTGCCATTTGGCAGACCCTGATGTCGTGGTCATTGCATGCTCCTATCGCGGGTTGGACCGTCGATAAGCCGCAAGCTGGCAAATGGTTGCGACAAATACGTGTAGCAGACAGAAGAAAAGTTCCTACGCTCCGACCAGCGCCTTGGCCGGCAGCACTGCCTGAACCACAAGGCCACGAGCGCGCGCATCCATCACGCCGACGGCGCGCAGCGCCAGGAGCGTGACGGTTTGCACGGCGTCGCGCAGCTTCGCAGGATCCTCGAGATTCTCAGGCGCCAGCGGCCCGACCAGCGATTCATGCAGTGCGCCGAGCAGCGCGGTGGCGGCAAGCGCCGTATCCTGTGCCGGCAGATGGCCGGCTCGCACCGCGGCATCGATCCTCGCGGCAATCTCGCCGGAGATTTCGCGGCGGCTGGCGAGCCGCGACACCGAGACGTCGACATCTACGGGCTCCGCCAGAATGCCCCAGGCGAGCTTGCGCTGTGACAGCACATGCACGGCGACGGTCGTGACGGCGGCGGCGAGCGCCGAGGACGGCCCCGGCGCGGCATCCGCCGCGCGGCGGATCGCTGCCAGTTCGTCGCGCGACACCTCTGCAATCAGTTCGGAGATCAGCTCGGCCTTGGACGGGAAGTAGCGGTAGACGGTGCCCGCCGCGACGTTGGCGCGGACCGCCACGGGCGCGATCTGCACCGCCGCCATTCCGCCCTCGGCCGCCGCATCCCGCGCCGCCGCCAGGATGGCGCTACGCCGCGCCGCCAGCCGCTTTACGACCTGATGGGTTCGCCGATAGACCATGGCGCGTTTTCCGTCCCCGGCGCGCCCTCAAGCCGGCGGAGCCTGCCGGAACGCGCACACCTTCAATGGCTTGAGCGATAAGGCACACTCATCGCTTTGAAGAAGTGAACAACTATTCACGGCTGATGACAAGATGGTTTCAGGACTATCGGAACCGATAACAGGATCGAAACGCCGGTCCGCTAGCCTGCTCCGGATGAGCAACCCCAGATTGTAGCGCGCGAGTGTACCCATGCCTTTGACCATCGCAGGATGGCGCCCGGCTTCGACGAGAAGCGCGCCATCCGCGGACTCTTCGATACGGCGTAAAGCAGCGTTTTTAATGGGTGGCGTGCTGATCGGCGCGATTGCCTACAGGCTTCTGACCCCGGCCACTCCCGGCATTGATTTGGCCACCCTCGCGCTACCGGGCGCGGGACGAGCGGCCGTGCGCCGGCGCATCTGCGCGAACGGCCGTCATCGTCGTGCACGGCCAGAGCAACGCGGCGAACTATGGAAGCGCCCGATATACGGCGCGCGAAGCGGTCGACAATTTCGATCCCGCGACCGGCAAATGCTTCGCCGCAGTCGATCCCCTGCTGGGCACCGATGGCTTGGGTGGGAGCTTTGCAACGCGGCTCGGCGACATTCTGATCCAGACGGGACGCTACGATCGCGTAATCCTGGTGCCGCTCGCCAAGGGCAGCTCATCGCTGTCCTTCCTGAACAACGAGGGAGCGCATCTGACAACAAACGGCATCTCGAAGCTCAAGGCTGCCGGAATGACGCCGACGCATATTCTTTTCCAGCAAGGGGAAACCGACGCGAGATTGACGACGACCACCGAAGAATATGCTTCGTTGCTGCATCAGCTCGTGAAGCGATTTCGTGCGGCTGGTTTTCACGCGCCGTTCTATCTGTCGCGAAGCACAAAATGCGGCAATGCCGAGCCGAAGAACATGGCTGCGGTCCGCGCCGGTCAACTCGCCGCGGTCGACGAAGCGTCGCTGAACGTCCGCCTCGGGCCTGACACCGACACGATCGGTAATGAAGGCCGCAGCCCCGACGGCTGCCACATGAACGAGGCCGGGACGCTTGCGAATGCCGCGCTATGGGCGGCGTTCATCAGATAGTGACCGGCGATTCCGCGCCGTCGTGCGAAGCACTGAAGACGTCCCCCGTGCGCTGTTCACGCGCCTGCCGCGACGAGCCTGGGCGCCGGCTCTTGCCGCCACCACGACCCGGCGCGGCGCAGGATCAGCGCGCCCACGATCAGCGTGGCGCCAAGACCGGTCGGGATGCCGGTGAACATGTAGCAAACGATGAGCGCGATGACGGCTCCCAGCGCCGGGAGCTCGTAAGGACGAAAGTCGCTCTTTAGTCCCATGCGCATCAGGAAAGCGATCGGGATCGCCAAGACCATCATGTCGTACATGAAGAGATAGGGCGTGGTCAGCAGCGTGCCGGCGGCAAGGGCTGCGGCCTTCAACGTGTAGGGTACGCGGCTTCGCCACATCAGCGCCAGCACCACGGCAACGGAAGCAGTCAGAACCCATTGGAACGCCCAGCCGAGCGGCTCGCTGCCGCCGAAGTAGCGCACCATCGAGAAGATGCTTTGCAGCTTCCACCAGGTGGCCTTGCCCTCGGTCAGGAAGGCCTGCGAGAATCGCGGCATCCAATGGAAGAACGCCAGCCAACTTTCGATGCCGAAGGCGAACGCGGAGGCAAGCGCTACCACGACTGCCGTGACGGCGGCGCTGATGAACACCCGCCAATGCCCCGCTGCGATCAGCACGATCGGAAACAGCAATCCGTATTGCGGCTTGTAGGTCAGAAGCCCGAGGCAGATCCCTGCAAGGACCGGACGGACGGGAATCAGATAGAGCGTGCCGCCGATCAGCGCCGCGGTGAGGAAGCCGTTCTGCCCGACAAAGGAATTGACGATCACGGTCGGAATGGCGAGCGCAACCAGAAGGCCGAAATTGCTGCCGACGACCGCACGCATGACGGCAAGATAGGGCAGCATGCTGACATACACCCAGCCGGCATAGCCGACCGAATAAGGCAACATCGCCAGCAGCGCGGCGACGAACAGGAAAGGCGGCGGATAGTGCCAGGCAAAATAGCCGACGAAATCCTGACCGAGCTTGGCGAGCTCGATCTGTTTCTGGATATCCCAATCGTAGGCCTGCGCCGGAGCGCCATCGAGCACCAGGCGGCCAGCGGCCCAGACGTTGATGAAATCCGTCGGAATACCGAGGCCGTTCGAATCGTAGATCCACGCGCTCGAGAAATAGGCCACGGGGCACAGCGCGACGTTGGCAAGCGCCAGCGCAAAGCACACCTTCACGAGCCACTCGGGAATCGAGGACTGCTCACGTGCGGTCTTGGGGGTGGAAACAAAGGCAGTCATGCGCGGTCCTTGCCAGGGCGCGCCCCTGTCCCAAGGCGCACGTCCCAAAGCAATAGGCCGGACTGAATTGAGGAAGTCTTAAGTTTTCGCGCGGCGACGGCGGTTTTTCGTTGCCGTCCCCTGCCTTCGCAAGGGACGATATGTTGCAGAAGCACGCCCCCCTACTCCCAGCTCAGCGCCCCGCCGTTCTGGTATTCGATCACCCGCGTCTCGAAGAAGTTTTTCTCCTTCTTCAGATCCATCGCCTCCGACATCCAGGGAAACGGATTTTCGGTCTCCGCGAACACCCGCTCCAGTCCGAGCTGCGCGCAACGCCGGTTGGCGATGAAATGCATATAGGTTTCGCACAGCGCTGCATTGAGGCCGAGAAAACCGCGCGGCATGGTGTCCCGTCCATACGCCGCCTCGAGTTCGGCCGCCTCGCGCACCATGGCGCGCACTTCTTCCTGAAAGGCCTTGGTCCACAGATGCGGATTCTCGATCTTGATCTGGTTGATGACGTCGATGCCGAAATTCAGGTGAATCGATTCATCGCGCAGGATGTATTGGTACTGCTCAGCGATGCCGACCATCTTGTTGCGACGGCCGAGCGAGAGGATCTGCGCGAACCCCGTATAGAACCACATGCCTTCGAAGATGACGTAGAAGGCGACGAGATCGCGCAGGAAAGCCTGGTCGGCCGCTGGCGTTCCGGTTTTGAAATCGGGATCGTCGAGATGCTGAGTGTGCTTGAGCGCCCACGCTGCTTTATCCGTAATCGAGGGCACCTCGCGGTACATATTGAACAGCTCGCCCTCGTCCAATCCCAGACTCTCGACGATGTATTCGAAGGTGTGGGTGTGAACGGCCTCCTCGAAGGCTTGCCGCAACAAATATTGCCGGCATTCCGGGTTGGTCAGATGGCGATAGATCGCCAGCACGATGTTGTTGGCGACGAGGCTTTCGGAAGCCGCGAAGAAGCCGAGATTGCGCTTGATGGCGCGGCGTTCGTCCTCGGTGAGGCCGTCGCGCGATTTCCATAACGCGATGTCGGCCTGCATCGAGACTTCGGTCGGCATCCAATGATTGTTGCAGCCGGCGAGATATTTCTCCCACGCCCATTTGTATTTCAGCGGCAGCAATTGATTGACGTCGGCGCGGCAATTGATCATGCGCTTGTCGTCCACGGATACCCTAGCGCCGCCCCGGTCGATGGCGCCGAGGCCGGCTTGGTCGGCTGCCGGGGCTGCCACGGGAGGCGGCATTCGGCGCAGGGGCGCGGAGGGTTCTGACCAGTCGAGCACTTTGATGTCCTTTTCTTCTGGCCGCTTACTGGCAGGCCTCGCATTCGGGGTTGTCGATCGAGCACGCCACCGCACCGGATAGATCAGGCGCCGTGACCTCGGACGGGACAATGATCGGCGCGGCCGCCGACAGGACAGGCGCGGCCGCGACGGCATTGAGCTTGCCGTCGGTGCCCCGAAGCGTCGACTTCTCAACATGCGTCGCGCTGCGCGAGCGCAGGTAATAGGTCGTCTTCAGGCCACGCGCCCAGGCCAGGCGATAGAGCGCATCGAGCTTCTTGCCGGAAGGATTGGCGATATAGAGATTGAGCGACTGCGACTGGTCGATCCATTTCTGCCGCCGCGAGGCCGCCTCGATCAGCCAGCTGCTGTCGATCTCGAAGGCGGTGGCGTAGAGCGCCTTGAGGTCATCGGGAATGCGATCGATGGCGCCCAGGCTACCGTCGAAATATTTTAGGTCGTTGACCATCACCTCGTCCCACAGCCCGCGCGCCTTGAGGTCGCGCACCAAAAACTCGTTCACCACGGTGAAGTCGCCCGACATGTTGGATTTGACATAGAGGTTCTGATAGGCGGGCTCGATCGACTGCGCCACGCCGCAGATGTTGGAAATCGTCGCCGTCGGCGCGATCGCCATCACGTTCGAATTGCGCATGCCGGTCGATTTGACGCGCTCGCGCAAGCGATCCCAATCGAGCGTCATGCCGCGATCCATCGAGAGACCCTCGCGGGCTTCCGCCAGCAGTTCGATCGAATCGATCGGCAAAATGCCCCGGCTCCATAGCGAGCCGTCGAATGACGGATAGCGCCCGCGCTCGGCCGCGAGATCGATGGAGGCCGAGATCGCGTAATAGGAAATCATCTCCATGCTGAGATCGGCGAACGTCACCGCCGCATCGGAAGCGATCGCGATCCGCAGCGCCTGCAGCGCATCCTGGAAGCCCATCAGTCCGAGACCGACCGGGCGGTGCCGTAAGTTGGAGCGGCGCGCCTCGGGAATGGTGTAGAAGTTGATGTCGATGACGTTGTCGAGCATCCGCATCGCGGTCGCCACGCTGCGCTTCAGCCGCGTCTCGTCGAGCCGGCCCTCGCGCACATGGTTGAGCAGGTTGATAGAGCCGAGATTGCAGACCGCGGTTTCGTCGTCGGAAGTATTGAGCGTGATTTCGGTGCAGAGATTGGAGGAATGGATCACGCCGGCATGGCGCTGCGGAGAGCGCAGGTTGCATGGATCCTTGAACGTGATCCAGGGATGCCCGGTCTCGAACAGCATGGTCAGCATCCTGCGCCAGAGATCGGTGGCGCGGACCTGCTTGAACACGCGGATTTCGCCGCGCGCCGCCTTTTCTTCATAGAACGCGTAGCGCTCGGCGAACGCCTTGCCGTAGAGGTCGTGCAGGTCGGGCGTCTCGTCCGGCGAGAACAGCGTCCATTCACCATCTTGCTCGACGCGCTGCATGAAAAGGTCCGGCACCCAGTTCGCGGTGTTCATGTCGTGGGTGCGGCGGCGGTCATCGCCGGTGTTTTTGCGCAGGTCGAGGAATTCTTCGATGTCGATGTGCCAGGTTTCGAGATAGGCGCAAACCGCGCCCTTGCGCTTTCCACCCTGGTTGACGGCGATCGCGGTGTCGTTGGCGACCTTCAGGAACGGCACCACGCCCTGGCTCTCGCCATTGGTGCCCTTGATGTGCGCGCCGAGCCCGCGCACGCGGGTCCAGTCGTTGCCGAGCCCGCCGGAATACTTTGCCAGCAGTGCGTTGTCCTTGACCGACTTGAAGATGCCGTCGAGGTCGTCGGCGATTGTGGTGAGGAAGCACGATGACAGCTGCGGCCGCAGCGTTCCCGAATTGAACAGCGTCGGCGTCGACGCCATGAAGTCGAACGACGACAGCAAATCATAGAATTCGATCGCGCGCGCCTCCCGGTCGATCTCACGGAGCGCCAGGCCCATGGCGACGCGCATGAAGAACGCCTGCGGCAGCTCGATGCGATTGCCGCGCACATGCAGGAAATAGCGGTCGTAGAGCGTCTGCAGCCCCAAAAACTGGAACGCCAGATCGCGCTCCGGCTTCAGCGCGGCGGCGAGCTTGTTCAGGTCGAAGCGCGCCAGATCCGGATCGAGCAGTTCGGCCTTGACGCCGGCCTTGATGTAGGCCGGAAAGTACTCGGGATATCGCACAGCCATGTCGGCCTGCGAGGCGCTGGTCGGCGCGCCCTGCACGAAAGAGAGCACCTCGGTGCGCAGCTTGTCGAGCAAGAGTCGCGCGCTGACATAGGCGTAGTTCGGCTCCTGCTCCACAAGCGTGCGCGCGGCCATCACCGATGCCAGCGCCAGCTCACCCTCGCCGATGCCGTCATAGAGATTGCGTTGCGTTTCGGCGAGTACGGAGGGGGCGGCCACACCCTCGAGGCCGGCACAGGCTTCCTCGATGATCAGCGTCAAGCGCGCGATATCGAGCGGAACCTGCGCGCCGCTCACCAATGTGACGCGCAGCGAAGGCTCGCCCGAGGGCTTTGCAGCCTTCACCGTTTCCTGCTCGGCACGCTGACGCGTGCGCTCCTCGCGATACAGCACATAGGCGCGCGCCACCTTGTGGTGCTCGCTGCGCATCAAGGCCAATTCGACCTGGTCCTGCACGTCCTCGATATGAAAGGTGCGCCCCTCGCTCATCCGGCGGGCCAGCGCGCCGACGACATCCGCGGTCAGTTGCTCGACGATTTCATGCACGCGGCGGGAAGCCGCGGCACTATGTCCCTCAACCGCGAGAAACGCCTTGGTCATCGCAACCGAAATCTTGCTGGCATCGAATTTCGAAACCGTGCCGTTGCGGCGGATCACCTGCATCGGGGGCTGCGCATTCGGCACGGCGAGCTGCTCGGGGCGCAGGTGAACGAATGGAGCAGCGCTGACTTCGCGATCGAGAGAGAGTGACATCAAGAGACCCCGTGATGTTGTTGAGGCCGGATGTCAGAGAGGACGCTGCTTCAAATGCGGGCGGGAAACGCCGGCATGAGTCTGCAAGCGCCGCCGGGACACCCCGCCCGTGGACGTTGTTTCGGTGTCGCGGCAGGTCTCCTGGCTCGCAGGTCGCCGTTGTTCCCAGTCTTCCCAATGCGATGCCGCATCAGTGACTTCAGGGATGGGAACAACTCACTGCTTACAGTTGCGGGGGCAGCGCCGGATTCTTGCGCTCGTTCGCGCAATCACCGGCTTCCCTCTTAGCCACCAAGACTTGCGTCATAGCGGACCGTGACGTCTATATCTGGTGCGATTTGAACAATCGTGTCAATGGCGCGCACACCTCCCGCGCAAAAATTTTGGTCCATGCTGTTGAAGCTTGTGAACAACCGCTGCCTCGCGCCGATACGGCCGATCGAGTTGACGCGCGTGCCGTGTTGCCGATAAGTGATCGCGTCGTGGTTCTTCGGGCTCTCTCTGGCCCGAAGCTAAGAGGGAAGCCGGTGCGAAGCCGGAGCTGCCCCCGCAACTGTAAGCGGCGAGCCGCTGTCCACCAAAGCCACTGAGACCTCGCGAGGTTTCGGGAAGGCCGGACAGCAGCGAGGACCCGCGAGCCAGGAGACCTGCCTCGGCAACATACACGTCCTCGGGCGGGGTGTCCCGGTGGTGCGGTTGCGATTCCGCGCGCGCTGCTACAGCGGAATCCAGACGTGTCACTTCGGCCTTTGCCCCCAACTTTATGGGGTTAAGCCATGTCTTCCAAAGCTGCGTCTTCCACAGCTGCGTCTACTTCCACAATCTCCACTTCACTTCCCGTCGCCTCGCTCGGCACGCCGCGTATCGGCCCGCGCCGCGAATTGAAATTCGCCCTCGAAAGCTTCTGGTCGGGCGCGTCAGACGAGAAAGCCCTGATCGAAGCCGGCGTCGGGCTTCGCGCCGCCAACTGGGCGCGCCAGAAAAAGCTCGGCGTCAGCGTGATCCCGTCGAACGATTTCTCGTTCTATGACCAGGTGCTCGATACCGCTGCGATGGTCGGCGCCATTCCAGAAATCTATGGCTGGAACGGCGGCCCGGTCCCGCTTGCGACCTACTTTGCGATGGCCCGGGGCGCGCAAGGCAAAACGCATGAGGCAGGTTGCGGCCATGCCCACGGGCACGACGCGGCGCATGGCGTGCCAGCACTGGAAATGACGAAATGGTTCGACACCAACTACCATTACATGGTGCCGGAGCTGACCAGAGAGCAAAAGTTCGTCCTCGCCTCGCGCAAGCCGATCGAGGAGTATGAGGAAGCGAAAGCGCTGGGCTATCAGACTCGTCCCGTGCTGCTCGGCCCGGTCACGTTTCTCAAGCTCGCCAAGAGCAAGGATGCCGGATTTAATTCTCTATCCCTGCTCGACCGCCTGCTGCCGGTTTACATCGAGGTGCTGCGCGAGCTCGCCTCCCGGGGCGCGGGTTGGGTTCAGATCGATGAGCCATGCCTTGTGCTCGACCTCGATATCGTCGCACAGCAGGCGCTGCAGCATGCCTATGTGGAGATCGCGAGCGCCGTGCCGCAGCTCAAGATCATGCTGGCGACCTATTTCGGCGGCCTCGGTGGCAACCGCGATACCGCGCTGGCGCTGCCGGTCGCCGGCCTGCATCTCGACCTGGTGCGCGCGCCCGAGCAAATCGAGGATCTCGCCGACTTTCCTGATGAACGCGTGCTGTCGCTCGGAATCATCGACGGTCGCAACATCTGGCGCGCTGATTTGAGCCGGATTCTCGATTCGATCGAACCCGTGGTCGCAAAACTTGGCAAGCACCGGGTGCAAATCGCCCCATCCTGCTCGCTGCTGCATGTCCCGATCGACCTGGCGCTCGAGACCGGGCTCGATCCCGAGATCAGGAGCTGGCTGGCATTTTCGGTGCAGAAGCTCGAGGAACTGACCACGCTCGGAACGGCGCTTGGCAGCGGCCGCGCAGCGGTCGAAGCGAGCCTGAAAAATTCGGACCAGGCAGCCGCCGCGCGCAAGGCCTCGCCGCGAATCCATGATGCGAAGGTGGCGGCGCGCGTCGCCGGCATCGATGGTGCGATGCGTCGCCGCGCGAGCGCGTTCGCCGAACGCTCGACCGTTCAGCGCAAACGTTTCAACCTGCCGGCGTTTCCGACCACGACGATCGGCTCGTTTCCGCAGACGGCCGAAGTGCGAAAAGCCCGCGCGGCGCATGGCAAGGGCACCCTGACCGACGAAGTCTACAAGATCTACCTGCAGGACCAAACGGCGCGCGCAGTGCAGTGGCAGGAAACCATCGGGCTGGACGTACTCGTGCATGGCGAATTCGAGCGCAACGACATGGTGCAGTATTTCGGCGAACAGCTCTCAGGCTTCGCCTTCACCACGCATGGCTGGGTGCAGTCCTACGGATCGCGCTATGTCCGTCCGCCGGTTCTGTTCGGCGACGTCTCACGCCCAAAGCCGATGACGGTCGAGTGGTGGCAATACGCCCAGTCGCTGACCAAAAGGCCGATGAAGGCGATGCTGACCGGTCCGGTCACCATCCTGAACTGGTCGTTCGTCCGCGACGATATTGCGCGCAGCGAGGCCTGCCGGCAGATCGCGCTGGCGATCCGCGACGAAGTTGCCGACCTCGAGGCCGCCGGCGCCGGCATGATTCAGATCGACGAGGCGGCGCTGCGCGAGGGCCTGCCGCTGCGCAAATCGGATTGGAAGGCCTATCTGGACTGGGCCGTCGACGCCTTCCGCCTCTGTTCGTCCGGCGTCCGCGACGAGACGCAGATCCACACCCACATGTGCTACTCGGAGTTCAACGACATCATCGGCGCGATCGGCGCGATGGACGCCGACGTGATCTCGATCGAGACCTCGCGCTCGAAAATGGAGCTGCTCGACGCCTTCAGGGATTACCGATATCCGAACGAGATCGGCCCCGGCGTCTATGACATCCATTCTCCGCGCGTGCCCCAAATTACCGAGATGACCGGCCTCCTCCGGCTGGCGCGAGAGCGGCTTGCCGACACCCAGATCTGGGTCAATCCGGATTGCGGATTGAAGACGCGCAAATGGGAGGAGGTGCAGCCCGCGCTCGTCAACATGGTCGCCGCGGCTCGCGAATTGCGGGAATCCGCCTAGCGTGAGACGCGCCCCGTCTCTAGTCTTGCCGCAAATGAAGGAGATCGCGATGCGCTTCTGGATTCAATGCACGAGGTTCGAGACGGGCCAGCCCATCCATATCAACATCGCGCTCGTCGGCAGCATGGCGCGCGACGGCGAGCGCACCGTGCTCGCCTTTGTCGGCGGCGACGGCGAGACGATCGAGGTGACGGAGACGCCGGAACATATCCTGGCCGTTCATCTTGGCGCGACGGGAATGGCGTAACGTGCAGGGACCGCCACTCCGTCATTGCGAGCGAAGCGAAGCAATCCATTCTATCCCCGTGCCGAGGCATGGATTGCTTCGTCGCCTCGCTCTTCGCAATGACGACGACAAAAAAACGCGGCGTTTCCGCCGCGTTTCTTGTTCGATATGCAACCCGCTTTACGCCTGCGGCTGCGGCTCCAGGCCGGGGTCCGGATCAGGACGCGGGCGCGGCTTGCCGGCGGGCGGCACGGCGGAAGCGCGCGGCGTGCTCGGCTCGAGCACCGACTCGCGGTTGGGCTTCTTGCCCTTCAACAAATCGATGATCTCCTCGCCGGTCAGCGTTTCGAACTCGAGCAGGCCCTTGGCCAGGGTCTCGAGATCCTCGCGCTTCTCGGTGAGAATCCTCGTGGCCTCCTTGTAGCCTTCCTCAACCAGCCGCTTGATCTCCTTGTCGATCTTCTGGACGGTAGCTTCCGAGGCATTCTGGGTGCGCGACACTGACATCCCCAGGAATACCTCGTCCTGATTCTCGCCATAGGACACGGTGCCGAGCTCTTCCGACAGGCCCCAGCGCGTCACCATCATACGCGCCAGACGCGTCGCCTGTTCAATGTCGGAGGCAGCGCCCGAGGTAACCTTCTCGCGGCCGAAGACCAGTTCTTCGGCGACGCGGCCGCCCATCATGATCGCCAGTCGCGAGGTCATCTGCTCGAGCGACATCGACAGCTTGTCGCGTTCGGGCAGCTGCATCACCATGCCGAGCGCACGGCCGCGCGGAATGATCGTGGCCTTGTGGATTGGATCGGTCGCGACGACGTTGAGGCCGACGATGGCGTGGCCGCCTTCGTGATAAGCCGTCAGCAGCTTCTCTTCCTCGGTCATGACGAGCGACTTGCGCTCGGCGCCCATCATCACCTTGTCCTTGGCTTCCTCGAACTCGGCCTGCGTCACCATGCGCTTGTTGCGCCGGGCGGCGGTCAGCGCGGCCTCGTTGACGAGGTTCATCAGGTCGGCGCCGGAGAAGCCCGGGGTGCCGCGCGCGATGGTCTTGAGGTTGATATCCGGCGCCAGCGGCACCTTGCGGACGTGAACCTTCAGGATCTGCTCGCGACCGACGACGTCAGGGTTCGGCACCACCACCTGGCGGTCGAAACGGCCGGGACGCAGCAGCGCGGGATCAAGCACGTCGGGGCGGTTGGTCGCCGCGATCAGGATCACGCCTTCATTGGCCTCAAAGCCGTCCATCTCGACCAGCAATTGGTTGAGCGTCTGTTCGCGCTCGTCATTGCCGCCGCCAAGGCCGGCGCCGCGATGACGGCCGACCGCATCGATTTCGTCGATGAAGATGATGCACGGCGCGTTCTTCTTGGCCTGCTCGAACATGTCGCGGACGCGGGAAGCGCCGACGCCGACGAACATTTCGACGAAGTCCGAACCCGAGATGGTGAAGAACGGCACGTTGGCTTCGCCCGCGACCGCGCGCGCGATCAGCGTCTTGCCGGTACCGGGAGGGCCGACCAAGAGCACGCCGCGCGGAATGCGGCCACCAAGGCGCTGGAATTTGCCGGGATCGCGCAGAAACTCGACGATCTCCTGCAGGTCCTGCTTGGCCTCGTCAACACCGGCGACGTCCTCGAAGGTGACGCGGCCATGGGCCTCCGTCAGCATCTTGGCGCGTGACTTGCCGAAGCCCATCGCCTTGCCGGCGCCGCCCTGCATCTGCCGTGACAGGAAGATCCACACGCCGATCAAAGCGATGAAGGGCAGCCAGGAGACGAGCAGTGAGACGAACCACGGCACGTTGTCGCCGGGCGGCTTCGCGGTGATAGAGACCTTGCCGTCATAGAGGCGCTTGACCAGCGTCGGGTCGTTCGGCGCATAGGTCTGGAATGAGGAGCCGTTGGTGAAGGTGCCGTGGATTTCCGGGCCCTGGATCACGACATCGCGCACGCGGCCCTGGTCGACCTCGCTGAGCAGCTGCGAGAACGAGATGTCCTGCGAAGAGGTACGCTGACCCGGATTCTGGAAAAGCGTGAACAATGCCAATAGCAGCAAGACAATGATGACCCAGAGGGCGAAGTTGCGCAGATTGGCGTTCATTGATCTTCCTTCGTGGTCGCGCGGATCGCGGCCCTATGTCCTTGGCAGTAAGCCTTGAGTATCCTTGGGTAGTGAGGCGAGAATCCCCGATCCACTGCATCCCAATTTAGGTGGCGCCAGGGTCAATGCCAAGGGAACCACACAGGACTATTTAACGCATCTTAACGCGATTCCCGGTCAAAAAATGGGGCAAAAAGCCGAGGTTTATCCGGGGTGGTTAAGGCTCTCAGTCCCGATAGCGCAAATGTTGCCGAATGGAAATGCTTCTCACACCCGCCTGCCCCGGCGCGGCGGCGCGGGATCGATATGAATCCGCCCCTCGGTCAGGCTGATCGCAGCCCCGGCAAGCGTTTGTTTGAGCCTTGCCTGCTTCCGCCCGTTCGCAATGGCGTTGTCCAATACCGCCGATAGCGTCTCGACCTTGCCGAGTTCCGCAGGCCCTTCGTGGCCGGCCCGGTCAATTGCGCGCTTGAGCAGCCTAATCCGGATCTCCTCGGGCAGACCGGCAAACGCCTGCGCGTCGAACCCGAAACGCGCGGCATCGTCGCGACCACTTAAAGCGAGGTAGCGCTCGGCACCATCGGCCAATACTTCGATAGCGGCATTGGCGCGCGCCAGCCTCGACGCCAGCCGCGCCAGGTTTCGACTGTCGCCGCCCTCCTCGGCCAGAGCCGGCATCAAAGCGCGCAGCCGCGGGCGCGTGAAGTTCATGTCGCGATTGGTGGGATCGTCGGCAAAGGCAATCTTCGCCTTGCCCAGCGTCGCAACGAGCCGGGATTTCGGGATGTCCAGGAGCGGCCGCGCGAGCCACAAGTCTTCGCGCTCTGTCTCGCGCGCCATCGCTGCGAGGCCGGCGATACCGCTGCCGCGCAGCAACCGCATCAACAGCGTCTCGGCCTGATCGTCTCGGGTATGCGCGGTCAGGATATGGGTTGCGCCGGTCGCCCGCGCGGCGTTCGCCAACAGCCGATAGCGCGCCGCGCGGGCCGCGGCCGGCAAGCCGGTCTTCGGTTTGGCTCCGGTCCAACGCAGCGTGCGATGGGGCACTTCGAGCGCGCGTGCGAGGCGCTTGACGTCGCGTGCTTCGCGCGCGGCCTCGGGCCGCAAGCCGTGATCGACGGTGACGGCCAGCAATCGCGGCCCGCGCGAGAGCGCCCGGCGCCAACGCGCGGCAAGCCACATCAGCGCAAGTGAATCCGGACCGCCGGACACCGCCAGCACAAGCGCGGGCGCGGCCTTCCAAGGCGCGAACAGCTCTTTTGCTTGCTGCACCGAAATCGGCGCGTGGTCGTCGTCAGGCATGGCGTCGCCAGTCTATCCGAGACCGATGGCGGCCTCGACCGGCTTTCGCTTTAGCACTTAACCCGCTTCTGCTCACGATCGACGGCGGCTTTCACGCCGGCAGATGCGCGCGGATATTTCCGCGTGACTTCCCCGAGCGCCGCGCAGGCAGCTTCCTTTTCTTTCAGCGCTGCCAGCGACTGGCCGAGGCGCAAGAGCGCGTCGGGCGCCTTGCCCGACTTGTCGTATTTGGAGGTCACGCCGAGAAACGCTTCGGCAGCGTCGCGGTATTGCTGGCGCTGGAAATAGCTTTCGCCGAGCCAATACTGCGCATCCCCGACCAGCGGATCGCTCGGATATTTCTGCGCAAAGTTCTTCATGGTCTCTTCGGCCAGCGCATAGTCCTTACGCTGCATATAGCCGATGCCGAGATCGAACTCGTCCTTCGGCGTTGCCGAGGGCGGCAGCGTGGTCAGTGCGGCGCTGGCGCCCGGTCCTGGACCGCGCGGAGGCGGCGCGGCTGCGGCAGGCGGCGGCAACGCTCCGCCCGCATCGCGCGGGCCACCAAGGTTGAGCGGCTCGCCGGCACCGCGTCCGCCTGGGGGGCCGACCGCGGCATCGCTCGAAATCGGCAGCTGGCCACCGCCGAGCGCCCGTGGCGCTCCGGGGGCGTTGGGATTCTGGGTCGGGTCGAAAGCATCGCCGCGGCGCCTTCCGCCTGCTGCCGGGGCTCCGGGCTCCTGCACGATGGGCGCGGGCGAGGCGATCTGCGGCTGCCGGTCATAGCCGGGCTGCGCCTGCGGGTAACCCTGGGGCTCGCGATAGCCCTGCCGCCCGTACTGCGGATCGGCGGCCGGACCGGGCTGGACTGGCGGCGGTGCAGCAGCCACGCTGGGCTGCGCCGCTGGAGGCTGACCGCCCGGTGCCGGCGGCGCGGCGCCGAGTTGGCGCAGCCGCTCTTCGAGCTGCCGATTGCGGTACTGCAACTCCTCGTTCTGGCCGGTCAGTTGCCGGAGCTGGTTTTCCAGCCGCTGAATCCGCATTTCCGCGTCCGCATCGTCGGACTGGACCTGGCCCTGCGGGTAGCCTTGCGGAGAGCGTTCACGTTCCCAAGGGAACGTGATCTGGGCGGACGAGGGCTGGACAGACAAAGCGAGCATCGCGGCCATCGCCGCGACGCCCGCTGCATTGAGGAATCTGGATGACATTTTGCCCTGACGACGAAATTCACGTGTCAAACGAAAGCAGAACACTCTGAGTGAGGGAGTACGCCGGAATTGTGACTGGCATCTCCGAATCGGTTCGCTCGTTCCGGTATGGTTTAGTATCCCCTTCAAGACAAGCCATATGGCCCGGCGGGTCGTTCACAAATCCAGGGAGCTGCAGCTCATGCACGTGTCCGTGAACGGGGTGCGGCTGTTCTTCGACGTCGAGGGCGCGAAGCTCGTTCCCGATGGCCCCATCATGCGGGAAAAGCCGGTGCTGCTGATGCTGCATGGCGGCCCGGGCGCCGACCATTCGATCTACCGGCCAGCCTATTCCGTCTTGTCCGACGTGGCCCAGATCATCTATCTCGACCATCGCGGCAACGGCCGCAGCGAGGACGGCCGGCAAGACGGCTGGAATCTGGCACAATGGGGCGACGATGTTGCCGCGTTCTGCGACACGCTCGGCATCGTCGATCCGATCGTGCTCGGGGCATCGTTTGGCGGCACGGTCGCGCTGTCCTATGCCACGCGGCACCCGGAGCACCCCTCCAAGCTGATCCTGATCAGCACCGAAGCCCGGGGCGGTTCCTATCCGGAGCGTCGCGTCGCGTTGTTCGAGCGCTTTGGCGGGCCGGAAGCGGGCGCGCTGGCTAGGCGCCGGTTCCTGCAGACTCAAGAGCCGTGGGACCTGGCAGAGCGCGACGCCTGGCGGCGGATCGCGATGCCGGCCTATACGCGAATTCCGCGTGATCCGGATATGGCGCGCCGTGCGGTCAATCGTCCGGAGGTGGCGCTGCACTGGTTCGCGAGACCCGACGGCGAAAGCGACAAGTTCAACATGTTTCCGGATCTTGCCCGCATCCGGTGTCCAACCTTGGTGCTGGGCGGGGAGGACGATCCGATGCACCCGATTGAGAGCCAGGCAGATATCGCCGCCGCCCTGCCGCCGCATCTCGTGCAGTTCGAACGCTTTGCGGGCTGCGGACATGGCGTCGTACCCGACGTACCCGAGCGCGCCATGGCCGTCATCCGCCAGTTCATCACCCGGCCAAAATAAAACCGGCGCCCGAAGGCGCCGGCTGTGAACTGCGGAAAAGCGATTCGCCTCAAGCGCCGGCGTTCAGCACCGTGACGGCGCGGCGGTTCTGCGACCAGCAGGAGATGTCGTTGCAGACCGCTACGGGGCGCTCCTTGCCGTAGGAGATCGTGCGCATCCGGTTCGGATCGATGCCGCGCGAAGCGAGATAGCTGCGCACCGACTGGGCGCGGCGTGCGCCGAGCGCGATGTTGTATTCGCGGGTGCCGCGCTCGTCGGCATGACCTTCGATGGTGAAGGAATAGCGGTTGTAGGTCTGCAGCCACTGCGCCTGCTTGTCTAGCGTGGCGATCGCCTGCGGGCTCAGATCGGTTTGGTCGCTCTCGAAGAACACGCGGTCGCCGACATTGACCACAAAATCCTGCTGGCTCCCCGGGGTCGCCGCGCTGGCCATCGCGCCATCGGCGCCGACGTTGTTCTTGGCGCAGGCGCCCATCGACAGCGCCACAGCGACCACAGCCGCCAGCTTCCATCCCTGGAGGATACGCATCTGGTATTTCATTCCGGAGCCTCCACGCTCACGTTTTTCGACTGCTATCCGGTCTACAGATCGATGGTTAAACGAACGTTCCGTCAACCTTGATGGAACCTTGCCAGACCCGATCAAATGCCGACAAACCGTGAAAAGCGATTGCGATAGTTAATGATTTGTAAATGTGGCGCGATGGTGAAGGCAAGCATCATCTTGCCCAAAAACCCGACGGGTGAGGTTTAGCCAAAATTCGCAGGCTCAGCCGTTCGGCACAATCGAGGGGCGCTCGAAGGATTTGACAACCGCGCCCGGAAAGAATCGGCCCTCAGCCGGGCGCTCGAACAGCATCCGCCGCTCAAAGGCGCTCGAGCGCATGATAGGAAAACGGGTCAAGACACGTTCCCGCACGGTTGGAAAATCGCACGCCATCAATGCCACTTTCTTCAACACGTTGGGAAACGAACGGGGCTCGGCAATGGTCTCCTGCAGGAAGACCCGGCGATAAAACGCCTGATGCTCGGCACGAACCTGCGCGAGCCCGGTATCGGCGTTGAAATGCTCACATGCCAGATAGGCTAGCCGCACCGTCAAGTAGGGCAGTTCCGGATAACGTTGTGCCTTGTCGGGATCTGCAACAAATCGAGCGGGATCAATGATGACTTCGCCGCGATCGAGGCGCGGGTGAAGAACATCGCCGAACAGTTCGGTTGCAAAGGACGTCCGCGATTCCGGCGTCAGAACGTGTACGCGGAGAGAACTGCAGAGTTCACGGTCGACATAGATTCCGAACGTCCAGGCGTTCGGCGCATCGTCGTAAGGATCGCTGACGCGCTGAGACTCTGATGGCAGGATTAATCCGCCATGCAGATAGGCTCTGTAACGCATCAAATAGAGAGCGTCCTTTTCCTCGGGAGTTTCTAGGAGTCGGTAGTCGACGCGATCGAATAGCCCTGCCCCCCGCACAAAGAGCGGATTGCGCGGTTCGGCTCCAGCCTTCATATGAGCTCCTAATCTTCCGACAACTTCCACGAGTAACGGAAGATTAATGGTTCCTTAACAAAATTGCAAAGGCTTAGAAACGTTAGGGTTAACCTTTGCAGCCCGCAAAAATCCGGATGAGCCGTATCGAGCGCACGGACACCCCGGGGTTGATTACCCTGAAGTCAGGGCGATAGATCGCGAAGCAACAGCGACGATCTGATCGTCAGGCAAGCGGCGACCATGCGACGCGTTGAGCAGCTGCCTGACGCGCACGGCGGGGACCGGCGGGCTGAACAGATAGCCCTGCGCTTCCGTTACCGCCCCGTCGGCGCTGATCAATTCGAGTTGCTCGTTGGTCTCGATGCCCTCGACCGCGACCGACATTCCAAGATCGGCTGACAGCCTGGCTACGCCGCGCAGGAGCGTCAGCGGTCGGTCGCTATCGATCCCTTCCAGGAAGGAGCGATCGATCTTCACCTTCTGCAAGGGGAAGTTGTGCAGATAGCTGAGGCTCGAATAGCCGGTGCCGAAATCGTCGAGCGATATCCGCACACCGAGCGAATGCAATTGCGACAGCACATCGTGCGTCAGTTGCGTGTTACGCAGCAGCGAGGATTCCGTGATCTCGATTTCGAGCCGGTTCGCCGGCAGGCCGGAGACTTCGAGGGCGTAGCGGACTTCGCTCAGCACGTCGCGTTGGTGGAATTGCTGCGGCGAGAAGTTGACGGCGACGCTGACACCTTCGGGCCACTTCATGCATTCCATGCAGGCCTTGCGCAAGATCCAGCGGCCGAGGTCGACGATCAGACCCATGTCCTCGGCGATCGGAATGATATCGGTCGGCGAAACCGTGCCACGAACCGGATGATTCCAGCGTATCAGCGCCTCGCAGGTGGAAATCCGTCCCGATTTGAGATTCACCAGCGGCTGGAAGAACAGCTCGAATTCCTCGTTGGCCAGCGCCTTGCGCAGGTCCAGTTCGAGGATACGGCGGGATTCGACGATTTGCGCCATCTCATCGCGGAAGAAGCAGAAGGTGCCGCGGCCGTCGGCCTTGGCGCGGTAGAGCGCCATATCGGCGTTCTTGAGCAGTGTGTCGGCACTAATGCCGTGCGAAGTCATGGCGATGCCGACGCTGGCGCCGATCTCGACCAGATGATTGTCGATCTTGTAGCGCTCGCTCAGGCGGTCGACGATGCGCCGGGCGAGGCCGGCGGCGTCGTCGGCGGAATGGATGTTCTGCTGGAACACTACGAACTCGTCGCCACCGAAGCGAGCCACGAAATCCTCGGGCCGCAGCATCTCACGCAGGCGACCAGCTACGGCGCACAGCAACTGGTCGCCACAGGGATGACCGAGCGTGTCGTTGACCTGCTTGAACTGGTCGAGGTCGATGAACAGCAATGCCGATAACTGTTCGGCGCCCTGTTGGGCCGCCAGAAGATGTCCGATCTCGTCGCGGAAATTGACCCGGTTGGGGAGATCGGTCAGTTCGTCGTACCGCGCCAGATGGCTGATCTTGGCTTCGGAGTTACGCCGCTCGGTAATGTCTTCCAGGAGCACGACCGCGCCGCCGCCAGCCATCGGTTGGAAAGTCCAGGATAGCGAGCGGTTTCTGGAGATGTCGGGATCGGCGGTGACGAGGTCCTTGGCCTGCGAATTCTCGATTTCGGCGAGGATCATTTGTCCGCTCGCCGTCGAGATCGATCCGGCACCCACGCAAGCGGCGATGATGTCACGCGCGTTAGCGCCCTGCTGCACGAGATCTTCGGACAGATCCATCATTTCGCGGAAGCGGTGATTCATCACCGCAAGCTCTCCGTCGCTTCGAAACATGCACAGACCGTGGGGCATGTTGTTCAAGGCAGTATCGAATTGTGCAGCGAGCGCCGCCTCGCGCTCGCGCGCCAGAAGCGCCCGCAAGAATATGCCGTGCAGATTGGCCGACATCTGCATGACGACAAGCAGGAATGCGGCGGTGATAATTGACATGGCGACGTAGTAGGGCGTGCCACGCAGCGCCAACGCGATCACCATCGGACCGAAGGCAAGTGCAGCCTGCAGCTGGAATATCCATTGGCGTCCATAAGCCCTGCCTGCACCTCCCGACACGACCCCGGTAATGACGGACAAACAAATCATGTGGGCGACGGCATCGTCGCTGCTCAGCATAGTGACAGCGCCCCATATGCCGATTGCAGCGGCCTGGATCATCGCCCCGATCTGATATCGCTGTTTCCAGCGTTCAGCTTCATCAGCCGTCAGGCTCGCTTTGCGCGCTTGGTACCGCTGCAAATCGAAAGCCCGGATCGCGCCGGCCATCAGCAGAAGCCCGAGGCATGCCCAGATCAGATTTTCGCCGGTCTTCAGCGCGGTCAGGCTCGCGGCGACGGCCAGGAAGAAGATTCCAACATGCACCGGACCTTGAGTTTCGAAGAGCGAATCGATCAGCGCTGCCGAAATCTTCGGCGATATCTGTCGCTGATCCGGCTCTCCGCTCTGATGGGCGAGCTGCATTTCGGGGGCACGTGTCCTGTTGGGGTAGGTAGTTCTACCCTTCCCAGATGAAGTCTTTCTGAGGGAACATCGTTACCGAGACGTTGCTCTTCTCCAGCGCGAGTAAAAATTTGCCTGAAAAATCAGCAGGCTAGGCAATGTTTGCCGATTAACGACTGTGCGGCCGCGCGGCCCTGTTCCATCAGGACAACAATGGCGACCAGGCCGGATCGGAGGCAAAACCGGGCGTTGGTACGCGCAATTCGTTGCGACCGGAGATATCGACCGTGTAAAGCGACGGCCCGGCGTTGCCACCGGGATCGCGGAAGAACATCACGACGCGGCCATTCGGCGAGAAGGTCGGCCCTTCGTTGTGGAAGCCGGAGGTGAGGATGCGTTCGCCCGAACCGTCGGTCTTCATGATGCCGATGGCGAATGCGCCGCCGCCCTGCTTGGTGAAGGCGATGTAGTCGCCGCGCGGCGACCACACCGGCGTCGAATAGCTGCCCTCGCCGAACGAGATGCGCTGCGCGCCACCGCCATTGGCCGACATCACGTAGATCTGCGGCTTGCCGCCGCGGTCGGACTCGAAGCAGATCCGGCTGCCGTCGGGCGAATAGGACGGCGAGGTGTCGATCGCCGGCGTATCGGTAAGCCGCGTCATCGATTTCGAGCGCAGGTCCATCACGAACAGGTTCGAGTTGCCGCCCTGCTGAAGGCTCATGATGATGCGCTGGCCGTCCGGCGAGAACCGCGGCGAGAACGACATGCCGGGGAAGTTGCCGACGATCTCGCGCTGCCCGGTCTCGACATTGAACAGATAGACGCGCGGATCACCCTGGCCGAACTCCATGTAGGTGATCTCTTGCGTTGACGGCGAGAACCGCGGCGTCAGCACCAGATCGGAGCCCTTGGTGAGATAGCGGACATTGGCGCCGTCCTGATCCATCAGCGCCAGCCGCTTGACGCGGCGCTCCTTGGATCCGGTCTCGTCGACGAACACGACGCGACTGTCGAAATAGCCCTTCTCGCCGGTCAGACGCTCGTAAATCTGGTCGGAGATGATGTGGGCGATGCGCCGCCAATATTCCGGCGAGGTGAAATATTGCTGCCCCGCGAGTTGCTGCTGCTGGTTGACGTCCCAGAGACGGAATTCGGCCTTGAGGCGGCCGTCACCTTGCCGTGTCATGCGGCCGAGCACCAACGCCTGCGCGCCGAGTTGCTTCCAGCTCTGAAACTGCGGGGGGCTGTCGGGATTGCTGATGCGCTCGATGAACGCCGCCTGGTCGATCGGTGCGAACAGCCCGCTGCGCTTGAGGTTGTTCGTGATGACTTGCGACACGCCGACGCCGACCTCGGCGTCGCCAGGCGTACCTGCCACGAAATTCGTAATCGCGATCGGAAGCGGGGTGAATTCGCCCTCGGGAATGACGACGCGCTTTGGCGCCTGTGCGAAGGCGCGCGGGCCGGCCATCAGCAGGCCTGCCGAGGCCATCCCAGTGATGATCTGTCGACGGCTCGGGCGAAACAACATGCGTGGCAATCCATCTTTGTCAGTCATTGCTTCGATCTTGCTCATGTGTGATCGCCAAGGGGCGAGCGCAATCAGACCTTTTCTTTGAACACCGGCGCAAAATATTTCCACTCCTCATAGAACGCCGCCGGCAGTTTGTAAGGCTGGCATTCGATGATCGCGCGCAGCGCGCTCTCCTGATAGACGCGAAGGAAGGGCGTCGCCGGAACGCCTTCCGGAACCGGCGCGCCTTCGAGGGTGCCGTCGCGCTTCAGACGAATGGCAAACGCCACTTCAGGCTTCTGCGACTCGATCCCGCCATAGGGCTTCTTCCAGCACCGCTCGACCTGGCGCTGGAACATCGCGCCCCAGGTCGCGGAATTGTCCGCAGCCGTCCCTTTGGCGGTGCCGAGCGCGGCATTGGAATTCATCGTGTCACCAGTCGTGGCCTGACGCGTCGGGTCGCGCTTGTCGAGCAGGGCCGCAATCTGGTTCTGGTCGAAGTGCCGTTCCACAATCCGCTGCTGCTTCGGCGGCTCCGGTGGCTTGGCGGCCTGCACCGGCTTCGGCGGCGGCTTCTTCTCTTCCTTCTTGATGGTATCGCCGATCTGATCGACCTTCTGCTCAGGCTTTTTCTCGACCGGCTTTGCCTCTTCCTTCGGCTTCTCGACGACTTTCGGCGGGTCGGGTTTCTTCTCGACCGGCTTCTCCTCGGCCTTGGGCTGTGGCGGCGGTGCGGTCTCGGTCACGACCGGCGCCTTGTCGCTGATCTTGCCAACGGTGTCGTCGACCGGCTTGGCCTCGGCGATCTTCTCGACCAGCGGCTTCGGATTTTCTTTCTTGCCGGTCTTCATGCCGGCCATCACCTTGGAAAGCTGGTCGGACGAAACGACATCGACCGGCACAGAATCTTCCGGCGGCATCTCAAGCGCCTTGGTCGAGAACGACAGCATCACCCACCCCAGCACGAGCACGTGCAGGGCAACCGACGCCAGAACCGTCTTGTCGACCTTGACATTCACTTGAGCTTTCCCGCTCCCAAGTTTTCCGCTGCCAAGTCAGCCGTCGCGTGCCGCATACTTTAGGACCCCTGCTCCGGCACGATCACAATATTCGCCTTGAATCCCGCCTGCCGAATATACCCCAATAATTTCATCATATCCGTGTAACAAACGTCCTTATCCCCCCGCAGGTATACCACCCTCTCGGTCTCCGATCTGGTCTCCCGGATCGCCGTTATCTTGGGCAGGAGCTCATTGGCCGGGATCAGCGTATCCCCCAGATAGAGCTCGACATTCGAATTGCAGGCACCGCCGGTGCGCTTGACCGACAATGTCAACGGCGGGGCGTTGGCCTGGAGCTGCTTGCCGCCGCCGGCGACGGGCAGATCGATATCGATCGTCGAGGTCATCAGCGGCGCCGCCACCATAAAGATGATGAGCAGCACCAGCATCACGTCGACCATTGGCGTGACGTTGATCTCCGCCATCACGGCGGCGCGACGCCGGCCGCGGCGTCCACCGCCGCCACCGGCCGAACCTGCCATGTTCATCGCCATGATCGTGATCTCACGCTGCGCTCATCATGTGCCGTCCTCATCCCCGCTCATCGATCTGGCGGGACAGGATGGCGGAAAATTCGTCGGCGAAGCCTTCCAGCCGCTGCGCCTGCCGGTTCACCTCTGATGTGAACTTATTGTAGAAAATGGTCGCGGGGATGGCGGCGATAAGACCGATGGCGGTCGCAAACAGCGCCTCCGCGATGCCCGGCGCCACCACGGCGAGCGACGTGTTTTTCGAGGCCGCGATCGACTGGAAGCTCGACATGATGCCCCAGACGGTTCCGAACAGGCCGACAAAGGGGCCTGCCGAGCCGACGGTCGCCAGCACAAGGAGCCTCCGCTCCAGACGCTCGACCTCGCGCGCGATGGAGACGTTCATCACCTTCTCGATCCGCATCTGCAGGCCAGCGAAGGAGCGCGACTGGCTCTCGAACGAGCGCTTCCACTCGCGCATCGCCGCGACAAAGCACGCCGCCATCGATTGCGTCGGTTTTGCCGACAGCGCGCGGTAGAGTTCCTCGATCGACTGTCCCGACCAGAACGCCTGTTCGAAGCGGTCCATCGCGCGTTTGGTGCGCGAATAGAGGAAAATCTTGTCGATCGCGATCGCCCAGACCCAGACCGAGCAGGCGAGCAAGCCGAGCATGACTGCCTTGACGACCCAGTGGGCCTGCAGAAACAGCGCGATCAGCGACACGTCGGCCGACACCATCGGCAAGGCTGACTGAGCCACGTCGGCGGGATTCATGAGCGGTATCCTCTCAACGCAAGTGTCCCTATTTCCTCCGGGAGCAAATGGCTGCCGGTTTCCACAGCCGCGCGTCGGGCCGGCGATTTTGCGCCAGCGCGAGAGCCTCTCTTTTGTCGCGTGGGGGGCCCGCCGAAAGCCGGGCTTTGCTTCCCCTGCCAACATGTCAAAACGAGGGCTGTCAGCGCGTCATTCCGTCCCTAACCAGACGCTAAGCATAGTTAACGCGAGGTTACCAATAGGGAATTTGGCTGCCGGAAATCTAGGCAGGCGAGGCGGTTACCGGCCTCAAGCCCCCCCGGTTCCCTGCCCGGACAGGTGTCCCGGGCCCGTGGCCTCGCCCTTCGGGACGAGCGCTTCGCAGCTTCTTCAGAGTGAGGGAACAAGGAATTCGCCGTCGTCCCTGCGAACGCAGGGACCCATACTCCGCGGCCGTTACTGCTGAAAAAGACAAGATGACAAACACCTCACAAAGCCAATTGCCGCCGATGGTTATGGGTCCCTGCGTTCGCAGGGACGACGGAAGAGCTTTCGGACTCAATTTTCAAAAGGTGACATACCTTCGCGATCTCGCGGCGCTGATCGCCCGAGGTTTGCATCTTCTTTCGCCCTTCTGAAGATCAGAGGGCGCAGGGAAGACCGGGTGCTGGCTGCACCCGCGGTCTCGTGTGCGGCTTGCGCATAAGAAAATGCACACGAGCATACAGGTACAGCGGAAACACTCCGGCCTTCCCTGCGCAATGGCTTTACGGCTTATAACGTGCTCTTCCCGGCGAACGGCTTTTTTGCCACCGTCGCCCGTGAGAAGCTTCGCTTCTCCAGGACTTAATGCCAGCACCGCGACATCAGAACCACACGACTTCGCCGTACGCATCCGGCGCGCACGTCTTTCGCGCCATCAGCGTCCATCGCATCTCACCGCGCGTTCGTGACGTTCGCGAAGCGCCCCTCATCTTGCGGTGAGACGGACGGAGTTATGCCGCTGATTTGGGTGAAAACGGAAGCGGAATATTTTTGATTCCGGCACTTGACACTATTTCTGAAAATCAGAAGCAATTTGCCATCGGTTGAAATATCGCAGGCCGCAGCGTGAAATTGCGCTTGCGTGCAAGGCAAATCAGTTCGCAGCAACTGCATGAAATTGTAGCCCGCATGAGCGCAAGCGACATGCGTGGTTCGTTCCGAGATCGCCACGACGAGCACGACAATGAGTGCCCAGCAAGCGAGATAAGAATGCGTTTGATCATTGCTGGCGTGACGGAGAATTTCCGAGTGTGCCGGTTACCGTCAGGCAGCAGCTTTGTTCTTGATTGCACCAGCTAGCGCCGTGAATATGGCCCCGCCAGCACCTCCGGCGACCGCGTGTGAGACAATACCGCCAATACTCAGATCGCCCGACTGCGCTGCGGCCATGATCGATGGCAGCAACAGTGTTACGACCTGGCCGAGCACCCCGCCTCCGACCAAGCCGGCAACAACGTTACCAATCGTACCGAGATCGAAAGTTGGCGATGACTTGCCCGCACCCAGACCGCCAAGCGCTCCTGCAACGAGGTTTATCAGAATCTGTTCCATGCTGATCTCCGTATGACTCGCGACAAACGGGATTGATCTCGCGTAGACTATCACCGCACACGAAACCGATCCATGGATAAATCTCAGGTTGAGTCAGGCGCGACTTGGCGGGTCGAGCGGCCTGTCCGGTTTCCTTCTAGGATCCAGACGCGGTGCCAGCGCTGGACTTGTTCAGTTCGCAGTCCGCGGATGAAATTGTAGCCCGCATGAGCGCAAGCGAGAATACGGGGTCTCTCTCAACATGGGTCCCGGGGGTCGCTTCGCGGGCTACGGTCCCGTGCGCCTTCAGGCGGAAACCTCCGGCTCCGGACAATTGGTCAATCGCGCGGGCACGCCGACGGCGGTGCAACCTGCGGGCACGTCGTGCTCGACGACCGCGCCGGCGCCGATCTTGGCGAAGTCGCCGACGCTGACGTTGCCGATGATGGTCGATCCGGCGCCGAGATAAACGCCGCGGCCGATCTTGGGCGCGCGATCCGGCTCGGAGTTTTTTCGGCCAATGGTGACGTTCTGCAAAATCGTCACCTCGTCGCCGATGACGGCAAAGGCGCCGATGATGATGCCGGTGGCGTGATCGAGAAACACCGACGTTCCGATCGAAGCGGAGGGGTGAATGCTGACGGAAAGCTGGTCGGACGACAGGCTTTGCAGGAGCAGCGCGAGATCGTTGCGCTTATCGCGCCAGAGCCAGTTGGAGACGCGCCAGGCCTGCAGCGCGACGTAGCCCTTGAAGTTCAAGAGCGGCGGTAGCAGCGTTGTCATCGCGGGATCGTGAATGGCGATGCTCTGCAGATCGCGACTTGCGGCGTCAATCAGATCGGGCGAAGCCGCGAACGCCTCACGGGCGAGCTGCGTAAAGCGCGCGCGATCTTGCGCGGTATTGCCGAGCCGCGCGCCGATCTGGTGCGCGAGCGCGTGGGCGAAGTCTGGATGATCGAGAATGGATGAGGAAAGCGCGGCGCCGAATACGCCGTCGCGCGCCACGGCGCTTTCGGCTTCGCTACGGATCGCGTGCCAAAGGTGATCGACTGAGGCAATTCCGTTCATGGCAGCCGCCTGAAGTTAGCGTTCGGAGAATATAGAGCGGCCGCGAGGAAGCGCCAGACGCTTAATCTTGAATGATCGCTCTCCTCTCCCGCTTACGGGGATGTCGCATCGTCATTGCGAGAAGCGCAGCGACGACTTGTCCGCCGAAGCCTTGGCGAAGGCGGAAGCAATCCATCTATCCGCTTGCGGCGCTATGGATTGCTTCGCTGCGCTCGCAATGACGGCCGGATGGGGAACTCTCTCCATACGGGCAGTGTGACTCGTGGAGGCCCCCCACTCCGGGCCTCCCCCGCAAGCGGGAGAGGGAGAGCGGTGCCGGCGCGGCTGCGTCTCGATCCTGTTCGCGCTTAAGACACTAGACATTATTCAAAAACAAACCGCCCACCTGCTTTCGCAGATGGGCGGCTGTATCCGCCGTCGGGCGTCATGGGGGCATCACGCCTGCGGCTGAATGCCTGTCCCGAGGTCTCGAACCTCAACCCTGCTGCGGCTGGTCGTTCGGCGGGGTCGGACGCTGCTTGTGCTGCGCCATGAAGGCGTCGAACTCTTCCTTGTCCTTGGCGTGGCGCAGGCGCTCGAGGAAATTCTTGAACTCGACCTGCTCTTCCTCGAGCCGGCGCAGGGTTTCCATGCGGTACTCGTCGAAGGCGCGGTTGCCGCTCGAGGGCGGGCCGAAGCCGAAGCCGCCGAAGCCGCGACGCTCCATGCGGTTGCGCATCCGGTCCATCTTGTACTGCATCCGCTCCATCTTGTTCTGCCAGCGGTCTCCGTTGCTCCAGCAACCCATTCTTCTGCTCCCTAGTGTGAATAAGAGAAGGGCAAGTCCGATCGGCCACCAGATGATGAAGCCTAGGATCGTCACGACAATCCAGCCGGGATGCCAGGGGCTCTCAAGCATATTGGGGCGATAGGTCTGTTCAGTCGGGCCGCGCCATCGATTGACATCTGCGGTGTAGGCCATTTCCCTCTCCATGACGGCAATCACGCCGTTGTGAATGTAAATAACATTTACATACCTAAACCAATCCGCGTTTTTGTCAAGCGGGCGCCTCGCCGCGCCCTCGAAAATTATTTTCGGTTCCCCCAAGGACCAGATGGTGCGCCGCCGGCGGGCGGCACCGGCGGCGGGCCTGACGGTTTTGGCTCCGACCGGCGGTCGGTCGGGAAGCCGAGCCCGCGCAGATAAATCAGCACTTCGGCTTCCAGGAGATCCTCGGGCGACATCGGCAGTTTGCGCCGCGCCGCATCGCCGCGCCCGAACAGCGAGGCCACGCCGTGCGACATCGACCAGATGTGCAACGCCATCATCATCGCCGGCGGCCGCGGCACACCGGGCGGCGTCATCGCCGCGAGCCGCTCGGCGGCGGCGCGGATAATGGCGAATGCGCGCTCGCTCGCAGCCATCAATGTCGGGTTGGAATCGACTGGAATCCCGGATTCGAACATCGCCGAATAGAACGCCGGCTCGTTGCGCGCGAAGGCGAGATAGGCCTTGCCGACCCGCTCGAACGCCGTGACGGTGTCGGGACGGCCGTCGTCCCAGGCCTGCGTCAGCATGGCCTCGAACTGCTCGAAGCCACGTTGCGCGATCGAGGACAGCAATTCATCGCGGTCGCGAAAATGCCGGTACGGCGCGGCCGGACTGACGCCGGCCATGCGTGCGGCGTCCGCAAAGGTGAAGCCGGCCGGGCCCTTTTGCGAAATCAGGTCGAGCGCCGCCTGCAGCAATGCCTCTTTCAGATTGCCGTGATGGTAGCCACGCTCGCCGCGGCGGTCCTTTTGCCAGCTCATGTGAATGGCTTTTACATGAGCTGGCCGTAAAGGTCACTTATTTTGAGACCGTTAACCGGGCGTTCATCAAGGTTAACAGCGTGCAGGGCGACGCCAATTCCGGACGATTCTACCCGCCCGGGTCTAACCGCCCGGGATCGGGAGGACCGGCATGACCTCGACGCGCTCGCCGGGAAAGATCGTAAAGTGCGGGTGGTTCTCGAACAGTTTCGCGGCGGCCTCATGCGAGCCGGCGCGGACCACCGTGAAGGCGCCCATCTCGTTGGCGATGTCGGCAATACCGTTTGAATCGACCTTCTTGGTCTTGCCGAGCGGGCCACCAATGGCGGTGATCGCCGCCTGGTGCTTTTCGACCCAAGCCTTCCATGCCGCGATACCCTGCTGTTCCCTGGCGCGCCGCTCGACCTCAGGCAGCGCATTCCAGGCCGCCATTTTCGCGCTGGTCTTGCTGCCGAGGAAGACGGCGAGGAACGTACCGTTGGTGCTCATGATGTTTCTCCTCCCTTGACGGATGGGCGATAGGCTCCCGACTTAACGGCGCACGCGGAGCCCTGTTGCAGCGCCTCCAGACTCACTGCGCCTTGTGCGCATTTCCCTTCTGCAGCTCCTCGAAGCCTTTCGCCGCCTGCTGCACTTCCTCGGAGAAATCCTCGATCTCCTGCACCTGGCGGATTTCGATGATCTCGTTCGCAGAGGCCGGGCACTTTTTCGCCCACTCGATCGCCTCCTCGCGCGACTTCACGTTGATCATCCAATAGCCGCCGAGCACCTCCTTGGCCTCGGTGAAGGGGCCGTCGGTGACGACAGGCTTGCCGGTGGCGAAGGAGACCCGCGCGCCCATCGACGGCGGATGCAGCCCGTCGAGCGCGATGAGGACGCCGGCTTCCTTCAGCGCCTCGTTGTACGCCATCATCGCCTTGACCCGTTCGGGGTCGAGTTGGACGTCCGGCGGCGCGGTCTCATAGCCCAGGGGGATCATCAGCATCATGAATCGCATGGTGGGTGTCCTCGTTCGAGTTGTTGTCATTCCGGGGCGCGCAAAGCGCGAACTACGGTGCGCGATCGCGCACCTGAGAATCTAGCGCTACAATCTCGGGATTCCGGGTTCATCGCTGCGCGATGCCCCGGAATGACAGGGATGTTATTTCTTCGCCGTCTGGGCGCGCAGCCGCTCTTCCTGCTCGCGCAGTTCGGGGGTGAGGGCTTCGCCGAAATCTTCCGTTGAAAACACCTGACGGATTTCGATCTCGTCGCCTTCGGCGAATGGCGCACGCTTCATCCACTCGATCGCTTCATCCAGCGACTTGGCGTTGATCAACCAGAATCCGGCGACGAGATCGCCAGACAGCGGAAACGGACCGCGGGTGACGCCCTGCCCGCTGCCATACTTGATCCTTGCACCCTTGGAGGTCGGATGCAGGCCCTCGCCCGCCTCCATCATGCCAGCCTTGACCAGTTCCTCGTTGAACTTGCCCATTGCGGTCAGGAGTTCCGTGCTCGGCATCACGCCAGCTTCGGTATCCTTGCTGGCCTTCACAATCACCATGAATCGCATCGCTGTTCTCCGTTTCGCTCCTGTTGGGCGGCGAGGGTCGCGCCGGCCTTCGTCAACAAGACGATCGGGCTTTTACGCCCCCGACATGTCAGTGAGAATTATTTCTGGAGTAATCGTGCCCCGGGGCGCGGTGCAGCAAGCCGCTTGGCTTGATGCGCCGCAGAACCGGGGCCCATAGGTGTGAAAGCCGCTGGACCCCGGCTCTGCGAAGCGGCACTGCGTGCCGCATCGCGTCCGGGGAACGAGACAGAATGCACGGTGGCGCTACCCATTCTGCTTGACGAACACGCCGTTCTGATACGACGCGCCGAAGTAGACGTCGATGCGTTTTACCTTGTCGCCGTCGAACACGAAGAACTCGGTATTGCGAAAGCTTTTGCCGTCCTTGGCCACACAGCGATAGGTCACGAAAGCCTCGGTACCGTCGACCACGATCTTCTCAAGCTCGTGCCGCTCGATCCAGTCGCTGTTCCGCCAGCAGCGCTCGAAATAGGTCGGCTTGTCGATGGCATCGTCGTAGGGGCTGGTGAAGCGGAATTCATCACTGAACGCGTCCTCGACGAATTTGCGATCGCTGGCCAGATAGGCGGCAAAAATCGCGCGGATCGTATCCGCCCTGCTTGCATGAACCATTTAGCGCTCCTTCTTAGGTTTCCTTGGGCACCATATGGAAATAGGGCTCCGCTTCCTTCAGCACGCGCGCGAAGGAGGGCCGCGCCTTCAGCCGCTCCAGATAGGCGGCGACGTTGTTGTGTTCGTCGCCGAACGGCTCTGCCATGTTGCCGTAGAACAGCGATGGCGCCGCGGCGCAATCAGCCAGCGTGAAATCCTCGCCCATCGCCCAGCCGCCGCCGGCCATCTGCTGCTCGATCATGGCGTAGGAGGTCCGCAGCTGCGCCCTCGCCTCCTCGACACCGAAAGGATCCCGCTTTCCTTCCGGCCGCAGCCGGTCAACCACGATCTTCTGCATCGGCAGATGCACATAGAGATCGTAGAAGCGGTCGCGCAGCCGCGTTTGCAACGCCCGCGCAGGGTCGTCGGGGATCAGCCGCGTGCGGCCACCATGGTAGCGGTCGAGATATTCGACGATGATGCTGGATTCCGGAACGATCTCGCCTCGGCCATCGTCCTGCAGAACCGGGAACTTGCCGATGCCCCACAGCTTCACCAGCGCCGCGCGCTCGGCTGGATTGCCGAGGTCGACCAGGTTCGGCGCGAACGGGATCTCGTTCTCGTAGAGCGCAATCAGCGCCTTCCAGCAATACGACGCCAGTGGATGGAAATGAAGCGTGAGCGACATGAGCAACTCCCTGGACAACTCCCTCACAAGTCGGCGCGCCGCCAAGCGCGCCGACATTCAATCATCGATTACTTCGCCGTTGCCGGCGCGTAGCGCAGGATGACGATGCCGGTCGACAATGGCCGGCTGTCGATCAGCCTGAGCTTGACCTTCTCGCCCGGCTTGAACAGCGGAGTACCGCCGCCAAGGATGATCGGGTTCACCGCGATGCGGAATTCGTCGATCAATCCGTGCGGAATTAGCGTGGCGGCAAGATCGGCGCTGCCGAACAGAAAAATATCCTTGGTGCTGTCGCGCTTCAGACGGGCAACCGTCCCCGGCGCATCGGCGTCGAACAGTTGCGTGTTGTTCCAGTCAGACTTCTTCACCGTGCGCGAGAAGACGTACTTGGGCGCCGCGTTCATGAAATCGGCGACCTCGCCGGTCGCGTTCGGCCAGTGGCCCGCCATCAATTCGTAGGTGACGCGGCCGAACAGCAATCCGCCGGCCTCGTTCAGCTGCTGGACCGACAACTGCTCGAGCTCCTCACCCCAGACGTCGGAATGCCAGGAAATGTCGCGATTCGGACCGGCGATGAAGCCATCCAGCGTCATCAGGTTCCACATGTTCAACCTCGCCATTGCATTTCTCCCTTCAAAACCGATTGCGGATTGCAACTGGTTGTACCCTGAGGCAACTGGTGCAATATTGCAAGCAGTTTTTTTCGCCGGCGCCAGGCTGCCGGCCGGAGACCGCCCATGACCGACGCCCAGCGTTCCGGTTGCCCGATCAATCTCTCGCTGGAAGTGCTCGGCGACAAATGGAGCCTTCTGATCATCCGCGACATGATGTTCGGCAACCGGCGGCACTTTCGCGAGCTATTGACCAAGTCGGAGGAAGGCATCTCCTCCAACATCCTTGCCGACCGGCTGAAGACCCTGCTCGAGCAGGGCATCATCACCCGCGAGGATGATCCCACGCACAAGCAGAAGGGAATCTATTCGCTCACCGAACAGGGTATCGAGCTGTTACCCGTCCTCGCGCAGATGGCGGCCTGGGGTTATCGATATCTGCCCGTCACCGAGGAACTCGGCATCCGCGCGCGGCTGCTCAGCGAGGGCGGACCGAAGATGTGGGCCGAATTCATGGACGAGTTGCGCGAGAGCCATCTCGGCGCGAAGCGGCGCAAGCGAACCGGTCCATCTGTCGGCGAGCGTTTGCAGGCGGCGTATGAGAGCGTCGTGAAACGGAGTTAAGTCTGCGGCGCACGCGCACGGCGAGCGCCGCGCCCTGAGACATCTTTAAAGATCAATATCAGATTGCGATGTGATCCGTCATATTACGGAGAACAGCGTTAACGCAATCTTTCTGCCTTCCGGTCAACGTCGCGCCATAGCAACGAGGCTCGGGTGGATTGGGTCATGGCCTCGTCATTTACCGCCAGTGGATGGGGCCTTCCGTGTTTCAGCTTCTCAAGAGTTCTTCGGCAGACAAGGCGCTGGTCGACGCGCTCGGCCGCTCGCAGGCCATGATCGAGTTCAATCTCGACGGCACCATCATCACCGCCAACGACAATTTCCTCAGAACACTCGGCTACTCGCTCGGCGAAATCCGGGGCAAGCATCACAGCATGTTTGTTGCCCCGTCGGAGCGGGACAGTGCGGCGTATCGCGACTTCTGGGCGGCGCTGAAGCGCGGCGAATACCAGGCGGCCGAATACAAGCGGATCGGCAAGGGCGGCCGCGAGGTCTGGATCCAGGCGACCTACAATCCCGTTCTCGACGCTGCCGGCAAGCCGGTCAAGGTGGTGAAGTTCGCGACCGACATCACCGCGCGCAAGATCAAGAGCCTGGAGGACGCCAGTCAGATCGCGGCGATCAGCCGCACCCAGGCAGTCATCGCCTTCGAGATGAACGGCACCATCGTCACCGCCAACGAAAACTTCCTGCGCGCGATGGGCTATACGCTCGCCGAAATCCACGGCAAGCACCACAGCATGTTCGTCGAGCCGTCGGAGCGCGACAGCGCGGCCTATCGCGAGTTCTGGACAAAGCTCAACCGCGGCGAAAACCAGTCGGCCGAATACAAGCGGATCGGCAAGGGCGGCCGCGAAGTCTGGATCATTGCCTCCTACAACCCCGTGCTCGACGACAACGGCAAGCCGTTCCGGGTGGTGAAGTTCGCGACCGACGTCACCAAGCAGAAGCTTTCGACTGCCGACCTCGCCGGCCAGATCGCCGCCATCGGCAAGTCGCAGGCCGTGATTGAATTCAACATGGACGGCACCATCATCGGCGCCAACCAGAACTTCCTGAAAACGGTCGGCTACTCGCTGGAGGAAATTCGCGGCCGGCATCACAGCATGTTCGTCGAGCAAGGCGAGCGCGACAGCGCAGCCTATCGCGAATTCTGGGCAAAGCTGGGCCGTGGCGAATATCAGGCCGCCGAATACAAGCGGATCGGAAAACACGGCAAGGAGGTCTGGATCCAGGCATCCTACAATCCGATCCTCGACCTCAACGGCAAGCCGTTCAAGGTGGTGAAATACGCTACCGACACCACCACGCAGGTGCTGGTGCGGCTCGGCAATGAGCGCGTGCGCGGCATGATGGAATCGGTCGCAGCGGGTACGGAGGAACTGAACGCTTCGGTGCGGGAAATCTCCGAGGCGATGACCAAGTCGCGCGAGACGGCGTCGACGGCGGTCGAGCGGGTGGAAGCGGCCGACGCCCAGGCGCAGCGGCTGAACGAAGCGGCGCAGGCGATGAGCGGCATTGTCGAACTGATCGGCAACATCACCGGCCAGATCAACCTCTTGGCGCTGAATGCGACGATCGAATCGGCGCGCGCCGGCGAAGCGGGCCGCGGCTTCGCCGTGGTCGCCTCCGAGGTCAAGAACCTCGCCACCCAGGCCAAGCAGGCAACCGACAAGATCGGGCAGGAGATCGGCAACCTCAACGGCATTTCCGGCGACGTCGTCGGCGCGCTAAACAGCATCAAACAGGCGATCCAGGGCGTCAGCCAATACGTCACCGCGACCGCTGCTGCAGTCGAGGAGCAGAGCACGGTCACCTCTGAGATGTCCTCCAGCATGCAGCGTGCCGCCGCCGAAGCAAAGGCGATCGCGCAGCGCTAGCGATACGACATGCAAGACGCATTGATCCGATATGGGATGACCGCCTGTATCGGATTCTGCATATCGGGCGTCCGGCAGGGCCGAATTCTGCATCGCTGCCGCCGCGACACGCGTTGGAGCTTGGGTTATTAGAAGCGGGAAATCTTCTCTCTCGCTAACGGACCTGCCCATGCCCTCCGCTGCTCAGAAAGTTGCTCTCGTCACCGGCGCCGCGCGCGGCATCGGGCTTGCAACCGCCAAACGCTTTCTCGCCGAGGGCTGGAAGGTGGCGCTGCTCGACATCGAGAACGAGTTGCTGCATGGCGCCCTGGCCGGCATCGCCGAGCCCGACAATACGCTGGCGCTGCATTGCGACGTTTCGGACGCGAGCGCAGTGGCAACCGCGATTGCGTCGGTGAGCGCGCGCTTCGGCCGGCTCGACGCGCTGGTCAACAATGCCGGCATCGCCGTGTTCGCGCCGCTGCTCGACACGTCAAACGAAGACTGGAGCCGGATCCTGGCGGTCAACCTCACCGGGCCGTTCCTCTGCACCAAGGCGGCGGCGCCCCTGATGCGCGAACATGGCGGCGCGATCGTCAACATCACGTCGATCTCGGCGGTGCGCGCCTCGACGCTCCGCTCGGCCTACGGCACCAGCAAAGCCGGCTTGGCGCATCTCACCAAACAGCTCGCGGTCGAACTGGCTTCGCTCGGCATCCGCGTCAACGCCGTCGCGCCCGGCCCGGTCGAGACCGCGATGGCGAAGCAGGTCCATACGCCGGAAATCCGCGCCGACTATCACGACGCCATTCCGCTCAACCGCTACGGCCTTGAGGAGGAACTGGCGGAGGCGATCTTCTTCCTGTGCAGCGATCGCGCCAGTTACATCACTGGCCAGGTTCTCGCCGTCGACGGCGGTTTTGACGCCGCCGGCATCGGCCTGCCGACCCTGCGCGGCCAGCGGCGGAATGGGTAAAAGTACACGCTTCGCTTTGCCACCTGGACATCTATCGCGCCGCAATACGGAGCAACACGGCCCTTTCAGGTGGAACATCCGGCTTCATGCTCGGTGTTCCCAGTGCAAATGCGGTCACGAGCAGTAGAACGCCCGCGCAGATAGTGCTGAGAAATAGCTGATCCATTCGGCCCAACGAATTGCCCTAGCGTTCGTTCCGGGGTCAATTCAACGAATAGCCCCGTCCGGTACCTGCGAAATTTCAAACGAAGCAGCCCCCGCCGAACCGCGTGGCGACTTGCGATCTGCGGCACTGAGCGGCCGTGCGATTGCGTCATGGTTCACCGAGGCTGGCGGCCCCGGTGCAGGCACTTGACGAAACCTTGCCACATATCTCAGCGTAACTGCGCCGGGGGTCAGTGCTGACGAGGGAGCCGCGCATGCGAATGGCGGTCATCAGGGTAGTCGTTGTCGCCGCCGCACTGGTTGCGGCAACTGTTCCTGCGGGGGCGGAGATCCGCATCCTCGCGAGCCCGGGCGGACAGGTCGGACCGTTTCTCGAACTGTTCGATCGCGTGCGCGAATCCGGCGAGCGGGTGGTGATCGACGGGCCCTGCCTGTCGGCCTGCACGCTGGTGCTGATGACGGTGCCAACGGACCGCATCTGCGTGACGCGCCGCGCGGTGCTCGGATTTCACGCCGCGCGCTCGGTCGATGGCCGCGGCCGGATCTATGCCGAGCCGGAAGCCTCGATCGCGGTGCACGCGGCCTATCCGCGGCCGGTGCGGGACTGGATCAGTCGTCACGGCGGACTGACGTCGCGGCTGTTGCTGCTGCGCGGCCGCGAGCTTGCGGCGATTTATCCGCGGTGCAGATAATCCGAGGTGCAGATAAAATGTAGGGTGGGTTAGCGGAAGCGTAACCCACCAAAGTCTCGATGCCGGTTAGTCCGTTGGTGGGTTACGGCTTCGCCTAACCACCCTACGAAGCTGCGGCCTCAGATCCCTTCCTTCGGGCAGTTCACCATCCAGGGGATGCCGAACTTGTCGACGCACATGCCAAAGCCGTTGGAGAAGAAGGTCTGGCCGAACGGCATCCGTACGGTGCCGCCTTCGGCGAGCGCTTTGAAGCGGCGCTCGGCCTCCGCGGGATCCTCGATCTGCAGCGAGACGGAAAAGCCCTGTGGTTGATGGTAATCGCCGGGGGTGGCGTCGGAGGCCATCAAGACCTCACCGTCGATGGTAACGCTCGCATGCATGAGCTTGTTTTTCCAGTCCGGCGGGACCGGCATATCGGGCGGTCCGCCCTCATACCGAAACATCGCTCCGATCTGGGCCCCGAGAACCTTCTCATAATATTTTAGCGCTTCCTCGCAATTGCCGTTGTAGAACAGATAGGGATTGAGCTGCATCGCCGGCTCCTTTGCTTGTTAGGCAGTGTCATTTGCGTTCCCCCGACGAAGCGCAACGCGAAGTGATGCGCTGCTGTTCCTGGCTCCATCGATGGGTCCCGGCTCAGCGTCGCATCACCTCGTGCTGCGCCGCGCTCGGGACACGATAGTTGCTTTCATGTCTCGGTGAGCTTCTTCAGCTTGGCGAGACCGGCTTCGAAGTCACGGCCGATCATGTTGTCCAGATTGATGAATACCTGGATCAGCCTGGACATGAAGTTCGCCGGACCATGCATCACCCATGTGACATGGGTGCCATCGCCCTGCGGCAGCATTGTGAACTCGGCCGTGTTGTGCCCTTCGAAAGGCGTAAAGAAATCGAGCTTGATGACGATCCTGGACGGCGGCGCCGCCTCGAGAATTTCCATGCGGCCGGAACCGACATTCTTGTACCGTCCCACGCATAGGTAGCGCCCTTGCCGCTATCAGCACCGCCATAGGTGCGCTTCATCGCCGGGTCCTTCTCTTCATAGGGCGACCAGCCGCGCCACTGGTGAAAATCCGAAATCAGCGGAAAGATCTTTTCGGCCGGCGCCTTGATATCGATCGCGCGCGTTACGTGCAGCGTAGCCGGCTTGGTCGCGGCGAGAACGAGGATGACCGCGATGGCGATCGCCAGGATGATCGCGATGATGACAATGACTTCGAACATGATCAGCTCCGTGACGGCAATTCTCGTTGAAGCAAGTCAGCGGCGGAAGGGAATCAGGCGCTGCAAATTGCGATCGCGCAGCCACAGCCCGCCCCACAGCATCAGGCCCAAATAGAGCCCGAACAACGTATGCGTGAACAGCGGGCTGTCGATACGGACATGCGAAGCGATGGCGCTGCCGAGATAACCCGTGAGCAGGATCGCGCCGAGGATCGATGTCGGCGGTATCGCGTAGAGCATCGTGCAGATGATGGTGATGGCGCCGAGGCTGCGCATCAGCGTATCGCTTGAGCCATAGCCCATCCGGTCCATGGTTTCGGTGACCACCGGCCACGGCACCAGCTTGATGGCGCCGTCGAACAACAGAAACAGAATGACGAGGCCGGAGAGAATGCGGCCGACCCAGCGTGTGGGAGTTGCGACGGGCGCAGTCTCGGTGATAATAGTCATGATCGATCCCCGTTGTCTTGAATGGCTGCTCGGATTCAAGACGAACGAGGGAGGTGGAAACCGACAAGGAGCGAGAACTTTTTTGCAGCCGCCCGGAGGGGAAAGTGGACATCGCCCAGGGCTGAGACGAGGTCCGAAAATGAGAGAAAGCGGACGTCATCCAGAGCCACATCGCTAAAGATAATAGCTATGTGGTTAGGATCGTCAGCATGGCCTCACAGGCTTTCTCGGCTTCGGCATACGTCTTAAAGGGTGATCCGCCCACCCTGATCGCAGGCTTGTTAATATGGATAGGACGCCATGAAGCTACAAAGCCGGGCTTGCCGTGAAGTCCGGGCCCACCGCTACTCTCGTTACTGATCACGAACGAAAATCCGCGCTCGCTCGCGCTCCATATCTCCATCTCCTCTGTCGCAGGACCAATGCGGCTGAAGTGCAGGGGCATTTCACCCTCAACGTATCGGTGAGACTGCCGTAACTCGACGCTTCTCCGTTTCCGTGGTTCCAACCTTCCTTGCAACTTTTCCCGGCGCAATCCTCCATGCGGATCGACCAAGCCTCGTTGTCCGCCTGATTGGGTGCACGGCATGGAAAACCCAATGGTATAATGCCAGTCTTATCAAGTTCGCCAACTTCCAAATCGCAATCTTCCGGCGCGAGTTGGATCGGTAGCCACCGCAGAGCCTGACACGACATCCCTGAGGGCCTAAAGGGCGCGTGTAACCAATGCCGCCACCCGCCTCTGGAAGCCGCTGATCTGTCTGAATGCTTCCCGCCGCTCTGATCCTTCAGGCAGCCGTTGCGCGGCTTCCCACAAGTTCACTAGCAACCGCGCCATATCGATCAATTCATTAAATTCCGGCATTCCAACGGTGCGTTGGTTCAATGTTAGATCCTTTTGATACGAACGAACCAATTGAGGGATGGCTTGATAGCGCGCGGTTCGTAAGGGAAGAGAGTAAAATACAACTCGCCTTATCGATGCAGTTGCCGCTCGGAAGTACTGGCGCAACAAAAGGTGCTCTTCTCCACGCACGCGGCGTAACATCGATCTCCAGCTTTTACTCATGTTGAGTACGAGGAGCAGGCAGCGTTTGCGACATCCCTAATGTCGTGCAGTCGTCATATTGGCGCCGGTGCGTTCTAGGCTACGCGCTGATGGCCAAGGCGAACTGGGTTCTCTCTCTGCCATGGGCGAATGACATGCATTGTAATGCGCAGCCGCTGGGCACAAGGCTTGACTGAGTGCGCACCATTGCGGGCATAGGAACAGACATGAAAGCCGCGAGTTGATCGCTGAATGCAGAAGTCGTTCCTGACAGGGTTATTGGGCTATGAGAAACATTGTGAACGAGACCGGTGAGATCATCGCCAAGGCAACACATGACGGCACATTGGTCGGCGGGCAACACCGCATCGCGGTGGCGGCTAGCCTCGGTCAAAAGCTGCTTTGGCAAGACAACGGCGAACCTGTGAACCTTGACGCCTTCTTCAGGCATCCGAGTTCTCAGCGACACATAGCTTGAGGCGCTCGCTGACATAGCGCCAGCCGGACCAGCCCTCACTGAGTATGACGAGCAGCACATGATCACGTACATGCGCGTGCTTGATGCTGATCAACAAGGCGCCGATTGGCGTGATGTCTCTCGGATCGTGCTGCGCATCGACCCCGACACCCGAGGCCGACCGCGCGGCTTGCGTTCGAAGGTCGTCGCGCGCGGTATAATCGCAAACTTGGATGCTTCGATGCCAGCGAACACTCGCGTCAGGCGGTCGCTATCATACAAAATACGCGGGCCGTTCCGACATATTCCTAATCGTCTCATTTGAAATTAGCTTCTGCACTTCCCCAGCTCTGTGCCACCCCGTTCCTGCCCATTTGAGAAACACCGGCCACATGGGGCCATCGGAGTTTCGGTGCTGATCACATCGAAGGCGGCATCACAGAGCGAATTCTAGCGCCACCTTCTCCCACAACGGGAGAAGGGAAGAAACCGCACGAGAAAGAAACTACTTCCCCGCTTTCTTGCCCCGGGGCTGGCTGTCGCGCTGCAGGCGGTCGAGGTGCATGCGGATGTGGGCGGCTTCGGCCGACGTGTTCGCCAGCGCGATGGCACGGTCGAAGGCGACGCGGGCTTCCTCGTTGCGGCCTAGCTGCATCAGGAACGCGCCGCGCACGCCGAAGAAATGAAAATAGTTCGACAGCCGCGCCGCCAAGGGCTCGATCATGTCGAGCGCGGCCTGCGGGCCCTTCACCTTGGACACGGCAACCGCGCGGTTCAGCGTCACCACCGGCGACGGCTGCATGATCTCGAGCGCGCCGTAGAGCAAGTCGATCTGGGTCCAGTCGGTATCCTCGGGCTTTTCGGCGCGGGCATGCAGCGCCGCAATCGCAGCCTGCACCTGATAGGGCCCGCTGCGGCGATGGCGCATCGCCTTGTCGATGAGCGCCAGCCCCTCGGCGATCAGCGCTTTGTTCCACTTCGATCGGTCCTGGTCGTCGAGCAGGATCACCGCGCCATCGGCATCGAACCGCGCATCCGCCCGCGCATGCTGCAGCAGCAATAGCGCCGTCAGCCCCATGATCTCGGGCTCGCTCTGGAACAGCCGCAGCAGCAGCCGCGCTAGGCGAATGGCCTCCTCGCACAGCGGCGCGCGGATCTCGGCAGTGTCGCCGCTCGCCGAATAGCCCTCGTTGAAGATCAGGTAGATCATGGCGGCGACGGAGGCGAGGCGTTCCGAACGCTCCACCGCGCCCGGCGTCTCGAACGGCACGTTGGCATCGGCGACACGCGCCTTCGCCCGGGTGATGCGCTGCTCCATTGCGGCTTCCGAGACCAGGAAGGCGCGCGCGATCTGCTTCACCGTCAGCCCTGATACGATGCGCAGCGCCAGCGCAATCTGCTGCGTCGCCGGCAGGTCCGGATGGCAGCAGATGAAGAGCAGCCGCAAAATGTCGTCGCGGTAGTGCGAGCCGTCGAGCCGCTCGGCAAGCTGTTCCTCGGCGTCATCGAGATCGGAGATCGCCTCGTCCTCGGGCAGCGCCTCCTGCTTCTTGCTCCGCCTGATATCGTCGATCGCGACGTTGCGCCCAACCATGATCAGCCACGCCGCGGGATCGCGCGGCGGGCCATTCTGTGGCCAGCTCTTCAGCGCGCGTAAACAGGCGTTCTGAAACGCTTCCTCGGCGGTGTCGAGATCGCGGAAATAACGCAAGAGCGCGCCGACCGCCTGGGGGCGAGCCGAGGTCAGCGCGCCATCGATCCAGGCGGTATCGGTCATGGCTGCACGCTCCCCAGCGTAAAGTGGCCGACGGGCCGGATCTCATAGGCGCCGCCGGGATTGGCCGAGCCAAGATCGCGCGCAACCTCGAGCGCCTCGTCGAGATTCTTGCAATCGACGACATAGAAGCCGAGCAGTTGCTCCTTGGTTTCGGCAAAGGGGCCGTCCAGCACCAGCGGCGGGTTCTCCTTGCGCAGCGTGGTTGCCGCCGTCGTCGGCAACAGCCGCGCCACCGGGCCGAGCCGGCCCTGCTTGGTGAGCTTGTCCTGCACGACGGCAAGTTTCTTCATAACCGCGGCATCCTGTTCCTTGGTCCAGGAGCCGACGAAATCCTCGTCGTGATAGCAAAGAATGGCGTAAAGCATGGCAGCCAGGCATCTCCGTTCGTATTGATGACGAACGATTATGCCCGCTGCCGACAGGTGCGTCGAAGAAATTTTGGATTGTTCCGCCGTCAGGGCCCGACGATTGGAGGCGGCGGCGGATTGAAGTGTCTGTAAGCGCCAACGATCGCCGTGGAACAAAGGCCGCACAGCGCCAGGACAAGGAAGATGATCTTCGCCCTACGCCCGAAGGCCTCGGTCCGACTGGAGCCTGCGCAACGGTGGCTGTTCCGCCAGGAAAGCGCGAGCGAGATCGCAATCGCCGCGATGATCACAGCCTGAACCATCGGCAGACACCATACCTGGCGGCGTCCCGGTGCGACTTCCTCGCTTCAAGCCGCAATTTGCGCATGGGAAGTCTCCCTTGTTGCATCAAAGGAGGCTAGACAGACGGATCGATCCACGATGTGAGGCGGGTCACGCCGTCTTTGGCGCTAGATGAGGAATGGCAATGACGAAAGGTGCGCTCGCGCTGCTGGTGCATGGCGGGACTGAAAACTGGTCGCCGCAGCGCTGGAAGCGCCGGTTCGACGAGGTCTGCTCCGACCGGCCCGTTCTGCTGCTTCCCAGTGCCGCGTTCCATCCGGCCGAGGTGCATTATGCCGCGGTGTGGAAGCCGCGGCCGGGCGAACTCGCCGCCTTCCCCAATTTGCGGGTGATCTTCAACCTCGGCGCCGGCGTCGATGCGCTGATGGTCGACCGCACCCTGCCCGACGTGCCGCTGGTGCGCGTTGCGGTTGGCGACCTCACCGCGCGAATGACCGAATATGTCGTGCTGCATGTGCTGATGCACCATCGGCAGGAGCCTTACTTGCGGCAGTCGCAGCGTGAAAAGCGCTGGGCGCCGAAATCGCAGTGGGCGGCCGGCGCGATCTCCGTCGGGATCATGGGGCTCGGCACGCTCGGCGCTGACGCGACCGACGCCCTCATGCGCCTCGGCTTTCGCGTCGCGGGCTGGAGCCGGAGCCCGAAGACGATCGACGGCATCGAATGCTTTCACGGCGAGGCACAGTTTGATGCATTCCTGCGGCGGACTGACATCCTGGTCTGTCTCTTGCCGCTGACGCCGGAGACGCGGCACATTCTGAACCGGCGGCTATTTGAGAAACTGAACCGCACCAGCCCGCTCGGCGCACCGGTTCTGATCAATGCCGGCCGCGGCGGCCTGCAGAACGAGGCCGACATCCTGCAATGCCTCGATGACGGCACGCTCGGCGGCGCCTCGCTCGATGTCTACGCCACCGAGCCGTTGCCCACCGACAGCCCGTTCTGGACCCACCCGAAGGTGGTGCTGACCCCGCACAACGCCGCCGACACCGATCCCGACGAGATATCGAAATATGTCGCCGAGCAGATCAGGCGCTTCGAGGCCGGCGAGGCGCTCGAGAATGTGGTGGACCGCAAGCGGGGGTATTAGTCTCCGTCATTGCGAGCCAACGGGTCGCGCGAATGCGCGCCGATGACACGAGAGCAATGACGGCCGTAGGTGCGGCAGACGGTGCAGAACTAGGCCCGCAGCATCACATCGATCGCGCCGCTAACGATCGCTTCCAGCTCCTTGCGCGGCATCCGGGCGCGGGCGCGGATGGCGATGGTATGGATGGTGGCGGAGGCAAGCTGCGCCAGCACGACCGGATCCGCGCTCTCGGATAGCTCGCCCTTCTCCTTCGCGACACGGAAACACGCGGCGAACGCCTTGTCGAGCTCGGTGAACCCTTCCAGCACCATGGCGCGGATATCGGGATCGTGCACCGCTTCGGAAGCCGCGGTCATCACCGTGAAGCAGCCGCGCGGGCCGGATTCGCCTGACAGATAGATGTCGAGCGCCACCGCATAGATGCGCTCCAGCCGCTTTCGGATCGGCAGTTCGTTCCTGAAAACGTCACCCATCGCGACCCGCGCGTCATCGCGATAGCGCCGATAGCTCTTGATGAAGAGCTCGCGCTTGTCGCCGAACGCGCCATAGAGGCTCGGCCGGTTCATGCCTGTTGCGGCCGAGAGATCGTCGAGTGAGGTGGCCGCAAATCCGTCGCGCCGGAACAGGTCGAGCGCCTTACCGAGCGCGACATCAGGCTCATAGGCGCGTGGGCGGCCCCGACGCCTGGGCGGGGCGTCGATCCTGGGCACGGGCGGCTTCTTACTTTTTTGTACCATTTCGCAAGAAATTCCTTGACCAGCTTTATATTATGCGAGACGGTATAAAAATCAACCGAGCCGGCCTTTGGTTAGCGGCGCGGTCGATCAACCGCCAAGGAGGCAAACCATGGATCTCTATTTCTCGCCGCTCGCCTGCTCGCTGGCGACACGGATTGCGCTGTACGAAGCCGGCGCCGAGGCCAACTATCTCGAGGTCGATCCCAAGACCAAGGTCGTGCAGAACGACGGCTCGGATTTTCGTAGCGTCAACCCGCTCGGGCTGGTGCCGACGCTGCGCACCGACGACGGCACCGTGCTGACGGAGAACGCGGCCATCCTGCAATATGTCGCCGATCGCTTTCCGACGGCCGGCATCTCGGCCAATTCGGCTGAGGAGCGCAGCCGCCTGCATCAATGGCTCTGCTTCATCGGCACCGAACTGCACAAGGCGCTGTTCGTACCGCTGCTCGACAAGACCGCGCCGCAGGATGCGAAGACATATGCGCTGACCAAGAATATCTCGCGGCTCGACTATCTCGAAAACTACCTGAAAGGCCGCGAGTTCCTGCTTGATCATTTCAGCGTGGCCGATGCCTATCTCGTCACCATCATCAACTGGACGATGGCAACACCGCCGGTTGAACTCGCGAAATGGCCGGCCGTGAAGGCCTATTATGAGCGGCTGCGCGCCCGCCCGAGCATCGCGAGGGCGGTCGCTGAGGAGTATGAGCTCTACAAGGCCGAGCTCGCGCGGCATAAGGCAGCGGCGTAACGCAGTCTCGTGTCCCGGACGCGGTGCAGCACCTTTTGGTGATGCACCGCAGAGCCGGGACCCATTCTTGTCGTTGCAGCATGGACCCCGGATCAGCAGCGCACCGCTTTCGCGCTGCGCAGCGTCCGGGGAACGCAAATGGCAAGCAGTCGTCACTCCGCCGGCGCCAGCAGCCGTTTCGTCAGATCGCTCAACGCCCGGCGAAATATCCCGGCATCATTGCGCGCCCGCGCTAGCACCAGCGCGCCCTGGATGGTGAGCAGCGCATCTTCCGCGCGGCGCTGCGCCTGGCTCTTGCTCAATCCGGATCGCCGCAGGAGCTGCGCCAGCGCCGTCTGCCAGCGCGCAAAGTAGCTATCGACGCTCGCCGCAAACGTATCACGAGCGGCGCCGAGCGCGACCAGGCCGACCAGGCAGATACGATCGCCGGAATGAAAATACTGGTCGACGCCCGCGATCATGGCAGCGATCGCGCGCGCGGGGTCGTCCGCGTCGCGCAAAGGGGCATAGATGTTGAGCTCGAACCAGCCGTCGATCTCGGCCAGCACCTCGGAGGCCATCTGCTCCTTGCCGCCGGGAAAGAGATGATAAAGGCTGCCCTTGCCGAGCCCGGTCGCCTCGGTGATCAGCGTCAGCGAAGCGCCCTCATAACCGTGCGCGCGAAATACCTCGGAGAGCGCCCGCAATATTTCCTTGCGCTCGACGCCCTTCTTCAGCATCTGATCACAGCGGATTCTCGCCGAGGCCGGGAACGTCGGCCGGGCGCGGCCCCGGCGCCGGCCAATGGAAGCGGCGCTCGCTTTCCTTGATCGCGAGATCGTTGATGCTGGCCTCGCGCCGGCGCATCAGGCCATGCTCATCGAACTCCCACTGCTCGTTGCCGTAAGAGCGGTGCCACTGCCCGGCATCGTCGTGCCACTCGTACTGGAAGCGCACGGCGATGCGGTTGTGGTCGAACGCCCAGAGATCCTTGATCAGGCGATAGTCGTGCTCCTTCGCCCATTTGCGGGTGAGGAATTCGACGATCGCCTCGCGCCCCTGGAAGAATTCGGAGCGGTTGCGCCAGCGGCTGTCTTGGGTATAGGCCAGCGACACCTTCACAGGATCGCGCGAATTCCAGGCGTCCTCGGCCATGCGCGCCTTCTGCGCAGCGGTTTCGCGGGTGAAGGGCGGCAGCGGCGGACGCGACATGGCATTTCTCCGGCGTGATGACCAGAGAAGATTGTACCGATCGGTACAGGGAGTCAATACGAAGATTTAATCGGGGGCCAAGTCTGCCTTCATCAACAGCCGCAGCGATTTCGGGATCGGCTGTGCCCTGCCCTCGCTGATGAAGGCGACCCGCACCTCGGCCTTGACCAGCACCTCGTCGCCGCGGCGCACCTCCTGCGCCAGCGTGATCGAGGCGCCCTTCACCGCGACCGGCCATGTTACGACGTCAAGCACGTCGTCCATCCGCGCCGGCCGCAGGAAGTCGAGTTGCATCGAGCGCACCACGAAGGCAAAGCCCGGTGTCTCCGCTTCCGCCTGCTCGAACAGCGCGTGCTGCGAGGCGCCCATCAGCCGCAGATGATTGGTGCGGCCGCGCTCCATGAAGCGCAGATAGTTTGCGTGATAGACGATGCCGGAGAAATCCGTGTCCTCGTAGTAGACGCGGACCTGCATGTGATGCCGACCGTCGCGGATCTCGCCGTCGAGAATGGGTGATGTCACTTACGGTTCCTGCTCGCGCTGGAAAGCGCTGGTTTTGCGCAAAATCAGCGCGACGCGCAAGCGCCGCCAGGAACGCTACGCCACCGCCGGCGGCGCCGCCCCGACTGTCACCAGCACGATTTCCGGGGGAACGCCGAGGCGGAACGGCATGATGCTGCAGCCGAGGCCGCCGGAGACGACGATGTCGCAGTTCATCTTGATGTGGCCATAGGCGAGCTGCTGTCCGGACGGCGAAATCGGCGACCAGCCGAGCATCCGCACCTGGCCGCCATGGGTATGTCCAGAGAGCTGCAGCGCGACGCGCGAGGGCACGCGGCGGGCGATGTCGGGTTCGTGCGCCATCATGATCACCGGCGCATCATCAGTGATCTTCGCCAGCGTCGCACCGAGATCGTCGACGCCGATCCGCTTGAGCGGGCGGAAGCGGCGCGCCGGAACGTAGGCGAGCTGATCGCCAAGGCCGGCGAGCCAGAACGAATGGCCGTTCTTGCTGAGCTTGTTCGCGTCGTTCTCGTAGACGGGAATGCCGACATTCTCCAGTGCGCGACCGGCGGACGGCAATCCATACCCGTCGCGCTGCACGGCCTTGTCTTCCCACCAGTCGTGATTGCCGAGCACCGCATGCACGCCAAGCGGCGCCTTCAACCCGGCCAGCACTGCCGCCCATTCGGCATCGGGGATGACACGCGTTATCTTGCGGTGTCCGGTCACGTAGTCGCCGAGCATGACGACGATGTCAGGCTTGAGCGCATTGGTCCGCTCGACGATCTCCTGAATGTGATCAAGCGACATCCATGGATCGCAGGCGTGCAGGTCAGCGATGGCGGCGATCCTGAGCTTGAGATCTGCCGGCCATTGCGGCGGCGAGATGTTGTACCTGACGACGCGAAGCCGGACGACCGGCGCGCTGAATCCGTAAGCGGTGGTCGAGACGCCCAGCGCGCCCAGCCCACCCATGGTCTTCAGAAGATGACGGCGTGTTAACATGTGATCCAATCGTGATGCAGCGCAAACATGCGGACGGATTGAGCCCGAATTGCGGTCCGTTTGTGCAGATCGTCAGCAGACCTCAAGCAGCTTCTCACCACCGGTTCTGCCCCACCAGCGCGTCCAGCCGCGCCTTCAGCTCAGCGGGTGCACGATAATACCACACGCCGCCGAGCAGATCGTGGAAGCGCTTGTTGGCGGACGCTTCGCGCTCGATCCGGTCGATGGTCTCCATGCTGATGACATCCTCCAGCGGCCCCGCCGCGAGTAGCGACAATAGCACCGGATTGGCCTCGATCTTCAGGATTTCGAGGATGAGATCGATCGCCCTATCGGGATCCTCCTTCCGCAGGTCGCGCTCATAATCCATCATGATGAAGAAATTGTCATCGCGGTCGCGCTCGGATTTCGAGTACTGCTCGACCCAGGCGCGTGCCAATTCTACCACCGACATCGCCTCGCAATCGAGCGGGCGCTTCGGCGTGCGCCGCGCGAGATCGTCGGCGCGCCAGCCCTTCAAGTCGGCGATCGCCTCGATGCGGCGCTGGAACGGCTCGTCGGGTCCGAAGTGAATTCCGCCCAAGAGCCAGCGCAGCGCGGCATTCTGCTTCGCCTCGGCCTCGATACGCTCGATCACGGCGGCGCCATGGGCGTAGAGCAGCGACAGCATGAACTTGTCATTGAGCTGCATCACCGTCGGTTTGTCGGTCTCCGAGCGCAGCACTTCGAGCGCGAGATCGAGCGCACGCTCCGGCCGCTTGTGCGGCAGATGATCGAAATAGAGGATCGCCGACCAGGCGGCGCCGGTCTGGTCGCGGCGGCTGAGGCGCTGCAACGCGCCCCACATCGAGGCAAGCTCCGAAATCGGCATGCCGTCGAGGAAGGCCTCGGTGTCATCGGGCGTCGCCAGTTCCGGCGCCGCGGCAATGAGAGCGAGCATGTCAGCGTCTTCGGTCGATCCCATCGATAGTGCCCCTCCACGGCGAGCAAAACTGGCGCTGCGCGCCGGCCATTTTGCCCTTAGTGCACCGCCGGAATGATCGGGTTCGAAGCAGTCAGTCGTCGCTGTCGCCGTTGCCGAACAGGCCGAATTGGGCGGGATCGCGCGTGGGCTCGGCCAGGCCGAGATGGCGGAAGGCGTGCGAGGTCAAGAGCCGGCCGCGCGGGGTGCGCTGCAGATAGCCGCACTGGATCAGATAGGGCTCGATGATGTCCTCGATCGCATCGCGCGGCTCCGACAGCGCCGCCGCCATGGTTTCAACGCCGACAGGTCCGCCGCCATAGTTCAGCGCGATCGTCGTGAGGTAGCGCCGGTCCATGGCATCGAGGCCGGCGGCATCGACTTCCAGCGCGCTCAGCGCGTGGTCGGCGATGGCGCGGTCGACGGAGCTGGCGTCCGCTGCGGAGGCAAAGTCGCGCACGCGGCGCAACAGTCGGCCGGCGATGCGCGGCGTGCCGCGGGCGCGGCGCGCAATCTCGTTGGCGCCGTCGGACGTCATGCCGATATTGAGCACGCGCGCGCCGCGGGACACGATCTTCTCCAGCTCTTCCTCGGTATAGAAATTCAGCCGGATTGGAATGCCGAAGCGGTCGCGCAGCGGATTGGTCAACAGGCCCGCGCGCGTGGTGGCGCCGACGAGGGTGAATTTTGCAAGCTCAATCTTCACCGAACGCGCCGCCGGCCCCTCGCCGATGATGAGGTCGAGCTGAAAGTCCTCCATCGCCGGATACAGCACTTCCTCGACCGCCGGGCTGAGGCGATGGATTTCGTCGATGAAGAGCACGTCGCGCTCCTCGAGGTTCGTCAGCAGCGCCGCGAGATCACCGGCCTTCGCAATCACCGGACCTGACGTGGCGCGAAAGCCGACGCCGAGTTCGCGCGCGACGATCTGCGCCAGCGTGGTCTTGCCGAGGCCGGGAGGTCCTACGAACAGCACGTGATCCAGCGCCTCGCCGCGCTTGCGTGCCGCCTCGATGAAGATCGAGAGGTTCTTGCGCGCCTGCGCCTGGCCGACGAATTCGGACAGCAGTTGCGGGCGCAGCGCGGTGTCGCCGACATCGTCGCTGCGGCGCTCGGGGGTGACGATGCGGGAGGGCGTGTTCACTCGCTGCCCCGCTTGTACTTGTTCGGCAGGAGTTTGCCGACGCTCACGGCTTTCGGCTCACGGCCGTTGTCGGGGACGATGACCCGAGCGTTGGCATCATAGTCGTGGATCAGCTCGCGACAGATGCCGCAGGGAGACACCACCGCGACCTTGCCGGGTTCACCGGGCTTGGGGTGGCGCACGGCGACGATGGTTTCAATGCCGCGGTCGCCGTTTTCAGTGATGGCACGACCGATGGCAATCGCTTCGGCGCAGACCGCGATCCGGCCGATATAGGCGTCGATATTCACGCCGGTGACAATACGGCCGTCGCGGGTGCGCATGGCGGCGCCGACTTCCTGCCAGTCGTTGCGATAGCGCAAGGTGATGACTTCGGTGGCGGCGGCGATCAGCTCCTCGTCCTTCTTGCTCAGCAAAATGCGTTCCTTCGTCAGTCGGGGGCCAGCCGACGGCAGTCTATTTCGACAATTCCTTCAGACCTAGCCGGATCAGTTGTGCGGTCTCGGCATTTTCACCGGCGCTGCGCGAAGCGGATGCAATGGCGGCGGCGGCCTGCGGCTGGCCGTAGCCGAGATTGACGAGGGCCGAGATCGCATCAGTCACCGGGCGCGGCGCGCGGTGATCGTCGACGGCGCCGGCAAGATGCACGACGGCGGGATCGACATTGGCGAATGCAGGTGCCTTGTCCTTGAGTTCGCTGACGATGCGCTCGGCGACTTTCGGGCCGACGCCGGGCGTGCGCGACACCGCGGCCTTGTCGCGCAGCGCAATCGCGTTGGCGAGTTCGGCCGGCGGCAAGGTGCCGAGCACCGCAAGCGCGACCTTAGCGCCGACGCCCTGGACGGTCTGGAGCAGGCGAAACCATTCGCGCTCGGTGTCGGTGCGGAAGCCGAACAGCTTTATCTGGTCTTCGCGGACATAGGTCTCGATCGACAGCACCGCGGCCTCGCCGGGCGACGGCAGCGCCTGCAGCGTGCGCGAGGAGCAATGCACCTGATAGCCCACGCCGCCGACGTCGAGGATCACGAAATCCTCGCCGTAGGAATCGATCAGGCCTTTGAGTTTGCCGATCATCTTGGAGTCCGCAATTCGACGCTGGTGACGGCGGAGCCGATAACGGTGGTGGCGATATCAGCGAGGGACACACCGGCGGGCGGGTTCCCTCCCCCCTTGCGGGGGAGGGCTAGGGAGAGGGGTGCCGCTTGTTCAGTTGGTTGACGTACAGCAAGAACGTTCTGTCCGATGATCTCGATCGGTTCGTCGATAGAGGGCCGCCGCATGTCTTCGATCTGAGCCCGGGGCTTACCCCTCTCCCCAACCCTCCCCCGCAAGGGGGGAGGGAGCCCGACCGATGTGCTCTCCTCACTTTGCTTCACACAGCAACCGCTCACCATGCGTCGGCCACCTTCATCCGCAGCGCGGCGCCCTGGCGGTGATGGGCGTGGGTAATGGCGATGGCGAGCGCGTCCGCTGCATCTGGGGATTTCGGCTCGGCCTTCGGCAAAAGAATCTTCAGCATCACCGCGATCTGGTTCTTGTCCGCATGTCCGGCGCCGACCACGGTCTTCTTGACCTGGTTGGGCGCATATTCGGCAACGGCAATACCGAACATCGCGGGCGCCAGCATGGCGACGCCGCGGGCCTGACCGAGCTTCAGCGTCGCAACGCCGTCCTTGTTCACAAAGGTTTGCTCGACCGCGGCCTCCGCTGGGCGGAGGTCGCCGAGCACGGCGCCGAGCCCCTCATGGATCGCGAGCAGTCGGCTCGCCAAGGGCAGATCGTCCGGCGGCTCGACAGAGCCACAGCCGATAAAGACCAGTCGGTTGCCCTCGCTCTCGATCACGCCCCAGCCGGTGCGGCGCAGGCCGGGGTCGATACCGATGATGCGAACGGGTTGGCGAATCGGTGGGGATGTCATGGCGTAGTGATAGCGCCAGAGCGGGGTGAACGAAACATAAAGAGAACGGAAATCCCCTGGGATGCGCGCTCCGGACGTACCCACACATTCCGCGCATCATCCCCGCGAAGGCAGCGGCTTCTCGGCAGAAGCACTACCGCCTCTGGCATACTGGATCGCCCGGTCAAGCCGGGCGACGACAGTAGAGGGTGGAGAGGCGCTATGGTCTACCCGCCCATCTTCGCCATCAGGGCGTCGGAGACCTCGAAATTGGCGTAGACGTTCTGAACGTCGTCGTGCTCGTTGAGCAGATCTATCAGCTTGAGCAGCTTCTCGCCGGTCTCGTCGTCGACCGCGACCGTGTTCTGCGGCTTCCAGGTCAGCGCTGCCTTGCGGGCTTCGCCGAACTTGCCTTCCAGCGCTTTGGCGACTTCGCGGAAGGTTTCCTGCGAGGCGTAGATCTCGTGGCCGCTTTCGCTGGAGACCACGTCGTCGGCGCCGGCCTCGATCGCGGCTTCCAGCATGGCGTCGTCGGAGGCGACGCTGGCGTCATATTCGATGATGCCGGTGCGGTCGAACATGAAGGCGACCGAGCCGGTTTCGCCGAGATTGCCGCCGGATTTGGTGAAGTAGGAGCGGATGTCCGAGGCGGCGCGGTTGCGGTTATCGGTCAGTGCCTCGACGATCACGGCGACCCCGCCAGGCCCGTAGCCCTCGTAGCGGATTTCGTCATAGCTCTCGCTCTCGCCGCCGACCGCCTTCTTGATGGCGCGCTCGATATTGTCCTTCGGCATGTTTTCCTGACGCGCCGCGATGACGGCCGAGCGCAGCCGGGGGTTCATGGCCGGGTCCGGAGTTCCCAGCTTGGCCGCAACGGTGATTTCGCGGGCCAACTTGCTGAACAGCTTGGACTTCTGGGCATCCTGCCGGCCCTTGCGGTGCATGATGTTCTTGAATTGGGAATGGCCGGCCATGCGGGGTCTCTTCGTCCAGGAAATGTAGGTGAAGCGCGGCTTATAGGCCGCCACTCGGCTGAAATCAAAGATTTGCGGCCGATTCGGCTACTAAAGTAGTGCGTGCCTGCGGGAAAAACAGGCAGTTGTTAACCATGACTTCATGCTCGGATGAGAGGATTTCGCACGCGGTCCTCAACTTTTAAGAGACATCATGGCCTTCGGTTTGTTCAAAAAGCGGATGCCGGAACCGGCCGCGCCCGCCGTCCCGCCCAAGGTTCAGGCCGCCACTGCGGCGGAAACCACCTCCGACGACGGCGATTCAGCCAAGGCGATCCTCGAACTTCTGGAACTCGAACTCGGCGCGATGATCCGCCAGCTCGAGCGTGCGGCCAACTCGGTCGCTGGCGGCGCCGAGGCCACGGCTGCGACGCTCTCGACCATCCGCCAGCGCACCGACGCGCTGACGAGTCGTTCCAGCGCCGCCCAGAGCACGGCAACGAGTTTTTCGCACGCCGCCGACAAGTTCACCCATTCGGCGCAGGGGATCGGCGCGCAGGTGCGCGACGCCGGCAAGCTCGCCGACCAGGCCAGCGAGGCCGCCCGCGAAGCCAGCACCAATGTCGATCGGCTGCGGGAGTCCTCGGCGGCGATCGGCAATGTCGTCAATCTGATCGCGCAGATCGCGCGCCAGACCACCCTGCTGGCGCTCAATTCCACCATCGAGGCCGCGCGCGCCGGCGAGGCCGGCCGCGGCTTCGCTGTCGTCGCCACCGAAGTGAAGGCGCTCGCGGTTCAAACGCAGAACGCCACCGAAGAGATCACCAAGAAGATCGATGCGCTGCAGCGCGATGCCGCCGGCTCGGTCGACGCCGTTCATCGCATTACGCAGGCAATCGCGGCGATCCGCCCGGTATTCGAGAACGTCAACGGCGCGGTCGCCGAGCAGAACGCGACCACCGGCGAAATCGCCGACAACGCGGCTTCCGCCTCCAGCTTCATCGTCTCGGTCAGCGACAGCGCAAGCGAGATCGACAGCGCGACCAAGGAAGCCGAGGCGCGTGGCGAAAGCGTTGCCAAGGCCGGACGGGCCGTCACCGCATTCGCGCAAAAACTCAAGGCGCGCTGCGCCGTGCTGCTGCGCCATGGTGAAAAGGATGGCGAGCGCACCGAGCGGCGCGAGCAGCAGAAGCTGCCCTGTAGCCTCAAGATCGAGATGCAGACGCCGCGCGGCATCATCTCTGCGCCGGTCTACGAAATCTCGATGGATGGCATCCTGGTCAGTGGACCCGATGCCGAAAGGCTGGCCCAGGGCCAGAGTTTTGATGCGACGCTGCAGGACGTCGGCGCCTGCCGCATTCGCGTCAGTGAGCGCTCCAAGGCCGGCACGCACGCGCGATTCGAACGGCCGAGCGCCGCGCTGGTCGAGAAGCTCGAAGACAAGATGTGGTCGATCCAGGACGACAACACCGAGGCGGTCACCCGCGCGATGGAAGCCGGCGCTGCCTTGAAGAAGATCTTCGAGAGCGGCATCGACAGCGGCGCCATCTCGATGGAAGACATGTTCGACACCAACTATGTCGAAATACCCGGTACCAACCCGGTGCAATACCGCACAAGGATCCTGGACTGGGCCGATCGCGCCCTGCCGCCGTTCCAGGAAGCATTTCTTGCCAAGGACAAGCGGATGGCGTTCTGCGCCATGGTCGACACCAATGGCTATCTGCCTGTTCACAACAAGATCTATTCGCACCCGCAGCGGCCCGGCGACGTCACCTGGAACACCGCCAACAGCCGCAACCGCCGCATCTTCAACGATCCGGCGGGCCTTGCCGCCGGCCGCAATCAGCGCGCCTATCTGATCCAGAGCTACGCCCGCGACATGGGCAACGGTAATACCGTGATGATGCGCGAGATCGACGTGCCGGTCCGCGTCAAGGGCCGCCACTGGGGCGGGTTCCGCACGGCCTACAGGCTTTAGTGCGCTCTCAGGCACAAGACGGCGGCGCGAATCGCGCTCTAACTTGAAATTGGAATGCGATCGCCGCGGTGAGCCGACTATCGGCTCTGACTGGAGAAAGCTCTGATATGTCGGTTGTGCAGCGTGCAGTCCTGGACACTCAATCCAACCAGACACTGGCCGAACGACTTATCGACCAGCTTGCCAATCGCATCGGCGGGCTCGGCGTGGAACTTGCGGATATCGCCGGCAGCGTCCAGGAGGTCGCAAGCCGCGTCGCGAACCAGTCGGAGCGATTTCACCACTTACAGAAGACGGCCGAGACCATGGTCTCGGCCAACCGTGACATCGCGAACGCATCGCAGGCGGTGCAATCGACCACGTCCGCTGCCGTCGTAGAGATCGTTCAGTCGCGTAGCGCGGTGGATACGGCGGTCAAGCACATCGCCGAACTCGTCGAAGCGGTCGGCCGCATCGAGGCCTGGCTCATCGCCGTCGGCTCGGCCCTGTCGCAGGTTGCAAAGGTTTCCGGCTCGATCGAGGCGATGCGAAGCAGACTAACCTCTTGGCGCTCAATGCCACGATCGAGGCGGCGCGCGCCGGAACCGCCGGCCGCGGCTTTGCTGTGGTCGCGAGCGAAGTGAAGAGCCTGGCGGAAGGGACTCGCCAGGCCACACAGCAAATTTCCGATACCATGCGCGATCTCGACGGCCAGATCGGCAGCCTGATCGGCGAAAGCGGAGACGCCTCGCTCCGCGCCAAGAGCGCCGGCGAGGGCGCACAGCAGATCAGCGGCATCATCGCGCGCGTGCATCAGGGCATCGCATCCGTTGGCCAGGAGATCGACGGCGTCGCCAGGGCAGCGACCTCCAATCTCGGCCATTGCGACACTGTTATCACCGAGCTCAGCGAGCTCGCCAAGGGCGTCGACCTCTCCTCGCGCGATCTCAAGCACGCGGATGACAGGGTGGCAAAGCTGCTCGATACCTCCGAAGACCTGATCGCGTTGATCGCCGACAGCGGCGTCGAGACCTCGGACGCACCGCTGATCTGCGTCGTTATCGACACCGCAAAGCGCATCGCGGCCGAGTTCGAGGCCGCGATCGACCGCGGCGAGATCACCCTCAACCAGCTCATGGACGAGAAGTATCGGGAAATCGCAGGTACCGACCCGAAGCAATATCTGACCGACTATGTCGCCTTCACGGACCGCATTCTACCTTCGATCCAGGATCCCATCCAGAAATCCGATCCGCGGATCGTGTTCTGCGTCGCCTGGGCCAAGGGCGGTTATCTGCCGACCCATAATCCGAACTACCGCCTACCGCAGGGCCCTGATCCCGTCTGGAACAACGCCAACTGCCGCAACCGCCGCTTGTTCAACGACCGCGCGGTGAAGAAGGTGGCGGCGAACACAAAGCCGTTTTTGCTGCAGACCTACCGGCGCGACATGGGCGGCGGTAATTTCGTGCTGATGAAGGACCTGTCGTCACCGATCTTTATCCGCGGCCGCCACTGGGGCGCATTCCGGATGGGTTTTCGGCAGAACTGACCCTCGGTTGCCGTGGCTCAGGTTCGACGTGCCTGCCAGCGTCAAGGGCCCGCGGTCTGGCATGGCCTACAAGCTGTGATCACACATTTCATCTAATTGCGCGCGTCGCTTCGGGCGGTTCGTCGCAGGCTACCTGGAAGATGCGCACCGCAACGGTCCTTGTGTAAGGCCGGTCCGATGTTTTTCGTAATGGCACGATTGTTGGTGATGCAGCCAAGCTCCGGGATCGGCATATCGCTCCCTCTCCTTGAACCTTCGTCGCCTTAGCTGGTTGTAGACAAGCTCGGAAATCCAGGCTTGAGCAATCCAGCCTCTTTGCGCACGACAACGGGGCGTTGAAAGTCATCGTACTGACGTGCGGATGTGACATCTCCAGGCGGGTAAACCAGGCGGAGAAGAAGAATGACGCATTCTGGGACAGCAGCGCCCACAGGGCGCGTCGCCACAATGCCCGAGAAAATTTCGGTAACTCTGAGCGTCAACCGCAAGCCGGTCAGACTTCTGGTCGCACCGTGGACAACGCTCCTCGACGCGCTACGTGACCATCTTGATCTAACGGGTACGAAGAAAGGCTGCGATCACGGCCAGTGCGGCGCGTGTACCGTCCTCGTTGAGGGACGGCGGATCAATTCCTGCCTGACGCTGGCGGTGATGCAGGAAGGCGCCGAAATCACCACCATTGAGGGCCTTGCCCGTGATGGCGAGTTGCATCCGCTGCAGCAGGCCTTCATCGATCACGACGCGTTTCAATGCGGCTATTGCACGTCGGGACAGATCTGCTCGGCGGCCGGGCTGATCGCGGAAGGCAGGGCCAAGACGGCTGCCGAAATTCGCGAACTGATGAGCGGCAATATCTGCCGCTGCGGCGCCTATCCGAACATCGTGGCGGCAATCCAGCAGGCGATGGAGCGATCATGATCCCATTTCAATATACACGCGCCAACGACGTCGCCGATGCCATCAAGCAGATCGCCACCGATCCTTCCGCGAAGTTCATTGCCGGCGGCACCAATCTGATCGACCTGATCAAATACGATGTCGCGGCGCCCACGCGGCTGATCGACATCTCGCGCCTGCCGCTCAGGAATGTGGAGGAGACAGCGACCGGTGGCGTTCTGATCGGGGCACTGGTCCCGAACACGGACCTTGCCTACCATCCCGTGATCGAACAGCGCTATCCGCTGCTGTCACGGTCGATACTGGCAGGCGCCTCGCAGCAGTTGCGCAACATGGCCTCGACCGGCGGCAATCTCGTGCAGCGGACGCGCTGCTTCTATTTCTACGATGTAGCAACGCCCTGCAACAAGCGCGAGCCGGGCAGCGGCTGTTCGGCGATCGACGGCATCAACCGCATCAATGCGATCCTCGGAACAAGCGACTCCTGCATCGCGACCCATCCTTCCGACATGTGTGTGGCGCTCGCAGTGCTCGAAGCGATCGTGCATGTCGTCGGCCCCGCGGGGGCGCGCAATATTGCATTTGCGGATTTCCATCGGCTGCCCGGCAACACGCCGCAGCGCGACACCAATCTCGAGCCCGACGAGATCATCACGGCCATCGAGCTTCCCCCGAAAGGTTTTAGCGCAAACTATTCCTACCTGAAGATCCGCGATCGGCTGTCGTATGCGTTCGCCCTGGTTTCAGTGGCGGCGGCGCTTGAACTCGAGGGCGATACGATCAAGGAGGCGCGCCTGGCGCTCGGGGGCGTGGCGCACAAACCATGGCGCAGTTCGGCCGCCGAAGCGGCGCTGCTCGGACAGCGAGCCGACAGGGCTGCATTTACAAAAGCCGCGGATTGGCTGCTGCACGGCGCCAAAGGCTACGGACACAACGATTTCAAGATCGGCCTGGCGCGGCGCGCCATCATCCGGACGCTGAGTCAGGCTGCGCGGGGCACGCCGCAGTCGATCTCCGACAAGAAAATACGGTGACCACCATGGCAAGCTATATCGGAACAGCGACATCCCGTGTCGATGGCCGGGCCAAGGTCACCGGCGAAGCCAAATATGCCGGCGAGTTCAACGTCCCCGGCCTCGTCCACGGCTATGTCGTCGACTCGACAATCCCAAAGGGGCGGATCGCGCGTATTGACACCAGCGGCGCGTTGGGCATGGCCGGCGTGATCGACGTGCTCACTCACCAGAATCGGCCGCAGATGCCCGACAAGGACGCTGCTTACAAGGACGAAGTCGCGCCGGAGAACGGCTCGCCCTACCGCCCGCTCTACGACGACAGGATCCTTTTCACCGGCCAGCCGGTCGCACTGGTGCTGGCGGAAGATTGGGAGACCGCGCGTGTCGCAGCGTCGCAGGTCAAGATCGAATATGAGAAGGAGCCGCACGTCACCGACCTGCAGGCAGAGCGCAGCAGGGCGTTCACCGTGGACGCGCCGGAGAAGCCGCGCGGCGATGCCGAACAGGCATTTGCGTCCGCCCCGGTCCGCCACGCGGCCGAATACTCCATTCCGACCGAGCACCACAATCCGATGGAATTGTTTGCTTCGACCGCGATCTGGGAAGACGGCCGGCTCACCGTCTACGACAAGACGCAGGGCGTGCAGAACGTGCAAAAATATCTTTGCGGCGTGTTCAAGATGAAGCCGGACGAGGTGCGTGTGATGTCGCCCTATATGGGCGGCGGCTTCGGGGCGGGCCTGCGCCCGCAATACCAGGTCATGCTGGCGGTGCTGGGCGCGTGTGCGCTGAAACGCCCGGTTCGCGTCATGCTGACAAGGGCGCAGATGTATGCGCTCGGCTACCGGCCCGCGAGCATCGAACGGCTTGCGCTCGGCGCGAACGAGGGCGGCACGCTCGAATCCATGCAACATGAAGCGATCGCCGTGACCTCGCAGTTCGAGGAGTTCGCGCGCAACGATACCGGCTGGGGCAATCTGCTCTACAAGAGCCCCAACGCGAAATTCTCGCACAAGCTCGTCAAGCTCGATCTGCCGACGTCCTGCGACATGCGCGCGCCGGGGGCCGCAACCGGAGTCTATGCGCTGGAATGCGCGATGGATGAACTCGCCATCGCGCTCAAGACCGATCCGGTGCAGCTGCGCCTGCAATGCTACTCCGACCGCCATCAGGGCGAGGACCTTCCCTATACCAGCAAGCAATTGCGCGAATGCTATCGGCAGGGCGCCGCGGAATTCGGCTGGGAAAAGCGCAACCCTGAGCCGCGCTCGATGCGGGATGGCAGCGAGCTGGTCGGCTGGGGCATGGCTTCGGGCGTATGGGAAGCGCTACAGATGCCGGCCACGGTCCGCATCGTGCTGACGGCCAACGGGCACGCGGAAGTCGCAACCGCAGCTTCCGATATCGGCACCGGGACCTACACGATCATGGCGCAGGTCGCAGCCGACATGCTCGGCCTTCCCATCGACAATATCAGCGTCAAGCTCGGCGATTCGACCTTGCCGCAGTGCCCGTTGGAAGGCGGCTCGTGGATTGCATCATCCGTGTGCAACGCCATCGCGAATACCGCCCGCGCGGTTCGCGGCGACCTGCTTGAGCTTGCGAAGCAAGCAAAGGATTCACCGTTCGCGGGCGTCGGCGTAGACGACGTCGGGCTCGTGGACGGCAAGATCGTCAGCAAGCGGGATGCGAGCTGCGCGATGCCGATCGCGAGCGCGATGCTATCCGGCAAGGCCGAGCGCATCACGCGCGAGGAAACCAACAACGTGGCGGAAGACAAATCTCACGCGCGCAATGTGCACTCGGCGATCTTCGCCGAGGTCAAGGTTGACGAAGAGCTGGGAGTGATCCGCGTCACCCGCGTGGTGAAGGCCGTCGCCGCCGGCCGCATTCTCAACCCGAAAACCGCCCACAGCCAGGTGATGGGCGGCGTGGTCTGGGGCATCGGCATGGCGCTGCACGAGGAAACGCTGTACGACCACCGCTTCGGGCGCGTCATGAACGCCAATATCGCCGAATACCATGTGCCCGTGAATGCCGACATTCACGACATCAAGGTCATCTTCGTCGACGAGCCGGACGCGATCGTCAACCCGCTCGGCATCAAGGGGCTCGGCGAAATCGGCATTGTCGGCGTGGCGGCAGCGATCGCCAATGCGGTCTATCACGCCACCGGAAAGCGCGTGCGCGATCTGCCGATCACGCTCGACAAGGTGATTCAGTTCAATTGAGGCTGTCGGCGCATCCATGTCGGCCGACGTCGTACCGCCGGGCGCCTGCCGAGCGTTTGTCAGACCCAAAACGCCGGAACGACCGGCTCAAGCCTGCCGCCGGCCCGCACCGGCGCAACCCGCAGCGCGAGGCCGGTGGCATCATCGGTCTCGACTGCAACACCGCTGAGTGTGGCAACGCCTGTCGCGGGTTCGAAGCGGGCCGAAGGAATGCCGGTCGTGAAACGCCGCAACGGCTCTTCCTTCTGCATGCCGATCACGGAGTCATAGTCGCCCGTCATGCCAGCATCGGTCATGTACGCGGTGCCGCCGGAAAGAATCTGATGATCGGCGGTCGGCACATGGGTATGGGTGCCGACGACGAGGCTGGCGCGGCCGTCGCAGAAATAGCCGATCGCCTGTTTCTCGCTCGTCGCCTCAGCGTGAAAGTCGATCACGACCGCATCCGCGGCCTGCCGCAGCGGGCAGGCCTCGAGCTCCTGATTGAGCACCGCAAAGGGATCGTCGAATGGTGTCATGAAGACGCGGCCGATCGCGTTGACGATCAATGCGCGCTTGCCGTTCTTGGTATCGACCAGTGCCGCGCCGCGGCCTGGCGTGCCCTTCGGAAAGTTCGCAGGCCGAACCAGCTTCGGCGCGCGTTCAATGAACACCAGCGCCTCGCGCTGATCCCAAGCGTGATTGCCGAGCGTGATGGCGTCCGCACCGGCGTCGAGCAGCTCCTGATAGACCGCCTCGGTGATACCGAAACCGCCGGCGGAATTCTCGCCATTGACGATCACGAGATCGAGCGCCCAGTCCCTGACCATGCCGGGCAGATGTTCCGCGACCGCGGTGCGGCCCGCCCGGCCGACCACGTCACCCACGAATAGAATACGCAAAGTTCAGCTCCGGAAATCGAACACTTTCTTTTCCGTTAGCACATAATCCAGCGCCACGTCGTGCGGCAGCGCTGGAACGGTTCTTATTTCCTGCACGGAAAACGCCGTGCCGATCGCCGTGATGGCCTTCGCCTTGCGCAAATGGGCGAGCGTGAAGTCGTAATGGCCGGCACCATAGCCGATGCGGTGACCCTCACGGTCGAACGCCGCCAGCGGCACCAGCATGATGTCGGGAATGAGTTCTTCCGCTGCCGGCGACGGCTCGGGGATGCCGAGCGGCCCCAGCATCAACCGGTCATCGGGCGACCACGCGCGAAAGGCGAGCGATTTTCCGCGCGACAGCACGGCAGGCAGCGCGAGCTTTGCGCCTTGCCCGGCCAGCTTGCGCATCAGGGGCACTGGGTCGATCTCGCTGCGGATCGGCGAATAGCCTGACACGACCATGCCCGGCGCGATCTCGAATGGCAGACCGCGCTTTGCCATCGCTTCTGCAGCGGCGGTGCGCTGCTCGTCGCTCAAGGCATCGCGCTTGGACAGCGCTGTGGCGCGAAGGTCGGCTTTCGACAGGGTTGCGGTCATGCAGTATCTTTCCGCCGTCATCACACCGCCTTGTGCGCAATTGCGCACCGGGTGATCCAGTATTTCCAGAGACTTCAGTGATTCAACCGAGACGCCGCGGCGTACTGGATGCCCCGCATTCGCATTCGCGGGGCATGACGGACGCGCGCGGGTTAGAGAAGTCGCACGCAACAAATCAAAGTGCGAGGCCGCGAACGCCGTTGAAGCACTCGATCCCGGAGTTCCCTACGAAAGTAGGTGGGCACCATATGTCCGGATCCACGGACCCGGCCAGGGACAGTTCCCTAAAGGATCGATAAGGCCCCGGGGATATATGGCTCCTGACGCACGACGCAGCTTCGCGGGATGCAATGTAAGCGTTACCGGCCGAATCCGCCAGCGGTTACCAGCCGGCTATCCCTTCGGCATTACCAAAAGCGACTTTCGAACAGCCACTTCACTCACCTTAAGATTGCGCTCAACTTCACCCTCCCCCGCAAGGGCAGGATAAGAGACGAACGCCCCCTTCAGCCGATCGCGACGCCGCTGCCGATGGTGCGGTTGAGGATTTGCGTGGTTTTTTCGATGCGGTCGGCGGCGGCGTTCAGCGCGTTGGCTACGGCGACTTGCGTCGCCTTGGCGCGGTCGGCGGCGGCGACGCGCACGTTGCGCAGCGTTTCGAGTTCGCTTTCCAGCGCGCGGATGCGCGCGTTGGCATCGACCAGTTCGTCGCACACCGTGAGTGCGGCCATCACGGTGAGGCGCGCATCGCCGATCTCGCCGAACTTGCCCCGCAGTTCGCCGACCCGTGATTCCAGGCTCTCGGCGAGCTTGAGGAGCCGCACCTCCTGCCCTTCCTCGCAGGCCATGCGGTACTGCCGGCCGTTGATAGTGACGTTGATGTGGCTCATTCGTCCTCTCCGGCCTCCAGCACCGCGCGGATGGTGCCGATCGCGGCATCCAGCCTTTCAGCGATCTCGCGGTTGGCGCGCTCCAGCCGCCGTGTCTTCACCAGCGAGCCATCGAGTTCGTCGGCAAGCCGCGAGCGATCGGCGCCGAGCGCCTGGATACGGCTCGCCAATTCGTTCTCGTCGCGGTCGGCATCGCGTCGCCGTTCGGCCGCCGCCTCGAGCGCATCGAGCGCCAGCATCAGGCGCCGCGTGGCAGCGTCGATGTCGACTTGGACCGGCTCGGCATTCCCGGTCCCGTTGATCTGACGATCGCTCATGAAAGACAGCACGCCTTCGCGTAAGCCCGCCGCACGGCAGCAAAATCCGCGGTTCGGCAAGCGGTTAGAGCACGAAATTTACGTGGCAAGCGAGCCAAGCGCAACGCCCGCGCGAAGCTATGCACCGCTAGATCGGGGTGACCCACACCCCGATCTAGCAGTCAAGTGGGGCATGACCTCTTCGGAAACCGGTACCCACTTTTCCGGGGTCATGCCGTAAGCAACTTTTCGCACCAAAAGCGCGTTTCCTCGCCTTGGACTCGACGGGATTGAGGTGCTATCCAGCCCCGACCTTCCCTTATCCACGTCCGTATTGCGGCCATTCGCCCGGTACGTTACCCGCAACCAAGCACCTCATTTCAGGCGGATTTTCATCATGACGCAGGTCGATCATACCCGTATGGCCAATGCGATTCGCGGGCTTGCCATGGATGCCGTCGAAAAGGCGAAATCCGGCCATCCCGGCCTGCCGATGGGCGCCGCCGACATCGCAACGGTGCTGTTCACACAGTTCCTGAAGTTCGACGCGGCGGCTCCGAACTGGCCGGACCGCGACCGCTTCGTGCTCTCCGCCGGCCACGGCTCGATGCTGCTCTATGCGCTCCTGTACCTCACCGGCAACAAGGATATGACGCTCGACCAGATCAGGAATTTCCGTCAGCTCGGCTCCAAGACGCCGGGACATCCGGAGAATTTCGAGACCAGCGGCGTCGAGACCACGACCGGCCCGCTCGGCCAGGGCATCGCGACCGCCGTCGGCATGGCGCTGGCTGAAAAGATGCTCGCTGCCGAGTTCGGCAAGAAGGTCGTCAGCCATCACACTTACGTTCTTGCTTCCGACGGCGATCTGATGGAAGGCGTATCGCAGGAAGCGATCGCGCTGGCCGGGCACTGGAAGCTGAGCAAGCTGATCGTGCTGTATGACGATAACGGCATCTCGATCGACGGCCCGACCTCGATGGCCGATTCGGTCGATCAGGTTAAGCGCTTCAAGTCCGCCGGCTGGGCCGCGGAGTTGATCGACGGCCATGATCCGAAGGCCATCGCAGCGGCGATTACGCGCGCGCAGAAATCCAACAAGCCGTCGCTGATCGCCTGCAAGACCACGATCGGCTTTGGCGCGCCGACGAAGGCCGGCACCGCGAAGGTCCATGGCGAGGCGCTCGGTGCCGACGAGCTCAAGGCCGCCAAGGAAAAACTCGGCATCTCGCTCGAACCGTTCTCGGTGCCTGACGATGTGCTCAAGGCGTGGCGCGCCGCCGGCAGCCGCGGCGCGGCTGCGCGCGAAGAATGGGAAAGCGTGTTCGGCGAGCTCGGCCCGCGCAAGCGCGCCGAGTTCGAGCGGCGGCTGCGGCACGAGCGGCCGGCGGCGCTGGCGAAAGCGCTGCGCGCGCACAAGAAGGCGCTGTTGGAATCCCCGCTGAATGTCGCCACGCGGAAATCGTCCGAAGCCGCGATCGAGGCGATTGCGGCTGCGATGCCGATGGAATTTCTCGCCGGCTCCGCCGACCTCACCGGCTCCAACAACAACAAGGCGAGGTCGGCAACTGCCTTCTCGGCCAAGACGCCGAAGGGCCGCTTCATCCATTACGGCGTCCGCGAGCACGGCATGGCTGCGGCGATGAACGGCATCTTCCTGCATGGCGGCTTCGCCCCGAACGGCGCGACGTTCCTGGTGTTCACCGATTACGCCCGGCCCGCGATGCGGCTCGCCGCACTGATGGGCAACGGCGTCGTCTATGTGATGACCCATGACTCGATCGGTCTCGGCGAGGACGGACCTACGCATCAGCCGGTCGAGCATCTCGCTGCGCTCCGCGCTATACCCAACATGCGCGTGTTCCGGCCCTGCGACGCCATCGAAGTCGCGGAGTGCTGGGAACTGGCGCTCAACCGGGTCGACGGCCCGACGGTGCTGGCGCTGACCCGCCAGAACCTGCCGCAACTCCGCACCAATGCACCGAACGATAATCCCTGCGCCTTGGGCGCCTACGAACTGGTCGCGGCCCAAGGCGACGCCAAAGTCTCGCTATTCGCCTCGGGTTCCGAGGTCGAGATCGCAGTTGCCGCCCAGAAGCAGCTCACCGAGCGCGGTATCGCATCACGGGTGGTGTCGGTGCCCTCGGTCGACCTCCTCTTGGAGCAGCCGGCGGACCGCCGGAAGGCCCTCATCGGCAATGCGCCAGTCAAGGTCGCGATCGAGGCCGGCGTACGCTGGGGCTGGGATGCCATCATCGGCCAGGATGGTGATTTCATCGGTATGCACGGTTTTGGGGCCAGCGCTCCGGGCAAGGACCTTTTCAAGCACTTCGGAATTACCGCTGAGGCTGCGGTTAACGCTGTCCTGAAGCGCTTGGGCTGATGGTTGAGGTCTAGGCAAAAAAGGACTACCTAGACCCCATCTTGACCGTTCCCGCCCGGCCGAACCGGGCGTTCCGCCGTAAGCCCCTCGTGGATCAGCTCCGCGGGGATGGCATCAGCTTTTAAGGGAGAAACAGCATGGCAGTCCGCGTCGCGATCAACGGATTTGGCCGCATTGGCCGCAATGTGTTGCGGGCGATTGCGGAATCTGGCCGCAAGGATATCGAGGTGGTCGGCATTAACGATCTCGGCCCGGTCGAGACCAACGCCCACCTGCTGCGCTACGATTCCGTGCACGGCCGCTTCCCCGGAACCGTGACTGTCGACGGCGACTCGATCAGCCTCGGCAATGGCAAGATCAAGGTTTCCGCCGAACGCGATCCCTCCAAGCTGCCGTGGAAGGAACTCGGCGTCGACATCGCGCTGGAATGCACCGGCATCTTCACAGCGAAGGACAAGGCCTCCGCGCACCTCGCCGCCGGCGCCAAGCGCGTGCTGGTCTCGGCGCCCGCCGACAATGCCGACGCCACGATCGTCTACGGCGTCAACCATGACACCCTGACCAAGGATCACCTGGTCGTTTCCAACGGCTCCTGCACCACCAACTGCCTGGCGCCGGTCGCCAAAGTGCTGAACGACACGGTGGGCATCGAGACCGGCTTCATGACTACGATCCACGCCTATACCGGCGACCAGCCCACCCTCGACACCCTGCACAAGGATCTCTATCGCGCCCGTGCGGCGGCGATGTCGATGATCCCGACGTCAACCGGTGCGGCCAAGGCGATCGGCCTCGTGCTGCCGGAATTGAAGGGCAAGCTCGATGGCGTCGCGATCCGCGTGCCGACCCCGAACGTTTCGGTGGTCGATCTCAAGATCGTCGCCAAGCGCGCTACCGACGCCAAGGAGATCAACGCGGCGATGAAGCGCGCTTCCGAGCAGCAGCTCAAGGGCATCCTCGGTTACACCACTGCGCCCAATGTCTCGATCGACTTCAACCACGATCCGCATTCCTCGACGTTCCACGAGGACCAGACCAAGGTGCTGAACGGCACGCTGGTGCGCGTGATGTCCTGGTACGACAATGAATGGGGTTTCTCCAACCGCATGGCCGACACTGCCGTGGCGATGGGGAAGCTGCTCTAACCGATCTCGTGTCCCGGACGCGTCGCGTCACGGAGTGACGCGACGCAGAGCCGGGACCCATTCCAACGTAGGTCCCGGTTCGGCACAGCGGCGCTTCGCGCCGCAGTGCGCCGGGACAAGAGACCCGCCCATGCCGAAATCATTCCGCACCCTCGATGACGTCGACGTGAAGAGCAAGCGCGTGCTGCTGCGCGTCGACCTTAACGTGCCCATGGAGAACGGCCGCGTCACCGACGCGACCAGGCTCGAGCGCGTCGCGCCGACCATCACCGAAATTTCCGACAAAGGCGGCAAGGTCATCCTGCTCGCCCATTTCGGCCGGCCGAAGGGACGCGACGCCAAGGATTCGCTCAAACCCGTCGCCGAAGCCCTGTCGAAGGTCATCAAGAAGCCGGTCGCTTTCGCCGACGACTGTATCGGCGAGGCCGCGGCCAAGGCTGTCGCTGCGATGAAGGATGGCGACATCCTCTGCCTGGAGAACACCCGCTTCCACAAGGAGGAAGAAAAGAACGACCCCGCCTTCGTTGCAGAGCTCGTCAAGCTCGGCGACATCTGGGTCAACGATGCGTTCTCGGCCGCGCACCGCGCACACGCTTCCACCGAAGGCGTCGGCCACAAGCTGCCCGCCTATGCCGGACGCACCATGCAGGCCGAGCTCAATGCGCTTGAGAAGGCGCTGGAAGCGCCGACCAAGCCGGTCATCGCGATCATCGGTGGCGCCAAGGTCTCGACCAAGATCGACCTGCTCGAAAACCTCGTCACCAAAGTGGACGCGCTGGTGATCGGCGGCGGCATGGCCAACACCTTCCTGCATGCGCAGGGCGTCAATGTCGGTAAGTCGCTGGCCGAGAAGGACCTCGCTGCGACCGCGCTGCGCATCGTGGAAAAGGCCAATGACGCGAAATGCGCCATCATTCTTCCCGTTGACGCCGTGGTCGCCTATCATTTCGCGGCCAACTCGCCCTCGCATGCCTATGGCCTCGACGCCATTCCGGCCGATGGCATGATCCTCGACGTCGGCCCGCAATCGATCGCGCGGATTCACGCGGCGATCGACGACGCCGCGACGCTGGTCTGGAACGGACCGCTCGGCGCTTTCGAGATGACGCCGTTCGACCGTGGCACCGTGGTTGCGGCCAAGCATGCAGCAGAGCGCACCAAGACGAAGAACCTGATCTCGGTTGCTGGCGGCGGCGACACCGTTGCGGCGCTGAACCAGGCCGGCGTGGCCGAAGATTTTTCCTACGTTTCGACGGCCGGCGGCGCGTTTCTCGAATGGATGGAAGGGAAACCGCTGCCCGGCGTGGAAGTTCTGAAATCACGTTAGACCAGGACCTAATGGGGCGCCAAAAGCGCGGCAAATACAGGAGAATTTGAATGGCTCGCATTACCTTGCGTCAACTGCTCGATCATGCGGCAGAACACGATTACGGTGTGCCGGCGTTCAACATCAACAACATGGAGCAGGCGCTCTCGATCATGGAGGCCGCCTCCGCGGTCGACGCGCCCGTCATTATTCAGGCCTCCCGCGGTGCGCGCTCCTACGCCAATGACGTGATGCTCAAGCACATGATGGATGCCGTCACCGAAATCTATCCGCAGATCCCGGTCTGCGTGCATCTCGATCACGGCAATGAGCCCGCCACCTGCATGACCGCGATCCAGGCCGGCTTCACCTCCGTGATGATGGACGGATCGCTGAAGGCTGACGGCAAGACCCCCGGCGACTGGGACTACAATGTCGGTGTGACCAAGACTGTCACCGACATGGCCCATCTCGGCGGTATCTCGGTGGAAGGCGAGCTCGGTGTGCTCGGCTCGCTCGAGACCGGCATGGGCGACAAGGAAGACGGCCACGGCGCCGAAGGCAAGCTTTCGCACGACCAGTTGCTCACCAATCCCGATGAAGCCGTGAAGTTCGTCAAGGAGACCAAGGTCGACGCGCTGGCGATCGCCATGGGCACCTCGCACGGCGCCTACAAGTTCACCCGCAAGCCTGACGGCGACATCCTCGCCATGAACGTGATCGAGGAAATCCATCGCAAGCTGCCGAACACGCATCTGGTGATGCATGGTTCGTCCTCGGTGCCGCAGGAACTGCAGGAGATCATCAACGCCAATGGCGGCAAGATGAAGCCGACCTGGGGCGTGCCGGTTTCCGAAATCCAGCGCGGCATCAAGAACGGCGTGCGCAAGATCAATATTGACACCGACAATCGAATGGCGATGACCGGGCAGATCCGGAAAGTGCTGAAGGACAACCCGGAAGAGTTCGATCCGCGCAAATACTTGAAGCCCGCGATGGAAGCGATGACCAAGCTGTGCAAGCAACGGCTGCAGGAATTCAATACCGCAGGACAAGCCAGCAAGATCAAGAAGGTGCTGACGACGGCCGAAATGGCCAAGCGGTATGCCAAGGGTGAGCTTGACCCGCGGGTCGCCTGAGCCGGGCGCCCCGCCTCGCAATCACCCCTGGTGCGACGAACGTTTTCTAGGCAATTGCCCGAGAACCGCCTATTTTGGTTTGCAAGGGCATGATGTTTCCGGAGAACGTTCCCATGAATCTTGCTGACCTCAACAAGGTTGCCCTCGCCATGGTCACCCCAGGCAAGGGCATTCTCGCCGCCGACGAATCTTCAGGCACGATCAAGAAGCGCTTCGACGCCATCAAGGTCGAGTCGACCGAGGAGAACCGCCGCGATTATCGCGAGATGCTGTTCCGCTCCACCGAGGCGATGAGCAAGTACGTCTCGGGCGTGATCCTCTACGACGAGACCATCTGGCAGACGGCACGCGACGGCACGCCGCTGATCAAGCTGATCGAGCAATCCGGCGCGATCCCCGGCATCAAGGTCGATGAAGGGACGCAGGCGCTGCCGCAATGTCCCGGCGAACTCGTCACCGTCGGTCTCGACAAGCTCGCCGAGCGGCTGAAGAAATATTACGAGCGCGGTGCGCGCTTTGCCAAATGGCGCGCGGTGATCGATATCGGCAGCGGCATCCCCACCATGACCGCGATCAGCGTCAATGCGCATGCGCTGGCGCGCTATGCGGCGCTGTGCCAGGCGGCGCAGATCGTCCCGATCGTCGAGCCGGAAGTGCTGATGGACGGCGATCATGACATCGATCGCTGCTATGACGTGACGCAGAGCGTGCTGAACAAGACGTTCCAGGAATTGCGGCTGCAGCGCGTCGAGCTCGAAGGCATGGTGCTGAAGCCCAACATGGCCATCTCTGGCAAGAAGTGTGCGAAGCAGGCGTCCGTCGACGAAGTCGCGGAGAAGACGGTTCGGATGCTGAAGGCCTGCGTTCCCGCGGCCGTGCCGGGCATCGCCTTCCTTTCCGGCGGGCAATCCGACGAGGAAGCGACCGCGCATCTGAATGCCATGAACCGGATCGGCGGCCTGCCCTGGAAGCTCACCTTCTCCTATGGCCGCGCGTTGCAGGCGGCGCCGCAGAAGGCGTGGTCCGGAAAGGCCGAGAACATCGCTGCGGGCCAGCGCGCGTTCACGCACCGTGCGAAGATGAATGCGCTGGCGAGCAAGGGCGAGTGGGAAACCGGCCTGGAAAAGAAGGTCGCTTAGACTTGGCCAACAAACCCGCTCCGCCGCGCCCGGCGCCGCGGCTCTATCTCGCGACATCAGAGGTGGACGATCCGTCGCAGCTTGCAAGCCAGCTTCCTGAGCTGCTGGCAGCGGCGGATGTCGCGGCGGTGCTGGTGCGGCTGAAGCAAACCGACCAGCGCACGATGATCACGCGCGCGAAAGCGCTGGCGCCTGCAATCCAGAATGCCGGCGCGGCGCTCCTGCTTGACGGTCATGCCGAGCTGGTGGCGCGCGCTGGCGCCGATGGCGCGCATCTGAACGGCCTTGCCGCACTGGAAGATGCCTGGCCGTCGCTGAAGCCGGACCGCATTGCCGGCGTCGGCGGTCTTGCCACGCGGCACGATTCGATGACCGCGGGCGAAGCCGGCGCCGACTACGTGCTGTTCGGCGAGCCGGATGCCAGGGGTCAGCGGCCCTCGGTGGAAGCGATCGCCGAGCGCCTACAGTGGTGGGATGAATTGTTCGAACCGCCTTGCGTCGGCTTTGCCGCCTCGCGCGAGGAGGCTTTCGAATTCGCCTCTGCCGGCGCAGATTTCGTTCTCGTCGGCGATTTCATCTGGGCCGACCCGCGCGGCGCAAAAGCCGCGCTGATCGATGCCGGAGAGGTGATCCGCCAAGCGCATGAAGCCGCGTTCGGACGAGCCAAAGCGGGGCACGGATAGCGCCGGACATGAAATTCCTGCGTTCCATAGCGTTGCTTGCGGGCTGCGTGATGACGATGGCCGGCGCCTCCGCGCAGGTCTCGCTGACGCCGCCTGCCGCGCAGCCGCCCGCCGCTCCGCCGGCGGCAAAAAAGGAAGCACCGAAACCAAAGGCTCCGCCCGCAGCGAAGCAGCCCACAGCGACGCCCAAGCCGGCTGCAACGCCGAAGCCTGCGGCAACGCCGACGCCCTCGCCATCGCCGAGCGCCGCCTTCGAGGACCCGAATGTCGATCTCGTCTACGGCGCCTATCAGCGCGGCATGTACAAGACGGCGTTCGATCTCGCGACTACGCGCGCGCAATATAACGGCGACCCCAAGGCGATGACGATGCTGGGCGAGCTCTATGCCAACGGGCTCGGCATCAAGCGCGACTACGCTAAAGCCGCCGATTGGTATCAACGCGCGGTCGACGCCGGCGACCGCGAGGCGATGTTTGCGCTTGCGATGATGCGGCTATCCGGCCGCGGCGGAAACACCAATCGCGAGCAGGCCGTCAGGCTGCTGGCTTCCGCGGCCAAGCTCGGCAATGCCAAGGCGGCCTACAATCTGGCGCTGCTTTATCTCGACGGCAACACGATGCCGCAGGACGTCAGGCGCGCCGCGGAATTGCTGCGCGTCGCGGCGGACGCCGGCAATCCGGAAGCGCAATACGCGCTGGCGACGTTCTACAAGGAAGGCACCGGCGTGCCGAAGGACATCGACAAGGCGGTGCGGCTGTTGCAGGCGGCGTCGCTCGCCGACAATGTCGACGCCGAGGTCGAGTATGCCATTGCGCTTTTCAACGGCACGGGCACGCCGAAGAACCAGACCGCGGCGGTCGCGCTGCTGCGCAAGGCGGCGCGGCAGAACTCGCCGATCGCGCAGAACCGCCTTGCTCGCGTTCTCGTGAGCGGACTGGGCGTGCCGGTGGACAAGATCGAGGGCCTTAAGTGGCACCTGGTCGCCAAGACCGCAGGCAAGGGCGATCCCGAGCTTGACGAACGGTTTTCGGAGCTCAGCCCCGAGGATCGCGCCAAAGTGGAGGAAGCGGCTCGGAAATGGACCGGCGCCGGCAAGAAATGACGCCTTGACGGCAGCGGCTTCAGAGGGCACCCATGCCTGACCCCGCCGGAGTCCGTCGTCGTTCAAGACACGCGTTCCGCGCTCCCAGCAACAACGGCGTAGCCGTTGTGCGGGGATGACGGAACAACATTCCAGCCCGCCTCTCTTTCGCGCTAACGAAACCTGTTCATCATGCTCCACTCCGCCCTTATCAACGTCATGGTGAAAGCTGCGCGCCGCGCCGGCCGCAGCCTCAAGCGCGATCTTGGCGAGATCGAGCACCTGCAGGTTTCGCTCAAGGGCCCGGCGAACTTCGTCAGCAAGGCCGACAAGCGCGCCGAGGAAATGCTCTACGAGGATCTTGCCAAGGCGCGGCCTGGTTACGGCTTCGTTGGCGAGGAAGGTGGAACACGCGAGGGCGCCGACAAGACCCACACCTGGATCGTCGATCCACTCGACGGCACCACCAACTTCCTGCACGGCATCCCGCAATTTGCGATCTCGATCGGCCTGGCGCGCGAGGGCACCGTCATCGCCGGCGTGATCTACAATCCCGCGAATGACGAGCTCTACATCGCCGAGCGCGGCAAGGGCGCGTTCCTCAATGACCAGCGCCTGCGCGTCGCCGGCCGGCGCCGGCTAGATGAATGCGTCGTCGCCTGTGGCCTGCCGCATATCGGCCGCGGCGACCATCAGCTGGCACTGAAGGAAATGGCCGCGCTGCAGAACAGGGTCGCAGGCTTCCGCCGCTTCGGCGCCGCCTCTCTCGACCTCGCCTTCGTCGCCGCAGGCCGCATCGACGGCTACTGGGAACGCAACCTCTCGCCCTGGGACATCGCCGCCGGACAGATCATGATCCGCGAAGCCGGCGGCACGATCTCCGATATCGGCGGCAAGGCCGACGCGCTGAACACCGGGCACGTGGTCTGCGGCAATGAGTTCGTGCACGGCGAATTGGTGAAGATATTGGGGCCGCTGGGTTAGTAGGCGCCACGGCGTTTGCTGTCATCATCCGCGAAAGCGGATGATCCAGTACGCCGCGGCAGCAGTGACGTGCCACATCTGGCGGCACGGAGTACTGGATGCCCCGCCTGCGCGGGGCATGACGAGTGTCAGGACTTGGCAGGCGCCGGAGGCCCATGCGGCTCGGCCACCACCTCTTCCACCTTCTCCCGGTCTCCCGCCAGCACGCGCTGCACTGAGACGAAGAACACCGGCACCATCAGAAGCGCCAGGATCACCACCGCGATCATGCCGCCCATGACGCTGGTGCCGAGCGCCTGCTGGCTGGCGCCGCCGGCGCCGGTCGCGATTGCCATCGGCAGCACGCCGCAGACGAAGGCAAGGCCCGTCATCAGGATCGGGCGGAAACGAAGCGAGCAGGCTTCGATCGTCGCCTCCATCAGCGGCTTGCCCTGCGCGCGCAGATCCTTGGCGAACTCGATGATGAGGATGGCGTCCTTGGCCGCAAGGCCAATGATAGTGATCAGGCCGACGGTGAAATAGACGTCGTTCGGCAGCCCGCGCATGGTCGCGGCGATCACCGCGCCGCAGACGCCGAGCGGCACCGTCAGCAGCACCGCCAGCGGAATGGTCCAGCTCTCATAGAGCGCGGCGAGCAGCAAAAACACCACCAGCACCGAGAGGCCGAGCAGGAACGGCGCCTGCGAACCCGACAGCTTTTCCTGCAGCGACTGGCCGGTCCATTCATAGCCAAATCCGCGCGGCAGCTTGTTTGCGAGCCGTTCCATCTCGGCGATGGCGTTGCCTGACGTGAAGCCGGGCTTGGCCTCGCCCGAAATACGCACGGCGGGATAATAGTTGAAGCCTGCGATCTGCGTCGGGCCCCTCTGCCACTGTACGGTGGCGAAAGCGGAGAACGGCACCAGTTGCCCGCGGCTGTTCTTGACATTGTAATTGAGGATGTCGTCCGCGTTCATGCGGCTACTGCGGTCGGCCTGCACGATCACGCGCTGCATCCGCCCGCGGTTCGGGAAATCGTTGATGTAGTTCGAGCCGAGATTGGTCGAAATGGTCTGGTTGATGTCCTCGAAGGTGACGCCGAAGGCACCGGCCTTTTCGCGGTCGATCAAGAGATTGACCTGCGGCGCTGGCGGCAGGCCTTCGACATAGACCTTCTGCAGCACCGGGCTGGCGTTGGCTTCGGCGATCAGCCGGTCGGCGGCGGCAACCAGTGCCGGATAGCCCTTCTGGCCACGATCCTGCAGGCGGAACGAGAAGCCCGAGGAGTTGCCGAGGTTGTCGATCGGCGGCGGCTGCAGCGCCGAAATCCTGGCGTCGCGGATCGACGACAGGTCGCGGTTGATATCAGCGACGATCGCAGCGGCGGAATCCTTCGGACCACGCTCCTTCCAATCCTTCAGCGTGATGAAGGCCTGCGCCGTGTTCATGCCCTGGCCGAGGAAACTGAAACCGGTCAGGAACGTCACGTCCTCAACGCCGGCGCGATTGAGCAGATACTTCTCCACGGCCTCGACCGCGGCCTCGGTGCGGGCATAGGACGAGTCGGACGGCGTCTGCACGTCGGTCGTGATGAAGCCCTGATCGTCGACCGGGAGGAAGCCGCCGGGCAGGCGGACGAAGGCCCAGCCAAGGCCGATCAGCAGCACCGCGTAGATCAGCATCAACCGCCCGGTGCGCTTCAGCGAGCCCTTGACGGTGCGCGTATAACCGCCGCGGCTGCTTTCGAGCACGCGGTTGAACCAGCCGAACACGCCTTTGCTGGTATGGCCGTGACCGGCCTCGACCGGCTTCAAGAGCGTCGCACACAGCGCCGGCGTCAGCGACAGCGCCATCAGGGCGGAGAAGGCGATCGCGGAGACCATGGTGACCGAGAACTGGCGGTAAATGATGCCGACCGATCCCGGGAAGAACGCCATGGGCACGAACACCGCCATCAGCACCAGCGTGATGCCGATGATGGCGCCGGTGATTTGCGACATCGCCTTGCGGGTGGCTTCCTTCGGCGGCAGGCCCTCTTCCGCCATGATGCGCTCGACGTTCTCGACCACGACGATGGCGTCGTCGACAAGGATGCCGACCGCGAGCACCATGCCGAACATGGTCAGCATGTTGATGGAGTAGCCGGCCGCCATCAGCGTCGCGCAGGTGCCGAGCAGCGCCACCGGCACCACAATGGTCGGGATGATCGTGTAGCGGATGTTCTGCAGGAACAGGAACATCACGATGAAGACCAGCACCACTGCTTCCACCAGCGTCATCAGCACCTTGTTGATGGACGCCTTGACGACGGGAGTGATGTTGTAGGGAATGTCGTAGCTGATATTGGCCGGAAAGAACTTCGATAGTTCCTTCATCTTGGCTTCGACGGCGCTGGCGGTCGCGAGCGCGTTGCCGGTCGGCGACAGCAGCACCGAGAGACCCGCCGTCGGCTTGCCGTTTAGCCGCGTGTTGAACTGGTAGCTCAATCCGCCGATCTCGATGCGCGCGACATCGCGCAGCCGCACCGTGGAACCGTCGGGATTGGCGCGCAGCGTAATCGCGCCGAATTCCTCCGGCGAGGAAAGCTGGCCCTTGACCAGTACCAGCGCCGAAATCTTCTGCTCCGGCGTGCTCGGCTCGGCGCCGACGCTGCCGGAGGCGACTTGCGCGTTCTGTGCCGAGATCGCCTTGTTGACGTCATCGGCGGTGAGGCCGTAGCCGACCAGCTTCGCCGGATCGACCCAGATCCGCAGCGAACGTTCGGTCGAATAGAGCGTGGCGCGGCCGACGCCGGGAATGCGTCTGATCTCACCGAGCACGTTGCGAATCATGAAATCGCCGAGGCCGATTTCGTCGAGCGAGCCGTCGGTCGAGTTCAGCGTGATGATCTGCAGCACCGCAGAGGAAGCTTCCTCGACCAGGATGCCCTGCTGGATCACGGCGCGCGGAAGCCGCGCCTCGACGCGCTTGAGGCGGTTCTGCACTTCCACCGATGCCGCGCCGGTTTCGGTGCCGGGCACGAAATTGGCGATGATTTCGACCTGCCCCAGCGAGTCGGAGGTGGATTCGAAATTGAGGATGCCGGAGGCGCCGTTGAGCTCCTCCTCGATCAGCCGCGTGACGCTGTTATAGAGGTTTTCCGGAGACGCGCCCGGATAGCTGGTCGAGATCGAGATCGAAGGCGGCGCGATGATCGGATATTGCGCGACCGCCAAGAGCGGGATCGAAATCGCGCCGATCAAACAGATGAAAAGCGCGACTACCCAGGCGAAGATCGGCCTGTCGATGAAGAAGCTGGGCATCGCTCAGGCTCAGCGCGAGGCTTGCGTCGCCGGTGCGCTCGACACTGACCCAACCGAGGCATCCGCATCGATCCACGCCTTCGGCTTGACCTTGTCGCCGGGCACGAATTTCTGGAACCCGTCGACCACGATACGGTCGCCGTCCTTCAGGCCCTCGCTGACCAGCCACAGGCCGTCCTGCACCGCGCCGGTACGAACCGGCTGCGTCGCGATACGGCCGTCATCCTTGACCACGAAGACCTCGCTGCCGCCGCCGGCGTCACGCTGGATCGCCTGCTGCGGCACGGCAATGGCGTCGGAATCGATGCCCTGTTCGATCAGCACGCGAACATACATGCCCGGCAGTAGCTCGCGATTGGGATTCGGGAACTGGCCGCGCAGCGTGACCTGCCCGGTATAGGCATCCACCTTGGCTTCAGAAAACAGCAGTTTGCCGGAAATCGGGTAGACCGTGCCGTCGTCGAGCACGAGGCGGACCTTGGCCGTATCCGGCGCGATCCGGTCGAGATCGCCGCTGTCGAACGCACGGCGCAGCTTGTGCATCTCCGCGACCGATTGGGTGAAGTCGGCGTAGATCGAGTCGAGCTGCTGGATCGTGGCGAGGCTGGTGGAATCGTTCTGCACCACCAGCGCGCCCTCGCTCACCAGCGCGGCGCCGACCACGCCACTGATCGGCGCGCGGATCGTTGCGTAATCGAGATTGAGTTTGGCGCGCGCAACGTCGGCCCGGCGGCTGCCGACCTCGGCCTCGGCCTGGCGCTGGGCCGCGATAGCCTTTTCGTTCTCGGCTTCCGGCGCCGCGCGCTGGCTGGTCAGCGTCGCAATGCGCTTCGCATGTTGCGTGGCCAGATCGAGCGCTGCCTCCGCTTTATCCAAGGCGGCTTCGCTTGCCTGCAGTTCCACCTCGAACGGCTTGGGATCGATCCGGTAAAGCGGATCACCGGCCTTCACCTCGGTGCCCTGCTGGAACAGGCGCTCGACGATGATGCCCGACACGCGGGCGCGAACTTCGGAAACCCGCGTGGGTGCGATTCGGCCCGGCAGTTCACGAATGATGGCGCGAGCCTGAGATCTGACGGTAAAGGTGCCGACTTCGGGTTCGGCGGGTTTGGCCGCCGCGCTCGCGGCGGGCGGTTCGTTGCAACCAGCCAGAAGCGGCGCCATCGCCGTCAACATCAAAATGATGCGTGCCGATCGCGTTGGTAGTCCGGACATTGAAAGCATTGCCCCAGTTCAAAGTTGATGCGCGAATTGACCATTCGCGACGTTGTCGTAGGAGATCTTCGGAACTCACGGTTGATGGCATAGAGGATAGGGGGAGCCTACTGCGATGCAATAGTCCGCGCGGCGGCCCAATGTCACACGACGCTATCGTCCTGATTTTCCGCCGATTTCCGGGGACTCACTCGATTGTGAGCCGGTTCCATTGCAGCATTAGCCGCCGAAATTGCCAGCAATCTGTCGTTTGGCTGCATCCGGTTGCAGCGGATGCCGAGTCGGAGCGAACTTCGGCATGATTCGGTTAATAGCAGCCTAACCGGCAGGGCTCTGAGCCGCTGGTGGCTGACGGCCATTCGCTGCGATCGGCGTAACCGAACAGGCCGGCGGTGGCGAGCAGCAACCAGCACCAGCGCCGCATCCACAATGCGGTCTCGCCGTCATGGACATCGCGAAGCAGGCGCTCGATCTCGTCGCTGCGCCGATCAAAGATCCCCGGTGGGCATGACGCGACTCTCCGCGTCGCGTCATGCCGACGGCGGGCGCGAAGACCCCGCTGGTGTGCAACTGGCAGTCTCGATGGCGCCGAAGTCCCGCGACGAGCGCGCGCCATCGCACGGCTGCAAGGCAGTTCGGCAGGCGCCCGCCTTCAGCGCAGGCCACGCTCCTCGGCGCCCGATATAAGAGCGTCATGAAAAATCCCCGTTGGACATCGAACAGTTCCCAAATACGGTGGTATCAAGGCCGCGTTTCGGGAAGGGGGTCCGCCATGGTCTACCCGAAATGGCGGCTTGCCAGCTTTTATCTCCGGCCCGCTGTGCCATATTGGCCGCCAGTGCGGCTTTTCGTAACGGATGACACCCGCAAATGCCCTCAGGCCCCTCCTCCCGCTCCGACATGGAGATCGAACTGAGCAAACTGTCGTCGCCCCGGATTTTTCTGGTGCGGATGCTGGTGTTCCTGGTGCTGTGCGCGCTGGTCGCATTCGTGCTCTACAAGCAGATCATCGTCGCATTCTTTGCCAATCCCGGCCTCAATGCGCTGATCGGCGGGGTGCTCCTGATCGGCATCATCCTGTCGTTCCGCCAGGTGGTTCGGCTCTATCCGGAGGTGTCCTGGGTCAACAGTTTCCGGATTGCCGATCCGGGACTCGCCATGGACAGGCGCCCGACCTTGCTGGCACCGATGGCAGCCATTCTCGGCGGCGAGCGTTCGGGTCGGATGACGATCTCGCAGCAGACCATGCGGCATCTGTTGGATTCGATTGCGACGCGGCTGGATGAAGCCCGCGACATTTCCCGTTACATGACTGGCCTCCTGGTCTTTCTCGGCCTGCTCGGTACCTTCTGGGGCCTGATCGAGACCGTGAGTTCCGTCGGCAAGGTGATCGACGGCCTGAAGGTCGGCGGCGACGCCGCCTCCGTCTTCGACACCCTCAAAGAGGGGTTGGCGGCGCCGCTCGGCGGCATGGGCATTTCGTTCTCGTCCTCGCTGTTCGGCCTTGCCGGTTCCCTGATCCTTGGCTTTCTCGACCTGCAGTCGAGCCAGGCGCAGAACCGCTTCTATACCGACCTGGAGGACTGGCTCGCCTCCACCGTGCGTGAATATGGCGATGGGACCGGCATGGGCGGCGAAATACAGCATGCGATGGAGCGGATCCGCGCCGTGGTCGAAGAGAGCGGCGGCAGCCGCAACACCACGGCGGCGATGGCCAACCTCGCCGAAGCGATCCAGGGCCTGGTCGCGCATATGCGCACCGAGCAGCAGATGATCCGCGAATGGGCCGACGGCCAGGGCGAGCAGAACCGCGAGATCAAGAAGCTGTTGGAGCGGATCGCCAAGCAGCCCGAGAAGAGCTGAGGGGGCTCTCGTGCCCCGGACGCAGCGCAGCGCCACAAGCATGTTTACGTGCGTCTTCGACGCACTATGGTGCTGCCCTGCAGAGCCGGGGCCCATGAACGGTTACCAGGTCCCGGCTCTGCGGAGCAGCGTTTCACGCCGCACCGCGCCCGGGACACGATAGTGGAGACAATAAATGGCCCTCGCCCGCGCCCGCCGCAGTGAATCCGGTTTCAACTATTGGCCGGGTTTCGTCGACGCGCTGTCGACGCTGGTCCTGTCGGTCGTGTTCCTGCTGTCAGTGTTCCTGGTGGTGCAGTTCTTCCTGTCGCAGGAGGTCACCGGCAAGGACAAGGCGCTGGAGCAGCTCAACGCCAAGATTGCGCAGCTCAACGACCTCTTGTCGCTGGAAAAGCTCGGCAAGATCACGCTCGACGACCAGATCGCGCAATTGCGCGCCGGCCTTGCCGCGGCGGAAAGCGAGCGCGACCGCATCAAGGGGCTTTACGAGGGGCTCGCGGGGGCCGGCGGCGACGCGCAAGGGCGCGCCAACGAGCTCACCAAGGCGCTCGAATCCGAAAAGAGCGTCAGCGCACGCGCGCTCGCCCAGATCGAGGTGCTGAACCAACAGATCAGCGCGCTGCGCCGCCAGCTCGCGGCGCTCGAGGAAGCGCTGGAAGCCTCCGAAAAGCGCGACAAGGAATCGCAAGGGCGAATCGCCGATCTTGGCCAGCGCCTCAATGTCGCGCTGGCGCAGCGCGTGCAGGAATTGTCGCGCTACCGCTCGGAATTCTTCGGCCGCCTGCGCGCCATTCTCGGCAATCGCCCGGATATCCGCATCGTCGGGGATCGCTTTGTCTTCCAGGCGGAAGTGTTCTTCGATAGCGGCCAGGCGCTGCTGCTCCCCGAGGGCCGCGCCGAACTCGACAAGCTCGCCACCGCGTTGATCGATCTCGATAAGCAGATACCGAACGAGATCGGCTGGGTGCTGCGGGTCGATGGCCACACCGATGTCCGGCCGATCAACTCGCCGCTGTTCAAGTCGAACTGGGAATTGTCGTCGGCGCGCGCCATCTCCGTGGTGCAGTATCTGATCTTCCTCGGCGTCCCGGCGCAGCGGCTGGTCGCCGCCGGCTTTGCCGAATTTCAGCCGCTCGACAGCGCATCCAACGAAGAAGCCTACAAGCGTAACCGCCGCATCGAATTGAAGCTGACGGAGCGATAGTGGCTGCGGATTTCACGCTCCGCCCCTATCGCGCCGAGGACGAAGACGGGGCGATCGAGTTGTGGCGTGCGACCTGGCAGCAGGCCTATTCTTCCATCGACTTCAACGCACGCGTGGCGTGGTGGCGCGAGCGCTGGCGCAATGAACTGGTGCCGAACGCCGCGATCATCGTCGCCGAGCAGTCGGACGCGCTGGTCGGGTTCGTCACCATCGACGGGGCAGGCTATCTCGACCAGCTCGTAGTCGGTCCCGATCATTGGGGCTCTCCAGTCGCCACCGCATTGGTCGACGAGGCCAAGCGCCTGTCGCCTGGCGGCGTCACGCTCCTCGTCAACAAGGACAACGCGCGCGCCATCCGCTTCTACGAGCGCAACGGCTTTGTGCATGCCGGTGAAGATGTGAACCCCACATCGGGCCGGCCGGTGCTGAAGATGCGGTGGGGCTGAATTCACTTGCACAACAGGACGATTTAAGTTCCCGCTGCTCGGCTACACGCCCTCGAATTGCAGTCGCGCCAATCGCGCGTAGAGCCCGTTTGCTGCAACTAGCTCCGCGTGCGTGCCCTGCTCGACGATGCGGCCCTGGTCCATCACCATGATGCGGTCACACGACAGCACGGTCGCGAGGCGATGGGCGATCACCAGCGTGGTGCGGTGGCGCATCAACTCTTCCAGCGCGGTCTGCACCAGCGTCTCGCTTTCAGCATCGAGCGCGGAGGTCGCCTCATCGAGCAGCAATAGCGGCGCGTCGCGCAAGATAGCGCGGGCGATCGCGATGCGCTGGCGCTGGCCGCCCGACAGCGTCACGCCGCGCTCGCCGAGCTGCGTCTCGAAGCCACCCGGCAGCTTGCGCAGGAATTCGGTGGCATGCGCAAGATCCGCGGCGCGCTCTACTTCGGCATCCGTTGCATCGGGCCGGCCGAAGCGGATGTTTTCGCGCGCGGAGGCTGCGAACACCACGGAGTCCTGCGGTACCAGCGCAATCCGCGAGCGGACGTCGACCGGATCGGCCGATTTGATCGGCACGCCATCAAGCGAAATCGTGCCGCGCACGGGATCGTAGAAGCGCAGCAGGAGGTGAAACAGCGTGCTCTTGCCAGCCCCTGACGGTCCGACGATCGCGACCTTCTCGCCGGCCTTGACCGAGAGCGAGACGTTATCGACCGCGAGGACGTCCGGACGCGCCGGATAGGCGAAGCTGACATTCTCGAACCCGACATCGCCGCGCGCCGGCTGCGGCAGCGCGGCCGGCTGCGCCGGCGCCGTGATCTGCGATTTCACCCGAAGAATTTCGAACAGCCGCTCGGCGGCGCCGGACGCAGCCGAGACTTCACCCCAGACCTCGCTGAGCTGGCCGAGACCGGCTGCGGCGAACGCCGCGTACAGCACGAACTGGCCGAGCCGGCCCGGCGTGATCTGGCCCGTCAGCACATCGTGGGAGCCGACCCAGAGGATGGCGACAACGCTGGAGAACACAATGAAGATGATGATCAGCGTCAGCACTGCGCGCGCGCGCGTCGAGCTGCGTGCCGCCTCATAGGCCTGTTCCACCTCGCCGCCGAAACGGGTCGTCGCCAGCCGCTCGCTGGTATAGGCCTGCACGGTCCTGATCGCGCCGACCAGTTCGGAAGCATACGCACTGGCATCCGCCAGCGTATCCTGCGCATTGCGCGACAGCCGCCGCACCCAGCGCCCGAAGGCGACCAGCGGGATCACGATCACGGGGATGGCGAGCAGCACGAAGCCGGACAGTTTCGGACTCGTGATCACCATCATGGTGGCGGCGCCGACGAACAGCATCATGTTGCGCAGCGCGATCGACACCGAGGCGCCGACGGCCGACTTGATCTGGGTGGTGTCGGCGGTCAGCCGCGATACCAGCTCGCCCGAACGCGCTGAATCGAAGAAGGCGGGCGACAGCGAGATCAGGTGCGCGAACACATCGCGCCTGATGTCGGCGACGATGCGTTCGCCGATCGTCATGACGAGGTAATAGCGCGCTGCGCTGGCCGCAGCGAGCACGGCGACGACCGCGATCATCACGCTGAAATAGCTGTTGATCAGGACGATGCCTTCGGGGCTGAAGCCGAAATCGATCATGCGGCGCACCGCGACCGGCACGATCAGCGTGGTGATCGCCGCGACCGTCAGCGCGATGAAGGCGAGCAGCGCGCGCCCGCGGTAGCGCGCGACATAGGGCGCCAGCGCGAGTAGCGGCCGCAGCCTCGCCCGCGTCTTGGCCGGCGACTGCGTCAGCTGCGTCTCGATGAATGCCTCTTCCTCGAGCAGGGCGTCGCGCGGCGGCGTGCCGCGAGGGGCTTCAATCTGTTCCACTGCGCTCATGAGATCGGACCCATCTTTTCGCCCCCAGATAGGCCGGACGGTCCCCTCTGGCAAATCCGGGGATTCCCAATCAGGGCATATACGTAGCTTGTTTTGGCAGGCGGCTTACGTTATAGAGCCGCCAAATCCCGTATCCCCAGACATTTGAGACGGGCGCCGGCGCGCCGAAGGATATGCCATGAAAGCCGAAATTCATCCGAATTATCATACGATTACGGTCGTGATGACCGACGGGACCGAGTATCAGACCCGCTCCACTTGGGGCAAGGAAGGCGACAAGCTGAACCTCGATATCGATCCCAAATCGCACCCGGCCTGGACCGGCGGGTCGCAGCAGATCCTCGATCGCGGCGGCCGAGTGTCGCGCTTCCAGAAGAAGTTTTCAGGCTTCCTCAAGAAGGACTGAGGGCTTTCGGATCGCTCTCCTCCTGCCTAGAAATGCAAAACGCCCCGGCAAACCGGGGCGTTTTTTGTTATTCCGTCATTGCGAGCGAAGCGAAGCAATCCATCGCGCAGCAGGTGGAAGCATGGATTGCTTCGCTACGCTCGCAATGACGGTCGAGAGAGCTTTCGACCTTACTGCTCGAACGCCGCCTTCAGGCGGTTGAGCTGCGGCACCAGCGGATTGCCGATCGGCGCGCGTTCGGCCGATGGGGCGTGGATCGTCGTGTCGAGCCGGCGGACCCGCGCCTGCAGGCTCATCGAGCGCGCGATCAGGTCCTGCAACTGCGGAGGCAGTTTGGCGATCATGTCCTCGGGACCGGGATCGGCGGCCGTGAGCTTGACCTTGGTCTTTTCGCGGTTGGCCTGGGTCAGCGTCATCTCGCCTTCCTTGACCGCGCGGTGCAGCAGCAGCCAGGACGCGAGCTGCATCAGGCGGGTGGTGAGACGCATGCTTTCGGTTGCGTAAGTGAGGCTGACAGAACGTTCGAGCGCCTTGGCTTCGGTGCGGCCGTCGCCGTCCAGATAGGCGGCGGTTTCTTCGACCAGGTCCATGCCTTCCCGAAACAAGGTTCCGAATGCCGCCGAATTGGTAAGTCGCTCGCTGAACAGAACGAGCGCGGATTCGCCTTGCGAACGGTCCGCCATGGTTAACGCCCTCACGCCACTATTTGCCCCAACCGGCTGTGAACCCACCGGCTTATGATGAACAAATCATTGCTCGGGCGAGGTCGAGAGTCCAGCGGCAACCAAATTTATGGTTTCCAGCTCGTGGGGGCACAAAATAGCCGTAGAGAGCACAAAAAAGAGCCGCCGTTTCCGGCGGCTTTTGAAGTTGATAACAGGGAGGCGTCAAACAGAGTGGACAGGAGCCACTCGGTGTCCAAACGAGGACAATGACAGTCATAATCGAGAAAGCTTAACCCTTCGTAAACGAGCGAATTTCTTTAAGCTTTATTTGCCATGTCGGCCATTGGCCGAGCTTTCGGAGTTAACCTCGGATCGGTCGTGCGGCGGCCGAGCGCCGCGGGATTACGCTTTGTACGCGACCCAGCCTCTGAAAGTGAAAGCCGCATAGAACAATGCGACGTCAGCAAATCCCGCTTCTCTCAGCAGCGCTTCGTCCTGTTCCGGGGATAGCAGCGGCAAGCGTTCGCTGATCGCCGCAATCGCGCTCTCGGCGTTTGATGCGGGTACGCCGGAGGCCGCCGCAAAGGCGGCATAGCGCGCCAACCATTTTGCCTTTTCGCCGTCTTGCTGGGGGAAGCTGTGATGCGCGACGACGAGCGGAGCACCGGGTTTCAACCGCCGATGTATCTCTGTCAACGTGCGTCGGCGCTCCTCTTCGGGAATGAAATGCAAGGTCAGGAGGCACGTCGCCGCATCGAACGGCCCTGGCGGCGCGCTGTTGATGTAGCCTTGGCAAAGGTCGACGCGCGACGCGAGCGGACCAAGCGTGCGCTCGGCCAGAGCAAGCATTTCCGGCGATGGATCGACACCGCAAAAACACCATCCGCGCTGTGCTTCGGCGAAAGCTTTCAGCTCCAGCCCGCCGCCGGCGCCGAGGACGAGCACATGGCCATCGTCCCGGATTCGTTCGGCGAGAAGCAGGCGCGTCATCTGTTGCAGGGCGAGAAATCCTGGAACCTGACGTATCGGGCCTTCGGCATAGCGGGCGACGCTATCCGGATCAGAAAAAGGTATCAACGCGCCTGTCCCGCTACGATTTGAAGAACGCGTTCGCGGCGTCCTTCGAGGCGCGCTTTTTGGTTACCGCCTCTTTCAAGCGGTCGGCTTCCGCATTCAACAGCGCGATACGCTCGGTCAATTCCTCGACCGACAGGAGCGACAGGTCCTGACCGATCTCATGGCTCTTTCGTGGCTTGTCGTCATCCTCGATCGCCATGCACCTCTCCTTCCGCTGGTTCGTAACAGCTTGCTGATCCCGCAAGCGGTTGCCAGCCGCATCCGGGCTGGCTAATCAGGGGCCTCCTTTAAAATTCTTAGCCTTTCGCAAGGACAAATCATGGAAAAGCTGCCCGCGCAAATGACCGTTATCGGCATCAGCAAACCCGGCGGCCCCGAAGTCCTGCTGCCCGAAACGCGCAGCGTGCCAAAGCCCGGTCCGGGCGAAATCCTGGTCAAAGTCATGGCCGCCGGCGTCAACCGTCCCGATGTCGCGCAGCGCTCCGGCAGCTACCCGCCTCCGCCCGGCACCAGCGACCTGCCCGGCCTCGAAATCGCCGGTGAAGTGGTCGCGCTCGGCGAAGGCGCCACCAAGCACAAGCTCGGCGACAAGGTGATGTCGCTGGTGGCGGGCGGCGGCTACGCCCAATATTGCATTGCGCAAGACGCACAGGCGATGGCGGTGCCGCCATCGCTTTCGATCCAGGAAGCCGGCGCGATCCCGGAAACGTTGATGACCGTGTGGCATAACGTGTTCGAGCGCGGCGCGCTGAAGCCGGGAGAAACCCTGCTGATCCATGGCGGCTCGTCCGGTATCGGCACGATGGCAATCCAGCTCGCCAAGGCATTTGGCTCCAAGGTGATCGTGACTGTCGGCTCGCAGGACAAGATCAACGCCTGCCTGAAACTCGGCGCCGACCGCGCCATCAATTACAAGACCGAAGACTTCGTCGCCGTGGTCAAGGCGGAGACCAACAATGTCGGCGCCAACCTGATCCTGGACATGGTCGCCGGCGACTATGTTGATCGCAACTATGATGCCGCCGCGGTCGATGGCCGGATCGTGCAGATCGCGACCCTCAACGGTCCCAAGGTTACCGTCAACATCGCCAAGGTAATGGTGAAACGGCTGACCCATACCGGCTCCACGCTGCGCCCCCGTACTAATGCGGATAAGGCGGCGATGGTGGCGGCAATCGAAGCCAAGGTCATGCCGCTATTGCGCGAAGGACGCGTAAAACCGCTGATGGACAGCTCATTCCCGCTGGAAAAAGCAGCCGACGCGCACCGGCGGATGGAGACCTCTGCACATATTGGCAAAATTGTGTTGGCGGTTTAGCGATCGCCCGGCGAAGCGTGGGTGGAAACCCTTTGATTTGCTTCGCTTTCATGTCATTTATCGCCGCTACGCCGACCCGTTCGCTGGGCCGGGAGAATCGCTGGTCGCGGAGTACTGACATTGCGTCTGATCAGGTGCCTGGCGCTACTTGCGCTGGGCCTCATGATTGTTGCGGCGGCGCCTTCGGCGCACGCCATTGACGCTGTCAGCGTCCGCAGCGACGCGCCCGCGATCGATCTCACCGCAGTCCTCGATCATCAACGCAGCGAAACTGATCGCATCCAGGTTTCGACCGCGCCCGGAACCGACGGCATCGTCCGCCGCATCGAAGTCCGCGCCCGCGAAGGCGGGCAGAACTGGGTGGTGTTCGCGCTGGCCAACAATACCGATGACCAGCTCGACCGTCTGATTGTCGCCCCGCATTATCGCATCGTGTCATCAGGCCTGCTGTGGCCCGATCTCGGCCTGTCGCGCATCGCAACGATCACGCCGTCGACCGGAGATCGCCCCGAGCGACAGGAAAGCGCGACCGCCGACATCTTCCGCATCACGCTTGATCCCGGTGCCGTCATCACATTCGTGGCGGAACTGCGCACCGATAAACTTCCGCAGCTCTATCTGTGGGAACCGGACGCCTACAAGGACAAGGTCAACTCGTTCACCCTCTACCAGGGCATCGTGATCGGCATCTCCGGCCTTTTGGCGTTGGTGCTAACGATCCTGTTCGTGGTGAAGGGCAGCATCATGTTCCCGGCGGCCGCCGCACTGGCCTGGGCGGTGCTGGTCTATATCGGCGTCGATTTCGGTTTCTGGGGCAAGGTGCTCGACATGTCGAACAACGCCGAGCGCGTCTGGCGCGCGGCGGGCGAAGCGATCCTTGCGGCGACGCTGCTGGTGTTCCTGTTCGCTTATCTCAACCTCAGCCGCTGGCATGTACGCTATTCCCACATCACCGTCGGTTGGCTCGCTTTCCTCGGCTCACTGGTGGCGCTGGCGCTGTTCGATCCCGCGGTTGCCTCCGGCATTGCGCGCATCTCGCTGGTGCTGATCGCCTTCGCCGGCTTCGCGCTGATCGTCTATCTCTCGACGCATGGCTTCGACCGCGCGGTGCTGCTGATCCCGACCTGGTTCCTGCTGGTGGTCTGGGTGATCGCCGCCGGAATGACGGTGGCGGGAAGCGTCACCAACGACATCGTAGGCCCCGCGCTGCTCGGCGGCCTCGTGCTGATCGTGATGCTGATCGGATTTACGGTCATGCAGCACGCTTTCGCCGGCGGCGGAGCCACCACCGGCATCGTCTCCGACGTCGAGCGACGCGCGCTGGCGCTGACCGGCTCGGGCGATCTGATCTGGGACTGGGACGTCTCCGCCGACAAGGTTTTCACCAGCCCGGAGACCGAAAGCCTGCTGGGGCTAAAGCGTGGCACGCTGGAGGGTCCCGCTGCCAAATGGCTCGAAGTGCTGCATCCGCTCGACCAGGATCGCTTCCGCGCCGCGCTAGACAGCGTGCTCGACCAGCGCCGCGGCCGGCTTGTGCAGGATTTTCGCCTGCGCACCCCCGACGGCCACTTCATGTGGTTCGCGCTGAAGGCGCGTCCGGTGGTCGGTTCCGACGGCGAAGTGTCGCGAGTCGTCGGGACGCTCACTGACGTCACCGAGTTCAAGAACGCCGAAGAGCGCATGCTGCACGACTCCGTGCACGATAACCTCACCGGCCTGCCAAACCGCAAACTGTTCATGGACCGCCTCGGCGCGGTGGCCAATTTCGCCAAGAGCGTGCCGAACCTTCGTCCCACGCTGATGGTGATCGATCTCGACCGCTTCAAGCAGGTCAACGACTCCGTCGGCATCGCGGTCGGCGACTCGATTCTGCTGACGCTGGCGCGGCGGCTGACGCGCATCCTCAAACCGCAGGACACGCTGGCGCGGCTGGCCGGCGACCAGTTCGGCCTGATCCTGTTGTCGGAGCAGGATCCGGCGCGCATCACTAATTTCGCCGAGACCATCCGCAAGACGATCCGCGCGCCGATTGCATTCAACGACCGCGAGATATTCCTGACGGCCTCCATCGGCCTTGCGCTCTCCGATCCGCAGACGCAGCTCTCCAACGATATCATCAAGGACGCCGAGCTTGCGATGTATCATTCCAAGCGCATCGGCGGCGACCGCATCGACGTCTACAAGCCGGCGATGCGCGCGCGCAAGACCGACCGCCTGACGCTGGAAAGCGAGCTGCGCCGCGCCATCGAGCGCCAGGAAATCACGATTCTTTATCAGCCGATCGTGCGGCTGGAAGATCGCTCGATCGCGGGCTTCGAGGCCTTGGCGCGCTGGGATCATCCCAAACTCGGCCGGATGTCACCGTCGGAATTCATCACGATTGCCGAGGAAATCGGCCTGATCGTCGATCTCGGCATGTTCGTGCTGGACCAGACCGCGCGGCAGCTTTCGGTGTGGCAACGTGCAATGCGCTCGCGCGAACCGATCTTCGCCTCCGTCAACGTCTCCTCGCGGCAATTGCTGCGGCACGACCTGATCCACGACATCCGCACCGTGCTGTCGCGCTCATCGGTGGCGCGCGGCACGCTGAAACTGGAGCTGACGGAATCGCTCGTCATGGAGAATCCCGAGCATGCCGCGCAGATGCTGACGCGCATCCGCGAGCTCGGCACCGGGCTGTCGCTCGACGATTTCGGCACTGGCCATTCCTCGCTGGCCTATCTGCAGCGCTTCCCGTTCGATACCATCAAGATCGACCAGTCATTCGTGCGCACAACCAGCCGCGGCACCCGCCCGGTGATCCTCAAATCGATCATCGCGCTGGCGCACGATCTCGGCATGGACGTCGTGGCGGAAGGCGCAGAGACGGATTCAGATGCAGTGGAGCTATATCAGCTCGGTTGCGAATACGCTCAAGGCTTCGCCTTCGGCGAACCGATGGATGCCGACGCCGCGATGCGGCTACTCACCGAAGAGCGGCTTGAAGCGGCGAGCTGATAGTGTCGTCAGCAAAACGCGCTGCTCCTGGGCCATCGTCATACCCCGCGAAGGCGGGGTATCCAGTACGCCGCGGCCTCTCGATTCCAGCGCCAGCGTCTCTGGAATACTGGATCGCCCGCCTGCGCGGGCGATGACAGCCGCGGGATAGCAGCCGAAGTCCTTGCCACATCACCGCCTCGCCGGCATCCGCTTGAACTTGACGCTTTTGCCATCGGCCTGGCGCGTGGCGATGTAGCCTCCTTCGAGGCACGCCTCGCGCTGCGGCATCTTTTCCTGCGGGCTGCGCAGGCTGTCCCACCACGACGCACGCTGGGCCGCACGCGGCAGCGCGGCGTCGATGATCTCCTCGATCTCCTCAAAACTCAGCACGAATTCGGAACGCGTTTGCGCCTTCAGATAGTCCCGTAACGGGTCGTAAACGTTCACGCGGGTCCTCGATGGTGATTTGCACAAAACCGTCGGCGCCGGCAACCAGCCGTTAACTCTTTATCATAACCCGCTCGCCGCTTAAGGCCGCAACAATTTATACGGCGCATACCGGATGGCCTGGAGCAGACGATGCTATTCGGACGGCAAAGCGACGTGGCCGGAAAGGGTTGGTTCAGGAAAGTCTCCGGCCGCCGGCCCTGGCGCTTGTCCGTGAAGCTCTTGATTGCATCCTCGATCGCAACCGTGATCGGCTTCTCCGCGATTTGCACCAGCGTCATGCTCGACATGCGCCGCGGCGAGGAAGAGCTCGCACGCCAGACGCTGGAGAATCTCGCAGCTGGCATCGACGCAGATATCAGCCGCAATATCGAGCTCTACGATCTGTCGCTGCGCGCCGTCGCCAGCAATCTGGTGTTGCCGGAAGTCAAGGGCGTCAGCAAGGAGATCCAGCACCTGATCCTGTTCGATCATGCCGCCACCGCCAAACATTTTGGCGTGATCCAGGTGTTCGACACGGAGGGCAAGCTGACGCACGACGCCTCAAGTCTCGATCCGGCACCGGAGGATCGCAGCGACGAGGAGTACTTTCAGGTCCATCGCGCCAGTCCTGATGTCGGCCTCTATATGAGCCGCCCGATGCTGCGCCGCAGCGCCTATTCGATCGTGCTCAGCCGGCGCATCAATGACTCCGACGGCGGCTTCCTCGGCGTTGTGGTGGGCTCGATCCGTTTCAGCTATTTCCATGAACTGTTCGGCCGGCTCACGCTCGATCCCGGCGATACGATCACGGTATTGCGTCAGGATCGAACGATCATCATGCGCAAACCGTTCGACCTCGACATCATCGGAAAGAATCTGGCCCAGCGGCCAAAGTGGAATCCGGCGGCTCCTATGCCGGCGTCGGGCCCGTCGATCCGACACCGCGGCTTTACGTCAGGAGCGGCAGCACGAACTTGTTCTTTGTCGTGGTCGGCAAGCCGCTAGACAGCATCCTGAAGCTTTGGCACCGCGAAGTGCTGCGGATCGGAGCCATTATGCTGGTGCTGATCCTGTTCGTGGTCGGCACCACGCTGTTCCTCGCGCGCGAGATCGGCCGCCGCGCCGAGGCCGAGGACAAGCTCGAAGAGCTGGCTACCACCGATTCGCTCACCGGGCTGAAGAACCGGCGCAAGTTTGATATCGAGATCGACGCCGAATGGCGGCGGGCGGCGCGCAACAAGACGCCGGTCGCGGTGCTGATGATCGATGCCGATCATTTCAAATCCTACAACGACACGTTCGGGCATCAGGCCGGCGATCAGGTGCTGGTCGGCATCGCGATCTGCATTTCGGACGCGGTGCGGCGGGCCGGCGATTGTTCGGCACGCTACGGCGGCGAGGAGTTCGCGGTGCTGCTGCCGGGCCTCTCGGCGATCGAAGCCTTCGCTGTTGCCGAGACCATCCGCCTGAAAGTCGAGCAGTGGTCGGAAGATCCGGGCGTGACGACCGTTAGCATCGGCGTGGCCAGCATAACGCCGTCTGCGTCGCTAAATTGGTCCGACCTCATCGAAGCCGCCGACAAGGCGCTCTACGCCGCCAAAGCCAACGGCCGCAACCAGTCGGTGGTCGCCGCAATCCCGCAGCTCGCGCTGGTGGCTTAGGAATCAGTGTCGTCATGCCCGAAGGCGGGCATCCAGTACGTCGGACCGCTTCGGATCGAGCATCAACGCCGTGGAGTACTGGATCATCCGCTTTCGCGGATGATGACAGCTGAGGAACGCGGAATGCGCCCCTCTCCTCACTTCGCCAGATACTTCTTCATCTCCGCCCGCAGGCTGTCGCGCAGTTCGTCGCGAGCCATGCCGTAGGCAATGTTGGCGCGCAGGAAGCCTGACTTCGAGCCGCAATCGTGCCGCTCGCCCGCGAACTCCACGCCATAGAATTTCTGCGTCTTGGCGAGGGTTTTCATCGCGTCGGTGAGCTGAATCTCGTTGCCCGCACCGCGCTCCTGCTTTTCCAGGATCTTGAAGATTTCCGGCTGCAGGATATAGCGCCCGGTGATCGAGAGGTTTGACGGCGCCGTACCCTTCGGCGGTTTCTCGACCATGCCGTCGACCTCGAACATGTTGCTGGCGAGGCGCTTGCCGACGCCGCAAATGCCGTATTGGTGGGTGAGATCGTCAGGCACCGCTTCGACCGCAAGCAGATTGGACTTGGCGCCGAGCGTGGCTGCTGCCTCGATCATCTGCTTCAGGCAGCCCGGCGTGTTCAGCACCAGTTCATCCGGCAGCACCACCGCGAACGGCTCGTCGCCGACGATGTGGCGCGCGCACCAGACCGCATGTCCGAGGCCGAGCGGCGCCTGCTGGCGGGTGAAGCTCATGGCGCCGGCTTCAGGCTGGTCGCGCGCCAGAATGTCCTGCTCGGCCTTCTTGCCGCGCTGAGCCAGCGTGGTGTCGAGCTCGAACATGCGGTCGAAATGGTCCTCGATCACGCCCTTGTTGCGACCGGTAACGAAGACGAAATGCTCGATCCCGGCCTCCTTGGCTTCGTCGACCACATACTGGATCAGCGGCTTGTCGACGATGGTCAGCATCTCCTTGGGCATCGCCTTGGTGGCGGGCAGGACGCGGGTGCCTAGGCCGGCGACCGGAAAAACGGCTTTACGGATTTTCATGGGATATCGGGAGCCTTAGAAATGAGGAAAGTGCTTTGAAAGCACGTTGATAGCCGGTTTGCAGCCCCGAACAAAGGCGGATGTATGGTGACCATTCACCTCCCTTGCGCGCGGGCGGCGCGACAACAAAATGCCCACTGTTAAGCTATTGGAAACCGTGGCAGGGACTTCTGGCACTGGGTTGGTTACGACGGACGGACACTGCATGGGCGTAGCTGAACGAGCGATGAGTAATCGAACCGGCGCGATCTTAATCGCGGCCGCGCTGTTGTGTTCCTGTCCGGCAACTTTCGTCACCCCGTCCTATGCTCAATCGGCCGGCAGCGACGGGATTTCGAACTTTTTGGGCAACATCTTCTCGGGTCCGAAGGCCACTCCTGCGCCGCAGGCAGCGCCGGGCCCGAACGGCGCTCCGCCGCCGTGGAGCGGCGAGGACGGCGCTTCCGGCCATCCCCTGATGACCGCGAGTGCGATCCGGCAGGCGGCAGAGAATTTTCAAAATTGCGTCGCCTCGATGTGGCCTGATGCCGCACGGCGCAACATCAACCAAGAAAATTTCCAGCGCTTCACCGCAGGCCTCGAGCCTGATTTGCGCATCATGGACCTGATGGATTCGCAGCCCGAATTCACCAAGGCGATCTGGGACTATCTCGACATTCTCGTGAACGACAACCGCCTCGCCAAGGGGCGCGAGATCCTTGCGAAATACAAACCGCAATTCGATGCGGTGGAGAGAAGCTATGGCGTCGATCGCTACGTCGTCGCTTCGATCTGGGGCATCGAATCCAACTACTCGACCCAGATCGGCGACCGCAGCGTGGTGAATTCGACGGCGACGCTCGCCTGCATCGGCCGCCGACAGGCCTATTTCAAGGACGAGTTCCTCACCGCGCTGGAAATCCTTAACCGCGGCGATCTGCGTCCCGAACAGATGCGCGGCTCCTGGGCGGGCGCGTTCGGGCCGACGCAGTTCATGCCGACCGCCTTCAAGCGCTATGCGGTCGATGGAGATGGCGATGGCCGCCGCGACGTCGTCGATAACGCCGCCGACCTGATCGCCTCCACCGCCAACAACCTCAAGAAGGACGGCTGGCAGACCGGCCGGAGTTGGGGATACGAGGTGGTGCTGCCGCAGGGCTTCAATTTCATGCTGGCGGACAAATCCAAGGCAATGACGATCGCGCAGTGGCAGGCCCAAGGCCTGACCCGGGCCGACGGCAAACCTTTCCCCGATACGGCCGAAAAGGCCTACCTTCTGGCACCTGCCGGCATGCAGGGACCTGGCTTCCTGATGCTGCAGAATTTCCGGGTGATCATGAAATACAACCCGGCGGAGGCGTATGCGTTGGCGATCGGCCATTTTGCCGACCGCCTGCGCGGCGGACCGCCCTTCGTGCAGCCCTGGCCGCGCCAGGAACGGGTGCTGTCGCGGGCGGAGCGGCTGGAACTGCAGCAGCTTCTAGCCCAGCGCGGCTTCTACCGCGGCACCCCGGACGGCCAGTTCGGCGGCCAGACGCGGGAGGCGCTCCGCAGCTTCCAGGCCTCCATCGGCGCGCCGGCGGACGGATTCGCCTCGGCGGACGTGCTGGAGCGCCTGAGAGGGCGGTGAAACCCCGCGTTTGGGGGCCGAAGGGAGCCCCAAAACCAAGATTCGGCAGAAGTCTTGACGGTCCGGCGGGAACACCGGCTTATGTTTATGGGGAAAATCTGCCCGCTTGTGGTCCGATTCCAATACTATATTTGACGCTTCACGATCCATTTTGCGACCGAGCCGGATGCGAAAGCCAAAATCCTTCTTGCACGTGTTCACCGAGACCGGCCCGCTGGTGGCGCTGGCGGTTGCGATCGCACTTCTGGTGGGGATCGCGGGACCGGCTTCCGCGCAGTTTTTCAACTTCGGCGGATTCGGCGGTGCGCCGCGGCAAGCGCCACAACGCGGCGGCGGCTGGTTCGGTGGCGATTTCTTTGCGCCCTTCCAGCAGCAGCCTCAACAGCAGGCGCCGCGCCAGGATTTCTCCCGCGCACCGGCGCCCGCCAAGCGCGACACGGTGCCGGAGCGTAACGTGCTGGTGCTCGGCGACGCCATGGCCGACTGGCTCGGCTACGGCCTGGAAGACGCCTATTCTGAGCAGCCCGACATGGGCGTGATCCGCAAGCACAAGACCGTCTCTGGCCTGATCAAGTATCAGCCGCGCGGCGAGCCCGCCGATTGGGCCGCGGCCGCAAAGGGCATCCTCGCCACCGAAAAGGCTGACGCCATCGTCGTCATGCTCGGCCTCCACGACCGCCAGGCGATCCGCGAGGCGGCCACCGAGAAGAAGACCGACAAGAAGGAAGAGAAGAAGGACGCGCGCGGCAAGCCGGACGCCACCAAGCCGGCGGACGCCAAGCCGAAGCCGGAAGGTTCGACTGATACCGCCAAACGCGACGACAAACCTGCCGATGCCGAATTGTCGCCTGACGATGCGACCGACGACGCGCCACAGAGCGGCGCGCCGGACAAGAACGCACGTTCGGGCGGCGGGCTCTACGAATTCCGCGACGAGCGCTGGGTCGAGCTCTATGCCAAGAAGATCGAAGAGCTGATCGGCATCCTGAAATCCAAGGGCGTGCCGGTGCTGTGGGTCGGCCTGCCGGCGATCCGCGGGCAAAAGGGAACAGCCGACATGCTGTTCCTCGATGCGCTCTATCGCGATGGCGCGGGCAAGGCCGGCATCACCTATGTCGATATCTGGGATGGCTTTGTCGATGAAGCCGGCCGCTTCCTGCAGAAGGGTCCCGATTTCGAAGGCCAGATCCGGCAACTCCGCACCGCCGATGGCGTCTTCTTCACCAAGCCCGGCGCGCGCAAGCTTGCGCATTATGTCGAGCGCGAGGTGACGCGCCTCTTGGCAGCGCGCTCCGGACCGATCGCCGTGCCGATCGAGCCGACGACACCAGAGGCCAATGTCGCACCCGGCCAGCCGGCGCCGCGCCCCTTGGCCGGACCGGTGATGCCGCTGGTGGCCTCTTCGGTCGGCACCGATCAGCTGCTCGGTGGTCCCGGCTCGCGCCCGGCGGCGGTCGACGCGCTCGCCGCGCGCACGCTGGTGAAGGGTGAAGCGCTGGCGCCGCCTGCCGGCCGAGCCGACGATTACGTCTGGCCTCGCCGGGAAATCGGCCGCGAGCCGGCCAGAGGCGATACGCCGGTTGCGGCCACTTCGCCTAGCGGAGCGGTCGCGGCTGCGCCCGCCCAGAAACAGCTTCTGCTGCCGCCGCCGCAGCAAACGCTGCAGCAACAGCAGAGGAGACTGCCGCCGCCGCCGATGCAGATTCGGCCGCCGCAAAACAACGGGCCGTCGCTGCGCGACTTCTTCGGCGGCTTCGGTGCGGCGCCGCGGCCGCCCGCGCCTCCCGCGGCCGCACCGCCGCGTGGTGGACCGTTTGCTCCGGGCGCGCCGCGTCCGCCGGGTAGCGTTGGACGATCGGCCGAGATGCCGCCCGGCGCATTCATGCGATAAGGGCTGCCATCCGAAGCGATGCGCCGGCATCGAATTACGGTGTGCTATTGCACAGCGTCGTACGTCTCGATCCAAAACGTCTGGTTTCGGCCTTCGCGCTGCTGCGCGTCGCGGAATGACTGCTACGGTTTAGCCGTAATAGCGCCAGCGCGGCGGCGGCGGACGGCGCGGCGGGCGCGTCATCAGCAGCGCCAGCGCGAATCCAATTCCGGCTGCGACCAATAGCGCGCCGAGCGGATTTTCCTGCACGGTCTTCGCCACCGCTTTTTGGCCGCTGCGAACCGTCGCGCCGCTGTTTTCGTAAGCATCCTTGGCATAGTTGACGGCAGCGTCGGTGGCGTCGCGGGCGGCATCCTTGGCCTGGCCGTAAAGATTCTGCACGGTGCCGGCCGCTTCGCGCACGCGGCCCTCGGCTTGCGTCTTCGCATCGCCGGCCATGTCGCCGGCCGCGCTTTCGACCTTACCGCCAAACTCCTTCGCCGAGCCGACAATCCGATCCTTGTCCATCGCGGTTACTCCTGTTTTTCAACTGAAGTAACCGACGAGCGCGGTCCGGGTTCCGGCTGCTCGCTTTACGCCGAGTGTTGGGCTTACAGGATCAGCCCGCCATCGACCACGATCGTCTGGCCGATGATGTAGGACGCCAGCGGCGAGGCAAGGAACAGCGCCGCGCCGGCCATATCGGCGGGCGTGCCGAGCCGCTTCAGTGGAATCCGCTCCAGCGCGCCTTCGAGCCTTTTCGGATTAGCCGTGGTCGCCTTGGTCATCTTGGTGTCGACCAGGCCGGGCGCGATGCCGTTGACGCGAATGCCGTTTCCCGCCCAGGCCTCACCAAGCGTGCGCGTCAGGCCCACCGCGCCGGTCTTCGAGGCGTTGTAGGCTGGATTGCCCATGGTGGAATGATAGGCGGCGGTCGAACTGACGATGATCAGCGATCCCTGGCTCGCACTCAGCATCGGCTGAAACTTGGTCGCGCACGCCATCAAGCTGATCAGGTTGACTTCCAGCACTTTTCGAAAGCCCTCCATCTCGAACTCGCCGCGGCGGTAGATCACCGCGCCTTGCGCGAGCACCAGCACATGGAGTTTTTCGAAAGACGGCTTGAGGAATTGAATGGCCTGCGCATCGCTGACGTCGAGCTGAAAATAGTCGAGCCCTTCAAGATGCGATCCCTCGTCGGGCGAGTAATCGGCCGCGCTATTGCGGGTGCCGCAGACCGCGACCTTCGCGCCCTTTGCGCGAAAGGCCTGCGCGATGCCGTTACCGATGCCGCTGGAGCCACCAACCACCAACACCTGCTTGCCGCTGAAATCCAGTTCGTTCATCCCTGCGATCCTTTTTTGTTGTGCTCTAGTTCAAGCCTTCATCGAGGAATTTGACCATCAGAAACTCGTCCTAATATCGTTCACGTTTGCACCTCGCTCGGCTTCGTTTGACCTGTCTGCGGATCGGTGCCAGCCTTGTCAATCCTGCAACGCGCACCTCTGTCCGGATCACATCATGTCAGATTTCAAAGAGCTCAGCCGCTCGGTCAAAGGCCTGACCGTTCTCGTCACCGGTGCCGCCAGCGGCATGGGCCGCGCTACGGCGCTGGTGTTCGCGGCCGAGGGAGCCAATGTTGCCGTCACCGATCTCAATGCGGAAGCCACACAGGCCGTCGCCGGCGAGATCACCGCAAAAGGCGGCGCCGCGAAAGCCTGGGTGCTTGATGTCGCCAAGCCCGATGACATCATCAGGGTCGTCAACGATGTCGCCGCCCATTTTGGCGGACTCGATATCGTCATCAACAATGCCGGCATCTCCGTGCGCGTGGCGATCGACGAGCAAGGTTATGATGCCGCCTGGGACAAGGCACTGTCCGTGATGCTGTCAGCGCATCCACGCATCATCCGCGCCGCGCTGCCGCATTTGCGCCGATCGAAGTGCCCGCGCATCGTCAATATCGCCTCGACCGAGGCGCTCGGCGCGACCGCGCTGCACAGCCCCTACTCTGCGGCGAAGGGCGGCGTCACCAGCCTCACCCGCTCGCTCGCCGTCGAACTCGGCCGCGAGGGCATCACCGTGAACTGCATCTGCCCGGGTCCAATCCGCACTGCGATTACCGAACGGATTTCCGAAGAGCACAAGACGATCTACGCCAAGCGCCGCACCGCGCTCGGCCGCTACGGCGATCCTGAGGAAGTGGCGCACATGACGCTGAGCCTCTGCCTGCCGGCCGCCTCGTTCCTGACCGGCGCCGTCATTCCCGTGGACGGAGGGCTCATGGCCAGGAATGCCTGAGCGTTCCCGGATGCTGCGCAGGATGCAATGCTGAACCGGCGTCCAGTGCGTCCCTGCCCTGCGGTTCACCGTTTAAGTGAAGCTACCTGCGTCCGGGACACAAGGCCATGCGGCGCCGGCAGACCCGGGCTCGTTGACATCGCGCGCCTCGGGAGTAGCCTTTCCGAAAAAGCAATATTAGGGGAGAGCAGCCCATGGCCTTGGCCATTCGTCAGTTGCACAAGCATTTTGTCGGCGAGGTGTCCGGCCTCGATTTGCGCGTGCCGCTCACCAAGGAGCAGGCGGCCGAGGTCGAAGCGGCCATGGACAAATATGCCGTGCTGGTGTTTCACGGCCAGGACATCACTGACGAGCAGCAGCTGGCCTTTGCGCTGAATTTCGGCGAGCGCGAAAAGGCGCGCGGCGGCACGATCGTAAAGAAGGAAGAGTATCGCCTCACCACGGGCCTGAACGACGTCTCCAATCTCGGCAAGGACGGCAAGCCGCTGCCGCGCGACAGCCGCGCGCATCTCTTCAATCTTGGCAATTGCCTCTGGCATTCCGACAGCTCGTTCCGCCCGATCCCGGCGAAATTCTCACTGTTGTCCGCGCGGGTGGTGAACCCGAAGGGCGGCAATACCGAATTTGCCGATATGCGCGCGGCCTATGATGCGCTCGACGACGAGACCAAGGCCGAGATCGAAGACCTGATCTGCGAGCATTCGCTGATGTATTCGCGCGGCTCGCTCGGCTTCCTCGATTATACCGATGAAGAGAAAGAGATGTTCAAGCCGGTGCTGCAGCGGCTGGTGCGGACGCATCCGGTGCATGGCCGCAAGTCGCTGTATCTGTCGTCGCATGCGGGCGCCATCAAAGGCATGAGCATGCCCGAGGCGCGGCTTCTGCTGCGCGACCTCACTGAGCACGCAACGCAGCCGGAATTCGTCTACGTTCACAAATGGACGTTGCATGACCTCGTGATGTGGGACAACCGCCAGACCATGCACCGGGTGCGGCGCTACGATCAGTCGCAACCGCGCGACATGCGCCGCGCTACGGTCGCCGGCACCGAGCCGACGGTGGCGCAACAGGCGGCGGAGTAATCTGTCGACGCTCACAGACCGTCATGCGCGGGCTTGCCGCCTGCGCTAAAGCTTCGGCGCGCCAGCACTGGAAAGCCGCGGCGAAGCCTTGGCGTAGCCGGGACCCGCGCATCCATCACCTTCGCAAAAGCATCTTTTTGATCGATTGCCGGGTCGAGCCCGGCAATGACGACCTCAGGCGTGCCCGGCTTCGTTCGACAGCATGCCGGGATCGATGCCGATCTTGCGCAGCGCGCGCTGGTACTTTTCTTCGACGTCGTCGCCGAAAATCAGATCCGGATCGGCGTCGCAATGCAGCCAGCCATTGTGCTGGATCTCGTTCTCGAGCTGGCCCGGCGCCCAGCCGGCATAGCCCAGCGCCAGGATCGCGTGCTTTGGTCCAGTGCCCTGGGCGATGGCCTTGAGGATATCCACCGTTGCCGTCAGGCAGATGCCCTCGTCGATGTTCAGCGTCGCGTCCTTGATGAAGAAATCGCTCGAATGCAGCACGAAGCCGCGGCCGGTATCGACCGGGCCGCCTCGCAGCACCTGCAACGTTTCGGCGGTTTCCGGCAGCTTGATCTGGTCGGCCTTCTGGATGATGTCGAGTTGCACCAGCAATCCCGGAAAATCGATGCTGCCGGCCGGACGGTTGACGATGATGCCCATCGCGCCTTCCGACGAATGGGCGCACATATAGATGACAGAGCGCTCGAAGCGCGGATCGCCCATGACAGGCATCGCGATCAGCAGGCGGCCGTCCAGATAGCCTTCGCCGGACGAATTGTCGCCAAGGCCGGCGGGTTTGCGGCGAACGGGCTTCGGTGTCTTGCCTTCAGGGCTCATCCGAAAAAGGCCTCTCTTGATGGTATCATATCCTGATATCGGGTGCGGTTTCTGTCAATCAAGCTTCCGGTATCATTCGCCCTGCGATCACACGCAATTCAATGGTTAGCGCCGAAACTTGCTTGTAAAGACGTGCCATGATCCTGATGGTTCCCCTGCGCGCCGCGCTCGGCGTCGCCGCACTATATCTCGCGTGTACAGCACCGGAGGTTCGCGCCCAGGATGCTTCGCCGTGGCAACACGACGCACATTCCGCGCTTCGGCTGCTGGCGGGATCGCGCAGCGGCACTGTGCTGCTCGGCGGCATTGCCATTCAGTTGCAGCCGGGCTGGAAGACCTATTGGCGCACCCCGGGCGATTCCGGCGTCCCGCCCCGCTTCGATTTCTCCAAATCCGATAATGTCGAAGCCGTGACGGTGCTGTGGCCGGCGCCAACCAAATTTGACGACGGCGCCGGCGGCACGGCGCTGGGCTACAAGCAGCAGGTCGTGCTGCCGCTGCGCATCGTCGCCAAGAATGCCGACAAGCCGGTGATGCTGCGGGCCAACATCAGTTACGCGGTCTGCGAGAAGATCTGCATACCCGTCGAGGCCCGCGCCGAACTCGCCTTTGCCAGCGTGGCAAGCACCGAGGACGGCACGCTGTCCGATGCGCTCAATGCGGTGCCGAAGCCTGCCAATATCGGTGACCCCAATCCGCTGACCATCCGCGACGTCAGACGCGAGGGAAAGACTGGCGTGCTGGTCGATGTCACGGCGCCCGAGGCCAAGGAGGTCAACCTGTTCGTCGAGGGGCCGACGCCCGACTGGGCGCTGCCGGTGCCGAGGCTGGTCGAGCAAAGTCCGCCCGGCGTCAAGCGCTTCGCATTCGAACTCGAGGGCCTGCCTCCCGGCGCCAGCCCCGAAGGAGCCGCGCTCAAGCTGACCCTCGTCGGTGGCGACCGGGCCTACGAGTTCAACGTCAATCTGAATTGAGGCCTGCCAGCTTTCGCCAAGCGTTCGATAACGCCATCGGCGCGCAAGAAACACCTGCGCGCCGCGCCAAAAGGCTTTCCGAACCGGTTCAGAAATGTTTTCGATACGAGGAGAGCCGGTCAGCCGGCTCTCCTTTGGGGATAACTCCTAGCTTTTCTGCCCGCTGATTTGCTGAGCGCGCATATAGCTCTTGCAAGCACCCCGCATATCGCCCTTTGCCATAGCGGCATTTGCCGCACCCATCTCCTTCATCATCGCAGCCTTAGCCGGAGTGTCAGGCATAGTGGCGCTGGAGGTGACGAGTTTGGCCATGTTTTCGCTGGTGCAAGCCGCCATCTTCGCAGCAAAAGCCGGGCTTACAGCCAGCGCAGTGGTGATCGTAATAGCGGTAACAAGCAGTTTCATATTGTCCTCCCCGGCCGCACCATGCGACCGGAGCTAAAAGTTCAAAAAATCAGAAAAGTTCCCGCCAGCCCAGCAACCGGTATCGCCGTCGCCGGAAAGTCGCTCCGAAGCCGGGCGCTCACGCGCCGACCGAGTGCCGACACGCTGCGCGGCAAGATGTGCCCTCCTGTTCGGCAACCAACGGTACGAAAGGAATGCGCTACGAGACTGGGGGCATTGCCTGCACGGCCGGCGGCGCCGTATGGACTGGCAGGGGATCGGGCGTCATGACGAGATAGAGCGTACCAGCCACCAGCATGACGGCAGCTATCGCCAATCCTAACATCGCCAGAACCAGGTCGCTTGGGTCGTCCATCTCGCGGCTTGGGCGCGGGACCATACGGGTTGGATGGCAGCCATCGCCTTTGGCTATCCGCGCGAGCGCTCGTGTTGAATAACGGCGGGTCCTTTAGACCTTTGGCTATCCGCTACAGGCGCCGTTGTGACGGCGGGCGATGGCTCCGCGCATTAAACCATGACACGGCGGTTTTGTTCCGGTGACCTGCATCGTTTCGGCACCAGCGACAGTTGCGCAAGGCTACAGCTCGGCCGGTCCCCGCGCGCATCAAAAATTTTTGGCCGACCTCTTGAACCCAATTTTTCCGCCTCCCAGATCGTTTTCCGCGCCGGAGGCGCTTTGACGCCGCAGGGGCGCTACTGAATGCAGAGCCTGGCTTCGAAACCAAGCGACGCATTCGCCAAACAAAGAAAGGATGCAACGACGGGAGCTTGAGATGAGCACATCTGTTCGGCGAAGGCCGCTCAAGCGTGCAGCGCTCGCTCTGGATTGGCTCATGTTCGCAATGAGCTTCGCAACAATCGCCTGGATCAGTTTTCGAACGATAGGAGGATGAGATGATCACTGATCACACCATTGTCTCCGCTCGGGCGGAGATGGGCAAAAAGGCCACCAAGGATCGCCGCTTTATCCGGCGCTTGATTGCAGCTTGCATCGGTACGGCGTTGGCCATGCCGGCGCTGGCAGCGTGGGGAATGGATAGTCCGCATAACCAGCAGCCTTCCGATCGCGCCGTGACTTCGATCACCTTGCCACCAGTTCCCTACATCGACTCGATACCCTGGATGAAATGGGACACGACGAGCAACGCATTCAAAACCGACCTCCTGCTGTCGCCAACATTGCGCTGGGGAATCGATCGGACGCCACAGGCGGACGACAAGCAAAAGCTATCAGCTAATTGAGCCAAATCTGCCCGGATGCGATTTGCGATCACTCACGCGGGTCGCATCCCTCTCCAACCCTGCTCATGCGATGATGCCCAATTCGCCGATCCATTCTCGCCTCTCGGCTAGGCCAACGTTCCGAGCGTCCGATCGTTACTGATCGAAAGTGAGCGCGAACCTTGCCTCCGTCTATTGGTATCGCGAGACCTCCCCCAGACCGTCGCCCACCGCCCTGTCCAGCGAGCCGGGCTCGCTGAAGCCCATCTCCAGCTCGCCCGGTGCTAACGATCATTAGGCGCGCGTCGCGTCGGTCGCAAAACGCGCAAAGCTCGCCCGGCATGCGACTACAAAGCCCCTTTCAGGGTACCCCGCCAACGGGACCTGACAGGTTCCGCCCAACCGAATCTTAACGAATGGTTGATACATCCAACCGATCGCCGCTACCTCGCGGCGTATTTCGGGGATGCACCCTTGTGGCCGTGATGGATACGCAATCCGCAACCGCCCCGCCTGCCGGCGTGATCGCGCGCCTGCGCGCGATGCTCGGCGGCTCCAATGAAGCTTCCGTCACGCGGCGCCTGGCCGGCACGATCTTCATCATCCGCGTGCTCAGCGCTGCGCTCGCTTATTTCTCGCAGATCCTGCTGGCGCGCTGGATGGGCGGCTCGGATTACGGCGTCTATGTCTATGTCTGGACCTGGGTGCTTCTGCTCGGCAGCATGATGGATTTCGGCATCTCGGCATCGGCGCAGAAGATCATTCCGGAGTACCGGATCCGTGGCGAACATGCCCTGCTGCGCGGCTTTCTCTCGGGCAGCCGCTGGATCACCTTCACGGTTTCCTCCCTCGTCTCGCTGCTGCTGGCGGGCGTGGTGAAGGCATTGTCGCCGTGGATCGAGGCCAATGCGATCGTTCCTCTCTATATTGGCTGCCTGACACTGCCGGCCTTCGTCGTCGCCAACACCCAGGACGGCATCGCGCGATCGCATGACTGGATGCAACTCGGCCTGATGCCGCAATTCATCGTGCGGCAGGCGCTGATCGTCGGCTTCACTGCCGGTGCCTTCGTGCTCGGCTTCAATCTCGGCGCCACCGCCGCGATGCTGGCGAGCGCCGCGGCGGTATGGATCGCGATGATCGGCCAGATGGTCGTGCTCAACCGCAGGCTCGGCGGCCATGTCGAACCCGGCCCCAAGGCCTATGATTTCCGCGGCTGGCTCGCGGTCTCGCTGCCGATCCTGATGGTCGAAGGATTTTACCTGCTGCTGTCCTACACCGACGTCCTGGTGCTGCAGCAATTCCGCTCGTCGGAAGAAGTCGGCATCTATTTCGCCGTGGTGAAGACGTTGGCGCTGGTCTCGTTCATTCACTACGCGATGTCGGCAACGACGGCGCATCGCTTTGCAGAATATCATGCGCAGGGCGACAAGCAGCGGCTATCGGCCTATGTGGCACATGCGATCCAGTGGACGTTCTGGCCGTCGCTTGCCGCAACCATCCTGCTATTGGCGCTCGGCAAGCCGCTATTGTGGCTGTTCGGGCCGCAATTCGTGGTCGGCTATGACATCATGTTCATCGCCGCTGTCGGACTCGTGGTGCGCTCCGCGATTGGCCCAGTCGAGCGGCTGCTCAACATGCTTGGCCATCAGCACATCTGCGCCCTGGCCTATGCGCTCGCCTTCGTCATGAACGTTGTGCTCTGCGTGATGCTGGTGCCGCGCTTCGGCGGTCACGGCGCGGCGGCCGCGACCTCGATCTCGCTGGCGTTCGAGACGGTGCTGCTGTTCTGGATCGTGCGCCGGCGGCTCGGCCTGCACGTGCTGGCGTTCGGGAAAGGCTGATCCGGATAGGACAGGATCGCGCAACATCGCCGCCTCTTCACACCGGGAACAAATGATTATCGCTGTGTTCCCTGCGGCGGCCTCATTTGAGGCCAAAGGATGTCGCTATCGTCGTGCTGGCATAATGGAGAAATTATCCAGCGCATTTCGGGCGAACAAAAAACATTCTTATTTCAGTCAATCAGGACGCCCACACCTGCGCTGCTATATACTCCACGAAATCAAAGATCTGACCTGGAAATGATTGATCCCCTTTACGTTGCATCGGGATTTGGCGTCGGCCTCTTAGTCGGGATGACGGGTGTCGGCGGCGGCTCGCTGATGACGCCGCTCCTGATCCTGCTGTTCGGCGTCCATCCGTCGACTGCTGTTGGCACGGACCTGCTTTACGCCGCGGCGACCAAGACCGGCGGCAGCCTCGTGCATGGCTGGTCGCAGAGTATTCACTGGCCGGCGGTGATCCGCCTCGCCAGCGGCAGCATTCCGGCGAGCCTCGTCACATTGCTCGTGCTGTGGCAGCTCGAACTTCATGGGGATGCGGCGCGTAGCTTGATCAATCTGGTGCTGTGCTTTGCGCTGATCCTGACCGCGACCTCGTTGATCTTCCGCAAGGCCATCATGGAGCGATACCGCCGGCGCATGGAGCGGCTAGACGCTTCGACCACCGACCACGCGACCGTACTGGTGGGCGTAGCGCTCGGCGTATTGGTTTCGCTTTCCTCCGTCGGCGCCGGCGCGGTTGGCGTCACCGCGCTCCTGCTGCTCTATCCGCGCCTGCCGATGGCAACTATCGTTGGCTCCGACATTGCGCACGCGGTGCCGCTGACGTTGGTCGCCGGCATTGGTCACTGGGCGCTGGGTTCGGTCGATTGGGCGCTGATGGGCGTGCTGCTGATCGGCTCGCTGCCCGGCATCATCATCGGCAGCTACTGCGCCGTTCGCGTGCCGGAAACGGTGCTCAGGCTGCTGCTGGCCACCGTGCTGATTCTGGTGGCCAGCAAGCTTGGCTTCAGTGAATTGCACATCGCGACGGAAAGTGTCGCGGCCGCAGCCCGGAGCGTCACCCAATAGGAATTGCGTTCGCGCCCGGCCGCCTGCAATTTTACGCCGCGGTCCAGCCGCCGTCGATCGACAGGTTGGCACCGGTGATCTGGGCGGCATCGTCGCTGCACAGGAACAGCGCGAGCGCCGCGACCTGCTCCGAGGTCACGAATTCCTTGGTCGGCTGCGCGTCCAGCAGTACGTCGTTGATGACCTGCTCCTTGGTCATGTTGCGCGCCTTCATGGTCTCCGGAATCTGCTTTTCGACCAGCGGCGTCCAGACGTACCCGGGACTAATGCAGTTACAGGTGATCTTGAACGTCGCAAGCTCCAGTGCCACCGTCTTGGTGAGACCGGCGATGCCGTGCTTGGCCGAGACATAGGCCGACTTGAACGGCGAAGCGACCAGCGAATGGGCGGATGCGGTGTTGATGATACGGCCCCAACCGCGCTTCTTCATGCCGGGGACTGCGGCACGGATGCCATAAAAAGCAGACGACAGGTTGATCGCAATGATGCCTTCCCACTTCTCGGGCGGAAATTCCTCGATCGGCGACACGAACTGGATGCCGGCATTGTTGACGAGGATGTCGACCGAGCCGAACGTCTTCTCGCCGAGTGCAATCATTTCGGCGATCTCGGCGGGCTTGGTCATGTCGGCGGGCGAATGCACGGCGCGGACCTTGAAATCGGTCTCGATGCCGGAGCGCTCGCGCTCGATATCGGCCGGGACACCCATACCGTTGAGGACGACATTGGCGCCGGCGGCGGCGAACGCCCGCGCATAGGCCAATCCGATGCCGCTGGTCGAGCCGGTCACGACGGCAGTCTTGCCTTTCAACGTACCCATTGCATTCACTCCTGCTTGGCACCGGGGGTCTTGGGAACAGCCCCCGACATATCGTAGGCCATCATGGTCTCGCCGGATTGCGGGCGCTCGAGCACATCCCTGTGACGCATCGACTGATGAACGTCGCGGACGCCCGCGTTCCAGTGCTCGACCATAGCTATGTGTGAAAAGTCGTAATCCTTGGAGGAGGTTTCGTAGTTCTTGCTCTTGTAGATCAGGTGCACGACGGTGACGGTGTTCTCCTTCGCCGCGTTGCAGAGCACTTCCACCGACGGATCGTTCTTGAGGTTATCGGGCAGTTTTCCAAGCAGCTCACGCAGCGCCTTACGCGCGTTGTGCAGTTGCTTGTTTTTGTCGGTAGTCATGCGCGTACGGCTGGAATAGCGGATGTCTTTTTCGCGCTCCGCGGCCTCCAGCAGCGACGCCGGCAAGTCGCCGCGCGCGCTGAACAGGTCGACCTGGAAGATCAGAAGATCGCGGTTGGTTTCCTCACCCAGCACGTAATCGAGCGGCGTGTTGGAGGCGATGCCCCCGTCCCAATAGTGCTCGTCCTCGATCTTGATAGAAGGAAAGCCGGGCGGCAGCGCACCGGAGGCCATGATGTGCTCGGGTCCGATCTTCTTGCCGAGCTTCCTGAATTCGAAATTATCGAAATATTTCAGATTGCCCGAGGTCACGCTGACCGCGCCGACACTCAGTCGCGTCTTCAAATCATTGATGCGATCGAAGTCGACCAACCGCTCCAGCGTCTTCTTCAAGGGCGCGGTGTCATAATAGCTCTGCGATTGCGGACTACCGGGCGGCCACCAGGGTGCAGGCGGAACGCGCGGCGTGAAAAAGCCGGGCACGCCGAAGGTAGCAATCAGCGCGGCGCTCGTTTCATTGAACAGCGAGCGGGCGCGATCGCCCGGCGTCACCGGGCTCCAGGATACCGGAGACGATACCATCTCCCAGAATTCCTTGAGGCGATCGACACGTGTTTCGGGACCATTGCCGGCGATGATCGCGGCATTAATGGCCCCGATCGAGATGCCGGCAATCCATTCCGGTTCGAAGCCCGAGCGGCACAGCGCCTGAAAGGCACCGGCCTGGTAGGAGCCGAGCGCGCCGCCGCCTTGCAGGACCAGTACACGCTGCGCCTTGGCGGGCGTGGTGGCTGGCGCAGAGGTCGCAGGGTGGGGAAAATCATCCATCGTGACCGTCAGCTAGTGGACAATGACCGGGGCACCGTGGCGACAGTTCGCGACGGCGTCAATCGGCGAGATCGAAGCAAGGATCACGCCGGGTTTATCGCTTTGTGAGGCGTTGGTCGCCCGTATCCAGGTTTGTTTCAGGTTGACGCAAGGATGAGCGTCCAGAACACCTTGTATTTGGTGTTCGGAGCATAAGTCGCCGCGATGCCCAGTTTTGTGACACCGTTCTTGAGCATGTTGGCCTTGTGCGGGGGCGAATCGCGCCAGCCGGAGAACGCCTCTGCCAAGGTGTGGTATCCGGCCGAGACGTTTTCGACCGCGAGCGTCGCCGGATAGCCGGAAGCGCCCAGCCGCTTCTCCAGCGGGCCCTTCACGTCATGGTCCATCTTGTTGCGGGCCGCCATGGCCTGCGACTGCTGCTCGGCAAGCCTCGTCAGCTCCGGATCGACCACCACGGCGCCAAGGCCGTTGTTCTGGCGGTATTGCGAGATCATGGTCGCCGCCGCGACCGTATCGAGGGTGGCGCCAGGTCTGGCCATATCGACATACATGGCCGGCTGATCCGGGAGCTTGACGTCTCCCGCGCAGCCGGCAAGCAGCAAAAGCCCGATAATGGCGCTAGTCGCCCGTTTCACCGATAGAATCCCCCGAATCCCTAAGGCTGAGGGTGCGTTGTTGCATACCAACCGTGGCTGAATGGTGAACGGGGACTGATTTTGGCCATCGCCCCACCCACCGCTGTCATCGTCCGCATAGGCAGACGATCCCGTATCCCGCGTAGTCGCGCTTCGAGAGACGGCGGCGATTACTGGATACCCGCCTTCGCGGCCATGACGGCGGCGCTTGTGGCGTCAATCCCGGCCAAGAACACTATTCCTGGGCCGCAAAAATCCGGTAGCGGCGGGGCTGCAGGCCGATGATCTCGCCAGCCTGGAGCTCCCGGTCCCGGGGGGCATCGATCTCGATCACGGTCTTGCCCTCGCCATCCGTCAAGGCGATTTCCGCCCGCTGGATCGGGCCGAATGAGCGGACATGGCGCACCGCGCCCTCGAGCGAGCCGGTTCCGGCGGGGCCAATCTGCATGTCATGGCGGCGGACGAAAAGTTTCGAGGCGCCGGAGGCCGCGCCCTCGGCGGCGATGTTAAGCGGCCGGCCACCGAGATGTACCGAGCCGCCGGTAACCTCGACCGGCAGCACGATGGATTCGCCGATGAAGCCATGGACAAAGGCGGTCGCGGGATTGTCATAGACCTCGCCAGGCGAGCCGATCTGCTCGATGCGGCCCTTGTCCATCACAACGACCCGGTTAGCGACTTCGAGCGCTTCTTCCTGATCGTGGGTGACGAAGATCGAAGTGACGTGGATCTCATTGTGCAGCGAGCGTAGCCATTGCCGAAGCTCTTTGCGAACCTTGGCATCGAGCGCGCCGAACGGCTCGTCGAGCAGCAGGATACGCGGCTCGATTGCAAGCGCCCGCGCCAGCGCGATGCGCTGCCGCTGACCGCCGGAGAGCTGGCTCGGATAGCGATTGGCCAGCCAGTCGAGTTGCACCAGATCGAGCAATTCCTTGACGCGGGCGCGGATCGTTGCCTCGTCCTTGCGCACGGCGCGCGGCTGCACGCGCAGGCCGAAGGCCACGTTCTCGAACACCGTCATGTGGCGGAACAGCGCATAGTGCTGGAATACGAAGCCGACATGACGCTCGCTGGCGCCGTGTCCCAGCGCATCCTCACCATCGATCCGCACCTCGCCGGCATCCGGCCAGTCGAGACCGGCAATGATCCGCAGCAGCGTCGTCTTCCCCGAACCGGATGGGCCGAGCAGCGCCAGCAATTCACCCTTGCCGACCTTCAGATCGACGTTGTCGAGCGCGGCAAATGAGCCGAACTTCTTGACGATGTTTTTGACTTCAATGGTCACCTGGAATCGTCCTTTGGAGTTTGCTCTTCGTCCAGACGCTGTTCGAGAATGGTCTTCACGACCAGCGTGATCAGGGCCAGCATTGCCAGCAGGGAGGCAATCGCAAACGAGGCCACGAATTGATATTCATTATAGAGGATCTCGACCAAAAGCGGCATGGTATTGGTCTCGCCGCGGATGTGGCCCGAGACGACTGACACCGCGCCGAACTCGCCCATGGCGCGCGCATTGCACAATAGTACGCCATAGAGCAGGCCCCATTTGATATTGGGCAGGGTGACGCGGAAGAAGGTCTGTAGGCCAGACGCGCCCAGCGAGATCGCCGCCTCTTCCTCCTGCGTGCCCTGCTCCTGCATCAAGGGGATCAGCGAGCGGGCGACGAACGGGAACGTGACGAAGATGGTCGCCAGCGCAATGCCCGGCAGCGCGAACAGGATATGGATATTGTGCGCCTGCAGCCAGGCGCCCCAATAGCCCTGCGCGCCGAACAGCAGCACGAAGACGAGACCCGAGATGACGGGGCTGACCGAGAATGGCAGGTCGATCAGCGTGATCAGGATAGTCTTGCCGGGAAAATCGAACTTTGCGATCGCCCAGGCGGCGATCACGCCGAACACCAGATTGAGGCTGACCGAGATCGCCGCCACCAGCAGCGTGAGCTTGATCGCCGAAAGCGCCTCCGGCTCAGACAATGCGGCAAAATAGGCGCTGACGCCCTTGGAGAAGGCCGATGCGAACACCACCACGAGGGGCAGCACGACGAAGATCGTGAGAAAGGAGAGCGCGAGCGCAATGATGATGAACCGGATCGGCCCGGGCTCACTGCGCAGATCCTTCGAGGCAGCAGCCAGGCGGGCGCGACCTCTCGCTTCGCGGGTGGGCGGGGAGATGGCAAGATCTGTCGTAGAAGTGTAGGCCGGCAACGCGGTGGCCTGAGTTACAAAGCTCGTTTGCGTCGACATCGGCCAGGCCCTCAATGCGCGGGAATGCGGGTTTGCGCCCAGCGTTGCAGGCGATTGACGGCGAAGATGATCACGAAGGCGGCCAGCAGCATGACGACGGCGATCGCCGTCGCGTCGGCATAGCGGAATTCGGACAACCGGATCACGATCAGGAGCGGCGCGATCTCGGAGACATTCGGCAGATTGCCGGCGATGAAGATCACCGAGCCGTATTCACCGACCGCGCGCGCGAACGCCAGGGCAAAGCCGGTCAATAGCGCGGGAATCAAGCTCGGCATGATTACCCGAAACACGGTGTGCCAGCGGTTGGCGCCGAGGCTCGCGGCGGCCTCCTCGATCTCGGGATCGAGATCGATCAGGACGGGCTGCACCGTGCGCACGACGAAGGGAATACCGATAAAGACCATCGCCACGAAAATGCCGATCGGCGTGAAAGCGACCTTGATGCCGAGTTCAGCCAGCGGTGCGCCAAGCCAACCCTTCTGCGCGAACAATTGCGTCAGCGCCACGCCTGCAACTGCAGTCGGCAGCGCGAAGGGAATGTCGACGATGGCGTCGAATATACGGCGGCCGGGAAAACGATAGCGCACCAGCGCCCAGACGATGATCGTGCCCATGACCAGATTGACGCACGCGGCGGCAAAGGAGAGGCCGAAGGAAATCTTCAGCGCGTTCAAGGTGCGACGGCTGGTGAGGATTTCCCAGAACTGGAAGGGCGATAGCTCAAGCGTCTTGAGAAACAGGCCGGCGAGCGGAATCAAGATAATAATGGAAAGCCAGGTCAGGGTCAGTCCCATGGTAAGACCAAACCCGGGCAAGCTGCTTCGTCGCGCGACCGCTGTGCTCACATGTCCCCCTGCTTCCGCTCCGGCCGTTCGTTCGCCACAGATCAATTTTTGTAGATTTGGTCGAAAATGCCGCCTTCGCCGAAGTGATCTTTCTGCGCCTTGGTCCAACCACCAAAAACGTCGTCGATGGTGAAAAGTTCGACCTTGGCGAAGGATTTTTCGTACTCCTTCGCAATTTCCGAATCGCGCGGACGATAGGAATTGCGTGCGGCGATTTCCTGACCTTCTTTGGTATACCAATATTTTAGATAGGCTTCAGCGACCGCGCGAGTGCCTTTTTTATCGGCAACCTTGTCGACAACAGCTACCGGCGGCTCGGCGAGAATCGATAGCGGCGGCGCGATGATCTCGAACTTGTCCTTGCCGAACTCGCGCTGCGCTAGAAATGCCTCGTTCTCCCACGCCAGCAGCACGTCGCCGACGCCGCGCTCGACGAAGGTCACCGTCGAGCCGCGCGCGCCGGTATCGAGCACCGGCACGTTCTTGAAGAGATCGGCGACGAACTTTTTCGCCTTATCGGCTGAACCCAATTTCTTTTCGGCGAAGCCCCACGCGGCGAGATAGTTCCAGCGCGCGCCGCCCGATGTTTTGGGATTGGGCGTGATCACCTGCACGCCGGACTTGATCAGATCGTCCCAATCCTTGATGGCCTTCGGATTGCCCTTGCGCACCAGAAACACGATCGTCGAGGTGTAGGGCGAGGCGTTGAGCGACAGCTTCTTCTGCCAATCCGCAGCCACCAGGCCTTTGGCGGCGATGGCGTCAATGTCATAGGCCAGCGCCAGCGTGACGATATCCGCCTGCAGTCCGTCGATCACGGCGCGCGCTTGCGATCCCGAGCCGCCATGCGACTGCTTGATCTCGACGCTCTTGCCGGTTTCCTTCTGATAGGCCGCGATGAACGCCTTGTTGAAATCGGCGTAGAGCTCGCGCGTCGGATCATAGGATACGTTGAGCAGCGTGTAGTCGGCCGCGAAGGCCGAACTCGCCCAGAGCAAGCCCGCGACGAGTGGCAGAATGCGACGGATCATCGTTGATCTCCATTCGGCTCGATGAAGCATACCATCAAAAGCACGAACGCATAAGTCGCGACGAAAGGTCGCTCAGTCAATGAAACCACGTTTCATAGTTTTTGGTTCCGCAGCTTCAATGTCCTATGAAGGCGGCGTCCTACGACGTCTTCATCGTGTGGATGCCGCATTCGCTCTTCGACCGGCCGCGCCAGCGCCCGGCACGGGCATCCTCGCCGGACAAGCTTCGGCTCGAGCACGGCATGCAGCCGACCGACAGATAGCCCGAGGCGACCAGCGGATGTGGCGGCAATTTGGCAAGCTTGTAGATCGCCTCGATCTCTTCACGCGACACATTGGCGAACGGATTGAATTTCAACCTCTCGCCATCCTCTTCGACGACGGGAAGCTCGGCGCGCGCACCGCCCTGAAAGCGCTTGCGTCCGTTGATCCAGGCCGAGAACGGCTTGAGCGCCCGTGCCAGCGGCTCCACCTTGCGGATACGGCAGCAGGCATCGGGATCTGAAAACCACAATTCGCGATCGGGATCCTGGCGTGACAGGGCTTCTTCCGACGGTTTGATCGAGCGAACGTCGCGAAGGCCGAGCACCGCGATCAGCGTATGGCGATAGGCAAGCGTCTCCTCGAACAGCCAGCCGGTATCGAGGAAGATCACGGGAATCGCGGGATCGACATCTGCCATCACCTTGAGCAGCGCGGCCGACTCCGTGCCGAACGATGAGACCAGCGCAAGCTGTTCGCGGCCGACGGTCTTCAACGCGGTCTCAATGACCTGCGCCGGCGATGCATCGCGCAATGTATGGTCGAGCGTCTGTACCGAATGAAGGATCGCGGCCTCTGTGGCGAGCGCGTGTCGTGAAATCGTGGTCACTGGCCGGCACTCTCCGAATGGCGCAACTGCATCCGCCGATTGAGCGCGGTGACACGACCATCGCCGGTCGGCTGGTAGAACACCGAATAGCGCTTCATGGTCTCGGCGAACGCGTCGGCGTCGGCATCCTTCTTCACCTCGAAGGTGTCGAAGCCGGCGCGCGACATGAACACGAACTGATCGCGCAGCACCTGGCCGATGGCGCGCAGCTCACCGTCATAGCCGTGCCGCTCGCGCAGCAGCCGCGCCTGGCTGTAGGCACGGCCGTCACGGAAAGTCGGGAACACCAGCGCAACGGCAGCCAGACGATCGAGATAGGGAACGAGATCGTCGACTGCGCGATTGTTGGGCCAGATCACGCCGGTCTTGCCGGAACGACGCAACAGCGCTTCGGGATCGACGAGAAAGCGTTCCGAGGAAATCAGAATGTCGCCGTTGCCCGGCAGTTCATCGCCGTCGGCGACGCGCACGAACAGGTCGGTTGTGATTCTTCCGTTCTTAACGAGTGGCATAGACCCGCTCCTTGAAAGGCTCGACGCCCAGACGCTTGACCGTATCGACGAACAATTCCTCGGGACGGTCACGCAGGGCGAGATAGGCTTCGACGATATCTTCGATCACGTCGGCAACTTCGGCATAGGGAACGGCCGGTCCGATCAAGACGCCCATCTGCGCATTTTCGTCCGCGCGGCCGCCAATGGTGATCTGGTAAAATTCCTCGCCGTTCTTCTCGACGCCGAGAATGCCGATATGGCCGACATGATGATGGCCGCAGGCGTTGATGCAGCCGGAGATGTTGATGTGCAGCCGGCCGATCATGTTGGCGGTGTCGTGGTTGGCGAAACGCCGGGTCAGTTCCTGCGCGATCGGGATCGAGCGCGCATTGGCCAGTGAGCAGTAGTCCAGCCCTGGGCAGGCGATGATGTCGGTGACCAGGTTGACGTTCGGCGTGGCCAGCCCAAGACGATCAAGCGCCCGCCAGAGCTGCGGCAGGTCGCGCTTGGCGACATGCGGCAGCGCCAGGTTCTGCTCGTGGCCGACGCGGATTTCGCCGAATGAGTACCTGTCGGCGAGATCGGCGATCGCGTCCATCTGGTCGGCGGTGGCATCGCCGGGCGGTCCGCCTACCGGCTTCAACGACAGCGTCACGATCGAATAGCCCTGCACCTTGTGCGGGGCCACCGAGTTCTTGCGCCAGCGTTCGAACAGCGGATCAGCCGCGGCCTGCTTCAACTCGTCCGGCATGTGCGGCAGCTTTTCGTAAGCCGGATAGGAGAATCGCGAGCGCACCTCCTCAATGGCGGAATGATCGAGCGTCAGGGCGCTGTGGCCCATCTGCTTCCATTCTTCCTCGACCTCGCGCGCGAACTTCTCGATGCCGAGTTCATGAACGAGGATCTTGATCCGCGCCTTGTAGATGTTGTCGCGCCGGCCGTACTGGTTGTAGACGCGCAGGATCGCCTCGACATAGCTCAAGATGTCGCGGCCATGCACGAACGGCTTGATCGTCTTGGCGATGAACGGCGTGCGGCCAAGGCCGCCGCCGACCAGCACCTCGAAGCCGATTTCTCCGTCCGCATTCTTGTGCAGGCGTAGGCCGATATCGTGAATCTTGATCGCGGCGCGGTCGTGCTCGGATGCGGTAATGGCGATCTTGAACTTGCGCGGCAGGAACGAGAATTCCGGATGCAGCGTGGTGTGCTGGCGCAGGATCTCCGACCAGATACGGGGATCTTCGACCTCGCCGGGTGCCACGCCCGCCCATTGGTCGGAGGTAACGTTGCGCATGTTGTTGCCGGAGGTCTGCATCGCGTGGATGCCGACTTCGGCGAGCTCAGCCAGCGCATCAGGCAGCTCGGCCAGCTTGATCCAGTTGAACTGGATGTTCTGCCGCGTGGTGAAATGGCCATAGCCGCGGTCGTAGCGACGCGCGACATGGGCCAGCCGGCGCATCTGCTTCGATGATAGCGTGCCGTAGGGGATCGCGACGCGGAACATGTAGGCGTGCAATTGCAGGTACACGCCGTTCTGCAGGCGCAGAATCTTGAATTCGTCCTCAGTCAGCTCGCCCGAGAGGCGGCGCTTCACCTGATCGCGGAATTCCGAAACACGCTCATTGATGAGCGTGCGGTCGAGTTCGTCATATGCATACATGATGGATCAGCCTCAGGCCGGAAGAAGGTCGATGGTGACACCTTTCGACCGGATGTGTTCGCGGAGATTGCCGGGCTTGATCGCCCCGCCCTTGAGCTCGACCGGCGCGATATAGGCACCGACCGCGCCGACGTCATCGGCCACCCCTTCGGCGAGCAACGCCCGCGCATCATCCGAGGTGCTCACGATCGCGGCCTCAGACAGCGCGGTCGACCAACCCTGTTGTGCGGTCCGGTAGACCACGGCGCCATCCCATGTGCGGTTGGCGGTCACCACCGACGGCCCAGTGATTCTGATTTTCTTCTGTTCAAGCGGAGAGGTCATTCGGCAGCATCCAGCAGTTTCGAGATCACTTGATTGAGGTTGGCTTGGCGCCATGGCGCGGAATGCGCAACGACGTCGCCGATGATGAGGATGGCAGGACCGCCATCGATTTTTTCGACCAGCTTGGGAAGGTTTTCGAGCGTGCCGACCACGGCCTGCGCATCCGGCCGCGTCACCCGCGCAAACACGCCGACGGGGGTTTTCGGCAGGCGTCCCGCGGCCAGAAGGCCAGCGCGCACCGATGGTGCAGCGGTCATGCCCATGTAGACCACGATGGTCATCTTCTTGTCTGTCAGCACCGACCAGTCGACGGCTTCGGCGTCCTTTGCCTTGTGCGCGGTCAGGAAGGTGATGCGCAGCGCCTCATGCCGGTAGGTCAGCGGCGCCTCGAACTGCGCAGCGGCACCGAGCCCTGCGGTGATGCCGGGCACCACCGAATAGGCAACGCCGGCTGCGCGCAGTATTTCGATTTCCTCACCACCGCGGCCGAAGATGAAGGGATCGCCGCCCTTTAGCCGCACCGCGCGCTGTCCGGCCTTCGCGGCCTCGATCAGCAGCTTGTTGATTGCATCCTGGCCGATGCCGGGCTTGCCGACGCGGCGGCCGACCGGAATGCGCGAAGCGTCGCGGCGCACGCGATCGAGAATTTCCGGCGAGACCAGCTCATCGTAGAAAACGACGTCGGCATCCTGCAACGCACGCAGCGCCTTGATGGTCAGCAGATCCGGATCGCCCGGCCCTGCGCCGACCAGCGTCACCCTGCCCTCGGCCTTGCCGTCCTTGTTCGCGCCGGCGAAGGCGGAGGGATCGGCAATTTCGCTTAGTGCTTTTTCAGCCTCGCCCTTGCGCCCGGCCAGCACCAGCGCGCCGATCGGTCCGTCGATCACGCGCTCCCAGAAGCGGCGGCGCAACGCGAACTCGGGAATGCGCGCATGGATCGCTTTACGAAAGCTGCCGATGAAGGTGGCGAGATCGCCGATGCGCGCGGGCAGCACCGCTTCGATGCGCTCGCGAATGCGGCGCGCGACCACCGGCGACGTGCCGCCGGTGCCGACGGCGACGACGACGTCGCCGCGATCGACGATCGCGGGAAAGATGAAGGTAGAATGCGCGAGGTCGTCCATCACATTGACGGGCAGACCAACCGCTTTCGCACGCGCTGACATCGCAACGCCGATGTCGCCGGCGCCCGCGCATAGGATTGCAATGATGCCAGAGAGATCAGCTGACAGCGGATCGCCCGTGGCGGGCTCGATCCGCACCGCGTCGGCGGCGGCAATGCCAGCGAGATCGTGATTGCCGTCGGTCGCGTACCAGCGGACCTCTGCGCCCGCCGCAGCCAGCAGCCGTAACTTCGCGCGAGCGAGCTCGCCCGCTCCAACGAGCAGCACCTTGCCACTTTGCAAATCCAGGAAGACAGGCAGATAGCGCATCCGACACTCGCTTTCCCCAAGTTGGGGTTGACTGAAATTATTTTCTATTTATGTCTCGATCAAGAGCCACAAAGAGAAAATTCTTTCTTCTCTATTGCGGCGCGACTTTAGAATTTTTCCACTCTCAAGTCCAAGGCCCAGAGATGCATCTTCTCGACCATGAATCCAGCGGACGCGGGTTGCAGCCCGCAGCGTTGCACCAAGCATCATCTGTGCCGAAAATTTTTAACGGTCAGCCGCTCCCGCCGCCGTCGATGGACCATCTCGACGAGCTCGAAGCGCAGAGCATCTATATTCTGCGGGAAGCGTTCGCGCGGTTGAAAAAGCTCGCACTGCTGTGGTCGCTGGGGAAAGACTCCAACGTGATGATCTGGCTGGCGCGCAAGGCGTTCTTTGGCCGCGTCCCCTTCCCTGCCCTTCACGTCGACACCGGCAAGAAATTTCCGGAGATGTATGCGTTCCGCGACCACTACGGAAAGGAATGGGATCTCGATCTCAGGGTCGAGCCCTGTCCGCCGATCGACGCCGTCGATCCGACTCTTCCGCCGGCCGCACGTTCGGCCGCACGCAAGACCGAAGGGCTTAAGCTGGCGCTAAACAAATACGGCTTCGACGGCCTGATCGCCGGCATCCGCCGCGATGAGGAAGCCACGCGCGCCAAGGAGCGCGTGTTCTCGCCGCGCGGCCTTGAAGGCGGTTGGGACGTGCGTGATCAGCCCCCGGAGTTCTGGGACCAATTCAACGCTTCGGTGCCGCCCGGCGCGCATTTGCGCATCCACCCGATCCTGCATTGGACCGAGGCCGACATCTGGGCCTACACCAAGCGCGAGAACATTCCGATCATCCCGCTTTATCTCTCGAATAACGGCAAGCGTTATCGTTCGCTCGGCGACGCCGACATTACCTTTCCGGTGGCTTCGAGCGCCTCGAATATCGATGAGATCCTGACCGAACTCGACGGCACCAAAGTGCCCGAGCGCGCCGGCCGCGCGCTGGATCACGAGACCGAAGACGCTTTCGAGCGGCTGCGTGTCGCAGGTTACCTCTGACGGACATTTGGTGTGAGCGTCGCCATGAACATGATCCTTCCCGCCAGCGTTTCGGCCACGCCGAACGGCACTACCCGCCCGCAAGTCCGCATCGTCATCGTCGGCCATGTCGATCACGGCAAATCCACTCTGGTCGGCCGCCTGCTGCACGAGACCGGCAGCTTGCCTGAAGGCAAGCTGGAGATGCTGAAAGCGGTCAGCGCGCGTCGCGGCATGCCGTTCGAATGGTCGTTCCTGCTCGATGCGCTGCAGACCGAGCGCGACCAGGGCATCACCATCGACACCACGCAGATCCGTTTCCGCACCCGCTCGCGCGACGTCGTGCTGATCGATGCGCCCGGTCACGCCGAATTCCTGCGCAACATGATCACCGGCGCTTCGCAGGCTGACGGTGCGGTACTGATCATCGACGCGCTGGAAGGCGTGCGCGACCAGACCCGGCGCCATGGCTATCTGCTGCATCTGCTCGGCATCAAGCAGGTCGCGATCGTCGTCAACAAGATGGATCGCGTCGACTTCAGCGCTGAGCGCTTCAAGGAGATTAGCGACGAGATTTCGGCGCATCTGACCGGCCTCGGCGTGAAGCCGTCGGCTGTGATTCCGATCTCAGCGCGCGACGGCGACGGCGTTGCCGAACACACGGCGCGCAGCGGCTGGTATCAGGGACCAACTGTCGTCGAAGCGCTCGACGCGCTCGAACCGGCGCGGCCGCTGGAGCAGCTCGCGCTGCGTCTGCCGGTGCAGGCGATCTATAAGTTCGACGACCGCCGCATCGTTGCCGGCCGCATCGAGTCCGGTCATCTCGCAGCCGGCGACGAAATCGTCATCATGCCGGCCGGTAAGATCGCGAAGATCAAGACGGTAGAGAGCTGGCCGGTGACGCCGCTCAAGGGCAGTCACGGCGCCGGTCGCTCGGTCGGCATCACGCTCGACCGCGAACTGTTCGTCGAGCGTGGCGATGTCATCGCCCATGCCGGCGCCATTCCGCGCGATACGCGGCGAGTCCGCGCTCGGATTTTCTGGCTGCATGAGAAGCCGCTGTCGAAGGGCGATCAGATCCTGATCCGCCTCGGCACGCGAGAGACCCGCGCCAGCGTGGTCGCAATCGAAAAGGCGGTCGATCCCGGCGAGCTCTCCAATGAGGAGACCACGGCGATCGCACGCAACCACGTCGGCGAAATCGATATCTCGCTGGCGCAGCCGATTGCTGCCGATCCCTATCAGGATAATCCGCGCACCGGGCGACTGGTGATCGAGGTCAACGGCCGCATCGCCGGCGGTGGTCTCGTGCTGTCGGTTGACGCCGGCGCACGCGCCGTTCCGATCGACATCGTCCCGGTCGAGTCAGCGCTTCGGCCCGAGGAACGCTCGGCGCGCTACCGCCACAACGGCGCAGTGGTCTGGCTGACTGGCTTGCCGGGAGCCGGAAAATCCACGCTCGCGCGCGCGCTCGAGCGGCGGCTGTTCTCGCGTGGCGGCTCGCCGATCCTGCTCGATGGCGACACGTTGCGCGCCGGCCTCAATGGCGATCTTGGCTTCTCGGCCAAGGATCGCGCTGAAAACATCCGTCGGCTGGCCGAAGTTGCAACCCACCTGGCGCGGAACGGACACATCGCAGTTGTTGCCGCGGTCTCGCCTTCGGCGGATGATCGCGCAGCCGCGCGCCGCATCGCCGACAGTGCGTTCCGCGAGATCTATGTCGCAACACCTGCCGAAGTCTGCGAGAGCCGCGACCCCAAGGGTCACTACGCCAAGGCGCGTGCGGGCACGCTGCAGGCGTTCACCGGAATCGGCAACGATTACCAGCCGCCGGCCCAGGCAGAGCTGAGCATCGACACCTCGGCCAAGTCTGTTTCGGACGCGACCGACGAGATCGAGCAGATGCTGGCCGAGACCGGCATTTTGTTCGACGAACTGGTCGATCTGGCGGCTAACATCTAGGCCTTTTGGGGCCTTCTCATCGACCCGGCTTTAAGGCTAAAAGGGCGGCCAACGCCGCCCCTTTGGCGCGTTTTTTGCTGTTTTGGCCTGAAAACAGCTTGTAAACGCCATTTCTTTTGAGAAAGCCCATCATGAAGCGTGTCGATGCCCACGGATTGAAGATCGCCCCTGTCCTGTTCGATTTCATCGCCAAGGAGGCGACTCCCAAAACCGGGATTTCTCCCGACGCGTTCTGGGCCGGTGTCGCCGCTATCATCAAGAAGTTGGGCCCGAAAAATCGCGAGCTACTCGCGTTCCGCGACACGCTGCAGGCCAAGATCGACGACTGGCATCGCGCCAACAAGGGCAAGCCGTTCGACATCAACGCCTACACAGCCTTCCTCAAGGAGATCGGCTATCTCCTCCCCGAGCCGGCGACGCAGAAGGTTGAGACCGCCAATGTCGACGAGGAGATCGGCAAGATCTGTGGACCGCAGCTCGTCGTTCCCCTGACCAACGCACGCTACGCGCTGAACGCGGCGAATGCGCGTTGGGGCTCGCTATACGATGCATTCTACGGCACGGACGCGATCCCGCACGATCCGAGCGAGAGCGGAAAGGGCTACAACAAGGCGCGCGGCGACAAGGTGATCGCCAAGGCGAAGACCTTCCTCGACGCCGCCGCGCCGCTCGCGACCGGCAGCCATACCGATGTGACGTCGTATAGCGTGATCGCCGGCCAGCTCGCGGTGAAGCTGAAGAGCGGCAACGCCACCGCGCTGAAATCAGCGGCGCAGTTCGCTGGCTTCCAGGGTGATGCCGCATCGCCAAGCGCGATCCTGCTCGTCAATAATGACATGCATATCGAGATCGTGATCGACCGCAATCATGCGATCGGCAAGGATGATGCAGCCGGCGTCGCCGACATCATCCTGGAAGCAGCGGTCTCGACTATTCTCGACATGGAAGACTCGGTTGCCGCGGTCGACGCCGAGGACAAGGTGCTGGTCTATCGCAACACGCTTGGCCTGATGAACGGCACGCTCTCTGCCGATTTCGAAAAGGGCGGCAAGACGGTCAAGCGCGCGCTCAATCCCGATCGCACCTACAAGACGCCCGACGGCAAGGATCTGACGCTGCATGGCCGCAGCCTGCTGCTGATGCGCAATGTCGGCCATCACATGTTCACCGACGCGGTGCTCGACGAGAACGGCGAGGAGATTCCGGAAGGCTTGCTCGATGCGGCGGTCGCCGGCTTGCTCGCGATCCACGACCTCAAGGGCAATTCGAAAGTCAGGAACAGCCGCACCGGTTCAGTCTACATCGTCAAGCCGAAGATGCACGGCCCCGACGAAGTGGCGCTGACCTGCGAACTGTTCAGCGAAGTGGAGAAGCTGCTCGGCCTACCCGACAACACCATGAAGGTCGGTATCATGGACGAGGAACGCCGCACCACGGTGAATCTGAAGGCCTGCATCCAGAACGCCTCGAAGCGCATCTGCTTCATCAACACCGGCTTCCTCGACCGCACCGGCGACGAAATCCATACTTCGATGGAAGCGGGTCCGATGATCCGCAAAAACGACATGAAGGCGCAGCCCTGGATCAAGGCCTATGAAGACTGGAACGTCGACATGGGCCTGATCGACGGCCTGCCCGGCCACGCCCAGATCGGCAAGGGCATGTGGGCGGCGCCCGACAAGATGGCCGACATGCTCGCGCAGAAGCTCGGTCATCCGCAGGCCGGCGCGACCACCGCGTGGGTCCCCTCGCCGACCGCCGCCACGCTGCACGCGCTGCATTATCATCAGGTAAACGTGATCGCGCGGCAGCAGGAACTCGCCAAGGGCGGCCAGCGCGCAAAGCTCTCCGACATCCTCACCATCCCGGTGTCGCAGTCGAACTGGGCGCCTGATGATGTGAAGCAGGAGATCGACAACAACTGCCAGGGCATCCTCGGCTATGTGGTGCGCTGGATCGACCAGGGCGTCGGCTGCTCCAAGGTGCCTGACATTCATGATGTCGGCCTGATGGAAGACCGCGCTACCTTGCGCATCTCCAGCCAGCATCTGGCGAACTGGCTGGCGCATGGCGTCGTCACCAGGGATCAGGTGATGGAATCGCTGAAGCGCATGGCGGTCGTGGTCGACAAGCAGAACGCCGGCGATCCGCTCTACAAGCCGATGGCGCCCTCGTTCGACGGCGTTGCGTTCCAGGCCGCCTGCGACCTGATCTTCAAGGGCCGCGAGCAGCCGAACGGATACACCGAATACATTCTCACCGCGCGGCGCCGCGAGGCGAAAGCGGCGGGCTGAGCCTTGTCATGATGCCGCAGTTCCGGCCGGAACGTCCGGTGCGGACTGTCGTTGATCGTCATCTCAAAAATAGGAGGAGATGATGATGGACTGGAACAGGGTTGAAGGCAACTGGAAGCAATTCAAGGGCTCCGCCAAGGAGAAGTGGGGCAAGCTCACCGATGACGATCTCAACGTTATCGAGGGCCGCCGCGAGCAACTCGAAGGCAAGCTGCAGCAGCGCTACGGTTTTGCCAAGGAGCAGATCCGCAAGGACGTGGACGACTGGTTCAACAGCTTGAAGTAGGGTCGCGCTTCTCAACATCGAAAGCCCCGGCGGTTGGCCGGGGCTTTTCGTTTGGGCCGTCGCTTTAAACGGTGATGTATCTCAACAGCGAGATCACGCCGAGCACGATCACGATAACTCGCGCGATCTGTTTGGCACGGCTGTCGAGGGGGAGCAGGTTGATCAGATAGAGCACGAGGATAACGACCAAAAACGTGATGAGTATGCTGACGAGCATGCGGGTCCCCCCTTGGGCATCTGCGTGAAATTGCGTAGCGATTTGTTAACGTGAACCCCCGCCACGGGTTCCCACTCTGGGAACTTCACGCTGCTCGGCCTATGCAAATGCCTCTTCGCTTGAGAGCTCGAGACGAGCGAAGCTCGCGCTTCGGTCGACGCACTCGCCAGAACCCAGCTCCCTCACTCCCTTGCCACTACGGGCGCTTGGCCATACTTGGCGCGGACCTTGTCGGGGGCCGGCGAGAAATTCAGTTCGGCGCCGCGCCTGTCGCCGCTGCGGCCGGCGACCAACAGGCCATTCGCGCCGGCGACGATGTCGCCCTTGCGCAGCGTCGGATCGTCCTCGATCTTGACCTGCGCGAGCCCGACCGGGTCCTTGCCGTTGCAGGTGCAGCCGCCAACGAGTTCGTTGCGATAGCGGAACGCGTTCGGCAACTCGGAATAGGATTTTCCATTCTCGGCGGTCGCGTCGTCGATGTTACCGCCGGAGTACACCTTGGTCTCGCTCGCCGGACATAGCTTGTTGCAGGCGGCAGCACGGCTCGCATTGTCAGAGGCCGTGACCGGGAAGTAGCGCCCGTCGCAGGTCCGCACGCAATACGCCTGGCTTCCACCGCCATAACTACGGCTACGTCCCTCGCCGCGCGGCGCGTAGACTTCGCCATCATTGCCGGCAAACGGCATCTGGACATAAGGTTGGTGACGCGGACGGGCGAAGCCGCCGAACAGTTGCGAGAAAAAGTCCTGAGCCTGCGCGGTAGGAGCCAACACGGAAGCGCACACCAGTGCGGCTGTCCCCCACACTGCCAGTTTTCCTGTTCGCATCACGCCTCTCCAGTCACGCATCACGACGCCTTCGTCAGTTCACTTGCGGCGCAACAAGGTTCATTGCTTGCCGACCCGAGGGGGCACTCATGGCTGGACGCAAATGCGCGCCGGCCGGCCGAACCGTCCTGCCGTCGCCGCCGCGCGCCATCACCGGCGCGCTCTTCGGCAGCACCACGACCTTGGTGCCGACATCGACCCGATTGAACAGATCGATAGCGTCCTCATTGGTCAGACGGATACAGCCCGACGAGACGAATTTGCCGATTGTCGAGGGATCGTTGGTGCCGTGGATGCGGTACTGGCTGGTGCCGAGATACAGCGCCCGCGCGCCCAGCGGATTGCCCGGACCGCCGGCCATGAAGCGCGGCAGATAAGGCTGGCGCGCGATCATCTGGCTTGGCGGATGCCAATCCGGCCATTCCGCCTTGCGGCTGATGGTCTGCACCCCCGACCAGGTAAAGCCTTCGCGGCCGACGCCGACGCCATAACGGATAGCTCGGCCCTGGCCGAGCACATAGTACAGCGTGGTGTTGGCGGTATCGATGATGATCGTGCCCGGCGCCTCCGTCGTACCAAAGGTAACGACGGCGCGGCGCAGCCGCTCGGGCGTCGCGCCCTCGTCGACGCCGATCACCTCATCGGCCGGATATGCACTCTGTTGGATGGAAGCATAGCCGGGCGTCTGCGCGATCGCCGCACCCGATATCATCAACGGCGTCAGCAACGCGGCGCTGACGAGAACAAGCGCGCTTGCCACGCGCGACGAAAGCCGGCGGTCGGAGAACTCTGTCACGAGACTGCCCCGTGGGATGTGCATCGCTGGATGCTCTGCTCCAACAAACGCGAATCCACGGCGGCGGTTCCACGCGGGCTGCGCACACGGCTTCACGTCAGATACGACACCGCTCACGCCTGCGCGATGGAACTCGCGCCGCCGCACCACGTTATGATGCAGTCCGTTTTGCGACGTCGCTTTTGCCGTGTCATCGCCGCTTCGGGCGAGGGAAAACTATTGTGAGCGTCATTCCCACCAAGCCTTCGCCCATCAAGCCTTCGGCCGCAAAACCCCCACCGTCCAAACATCTGCCGAGTGAGCGCCAGCTTGCCCACGAAGGGGAAGGCACGCCGGTCGCCGAGAGCAAGCTCGAATTGCCGCCGGTTATCCGCCGCCAGGAAGTGGTGGCAATCTGCCTTGTCGGCCTCCTGATCATCTGCATCATCACCGGCCTTTATCTTGCCAAGGCATTCCTTCTGCCGATCACGATGGCTTTCATCATCGGCACCATGCTGTCGCCGGCCGCCAACCTTCTGGAGCAATTGCGCATCCCGCGCGCAATTGCTGCCGTGCTGATCGTCGCCGCAGTCAGCGCTGCGGCGGCATTCATGGTGGGGCTGATCGCCTCGCCCGCGATCGAATGGAGCGGCAAACTCCCTGAACTGGGAGCGCGGCTGAAGGACAAGCTGCACGTGTTCGATCGGCCGCTCGCGCTCTGGCAGGAGCTGCAGAGCACGATCGGCGGCCCCGGCACGCTCACCACATTCCATCTGCCTAAGATCGACTGGGTGCAGCCGACGCTGGAATTCCTGTCTCCGACTTTTGCCGAATTCCTGCTGTTCATCGCAACCCTGATCCTGTTCATCGCGAGCTGGCGCGACCTGCGCCGAGCCTTGATCCTGAATTTCGGCGAGCGCGAGTGGCGGCTGCGGACGCTGCGGATCCTCAACGAGATCGAGGAGCATCTCGGCAACTATCTGTTGGTCGTGACCATGATCAATGTCGGCGTCGGCATCGCCACCGGCCTGATCTGTGCCGCTACGGGCATGCCCAACCCGGCCAGTCTCGGCGCGCTGGCCGCGATTCTCAATTTCATTCCGATCATCGGCCCGGTGGCGATGTTCGTCGTGCTGGTCGTGGTCGGCCTCGTCTCGTTCCAGACCTTGAGCGCCGGCCTTCTGGCGTCGGCGATGTTTGCAGTCATGACCTTCCTGGAAGGCCATTTCCTGACGCCGACGATCGTCGGGCGCCGCCTGGCGCTGAACGCGCTCGCCGTGTTCCTGGCGGTCGCGTTCTGGACCTGGCTGTGGGGGCCGATGGGCGCGTTCCTGTCCTCGCCGCTCCTGATCGTCGCGCTGATCGTGAAGGAGCATCTGGCGCCGTCCGATGCGCCGCAACTGCCGGAAGGCTAGATCACGGAACTTCCTGTTCCACGAAGCGTTGGTTCCGCAGCTGAATTCGGTACCCGGGAGCTTTCGATGTCTGACGCCGCTATGAAAAATCTGACGGACAAAGCGACCTATGAACGCCTGCAAGAGGAAGTCACCGCCGTGAAAAACGATATTGCAGCCCTGACCGAGCAGATCACCGACGCGCTGAACAATTTTGCCGGCACCGCCGGAAAGCAGGCCCGGCGCGGCTACAGACAGGCCCGCGCCAACGCGGAGGCGGCGGCCGACGACATGTCGGAGCGCGGCGCCGCGATGATGGATGCCGCGCAGAATGCAGCCGCCTCGATCGAGGAGACGCTTGAGGATGTCATCACGCAGCGCCCTCTGGCGACCGTTGGCCTTGCGCTTGGCATTGGCTTTCTGATCGGCGTGACCTGGCGCAGGTAGATTTGGCGCATGTGAATTTGGCGCAGGCAGGTTTCGCGCAAACCGACTTGGCGCCGACAGTTTTCGGCGGCGTGTGGCGGCGGACCAAACGTCGCGGCGATGTCGCGCATCGTGGCTTGCTTTGTTGACGTCGTTTTCAGATCGGATTGAGGCTCGGCGATGTTTCAGCGACTGATCGATGATTTCAAGGATTCTACCGGCAACGTGGTGAGGCTGACATCGCTGGCGGCCGCCGCGGCCATGGCGATGCTGGTCACGACCGCTTTTCTCTGCGCCGCAGCTTTCGTCTTCGTGCTTCAGAATTACGGTCCCGTGCAGGCCTGCCTCACGGGAGCTGCGATCTTCTTCGTGGTCACGCTGATTGCCGCCGGCTGCTACATGATGCGCAAGCGGCAGATCGAGGCGCGCGCCGAGCAGGCGGCGAGGCACGCAAAATCCACGGCGCAGACCATGCTCTCCGATCCGGCAATGGTTGCGGTGGGCATCCAGGTGATCCGCGCCATCGGCGTCAAGCGGCTGATCCCGATCCTCGCCGTCGGCGGCCTGGCGCTGGGATTTCTTGCGAGCCGGGCCAACAGTAACAGCAGCAGCGAAGCGCCGGCGGAGTAGAGGACCGCGTGAGCCGAGCGGAGCATGATGTCCTGCGCATGCAAGTATTTTTCGTGCGCTGCGGCCCATGCCGTCATTGCGAGCGCAGCGAAGCAATCCATAGCTCGGCTCGGGGACAGATGGATTGCTTCGCTGCGCTCGCAATGACGCGGAGGTAGCGACGCAACACACCACCGTCATCCCCCGCGCATGCGGGGGATCCAGTACGCCGCGGCTTCTCGGTTCTATCACTGCTGTCTCTGGAATGCTGGATCGTCCGCCCCAGTGCGCAATTGCGCACAAGGCGGACGATGACAACCGAATATGAGGAGGCGTTCTCGCGACATGTTTTGCCCGAGGTTTGCATCTTCGTTTGCCCTTCTGAAGTTCAGAGGGCGCAGGGAAGACCGGGTGCTGGCTGCACCCGCGGTCTCGTGTGCTGCTTGCGCATAAAGAAAACGCACACGAGCATACAGGTACAGCGGAAACACTCCGGCCTTCCCTGCGCAATGGCTTTACGGCTTACTTCGTGCTCTTCCTGGTGAACGGCTTTATTGCCACCATCGCCCGCGAAAACTTAGCTCTCGCCGACTTAACGCCAGCACCGCGGCATCCGAACCACACGACTTCGCCGTACGCTTCCGGCGCGCAACGTCTCTCGCGCCATCTGCGTCCATCGCATCTCACCGCGCGTTCGTGACGTGGCCGCCGCCCCTCATCTTGCGGTGAGACGGGCGGAGTTATGCGACTGATTTGGGTGAAAACGGAAGCGGAATATTTTTGATTCGCGGGCTTGACACGATTTCTGAAAATCAGAAGTGATTTGCCTGTCGCGTTACTGTGTCGCGGGCTGATGCATGAAATGTCTTGCGCGAGAGAGCAAATCACTCCGCAGCCGTGGGCAGTTCGTAGGGCGGGTTAGCGCAAGCGTAACCCGCCACCTTGCGCGAAGAAATGGTGGGTTACGCTTCGCTAACCTACCCTACACTTCCGAGCGCGCCGCGATCAGGTGAGGCAGCGGCCCGGCTGCAGCAGTTTGGCGACTTCGGTCAGGACGCTGACCGGCGGCTCGCATGCGATTGCGATCTTCGATTTGCCCGGCTTCGATCCGTCGGGCTTGGCCGGCGGCGGCGGCGCGGAACGGTTCCGCGCCTCTTCCTTCACTACGGGAACACGGACGACTACCGACGTGTCGTCGAGGCCCACTGCACGGATCGTGATCGTCTCGGTCTGGTTGGAAGCGGCCTTGAGCGCCCAGCGATCAGCCTTGCCGGCGCGGTTGACGTCCGACTGAGGTGAGGTTGCAGCGAGTTGCCGAAGCGCAGCGAGATCATGACCTGAGGCGAACTGGACGGCGCCGAAGGTTCCAGTGACGGCAAGAACACCAAAAAAAGCTTTGAAAATCTGTGGCATGACGGTTTGTCCCTCGCCCCATGGCGATCCCGGAAACAACCCGAAGCGAGCCGCAGGGGGTCCTGCGCTTTGCGATCACTTAACCGTGTACGAAAATTATTTGGAAACCACGGGAACGAAATCGGGGCCCGCGAGTCATTCCGGCAGCCGGTTATTCCCCCTGCCCCATTGACCGGCGACGTAGGGCGCGATCGTGGTGATGCCGATCGTGCCCTACTTTTTTGTGCGGTAGTCGAAGGCTAGGAACCGCCCATCAGTCGATATATAGCGCACGCGCGTTCGCAAAATGCAGTTCTGCAATTCCTCCGATCTTCGGAGCGCCGGGTGGAAGCACAATGGCACGCATCGAGAAAGTCGAAGCCGGATTGTACCGGATCCCCCTCACCGTCACCCTTTCCGACAGCACGCACGGCGAAATCAGCGTCTTCGAACTGATCACCGTCCGCATCCACGATGCCGATGGCGCCGAAGGCGTCGGCTATACCTATACTGTCGGCCGCAACGGCGGCGCCATTGCCGATATTCTGCGGCGGGAAATTCCTGAACTGATCGAGGGCCGCGAGGCCGACGACACCGAGGCGATCTGGCATCACGTCTGGTGGAGCCTGCATTACGGCGGGCGCGGCGGACCGCCCGTGCTCGCGCAATCGGCGCTCGACATCGCGCTGTGGGACCTGAAAGCGCGCCGCGCCAATCTGCCGCTCTACCGTCTGCTTGGCGGCTTCGACGCGCGCGTGCCCTGCTATGCCGGCGGCATCGACCTCGATCTCTCCGTCGCGGAGCTCTTGAAGCAAACCGACGACAATCTCGCCAAGGGCTTTCGCGCGATCAAGATGAAGGCGGGTCGCCCCGATCTCGCCTCCGACGTCGCGCGGGTGCAGGCGATGCGCAAGCATCTCGGCGACGGCTTCTCGCTCATGGTTGATGCGAACATGAAATGGACGGTCGAGGAAGCCATCCGCGCGGCCCGTGCACTGCAACCCTACGATCTCACCTGGCTCGAAGAGCCGATCATCCCTGACGACATCGCAGGCCACGCCCGCATCATCGCGGCCGGCGGCGTGCCGATCGCGGCCGGCGAAAACCTGCGCTCGCTTTGGGAGTTCAAAAACTACATCGCCGCCGGCGCGGTGTCCTATCCGGAGCCCGATGTCACCAATTGCGGCGGCGTCACCGCTTTCATGAAGATCGCGCGGCTTGCCGAAGCGTTCAATCTGCCGGTGACCAGCCACGGCGCTCATGACGTTACCGTGCATCTGCTCGCGGCATGCCCGAACCGCTCGTATCTGGAAGCGCACGGATTTGGGCTTGATCGCTATATCGAACACCCGCTCGTCCTCGATCAGGGCATGGCTTTGGCGCCTTCCCGGGCCGGGCATGGCGTTGCGTTCGATTGGGAAGGATTATCACGGCTCGCGCGGTGACTGGCGAGGCCAGCTCGGCCGCTCTCGTCTAACTTCGGCTTGAGCCCCGACTTACTCTTTTGGTTCCTTCGACTGCCGCTCCCGCGCCCGCAAATAGCTGAGACCATGCACGGTCAACCGGCCGGGATCGTGCGTTCCCTGTTCGGCAACCGCCTTGATGTGCCTGGCGAGATCGCGCTGTGTCCGCATGTCCAGATCATGTCTGGTCATGGAACGATAAATATTGATCGCGCGAGCTATTGGCTTTGCAATGTTCGATGCGGACATGTCGGGCAACGCGCAATGCGTTGCGACGTTCCCATTCCCGCCGGCGCAGGAACTCCCGGGCCGTTCCTCTACTTCCTCGCCCTCATCTCCTCGCTCGGCTTCACATCCTGCGAACGGCTGTAGACCGCAACCGCCACAAGCAGCACCAGCGTCAGCGTGCCGAACAGTGCGCGATAGGCGTCCTCCGTGCGGGCGCCGCTGGCGAGCGGCTCGAAGGCGCCGATGATGATGCCGGAGAGCGTCTGCATGCAGGCGACGCCGAGCATCACTGATGTGTTCATGGTCGAGATGCCGCGGCCGATCAGGCGGTCGGGGAAGATGCCGCGGCCGTGGGTCATCACCATGGTGCTGGACGCCGAGAAGAAGCCCATGGCGACGATGACGGCCACCGGCAGCCAGGCCGGCGGATGGGAGAGCAGCGCGAGGATCGCGAGCAGGACAACGATCACCAGCGTGCCGCCGATCGCAATGCCCTTGCGAGTGTCGAGCCGGCGGTCGAGCGGGCCGAAAGCGAGCATGCCGGCCTGGTAGGCGATCACCGCGAAGAACAATACATTGCCCGCCGCGATCGGACTGAGCCCATGCACCTCGCGCAGGAACGGACCGCCCCACAGCCCCTGCACGGTGAAGGTGCAGGCATAGTTGCAGAAGTTCAGCGCCAGGATCGGCTTCAGACGCGGGTTGCGCAGCACTTCGAGGAGACCACGGAGCATCTCGCCGGGCGGCTCCGCCTTGCGGCTGAGGAAGGGATGGCCGGGCGGCGCATCGCGCACCACCAGAAAGATCGCAACCGTCGCCAGCGCCGTGAACACGACAACGGCGCCGAACACCGGACGCCAGCCGACTGCCTCCGATGCCCAGGCCAGCGGCGTGGTGGCGGCGAGATTGCCGAGCAGGCCGATCGACAGCACGATCGCCGTCAGTGTCGAGAAGCGGTCCGGCGGAAACCAGCGCGAGATCACCACCATGCTGCCGATCAGCATGACGCCGCAGCCGGCGCCCATCAGCACCCGACCCGTCAGCAGCACCGGCCAGCTCGGCGCCAGCGTGAACATGGCGCCGCCGAGGCACGCGACGATCAGCATGCCGACCACAGTGTAGCGCGGCCCGAAGCGGTCGAAGAAGAAGCCGCAGGGAATCTGCATCGCGGCAAAGCCGAAGAAGAAGGCCCCGGTCAGCGCCCCCAGCGCTTCCGGCCCGATGGCGAGATCGCGCATCAAATCGAGGCCGATGGTGACATTGGAGGCGCGGAAGAAATGGCTGGCGACATACGCCGTGGCCATTGTCGCAACGATGATCAGGCCCCGGCGGTGGGGGAAAGGCCGCTCGGCGGACTGCATCGGTAAGGGGCGCTTCCGGCTGTTATTGTTGTTGCTGCCGCAAGCCTATGCGGGCGGGGAACGCAGTTCAACAGGCGATCAAGTCATTGAGACCTGTACGATCAGCATTCCGCCGTCGGCAAAATTGGGTTTGCCCCGCAGCGGAGCGATCCGCACCGAGTAGAACGAGTAGGTGGCGGCGTCATCGTCGCCATAGCCGGAAGTAGAAGCGCTAAAAATGAAGAGAACTCCCAGCGCAACCATCAAGCTGAAGTTGGCGAACCTAAAAGCAAACAGGAGCGGCTCGGCACCATAGGACAAGGGGCGATAAGCCCCTCCGTGCACCACCAACTGGCCGGTCTCATACCATCCATACAATCGATAACAACCCATGGAAATGAAGCCCAGGCCAAATGCGACCAAGCCAATTGTTCGGAAAAGCTCCTTCACAGACATCGCCCCATCTAACGCCAGAACACCAGCCAAGCTATTGGTACCAGGATCAGAAGAGATAGCGTCACTCCCATTGCCAGCCGAGCAATTCGATGAAGCAGCGGAAGTTGATCAGGGGTGCGGTCCGGCAAGCGATCCAGGTAGTCGCGAACCCAGGCGCATCGCGATCAGATGCTCCACATGACTTTCCTTGGCACTTATGTTCGGTCCTTCGGCCAATCTAGCTGTGGTTGCTGAAATTTTTCTTATCGCATCACGTTCAATCTGATGTGCAGGGACGTTTTCACAACGGCACCGCATAGGACGAGGCCCCTCACACCTTCTGCAACGCCAGCGTCACGCCGCCGAGCACCAGCACCACCGCAGCGACTTCGCGGAGGCCGAGAGGTTCGCCGAGAATGAGAGCTGCGGAGATCACGCCGATCAGCGGCACCAGCAGCATGCCGGTCGAGGCTGAGGATGGCGGCAGACGGCGCAGGGTCTCGAACCAGGTGAGATAACAGAGCCCCATCGGCACCAGCGTCATGTAGATGAAGCAGGCCAGCCCTTGCGCCGTCAGCGCACCATAGTTTGGCTGCTCGAACACGACGCCAAGGATCAGCATCACGAGGCAGCCGAGCCCGACCTGCCAGGCGACCACGACCAGCGGCGGCATCGGTAAGGCGACGCGGTTCAGAATATTGCCGATCGCAAAGAAGATCGCGGCGGAGAACAGCAAAGCGATGCCGATGATCCGTCCGCTGTCGAAGGAAAATCCATTGCCGCCCAAGAGCACGGCGATGCCGCCGACGCCGAGGACGAGCGCTGCGATATCGACCAGCTTCGGCCGCATGCCGGCCAGGGGCCAAGCCAGCAGCGTCGCCCAGATCGGCATGGTGTAGACGATCAGCGCGCCTTCGCCCACGGGAACGAATTTCATCGCCACCGTGGAAAATCCCATCCAGGCGAACACGTTGGTGAAGGACGCAAACGACAGCCGTGAGATCGCCTCTCGCGGGATTTCAAGCTCCTGCCCCCGCGCCTTCGCGATCGAAAACAGGATCAGCGCTGCGGCCACGCCAGCGAGCCCGCGAGCGAACAGAGGCGGCCATTGCTGCAGCAAGAGCTTTATCAGCGGCCAGTTCAGCGCCCATCCGAACGCCGTCACGCCGAGGCAGAGAAACCCGATCCATTTGCCGCGCCGCGCCGCATCCATCCCGGTCGCATAGCAGCTTGCAGCCCAAGGCTCCACGGTCGGTGTGCGCAAAAAAAGAACCGGCGCGCTAGGTGGGACGCGCCGGATAAGTCCGACCAGCTATGAAATTGAAGCTGGTGGCCCGAGCCGGGGGGAGGTGCCCGGCCGCGAACTTGGATATCACCCGCCGGAGGTCGTCTCCGTTTCGCGACAATGATAGCGCGAGCGCGGGGAGAATGACGTGAACTGGTTCACACGATCACTTCGTGACATCGTTTCCATTGACCGTGGCACGCAGGAATTGCGGCGATTGCTGGCGGATGTCGCGTGCCGCCGGCCGCTCCGACGGATCGCGCCCGATCCTTGATTTCAGATCCGCCAGATCAAGAAAGGCGTCGGCTTGACGCCGCAGTTCGTCGGCCACCATCGGCGGCTGACTGGCCAAAGTGGAGACCACGGTAACGTGAACGCCGCGTCGCTGCACCGCTTCCAGCAACGGGCGGAAATCCCCGTCGCCCGAGAACAGAACCATTGCGTCGATACGGTCGGCCAGCTCCATCGCGTTGACGGCGAGCTCGATATTCATGCTGCCCTTGACCTTGCGACGGCCCCCGGCATCGAAGAATTCCTTGGTGAGCTTGGTGACGACCGTGTAGCCGTTATAGTCGAGCCAATCGATCAGGGGACGAAGCGATACGTACTCCTGGTCCTCGATGAGGGTCGTGTAATAGAAGGCCCGCAACAGCGCGCCTCGATCCTGGAACTCCTTGAGCAGGCGCCTGTAGTCGATGTCGAAGCCGAGCGCTCTGGCGGTCGCGTACAAATTGGCGCCATCAATGAAGAGCGCGGTTGTGGCAGACGGTGACATCAGACCAATAAACCCTCATTCAAATATGCGTGCACGCATCGGCTCAGCTTTGCCCGCAGGCAGGCGCCGCGGCGACCGAGGTGACGAGGCAGGCGGCGCCCGCTAACCGGGAGGAGGAAGCGACGGTGCGCCAGGCAATGCGACAATGTATATCCTGCCTCGACGCACCCACGCTAAGACTCATATGCGCCGTGCTCAATTGTACGGAGGTAAACAACCGACATCGAAACGGATGGACCTTCTATACAAAGGTTTAGGAGCGGGCCTCCTGCCGACCCGATGCTGCGCCGGCGCAGACGGAACCTCACTTCGCGCTGCCCCGCGCTTCCAAGGAGGCAAGCGGCACGGCCTATGGCCGGCCGCTGTTCACGGAGCCAGCCTATTCCCACGGCGATGCAGAAGACGCTTCAGCCGTTTCCATGCCGGTGCGAAGACAAATCCGACGGCCGGAATCGATGCGGCGCCGATCAGCAGGCCTATGACGCCAGAGATGGCCGCCTCAACCGTCCATTCCAGAATCGCGGCAAGCGATGGAAAGGCGTGGGCCACAGCTTCGGCTGCGTTGGTGACGGCGTCGTGGATCGCAGGCGGACCGTAGACCTCGAGGCCGTGCAGGATGATGCCGCCACCAACCCAGATCATCGCGGCCGTCCCGATCACGCTGAGAATTTTCAGGAGCGCGGGCATGCCGCGAACAATGCCGCGTCCGACCGACCTGCCCACCGGCGTGACGCCGCTGCGTGCCATCGCCAAGCCGACGTCGTCGGCTTTCACGATGAGGGCCACCACGCCATACACGGCGGCGGTGATTCCGATCGCCACAACCGCCAGCACCAGCGCCTGCTTCCAGATGCTGCCCACAGGCAGGGTCGCCAATGTGATCGACATGATCTCGGCCGAGAGGATAAAGTCGGTCTTGATCGCACTTGCGACCTTCTCATCTTCGACCGACTGCGGGTTCACCGCCACCGTGCCGATCTGGGCTTCATGGTCATGCGCCTGATGGGGCATGACCGCTTCCATCACCTTCTCCACCCCTTCATAGCAGAGATACGCACCGCCCAGCATCAAGAGCGGCGTAATCGTCCAGGGGAGGAAGTAGCTCAGCACCAGGGCGGCCGGCAGCAGGATCAAGAGCTTGTTACGCAGCGATCCCGCCGCGATTTTCCCTACAATGGGAAGCTCGCGCTTCGGCTCGAACCCGATCACGTATCCGGGCGTGACGGCGGTATCGTCGATGACGACGCCGGCCGCCTTCACACCCGCTCTGGCGGCCTGGCTCGCCACATCGTCGAGCGAGGCTGCAGCCACCTTGGCTATTGCCGCGACATCATCGAGCAGGCCGATCAGCCCAACACTCATCGATCCCTGCTCCACATCATCAAGACGTTCGTCGCCCGAAAGGCCGCAACGGTTCGACCCAACAAAAATCCGGCGCGCAGTGCGGCGCGCCGGATCATTCCAACTCTACATTCCAACTCTACACTACGACGCTTCGATCAGCCAGTGGCTGCGCGCGGGGCGCGGTTGCGCGAGTTGCGCTGGAAGAACAGCGCCTGACTCGCCACCGCCGACACCATCGCGGGCTGGAACGGCTTTGAGATCAGGAACGCGGGCTCGGGCCGCTCGCCGGTCAGGAAGCGCTCGGGGTAAGCGGTGATGAACACCACCGGCACCTCGAACACGCGCAGCAATTCGTTGACCGCATCGAGGCCCGACGAGCCGTCGGCGAGCTGGATGTCGGCGAGGATCAGGCCGGGCTTCTTGTTCTTCGCCAGCGCCACCGCATCGGCATGGGTGCGCGCGACGCCGATCACGTTGTGGCCGAGATTCTTGACGAGGCTCTCGAGGTCCATCGCGATGAAGGTCTCGTCTTCGATGATCAGCACGTCGGTGGCGATTTCCGCCGCCATCTCGCGGCCGGCTTCGTCGGTCAAGCGCCGGGTCTCGGCGATGTCGGTATTGAGAATGAACGCCACCTCCTCCTCGGAGAAGCCTTCAAGCGAGAGCAGGAGGAAGGCCTGCCGCGGCAGCGGCGTGATGTTGGACAGCCGGCGCTCCGGCGGCAGCGCCAATGTCGCGACATCAGGGTTATCGTTGAGCGAGACCGAATTCCAGATCTGGGTGAACAGCTTGAACAGCCCGGCGCGCGGGCCATGCCGTTCGTCCAGCAACGAGGAATCCTGCAGCAAGGCCTCCAGCATGGCGGCCACATAGGCGTCGCCCGAGGCCTGGTTTCCGGTCAGCGCACGGGCATAGCGCCGCAACAGCGGCAGATGTTCAGCAACGAGCTGTGATCGCGACATCCCCATTCCATCCTTATCTTGGGCCGTATCCTTGGCCGTAGTTAGGGTCTCAGCCGGGCGGACGTAACCTTTATGCGCCGCGTCGGGCGTCAATTTTAGTTGCGGCGGGGGGACCCTGGTTCCCCTGTCCACCCGACTACTCCCGGGGGACAAAAAAGTTCCAGAAAAAGTTCCAGGAATTCGGAACCTTCCGCAACTATTCGCATTAGCCTTTGATCTATAACTCGGCGGCAAAGGCCCAATTTCGAGGTAACCTCTTGAAACCACAGAGAATTAACTCTCGGGGAAGCGTGGATCAGACCATGAAGGAAGTAAAGAAACAGGGCGGGCTCAACGCCGAGATTCAATCCAGAATCGGCCACCAGCTCCGCGCCATGTACGACGATGTGGTTCGACAGGGCGTGCCGGACCGCTTTGCGGAGCTGATCCGTAAACTCGACGGGCCGGAGGCGGCGGCGGCCCAGATCGACGAAACAGCAAAAAATGACGGGAGGGACTAATGCCTCTCACGGACTCTCTTCGCGACGACATTTTGGCGTCGGTGCCTAGCCTGCGCGCGTTCGCGATCTCGCTTTCGGGTAATGGCGATCGCGCGGACGACCTCGTTCAGGAAACGCTGCTGCGCGCCATTGCCAACATCGATTCGTTCCAGCCCGGCTCGAACCTGCCGGCCTGGTTGTTCACCATCCTGCGCAACCTGTTTCGCTCCGACTACCGGAAGCGGCGGCGCGAGGTGGAGGATGCCGAGGGCAATTATGCGAAGACCTTGAAGACCCAGCCGTCGCAAGGCGCGCATCTGGAATTCGAGGAGTTTCGCGCCGCGCTCGACAAGTTGCCGCAGGACCAGCGCGAAGCGTTGATCCTGGTCGGCGCCTCCGGCTTCTCCTATGAGGACGCCGCTGCCATCTGCGGCTGCGCCGTCGGCACTATCAAGAGCCGCGTCAACCGCGCGCGCTCGAAACTCTCTGCGCTGCTCTATGTCGAGGGCGCCGAGGATTTCGGACCTGACGAGACCGTGCGCGCCGTGATCGGCGGCAACGGCGGATGATGACGACATCGAAATGAAACGAAAGGGCGGCACAGCGGCCGCCCTTGTTGTCAGTAGATCGTCGCAGTCGTTCTCAGTCCGTCGCCAAACTCAATTCAGGCCGTCGAAGGCAACGCCATACAACACGATTCATACGTGTGCTTGAAATTCATACGTGTGCTTGAAATGTGCCGACGCTGCGCTGCGCCTATCCTCCGATTCAAAGATCGCTACCTGACCGGCCGCACCGGCGCGGAAATCTCTCCGGTGCGGTCGCGCTCGGTCATGTCGACGACAGTGACCATCGGCGCGGTGAGTTCGTAGACGTAGCTGACGTCGGTGAAGTAGCGCTTCGCGGTGCCGCCGAGCGCTTCCGGCGCAACGCGGTCGAGCAGGATGAGGCCGAAATCACTGTCCTCTCGCCGCGTCGCCGCGCTGGTGTTGAACTCTTCCCAACGGAAATGAAAGATCGTATCCGGCTCCTCGCCGGTGACTTCCCAGTTTGCGACGATGTGCGGATGCTTGCCGACCAGCGACAGGCCCTCGTCGGAATGCGAGGCCAGCTCGAAGAACAGCAGCGACAGCGACTGCGCGGCGCGCGCGCTGACCGCAATGTCAGGACCGTTCACCACGATGCGGTCGGCATGCGGGATGGCGCGTGACTCGAACAGGCCCCGGAGCTTCACACCCTGCCACTGGCTTTCGCTGAGCAGCGTCACAACGTTCGACATCGCGTGGATGCGGCCGATCAAAAGCTCACGCGATACGTCCATGTCGGAGCCATGGCGCAGCGTGCGTGTCACGATCGACTGGATCACCGCCAGGATATTTTTGACCCGGTGATTCAGCTCGTCGATGACCGCGGTCAATCGCCGCTCGAAACCGATGCGGACCTGGATCTCGCGGCTGAGGCGCAAATTGTTGTAGGCGACATAGCCGAACAGGCCGCAGATGATGCCGGTGAGCGCGAGGCCGATGGCCGCGACGACGATCGCCGTCTGCTGCGCGCGCTGGGCGGCGTTGTTCTTGGCATAGTATGCGAGCGACCAGTCGCGGCCACCGAACGTCACCGTCCGCACCACCGAGGGCAGCGGATCGCCCTGCTTCACCGGGCGCAAACTGACGACGCCCTGATCGTTGGCGACATATTCGTCGCTTGCGTCATCGGGATCCTTCAGCACCACCGAAAACAGCGAGCGGTCGTCATTGGTCAGCATCAACGGCGCCAGCTCGTAGGAAAAGGTGACGAAGCCGACCGGCTCGGTGTTGCCTTCCTTCAGAATGGCCGACGCCAGCACGATGCCGATCGGCCCGCTCTGCCGCAACAGCGGGATGGGATCCGAAGCCACCGGCTTGCCGGCCGCTGCCGCCTGCGCCAGCATCGGCCCGATCACCGAATGGCGATCATAGGCGCGGCCTGGAAAGCCCAGCGTGTCCGCGCTGCGCGGTTCCTGGTCCATCAGCACGTCGAGTGGCTTGTCGACGGTCTTGATGTCGATGGGCTTGTCGTTGAAATCGCGGATTACCGGATTGGTGAAGCCGGCGCTCTTCAGCTCCGCCTGTGCCGCGGCCAGATCGGCGGGCCTCAGTCGCGCGATCCAAGACGCGATCACGAAATCGGTCTTGAAGGCGTAGATGGCCGAGCGCAACGGCTGCAGCATGTTCGCTCTCACTACCGAGGGTGAGCGAAACAACCCTGATGCAACGCGCGCGAGCAATTCGCGTTCGGTGAGCCGGTCCTGCACCAGGCTGGCATGAACGTCGATGGCGCGAGCGAGCGCGATCCCGTCAAGCGCCAGTTCCTGATCGTGGACGCGATAGGCTGCGAGACCGGAGAGCAGAACTCCGATCAGCGCGATGAAGCCAATAATGAAGCCCAGCCGAACCACTCGCTTACTCAGGAATGACGTATTGGCGAAGACGTATTGGAAGCATCTTTGGGTCTGCCGGAGCAGAGACACGTGGCAATGAAGCGACGGCCAACCGCGGCGAATATGACGGAGCGATCATCAGCACGCAACTGAGAGGTTGGCAGCAGGCAACAATGATAAGGCCACCGTTAACGCTGATTTGGCGGGCCAGAAGGTGATAAGCAGACAGCGCCGATTTAGTTCCGGCGAGAACAGACAATTCCGCAAGCGCGGCGGCGGGACCGGATATTAATCTTAACGTGGTGCTCACCTGGCCGCTGGCCTGCCCCTTAGCCGCCCTGCCCGGCGGGGCCGTTCATCTAACTTAACTGACCTACTTGGCCTTTGCCGCGGGACGCAGACCGCCCTTGGCCTCGATGAAGCCGATGATGCGATCGAGCCCCTCGCTCTTCTTCAGGTTCGTCATCACGAATGGCCGCGCACCGCGCATCCTTTTCGCATCGGTCTCCATCTTCTCCAGTGAGGCGCCGACGTAAGGCGCGAGGTCGATCTTGTTGATCACGAGCAGGTCCGAGCGCGTGATGCCGGGACCGCCCTTGGAGGGGATCTTGTCGCCGGCGGCGACGTCGATCACGTAGATCGTGAGATCGGCGAGCTCAGGCGAGAATGTCGCGGCAAGATTGTCGCCGCCGGACTCGATCAGCACCAGATCGAGATCGGGAAATTTCGCACGCATGTCGGCGACTGCCGCGAGATTCATCGAGGCGTCCTCGCGGATCGCGGTGTGCGGGCAGCCGCCGGTCTCGACGCCGGCGATGCGGTCCGGCGTCAGAGAGCCCGAACGCACCAGATATTCCGCATCCCATTTGGTGTAGATGTCGTTGGTGATCGCGGCGATGTCGTAGCGGTCGCGCATCGATTTGCAAAGCAAGTCCATCAGCGCAGTCTTGCCGGAGCCGACGGGGCCGCCGACGCCGATGCGGAGGGGGCCGTGAGATTTAGACATGTGAGGTGCTCTTTCCGTGTTGTCGTCCCTGCGGACGCAGGGACCCATAACCACTGAACGTGATTGTTGCGACGCACTGCAGCCCCAGCCCGGCATAATCGCAAACATTTGTGGTTATGGGTCCCCGCGTTCGCGGGGACGACGGGCGGAGAGTGCATCGCATCGTCATGACCTGAACAGCCGCGTATACTGCGTCTCGTGGCGGAGACTGGCGAGATCGGCGCGAAAGGTGGCGCTGCCGAGATCATCGAGTGACGCCGTGAGCGCGCGCTTCGCGGTGGCGGCGACGTCAGTTTCGAGGCCCGCGAGAATGCGCTGGCTGTCGGTTTGTCCGAGCGGCACGAGGCGAGCGGCGGCGGAAATCCAGTTCGAGACCACCGCATGCAGGAACGCATGCAGCGCCGGCGCCGGCGGAACGCCATGGGCGGCGCTGACGATGCCGACCGCGACCGGATAGACTGTATCACCGGCGCACGCGGCAACCAAATCGTCGAGCCCGGCGCAGGACCAGGCGGCACGGGCGATGTCGATAAAGGCGCGGCCCTGTGTCGCGGTCTCAAGCTGACGCTCGCGCGAGGGCACGAAGGCGGAAGCGAGTTCGGCGGTCTCGCGCAGTCCGGCGCTGTCCTGCGCGGACGCGGCGCGATGCGCCTGCGCCAGAAACACGGCGTCGCAGAATCCGGCGCCATCGCTCAGCATCGCTCCCAGCCAATCGCGCAGCGAGGCGGCATCCGCGATGTCGCCCGCCTCCACCGCCCATTCGATGCCGCTTGAATAGGAGAACGCGCCGACTGGAAAGGACGGCGACAGCCAGGTCATCATTCGATAGAGCGCCGCGGATTGCTCCGCCGTCATCTCGCCATGGCCGTCGACGGGGACTGGCTCACCTGTGGTCATGAGCATGGGAGTGGTCGTGGTGGTGATGATCGTGGTCGCAATGCTCGTCGTGGTGATGGTGATCGTGGTCACCGTGATGATCGTGATCACCATGATGGTGATGATGATCCTGATGGTGATGATGATCGTGACGGTGCGCGGCATGATCATGCGAAGCCTGCGCATAGGCGCCGCCTTCGGGATCGAACGGCGCCTCGATCTCGATGATGCGTGCGCCGAGCCCCTTCACCATCGCCTCGATGACGTGATCGCGGCGGATACGCAGGCCCTTTGGCATGATCTGGGTCGGCAGATGGCGGTTGCCGAGATGCCAGGCGATGCGGACCAGGTGCAACGGATCGGCGCCGCGGATCTCGATCAAGGGCTCGGCCGCCGCGACCACCTCGATCAGCCTTCCGTCTTCGAGCACCAGCGCGTCGCCGCCGCGCAGCGCCACGGCATTCTCCAGATCGAGCAGGAATTCCAGCCCGCGCGTGCCGGTCATCGCCATCCGCCGCCGATGCCGGTCGTCGAAATCGAGCACGACGGTATCGGCGGCTGATTGCGTCCAGCGATGCTGGCCCAAAACTTTGGTCGCGCGAATCATTAGGTCAGAACTTCTCCACCTTGCCGTCGCTGATGATCTCGATCACCGTCGGGCCTGTCTTCATCTGCGAGGAATATTCCCGCCATACCTTCATGTGCGGCGCACGGCCATGCGCATTCAGATCCTCGCGGGTCTCCCAGCGCTCCACCACCACGTAGAGATTGGGATCGTTCACGCTGACATGGCCTTCATAGGAGATGCAGCCCTTTTCCTTCAGTGTCTCAGCGATGCAGGCCTTGTGCCCCCTGATGAAGTCGTCCTTGTTTTCCGGCTTCATCGGCGTGGTGGCGATAACGTAGATCATGAACTTTTTCTCCCGTTGGCTTTTCTTGTTAGCGGGTTTCGACCTTTGCGGGCGTGATGTATTCGATCTTTGGCGGCGCCGTCATGCACTTCACAGCGACGCGTCCGAATGCCTTCATATGCTCCGCCGTGCGGTGCGGTCCCAGGGCTTCCATGTTTTCCCACTGCTCGACGAACACCATCTTGGATGGGTCGGTGACGCTTTCGTGCAGGTCATAGGCGATATTGCCGGGCTCTTTGCGGGTTTCCTTGATGCAGGCGGTCGCCGCCGCGATGAACTCGGCGCGCGTTTCGGGTTTCACGGTCAGCGTGGCAACGACGTAAATCACTTAGATCCTCCCGGACTTTGCTTCTGGCTTTGATCGCCCGGGAGCGACCTTAGCTCAGAAGCGCGATCGGACGCAAAACCGGAATCCACTTTTGCTGATCGCGCTTTAGAACATGAAATACCGCTGCGCCATGGGCAGGACCTCCGCCGGCGCGCATGTCAGAAGCTCGCCGTCTGCGCGCACCTCATAGGTCTCGGCATCGACCTCGATCTTCGGGGTGGCGCCGTTATGGATCATGCTCTTTTTGGAGATGCCGCCGCGGGTGTTTTTCACCGGGTATAGCGTCTTGCTGATACCAAGCTTGCGCGCCAGCCCGCCCGTGATGGCGGCCTTCGAGGTGAACACCACCGAGGATGCGATCAGCGACTTGCCGAAGGCTGCGAACATCGGCTGGTAGTGCACCGGCTGCGGCGTCGGGATCGACGCGTTGGGATCGCCCATCGGAGCCGCCACGATCGAGCCGCCCTTGATGATGCAGTCAGGCTTGACGCCGAAGAACGCCGGCGACCACAGCACGAGGTCGGCGAGCTTGCCTTTCTCCACCGAGCCGATCAGCTTCGACACGCCATGCGCGATTGCGGGGTTGATGGTGTATTTGGCGATGTAGCGCTTGACGCGGAAATTGTCGTTGTCGTTGCCCTTGTCCTCGGGCAACGCGCCGCGCTGCTTCTTCATCTTGTCGGCGGTCTGCCAGGTACGGATAATGACTTCGCCTAACCGGCCCATCGCCTGCGAGTCTGACGACATCATCGAGAGCGCGCCGAGATCGTGCAGGATGTCTTCGGCGGCAATCGTCTCTTTCCGGATGCGGCTCTCAGCGAAGGCAAGGTCTTCCGCAATCGACGGATCGAGATGGTGGCACACCATCAGCATGTCCAGATGCTCGTCGATCGTGTTGCGCGTGAACGGGCGCGTCGGATTGGTCGATGACGGCAGCACGTTCTTCAGGCCCGCGATCTTGATGATGTCAGGTGCGTGGCCGCCGCCGGCGCCCTCGGTATGGAAGGCATGAATGGTGCGGCCCTTGAACGCCTTCACGGTGTCCTCGACGAAGCCGGATTCGTTCAGCGTGTCCGAATGCAGCATCACCTGGATGTCGTAATCGTCGGCGACGCTCAGGCAATTGTCGATCGCGGCCGGCGTCGTGCCCCAGTCCTCGTGCAGCTTCAGCGCGCAGGCGCCACCCTTTATCATCTCGACCAGCGCGGCCGGGCGCGCGGCATTGCCCTTGCCGGAAATGCCGAGATTGACCGGGAAGGCATCGAACGACTGAATCATCCGCGCCATGTGCCACGGCCCCGGCGTGCACGTGGTCGCAAATGTGCCGTGCGACGGACCGGTGCCGCCGCCCAGCATCGAGGTGACGCCAGACATCAGCGCGTGCTCGATCTGCTGCGGGCAGATGAAATGGATGTGGCTGTCGAACCCGCCGGCAGTGAGGATTTTTCCCTCGCCCGCGATCACGTCGGTGCCGGGGCCGATCACGATGGTGACACCCGGCTGGATGTCGGGATTGCCGGCCTTGCCGATGGCAGCGATCATGCCTTCCTTGATCGCGACGTCGGCCTTCACGATGCCCCAGTGATCGACGATCAGCGCATTGGTGATGACGGTATCGGCCGCGCCCTGCCTGTTGGTCGCCTGCGACTGCCCCATGCCGTCTCGGATCACCTTGCCGCCGCCGAACTTCACCTCCTCGCCATAGGTGGTGAAATCCTTCTCCACCTCGATGATGAGATCAGTGTCCGCGAGCCGCACCTTGTCGCCGGTGGTCGGCCCGAACATGTCGGCATAGACGGAACGTTTGATTTTTACGGACATGTCAGGCTCCAGCCTTTGGATCGGTCGTTGTTTGCGGAAATAGAAATCGGACGCAGCGGGAAGCGTGTCAGGGACGCACCGGCGGAAGGGTTCCCTCCCCCCTTGCGGGAGAGGGCTAGGGAGAGGGGTGCCGCTTGCTCCGCTGTGTGACGATCAGCAAGAACAGGACTCTCCACGCGTGCTGCTGTCTCGTCGAGGCACCGCCGGATTCCTTCTCCCATCGCCGCCCGCGGCTTACCCCTCTCCCCAACCCTCCCCCGCAAGGGGGGAGGGAGCCCTAGCAGCGTGCTCACCTCACAATGCGTCACGGCTGCTCCTCGCCGCCTTTGAGATCAGTCAGGGACGCACCGGCGTTAGGGTTCCCTCTCCCCTTGCGGGAGAGGGTTAGGGAGAGGGGTGCCGCTTGCTCCGCTGCTTCGAGAATGGAAAGAACGACGCCCTCGAGATTCTTCATCACGTCATCATTGGTGAAGCGGAGCACGCGATAGCCGCGCGACGCGAACCATGGATCGCGTCTGGCATCGTGGCGAAGACGAGATTCGAAATCGTGACTTTCACCATCGACTTCAACAACGAGTTTGCAGGAATGCGCGACGAAATCGGCGATGTAGTCGCCCATGGGAGTTTGCCGGCGAAAGCCAAGGCCGCCGAGCCGACCGGCCTTCAGATGACGCCACAGCAGTGTCTCCGCGCGGGTCATCGTGCGCCTTAGCCGCTTGGCGCGATCTCGCTGAATCTTGCTGACCTCGTCGTGCGGCATGCCCCTCTCCCCAACCTCGAGAGCGAGCTTCGCTCGCCTTGCGCGTGTCTGGTTGATGCGCCGTCGGACTCCTTCTCCCGCCCTCGCCCGCGGCTTACCCCTCTCCCCAACCCTCCCCCGCAAGGGGGGAGGGAGCCCGAC
>NZ_JAGKJK010000002.1 GCF_020329435.1 Bradyrhizobium hereditatis | reverse complement strand
CACAACGGCGAGATCAAGTGGAACGGCAGCACGATCTACATCAACGAGGCTCTCGTCGGCGAGCCGGTCGGCCTGGCCGAAGACGACGCGGGATGCTGGACCGTCAGCTACGGGCGGATCGAGCTCGGCGTGATCACTCACCGCGGCGATCGCCTGAACAAACCAAAACGCAAGGCCTGTGGACTTGTGGACAACGCGAAGGGGCGTTGCCCACAAGCCGCACAGGCCCAGCAACAACAGACCTGAACGAAACGGGAATTGTGTTACCTATGTCGTCGGTCAGAACTGTTACCCATGTCGCCGGTTGCTCAACCCTTCCGTCGGTGCGTCCCTGACTAGTACAAGGAGCAGTCGCAACGATCGAACAAAAAACGCCGGCTCGAAGCCGGCGCTTTATTTGGGCTATCTTAACCAGCCGATCAATTGAACATCGCGTCGATGTCGTCTTGCGAGGCGTGGCCGACGTCGCCGTCGAGCTTCGGGCCGTTGAGCAGCTTGGCGTCGCCTTCGCGGGTGTCGACGATCGGCGCTGCGTGAGCCTTGATCGCGTCGACGCCGCCCCAGATTTCCATCATCGCATAGATGTGCTGCTCGATGAACTTCATCGTGCCCATCACCTTGTTGATGCGCTGGCCGGTGAGGTCCTGGAAGTTGCAGGCCTCGAAGATCGAGACGACACGTTCCTGGATTTCCTCGCTGAGCAGCTTCTGCTGGTCGGGCGAGATGTTCTTGGAAAGCGCGGTGGCCGCCTGGTCGATCGCTTCCGTGGCTTCGAGGATCTGCTGGGTGGCCTGTTCGGTACCGCCGACGACGGCGCCGAGCTCGCCGTTGACCTTGGCCATTTCCTGGCCGTCAAAGCTCTTGCCGTGCAGGGTGGCGATTTCGCGCTTGGTGCGGTTGATGGCGTCGTGGATCAGGTCGAGTTCGACCTTCAGCTTCTCGCACTGTTCGATCTGGGCGCGATAGGTTTCGAGAAGCGCGTGGGCGTCGGCGGTCTCGCGCGAAATTTCCGACTGCACGCTCGTAGCGGCGCGGGCGTGGCCGAAGCTCGCCATCTGGGCGCGGATCGCGCGCAGCTCGGCCATGATCTCGCGGTGCATCGGGCCGATCTCGCCGCCTTCTTCATGCATGACAATTGGCGCGTCGCCCATAATGGCTTGTTCAATACGAAAACGTTTGCGATTGACCGACATGAGATTCCCACCCCCTTCCAGTTCGAAGGTGTTGTAGACCAACGCCATTTAACGTGAGGTTCACGCGCGAAACTCGCGTGTCGGCGGCTGCACACCAAACGATTAACCATGAGCGGCGCGCGTTCACGCAAAATAAACGCTGTCCGGCAAATCCACGCGCCATTGCGGACGTGGTGAATCGAAACGCGGTTTCCGTTTACCAAACCGACTAGGTTTTGATTTGTATTGTTCGCGTGCAGCGGCGCTCGTCGTGTCGCGGCGCGCAAGCCAGCAGTGACGAACAGTACAGAGTACGTCGATGTCCGGAAAAATTTCTTTTGCGCTCCTTGCGAGCGCGTCTTGCCTTTGCTTCGCCAGTGACGCCGCAGCGTTCGATGCCTCATCATCGACTGAGCCCACCGTAATCTACGCCCGTCAGGTAGCGCCGCCGGCGCCGGTGCGCATGGCCGCTGCCGAACGCTCCAACATGGGCGGCGGATTCATCGAATTCCTGTTTGGCGATGCGCCGCAGGGCGGACGCTATCAGCGCGAATCCGTCTATCAGCAGCAGCCGGAGTATGGCTACGGCGGGCGACGCATGCTGCTGCCGCCGATGGATCCGTATCAATCGATGCGGCGCGAGGAGGAAGTGGTCGACCCCGCGCAGTACCGGCTCGATCCGAAATTCGAAAGACAGATGGTCGAGTATCACGGCAAGGAAAGCCCGGGCACCATCGTGATCGACACCCCGAACAAGTTCCTGTTTCTGGTGCAGGGCGGCGGCAAGGCGCTGCGCTACGGCGTCGGTGTCGGCCGTCCCGGCTTCACCTGGTCGGGCGTCAAGACGATCTCGGCGAAGAAGGAATGGCCGGCCTGGACGCCGCCGCCGGAAATGCTGGCGCGTCGCCCCGATCTGCCGCGGTACATGGAGGGCGGCCCGGACAATCCGCTCGGCGCACGCGCGATGTATCTGGGCTCCTCGCTCTATCGCATCCACGGCTCCAACGAGCCCTGGACCATCGGCACCAACGTTTCCTCCGGCTGCATCAGGATGCGCAATGAGGACGTGATCGATCTCTACGGCCGCGTCAACGTCGGCGCCAAGGTGGTGGTGATCTGATTATCGTTGATCCGGTTTGAAATGAAACGGCCGCCCAATGGGCGGCCGCTTTGATTTCAACTCTCGCGTGGCTTACGCGTAATCGCTGTCGCCATCGTCGCCGCCAAAGTCGTCGGAATCGTGATCCATGTCGTCGCCATCATCGTGCGACCCCTGGTCAAAGAATCCCTGCCGCGAGCCGTAATCATTGTCGCTGTTATTGTCAGCGCGCCGGCTCGATGAGCCGATGTCGTTGATCCCGGCCTCGCGCGCGAGGTCACCGCCGGACTGATCGCCCCAAGGCCTGCGGTCTTCGACGCCGCCGCTATGGCCCGCGGTGTCGCCGAACGCCTGATGATTGCCGCCGCCGCCCATCATCGAGCGGATGCTGTTCGCCAGCAACGATCCGCCGACCACGCCGGCCGCAGCCGCCGCCGCCGTGCCGAGGAATGAACCACCGCCGCCGAACGCAGACGGCTGCTGCTGGGCGCCGCCATAAGGCTGGCCGTAGCCCGGCTGATTGTACGGTCCGCCCGGCTGGGTCTGCTGCAGCACCTGCCCGGTATTCCAGGCCGGCCGATTGCCGCCGATTTCAGGCGGGCGAACGTTCGGCACGGAGCCCTGGGCTTGGCCATGCTGCTGGTTCTGACCGAAGATCGCGTCGCGCATCGAATCGAGGAAGCCGCCGGGTTGGGTTTGCTGATTTTGCTGGTCCACCGCCGCTTCCAATTCCTGGATGCGCATGTCGGCGCGCTTCAGCGCTTCGTCCTGCACCAGCGTCGTTTGCACCAGCGCATAGACCGCATTGGGCGCCTTGCGCATCCCTTCCATGATCGCCGACATCGCTTCCGGATCGCGCTTGGCGCTTTCCAGCTTGGCGAGCCGGTCAAAAAGATCGTCAATCAGTTGGCGTTCTTGCGGTGTCATGGCCCTCTCCCTCGCGTCGAATCGAGACGCGCGGGGGGAGATGTAAGGCGGGCTTTGTGTCCCAAGTAGTGGGCGGGCGAATTAAATTTTTGTATGCGACAAAACGCCGGACGGATTTGTCGAAGTTTGTCAATTCAATGTAACTTTATTCGCCGCCAGCAATGTCGGAAATCGATCACTGGCGAGATACGCGTGTTCCGCCTCGCGCTGGGTGGTGAGGGGATCGAGGCTCTCGAGCGTCTGGTCGACAAAGCCGGGATGGCACATCACGAGCCCGCCATCCGGCAACCCTTCAAGAAACTCAGACATCAGCGCGCCGAAATCGGACGCTGTCGAAAAATCATAGGCGCCGGCGAAAGCGGGGTTGAACGCGATCCCGGCATGGGCGGCGCGCTTGCGGAATTGCGCGCTGAGCGTGTCAAGCACCAGCGCCTTGGGCGCGCCGAGCAATTTCGCGAGCGGCTTGCGGCGTCCGCCCTGGCGCACCCACGCGCCGGGGGCCGCCTCTTTCACCGCGCGCAGAAAACCGTCGCGCACCTGCGGGAAGAGTTGCGCGTGCTGATGGCCGTCGACGAAATCGGGCGCGCGACCGAACAGCTCCTTGAAGGCGGCGAGCTGCGCCACAACTTCGTCTTCGACCAGGTCAGGATCGAGCCGCCGCAACAGGCCCGCGCGCAACAGATTTGGAAACGGCAGAAACAGGCCGCCGTCCACGGGCCGGAAATGCATCGACAGCGGACGAAACGGCGCGGTCAGCGTCACGTGCAGTCCGATCGCGCAGCGCGGACTGCTGGCCGCGACCTCCTGCAATGCCGCGACCTCTGCGCGGCCGATCGCAGGTCCGACCACCATCACCGACGTGGCGTTGAGGCGTCCGCGGGAAATCAGATCGCGAATGGCGCGATTGACGCCCTCGGCGAGCCCGTAATCGTCGGCGCATAGCCAGATCCGGCGCAGCGCAGCCTCGTTCATTCGGCGGCGGTCCGTTCGCTCGCCGCAGCCTCGCCGTCAGCCCGCTTCTCGGTGTGCTCGGCAACGAAATAGATCGGCCGCGCCTTCAGCTCGGAGAGAATCTTGCCGATATATTCGCCGACAATGCCGATCATGATGAGTTGCACGCCGCCGATCGTCATCAGGCCGATCACCAGTGAGGGATAGCCGGGGACCTGCTTGCCGGTGGTCCAGACCTCCCAGAGAATGGTCAGGCCGAATATGAAGGCGCTGATGGCCAGTAGCACGCCGAGCAGGCTGGCAAAGCGCAGCGGCGCCACCGAGAATGACGTCAGTCCCTCGATCGACAGGCCGATCAGCCGGCCCGGGCTGAAGGTGGTGACGCCATGCGCGCGCGGCGCCGGCTCGTAGCCGACGCGGATCTGGCGGAAGCCGATCCAGTTCGACAGGCCCTTGAAAAAGCGGTTGCGCTCGGGCAGCTGCCGCAGCGCCGCCGCCGCGCGCGGCGACAGCAGGCGGAAATCGCCGGCGTCCTCGGGAATCTTCTGCCGCGCGCCCCAGTTGATCAGCGCATAGAAGCCGCGCACCGCCTGGCGGCGCAGGAACGATTCATTGTCGCGATGCGCTTTCGCCGTATAGACGACGTCGTAGCCGTCATCGATCCAGTGCGCGACCAGCTTTTCGACCAGGCTCGGCGGGTGCTGACCATCGCCATCCATGAACAGCACGGCGCCGAGACGGGCGTGGTCGAGCCCCGCCATCAGCGCGGCTTCCTTGCCGAAATTGCGCGACAGCGACACCACCTGAACGTCGAGGCTGTCGGCGTTAAGCGAGCGCGCGATCGCAAGCGTGTTGTCGGCGCTGCCGTCGTCGATATAGACGACTTCGCAGCCGAGGCCGTAGCGCGCCATCAGCGTGCGGGCGAGGCCGATCAGCCGCTCGTGCAACAGCGCGAGCCCCGCGGCCTCGTTATATACAGGCACGACAATCGACAGGCCCTGCGCTGCGGCGCTGGCCGTGGTCGTCGTCAGGCGGGAAACGTCAGAGCCGAGCGTCATCAATCGGGGTCCCAGATTATCCAACCGTATATGTTACCTGCGAGAAGCTGTCGCAACGATGAACGAAACGGCAGCCCTATTGCCGCAAGAACGCCTCGAGCTTGGCAAATAGCGGGTTTTCGCGGTCGAGCACGTAATCGAGCGAGGCGATTGAAACCGTTTCGGCGCCGTGCTCGCGCAGGAAGCTGCCGAGCGCGTAGAGCTGCATCGGCGGGCAGTGCAGCGTCAGCATGCCCGAGGAGGTCGGCCCGCCGAACGGCGCCACAACTCCAAACCTATTATGCGCTTCCGTCAGCAGCTTGTCGTTGCAGCCGGCAAAGCGGGTGCGCACTTCGCGATATTTGCTGGCGCGGGCACGCGCGGCGATGTGGTCGAGAATGACACGCGCGGTCTCGCGGGCCTCGGTCGACCAGTCCGCATCACGTGAGGCGACAAGGTTCGCCTGGCTGCGCAGGATCACGCCGTCATCGAGCACCTTCAGCCCATTGGCGGCGAGCGTCGCGCCGGTGGTGGTGATATCGACGATCAGTTCGGCGGTGCCGACGGCGGGCGCCCCTTCGGTCGCGCCGGCGCTCTCGACGATGCGGTAGTCGACCACGCCGTGAGAAGCAAAGAAGTTCCGCGTCAGGTTGATGTATTTGGTCGCGACCCGCATGCGCCGGTTATGCTGGGCGCGAAAACCGGTGGTGACGTCGTCGAGGTCGGCCATGGTGCGGACGTCGATCCAGGCCTGCGGCACCGCGACCACGACATTGGCGCTGCCGAAGCCGAGATTATCGATCAGCAGTACGCGCTTGTCGGCGTCCGCGATGCTTTCGCGGAGCAGATCCTCGCCGGTGACGCCGAGATGCACCATGCCGCGCGAGAGCTGGAAAGCGATTTCGCTCGCCGATAGATAAGCGATCTCGACATTATCGAGGCCGGCAATGGTGCCGCGATAGTCGCGCGCGCCGCGCGGTTTGGCCAGCGAGAGCCCGGCGCGCGTGAAGAACGCCTCGGTGTTTTCCTGCAGGCGGCCCTTGGACGGAACGGCGAGAACGAAGGGAGTGGTCATGCGGCGCTCCCTTGCGCGCCGGATTGGCCGAGCTGTGTCAGCGCCTCGATCCACACCGAGAAGCCGACCGCCGGGATCGGCGTTGATGAACCGAGCTGCGTCATCAGCCCGTCATAGCGCCCGCCCGCGACCAGCGGCTCGACGCCATTGCCTTTGCCGTTTCCTTTGGCGTGCAGTTCGAATTCGAAGCCGGTGTAGTAATCGAGCCCGCGGCCGAACGAGGTGGAGAACCGCGTCAGCTTCGTGTCGATACCGCGCGCAGTCATGAAGCCAATGCGACGTTCGAGCTCATCGATAGCGGCGGCCAGATCGAGCTTGGCGTCGGAAGTCAGCGCGCGTAGTTGCTTGACCGACTCGTTTGGATCGCCCGCGATCGCAAGGAAGCGCTTGATGATGTCGAGCGCATCGCGCGGCAGCGCGCCGGCCTTCAGCGTCGATTGTTCGAGGAAGCGGTCGGCGATTTCGGCAACAGTCCGTCCGCCGACATTGGTGGTGCCGGCGATCGACATCAGATCGGTGACCAGCGCCAGCGCCGCCTTGCGGTCGGAGCCGGCAAGGGCCGCCAGCACGCCCTCATATTCGTTGCGGCCCGGGGCCGTTGCGAGCGTCAGCCGCTCGATGTCCTCGGTGAGGCTCACCTTGCGGTTAAAATCCTTGATCAGCCGCCGCCGCCACACCGGATAAAGGTCGAGCGCGTCGATCAGCGCATTGAACAGCGCAACATCGCCGGTGCGGATCTCGACATCCTTCACGCCGAAGGCGGCGGCCGCTTGCAGTGCCAGCGCCAGCATTTCGGCATCGGCCGCGGCGCGGTCCTGCCGACCAAACGATTCGATGCCGGCCTGCAGGAATTCGCTGGGACGGCCGCCACGATAACGGAACACCGGCCCGAGATAGGAAAAGCCCGCGGGCTTTCCGGCGCTCGGCGAGGCAAGATAGTCGCGCGCCACCGGAATGGTGAGGTCAGGGCGCAGGCAGAGCTCCTCGCCGGAAGCGTCGGTGGTCAGGTAAAGGCTCTTGCGAATGTCCTCGCCGGAGAGGTCGAGAAACGGCTCCGCCGGCTGCAGGATGGCCGGGTGCGCCTGGACGTAGCCACCTTGGGCAAACGACAGCAGCAGCGCGTCCGCCCAGGCGGCGGACCCGGCAGCACCAGGGGAGGCGGCGGTCGCGGTCATTTCAGGTCCAAATATCCGGAAAAACCGGGTTCCGGGTTCGTTTTGGGTTTCCACCGGGGGTCCCGGAGGCTCGTCGGCGCAGCCCTTAGCATGGCCCGGGCGGCGTTTCGACAGGGATTGGCCAACTGAATTAATGGCCAGTGGCTTGGAATAACCAAGCGAGGTCTTGGTAGCGAACTGAGGCCGTAAGTGAGGTGAGTACGCTCGTCAGGCTCCCTCCCCCCTTGCGGGGGAGGGCTGGGGAGAGGGGTAAGCCGCGCATGCGAACGAGGACATCAGGCTGACCTGTCCAACCATTGCGCGCCAAGCCCAAGCTGAGAGCCCCTGTCGCGCTTCGTCGGCAGCGGAGCAAGGGGTACCCCTCTCCCTAGCCCTCCCCCGCAAGGGGGGAGGGAACCCATCCGCCGGTGCGTCCCTAACTAATTCCAATCGCCGAGCGCCACCTGCACCAGCGCCAGCGCGGCGACACCTGCGGTATCCGCCCGCAGGATGCGGGGGCCCAAGGACAATCGCAGCGTCTTCGGCTGCCGCAGCAGCAGCGCCCGTTCATCCTCGGCAAAGCCACCCTCCGGGCCAATCAACACGTCGATCCCGGCTGCAGCCTGCGCCGTCTGCAGCGCCTGCACCGGCGCGGTGACGTCGCTTGCCTCGTCGCAGAACACCAGAAGCCGCGCCGAGTCGCGCTTGTCGAGAAAGCGGTCGAGCGCGATCGGCTCGGCAACCGCGGCAAGGCTCAGGATGCCGCATTGCTCGGCCGCCTCGATGACATTGGCCCGCATCCGCTCGCCGTTAACCCGGGAGACCTGGGTGTGCCGCGTCAGCACCGGCTGCAGAACCGAGGCGCCCATCTCGACCGCCTTCTGCACCATGTAGTCGAGGCGGGCGTGTTTCAGCGGCGCGAAGACATAGGCGATGTCGGGCAGGCGGTCTTGCGGCCGCGTCCGCGCGATGATCACGAGGCTGTCGGGCCGCTTGCGTCCGTCGATCGCGGCCCGCCATTCACCGTCGCGGCCGTTGAACACCAGGATGTTCTCGCCGGCCGAGAGCCTGAGCACGTTGCCCAGATAATTGCTCTGGTTGCGCTCGAGCGCGATTCGTTCACCCTCGTGCAACGGGGCATCGACGAACAGGCGAGGGGCGCGAAAATCGAGGTCAGGCATATCTGATTGTTCCGTTTCGCGGCGCTTTTAGCCTAAAGCGCTAGAATCCGGGCGCTATTTTTGGCTTTCCGGGGGCGCCGCGCCGCGCTCCCGCCCCAATCAACGGGTTGTTAAGGGGCGGCAGGGATCGTAAAAATGCCCACCGCAAATCCGCTTCGTTTTTGAAGACGTTGGGGCTGCCTGAACCTTCGCCGGAGACACACAACCGATGATCCGCCGCCTGATTGTGCCGCTGACCGCTGCCGCCATGATCGTTCCCGCGGGCCACGTGTTTGCGCAAGGTGCGTTTCCGGCGCCATTGCCCAACCAGAGCGCTTCGCCGTTTCCGCCGGTGAATGGCGCAGCGCCTTCCGCCACGGTCGGCGCCCCGGCGCCGTTCCCGTCGCAAGGTGCCGCCCCGGTTTCCAGAGGATTCAGCGGGCCGCCGCCCCAGGCCAGCGGGTCGCCGGATGCCTGCATGCAGGGCTTCGTTCCCTTGCGCGAAGAAGCCGAACGGCGTGGCAAGCTGATCAAGGCCGCGAGCGAGCGCAAGGCGCCGCCGGATGAGGCCTGCAAGCTGATCGGCAATTTCGGCCAGGCCGAATTGAAGATGATCAAATACGTCGAGACCAATGCGGCCAAATGCGGAATTCCGCCGCAGATCGCCGAGCAGCTCAAGAACGGCCATAAGAACACCGAGAAGATGCAGAAGCAGGTCTGTGCCGTCGCGCAACAGGCCGCTGCAAGGCCGGCCGGTCCGAGCCTTAGTGAAGTGCTCGGCTCGGCGTCGCTGCCCGAAGCGCAGACGGTCAAGAAGGGCGGCAGCACCTTCGATACGCTGAACGGCAACGTTCTCGCGCGATGATCCCGCTCCGATGAGCGACGCGACCACCCGCGTTGCCGATGCGACTGGCAACTGGGTCGACACGCGTGCGCCGGCCTGGTCGCGACCTTATTTGCGACTTTCCCGTTTTGACCGTCCGATCGGATCATGGCTGCTATTGATGCCGTGCTGGTGGTCGGCGGCGCTGGCCGCCGGCATTGCGCGCGACGTCGCGTCGTTGCCGCTGGTGATCGTGCTGTTCTTCATCGGCGCCTTTGTCATGCGCGGGGCGGGCTGCACCTGGAACGACATCACCGACCGCGATCTCGACGCCAGGGTCGAGCGCACGCGCTCTCGGCCCTTGCCGGCCGGACAGGTCAGCGTGACGCAGGCGTTTGCCTTCCTGGTGCTGCAGGCATTGATCGGCTTGGCAGTGCTGCTGCAGTTCAACCGCTTCGCGATTCTGACCGGCATCGCGTCGCTCGTCATCGTCGCGATCTATCCCTTCATGAAGCGCATCACCTGGTGGCCGCAGGTCGTGCTGGGGCTCGCCTTCTCCTGGGGCGCGCTGATGGGATTTGCCGTCACGCTCGGGCGCATCGATCTGACCGCGCTCGTGCTCTACGCCGGCTCGATCGCCTGGGTGATCGGTTACGACACGATCTACGCCCATCAGGACGCCGAAGACGACGAGCTGATCGGCATCAAGTCGACCGCCCGCCTGTTCGGCGCACGCACCCATCTAGCGCTTTCGATATTTTATGCGCTCGCGGTGGTTCTGATCGGCGTGGCGCTGGCGCTGGCCGGGGTGCGCTGGCCGGCATGGATCGGATTGATCGCGTTCGCCGGCCACCTCGCCTGGCAGATCAAGCGGCTCGATATCGCCGATCCCGCGCTGTGCCTGCGCATCTTCAAGTCCAACCGCGACGCGGGGCTGTTGCTGTTTGCGGGACTGTTGGTTGATGCGGTAACGCGCTGACGCCTCCCTCGTCATTGCGAGCGCAGCGAAGCAATCCACGTCTCCACAAGCCTCGCTATGGATTGCTTCGCTGCGCTCGCAATGACGATGCGAGGCTGCAAATTCGTACCCTATGGCTGCGAAGTGATTTGCATTGCGCGCAAGCTCATTCGATGCGGCAGGCCGCGACTAATTGGCACGACGGCCAAATCACTTCTGATTTTCAGAAATCGTGTCAAGGCCCGGAAGCAAAAATATTCCGCTTTCGTTCTCACCCAAATCAGCGGCATAACTCCGTTCGTCTCACTGCGAGATGAGGGGCGCTCGCGAACGTCACGAACGCGCAGTGAGATGCGATGGACGCAGATGGCGCGAGAGACGTTGCGTGCCGGAGGCGTACGGCGAAGTCGTGTGGTCTGGACGCCGCGGTGCTGGCGTTAAGTCCGCGAGAAGCGAAAGCTTCTCACGGGCGATGGTGGCAAAAGAGCCGTTCACCAGAGAGAGCACGAAGTAAGCCGTAAAGCCATTGCGCAGGGAAGGCCGGGATGCTCCCGCCGAACCTGTATGCTCGTGTGCATTTTCTTTATGCGCAAGCAGCACACGAGACCGCGGGTGCGGCGCGCACCCGGTCTTCCCTGCGCCCTCTGACTTTGATGAGGGCAAAAAAGATGCAAACCTCGGGCGTAATGCGCCGCGAGATCGCGAAGTCATACTCAGTTGTCGTCACCCGCGCAGGCGGGTGACCAGTATTCCAGAGACATCAATGATAGAACCGATAGGCCGCGGCGTACTGGATCCCGCCTTCGCGGGGATGACAGCCGAGGTTGCGTCGCTACCTCCGCGTCATTGCGAGCGCAGCGAAGCAATCCATAGCACCGCACGTGGAGGCATGGATTGCTTCGCTGCGCTCGCAATGACGAGCTAATCTTGCGCGATGATCTCGCGCTCGTCGCGATGCACGGTGTCGGTATTGAAGAGATTACCGAGCCGGCGACGCATCAGGAATTTCGGGCGGCGGGCGCGGATCGCGTTGTGGCGGCGGCGGCGGGCGGCCGGTTCGCGATCATCGTCCTCGGTCAATAGCGGCAGCGCGAAGATATCGCTCCACATCTGCCAGGCGGTGGCGATCTCCTCGGGATCGGAGCTCACGCACAAGGGAATGTTCAGCGCGGGATCGCGATGCGCCAGCACCAGCACCTGCGCCTCGTCGTCGAGACCGCGCAGCGCGACGCCGAGAAAATCGCTGACGCGGACGTTGATTGCCATCCGCATGCCCTGGACGGCACGGTGCAGCACCACGCGTTCGCGATGAAGTTCGACCCTGCGCACGCCGCCGTCTGCGCGGGTGTCGTGCGCATGGAAGCTGAGCGGCAGAGAAAGAGGGTCGAGCCGCAGAGCACGGCTCGACCCGGCGGGATTGATCCCGCTTGTTGCTGTTTGACGCCTCACGGCTCTCATCTCCCCGCCGGGATTATGTTCCCGGTCGATACGCAGGACCTTAGCCGAGCGATTTCCGTTTCGCCTTAAAAAGCCTGGTTAAGGAGTGGTCACCTGCCCTGGATCTCCTCGCATGATTGACAAGACCTTGGCGCGCATGATTGACGAGACCTTGCGCAAAAGCGGAAATTGTTTGGCATTTGGCAGCGCAAAATGCTTGAAATCCCTGTGAATCAGGCACATCTCAGGGCCTTGCGCGAGTTGCGTTCCCGCCCGTTTCAATGTCAGGGATTCTGTTTGTGAACTCTTCACCATCCTCAGACCTGTTCGATCAATCGGCGCTTTCAACGCTGGCGCAGCGCCTGGTTGAGGCCGCCAAACGTGCGGGCGCGGATAGCGCTGATGCGGTCGCGGTGCGTGGCGTCTCGCAAGGGGTCGAAGTGCGCGACGGCCGGGTCGAGGAATCCGAGCGGTCGGAAGGCGACGATGTCGGTCTGCGGGTGCTGGTCGGCCAGCGCCAGGCGGTGGTCTCGACAAATGACATTTCCGGCGACGGCGTCGCCAGGCTCGCCGAGCGGGCGGTTGCGATGGCCCGCGTCGCGCCTGATGACAAATATGTCGGCCTCGCCGATCCCGATCTGCTGGCGCGCGAGTTCGCCGATCTCGATCTGCTCGACCGCAATATTCCTGATACGGCCGAGCTGGAGCGGCGTGCCTGCGAAGCGGAGGCCGCGGCGCTTGCGGTCAAGGGCGTGACCAAATCGAGCGGCGCGTCCGCCTCAAGCGGCATCGGCGGCATGGTACTGGTAACCTCGACCGGCTTCCACGGCTCATATCTGCGCTCCAGCCACAGCATATCGGTGACCGCGATATCAGGTGAAGGCACCAGCATGGAGCGCGATTACGATTTCACCTCCGCTCCACACGCCTCCGACCTCGATTCGCCCGAAAGCGTCGGCCGCAGGGCAGGGGAGCGTACCGTCGCACGCGCAAATCCGCGCAAGGTCGAGACCTGCAAAGTGCCTGTCGTGTACGACCCTCGCGTTGCGGGATCGCTGGTCGGCCATCTCGTCGGCGCCATCAACGGCGCCTCGATCGCGCGCAAGACGAGCTTTCTGAAAGACCGGATGGGCGAGCAACTGTTCGCCAAGGACATCCGCATCATCGACGATCCACTTCGCGTGCGCGGCCTGCGCTCGCAGACCTTCGACGCCGAGGGCGTCAAGGTGAAGAAGCTCGCTCTCATCGACGAGGGGGTGCTGACCACCTGGTTGCTCGATTGCGCCACCGCACGCGAGCTCGGGCTGGTCACGACCGGGCACGCCCATCGCGGCGTCTCGTCCTCGCCGTCGCCGGGATCGTACAATCTGCATCTCGAACCCGGAGAGATGACGCCGAAGGAGCTGATCTCCGATATCGAGCAGGGCTTTTACGTCACCGACCTGATCGGCTCCGGCGTTAACGGCGTGACCGGCGATTACAGCCGCGGTGCCTCGGGCTTCTGGATCGAGAACGGCGAGATCACTTACCCGGTCAGCGAGGTGACGATCGCAGGGCATCTTCTGGCGATGTTCAAGTCGCTGGTTCCTGCCAACGATCTGGAATTCCGCTACGGCGTCAACGCGCCGACCCTGCGCATCGAGGGCCTGACGCTTGGCGGACGCTGATACCGCCGACAGGATCTGGGCACACGATGCCGCGCTGTTGCGGGACACCGTGCGCGAGGCCGGCGCGCTAGCCTTGTCGCTGTTTCGCACCGAACTGAAGAACTGGACCAAGGGCGCCTCGTCGCCGGTCTCGGAGGCCGATATCGCAGTCAATGACCTCGTCCAGCGGCGGCTGCGCGCGGCGACGCCGGACTATGGCTGGCTATCGGAGGAGAGCGTCGACGACGATACGCGGCTTGGCAAGGAACTGGTCTGGATCGTCGATCCGATCGACGGCACCCGCGCCTATCTCGCCGGCCGCGAGGACTGGTGCGTCAGCGTGGCGCTGGTCGCCGGGTCGTCGCCGGTGCTGGCGGCGGTGTTCGCGCCTGCCAGCGACGAATTCTTCTTCGCGGTGCGCGGAAAAGGCACCACGCGCAACGAAAAGCCGGTGCATGCCACCGCGGGTACGGAGCTCGATTTTTCCCGCATGGCCGGGCCGAAGCCGCTGGTGCAACGGCTGAGCACCTCGCCTGATAATATCACGCTGCATCCGCGAATCGGATCGCTGGCGCTGCGGCTGTGCCGGGTTGCCGATGGCAGTCTCGATGCCGCTTTTGCGGGCGGCCAGAGCCACGACTGGGATCTTGCGGCGGCGAATTTAATCGTGCAGGAAGCGAATGGTAGAATGACCGTGCTCTCGGGGGATGCGATTGAGTACAATCGCCGGGACGTGGTGCACGGGGTGCTGGTAGCGGCGGGACACGATCGGCATGCGCGCATTGTCGAGCATTTTCGGGATGGTCGGATGCCCTGAATAGGTCGAAATCCGTGCCACAAATCATCCCGTTCATACCGCGAGTCATAGTATCGCTCTTGCTTGCCGGGCATCCCGCTAGGAAAGACAATCATGCCAGATAGTGCCCCGCAGCAATTGCTGCACCTCGTCATCGGTGGCGAGTTGACCGATCTCGAACACGTCACGTTCAAGGACCTCGACCAGGTCGACATCGTCGGCGTGTATCCCAACTATGCAACCGCTTACGCGGCATGGAAAGCGAAAGCGCAGCAGACCGTGGACAACGCTCACATGCGCTACTTCGTGGTTCACCTCCACCGGCTGCTCGATCCAGGTCAAGACACGAAGTCCTCCAGTTGAAACGTCTCATTCGCGATTTGCTGCGCAGCACCTTCGTTCAGCGCGCGCTGGGGGTGCTTGCGGCCGAATATCTCCGGCTGGTCTGGCTGACCAATCGCTTCAGCTATGATCCGGCCAACGTCTACGACATAGTCGAGCCGGAGATGCCGGCGATCTTCGCGTTCTGGCACGGCCAGCATTTCATGACGCCGTTCATCAAAACCAAGGAGATCCACCGCGCCAAGGTTCTGATCTCGCGGCATCGCGACGGCGAATTCAATGCCATTGCCGCCGAACGGCTCGGCATCGGAACCATCAGGGGATCCGGCGATCACGGCGGCGCCTTTCACCGCAAGGGCGGCGTCGGCGCCTTCCGGGAGATGCTGCAGGCGCTGGAGGACAAGTGGAATGTCGCAACGACCGCCGACGTCCCGAAGCGCGCGCGGGTTGTGGGGCTGGGCATTATCATGCTGGCGCGGGAGTCCGGACGGCCGATCATGCCGTTTGCGATGGCGACCAGCCGCTTCATTCGGTTGAAGAACTGGGACTCTACGACCATCAATTTGCCATTCGGGCGCGGTGCCGTGGTAGGCATTGAACATATATTCGTGCCGCCCGACGCCGACGCCGAAACTATGGAAAAGCTGCGGCTTAAGGTAGAAGCTTTACTGAACGAAGCGACTCGCCGCGCCTATGCGGCGGTCGGTCGTCCGGAGGCCGCTCTTGGCTAACTCGCTGCCGATGACGCTGCGCGTCTACCGGAAACTGTCGTCCGCGATGGTTCCGCTGTCGCCTGCGTTGATCAGTCGGCGAGTGAGGCTCGGCAAGGAAGACCCCGCGCGGATCGGCGAGCGCCGCGGCCTCAGCGCCGATGCCCGCCCCGCGGGTCCGCTGGTATGGATTCATGGCGCCAGCGTCGGCGAGGTGCTGGCGGCTGCGGCGCTGATCGAGCGGCTGCGGGCGCTTAATTTGCGCATCCTCCTGACCTCGGGCACGGTGACCTCGGCTGCAATCGCCGCCAAGCGGTTTCCGCCTGATGTCATCCATCAATATGTGCCCTACGATTCGCCGCGCTACGTCGCGCGTTTCCTCGATCACTGGCGGCCGTCGCTTGCGCTTTTCATCGAATCCGATCTGTGGCCGAACCTGATCCTGTCGAGCGCCGCGCGGCGGCTGCCGATGGTATTGATCAATGGCCGCATGTCGCAGCGCTCGTTTCCGCGTTGGCGCCGGGTCCAGGGAACTATCTCGGCGCTGCTCGACAAGTTCGACATCTGCCTGGCGCAGTCACAGATCGATGCCGATCGTTTTGCGGCCTTGGGCAGCCACAACGTGATCGTTACGGGAAATCTGAAGCTCGACGTTCCCGCGCCGCCGGCCGACGGCAACAAGCTGGATATGCTGATGTCGATGACGCGCGGCCGGCCGGTCGTGGTGGCGGCCTCCACGCACGTGGGCGAGGAAGAGATCCTCACGGAAACCCACCGGACGCTGGCCCGCTATTTTCCGAAGCTGTTGACCGTAATCGTGCCGCGGCATCCCGATCGCGGCGAGGCAATCGCCGACATGATCGCAGCGAGCGGCCTCAATCCGAGCCTGCGCTCGCGCGAGGAACTGCCGACCGCTACCACCGACATCTATGTTGCCGACACCATGGGTGAGCTGGGGCTGTTCTATCGCCTGGCGCCGATCGTGTTTATGGGCGGCTCGCTGGTCGAGCATGGCGGGCAGAACCCGATCGAGGCGATCAAGCTCGGCGCCTCGGTCGTCCACGGCCCCCATGTCTTCAACTTCGCCGACGTCTATGAAGCTCTCGATGCGGCCGGCGGCGCGCGGCGGGCTGATACGCCGGAAGCGCTGGTGAAACAGTTCGGGCAGATGCTCGCCGATCCCAAGGCGCGCGAGGCCGTGCTCACTGCGTCCGAGCGCGTGGTCGGGCAGCTCGGCGGCGCGCTGGAGCGAACACTCTCCGCGCTTGAGCCGTATCTGCTGCAATTGCGGATCGAGATGGGAGCAGCCAATGCGTGAGCCGGGCTTCTGGCACGGCCCCGCTTCGCTGAACTCGCATCTGTTGAAACCGCTCGGCGCGCTCTATGGCGCCATCGCTGCACAGCGCCTCAGGCGAAAGGGATTGAAGGCCGGCATTCCCGTGCTCTGCATCGGCAATTATCACGTCGGCGGTGCCGGTAAGACACCGACCGTGCTGGCGCTGGCGAAGCTCATGCGTGGGCTCGGCGAGACACCGGTCGTGCTCAGCCGCGGCTATGGCGGCGAATTGCGGGGACCGATCAGGGTCGATCCGGACAGGCACGCAGCTTCCGATGTTGGCGATGAGCCCTTGATGCTGGCGGGCCATTTGCCGGTGGTCGTGTCGCGCAAACGCGCGGCCGGCGTGCCGCTGGCGCGCTCGCAGGGCGCGACCGTGATCCTGATGGACGACGGTTTCCAGAATCCTTCGATCGTCAAGGATGCGTCCCTGATCGTCATCGACAGCGAGCGCGGGATCGGCAACGGGCAGGTATTCCCGGCGGGCCCGCTGCGTGCGCCGCTGCGGCCGCAACTGGCGCGCACCGACGCGCTGATCATTGTCGGCGATGGCTCCGCCGCTGCGGCAGTGGCGGCAGAGATTGCGGCCCAAGGCAAGCCGGTATTGCGCGCGCACCTGAAGCCGGACGACGCGGTGGTGGCGCAGCTTCGCGGCAAGCGCGTGCTGGCATTTGCCGGCATCGGCGATCCCCCGCGATTCTTCAACACGCTGCGCGCCAGCGGTATCGACGTCGTCGAGCAGCGGGCCTTCCCCGATCATCACCCATATTCTCAGGCCGAAATCGAAGGCCTGATCACCGAGAGCCGGCGCGACGGGCTGATATTGGTAACGACGGAGAAGGATCTGGCGCGGCTGCGGAATGGCGGCAGCTTGCCGAATTGGGCGAAAGAGATCGTGCCGTTCGGGGTGACGCTCGAATTCGACGAGCCGGCGCGTTTGCGCAAGTTCGTCGCCGATCGGTTATTCAAGGCGCGCGAGCGGAAATGACCTCAGCCCTGCGACTTCAGCGCGCCGGGAAAATGCCGCTGCAGCACCGCGCTCGGCAGCGCATACGCCTCCTGCAGATCGACACTCCAGTACTTCAATTCGTCGAGCGGGATCCGCACATCGGTGATGGCGCAACGAACATAGGTTCCGGGCGAGATCACGCGGAAATCGCCATCAAGATACTGCACCTGCGCTTCGCCATGGCCTGAGGGACCGAATTTATTGAGCACCGCCAAACTCTCCGATCGGCCGACCCGCGGGGCTGGCCTTAAAGTGTATTCTCCAATTTCGATTTATCATAAATAGGTCATACTGTCCGCCTTGGAAACCCCACCGACTTGTGATGATTTTGCGCCAGGGGCGCATGATAGCCTCACATTCGCTGTGACCGCGGCGCCACGACAATCCGGCCCAACATGCTTTTTTTGCCAGTAGCGCTATCCCTGACGCTCCTCGCTACGGCCTGCACGGCGCATGCCGCGCCGTTGCCGGCGCCACAGCAGGTGGATATTCCCGCCTCAGCCAGCCTGACGTTGCATGCCCAGCTCTACAAGCCCGAAGGCCTGGGGCCGTTTCCCACCGTGATTGCGCTGCACGGCTGCGGTGGATTAGGAGCACAGTCGGAGGCGGTGTTGCCCCGTTACCGCGACTGGGCGGAACAGCTATTGAAGATTGGCCATGCGGTGCTGTTGCCGGACAGCTACGGTTCGCGCGAACTCGGCCCGCAATGCCGGGTCAAGGAGCGCCGCGTACTCGCTCGCCGCGAGCGGGTGGCGGACATCAATGCGTCGCGGCAATGGCTGTTGCAGCAGCCTTGGGTCGCGCGGGACCGCATCAGCCTCTTGGGATGGGCGAACGGCGCCAGCGCCGTGCTATGGGCGGTGCGTCCGCAACTGTTGACGCGCAATGCTGAACCCGATTTCCGCTCCGCTATCGCATTCTATCCGGATTGCCGGATCTCCTCCGGCCTCGGCTGGAGCACGCGCGTGCCCACGCTATTGTTGATCGGCGCGAAGGACGACATCAGCTCGCCGTCCGCCTGTCGCCAGGCGGTGGAAGGCGCCCGCGGCCGCAGCGCGCTGGCGCGGATTATTGTCTATCCCGGCGCATCTCACGATTTCGACCGCGCGAATCTTCCGCTGCGGGCGATCGCAGGCGCTGATGCCGCATTGCCCGAGCGCGGTCACATCGGCACCGATACGGATGCCCGAAAGGATGCGCAAGCGCGCGTCACGGAGTGGCTGGCGCGTTAGAGCATGATGATTTTTGGTTAGATCGATTTGGTCGCAGACGCGCTTCAACCTCTCCCGCTTGCGGGGTCGAGACGAGCGAAGCTCGCTCTTAGGTCGGCGCGAAGCGCCGGGTGGGGGCTCTCTCCACTCGGGCAGTATCGCCCGCGGACACACCCCCACCACCCAGCCCTCCCCCGCAAGCGGGAGAGGGAGCGCACCTTCTTCGTGGTCGCAATCAGACCTACTTCATCATGCTTTAGAACAGGCTTCCCTGATCCGCTGGTTTTGGCACGCGCTTCGGCGTCGCCGGCTTGGTCTCGCGCGGGGCTGGTTTGGCAGCGCTCGTGGGGCCGGGCGTCGCGGCCGGGCGATCCGGATCGGCGGTGGCGCCGACGCGGCCATCGGCGAATTCAATCGACAGACGCGCGCTTGGTCCAACCGCAGCGGCGGCATGGACCGCATGGCCGTGCTCGTCGCGCACCAGCGCGAAGCCGCGGGCGAGCACGCCGCGATAGGACAGTGCCGACAACAACTGGCCGCTATGAGCGACGCGGGCGTCGAGACGCTGCAGGGAGGTCAGGAGGGCACGGCGGGCGCGCTCGGCAAGCCGCTGCATGCGCTCGCAGTCGCGCACGATGGCATTGCGCTGCGCCTGGGCATTGGACAGCTTTGAGGCCTTGAACCTGACTTCGAGCCCCATGAAGCGTTCGCGCCGGTTGCGCAGCAACGCGCGGGCGGAGAGGCGGATGCGTTCGCTCGATACGATCAGGCGATGATTGGCCTGCGTGACCTGTCCGCGCAGCACCTTCAGCGTCAGGCCGGCGCTAAGCTGCGAGAAGCGGCGGTGATGGGCGTGGGTATTGGCCTTCAGGCCGCGGGGCAGGGCGGCGCCGAGATGGTCGAGCCGTTGCCGGGGAATGGCTAGCAGTTCGCTCAAGCTCGGCAACGCGCGGGCGGCGGCGCGCAACTCGTTGCGGCGGCTCTCCTGGCCGCGCTGCCAGCATACCATCGTGCGCCGCGCCAGGCTTTCGACTTCGGCGAACAATTCGCTCCGCACGGGAACGGCCATCTCAGCCGCCGCCGTCGGCGTCGGTGCGCGCTTGTCGGCGGCGAAATCGATCAGCGTGATATCGGTCTCATGGCCGACGGCCGAGATCAGCGGGATCGTGCTGTCGGCGGCGGCGCGAACCACGATCTCCTCGTTGAACGACCATAGATCCTCCAGCGAGCCGCCGCCGCGCGCGACGATCAAGAGATCCGGCCGCGGGATGCGGCCAGCTTCCGGCAGCGCATTGAAGCCGCGGATCGCCGCGGCGACCTGCTCGGCCGAGCCGTCACCCTGCACCTTCACGGGCCACACCAAAACCCGGCGCGGAAAACGGTCCTGCAGCCGGTGCAGGATGTCGCGGATGACAGCCCCGGTCGGCGAGGTGACGACGCCGATCACTTCCGGCAGCCAGGGCAGCAATTGCTTGCGCGCCTCGTCGAACAGGCCTTCGGCCGCGAGCTTCCGCTTGCGTTCCTCCATCAGCGCCATCAGCGCCCCGATGCCGGCCGGCTCAAGCGAGTCGATGACGATCTGGTATTTCGAGGAGTTCGGATAGGTCGTGAGCCTGCCGGTGGCGATGACCTCCAGCCCTTCCTGCGGCTTGAAGCGCATCCGGGCGTGGGCGAACTTCCAGATGACAGCCTCGATCTTGGCGCTCTCGTCCTTCAGCGCGAAATAGCAATGCCCCGAGGAGTGCGGCCCGCGGAAACCGGAGATTTCGCCGCGGACGCGGACGTGGCCAAACCGGTCCTCCACCGTACGCTTCAGGGCGGAGGAGAGCTCCGAGACGGTGAATTCGGGCGCGTTGATCAGGTTCTCAGCAGGCATATCGGGGCTTAGAATCGGCCTTTTCCGGCGCCTCCGCAAGGTGCCGAGGCCGAGACCGGGGTGTCAGGGCACATATCCACACAGAAATAGACACGTTGTTGCGGTAGGTCCCCGCCGTGCTAAACCGTCGCGCAATAGCCGGCAACCCTCCAATTGGCTGCACTTCCCATGAACATTCTCCTGCTCGGTTCCGGCGGCCGCGAACACGCTCTCGCATGGAAGATCGCCGCTTCCCCGCTGCTCACCAAACTGTGGTGCGCGCCCGGCAATGCCGGCATTGCGCGCGAGGCCGAATGCGTCGCGCTCGATATCGCCGATCATCCCGCGGTGATCGAGTTCTGCAAGCGCAACGCGGTCGATCTCGTCGTGGTCGGTCCGGAGACGCCGCTGGCGGCAGGAATTGTTGATGATCTCGCGGCGGCCGGTATTAAGGCGTTTGGTCCGAGCAAGCAGGCAGCGCAGCTCGAGGGCTCGAAAGGCTTCACGAAGGACCTGTGCAGCGAGTTCAATATTCCGACGGGAGCCTATCGTCGCTTCGATAATGCTAACGACGCGGTGGCCTATGTCCGCACGCAGGGCGCGCCGATCGTGGTCAAGGCTGATGGCTTGGCGGCCGGCAAGGGCGTCGTGGTGGCGAAGACACTGGCTGAAGCCGAAGCGGCGATTGCCATGATGTTCGACGGTGTGTTCGGCGCGGCGGGCACCGAGGTCGTGATCGAGGAATTCCTCGCTGGCCGCGAGATCAGCTTTTTCGCGCTGTGCGACGGCGAGACTGCGATCCCGCTCGCCTCCGCCCAAGACCACAAGCGGGTGTTCGATCGCGACGAGGGGCCGAACACCGGCGGCATGGGCGCCTATTCGCCGACGCCGTTCGTGACGGCAGAAATTCACGATCAGATCATGGCGCGCATCATCCTGCCGACCGTCGCCGGCATGAAGCAGCGCGGCACGCCGTTTCGCGGTGTGCTCTACGCCGGCGTGATGCTGACGGAGCAGGGGCCAAAACTGTTCGAATACAACGTCCGCTTCGGCGATCCCGAGTGCCAGGTGCTGATGCTGCGGATGATGTCCGACATCCTGCCAGCGTTTCTGGCGTCCTGCGACGGCGAGTTAAAGCACTTTGATCTGCGCTGGTTCCCTGATCCTGCCTTGACGGTGGTGATGGCGGCGAAAGGCTATCCCGGCGACTACCAGAAGGGCACGCGCATCGAGGGCCTCGATGACGCCGCCAAGATCGAGGGCGTCGAAATCTTCCATGCCGGCACGGCGGCGAAGGATGATGGCATCGTCGCCAATGGCGGGCGGGTGCTGAACGTCTGCGCGATGGGCAGGACTGTAACCGAGGCGAGAGAGCGCGCCTATCAGGCCGTCGATCGCATTCAATGGTCTGACGGCTTCTGCCGCCGCGACATTGCCTGGCAGGCGGTGGAGGCGGAGAAGGGTTAGGCGCTCGCACGCGCCATCTCTTCCGCTCGTCATGCCGGGCCTGACCCGGGCATCCATCACTCCGCGTATGAGTGCTTCGAAGCATGGATTGTCGGGCCTTCGCCACGCCGAAGAGGCTTCGGCCTCGCAGGCGGGTCAAGCCCGGCAATGACACCTTTTGATGTCGCTAGAGCAAATCCCCGCCCGCCGCGCTAGCGGTGGTGCCGTGCTCGCGGAACGCCTTGATGACGTTTTTGCCGATCTTCCACTTGTGCACTTCATCCGGACCGTCGACCAGCCGCTGTGAGCGCACCTGCGTGTACCATTTCGCCAGCGGCGTATCCTGGCTGAAGCCGAGCGCGCCGTGGAGCTGGATCGCGGTGTCGATCACCTTGTGCACCATATGCGCATGGAAGATTTTTGCGATCGAGTTCTCCTGCCGGATGTCGAGGCCCTTCTCCGCCTTGTAGGCGATATGAAGCAACATCAGCCGGCCGATATAGAGCTCGCTGGCGCAATCGGCGAGCATGAACTGCACCGCCTGGCGGTCGGCGAGCAGTTGGCCGAAGGTCGAGCGCTTGGTGACATGGGCGACCGCCATGTCGAGCGCGCGTTGCGCCTTGGCGACGTTGTGCATGCCATGGCGCAGGCGACCATAGGCGAGGCGGTGCTGCCCCATGGCAAAGCCGTTGCCTTCGCCGCCGAGCAGATTGTCGGCCGGTACCACGAGATCCCTGATCTCGATCTCGGAGTGGCCGCCGTGCAGGACGTCGTCATGCGGCCCCTCGATCGCCATGTTGGCGACGTTGCGCTTGATCTTGTAGCCGGGGTTCGGCAGCTCGACGATGAAGGTAGAATACTGCTTGTGACGCGGCGCGTTGGGATCGGTCTTGGCCATCACCAGCGCCATGTCGGCAACGCTGGCGGAAGAGGAGAACCACTTCTCGCCGTTGAGAATGTAATTCTCATTGCCGTCCTTCACCGCCGTGGTCTGCATGCCCGTGGCGTCGGCGCCGGCGGCCTTCTCCGTCATCGAGAAGCAGATGCGCTTGTCGCCGTTGAGCAGAGGCTTGAGGAACTTCTCCTTCTGATATTCCGTACCGTGGGCGAGGATCGTCATCATCGAGGCGTCGTCGGGACCCTGCGTGTTCATGGACAGCGCGCCAAGCATGCTCTCGCCGAGCTCCATCTGCACCAGCGCATTGGCCAGCGGGCCGAGACCCATGCCGCCATATTCCTTCGGTACCCACGGGCACCAGAGGCCCTGCGCACGGGCCTTGGCCCGCAGCGGTCCGAGCACTTCGGCGAGGGGCTTGGTATCCAGTTCCTTCTCCGCGGGGATGCATTCCTCATGCACCCATTTGCGCACCTTCTCGCGGATCGCCTTGGCTTCGGCTGGAATCTCGAAATCGATCGGCATCGCTGGTTTCCTCTGGTTCCTGTTGGTCGGACTTGAGGGATGGCATAATCCTGAGGTCTGCCTGCGGCAACGACAAACAAAGTTTAAAGCAGCCGCGGCTGTCATACCCCGCGCAGGCGGGGTATCCAGTACGCCGGGGCGCCTGTTGTTGATCGTGATGCCGGTGTTTACTGGATCATCCGCCGGAGCCTGTCATCGGGCGCGCATTCGCGCGACCCGTTGGCGGATGATTACGGGAGAGTACGAAGATGCCCGATCTTGCCGATCTGTTTCCCGGATATGCGTCCGAATGGATCAACATCTCATCGGGGCGCATCTTCGCCCGCGTCGGCGGCAACGGGCCGCCACTGTTGCTGCTGCACGGGTTCTCCTCGACGCATGTGATGTGGCATCAGGTCGCGCCGCAACTGGCTGACAGCTTTACGCTGATCATCGCTGATCTGCCGGGCTATGGCTGGTCGGACATGCCTCGCAGCGACGACAACCACACGCCTTACACCAAACGCGCGATGGCGAAAGCGATGGTGGAGGCGATGGAGCAGCTCGGCCATGTGCATTTCGCACTCGCCGGCCATGACCGCGGCGGCCGCGTGTCGTACCGCCTGGCGCTCGACCATCCTGGCCGGCTGTCGAAGCTTGCCGTGCTCGATATCGCGCCGACTTACGATTATTGGGAGAAGTTGAACCGGCTGTCGGCGCTGAAGATCTATCATTGGGCGTTTCTGGCGCAGCCTCACCCGCTGCCGGAAACGTTGATCGCGAGCAACGGAGAATTTTTCCTAAGGTACAAGATGGCCAGCCAAACCAAATCGAAGACGCTCGATGCCATCGATCCGCGCGCGCTCGAGCATTACCTTGCGCCGTTCCGCGATCCGGCGCGCATACATGCGATGTGCGAGGACTATCGCGCCGGCGCCTATGCCGACTACGAGATCGACAAGGCAGATTTCGGGGCCGGAAAGAAGATCACGGTCCCGATGCTGGCGCTGTGGGGCGATGCCGGCGTCGCGCCTGCGGCTACGACACCGCTCGATACGTGGAAGAAACGGGCGACGAATGTGAGCGGCGCGCCGGTGGATTCCGGACACTTCCTGCCCGAGGAGAATCCGGATGTGACGGCGAGGTTGTTGCGGGAGTTTTTCATGGCAGCGTGAGGCGAGATCTCGCCGCACATGAACCTCGTCATACCCGCACGCCGCGGCCTCTCGGTCGATCACGACCGTCTCTGGGATACTGGATCATCCGCTTTCGCGGATGATGACAACGGTGCGGCGCGAGGCGCTACCGCCTCACCTTGAAAAACTCCTTGAGCAGCGCCGCCGCCTCGGTCTCGCCGACCGCCGAATAAACCTCCGGTGCGTGGTGACAGGTCGGCTGCGCAAAGAACCGCACGCCGGAGTCCACCGCGCCGCCCTTGGGGTCGGCCGCCCCGTAGTAGAGCCGCCGGATCCGGGCAAACGAGATCGCGCCGGCGCACATGGTGCAGGGCTCCAGGGTGACGTAGAGATCGCAATCGACCAGCCGCTCGGTCCCGATGGCCTCCGCGGCCTGCCGGATCGCCAGGATCTCGGCATGGGCGGTCGGGTCGCGGTCGGTCAGGGTCCGGTTGCCGGCGGTGGCGATGACCTCGTAATCCCTGACGATGACGCATCCGATCGGAACTTCGCCGGCTTTTCCGGCGTTTTCGGCCGTTTTCAGCGCCAAATCCATGAAAGAAGGAGCTGTCATGCCTCGTATCATCGAAAGAAACCTGCTAAGAGAGCCGCCTTCAGCAAACGTGGATGCCGGTTTTGCGTGAGAATGCGCCTTGAGCCAAGTGCGCGCGCGTAGTCGCTATGACAACCCATCCGCACCCTGATTGGCAATTCATCTGTATTCGAGAGATCCTTCATGCCCCGCGATAACGACAAAAACAACGATTCCCGCGGCCGGCGTGACCGGGCCCGCAGCGGCAAAGGCCGCTCGGGGGCGGCGAGGGGGCCGGAGAAGAAGTTCGCCAAGCGCGGGTTTGTCGCCAGGGATGGAGCCGGTGGTGAGCGCAAGGCGTTCGGCAAGAAGCCTTACGCCGGCAAGCGCGAGGGCAGTTCGCCGCGCCGGGACGATGACCGCCCGCGGCGGGATTTTGGCGACCGGCCGCAGCGCTTCAACCGGGATGAGCGCGGGCCGCGCAAGGATTCTCGCGCGCGCGAGGACCGCGACGGCGAGAAGCGTTCATTCAAGCCGCGCGGCGAGCGGCCGAATTACGATCGCGATGATCGTCCGCCGCGCCGTGATCGCGACGAAGCCCGCCCCGCTGGTCGTTTTGCCGATAGAAAGTTCAGCGACAAGCGGACCTCCTCAGCGCGTAGCTTTCGCAAGGACGATGATCGGCCGCGTGGTGATCGCCCCTCGCGTGATGGCGAGAAGCGGTTTTCGCGCGGACCGCGCAAGGATTTTAGCGATCGTCCCGAGCGCGGCGAGGAGAAGCCCTGGAAAAAGCGCGATGATCGAGGTGGGCGGGATTCTCGCAACGATGATCGGCCCCGCTTTGCTCGCACGGGTGAGGATCGCGACGGCGACGAGCGTCCACGATTTTCGCGTTCGCGCGAGGACCGGCCGAAGTTCGATCGTCCGCGAGAGCGGCGCGATGGCGACCATGACCGCGGGCGGCCGATAGGCCGCACCGAGTGGCAGGAGCATCCGCGCAGCGAGGGACGCTTTCGCGACCGCCCCCGCCGTGACAATGAGGACGACAGCAGGATTTTTGCAAAGCGCCCGGCGTTCGGTGGCCGTGGTGCCTATCGCGAGCGCACGCCCGATGCCGACAAGCGCGCGGCACGTGCCGAGCCGAAGCCGAAAAAGACCGGCGAGCGCATCGCCAAGGTGGTGGCGCGTGCAGGTCTTGCTTCGCGCCGCGATGCCGAGGAGCTGATCACGCAGGGCCGCGTCACCGTCAACGGCCGCGTCATCAATTCGCCGGCGCTCGATGTCACGGGCAATGACGTGATCGCCGTGGACGGCAAGGTGCTGCCGCCGCGCGAGCGCACGCGGCTGTTCCTCTATCACAAGCCGCGCGGACTGATGACGACGCATGCCGATCCCGAGGGGCGGCCGACCGTGTTCGACAATCTGCCCGAAGGTCTGCCGCGGCTGATCTCGGTTGGCCGGCTCGATTTCAACACCGAGGGCTTGCTGCTGTTGACCAATGACGGCGGGCTCGCCCGCGCGCTCGAACTGCCTGACACCGGCTGGCTGCGGCGTTACCGCGTCCGCGCCCATGGCGAGGTCACGCAGGCGCAACTCGACGAACTGAAAAAGGGCATCGAGATCGAAGGCGTCAAATACGGGCCGATCGATGCGCAGCTTGAACGCGACCAGGGCGCCAATGTCTGGGTCGTGTTCGCGATTCGCGAAGGCAAGAACCGTGAGGTCCGCAACGTCATGGCCCATCTCGGCCTTGAGGTGAACCGGCTGATCCGCGTCTCCTATGGACCGTTCCAACTCGGCGAGCTGGCCGAGGGCCAGGTTGAGGAGGTCAAGACGCGGGTGCTGCGCGAGCAACTCGGCGAGAAGATCGCAACGCTTGCGGGAGCAGATTTCACACCGCCAGCGCAGGACGATAAAGCGACGGAAGAAGACGCACCGCGCGGCAAAAAGCCGTTCAAGCCGGCGGGCAAGAGCGCGCTGATCGCCGACCGCAAGGGTCGCCGCGTGCTGGTGCAGCGTACCGGCAGCGAGGAGGCCCGCGCGCGCAACGAGGAAGAAGCCAACGGCTACGGCCCGCCGCGCCGCCCCAAGCGCGGATATCACGGCAAGCGCGATCTGAAGCCGCGCGACGAGTAGCTGGCCTATGCGCGTCGTTGGCGGAAGACTGAAGGGCCGCAATCTGGCCTCGCCCTCCACGCAGGCGATCCGCCCGACGGCCGATCGTTTGCGCGAGTCCGTGTTCAACATCCTGATCCACGCCTATAACAACCCGATCGAAGGCGCACGCGTGCTCGACCTGTTCGCCGGTACCGGCGCGCTCGGCATCGAGGCGGTATCGCGTGGGGCAGCGTTCACGCTGTTCGTCGACAACGGCGCGGAAGCTCGCGCGCTGTTGCGCAGCAATGTCGAGTCGCTGGGTCTCGGCGGCGTGACAAAGGTCTATCGCCGCGACGCCACCAATCTCGGCCCCGCGCATCCGGTCGAGCCCTTCTCGCTGGTGTTTCTCGATCCGCCCTACGGCAAAGGGCTTGCAGAGAAAGCGCTGGCCTCGCTGCGCGATGGCGGCTGGCTAACCGCGGGGGCGCTCGTGGTGGTGGAGGAAGCGAAAGCCGCGGCGTTCGCGGCGCCGGAGAGCTTCGAGGAGCTGGAGCGGCGCGCTTACGACGATACGGAGTTTGTATTCCTGCGGGCCGTCACCAAGCCCTGAGTTGTCATGCCCCGCGAAGGCGGGGCATCCAGTACGGCGCGGCTCCTCGGCTGAATCGCAAACGTCTCTGGAATACTGGATCGCCCGCCTTCGCGGGCGACGACACTTGATGTGCGGAAGCGCAGCCCTACCTTCTCCCAAACAGCTTCTCGATATCGGCGAGCTTCAACTCGACATAGGTCGGGCGGCCGTGATTGCACTGACCGGAATTCGGCGTGTCTTCCATCTCGCGCAACAGCGCATTCATCTCTTCCGGCTTGAGGCGGCGGCCGGCGCGGACGGAGCCGTGGCAGGCCATGGTGGCGGCGACATGCATCAGGCGCCGCTCCAGCGGCAGCGCCTCGTCCCATTCGGCCATGTGCTCGGCGAGATCGCGCAGCAATCCCACCGCATTAGTCTTGCCGAGCAGCGATGGCGTCTCGCGCACCGCGACGGCACCGGGGCCAAAGGATTCGATGGCGAGGCCGAACGAGGCCAGCTCGTCCGCGCGATCGAGCAGCTTTTCGACGGTCGATTCGTCGAGTTCGACGATTTCCGGGATCAGCAATATCTGCCTCTGCACGCCATTCCTGGCCAGCGAAGCCTTCAGCTTCTCATAGACGATGCGTTCATGCGCGGCATGCTGATCCACGACGATGAGACCATCGCGAGTTTGCGACACGATGTAGGTCTCGTGAATCTGTGTGCGCGCCGCGCCGAGCGGCCGGTCGAGCAAGTCGGCGGCTGGCTGCGCTTCAAAGCGCACATCGGCGGTCGGCGTGCCGACATCGAACGCAGCTTGCCCGGCTTCGGCGAATGCTGTTGCCGCCGCAGCTTCGAGCGAAGACGTGGGCCCGACCGGATAGGCCGGCGAGCTGCGCCAGTCCCAGTTGCTCGGGCGCGGCGCAAAGGATGGACGAAAAGCGGAGAGCGCCGCGGCGTCGGTATTGGCGGCCGTGCGCCTGCCTTCGCGGGATAGGCCATCCTTCAGCGCATGCACGATCAATGCGCGCACGAGGCCGGCGTTGCGGAAGCGCACCTCGGTCTTGGCCGGATGCACGTTAGCATCGACTTCCTGTGGCTGAAGCGTCACGAACAGCGCCACCACCGGATGGCGGTCGCGCGGCAGATAATCCGAATAGGCAGCGCGCACCGCGCCGAGGATGAGCTTGTCGCGCACCGGGCGGCCATTGACGAACAGATACTGTCCCAGCGCATTGGCGCGCGTTAGCGACGGTGCCGCGGCAAATCCCTCGACCATGACGCCTTCGCGCTCGGCGCGAACTTCGATGGCGCACGAGCGGAAATCGCTTCCGAGGATATCGCCGAGCCGCGTCAGCCGGCCGGCCGCGCCGGGCAGCGCCGCGGCCCAGGTCACCGGCGCGCGTTCCTCGCCGGCGAGCGTGAAGGCGATGTCGGGCCGCGCCATGGCGAGTCTCCGTACGACTTCGCGGATCGCTTCAGCTTCGGTGCGGTCGGTCTTGAGAAATTTCAGCCGGGCGGGTGTCGCGAAGAAGAGATCGCTGACCTCGACGCGGGTGCCTTGCGACAGCGCCGCTGGCATGATCTCTGATTTCACGCCACCTTCGACCGACAGCGACCAGGCGTGCGGTTCACTGGCATGGCGCGTGGTAATGCCGAGCTTCGCCACCGCGCCGATCGAGGGCAGCGCCTCACCGCGAAAGCCCAGCGTGCGGATGCGCAGGAGATCCTCGTCGTCGAGCTTGGAGGTCGCGTGGCGGTCGACGGCGAGCGCGAGGTCCGCGTAGGTCATGCCGCTGCCGTCATCGGTGATGCCGATCCGCCGCCTGCCGCCGCCTTCGGTGAAGATGTCGATCCGGCTGGCGCCGGCGTCGATGGCGTTTTCGACGAGCTCCTTCACCACGCTCGCGGGACGCTCGACCACCTCGCCGGCAGCGATGCGGTTGACGACCTGTTCGGGGAGCTGGCGGACGGGCATGAATTTCGGGATTTCGATTCGAAGGCTGGGGTTTCGATTTTACGCGCCTGTCTGATCAAATGCATGTGGGTCAAAAAGTTTTTACGGAACTTTTCAGGTGCTGCCGAGGCGCCGCATATGCGGTTCGCATGTGGCCAAGGATTCGCAAAATGACCTCGAAATCCCTGCATGATTACCACATCGCGGGGCTTGCATGGCGAGTGCGCCGCTCGCGGAGAAACGACTGATCTGGCGATGAGCATCTTCGAGCTGCGAACGGCGCTGAAGAAGCCGGATTGTTCATCGCCGACCAAACCTGGGAGAAATGGATGAAGCTAGTGAAAACCTCGGCGATCGCGGTTGCTATGTCGGCCCTGCTTGCCGGTCCGGTATTGGCGCAAGGCGCATCATCCGACACGCAACTGCGCGGCGGCGCAAAAGGCACGACCCAGATGCAGGGTGGCGCGTCAGGCAGTATCGACGAGGATGCGCCGGCCGCCGGCCAACGCGCCGGCGCGAAGACGGGCGCGAAGGGCACCGTCGGAGCCGGCGCTAGCGCGCCCCACGCGGCGCCCAAGACCACGGGCGGGGCGGCTACTCCTCCGACCAGTCGCTAGAGTCTCCAGGAGAACACCCGTCTCCTCCGCCGGGTTGCTCTCCAAGCAGAACTCCGGCCGCCATCGGCGGTCGGAGTTTTTTTGCGCCTTGGCTTGCGATCCGCGAACCGAAAGCCCGACTGGCCGGCTCTATGGGGCGAGAACGCGCTGACGTTCTCGCGCTGAATCGAAGGGAGCTGCTATGTTTTATCGCAAGAATCTGCCGGGCTGGGAGCGGGCGATGCGGACGATCGGGGGCGTTGTGATGATCGTGTACGGGCTTTTCGGCATGCCCGGTACGATGGCTGGCTATGTGATCGCAGGCGCCGGCGCGGTCGCTATTCTGACCGGGTCTTTCGGCTTTTGCCCGATGTGCGCCATGGTCGGCCGCAGGCTTCCGGCGCCATGACGGCGCTGGCCGGAGCAAGGCACTGCGACCCCTCGCTGGTCGACGCCGCCCGCCGCGGTGACACCGAGGCGCTGGTGTCGCTGATCGCAGCCGCCCAGCCGGACGTCCGCCGCTATGCCGCGCGCAATTGCCGCGCGGCCGATATCGACGACGCGGTACAGGAAACGCTGTTGCTGTTGTACCGCCGGGTCGGCACGCTGCGTGCGGTGACGTCGTTTTCGGCGTGGCTGTTTGCGGTGGCGCGCCGCGCCTGCTTGCGGCTACTGCGCCGGGCGACGGCGACAGCGGAGAGTTCGACCGACGATGTAGAGGCACGCCTGGCGCTTCTCGCGCCCGAGGACATCCGCATCGATCTGTCGCGCGCCATCCAGTCGCTGCCAGATCACTACCGCGAGGTAATCCTGCTCCGTGATATCGAGGAGTTGTCGATCGACGAAATCGCAGGCGTGCTCGGCCTGACGCGTGAAAGCGTCAAGGCCCGCATTCACCGCGCGCGGCTGATGATCAGGGAATATCTGATCCGGGATTGAGATGTCGCGAGAGGGGGACTCAATCCTCGAAACGTACGTTGCGCTTCGCCTTGATGTCACTGCGCCGCTTCTTGCCCTCCAGTCGCCGCTGCTTCGATCCGAAGGTTGGCTTGGTCGGACGCCGCGGCGTCGGGCGGATCAAGGCTTCGCGCAACAGCTCGAGCAGGCGGTCGATGGCGTCGGCCCGGTTGCGTTCCTGGGTGCGGAAGCGCTGGGCATGGATCACGATCACGCCCTCCTTTGTCATGCGCTGTCCGGCGAGCCGCACGAGCCGCGCCGCGGCGTCCTCCGGCAGCGCGATCTTGCGCGCGTCGAAGCGAAGCTGGGCCGCGGTCGCGAGCTTGTTGACGTTCTGCCCGCCGGGGCCGGAGGCGCGGACGAAGACGATCTCGATGTCGTCGTCGTCGATCGTGAGGTCGCGGGAAACCCGCAGCATGGCGTTCACCGGGAAGGCTAGAGAATCGGCGAATGCAAGATAGCGGTTTTGAGGAGAAGCTGCTCGCCGCGAGCTTGGTCGTTCCCTCTCCCTTGCGGGGTCCGAGACGAGCGAAGCTCGCTCGTGGGGTTGGGGAGAGGGGTGGCGGCATCGGCGGTGCGTGTGGCTTACCCCTCTCCCCAGCCCTCCCCCGCAAGGAGGGAGGGAGCGCAGAGTACCGTGTCGGGAGAGAGTGCCTAAACGCGGAAGAAGGCTAATTCGCCTGCAGCGGCGCCGACGCGGGCTGGGCGGCGGCCTGCGGGGCGCGCCCGACGATGACGGTGAGCAGGCCCTGGCCCCACAGCTTCCTGGCTACTCGCTTGGCGTCGTCGAGCGTCACCGCGTCGACAAGGGCGTTGCGCTTTTCGATGTAATCGATCGGCAGCTTGTCGAGCTGGTATTGCAGCAGCGCCTGCGCGAGCTTCGAGGAGGTGTCGAGCGCCAGCATCTGCGAGCCCTTCAGATACGACTTGGCCTCGTCCAGTTCCTTCTGGGTCGGGCCTTCCTCGGCCATGCGGCGGATTTCCTTCTCGATCGCGTCGACAGTCTCGCCTGCGCGGTCGGCGCGGGTGCCGGTGTTGCCGATGAACAGAGCGGAACGATCCATCCAGAGCAGGGATTCATAGACCGAGTAAGCAAGGCCGCGCTTTTCGCGCACCTCCTTGTAGAGCCGCGACGATGATCCGCCGCCGATGATGTGGTTCACGACATAGGCGGCCATGAAATCCGGATCGTGGCGGCGAATGCCGGGGCCGCCGAACGTCACCACGGTTTGCGGCACGTCGAGCGGCACGAATGCGCGCTGCGGCGGCTTGGTAGCCTCAACCTCGGGCACCGGCGTCAGGTTGGGCTTGGCCGGCAGTCCACCAAATGTCTTGTCCAGGAGCTTGCCGAGGGTGTCGGCGTCGACATCGCCAACCACGGCGATACGAAGCGTATCCTTGGCGATCAAGCGGCGAACATAATCCTTCATGTCGGCGACGTCGATCTTCGGCACGCTGTCGAGCGTACCGTTGCCCTGCCGGCCATAGGGATGATCGCCGAAGGCGACTTCGAGGAATTTGCGGCTCACCAGCGAGGTCGGGTTGGTGGTGTCGCGGCGCAGTCCGGAGAGCACCTGCGCGCGAATGCGCTCGACGTCGGCGGCGTCAAAACGCGGTGAGGTCAGCGCCAGATGCAAGAGGCCGAAGGCCTCATCCTTGTTGTCCTTGAGCATGCGCAGCGAGCCGCGGAAATAATCCCGCGTCGACGAAAAACTCAGCTCGATCGCGCGCCGCTCGAGGCGCTCGTGGAAGGTTTTGGAATCAAGCTCGCCGGACCCCTCGTCGAGCAGGCCGGCGACCATGTTGCCGACGCCGGACTTACCTAACGGGTCTTGGGCGGCGCCGCCGGCGAAGGCGTACTCCATCGCGATCAGCGGCACCGTCGCGTCCTGCACGAACCACGCCTCGATGCCGCCAGGAGAGACCAGCCGCTGGATCTTGGCGGCGGCGTAAGAGGGGCTCGCCGCCAGCATCAGCAGCACGGCGCCGGCGATCAGGCCGGATGCGAGGCGCTGCGCGCCAATCGAAAAACGGATCACGAGCGCTTCTCCTCGCGTTTTTGCGCGGTATCCTTGATGAGATAGCCGGTCACTGAGCGTTTCTTGTCGAGCCATTTTTGCGCGGCGTCGCGGACCTGCTCGGCGGTGACGGCGCGAATCCGGTCCGGCCAGCTCCTGATGTCGTCGATCGAAAGTCCGGTGGTCAGCGCGCCGCCATACCAGCGCGCCAGCGTGGCCTGGTTGTCCTGGGCGTAGATCGCCTCCGCGATTAACTGGGTCTTGACCCGCTCGAGATCCTCGGCACGGGCGGGATTCTGGATCACCTCCGCGATCACGCCGTCGATCACCTGCTCTACTTGCGAAAACTCCACGCCGGGCTTCGGTGAAACCGAAATCGTGAACTGCGTAGGATCGAGTGCAGTGCCCTGATAGCCGGCATTCGCACTGATCGCGAGCTGACGGTCGATCACCAGCGCGCGATAGAGATAGGAGTTGGAGCCGCCGCCCATCAGCTGCGCGAGCACGTCTAGGGCCGGGCCTTCCCCTGCGGCTGCAGTGGTCGAGGAGGGGACGAGATAATAGCGCCGCAGGCCGGGCTGTTCGACGCGCGGATCGGCGAGCGTCACTGTGCGCGGAGCCGCGGGCATCGGCTCCTGCGGGCGAACGCGCTGCGCGGCAATCGCGGGCTGCGCCGGGATGCCGCCATAGGCCTTTTCCACCATCGGGCGGACTTCCTTGGCGTCGACGTCGCCCGCAATCACCAGGATCGCGTTGTTCGGCGCGTAGAAGCGCTTGTAGAACGCCAGCGCATCCTCGCGATCCAGTTTCTCGATTTCCTGGCGCCAGCCGATCACCGGCCGGCCATAGGGATGGTTGAGGTACAGCGCCGCCATGATCTGCTCGGTCAGCCGCGCCTCGGGATTATTGGCGACGCGCATGTTGAATTCCTCGAGCACGACATCGCGCTCGGGCAAGACGTTCTCATCCTTGAGAATGAGGCCGGTCATGCGGTCGGCCTCGAACTCCATCATTTTCGCCAATTGCTCGCGCGGCACGCGCTGGAAATATCCTGTGTAGTCGAGCGAGGTGAAGGCGTTCTCGTTGCCGCCAATCCGCAGCACGGTCTTGGAAAATTCGCCTTCGGGATGCTTGGCTGTTCCCTTGAACATCAGATGTTCGAGGAAGTGCGCCAGGCCGGATTTGCCCGGCGTCTCATCGGCGGAGCCGACCTTGTACCAGATCATCTGCGTGACGACCGGCGTGCGGCGATCCGGAATCACGACGACTTGCAGGCCGTTGTCGAGGGTGAAGCTGGCGGGACGTTCCGAGGTGACCGTGGTCTGGGCGAATGCGCTGCCGGCCGAGAAAGCAAACGTCGAGATGAAGGCTGCAACGACAGAAACGGCAAAGCGGTGTGAGGACATCATGACCTATCTGGCGCTTATTCCGCAAAACTGGCTACTGGTCCTGCGAGAGGAATTGGCGCAAATGTTAGAAATAACCCGACAAAACCGTTCGGGATCGAGCCGCGGCATCGTACACGGCGTTGGTAGCATCCATCGTCACGAAGGCGAGAGAACGGCTTAACTATTCGCCATACTTGCCCTTGGACGGATTGTATTCCTTGTTGAGCGATTCCTTCGGTCCGGTGCCGTAGGCATAATTCGGCGACGGCGTCTGGTAGCCGGGCGGCGGCTGGGTCAGCGAATCCCGGGTCGGCTCGCCCTTGAACGTGGCCGTCTCGGTCTTGTTGCCGCCGAACAGGCCGCTGAAGCCGCCGCTATAGCCGAGCTGCGACGGGCTCAGGATCGGGTTGGTGTTCGAGGTGCCGGGTTGCACCGGATCATTATCCTTGCGTGCGGGCGCGGCAGTCTTGCCCACCGCGAGTTCAGCCGGCGTCAAGACGCGGGCCGCTTCACGCGGGTCCTTGTTCTCTTTCTTTCGCGCGGCAATCGCCGCCTTGCGGCGCTGCTCGTCGGGATCCTTCGGCCAATTCGGCACCTTGGTTTCGGCTGCGGCCGCGGACGGGGGCGGCAAATCGAGCTTGGGAGGAACCACCAGCGGAGAGCGCTCGCGGTATTCGATGCCGCGGTTTTCCATGTTGGTACCGCCGATGCCGCGCATGATGCCCTCGATGATCTTTTCCTCGAAGGTCTTGTCGTCCTCGTCCTCGTCGTCAGCTGCGCGCACCGGCCCTGCGGCCATCACAAGGCCGACGCCAAGGGCAATGGCGGCGAACCGCAGCGCCCGGCTCAGCGAGCTAGTCTGTAGCATCCAGAAGCGGGCTTCGGTCTCGCGCATCGCGCTGTTCCCATTCACAATTTCTGCAACATACGGAGGCCGGCCTGAGGGGCGCAATAGCTCCAATACGGCAAGGGTCCGTATCGGCCGGGATCAGGGCGCTTTTGCGGCGGGTACCCCCAGGAACGAGTCATACAATAGGCCCGCTACCCCGGCAACAATGGCCACATCGGCGAGGTTGAACACGTACCAATTGAAGGTTTTTCCCGCGATCTCAATATGGAACAGGGCGAAATCGACCACCGCGCCGTAAAGGAAGCGGTCGATGCCATTGCCAACCGCGCCGCCGATGATCAGGCCGAGCGCCAGCGTCGCCAGCAGCGTGCTGGAGCGCGCCATCCAGATCCCGAGCACGATCACGGCGATCGCCTTGATCGCCATCAGCGCGATCTGGGCGAGCTGGTTCTCGCTCTGGAACCAGCCGAAGCTGATCCCGACATTCCAGGCCAGCACCAGGTCGAAGAACGGCGTCACCTTGACCACGCCGCGCTGGGCGAGGTCGAACCCATAGAGCAGCCAGAACTTCGAGGCCTGGTCGACCACCAGCGTTGCGACCGCCGTGATGGCGCCAGCGCGCAGGTGTGGGGTCACGGAGCGTTCCTTGCCGGACACTTATCTGGCCTTCTTGCCCTTGGTTTTCTTTGTTTTCTTTCTCTTCGCAGGCGCTGCTGCCGCGCGCTTCTTCGCGGCCTTCTTCTTTCCCTTCGCAGCGTTCTTTGCGACGAAGGCCTTTATGCCTTTGGCAGCCTTCGTGCTCTTGGCGGCCTTTGAGGCGCTGGCAGCCTTCTTGCCCTTGCTTGCTTTCGAGGTGCCGGCGGGCTTCTTTCCCTTGGCGGTCTTCGAACTACCGGCAGCTTTCTTGCCTTTGGTTTTCGATGCAACGGCAGCCTTCTTGTCTTTAGTGGCGCTCGACGCACCAGCGGCTTTCTTCCCCTTTGTTGCCTCCGCGGCAGCGGCAGGTTTCTTGGCTTTGGCAGCCTTCGGAGGCTTCGTCACGTCAGTGCTCTCGGCAGGTTTCACAACGTCGGCCACGCTGACGCGCTTGGGCGTCTTTGGAGCGTCAGCGGGCTTGTTGTTCTCGGCGGGCGGCTCGATCGTTTCCGCAATGCTCACGACGTTTGCGGCTGTTGCAGGCGTCTCAGGCTCCTCTGCAACGTCCTGTTTCTGCGCTGCCGGCTGGCCCACCGGCGTTGCTCGCCCATCGTTGCGGCCAGGCACCTTCCACTCACGCAGCGCCTGTGCATCGCGCGGGGACACGTCCGGATAATCAGGGTCTTCTCCGACCGTGGGCAGGATCTTCCATGATCGCGCGCATTTGGTGCCGACCGCCTTCTCTACCACGACGCCGATTCCCATGGCGTCGTCGAGCTTGAAGGCGTCAGCCGGTGCGTTCTCGCCATCCTTCAGCACGTGCACCTCGGCGCTCGACGTGATGCAGACCTCCGCCCAATCAACATCGAACAGGTCGCCCATGTACTCCTCGGGCAGATAGATGATAGGCGAAGCTTCCAGGGAGGAGCCGATCCGTTTTGCGGCACGCTCGATCTCCAGTGCGCCTGTTACGACACGGCGCACGGCGCGGATCATGTCCCATTTCTTCGCAAGCTTCTCGTCACGGAATTGGTCGAACCCTTCCGGGAACAGCGTCAGGTGCACCGAGGCTTCCGCGTTCGGCTTGTACATCCGCCACGCTTCTTCGCAGGTGAAGCTCAGCACCGGCGCCAGCCAGCGCAGGATCGCATCGCAGATGATGTCGATCGTAGTCAGCGCCGCCTTGCGCGCGACCGAGGATGGCGGATCGCAATAGAGCGTATCCTTGCGAATGTCGAAATAGAACGCCGACAATTCGCTGTTCATGAACGCCGCCAGCGTCGCGACCACCGTCTTGTAGTCGAACTCAGCATAGGCGTTGCGCACGATGGAGGCGCGCTTGGCGAGCTCGTGCAGCATCAATCGTTCCAACTCGGGCATGTCACCATGCGCGACCGCCTCGGCCGGATTGAAATGATGCAGCGTGCCGAGCATCCAGCGGATCGAGTTGCGCAGCTTGCGATAGGTCTCGATCGTGTTCTTGAGGATCTCGGGCCCGATGCGCTGGTCGTCGGCGTAGTCGGTGGCGCAGACCCAGAGGCGCAGGATATCGGCGCCGGAGTCCTTCATCACCTTTTGCGGCTCGACGGTGTTGCCGAGCGATTTCGACATCTTGTGGCCGTTCTCGTCCAGCGTGAAGCCGTGGGTCAGCACGATGTCATACGGCGCGCGGCCGCGGGTGCCGGAGCTCTCCAGCAGCGAGGAATGAAACCAGCCGCGATGCTGGTCGCTTCCTTCGAGATACATCACGATATCCTCGCCGCCATCGACCTTGCGGACGATGTGGCCGAGGCCCGGAAAATTCTGGCGGTCTTCCAGCACGAAGGCATGTGTCGAGCCGGAGTCGAACCAGACATCGAGGATGTCGTCGACCTTCTTCCAGTCTTCGCCGGCGCGCGTCCCAAGGAAACGTTCGCGCGCGCCATCCATGTACCAGGCGTCCGCGCCTTCCTCCATGAAGGCTTCGACGATGCGCTGGTTGACGATTTCGTCCTGCAGGATTTCGGCGGAGCCGTCACCTTTCTCACGCACGAAGACGGCGATCGGCACGCCCCAGGCGCGCTGCCGGGAGATCACCCAATCCGGGCGGCTCTCGATCATGCCATTGATGCGGTTCTGGCCGGATGGCGGCACCCACTGAGTCACCGAGATCGATTTCAGAGCCCGGTTCCGCAAAGTGTCATCGCCGGCCAGCGTCATGGGGGTATTCACACCACTGCCCCAAACCAGCTTGTTTGGAGTGATTGGTTTATCCATCGCAATGAACCACTGCGGCGTGTTGCGGAAGATCACCGGCTTCTTCGAGCGCCAGGAATGCGGATATTGGTGCTTCAGCCGGCCGCGCGCCAAAAGCTTGCCAGCCTCGACCAGCGCCTTGATCACGGCGTCGTTCGCGTCACCCTTTTCGCCCTTATCGTTGATCACGCGCTTGCCGGTGAAGCCGGGAGCATGATCGGTGAAGGCGCCGTTCTCGTCTACGGTGTAGGGGATTGCGGTGTTGATGCCGCGCGCGTCGAGGTCACGCGTGTGCGCCACCCAGGCGTCGAAGTCTTCGCGGCCGTGGCTCGGCGCTGTATGAACGAAGCCGGTACCGGTATCGTCGGTGACATGTTCGCCGGGCAACAGCGGCACGGTGAATTCATATCCGCCACCGAAGCCTCGCAGCGGATGGGCGCATTCCACCGCGTCGAGCGTGTCACCCGACAGGTCACGCACCTTTTCGTAGGCGGTGACGCGCGCCTGCTTGAAGACTTCCGCTGCGAGCGCATCGGCGAGGATCAGGACATCGCCGGTCTTCGCCCAATTGTCGGCGGGCGCGTCGGTGACCTTGTAGAGGCCGTAGGCGATCTTCGGCGAGAACGAGATGGCGCGGTTGCCGGGCAGTGTCCATGGCGTCGTGGTCCAGATCACGACCGACGCCTCGGCGAGTGCGCCATGCGCCGGTGAGGTGACCGGAAACTTCACCCACACCATGTCGGAGGTGTAGTCGTCGTATTCGACCTCGGCTTCCGCCAGCGCGGTCTTTTCGACCACGCTCCACATCACGGGTTTGGAGCCGCGATAGAGCGTGCCGTTGGCCACAAACTTCATCAGTTCGCGCGCGATCTGCGCTTCGGCCGGATAGCTCATCGTGGCGTAGGGATGATCCCAGTCGCCGATGATGCCGAGCCGCTTGAACTCCTCGCGCTGCACGTTCAGCCAGTGCGTCGCATAGGCGCGGCATTCCTTGCGGAACGCCACCATCGCGGTGGAGTCGCGGAAGTCAGGCTTCGGCTTGCCCTTGGAGCGGTAGTTCTCTTCCTCGATCTTCCATTCGATCGGCAGGCCGTGACAGTCCCAGCCGGGCACGTAGTTGGAATCGAAGCCGAGCATCTGCTGGCTCTTGGTCACCACGTCCTTGAGGATCTTGTTGAGGGCATGGCCGATATGGATGTTGCCATTGGCGTAGGGCGGGCCGTCATGCAGCACGAATTTGGTGCGGCCGTTCGCGCTCTCGCGCAGCTTCCCGTAGAGGTCGATCTCGTTCCAGTATTTGAGGATCTCCGGCTCACGCTGCGGCAGGCCGGCGCGCATCGGGAATTCCGTCTGCGGCAGGAACAGGGTTTTCGAATAGTCAGTAACGTCGGACTTTTGCGGCTGTTGCGACATGAATGCTCTGGTTTGGCTCGAAGGCAGCGCTGAAACGCTGGGGAGGAGCGGCTGAAACAGGAAAATCCCGGTCTTGCGCCAAGCAAACGCTCAGGCGGAAGCCGGGCCCCTAATGCTGATGGTGCGCCGCGCAAACATGGGACTTTCCATAGCAGGGGGCCGGGAAAATCGCAAAGGCTGGCGGAGGCGCCGTTTCAGTCCCGCCGCGGCCGGGCCGGGTTTCCGGCAACCGTGACGCCAGGGGCGACATCCCGCGTCACCACGCTGCCGGCACCGATCACTGCGCCGTCGCCGATTGTGACGCCGGGCAGGATAATGGCGCCGCCGCCAATCCAGACATCGCTGCCGATCCGCACCGGGCGGCCGAATTCGAGGCCCGTCCGCCGCGTTTCGGCATCGCGGGGGTGGTCCGCTGCATAAATTTGCGTCGCCGGCCCGATCTGGGTGCGGTCGCCGATGACGACCTCGACGACGTCGAGGATGACGCAGTTGAAGTTGAGAAACACTTCGTCCCCGAGGCGGATGTTGTAGCCGTAATCGCAAAAGAACGGCGGACGGATCACCGCGCCGGTGCCGACGCGGCCGAAATGCGCCGATAGCAGCGCGTGACGCTCAGCCACGGGCGCGGCCAGTGCCGCGTTGTAACGCGCCAGCCAGGTCTTGTTGGCGGCGGCATCCGCCTGCAATTCGGGATCGCCGGGGCGATAGAGTTCGCCCGCCAGCATCTTCTGCTTTTCGGTTTTGCTCAATCGATCACTCCGAGCTTCGGAAACGCGTCCGGCGCGGCGGCCAGGCGCGCGCGGGCGCGCGCGCTGTCGTCGTCCATCTGGCGGATCAATGCGTCGATCGAGTCGAATTTAAGTTCGTCGCGGATGAAGCCGATGAAGGCGACATCGAGCACGGTGCCATAAAGGTCGCCCTTGAAGTCGAACAGGAACACTTCGAGCAGCGGCGCGCCGTTATCGAAGGTCGGACGGCGGCCAAAGCTCGCCACGCCGTCCAGCCGTTCGGCACCGCGTCCGACCCGTACCGCATAGATGCCGTGCTTGAGGCTGCAATTCTTGTCGAGGCGGATATTGGCGGTGGGGTAGCCAAGATCGCGGCCGCGCTTCTCGCCATGGATCACCTCGCCGCTCACGAACCAGGGCCCGCCCAGCATGGCGGTTGCTTCGTCGATCTGGCCTTCTGCCAGCGCCATGCGGATCGCGCTAGAGGACACCGGCCGCTCCTCGATATCGACATGAGCCTGGACGTCGACCTCGATGCCGAGGCGGGGCCCCTCGCTGACCAGAAGGCTCGGCGAGCCGGCCCGGCCCTTGCCGAAATGAAAGTCGTAGCCAACGGCAATGCCGCTGACGCCGAGCCGCCCGATCAGGTCGTGGTGAATGAAATCTTGCGCCGAGGTTCCGGCCCGGGCCTTGTCGAAGGTCATCACGACCGCGCCGGCCAGCCCCGTCCCGGCCAGGAGCCGCAGCTTGTTGGTCTCGTCGGAGAGGCGGAACTGGGGGCTGTTCGGGCTGAAAAAGGTGCGTGGATGCGGTTCAAACGTGAGAGCGAAAGCCGGCTTGCCGTGGGCACGGCCCATCTGCAAGGCGGCCTCGATGACGGCCCGGTGGCCCAGATGGACGCCGTCGAAATTGCCCATGGCGACCACGGCCCCGCGGGGGATTTCGGCGGCAGGCGTGGTGTCTCGGATAACGGTAAAACCAGTCATTTCAGGGATTCTTCAGGAATTCCGGCTCGGTGAACGCGGCCGGACCGTGACGCGGCCCCCCGTCCGAAGTCAAGCGGGGAGGGTGGGACCAAAACGGATGCAATCCGGCTCCGGCCGTTTACGGGCTGTTTAAGGGCTGATGCTAGAGGTGGCGAGGTCTGCGGGTCGCGCAGGCCTATCGATAATTTGTGGCGTCAGCGTTGAGTGGGGGAAAAGATGGCGGTTGATTTGTCCATGCCGGTTCTGGTGGTTGATGACTACAGCACCATGATCCGCATCATCCGAAATCTTTTGAAGCAGCTCGGCTTCGACAATATCGACGACGCCAGCGACGGCTCGGCCGCGCTGAACAAGATGCGCAGCAAGAAGTACGGGCTCGTGATCTCGGACTGGAACATGGAGCCGATGACCGGCTACGACCTGCTCAAGGAAGTTCGCGCCGACCCCAATCTGGCCACCACGCCCTTCATCATGATTACGGCCGAATCCAAGACCGAGAACGTGATCGCCGCCAAGAAGGCCGGCGTGAACAACTACATCGTCAAGCCGTTCAACGCGGCGACGTTGAAGACCAAGATCGAGGCGGTCTTCCCGGATATGGCGACGGCGTAAGGCGCCTGGTCTCCAGCTCGCTCCAATTCTCGTGATGCCCGGCCCAATCCCGGGCATGCTACGCTCTCATGAGCCCTACCAGGTCTTGCGTTTTCGGATGATGTAAGGCCCATTCCTACTTTGCATGGGGTTGTTTTCGCAATTTTGAGTCCGGTGCAGCGATGCACCTACCAGCGCAGCTCTCGCATCAGCGCGCGGGGTGGATGTCCGAACAGCTCCTTCACCGAGGCCGGGTCGAGCTGGTCGATGCCCTCGAACTCCTCGGAATGGATGCCGCGGGTCAGGAAAAGACAATCGATCCCGAAGCCGTGCGCGCCGGTAAGATCGGTCCGCACCGAATCTCCGATCGCCAGCACGCGGTCGAGCGACGTGGGCCGGCCGCGGCGCTCGGCGGCGAGCGCCATCGCGCGTTCATAGATCGGCCGGTGCGGCTTGCCATAGAAGATCGCCTCGCCGCCAAGCTCGCGATAGAGCTCGGCGATCGCGCCTGCGCAATAGATCAGCCGGTCGCCGCGTTCGACGACGATATCTGGGTTGGCGCAAATCAGGGGCAGCTTGTGCTCGCGCGCCTGCAGCATCATCGCGCGATAGTCTTCCGGCGTCTCGGTTTCGTCGTCGAACAGGCCGGTGCAGACGATGTAGTCGGCCTGCTCCAGCGGCGCCATCACAGCGTCAAGCCCGCGATGGATCGAGGAGTCTCGCTCCGGACCGATCCAGAACATCTTCTTGCCGGGGTGATCGGCAACGAAGCTGCGGGTCAGGTCGCCTGAACTGACGATGGCGTCGTAAGTTTCATCTTCGACGCCGAGCTTGCGCAACTGGCGCTGCACGGAATCGGCCGGTCGCGGCGCGTTGGTGATCAGGATGACGGTAGCGCCGCGCTGACGGCAGGTATGCAGCGCCTCGCAGGCTTCGGGAAAGGATTCGAGCCCGTTATGCACAACGCCCCAGATGTCGGAGAGAATGACCTCGACGCCATCCACGAGATCGCCCAGCCGCTCGACGAACCGCAATGAGGTCATGATTTCGGCAGCCTGTTAGGCCGGGCCTGCGGCGCGGCGCACCAGCGCGGCATTGCCGGTCGCACGTACGGGGGGCTGCGTGGGCTGGCTTGCCATGGGAACGGGGTTGCTGGCGCCATTGGGAGTGCCGGATTCCTTGTTCGGGACGGCCCCGCCGGTAGCAGATGCCCCCTCGGGCCGCAACGGCCGCGGCGGAGCAAACAGGAAGCCCTGACCAAAGCGTACGTCGTAGTCGAGCAGATCCACCACCGCGCGCTCGCCCTCGATCTTCTCGGCGATCAGATCGATGCCGAAGCGGCCGAGCAGATCGGAAAGGTCGGACGGGTGGATGTCCGAGGTCGAGCTCTGCTTCGGATCGAGCAGCAATGCCGCCGGCACCTTGACGAAACGAACGCCGCGGTCGGCAAGCTCGCGCGGCTCGATCCTGAGATCGGTGACATGATCGATCGAGAACCGATAGCCACGCTGCGATAGCGCGGCTAGATGCTCGACCTCGATCGGTCCCAGGCGGCGGAACATCGCCTGCTTGAATTCGAGCACGAAGGACGGCGCCAGCGCCCGATTGGCCTCGAGGAAGTCGAGGCATTGGGCGAAATTGGCGGGGTTGCCGAGCGTCGCCGCCGAGACGTTGCAGAACACGCCGACGTCCTTGTTGCGCACCATCAGGCGACGCAGCACCTGGACACAGCGCAGCATCACCATGTGGTCGATCTTGCCGATCAGCCCGCCGGCTTCGGCGGTGGAGATGAAATCATCGGCGGCGATGATCTGGTCCCTCTCGTCGCGCAGCCGCGTCACCGCTTCGTAGAAGCGAACCTTGCGCTGCGGCAGCGTCACCATCGGCTGCAGGTAAATGTCGAGCCGGTTTTCCTCGATGGCGTTCTTCACTGCGGCGAGCAATTGCGGCTGGTTGCGCGATGCCGATTCCGCAGCAACAGCAGCCGGGGCGGGGGTCGCAGCGACCGCCGGTGTGGGCCTGAGGGCAGGCGCAGGTTGCAAGGCGGCCGGCGCCGATTCGTGGTGCGGCTCCGGAGCCGGCTTGGGGGAAGGGGTTGCGGCCGCAGCCGCCGCGCCGGCGGCCAACAGATCCTCATGGCTCGCCACCGAGACAGCCAGTTGCTTGACCAGCACGCCGAGCTCGTTGATCTCGCCAAGCACGGCCTGGATGCGATCGGAACTAGCAGAATTCGCCGATACGACCCGGCCCTCGACCGCGGCGAGCCGTCGGCCGAATTCGGCGACCTGGCGGGCGAGGTCGGCAGTGCCGCGGGAAAGATCGGCGATCTGGCCGCCGACGTCGGAACGGTCGCGCAGCCGCATCGACACGGCGTTGTAGAGGATCAGGAAGGTCAGCGCGGTGAGCGCCACGATCGCGGATTCGGTGCCGGTGAAGCCCGCGACCGCATGCAGGGCGAGCCCGAGGGAGGCCGCAACCAGCACCATGCAGATAGCGATGAAAATCGTCGAGATGCGAATCATGGCGCGCTACGCCTTCAGGTCCGAACTGTCTTCACCCGGGAAAACACGGAAGCTTCAGGCACGGTCCGGTTTGCGCTCCCCAAGCGCAGCAACCTTAGCATCAATGTTGATTCGCAAAGCTAGTGTTCTTTGGACACGGTCGGAACTGGAAATGCGGTGCCGGCCGCGTGCGTGTTCCGTGTCCCGGCCCTTATGCGCAATTGCGCATCAGGAGCCGGGACACATGTCAAGGATCGGCAGGAGGAGAGATGGGCCCCGGCTCAAGGCCGGCGCGCGAGGACGCCTACGCGACCGCGCGGATCACCTTCCCGACCTTGTCCACGATCTCGCCGATCTGGTCCTCGGTGACGATCAGGGGCGGGGTCAGCGCCAGCGTGTCGCCGACGGCGCGCAGCATGATGTCATGGTCGTGGAAGGCGCTGTTGAGCCCGGCAAAGCCCCGCTTGCCCACCCCGTCGGCAGACGGTGCAAGGTCGATCCCGGCCGTCAAACCTATGGTGCGGATATCAAGCACATTGGGCTGGTCCCTCAGCGACATCACGGCGTCAGCGAACTTGGATTCGAGCTTGTTGGCCCGCTCGAACAGCTTCTCGTCGCGGTAGATGTCGAGCGTGGCAAGGGCCGCGGCGCAGGCCAGCGGATGCGCCGAATAGGTGTAGCCATGCGTCAGCTCGACGATGTGCTCGGGACCAGTCATGAAGGCGTCATGGATGGTGTCGCGCACCACCACACCGCCCATCGGGGCTGCGCCATTAGTAACGCCCTTGGCGAAGGTGATCATGTCAGGCAGCACGCCGTAGCGCTCGGCGGCAAAGGCAAAGCCGAGCCGGCCGAAGCCGGTGATCACCTCGTCGAAGATCAGGAGGATGCCGTGCTTCTGGGTGATCTCGCGCAGCCGCTTGAGATAACCCTTCGGCGCTGCCAGCACGCCGGTCGATCCTGCCATCGGCTCGACGATCACGGCGGCGATGGTGTTGGTGCCATGCAGGTTGACGAGGTCCTCCAGCGCATCGGCGAAATGTGCGCCGTATTCCGGCTCACCCTTGGTGAACGCTTGCTTCTCGCGGTCGTAGGTCGCCGGTAGATGGTCGACGCCTGACAAGAGCGAGCCGAAGATCTTGCGGTTGCCAACGATGCCGCCGACGGATGTGCCACCGAAGCCGACGCCGTGATAGCCGCGCACCCGGCCGATCAGGCGCGAACGGCCGCCCTGGCCGTTGATCTGGTGATAGGCCAGCGCGATCTTCAGCGCAGTATCCGCCGCCTCCGAGCCGGAGTTGCAGAAGAACACATGGTCGAGGCCTTTCGGCGCCAGCTCGGCGATGCGGCTCGCAAGTTCGAACGCCTGCGGAATGCCGAACTGGAACGGCGGGGCATAGTCCAGCGTCGCTGCCATCTTGGCGATGGCGTCCGAAATTTGCGTGCGGCCGTGGCCGGCATTGGTGCACCACATGCCCGCGGCGGCATCGATCAACGTGCGGCCGTCGACGGTGAAGTAGTGCATGTCTTTGGCGCCGGCGAGCAGTCGCGGATTCTTCTTGAACGCCCGGTTCGCGGTGAACGGCATCCAGTGCGCGGCGAGGTCGTTCGGAACGTTGACGGAAGTCGGGCGGGGGCTCTTGTCCAGCATGGGGCGGCCTCTTTGATGTTTTGAGCGTTGGGCTAACGCCAAACTATCAGTTTCGCCCCTCAACGGGAACGCCGGCACGCCGTAATATTTGCGCGCAATCTCAACGATTCAGAGATCGGCCGCGGCTATCCAGAATACTTCGCCCTCAGAATCCTCGGTATCGAGCCAGAGCAGCGGCAGGTGCGGATAGGCGGCCTCGAGCTGCGGGCGGCAGCGGCCGATCTCGCATAATAGCCCGCCCTGCGGCGTCAGGTGCGCGGCCGCCTCGTCGAGTATGCGGCGGACCACGTCAAGCCCGTCGGCGCCGCCGTCGAAGGCAAGCTTCGGTTCAGCGCGGCATTCGCGCGGCAGTCCGGCCATTCCTTCCGCATCGACATAGGGTGGATTGGAAATGATGAGGTCGTAGCGCTTGCCATCAAGCGGCTTGAACAGATCGCCGCGATAGAGCGTGAGGCGATCCTGCAGGCCATAATCGCCGACATTGCGCGCGGCGACCTCGAGCGCATCCTTTGAAATATCCACCGCGTCGATTTGGGCGTTGGGAAAATTCCGGCTGGCCAGAATGGCAAGGCAGCCCGAGCCGGTGCAGAGGTCGAGCACGCTCTCCACTGCGAGCGGGGCCGAAATCAGCGAGCCGGCTTCTTCGTCGCCGCCGAAATGCTGATCGAGCAATTCGCCGATGAAGGAGCGCGGCACGATGGTGCGCTCGTCGACATAGAAGGGGAGGCCGCGCATGTAGATCTTGTTGACGAGGTAGGCGGCGGGCTTTCGCGTCGTGACGCGGCGCGCGATCAGGTCAAGAATTTTCCTGCCTTCGGCCGCGGTGACCCGCGCGGTCGCGAAAGATTCGAACTGGTCGGGGTGCAGGTGCAGCGTCTCGCAGACGATGAAGGCGGCCTCGGCGACCGGATCGGTGGTGCCGTGCGCAAATACCAGCCCGGCCTCATTGAAGCGGCTGACGGCGTAGCGGACGAAGTCGAGCAGCGTCAGCAATTCGCCAGTGCCTACCTTGGGCAGTTTCGTTTGGCTGGCGCCGCGCCTTGCGGCCGCTTTCTTGGCTTTAGCCATCAGGATTTGGTCCAGCGCGCGGCGGCTGCGTCGTCATGATCGCGCGCCTCGACCCAGCTCGCACCCTTTTCGCTTTCCTCGCGCTTCCAGAATGGTGCGCTGGTCTTCAGATAGTCCATCAGGAATTCCGCTGCTTCAAAGGCCGCCTGGCGATGCGCCGAGGCGGTCACCACCAGCACGATGTTTTCGCCCGGTGCAATGCGGCCGAAGCGATGAATGATGGTGAGAGCCTGCAACGGCCAGCGCGACAGCGCCTCGTCGGCGTGGCGTCCGATCTCGGCCTCCGCCATGCCGGGATAATGCTCAAGCATCAATGCCGCGATCGGCGCGCCGTTCTCGCTGCCGCGACAGATGCCGCTGAACGTGACGACGGCGCCGATATCGGTCCGACCACGGGTGAGGGCTGCGATCTCCTGCGCAACATCGAAGTCGCCTTCCTGGATGTGGATGGTCGCGGTGACGGACATGGTTGAGGTCAACCGCCGGTCATCGGCGGAAAAAACGCAATCTCGCGCGCGCCGGTGATGACGGCATCCGGCTTGACATGGGCGTGGTCAATCGCGGCGCGGATCACCTTCGGCTTTTCGAAGGCATGGGCGTAAGCCTCGCCGCGCCGGGAAAGCCAGCCAATCAAATCGTTCACCGTGCGCACGTCGGCCGGCGGCTCGACGGTCTCCTCCGCCACGCCGATCCGTTCACGTACCCAGGCGAAATATTTGACCTTCATCCCTCATCCTCCTTGATAAGGTGATGGATGCCGGCGCGGAAATAATCATAGCCGGTGTAGATCGTGAAGATCGCCGACATCCACAGCAGGATGATGCCAATCAGGGTGGTTGCGGCAAACAGCTGCTCGCCCGCTTCGCCTGCAATCAGGAAGCCGATCGCGACCAGCTGGATCGCGGTCTTCCATTTCGCGAGCTTTGTCACGGGCACGCTGACCCGCAGCGCAGCCAGATATTCGCGCAGGCCCGACACCAGGATCTCGCGGCACAGGATCACAATGGCCGCCCACAGGGTCCAGCCATGGATCGAGTTGTCGGCCGCGAGCATCAACAGGCACGACGCCACCAAGAGCTTGTCGGCGATCGGATCGAGCATCCGTCCGAAGGCCGATTGCTGGTCCCAGATCCGGGCATAATAGCCGTCGAGGTAATCAGTGACGCCGGCGGCAATGAAAACGGCCAAAGCCACCCAGCGCAGCCAAAGCGGACCGTCCAGGATGGATTGGGCATAAACGCAGCCGACTACCACCGGAATGGCGGCAATGCGGGCGTAGGTCAGGATATTCGGTATGGACAGGGTTTTGGCCTGTCCCCTGGTTGTTGCGATGTTCATCCGTCTTACCAATACCGCTGGAGCGTGAAGGTCAACCATGCGGACTTAGATCATCTGTCGCAGGCGACGCCCAAATGACATGCTTTCCGGCCCGAAGTCCCCTTAACCCGGCTGCGCATGGAAAAATTCGAAGATCTTGCGGGCGCTTTCCGCGCTAACGCCCGGAACCTTGCCAAGGTCCGCAATCGAAGCCCGCTCGATCTCCTTCAACGTTCCGAAGTGATGCAGCAAGGCACGTTTGCGTGACGGTCCGATGCCTGGAATTTCCTGCAGACCGGCTTCCCTGATGTCCTTTTTGCGCAGTTTGCGGTGCGAGCCGATCACGAAGCGATGCGCCTCGTCGCGCAGCCGCTGGATGAAATACAGCACGGGATCGCGCGGTTCGAGCTTGATGGCTTCGCGGTCCGGCATGAACAGGGTCTCCCGTCCGGCGTCGCGGTCCGGGCCCTTTGCCACGGCCATAAGGGAGACCTGGTCAAGTCCGAGCCCTTTAAAAATTTCCTTGACCGCGTTGAGCTGGCCGCGGCCGCCATCGATGATGACGAGGTCGGGCCATTGCGGAAACGAATCATCGTCGGCCTTCGACTTGGCGATGTCGCCCTCCGGCGGCTTCAGAAGGCGCTTGAAGCGCCGCTCCAGCACCTCGCGCATCATCGCGTAGTCGTCGCCGGGCGTCAGTCCCTCGGACTTGATGTTGAACTTGCGGTACTGGTTCTTGATGAAACCATCCGGCCCCGCCACGATCATCGCGCCCACGGCGTTGGTGCCCTGGATGTGGCTGTTGTCGTAGACCTCGATGCGCTTGGGCACCTGCGGCAACCCGAGCGTAGCGGCCATCGATTCCAGTAGCCGGCTCTGCGTCGCGGTGTCGGCGAGCTTGCGGCCGAGCGCCTCGCGCGCATTGGTCAGCGCGTGCGCGACCAATTCTTTTTTCTCGCCGCGCTTCGGCACGGACACTTCGACCTTGTAACCAGCCTTCACGCACAGCGCGTCGGCAAGCAGCGCCGATTCCTCGATCTCATGCGACAGCAGGATGAGTCTCGGCGGCGGCTTGTCGTCATAGAATTGCGCAAGGAACGAGGCCAGCACTTCCTCCGGCGTGAACGACTTCTCCGCGCGCGGGAAGTAGGCGCGGTTGCCCCAGTTCTGGCCAGTGCGGAAGAAGAACACCTCCACGCAGGAATAGCCGCCTTCCTGATGGATGGCGAACACGTCAGCCTCCTCCACGGTGCGCGGGTTGATGCCCTGTTGCGACTGGATTGCCGACAGCGCCGCGAGGCGGTCGCGATACAGCGCCGCGGTCTCGAACTCGAGTTGGTTCGACGCCTTTTCCATTTCGGCCGCGAGCAATTCCTTCACGGCGTGGCTGCGGCCGGACAGAAAGTCGGTCGCTTCGCGCACCAGTTCGGAATAGCCGGGAAAGTCGATCTCGCGGGTGCAGGGGCCCGAGCAGCGGCGGATCTGATAGAGCAGGCATGGCCGCGTGCGGCTTTCGAAGAAGCCGTCGGTGCAGGAGCGAATCAGGAAGGCGCGCTGGAGCGCCGTGATCGTGCGGTTGACCGCGCCGGCGGATGCGAACGGCCCGAAATACCGACCGGGCCTGGTTTGCGCGCCGCGATGTTTGAGGATTTGCGGCGCCCAGTGGTCGCCGGTGATCAGGATGTAGGGAAACGACTTGTCGTCGCGCAGTTGCACGTTGAAGCGCGGCCGCAGCTGCTTGATCAGGTTGGCTTCGAGCAGCAGCGCTTCGGTCTCGGTCGTGGTGGAGACGATCTCGACGGTCACCGTTGCCGCGATCATCCGCAGGATGCGCGCCGGAAGCGGAGCGTTGGCGCGGGCGTAGGACGCAAGCCGCTTGCGGACGCTTTTCGCCTTGCCGACATACAGCACGTCGCCTGCGGCGTTGAGCATGCGGTAGACGCCGGCCGAGGTCGGCGCGAGCCGCACCGCGTTTTCGATCGCCGCGTGGCCCACCGCCAGCGGTCCCTCGGCAATCGCCTCGGCTGGCTCCTCGGGCGCTTCCGGCAGGCGTGCCTCCTCGTCCTCCTCGGCGACTGATGTCGCAGGATCGACGTCGGCGGCGACGGGGAGGTCCTGTGGCGGCAAATCCGGCTGGGAACCCCGCCGCGCCTTGCGCGGGGGCTTTGGGTGGTCGGCAGAATCGTGATCCATGGGCCTAAATTAAGCGGTGCGCGGCAGCATCGCCAGCGTCCGCGACGCGCTCATTGGCCGGGGAGAAGGGCCCCCGGGGTAAACGTATTGTTAAGACTGATGAGCGGGCAGCAACCGGGCTTAGCAACCCTTTAACCTAAAACTCTCGATAAATCTTACCGAAAACGGTGGAGTTCCGTGACCAGCCAGCCTTGCCCGGCATGGTCGCGGTAGTTGCGTGGAGTTGCGTGATGAGCAGGTTCGTGGTGGCCGCGCTGGCCCTGAGCGCTGCAGGCTTGGCCACGGCGGCACGGGCGGCTGACTTCTATGGATCGGGCGCACCTTTAACCGGCAACAACACGCTGTTCCGTGCCGATAGCTGGGCCCGTCCCTATCTCGGCGTCAATCTCGGCTATGCCTGGGGCTCGGTCGCCAACAATCCAACCAAGCCATCCGGTTTCGTTGGCGGCGTTCAGGCCGGCTACAATTGGCAGAACGGATCGTTTGTGTTCGGTCTTGAAGGTGATATCCAGGCCACCGGCGTCGAAGAGACCTTCGCGCCGTGGAAATTCTCCAACCCGTGGTTTGGCACGGTACGCGGCCGGGCCGGCTATGCGTTCAACAATGTCATGTTCTTTGGCACCGGCGGTATCGCATTCGGCGAGCTGCGTGCCACCACCTTCGGCCTATCCGAATCGCACACCAATGCAGGCTGGACACTTGGCGCCGGCGCCGAAATGGGCCTTGATCGGAATTGGAGCGCCAAGATCGAATATCTCTATGTTGATCTCGCCAACAGCAACTTCGTCATTACAGGGGCGTCGAACGGTTACCGGTTCGGCCTGATCCGGGCCGGCTTGAACTATCGCTTCTGAGAACAAAGAAACTGCGGGCTATCACCTCCCGGCGGCAGCAAGCCGCCGGGATTTTTTTGTGGACCGGCGCCCGCGACAGAACGGTATCAAGCACACCGGACAGCCCGAGCTTGCCGCGCTCGGCGCCGCGCATCAGATGCCGAACTTCTCCGTCTGCTGGGAGCGCATGCAAAGCTATTTCGACACCGCGCCCGTTATGCGCCAAGACGAGGGAGACGGATACTAGCCGCGTTGATGCTATCAGCCCCTCCGAGATCGCGACGCGTTTCTTTCCAGAACGCTCCGGCACGGGGGCGGCATCTCATGCACGCTTCTACGATCTGAGCGGCATCGCCGCGCCAGTCAATTTTCTACAGGCAAAAATCAGTCCGCGTTCAGCGCGAGCGTTGGCTCACGATGAAATAACCAGGTTGACCGCCTTCGGACCCTTGCCCTTCTTGTCCGGTTCAACCTCGAACGTGATGCGCTGTCCTTCTGTCAAATCCTTCAATCCAGCCCGCTCGACGGCGGTGATGTGCACGAACACATCGCGGCCGCCATCATCGGGCTTGATGAAGCCGTAGCCGCGTTCTCCATTGAAGAACTTGACTGTTCCAGTCATGGCCATCGGGAAACTCCTCCCCCGTATTGCTCCGCCGCTATACATCTCGCATATCGGCTGACCGGACATTCGCTGCCGGAAGCTTGGCCACCTCAGCCGTCGGGTCACGTCGCCGATCAGCCTGGATTTTTATTCGGCCTTGATCACTCCGCCGCAACCATTCGCGGAAGCGGAACGTAAAGCCAGTCCCAATGGCCTGAGCATAATACGGTTTTGCGCCAATTGCCTACGGCGATTCGCAATATTCACCGGCTCGATTCACCGGCTCGTCAGGGCTTGGGCGTCTCCAGCCTGAACCGGCCGGCCCCGCCTTGGCCGAGGGGTTTTTCCAGTTCGGGTAGAATTATCTTCAGTTCACCCGCCAGCGTCCACGGCGGGTTGACGATCAAGAGGCCCGTGGAGGCGAGGGGACCGCCGGCCTCCTGCGGCGCGACGCTGAATTCGAGCCGCAGGCATTTCCCGGCCGGCCGGCTGGCGGCGACAGAGCCCGCGACAAGGCGCGCCAGCGTGTCGGTGGCGCGCCGGCTCTTCACCGGATACCAGATCAGATAGCTGCCGGTCGGCCATTTCGCATAGGCCTCGGCAAATGCGCCCGCCAGCCTTTCGAATTCGTCCTTCTGCTCAAACGAGGGATCGATCAGCACCAGTCCACGCCGCTCCTTGGGCGGCACGAAGGCCGGCAGCGCCGTCCAGCCGTCGAGATCGACCACCCGCGCCTGGCTGTCCCGGCGCAGCGCATCGATCAGTTGGCGGCGTGCACCCGGCTCGATTTCGCAGGCCGTGAGACGGTCCTGCGGCCGCAGCAGCGCACGGGCAATCAGCGGCGAGCCGGGATAGGCCTCAAGCTTGCCCGGTGCGTTGAAGGCCCTGATGATATCGAGATAAGGGGTCAGCAGCGGCAGCGCTTTTTCCGAAAACCGCGACTGCATCACCCGTGCAATGCCGGTCAGCCATTCGCCGCCGCGGCGTGCCTCCTCGGCGGTGAGGTCATAGCGCCCGGCGCCGGCATGGGTATCGATGACGCGAAATGCAGCCTGCTTTTCCTGTAGATAGGTCAGCATGCGCACCAGTACGATGTGCTTGATGACGTCGGCAAAACCGCCGGCGTGAAAGGCGTGTCGGTAATTCATGGCAGTCGGCTGACCAATCGGAGAAGACGTACTGTCTTCTACTCGTCAGGGCCGGGCTTGTCCTGCCCGCAAACGCTTCGGATACAAGGCCGATATGCCGAAGAATCCTTCGCGCGGAGGTGGGATCCGGCCATCCACGTGTCTTGCAGATGACGATAAAGACGTGGATGGCCGGGAACGCAGACAAGGCCGTCTGCGCAAGGGGGCGCCATGCTCGGCATGGCGGAATAGTTCGTCAGCTGCCGCGCACCGGCGGCATCACCACCTCGTCACGCCGGCAGGCGCGGCGGTCGACTTCGTCGCAGGCACGGAATTGCATGTCCTTGCTCATGCAGATCCGCACCTCGCTCAGGCGCCGGCTCGAGCAGGTCACTGAGATCGCTGAACTGCTGAGGCCCGGGTTGATCTTGATGAAAGCCGCTTCGAGATCGCCGGGCGCGATGGTCTTCTCTTCCGATAATTGCAAGAATTCCTCGGGAATCTTCACCGCCGCGCGCGCCTTGCGGATGTTCTCGAAATAGGCTCGGGCGCCAAGGCCCGAACAGGTGCCGTGCTTGTCCCACTCGTTGAAGATCAGGCCGGGCGCCGGCATGAGGTCCAGCATCGAGGTCATGATGTTGCGGTCGAGCCGCGGTGCCGGACGTTGGCAATATTCGGGAAAGCCACGCTCATATTGCGGCCACAGCCCATGGACCACGAACGAGTACGGACGGCTGCATTGGACCTGCGAGCGTCCGCTATTGCCGCGCTCGGCGGCAGCCTCGCAGAACGAGGGCGACCATGACAGCGCAAGGACGTAAAAATCGAACTCGCCTGGCGCGTTCTGCCGGCGGTCCTGCGCTTCCGCCATCCCGGCGGAAACGAGGACAAACGCCAGCGAAATCAGAAGCCGTGAAATGATATTGGATTGATGCATCGGACGCCCCTCTACTCAGCTACCGGGGAGCCTAGCAGGGAACCGGAACATTTCAAGAACAAAATTATTCCGCCGCGAGCGAGCGCATCTCAGCCGGCAAGAGGTGGAATCAGGGCCGTGCGGCCCGGCAGCCGGGGCCATAGGCCCAGTTGCGGTCGAGCCCGGTCACGCACCATTCGACGCCCTGGCCGAAGCCGGCAAAGCCGCCATCCTCGATGATCGAGTAGTGCACGGTGCGCATCTTGCCGTCGCTCAGCATCACATCGCCGCTGCAGTACCGGCGCGGGATGTTGTCGGACTGCCATGGCCGAAACGCGGTTTCATGGATCCGGCCAAAGCCGGTAATCACGAGCGTCGAATTCCAGAACTTGCCTTCCTTCTCCTGGAATTGATACGCGATAGTCGATAGCGCCCGCTCGCATTCGGCGACGCGGCCGTCGTAGCGCGGCCCGGACAGCCAGAAATTCAATTCCAGCGGATTGGCGGCCTGGGCGGCATGGCTGGAGACCAGCAGGGCGAGCGCCGCCGTCATCGGACCAAGAGCTCTCAAGGATGTGAACAGGTTGCGCATGGGAATCCGCCGGTAAGCCAACACACGGGACGGTGCCGCGAAGCCCTGACGAGGTCAAGTGCAGCGCGGCAACACCTGACGGCCAACTCCCGCCCTGTGCCGCAACCATTCTTTTCACGGCCATCGGCGCACACTATGGTGGACTTCAAGCGAAACGGAGTCTGCGATGCGAAGAATTGTGGCTGCGAGCCTGATTGCCATGGGCGGAATGCTGGCGGGTGCGCCGGCGCAGGCACAGTGGTGGGACATCGACACCGTGCCGGCGTTCAAGGGCAACGATACCGGTGGCATCATCGCCCATCCGCTCGCGATGCAGGCCGATGCCCGCCAGCTCGCCGTCGATCACTGCGCCCGATACGGCAAGGTGGTGAAATTCCTCGGCGTGCAGCCCAATTACGGCGGCTATGTTTCCTTTGCCTGCCGTTGGGTGCCCTATGGCGCCGCCGAGCGGCCGCTGCGCACGCTCTACTGAGGTCGGCCGCCAGACCGAGCGCGGCCCACCAGCTTTCCCCCGGCTGGACATGTTTTTGCCACGCCAAGCGTGTGTTCACTTCGCGCGCGCACGATAGCGTTGAAAAGTTCAGGGGAGCACACGCATGAGACGACTGCTTTTTTTGTCCTGGTCTGCCATGGGCCTGCTTGCCCTGTTGCCGGTCAGTGGCGCCGAGGCCGTGGAGCTGCCGGTTCGCAAGGCCGGTCTGTGGGAGATGAAGGTGGTAAGCACCGATTCGGCATCGCCCGATATGACGATGCAGCAATGCACCGATGAGACCACCGACAAGGACATGAGCACCGCCATGTCGCCCATGGCCAAGCAGATTTGCTCGAAGCAGGACATCCAGAAGACCGCGACCGGCTACGTCACCGATTCCGTCTGCGGCATGGCCGGCATCACGGTCAAGTCGCGTGCCGAAATCACTGGCGACTTCAATTCCGCCTACACCGTGAAATCGACCTCGAATAGCGAGGGCGGCATTGCCGGCGCTCCGCGCAATACCACGACGACGATCGAGGCCAAATGGATCGGCGCCTGCAAGGCCGACCAGAAGCCCGGCGACATCATGATGCCCGGCGGCATGAAGATGAACATCAAGGATATGGAAAAGCTGAAAGCGCTGATCCCGAAATCGGGGAAGTGACTCGCTTTACTGCGCTAAAGCCGCGCGCTGCGGGACGAGGGAGTTACTACACCGGCACCCTGACCGCAGCCCGCAATCCGCCCAACGGGCTGTCGCTGAGCGTGATGTCGCCGCCATGTGAGCGGGCGATGTCGCGGGCGATGGCGAGCCCCAGGCCCGTGCCACCCTCGTCCTGATTGCGGGCGTCGTCGAGCCGCAGGAACGGCTTGAACACTTCCTCGCGCATGTTGACGGGAATGCCGGGCCCGTCGTCGTCGACCGTTACCGTCAGGTAGCGATGATCGCGGTGGCCAGTGATGGCGACCGTCTTGGCATAGCGCGCGGCATTGGAGACGAGGTTGGCGATGCAGCGCTTGAACGAGGCTGGCTTCACCGTCACCACCGGCAGGCCGTGGAACGTCACCGTTGCAGTATGGCCGTGGCGTTCGGCATCGCTGCGCAACTCCTCCAGCGCCAGCGCCATGTCGGTCGGTTGCGCCACCTCGCCGCTGTCGCCGCGCGCGAAGGCGAGATAGGCCTCCAACATGCCAGACATTTCGTCGACATCCTTGCGCATGCCGTCGACTTCAGGACTGTCGCCGATTAGCGCGAGCTCGAGCTTGAAGCGGGTCAGGATTGTGCGCAGATCGTGGCTGACGCCAGCCAGCATCGCGGTGCGCTGATCGATCGAGCGCTCGACGCGCGCTTTCATCTCCAGAAACGCCTGTGCCGCCTGCCGCACCTCGCGCGCGCCGCGCGGCCGGAAGTTCGGCACCTCGCGGCCCTTGCCAAAACTTTCGGCGGCTTCCGCCAGCCGCAGGATCGGCCTGATCTGGTTGCGCAGGAACAACACCGCGACGATCAGCAGGATCGAGGAGGTACCGAGCATCCAGAAGATGAAAATTTCCGAATTGGAGGCGTAGGCTGCGCTGCGCTGCGCGAACACGCGCATCACGGCATCGTCGAGCTGGATGCGTATTTCAACCAGATTGGACTTGCCGACGGTGTCGATCCAGAACGGGCGGCCGATCTGACGGCCGAGTTGCACCGACAAGGTCTGATCGAGCAGCGAGAAGAACGGCTTTGGCCCGGGCTGCGGCATGTCGCCGACGGGAAGGAAATCGACCACGAGCTGTAGCCGCTGTCCGATGCGGCGGAGCTGCGCGCGATCCTTGTCCTGCGGAAAAGCCTTGTAGACATCGATCAGGCTGGCGATGTCCTGCACCACGGCCGCCGACAGGCGCCGCGTCACCGTATTCCAGTGCCGCTCCATGAACACGAACGCGACCACCGTCTGCAGGATCACCATCGGCACGATCATGATCAGCAGCGCCCGGGCATAGAGGCCGGTCGGCATCCAGCCTTTGAACGCGTTGCCCATCCAGCCATTGGCTTTGGAGACGCGTTGCGATGCATTGCGGATGAATGTCAGACCGGTATCGAGCGTGCTCATCAGTTGCTCAGGGCGACGCGACCAGGCGGTAGCCGATGCCGCGCACCGCCTGCAGGAACAGCGGATTGGCGGGATCCTGTTCGATCTTGCGGCGCAGGCGGTTGATCTGCACGTCGACGGCGCGCTCGTTGACCGTGCCGCCGCCGGTCAGCGCCGCGCGCGGCACGGTCTCGCCGGGGCAGGCGGAGAGAATGCGCAGCATTTCGCGCTCGCGATCGGTCAGGTGAATGATCTCTTCGCCCTGACGCAGCTCGCCGCGATCGAGATGAAAGATGTAGGGGCCGAACGCGATCTGCTCCAGTGCCTCGATCGGCGGCGGAGCGGACCGCTTGAGGATATTGCCGATGCGCAGGACCAGTTCGCGCGGCTCAAACGGTTTTGCGACGTAGTCGTCGGCGCCGATCTGCAGGCCTTCGATCCGCGCCTCCGCCTCATGGCGCGCCGTCAGCATGATGATCGGCACAGAGGATGAGGTGCGGATGAACCGCGCCAGATCGAAGCCGGTTTCGCCGGGCATCATGACGTCGAGGATCAGGAGATCGAAATGCAGGCCGAGCAGCTTTGCCCGCGCGTCGGTCGCGCTGGACGCTGTCGTGACGCGATAGCCCTCGCCGGACAGAAACCGCGACAACAGATCGCGGATGCGGCGATCGTCGTCGACCAGGAGCAGATGCGGGGCGTCGTCGGCCAGTTGCCGCGTCGCGCGCGCAGTGGCTGTCGCGATGGTTGCTCCTTGCGCCACGGTCACTCCCTCGGCTTCTTGCTGCCGGTCCCGAAGATCGCCTCTAAGACCTTGTCAGGATCGTCGCGATCGATCATCGCGCGCAGGAACTGGCTGATCGCCGCGACGCCTTCGGGATTGATGTCCCGCAGCGCACGGGTGATGCGGTCGGTCTGCAACCCTGCGAGCTTTGCCACCAACGCTTCGCCCTTCGCGGTGGCGTAAAGAAGGCGCTGCCGGCGGTCGTTATTGCCAGTCTTCTGGATGATGTAGCCCTCATCGAGCAACTGCTTCAGCACCCGCCCGAGCGACTGCTTGGTGATCCGCAGGACGTCCAGAAGGTCGGCGACCTTCAGGCCGGGGTAGCGGTAGACGAAATGCATCACTCGGTGATGCGCTCGGCCGAAGCCGAAAGCCTCGAGCTCTTGGTCCGCATCGCCGACGAAGTCGCGATAGGCGAAAAACAGGAGCTCGATAATGTCCCAGCGCATCTCGCCGGCGCGCGGGGCGGGGTAGGTGCCTGCGGCCCCCTGCGAATCAGGGTGGGCGGCGCTCCTTGAGAAATTTATGTCAGTCATGTTGACATATCTTGGGTTCAATGTTACAAAACTGCCGGCCACGACGAAACTTTAAGTCGCTTCGAACCGGGCCACGTGTCAGGCAGCCGGAAAAGCCATCGATGGCGGCAACGGCCCCAAATTGAACTACCGTGCGATTGTCGAGCGGCATTTCGGCAAACATACTGGACTTCGGCATTCCGCAAAAGCATGTCCTCACCCGACATGACGGCGATGGAAACCGGCCGCAGGGCCGGTGGTGGTGAAGTCCAGGCCTAACCAGCCGGCACGCCCTCGGGGGAGGGCCGGCGCCAGAAATCGCGCTTGGTGCGGCAGCGGGAAGCAGGGGAATGAGTTTGAATTTCGACATCCAGCCGACGGCTAGTCCAACTCCTGAGAAAGAGCGCGCGGCAAAGCTCGTGGACCCGGGCTTCGGCCGGATTTTCACCGATCACATGGCGATCATCCGCTACAACCAGGCCAAGGGCTGGCATGACGCGCGCGTCGAATCCCGTGCGAACTTCGCGCTCGATCCGGCCACCGCCGTGCTGCACTACGCGCAGGAGATTTTCGAGGGTCTCAAGGCCTACAAGCGCGACAACGGCGTCAACCTGTTCCGTCCCGACGCCAATGCCCGCCGTTTCCGCGCTTCGGCCGAGCGCATGGCCATGGCGCCCTTGCCCGAGGCGCTGTTCATCGAAGCGGTCGAGCAAGTCGTGCGCATCGACAGCGCCTGGATACCGGGCGGCGAGGGCAGCCTTTACATGCGGCCCTTCATGATCGCGAACGAGGTATTTCTCGGCGTCAAACCGTCAGCCGAATACATTTTTGCCGTGATCGCTTCTCCGGTCGGCTCCTATTTCAAGGGCGGCCCGGCGCCAGTGACAATCTGGGTGTCGGAGAATTATACGCGCGCCGCGATCGGCGGCACCGGCGCGGTCAAGTGCGGCGGCAATTACGCGGCGAGCCTGCGCGCGCAGGCCGAGGCTATCGAGCACGGCTGCGATCAGGTTGTCTTCCTCGATGCAATCGAGCGCCGGTATATCGAGGAGCTCGGCGGCATGAACGTCTTCTTCGTGTTCGACGACGGCTCTCTGCTGACGCCGCCGCTCGGAACAATCCTGCCGGGTATCACCCGCGATTCGATCATTGCGCTGGCCAGGGATGCCGGCACGGTCGTGCGCGAGGAGCCCTACACGATCGATCAGTGGCGCAAGGATGCCGCCAGTGGAAAGCTGAAAGAGGCGTTTGCCTGCGGCACCGCGGCCGTCATCTCGCCGATCGGCAAAGTGTGCTCCGCGAGCGGTGACTTCCAGATCAGCGGCGGCGTGGCCGGCCCTGTCGCCATGGGGCTGCGCAAGAAGTTGGTCGACATCCAGTACGGTCGCGCGGAGGACCCGCACGGCTGGATCCGAAAGGTCATGTGACCGGCGGCGGATGCATTCCGCCGCTCCATAACAAGCACATTGCTTAAACCCGAACGCGGGGCTGTTGCCGCGCGTCGCGCCGACGCGCGCGCCTATGGGCTGCAGATTGATCAGGGAGTTTCAGGCGCGAATTTGATGCGCCCAATCGGGAGAGAAGCCATGGGAATTTCGTTCGACAAGATCGATGGCGTCATCTGGTACGACGGCAGGCTAGTGCCGTGGGCCGACGCTAACGTCCACGTTCTCACCCATGGCCTGCACTATGCGAGCTGCGTGTTCGAAGGCGAGCGCGCCTATGGCGGCAAGGTGTTCAAGAGCACGGAGCATTCCGAGCGGTTAAAGATATCCGCCAACATTCTCGATTTCGAGATTCCCTATTCCGTGGCCGAGATCGATGCTGCCAAGCAGCTCGTGATCGACAAGAACAATCTGCCCGACGCCTATCTGCGTCCGATCGCCTGGCGCGGTTCGGAGATGATGGGCGTCTCGGCGCCGAGTAACACCATCCATCTCGCCATCGCCGCGTGGAACTGGCCGAGCTACTTTGATCCGGCCGAGAAGCTGAAGGGCATCCGCATGTGCATGGCCGAATACCGGCGGCCTGATCCGGCGACAATTCCAGCGTTGGCGAAGGCGTCAGGCCTCTACATGATCTGCACCATCTCCAAGCACAAGTCGGAGCGCCAGGGCTATGCTGACGCGTTGATGCTGGACTGGCAGGGCCGTGTCGCCGAATGCACTGGCGCCAACATCTTTTTCATCAAGGACGGCAAGATCCACACCCCGATCGCCGACTGCTTCCTCGCCGGCATCACCCGCGCCACCGCGATCGATCTCGCGCAGCGCCGCGGCATCGAGGTGATCGAGCGCCGCATCATGCCGGAGGAGCTTCCCGGATTCACCGAGTGCTTCATCACCGGCACCGCGGCGGAAGTGACGCCGGTCTCCGAGATCGCGGAGTGGAAGTTCACGCCCGGTGTGATTTCCGAGCAGTTGATGGCCGATTACACCGCGGAGGTGCAGCCGAAGGGGAAAGCGGCTGCGGCGTAAGACAGGCACGCTCTCTCATTTCCGCGCGATTGAAAAGGTTATCGTGCGTTCGTCTGACGGCGGAGCAAGCGGCACCCCTCTCCCCCAACCCTCCCCCGCAAGGTCCCCGCAAGGGGGGAGGGAGCCCTCTCGCTAATGCGTCCCTAACCCGGTGTTGAGAGGCAACTGTGAGCAAATGTGAGGTGAGCACACTGATAAGGCTCCCTCCCCCCTTGCGGGGAGGGTTGGGGAGAGGGGTAAGCCGCGCACTCGAACGAAGAGATCGAGCCATTGCGCGCCGCGCGTGCAACTGCAGGACCTATGAACTCACTACCAACTCACCGCGACCAATCCGCAGATCGTGAATAGCCCCTGCCTGGTGAAGTGATGACAATGACCTCGACCCGCTCAAAGGTTTCCAAAAGCATCGTCCTGGCCGCGGCCGCGACGATCTTCGCGATGCTCGGCGTGCCCAAGTCGGAGCTCAGGGCGCAAGATCGCTCCCCGATCGTCGACATCAACTCCGGCAATCCGGAAATGAATGCCGCGATCGCCAAGGCGCGGGCCACGCCCACGTTCTGGGCGTCCTACGAAGCGCCGAAATCGTCGGAGACCGGTCACTCCCTCAAGGTGCGCTTTCCGACGCCACGGAATAGTGGCGAGCACATCTGGATGGCCGATGTGAAAAAGATCGCGGACGGCCGCTATTCGGGAAAGTTCGCCAATACGCCGCGTGATCTCCCTGACAAGAAGGCGGGCGAAGTGGCCGAGTTCAAGGAGGCCGACATCTCGGACTGGATGTTCTTACGCAACGGCAAGATCGTCGGCGGCGAGACCATCCGGCCGATGCTCAAATTGTTGCCGAAGCCCGACGCTGATGCACTTCGCGCGCGGCTGGAGACCCCATAAGGGAATCTGGCTGGTCGGCCGCCCGGTTTGGCTAGCCGCCTCGGAGCTAAAACCGGCTTTCCCGACGCGGCACTTGCTGCTACCAACGCCGCCCATGGCTGAAAAACCCAAAAAACCCCAGAAACTCAAAGCCCGGCTGCCGCGCGGGCTGGAAGATCGCGGGCCCGCCGCGATCGCGGCCACGCGCCAGATGGTCGAGAAAATCCGCGAAGTCTATGAGCGCTACGGCTTCGAGCCGGTGGAAACCCCGGCGATGGAGTTCACCGACGCGCTCGGCAAATTCCTGCCCGATCAAGACCGGCCGAACGAGGGCGTATTCTCGTTCCAGGACGATGACGAGCAGTGGATCTCGCTGCGCTACGACCTGACCGCGCCGCTCGCGCGCTATGTCGCGGAAAATTTCGACGCGCTGCCGAAGCCGTATCGCAGCTACCGAGCGGGCTACGTCTACCGTAACGAAAAGCCGGGCCCCGGCCGCTTCCGCCAGTTCATGCAGTTTGATGCGGATACCGTAGGCTCGGCTTCGCCAGCGGCGGATGCGGAGATGTGCATGATGGCCGCCGACACGATGGAAGCGCTCGGCATTCCCCGCGGCAGCTATGTCGTGAAGGTGAATAACCGTAAAATCCTTGATGGCGTCTTGGAGGACTGCGGTCTCAAAGGAGCCGAGCATGCGGTCCGTCGCCTGACGGTCTTGCGAGCCATCGATAAGTTGGACCGCCTCGGCGAAGCTGGCGTCCGTGACCTATTGGGTCCGGGACGCAAAGATGAAAGCGGCGATTTCACCCGCGGTGCTGGTTTGAATGAACCACAGATCGACGCCGTACTTAGCTGCATCAAGGACTATGTTGCTACTGGTGAAGCTTGGTCCCTAGCAGACCTTAGGGATGCCAAGAATTTCGATACCGATCAGACGGCTTCTCGTCGCGCACTCAAGGGCGGGCGTTTGTCAGACGAACTCACTGACGACCGTTATCCTGGGCGCTATTTCAACAACGCGTCCGTTCTGGATAGCCTCGAAACGACCGCCGCAAGCGATGCAGGCCGCGAGGGACTCAACGAGCTAAGGAGCATAATGGAGATATGCGCGGCTGCAGGTTACGGCAGCAGACGCATTCGCATCGACCCCTCCGTCGTGCGCGGCCTCGAATACTACACCGGCCCCGTCTACGAGGTCGAACTCCTGCTCGACACCAAGGACGAAAAGGGCCGCCCCGTGCGCTTCGGTTCGGTCGGCGGCGGTGGCCGTTACGACGGCCTCGTCTCGCGTTTCCGCGGCGAGCCGGTGCCGGCGACAGGATTTTCGATCGGCGTGTCGCGTTTGCAGGCGGCGCTGACGATGCTCGGCAAAATTGACACGCGCCCCGATTTCGGTCCCGTTGTGGTCACCGTGTTCGATCGCGATCGCATCTCCGACTACCAGAAGATGGTTGCGGAGCTCCGCAACGCGAACATCCGCGCCGAGCTCTATCTCGGCAACCCCAAGAGCATGGGCAACCAGCTCAAATATGCCGACCGTCGTAATTCACCTTGCGTGATCATCCAGGGGTCGGATGAAAAAGCGCGCGGCGAGATTCAGATCAAGGACCTGATCGAAGGTGCGAAAGCCGCGGCCGCCATCGCTTCCAATCAAGAATGGCGCGAGACGCGACCCGCGCAGTTTTCCTGCGCCGAGAGAGAGATCGTCACAAAGGTGCGCGAGGTACTCGCGCGACATGACGTGAAGTGGGTTAGCTGATTTCGTCATGCGCGGGCTTGACCCGCGTATCCATCTCCAAAATGATGGATTGCCGGCTAAAGCCGGCAATGACAGTTTACTGAATAAGCAAGAGCAAAAGGGAGCAATACCGATGCCTGAGATCACCATCAGCATGGCCGCCGGCCGCACCGAGGAGCAGAAAGTCGGTATGATGCGCGACATCACCCAGGCGCTGGTGAAGAATCTCGGCGTCGACGCGGAAGCCGTCGTGATCCAGATCAACGAGGCGCCGCTCACCCACAAGATGAAGGGCGGCAAGACCTTCGTCGAGCGCAAGGCGATGCAGAAATAGCGCGGCCTCTCTCCGATGTCGTCCCTGCGAAAGCAGGGACCCATAACCACCGATGTTGATGCTGTGCCGAACTGCGGCCCCAGCTTGCTGAAAACCGGACATTTGGGGTTATGGGTCCCGGCTCAAGGCCGGGACGACACCGGCTTTGCGGAAGCAATCCATGGACGCACGCGACTTCATCAAGGTCGGCATGAGTGCCGAACGCACGCTGGTCGTGCCGCCCGAGCGCACGGTCGGGCATTTCGTGCCTGGCATGCCGATGGTCTATGCGACGCCGATGATGATCCTGGAAATGGAGATGGCGTCCAGCGATGCCATCAGAAGCCATCTTCAGCCGGGCTGGATCACAGTCGGAACCGAAGTCGATATCCGCCACCTCGGCGCGTCGCTGGTCGGCGCCACGGTGCGCGTCACGGGAAAAGTCGTCGCAGTTGAGCGCCGCGTCATCCGCTTCGAGGTCGAAGCTTTCGAAGGCGCGCGCAAGATCGGCGACGGCCGCCACGCCCGCGGCCTCGTCAACAGCGAGAGTTTTACGAAGCGGCTCAAGGCCGGATAACGGGGCGCGCGCCCGCGCACTCAACCTCATCTTGAGGAGCGCGTAGCGCGTCTCGAAGGATGGGCCGCGGGCCTCATGGTTTGAGACGGCGCGGTGCGCCTCCTCACCATGAGGATAACGACAAGCCTACTTCGCCAATTCCTTCGAGCGCTTCGTCGCCGCAGCGATGGCGCGAATCATCAGCGGCTGCAGTCCATCCTTGGCCATCAGCACATCCAGCGCCGCCGCGGTGGTGCCGCCGGGCGAGGTGACATTCTGGCGCAGCGTGGACGAGGGGAGGTCCGAGCGATGCAGCAACTCGCCGGAGCCGGCGACGGTTTCGCGCGCGAGCCTGGTCGCAAGCTCCGCTGGCAGGCCGGCCTCGACGCCGGCGCGGGCGAGCTCCTCGGCGAGCAGGAAAACGTAGGCCGGGCCGGAGCCGGACACCGCGGTCACCGCATCCATCAGAGCTTCGTCATCGACCCATTCGACCGAACCAGTGGCGCGCAGCAGTGCGTCGGCCGTGGCGCGTTGCGCCGCGCTGACATTCTTCGCAGGCACCGCGACCGTGATGCCGCGGCCGATCGCGGCCGGCGTATTCGGCATGGCGCGCACCACCATGCCGCCGCAGACTTCTTCCAGCGCCGCAATGGTCGTGCCCGCCATGATCGAGACGACGAGCGTCGACGGTCCCACGAGGCGCTTGAGCGCCGGGCCCGCTTCGCGGAACGTCTGCGGCTTGACCGCCACCACCAGCGTATCCGCAGTGCCGGCGTCCTTCGGATTGAGGTGGATGCCCTTGGCAGCGAGCGCCTTGATTTCGTCGGACGGAGAGGGTTCGACCACGATCACGCGTTTGGCGTCGAGGCCGCCGGCCAGCCATCCCGTCAGCATGGCGCCGCCCATCTTGCCGGCGCCGGCGAGCGCGATGGTGCCGTGAAGGTTCTGAAGTGCGTTGGTGGTATTCATGGGCGTCATCACTAAGTATAGGCGTCGTCCCCGCCGACGCGGAGACCCATAACCGCAGCCGGTTCTAGTGAAGCCAGGGAAGCGCTACAAGCACAAAGCCGTCATTGCCGGGCTAGACCCGGCAATCCATCGGACTCAAGAGAAGTGCTTTTTTCGTGATGGATGCCCGGGTCAAGCCCGGGCATGACAGTTTAGCAAGCCGAGAAGTCAGGCCTCGCCCTCGGTATCGAACATCGCCGCGGCCATGGCCTCGGTCGCGCTTTTGCCGGCCCAGACCACGAACTGGAATGCGGGGAAATAGCGCTCGCAGGCATGGATGGCGCCGGCCAGCATGACCTCGCATTGCGCGGTCGAGGCGGTGAGCCCGCCCGGCAGCACCAGCGCCTGCCGGTACATGATCATGCCGGTGTGGTTCCAGATATCGAAATGGCCGACCCATAATTGCTCGTTTATCGCAGCGATCAGCCGCCGCACTTCCGCGCGCCGCGCCGGCGGAATCTTCATGTCGAAGGCTGAGGCCAGATGCAGCGCCTCGATCTCCGCCATCCAGGTGAAGGAGAGCTGATAGTCGGTCCAGTTGCCCTTGGAGACGATGGTGACTTCGTCTTCGCCGGAACGCTCGAACGCCCAGTTGTTGCTGGCGGCAATGTCTTCGACCACCGCCAGCGGATTGTTCTGGGAATCAATAATGCCTTCGAGGAGGGACATGCCGTCTCGACCCTGTTCTTGAATTCTTTTGATACGCACGCGGAGCACGGCGCGCGTCGAACTCAAGGGGCGCCGCCGACTGCAATCCCCGATCGCTGCTCGTCCTCGGGGCCTGCCGAACTCAAGTGATGTGATTTGCGGAATCCGCGCAACTCACCCCTGAGTCCGTCCACAGGCCAAAGCGACGTCGTCCACAGCTGTTCGGGGTCACACGAGAACAAACCGGAATCGGATTCTGGAACAAACGAATCCTGCCGCCATAATGGTTAACGGATGGTTAAGGCCTTTTCGCGTTCGCCGGCGCTTGGAACGCCCAGCCTTCGAGAGCGAGGTAGCTTCTTGCCGGATGGCGGTTCAAAACCCGCCGCCTACTTCTCGCGCGCAGCCAATGGACACGCCTCGATCGAGGTTCCGAGCTGCGCGCCCTCGATATCAACGCACGGCCTGGAAGGATCGACGCGCAAACCGTATCGCTCGAGCAACTGTTCGCGGACCGGTTTGCCGCGCATGTGCAATTCCCATACGCCGCCCGGTAGCGGCGAGTTCAGTCCGGCGCGAATGCGGCGGTCGAACGTGCCATCAGGCATGATCGGCAGGGCAATGTCGGCGATCTGGTAGAACCGCGACTGTGGCGCGAGCCGCGGGGCGATGTAGGCGACCGGCTTGTCGACAAGAAGGTAGACCGCCGGCTGCTGAAGCTGCAGGGGGATGACGGGATTGAATGGGTTGGACCAGGGGCGGCGGAACCAGTCGCCCGGTTGCGACCACAATGCGATCAGCAGGGCCGTCGCCGCCATCAGGGCATTCAAACGCAGTGACGTTGCACCCGCGAAGGACGATCCCGGCTGGCCGGCCAGACAGCGGACGATTAACAGAACCACCAGCGGCGCGCAGAGTAGCTCCAACACGATGGCGTAGCGGTGAATTGAAAACACCGCGAGCCAAGCCGCATAGGAGACGATGAAGAACAACAGGAACTGGACATCGCGTTGCGTGAAGATCGTAGCGCGGGCGACGAGCGATCTGCCGACGCCGAACAGAAGCAGCAGCGTCGCCACTGCAAATCGTGCATCGCGGAATGGATGCTCGGAGCTTCTGTTGTCGCCGACGAGCCAATAGAACGGATAGGCGAGCGCGTCGAGGAAACTCTTCGGCAGAAATTGCCAGTCCATGATGTTCATCGGGACCAATTCCCGGGACTGGAACACGCCGTTAAAGAGCGGGAAGATCGGATTGCCCATCTCGCGCCAGAGCATCAGGCTCCACGCGCCGCCCATTGCGAGCGCGCCCGCGGCGCCGCCGACCCCGAGGCACAGCGTGGCCGCCAATGGCCGGCCTGCGGCGAGCACGGCGGCCGCGGCGCCGAGCGCATAGACGACATTGGTCAGCTTCAGCCCGACGGCGGCCCCGATCAAGAGCCCGGCGAGAACGTAGCGTCCAGAACGCGATCCATCCGCCGACAGGATCAGGATGCAGCCAGCAACGATGGGAAGCGCGGTGAGAATATCGGAGAAGCTAGTGCCTACTTCCGAAAGCGTCATCGGCCCGACCGCGGCGATCAGGATCGATGCCCCGATTGCGGTCGCCGTCGCCGCTTCCCGCAGCAGCACGCGGATCAGGAAATAGATCAGCAGCAGATTGAGACCGTGCACCGCGCCGATGATCATCAGCCCGTAGGGCAGCGGCAGCAGGTGGCGCAGGTAGTAAACCGGAAAATAGACGATTGGATTGAAATAGGTCTGGAAGCCGGCGGGCAGGGCATCGAGGCCATAGCGGCCGGTGATGACGGCCCAGACATTGTACTCGTGATAGTTCTGCCAGTCCCAGTTGACGTCTTCGCCGACAAACCAGGTGTAGATCGCGCCGGCCAGCAACGATCCGAGCGCGATCGCGATCGGCGCCAGGACGCTGGTTCGAAGAATGGGCATCGGCCAAGCCCGATCCGTGGGCTTTCCCGCATCCATGCCGGCAACGTCAGCGGCGTTTGTCACGCTTGCTCCATGTGCGTCGCCCGGGCGATCTGGAGTTGGGTAATAGTCACCTGTAGAGCGCCGGCTTTAAGGATTCGTGAATGTTTCGGCCGGCATCGATAGCCGAAAGACCGTTCGCAAATCGCGCGTTAACGCCATTCGCTGGCGTCGCGCAGCTTTCTCGCACCGGCAATCCCGAGAAAGTCCCGGCGAAGAAGTTTCATGTTGAGCGTCCCGCTGTTTGCGGAGAACCATCCTAATTGCCGCGGCTTACGTAAAACGCCCGCGCTCCACTTTCACGCGCCCTGTTTCGGCGGCATGGGGACATGCCGATTCCCCATGCCAAAGGCGCTTGCTGACGGCCCGGCCTTGGTCATATCCTTGAGGCAGGTCGTCCATTCCGGGCGGCCGATGTTCTCAGGGCGGGGTGAAAATCCCCACCGGCGGTAAGGGTGACGTAGCCCAAGCCCGCGAGCGCTTTCTTCTCTCCCGAGAAGAAGGGTCAGCAGATTCGGTGTGAATCCGAAGCCGACGGTTACAGTCCGGATGAAAGAGAACGGTTTGCGGCGGCCTCGCAGATTTGCGCGTGGGCTGACGTCGTTCCGTATGCCCTGATTCTGGTCCTGAAAGAGGAAAGCCATGAATCAGACCTTGCTAGAACCCCAAGTCCAATCCCAACCCCAGACAGCCGAAACGATTGTCGCTCCTGACGTGCCCGAGCGTCCACCGGCGCCGGTGCATCCTCGCTTCGTCAAGCCGCAGCGCGTCGCCTTCGTGCAGTCATCCTGGCACCGTGACGTCGTCGAGGAATGCCGCATCGCCTTCCTCGCCGAGATTGAGGCGCGCCATATCACGCGCGCACAGCTCGATCTGTTCGAGGTGCCGGGCTCGTTCGAGATACCGCTGCATGCGCAACTGCTCGCCAAGACGCGGCGCTATACCGCGATCGTGGCCGCAGGCCTCGTGGTCGACGGCGGCATCTACCGCCACGAATTCGTCGCCGATACCGTGATCAAGGCGTTGATGGACGTGCAACTGCGAACCGAAGTGCCAGTATTCTCGGCGGTGCTGACGCCGCAGCAATTCCACGACAGCGCGGTGCATCACGAATTCTTCCGCAAACATTTCGTCATCAAGGGCATCGAGGTCGCGGAAGCCTGCGCCAACACGCTGCACAGTCTTGAAAGACTGCGCGGCCAGGTGGCAGCCGGGATTGTGGGGTAACGTCATTGCGAGCGAAGCGAAGCAATCCATGCCTCGATTCGGGGAAAGATGGATTGCTTCGTCGCTTCGCTCCTCGCAATGACTGATGCAGGATGGGAGTCATCGATGGCAAAAACCGAACAGGACTCTTCCGACTGGCTTGGCCTGTCAGGCCGCGTCTGCGTGGTAACGGGTGGAGGAGGCGGGATCGGCCGTGCCACGGCTCTCAGCTTCGCTCAAGTCGGCGCCCGCGTCGCCGCCATCGATCTTGATGAACGTGGCCTTGAGGCGACGCGCGCTGAACTCGACAAACTCGGCGCTGATCATGTCATCGCCCGCTGCGACACCTCTGATGTCGCGAGCGTCACCGCTGCATCCGAGACCATCGAGAAGTCGCTTGGGACATGCGACGTGCTGGTCAACACCGCGGCCGTGCTGCGCCCGGGTGCGCTCGATACCCTGACGCTCGCCGAATGGAACGCCGTTCTCTCTGTGAACCTGACGGGCTATTTCGTCTGTGCACAGGTTTTCGGCCGGCAGATGCGCGCGCTTGGCCGCGGCAGCCTGGTTCACGTGGCTTCGATCGCCGGCAGCAACGCGCAGGGGCAGAGCGGGGCCTACAGCGTCAGCAAGGCCGGCGTGATCATGCTGTCGCGGCAGCTGGCGAACGAGTGGGGACCGCACGGCATCCGCAGCAACGTCGTCAGTCCCGGCATGGTGATCACGCCGATGAGCCAAGCCTTTTACGATACGCCTGGGGTCACCGAGCGGCGCTCCGCCGTGGTGCCGCTGCGCCGGGTCGGCATGCCCAACGATATGGCTGATGCAATCCTGTTCCTTGCCAGCGACCGCGCGTCCTACATCAATGGCGAGGAGATCATGGTCGATGGCGGCTATGCCAATATGCTGATGAACCTGGTGCCGCGGCCGGGATTTGAGTGAGGTGCTACGAAGCTACAGTTCAACGTCAGTCGAACAGGCTCGACACCGACTCTTCCGCCGCGGTGCGGCCGATGGCTTCGCCGATCAGTGCGGCGATCGATAGCGTGCGGATGTTCGCAGCCTTGTTGACTGCTTCCGTCGGCAGGATCGAATCGGTGATGACGAGCTCTTTCAGCTTCGACGAAGCGATGCGCGCGGCTGCACCGCCCGAGAGCACGCCGTGGCTGATATAGGCGTAGACTTCCTTGGCACCGTTGGCGATCAGGGCGTCGGCCGCGTTCACCAGTGTGCCGCCGGAATCGACGATGTCGTCGATCAGGATACAGGTATAGCCGGCGGGATCGCCGATCACGTTCATCACTTCGGACTCGCCGGCACGTTCGCGACGCTTGTCGATGATTGCGAGCGGCGCGTTGATCCGCTTGGAGAGGCCGCGGGCGCGCACCACGCCGCCGACGTCGGGCGAGACCACCATGACGTTGGTCAGGTCAAAGCGTTCCCTGATGTCGCGCACCATCAGCGGCGAGGCGTAGAGATTGTCGGTTGGGATGTCGAAGAAGCCCTGGATCTGCCCGGCGTGCAGGTCGAGCGTCATCACGCGGTCGACGCCGGCATGGGTGATCAGGTTGGCGACGAGCTTGGCCGAAATCGGCGAGCGCGAGCCGACTTTGCGGTCCTGCCGGGCATAGCCGAAATAGGGGATCACCGCCGTGATGCGGCGCGCGGAGGCCCGGCGCAGCGCGTCCGTGATGATCAGGAGTTCCATCAGGTGGTCGTTGGCCGGAAACGACGTCGACTGGATGATGAAGACGTCGGAACCGCGGACGTTTTCCTGAACTTCGACGAAGATTTCCATGTCGGCGAAGCGCCGGACCACAGCCTTCGTGAGCGGCAGGTGCAGCCAGTTCGCGATTTCCTGGGCCAGCGCGGGGTTGGAATTGCCGGCGACCAGCTTGATCGAGCCGTTCTTGGCCGCCATCAATCCTTCTCCTCGCGCCTTGGATACGACGTTCAGCATGTCGAGAAATCCTCGGGAACCGGCGCTTTTTGATGAGCGAGGAGATATCAGGCGGGTGGCTCGGCTGGCAACCCGTTCACGTCGTTTTCCCGGTTAAAAATCGGCCATTACGGGACTTTAACAGGGCGGTTTATTGGGCGCCGAAACTCAGTGCGGTGATGCCGGCCGCATCCTGCGCGGGTACCATTTCTTCCGCACTCGCGACCGCGGGCCCGCGGCGCTCCGGTGTCGGCGCAGGCGCGGTATCCGGCGTTCCGTTAATCATGCCTGAAAGACCGCTGAGGCCGGCTTGCGCAATTTTCCTCAAAACGAGGTCGTCGGCCGCTGCCCAGGCGTCACGTCCAGCTTTGCCAGCGGGCTCCTCGCCGGAAAGCCGCAGCGCACGCTGCTGGTTGTTGTCGTAGACGTCCCAGACCCACGCGATCACCGTCTTGCCACGAACCACCTGCGCCGAGAGGTAGCTGCGCACGCGGTAGGATGCGCCGCCCTCGCGGGAGACGATCGACAGGTTGCGCAGCTTGGATTCGCTGTCGAGCACGCCGACCATGCGGTCGAACACCTGCGGCGGCGGACCGTCGATCGATTCGAACGCCACGGTCGGGCCGCCAGCGCTCGTAGCCATGGCGTACGATCCGCTGCCCGTTGCGCCATTGCTCGCGCAGCCGGCGAGCGCACAGGAAAAAACGGCAAGCAGCGCAGCGGCAATTGTGGCGCGGTAAGCTCGCAGGCACGAAGCAAACAGGGTGTTCGTCATGGTTCCGTGCGATATCGTTAAAACGTGTTAAGGTCTAGGGCAGGGAGTACGCCGGCTCACCAAAAAAATTGTGTCGCCGTACCTTGTTGTCGCCAGAATTCTTAAGCTCCGCAGGATTGAGCTATGCGAGCCTTTGTTTGGCTTCGACGCGAACGGCGTGGTGCTGTCGGCGGGTGAGCGCGCCAGCAGTTGCCAGCGACGCTCAGCCACCTCGGGACCGGCCGGGCGCGGGGCAAGCTGGCGAAGGTGAAATAAGACGCTTACTCGCTCGCCAGCGCGATGGCGTGCACATGACGGCCATAGTCCGGTTCTTTCCGGTGCACCGAGCGACGGTAGCTGTAGAAGCGCTCGTCGGAATAGGTGTCGACCCCGATGTCGTCGATCATCAGGATGCCGGCATTCTCCAGCCGCATGCGAATGAAGCCGGCAAGATCGAACATGGCATGGCCGGCTCGTACCGAGGGAATGAAGAACACGCCATTCTCCGCATCGGCATCCATGAAGCGCTCGACGAATTCGCCGCCCACTTCGTAGGAGTGTTGGCGGATTAAGGGCCCAATTGCGGTGACGATACGGGTGCGGTCGGCGCCCAGCTTCTCCATTACATCGATGGTAGATTCCAGCACGCCGGTCAGTGCGCCCTTCCAGCCGGCATGGGCGGCGCCTATCACGCGCGCGGCGGGGTCAGCGAACAGGATCGGGCCGCAATCGGCGGCAGTGACGCCGATCGCGATGCCTTCGGTGCGGGTGACCAGCGCGTCGGCGCACGGTTTGTCGCCTTGCCATGGTCCGGTCGCCACCACGGCATCGGGTGAATGGATCTGGTGCACGCTGAGAAGATGTTCGGGCGCGACGCCCATCTCTTCGGCCATCCGGCGGCGGTTCTCTGCGACATTGGCCGGATCGTCGTTGGATCCAAGTCCGCCATTGAGGCCTTCATAGATTCCACAGGACACCCCGCCCTCTCGGGAGAAGAAGGCGTGACGCAGCCCGGGAATGGCTGCGAGCAGCGACGATCCGAACGTCATGCTGTTTCCTCTTCCGGCTCCGGCGGTTCGTCGCTGAGGCCTGCGACCATGGTGAGATCTGGTCTGGTGATCGCGAGCACCTTGAACATCGAACCCATGCCGCCGCGGCCGCTGTCGGTCAGCCGCTTCAGCGCGGCGGAAATATCGGCGGACACTTCCGGCGTGGTTTTGGCCATCAGTGTGGCGGCCCGCGTTTCGATGCCGAGCCGCTTGAGGAATTCGCCCTGCGTCACCGGGCCGTGAACGCGCGTGCCGACATCTTCCGCCGCGCGCGCCAGCGCCTGGAAATCGACATGGGCGGTGACGTCGGCCTGTCCAGGATTTTTCAGGGGATCAGCAAAGCTGTGGCGGGCGATCGCCTGGAAAGTGTCGCCGGCGTCGCTGCGCAGATGGCCGTAATCGATGATCAGCGCCGCGCCATCCTGGTCGCGCACCCTTGCCGCAATCTTCATCATTTCGGTGTCCGGCCGCCATTCGAACACGGCGCCGATAGGGGCCGCGCGCACCAGCGGCGGCAGCAGCACCTCAAACCGCGGCAGCGGCTCGTCCGCGGCGGCGAACACCAGCTTGCCATCGGCGTCGAGATTGACGACACGCTCGTGCCAGCCGGTCTCGCGCTTGACGACCTGATGGATCGGCAGCACGTCGAAATATTCATTGGCGAGAATGACCGCGGGGCCGTCGGGCACGTCGTCGATGTTATCATGCCAGGTGATGTTGCGGGCGCCTGACAGCGTCGCCTGCTGCTTCTCGCGCAGCACTGGATTGATCTCGACGAGATGGATGTGGAGCGTTTGATAGAGCGGCGGCAACACCCTGACAGCGCGGAGCGCGTCAGCCATCATGGTCCCGCGGCCGGGGCCGAGTTCGACCAGCCTCAGCATCGGCGGTGAGCCGATCGACTTCCATACCGACGCAGTCCACAGGCCGAGCAGTTCGCCGAACATCTGGCTGACCTCGGGCGCGGTGGTGAAATCGCCCTCGCGGCCCAATGGATCGCGCGAGACGTAGTAGCCGTGCTGCGGATGCATCAGGCACAGCTCCATGTACCGCCAGACCGGCATCGGTCCTGACGATTTGATCAGCTTGTGGATCTCCGACAGCAACGGCGAGTATTCGGTCACGGCCTGCCTTAAATCGACTTCTCTCTATGATCCGGCACCTTGCGGCGCCATGCCATCACGATCAGTATAGCTCCGGCAATGATCATCGGTACCGACAGCAGCATTCCCATGGTCAGCCCGAGCTGGGGATCCCACAAAAATCCGAGCTGGGGGTCCGGTTCACGGAAGAATTCGCTGGTGATGCGCGCAAGGGCGTAGATTGCAATGAAGCTGCCTAGGATCAGGCCGGGCCGTTTGAGGGCGCCCATCCGGACCATCACCGCCAGGACAACGAACAGCAGGATGCCCTCGAGCGCCGCTTCGTAGAGCTGGCTAGGGTGGCGGAAAAGTTGAAGCGGGTCATCGGGAAAGACCATTCTCCAGGGTACGCTGGCGTCCGCCTCGCGCCCCCACAATTCGCCCTTGATGAAATTGGCAAGCCGCCCGAGGAATATTCCGATCGGAGCGACCGCGGTCGTGATGTCGCCGAGCGACAGGATGGAGATATTGTTCGTGCGCGCAAACAGCATCACCGCGGCGACGCAGCCGAGAAAGCCGCCATGGAAGGACATGCCGCCTTCCCAGAGTTTGAAAATGGCGGTCGGGTTCTGGATGAAAAAGGCGGCGTTGTAGAAGAGCACGTAGCCGGTGCGGCCGCCGACGATGATGCCGAGGGTGACCCAGAGAATGAAGTCGTCGAGTTGCGGTGTCGAGATCGGTGCCGGACCGCCCCATAATTTCTCACGCTTGATCAGCGCGCGCGCATATAACCATCCGAGCACGATGCCGGCGATATAGGCCAGTGCATACCATCGGATCGCGAACGGTCCGATCGAGATGGCGACCGGATCGATTTCCGGAAAGGCGATGGTGAGAAAGGGCATCGGGGCGACAGCTAGGACGCGAGGTTGCGGCGATAGAGCGCCAATAGCCGCTCCCAGTGCCGCTCGGCAGCGTCGCGGTTGTAAACCGGGCGCTTCGGGAAGGCGAAGCCGTGATGGGTGCCGGGATAGATCTCGACCTCGTTGTTCGATCCCTGCATGCCGGCGATGACTTTGTCGATGATCTCCTGCGGCGCATAGATGTCGGTCTCGGCGCAAGCGAAATAGAGTTCGGCCTTGGTCTTGCCTGCAGCAAGATGCGGGCTGTCTGGCTCGTCGGTTGCGAGATGTGTCCCGTAAATGGAGGCCGCCGCCTTCACGCGATCCGGAAAATGCGTTGCTGCGTTGACCGCGTAACGGCCGCTCATGCAATAGCCGACGGTGCCGACGATCCTTGTATTCGCGGCGGCTTGCGTCTCTGCATAAGCGAGGAGCGCCTTGGTGTCCTCCATCACCATGGGAATGTTGATGGAGTTCATGAAGCCGAACATCCGCTTGCGCTCGGGCGCCTCGGGATCCGGCGGGATCGGGCCCAGCTCCATGACGCCGGAGCGGTAATACATATTTGGCAGCATCACGTAATAGCCTGACGTGCCGAGCCGCCGCGCCATATCGCGCAGTTCCTCGCGAATGGCGGGTGCGTCCATGTAAAAAATGATGACGGGGAAGGGGCCGCCGCGCTCGGGATGGGTGATGAAGGTCGTGGTCTTGCCGTCCTTGGTCGGAATGTCGATCTGCTGGTCGATCATGGGCGCTTCTTGTTGTTTGTGATTCTGCAGTCGGGCTGGATACTCGATACGATTGCAAGGAAAGGGGAGTATGACAAGGCAAAGGGCTGTTACGGCGGCCTTGAACCTCACACTTGAACGTTTCTCTTGGGATTGCCATTGTGTTGTCGTGACGAACAATTGGCGACCGGAGCGTTCCAGATGACCCAGACCAGCAATCGGTTTTTCGACGAGATCGGCCGTTTGATGAACGACGCCGCCGGTGCCGCCCAAGGCGTCAAGCGCGAGGTCGACACCGTCATGCGCAACCAAGCCGAACGGATCCTGCGCGATCTCGACGTCGTCCAGCGCGAGGAGTTCGACGCGGTCAAGGACATGGCCCGTCTGGCGCGCGAAGAAAACGAGGCGCTCAAGAACCGGATCGCCGTTCTGGAGGCCAAGCTCGGGATTGCACCGGCTGTGCCGGATGCCGCCAGCCCGCTGGCGGATGGATAGGGGTTTTGATCACCAATCGTCATGGCCGGGCTAAGGCGCGAAGCTAGCTTCGCACATCCCCCGGCCGTTCATGTTCTTCGTCGCGGCGGCAAGGACGTGGACGCCCGGTCCAAGACCGGGCATGACGGCTCGGAGGTGACGGGCGCAAAATCGCAGAAAAATCCCTTCATTTCCTTGTCATTTCGCCCCTTTGGGGCTAAAAGCCCGCCACGTCCGCAGCCCCCGCACCCCTGGAGGCTTGCTGTGCGACGCCGACGGGCCGCGATGCGGCCTTTAACTTTTTAGAAAACAAGGACTTAGCACGATGGCGACCGTCAAGGAATTGAAGGCGACCGCGCGTCCGAACGGCGGCAAGGGGGCCGCCCGGGCAGAGCGTCGCGCCGGGAGAGTGCCCGGAGTGATCTACGGCAACAACCAGCCCCCCGTGACCATTTCGGTCGACGATCGGGAACTGCGCCAGCGCATCCTGGCCGGCCGCTTCCTGACCACGCTGTTCGACATCGAGCTCGATGGCAAAAAGCATCGCGTGATTCCGCGCGACTTCCAGCTCGATCCGGTGAAGGATTTCCCGCTCCATGTCGACTTCCTGCGGCTGGGCGAAGGCGCGACCATCCGCGTCAGCGTGCCGCTGCACGTCGTGAATGGCGAAACCTCGCCTGGCGTCAAGCGCGGCGGCACCATCAACATCGTCACCCACACCATCGAGCTCGAATGCTCGGTCGATAACATTCCGCAGTACATCGAGGCCGACGCTGGCGCGCTGGAAATCAGCTACTCGCTGCATCTGTCCGACATCAAGTTGCCGAAGGGCGTGAAGGCGCTGTCGCGAGAGGACGCAACCCTCGTGACCATCGTGCCGCCGTCCGGCTACGCCGAAGAGCAGAAGGCTGCTGCAGCTGCTGCGGCTGCCGGCGCGCCTGCTCCGGCGGCGGGTGCTGCGGCTCCGGCTGCTGCTGCCGCGCCTGCGGCGGGTGCCGCTGCTCCGGCGGCTGCCGCAAAGGCGCCGGCGGGCGGCGACAAGAAGAAGTAACCAGCGGCAGGATGCCGCGTCATGCGCCTGTTTGTTGGCCTCGGTAACCCCGGTTCGAGATACGCGAACAACCGGCACAACATCGGGTTCATGGCCGTCGATGAGATTGCGCGACGCCACGGTTTCGCACCGTGGCGTCGCCGTTTTCAGGGCGAGACATCCGAAGGCACGCTCGATCGCGAAAGGGTCGTTCTGCTGCGGCCGACCACCTACATGAACGAATCCGGGCGCGCGGTTCAGGAAGCCGCGAACTTCTTCAAGCTCAGCGCATCCGACGTCACCGTGTTCCAGGACGAACTCGAACTGCCCCCGGCGAAAGTACGGGTGAAGATCGGTGGCGGTATCGCCGGCCACAACGGGCTGCGCTCGATCTCCTCGCATATCGGCAACGATTATCGCCGGGTGCGGCTCGGCATCGGTCATCCGGGGGTCAAGGAGCTGGTGCACGGCCACGTGCTGTCGGATTTCGCCAAGAGCGACCGCCCTTGGGTGGAGGCCTTGTGCGCGGCGGTGGCTGACAATGCCGGCTTGCTGGCGGCGGGGCACGATTCCTCGTTCCAGAACAAGGTGCATCTGGCACTGCAGGCCAAGGGAATTTTCGACAAGGGAGACGACGGGAAGCAGAGCTGACTTCTCGTGCTGGCTCTCCGCCGCCATGCCGGCAGCAGCCCGGCCATGACGAAGAGAAATCGTTGAGGACGAAATGGGATTCAAATGCGGTATCGTCGGCCTGCCCAATGTCGGCAAGTCGACGCTGTTCAACGCGCTGACCGAGACGGCGGCGGCGCAGGCGGCGAATTATCCGTTCTGCACGATCGAGCCGAATGTCGGCGAAGTGGCGGTGCCCGATCCGCGCCTAGACAAGCTGGCGGCTATCGCAAAGTCCGCGCAGATCATCCCGACGCGACTGACCTTCGTCGATATCGCAGGCCTGGTGCGCGGCGCGTCGAAGGGCGAAGGCCTCGGCAACCAGTTTCTCGCCACCATCCGCGAAGTCGACGCGGTCGCGCATGTCGTGCGGTGCTTTGAGGATTCCGACATCACCCATGTCGAAGGCAAGATCGCGCCGCTCGCCGACATCGAGACCATCGAAACCGAACTGATGCTCGCCGACCTCGACAGCCTCGAGAAGCGGGTCGACAACCTCACCAAGAAGGCCAAGGGTAACGACAAGGACGCCAAGGAGCAGCTCGACCTTGTCAACCGCACGCTGGTGCTGCTGCGCGAGGGCAAACCGGCGCGGATGCTTGAGCGCAAGGTGGAGGAAGAGCGCGCCTTCGACATGCTCGGCCTCCTGACGTCGAAGCCGGTGCTCTATGTCTGCAACGTGGAAGAGGGCTCGGCCAAGGAAGGCAACAGCTTTTCGAAGCAGGTATTCGAGCACGCCAAGAAGGAAGGCGCGGTCGCGGTTGTCATCTCGGCCAAGATCGAATCCGAGATCGCGACCCTGTCACGCGAGGAGCGCGCCGAATTTCTCGAAACCCTCGGTTTGGAAGAGGCCGGCCTCGACCGCCTGATCCGCGCCGGCTATCAGCTGCTCGACCTCATCACCTATTTCACCGTCGGGCCGAAGGAAGCCCGCGCCTGGACCATCCACCGCGGCACCAAGGCGCCTGCCGCCGCCGGCGTCATCCATACCGACTTCGAAAAGGGCTTCATCCGGGCCGAGACCATCGCCTATGCCGATTACGTCGCGCTGAATGGCGAAGCCGGCGCCCGCGATGCCGGTAAGCTCCGGCTCGAAGGCAAGGAATATGTCGTCGCCGACGGCGACGTGATGCATTTCAGGTTTAATACCTGACGCTTGCCGCCGTCAGTGCGAGGAGCAAAGCGACGAAGCCATCCATGCCGCAGCGCGGGGATAGATGGATTGCTTCGCGGAGCCTGTCATCGGGCGCGCATTCGCGCGACCCGTTGGCTCGCAATGAGGTGGAAAAACCTACCGCATCCCGCCCTGGTCGCGGATCGCGCCGAGATGCTCGTTGATGCGGAAGACGATCAGGATGAATTCCGCGGCAATGCGCGAAAACACCACGCCGACCACGACGCTGGCGATCGAGGCCAACAGCAGGATGAATCCGCCGAACGGGCTGATGGCCATCGCGGCAAGCGCCGAAAAGATTCCAGAAAGCCCAAACAGCACGATCAAGCCGATGACAAGCCAGTAGAATGTCTTGATGATCGTGGGAGTGATAAATCGGTCCCACTGAAACAGATCCTGAAAATCGAACATCGATGGTTCTCCGGCGAGTCACAAACCTGATTCCAGACGGCACACCGCTAGCTCCGAAAACTGCTTCGGGCAAGCCGGGGGCGAGCGCCCTCGGGCGGTACTCGCCCGTGGCGAACGAGCCATGCGGGTGGGCGGGTTGAGATTGCCGCAAATAACGGCCACAATCGGGCTTCCCCACCACAATCCTCAATCCATGACAACGCTGACCTTCGAAGACTTCACGCCCGGCCATTTCGGCACGTTCGGACCGCGCCACGTCACTCGCGAGGAGATTCTGGCGTTTGCCGCCGAATACGATCCGCAGCCGATGCATCTGGATGACGCCGCCGCCAACGCATCGATGCTCAAGGGGCTGTCCGGTTCAGGCTGGCACCTCGGCTCGATCATGATGCGAATGCTGTTCGACGGCTTTATCGGCCGCACCGCCTCGCTCGGCTCGCCCGGAGTCAATGAGATGCGGTGGCTGTCGCCGCTGCGACCGGGCGACGATCTGACGCTGGATGTCGAGGTGGCGGAGGCCAGGATTTCGAAGAGTCGTCCCGAGACCGGCATCGTGACCTTCAAGGGTACGATCCGCAATGCGGCCGGCGTGGTGCTGTGCGAGATGGAATCGCCGATCATCGTGCGCCGGCGCGCCGGGGCGGGGGTGGACTAGCAATGCGTTTCTTCGAGGACATCGAGATCGGCAGCCAGCGTGAGTTTGGCTCGTTCACCTTCACGGCCGACGACATCAAGAGGTTTGCGGCGCAGTTCGATCCGCAGCGCTTTCACCTCGATGAGGAGGAGGGACGCAAATCCCTGTTCGGGGGACTGGCTGCATCGGGCTGGCATGTCGCGGCGGTCTGCATGAAGCTTCTGGTCGCCGACGGCAAGCGTTTGACGGCCGAGGCGCTCGCGCGCGGCGAGGAGGTTGCGGTTTGGGGGCCCTCGCCAGGCTTTCGCGAACTGCGCTGGATCAGGCCGGTGCTGGCCGGCGATACCATCAGCTTTACCAACCGGGTCGAAACCAAGCGGACGTCGGAGAAGCGTCCCCAGTGGGGCATTCTGCAGGCCCGCAATACCGGCACCAACCAGCGCGGCGAGGTGGTGTTCTCGTTTCTCGCCACCGCCTTCGTGCCGCGACGGAAAGCGGAATGAGATGGTTACCGAATTGTTTCGTTAGTGTTTCGTAATCCATGCCTCCGCGAAACCGAATATTTGCTAACGCATTTTGAACTTTCTGCCTGCCATAAGCGTCTCAGGGGAAGTACCGAGGGGATGAACATGGCAGATCGCAGTGGCCTGAAATTCGTCGGCTTTGTCTTCGCAACCGTCACGCTTGCGGTGATGCTGACCGCCGGCATGGTGGTGAAATCCTACGCGGATGGTGTCTACACGATCGAAGACACCGCGTTCGTCCGCCAGTAGTTCTGGATCGCGTAAAACACAGGCGCTGAATCCAAATAAGAGTCAGCGGCTCCAGATCAGCGTCATGGCCACGACCGCAAGCGTCAAAAGTCCGACGAAGCGGATCGCGATGGTGCCAACGCTGCGCGACGATTGCCGCAGCGGCATTGAATCCAGATTGTCTGGCTGAACGTTCTGAACGTTTTGCATCGCCGGTGTGTCTTGAGAAAGGTGACTGGCGCCACGTGACGACATCCGTCCTTGGACGCATCGTGCTTATAGAATTCAGACAGAGCACAGCCAAACAAAACCGCCGCGCTCCCATGCGGAACGCGGCGGAGTGTTAGATTTTTGCAACGATCGAATTAGCCGTTGCGGAGGCCGTCGGCAGCGCGCTTCCACTGCGTGACGTTGTCGGCGATCATGCGCGTCGACTTCATCGCCGCCTGGCTGAGCTGCGCATAGCCCGAGATCTCGCGCTGAACGCGCTGGCCTTCGGCATGCAGGAGATCGCGGAGGCTCTCGAGTTCGGAAATCAGCTTCTCGATTTCCGCCAGCGAAGTGCCGGCAACGCGCTGGATCAGCGAATTGACATTATTGACGGTCGCTTCTGCGTTGGCGTCGAGCGGCACGCTGTCCGGAGCCACTGCGGGCCGGCGCAGATAGGCGATGTCGTTGCGAACGAAATCGCGGATGCCAGCCTCGACTTCGGATACGGCGGCCAGATCGTTGTCGACCTCTGTGTTTGATTCCTGTTCGGAACGATTGATGGCGTTCATCGGCTATTCCTCTGTTTCGCTTTTCTGGCGATCGTGGACGTCCCCCGCACGACGACGTGGAGCGTTCCCATCTGTCCTGCCGATTTTGACCGCATCTGGGCCAATCTGCGGCAATGGTCGTTCATTATCGCGTGCCGACGCTTTGGCGCCGGAAAAACGTGCCAAATCAAGACATTTTGCCCTACCAGCTCCGCTTGAAACCCGCGCTGAGGCTCTTGTTGGCGGCCCCCGAGGGCGTCTCGCCGATCGAGCCGGAGATGATGACGCCGTCGAACAGCTTCTGCTCGGCGCCAACCTTGCGCAGCCATTTGTCGTCTGATGTCGACAGGGTCTGGCCGGCGATGAAGCTGGTACCGGTATCGGCAATGCTGAGCCGCGCCGTCTGGTCAGTCTCGTAGCTGCGCGCCGGATGGCCGACGATGCCGGGCACCGGGACGATGCCCTGCTGGATCAGATTGTAGTCGTTCTTCAGCGTCAGCGAATATTGCTCGCTGATCGGCAGCGACTTGCTCAAGGAGGTGCCGAGCTTGCTCTGCTCGGACCCGGGATCGACACGGGCCTCGACCGCGGTTTGGTCCCAGATCGAGGCGACGCCGGGCGCGGTGATTGCCGCCCAGGCAGTGCCTGATGATTGCGGCAGGCTGCCGCCATTGGCGAGCTTTTCCGAGAGCTGCTCGGATGTTGTCGCGGTGCCTTGCCTTGCCACCGTCATGTCGGCGCCGATGCGCGCATCCCAGAACGGCGAGATCGATTGCTTAACCGACACCGCGGCGGTGCCGTTCGCCCGTTCATTGGCGGACCAGGAGGCTTCCGCGCTGGCAGGGCCTTTCGACCCGGCGCCGCCCTTCGCCGCCAATTCGCCGAGGGTCGACGCGTCGACGTTGAGCAGGCTCCAGTCGAGCTTGCTGACGTCGATGTCCTTCATGACGTCTGCGTCGTTGACGCTGGGAGCCGCCTCTGCGTCCTCGGCCTGCAGCATCTCCGGAGCTTCTTGCATCTCCGGCTCTTCGCTCGCCGGCGGCGTTTGCGCCGCTGCCGCCAGTATCGAAGCCAAACTCACGCCGGCCGCCAGCATTGGCAGCCGCGCCCAGCCACGTCGCATTTTCGGAATCATTGCCCCGCCCGAATTCCAAGTCGCGCCTAGATTGCGTTTGTTTTAGTGCGAAATTATGACCGTGCGCATTCTTCATTCGAGGTGGCCGTCATGGCCGGGCTTTAACCGGCCATCCACGTTGTTGGGGCTGGCGAACAACGGACGTGGATGCCCGGGATCAAGCCTGGGCATGACGAAGACGCGAAGCTCGATTGGAGCGTTACACCGCTATCCGCGGCAGGTGGATCGGATAGCCGACAGTCTGCTCGACGAGATCGAAGGTGTCGACCAGCACGCGCAGATTAGTCAGGCGGCCGGCCTTGAACTGCGCGAAATGGGCGATGCGCAGACTGATCGGCTTGTTCGAATCGAGCGCCGTCAGCGAATAGCGCATCATCGAGGAAGCCGAATCCACGCCCAGCATGATCGATTCCCGGTCGAAACGGTGGACGCGGAAATTGTCTGCGATCTGCCTGATCACATCCATCACGGCCGCCTTGCCGCGGCGCGAACCGAAAAACGGGCAGAGGTCGATCGGTCCATAGATTGCCCAGTCGACGTCCTCGTCGATCAGGGCTTCGACGTCGGCGGGCTGGCGTTCGTTGACCGCGCGATGCAATGCGCGCGAAAAACGCCAGAGACTATGCTCTGTCATTTTGACGTGGTCCTTGGAAAACTGGATTTCAAAAACGGCGATCGCGCCAAACCGGGCGTCATCATCGACGCCGGGAGGCCATGCCGACATTCACTGTTGCAGCCAGAAATAGAGCAGTTCGGACAAAACACAACAGTCGCATTTGCATTGCACAAATGCAGCTGACACTGCCGAAATCAACGGTCTTGGCGCCGTACCGGCTGGCGCTCGATGGCGATTTCGGCGTCGCGAATGGCGAGGATGCCGAACAGCAAAGCGCCGCCGATCCCGCCGATCGCGGCTCCCATCGGCATGAAGGTGAAGAACACCAGCATCCCGTTATAGCCTTCAAAACTCGTGGTTTTGAAGATTTCTACCCAGGCGATGCCGGCCCCGATGCCAAGCGCCGCGCCGCCCAGCGCCCCCAATGCCAGACCAAGCAAAGCCAGCAATGCGATCTTCATACGTTCGTCTTGTCCGCAAACAGCCTTGTGGTGTGTCACGGCCGGCGCGATCAGGTTCAATGGCCGCGGGAAAAATAGGCAGTGTGCAGGCTTGCTGATCGGATGTGCAATGACGTGGCCCAGAAAATGACGACCCAACACGAACGCTAGATCGGGTCGGGCCTTCTTCCGGTCAGGATCGCGGCGACGTCGCGTTCAAGCAGTTGCTGGACCAGATCGAAGGTATCGATGATTTCCCTGATATGGCTGATCTTGCCGTCGCGCAGCGTGTAGAAGCCGGCGATGTCGAACTGCACCATGCGCTGATTGATGCTCTTGCGGAAGAACACGCGGATGAAGGCGGCGGCCTTGTCGTCCTCGGTAACCAGAATCGGCACCTCGCAGCGCAGCTCGGAATAGCGGGCGCGCACCGCATTCCACATCTCGCGCAGCTCGGCCTTGCCGCGCCGATGGCCCATATGCGGCAGGATGTCGATCGGCGCGTTGGCAAGCGACTCGACGTCGTCGGTGCAGCGCTCCAGCGCGCCCTCGACATCGCCGGAATAAAGGACGTTGAGGAAATCCAGCACGCGCTCGCGATTTGATCCCTCGGTCATTCGCCCACCTTTATGTTCGAGCCGGCCGGCGGCCGGATCCATTGAGAACGGGACGGCAGCACTATCAATCAGCAAAAGGACTTAAAGTTTTCTGAAACTACTCTGACACCGCCAGCGCCAGAAAGGTTCAAAGCCGCCGGCCGCATGGCCTATTGCTTGGCGCCGGCGACAATGCGCGGGGAGGGCGGCGCGGATGCTTTCGGATTCGAATGTCAAACAGCCTTCTGAACCGTAGGACGGGTGGAGCGAAGCGATACCCATCAATCGTGATGGACGCGACGCTCGATGAGTTTCGCTTCGCTCTACCGATCCTACAAGACATGCCTTCGCGGCCCCGCGACGCCGTGCGCCCGAGGATTGCATCCATCTTTCGCCCAGAGAAGAGGGCGCAGGGAAAGCCGGGTGCCCTAAGCACCCGCAGTCGTGCGCACATTGGTGCACACGGCGGACCGCAGGTGCGCCGGAACACCCGGCTTTCCCTGCACGATGGTTTTAACGCGTATACCGCGATCTCCCCGGAGCCGAATTCCTCTGGCCTCCGTCGCGGGCGGATTGACGATCGATCGCGGCCCGGTCGGGCCGGATCAATCTCCGCCAGCTTGACACCAGCAACGGGTGCCAGGACCACGCGGCTTGGCCGTCCGCGGCTTCCTCGACCGGAATGTTTCAGCAGACCCATGTGCTGTCACGCCCAAATTCCGGTAGAGGCGTTTAAGCGCCGGTCGTCTGCGCGCCGTTCGATCGCTCACGAGCCAAGACCCGCCCTGCAACCACGCACGCGCCCGACGCTGCCGCGTCCACCGCTTCCCGCGCCCAACGTCCGTGACGATCGCGATACGCCCCTCCTGTGGGTGCGGGATGGCCGGAGTTTTACGAGTGATTTGGGCTAATCGCGAAGCGGTTTATTTTTCGCGGCAGCACTGGACCAAGCCATGCCTGATTTGCCTCGCAGGCGACGCAATCTCTAGTGGTCATATCGCCGAGTAGTCATATCGCGACGCCGTCCCCGACGCGTCAGGTTTGGCGGGCGCGAAGCACACCAAAAGTCACCTCGCGCCACCCTTGCGGGAGAGGTCGGTGCCAAGCGCCGAGCGAGGGGCTCACGAACCTGGTCCATGCTGGCTCACCAATCACTTTTCCGGTAGGCCTGCATTGCGCATGCCCTCGGCAATCCGCACCCTCTGTGCGAGACAGGTCGGGTTGTCCGTTGGCGAACTGGCGTGGAAGTGGGTGAGAGTGAAATTGGGGTCGATGGCCAGGCCAGTCCTGTCTGTATCGACGCCCGCGCTTCATCGATCCGCCCGAGATGAGCCAACGCAGCGGCAAGGTAGATGTGAACGAATGCGGCGACATTCGGATTGGTCTCGATGGCCCGCTTGAACCAGTAGACGGCAGCTTCATCAACCGCAAGATACGACTGCGCGACGCCGACGTTAATCATCCAGGTGAACGCCCTGTTGTCGCGGGGTGAAAGTTGAAACGCCTGCATGACGCAAGCTTCGGTTTCCTCGGCTCGACCCAGGTAGCATTTGCCGAGCCCAATCCACGCGTAAGCGGTGGCTAGATTTCGATCTAGCGCCAATGCACGCCCACATTCGGCGATACCTTGAGCGGCACGTTTGGTAAAGATCTGGACGACGCCAAGGAGGCAATGCGCCAAGGCATGGTTCGGCAGGTGAGCAAGGACCTTGGCCAGAGATATTTCGGCCGCCAGGAGGCGCGCAGTCCGATCACCGGTCTGCATGGAAGTTCCTCGCACGGCATCGACGAACGCCATGCCAACCATTGCTTCAGCGTTGCCCGCGTCAAGGCAGATGGCCTGCTCGAAGAACTTACGCGCCTGCAATAGGTTTGCGGGGTCCGATCCCCGATGCACACTCGCCATGCCCTGGAAATATAGATCCATCGAGTCCGGATGTGGTGCTTGCGCCGCGCGTCGCGCCTCGGCAGTGACCAACTCCGTTCCGAGCTGATTGGCAAGACGCGCGCCAATTTCATCCTGCATATCGAGGAAATCCGCGATTGGCTTGTCGAATCGCTCGGCCCACAGATGATTGCCGCTTTCGGCATCGATGAGCTGGACGTTGACGCGTATGCGGCCTTGCCCACGCTGCACGGATCCCTCAAGGATATAGCGAACGCCGAGTTCTCGACCGATTTGCTTCGAATCGACATGCTTTCTCTTGTAAGTGAAAGCGGTGTTTCGGCCGATCACGAAGATGCCAACCATGCGCGACAAATCTGTGGTAAGGCTCTCGGTCACGCCGTCGACGAAATATTCCTGTTCGGGATCAGGGCTAAGATTGGCGAACGGCAAAACGACGAGCGAGGGTTTACCTGGAGCGGCAAAAGCGGGGGGCGGCGAGTCGGTCGTGACGGTCACTGCCGTTGGCACCCGCGTTTCGTGCACCGCGCCGATAAAACGGACGCCCTTGCGCCGAAAGGTCTTGATGAGGCGTTGCTCATCTCCGGAATCACCGATTGCCTTCCGCGCCGCATTTAGGCGGGTATCGAGAGCTGCATCCGAGACAACGCGACCTTCCCAAATGGCTCTTATGAGTTCGTCCTTGCTGACGACGCGTTCCCGGTTGCCGATCAGATAATTCAGTAAGTCGAACACTCGCGGCGCGACGGCGACGACATCCGTCCCTCGACGCAGCTCGCGCCGGGCGGTATCGAATGAAAAATCATCAAAGAAATAGCGCAAGGCACTTCCCTGCACGGCGGTCCAACCGTCGAAGGTCCCGGTGTCTGAGCGCAATAATAAGCTGTCGGTAAGGAAAAAGTAAGCTGGTGAGTAAGTATGTCCATACTTGCCATGGTACATCCGAAGGTAGAGCTGCGCTGAGAAAATGAGACGAGTCGGGGAGACAGTTGATGATCACACGTCGTGACTTATTGGCCGTGTCGGCGGCCGGTGTCGTGTTCTCCGCCACGGATCTTGTGCAGAGATCTATCGCACAACCGCTCACAAGAACTGCCCATATACTGACGGGCTTCACGCCCGGATTGCAGGATGCCCTGGCAAGGCTCATTGCCGGTCAGATGAAAGACTATGCTGAGACGATCGTGGTCGAGACCCGGCCCGGTGCAGCCGGCCGTATTGCGGTCGAGGCCGTGAAGACTGCTGACGCTGACGGAACGGTTATGCTGCTCGCGCCGCTTGGATTCATGATGCTCTTTCCACATGTCTACAAGACACTCAGATACGAGCCGCGGGATTTCACCGCGGTGTCGACTGTTGCCTCAACCCCGACCTTGCTGACGGTGGGGCCGAAGGTGCCGGGTGACGTAGGGACGCTTGCAGATTTCGTCGCTTGGTGCCGGGCCAACCTAAAGCAGGCCACCTACGGCACGGCGGGTGCCGGCACCACGCTGCACTTCCTCGGTGCGATGTTGGGTCGCACCGCGGGCTTCGATTTCCTTCACGTGCCGTATCAAGGCAATGGCTCGATCCAGGATTTACTCAAAGGAGAGATTGCATCAGCCATCATGCCAGTCGGCAGCTCTCTGGGACTCGTCCGATCAGGAGATCTTCGTGCGCTGGCAACTACCGGACCGCACCGCAGTCCCTTCCTTCCCGCTGTGCCAACGGTGGGAGAAGCTGGATATTCGTTGCTTGAGGACCTCACTTGGTACGGTATTTTCGTTCCAGCGAAGACGCCTGCGAATATCGTCGAAAAGCTAAATGCTGCCATCCAAGGAGCCCTGCGCACTGACGAGGTAAAGTCCGGCATGGCAAAATTAGCAGTCGAACTTGACGCAATCTCGATGGGAGACTTTGCCCGGCTGATCGTATCGCAATCGGAACGATGGAAAGCGATCGTGCAAGCAACCGCGTTCGTTCCGACTGATTGAAGGTTACGAGGGTCCCTTGTATAAGGCTGTATCCTGCTCTTCCGAGACAAGTCCACTGGCGGACTGGCCGAAACTGGCTCTGATCCAACCGCGGATTTTCATTAGCGCTGTTCGACCAAAGCTTGGCTTGGGATAGCGCCGGGTGAGGGGCTCTCGCCACGCGCTCCGATGTCTCGGGTCAGCGTGATCAAGCTCGCAAAGAAGACGGCTTCCGACGACGAACCCTTGCAATCGCGCCGGTCCATGCTAGCTACGCCGCGCGGCAATGAGCCGCTCTTCAAACCTATGGAGGTGTGTCATGCGCAAGCATCGCGATCTCGAAAACCTCCCCAGCTTTCAGCATCACGCGTAAGCGGCGGAAGTCCTTCCCTTCGGAGACCCATGTCAAGCGAGGACGGCGTGTCGTCCATGGCGATGTCGAGCTGATTGAAAAGCTCGGCCGCAACGATCTATGTCCGTGCGGTTCAGGGCGCACGTTTCAAAGCCTGCTGCATGAAATCTGGCGGCTATGACGGATCGAACCGGCATTATTACTTTTAGGGAGTAGCCGCCGATAAGTGGTGACAAGCCGTCATTCCGCGCACCGCGATGCGGTCGTTCCGGAATGACGGCTAACTCAGATCATCCGTCAGCGGCGGCAGTGGACACTGCGTTTGATCGGCCAAAGTCCGTTTCGGAGCCATGACTTTAACTCTCCAACGCACGACACCCCGCACTGCAGCGGTATTTCTAATCAAAGGTTTGACGCCGAGCTGTTGCGTTTTTGCCACCTCATTTCAGCACGCTGTGCCTATAACGAACGTTGGGGGGCAATCGGCATGTTCGACATATACGTTCGTGGAAACGGCCAGCTTCTCGTGGTCCGACGAGGAGCGCCACTGCCCGCGGGACTAGCAGGCGGCTGGAGGAAAAAGCGGGCGGCGCGCACTGTTAGTGCCGAGATAAGCCGCGCGGTTATGCGGGAAGGCTTCTACACACGCTCGCAGATGCCGCCGATCGATGCTCCCGTGGATATGCGCGCAAGTTAGACGCGCCTTTGGGTTCGGATAAATCGAGAAGCTGAAAATCGCGCTTATCCCACTCGGCGTTTTGGGGGCGGGTAACAGCAGTATTTCCGATCTTTAGTTCCGACTTAATATTGTTAGTTCTGCTCCCTGTCCTTGCTGCCACCGTCACGGAAAATTAAGACGGGCAGGGGACGATAAAGGATTATCAAACCCATCTGGAGAAGCTGCGCAAAGACGCGGCCGAATGCGCGCCTGTCAGGGGCTTGGCTACCGACAAAGCGAAGCGCGAAATGTTCGACGGCTTGCGCGGCATCTGGATCAACTAGCCGACGAGGTTGAGCTGCCATGAATGCTCGAAAGACCGGCTAAAGGTAGCGGGTGCGAGTATGCGGGCGAAAGCGCTACTCGTTCTGCTGGGTACCACTGCGCTAGGGGCTTACACGATAGGCCGCCACAGCAATCCCGTTAATGCGCCAGTCGCGGCGGTCGCGCAGCCGCGGGCCCCCGTGGCCAAACCGGTTGCCTTCACGACCGCTCTATCGCCTACTAGTGCAGCGGCTGCGAGCGCCGTTAACAATCCGGTCCACACCATCAAGTCCCCAGCCGAGAAGGCTACGGCCACCCACGACCCAGCGAAGGCTGCATCGCCCGAGATGAAGCGCAAGTTGAGATCGCGCTGACTGCCACGGCCAACGCCGCTAAATCACCGAGCAGAGGCCAATATCGCGCAGCTGGCCGGCCATGCGTTTGTCCTGAACGACGCGATTCGCGCATGCGGCTCTCGGGGCTCCTATTCCCTGCAGAGTGACTATAGCCACATCCGATCCCTTCGGTCGCGAGGACAATCTAGGCCTTTTGTTTCACCTCCGGCTGTTTTCACGAGTTGCAGCCAGGGAACCGGTCGCCGCTGTTGTCTGCGCCCAGACAATGCCACGAATCTCCACAAGCCTGTCGCAACTTCGCGCATCACGCAAAGCGATCCAAATCGATTTGCTCGAACCCAGGGGTGGGACATGAAGTATGTGACGGGATTCCTCGTGGCAATCCTGCTAATCCTAAATGTATCAGAGGCAAGTTCTGCGGTACGCATCACGAACGATCGAGGCGGTCTGATCGGAGCTTACATCGTTAAATATCAGCGCCTGGCCTCATCGGGCGAAACCGTGATCATCGATGGACTGTGTGCCTCGGCGTGCACCATGGTTCTCAGCGCGCTCCCGCGCGACAGAATCTGTGTAACTTCGCGCGCGACGCTCGGCTTTCATGCGGCCTGGAATTACGGCCCCAACGGTCGAGCCTTCACTGATCCTGAAGCAACCTTCATGCTGTACTCGACCTATCCGACGCCGGTGCGCCGCTGGATTGCTCGCAGGGGCGGTCTGACACCTCACACTATCTTTCTGAGCGGAAAGCCACTGCAGGGGATGTATCGATCGTGCTGATCAGACACGCGGCGCCAAGGGCCTCTGATCCATGCCCTTGGCGCGCCGGAGAAAAGTCGGGCTAACGACTGCAGTCTCCTAAACGACAAAGCTAGGAAGGTTCTATCGGAGCATTCCGGAGCTGGTGTGTGTTGGGCCGTTTGCGAAAGGTCGGCCAAAACCGTCGCTATTCCGCTAAGGGGCATACACCGGCACTGCCATGTCGGGGTCACTGGCAGACGCTGCTCTGCGTTTGCTGTCAGGCATCCGCTGTCGATAGCCACCAACCGTCACCAGCAAACCAACAGCTGTCATCGGGTGATCCGTCGAGCCGGAGCGAGCGCACGGCACCGCCAGCCACGGCTGTTGTGGGCGAGCGGCGATATGCATCCCCGTCTCGCGTTGTCTTTCAGCCCACGGATACGCCCGCCTTTGCCCGGCTCATTCCGAGAGCGAGAATGCGTTGCAGCAGGTCCGGGTAATCGAGCCCGTCATGCCGAGCCGCCGTAGCGAACTCTTGGCTCTTTGCGATTTCGGGATTGGGGTTTGCTTCAATGAAATACGGAGTGCCGTCGGCAGAGAGGCGAAAGTCTATGCGCGCGTATCCATCGAGGCCCAGCGTTCGGTAGATGCGTTTCGCTATTCGCTGAATGCGGGCGTGTAGCTCAGGCGCAAGGTTGTTGGCCGGCCCATCTTCAATTCCGACCCGTTCCTGATAGCTGGGATCGTGTTTGACCTTCTCGGTGGCTATAAGCCGAGCTCCGTGACCGCCCATGCTGCCGAATTTCAGTTCCCAAACCGGCAGAACTCGCAGCCGATTGTTGCCGAGCACGCCGACATAGAGCTCACGTCCCTCGATATATTGCTCGGCGATGGCTGCTGTTCCGACCCGCTCGTGAATGAAGGCGACGCGCTCTGCGAGCTTCTCGTCCGTATCGACGATGGACGCTTGCGAAATACCCCGCGATCCATCCTCGCTCAGGCTCTTGACGATCAGCGGCAGCGCAAGCCGAGCTGGCCGCATGACCTTGCGGCGCATTGGAAACACAGCGAAGACCGGCACCGCGATCCGGCGATGGTGCACCAGCATCTTGGATAGATCCTTGCCGCGCGCCAGGATCAGTCCACGCGGATTGCACCCGGTGTATGGGACCTGCATCAGCTCGAGATAGCTTGGAATGTGCTGGTCATACACGGGCTCATGGTGAAACTGCTCGAGCAAGTTGAATACCACATGCGGCTTGAAGCGTTCGATCTCGTCGCGCACCGGCTTGATTTCCTCCTGCACGCCGAGCGGGCGAACTTCATGACCGGCCCCACGCAAGGTGCTCACGACGTCGAATTCTGTTTTCCATTCATTGATTTGCCGCGCCGTATAGCCGTCGGTAGAGTCCGGAGGCACGAAGTCCGGATGCATCAGCGCCAGAATGCGCAGCCGTCTCATAGCGCGATCCATTTGCGCTGCGAAGGGCCGAACAGCGCGTGCATGGTTTTGGCGGTCAACAGGATGGTGAAGTTCAGCACAAGCTTCCGTTCAGAGCCGGGCGCGCGCAGATTGAGCTCGCGGCAGCGCGAGATCATGTCGTCAAGCACAGCATCAAGCGTGAGCTGGTTCTCGCCCGTCCACCGTGCAACCAGCTGCCTGATTTGAGCGCGGTGCCGCCTGATGAAGACCGAAGCCGGTTGCTCCCGGCGGTGCCGTGGATCGGCGGAAAAGAGCCGGGAGAGATCGCGGTCGTAAGTCTTCGGTGGCTTGAAGGCGTAGAACGCCTGCTTTTTCTGGTAGTGTTCGCCAAGGGTTTGGCTGAGCTCATGCAGCGGATCGACACGCTCCCGCGTCGTGATCAGCGGCCGCTTGCCGGCGATTTCACTCATCAGCTCGTCGACATATTCGAGCTTCTTCAGCGCTGGCCAACCGGCATAACGCGTCCGCCAGTTCGAACGCGGCCGCAGCCACACCGCAAACGTTTCGGCGAAATCCTCGTCCGGATGGCTCTGCGCATACCAGAGCCGAAGATGCTGGACATAACGCCGGCTGGCCGGATTGGGCCGGTAGTAGCGCGGATAGTGCTTCGAGGACGGGCCGAACAGCTGCTGCCAACGCCGGCGACGTTGCAGCTGGTAGGCGTGCTGCACGGCATGGCCTGCCTCATGACGAAGAATGGCCATGCACTCGGACCAGGTGCCGCCTTCGACATCGAGCATCATTTTCTTCTCGATCTTCATCAGACGGGGATGGGCGAGATAGAATGGAATCGCAATGCCGGGCACATGTGCCGGACTGAACCATTCGCTCGATATCCATGCGTGTGGCCGCAGCCGGATGTTCCGCTCTTCGAGCTCCTCATAGAGAGTGCTGAGACAATCCTCGAGCCAAGTGTCCTCGACCGCGACCCTCAAACTACTGAGGCGTAGTTTGAGCAACTGCTCATCCGACAGCTTCTCCCAAGCATATTTCCGGCGTGGCATAGGCATCCAGAAGTTATGACAACTCGGTATTTAAATGGTGTCATAGGATGCTGCTGGTAACAACTGCCGAGTCTTCGCGGCGTGCCGTTGTTCAACGGCCCGCGTCGGCTTTTAATTCAGAATGGAGACGATCGTAGACCGCTGGCGCTGAGTGAGCGTTTGGGGCTGAATCCGGGATGTGCCAACCTCAGCTTATCCGCGCAGTTTAAATCGCGAGGACCCTGTCCATCACGAACCACGATCGCTGATGGATTACCTCTTCTTCCACCCGCCCCGTCGCCCCGGCAATCCTCCGCTCGATCGCGGCGCCGGCCCGAACTCCGGTCCCGACTCGCGCGAGTTTGTCGGCTGGAAGATTTTGCTGCCGCTGCCGAACTCGGGCTTGCGCGGTTTGGCGCCGCCGGGCCGGTAGGGCAGGGATTCCGGGCCGTGCATTTCGTCGAGGTGGGGTTTGTGGACTTTGGAGGGACTGCCGCTGCGGCTCACCCCGCCTCGACCACCTGCGGCGGTCGATCCTGCCCCAGGGGAGGATAAAGCGGCTGCGCGTTTTTTCATCGCGCTGACCGGCAGGTTGGCGGACTCACCGTATTTCTTGGTGCCGGCGTAGGCGCCGGCCTGCTTCTGCACGGCGCGCTGTTTCGCAGTGGGATCGTCGACGACGGCCATCTCCGTGGCGCGGAGACGTTTCACCTCGTCGCGCAGCCTTGCCGCTTCCTCGAAATTCAGATCGGCGGCGGCTTCGCGCATTCTGGTTTCGAGGTCGTTCAGCACGGCCTCGAAATTGTGGCCGATCGAGATCACATCGTCCGCCATGCCGCCATCGCCGATCTCGACCAAGACGTGGTCGCGCTCGTAAACGGAGTTGAGGATATCGCCGATCGATTTCTTCACGCTCTCCGGCGTGATGCCGTTGGCGTTGTTGTATTCGACCTGCTTCTCGCGGCGGCGGTTGGTCTCGGCGATGGCGCGCTCCATCGAGCCGGTCATGCTGTCGGCGTAGAGGATTACCTTGCCGTCGACGTTGCGCGCGGCGCGGCCGATGGTCTGGATCAGCGACGTCTCGCTGCGCAGAAAACCTTCCTTGTCGGCGTCGAGGATAGCGACCAGCGCGCATTCGGGAATGTCGAGGCCTTCGCGGAGCAGGTTGATGCCGACCAGCGCGTCGAACGCGCCGAGGCGGAGGTCGCGGATGATCTCGATGCGCTCGATGGTGTCGATATCAGAGTGCATGTAGCGGACACGAATACCCTGCTCGTGCAGATATTCGGTGAGGTCCTCCGCCATCCGTTTTGTGAGCACAGTGATCAGCGAGCGGTAGCCGGCCGCGGCGGTGGCGCGGACTTCGCCGACGAGATCGTCGACCTGCGTGCGGGCGGGGCGGATATCGACCGGCGGATCGATCAGCCCGGTCGGGCGGATGACCTGCTCGACGAACACGCCGCCGCTTTCGTTCAGCTCCCAGCCGCTCGGCGTCGCCGACACCGCAACCGTCTGCGGCCGCATCATGTCCCATTCCTCGAACCGCAGCGGCCGGTTGTCCATGCAGGAGGGCAGGCGGAAGCCGTATTCGGCGAGCGTCGCCTTGCGGCGGAAGTCGCCGCGGAACATGGCGCCGATCTGCGGAATGCTGACGTGGCTTTCGTCGCAAAACACCAGCGCGTTGTCGGGCACATATTCGAACAGCGTCGGCGGCGGCTCGCCGGGGCGGCGGCCCGTGAGATAGCGCGAATAGTTTTCGATGCCGGCGCAGCTTCCCGTCGCCTCCATCATTTCGAGATCGAAGGTGGTGCGCTGCTCCAGCCGCTGCGCTTCCAGGAGACGGCCCTGATTGTTGAGTTCATCGAGCCGCAGCTTCAGTTCCGATTTAATCGACTTGATCGCCTGCACCAGCGTCGGACGCGGCGTCACATAGTGCGAGTTGGCGTAGATCTTGATGAATTCGAGATCGTCCTGCTTGTGACCGGTGAGCGGATCGAACTCCTCGATATTTTCCACGGTGTCGCCGAACAGGTTCACGCGCCAGGCGCGGTCCTCATAGTGCGCCGGGAAGATGTCGATGACGTCGCCGCGGACGCGGAAGGTGCCGCGGGTGAAATCGGCCTGGGTGCGCTTGTACTGCAGCGCCACGAGATCGGCGATCAACTGACGCTGGTCAATGCGCTCGCCCTTCTTCAGCGCAAAGGTCATCGCCGTGTAGGTCTCGACCGATCCGATACCATAGATGCAGGACACCGACGCCACGATGATGACGTCGTCGCGTTCGAGCAGCGCGCGCGTCGCCGCATGGCGCATGCGGTCGATCTGCTCGTTGATGGACGAGTCCTTTTCTATGTAGGTGTCGGTGCGCGGCACATAGGCTTCCGGTTGGTAGTAGTCGTAGTAGGAGACGAAATACTCCACCGCGTTGTCGGGGAAGAAATTCTTGAACTCGCCATAGAGCTGAGCGGCCAGCGTCTTGTTCGGCGCGAGGATCAGGGCAGGGCGCTGCGTCGCCTCGATCACCTTGGCCATGGTGTAGGTTTTGCCGGAGCCGGTGACGCCGAGCAGCACCTGCGTGCGATCGTTGCGGTTGATGCCCTCGACCAGTTCGGCGATCGCGGTCGGCTGGTCGCCCTTGGGTTCGTAGTCCGATTTGATCTCGAAGCGCACGCCGCCTTCGGATTTTTCCGGGCGCGGCGGCCGGTGTGGCGTCCACACCTTCATCGAGCCGTCCTCTTTGCGGAATTCGGGACGGCCCTCGCGGATCAGGTTCTCCAGTGCCTCGGCGGTCGCCTTGACGCCGAGCGATTCCATCTTGCTGCGCGGCGGGCGCGCGAGGGCTTCCTCGTCGTCTTCCGCCGTCGGCAGGCCAAGCTGGCGCGCGAGCTCGGGGTCGAGCGTCGGGACGGTGGCCGAGGTGCCATAGTGGGCTTGGGGGGCTTCGTCTAGTTCATGCCGTGTGGACAGACCCCCACCCTGACCCTCCCCCGCAAGCGGGAGAGGGGGCGCAGGTGGCCCGTTCTCGGATTCATTTTCGGCGCTGCCAGACGTATCGCGCTTCGCGACAGTTGCGCTCGTTCCCTTCGTCGACGCGCGCGCACGATGCGCTGCGGCCTCGCCGCCGGCGCGGCGGTCCCAGGAATTGTCCGGCGGCGGCTGCAGGCCGGTGCCCGAGCCCGTGCCGGCATCGCCGCGGTTGATCGCGGGATTGAGCAGTTCCGCAAGCGCAGGCCCGATCGGCTGAACGTCTGGCCGATGCGCTTTTGATTTCGGGGCTTTGCCTGATTTCTTGGGAGTGTCGGGTTTCTTCGCCATGCGGCGAATATGGGACGAGTCAGCCAGCGAGAAAAGGGCAAATGCCTTCACGCGCGATGCCCGCAGCTATCATGTCAGCAGGTGTCAGCAAGAGTGTTTTGGAACCAGCGCGCTCCTAGGCGTGGAGGTCGTCCGCTCCGACGCACGAAGGCTTGATGATATCCAGATGAATACCGCCGCAGCGCGTGCAGCGCATGGTCCAGTATTCGGCGCCGGCGCGGCCGGGGATGATTCGGAGCACCGAGAGCGCGGCGCTGCAATCCGGGCAGGCCGAGAGCACCGGCGTTGCCTGCACAGTCTGTTCGGGCTGCGCCAGCGACAGGCGGCCAGGCCGCGCGCCGGCTAGGGGGTGGTGAACCGCGGGCTGAAGCGGTCGATATGGGCTTTCGCGTCCGCGATCGCTGCTTCCGGATTCGACCACGCGAAACCGACTTCGAGCGTCGGGAACGCCATGCCGTCGATCATCACCGGGGCCTGATCGGTCCGTTGAATCCTCGCGTGCCACAGCCCTCTCCCTGCTTCGAACGACTGAATTTCAAAGCCGCCATAGATCATGGCGCATCCCCCGGGTTTACCCATGCGGCGACAACAGCACGGCGCGGCGAGGAGAGATGTGAACGGCTTCACATGTTGCGGATTTTTTAAGCCAAAGGCCGCCATCGCCCCGCGAAGGCGGGCGATCCAGTGTCCCAGAGGCAGCGCTGACCGAATCGAGAAGCCTCGGCGTACTGGATACCCCGCCTGCGCGGGGTATGACGATCTCGCGAGCGGAGAACGGCCTAGGATCAGCGCCGCGCGCGAATATGGTCCGCGAGCACCGCGGCGTCGTCGCCGACGCCTGACAGGAACGAGGAGTTCATTTTCGACAGCCATTGCAGGCCGAGGAAATAGAGCCCGGGCACGGCCGAGATGCCGTTGCGGTGGACGGCGTCGCCGCGTTCGTCGATCACGGGAAGATCGATCCAGCCGAAATCGACGCCATAGCCGGTAGCCCAGATCACCGATGAGATGCCCTCAGTGGCGAGGTCGAGGCGCGTCAGTGGCGCGGTGACGCAAGGCGGGTCGACCACCGTCGTGCGGGCGTCGGGATCCTCGGGCATCTCCAGGCCGCGCCGTTTCACATAAGCGTCCACCGTATCGAGGAAGGTGCTGTAGACGAGGTCGCCGTCGACAAGGCTTTCGGCAAGACCCGGTGCAAGCTCGATGACGCCGTTCTGCGCCGCTTCGATGCGACCGACGAGGACCATGCCGTCGGCGGCGAAATTGCGGAAGTCGATGGTGCGGCCGCCATAGGCCCCGGAAATGACCGGGCCCAATCGCGCCGATCCGCGCTCCTCCGGAGTCATCTGGTCGAGCCGCATTTCGGCAAGCCACCAGATCAGGTCGCGGCCGCGGTAGCGGCGCGGCAGGCGGCGGTGCCGCCCGATCGAGAGGTAAACGCGGCGGCCGGCGTGCTGCAATTCCTCGGCAATCTGCGTACCGGACGCGCCGGCGCCAGCGACCAGCACTGCGCCCGGCGGAAGCTGCGCGGGGTTCTTGTAGTCGGCGGCATGAACCTGAAACACGGGATGTTCGTGCAGCACGTCGGGAACGATGTTGCGTTGATAGGGGCCGGTGGCGACGACGACGTTTTTGGCTGTGATCGTGCCATTGGTCGTTTCGGCGATAAAGCCGCCGTCGCGCTGCGAGAGCCTTGAGACCTCGACGCCGCAGCGGATCGGCGGCGCGACGAATTCGGCATAGGCCTCGATGTATCTGATGATGGTGTCGGTGTCCGAAAACGCGTCGGGATCGCTGTGCGGAAACGGAAAGTCCGGCAGCCGCACCGACCAGTTCGGAAACTGGAATCTCAGCCCGTCCCAGCGCTCGCTGCGCCAGCGTTCGCCGATGCGGTGGCGCTCCAACACCAGATGCGGCAGGCCGTGCTGCTTCAGCCGGTGGCTCATCGTGAGGCCGGCCTGGCCGCCGCCGATCACGAGCGTTTCGATTTTTTCATCCGGCATGGCGTTGACTCTTGCGACGGAGGGCAGGCTCCGCCGCAGCGCGGATGATCCAGCGCCGGAAGGCGGTGAAGTCGCGCTGGGCGGTGCTGAAGCCGCGATACACCAAGTACCAGCGCATGCCCTTCGGAACGCTTAACGCGAAGGGGGCGATCAATCGGCCGGCGGCGACATCGTCGTCGATATAGGGGCGGATGCCCATGGCGATGCCGAGGCCGTCGATCGCAGCCTGCAGTGCCTGGCCGTAAAATTCGAATTCCGGCCCGCGGGCGGTGATGCGGGCCGCGCCGGCGGCCTCGAGCCATAACGGCCAGTCATCGGGCGAATGCGCCACCCGGAGCAAGGTCGGTCCTTTCAGGTCGGACGGTCGCTTGAGCTGGTTGGCGAGGCGCGGCGCGCAGACAGGAAGCAGATCAGCGGCGAACAGCGGCTCGGCGATCAGGCCGGGCCATTCACCGCCGCCGAGCTTGATGCCGCAGCTCCAGTCCTCGCCGAACGGCACCGCCGCGCCGCCGGTGGTGATGCGGACGTCGATGTCCGGTTCTTCCTTGCGAAAATCGGCCAGCCGCGGGATCAGCCATTTCATCGCAAAGGTGGGACCTACGCCGATGGTCAGCACGCGCACGCTGGCGGGCGCGGTGACCTGCGCGGTCAGGCTCGCCAGCGCGTCGAAGATCGGGGTCAGCCCGCTCTGATAGGCGCGCCCCGCAGACGTGGTGACGAGGCGGTTGGCCTTGCGCTCGAACAGCGCCACCCCGAGCCGCTCCTCCAGAAGGTGGACCATCCGGCTGACCGCGGCGGCGGAGACGTTGAGCTCCGACCCGGCGGCGGCGAAGCTGCCGGTCCGCGCCGCCGCTTCGAACGCCTTGATGCCATTGAGAAAGAGCAGCCGCCGCACGTGACCCTCAGGAAAACTGATGTCATGCAAGATAGCTCGATTTGCGGGGCATTCACAAGCAAGCCTCGCCACGACCGTTCACTGGTGGCGCGCCCGTCATCGCGCTGCGTGATCGAGCGTTACGGCTTCAGATCCAAAAGGGCCCGGCCGCTTGCCAGGTCGGCAGGAACTGAAACCTGTTCGTGGACGATCAGCCATCGACCATTGGTTTTGTGCCAACCAGCGGTCCAGCGCAGCCAAAAATCGGTCTTATGACCATTCTTCAACGTCCCAGCGATCCGGTGCAGGCAATAGCTGAATGCCACGTTGTCGTCTGCACTAACGCTCACATTGGGAAACTCGACGTGGAGTGGTCCTTGATAGGACTCGAAAAACTCGTGCCAGTGTCTAACAAATGCGTCGGCGCCCACCGCTTGCAGCGGAGGAAGGATATCGAACGAAACGATTTCCGGGGCAAACACCGACATGCATCCGTCGACGTCTTTGGCGCCTAACGCTTTTGCAAACTCCTCTATCAACTTTCGGATTGCGGCTTCGTTCTTATTTTCTCCAATGGTCATGGTTTTCCTCGCGCCTAGGTTTGTATTGCGGGCATCGGCTTCAGAAGGTCGACGCGAACAACCCGCGACGAGCGTGAGCTTCGAGTGCGGATCTCACTGTCGGCGATTCCATTCTGCTCACCTAATATTTGAATCGCTTGAGGCAATTGGGCGCCGCCGTCGTCACCGCACATCCTTCATGCGTCAAGGAGTCGCCGCCAAGGATCACCTTACCATCAGGAAAACTTGTGCCACGACAAGATAACTCAGTTTGCACACGGCATCCAAGCGAGGCACAACATTAGCGTGATACCCGTTGGTTGAATCGGTGCGGCCGCTTTTCAATCTCGCCCCGCTCTTCGCGGGGAGAGGTCGGTGCGGCGCCGGGTGAGGGGAGCTTCCGCGAGTCCGACTACCAGCGAATTCGCGGAAGCAGCCCCTCACCCCGACCCTCTCCCCGTAAAGGACGGGGAGAGGGAGTAGGGCGCGCCCTCTTTCAACTGAGCGCTTACGCAGGAGACGTTTCGTGACGCCGTTGATGATCGCAGCGCTAGGTGCCCTCATGATCGCGACGGCTTTCCTGTCGGGCCTGTTCGGCATGGCCGGCGGCATGATCCTGATCGGCGTGCTCTTGATGCTGATGCCGCTGCCGACCGCGATGGTGCTGCACGCGATCACGCAGATGGCCTCGAACGGCTGGCGCGCCTTTCTGTGGCGGGCGCATATCCGCTGGCGGCCGGTCTTCGTCTATCTGATCGGCTGCGCGCTGGCGCTCGGTCTATGGTCGCTGACCCGCTACGTGCCGGACAAGCCGATTGCATTGCTGTTGCTTGGCGTAACGCCGTTCATGGCGCGGCTGATGCCGAAGAATCTCAAGCCGAATCCGGACAGCATCTGGCAGGGCTCATTCTACGGCTTCATCTGCATGGGGCTGATGCTGATGACCGGCGTCTCCGGTCCCTTGATGGACACCTTCTTTCTCGGCGGCAATTTCGGCCGCCGCGAGGTGGTTGCCACCAAGGCGACCTGCCAGGTCGCCAGCCATCTCACCAAGCTGGTCTATTTCGGCGGCATCATCGATCAGGCGGCGACGCTCGACCCGGTGCTGGCGGCAGTCGCCGTCATCGCGTCGATGCTCGGCACCACGCTGGCGCGGCGGATTCTGGAAGCGATGAGCGATGCGCAGTTTCGTACCTGGGCGAACCGCCTGATCACGACGGTCGCGGGCTACTACATCCTTTATGGAAGCTGGCTGCTGGTGGTTCGCGGCTCGGTTGCTTCCTTCTGAAAGGAGAGGCGCGATGGCGGATGCAGCGGATCCACTGGTGCTCGACTTTGTCGAATGGATCGCCCGTGAGCCGCGGTTTTATGCCGAAGTGGTAGCGACCTGGCGCACTTCCTGTCCGCGCCTGACGATCTGGGAAGACGCGTCCGACCGCGGCTATGTCGTGCGCGAAACGATTGAAGGAACCGGATTGATCGTGACTGTCACTGAAGCCGGCGAAAAATTGCTGCGCGAGCACGGTCGCATCGGCGCTCCGGTCCGCTGAGCTTCAGTTCCTGTCGTCATCACATTTCCGCGCTACGCCGTCAGCCCGCATTGACTTAGGGCATCCCTCCGACCAAATTCATGCAATCGCATCTTTCTGGTGATGCACGGATTTCAACCAGCAGGAATCGCCCCATGATCGACCTTCACTACTGGACCACGCCGAACGGCCACAAGATCACGATGTTCCTCGAAGAGACCGGGCTGCCGTACAAGATCTTCCCGGTGAACATCGGCAAGGGCGAGCAGTTCAAGCCGGAGTTCCTGGCGATTGCGCCGAACAACCGCATTCCCGCGATGGTCGATCACGAACCGAAGGGCGGTGGAAAGCCGATCTCGATCTTCGAATCCGGCGCGATGCTTTTGTATCTCGCCGAGAAGACAGGCAAGTTTCTGCCTTCCGATCTCTACGGCCGCTATGACGCGATCCAGTGGACGTTCTGGCAGATGGGCAATCTCGGGCCGATGGCCGGGCAGAACCACCACTTCAATGTCTATGCGCAGGAAAAGATCAAATACGCGATCGACCGCTATGTGAACGAGACCAACCGCCTCTATGGCGTGCTCAACAAGCGTCTCTCCGACCGCGAATTCATCGCCGGTGATTATTCGATCGCCGACATGGCGAGCTATCCCTGGGTCGTACCGTGGAAGAACCAGAGTCAGAACATCGAGGATTTTCCGCATCTGAAGCGATGGCTGGAGACCATCCGCGCTCGCCCCGCCACCGAGCGCGCCTATGCCAAGGCGAAAGAGGTCAATCCGAACTTCGGCCAGCCGGTCAACCGCACCGAGGAGGAGCGCAGGATCCTGTTCGGCCAGACCGCGGCGGTGGTGCGGTAGGGCACCCATGGAGACGCGGACCTGGCTTGCCTGGTCCGCTTTTCCGGCGCGATAGGCTGGGGATTCACGCGCATTCCCGGATATCCATCCCAAAAATGCATAGGCAATATCGGCGAATCGCGGCGAGAATCGCCGCATCACGCCCAACTTTTGCCGGGCGAGGGCGTTGTCAGACTGCAGGAATCATTCCGTCGGAGACGATTGTGGACACACTGAAGTTGAAGCCACGCCCAGCTAATGTGGCGTTGATCGCCTGGCAGTTCACCGGACAGCCGCTGCATGAATGGCCAAGCTGGGTACAATCCAGTTGCTCGCTGCAGCGAAGCGAGGATGGGCACCTCGAGCTCCGACATGAAAGGCAAAGCGGGACACAGATCGTGTATTTGCAGGAGTGGCTGGTGCGCGATCTCGATGGCGGCGTGTGCTTCTACACCGACGCAGAGCTGCGCAAAGAGTTCGACATCGCTCCTAGAGCGTGATGACTTTCTTCGAATGGTCATCACGCTCTATCTCTTTGATTTGAGCATGATCTCCGCGCAAACGCGTTCCGCGTTTGTCGCGAGGGAAAACCGGCACCCACTTTTCCGGATCATGCTGTGTCAGTGAAACTGCTCACACAAATCGAAAAATAAACCGCTGGCACGGCGCTCCAATTGGACACAATCTGGAGGTGGGTTTTGCTGACTGAACCCTCTCGAGGGGTATCGAGCTGATTTACCTGAACCTTTACTGAACTGAACACGCGACACACCGGTACCCCTCTTCTCCCAACATTTTGCGATTGGAGGAAGTGATGGCGACTCAAGTGAATGTTCAGCCTGGCCACGGCAAAGCTGGCCGCCAACCGACCCGACAGTTTCTGGATTCGCTCTCCGGGCATGAAGATCCCGGGATGTTCGGCCGGATGTTTCCGAATCTGGAGCCGCTCGCCGTCGACGACGCGCCCCTGCAGGAGCTTGCCGATGCGATGAAGGATGCCGATCCCGGCGGCGCGGCCGGCAACAATGACAAGATCCCCGCGGGATTCACCTATCTCGGACAGTTCGTCGATCATGACATCACGCTCGATCTCACCTCGTTCGGCGACAAGGAAGCCGACCCGACGGCAGTCGAAAACTTCCGGACGCCGGCGCTCGATCTCGACAGCGTCTATGGTCTCGGTCCCGACGGCAGCCGGCAGCTTTACGCGCGCAATCCCGGCGATGCCGACGGCAAGACGCCCGGTCCGAAACTCCTGCTCGGCAAGACGATCAGCGTTGACGATGTGACCATCACGCCGCGCAACGACCTGCCTCGCAACCCCGAAGGTTTTGCGCTGATTGGCGATCATCGCAATGACGAAAATCTCGTGGTCGCGCAGACGCACCTGGCGATGCTGAAGTTCCACAACAAGGTCTGCGACCGTCTCGCGGCGTCAGGGGTGCCGGCCGGCGAGATATTCGCACAGGCGCGCCAGACGGTGACCTGGCATTATCAATGGATGGTGCTGCATGACTTCGTCGAGCGCATCACCGAGAAGGGAATTGTCGCCAAGATCCTCGATCAGGGACGTCGCTTCTACCGCTTCAAGAAAACGCCCTACATGCCGGTCGAGTTTTCTGCAGCGGCATACCGGTTCGGTCATAGCATGGTGCGCGAGGTCTACAGCCACAATCGTAAGTTCACGCCCGGGCCCGGTGGCGTCGCTCCTGCCACGCTCGATCTGCTGTTCAGGTTCACCGGCCTTTCGGGCGGAATCATCGGCGACCTCGCGCCCGATCCGGTGCAGCCGCCGCTGCCCATTCCGGTGCTTTCCAGCAACTGGATCATCGACTGGCGTCGCTACCACGAGGTGCTGGCGACCAATCCTCCCAATGTGCGGCTCAATCCCTCGCGGAAGATCGATCCATTCCTGATCCCGCAGTTGCACGAGTTGCCGGGCGGTGGCGGCAGCCTGCCGTTCCGTAATCTCAAGCGTGGCGTCATGCTGGGGCTGCCGTCGGGACAGGATGTCGCCAAGGCGATGAAGATCAAGAATCCGCTTACCCCGGCCGAGATCGCGAAGGGGACGGACGGCGCTGTCGCCAAGAAGCACGGTCTGCACGAGCATACGCCGCTCTGGTACTACATCCTCAAGGAGGCAGAGCAGCGCGGCGGCGGCGAAAAGCTCGGGCCGGTCGGGGCCACGATCGTGGCGGAAGTGTTCGTCGGCCTCGTGCACGGCGACCGTCAGTCGTATCTCTGGCTGAAGGGCAAGAACTGGAAGCCGACGCTGCCGTCAAAAACTGCTGGCGAATTCACCATGGCCGACCTCTTGAGGTTCGTCGGTGATATCAGCCCGATCGACGGCATTTCGACGGTCTAGTTTCTTCACGCCAACGTCCGGAATGGCCCCTACGATTGCGCGGCGTCAAGGCTGCGCAATCGCACTCATGTTTCGGGCGTCTGTGTCATTCGCCGTGGCCCGGCTGACAAGTCGTCGCTTGCGCTCCTTGCAATGACGGCTAGTCTGGCGATCATTTTTCGAACAGGTCGCCAATGTCCATCAGGCTCTTCGAACTCGTCGGCACCGATCCATCCCGTCCGTTCAGCCCGTTCTGCTGGCGGACGCGCATGGCGCTGGCACACAAGCGACTGCCGTCGGAAACGATTCCGTGGTGCTTCACCGACAAACAGGCGATCGCGCCGCATGGCTCGGAAAAGGTGCCGGTGCTGCTCGACGGCGATCATGCGGTCGTCGATTCCTGGGCGATCGCAAACTATCTGGAAGACAGATATCCGGACCGGCCGTCGCTGTTCGGCGGCGAAGGTGGCCGCGCCATGGCGCGGATGCTGAACTGGTGGGGCGACGGGGTGATCGGCGGCATGTTTCCGCTGATCATTGCCGATATCCCGCTCAACCTGAAGCCTGAAGACGCCGCCTATTTCCGGCGGACCCGCGAGGCGCGTTTCGGCAAGCCGCTGGAAGAGATCATGGCAAGCGGCGACGAAGCGGTCGAAGGTTTTCGCAGGAGTCTCGATCCACTGCGGCTGACGCTGCGGACGCAGCCTTTCATCGGCGGCACGGCGCCGAACTACGCGGACTACATCGTGTTCGGCGCATTCCAGTGGGCGCGGGTGGTCAGCCCCTTCAAGCTGCTGATGGAAGACGATCCGGTCCATGCCTGGCGCGAGCGGCTGTTCGACGCGTTCGACGGCCTGGCGCGAAGGTCGCCGGGATATCACGACTAACGTACGCGAGCGGCGAGCTTCGCCTTCGAAACAGCAGGCAATGATTGCGCAGCCATCAGAGCAATCTCTGAGATTGTAAATTAGTTTTATCCAATAACGATGTTAGCTCTGACGTAAAACCAGGGCGTAAGCTGTCTCCCCAATGGCCGTTCAGGGGAGACGCGTCATGACCGAGTTTGAAGCCAGATTGGAGCGATTTGAGACGCTCGCAGCCGAATGCGATTTGATCAGCAAGCTGACGAACGATACGGCGAAGCGCGAGCTATATCTGCGCCTCGGCCTGCATTATCGCGAACTGGCTGACGACATGCGGACCATAATCGCGACCAAACACGCCGCCTAGCCGGAAGAAGCCTGCCGCTGCGTATTGCGGTCCGCGTTAGGAGCCGCGATAGACCGGCGGCCGGCGCTCGATCCAGGCATTGATGCCTTCGCCGAGATCGCCGGTCGGCACCAGCGCCGCGAACTGCTCGCTCTCGACTTGCAGCCCTTCGGCGATCGCCATGTTCAGCCCGCGCGTCACCGCGGTGATGACGCTGCCGACCGCGAGCGGCGAATGCCTGATGATGCGGCGCGCCAGTTCGCGGGCGGCGGGCAGCAACGCCTGGTGCGGCACGATGTTGTTGACCAGTCCGATCTCGAGCGCCTGCTCTGGCGAGAAGGGATCGCCGGTCAACAGCAGTTCGAGCGCGCGCTTGCGGCCGGCGAGTCGCGGCAGCCGCTGCGTTCCGCCGAAGGTCGGCGGCATGCCCAGATTGATTTCCGGCTTGGCGAAACGCGCGCGCTCGCTGGCGATGGCGAGATGGACGGCCTCGGTGATCTCGCAGCCGCCGCCGAACGCGAGGCCATTCACGGCCGCGATGACCGGCTTCCTGAACGCTTCCAGCCGCGCGGTCATGGCCTGTCCGCGCCTCACGAAATCCTGCACGGCCCTCTCGCGGCCGAGTCGGACGCTGCCTGCGAATTCGTGGATGTCGGCGCCGGCCGAGAAGGCGCGTTCGCCGGCGCCGGTGAGGATCACGGCACGAACGGCGGCATCGGTTTCGATCGCATCCAGCACCGCCATCAGGCGGTCGATCAGCGCATAGTTCAGCGCATTGAGCTTGCCCGGACGGTTCAGCGTAATCAGCGCGATGCCTTCGCTGGTTTCCAGCAGGATGGGTTCGGACATTGGAAGGCTCCGCAAAAGGTCTGATTGCGAAGACAGCCTAAAAGTCCGGCCGCGTTGTGTATATTCACTGGTTAGTATACATAGGCTGCATGGCACGATCCGGTATTTCGACGCGCGAACGCATCATCTCGGCAGCCAACGCGCTGTTCTACAATGACGGCATCCGCGGCGTCAGCGTCGATGCCGTGGCCGAGAAGGCCGGCGTCACCAAGCGGACGTTGTACTATCACTTCAGGAGCAAGGACGATCTCGTCGCGGCCTATCTTACGGGGCGCGATCAGCCCAATCTTGCGCTGTTCAGGCAATGGTTTACGAAAGCAGAGGGCGGTCTGCCGGCGAAGGTCGAGGCAATCTTTCGCAATCTGGCGCGCTCGGCGCGGCATCCGAAGTGGAAGGGCTGCGGCTTCCTGCGCACCTCGGCCGAGCTTGCCAACATGCCGGGCCATCCCGCAATCAGAATCGGTGCCGCACACAAGAAAAAGTTCGAGGAATGGCTGCGTGCGACCTTCGAGGCGGAGGGCATCGCCGAGCCGTTGCGGCTCGCACGGCAAATCCTATTGCTGCTCGACGGCTCTTTCGCCGTCGTGCTGCTGCATCGCGATTCCAGCTACATGGAAACGGCGGGTGAGGCGGCGCATGCGCTGATCGAGGCGGCGCTTCCGGCGGGCAAGAAGCGGCGAGGGTGGTAACGCTTCGTCATTGCGAGGAGCGATAGCGACGAAGCAACCCATGTCTACGCTTGCGGTGCGATGGATCGCTTCGCTCGCAATGACGGTAAGCTTCGTAGGGTGGGCAAAGCGAAGCGCGTCGACCATCACGAGCGCGGTGATAAATGGTGGGCACGGCGCAAAGAGCGTCTTTGCCCACCCTACACATCCTCGCAATGCGGCCGGAACTAATCGCGCCCAAACGCACCGCGTTCGTGCAGCATCGCCAGCACCGCATTCAGATCCGGCAACACGGCCGCGCATTTTGCGCGCGTCTCTTCGGTAGGCGGCGTCATATCAGGCACCATGATCGTGATCGCGCCGGCGGCGTGGGAGGCGGCGACGCCGTGGTTGGAGTCTTCCACCGCGACGCAGAGCTGCGGCGCAAACCCAAGGCGTGTCGCGGCAAGGAGATAAAGGTCCGGGCTCGGTTTGCCGCGCGTGACATCGTCGAGCGTCAGGATGGTGTCGAAGCGCGCACGGATTCCGGCGAGCGACAAATGGCGTTCGGCGGAGCGCCGCGACGATGAAGTCACGATCGCGGTCGGGCAATTGGCGGCGGCAAGTGCGTCGAGCAGTTCCAGCGTGCCCGGCTTGAGCGGCAATCCTGCCTCCATCAGCCGGTCGCGGTTGGCGAGGAAGGCGCGGTTGACCTCAGTGAGCGGAAAGTCCGCGCCATAGTGGTCGAGCAGCATCGCTTCGCAGGCCGGCCCGGGAAGCCCGACCATGGCGTGGCACAGCGCGACGGAATCATCAGCGTAGCCGGCCGCATTGAGCGCCGCGACGAGGCTGTCGAAGTAAACCCGCTCGGTATCGACGAGGGTGCCGTCCATATCGAGGAGGACGGCACTGACGTTCCATTTTGCGGTCACGCCGCACCCGCGTGCTGCTTCGCGAGCTTGCGCAGGCAGTCCGGGCAGAGGCAGTCGCTGCCATCAACCGGCAACGGCATGCGGAACGCCTCGTCGTTGCACCAGCAGGGGCCGGACAGGTTGCAGCCGAACTCGGTGCCGCAAGCTTCGCAGGCGAGGCGGCGCGGAGGCTGATTTTCCAAACGATTTGTCATCAACGAGGCCACATCCTGACACGGAATTAATCCCGGGTTCACGCCGAAGCACGCTATATTCCTGCGATCACTATACGCCCCGCGGAACTCCAAGGGAAATCTCACAAGCGAAACCTGACAAGGGAAATCCGATGGCCCGCGATTCGAAAGCAGCCCTTGTTGCGCTCAATCGCTTCGGTTTCGGCGCGCGGGGCGGGGCGTCCGGCGATTTTCTCAATGCAGCGTCCGATCCGCGCGGTTTCGTCAAGGCGGATCTCGCCCGTCGGAGCGGCGTGCTGCTCGAAGTGCCGGGACTGCAGTCGACACCGGCGCTCGGCAAGGCTGTGTTTGACTATCAGTTCGAGATTCAGCGGGCGCGGGAAGCTGCCGGCAAATCGGCTGCGCCGCCGGCGACTCCTGAAGGTGGAGCGCCGCCGGATGCGAAGGCGCAGCGGCGCAATCTTTCGCTCAACAACATCACGATGGAGATGGCGCCGAAGGAGCCGCCCGCCAAGCCGCCGGAAGGCGCGGCGATGGCGCCCGCCGAGACGATGCCATCAAATGCGCCGAAACCATCGCCGCCGCGCGCGGCAGAGCTCAACATTATCCAGAAGACGTTTCGCGCTGAGGCGCTGGCGCGGCTGCAACGGGCGGTCATGGCCGATTGCGGATTTGCCGAGCGGTTGGTGGTGTTCTGGTCCAATCATTTCTGCATCTCCGCCAGCAAGGGCGGGCCGGCGCAGATGTGGGCCGGCTCGTTCGAGCGCGAGGCAATCCGGCCGCATGTGCTGGGACGCTTTGCCGATATGCTCAGGGCGGTCGAGCAGCATCCGGCGATGCTGTTCTTTCTCGACAACCAGCAATCGCTGGGGCCGGACTCGCGCGCTGGCAAGAATCGCAACCGCGGACTGAACGAGAATCTCGCCCGCGAAATCCTCGAACTGCACACGCTTGGCGTCGGCGGCGGCTATTCGCAAGGCGACGTGACGGCGCTGGCGAACGTCATCACGGGGTGGACCTATGCGGGAAGGCTCGGCCAGTTGGGCGCGCCGGGCAGCTTCGTGTTCAACGCCAATGCGCATCAGCCGGGCGCGCAGCAGGTGCTGGGAAAGATCTACGACGCGGCCGACGTGACGCAGGGCGAGGCGGTGCTGGCGGATCTCGCGCGTCATCCGTCGACCGCAAGATTCATCGCCGGCAAGTTCGCACGTCATTTCGTGGCCGACGATCCGCCGCCTTCATTGGTGGCGCGGCTTGCGGATGTCTTTACCAAAACCGATGGCGACCTCAAGGCGCTGGCGATGGCGCTGGTGGATTCCGACGAAGCCTGGCAAGCGCCGCTCGCCAAGATACGCTCGCCGTATGAATTCCTGATCGCGGCCGGCCGCCTGCTGGCGCAGATTCCGAATAATCCCAGCCCCTATCTCAGCGGCCTGAGAACACTGGGCCAGCCACTATGGTCGCCGGCCGGGCCGAACGGTTTCCCCGATACCAACGGCGCATGGCTGGCGCCGGAAGGGATCAAGCTGCGCCTCGACATCGCGACGCAGATCGCATCGAGGATTCCCGAAGGCGTCGATCCGCGCGACCTGCTCGAAATCGCAGCGGCCGATACGGCGTCAGTGGAAACACGGCGCACCATTGAACGCGCGGAATCGCGGCAGCAGGCGCTCGCGCTGCTACTGATGTCGCCGGAGTTCCAGAGGAGATGACACCAATGGAAACGACAACGGATTGCTGCGAAGATATGCGATCTTTGGTGACGTCGCGGCGTGCCGTGCTGCTCGGCGGCGCGTCCTTTGCGGCATGGGCTTACTTGCCGAAATTCGCGCGCGCTGCCGACGGCCGCGATCCGCGCCTCGTGGTCATCATCCTGCGCGGCGCGCTGGACGGGCTTGCGACGGTCGCGCCGATCGGTGACCCCGATTATGCCGGCCTGCACGGGGCGATCGCGCTGTCTGCGAGCGGACCGAATGCGGCGTTGCCGCTCGACAATTTCTTTTCGCTGCATCCGGCGATGCCGGAATTCGCGCGGATGTGTCGCGAGAAGACAGCGGCGGTGATCCATGCAGTAGCGACGCCCTATCGCGACCGTTCACATTTCGATGGACAGGACGTGCTCGAAAGCGGCTTTGCCGGACCCGGCCGGGTGCAATCCGGCTGGCTCAACCGCGCGCTGGAAGGCCTGCCGAAGGGCGAGCGGGTGACGAGCGGACTTGCGGTCGGGCCGACGACGCCGCTGGTGCTGCGCGGCGCGGCGCCGACTGTCGGCTGGGCGCCGCTTGCGGTGCCGCAGGCGAGCGAGGATACCGCGATGCGGCTCCTCGAACTCTATTCTTACCGCGATGCCGCGCTGGGCGCGGCGCTCAAGCAGGGCCTCGCGCTCGACAAGATGGCGCAAGGCGACGACATGAAACCGAAGCCCGGAGCCAACGGGCCGGCCGCGATGCGCCTGGTGGCGCGCGGCGCCGCGCGGCTGATGGCGGCCGACAACGGCCCGCGGATCGGCGCGCTCGCCTTCGACGGCTGGGACACGCATGCCAATGAAGGCGGCCCGGTCGGCCGGCTCGCGCAACTGCTTGGCGGGCTCGACGGCGCGCTCGCCGAATTCCAGACCGCGATGGGGCCGCGCTGGCGCGATACGGTGATCGTGGTCGCCACCGAATTCGGCCGCACCGCGCGCATCAACGGCACGCAGGGTACCGATCATGGCACCGGCACAGTCGCGCTGCTCGCCGGTGGCGCGGTGAAAGGCGGCCGCGTGATCGCAGATTGGCCCGGGCTGAAACCGGACAATCTCTACCAGGGCCGCGATCTTGCGCCGACTACAGATCTGCGCGCGGTGATGAAGGGCGTGCTGAAGGACCAGTTCGGGCTCGCCGACAAGGTGCTGGCGGAGAGCGTGTTCCCGGACAGTGCCGCGGTGAAGCCGATGCAGGGGTTGGTATCTTAACCTCTTCCCGCACTATGCGGGGAGAGGTCGCCGCGCTATTGCGCGGCGGGTGAGGGCAGGGCAATGCGTGGCCGCAATGAAAAGACCATCCGAATCGCAAGACAATTGCGCGTCAATCAAACAGACGCGGAAACTGTCCTCTGGAATCGTATCCGCAACCGGCAGATCGACGGGCACAAGTTTGCACGGCAAGTGCCGATCAGCGGCTACATCTGCGACTTCGTTTGCCGCGAGCTTGATTTGGTCGTCGAGGTCGATGGCGGGCAGCATAATGAATCAGCAGCGGATGCGGCGCGCGACCGTCGTTTGATGGAGCAAGGTTACAAGGTGCTTCGGTTCTGGAACAACGATGTCCTCGAGAATATCGAAGGTGTGCTGAGGGTCCTTCACGCGGAGCTTTCAGATCGAGCCGCTCGTTCCCCTTAACCTCGCCCCGCTTGCGGGGAGAGGTCGGATCGCTCTTGCGAGCCGGGTGAGGGGGTACAGGTCTCACCGCGTTCACAGCTTGCGGAGGCAGCCCCTCACCCCAACCCTCTCCCCGTGAAGAACGGGGAGAGGGAGCGGAGAGGCCGTGCGCACCCTCACCTCGTCATCCGATCGACCTCCGCCATCTCCTCCGCGCTCAGCGTCCAGCTGATCGCTTTCACGTTCTGCTCGACCTGTTCGACGCGGGTGGCGCCGGCGATGATGCTTGCGACTTGCGGGCGCTGGGCGAGCCAGGAGAAGGCGAGTTCGAGCAGGGTATGACCGCGCTCCAACGCAAACGCCTGAAGCTTTTCGACGATGTCCTCGTTACGCGTCGTGGCGTAGCGGTCCTTCAGCGCCGGTGCCTTGGCGAAGCGGGTGTCGGCGGGGGCGGCGACGCCGCGCTTGTATTTTCCGGTCAGGAGACCGCTGGCCAGCGGGAAGAACGGCAACAGGCCGAGCTTGTATTCCTGGGCTGCCGGCAAGAGGTCCTTCTCGATATCGCGCACCACGAGGCTGTATTCATCCTGACAGGAGATGAAGCGGCCCACATTCATCTGCCGTGCCAGCATTTCGGCTTCGGCAATGCGCCACGCCGGAAAGTTCGAATTGCCGATGTAGCGGACCTTGCCCTGGCGGACGAGATCGTCGAGCGCGCGCAGCGTCTCTTCCATCGGCGTCAAGGGATCGTACTCATGCTGCTGATAGAGATCGATGTAATCGGTCTTCAGCCGCTTCAGGCTGGCTTCGACCGCGGACATGATGTAGCGGCGCGAGGCGCCCTGCTTGGTGCCGTCGGTTGCCATCGGCTTGGCATATTTCGTGGCCAGCACGATGTCCTTGCGACGATCGCCGAGCACGTTGCCCAGCACGGTCTCGGAGCCGCCCATGCCGGCATAGATGTCGGCGGTGTCGAACAGGGTGATGCCGAGGTCGATCGCCTTGTGAATGACCTTGCGCGAAGTCTCGAGGTCGGTGCGCTGGCCAAAATTGTTGCAGCCGAGGCCGACGGCGGAAACACGCAGGCCGGAGCCGCCGAGGTTGCGAATTTGCATGGATCGATCCTGTGGGAAGGGCGCGAGAGGGCCGGCATTTTGGCTCGCACGGCGCCAGGTCGCAAGAAGCGGGACGATCGGTGCGCGCTTGGCAGCTATGCGGCCAAAAAGATGCGGCCCCGGCCAGACGCGGCGACTGACGGGGACCGCTGGGGGCGCGTGATCTGAGACGGGGGGCCTGATCAAACGCAGGCGGAGGCTAGCCCCGTATTGTTACGCGCGCGTGACGCCTGAACTTATCCACAGATCGGACGGCCGTAGTCGCAGGCGTCACAGCATCTTGCGATAGACGACAAACCCCGAGCGCTCCGCCACCTTGTCGTAGAGCTGCATCGCGGTGTGATTGGTCTCGTGGGTCTGCCAATAGACGCGGGAGCATCCTGCAAGCTTCGCCTGTTCGTACACGCCGTTGATCAGCGCGCGGCCGACGCCCTTGCCGCGCGCCGTGGCACTGGTGAAGAGGTCCTGCAAATAGCAGTTCGGCTCGATCATGGTCGTAGAGCGGTGAAACAGGTAATGCGTTAGCCCGAGCAGCTCGCCGCCGCTCTCGGCGACAAGCGCGTGCATCGGCTCGTAGGCGTCGAAGAATCGCGCCCACGTCATCGCGGTGATCTCGCTTGCCAGCGCGGTCGGACCCGAGCGGCCGTAGAAGGCGTTGTAACCGTCCCACAGCGGAAGCCATTGCGCATAGTCCTGGCGGGTGACGAAGCGGATGGTGAGGTCGCCGGGCATTGCGGGATTTCCGTTGTGGTGAGGGAAGGCGAGGAGTTGCGTCTGTCCATTAATACAGACGCATTAGCAGGGGATCAACTTTTGGAGAGGGAGCGAGAGAGCCGTGGCCTCTATACCGCGCCGCTATTCCGCGGCGCCGAGATGGCGGGCGAGGCTGCGGTGGGTGCCGCGCAGCGCGCGATAATAGTCGGCGCTGCCGGGATCGTCGGAGTGGCGGACGAGATCGGTGACCGGCGTGTAGCTCAGCATGCGTCCGCCATCGGGCAGCGCCGTGCAGATGAAGCGGAGCACCTCTCCGCCGGCCAAGTTGAGGTTGATCGGCGTGGAATCGCCGGCCCGGATCATTTCGGTGCGCTTGGCGATGAAGGTGCTGAGCTCGTCCTCGGGCAGTTGCCAGGCGCCGGTGTCGCGGCCGTGATACATCAGCGCGATGAAGGGCGGCTTGCTGTCGGCCTGCTCGTCCGACAGCTTGAAATAATCGCGGAAGGCGCGGTTGATGAATTCGGCGCGGGTGTCGGAATCGAGCAGCACGATGCCGATATCGACCTGATCGAGCGCGGCCGATAGTCGTTCCGCGGTCGCGTGATGCTTCTTCTCCCAGGCGAGCGTATCAACCCATTTTTGCCGCAGCAGCCCGGTGATCAGCGCGGTGGCGCCGGCGGTGGCCGCCAGCAGCAGCATGCGCGCCAGATCCGACATGTCGTAGCCGGGCGTGGCGCGGTGGGTGAGGAAGAACAGCGCGGAAGAGGCTACCGCAATCACAGCGCTCGCCATGCCGGAGGCGATGCCGCTGATGGAAGCGGCAAGCGCAACGATGCAGACGAATAGCGGTGCGGGATTGGGAAGAGGAAAAAGATGCCGATCGACCAGGAAGGCGACCAGCGCCGTCGCTGTCGTGAGAGCCGGACCGGAGATTGCGCGCCAGTTTAACTGCATGCCCGTTCTCGCCACTTGCCGGGAATAAGGCTCAAGCATGCCCGATTGTTGCGATTGTGCACGCCTTTTTGCCGCCAGTCTTAAGGGAGTGTTGTGCGGATGTTTCGGGCTTTCGCAAAATTGAAACCAAATGATATCGAGTGAGGACCGCGATGCGTTACTCAACGATTAGCGCACGCCATCTTGCAAGAGGACATTGATGCCCACTGTTTCGCCTACGCTGCTGCCGGTCCTGATGCTGTTCGCCTCCAACATCTTCATGACCTTTGCCTGGTATGGCCATTTGAAATTCAAGGAAAGCTCGCTGCCGGTCGTCGTGCTGACGAGCTGGGGAATTGCCTTTATTGAATACTGGCTGGCGGTGCCGGCCAACCGGTGGGGCAGCGCGGTGTACTCGGCTGCACAGCTCAAGACCATGCAGGAAGTGATCACACTGGTGGTGTTCGCTTGCTTCTCTGCGCTTTATCTGAAGGAGCCGCTGGGGTGGAATCACGCGCTCGGCTTTCTCTTCATCGCGATCGGCGCGTTCCTGATCTTTCACAAATGGTGAGCGCTCTTGTTCAGATCATCGTCATTTCGTCGCCGGCGCTACCCGCAATACCCGACCGTTGGAGCTGTCTGACAATAGCCACAGCGCGCCGTCCGGCCCCTGGCGGACGTCCCTGATCCGCTCGTGCAGGTTCTGCAGCAGGCGTTCTTCCGCTGTCACCGTATTGCCGTTCAACGTCAGCCGCACCAGCAGCGCGCTGCGCAGCGCGCCGGTGAACAGGCTGCCGTTCCATTTTGGAAACAGCTTGCCGGTATAGAACGCCATGCCTGACGGTGCGATGGACGGCACCCAGTATTTCAACGGCTGCTCCATGCCGTCTTTGGCTGTCGCGTTGTGGATTTTCGCGCCGGAATAATCGACGCCATAGCCGATCACCGGCCAGCCGTAATTCTTGCCTTTGCCGGCGATATTGACCTCGTCTCCGCCGCGCGGGCCGTGCTCGATCTCCCAGGGCTCGCCGGTCGTCGGATGGATTGCAAGCGCCTGCACGTTGCGGTGCCCGTAACTCCAGATCTCCGGCTTGGCGTCGGCGCGACCGGCAAACGGATTGCCCGATGGTACCGATCCGTCGGGCGCGATCCGGACGATCTTGCCGAGGTGATTGCCGAGGTTTTGTGCCTGGTCGCGGTAGGTGAAGTGATCGCCGAGCGCCACGAACAGATTGCCGTCGTCGGCCTGCGCGATGCGACAGCCGTAATGATTGCCTGACGACAGGGGTCCCTGTTGACGGAAGATAACTTTGACCTCGTCGAGCCTGCCGCCATCGAGTTTGGCGCGCGCGACCGTGGTGCGTCCGCCGCCCTCGGTCCGCTCGGCATAACAGAAATAGATGGTCCTGTTCTGCGCAAAGGCTTTGTCAGTGACCACGTCGAGCAGGCCGCCCTGGCCCGACGCCCAGACCTCGGGCACGCCCTTGAGCGGTGCCGAAACCTGTCCTTCCACCGAAACGATGCGCATGCGGCCGGGACGCTCGGTCACCAGCATCGTTCCGTCAGGCAGAAATGCCAGCGCCCAGGGATTGACGAGGCCCCGCGCGATGGTCCGGACCTCGAGCTCGCCTGCCGAGGAGTCGAACGCCGGCTGCTCGCCGCGGGTGCCGGTGGCGATCAGGAACGAGAGGGCAAGCAGGATCGCTACCGTCAACGCGGCGGTCACAAGGCCGACAGGTGTCTTCATCCTGGTCCACATCGCGATGCCACTCATCGCGCGTTGGCTAATGATGCAAACAAAAGGCCGCTGATGTCACGGAATGGGCATCGCGACGGTGGCCTTGATCGACAGCACCGTCAAGGTGACCACGAGGCAAAGCGACAGCGTGCCGATCGCGAGCGAGGTGGCGATGGCACCAAGCAGTCTGGAAGATGCAACGGGCGCACGATTGCCTTCGAAGCCAACCGTGCCGGGTGACCGTATCATTGGTCCAAATCCTTGTAACGCGGGCCGAATCACCCGCGTGTCAGGAAAACGTTGCAATCATCACCGGCAACATTGCGGCGACCCGACGTTGAAAATGGCCAAATCACGGCAATGGTTAACGTTATACCCGCTATTGTTAACTTTTAGCGGCATGCTCGCGGGAAAGTGAGCGGGCCGTTCGTCAGGCGCGGCACCGGATTACGCCCCGGCGGCGACGCCCGCCTGGTCGTCGTCCACGGTCTCCGGCCGCCAGTCCATGGTCACAAAGCCGGGAGTTTGCTCGACCCGCCGCAGCCAGGCGCGGATGGCGGGAAAGGTTGCGAGGTCGTAGTCGCAGCGGTCGGCGACATGGGTGTAGCCATACAGCGCGATATCGGCGACCGTCAGTTGCCCCGCGGCGAAATAGGCGCGGGTCTTGAGATGATTTTCCATCACCTGAAGCGCCGCATAGCCGCGCTCCATCCAGTCCTCCAGCGCGTGCGTCTGCAGGTCGCGGCCACCCTTGACCAGTGACAGCCAGAAATAGGCGGCGCCGATGTTGGGCTCGAGCGCGTGCTGCTCGAAGAACATCCATTGCAGGGCTTCGGCGCGCTCGACCCGCGACTCCGGGGCCAGCGACGTGCCGCCGCAGACATACCAGAGGATGGCATTGGACTCGGCGAGGTAGCGTCCCTCGGCGACTTCCAAGAGCGGCACCTGTCCGCTCGGGTTCTTCGCCAGAAACTCCGGCGTGCGGCTTTCGCCGCGGAGAATGTCGACTTCGATCGCCTCATAGGGCGCGTTGAGCAGCGCCAGCGCAAGGCGGACCTTGTAGCTGTTGCCGGAGCGCTGCATCGAATAGAGCTTGTACATCGTGTTGGCTTCACTCCGGTCGTGGGGCGCACGTGGTGGGCAGATGGCGCAAAGGCTCTCGCGCCGCAACGCGGCTAAACAATGATGCCGATACGAATGCGTCGCAAGGCCCGCACAATGGAAAAAGTCGAAAACCTCTACTGCACTGCACGCGCGCAGCATGACTTGCTACGACGCGGGAGTCACGTGGTCGAGAGTGGATGGGCCGGCATGCTCAAGCCTTCGCGATGAAACTGCTGTGCCGCATCGGGTGATGATGCGGGATCTACTGTGGGCCCGGCTCTGCAGCGCACCGCCATAGCGCGTCGAAGACGCGCGTGAACGTGCTTGTGGCGCTGCGCAGCGTCCGGGGAACGGGGACCAGTTGACCCGAGAGCCTTCCGTGTCCCGGACGCGATGCGGCACGCAGTGACGCGGCGCAGAGCCGGGACCCATGATTGCCGCGAGACAGCCTGACGTTGAGTGCGGTATCCGCCCCTGGCAGGCGGGGGAGGATGCCCCCAGCTTGCCGTAGAAAGCACCCGCGCGCGGAGCGCCAGCCGCGGCTTGTCAGATATGAGCCAATCGCCGGCGGAACTTTGCGAATATTGCGCTGACATTGCTCCGATCGCACCGAGCATGCGCCGGGTGCGCCAAAGTTTTACCCGTATTCGGCCAAGCTTCTTGCGGTGCAGCGCCCAGCGCCTTAGGGTACGGCGTTCCCATCAAAAAGAATCGTGAATTTCAGCGCTCACGACGTTTGCCAGGAGATGATGATGCCCTTCCTGTCTGCCTCGCTCGCCCGTGTGAAGCCGTCCGCGACTATCGCGGTCACGGATAAAGCACGCGCGCTGAAAGCGGCGGGACGCAACGTCATCGGCCTCGGCGCCGGCGAGCCGGATTTCGATACGCCGGCCAACATCAAGCTGGCGGCGATCCGCGCCATCGAAGCCGGCAAGACCAAGTACACCGATGTCGGCGGCATTCCCGAGCTGAAGGAAGCGATCATCGCCAAGTTTCAGCGCGAGAACGGCCTGACCTACAAGCCGAACCAGATCATCGTCGGCACCGGCGGCAAGCAGGTGCTCTACAACGCACTGATGGCGACGCTTAACCCCGGCGATGAGGTCATCATCCCGGCGCCGTACTGGGTGAGCTATCCCGAGATGGTGGCGCTCGCCGGCGGCGAGTCGGTGCCGGTGGTGTGCCCGGCATCGAGCGGCTTCAAGCTGCGCCCCGAGGATCTGGAAAAGGCGATCACGCCGAAGACAAAATGGATCATCCTGTGCTCGCCGTCGAACCCGACCGGCGCCGCTTACACGCGCAGCGAATTGAAGGCGATCACCGACGTGCTGGTGAAGCATCCGCATGTCTGGGTAATGACCGACGATATGTACGAGCATCTCGTCTACGACGACTTCCAGTTTGCAACGCCCGCGCAGGTCGAACCGAAACTGTACGAGCGCACGCTGACGGTGAACGGCGTCTCGAAGGCCTATTGCATGACCGGCTGGCGCATCGGCTATGCCGGCGGCCCGGCCGAATTGATCAAGGCGATGGCGACGATCCAGTCGCAGTCGACCTCGAACCCGTCCTCGATCGCGCAGTGGGCTTCGGTGGAGGCGTTGAACGGTCCGCAGGACTTCATCCCGGTGCACAACAAGGTGTTCAAGGAGCGGCGCGACCTCGTGGTGTCGATGCTCAACCAGGCCAAGGGCATCGAGTGTCCGCGGCCGGAGGGCGCGTTCTATGTCTATCCATCCTGCGCCGGCACCATCGGCAAGACCTCGCCGTCCGGCAAGGTGATCGCCAATGATGAGGACTTCGTCACCGAACTGCTCGAGAGCGAAGGCGTAGCCGTCGTGCAGGGTTCGGCGTTCGGGCTTGGCCCGGCGTTCCGGATTTCCTACGCGACCAAGACCTCGGACCTCGAGGACGCCTGCAAGCGTATCCAGCGCTTTTGCGGGAATTTGAAATAAGTCAAATCACATCGCGCGTGAAATTCAGCGCGATGTTTTGACGGCTTCTTGAGGAAGCGCCATGTTTTCGACATAGCGCTTCCATCCTGTCCGCTCCGCTAAATCTGTTCATCAACATCGCGGAGACTGGGACACATGCGATTCCTGACATTGACATTCGCCACGCTCGCGCTGCTTGCGCCGGTTGCAAGCGCTGACGCGGCGCCCGCGGTTCGCGCCGGCATCTTGCAATGCCAGGGCGGGCAGAACGTCGGCTTCGTGGTCGGCTCGGTGACGAGCCTCGAATGCGTGTTCCGCAGCGAAGGCCGCCGGCCCGAACCTTATATCGCCAGGGTGCAGCGCATCGGTCTCGATCTCGGCATCACCGAGCAGACCCAATTGTCCTGGGCCGTGAATGCGCCAACGAGCCGGCTCGGCCGCGGCGAACTCGCCGGCAGCTATGGCGGCGTTGGCGCCAACGCATCGATCGGCATCGGTGGCGGTGGCAACTTCCTGGTCGGTGGTCCCGCCAATGCCTACGCGCTGCAGCCGATCAGCCTGCAGGGACAGACCGGGCTGAATGTTACCGCCGGCATCGCCGGCTTAGAGCTGCAGCCGTTCTACGGCAACGGCCCGCGCCGCCACGGCCACCGCAGGCATCACCGCCGCGGCTGACGGTGACACGCTAAGGAAGAGGCCCCGCGTAAGCGGGCCTTTTTTTGTTGGTAGCCACTGTCATTCCGGGGCGCACGAAGCGCGAACCCGGGATCTAGAGGTCATTTCACTCGATCCAGATTCCGGGGTCGATGCTGCGCATCGCCCCGGAATGACGTAGCAGCGCAAATTCTGGAACTGCCCGATACGTTGTGGCATAGAACGGGCGAGCGGCGCGGTCACGGCCTTGTTGTTATTCTCTGCCCGCATCACAGTTTCAGCCGGAGATTACTTCATGCGTTCTCTCACCTTTGCCGCGGTCGCGCTCGCCACGCTGGCTTCGTCAATCGGCGGCGCCGGCGCGCAGCAGGGGCAGCGCGTGCAGGTGGGCGTGCTGGAGTGCCGCGGCGGCGCCAGCGTTGGCTTCATCGTCGGTTCCGTCACCAATCTCGGCTGCGTGCTGCGCGCCGACGGGATGCCGGAGGATCGCTACATCGCCACCATCCGCAAGGTCGGACTTGATCTCGGCATCACCCAGGAATCCGCGCTGGCCTGGGCCGTGTTCGCACCGGTCGCGCAACTCGGGCCCGGCGGCCTTTCCGGCGACTATGTCGGCGCGCAGGGTAGCGCGACGCTAGGTGTCGGCGTCGGCGGCAACGTGCTGGTCGGCGGCTCCGCCAATTCGATCGCGTTGCAACCCTTGAGCGTGCAGGGTCAGGTTGGCGTCAGCATTGCTGCCGGATTGCAAGCCCTGGAACTGCGGCCGGGACGTTAACTTTCGTCATCCTCCGCTGTCATTGTGATCCAACGGGTCGGCGCGAAGCGCCGCCCGATGACAGGCTCCGCGAAGCAATCCACGTCTCCGCAAGGGGATAGATGGATTGCTTCGTCGCTTCGCTCCTCGCAATGACGGCAATATGGATGCCTTAACTTCACCCCGCACCGCAGCGAATTTTTCTCGCTTGCCAAATCGTCCGGACAGGCGGAGCATCAGAGGTCGCCGACCCAATCATGGGCCGAGCTCCAAAGATAAGGAGGCGGCAATGGGACAAGACGTCAGAAGTCCCCGTGGTCCACGGTGCATCGCGCTGGTGGGCCCTTTCCAAAGCGGTAAGACCACACTTTTGGAAGCGATACTGGCGCGAACGGGCGCCATTAAAAATGCCGGCAGCGTCGATGCCGGAACCTCCGTGGGCGATGCCACCCCCGAGGCGCGCCATCACAAAATGGGGGTAGGCTTAAGCGCCCCCACCACCACCTTCATGGGCGATAGTTACACCTTTATCGATTGTCCCGGCTCGGTCGAGTTCGCGCATGATATGCGCGCCGCGTTGCCCGCGGTCGACGCCGCGGTCGTGGTCTGCGAGGCGGACGAGAAGAAGCTGCCGCAACTGCAGATCATCCTGCGCGAGCTGGAGGATCTCGGTATTCCGCGTTTTCTGTTTTTGAACAAAATTGATCGCGCCAACAAGCGCATCCGCGAGACGTTGGCGACGTTGCAGCCGGCCTCGCGCGTGCCGCTGGTGCTGCGGCAGATTCCGATCTGGAACGGCGAGTTGATCGAAGGCTTTGTCGATCTCGCGCTCGAACGCGCCTTTGTTTACCGCGAGCACAAGCCGTCGGAAGTCATTGCGCTGGAAGGCGGCAATCTCGACCGCGAGAAGGAAGCGCGCTTCTCGATGCTAGAGAAGCTCGCCGACCATGACGACGCGCTGATGGAGCAACTTCTCGAAGACATCCAGCCGCCGCGCGATGCGGTATTTGACGATCTCGCCCGCGAATTGCGCGAAGGCCTGATCTGCCCAGTGCTGCTCGGCTCAGCCGCGCGTGAGAACGGCGTGCTGCGGCTGATGAAGGCGCTGCGCCACGAATCGCCGGGCGTCGCCGAGACGGCAAAGCGTCTCGGCGCATCGTCGGAGAAGGACGCGCTGGCCTACGTGTTCAAGACGGTGCATCTGCAGCACGGCGGCAAGCTGTCGCTGGTGCGGATGCTCGCCGGCCATCTCGATGACGGTGCTACGCTGCAATCTTCTTCCGGCGAATCCGGACGCGTGTCCGGCATTCTCGCCGTCAACGGCGCGTATGACACCAAGCGGCCTTCGGCCGAGGCCGGCGAGACCATCGCGCTCGGCAAGCTCGACGCCATCAAGACCGGCGACACGCTGTCCGGCGGCAAGACCGCGCCGCCCGCGCTGGTGCAGGTGACGCCGGCACCGCCGGTGCTCGCCATGTCCGTCTCGGCGACGGACCGCAAGGATGACGTCAAGCTCGGCCAGGCGCTGCTCAGGCTGAACGAAGAGGATCCGTCGTTGACGATGATCCAGAATCCGCGCACCCACGACACCGTGTTGTGGGGGCAGGGCGAGATGCATCTGCGTGTCGCGCTCGAGCGCCTGCGCGATCGTTTCGGCGTCAACGTCAAATCGCAGCCGCCGGCGATCGGCTATCAGGAGACCATCCGCAAATCGATCACCCAGCGCGGGCGCCACAAGAAGCAGTCCGGCGGCCACGGCCAGTTCGGCGACGTGGTGCTGGAAATCAAACCGCTGCCGCGCGGCTCAGGTTTCGAGTTCCACGAAACCGTGGTCGGCGGTGCGGTGCCGCGCAACTATATCGGCGCGGTGGAAGAGGGCGTGGTCGACGGCCTCGCCAAGGGACCGCTCGGCTTCCCCGTGATCGATGTGCAGGTGACGCTGACGGACGGCTCCTATCACAGCGTCGACTCCTCCGATCTCGCCTTCCGCACGGCGGCGCGGATCGGCATGAGCGAAGGATTGCCGCAGTGCCAGCCGGTGCTGCTGGAGCCGATCCACATGGTGGAGATCGTCTGCCCGACCGACGCCACGGCGAAGATCAACGCCATCCTGTCGGCGCGGCGCGGCCAGATCCTGGGCTTCGACACCCGCGAGGGCTGGCCGGGCTGGGACTGCGTCCGCGCCACCATGCCGGAGGCGGAGATCGGCGACCTGATCGTCGAACTGCGCTCGGCCACCGCCGGCGCCGGCAGCTTTACGCGCACCTTCGACCGCATGGCTGAGGTCACGGGCCGCGCCGCCGACCAGATCATCGCCGCGCATCGCGTCGCGGCGTAGCTCCCGGCAGTATCGCTACGGCCTGATCGGCCGCGGTGACCTGTGTTTGGCTTGACATGCCTCCACGGAAGATAAATTGATCGTCATGGCCGGGTTTATCCCGGCCATCGACGTCTTTGAGGAGGTTGTTGTCGTGACGAAACCCCGCGCCGCCTGCCTGATCGGATGGCCGGCCGCGCATTCGCGCTCGCCGTTGATCCATCATTACTGGCTGCGCACGCTCGGCATCGAGGGCGGTTATGTCATCGAGGCGGTGCCGCCGGACGAGTTCAAGGATTTCATCTTCCGCCTGTCGCTGCGCGGCTTTGTCGGCGCCAATGTCACCATTCCGCACAAGGAGCGGGCGCTTTCGCTGTCGAAGCCGGATGAGCGCGCCCGCGCGGTCGGTGCGGCCAATACGCTGTGGTTCGCCGACGGCGAATTGTGCTCGACCAACACCGACGTCGAAGGCTTCATCAACAATCTCGACGCCTGCGCACAGGGATGGGACAAATGCGAGGAAGCGCTGGTGCTCGGCGCCGGCGGCTCGTCGCGCGCGGTGCTGTTCGGCCTGCTTGAGCGCGGCATCAAGCGCGTACATCTTGCCAACCGCACCATGGCGCGCGCGCAGGCGCTGGCGGATCAGTTTGGTCCGAGCATTGTGCCCGTGGCATGGGAGACGATCGGTGATCTCCTGCCTCGTGCCGGCCTCCTGGTGAACACGACATCGCTCGGCATGAGGGGCCAGCCGCCGCTGCAAGTCGACGTGGCGCTGTTGCCGCCAGAAGCCGTCGTCGCCGATCTCGTTTACGTGCCGCTCGACACGCCGTTGCTGACGGCTGCGCGCGAGCGTGGCTTGAAGACAGCCGATGGGCTCGGCATGCTCTTGCATCAGGCGGTACGCGGCTTCGAATTGTGGTTCGGCCGGCGTCCCGAGGTGACGGCGGAGCTTCGCGCGCTCGTAGAAGCCGATCTCGCGAATAGCTGATCGCTCCCGCGAGGCGGCCGATCACGCCTTGATGATCGGCCGCCGATGCGCGGCATGGAATAGGCATCTTCTCCCGGGGTTTGCGTAAAGCTGGGCGCCGAAACACCGGGAGGAATACCATGCCGAAATCTTCTTCATGGCTGCGCCTGCTCGCGGCCACGCTGGGCCTTGCCACTCTGTTTGCGATGGAAGCCTCGGCCCAGCAGCCGCCGACGGTCCGCATTCGCGGCACCATCGAAGCCGTCGACGGGCCCATGCTGTCGATCAAGTCGCGCGAGGGCACTGACATGAAGGTGAGGATGACTGACAACGTCGCCGTCTTCGCCGTCGTGAAGACCGAACTGTCAGAAATCAAGGAAGGCTCCTATATCGGCGTCACCGGCATGCCGGAACCTGACGGCACGCAGCGGGCCGTCGCGGTGCATATCTTCCCCGAAAACCAGCGCGGCGCCGCCGAAGGCTTTCGGCCGTGGGACGCGCGGCCGAACTCGACCATGACCAACGCCACCGTTGCCCAGACGGTGAAGGGTACCGAGGGCCAGAACATCCTGGTCAAATACAAGGACGGCGAAAAGAAAGTCGTGGTGCCGCCGGATACGCCCGTTGTCACCTTCGTCGCCGGCGACAAGTCCGAACTGAAGCCGGGCGCGAAGATCATCATCTTCGGCGCGGTGAAGAAAGACGACGGCACGCTGGAAGCCAACCGCGTCAATGTCGGCCGTGACGGAATTACGCCGCCGATGTGACGCGCTGCTTACCCTCTCCCGTTGCGTGCAATGCTAGCCGTGAAGTCCACCCCCCTGGAGAGCCCCTCCAGGGGAGGGCGAAAGGAAAGCCTCGCCTCTCCGGGACGACGGATGAGGGCTAAACCGCCAGCACGTTGTCGTCGATTTCGGCAATCGTGTTGACGCCGCACAGGCCCATGGTGGTGAGCATTTCCTTGGCGAGGATGTCGATCGCCTTGGCGACGCCGGCCTGGCCGGCCGCGCCGAGCCCATAGGCGTAGGCGCGGCCGATCATGCAGGATTTGGCGCCGAGCGCGAGCGCGCGTACCACGTCCATGCCGGTGCGGATGCCGCCGTCGAACATGATTTCCATCTGCGAGCCGACGTTATCGACGATCTCAGGCAGCACCTCGATCGACGACGGCGCGCCGTCGAGCTGGCGGCCGCCATGGTTGGAGACGACGATCGCCTGCGCGCCGGTCTTGGCGGCGATCTCGGCATCCTCGACGTCGAGAATGCCTTTGAGGATCAGCTTGCCTGGCCAGATCGAGCGGATCCAGTCGATGTCCTTCCAGTTCAGCGTGGTGTCGAACTGCGAGTTGATCCAGGTCGACAGCGAGGTGATGTCCTCGCTCACCTTCAGATGGCCGGCGAGATTGCCGAAGGTGCGGCGCTTGCCGCGCAGCACGCCGGAGACCCAGGCCGGCTTGGTCGCGAAATCGATCAGCTTGGCGAGCGACCATTCCGGCGGCACGGTCATGCCGTTCTTGATGTCCTGGTGGCGCTGGCCGATCACCTGCAGGTCGACAGTCAACACCAGCGCCGAGCATTTCGCCGCGATGGCGCGCTCGATCAGGGCCTTGATGAAGCCGCGGTCCTTCATGACGTAGAGCTGGAACCAGAACGGCTTGTCGACAGCGGCGGCGATGTCCTCGATCGAGCAAATCGACATCGTGCTCTGGGTGAAGGGAATGCCGGCCGCCTGCGCCGCGCGGCAGGCGAGAATTTCGCCGTCGCCGTGCTGCATGCCGAGCAGGCCGACGGGAGCCAGGATCAGCGGCATCGCGGCGGGCTCGCCGAGGATGGTGGTGGAGAGATCGCGCTTGGAGACGTCGACCAGGACGCGCTGGCGGAACTTGATCTGCTGCAAATCCTCGGAATTGGCGCGCAGCGTGTCCTCGGTATAGGAGCCGCGATCGGCGTAGTCGAAAAACGCCTTGGGAACCCTGCGCTTGTGCAACTGGCGCAGATCCTCAATGCAGGTGATGTGCTTCATGGACGTCGCGGCCCCTTCTTGAATTTCGCAACCGTGCCGTCATCTAGCATGGTTGGGTGGCCAGCCAAATCGCATCTCGCGAGGCGCATCCCGAGGGGAGGACATCCCATGACCGGACGGCGCACCGCTGCATCCGATAAAGCTAGTTCGGCCGCTTCCGAGGAAAAGCGACGGCTTGACGATGCCCTGGAGGAGGGGCTGGAGGAGACCTTTCCGGCGTCCGATCCGGTCAATGTCACGCAGCCGCCGCCTTCGAAGGGCGACCATTACGTCAAGCGGCGGAACTAGCGGGCGGGAGCGGCCGCCGCCGTTCTAGGGAAATGTCCACTCATACCAAATGGTTAGGTGACAACCGCGGCCGCTTCTGGCCGTAATGATTCATCATATTTTTTGAAGCCATCTTGGCGGCCGAGAGACTATAACCACGCTGCACGCTACGATGGGTGGGTGTTCGGGGATTCGTGGCCATGTGGCCTGAAGAAGACCTGGAATGGCTGGGGGTTATATGAGCCGCAAATATTTCGGTACCGACGGAATTCGGGGCCGCGCCAATGGTTTGATTACGCCGGAGCTCGCGCTCAAGGTGGGGCAGGCGGCCGGCCTGGTGTTCCATCGCGGCGATCATCGCCACCGCGTCGTGATCGGCAAGGACACGCGGCTCTCCGGCTACATGATCGAATACGCCATGGTGGCCGGCTTCACCTCGGTCGGCATGGATGTGCTGCTGCTCGGCCCGATGCCGACGCCGGCGGTCGCGATGCTGACCAAGTCGATGCGCGCCGATCTCGGCGTCATGATTTCGGCCTCGCATAATCTGTTCGAGGACAACGGCATCAAACTGTTCGGCCCGCAGGGCTTCAAGCTTTCCGACGAAGTCGAAATGCAGATCGAGCAGCTGCTCGACGAGCCGATCGAGCGCCGCCTGGCGCAGAGCGCCAGCCTCGGCCGCGCCCGCCGCATCGACGGCGTCCACGACCGCTACATTGAATTTGCCAAGCGCACGCTGCCGCGCGAGCTGTCGCTCGACGGCCTGCGCGTTGTGATCGATTGCGCGCACGGCGCCGCCTACAAGGTGGTGCCGGAAGCGCTGTGGGAATTGGGTGCTGATGTCATCGCGATCGGCGTCGAACCCGACGGCTTCAACATCAACAAGGAATGCGGCTCGACCTCGCCGGAGATGCTTGCCAAGAAGGTGCGCGAGATGCGCGCCGATATCGGAATTGCGCTCGACGGCGACGCCGATCGCGTCATCCTGGTTGATGAGCGCGGCCATGTCGTCGACGGCGACCAGTTGCTCGCCGTGATCGCGCAGAGCTGGAACGAAGAAGGCCGTCTTGCCAAGCCCGGCATCGTCACCACCGTGATGTCCAACCTCGGGCTCGAGCGTTTTCTTCAGGGGCAGGGCCTCGGCATGGTGCGCACGCCGGTCGGCGACCGCTATGTGCTCGAGCAGATGCTCGCGCAGGGCTACAATCTCGGCGGCGAACCCTCCGGCCATATCATTCTCTCCGATTACGCCACGACGGGCGACGGTTTCGTAGCCGCGCTGCAGGTGCTGGCCGTGGTGCAGAAACTGCGGCGTCCGGTCTCTGAAGTTTGCCACCGCTTCGATCCGCTGCCGCAGATCCTGAAGAACGTGCGCTATCGCAGCGGCAAGCCGCTCGACAATGCCGAGGTGAAGTCGGCGATATCAGACGGCGAGAACCGCCTGAACGGTCACGGCCGCCTTCTGGTCCGTTCGTCCGGCACCGAACCCGTGATCCGCGTGATGGGCGAGGGCGACGATCGCGATCTGGTCGAGGAAGTCGTCGACCAGATCGTCAACGCGCTTGGTCACGCCGCGGCGGCATAAGCGCGATTTATCCTGACGACGCAGAACTGCTGATCGGCGGTGCGCAGTAGCGCATCGCAGCCATCGGCCATTGATGCTGGTCGCAACGGCGCGTGCGGCGTAGAAAGCAGCATTGCCTGCTGCGAATGCTTTTTGGGAATCCGCCGTTGAACAAGCCCGTCATCGTGCCGGAAGAAACAGAGACCGCGCCGGTGGTGGTGGCGGACGTCAGCATGGCCGCCAAGACGGCCGCCGCGGGGCCGGCCTATGTCGTGCTCGCCGGAATTAGCTTCTCGCATTTTCTCAACGACACCATGCAGTCGTTGATCGCCTCGGTCTATCCGATCCTGAAGGATGCTTACGCGCTCGACTACGCGCAGATCGGAATGATCACACTGGCGTTCCAGTTCACGGCGTCGCTGCTGCAGCCGGTGGTCGGGCACTTCACCGACAAGAAGGCGCAGCCGTTCTCGCTGGCGATTGGCATGGGCTTCACCGTCGTCGGCCTCCTGCTGCTCAGCGTCGCGCATCTCTATCCGATCATCCTGATCGCGGCGGCGCTGGTCGGGCTTGGCTCTGCCGTATTTCATCCGGAATCGGCGCGGATCGCGCGGCTTGCGTCCGGCGGCCGCTACGGCATGGCGCAATCGGTGTTTCAACTCGGCGGCAGTTTCGGCACTTCGATGGGGCCGGTGCTGGCGGCGCTGATCGTGGTGCCGTTCGGACAGCCGTCGATCGCCTGGTTCTCGTCGATCGCGTTTCTGGCGATCGTGATCCTGTGGCGCATTGGCGTCTGGTACAAGCCGCAGATCGCTACGAAGAAATCGGCTGCGGTGGAACGGCATCCGGGCCTGCCGGATTCCCGGCGCGTCAAAATCGCACTCGCGGTCTTGGTGGCACTGCTGTTCTCGAAACAGCTCTACGTGTCGAGCCTGTCGAGCTATTACATCTTCTATCTGATCGACAAGTTTCAGGTGTCGACGCAGGCAGCCCAGCTCTACCTCTTCCTGTTTCTCGCCGCCAATGCGGCGGGCGCATTCTTCGGCGGGCCGCTCGGCGATCGCTTCGGGCGCAAATACGTCATCTGGTTCTCGATAGCAGGCGCGCTGCCGTTCACGCTGGCGCTGCCCTACGTCGGCCTCGTCGGCAGCGCCGTGCTGACGGTGTTCATCGGCCTGATCATTTCCTCGGCGACGTCCTCGATCATCGTGTTCGCGCAGGAATTGATGCCGCATCGCTTCGGCATGATCTCGGGCGTGTTCTTTGGCGTCGCGTTCGGCATCGGCGGACTTGGCGCAGCCGTGCTCGGCAAGCTCGCCGACCATACCGGCATTGCGTTCGTCTATCACCTCTGCGCGTTCCTGCCGGCGCTCGGTCTGCTCGCAGTCTTCCTGCCGAAGATTCGGCCGGCGAGTAGCGAATAGGGAGTGGCGAGTAGCGCACAAGAAACGAGGTGCTTCTCCACTCGCTATTCGCCACTCGCTCTTCATCAACACATCGTTAGGACGTATGGCGGCGTCCGCTGATTTATCATGTGTTGCGAATGCATTTCGACTCGCGCCGAAAACGGCATCGCGAAAAAAGTCAGAGATTGTCAACCTTAAAAATTAGGGTTAAGCGCCGCTTAAGCATTTAATGCGATCGTCCGTCCGTGAGTTTTTGAAGTGGGGCCCGTTTGCAGTCAGCCTCACCGGACAAAGGACGAAGCCAATGCGTAGCGTTAAGTCTTTCATTGCCGCCGGTGCGGCCACTTTGTTGTCCTCGGCAGCGTTTGCTGCCGACATGGCCATTGCGCCTCCTCCATATGCGCCGGCTCCGGTAGTCGAGGATTTCGGCGGCTGGTATCTGCGCGGCGACATCGGCTTCTCCAATCAGCGCGTCGACCGTCTGAACAACGCGCTCGATGCCACGCTTACGTCGTCGGTGCAGAATAACAACTTCAACACCGCCGGCATCTTCGGCCTCGGCGTCGGTTACAAGTTCAACAACTGGTTCCGCGCCGACGTCACCGGTGAGTACCGCGGCAATTCACAGTTCTTCGGCACCGACCGCATCACCTATGTCGGCGGCGTCGGCACCGATACCTATCACGCCACCAAGAACGAGTGGGTCGTTCTTGCCAACGCCTATGTCGATCTCGGCACCTGGTGGTGCATCACGCCGTTCATCGGCGCCGGCGTCGGCGGCGCGCGAGTTGCGATCAACGGATTCACCGATCAGAGCATTGCCAACAATGGCGGCGGTGCGCTGCCGGGTCTCGCCTATGGCGACAGCTTCGCGCAGTGGAATTTCGCCTGGGCCGTGCATGCCGGTCTCGCCTACAAGGTCACGCCGAACTTCACCGTCGAACTCGCCTATCGCTATCTCGATATGGGTGACGGCATGACCGGCGATCTCCGCACCTTCGATGGCACCAACAACATCAATAACCCGATGACCTTCAAGAACATCACCTCGCACGACCTGAAGCTCGGCGTGCGCTGGGATCTGACCAGCCCGCAGGTCTATGCGCCGCCGCCGCTGGTGCGCAAAGGTTAATTGCGACTTCCATTCGTTAACGGTTGCCGAACGGCGCGGGGTCTCCCGCGCCGTTTGCTTTTCGCAAGCGATGCACGAGCCGCGCGGCTCGCGGAAAAATGTTGCCGGCTTTTAGGCAAGATTGCGTCCAATCGGTGCACGCGACAACGATTGGTTAAGGTTAACAGGCGATGATCAACGCAAGTTCAGGGTGTGCTGATGGAGCGTTGCGATGCGTCGATTCTTGGCTGTGGCGTTGGTGTGTGGAGCTGTGACCGGCGCGCAAGCCGCCGACATGCCGTTTCTCCGCGGCAGTGTCACCGAAGGCCTGAGCAGCGCCCCGGTCAACTGGCAGGGCTTCTATGTCGGTGGCCAGGTGAGCTACGGCTCGGTTACCTCCAAGGTGGCGTCCGGTGCCAACAGCGATCTGCAATCGACTTTCATTCCGCCGGCCGGCGTTAGCTACCTCTGGCAGCCGCTGCCCAACGCCCACGACAGCCGCACCGGCTTCGGCGGCTTTTTCGGCTACAACACGCAATGGGATGACGTGGTTCTCGGCGTGGAAGGGAATTACATCCATGACGGATTCCGCTCGATTTCGGAATCGGTCGGGATACGCTATGAGCCCGATTTGGTCACGGTGCGGAGCATGACTCATTCCACTGCGGTCGTGAAACTCTCCGACTTCGGATCGCTGCGTATCCGCGGTGGATACGTGATGGGATGCTTTCTGCCTTATGCGTTTGTCGGCACCGGCTTCGGCAGCCAGACGGTTGATCGCACCGTGTCGGCGGGCCCGCCGCCGGTGATGACGCCGGTCGACTCGGCCAGCAAGACGAAGCTGGTCTACGGCTACAGCGCAGGCGCAGGCGTCGATGTGATGCTGGTCGCCGGTCTCTTCATGCGCGCCGAATACGAATATCGGCGGGTGACGTCGGATATCGAATCCAACATCAACACCGTCCGCCTCGGCCTCGGCTACAAGTTCTGATCCTGCCGCGGCGCCCCGATGCGGGGCGCCGTTGACAGATTGGCCGCCGCCTGTTGCACTGTCGCCGGAACGAGGGCGGCACATGAAAGTCTACGGCGACACCAATTCCGGCAATTGTCTGAAGGTGAAGTGGGTGTGCGATCATCTCGCGCTGCCCTACACCTGGATCGCGATCGATACCCTCAAGGGCGAGACGCGGACCGCGGAATTTCTCAAGCTCAACAGCGCCGGTCAGGTGCCGACGATCGAGCTCGATGACGGCCGCACGCTGGCGCAGTCCAATGCGATCATCCGCTATCTTGCCCGTGGCTCCAGCCTGATCCCTTCGGATGCGTTTGCGCAGGCGAAGATGGACGAGTGGCTGTTCTGGGAACAGTACAGCCACGAGCCCTATATCGCGGTGTGCCGCTTCCAGATGTTCTATCTGAAGAAGCCGGCTTCCGACCTCGATCCCGAGAAGGTCAGGCGCGGCTATGCGGCGCTGGCACGGGTGGAGCACCAGCTCGCCATCACGCCGTTTCTGGCTGGCGGCGCGATCACGCTCGCCGACATATCGCTTTTGGCCTATACGCGCGTGGCGCATGAGGGCGGCTTCGATCTCGGTGACTATGCCGCGGTTCGCCGCTGGATCGGCGAGAGCGAAAAATTCCTTGGGCTGCCGCCGGCGCGCTGACTTCACCGGAATGCATCATGGCTGATACTGCGAAGGCCACCATCCGCCGCGCGCGCCGCGAGGACATCGGCGCCATCATCGCCATGCTGGCAGACGATCCGCTTGGCGGGCCGCGCGAGCGGATCGAAGATCCGCTGCCGCAACGCTATTTCGCGGCGTTCGAGAGGATCGAGCGCGACCCGAATATCCAGCTTGTCGTTGCCGAGGACGGCGAGGGCGCCGTGGTCGGATGCCTGCAGCTCTGCGTTCTGCCGGGCCTGAGCTCGCAGGGCGCCTCGCGCGGCCTGATCGAGGATGTCCGCGTCGCCAGCCATTGCCGCAGCCGGGGCATCGGCGAGCAGTTAGTGCAGTGGGCGGTCGCAGAAGCGCGGGCGAACGGATGCAAGCTCGTCGAACTACTGACGCATCATACCCGTGTCGATGCGCAGCGATTTTACGAGCGATTGGGCTTTGCGCGCAATCATGTCGGCATGACGTTGCGCTTTTGATCGCCGTAGCGTTTTCGAGCGAAGCCTGCCCTCGGCTTGACCCATGGGTGGAAACCGGTTTCGGTAAAGGAAACGCGTCGGAATAAAGTCACCAACAGCGGTTGAAGCGACTTTGCGACAAAACCTTCAGGTAGTCGTCGCTGCACTATCCGGTTAACAACCGATAAACTACGCGTGCGTCCGTGATTTTACGGACAGGAACGTCTCCGCTATTCCGGCGTCTCCCTCGGGGCTTGGGCAGCTTGGGGATTTCCGATGAAGAAATATTCGATTGTCCGGGTCGGAAGTGAATATGTCGTACAGGCTGGCGAGGCCAGGGTTTTGAAGGTCTCGAGCCGACGGGAAGCCGCCAAACTGGTCACCGATGCCGCCGTATTGCTGCAGCAGGAGCCGGCGCGTGACGCGGACGAGGGCGCATCAATCGGGCGTGATACGCCCGAAGTTTCTTGACGATCGGGCACGATTCCCTTAATGACCGCCGCGGGACACCTCCCCCCAACGGGAGGCTTACTATCTGGAAGGATAGATCATGACCGTAGCGAAGCCCGCTGCGCGGCCGAACGTGCCGCATTTCTCCTCCGGCCCCTGTGCCAAGCGCCCCGGCTGGAATCCCGAAAATCTCAAGGACGCAGCCCTCGGTCGCTCGCATCGCGCGAAGCTCGGCAAGGCCAAGCTCAAGCTCGCGATCGAACTGACGCGTGAAGTGCTTGAAGTGCCTGATGACTACAAGATCGGCATTGTGCCCGCGTCCGATACCGGCGCGGTCGAAATGGCGCTGTGGTCGCTGCTCGGTGCGCGCCCCGTCACCACGATCGCCTGGGAATCCTTCGGCGAAGGTTGGGTCAGCGACATCGTCAAGGAATTGAAGCTCAAGGACGTCACCAAGCTGCATGCCGGCTATGGCGATCTTCCTGATCTCTCCAAGGTCGATCCGGCGTCCGATATCGTCTTCACCTGGAACGGCACCACCTCGGGCGTGCGCGTGCCGAACGCCGACTGGATTAAGGCTGATCGTCAGGGTCTCACGATTTGTGACGCGACCTCGGCCGCATTCGCGCAAGCACTCGACTTTGCAAAGCTCGATGTGGTCACGTTCTCCTGGCAGAAGGCGCTGGGCGGCGAAGCCGCGCATGGCATGCTGATCCTCTCGCCGCGCGCGGTGGAGCGGCTTGAGACGTACAAGCCGGCCTGGCCGCTGCCAAAAATCTTCCGCCTGACCAAGGGCGGCAAGCTCAATCAGGGCATCTTCGAGGGCGAGACCATCAACACGCCGTCGATGCTGTGCGTCGAGGACTATCTCGATGCGCTGAACTGGGCGAAGTCGATCGGCGGGCTTAAAGCCCTGATCGCGCGCGCCGACGCCAACACCAAAGTGCTGTCGGACTGGAAGGCGAAGACGCCGTGGATCGACTTCCTGGCGAAGGATGCCGCGACCCGCTCCAACACTTCGGTGTGCCTGAAGTTCACAGATCCCGCGATCACCTCGCTGACCCCTGACGCGCAGGCCGAGTTCTCCAAGAAGCTCGTTGCGCTGGTCGAGAAGGAAGCCGCCGGTTACGACTTCGCCTATTACCGCGATGCGCCGGCAGGCTTGCGGATCTGGTGCGGCGCTACCGTGGAAGCTTCAGACGTCGCGCTGCTGACGCAATGGATCGACTGGGCGTTCGCCGAGACCAAGGCAGCGCTGCCGAAGGCGGCTTGACGCTGACCCTCCCCTGGAGGGGAGGGTCGACGCACCTGAAAGGTGCGTCGGGGTGGGATGAAAGTCTCTCAACCCGGCGCACAGCGAATTTCAATCGACAGCTTCACCCCATCCCGGCGCTTCGCGCCGACCTTCCCCTTCAGGGGAAGGTGTGAAGGAACACACCAATGTCCAAACCCAAAGTTCTCATTTCCGACGCGCTCTCTCCCGCCGCGGTGCAGATCTTCAAAGATCGCGGCATAGAGGTCGACTTCCAGCCCAATCTCGGCAAGGACAAAGACAAGCTCGCCGAGATCATCGGCGACTATGACGGCCTTGCGATCCGTTCCGCGACCAAGGCGACCGCCAAGATCATCGACAAGGCTTCGAGGCTGAAGGTGATCGGCCGCGCCGGCATCGGCGTCGACAATATCGAGATACCCGCGGCGACCGCCAAGGGCATCATCGTGATGAACACGCCGTTCGGCAATTCGATCACGACCGCCGAGCACGCCATTACGTTGATGCTGGCGCTGGCGCGTGAAATTCCGCAGGCCGACGCTTCCACGCAAGCCGGCAAGTGGGAGAAGAACCGCTTCATGGGCGTCGAGATCACCGGCAAGACGCTCGGCGTGGTCGGCTGCGGCAATATCGGCTCGATCGTTGCCGATCGCGCGCAGGGGCTGAAAATGAAGGTGGTCGCCTTCGATCCGTTCCTGTCACCGGAGCGCGCCAAGGACATCGGCGTCGAGAAGGTCGAGCTGGACGAATTGTTCAAGCGCGCCGACTTCATCACGTTGCACACGCCGCTGACGGAGAAGACCAGGAACATCATCGACGCGGCGGCGCTCGCCAAGATGAAGAAGGGCGTGCGCATCATCAATTGCGCCCGCGGCGGTCTGGTCGACGAGCAGGCGCTGGTCGATGCGCTGAATTCCAAGCATGTCGCGGGCGCCGCCTTCGACGTGTTCATCGAGGAGCCGGCGACGAACAACGTGCTGTTCGGCCATCCCAACGTGATCTGCACCCCGCATCTCGGCGCCTCCACCACCGAAGCGCAGGAGAACGTGGCACTGCAGGTCGCCGAGCAGATGTCGGACTATCTCCTCACCGGCGCGATCTCGAACGCGGTGAATTTCCCGTCGATCACGGCGGAAGAAGCGCCGAAGCTGAAGCCGTTCATCGAGCTTGCCGAAAAGCTTGGCTCGTTCGCCGGCCAGCTCACCGAGAGCGGGATCCTCAAGACCCAGATCACCTATGAGGGTGCGGTTGCCGGGATGAAGATCAAGGCGATCACTTCAGCGGTGCTGTCGGGCCTGCTGCGGCCGATGCTGGGCGAGGTCAACGTGGTCTCCGCGCCCGTCGTCGCGAAGGAGCGCGGCATGGTGGTCGACGAGATCGTGCGCGCGGCACAGAGCGATTATGAAAGCCTGATCACGGTCACGGTCATCACCGAGCGGCAGGAGCGTTCGGTGTCCGGTACCGTCTATCACGACGGCAAGCCGCGGCTGGTCGACATCAAGGGCATCCGCGTCGACGCCGAGTTCGGCAAGTCGATGATCTATGTCACCAATGAGGACAAGCCCGGCTTCATCGGCAGCTTCGCCAGCCTGCTCGGCGACGCGAAGATCAACATCGCCACTTTCCATCTCGGTCGCGTCAAGCAGGGCGGCGACGCCATCGCGCTGGTCGAGATCGACGGCCCTGTGCCGCCAGAGGTGCTGGCCAAGGTGCAGAAGCTGCCTCAGGTGAAGCAGGCCAAGGCGCTGGTATTCTAGTTTAGAGAAAGCTGTCCTAGAGGGCTGGTGCGTCGCCGCGGTCCGCCGCGGCGACCAATGGAAATCCCGATCGAACCAGGCTCTGCCTCGCTGCGTCTCATGACGGGGAGTGGTGGGGTTTGTGCTGCGTCGCCGACCGGCGACGGTTCAGGAGGGTTATCCATGCGATTGATTGCGAATGCTTTTTTGACGACGAGTCTCGTCGTGCTGACGGCGGCTGTCGCCGGCGAGGCGCGGGCGGCCGACATTGATGCCCGCTCGGCGGTTGATGCGGTCACCGTCTATCCGGATGGCGCGAGCGTCACGCGCGTCATTACGCTGGATCTTCCCGCGGGCGAGAATTCGGCCGTGCTCAGGGATTTTCCGCTCACGCTCGATCCGTCCTCGCTCCGGGTCGAGGGTGAGGCGGGTGCAAGGCTTACGATCGGCGCGATCGACGCCAAGCCGCCGCGCGCGGCGCCGCCCGTCAACCTGCCCGAACTCGATAAGCGCATCGAGGCGCTGAAGGACGAGCGGACCAATCTGCAGGGCGCGATCGATGCGGCCAATGCGCGGCGCAAATTCGCCGAGCGGTTTGCCGACGCTTCTCCTGCGGGGATCGGCGACAAGGGTGAGGCGCGGCCGGTTGCCGAATGGCGCGCGGCCTTTGCCGCGGTCGGCGAAGAAATCGCCAGCGCCGACGCCGCCATCCGCGATGCCCAGCGCAAGCAGCGCGAGCTCGACCGTGAAATCGCGCGGCTCGAACAGGACCGGGCGCAGAAGCCGCCGAGCAAGCTGGAAGTGCGGATCGAACTCGCTGCCGCCGCCGCGACCAAGGCGACGCTGCGGGTGACCTATGCGGTGCGCAACGCGCGCTGGACGCCGCTCTACGATGCCCGGCTTGACACCGGCGCCAAAGACCGCAAGCCCACACTCGAACTGGTGCGCCGCGCCGAAATCACGCAATCGACCGGTGAGGATTGGTCCAACGTCGCACTTAGCGTCTCGACCGTGCGCACCGCGCGCGGCGGAAGCGCGCCAGAGCTCGGTTCGCTGATCGTGCAGTATCCGCAAGTGCCGCGGCCTCAGGCGTCCGCCAGCGGTGCGCTCGACAGCAACAGGCCATTATTGCGTGGCGCACCGGCTCCCGCATCTAGGGTGGCGGAGGCGCTCGAGGAACGCTACCGAGCGGATGAACAGCAGGCGACGGCCGATGTCAGCGGCTTCCAGGTGGTGTTCAGGATTCCCGGCCGCGTCTCCGTCGGCGCCAGTGAAGGCGCCAAGAGCCTACGCGTTTCCACCGCGATCATCGCGCCTGATCTTTCGGTCCGCGCCGCGCCGGTGAAGGATCCGACTGCATTCCTCGAAGCGAGCTTCAAGCAGAACGAGGACGCGCCGCTGTTGGCGGGCCGGGTCTCGATCTATCGCGACGGGGTCTTTGTCGGCCGCGGACAGATGGCGGCTGCGGCCAAGGACGAGACCGTGCGGCTCGGCTTCGGCGCCGACGACAAGATCAAGATCGAGCGCACTGTCCTCAAGCGCAATGAGGGCTCGGCCGGTCTGATCGTGACGACGTCGAAGACCGACGAACGTGCATTCAAGACCACCGTGCGCAACGGCCATGATTTCCCGATCCGGGTCGCGATCGAGGACCAGTTGCCGGTCAGCGAGAATGAGGAAATCCAGGTCGAAATGCTGCCGTCCACGACGGCGCCGACCGCAAGCAACATCCGCGACCGGCGCGGCGTGCTGGAATGGGCCTTTGAGGCCAAGGCGGGCGAGGTGAGGGACATCAACTTCGCCTGGCGGATCCGCTGGCCCAAGGACAAGGGCGTCGTGATGGTGCCGGCGGGGTAGGGCGCGGCATCAACGAGAAGCGCAGGCTGCCGCTCTCCCTCTCCCCGTTCTTCACGGGGAGAGGGCAGGGGTGAGGGGCTGGCTCCGCGGACTCGATGATGCAGTGAATATGCGGAAGCAGCCCCCTCACCCCGACCCTCTCCCCGCGAAAGGGCGGGGAGAGGGAGTAACCGCGCTCAATTGCCCTTGCCCGCCTTCAGCTCCGCTTCCCATCCGAACACGGAGCGGCCATCAAGCGCGGGCGATGCGGCACGCTCTCCTGCGATGAATGCCTCAAGTGACGGGCCCTTGGCCGAGCGCTCGAGCTTTCGCGCTTGATCGTCGAGGCGCTTCAAGGCCTGCATTTCCTCGTCGCGTCCGAGTTTTGCGTTCTGCACCGCAGATTTCAGCATGCGGATGGTTTCGTCGTAGACCTTGATCGGCACGGGGTAGGGATGGCGGTCCTTGCCGCCATGCGCCAGCGAGAAGCGGGCGGGATCGGTGAAGCGGTAGGGCGCGCCATGGACGACTTCGGCGACCATGGCGAGCGAACGCACCGTGCGGAGGCCGACGCCTGGCGTCAGCAGCAATTCGGCAAAGTCGACCGGCCCGCGCTCGGCCGCCGCGGCGAGCGTGCCGTGCAGGCGGCGGCTGAACACGTCGCTTGCTCGCACGTCATGATGCGCGGGCATCACGAGATGGGACAGCATGGCCTGCGCCGGCTGTTTGTCGCCGATCGCAGCGAGTTCGCTGACGATGCCATCGGGACCGATCTCGCTTAGCAGCTCAAGCTGCGCCGCGCGCGATCGCTCGGCGCGGTGATCGGTGAGATTGACGATCTCGCCCTGCACCGGGCCATCGATCGCGCTGTGCGGTTCGTCAACAAAGCTGGCTAGCTGTTGCGAATGCCAATGGTAACGCCGCGCCTGACGTTTGTCGCCATTCATGCCCTGCTGCACGACGGTCCACCTGCCATCGTCGGTGACGAAAAAGCCGTGCAGGTAAAGATCAAAACCGTCCTGGACTGCGGCACTGTCGACCTTGGCGACGAGGCGGCTGGCGCGGATCAATGGCGTGCTATCGAAGCCGATACGCTCGCCGATCAGCCGAAGCTCATCCGGTGTCTTCCGCGAGTGCTGCCCGCGCCCGCCGCAGACGCGGATGCCAAGCTCGTGCCCCATGGGTTTGAGGCCGCGTTTCAGCGCGCCGATGACGCTGGTGGTGATGCCGGACGAATGCCAGTCCATTCCCATCACCGCGCCGAACGACTGAAACCAGAACGGATGCGACAGCCGTCTTAGGAATTCATCACGGCCGTAGTGATGCACGATGGCTTGCGTAATGATGGCGCCGAGCGAGGACATGCGCGTCGCCAGCCATGGCGGCACGCGGCCGCCATGCAGGGGAAGATCGGCACTGCCGGTGCGTCTTGCCATTGGTCTCACGCGATTCTGAACAGGCGTACTCTATCAGAGCCGACACGTGAGCGCCGCTACCGCTTTTGGTCGGCCATCGTACGAAAGGTGATCGAACGGCGCGGCGCCTCGACGCCGGGGATGCTGTGTTCCCAGACCCGCCGGGATTCGCCCGCCATCATGTAGAGCGAGCGCGGCGCGGCCTCGAGCGTGTAGCGCTGCCACTTTTCCCCAATCGCGCGGCGGAAACGGAACTTGCACGGCGATCCCAGCGAGAGGCCGAAGATCCGATCAAAATGTGGTTTATCGCGGTGCCAGCCAATCCCGACGCCGACGTCATATTCGGTGCAGAGCACTTGCGCGATCTTCGTCGATGGCCCGCCAAAGGCCTCGACCTTTTCGATCAGCGGCAGAAGCCATTCAGGGATCGGCTCGGCCGACTGCAACCGTTGCAGCGTGTAATCATAGCGGAACCCGAAAGACGCCACGCGGCGCTTGCCCTCGAATGCGCCGAATTGGAACGGCTGCAGCGGCAGCGCCGAGATCTGGCCGATGAGCTCGCGCTCAAGCGCCGGCGCGATGAACTCCGCGGCGTAGCGAAGTCCCTCCGGCGCGGTTTTCTCTGGCGCAAAAAGCGAGAGCTGCTCGGTCAAGCCGGCATCCCCAGAAATGTCGACATGCGTCCAACATGGGGATCGAGGCGCACAAAATAAAGGTGCGGCGCCGACGGCTTGAAGCGATTGTGGTGGTCGAGGACTGCGTGAGGGCCATCCTCGTAAATCCGATGATGTCGTGATGACGCGGAGAGAGCCCCTCACCCTGACCCTCTCCCCGCGAACGGCGGGGAGAGGGAGCGGCGGCGTCACTTCGCTTTCAGGAGAGCCGCCAGGCACGTACGCGGTCGCTCATCTCCCTCTCCCCGTTCTTACGGGGAGAGGGCAGGGGTGAGGGCTGTCTCCACGGACTCGATGATGTAGTCGTTACGCGGAGAGAGCCCCTCACCCCGACCCTCTCCCCGCGAAAGGGCGGGGAGAGGGAGTGACGGCGTCACTTCGCCTTCAAGAACTCGGCGACTTCCAGCAGCACGAACTCGTTGTCGTCGGCCTTATTCGGGTCGCGGCTCGACGAGAACGGCAGGTTGTTGTCGTTGCCGACGATGATATGGGTGTCGTCGACGCGATCGACGTTCTCGATGGTGAAGAACGGGAAGGTCAGCACGCCGTCATTGAGCGGCTTGCGGGCCTTCTTGTCGGGATCCTTGATCTTCATCAGGTCGATATAGCCGATCTTGCGCACCGGCTTGCCGACATTGGCGTCGGAGAGTTCGATCTTGTAGACGCGCTTGAACTTGGCGAGATCCGGGAAGCAGTTATCGCCGCGCTGACCTTGCGGGCAGGCCTTGTCGGCGGTGCCCTCGCCATTGTCGCGCTCGATGACGAGGCCGTTCGTCGCATCGATCATGTTGAAGTCGCCGATGGCGTGGCCGTTCTGCTCGAACACGTAATGCCAATAGCGGCCGGTGAACTTTTCGGCGGCGACGTCGAATTCGAGGATCCGCGCGGCTTCCTTGCCGTCGACCTTTTCAACGTCCTTCTTCTCGGCATCCCAGAGCGGACCCTCGAGCAGGCCGTACAGGAACTTGCCGTCCTTCGAGGCGGCAAAACCTTCATAGCCCTTGGAGCGACGCAGATTGACCGTGGTGTAGCTTGCGCCGGGCGCTGCCGGTGACTGCACCGACCAGTGATCGGGCGAACGCACCGGCTTGCCGTCGGCGGTGGTCTCGAACACGGCCAAAACCTTGCCGGTCTTGTCTGCCTTCAGCACATAGGGCCCGAACTCGTCGCCGATCCAGAAGGTGTCGCCGACGATCTGAAACCCTTCGGTGTCGAAATCGGCGCCGGTGAGATAACGCTTGGCGCTGTCCTCGTGCACGATGCGGAACGGCACCTTCTTGTCCGGATCGTGCAGGAAGATGGTTTCCTGCCGTTCGATCTTGCCGCTCGCCCAGTCGATCTTGTGCCGGTTGACATACAGCATCGAGTCGGCCGAGTTGTAGCGCGAGCCCATGCCGTTGTCGGTGAGCACCCAGAACGTGCCGTCCGGCATCACCTTGACGCCGGAATGTCCCTGCAGCGGCTGGCCCTTGAATGGCAGCGACACGCCGGTCGGGCGCTCATAGGATTTGCCCATCACCGTGCCGGCGGCGTCGACGCGCTTGCCGGTGGTGTATTTGCCGGCGGTCTTGAGATCGGCCGGCGCGTCGGCGGGCGCCTCGATGAAGGTCTCGGCCGGCAGCACCGCGTGCCCCCTCAGCGTGGCGGGAAACTCGCCCTCTCCCTGGGCGAAGGCGGCGCCGGTCAGAAAGACTGATACGACAGAGCAGAGCAACGACATGCGCATGGCGGACCTCCTGTGATGATGACGTGCCTGTCTTGCGGAGCGGTTGTTACAGTTGGCTGACAGTTCCGTGAAGAAGCTGTAACGCCGCGGGATAAGGCTTGCGGCGTTATGCCGTCAGAGCGTTTTCCAGCGAAGTGGGCCCGGTTCGCGTCAAGAAAACGCGTCCAAAACAACCCTCGAGCCCCGGTTCTGATTCAATCAGAACCGGGCTCTAGGGCGCGCCGACGGGCCGCATGGTTTGCGGCAGCAGGAACGGCACGCCCTGGTCGGTGTAGTCGATGCGGACGTCGACCTCGAAGATCCGTCGGATGGTCTCGGCCGTGATCGCCTCGGCGCGGCCGCCATCGACGGCAAGGCGGCCGCGATGCAAGAGCACGATGCGGTCGGCAAAGCGCATGGCAAGGTTGAGGTCATGCAGCACCGCGATCACAGCCGTGCCGTTCTGCGCGCGCTGCTTTGCGATCTCCACGAGATCAATCTGGTGGCGCATGTCGAGGCTGGAGGTCGGCTCGTCCAGCAAGAGAAGGCCCGGGCCATGCTGCGCCTCACCGCAGGCGAGCTGCACCAATACGCGGGCGAAATGCGCGCGCTGCTGTTCGCCGCCCGAGAGCGTCGGCAATTGGCGCTGGCTGAAATGCGCCAGATCGACCTCGGCGAGCGCGGCGTCAACCAGCCGCTGCGCGGTCGCGCGGCCGCTGTCGCCGGCACCCATATGGACGATTTCCTCGACCGTGAACGGGAAGGTGACGTTGACATGCTGCGACAGCATCGCGCGATGTTGAGCGAGAAGGCGCGGCGGATAGCCGTGAATGTCGCGCTGCTTCAGCTCGATGCGGCCCTTCGTCGGGCGGAGATCGCCGGATAACATCCGCAGCAGTGTCGATTTGCCGGCGCCGTTGGGGCCGACGATCGCGACCATCTCGCCGGCCTGAACGCGCAGATCAATGTTATCGACCAGCGTGGCGCCGCCGACCATCATCGAGACCGACTGCGCTTCGAGAAGCGCGCTCATAGTGAGACCAGTCCGCGCTGGCGCAGCAGCATGGCGAGGAAGAACGGCGCGCCGACCGCGGCCGTGAGAATGCCGATCGGCATTTCCGCCGGCGCCACGATGGTGCGGGCCAATGTATCGGCGCCCACCAGCAGCACCGCGCCGAGCAGCATGGACGCCGGCAGCAGCAGCCGGTGCGCGGGCCCGATCACCAGCCGCAGCAGATGCGGCACCACGATGCCGACAAAGCCGACGACGCCGCAGACCGAAACCGCAACCCCAGTCATCGCCGACACCAGCACGATCGAAATCCGCTTTAGCCGCTCGACGTCGACGCCGCTGTGGAACGCCTCAGCTTCGCCGAGCACGATGACATCGAGCCCGCGCGCGATCGAGACGCATGCGATCGCCGTGCACGCCAGCACCGGCGCCAGCGTGGCGAGCTTGGGCCAGGTCGCACCGCTTAGCGAGCCCAATAGCCAGAACGTGATGTCGCGAAGCTGGCGGTCGTCGGCGATGAACACGAGCAGTCCGATACCGGCATTGGCGATGGCCGCGATGGCAATGCCGGCCAGCAGGAAGATCGCAATCGAGGTCCGGCCCGAGCGGCTCGCGATCGAATAGAGGATGATCGTCGTGAGCAGCGAACCCGCGAAGGCCGCGATCGGCAGCAACTGATTTTGCAGGAAATGTAGGCTTTGGCCGATCTGGCTGTCGGTGATGACGATCGCAGCCGCAGCTGCAAACGCGCCACCGGAGGAAACGCCGACCAGCGCGGGGTCGGCGAGGGGGTTGCGAAACAGCCCCTGCATGATGGCCCCCGACGCCGCGAGCAAGGCGCCTATCATCGCCGCGGCGCCGATCCTGGGAATCCGGATCGACCACAGCACGAGTTGGTCGCGCGCAAGCGTTGGACTGGCTGAAGCATCCGCCCACAGGCCGAGCGCGGCAGGCAGCCGCGTCAGCGGAATTCCGGCCGCGCCTACCGTGAGCGCGACCAAAGCCGCGCCGGCAAGCGCGGCGAGCAGGCAAAGCAACGTCAGAGAAGCGGGCGGCCGCAACGCATAACCGCTGCGGCGCTTCGCGCCGGCATCAGTGACAGCGGTCATTGCCGGCAATCGGCAGTGAGCGCTGCCGGCTTGAACTTCTCCGCCTGGGGCGCCAGTGCCGGATAGAGCTTGACCGAAAGATCGCGGGCGGCGGCAGCGGTGCGCGGACCGAAGCCGAGCAAATAGAGGCCTTCCATGGAGATGAAGGTCTTGTTGGCCGCGACCGGGGTCAGCGCGAAGGCGGGATGGGCGTATACGGCTTCTGCAGCCACCGAGTCCTTGCCGCGCTGGATCGAGAGCACCACGTCGGGCTTGGCCGCGACGATCGCCTCGTCATTGATGATCTTGTAGCCGTCATAGCCGTCGATGGCGTTGACGCCGCCGGCAAGCGCGATGATCTCGTTCGCCGCGGTGTTCTTGCCGGCGGCCATCGCGCGGCCGTTCAACAGCGACATCACGAACATGACGCGGACCGGCTTGGTCACCTTGGCGCGCAGCTCGCGCAGTTGGGCCAGATCGCCGGAAACCGCCGTCGTCAGGCATTCGGCGCGCTTGTCCGCGCCCATGGCGTGACCGACCAACTTGATCTTGTCGATCAGACCCGCTTCCGAAAAAGTCTCGGGCACCAGCACCAGCGGCACCCTGGCCGCCTCAAGCACGTCCATGGTTTCCTTTGGTCCGGATCCCTGCACGGCCACTACCAGCGATGGATTGAGCCCAAGGACGCCCTCGGCCGAAAGCTGACGCATATAGCCGACATTCGGCTTGTCGCGCAGCGCTGCGGGAGGATAGAAGCTGGTGGAGTCCACGCCGGCGATGCGATCCTCGAAGCCCAGCGCATAGAGAATTTCCGTGATCGCACCGCCGATCGAGACGATCCGCGCAGGGTCGCTGATCGTGACGTCGCGGTTGCGTGCATCACGCACCGTAATGCCCTCGGCCAGCGCGGCGCCGCCGAGCAGGAAGCAGGCGGCCGACCATGCGAGCGTGCGACAAATTGCCATTACCAGTTTACCTGATCGGTCACTTGGTCAGGATCAGCTTGTTCTGCGACGTCAGCCGCAGACGATAATTGTCCGCGCCATGCGCGATGATGATCTCGCGCTCGCTCGCGAACAGTTCGCGGCTGTCGATCCGGTTGCCGCTGATGGCAAGTGACCTCGCAGCAGAAGCGGAATTGCCGGCTTGTGTCCGGGCGTCTTTGAACTTGTCTCCTGTTGCTGCGGACATGTCGTCTGTGGCGCCCCGAAGAGGTCTATGTGAAGGCCCGTTTGTACAGGTGCGATGCGCCGCAATCCAACTGTGGCAGTTTACAATTGATATAAAGTGCCTGATGCGGTTCTTGACCGCCGGGAACCCGCCACGTAACCAAAGCATGACATGATGCAGGCGAAATGCCTGCGTCCAGAATGTGGTAGCCAGCAAGCAGCTCGCAACTTACGCGCAGCGCCCGCCAGCCAAACCCAAGAACGGATATCGGGGTCGGGGCTGTATGGCTGATGGGGCTAGGATTTCGCGCGCCCTCTTGTTGGGCGCGTCGGTGTTTTCAATTGCATTGCTGGGCGGGGAAGCCGGCAACGCGCAGACGGCGGATACGCAGGCTGCGAGCGGCTCGTCCGAGCGGCAGAAGCAGTCGCGGCGCAAGCCGGCGAAGCCGCCGCAGGATCAGCAGGCAACAGCGCCGGCAATGAATGCGCGGGCGCAGATTGGAGCCGCGCCGGTGCAGTCGCTCGATACGATTACGGCAGTTGCGACCAAGACCGAGGAGCGCGCCATCGACGCGCTCGCTCCCGTCAGCGTGGTGACGCTCGAACAGATCCAGGGCCTGCAGCCGAACCGACTGTCCGACATCCTGTACCAAATACCTGGCGTGTCGGTCCAGGAGCGCGGTGACGATCCCTCGACCGTGATCAACATTCGCGGCTTGCAGGATTTCGGCCGCGTTGCCGTTGTCGTCGACGGCGCGCGGCAGAACTATCAGCGTACCGGTCACAACGCCAACGGCTCGTTCTTCCTCGATCCCGAGCTGGTCGGCGGCGTTGACGTCGTGCGCGGTCCGACCGCGAACATCTACGGCTCTGGTGCAATCGGCGGCGTTGTCTCGTTCCGCACCAAGGACATCGATGACGTGGTGCGCCCGGGCGAACGCTGGGGCGTCGACATGACCGGCTCTGGCGGCACCAACAACGCTCGCGGCCTCGGCTCGATCTTCGGCGGTGTACGCGCCGATCCCAATGTCGACGTGTTCGGCGGCGCAGTCTATCGCACGCAGGGCAATTACAAGGATGGCAACGGCACCGAGATCGGCAATACCGGCAACGAGATCGCGGCTGGCCTGATGAAGGTCACCGTCCGTCCCGCGGAAGGCCATGAGATCAAGCTCGGCGGCATCTTTCAGGACTACCAATACAACATCGGCCAGTTCAACCGCGGGCCGGTACTGACGGCGGCGCAACGCGCGCTCTTCCAGGGTTCGTCGGTCTACGCATCCGACGTCAAGAACTACACGGGAACGCTGACCTGGAAGTACGCCAGGCCGGACGACAATCTCTGGGATTGGAATATGTCGCTGTACGGTAACCGCACCGACAACGACCAGGTCAAGACCCATCATAATAGCACGAGCGCTCCTGCGATCTGCGGTGGCGCATTCGGCAACAACATCTCGGGCTGCGTCGGCGACAGGCGCGGCTATGTGCTCGATACGCTCGGGATCGACGTCAACAACACGACGAGGTTCAATGTCGGCGATTGGCGTAACGCGGTTACGCTTGGCCTCGATGCGTTTCAGGATGACGTGAGGACCTTCGACAGCCGCGGCAATTCCAACGTCACTACGCCCAGCGGCCTGCGCACCGTGTCCGGCGGGTTCGCGCAATTGAAGCAGAATTACTCGACCTGGTTCGAGGCCATCAGTGCGATCCGCTACGACCGTTACGACCTTCATTCGCCGTTTGTTGCGACCGGCGGCGGTGGCGACCGGTTCTCGCCGAAGTTCACGGTCGGCGTGACGCCGGTGCCCGGCTTCACGCCCTATGCCAGCTATGCCGAAGGCTACCGCGCGCCCGCGATTACCGAGACGTTGATCGCCGGCGCGCATGCCACAGGCGGTGGTCCCCCGCTCTTCCCGTGCCCGGGCGGCACTGCCGGCCTGTTCTGCTTCCTGTCCAATCCGAACCTGAGGCCGGAGGTCGGCAAGAACAAGGAAGTCGGCGTTAATCTCAAGTACAACGACGTGTTCGCGGCTGGCGACAGCTTCCGCGGCAAGTTCAATGTCTTCCGCAATGACGTCGATGGCTATATCGACCTCGTCGCGTCGACCCCGCGGCCAGCCATCCTGGTCCCGGTCCCCGGCCTGTTCAGCCAGTTCTATCAGTATCAGAACATCGCGCACGCCCGGATCGAAGGCTTCGAGTGGGAAACTGCGTATGACACCGGCCTGTGGTATGTCGGTTTCTCGGGTCACCTGATGCAGGGCAAGAACGTCGCCACCAATGTCGGGCTCGCGACCATCACCCCGCGCAAGATCACCACGACCGGCGGTGTGCGCCTGCTCGATCGTAGACTGATCCTCGCAGCGCAATGGTCCTCGTTCGGTCCCAACAACGACGTGCCCCCCGGCTATCTGCCCGCAACTGGCTATGACCTGGTCAATCTGTACCTGACCTGGAACGCGACCAAGGACGTTGTTTTCACGGCCTCGATCGACAATCTCTTGAACCAGTACTACCGGCCCTATGCCATCCCCGGCAGTTCCACCGACGGCACCAACCAAAACGATGTGCTGTGGTCGAGCCCCGGACCGGGCAGGGTCTACAAGGCCGGGCTAAAGATTCACTTTGGCGGAGTGTAGTTCGACGAGCTGACAAACCACTAAAGTTGCACCGGGCCGCGCTGATGCTCCAGCGCGGCTTCGGCGCGTTCTTGTTTCCAACCAACTCAAACGGTACGCCAGGCGCACCCCAGCAACCCAGCTAAGGAGATTTCAAATGTTTATCGCGATGAACCGGTTCCAGGTGAAGATTGGCTCCGAAGCGGCCTTCGAGAATGTCTGGCGCACGCGCGAGTCCTATCTCAGCAACATGGCCGGCTTCGTCGAGTTTCACCTGCTCAAGGGGCCCGTCGCCGAAGATCACACGCTGTATTCGTCGCACACGGTCTGGGTCGATAAGGCCGCGTTCGAGGCCTGGACCCGCTCGGAAGAATTCCGCCGCGCGCATGCCCGCGCCGACAACAAGACCGGCGAAAGCCTCTATCTCGGCCATCCCAAGTTCGAAGGATTTGAAGTGATCCTGAGCGAGCGCAAATCCAGCGCCGCCGCCTGACGGGGAGGGCTGTTCATGTTGAACACGGATCTCGCCGATCTCAAGGCCTACATGGCTGACAATCCGGGCGCGGTGATCGAGGACGTGGCGCGGCAGCGGAAGGTAACCCCGCGCGCCGTGCTGGAGGCGCTGCCCGATACGATGGTGCGTTTCGGTCCCGGCAGTGAATTCGCCGCCGCGATGAATGACGTCGCGCAGTGGGGCGAGGTGACGCTGATCGTCCATACCGATGACGCGATCTTCGAGTTCACCGGCAGCGTGCCGGCGGGTGAAGTCGGCCGCGGCTATTTCAACCTGATGCAGCCGAAGGGGCTGCACGGCCATTTGCGGCATGAGCGCTGCGCGGCGATCGCTTTCGTCGAGCGTCCGTTCATGGGCAAGTCGTCGGCCTTCATCGCGTTCATCAATGTCGATGGCGGCATCATGTTCAAGGTGTTCGTCGGTCGCGACGAGACGCGTGCGCTGCGCGTTGACCAGTTGCAGCGCTTTCATGCGCTTGGCGAGAGGATCGCGTCCGCCCGCGCGGCGTAAAACCGATCCGCATTGTCAACCCGGGAGACGATCATGCAGCAACGAGTGCTGGACGTTATGATCCGTTGGTGTGGCGCGATCGCCGCGGCTATCTCGCCGGGTACAGCGCTCGCTGCCATGGATACCGCGCTGCTGCCGCGCAACCTGTCGCCCTGGAACATGTTTGTGAATGCGGACGTGGTGGTGCAGGCGGTGATGGTCGGGCTCGCCTTCGCCTCGCTGGTGACGTGGACGATCTGGCTGGCAAAAACCATCGAAATACACCGCAAGACGGCGACCGCCAAACGGCGACTGGGCTTGCTGGAAAGCGATACGGTGCTGGCCAAGGCCGAACAGGAGACCCGCGGCGGCAACGACGCCGTGGCGCAGATCATTCAGTCGGCCGCGCGCGAGGCCAGCCTTTCCGGCGGCCATTTTGACGATGGCCTCAAGGAGCGTGTCGCGCTGCGGCTGGAGCGGGTGGAAGCGGCGATGTCGCGGCAGATTGCGCGCGGCACCGGCGTGCTCGCGACCATCGGCGCCACCGCGCCGTTCGTCGGCCTGTTCGGCACGGTCTGGGGCATCATGAATTCGTTCATCGGCATTTCCGAAGCCAAGACCACCAATCTCGCCGTGGTGGCGCCCGGCATCGCGGAGGCCTTGCTCGCGACCGCGCTTGGTCTCGTCGCGGCAATCCCGGCGGTCGTGATCTACAACCATCTCACCCGCACCATCGCGGCCCACCGCGCGCTGCTCGGCGATGCCTCGGCGCTTGTGCTGCTCCTGATCAGCCGCGAGGGCGACCGCGGCACGTTCCGTCTCGCGCGCGCCGCGGAGTAACGCGATGGGCGCGAAGCTCGGGCAAACAGTCGGCGGACGGACGCGCGGCGGCGGCGACGATCTTGTCGAGGCTCACGAGATCAATGTCACGCCATTCATCGACGTGATGCTGGTGCTCCTGATCATCTTCATGGTCGCCGCGCCGCTCGCAACCGTCGATCTCGGCGTCGATCTGCCTGCCAGCGCCGTCGAGCCGTCGCCACGACCGGACCAGCCGGTATTCGTCACCGTGAAACCGGATCTTTCGGTCGCGGTCGGCGAGGACATCATCGCGCGCGATGCACTGACTTCCACGCTCGACAGCGCCACGCATGGCAAGAAAGACGAGCGCATTTTTCTGCGCGCCGACAAGGCGGTCAGCTATGGCGACCTGATGGAGGTGATGAACCTTCTGCGCAACGCCGGCTATCTCAAGATCGCGCTGGTCGGCCTCGACGGCCGCAGCTAATTCCATGAACGCGTTCGCGCTCCACGACGTCTCCGACCAGGCCGATATGCGGCGCTGGGGGGCCTCGGCGTTTGCGATTCTTGCAGCGCATGCCGCGCTGATTGCGCTGGCCATGAACTGGCACACGCAGCGGCCGGCGCCCGGCGTGTCGATGCCTGCCATCATGATCGATCTCGCGCCAGTCACCTCGTCGCCGGAAACCGCGCCGATGGACATAACGCCGGGACCTGAGATGCAGCAGGCGGACGCGGCGCCGCCCGAGCCGGCGGCCGCGGAGCTCGTGCAGGAACAGATCGCTCCGACCCCGCCACAGGAAAAGCCGGAGGTCGTTGCGCCGCCGGAGCAGAAACAGCAGCCGACGCCGCAAAAGCCGGAGCCGACGCAAGCGGTCCCGGATCAGAAGCCGATCCCGGTCAAGCCAAAAGTCGTCCGGCCGGATGCCAAGAAGCCGTCGGAGGCACCGCCCGCACCACGCACCAGCGCGCCGCCACGCGCCGAGCGCCAGGCGCCTGCCGCGTCGGCGATCAGCGCGGGCGCGGCAGCATCGGCGATGGCCGCTTACAGCCAGCGCGTCCGGGCGCATCTGATGCGCTTCCACCAGTATCCGTCGGGTGGCAATGGTCAGCGCGGCGTCGCCCGGCTGAGCTTCACGTTGAACCGTAGTGGTCAGGTGCAGTCCAGCCGTCTCGGCGGCTCGTCGGGCGTTGCGGCGTTCGATGCACAGGCCATGGCAATGATCCGCCAGGCCTCGCCATTCCCGGCGTTTCCGCCCGAGATCACCTACGGGTCGATGCCCTTCAACGTGCCGGTGGAGTTCAAGCCCCGCTAAGCGGTTTACTCCTTCACCGCGCCGGTCAGCGATGAGACGTAGTAATCCACGAACAGCGAGTAGAACAGCGCGACCGGCAGCGAGCCGAGTAGCGAGCCCGCCATCAGCGCGCCCCACTGGTAGACGTCGCCGGTGACGAGTTCGGTGAGGATCGCGACCGGCACCGTCTTGTTGGCGCCGCTCTGGATGAAGGCGAGCGCGTAAATGAACTCGTTCCACGACAGTGTGAACGAGAAGATGCCGGCCGAGATCAGGCCTGGCACAGCGAGCGGCAGCGTGATCCGCCGCAGGATCTGCAGCCGCGTCGCGCCGTCGACAAGCGCGCATTCCTCGAGCTCATAGGGGATCGACTTGAAATAACCGATCAACAACCAGGTGCAGAACGGCACCAGAAAGGTCGGATAGACCAGGATCAGCGCCAGCGGCGAGTCGAACAGGCCGAATTGCACGATCACGGTGGCCAGCGGAATGAACAGGATCGAGGGCGGCACCAGATAGGCGAGGTAGATGCCGAGGCCCACATAGGGGCTGCCGCGGAAGCGCAGGCGCTCGATCGCATAGGCTGCGAGCGTCGAGGCGAACAGCGACAGGAAGGTTGAGCCGATCGCCACGAGCATCGTGGTCTTCAGCCAGGTCGGATAGGCGGTGTTGAACAGAAGGTGCTTGATATGCGCCAGCGTCGGCGAGGAGATCCAGAACGGATTGTGCTCCTTGTAGTTCAGAAGCTCCGCGTTCGGTTTGAACGAGGTGACCGTCATCCAGTAGAACGGAAACAGCAAGATGATCACGAAGCAGGCCAGCGGCAGATAGATCATCACCATCCGACGCGCGCGGGAATCCCACGACATGGTATCGGGCGTGGCGCTGGCGACATTGCTGTTGCCGGGCGAGGCGGCTACGTCAGTCATTGGCTTCTCCCTGCTGCCATTTGCGGCGCGCGAGGCCGAAGTAGCTGAACAAGGTCGCGAATACGAGGAACGGAATCATCGACACCGCGATCGCCGCGCCCTCGCCGAGCTCTCCGCCGGCGATGCCGCGCTGGAAGGCGAGCGTTGCGAGCAAATGGGTAGAGTTGACCGGCCCGCCCCGGGTGATGGCGTAGACGAGCTGGAAGTCGGTGAAGGTGAAGATAATCGAGAACGTCATGACGATCGCGAGGATCGGCATCATCATGGGCAGAGTGATGTAGCGGAAGCGTTGCCAGGCGGTGGCGCCATCGAGCATCGCGGCTTCATAGAGCGAGGGCGAGATCGTCTGCAGCCCCGCCAGCAGGGAGATCGCGACAAAGGGAATGCCGCGCCAGATATTGGCTGCAATCAGCGAAAAGCGCGCCGGCCAGGGCGTGCCGAGGAAGTCGATATTGGTGGAGCGGATGTGCAAGACGTCGACCAGGAGATAGGAAATGATCGAGAACTGCGGATCATAGATCCACCAGAACGCCAGCGCCGACAGCACCGTCGGCACGATCCATGGCAGCAGCACGATGGCGCGCAGAAGGCTCTTGAACGGAAAATGGTTGTTGAGCAGAAGCGCCAGCCAGAAGCCGAGCGCGAATTTCCCGATTGTAGCAATGCCGGTGTAGAAGATGCTGTAGAACACCGCGTTCCACCACAGCGGATCCTTGAGCAGGTACTGGAAGTTCTCAAGGCCGATGTAGATGCCGCGCTGGCCGATCGTGGTATCGGTGAAGGCGAGCCAGACGCCGAGGCCGAGTGGATAGGTGAGAAATACGGTGAGCAACCCGATCGCGGGCGCCAGGCACATCACGATCAGGAATGGCTTGTAGTCGAACAGCCGCGCGATCCAGCCGGGTTGCCGGAGCGCCATGCTGCGCGAGGGGAGGGTGGTTACGGACATTGAATTCTCATCCACCGTCGTCATTGCGAGGGGCGAAGCGACGAAGCAATCCATTCCTCTTTTGTGGCGCTATGGATTGCTTCGCTTCGCTCGCAATGACGGTGACCAGATTTGCGGTTCAGCCGCGCCCCTGCCGGCGGAAATACCGCTTCGCACGCTGCTCCGCTTCCGCGGCCGCAGCCTCCGGCGTCGAGGCGCCAGTCGCGACGGCCGCGCACATCTGGATCAGCACGTAATCGGCGCTGACCGCGCCGGTGGCGGTCGAGATCGGACCCTTGTAGCCGTCGTAGTAGGTGCTCAGCATCGTGTCCTTGAAGATCTTGACCTTGGGATCGCTGGACCAGACGCCGGCTTCGGCATAGGCCGCGAGTGGCTGCGACCAGTAGCCGGAGTTGGCGTTGAGCCACGGCTCGTACTGTTCCTTTTCCAGCATGAATTGCAGGAAGGCCTTCGCGGCGTTGGGATAGGGGCTGTGCTTGAACAGCATCGCGTTCAGCGTCAGGCCCGCCATCGGCGAGACCTTGGCCACGCCCTTCGGCAAGAGCTGATGCTCGCTGTCCTCGGCGATCGCACGGGTCGCCGGATCGTTCTTCAGCGAGAAGTACAGCGAGACGCCGTTGGCGGTCAGCGAGATTTCCTGCGAGGAATAGGCGCGGTTGTTGCTGACGTCGTTCCAGGATGGCGTGCCGGCAATGAAGGTCGGGTAGAGGTCCTTGACCCACTTCAGTGCGGCGATGGTCTCCTTGCTGTTGATGATGACGTTGCCCTCCTCATCGAGCAGGGAAGCGTTGTGCGACCACAGCGCCCAGTTGGCGAAGCCATTGCCGTCGCCCTTGGCATTGCCGAGTGCAAAGCCGGCCGGCTTGCCGGCCTTCTGCAGCTTTTGGAACAGCTCGAGGATTCCGGCATGATCTTCCGGAACCTTGTCATAGCCGACCGATTGCAGCACCGACTTGCGGTAGATCAGCGGGCCGGCGGTGGCGCCGAACGGCAATCCGATCCAGGCATCGCTCTTGTTGCGCTTGCCGTATTTCTGCGCCAGCGGCAGCCAGCCGCCGTAGCGCTTGCCGAGATAGTCGGCGACGTCGGTCAGCTCGACTAGCTTATCGATATAGATGTGCGGCGCATCGGAGAAGCCGATGATGATGTCGGGGCCGGCGCCGGAGTTCGAGGTCACCGCGGTCTGCTGGTTGATGTCTTCCCAGCCGACGAAATCGACCTTCACCTCGACGCCGGTCTTGTCGCTGAAGGCCTTCGCATTGGCGCGGAACACGTCCTCGTCGGCCTGCACGAAGCGCACCGGGCGCAGCATGCGCAAGGTCGCGCCCTTCTCGATCTCGCGCTTGGGGGCGGGGACGTCGGCGGCCTTGATGGTGGACGCGGTTTGCGCCGATGCGCCGGTCGCAGCCAGCGCAGCAGCGGATGCGCCCAATACCAGCGCCTCACGACGGGTGATGTCGTTCCTCATGCTTCTCTCCCTGTATCGGTTCCCGGCGTTGATCGCCGGTGAACCACGTCGTTCGAAAAACGCTTCTTGCCGTTGTTAGCTGTTGGGCCCTCGATCCATGCTGACAGGTTGCCAGCGCCGGAGCGAGGTGTTCTGCAGCACCGACGGATTGACGCAGCTTACCGGCCACATGCCGGAGAGGACCAGTGACAATTCGTAGCCCACACGGCGCTTGCGCGCTTCGTCAAAACGTGCCGAGGCCGACGCCACATGGGCGGTCAGGGTGACGTTTTCCATCGAGAGCAGCGGGTTGTTGTGCGACGGCGGCTCCTGTTCCAGCACGTCGAGCGCGGCATGCGCGATCCAGCCTTCCTGCAGCGCCTTGATCAGCGATTCCTCGTCCACCGTGGCGCCGCGGCCCGTGTTGATGAAGATGGCGGAATTTTTCATCTGGCGGAAATGCTTCTCGGTGAGCATGTGATGCACCTCGGGCCGCGCCGGCGCATGCATGGAGATGAAATCCGACTGCTGCAGCACTTCGTTCAGCGTCGCCGGGATCACGCCGTGGTCGTACATCAGCGTTTCCTGGATGAAGGGGTCGTAGGCCATCATGCGCAGCCCGAAAGGAGCGGCGCGCTTGGCGACCGCGCGCGCTACGCGGCCAAAGGAGATGAAGCCAAGCGTTTGGCCCATCAGGCGCGGAATCTTCAACAAAGCGGGGCGGCCTTCCGACCAGCGGCCGGTGCGCACCATCTTGTCCTGCTCGACGAGGCGGCGAAAACCCGCCAGCAGCAGCATCATGGCATGGTCGGCGACTTCCTCGATGAAAGTATCGGGGACGTTGGTGACGGGAATGCCGCGGGCGGTGGCGGCCTTGACGTCGACACTGTCGACGCCGACGCTGCCGAGCGTGATTACCTTGCAGTTTTCGAGCGCGTCGATGATCGCCTTCGTGATCGGCATGCCCTTGGCGTAGATCGCGTCCGCGGTCTTTGCGGCGGCGATGAATTCGGCCTCGTTGGCTGGCGCCTCGATGATTTCGGCCCCGATTGGATCGAGCGCTTCCTTCTCATAATCGTAGCCGCCGCCGGCGACCGTAAAGCTTGCGCCCTTTGGCGTGACCACCCTGAATTTCGGCATTTCCTGCTCTCCCGATTTATTTTCGGTGTTGGTTTGAGGCGGCGAGCGCCGCCACTTTCTTCTTTGACGTAAGTTCCCTTTTTACGCGACCTGGTCGTCGCTTGCTACAATCGTCGGTTGATCTCCTATCGGAAAGCGCCGTCTTCCGCCGTCTTCGTAACAAAGCGCTAAAGGGTCTCACGATATTGTGCGCGAAATCAATCGGCCAAATCGCGTGCCACGCGCCTATTTCTGGAGACCGTCGTGAAGCTCACCAATCTCAAGATCACTCCCAAGCTCGGCATTCTGGTGGGCGTGACGCTGCTCGGCCTGTGCGCCGCCGGCGTTCTCGCAGGCTATCTGATGCAGCGTGAGATGCTCAATGCGCGGATCGAGCAGACCAAGGCGGTCGTCGATATGGCGCGCAACATGGCGCTCGGGCTGCAGAAGCAGGTCGCCGCGGGCCAGATGACCAAGGAGCAGGCCATTGCCGAGTTCAGCAAGCGCGGCAATACGCTGACCTTCGACAACGGCAATGGTTATGTGTTCGCCTACACGATGGACGGTGTCGCCGTGCTGGCGCCGGTTCCCAGCCAGATCGGCCAGAACCGCATGGACATCGACACCGGTGGCCGCAAGCTGGTGCGCGAGCTGCGCGACGGCGTCGCGGCGAACGGCGAAATCATGCTGCGTTATGAATTCCGTAAACCCGGACAAGAGGAACTGATTCGCAAATTCTCCTACGCGGTTCCGATCCCCGGCTGGAACATGTTCGTCGGCACCGGCGCCTATCTCGACGACCTCGACGCCAAGATGAAGCCGCTCGCGGCGCTGCTCGGGCTTGCCGTTCTCGGCATCGCTCTGGTGGCCGGCGGCATCGCCTGGATGATCGGCCGCAGCATTTCCAAGCCGCTGGGCCAGCTCGGTGCCCGCATGCAGGACCTCGCCGAGGGCCGGCTCGACGGCGAAATTCCCGGCATCGGCCGCGGCGACGAGATCGGCGCGATGGCCGCGACCGTCCAAATCTTCAAGGACAATGCGCTGCGCATCCGCGGGCTCGAAAAGAAGGAAGCCGAGGTGCAGGCGCGCGCGGAGGCCGAACGGCGCGCGGCGATGGAAAGCATCGCCAGCGACTTCGAGCGCAGCGTGACCGGCATCGTCCGCTCGGTTTCGACGGCGGCCGCCGGCATGCAGAGCACGGCGCAGTCGATGACCTCGACCGCCAGCGACGCCAGCGCGCGCGCTGCAACCGTCGGCGCGGCATCGCAGCGCTCGTCCGACAATGTCGGCACGGTGGCCTCGGCCGCGGAAGAGCTATCGAGCTCGGTGACGGAAATTTCCCGCCAGGTGACGCGCTCCAGCGAGATCGCCGCCAAGGCCGTCAGCGATGCCGAACGCACCAACGCCACCGTCGGCGCGCTCTCGACCGGCGCCGAGAAGATCGGCGAAGTGGTCAAGCTGATCCATTCGATCGCCGCGCAGACCAATCTGCTCGCGCTCAACGCCACCATTGAAGCGGCGCGCGCCGGCGATTCCGGCCGCGGCTTTGCGGTCGTGGCGTCAGAGGTGAAGGCGCTCGCCAACCAGACCGCGAAGGCAACCGAGGAAATCTCCTCTCAAGTCGCCGCCATGCAGGCGTCCACCAGCGAGGCGGTCGCCTCGATCGGCGGCATCACCGAAACCATCGCGCAGATGAGCGAGATCACGGTCTCGATTTCGACTGCCGTCGAGCAGCAGGGCGGCGCGACGCGCGAAATCGCCCGCAACATCCAGTCGGTGGCGGCCGGATCGAACGAGATCTCGGCCCATATCGGCGGCGTCACCACCGCGGCCGAGGCCACGGGCAAGGCGGCAACCGAGGTGCTAGCAAGCGCCCGCGAACTCGATACGCAATCAGGCATGCTGCGCAGCGCGGTCGACGAATTCCTGGTCAAGGTGCGCGCGGCGTAGGATCTCGCCGTGTCCTGCGTTCCCCGGATGCTGCGCAGCGCGAAGTGATGCGCTGCTGATCCGGGGTCCATCGCGCCGTGGGTCCCGGCTCTGCGGTGCATCACCAAGAGGTGCTGCACCGCGTCCGGGACACGAGGACCGAAGGGTGGGCAGCATCCATCCGTCATTGCGAGGAGCGCAGCGACGAAGCAATCCATCTATCCCCGTGCTGAGGCATGGATTGCTTCGCTGCGCTCGCAATGACGGGGAGAGGGCGCAGCTCCGCTACTGCTTCTCGATCCCCGCCGCGGTGATCAGCTTCTCCCACACGACGAGCTGCTCCTTGACGAAGGCATCGAACTCTTCCGGCGTGCCGGAGAAGGCCTCCATGCCGCGCTCGGCGAGCTGGCTCTTGATGTCGGGCCGTTCGACGACTTTGCGGATCTCCGCGTTGAGCTTGGTGACGATGTCCTTCGGCAGGTTGGCCGGGCCGAAATAGCCCTGCCATGACGTGATATCAAAACCTTTCACGGTGTCGTCCATCGTCGGAAGGTCGGGCAGCAACGCCGAGCGCTTCTTGGTCGTCACCGCCAGTGCCTTCAGCGCCTTGGCGTTGACGTGGGGCAGGCCGGTCGGAACGTCGATGAACATCATGGAGACGCGGCCGGCGATCAGGTCGGTCAGCGCCGGCGGCGAGCTCTTGTAGGGAACGTGCAACAGGTCGATGCCGGCGAGACGCGCGAAGGTCGCACCCGCGACGATCGCCGCCGAACTGCCGCTGGCATAGGTGTATTTGCCCGGCTCCTTCTTGGCGAGTGCGATCAGCTCGGCGACGGAATTGGCCGGAATGTCCGGATGAATCACCAGCATGAAGGGCAGATCGCCGGTGCGCGCGATCGGCGTGAAATCCTTGATCGGATCGTACGTCATGTTCTTGAGCAGGTACGGATTGGCCGAATGCGACGTGTTGGTCGTCACGAACAGCGTGTAGCCGTCGGGCGCCGAGCGCGCGACATAGCTGGCCGCGATCGAGCCGTTGGCGCCGGCCTTGTTCTCGATCACCATGCCGGTGCCGAGCGCGGTGCCGAGCTCCTTCGAGATGATGCGGGTGGTGGTGTCGGTGCCACTGCCGGCGGCGAAGGGGAGCACCAGCGTGATGTTGCGGCTCGGATAGGGCGCCTGCGCGGTAGCGGTGGCGATCATCGCCAGCATCAGGGGAGCCGCTGCTGCGACATGCCGGTACCGCTTCAATAACGCGAACATTTAGTCGTTTCCTCATTTGTTCTTATGTTGAAATGGCCGGCAAGCTAGCCCGCCGGAGGACAAAGTGGAAGCCCGCAGGATACCACGCGGCAGGCTTGCTAGGTCTTGCCTGCCGAAGTCCGCCTCGATGCGATCACGACGCCGGCAAGTACCAGCGCATAGCCCACGAGATGGAATAACCGCAACTGCTCGCCGAGCAACAGGATTGCCATCGCCGAACCGAATACCGGCACCAGGTGGAAGAACGGCGCAGCACGATTGGGCCCGATTAGCGCCAGCCCACGGTTGAAGAACAGGTAGGCAAGCGTCGAGGGAAAGATCACGGCATAGCCGAGCGTCGCCATCGAGATGAGGTCGAATTTCAGCGTGGCCCCGGTCGAATATTCCCAGATCGAGAACGGCACCAGCATCAGCGCGCCGCAGCAGGTGGTGAACGAAATCAGCGACAGCGCGTGTGTCACCGGCCGGCGCGGGATCAGCGCTGAATAGAGGCCGAATGACACCAGCGAGCTTGCAAACATCAGGTCGCCGCGATTGAAGCTGATGCCGGCGAGCGCGCTGAAATCGCCGCGCAGGATGATGGTCAAGACGCCCACGAGCGAGATGGTGATGCCCGCGAGCTGCGCACCCGCCAGGCGGACGCCGAACAGCGCCAGCGACCACAGCGCGACGAACAGCGGCCCCGCCGACTGGATCAGAAGCGCATTCAGTGCTTCGGTATATTGCAGGGCCCAGTAGGAAATCGCGTTGTTATAGGCGAATCCGACCAGCGACAGAAACAGCATCATCGGCAGATGCGCGCGCAGCACCGGCCAGTCCTGCTTCAGATGCGGCCAGGCAAAGGGCAAGAGAATGAGAAAAGTGCCGATCCAGCGGATGCAGGATAGCGTCAGCGGCGGCACATGGCCGGCGACATGGCGCGCCAGCACGATGTTGCCGGCCCAGAACAGCGAGGTCAGGCTCAGCAGCAGATAAGGCTGGTTGGTCAGCCATCGGACCGGACGAAAGGCGGGCGGCGCTGGTGCGGGTTTGGTCATATCGCAGGGCGGAATAGGGCCGGATTTTCCGCCACGCGACAAGTCCCGCGCGCGCAATGCTACAATGCCTTATGCATTGCGCTTTCGCCTTTTGCCGCTGCGGAACAGTGACAGGCACTGCGAGTAGCACCCCTCCCTGTCATACCCCGCGAAAGCGGGGTATCCAGTACGCCCGCGGCCTTTCGATTGACCGCGAACGTCTCTGGAATACTGGACCACCCGCCTTCGCGGGTGACGACAGTCTTGTCGCTGAGAGCGCGGTGCCTCAGAGCTTTCCACCAACCCCGGCCCAATTCCTCAGATACGCGGAATGCCGGCATCGTTGATAACCTTCGTCCATCTGCCGATTTCGGCTGATATCAGCGCACGCATCTCTTCCGGCGTGCTGCCGCGGACTTCGCCGCCGGTCGCCGTTTCCAGCGTCGTCTTGGTCGCGGGATCGGCCAGCATCGACTGGATCTCCGCATGCAGCCGCTTGACGATCTCGGGTGGCGTGCCTTTTGGAGCCACTAGCCCCGCCCAGGTTCGGACGTCGAAATCCTTGACACCGGCTTCCTGCACCGAAGGCACGTTCGGCAGCAGTTTCGTCCGCGCGGGCGAGGTCACTGCGAGGCCGCGAATGGCGCCACCTTCGATCTGGCTTGCGAGCAGCACGGTCGTTCCGACGATCACGGGAACGTCGCCGGCGAGCAGGGAGGTGACGGTCAGCGAGTCGCCGCGATAGGGAACATGCACCATCTTGGTGCCGGCGGTGATGTTCAACAGCTCTCCGGCAAGATGATGCGTGCTGCCGAAACCGACCGAGCCGTAACTCAGGGCGTCGGGCTTGGCTTTCGCCATCGCGATCAGGTCTGCCAGCGTCTTCGCCTGATGATCGGCGCGAACCGCGATCACCAGCGCGTAATACACCATCGTCGACAGCATCTCGAAACTGTCGATCGGGCTATAGGCCAGCTGCTTATACAATGCGCCCGAGATCGCGTGCGCTCCCGTGACGAGGCCGATCGTGTAACCGTCCGGCGCCGATTTGGCGACGGCGTCCGCGGCGAGATTGCCGCCGGCGCCCGGCTTGGCTTCCACTATCACTGGTTGCCCGAGCCGCTTGGAAAGCCCATCCGAGACGATGCGGGCCATGGTATCGGCTGCGCCGCCCGCCGCGAAGCCGTGCAGCAGCCGGATTGACCGATTGGGATAGGTCTGCGCGCCGGCGACGGAAGGCGCCAGGCAGGTGAAGCTGAGCGACGCGGCAACGATGCAGCAGCGCAGGGCAAACCATCGTCCGCGCAGCACGTTCAAAGATCGAGCCATCTGTTTCATCCCATGATAGTTTTGTTTTTGAACGTCGGCTCCGGCGGTGTTGATGCGGCGCGGTTACTTCACGCCGCGCATCGCCGGAGAAAATTCGCTTGCTTCCTTGGCCGGCCCGACGCCCCAGACGTCGCGCGGCAGGCCGACCCAGGTCTTCGGCCGCTGCGGACGGTCGCGGTGCCAGGGACGGGGCTCGAAATAGCCGAGCTCTTCGTCGAGCATCACGTCCATGCTGTAATAGAGCTCGATCAAATGGCGATCGGGATTGTGATGGTAGACCGCCACGTTGTGGCCGGGGCCGTGCCGCACAGGCCCCCAGAGAATCTGAAACCCGTTGCGCCCGAGCAGGTCGCAGGCCTGGTGCATGTGCGAGGCGTCGCGCAGCTCGAAGGCGAGATGATGCAGACGGCCGTCGGTGCCGCGGGCAAAATTCATCGCGTGATGCTCGGGTCCGCAGCGCATGAAGACAAAATTTTCCTCGATGCGATCGGAGACGCGGAAGCCGAGCACGTCGCCGAAGAATTTGGCCGTTCGCTCGGGATCGGGCGAATGCAGCGCGACGTGGCCGAGTTTTGCGACGGCAAGGCCGCGGATCGGCTCAATCGCCTTGCAGAACTCCCATCTGGAGAACAACTCGATCCGGTGCCCGTCCGGATCGTCGAACACCACCGACTTCGCAATGCCTGGTGCCGTATCGCTCCTGATCTCTGATTTGATCTCGTGGCTCGCCAACGTTTTCTGCAAATCGGCCAGCTCGAGAGTGGGCGCCACTTCATACGCGATCGACGTCAACTGCGAGGCCGGGCTGCGTTCGAGCACCAGAGTCAGCTCGTCGGATTCAGTGCCGAGCAGGATGCGGCCGTCGCTGCGCGCGATGACGCCGAGCCCGATGATGGATTGGTAGTAGTCGAGCTGCGCCTCGATGTTGGGGCTGGTGAAAGTGGCGTGTCGCAGCCGCTTGACCTTGATCATCTCGTGATCTCCTGGATTCGCGCAAAGGCTTGGACTGAAGGCATCGCGCCGCTCAATCCGGGGTCATCACGATCTTGCCGAACGCCGCACCGGAATCGAGCAGCTCATGCGCGGCGCGCACTTCCGAGAGCTTGAAGCGCTTGAAGATCGAGGGACGGATCGCGCCGTCGGCAAGGTGGCCGATCACCGTTCGCATGATCTCGCGGCGGCCTTCGCGGTCCTGATCGTAGATGTGGAAGGAAAAACAGCGGATCGCGGGGCAGATGTCGAGATACTTGCGCATCTCGCCCATCGCGTTTTCCGCCGGCAGGCCCGCGAACGCGTTGTAGGAGACGATGGTGCCCCATCTATCGAGCGCGCCGAGATAGGAATAGAATTCGGGGCCGCAGACGTGGTCGAGCACGAGGCTGACGCCGCGCCCGCCCGTGAGCGCCCGGGTGCGGGCGACGACGTCCTCGTCGCGATAGAAGATGATCTCGTCCGCGCCCATCTCCTTCGCGAAGGCGGCCTTCTCGCTCGTAGAGACCGTTCCGATCACCTTCATCCCGGCGAGCTTCGCCAGCTGCACGAGCGACGTTCCGACGCCGCCGGCGGCGCCGATAATGAGGGCGGAGTGGGCCGGCGTTTTGGAGCCGCAATTGTGCAGCAGGGCCCAGGCGACCTGGTAGTTCGGCAGGCAGACGGCGTCCTCGAACGCGACATTCTCGGGCAGGACGTGCACGGCATCCGCGGGAGCAGCGACATATTCGGCGTAGCACCCGCCGCGCTGGGCAAGGTCGCGTGCGCTCAGGAGCACCCGCTGGCCGATGGAGAGCCCGCTCACCTCTGCGCCGACCGCTTCGATGACCCCTGCGACATCATTACCGGGATTGGCCGGCAGCGGCGGCATCCATTTGTAGACGCCACTGCGGATCAGCTTGTCAGGCTGGCCAACGCCGAAGGCCTTCGCGCGGATCAGAACGTCCCGCTCAGCCAGATCAGGCATTGGCACCTCGGCATAATCGAGCGCCTCCGGGCCCCCAGGGCGATGCACCAGAACAGCCTTCATGCAGGCGGCCTCCCCAATTTCAACTATTTTCGAAAATATCTACCATTGCGAAAATTATTGCAACGGGATTCTTTTGGGCTAGGATCGCGGCCTGCGGATCGCGAGAAGAATCAATGACAACGACAGCCCTCAAGGCGCGCAAGGAATTCGGCAAGACGCTCGCCTCCGACATCGCCCACCGGCTGCGGAACGAGATCGTCACCTGCCAGCTCAAGCCGAATGAATCGCTGAAGTTCGATGCGCTGCGCCTCTCGTTCGGCGCGAGCTTCACGACGCTACGCGAAGCGCTGACATTGCTGGTGGCGGAGGGGCTCGTCGTCGCCGAGGAGCAGCGCGGCTACAAGGTCGCGCCGGTAACGCTGGAGGATTTGCACGACCTGACGCATGCCCGCATCCTGATCGAGGTCGATCTGATGCGCCGCTCGATCGAAAAGGGCGACGACGACTGGGAAATAAGGGTTATTTCGTCACTTCACCGGCTCGCCCGCATCGAGGAGCGGGCTCCGGAAGATTATGCGAGCAATACCGAATGGAAGGCGACGCATCGCCAATTCCATGAAGCTCTGGTTTCCGCCTCCGGCTCGCCGACGCTTCTTGCCGTGCGAAACTCGCTGTTCGATCGGGCCGAGCGCTACCGCAATCTGTCGGCCATGTTCAGGCCGCACCCGCGCGACAAAGTTGGCGAACATCGCGCGCTGATGCAGGCCGCGATCGGCCGGAAAGCCGATCAGGCGTGCGATCTGATCCGCAGCCACATCCAGACCACGTCTAACAACGTCGCCAAATACGCCGCCGGCGTGATCAGCGCCGGCTGATCCCCAGCGGGCGGGCGGGCAGCGCCACAGCTTCAAAAAGGTGCGCGGTGAGACCCTTTAGGAGATGGATTTGGGTTGCGTTCGGCAAGATTTTCGAAAATAGTGCGCCTGAACGAAATTCAGTATCGCCAAACAAGAGGACACCGGTCGCATGCGGCTGCTTTCATTTCTGAACAACGGCAAGGAAACCTGGGGAGTGGTTCTCGGCGACGGCGTGGTTGACCTCGGCAGCAAGCTTTCCCACGCCACGCTGCAGGACTTCATCGCCAGCTCTGATTTCGAAAAGCGCGATCAACTCGTGGCCGGCCACACGCCGGACCTGAAGCTGTCAGACGTCAAATATCTTCCGGTGATTCCGCGCCCCGAAAAGATCGTATGCGCCGTGCGCAACTATCTCGACCATCACCAGGAGGCGGTGGCCCACGGCATGAAGCGGGAGATCACGGCGTTCCCGCCGATCTTCCTGCGGGTCTGGCGTTCACAGGTCGGGCACAACGCGCCGGTGATCCGGCCGAAAGTGTCGACGCATCTCGATTGGGAAGGCGAACTCGCCGTCATCATCGGCAAGCCCGGCCGCTACATTTCCGAGGCGGATGCCATGGGCCATGTCGCCGGCTATTCGATCTACAACGACGTCAGCGTGCGCGACTATCAGATGCATGCGCAGCAGATCGCGGCCGGCAAGAACTTTGTCGGCACCGGACCGTTCGGGCCGTGGATGGTGACCACGGACGAGTTGCCCGATCCGACCAAGCTGAAGCTCGAGACCCGTATCAACGGCAACACCGTGCAGAAGTCGGATACCTCATTCCTGATCTTCTCGATTCCCCGGCTGATCAACTACGCCTCCGAGATCTTCGACCTGATGCCGGGCGATGTCATCGCCACCGGCACGCCGGCCGGTGTCGGCTTCACGCGCAAGCCGCCGATGTTCCTTGCTCCGGGCGATGTCGTCGAAGTCGAGGTGGAGAAGATCGGCGTGCTGCGTAACCCCGTGGTCGACGAGGCCGCGCAGTGACGGCCTACGACATCAGGAAGACGCAAGTCTCGGTCGAGGAAGTCTGGCACGAGCGCGGGCCACGCCGGGCGCAGCCGCTGTTGATCGGCACCGCGCTCGCCGTCATCAACAATCCCTATTCCGGCCATTATGAACCGGACCTGATGGCGTTTCAGGCCGGCTTGCGCGATCTCGGCCACCAGCTTGCCCGCACGCTATGTGAGCGGCTGGGCGGCGGAGACGTCATCGAAGCCTATGGCAAAGGCGCGATCGTCGGCGGCGACGGCGAACTGGAGCACGGCGCGGTCTGGCACGAAGCGGGCGGGGCGGCGATCCGCGAGGTGATCTCGCATGCCAAGGCGATCGTGCCGGCGGCCAAGACCGTCGGTGCGATCGGCACGCGGATCATGGTCCCGCTCGGCCACATCGAAGCGGCTTATGTGCGCAGCCATTTCGGCACGGCCGAGATGACGATCTGGGACGCCCCGCGGCGCGACGAGATTGTGTTCGGCCTTGTCATGGCGACCGGCGGGCGGACGCATGCGCGCATCGGCGGCCTCTCGGTCGACCAGATTTCAGTTCACGACGGGCAGAGGTGATCCGCTAGAGCAGGATGGGATTGGGTCGAGCAGGGCGCTTGCGCTATCCCCGTCATCCTGAGGTGCTCGCGAAGCGAGCCTCGAAGGATGCACGGCCCGCTGGTGGCCGTCGCCCTTCGAGACGCGCTTCGCGCTCCTCAGGGTGACGGATCACATTGCTTCAGGTGTGCTTCATCAAGCTCTAAAACCTCCGCACCAGGTCCGGCGTGATCTCGCTGAGCTTGCGGATGCCGAGCAGTGCGAGATCGCGGTCGATCTCGGCTTTCAATAGCGAGATCGCGCGCTGCACGCCACCTTGCCCGCCGGCGATCGCCGCATAGAGGAAGGGGCGGCCGACCCAGACGAAATGCGCACCTAACGCAAGTGCCTTGATCACGTCGGTGCCGCGGCGGATGCCGCCGTCGAGCATCACGGTCATGCCCTTCGCCTCGGCCGCGATCTCCGGCAGCGTGCGCAGCCCCGAGATCGTATAGTCGAGCTGGCGGCCGCCATGGTTGGACAGCATCACGCCGTCGACGCCGCTCTCGCGGGCAATGCGCGCGTCTGCCGGCGAAACCAAGCCCTTGACGACGAGCTTGCCGCTCCACCTTTTGCGGATCATCTCGACATGCCTCCAGGCGAGCTGGTCGCGGGCGCCGATGTTGCGCATCAGGTTCTTCGCCAGCACCGGCGGACCGCGCTGCGCATCCATGTTCTCGAAATGCGGCATGCCGTGATTCATCAACGTGCGCGCCCAGGTGCCGAACAGCCAGTGCGGATGCGTGACGGTGTCCCAGAATACGCGCGGGGTGATCGCAAGCGGCACCTGAAAGCCGTTGCGGATGTTGTTCTCGCGGTTCGGCGGCACCGGCACGTCGGCAGTGACGACGAAAGTGTCATAGCCGGCCGCCGCCACGCGATCGACCAACGGTTCGATCCGCTCCGGCAGGCCTGCGAGATAGGCTTGATACCACGCGTCCTGATTGGCGGCGCGCACATCCTCAAGCGTGATCAGCGAGGAGGCACTGAGAATCATCGGCACATTCTCGGCCTTGGCGGCCTCTGTCAGCACGATGTCGCCGCGATAGGCGCAGAGCGCCGAAGAGCCCATCGGCGGAATGCCGAACGGCGAGGCATAGGTCTTGCCGAACAAGGTCGCGGTCTGGTCGCGGCCGGAGACGTCGTTGAGCACGCGTGGCACGAAGCCGTACTCGTCGAAGGCTCTGCGGTTGTCGCGCAGCGCCGCGTCGGTCTCCGCGCCGCCGGAAATATAGCCATAGAGGAATTTTGGAATTCGCCGCCTCGCCACCGGCTCGAAATCGTCGAGCGAGAGATATTTTTGCAAGGCCCGTGGCACCGCGCTCTCGGGTCGACTCACGGTCGGAGGCGGCGCGGTCAAGCTTGCGGATTTGTCGAGCACGTTGGGCGTTCCATTCTTGTTGTTATGTGGGTGAGCTCAGCGGCGGCGGGGCGGCGGTGCGGCAGATGGTCTCGGATCCGACTTGTTGATGGCGGCGCTGACTTCGCCGAGCATCTTGCGTGCGTCGGCCAGCACCTGTCCGGATTTCTTGTCAAAGCTTTCGATCAGTTCGCGCATCGAGATCACGGTCGGCAACAGTTCGCCGCCATATTTGTCGCTGGCGAGGCGGCCGAGGAAATCCTTGGTCTTGTCCATCGCGCCATCGACGGCGGCAACGCCGGATTCGGCGGTCGCGATGACGGACGTGATCTTCTCGCCATTGCCCGACAGCGAGGCGGTGAACGTCTCGAAATTCCGCAAGGTGTCCTTGATCGCCACCTCGTTATCGGCAATCACGCGGTCGACGTTGCGCAGCGCGACGCGGATCTTCTCCTGGGTGTTGAGCGTGCCTTCGCGGTCGGCTGTCAATTCCGGAATGCCGTCCGCGCCCTTTGGCGGCGGCGGCGCCTCGTCCGAGCCGCCAGTGAACGAGATCGCGGCAATGCCGGTCAGGCCCTGAAATTCGAGGCCGACTTGCGTGTCGCTCTTCACCGGCGTGTTGCCGTCGATCAGGGCGAGCGCGACCACGCGGCGCGGATGGTCGAGCTTCAGCGACACCACCTCGCCGACCCGGATGCCGGCGAAGTTCACGCTGCCGCCATTGCGCAGGCCGGACGCCGAACCTTCGAAGATCACACGGAACGGCACCTTCTGCTTGATGCCGGCGAATTTCTGGTAGCTCAGCCATGCACCAAGCGACCCGGCGATCAGGGCCAGGGTCAGCGTGCCGATCATCAGATTGGTGGCGCGAACCTTCATCGAACGTCCTTACGAAGTACCTCAAGAGATAGCGGATTTGCCGTGGCAAGTCACCGCGTCCGACCATCCGAAGCCTAGGGCCATAATCAGTCATTCCGGCTTCTGGCTTCTCGCGACAGGGAGCGTTGTTGCGCCTACTTAGCCCTTAGTCTCTTCGATTTTATCGAGAACTCGCTCCGGCGCGATATCTGAGGCAGCTTCCTGAAACTCTTCGTTCTGCCGGGGATCGATCTCCAATTTGGGGGCTATCTCGTTCAGGAGCGCGACCACTTTCGTAATCTCATGTTCAGTGAGGAGACTGATCTGTAGATCCAACTCCGCCCTTCTATCCGCTTCGGCCGCCATACGATTTTGAGAGATCAGCACAAAGGTCGAAAGAAAGATTGCCTCTACAGAGGCGACCATAGCGAGCACTACAAAGCTTTCATCCCATGGCGAAATTCCTGGGAGCCAGCGGACGTTTGCGGCTATCCAAAATCCAAAAACAAATAAGTGTAGGTAAACAAACGGCATGCTGCCGGTGAACGAAGTTATCGCATCGGCAACCTTTTGCTGGATGGACGCATCGGATTGCTCGCGCTTCCTTCGTTCGACTAGCGCATGGATGTTCCGCTCGAGGGCGGGCGTCAGCCCCGGCGCAGCTTCTGGGCGGGGCGCTAAAGGTTTCTTCATGCGTGGGAAACGGTCGCGCCTGAGGACGGTTCCTACGACTTCGCCTGCTCATGACGCACCTTACAGGGCAGATCGTCAGTCCTAAGGTCGAACCGGATATCAGCGCTACCCACGTCAGCCGCTACGGGTCAGTTGCGGGCATCCACCTGTGGTCAAACGTGAGCCCGCTTGAGCTCGGAAATCGGACATCGGCCGTTTATCAGTACACATCCTAAGCAGTTTGAGGCTTCCGTGACGCGACGAACACCCCCGTCAGCACCAGCGTGAAGCCGATGAAGTGAAACACTTGCGGATGCTCGCCGAGGAAGGCAATCGACATCACGGTTCCGAACACCGGCACCACGTGAAAGAACGGCGCGGCGCGGTTGGCGCCGATCAGCTGCACGCCGCGATTGAAGCAGAGATAGGCGAGCGTGGAGGGAAACAGCGCGACATAGGCGAGCGTCAGGAGGTTCGCCGTATTGATCTGCATCACCGGCCGCGCGAACAATTCCCAGATGAACAGCGGGATCAGGCAGGCAGCGCCGGCGCCGAAGGTGAAGGCGACGAACGACAGCCCATGGATGGCCGGCCGTTTCAGCGACAGCACCGAATAAAGTCCGAAGATCGCGAGCGCCACGAGGAAGATGAGATCGCCGCGGTTGAATTCGATGTTGGACAGCTTGGTGAGGTCGCCATGCATCAGGATGATCACCACGCCGGCCATCGACAATAGAACGCCTCCCGCCTGCGCCAGCGTCAGCCGCACGCCGAGCAGCAACAGCGACCACACCGCGACGACCAGCGGACCGGCGGACTGCAGCAGCAGCGTGTTCAGCGCCTGGGTATGTTCGAGCGCCCAGTATTGCAGGGTGTTGAAGGCGCCGATGCCGGTGACCGAGAGCACGATCATGATGCCGAGGTGCCCTCGGATCAGCTCCCAGTCGCGCAAGAGGTGCCGCCACGCAAACGGCAGGATGATCAGGAAGGCGAACGACCAGCGCAGGAATGACAGCGTCACCGGTGGAATGTGGCCGGCTGCAAGCCGCCCGACGATAGCGTTACCGGCCCAGCACAGCGCGGTGATGCTGAGCAGGAGATAAGGCTGGTTGGCGAACCAGTTCCCGGATGATGCGCGTGAGGGCTGTTCGGTAGCCGACATTCGAGGGCACAGTCCACTTCATGGCGCCGCAGCCCCGCCCGGTCGCGTGTCGCCGGGCCGGAAAGTGGCCCGGCCCCTGTCACAGACACGGAATTACCCTGCTCATCAATGGTGCAGGATGCATCGCGACCATGCAGGCACTTCGCGCGTTGTTGGGGGTTGCCAGCGGGTGGGTGAATATGCAATCAAAGGACGATTGATTCACGCGACCCAACCTGCGTTTGTTTTTTGAGTCGCGTGTGATTGTTCCGGGTTTATTTCACTAGCGGGCGTTCGTTCGATCGTTGGGATCACGGGGCTGAGGGGCGACTGCGCTGGCCGCAGTTTCCTCTAACCGTGAGGTCGAATTTCTAGAAATGATGGATCATTCCTTGAACAAGCCGATACCGGCCGAAGAAGCCGAAGCTGAAACGCGTCACCAATTTGCCGTTCGCGCCAATTCCATTCTGGCGTTCATCGAATGCGATGAGGAGCAGCGCCCGAAACTGCGCGAGGCCATCATCGAAGCGATGTTGTGGGCGCAGACGCAGCCCAAACTGACGAAGTAGGGTTTGACGAAGCGAATTGCCGCTCATGCCACGAGCGGCCGCGCGATTGCGCCAGCGGCCTTTACGGCATCGTTGGGGTCGAGTTCGACCTGCAGGCCGCGCTGGCCGCCGTTGAGGAATACGGTCGCATGGCCGAGCGCCATGGCTTCGATGGTGACCGGCACGCGCTTCTTCTGCCCGAATGGTGAGATGCCGCCGACATGGTAACCGGTCAGCCGTTCGGCATCGGCCGGCCGCATCATTTTCGCCGTCTTGGCGCCGAAGGCGGCGGCGAGCTTCTTCATGCTGACCTCGCAATCGGACGGCACCACGGCGCACACCGGCCTGCCGTCGGCCTCCGCCATCAGCGTCTTGAGCACGCGGGAAGCCGGCACGCCGAGTGCCTCCGCCGCCTGCAATCCGATGCTCGCCGCGTCGGGATCGTAGTCGTAGGCGTGTACGGTGAATTTCACGCCCAGCTTCTCCAGCGCTTGCGTCGCACGGGTGGTTTTCGACATGGCCTTTCCGTTATTGCCGGATGTTAATGCGAGGGCCCCTGGGAGCCCCCAAATATTACGGGTATATCAAAGGGTTGGAGCTGTTCTAACGCCCCCATAAAGCCGCCTTCTTGCTTGCCTAGATGACCTGCTTCCTTTATCCGGTGGGGCGCCCTGCATGCGAACGGCCCCGGCCGCGATTTTGGCTGGGCGAGATAGAGCATGGTTCGGATAGTTGGGTACCGGTTCTCCGGTGAAGTCATGCTGGAACCAAGAGATTTGCAGGGAACACCTTAAAAATGGCCAATGTTGTCGTCGTCGGTGCCCAATGGGGTGACGAGGGGAAGGGCAAGATCGTCGACTGGTTGTCGGAGCAGGCCGATATCGTCGTGCGCTTCCAGGGCGGCCACAATGCCGGCCATACGCTTGTCATCAATGGCGAGACCTACAAGCTGGCGCTTTTGCCGTCGGGCGTGCTGCGTCCCTCGAAGCTTGCCGTGATCGGCAATGGCGTTGTGTTCGACCCCCAGGCCTTCCTCGATGAAGTCGCGCGGCTGAGGGGGCAGGGCGTCGCCGTCAGCCCGGACAACTTACGGATCGCCGAGAATGTCACACTGATTCTGCCGCTGCACCGCGAGCTCGACGCCTTGCGCGAATCTGCCAGCGCGGCAACTGCGATCGGCACCACCCGCCGCGGCATCGGCCCGGCCTATGAAGATAAGGTCGGCCGCCGCGCCATCCGCCTGATGGATCTCGCCGACCACCAGACGCTGCCGCACAAGATCGACCGCCTTCTGTCGCATCACAACGCGCTACGCCGCGGCCTCAATCTGCCGGAATTCGACAGCGCGGAGATTCTCAAGGAGCTGACGGCGCTCGCGCCAAAGCTTCTGCCCTACACGGACACGGTATGGCGGCTGCTCGACATCAAGCGCCGCGAAGGAAAGCGCATTCTGTTCGAGGGCGCACAGGGCGCGCTGCTCGACGTGGATCATGGCACTTATCCCTATGTCACGTCGTCCAACACCGTGGCAGCGCAAGCCGCGACCGGCACGGGACTGGGGCCCGGCGCGGTGGGCTATGTGCTTGGCATCTGCAAGGCCTATACGACCCGCGTAGGCCAGGGCCCGTTCCCGACTGAGCAGGACAACGAGATTGGCCGCAAGATCGGCGAGCGCGGTCGCGAGTTCGGTACCAATACCGGGCGGCCGCGCCGCTGTGGCTGGTTCGACGCTGCGCTGGTGCGGCAAACTGTCCGCACCTGTGGCATCAGCGGGCTGGCGCTGACCAAGCTCGACATTCTCGATGGCTTCGACACCATCGAGGTCTGCACCGGCTATATGCTGGACGGCAAGGAAATCGACCATCTGCCGGCGGGCGAGGGCGCCCAGGCCCGGGTGGTCCCGGTCTATGAAACGATCGAAGGCTGGAAAGAGCCGACCGCAAATGCACGGTCGTGGGCGGACCTGCCGGCCCAAGCGATTAAATATGTCCGGCGGGTTGAGGAACTCGTGGGTTGTCCAATTGCATTGCTTTCCACCAGCCCCGAACGCGAGGATACTATACTAGTGCAGAACCCGTTCGAGGCTTAACGGGATGTTACGGCCGGGCCAGCAGTATTGAAGAGAAATGGCTGATTATTACCCGCTGATCGCACGCGCTATCGCCGGCCTGGACCCCAATGCTCCAGGCGAGAGCCGTCGCGCGCTCTATGAGCGGGCCCGCACGGCGCTGATCGCGCAGTTGCGCAGCGTTCAGCCGCCGCTTTCCGAATCGGAGATCACCCGCGAGCGGCTGTCGCTGGAAGAGGCCGTGCGCAAGGTGGAATCGGAAGCGGCCCAGCGCGCCCGCGAGGCATCGCGGCCGGGCGGCGCTCCGCGCGGTTCGGGCGATGCCTTCCGCCGCGCCAATGCCCGTCCGCCGGAGGGACCATCCTCTTCCGCGCCGCCGCCGCCGGGCGCGCCGCGCCCGCGTCCTCCGCAAGGCCCCGCGCGCGAGGGCCGTCCGCCGCTTGGCCAGGAAGAGCCGCGTCCGCCACGCAACCTGCGCGCCGATGCGCCGCCGCCGATTCCGATGCAGCAGGATGCCGGCCCGCCGCCGCCACTCCCGCGTGGGGGTGGCCCGCGCCGCGGTCCCGATAATGGCGGTCAGCCGCCGCAGCCGCCGGGCGTGCGCGGCTTCCGCGACATCGCCGCCGACGCCGACGACCTCGGCCGCGCCGCCGCGCAGGCCAATCGCAATGCGCGAAAGACCTATGCCAACGTGCCGTCGCCCTCGCCGGAATTCGACCGGCTCGAGCCGAGCATGGAAAATCGCGGCGCCGATCCCGAGGCGCCCTATTCGTATGACGAGTCGCAGGCGGAGGCCGACCGCTACGCGCCGCCGCCGCTGCGCGACCGCCCGCGGCTTTCGCAGGACCGGGATCGCGAGCCCCCGACGAAGCGCGTCCGCACCGGCGCCGCATTTCCGTTCAAGAGCGCCATCGCGGTCGGCATCGTCCTCATTCTGGTCGGCGCCGGCATCCTGTGGGGCAAGCAGGTGGTTACGGCTGTCAGCGGCCTGTTCAAATCCTCCCCCGTTGTGGAAGCGCCGAAGGATCCGGCCGCTCCGCAGTCGCGCCCGAAGATTCCCGATCGCGTCGGCCAGCCCTCGCCCGGCGAGAACGTCGCGCCGGTGGCGCAGCGCGTGGTGCTCTATGACGAGGATCCGTCCGATCCCAAGGGCAAGCAATATGTCGGCTCGGTGATCTGGCGCACCGAACCGATCAAGGCGAGCGGCAACCAGAAGCCTGATATCGCCGTGCGCGCCGACATCGAGATTCCCGACCGCAAGTTCAAGATGACGATGTCGTTCCGCCGCAATACCGATTCGTCGCTGCCGGCGAGCCACACCGCGGAATTGACCTTCATCCTGCCGCAGGATTTCTCCGGCGGCGGCGTCGGCAACGTGCCGGGCATCTTGATGAAGTCCAACGAGCAGGCGCGCGGTACTCCGCTGGCCGGCCTCGCGGTGAAAGTCACGGATGGATTTTTCCTCGTCGGCCTCTCCAACGTCGATTCCGACCGCTCGCGCAATCTGCAGCTCCTGAAAGAGCGCTCCTGGTTCGACGTGCCGCTGGTCTACGTCAACCAACGCCGCGCCATCATCGCGATCGAAAAGGGCTCCCCGGGCGAGCGGGCGTTCAACGACGCATTCGTGGCGTGGGGCGAGTAGCCCGCCGCGCAGCATAAGGGCGTCGAACACTCTCTGACAAGAAACGGCCTCAGCATCGCTCATCCCGATGCTGAGGCCGTTCTGCGTTCGTCGTTGAGCGGATCCGTCAGTCGGAGGCGGCAGCGCGTCTCCGTGCGGCGCCTTCGCGATCCATCACGGCGCGGCAGCCCGGGCTGACATGCGCGCGGTTCCTGGCCATGCAGGCGGTGATTCGCGGGATGTTGGGAACTTCATGGCCGCAGAGCCGCATGGCATCGCCGGTGCACATCTGCTGCGCCTCCGACGAGAAGGCGAGGCTCGGGCTTGCGGAAAGCGCCGTCGCGGCGGCGGCGATGGCGAAGAGCAGCGCGATCTTGCTTGCATGACAGGAAGTCATTGACCTGTTCCCCAAAAGGTTGTGTGCGGCGCTGGCCGCTGTTCATTGGGGGCGCTGCAGGCGGTTTGCATTGCCGCACGCGTCATCCATCACGCGGGATGTTACCCGGTGTGGTTGCTCGATTTCTGTCGATGTCCGAATCGAAAGTGCTGCGCCGCCCCGCACGAATTATGCGCCAATCCATTGAAGCTGCAATGCTCACATCAATACTTCTCTGGACTGTTGCGGGCGCGCCACGAATTTACGTGCAACCGCGCGGTGAGTCTTGCTACGCCGCAACGTCATCGGCAGACGCGCTGCTCAAGGCCCGGCGTCGTTAACGACTGCGACGGGGCGAGGCTCCTCGCAGCTGATATCGCTTGGCCGGCCGCCCGGATGGCCGGCCGCGCTGCTGCTCCCGCAAAACCCCGTATAAATGCGGAAAATCCGGGTGCCGGAACAACCACCCGTTAGGGAAGCTTGAGTACGATCGGGCGCTATTGCTCGCGCGGTTTTCATTGCTTTTGTCGGAGTGAAAAGGCTGCCGAAACCGGCCTTTCGAGTGGCGCTCACATGTTTAATCCTACCGCTGCTGCCGATGGATCCACTGACGTGCCGGCCATCCGCGCGATGGCATGGCCGCTGTCGGCGGCGTTGCGACGAACCGGAAGCCTCCGCTCGGAGGTGGCATAGCCATGCCTGCCGCATCGTCTGAACTGCGCAAGGAGCTGAACGGCGCCGAAAAGGGCGGGCCCGAGCACGATGCCCAGGTGTTCGGGGAGGTGACGGACCTGTTCCTGTCCAACGTGGACCGGCTCAGCGAATCCCAGATCGCCGCCGTCGACGCCGTTCTCGCTAAATTGATCGAGCGGGTGGCAGCCGCAAGCTTGGTCGAGCTCAGCGAAGAGTTGTCCACGATCGAGCAAGCGCCGCGCCAGACCGTCCGCAACCTCGCTTTTCATAACGACGTTGCAGTCGCCGGGCCTGTCCTGAGGCACTCCGTCTGCCTGTCGGAAAAGGATCTGCTTGAAATCGCCCGCAGCCGCAGCCAGCAGCATCTGCTCGCGATCTCCGACCGCAAGGCGCTGAACGAAGCGCTGACGGATGCGCTGATGAGATTTGGTGACGTCAGTGTCTCGAACGCGCTCGCCCGGAATGCCGGCGCGCGCTTCTCCGAATGCGGCTACGCCACGCTGGTCGGCCGGGCGGAGCGCGACGAAGCCCTTGCCGAGAAGCTCGGCCTTCGCCTGGACATTCCCGGCAACCTGCTGCGCGAGCTCATCGGCAAGGTCGCCGACGTGGTTCGCGCCAAGTTCCTGACCGCGTCGCGGCCGGTCGCGCGGAAGAAGATTCAGGGCTCCGCAGCCGCCGCACCGGCCGCGCCCCGGAAGAAGATCGACTATACAAAGGCGCACAACGAGGTCGTTGCGCTCAATCGCACCGGCAAGCTCAACGACATGACCGTCAACCGGTTCGCGGTGCGGGGTGAATACGACCTCGTGGTCGCTGCCCTTGCCCTGAAGGCCGACGTCAAGGTCGAGGCGATCGAGCCCTTCCTCGAACCCGAGCGGGTGTATGGGCTGATCGTCGCCTGCAAGGCGGCGCGGCTGAGCTGGTCGACGACGACGATGATCGTTCGCAACCGCCCGGATTGCCCGCCATCCACGGACCGCGAGCTCGAACAATGCGTCGCGATCTATGAATCGCTGCTGCTGTCGGTCGCGCAATGGACTATCAGGTTCGGCTCCGACCGGATTCTCGGAAAGAAGAGCGAGCCTATCGCGGCTAGAAAGTAAGCGGGATCTCACGCCACGGCAGCCCTCCAACTTCGATATGTGATTGATTACGGCGCCAACGCCGCTTCCGGCGCGGACGGCCTCGCTCGCGTCGACGCCAGCGTCATATAGTGGTGGAGATACTCTTCCGCCATCCGTCTTGCGGTAAACCTCTTCTCGAAATGCGCGCGCACTTGCCTGCGATCAAGCTCGGGAAGTCTTTTGATCGCCTCGATGGCTTCGGCCTCGTCCCTGACGACGAAGCCGGTAATCCCGTCGTCGATCACCTCAGGCACCGAACCTGATTTGAAGGCGATGACGGGCGTGCCGCAGGCCATGGCCTCGATCATGACGAGGCCGAACGGCTCCGGCCAGTCGATCGGAAACAACAGCGCCGCGGCATCAGCCAGAAACTGCCGCTTCGCGTCGTCATTGACTTCGCCGGTGAGCTGAACCTCTTCGCCGTCGATCTGCGGCTCGAGCTGTTCCTTGAAGTAGCCTCGATCGCCGCGCGGCACTTTTGCGGCGATACGAAGCGGCATCTTGGCGGCGCGCGCGATCCGGATCGCGGCTTCCGGTCCCTTCTCCGCCGTCAGCCGGCCAAGGAAGGCGAGGTAGGTGCCGGTCTCGAAAGATGGGCCGAACAGGTCGGCCGGCAGGCCATGATAGATGGTGCCGATCCACCTTGCCTCGCTCAAGGGCGTGCGCTGATTGTCCGATATCGAGACGAACGGTGCGTCGGGAAAGCGGCTGATAACGTCCGGAAAACCCGGCAGGTCCATGCGCCCATGGCAGGTGGTCAGAAAGGGCACCCCGAGCCGGCTGAACAGCGGCAGGTGCAGCCAGTCGATATGTGCGTGAATGACGTCGAACTCGCTTGCGTGCCGGGCCACGGCCTCAAGCAGCGCCGCCTGCGCCACCATCGGATCCGTTCGCGGGCGGCCGAGGCGAAGCGCCCTTGGCCAGGCGGCGTGGAGCTTGGCTGATGTCTTCGAATCCCCGCTGGCAAACAGCGTCACGTCATGCCCGAGGCTCACCAGCTCATCGATCAGCCACGCCACCACGCGCTCGGTGCCGCCGTAAAGCTTGGGCGGAACGCTTTCGGCGAGCGGCGCCATCTGGGCAATTCGCATCAGCGTGCACCCCTTAAGATGCCCCGAGGTTGTCGAATCTCCCCTTCAAGTCACCGGTCGCTCGTATCTGGCGAGCAGGTCGAGCCAGTCCTCTAACAGCCGGCTCATCAGAAAGTTCTGTCGGACACTTTCCTTGGCGCGCGAGCCGATCTGCTTCCGCAGCTCGGGCTCCTTCAGGAGCTGAACCATCCTTGCCGCCGCCTGATCGGGCGTGCTCACCAGAAAGCCGTTCCAGCCGTCCTTGATCTGATGTTTGATCCCCCCGACCTCGCCGCCAATGACGGCGGCGCCTTTCCACATTGCCTCGGTGACGGTGAGACCGAAACCTTCGCGGAGCGACTTCTGCAGGACCACGGCGGCAGAGCGCTGCAGCGCGTTCACCAGCGTTGGATCATCGACGGAAAGAACGATGATCCCCTCATCGGCAGTCTCCCTGATCTCCTCGAGGATCAACTCGCCTTCCGGATCGTCGGATGCGTTGTTGCCGACGAGCACGAGCGTACAATCCACTTGCTCCCTTGCCTTGCGGAAGGCCTCGATGACGCCCGTCGGGTCTTTCCACCGGTCGAACCTGGAAATCTGCGTCACCAGCGGAAGATCGGTTGGAATCTTGTAATTGCCCAGGAATTCACGGATCTCGCGGTCGGACAGCTCCCGGTTCTTCGCCGAGAATGGATCGATCGCGGGCGTGACAAAGTGCTGGTCAATTCCGAGATCCTGGCCGTATTCGGGGAGCGAGAAGACCGATGCGTTATACTGCTCGATGAACTTGCGCAGATAGGCCCACACCGGGGCGTATGGCGACGACAGATCGATGTGGCATTGCCAGAGCCACGGCATCTCGCGGTCGGAAAAATGCGTGATCAGCGGCAGCGGCTGCGGATCATGCACAATGACGGCGTCGCAGTCATCAAGATGAAGCCGCGTGGCGTTTTCGAACACCACCTCTTCGTAGATCGTCTTCTCGGCGTCGGAAAACTCAAAACTCTCGCCCTGCAGCGTATTGTGCAGCTTCTTGGTGCAGCCAAAGAAACCCGGCGTGCCCTGGATCAGATGCCAGTCGGTTTCGATGCCGCTCGCGTTCATCATCAGCGTAAGCGGTGTGAGCAGTTCGGTGACGCCTCCGCCGTAGAACGTCGAACTGATATGGGCGACGCGCATCGTGCGAACCCGGTCGGCCTTCGTCGCGATGCGCTCGACCGCGGCGGTACCGATCAGCGGCTCGTACTGCTCGAGCGTATGAAGCCCGAGGGTGGAACGTTGAACGGCAGGAGCAAGCATGGACATCGAGGGTAGCCTTCCGGGTTCTCGCATTGCGGCAATGTCGCTTCCCATGGCCGTCGAGCGCTGGGGGGCATGCCGCTTTTTCCCATCACCGATAAGTCCGAAAGCGTGCGAAAGTTGCCTTGGCCTTACGTCTGAGACGACCTGCTTAACCTTGCTGAACGTCCGTTCATTGACCTGCCGCGCCCGATGCGCTTGCCGCAATTGTCGCGCTGCGGGGAGGCCGCCGGGCAAATTTACTTGGCTCTGGCGGTGCTATATTGGAATGTCCAGCGCCAGGAGGCAGTTCCATGAAACGCTATCTGATCTTTGGAGCGATCGGCCCGTTCGTCGGCGGATTCCTGATGCTGTTTGCGACCACGCTGACCTCTGGCTACTGGATCGACACCAACTGGACGGAGATCGGGAAATTCCTCGGCGCGTTCTTCAAGACGCTGCAGTACAGTTACCTGTTCGGCATCGTGCCGGCGTTGATGGTCGGCGCCATCGACGACATTCTCTATCACGTCAAGCGCATTGCGCCCGTGGTGCGGCTGCTGATCGTGGCCGCCATCGGCTTTGTCGCCGCCTCGTTGCTGTATGGCTCGCGCGGGCCGGATACGGGTGTGCTGCAGTTCGTGCTTTACGGCGCTGTCGGCATGGTGCCGGCGATGCTGTCGTCGTGGCTGGCGCACAAATATGCGGACGAGCCACAGACGGTGCATTCGACGTGATTGTCCGCGGGCACGCTGCTCGCATTTCTCCTGGGCCTGCTTGTCGGCCGGAACTATAAATGACCGCGGCGTCAGGAATTTCCTGACCGATGCCCGCTGATATGATGCTTGGCAGAACAATAACGAGCTGATCCGATCTGGAAATTCAACGTAAGGGAGCGCGTCGGGTTGTCCGTTATTGCCGGCAAGAAGATATGCGCGCAGCTGTGATGTTGGGGAGCAGGCTTTCCCCGGGTTCAAGCCGGCCGAAGGAGGGCGTCTGGCTTCTTGCAGCTCTCGTTCTCACGGCGGCCATAACCGCAAAAAAGCTCGCCGAACGACTCGATGGCAGCCATTCAAAGTCCGTGAGTTCATGCCGCAAGATTTGAGGAGATTTGAGGCTCCGGCTCCGGTGCTTGAATCGGCCGATGCCTTCCACCGGCCAATCGGACAATCGAATTTCCGAGATTTGTCCCTACCCCGCACGATGCGGAGATGCCGGTGAGGCGAGCTCGGCTCGATGCGGTCTTCACCCTACTTCACCACCACGATAGACGCAGGCGCTAGCGCGATCAGGCGCAACGCCAGATCCGCGCGTAGCCAAGCGCGCATCGTATCGGGCATCCAGCTATCGAGAGCCTTCGAAGGCTGCGCGCCAACTAAGATCACATTACAAGCATTCTCAGCCGCACAGCGCAGTATCGTCGTAACCGGATCACCTATTTCAGCCTTGGACGAGCAAAGAATGCCGGCTTTCTCAAGTCGACTGGTGACACTGTTCAGGATCGGAAGAGCAAGTTCGTTGATTAGCCGATCATCGATCTCATCCTTCTTGAAGTTTTGGTAACCGCGCAGTCGTGCATCGAGCCGTTTACTTTGCACGTTGAGGACTACAGCCTCCGTTGCGGCTCGGCCTTCGCTGAACGCGGTAATGAAATCCACAATGCGATTCGTTGACTCGGTGCCGTCAACGACCGCGAGAAGACGCAAGAGCTTCGCTGCGCGTACGCGAGCAGCAGACTGTGAGTTGCTGAATGTCGGTGCTCCGTTGCCAAGCGCTGTCATGGCTTCTATCCTCCAGACTCACGGCAGCAGCTGGAAGGCCGCAGCGGCGACGAGGGTTGGAATGAGCGCGGCGACGGCGAGGCCAGCCGCGCTTATCGTGCCGTCTTCAAAGCTGCCTTTGAGAATCGCGTAGCCCGCCGGGTTCGGTGCGTTGGCGATGACAGTCAGGCCACCTCCCGTCACTGCTCCTGCAACGAGGGAGTATTTGAACTCATCAGAAACGCCATCGACCAGAGAGCCGAGATAAGTCAGGGCGGCGTTGTCAGTGATCGCCGTAAGCAGTGTTGCACCCGTGAACAGGGCCGTTGGTCCCAAGTCGCTCAGAAGCGGCTCGAGCCACCACTTCTGCTGGCCGCCAATTACAACGAGTCCTGCAAGAAAGAACGCGACCAGAAGACCTTCGCGAAGAATGAGTGGTGACTGAAAGCGCTTGTAAGCTTCGGCAAAGCCCAGGAAGAACATGAACAGCGCCAGAAAGACGATCGGATGATGACTGAAGACGACCACTGCCGCCAAGAAAACCAAGTGCACTCCAGCAATCCAGGCAGGAACATCCAGCACCGCAAGCGATGCCGGCTCCTTCGGAAGGGAGCGCAGGAAATGGCGGAACACGATGGTGATGCCAGCACCGTTGATGACGACCGCAAGCGCAGCCTTCCATCCGAACGTTTGCAGCATGAATGGAAGGTCGAAGTTCCAGCGTTCGGCCACCATCAGGACCGGCGGAGCAGCGTATGGCGTCAATGTTCCGCCTATCGAGACGTTCACGAACAGGACACCGATGGTTGCGTACTTGAATTTGTTTGGTGCCTTCCCGTCGAAATAGCGGTCCTTCAGAAGCAAGGCAGTCAGCGTCATTGCCGCTGGCTCGGTAATGAATGAACCCAACAATGGCCCAATTGAAAGGAGCGTAAAGTAATACGCTGAAGGAGCAGACACCGGGATGAGAAATGATACAAATCGTAGCAGCGCGGCTGCCGCGTCGATCACAGGCCGGCTCGCAGCAATGACCATGATGACAAAGACAAACGCCGGTTCAGTGAAGTTGCGGCTTTCCAGGTAGGCAAGCGCACCACTAGTGCCGACCTTGATTGCCATGAAGGCGATGAGAACTGCCGCCCAGAAGCCGAACACGACTTCGACTTCCGCGAGAAGGTGCCAGACCCCAGCGTGACGAGGTTGTGCGTGGGCCAGCCGTTCTATGGAACGTGTCGAAAAGGTGTGAACCACCGCAAGCGCAAAGATTGCTGCCGCAGCCACAGCGAGCCCATCAGGCGCGATGTCCGGCACGGTTCGCTTCCCTACGTTACACCTCGAGTAAGGTTGTCCGCCGCTGCGTCGCGAGCAATTGAGAGCAAAACCTCTCGGTACTCCCCCAGGGGGTCTTTCCTAGAGTAGAACTACGGATGCCGGGGCCTTTGCCAGAAGGAGTATGAGGAGATGCAGCTGCCGCGGCTGGAGGAAGTCGGCTCCGGGACGCAACTGGTGCATCGAATGTCGCGCTCATACCTTGCGGTCGGACTTGCTTATGTCGCCAGCTACGTCGTGCTGGATAAGCTGAGCTATATTCATCCGTTTGCGGTATTTGGCATTACACCCTGGAACCCGCAGACTGGATTGAGCTTCGCGCTAATTCTGTTGTTCGGCCGTCGATATCTGCCGTGGCTCTTCGCTGCGCAGTTGGTCGCAGACCTGTTCGTGCGCCGTCTGCCACTTCCTCCCACGGCCGAGTTTCCCATCGTGCTTATTACCGGGCTCGGTTACGGCACCGCCGCTCTGCTACTGACATCGCCCCGCATAAAGTTCGATCTCACCCTCTCGTCCCGTGGTGCCATGCTGTGGCTCATAGGGGTTGCTGTAGCCAGCATCGTGCTCGTTTCGGTTGGCTATGTCCTGATACTTCTACTGCATGGTTTTGTTGCGAAGGACGATCTGGGCCAAGTCTTCGTCCGGGCATTCGTTGGCGACCTGATCGGCGTGATGGTGTTCACTCCCTTCTTATTGATTGCATTTACGCGCAGGCAGTTTCCAGCGCCCTCCTGGGAAATGGGCGCACTCATGCTGATCACCCTCGCTGCCCTATGGGGCATTTTGAGCCTGAGTCAGCCTTATCGCTTTCAGCTCTTCTACGTATTATTTCTGCCAATCGTCTGGATCGCAGTGCGGTTCGGTCTTCCGGGCGCGACCGCAGGGCTGGTCATCACGCAGATCGGCCTTATCACGTCGATTGAGCTGACGGACCAAAGTACTAGCGACGTTGTCGCGTACCAAGCACTGATGGTGATTTTGGCTATGACCGGTCTCGCCGTCGGAGTTCTCGTTACCGAACAACGGCAGACACAGAATCAACTTCGCTTGCATCAGGATGCGCTTCACCGCGCGTCGCGCGTTGCAACGATGGGGGAGTTCGCGGCCACCGTCGCTCACGAGATTACCCAGCCGCTGACCGCCATTGGCAACTATGCGCGACTCGCCAAACTTGCGGTCGCGCGTAACCCGCCTGACCTGGAAGCAGTAGCAAAAGCCAGCGGGGAGGCGATTGCCCAGGTCGAACGCGCAGGTGAGGTCGTCAACCGTCTGAGGGACTTCATCAGCGTTGGACGGGTCGAAGCACAATCGGCGACCGTCAGCACGCTTATCGATGAAGCGCTGTCAATCTTCCGGCCCGAATTGGATCGCCGTGGTATCGTTTGTGCGAAGCAGCTCGAGCGTGACCTTCCTCCGGTGGTCGCTGACGCGTTACAGATCGAACAGGTGATTTTGAATCTCGTTCGTAACTCGGTGGAGGCCCTGACGAATGCGGGCCGCAATGACGGCAGGATTGTCATTGAAGCTGCGATGCGGTCTGAGAAAGTGATTACTATTAGCGTGATCGACAATGGCCCGGGACTAGATCCCGATCTTGCAATGCAGCCGATCACGGCGTTTGCGACGACGAAACGCGACGGTTTGGGATTGGGGCTGTCGCTTTCGCGTTCGATTATCGAAGCACACGGTGGACAGTTGCACATCGAAGGCACTTCGAGCGGCGTCTGCGCGTCTTTTACGCTACCGATTGATCAAGACCGGAGCGCCAGCTCATGACGATCGCACTGATCGAGGACGATGAGGCCATATTGCGTTCCCTGAGTATGCTGCTGGAAAGTCGCGGCATCCCTGTGAGCCCTTATGCCTCGGCCGAGAGCTTTTTGGCGGCAAGCGTCACGCCATCGCCGCAATGCGTCGTTTCCGATGTCCGCATGCCGGGAATGTCCGGCATAGAGCTGCAGCAGGAACTGAAGAAACGCGGCTCGGCGGTACCGGTTATTCTGATCACAGGTCACGGCGATATCGCGATGGCCGTGCAGGCGATCAAGCAGGGCGCTTTTGATTTCATAGAGAAGCCGTTTAACGACGAACGGCTGATTGAAAGCATTTCACAGGCAATCGAAAGCGGCCATCGCCGGAGCGTCGAGCAGAGCGAACGAGCGTTGCTCAAAGCCCGCGTCGCCGAACTTTCGCCGCGCCAGATCGAAGTTATGCAACTGGTGGCCGACGGCTTTTCGAACAAGGAAATTGCGCACAAACTCAATCTTAGTCCCCGTACGGTCGAAAATTATCGGGCGTGGATGATGGAAAAAATGGCCGCAAAGAATCTTGCCGATCTTGTTCGCAAGGTGATTGCCCTGGGATCTGAGGAATAGCGTTTGATAGATTGATATCGGCTATCTGGCGGCACCTGGGCGCGGCACGGCTTGCAGATCACTCATCGGCACGCAGCTTTTCTTCCGGCGTTGATTCTTGGGTGCACCTTGCACCCTCAGGACCTTGCCTGCTGAACACGAGCCGTCGTTGACATAGATGGTCGAGTAGGGGTCCATCATCAGCGGTTCGTAAAAGTATATTTTCTGGGCGAATGACGGCTGCGCCGTAAACAAAGCCAGAAGCGTGACGACGCCGGCTGCGGTACGCCACCTGCCGGGGCTCGATATGGTCGCAGTCACTTCATCGATCCCTTTGAAGCGGGCGCGTCTCAGCAGCAACGTGAAGACCTCGCGATTTGCTGTGGATGATATCTGTCACGGGGCCAGTGAGTGAACCGATAAGCCGCAGTTGATCGCCTTTCGCAGATTAAATGACGAACTCCCGGAAAGATTGCCGACAGTTAATCCCCGGCTCGCCGACAAGGTGAGACCGCGTGACGCAACTTGCACCTCGCGTTCGCGTTACCATGTGATGACCATGTCAAACGACGATATCTATACGCCACCGCGGTCACGTAACGAGCAGTCCTCCCGGAAGCGCGCGCCCGGCCGTGGACCCGTTATCGACCAGGAGGGACGCGAACTCCCCGAACCTGATCTGCACACCCGGTTCGTGGGTCTGCGGTTCGACTTCGGCCACTCCGCCGCCAATCCGTTCGGCGAGCTGACGCGCGAGCAGCGGCTGGCGCGGCTCGATGCCATCGCAAAACTTCTGGACGTCGCGTTCATCGTGCCCGGCACCAATTTCCGTTACGGGATCGACGGGCTGATCGGGCTGATCCCCGTGGTCGGCGACATCATCACGACGGCGATTTCGCTGTGGCTGGTGCGCGAGGCGCGCGCGCTCGGCGCGCCCTGGCACATCACGGCGCGGATGCTCGCTAATGTCGCGGTTGACGGCGCGATCGGCCTGGTGCCGGTGGCGGGCGACGCCTTCGACGTCATGTTCCGCGCCAACGTCCGCAACGTGCGCATGCTCAAACGCTGGCTCGATCGGCAGCCGCGCCAATAGGAAACTTAAGAAAAAACGCCCCCGGATGAAGTCCGGAGGCGTGCTGTTTGCAACGTAAAAGCCTTTTAGGCCGCGTCGGCCTTGTCGTCGCTGCTGGCGGCCGGGCGCTTGCGGCGCGGCAGCGGGAAGGCGTCGCTCTCATAGAGCGAGCGGATGCCGCTCTGGTCGAAGCGGGCTTCCTCGACCTGCAGATAGGCGCCATTCAGCGAGTCCGCCGGCAGTTCCTCGATCGCGAAGCGAACCGCTTCCGCCGCGGTGCCGAAACGCCGATAGGCAAACCCGGCGCGCTTCTTCTTGCGGATCGCGGCGGGAAACAGTTCGGCGGCGGTGTTGTAGCTGAATGGACGCATGGTCGGTGACCTCAATCTTTTTCGGCTCTTGTCTGCGAGCAATGGGGATTGGATGACGGTGGGCCACAGATGGGCGGCGCGCCGTGCACGTCATTTCAAGAGGACAATATAAGCTTATCTGACAGAAATGCGACTCCCGAGGGCGCACATCGGGGGTGATAATGAATCCACGCATGGCTGCGGGGAACCAAAATTTAATCAAGTTTTTTCAATGACTTAATTGGCTTAAATCCTGTCGAGTAACAGCAGGATCAGGAGCACGATCAAAATCACGCCGACGAGCCCCATGCCGGGATGGCCATAACCGTAGCCATAGCCGCGGATGCGGCCGGAGAGGCCGCCCAGCAGGACTATAATCAAGATAATGACGAGGATCGTGCCAAGCGTCATGACGCGCGCTCCGAAGGCCCGCAGGAAGTGAGGAAGAACGCTCCCGCGCAGGTCGGATCAAAGCACAGTCCGGGACCCGAGTCCTTGGCCGATCCGCCGGAAACGGGAGTTGTCGGCAATAGATTGCCGGAAAACCCGCATTGCGAGGAGCAAATCCGGGAAGCAATCCATGCTTCCACGCGCGGCGCTATGGATTACTTCGCGGAGCCTGTCATCGTGCGGCGTTTCGCGCCGACCCGTTGGCTCGCAATGACAGGAAACTTATTTTTTTGTCTCGTCAATCGGCAGCACCTTCAGCGGCGTCGCATAAGGCTCGACGCGTAGCGAGTCACTGGCGATCAGGCCGATCTTGTGCAGCGGCGACTGTTCGAGGTCGCCGCTCGCGGACTTCCGCACGGCGTATTGCCACACGCTCATCGAACCCTTGGCGACCAGTGCCTTGGCGACGCCGCCAGCGTTCTGGCCTTCCATCTGGGCAAGGTCGCCCTCGCTGATTCCGATCACGATCTCGTCCTTGGTGGTGACGACCTTGAACAGGGAGACCTTGTCGGCGGCAAGTGCGGGCTGGATCACAACGCTCTCCATGATGAGGGCAGCTAGCCCGAGACCGAGCAGCAGACGTTTGGAAGTGGGCATGTCGAAATTCATCCTTGTCTGCGCGCCGGGCTGGCCGGAACGCGTCCCACCACACAACAAACCCCGCGCGACCAGCCTTTGGTCGCGCGGGGTATGGAGCAGGTTCGAGCGTTACTGGAGCTATTTCGGCTGCAGCTTCAACGCTGCCGAATTGATGCAATAGCGCAGGCCGGTCGGGCCGGGGCCGTCATTGAAGACGTGGCCGAGATGGCCGTTGCATTTCGAGCACAGGACTTCGGTGCGAATCATGCCGTGGCTGAAATCGCGCTCCTCGTCAATATGGCTCTCCACGGCAGGTGAGCTGAAGCTCGGCCAGCCGCAGCCGGAGTCGAACTTGGCATCGGATTCGAACAGCGTCTGGCCGCAGCCGGCGCAGACATAGGTGCCCTTGCGGTGCTCGTGCTCATATTCGCCGGTGAAGGGACGCTCCGTTGCCTTCTCGCGCAGCACGGCATACTGCATCGGCGTCAGTTCGCGGCGCCACTCGGCCTCGCTCTTGACGACCTTGCCGGACGTTTTGGTGTCGGACATTCAGCCTCCTTAGTTCGTTGCCTTAATTCGTAGCCTTGGCCTTGCTCACCAGCGTCGGCTTCTCGATATAATTCTCCGCAAAGATCCTCTTCAGATTCTCGATCTTCGGAAGATCGTTGAAGACAATATAGGGCTGGTTCGGGTGTAGGGTCAGGTAGTCCTGGTGGTAGTCCTCCGCCGGAAAGAACGCCTGCAGTGGGCCGACCTTGGTCACGATCGGCTTCTTGTAGACCTTGGCGGCGTTGAGCTGGGCGATATAGGCCTCCGCCACCTTCTTCTGCTCGTCGTTCACGGCAAAGATCGCCGAGCGATATTGCGTGCCGACGTCGGGGCCCTGGCGGTTCAGTTGCGTCGGGTCATGCACGACGGAGAAAAAGATCTGCAGGATCTTGCCATAGCTGATCTTCTTCGGGTCGTACTTGATCTCGACGGCCTCGGCATGGCCGGTCGTGCCGGTGCCGATCATGGTGTAGTTCGCGGTCATCTTGCTGCCGCCGGAATAGCCAGAGACTGCGTTGAGCACGCCGGCGGTGTGCTGATAGACGCCTTGCACACCCCAGAAGCAGCCGCCGGCGATCACCGCGGTTTGGATGCCGTCGGCGGCCTGAACGTCGATAGCGGGAGGCGGAATAATGACGGCTTCCGAGGAGGCGCGCGCGGGGCTGATGGCGACAGCGGCAATGGCCAGCGCGCCGATGGCGGCAGCGCACAGCGATAAGCGGCTGAAATGGCGAGGGGACATGGTTTCCTCTTTCGGCAATGGTTGTGGGGCAGTCTAGAGCGTGTCAGGCGTTTCGCAATCGGCTCAATTCTTTCCGATGACCAACATACGGCGGGGGATGCGGAATGTTACGGGCGGCGTCACACGAGTTCGTGAATAAGGTTGCGCCCGCGCAAGGCCTTAAGGGCAGGGCGATCGGTCCCGCTTGACCGCTGCGGGCCTGTCTTCCCACAATGAACCGGGGATGATCAGCCTGAAGAGCCGAAGATCGAAGTTCGCAAGCTGTTCGATATCGTCCGCGACGATGTCTGGAAGGCGACCAACCGGACGCAGCAGCGGTTCACCTAAGGCTCGCTGCCCGGGCGCGAGGATTTTTACTTCGTGGCGGGGAAGTGACGCGCCAGCGTCATTGTGGGGAGGCGCGCGCTTCTCTCAACCCTCATGGCGAGGAGGCGCTTTAGCGCCGTCTCGAACCATGCGGTCCGTAGCCGCCCATACTTCGAGACGCCGCTTCGCGGCTCCTCAGGATGAGGACCTCCTTGTGGCACGACAAGTCACACCACGACACTCAGCCGCTTCGCCGCTCGCGTAATCCCCGTGTAGAGCCACCGCGCCCGGCTGTCCTGGAATGCAAAACTCTCGTCGAACAGCACGACGTCGTCCCATTGCGAGCCTTGCGATTTGTGCACAGTGAGCACGTAACCGTAGTCGAACTCGTCATAAGGCTTGCGCTGCTCCCACGGGATCGCCTCGATGCCGCCTTCGAAGCAATCATGGCGCACCGAGACCTTGGTGAGCTTGTGGCCGAACTCCTCGTCGGGCGAGAGCCGCATGGTCAGGATCTGTGATTTCGACCGCGGCTGGGTGCGCGACTTCACGCGCCACAACCCGCCGTTGAACAGGCCCTTCTTGCGATTGTTGCGCAGGCAGACCAGCTTGTCGCCGGCAACCGGCAGGGGATCCTCGATGTGCTGCTTCTGGCGGATGCGCATGTTGTAGGCGCGGCGGGTGTTGTTGCGGCCGACCAGCACCTGGTCGGCGCTCATCACGCGCTCCGGGTCAAGCTCGCTGCGCGGCACCACCTCGCTTTGGCCGTGGCGGCCGATTTCGAGCTCGCGGCCCTCGCGGATATCCATCGACATCCGCACGATCGGATCGTCCTGCGCCTGGCGATGCACTTCCGTCAGCATCGCGTCGGGTTCGCAATTGGTGAAGAAGCCACCGCCCTGGATCGGCGGCAATTGCGCGGGATCGCCGAGCACCAGCAACGGACAGTCGAACGACATCAGGTCGCGGCCGAGCTCGGCGTCGACCATCGAGCACTCGTCGATCACGATCAGTTTCGCCTTCGAGGCCGGCGCATCGTCCCAGAGCTCGAAGCTCGGCTGCTCGACGCCGGATTCCTTGGCGCGATAGATCAGCGAGTGGATGGTGGAGGCGTTGTCGCAACCCTTGTTGCGCATGACGAGCGCTGCCTTGCCGGTGAAGGCCGCATACTTCACCTCACCATCGACACCCTCGGCGATATGCCGCGCCAGCGTGGTCTTGCCGGTGCCAGCATAACCGAACAGGCGAAAGATCGGCGGCGTGCCGTTCCGGCCGGGCTTGGCCTTCAGCCAGTCGCCGACGGCTTTCAGCGCGGAGTCCTGATGCGGCGTAAAAATAGTCATGTGGTCCGGATGAAAAGAGCAGCGGGCGGAAGGCCGCGACTCAATGGAAGCGTAAAGCTAACCATTCGCGCGCTCCATGCAAGGCTGCTTCCGCGTCACGGAATTGCCGTCGCGCGGTCGAGACTGGACTTGGGGCGCGTTGGGAATACACTGATTGAAAACAACAAGCAGTCCTTGGGAGGCGTCATGAAATTCGGCATCTTTTACGAGCTGCAACTGCCGCGCCCATGGCAAGAAGGCGACGAGCTCCGGCTCTACCAGAACGCGCTGACGCAGCTCGAGACCGCCGACCGGCTCGGCTATGACTATGCCTGGGTTGTGGAACATCATTTCCTCGAGGAATATTCGCACTCGCCCGCCCCGGAATCCTTTCTCGCCGCCGCCAGCCAGCGAACCAAAAACATCCGGCTCGGCCACGGCATTTTCCAGCTCACCACCAATCACCCCGCGCGCGTCGCCGAGCGCGTCGCGGTGCTCGATCTCCTCTCCAACGGGCGCTGCGAGTTCGGCATGGGCGAGAGCGCCTCCATCACCGAGCTGACGCCGTTTGGCCGCGACATGGAAACCAAGCGCGAGGTGTTCGAGGAAGCGGTGCAGGCGATCTTCCCGATGTTCACCAAGGTCGGCACCGAGCACCATGGGAAGTATTTCGACATTCCCTTGCGCAACGTGGTGCCGAAGCCGGTGCAGAAGCCGCATCCGCCGCTGTGGATGGCGTGCTCGCAACTGCCGACCATCGAACGTGCCGGCCAGAACGGCTTTGGCGCGCTCGGCTTCCAGTTCGTCAGTGCGGAAGCGGCGCACGCCTGGGTGCACGCCTACTACAACGCGATCACCAAGCGGCTGAAGAAGCTTGCCGACTACGAAATCAATCCGAACATGGCGCTGGTGTCGTTCTTCATGTGCGCCGAAACGGATGAGGAGGCGCGCCGCCGCGCCGACGGCGCCACCTTCTTCCAGTTCGCGCTGCGCTATTACGGCCAGTCGCAGAACCGCCAGCGGCCCGATCCCGGCACCGTCAACATGTGGGACGAGTACAACAAATGGAAGCGCGACAATCCGGCGGCGCAGGAGGCGGCGCTGCGCGGCGGCCTGATCGGATCGCCGGAAACCATCCGCAAAAAGCTGCGGCGTTTCCGCACCTCGCACATCGACCAGGTGATCCTGCTCAATCAGGCCGGCAAGAATACCCACGAGCATATCTGCGAGTCGCTCGAGCTGTTCGCCAAAGAGGTCATGCCCGAGTTCCAGCACGACCCCGAGCATGACGAATGGAAGAAGGGCGTGCTGAGCGGGGCGATCCAGCTCGAGGAGATCGACACCGAGGCGTTTAGGGATCGTTACGGCAAGCTAGCGATCAACGTCGCGCCGGCGGCCAAGTTAGCGGCGGGGTAGGATTTTCCGCCGATATCACTTGGCGGACGGGCTGGCTATTTGCGGCCTGGCATTCTAGATATCCGCCATGAAGCGGATCGGAGTTTGGGTCTTTTACGCAGTCGGCGCGATAGCGGTCGCTTACCTCGCGCTGTATGCCTATGCCGTCTTCACCGGGCGCGATTTGCAGCCTGGCGATCCCATTCACATCTTCCGCAAGCCGGATGCGCCGAGTTATTCGGCTGTTTCAACGTCATTGCGAGCGTAGCGAAGCAATCCAGCTATCCGTTATGCCGTGGCATGGATTGCTTCGTCGCTTGCGCTCCTCGCAATGACGGCGGGGACTGCTAGCCCGCCGTGACAAACCGCTGGTGCTCGCCGCCCGCACCGGCTGGCGTGATCGGGATTCCGCCGTCGGCATATTCGTTGAGCTTGTTGCGCAGCGTGCGGATCGAGATGCCCAGGATATTGGCGGCGTGGGTGCGGTTGCCGAGACAGTGCTTGAGCGTCTCCAGGATCAGGTCGCGCTCGACGTCGGCGACGGTGCGGCCGACCAGCGCGCGGGTGACCTGCTCGGCGGCAAAGGTCGCATGCGCTACCGCAGGCGGGGTCTTGGCGAGATCGAGGCGATCGCCGTCGGGCGTGACGATCGCGTCGGGACCGATCTCGTCGCCCTGCGCCATCAGCACCGAACGGTGGATGGTATTTTCCAGTTCGCGAACGTTACCCTGCCAGCGGTTCGAGGTCAGCACGCGGCGCGCGTCGGCCGAGATCGGGCGCAGCGGCACGCCATTGGCTTCCGCATATTTCTTGGCGAAATGCTGCGCCAGTTCGAGGATGTCGGCCGGGCGGTCGCGCAGCGGCGGGATCTTCAGGTTGACGACGTTGAGGCGGAACAGCAGATCCTCGCGGAAGGAGCCTTCACGCACGGCGTCTGCGAGGTTGCGGTTCGAGGTAGCGATGATGCGGATGTCGACCGGGACGGGCTTGGTGCCGCCGACGCGGTCGATCACGCGCTCCTGAATCGCGCGCAAGAGTTTCGACTGCAGGCGAACGTCCATCTCCGAGATTTCGTCGAGCAGCAGCGTGCCGCCGGAGGCTTCCTCGAACTTGCCGATGCGGCGGGCGACCGCGCCGGTGAAGGCGCCCTTCTCGTGGCCGAATAATTCGGATTCCAAGAGATGCTCGGGGATCGCCGCGCAATTGATCGAAATGAACGGCCGCTTGGCGCGGTTCGAGCGGGAGTGGACATAGCGCGCCAGCACTTCCTTGCCGGTGCCGGATTCGCCGGTGATCATCACGGAAGCATCCGAGCCCGCGATCTGCTGCGCCAGCTTGATCACCTTGCCCATGGCTTCGTCGCGATAGACAAGATCGCGGGAGTCGTTGGCGACGGCGGCGAGCACCGCGGCGATCAGCTCGGGATCGGGCGGCAGCGGGATGTATTCCTTGGCGCCGGCATGGATCGCGGCCACCGCGGCGCGGGCGTCGTTCGAGATGCCGCAGGCCACGATTGGGACGTGGATGTGCTCGGCTTCCAGCCGCATCACGAGGTCACGGATGTCGAGGCCGACATCGACCAGCAGCAGGTCGGCGCCCTTGCCGCCGCGTAGCACGGCCATCGCCTGTTCGATCGCTTCGGCATGGGTCACGGACGCCCCGTTTGCCATCGCGATCTTGGTGGCGGTCGTGAGCTGGCCCTTCAATGTGCCAACGATAAGAAGCCGCATGTCTGTCTCCTGTCCGTCTGTGCGCGCCATCGGAGCGCGTATCGCCAAAATTGTTAGTTGCGTTCAGCCTTGATGATTTCGGTCATGGTCACGCCGAGCTTGTCTTCCACCAGCACGACCTCGCCGCGCGCCACCAGGCGGTTGTTGACGTAGATGTCGATGGCTTCGCCGACGCGGCGGTCGAGCTCGAGCACGGTGCCGGGACCGAGCTTGAGCAGCTCGCCGACATCCATCTTGGAGCGGCCGAGCACGGCCGATACCTGTACGGGGACGTCGAACACGGCCTCGAGGTCGGCCGCGATGCGCGAGGCATTTTCGTCCTCGTTGTAGGCGAGGTCGTCGACCGGCGGCGCGTCGGCGGCGTTGAGATCGGGAAGCGGTACCTGTGCGTCGATGTCATTCATGGTTCAGTCCTCATGGCCTTCACATTCCGGCCTGATCGCGGGACGCCAGATAGCGTCCGACAAGTTCGCTGATTTTCGCCTCGATGGCCGCGCGTTCCAGTACCACGCCGCCGTCGGCCCATTCGATCCGGCAGTCGCCGGTGGCGATGCCGGGCTCGGCCAGGATCACCAGCCGTCCCTCGAAGCCGCTTTGCGCCGCCTGCCGCTCGATCTTCTCGCGGGTGGCTTCATAGAGCTGGTCGTTGATGCGAACGACGAGATGCGGGGTAGCAACCAGGTGTGAGAAGCAGTCGCTGACCAGCGCCATGATCTCGCCGAGCGGCTCGCGGGCGACCAGTTCAGTGCAGAGCTTGCGCGCCACCGCAACCGCGACCTCGACCGCCTCGGTCTCCATCTTGGCCTCGATGGCGGAGAAACGCGTGGCGATGCCCTTAATCGTGATGCCGATCTCTTCCAGCGCCAGCGCCGAGCGGCGATCGCTCTCGACCTTAGCTTCGTGCTGGGCTGCTTCGTAGCCGGCGCGGTAGGCTCGTGCCTCGGCCTCCGCGACCTTCTGCGCGATCTCGGCGGCGGTTGCCGCGCGTTCGCGCGCCTTGTCGGGTGCGGCGAAGTCGGTGTCGAACAGGAATTTTGCGGGCGCGGCCATCAGTACACCAATTCGTCGTCGGCGCGGTTCTTGGTCAGAGTGATTTCGCCGCGTGCCGCCATGTCCTTGGCAAGGTTGACAAGCAGTGCCTGCGCCTCGTCGACGTCGCGCAGCCGCACCGGCCCCATCGCGGCCATGTCGTCGAGCAGCATCTTGCCGGCGCGGGACGACATGTTGCCGAGGAAGAAGGCGCGCACCTCCTCGTTGGCGCTCTTCAGCGCGATGCCGAGCTTGTCCTTGTCGACATTGCGCATCAACGTCTGGGCCGAGGCGGAATCGAGCTTGATAAGGTCGTCGAAGGTGAACATCAGGGCCTTGATGCGCTCGGCGGATTCGCGGTTTTCCTCTTCCAGCGAAGTGATGAAGCGAGTCTCGGTCTGGCGGTCGAAATTGTTGAAGATCTCAGCCATCACCTCGTGCGCGTCGCGGCGGCGGGTCTGCGACAAATTGGACATGAATTCGGTGCGCAGCGTCTGCTCGACGCGCTCGATGACTTCCTTCTGCACCGCTTCCATCTTCAGCATGCGGCCGACGACATCGAGTGCGAGGTCCTCGGGCAGGATCGCCAGCACGCGGGCGGCGTGCTCCGGCTTCAGCTTTGACAGCACCACCGCGATGGTCTGCGGGTATTCGTTCTTGAGGTAGTTGGCGAGCACCTCTTCCTGCACGTTGGAGAGCTTCTCCCACATATTGCGGCCGGCGGGACCGCGGATTTCATCCATGATGCCGGTGACGCGTTCGGCCGGCAGGTATTGCTGCAGCAGCCGCTCGGTGGCGTCGAAGGTTCCCATCAGCGCGCCGGAGGCGGACATGCGCGAGACGAATTCGAGCAAGAGATCCTCGACCACTTCGGCCTCGACGGTGCCGAGCGTCGACATGTGGATCGACAGTTCGCGCACCTCGTCGTCGTCGAGCAGCGACCACACCTTGCCGCCATATTGTTCGCCGAGCGCCAGCATCAGGATCGCGGCGCGCTTCGGGCCGCTCAGCGGCTTGGTCTTGGGGCGGTTGCTCTGACGGCTCGCCAGCGCCGAGATGACGGTGGTGATGTCGTTGGCGTTGCTGGCTTGCTGGGGTACGGCGGCCATGTCAGGTCTCGGCAGGTTCGCTCAGCCATTGCCGAACAATGGAGGCGGTCTCGTTTGGATTGCGTTCGGCCAGTTCGCCGACCCGGTGCACGGCCTGGGCGTGGACCTGGCCCTGGACCTGCGCGACGTCGATCAACTGGGCGGTGCCGCTGGTGCCGGCGATCAGCGCCTGACCGGGACCGAGTTCTCCGTTTGGCCCGCTGCCCTCGATCAAGGCCGGCGCTTCGGTCAGCCCCGGGACGACTTCGGCGGCGAGGATGCGCTTGACCAGCGGCCGGATCACCAGGAACAGCACCACAAGGCCGAGCAGCATCATGACGCCGAGCTCGATGACGTGCATCACGTCATCCTTGGTGAATTGCAGGAAGCCGAGCAGCCCGCCGGGCTCGACGACCGGGGGCACCGTCGGCGCTTCGGCAAAGCGCAGGTTGACGACCTCGACCTGGTCGCCGCGCTTCTGGTCGAAGCCGATTGCCGAGCGCACCAGGGCGGCGATCCGGTCGAGCTGCTCCTTGCTACGGTCCTGATAGACCATCTCGCCTTTTTCGTTCTTGGTGTAGGAGCCGTCCACCAGCACCGCGACCGAGATCCGGTTGACGCGTCCGGCTTCGGTAACTTCGGTCTTGGTGACGCGCGAAATCTCGTAATTGTTGGTCTCTTCGCTCTTCTTGCTCTGGTCGCGGGCGGTGGTGGTGCTGTTGGCCTGATTGCCGGGCAGCTCGTTGTTGACGGTCACCTGGCCGCCGTCGCCGGCGCTGGCGGAGGATTCTTCGCGGGTCTGGCTGGAGCGCAGCACGCGGCCTTCGGGATCGAACTTGTCCGAGGTCTGGGTGATCTTGTTGTAGTCGAAGTCGGCGGTGAGCTGGACGCGGGCGCGACCCTGGCCGACCACCGAGGAGACGATCGCCTCGACTTCGTTGCGCATGCGCTTTTCGAAGGCGGTGCGGCGCTCGTCGCCAACTGCGATTTCGGCATCCTTGGTGGCGCCATCGGCGAGCAGGCGGCCGGCTTCGTCGACGATCGAGACCCGCTGCGGCTTCAGCCCGTTGACGGCTGAGGCGACGACATGGCGGATGGCGCGGATCTGCTGCGGCTCGAGACTGCCGCGCACCCGCACCACGATCGAGGCCGACGGCTCCGGCGCCTCGCGCGCGAATAGTGGGCGCTCCGGCAGCACCAGATGGACGCGAGCGGCCTGGATGCGGTCGATGGCGCGGATGGTGCGGGCGAGTTCGCCCTCTAGCGCGCGCAGGTGATTGATGTTCTGGACGAAGCTTGTGGTGCCGAGCGCGTCCGACTTGTCGAAGATTTCGTAGCCGACTCCGCCGCCCTTGGGCAGATTGCTTTCGGCAAGCTTCATCCGCAGGCGCGTGACCTTGTCCTTCGGCACCATGATGACCGCGCCTTCGTTGCGCAGCTCGAAGGGAATGGCCTGGCGTTCCAGATCCTTGATGATGCTGGAGGAGTCTTCATAGGAGAGGTCGGTGAACAGGGTGGTCATCTGCGGCGTGGTGACGCGCATGATGACGAAGGCGAAGAAGCCGATCAGCGCGGTCGTCACCGCGACCATGGCCATCAGCCGTGCCGCGCCAAGGCCTTTCAGAAAAGCAACGAGACTTTGCACCAACCGCCCCCAGGATTCGGCCCCAGGGACCGACTGGGCAATTATTGCCTAGGGGATGGTTTCCATATGGTTAACGACGGTTAAAGCGCCGCTAATAGTTCCCGGCATGAAAAAAACCGGCTTCGCAAAACGAAGCCGGTTTTCATCAAATCTTTCGGTTCAGGCGAGCTTACTGCCGATATTGTTGGATCCGGGTGGTCCGAAGGCCTGCCAGCCCATGCTGATCGATGGAGAACTGCCAGGAGAGGAATTCGTCGACGGTCAGCGTGTAGCGGCTGCAGGCTTCTTCGAGGGAAAGCAGGCCACCACGGACTGCGGCGACAACTTCGGCCTTGCGTCGGATCACCCACCGTTTGGTGCCGGGCGCGGGCAGGTCAGCAATTGTTAACGGACTGCCGTCAGGCCCGATGACGTATTTCACCCTCGGGCGATGGGGTTCTGTCATGGCGTACTCACAAACTCTCAACCACTGAACTCACCACGGTAACCTACGCCCGTCGGCTTAAAATTTACCTAAGCCTACGGCTTCAATACGAATCTCCTTGAAAATGACTGGAAATGGCTGCGGCCCGGGCTTCCGGGAACCGCTTTTGCGTTCGCTGGAAGACCGGGTTGGAAGGGGTGGATTAAGGGATACGACGGGCGAAGGGGTCAGCTCGAGGTGCTCGGGCGGACCACCCGCTTGATCTTGTCGGTGGTGTAGCTTTGGCCGCCGATCGACAGCAGCGGCGGGGAGGCGCTGAGGTCCACCGAATCCACAATGCCCTGGACTTCGGTGGAAATCGCGACGTTGTTGCCCGAACTGTCCTTGCCGGTGGCGGTCAAAGTGTAGGTGCCTTTCGGCCACTGCACGCCGTCATTGCCCTTGCCGTCCCAGACGAAACTGGAGCCGCCCTTCTTGAGCGTGAAGTTGCCGGTATAGGCGGTCTGTCCCGCTGAATTGGTGATCGTGATGGTCGCGGTGGTGTCTTTCTCGGAATTAAAATTCCAGGTTGCCGACTTGTCGAACTGCGCCTTGCTGCCATCAACGGCAACGGTGTTGCCGACATAGACCAGCGCCTGGGTTGCCTGTGCACTCTTTTCGATCTCCACCAGCGCCTTCAATTGTTCGTTCGATTTGAGCTGCTGTTCGATGCCGGCGAACTGCACAAGCTGCTGCGTGAACTGATTGGTATCGAGGGGATCCAGCGGATTCTGGTGCTGGAGCTGCGTGGTCAGCAGCGTCAGAAAAGTCTGGAAATTATCCGCGATACCCGTCGTTCTTTCCGACGCGGTATTGTTGCTCGTCGCGCTTCCGGTTCCAGGTGCCGAGACGACGGGCGTCGGCATGGTTGCATCAACTGCCATGGTGATCTCCGCTTAGACCCTGATGTCGACGCCGCCGCTCGCGCCGAGCATGCGGCCATAGCTGCGGCCGGCGACGACAGCCGGCACGCTGTCTTCCTCGCTGACGACGATGCGATGCGCGTTGGGATTGGACTGGTTGCCGTCATTCTGGCCCTGCGAGGACTGGTCACGCAGGCTGAACTGCAGGCCGCCATTGCCGGTCGAGAGCCCGGCGTTGTCGAGTGCACGCTGCAACTGGTTGGCATCCTGGCGCAGCATCGAGAGCGTCTCCGGGCGTTCGACAGTCAGGTGCGACGTCACCTGGCCATTGCGATCGACATCGATGCGCACATCGATGCGACCGAGCTCGGCAGGATCGAGCCGGATCTCGAAGCGGGTCTTGCCGCTTCTGACAGATGCGGCGATTTCCATCGCAAGCCCGCTCACCGGCACGGCGGCGCCGGTGGCGGCGGTCGCGGTGAGTTGAGAAGTGGCGACGGGCGTCGTGGTGTGAGCGGCTGACGGCTGCGTCGGGATCGTGCCGGTCGCCTGCAGGCCATTGCCCAAGGCATTGACCGGTGTCTGGCCGATGTCAGGAGCCGCAAGATGCGCGTTGGCATTGGGGCTCGCGTGGCTGGACGGCGGTGCGATGGAGTTGGCTGACGCGTCGGCCTTCACGCCGTCGGCGATACCGTTCTCGGCCTTCGGCTTGGCGACAGCTTCTGTCGGCGCGGTGACGGCGGACACGATGGTGTCTGCGGCAGATGACGCGGTGTCGGTGGCGTCGATGGTGCCGGGCTGCTCGACGACCGTCGTGGCGCTCTTCTTGTCGAGATCGGGGCCCTTGGATAGCACGGCGGATCTTGTTGCGGCCGGCGTCGCCGCGACGACCGAAGCAGCATGGGCGAGGCCACCTGTGACGGACGGATCGCCGGATGTGGCCTGCGCGCTGACAGCCTGGCCTACGCCGCCTTGCGCGTTTGCCTTGACGGCGGTGTCTGCCTGCGCGGTGTTCGTGCTTGCGGGTGAGGTTGTTCCCGCGGCGGGCGCGGCCGGTGCGGTCTCGGCGGCAATCGAAGCGGAAGCTGCGATCGCAGCTGCTGCTATAGCAAGCGGGGCTGCAGCCTTGTCGGTTGCGGGTGTCGCGGAAGTCGCCGGCGCCTCGGCAGCGGGGATTGCGGCGGCGACGGCGTCGGCCGTCATCACGGCCGTTCCGTTCTGTGCCGTCGTCTCGGTCTGATCGGCTCCCGATGAAGCGTCGCCGTAAGACGCCTGCGCCGTCTCGTCAGACGTCGCCTTGTCGGACGTCGGCGCGTCGGACTTCGATTTGCCGCGGCGGGTTGTTGTCGTCTTGCTGTCGGTGTTGGCCGTGTTGTCGGTGTTGGTCTTGGCGTCGGCTTTGCCGTCTTCGCGCGCGTTGTCGTCGTTACGGGCCTTGTCATTACGGGCCTTGGCGGCAGCGTCGCGATCATCATTGCGCGCAGCCTTGTCCGCCTTGTCAGATGCGGCCGCGTTATCGCGTTGGCGGTTGCCGGACGCCGGCGTGTCGTCGGAGCGGCGTGGCGCGGGCGCTGACTCCTGCGCGCGGTTATCGTTGCGGTTCGCCGCCGCGTTGCTGTCGACCAGCGCCGCGAAGCTGTCGTTTCCGGCCGGGGGATCGGGGTCCGGCCGGGCGGACTTCGCCGCCGCGCTGTGGAAAGAAGCGTTTGCCAATACTTCTGACGTGACACTTACCACGGGCGACCCTCGTGCTGAGCTCTCAGCTACCCTTCAGCAAGGACCGGGCCAGTTGGCGGTGCAAATATTACCTTGTAATTTCAAATGCTTACATACAGTGTGGCCTAGTGGCGTGGCATGGTTTCGACCGCCTTTTCTGCCCGGCGGCAAGATTTGCCGTCCTGGACCCGCTCCAAAATGGGGTTCGGCTGATTGCCTCACAGGAATACGGCCTATATTAAAGAGCGGCGTCCAATCCGGTCCGGAATGGCCGGATGACACCCTAAAGCCTTATGTATAAAGGCTTTTCAACCCTGACCGCGGGGCGCCTGGCGCGATCCGCGATTGAAGTCGATGACCCCTGGCATGCGAAACAGTCTGGATCTCGAAGGTCGTCCGCAGGACGCGCGTGTCGTCGTCGCCATGTCCGGCGGCGTCGATTCGTCGGTGACGGCTGCCTTGCTGAAGTCCGAGGGCTACGACGTGGTCGGGATCACGCTGCAGCTTTACGACCACGGCGCGGCCACCCATCGCAAGGGTGCCTGCTGTGCCGGGCGCGACATCCACGATGCCCGCAACGTCGCCGAACGGATCGGCATTCCGCACTATGTGCTCGACTATGAAAGCCGCTTCCGCGAATCCGTGATCGATAATTTCGCCGACAGCTACGCGCACGGCGAAACGCCGGTGCCTTGCATCGAGTGCAACCGATCGATCAAGTTTCGCGACCTGCTGGCGACCGCGCGCGAACTGGGCGCACAGGCGCTTGCGACCGGTCACTATGTTGCCTCGCGCCGTCTCGCCGACGGGTCGCGCGCGCTGGTCTGCGCGGCGGACGCCGATCGCGACCAGAGCTATTTCCTGTTCGCGACCACGCGCGAGCAACTCGACTACTTACGCTTTCCGCTCGGCGACATGACCAAGCCGCAGACGCGCGAACTGGCGCGGCGCTTCGGCCTTGAGGTCGCGGAGAAGCAGGACAGCCAGGACATCTGCTTCGTGCCGACCGGGCGATACACCGACATCATCGGCCGGCTCAAGCCTGGCGCGATCGAGCCCGGCGACATCGTCGATCTCGAAGGCCGCGTGATTGGCCGTCATCAAGGCATCGTTCATTTCACCGTCGGCCAGCGCAAGGGACTGGGCATTGCCGCGGGCGCGCCGCTCTACGTCGTCAAGCTCGACGCGGCCAGCCGCCGCGTCGTGGTGGGCCCGCGCGAGGCGTTGCGTATGGATCGCATCCTGCTGCGTGACGTCAACTGGATCGGCGATGGCGCGCTCGATCGCGTGATCGGCGACGGCATCGAGATGTTCGTTCGCGTGCGCTCGACGCGTGCGCCGCAGCCGGCCTGGCTGCGCGCGGTCGATGGCGGCTATGAGGTCGAACTCGTTGCGGGCGAAGAGGGCGTATCGCCCGGCCAGGCCTGCGTGTTCTACGATGCGCCTTCAGGACAGGCGCGCGTGCTCGGCGGCGGCTTCATCAAGAGCGCCAGCGCACGACATCCGGTGAGGGCAGGGGTGCAGGAAAAGCCTGCTGCGCCGCTCGCCGAGGTGATGCGCACTTAAGAAAAAATCGAGGCAGGGGAAATGGCTGGGGACATCGACCGCGAGGGGGTCGAAAAGGCTTATGGACGCTGGGCGCCGATCTACGATCTTGTTTTCGGCAAGGTATTCGACGAGGGGCGGCGATCGACCATCGCCGAAGCCGACAAGATCGGCGGACGCGTTCTCGACGTCGGCGTCGGCACCGGGCTGTCGCTGTCGGAATATTCGCGCAATACGAAACTATGCGGCGTCGATATTTCCGAGCCGATGCTGCGGCGCGCGCTCAAGCGCGTGCGCGAGTTCGGGCTGACCAATGTCGAAACGCTCGCGGTGATGGACGCCAAGAACCTGGCGTTTCCGGATTCGTTCTTCGACGCAGTGGTGGCGCAATATGTCATCACGGCGGTGCCCGATCCCGAGGCGACGCTGGATGATTTCATCCGCGTGCTGAAGCCGGGCGGCGAGCTCATCCTGGTCAATCATATCGGCGCCGAAAGCGGCCCGCGCCGCATCTTCGAACTGGCCTTCGCACCGCTGGCGCGACGGCTCGGCTGGCGTCCGGAATTTCCATGGGAGCGCCTGAGCAACTGGGCCGCCAAACACGGTGGCGTTACCTTGACCGAGCGGCGGCCGATGCCGCCGATGGGACATTTTTCGCTGATCCGTTATCGGAAATCGTGAAACACGCGATGGATTGACTGCGGAACCTCCGCAAGTGCAGGCCGTTTTCCCTGCATGGCAATGAAACGCGCCTTTCTGATCTCATGTATGTTGATGGCGGCCGTCGGCGTGGCGGGGGCACAGGCCCCGCCGAGTCCGACCACGCCGCCGCCTCAGACCGCGCCGCCATCGCCGCAGCGCGCCGCCGATTGCGCGCCAATGCAGCAGGTGCCGAAACCCGGCGAGAAGGCTCCGGAGGGAACGACCACCGGCCAGCGGACCGAGCCGCTCGGCGACAAGCTGGCCCGCTCGGAGGGCGTATTGTGTCCGCCTCCAGGCGTCGATCCCGAAATGCATGCACCCACGCCGCCGGATGGGAGCAAGACGCCGGTGATTCCACCGCCCGGCAGCCCCGGCGGCGACCCGACAATCCGGCCGAAATAGCGCCATTTTGCAGGCGCGGTCCGGCGGGTTCGCTTTGCTTGACAGGGGCTTGACCCACTCCTTATATGCCCCCGCATTCGCGCCCGCGGCACCTCCTGCCGCCGATTGCGATGCCTTGGCGGGGTAGCTCAGCTGGTTAGAGCACGGGAATCATAATCCTGGGGTCGGGGGTTCGAGTCCCTCCCCCGCTACCAATCAGCGAATTTCCAGGCGCCCGCGACTTGGTGCAATCCAGTCCGGCAGGTTGATGGTTCGCCATCGCACATTAGTATCGCCGCCGCGCGCCCCCTTAGCCCTTCACCAAATCCCCCAGCAGGTTGGCCGTCACGGTCAGCTTGGCAAGCGTCAGTCCGCTGGCAGCGATCTCCTCGACCGAGCGGCGGACACGCGTCGCTTCAGGATGAGCCGCGAACCAGATTTCGGTAGCCTGACGGCCGCATTGGCCGGTTGTCAGCATGTCCGCGGCCAATCTTCTTTCGGCTGCTGCGATCTGGTCAACCGCGCGGTCGATGGCGAGACGTTCGAAATGATCGTTTGCCGGAATGCTGCGCGCGGCGACGATAATGGGATGAAGGTGGAAATTGGCCTCGGCAGCGAAGAAGGTCGTGGCGGCGTCGCCAATCGCGCGGGTGGTGCGCTCGGCAACTGTCACGATATCCGGTGCGGAGAGCAAGGCGTCGAGATCGGCGAGTTCGTTTGCGAGGTCGGTGGGGACGCCGGCATCGACCAGGTCACGTCGCCGCTTGCTGCGGCCAGCCTGCAATTCCTGCGGCAGGGCGTTGTCGAGCCCGACGGCGATCTCTCGGATACTCGGGCCGAAGCGCGAGATCACCGCGTCCAGGCCGGCTTTGAAATCAACGTTGCGCACGTACCAGACCATGCGGGAGAGCAGGAGATCCTGAATCGCCGCGTAAAGGCCGAGTTGCACTTGACCGTTGATCTTGGTGTCAAGCGCATCAATCGCGTTGTTCAGCCGCTCGAGACCGTAAGATTCCTCCACCGCCACGAAAGCCATGGCGATGGTGGATACGTCGGCATCCGTCTCATCGATTAGGCGCCCGATGCAGGTCGGGCCGCCGCGATTGATCACGGCATTGGCAAGATTGGTGGAGATGATTTCCCGTCGCAGACGATGGCTTTTTATGGCATCGGGGAATTTGTCTCGAATCTCCTGCGGGAAATATTTTGACAATTCGCCGGTGAGATAAGGGTCGTCCGGCACGCTCGTGACGAGCAGATCATCGTAAAGGGTGAGCTTGGCGTAGGCGAGCAGCACGGCGAGTTCCGGCCGCGTGAAGGGCTGGCCGCGCTGCGTGCGCGCGGCGATTGCGACGTCGTCCGGCAGGAACTCAACGGCGCGGTCGAGCAGGCCCCGCCGCTCGAGCGATTGCATCAGGCGGGCAAGGAAGCCATTGTCGGCCACGCCCTTGCGCTCGGCTAGCGACAACGCCAGCGATTGAAGGTAATTGTTGCGAAGCACCAGCGTGCCGACCTCGTCGGTCATCGCGGCAAGCAGGCTGTTGCGGTCAGTCGGACTGAGGTATCCGTCGCGTTCGGGGCGTGCCAGCGCAATCTTGATATTGACCTCGACGTCGGAAGTGTTCACTCCCGCCGAATTGTCGATGGCGTCGGTATTGAGCTTGACGCCTCTCTGCGCCGCTTCGATGCGGCCGCGCTGGGTCACGCCGAGATTGGCACCTTCGCCGATCACCCGGGCGCGGACTTCAGAGCCGGTGACACGGATAGGATCGTTGGCGCGATCGCCCACCTGGTCGTCGCTTTCGATCGACGCGCGGATGTAGGTGCCGATGCCGCCAAACCAGAGCAGGTCGACCCGTGCCTTCAGTATCGCCGTCATCACCTCGAAAGGCGTGGCTTGCGTCTTGTCGAGATCAAGCAGGGCCCGCACCTCCGGTGCGAGCGGAATTGCCTTGAGCGAACGCGAGAACACGCCGCCGCCCTGCGAGATCAGCGATTTGTTGTAGTCCTGCCAGCTCGACCGCGGCATGTTGAACAAGCGCAGGCGCTCGGCGTGGCTGATGGCAGGGTCGGGCGAGGGATCGATGAAGATGTCCCGGTGGTCGAAAGCCGCCACCAGCCTTGTCGCCGGCGAAAGCAGCATGCCATTGCCGAAGACGTCGCCGGACATGTCGCCGACACCTGCAACGGTGAAGGGCATGGTCTGGATATCGGTGCCGAGCTCGCGGAAATGGCGCTTGACAGCTTCCCACGCACCGCGCGCGGTGATGCCCATCTTCTTATGGTCATAACCTTGGCTGCCGCCGGAGGCGAAAGCGTCGCCGAGCCAATGGCCCTTCTCGACTGAGATCGCGTTGGCGATGTCCGAGAAAGTCGCCGTGCCCTTGTCGGCCGCGACGACGAGATACGGATCATCCTCGTCGTGCCGCACGGTGTCATCGGGCGGCACGATCGCGTCGCCATCGAGATTATCGGTAAGTTCGAGCAGCGAGCGAACGAAGATGCGATAGGCTTCGGTGCCTTCCGCCATCCAGGCCTCTCGATTGGAGGGCGGCGGCAGGCGCTTGGGCACGAAGCCGCCCTTAGCGCCGACCGGCACGATGACGGCGTTCTTGACCTGCTGTGCCTTGACAAGACCGAGGATCTCGGTGCGGAAATCCTGCGGCCGGTCGGACCAGCGCAGGCCGCCGCGCGCGACCTTGCCGAAACGTAGATGGATACCTTCGACACGCGGCGAATAGACAAAGATCTCGTAGAGCGGTCGCGGAGCCGGTAGGTCATCGATTTTGCGGGCGTCGAACTTGAAGGAAATCACCGGACGCGGATGTCCGTCCAGGCCAATTTGCCACAGGTTGGTGCGGACGATGGCCTGCACCAGATTGGTGAAGCGGCGCAGGATGCGGTCTTCGTCTAACAGGGCGACGGATTTGAGCTGCTCCTCAATCTCGGCGAGAAGAGCCGTCTCGCGCGCCGAGCGCTCGGCATTGGTGACGGCGAGGCGCGGGTCGAAGCGAGCCTGGAACAGCGCGACGATGGTGGTGGTGATGGCGCTGTTCTTGCGCAACGTTCCCCACATATAATCCTGGCTGAACGGAGCGCGGATCTGGTGCAGATAGTGGGAGAGGGCGCGGATGGCCGAAACTTCGCGCCAACTCAAGCCCGTGCGCAGGATGAGGGCGTTGTATCCGTCGGATTCGGCGCGATCGCCCACCACCGCCATGATCGAGGCTTCCAGGCGACGACCGAATTCCTCGGTAATAACGATCGGCTTGCCGTCATTGGTCTCGATCGTCATGTCATGTAGCCAAACCGGTGCGGGTGCAGGCGTGGCGCTGGGCGTAATCTGAAAGGTGCGCTCGTTGACGACGCGCAGGCCGTGATTTTCAATCACCGGGACGCGATAGGACAGTGATAGCGGCGTGCCGCGCGAAAAGACCTTGAGGCCGAAACGCCTCGGATCATCACCGTCGATGCGGTAAACCGAAAGCGCCACGGGACGAGCGGCGCTGAGCTTTTCGATGGTGGCGATGTCAGTGATGGCCTGTGGCGCGTCGAAGATCTCCGTATAGCCGCCGGTAAAGGCCCGGGCATAACGATTGGCGAGCAGGCGAGCTCGCATGCCGTCAGTGGTGGCCGCAAGCGCGGCTTTCAGCTTGTCGCCCCATGTTGCGATGATTGCGCTGATCCCGCCTTCAAGCGTTGCGCGCTCGACGACCGGCGTTTTGCCTTCATAGCGCCCGATGATGTAGTGGACGCGCGCAAGCGGACCTTCGGGGAAGGACACGTAGGAGGCTGCCAAGGTCCCCTTGTACACCTGGGCCAGGAAGGCGGCGACACGCGTCCGTACCTCGGTGTCATACTTCTCGCGCGGAATGAACACGAGGATGGAGACGAAGCGGTCAAATTTGTCAACTCGTGCCAACGCCCGCAAGCGAGGGCGCTCATAAAGCATCAGGACTTCCATGACGAAATTATAGAGCGTCTCAACATCGACCTGGACGATCTCGTCGCGCGGATATTCTTCGAGGATATGCAGCAGTGCCTTGCCGGAATGGCTGTTGGGGTCGAAGCCGGCGCGCTCGAGCACCTGCGCCACCTTGTGGCGGACGTAGGGGATTTGTCGCACCGAACGAGTATAGGCGCCCGAGGTGAACAGACCGACGAGGCGCAGTTCGCCCTCGAGCCGGCCGTCCGGCGTGTACAGTTTGATGCCTACGTAGTCCATCCGGACGCGACGATGGACGCGGCTGCTGACATTGGCCTTGACAACGATGAGGAGTGTCGGCTCGCGCATAAACTCGCGGATTTCCTGTGTCATCACCACCATTTCGGTGCCGCGGCGCAGCACCTTCACATCAGGATCACGCAGGATGCCGAGACCTTCGCCGCTGCTGATCTCGTCCGACGCAGCGCTGTCGGGCGAGAAGCGATATTCGCGCAGGCCGAGGAAGGTGAAATTGTCGGCGCACAGCCATTGCAGGAACTGGCTGGCTTCGGCGACATCGTCGATCGGCAGCGGCGGCGGATTGGAGCTCAAGGTCTTGATCGCCCCTTCGACGCGGGCGCGCATGGCTCGCCAGTCGGTCACGCAAGCGCGCACGTCGTTCAGCGTCTTGGTGAGGCCGTCGATCAGTTTCTGCCGGTCGTCAGCGGCGTCGAGACGGGCGATATGCAGATGGATGAGGCTTTCGCGCTCGCCCTTTGACCCTTCGGGCAGTGTTTCGCCATAGAAACGCAGCAGCTTGCCGTACGCGTCGCGCTCGACGGCTACGATCGGATGGGCGACCAGCGTGACTTCGATGCCCTGCTCGGCGAGTTCCGCCATGGTCGAATCGAAGAGGAAGGGCATATTGTCGTTGAGAACTTCGAGCACGGAAATCTCGCGCCCGTCCGGCATCATTGGATTGATGACGCGGATATCGGCACGGCCTGCCGCGCGTTGCTGCACATGCTCCCAAGCCTGCTCCGCCAGGAAGGCGAGGGACGCGGCATCGTAGCTGGTGAGATCCTCGCTATTGGTGTGGCCGAATAGAAGCTCGGCAAAAGCCCGTGGTGTCTTGCTCGGCTGGACGCTTCCCGCTGCATCGCGGATCAGGGTTGCCCTGACCCTGTCGTCACGCCAGGACGCCATAACGTCCTCCATTTTCCGCGCCAGCCGACCGCAGGCGCGATCGTCCGCTTGACTTTGGAGTGCATCTCTTCGAGCGCCATAGTCTCGACCGCGATTGATCGCGTAAGCGAAATCCTCGGTCTCGAAGCTTCAACAGCTCCTCAAGACAATACCATCCTAGAGCGGCCTCCGCCAGCTATCGCGGTGCCATCCCGGTTCTACAATGCCCGCGGAGAAGCTCGCCGTGTGCGGTGCCTTCCGCGTCCCGATCTGCTCGGTCGCTTCCATGAGGTTCGATCGGCGTGGCCCTGCACTAGCGACCGGGCTCCGACGCGTGACCGGCCGCTACACTGGCGGAATGGTTTGTCAGTGGCTTCAGTCCCGTGACGGTGCGCAGCAGAACATAGAATACGGGTGTCAGGAACAGGCCAAATACCGTGACCCCGATCATGCCCGAGAAGACGGCGACACCCATAGCTCGGCGCATTTCCGAACCGGCACCGGTCGAGAGCACCAGGGGCAAGACGCCCATGATGAATGCCATCGAGGTCATCAGGATCGGACGCAGCCGCAGGCGGCTCGCCTCGATCGCTGCCCGGATCGGCGAACGGCCCGCGAATTCCAGCTCGCGTGCGAATTCGACGATAAGGATCGCATTCTTGGCAGACAATCCTACCAGCACGATCAAACCAATCTGGGTGAAGACGTTATTGTCGCCCTTCGAGATCCAGACGCCGAACATCGCGGCAAGCAGCCCCATTGGCACGATCATGATGATCGACAGTGGCAGGGTCAGGCTCTCGTAGAGCGCTGCCAGCACCAGGAACACCAGCAGAATCGCCAGCGGGAAGACCCAGATGCCGGAATTGCCTGCGATGAACTCCTGATAGGTCAGGTCGGTCCATTCGAAAGCAAAACCGGGCGGCAGTACTTCAGCGGCGATGCGCTCGGCGGCGGCCTGCGCTTGTCCCGAGGAATAGCCGGGAGCCGCGGCGGCGTTGATGTCGGAGGACAGGAACCCGTTGTAACGAATCGCGCGCTCCGGCCCGGCGCTCTGGCAGATCTTCAGGAGTGCCGAGAGCGGGATCATGTCGCCGGATGCGGAGCGCACTTTCAATTGGCGGATGTCGTCAGCCCGCGCACGGAACGGCGCGTCAGCCTGAACATAGACCGAATAGGTGCGCCCGAACCTGTTGAAGTCGTTGACGTAGTACGAGCCCAGATAGATCTGCAGCGTGTTGAATACTTCCGTCACCGGAACGCCAAGCTGGAGGGCCTTGGTGCGATCGATGTCGGCGAACAACTGTGGCACGTTGACCTGGAAGCTCGAGAACACGCCGGCGATTTCCGGCGCCTTCTGCATCGCGGCCATAAACGCCTTAGTCGCTTCGTTTAACGCCTCGTAGCCAAGGCCGGCGCGGTCCTCGATCTGGAGCTTGAAGCCTCCGATGGTGCCGAGCCCGTTGACCGGTGGCGGCGGGAACATGGCGATGAAGGCTTCCTGGATCCCGGCATATTTCTTGTTCAGCTCGGCCGCGATAGCGGGGCCACTCAACGCGGCATCCTTGCGCTCGTCGAACGGCTTCAACGTGGAGAACACGATTCCGGCGTTAGAGGAGTTGGTGAAACCGGAGATCGACAGGCCGGGAAATGCCACCGAGCTCTCGACGCCGGGCTGCGTCAGCGCAATGTCGCTCATCTTGCGGATGACGTCTTCGGTGCGGTCGAGCGTGGCGCCATCGGGCAGGCGTGCGAAGCCGACAAGGTACTGCTTGTCCTGACCTGGGACGAAGCCGCTCGGCACCTGCTGGAAGAGCAGGGCGGTCAGGCCGATCAGGAGCACATAGACTCCCATCACCGCGGCCTTGCCGGAGATCACCTTGGACACGCTGCCGCTATAATTCTCCGAGGCGCGCGCGAAGACGCGGTTGAAGCCGCGGAAGAACCAGCCGAGCCCTTTTTCCATAATGAGGGTTAGCCTGTCCTTGGGCTCATCGTGGCCCTTGAGCAGCAACGCCGACAGCGCCGGCGACAGCGTCAGAGAGTTGACCGCGGAGATTACGGTCGAGATCGCGATCGTCAGCGCGAACTGCTTGTAGAATTGCCCGGTGAGGCCGGAGATGAAGGCGAGGGGAACGAATACGGCAACCAAGACCAGTGCGATCGCAATGATGGGGCCGGAGACCTCCTGCATTGCCTGGTAGGTGGCGTCTCGCGGCGAAAGCCCGGCCTCGATGTTGCGTTCGACGTTCTCGACCACGACGATAGCGTCATCGACGACGATGCCGATCGCGAGCACCAGGCCGAACAGGCTGAGCGCATTGATCGAGAAGCCGAACACGTGCATCACGGCGAATGTGCCGACGATCGACACCGGCACGGCCAGGAGCGGAATAATGGAAGCCCGCCAGGTCTGGAGGAACAGGATGACTACCAGTACCACCAGCGCGATCGCTTCCAGCAGGGTGTGGATCACCGCCTCGATCGACGAGCGCACGAACTGTGTGGGGTCGTAGACGATCTGGTAGGATACGCCCTCTGGCATGTTCTTCTTGATCTCGGCCATGGTGGCGCGAACGTGGTCGGAGATCTGGAGGGCGTTGGAGCCCGGCGCCTGGAAGATCGGAATCGCCACTGCCGGCTTATTGTCGAGCAGCGAGCGCAGGCCGTATCCGGACGCACCTAATTCGATGCGTGCGATGTCGCGCAATCGCACCACCTCGCCACGCGAACCGGTCTTGACCACGATGTCGCCGAACTGCTCCTCCGTTGCGAGCCGACCTTCGGCGTTGACCGACATCTGAAGGTCGATGCCCTTGACGCTCGGCGAGGAGCCGACCACGCCGGCGGCGGCCTCGACGTTCTGCGCCTGGATCGCCCTCACGATGTCGTTTGCGGTCAGGCCGTGCTCGGCGGTCTTCTGCGGGTCGACCCAGACGCGCATCGAGTAGTCGCCGGCACCGTAGAGCTGGACATCACCGACGCCGTCGATCCGCGCCAGACGGTCCTTGACGTTCAGCACCGCGTAGTTACGGAGATACGTCATGTCGTAGCGATTGTTCGGCGACAGCAGATGCACGACCATGGTAAGGTCGGGCGAGCTCTTCTTGGTAATAATGCCGAGCTGGCGAACAACCGCCGGCAGGCGCGGCTCCGCCTGCTGCACACGGTTCTGCACAAGCTGCGTCGCCTTGTCGGGGTCGGTGCCGAGGCGGAACGTCACGGTCAGCGTCATCGCCCCGTCGGTAGTTGCCTGGCTGCTCATATAGAGCATGTTCTCGACGCCATTGATCTGCTCTTCGATCGGCGTTGCAACTGTTTCCGCGATCACCTTCGGATTGGCGCCAGGATAGGTCGCGCGCACCACCACTGAGGGCGGCACCACGTCCGGATACTCCGAGATCGGCATGGCAAAGAGCGAGATCAGGCCGGCCAGAAAGATCACGATTGAAAGAACGCCGGCAAAGATCGGCCGATCGATGAAGAACTTTGAAAGTTTCATTGCTATGCCCCAAGCGCTGCGGGTAGTTAGCGCTGCACGATTTGCTGGCTGCCGTCGTTCGATGCTTGCTGCGGTCCGCGCGAGCCCATCTGCGCAATTTCTGTCTTAAGGAGCGCACCCGGGCGTACCCGCTGTAGGCCATTGACGACGATGCGGTCACCGGATTTCAGGCCATCAGTCACGATTCGGAGACCGTCGACGGAGCCACCGAGCGTTATTCCGCGATAGACTGCACGGTTGTCGTCGCCGACCACCATGACGAACTTCTTGTCCTGGTCGGTGCCGATGGCTCGCTCGTCGATCATCACCAGTGTCTGTTGCTGCGGCTGGCCCATCCGTACTCGCGCGAACTGGCCGGGGATGAGGCGGCCATCATCGTTCCGGAATACCGCGCGGACGCGTATCGTGCCGCTCTGACCATTGACCTGGTTGTCGATCAACTGGATATGGCCTTTGGCCGATGTGCCGCCAGAGGTAGTCATTTCGACGGGTATTTGATCAAGATTGCCGCGCTTGCCCGAACTATCTGCAATGGAATTCAGCGCCCGCAGCACGATCTCTTCGTCCGCATCGAAACTTGCATAGATCGGGTTGACCGAGACCAGAGAGGTTAGGACCGGCGAGGCCGTCCCTGCGGCCACCAGATTTCCGACGGTCACCTCGATCTTGCCGACGCGGCCATCGACGGGTGCGCGGACCTCGGTGTAGTTCAGATTGAGCTTCGCAGTCTGCAGCGTCGCCTCGGCCGCCTTCACATTGGCGATCGCTTCGCGATTGGCGTTCTCGCGCTGATCGAAATCGCGCCGCGTGACGACGGCATTGCCGACGAGCTGCGCGCCGCGCTCGACTTCGCTGGCAGTGAAGATCGCACGCGCCTTTGCAGCCTCGAGCTGGGCGCTGGCCTTATCCACTTCGGCGGCGTAAGGCGCGGGGTCAATCTTGAACAGGACATCGCCGGCTTTCACGAGTGCGCCCTCGGCAAAATTGGCCGACAGGATCGCGCCAGCGACGCGTGGGCGGATCTCGACGCGATTGACGGCTTCGAGACGTCCAGAGAAGTCGTCCCACAGCGCGGTCCGACGCGGCTCGATCACCGCGATCGTGACGGAGATTGCCTGCTCGGGTGCGGTCCCTGTGGTCGCCTGGGCTGCATAAAAGTAGCGGCCGCTCACGATTGAACCAGCCGCCACGAGGACGCCGATGATAGCAACGCCGCCGACAACGCGTCGGAAACGGCCGGAACGGAAAGTATTAGCGGGTGGGGGCATTTGCGCGCTCCATAAATGTAACGTTCGCTACAGATGTGGAGCTGGACGGCAGTCTGCAAGACACTTATGTACTGCATACTACGAAAATCTTATGTCGCAAGCTGCAAGACTGGAAGTCAAATAAAAGAACCACGATAGATCAGAAGGTTAAAGGATTGAACGCCGGGCTCAAAACGGCGTCGGCTTCAAGGGAGTAACGCGATGGCCATGGGGCGCCCGAGAGAATTCGACGCCGATGCCGCATTGGATCAGGCGATGGAAGTCTTCTGGAGGCATGGTTATGAGGGTGCGACCATTGCGCAGCTGACCGAGGCGATGGGCATCAACCCGCCGAGCCTCTATGCGGCATTTGGAAACAAGGAAGGCCTTCTGAAGGCTGCTCTCGATCGGTACACGGCCAAACGTGCGGCCTGGATGGAGGAGGTTTTGAGCGCGCCGACCGCCCGCGACGTCGCGGAGCGGATGCTCATGGGTACCGCAGACAGCCAAACCGATCCTGACAATCCGCCTGGTTGCCTGCTCGTGCAAGGCGGCCTTGCCTGCGGTACCGGTTCGGAGAATGTTCCCTTTGAGCTCGCTGCGCGCCGCGCACTGACCGAAGATCAGTTGCGCGAACGCTTCGTCAGGGCGAAGAAGGACGGCGATCTGAAGCCGACCGCCGACGCTGCCGCGCTGGCGCGCTATCTCTCGGCGGTGTCCGCCGGCATGGGCGTGATGGCATCATCAGGCGCCGATCGCGAAGCGTTGCGGCAAGTGGCGAACGTATCTGTCAAAGTTTTCGAAGAACAGTCGGCGAAACGTTGACGACGCCGCAGTTCAGCTTTCTGGGACGCAGCCCGCTGCGCGGCGGCCCGAACATGCCCCACGCAGTTCGTGTCCACTTCTGCGCGCATATCAAAGGCCGTAACGTGAACGCGGTGCGGTTCATGAACTGCGAAGGATTGGATGAGATATCGTACATCTGGTCGGTGTGGGGAAGGGCGGTAGCGCTCCCCGGTACCAACGGTCCCCCACCCACAGCACGTTTCAAGAACGGCGTTCCGAGAAGTTCCTGCGGGCGGCCTTTGATCTCCACGTCAAATGCGCCTCCGCGGCGGGTAACTAGCAGCAACTGAGCGAAAAAAGAATAGCTATGGCGTATCTTACGCCCGAGCAGATAGCGGGAATTGAAGAGAAGCTCGGCGAAATCGAACCGAAATGCAATCGCCTGCTTCTCACATTCGCACAGCGTGAGTTTAATAGTGAACAGGCCGCAGAATACGCCCACCACGGGTACATGCGGCGGCTGGGCACGATACGGCGGTGCATAGAGAATGTGTTCACGCTCATCCCGCCAGAGATGGACCGTGTTCCGGATCGCGATGTGCTGCATGATGCACAGATCAACATTCAAGCATTCTTCGCGAATGTTTACGGCGGCATCGACAATCTTGCTTGGGTCTGGGTTTACGAAAGCGGGCTGAGTGGAAGAATCCACCGTAATCGAGTGGGGTTGCGAGCAAAGCACACTGAAGTGCGCGCGACCTTAAGCACCCACTTGCAAGCATATCTTCAGGAGGTTGACCCTTGGCTGGATTACCTTGTTGAGTACAGGGATGCATTGGCTCACCGCATTCCGCTTTACATCCCGCCGGGAGGTGTACCTACGAAGAATGTTGACTTGTATCATGATCTCTCGCGGCGAATGACAGATGCACTCTCTGTGCGCGGCGATGGCTTTGAATACGAGCGATTGTCGGCTGAACAAAAGAAGCTATTGGTGTTCGAGCCCCTGATTACACACTCGATCAAAGAAACCACCGCGCATTTCGCATTTCATGTTCAGATGCTTGCTGACTTTGGCGTGGTTGAAGAAATCGGATACAAAATGCTGGACGAACTAGGTGGTCTTTCAAGGAGTCCATAGTTGGCGGGGTTCGCAATGAGCGAAGAGAGAGGCGAGCAATAGACGATGGTAGAGCGGATAAAGGGCCGAAAGCTTTTCCACTTCACAGAGACGAACAGCTAGAGCTTGGATCATCATTGCTTCTATCATCCCGAGGTCCAAAATAGAGTGACCAACCGCCTGTTATACGGGTTGACGTTGAGGATCGACAGTTTTCACGATAAGGCCTCGGCATTTTGAAAGTGCAGTTCACTCAGGCAAACCCAATCCCGCTCTGGATCGCTTCGAAGATTTGCGGGCCCGGTCGCTCCACTTCCGCCGGTGACGGCGCGTGCCCTGCCGCTTATGTTAACGTCCGAGGACGTTGTCACTGTGTTCCTGTCTGATTCAAGATGTTAAGAGCCGAGCGAGATGAAAGCCAACGCTAGTGCGTACTTGAGCGAAATCGTCGCTCCGACGATTGCGGAATTCCGCGATGACCCCTCATCCCGCCGTCGCGCCTTCTTGGCGTGCGTCGCAACTTTTCACTGCATCGATTACATGGCGCACAGATCGCAGAACCTCCGGGATCAGTTCAGAAAGGAGAGCAAGGATTTTGCACTAGTGGATCGGGTAGCGCATGCCTTCAAGCATGCGAGATCGGGCAACCCCAACTCACCTCGGAACCAGCCATTGCACGCCTCACTGGTGTTCGAGCGCCCGCCTGCCCGGGCCGGTGTTGCACAAAGCGGTCTGTCTCGTGTTGGGGATTCGAGAGGCGGTGTTGAGATATGGAGTGAGGCCGAGTCCGACGTCTTGCGTGCTGTGACCAAGGCGGCTGAATTCCTTCGCGGCAAAATCGAAGTTGAAGAGAGGTAGACACGTGTTGCCGTGAGGAGCCGTTCGTAGCGATCCCCCCGCTACCAGACCTACGATTTCCCACGCCTTGCTTCGATTTCCCCGTGCTTTCGCGGACCAGCATGGCCAATTGCTCTTCCTGCCGAATATGGCGGCCGAATCAGGATTGAGGGAAGTAGCGTGGCAGCTCGCGCTCGAACTCGGGAAAATAACGGGAGATCACAGCGATGTCGAAACGCTGCAGGATCGATCGCTGGGGCTCGCGATCAAGCAGAAATTTGAACGCTGCCTCGATGCAGCCCTCGGGCGTGTGCGTGCCCATCGTCAGCCGTTCGCAAATATCTCTTCCCATCGTGACGTGATGGCGCGTCTCGCCGTTTCCCGCACGGACGATGACCTCGAATTCGAGTGGATCGCCTTCGCTGGCTCGCTCGACCTTGATCACAGCCTGCCTCCACCGAAATCGGTTCAATTCGGTTGTCGTGGCACATCCATCCTAACACAAGGGCCGACCGTTCAAAGAAAGTTGCAGGGGTTCGCCGCAAGTTCAGCGGGCGCCGCGGTGAACGGATAGAGGTGAGGCGAGCCTGTGCTTCCTGGTGGAACTGCGGCCGTACGGAAGATCACGTTAGGGGCCATGCGGGGTTTTCGGTGACGAGGCGGTCAGTCGGCGTGGCTTTGCGGCATTTGGATGACCCTTCCTTATCCACCTTGGCTCGGAAAGGAACTGCTAGCGCTGCAGATTGTTGAGCCCACAGTTGCGGTTGCGTCGAGCGTTCTCACAGAACTGACGGCGAGCGTCTGACGTAAAATCGCGGTGATGCGATGACAGGCTACAGAAGCGCACATGGCTCGTGGAGATTTCGTTTTCGATTGGCGCCGGGCCTCGATGATGGGCGGGACGATCGCTTTCGCGATTCCGGTGATCGCGAACATCGCGCAGGCAACGGTAAATTCTCCAGGCCAGGCTTCTTTGGTGAGCAGGCCGGCGGCATTGATCGATCGGGTTGCTGGTCCTGAAGCTGGTGGTGGACCTGGCGTCTTCGCCGACCTCGCCGAAAAAATTCAACCGGCCGTGATTGGGGTGCGTTCAAAAGGGGCGGGTCCGGATGCGCCCGATCGAGGGAAGGCACCGAAAACCCTCGAAGTGATCAGTGCAGGATCAGGCTTCTTCATCTCTTCGGACGGCTACGCCGTGACCAGCAGTCGCGTCGTGGAAGACAACGACGCGGCCGAGATCCGAACCAGCGACAACAAGGCCTATTCGGCAAGAGTCATAGGAAGGGACTCGTGGAGTGATATCGCCCTGATCAAAGTCGACGGGCGAACGGACTTCAGCTACGTGAATCTCTCTGACCGGCCGCCGCGCGTGGGTGATTGGGTGCTTACCGCCGGGAATCCGCTCGCGGCCGGAGGCGCCGTGACGGCCGGTATTATTTCTGCGCGTGAGCGCGACATCGAGGGCGGTTCAGCGCAGGACTTCATCCAGATCGATGCGGCAGTCAACAGCGGCGATGCTGGCGGCCCGAGCTTCAATACCCGTGGCGATGTCATCGGTGTCAACAGCATGATCTTTTCACCCTCTCAAGGTTCGGTGGGCGTTGCTTTTGCGATCCCCGCCGATACCGTCAAGGCAGTGATACCGCAACTGAAAGAGAAGGGCGCGGTCACGCGCGGATGGATAGGGACCAAGGTTCAATCGGTCACTCCTGAACTTGCCGACGGCCTCGGACTGAGCAATCTCCGCGGTGCAATCGTGGCAACGGTTCAAGACAATGGTCCCGCTGCGAAAGCCGGATTAAAAAGCGGAGACGTGATCACCTCGGTGGGTGGTGAGTCAGTCAAGAACGCCAACGAGCTAACCAAGAAAGTCGGTGCGATGGCGCCGGGCTCTTCGACCCAGCTCACGGTGCTTCGGCAAGGAAAAGAGAGTTCATTAAGCGTGACCTTGGGTCAGCAGCCGAATGAACCCGATGCGTCCGCGGCAAGTCCAAGATAGCTGGGATTCGGAGCAACTCGCGCCAGTTATTCGCGGCGTCCAGTCTTTGCGAAAACAGATTGCGCGACGATGGAATGGTGCCGCTGATTTGCCCGACGTGTCAACTGCTCAAGGCATTGTGCCTGCGGCTACCTGCTACTTTGCATGGGGTTGTTTTCCATATTTTTGATTCGGAGCGCGAAACGCCTCGCCTTGCCGCTCTGGTACCCGTGCGGATGGCATGTAGCAACCGTCTCTACGCTGTTACGTTGACCCTCGCGAGCAGGCGGCTGAAAAGGACACCGACTATGCGACCATTTCGATCGAGAGCGCGGCTAATCCGCATTGATGGCCGCCACGTTCGTTATGCGGGGGCGGCACGAGGTCTTGAGAACGTCAGCCCTGGCCATGCGCGATGCTGATTGCACGGCGTTTCTGCAATGGGCCCTGCCGCAGCTCGAGTTGAATTGGGCGGGCTTTCGCAAGGTGCGGCGTCAGGTCTGCAAGAGGATGAGACAACGCATCGCCGCCCTCGGGCTCAGTGGATTTGCCGCATATCGCGAACGCCTGGAGGGTGACGCACAAGAATGGCAGGTCCTCGACCAATTCTGCCACATTACGATATCGCGCTTTCTCCGGGATCGTGGCGTCTTCGACCACTTGCGGACCAGCATACTGCCGGCCGTTGCCGAACGTGCTCGTTCGGAACGGCGTGCCGCACGTTGCTGGTCGGCCGGCTGCGCATCTGGCGAGGAGCCCTATTCGATCAGGATGCTCTGGGATATCGAATTGGATTGCGGAAATCCCAGAACGAAAATGTCGATCGTCGCAACGGATATTGACGATGCGCTACTCGCGCGCGCTCGCGATGGATGCTACAGCCGCTCCAGCCTGCGCGAGGTGCGACCTGAGCTGATTGCGCGCGCATTCGAGCAAACAGGATCACGGCTCTGCATCCAGGCGCAGTATCGTGAGGGCGTGATATTCCTGAAACAGGATCTGCGCTCCGAGGCGCCGCCAGGCCCGTTCGACCTGATTCTCTGTCGTTATCTCGCCTTTACGTATTTCGCACCGTCTCTGCAGCAGAGGATCCTAAGGGTGTTCGCTGCGCGGCTCGTCCCCAATGGATTTCTGGTGGTGGGATCGCACGAAAACGTGGCCGATCCGCGCTTTCCTTCCATCGCCGGCATGCCGCATGTGTTCACGAGGGCTGACTGAGCCGACATGTCTCTAGGAGCCAGCTGCGCCAAGCGCTTCGCGGATCATTTTCGCATTCCGTTCAAAATCTCTCGGATCACCTGTTGCCCTGCCTGGAGCAGGATACAGCCAAATGTGCGCATGCGGCACTTCTTCGCCCATGATGCGGGAATGTATTTCCTCACAAAATGCTTCTTGCATTGCGCGCGCAATTTTCCGTACGACTTCGAAGTACGCGCCAACGTTCGGCACATCCCAGACCCAGCGATGGTGCTTTCTCGGGATGATAAGAGTGTGACCCGGCGACTGCGGATGGATGTCGAGAAAGGCGAAATACTCCTCGTCCTCGTATACTATCGTCGACGGAAGCTCGCCGCGGGCAATCTTGCAAAAAGGACAAGTGACCATCGTTAGGGTCCTCTGCCGCTCCGCGAAACTGAGGGGCGGACCGGCACGCTAGCAGCGGACGGAGCTTGTAGGCTCGCAGTCAGCCGGTGGGTTGGTGCGCATCGGACGAAGCCGGAAATTTCTGCAACAGCTCGAGCACTTCCTGGTCCGAGACCTGCGCGAAATCGCGGTAGAAATAACCGATAGCCCCGAACGGGGCATGTTCCTCAAGGCACACGAAATCATCACATTCCGCGCGCATTCGTGGGACGGTCGCGGTCGGCGCAACGGGGATCGCCAGCACGAGCCGGCTTGGATTTCGTCGTCGCACCGCCTGCAGGGCGACCCGAGTGCTGGCGCCGGTCGCTATCCCGTCGTCGACGACGATTGCGGTCCGACCGGAAATCTCCAGGCGTTGACGATCTCCCAGGTAGCGCCGACGCCGCTGCTCGATCTCGGCAATCTCCTTGCTGCACTCGGCCTCGAAATCAGCCTCGCTGACGCCTTCGAGCCGAATGACATCATCATTGCGCACCACGATCGGTGTATGGCCATCGACGACGGCCCCCATCGCCAACTCGGTTTGAAAGGGGACGCCGATCTTGCGGACCAGGATAAGGTCGAGCGGCGCATGCAGCGCGGCTGCGACTTCTGCGGCTACCGGTACACCACCTCTGGGGAGCGCCAGAATGGCCGGGCGCTGATTTTCGTATGTGGCTAGGGCTGCCGCCAGTTTTCGACCTGCTTCGACTCTATCTTTGAACGGCATGTTGCTGTTCCATTCTCGAGCCTGCTCTTGGGGACGAACGAGTGAGGTCGTGCTCGAACCATCGTGCTGCGTGGTCTGTCACCTGTTCCATGGCTGCCGGTTCCGGAAAGAGATGGCAGCAAGGTCGCAAGCACGCGATGATTAAGGGCGACGGCAACGGCTGTATTGCGCGGACTGAAGCGACTTGATCCGGTTCCGCGGGCGAAGACGGCCGTCTTCGGGAATATGCAATGTGCCGGCAAGCCCGCTGGGCGGAATGGAAATGTCCCGCACCTCGCCGCTCTGTCTCGGTCGAGCAACCATTTTCTCTCTCATTTCTTGTTCCTGGCTACCAACGGGCGCGGCTGGCTTTGGTTTCCGGGAAGGCCGCTCGCATCGCTTCCAACAGGCCCGGGCGAGAGCCGGAACCCACCAGGATGGTATCGACCACCTCGCGTCGCTCGGGTAGGGCGGACGGAGGCTGTCAGGATGCAGCCGACCAATGCAATGCGGCGACCGCCGGTCTTGAGTGTGCCGTCCTGCAGCCATGGCGACAGCAATGGAAGCGCAAGAGCAAATCGAGAGTGAACTCCGCGATCTGCCGCTGCATGATAAGGTGGACTTTCTTAGCCGACGGAATGGGTATCCCGAGGGTGCAGCGACCGTTGCAACTCGGGAGACACACATGTCATGGGTGTTTCTCGTCGGCGATAAGGTCTACAAGCTGAAGAAGCCGGTCCGCTTTCCATATCTTGACTTTTCCAGTGCCGCCAAGCGTGAGGCAGCGTGCCGGGCTGAGCTGCGCCTCAATCGCCGTCTCGCCCGGGATATATATCTCGACGTGCTGCCGCTGATCCGTTCTTCTGCCATGGCGAATTTTCGGTTGCGGCCTCAGCGGGTCCGCAGCCCGCGTAGCTGACCAACCGTTTGGGCTCTGGACGCCGCGCAAACCTCAGCTATGCAGGCAGCATCCACACCTTTCCGTTCAAGGTCTGTTGCAGGAATGCAGCTTGGTCTGGGCCAAATGGGTCATCGGACCAGCAACGCCGCCTAAGCCTTGGTCGTTCCTAAAGCTCCTTCACCCGGCCCCTTCCGAGGAATTGCACAGCCGCACCCTGGCCCAGCGGAACTTGGGAACGCGCGCGTTTGCATTCCGTTGAACTGCAGGGCAGGAGAATTGAGCACGATCGGCTGTGACATGGTTTCTGTGCGACGGAGGCGCGGCGACCCGCAGGCTAAGGTTTCGGAGGAGATCGTCGAACAAGGCGACATCTATTTTGCCTATCGACCCCGCATCGAGGAAGACAAGGCCGAAGGCCTAGCTGACGTCCAGCGCTTTTACATGGTGCTGAAGCCGGAAGGGCAGTCCCGGCTTCGTGTAGCTGTGCTTGGGCGCAAGCGGTTGCCTGAGGCGGGCGATCATGAACGCATCTGGGGGTTCATCGAGGCGGTCAAGTCCGGCCCCGCCGTCGAAAACGAATTCCGTGAGCGGCATTATGCGACCGCGACGCGCGGTGAGCGCCAGCTGCCCGCGGTCCGGCCCGCCGGGGAAGGGGTCTATGCGCTGATCAAGCGCGGCCGCAATCTCCACTTGAGCTATGAACTTGAACTGCCACGTCGGCCCGGCGAAGTTCAGGAGGAGCTGAATATTGAGCGCCAAGCGGCCTACATTCTTTCCATCAAGAACCCCGAGGCGGGATCGCCGCCTGGTGCGGGACTGTCGGAACGGTCAAAGGCGCGCTACCCGAAACCGCTCGAGCAGGAATTCCGCGGCCGGCGCTTTGCGTCGGAAGATCCGCGCCTGCTCGACTACGAAGGCGCTGAGTTCATCCTGATCGGCGCGCGCGTCGATCCCGAGCGCGCCTATGCGGTCGATATCGAGGCCGAACACGAGACGGCCCGCAATGCCGACATCTTCCGGCAACTCAAGATGTCGCCGCGCGAACATCCGATCGGTCCGCTGATCAAGGGCGAATGGCAATAGCTGGTGCCTCTGCGGCGAAGCCTCCGGATTGGCAGAGGAGGCAGAGATGGACGCATTGGGCGCGGGCCCTGGGGTCTGTGATGGGAGGACTTCAGAATGGAAAGACTTCAGAGCAGAGAGAGACCGTACGTGGTCGGCTTCCCAAGTACTCGATCTAAGGAGATCGGACACGAAATGGAAACGTCTCGCGCTTCACCGCTCTGTTCTAGTCGGGAACGAGCAACCATTTTTCCTTTCTTTTCTTATTTCGTAACTACCAACGGGCGCGGCTGGGTTGCTCCGGAAGGAGTTCGCCTCGGTTTCAACGAGCCCGACGGCTATGTAGAAGAGGGGAGGCATTTATGGCCTTCAGCCTGACAAGTTCCGCGTTTCGTGACGGGGAGCAGATTCCTACGAAATACACCGCGGATGGTGAAAATCTGTCGCCGCCTCTGGAGTGGTCCGACCCGCCCCCGGGAACCAAAAGCTTTGCGCTCATTGTCGAGGATCCCGATGCGCCGTCCGGCACGTTTCGGCATTGGGGTCTCTACAACATCATGGGCGAGCGAACATTGCTACCCGAAGGCATTGGCCACGGTCCGAAGACCGAGCGCCTCGGCAAGGGTATGAACGATTTCGGCGAGCTGGGTTACGGCGGGCCCGCCCCGCCAAAGGGCCACGGGACCCATCACTACCATTTCAAGCTCGCGGCTTTGGACGTTGATGAGTTCTCGCGTTCACCCAGCATGCCGGTCGCCGAGATTTGGAAGGCGGCAGAGAAGAACATGCTCGGGCCAGGCGGAACTCGTCGGCACCTATCGCAGATAGGCGGCCTCAGGTGATCTTCGAAATGAAAGAGGCGGCCCACTGAGGCGGGCTTGCGTCTGCCCCCAGCGGCCCGACGTGCATCGGGGTGTATCGTCCCCTGGTGCTTTGCCGGGCTCCAACCGGTTCGTCTCTTGCATTCGCTGTCGTAAGGCCGTGCGAGCGACCGGGCAAGAAGCCGCACCCGCGGCGCCCTTCTGCATCAAGCTGCCAACTTCACAGCAGGCCGTCGACCTCATCGATGAACTGCGCCAGCGCGCTCTGCGCCACGCCGAGGGGATACTGACGCGACGGCGTCACGTAGATGGCTTTTGCGCCGGCCGGCAGCGCCTGCACGACCAGACCTTCGCTATCGACCGGCACACCGATCACGCGCGCGCCCAGCGTCTTGAACAAGTACCTGGGAGGCCGATAGCCCGGATCCTCCACCGCAACGACATCGCTGGGCTCGAGAAGCACGCGAGCGATGATGTCGAGTGCCTGCTGGGTGTCATTCGTCACGATGACGTCGTCGGGCGATCCATATTCTGTGCACAGGGAATAATCGTGAGTGTTTTGCTCGACTATTGCGCTCATCTGGGGAAGCTTTGATCGCAGCGGACGGTCTCATCATGCGTTCCGTGCAGCGCAGATCGCTTTTGCTGCGGGAAGCGGAACGCGTCTCTCCTGTCCCAAAATATCGGACAACGAGATACGCGAGACGATTGCCACCAATCAGTTCGCCTGCTGCGTGAGCGCGGTGCAGATATGACGATCTTTCTCGCCCTCCGGGATTTGAACTGCGGTGCTAGTTGCCGGCCGTGATTCCGCGCTCGCGGATGATTGCGCCGAACCGTTTCGAGTCCTCGCGGGCTCTTTCCCCGAACTGACTAGGGGACATTGCCGCGGGCACATTGCCGACTGCCATGATGCGCTCCTTCAACGCAGCAGCTGCGAGCGCCCGATTAATCTCCGTATTCAAGCGCGCAATAATATCGGCTGGGGTTCCGGCAGGTGCATAAACGCCAAAAGTGGCGTCCGCATCAAAGCCGGCGAGGCCGAGCTCCTCGAGCGTCGGCACGTCGGGAAGCTGAGGCGAGCGCTGGGGGCTGCCGATCGCAAGGGCCCGCAGCTTGCCGGCCTTCACGTGCTCGATGGCAATGCCAGGGTCGAACAGAAAGTCGAGTTGCCCTGCAAGCAGGTCGTTGAGCGCAGGTGCTGCGCCACGATAGGGCACATGCACGGCATCCGTGCCGGTCATCTTCTTCAGCAGTTCTGCCGCAAGATGGGGAGAGCTGCCGATGCCAGGCGATCCGAAATTGCGCTTTCCCGGGTTGGCCTTGAGGTCGGCGACAAATGCCCTGAAATCCTGCGCCGGGTTGTCTGTCCTGACGACGAGATAGAAGGGCACGCGCGCGACCGAAGCGACGGGAACGAGATCCTTTGCCGGGTCGAAAGGCATTTTCGCATACAGATGCGGATTGATCGCCACCATCGAGCCTGACGACATAAGCAAGGTGTAGCCATCTGGCGCGGATCGGGCCACCATTTCTCCGCCGAGATTTCCGTTCGCTCCGCCCTTGTTTTCGACCACCACCCGCTGGCCTAAGGCTTCGCTGAGAGACTGACCTATGAGGCGCGCCAGCAGGTCGGCTGCCCCTCCCGGCGGGAAGTTGACGACGAGGCGGATGGGATGAGTGGGCCACGTCTGCGCCAGCGATGTAGATATCATGCCCGCAGCGAAAGCGAGCGCGACCACAATGGCCCTCATGTTTATCTCCCTGGGTTATATTCTTGGAAGCAAAGTAGTGGATCGTCGGTCCGTCCTTAGGATCGCGCTCGCTGTGTAAGAGAGAGGCTCGAGCAACTTGCGCTCAGCCCGCGAGGAAATTGCCAATCGCTGTGACACAGGTCGGGTCTTCCTGCATGGCGAAGTGCCCGACATCAGGCACAATATGGATGCGAGCTTTCGGAATCTCTCTCGCCCAGAGCTCTGCCTGGCTGGCAAGTGCAATCCTGTCCCTGTCGCCCCATAAGATGAGAGTTTCGTTCGGTATCCGGCTTAGCCATCGACGAAGATTCGGGTGTCCCACGCCGTGGGCCTTCAGAATATTGCTCAGCGCCTTGCTCTCTCTTTCCCTAGCCGCGACGAACTGTTCTTTCGGAGGTGCAAGCGGACCTCCAGGGAAGTATTGAGATGCAACTTCCGTACGATGAGCCAGGTATTGAGGCAGATCCTGAGGCGCGATCTGACGAATGTCGGCGCCGCGATGATTAGGGTCGTTGAGGCCGGCAGGCGCATTAAGCACCAGACGAGAAAAACGTTCACCGGCGAACACGGCCATTTCCGCTGCCATCCACCCGCCCATGGAATGCCCCACGAGGTGCGGTCGATCCAGCCCGAGTGTTGCGATGAGCCGCAGGTTATGAACGATCAAATCCTGCATCCCGCAGATGTGCGGCGCCGGCCCGCTTTCACCGAAGCCGGGATGAAACGGCAGATAGATCCGAAACCTGTCGGCCAAGCCGCGCGCCCATTCTTGCCCCTCGATTGTTGCTGCGCCGTGGAGCGCCAGGACAGCAGGCCCCCTTCCGATGACCTTTACCACTGTGTCGACGCCATCAACTTCGAGCTTTATCGTTTCGAATGTCACGTCAAACTCCTTGCTGACCTCGTGCCTGCCTGGTGCGCCGGGACTATGGTTAGACCCTTGTGTCTGCCGGAGTGGATTGTGTTCTCTGTCTGCCAAGACGTTGCGTGCGCACGAAGTCGATCACCTGGTGCCCCACCGTCTCGAGCTGATGCTTGGTTGCCGTATCGGTACAATTACCGTTGGCATCGAACAGGGCCGTGGACGTGTTCAACATCGCCCCAAGCGGCGTGGGCCAGCCTCTGAGCGAGTGAGCAATCGTGCGGAGAGCGGCTAATGTCTGCCCAACCGCCTGCCATCCGCCGGCACATGCGATGCAGCCGACTGGTATCCCGTCCAGATAAGCGCGCGCGTCGGCCCTGAGTTCTTCTGCGTAGTCGAGAGCATTCTTGATCAATCCGGATATTGATCCGTGGTAAGCAGGCGACGAGATAATGATGCCTTGGCATTCGCGAAGCGCGGACAGGAGGCGTGAAGCCTGATCGGACTGCTGCTGTCCGGGCATATACATCGGCAGAAGCAGTTCTGCGCCCGAGAGAAGAATTGTCCTGGCGCCCCTGTCCTCGGCCGCCTTGAGGCTGATCGCGAGCGCGCGTTCGGATGACGACCCGCGCCGCGGCGTGCCGCCAATCCCGAGAATGAGAGGTCTATCCTGAATCATCCTCTGCTCCAGCTGTTGTTCCGCTAGCGACCCGTCCTTTCACGACTTGCCGGACATGCCGTTCGGAAATGCCGCTGTTGTTGCGCGTGCAGCCGATTGATGCTCGCCCGATCCGATCGGGTTCATGAACCGATCTGCGCGCGACGCATCTGCGGAATTACTTCCTCGCCAAAAAGGGCAAGCGACTCGCGGCGACGCGGTGAAATGCTCCTGCCCAGCATTGCGAGAGAATGGCCTGCGCCACATTTGCGGCATTGATCGATGACTTGCTCCGCGACTTGCGCCGGCGTGCCTGCGATGTAGTCGTCGTCATGCAGCGAAAATCCAGCTCCGGCCTTCGGCGCATCGAGTGTTGATGATGCGCGGTCGGTGACGCGCGGATCGCCAGCTACGATTTTCAGAGTCGCCGCCTTTGCGGCCTGAGATTCTTCCCGCGCCTCGGCTGCATCACGCGAAATGGAGATATTGCGCCGGATGGCGAGCTGATCGGGCCCTGCCGGCAATCCCAATCGGTCACATTCACTTCGATATACGTCGAAGATTTCCGATATCCGCGAGACCGATTCGAAGCCGGTGCAAATCTTGGATCGCCTTTGGGCTGATTTCTGCGCGGATCCGGTGCTTACGACGGTTGTCCATTTCGGCGGCGCAGGCTGCAGGAAGACGCCTGGCATCAGATTGAGGTTTTCGAACTTCCAGTATTTTCCGCTGTGGCTGACGACGGGGTTCACCAGGGCAGCATCAAGTATTTCCAGAGCCTCGTTGAACCGCTCGCGGGCCTCCTCCATCCCTAAGCCTATCCGCTGCAGTTCCTGGGGCACGCCCGCTGCAAAGCCGATCTCGAGGCGGCCATTGGTCAGGTGATCGAGCATCGTCAGTTCTTCGACGAGGCGCCACGGCTCATAGAACGGCACGACATTGCCCATCGTGCCCAGGCGGAGCCGGGTGGTATGTCGAGCGATAGCTGCGATCAGGAGATTGGGCGAGGGGCTCAGTGAGTGACCGAAGTGATGCTCGCTGAAGAATATTCCTTCGAATCCGAGCCGTTCCGCTTCGAGCCAGAATGCATAACCTTCGTTGAACACGGCAGACACAGTGCCGGAGAGAGCCTCCCCATCACTCGGGTGTGGGGCTTGCATGAATTCGAAAATCCATGGCTTGATCAAAGTGTGTTTCTCCCAAGGCATATGTTTATTGATTGGTGGCTTCTTGAGCGGCGCATTTCTCGATTACCCGAATTTTTGAAATTTGAAAAATCGATTATATTGATCCGTGATATTTACATCATGGATGTCGGCCAATGCGGTTCGAAGGCCTGGATCTAAATCTCCTGATCGCTCTCGATGCGATCCTTGAAGAGCGCAGTGTCATGGGAGCCAGTCGGCGCCTGCATCTCAGCCAGCCGGCAATGAGCGCCGCCATTGGAAGGTTGCGTCAGTATTTCAATGACGAGATTTTCACGATTTCACAGCGAAAGCTGGTGCCGACGCCACTGGCGCAATCGCTGGAAAAGCCGACGCGGGACATCTTGCTGCGTATCCGGGCTAATCTGATCTCGCCCCCGAAGTTCGACCCGGCTAGCTCAGAGCGGCGCTTTCGGCTGGTCGTTTCCGATTATGCGAGCATTGTATTGATGCATGCCGTGATGAAGCGCGTCTATGCGGCCGCACCGCGCGTTTGCCTTGAAATTCTTCCTTTCAGTGACCGGGTCGACGACCAGCTTCAGCGGGGGGAGGTCGATTTCGTCGTGATTCCCGATACGAATCTGATTGATGGCCATCCCAGCCAACGTCTGTTCGCGGACGAATTCTGCTGTGTTGCCTGGCGGGAAAGCAGGCAGATCGGCCGTTCGATCTCACTCCGGCGCTATCTTCAGGTTGGACATATAACGGCGCAACTCGGGCTCATGGGCGGGGCGTCCTTTGATGAACGGGCGCTCGTCCAGCTAGGCTATAAGCGTCGCATCGAGGTGATTGCCCCGAACTTTACCGCGATGGCTGCCATGGTGATCGGGACAGACCGTATCGCAACCATGCATCATCGGCTGGCTGCGATCTTCGCGCGAAACTTTCCGCTGAAGCTGCTGCGCGCCCCGGTCCGCATCCCGGCATTTCGGGAGGCCCTGCAATGGCCGGCATCGTTCCACATGGATCCCGCACTGGCGTGGTTGCGCGAGATAATAACCGACGTTGCTTCCGAGGTTGATCGGACACCGGCTGCGCAAATGAGGATTGGTTAAACGACGTGATGTACCTCGGCAAGTCGTCGATTCAGATCAGACGCCGCGGATGCGATTGCTGCGGCCGAACCGATCGCCAACCTACTTCGTGCCGTAGGCGCGGTCGCCGGCGTCACCAAGGCCCGGCAGGATGTAGGCGTTGCCGTCCAGCCCCTGGTCGATCGCCGCGAGCCAGATCGGAACATCAGGGTGAATGCCGCGCATGCGTTCGACGCCTTCCGGCGCGCCGATCAGGCATACCAGTCGAACATCGTTCGCCCCGCGCTCTTTCAGCCGATCGACCGCGGCGATGGCCAAGTTCGCCGTCGCCAATACAGGCGAGATCACGATCACCAGCCGCTCGTGCAGATCGCTCGGCGCCTTGAAAAAATATTCCACCGCAGTGAAGGTTTCCGGTTCGCGGTAAAGACCGATATGCGCAATTCGTGCAGTCGGTACCAGGTCGAGCATGCCTTCCGCAAAGGTCACGCCGGCACGCAGCACCGGTGCGAACACCAGCTTCTTGCCCGCGATCTGCGGCGACTTCATCTGCGCAAGCGGCGTTTCGATTTCGATATCGGCCAGCGGCAGATCGCGGGTGACCTCGTAACACAGCAGCATCCCGGTCTCCTTGAGGAGTTCGCGAAACGACTTGGTTGAAATATCTTTCTTTCTCAAGAGCGTCAGCTTGTGCTGTACCAGCGGGTGACTAACGATTGTAACGCCGTCCATGTCTGTGACCTCGGATCTAGAAAACCGTGCCGTCGCTGACGACTTTCACCGGAGGCGACGCGTCGGCGCGGCGTTCGCGAGCCAGCCGTCGGCCCGCAGCCCACGTGCCGCCTTCGAGGATTTTCGCCAGCGGCATCGACGTGGCGTCGTGTCCAAGCCGTCGCCGCAAGCCATCAGCGAGGCGGTCGAGCAGCGCCACCGTCAGCGCTCGCCATTCCACGACAAGCGGTGACGCGACCTTGTGCTCTTGCTGCGCTGCTTCTGCATCGCGAAACGCGAGCACGCCAGTATCGACGAACAGGCCGCCGTTGCGATATTCCGCAAGGCCGGTGAGGCCATCGATATCGGTGACGCTGATGCCGGACGTTTGCAGCGGTTCAATGAGAGAATACGCCAGCCATTGCGAGAGCTTGTGCAGTGGCACCATGCCGCTGGTTGCATCCGAAGTCATCAATGCCGGATGCCGCCAGCAGTCGCCGAGCGAAATCCCTCCCAGCGTCAGCCGCGATGGCCAGATTGGCCCGAGTTGATGCAGCAATTCCGTCAAAATCGTCGGGGCGGGCAGCTCTCCACCTTCTGCCAGCATCTCAAGGCGGTCGAACAGGCCGCCAGGCCGCGGCGTGTCGCGGCTGCCGAATACATCCGGCTTCGAGGCCACCAGCCGGCCCAGGCGACGCAATAGGTCCGCACGGCCGTCCAATCCGACCAGCGGATTGGCAGCCGAAACCTGCATGCCGCGCTCGAGGTCGGCGACGCCAAAATTCGCAAGCGCACCGGCATCGGCTCGCAAGGGCTCAAGGGGGAGGGCGGAGAATGCGCCGCCTGTGAACATGGCAAGGCTGGCCAGCCCCAGCCCTTCCGAACGGCCGATGGCGGATCCGGTTTTAGGATCGCGGTAGCGCCAGGATGGACCGGCGCCGGCATCAAGAAAGACGCTGACGATGGCCAGATCGAATTCGGATCTAGCTCGGGCCGCGCGATCGGACCAATCGGCCTGGTCGACTGCGGCAGCCCAGCGATCGTCACCGTTGGCGACGAAGTGACGCCAGCGCGAATGAAACGGAACGTCGAGCGAAGGATAGGCCTTGCGCGTTGTTTCCAGCACCAGATCGATTGCGCCGTCCAGGCGATCGAGGTCGATGCGGAAGCTCGGAAGCTGGTGGTCCAGGCCGATCGCGAGCAGGCGATGTGCGCGTTCGCGGACAGCTTTCGCGCTCAACAACGTCCAAGCGGCTGACGCCTCGGGGTCGGCAAGGGACAAGGCCGCCACCTCACTCAATAATTTTCGAGCGGACGGCCGACCGGGTTGTCCGCGTCTCGCTGCGGCTCGGGCGTGTAATAGCCTGCGGCTTTCTTTGCTGCGATTTCCACATGCGCGTCGGCAGGCACGAGATCGTCGGGAATCGGTATGCGCTCGACGATTTCGATACCCTGAGCGGTCAGCGCATCGTGTTTCATGTCACTCATGGAAACGAAGCGGTCGATTCGCTTCAGGCCGAGCCAGTGCACCACATCCGGCATTAGTTGCTGGAATCGGGCGTCCTGCACGCCGGCAACGCATTCGGTGCGTTCGAAGTACTGGGCCGCGGCATCGCCGCCTTCCTGACGCTTGCGGGCGTTGTAGACGAGAAACTTCGTGACTTCGCCGAGCGCGCGGCCTTCCTTCCGATTGTAGATGATGACGCCGAGCCCGCCGCTTTGGCCTGCGCGTGCGCATTCCTCTATGCCGTGAATCAGATAGGGACGGCAGGTGCAGATGTCAGAGCCAAATACGTCCGAACCGTTGCATTCGTCATGTACACGGCACGTTATCTCGGTTCGGTGGTCGGGCAGTTTGGTGACGTCGCCGAACAGATAGGCTGTTGTGCCGCCGATCGGCGGCAGAAAAACCTGTAGGTCTGGCCGTGTCACCAGCTCCGGAAACATGCCTGCCGTCTGTTCGAACAATTGTCGACGCAGATTGTTCTCGGTGGTGGCGAAGCGCGCCGCCAGGCCGGGCAGATACCAGACCGGGTCGATCGCAATCTTCACCACGGAGACGCTGCCATTTCCATGCACGACTTCGCCATCCTGCTTGAGCCGTCCGGCTTCGACCGCGGCTTGCAGTTCGGGCAGATCGAGACGGGCGCGCGTGACGGCAATGCTCGGACGGATGTCGACGCCTTCGGCGATCTCGGTTGCGAAGCTTTCCGCGGCAAGATGTCCCCACGGATCGAGCGAGACGATCCGCTGCGGCTCGGTCCATTGTGGAAATGGCCCGATCGTTTCGGCGGGGTGAGTATTCGTGAGGTTCGGGCGCCTCAGGGGATCGAGTGCGCCGGATGAGACGGCGAGCGCGCGGTAGATCGAGTAGGAGCCGCCATGCGTACCGATCACGTTACGGTCGGCCGGGCGTGACACGGTGCCAATGACCGGTCCGCGTTCGCGGGCGCTGGCTGCGCCCCAGGTGATCGGGAATTTCAGCTTGGCACCCGGTGCCGGGTGCGACGTAATGCGAATATGATCAATCCGATTGGAACGAGTCATCGCCACGAACCCTGAAACGGCGACGGCCCGCCTAAGCAGACGGGCCTGGTCACCAACAATGAAATCTCAGCAGCGGTTGCGGCTGAGACAGTAGTATAATCAGATGTTGACTGAACACAACGGCGATTTGAATTCGGTGACCGGGCCGCCTCGGCGGTTAACCTTTCTGGCGCGGAGGCTGGCACTGCCAGTTGTTGCGCCCGGCGGGTGATCGAGAGAACGAAGCCGAGCACGCTGGGCGGCGCTGGTGCGTTTCGGCTGGATGTTGGGGCAGAATGTCCATTTAGCGCTCCTAGGGCCGTGTGGTCCGATCAAGCTCCGACATAATCCAATCGGCGAACGCCCTTACCGCGCGGCGCTGCCGGTTGGCGCGGGGGAACACGAGATGGTGGCCGACATAGCGGATATCGACCGCCCTGCCGGCGAGCGGAGCGACCAGTCTGCGCGTCTCGATTTCGCGCTCGGCAAGTCGCGTGGATTCCAGGGTGACGCCGAGACCGCTTGAAGCCATAGCAATCGCCAGGAAGCTGCGGTCGAAACGCATCCCATGAATGGCCGGCGCTTCAAGCCCATTCGCGGCAAACCATTGGTGCCATTGCACCTGCTTGACCTCTGAACGAATAAGCACGTGGCTGAACAAATCCTTCGGTTTGCGGATCTTCTTTGCAAGCGCCGGCGTACACAGGGGCGTAACGGTCTCCTCGCCGAGCGGAATGATTTCCAGAGACTCGCTCCTCGGCTGTCCATAGACGATGTCGAGATCGAAATCGTCATTGCCAAAGCGGGCATATTCGGTGCTGGCGGCGAGCCGCACTTCCAGCTTGGGTTCGGCGGCAATGAACTGGCCGAGACGCGGCGCCAGCCACTGCGCCGCGAAGCTCGGCGCACAATGCACCCGAAGCAGTTGCGGCCCGCGGCCGGCCACTTCCTCGATTCCGCGCCGCAGATTGTCGAATGCGGCGCCGGCGTGACGCATCAGGTTTTGTCCGGCCGGCGTCAATCGGATCGATCGGGCGCTGCGCTCGAACAGCGTCGTGCTCATCGTGCTTTCCAGCTTGCGGATCGCGTGACTGACGGCGCTCGGCGTCAAATGAAGTTCGTTTGCGGCGTCACGAAACGAGCCGGTGCGCGCGGCCGCCTCGAAGGCGCGGATCGCCGAAATCGGGATACTGGACAGCAACATGCCATAAGTGAACCAGATTCACCTATGGGCGACAACTGCGCGTTTGTCGCCATCGCGGCCCCGGAATAGTCGATAGGATCAAGGAAACAGGTGCCGGTCGACGGCGTCTCGGATCAATGCCAAGGAGGAGACATGCTGCTACGCGGCAAGACAGCGGTTATTTCGGGCGCGGCCTCGCCGCGCGGAATAGGCCTGGCAACCGCCGGGCGGTTTGCGGCAGAAGGCGCCCGGGTCGCGATCCTCGACATCGACGGCGCCGCGGCCGAACTCGCCGCAAAGAGCCTGGAAGTCGTTTCGGGCGGATCCCACCTCGGCCTCGCCTGCGACGTCGCCGACCGGAAATCCTGTATGAATGCGACCGACGCCGTGATCGGCGCCTTCGGCCAGATCGATATCCTGATCAACAACGCCGGTATTACCCAGCCGGTGAAGTTGCTCGAAATCACGCCCGCGGACTGGGAGCGCATCCAGGATGTCAATCTCAAGGGCGTGCTGTTTCTCTCCCAGGCGGTGATCCCGCACATGCGCCGGCGCAAGTCCGGCTCGATTGCCTGTATGTCGTCGGTCTCAGCGCAGCGCGGCGGCGGCATCTTCGGCGGCCCGCATTATTCCGCGGCAAAGGCCGGCGTGCTCGGCCTTGCCAAGGCGATGGCCCGTGAGTTCGGACCCGATGGCATTCGCGTCAATTGTGTCACGCCCGGCCTGATCGGAACCGACATCACGGCCGGCAAGCTCACCGACGAGATGAAGGCGAAGATACTCGAGGGCATTCCGCTCGGCCGCCTCGGCCAAGCGGAGGACGTTGCGGGAATCTACACGTTCCTTGCTTCCGACCTCTCCGCCTATGTCACGGGCGCAGTGATCGACGTCAACGGCGGCATGCTCATCCACTGAGCGCGGGAGGAGGAGATCGCCATGGAAACGGCTCCGACGATTGCAAACGCGCCGACGCTGGCGCAGCGTGCCCACAACATCCGCCGCAACGCGCTGCGGATGGGCGAAGTCCAGGGCCAGGGCTATATCGCGCAGGCGCTTGACATCGCCGACGTGCTTGCCGTCGCTTACTTCCACGCCATGCATTACCGGCCGGAGGAGCCGTCCTGGTACGGACGGGATCGCTTCCTGCTCTCGAACGGTCACTATGCGATTGCGCTTTATGCAGCCTTGATCGAGGCCGGCGTCATCCCGGAAGCAGAGCTCGGTACCTATGGCAGCGACGAAAGCCGTCTGCCGATGTCCGGCATGGCCTCCTACACGCCCGGCATGGAGATGTCGGGCGGATCGCTCGGGCTCGGTATGAGCATCGCCGTCGGCATGGCGCTTGGGCTGAAGCGCAAGAATTCCAGCGCGCGGGTCTACACGCTGTTCTCCGACGGCGAGCTCGACGAAGGCTCCGTCTGGGAAGCGATCATGTCCGCAGCTCACCACAAGCTCGACAACCTGATCGCCATCGTCGACGTCAACAACCAGCAGGCCGACGGTCCTTCGACGGAAATGATGGCGTTCGAGCCGCTGGTGGATAAGCTCAACGCATTCGGTTGGTTCGTGCAGCGCGTGGATGGCAACGACCTCGATGCAGTGGTGGCGGCATTCGATGCCGCCAAGTCCCACGGGCAGGCCAAGCCCCGTATCATCGTTGCCGACACGCTGATGGGCAAAGGCGTTCCGTTCCTGGAGCAGCGGGAGAAGAACCACTTCATCCGTGTCGAGCCGCACGAATGGCAACTTGCGCTTGGCGCGCTTGAAGCGGGGAAGCAGTCATGAATCCCACCGTATCAGCAACGCCGCCCGGCAAGCCGCGCCTGACCACCTCGGCCATGATCGCCTCGATCGCGACCGAAGGACAAAGGACGAAGCCTGCACCCTTCGGGCACGCGCTCGTCGAACTCGCGCGCAACCGCGCCGACGTGATTGGCATGACCGCCGATCTCGGCAAGTACACCGACCTGCATATCTTCGCCGCGGCATTCCCGGATCGGTACTATCAGATGGGCATGGCCGAGCAGTTGCTGTTCGGGGCCGCCTCGGGGCTGGCTGCCGAAGGCTTTACGCCCTTCGCTACGACATATGCGGTGTTTGCTTCTCGTCGCGCCTACGATTTCATCCACCAGACGATTGCGGAGGAAGACCGCAACGTGAAGATCGTCTGCGCGCTGCCCGGCCTGACCTCTGGCTATGGCCCCAGTCATCAGGCGACCGAGGATCTCGCGCTCTTCCGCGCCATGCCGAACATGACGGTGATCGATCCCTGCGACGCGCACGAGATCGAGCAGGTCGTGCCTGCTGTTGCGGCCCGTCAAGGCCCGGTGTATGTGCGGCTGCTGCGCGGCCAGGTCCCGGTGGTGCTGGACGAGTACGGCTACAAGTTCGAGGTCGGCAAGGCGGCCCTGATCCGCGACGGCAGCGATGTCCTGATCATCTCCACCGGCCTCATGACCATGCGCGCGCTCGAGGCCGCGAAGAAGCTTGTCGGTGACCGCGTGGACACCGCCGTGCTGCACGTTCCCACGATCAAGCCGCTCGATGCCGAGGCGATCCTGCGCGAAGCCGGCAAGCCAGGCCGCCTGGTCGTTGTTGCCGAGAACCACACGGTGATCGGCGGCCTCGGCGAAGCCATCGCCGGCTTGTTGATGCGATCCGGCGTTCATCCGGCCTTTCGCCAGATTGCATTACCCGACGAGTTTCTCGCCGCCGGCGCATTGCCGACCCTCCATGACAGATATGGAATTTCGACAGCGGCAATCAGCGATCGCATCAAGACCTCGCTCTAGCGCGCCGCCAGACAGGTCCCGGCTGCCGGCGCTCGGAGAAAACCCGTAGTTTGTCCATAAATCTGCGGCCGAATGGGCGGATGTGGGATCAAGGGCGATGGCCTTCGCAACAAAGGCTACTCCCAGCCGTCTGGCGGGGCAATTGCGGAAAGGCCTAATTGAATCTCTCGAGCGGGGACACGATATACCCCGTACCGCCGATCCGCGTCACCTCCGAGAGCACGACATGAACTCGCCGCCAAACGATCCCGGCACCGCGTATGCCGACAGCGACATTGTGCACTGGCTGACAAACGGCACGCGCGAGGAGCGCTTCATCGACAATATTTTCGCCGAGCTGTGCCTACGTCTTCAGCGGGCGGGCATTCCGGTCAAGCGGGCGACGCTTCATTTCCTGATCCACCATCCGCAATGGCTTGGCGCGCGGATGGTATGGGCCGACGGAATGCGAGAAGCCGAGATTGCCAGGGTCGACTACGATGTCAGAGGGCGATCCGAATACATCGGCAGCCCCGCCAACGAAATTCATGAGGGTGCCGCCGAGGTGCGCGAAAATCTCGAACGCGATCCGTCGCACGGCCGCAAGCACGCCATTTATGACGAGATGCGGGCCAAAGGCCTGACCGACTATGTGGCGTGGCCGTTATACCACACGCTCGGCAAGCGGCACCTTGTGACGTTTGCGACCGATCGAGCCGGCGGTTTCGACGATACGCACGTCGAGCGCCTGCAAAAATTGGTGCCGATTCTGGCGCTGGTCAGCGAAATCCGCATCAAGAATCGGCTGGCGCGAACACTGCTCGAAACCTATGTCGGCTCACATGCCGGCGAAATGATCCTGGCCGGCGCCACCAGGCGCGGAAGCGGGACGACGGTAAGCGCGGCCATCATGATCTGCGATCTGCGTGACTTCACCAGAATTTCCGATAATTGGCCGCGCGATGACGTCATTGATCTCCTGAACAGTTATTTTGACGCGATGTCGGAGCCGATCGCGCGACATGGCGGGGAAATATTGAAATTCATCGGCGACGGCCTGCTCGCCATTTTTCCGCTCACCCAGCCCTCGGCCTGCGCAAATCTGCTGCACGCCGTGGCCGAAGCCCGTCAGGCACTGGCTGCTGTCAGCGAAAATAATGGTGCAACCGGTCGCGCGCCGCTGGATTACGGCATCGGCGTCCACGTCGGAGACGTCATGTACGGCAATATCGGCTCGCGCACCCGGCTCGACTTCACCGTCATTGGCCCTGCCGTCAATATGGCTTCGCGTCTCGAAGCCCTGACCAAGCAACTGGGCAGAAAGGTGCTGCTATCCCGCGCCTTCGCCGATTTGGTTCAAGGCGATTTCGAGCTCGAACGCGTCGGCGAACATACGGTACGAGGCTTTAGCGACCCGATCGAGCTGTTTGCGTATCACGGCTGACAGGCGCTGCCTCCTGAGGCATCTGCATAAGAACGCAGAAGTGCTGCAGCGCTATTTCCGCAGATGCAGCGTGCTCCGTTTTGCTATGCCGCGGCAGGCGGTCCGAACCAGTTGGTTAGTGCGTCAACGAGCCCCGATTGGGTTCGCTCTCCAACCCAAGCCACACATCCGTCGGGCCGAATCAATACCGCCGCGGGAGCAGCGACCGCGCCGAGAACCGGAAGCTCCCACGCACTGGAATAACTGGCGTCGATCTGCTGCACCCGGTCCGCCCAGGGCGTGATATCGAGGCCGCCTGTAATACCGAGGTTGAGCAGTGCGGGCCGGCCTTGGTGCAGCAGGGTGAAGACCCGCAGCGGTCCATTGGCGGTAACGAGCTCGAGATCGGGCATGCGACGTCCGATCAGCTCGTGTCCCTCGCCGAGGTCGTAACGAATGTCGAGACCAGACATCATCGCGGCGAACCGTTTGCGCGGCTGGTCCATTTTGAGCAGCTCCGACATCGCGTCGCGAAGTGCGTTGGTGCGGTCATCCGGGCGGAGCAGCGCGACTTGCGCCATCGTGTTTCGCAAGACGGCGGCAGCGATCGGGTGCCGCTCGGCATGGTATGTATCGAGCAGGCTTTCTGGCGAAATCTTCTTGACGACCTGGGCGAGCTTCCAGCCCAGATTCACTGCATCCTGTACGCCGATGTTGAGGCCCTGTCCGCCCGCCGGGTAATGCACGTGCGCGGCGTCGCCCGCCAGCAGCACCCGTCCCCTGCGATAGGAAGCCGCCTGCCTGGTCATGTCGGTGAACCTCGAGATCGAGACGGGGTTGTGAATCCCGTAATCGGTCCCGTATGTGGCGACGAGCACCTCGCTGAGATCGCGCAGCGTGGAGCCGGAATGGGGCTTACGCCGCGACGCGTTCGGTATCCATTCCGGATGTGGCGGCGAGCGGACAGCACTGCCGGAAGCGCCAGGCCGGCTTTTCCGAACAGCGGCGTTGGCGCCTCACGCCGCCCAGCACTGTCCACCTCCGTCGACGCGCAACACCTGCCCTGAGACGAACGCGCCCAACGGGCCCGCGAACACTTCCACGACGCGCGCCACCTCGTCGACGGTGGCGATTCGATCGAGCGTGCCGGTTTCGATCATTCGGCTTTGATCGACCGCACGGGTGCCCATGAAGCGGCCGGTGCGTGTATCGCCCGGCGCGATGCAGTTCACCGTGATTTCATACGAGCGAAGCTGATCGGCGAGGCAGCGCGTATAGTGCGTCATGCCTGCTTTCGCGACCGCGTAGATCGAGCCGTTGGTCCGGCCCTTGAAGGCCGCAACCGAGCCGATGGTGACGATGCGGCCCTGACGGCGCGGCATCATCTCCTTGGCCACCGCCTGGCAGGTCAGGACGGTCGAGAGCAGGTTGCGATCGAGTACGGCGCGCACGTCTTCTTCGCGGATACTGATCGCATCGTTCGGATCAGGCTTGCCGCCCTTGGCCGCGATGTCGCCGCCGGCGTTGTGGACGAGAATGTCGATGGGGCCTAACTCCCGCGTCGTGGTCTCAACCACCCGCGCGATATCAGCGCCATTGGTGAGATCGCCAAGCACGCGGATGGTGCGTACGCCATGCGTCGCTGCGACCTGCTCCGCGACCGCCGTCAGCGTCGATCCCTCGCCATATTCCGCCGGACCGTTTTCCCGCATGCCATGCAGGGCGACATCGGCGCCCATCGCTGCCAGCCGTTCGGCGAAGGCGCGTCCGAGTCCACGTCCCGCACCGGTCACCAGCGCAACCTTGCCCTTCAATACCCGCACGGCGTCGTGTTGTCCCATGAGGTTTGTTCTCCTGATTTGCGAAAAGTGTCAGTCGCCGGCAAGATCAAGGCCGATCGCGAGCGCCTGCACCAGGCACATCGGCGCAACCAGCGTTCGCAAGGCTGGCTCAGGCATGTCCTGGATCTCGAAGACCACCGATGCGCCCTCGACAACCGGGCTCAAGAGGCTGTCGGTGATGGATATCGCGGGCACGTTGCGCGCCACCAATTCGGGAAACAATCGCGCGGTATCAGGGTAATAGTTGCGGAAGCTGATGGCAACCAGCGCATCCTCGGAAGTCGCCGGATGGGATTGTTCGTGGATGCTGCCGCCGGTGCCGTCCAGCAGCACCACGCGCCGCCCGAGTTTTCGCAGCACATAGGCCAGATGCGTTGCCACCGGAAACGAGCCGCCAAGTCCCAGGAGATAAATGTCGCGCGCCTTCGCCAATATCATGATGGCGGCTTCGAGTTGCTGTTCATGGGCCGACTGGCTCAGTGCCACCAGGCTTGATTGGGCTTCCGCGACGAAGCGGCCCAGTACTGCCGCTGGTTTGCGGCCGAGGACCGATTTTTCCTCGCTCTTCATGCGCGCCAGCCGCGCCTTGTAGCTCGGCGCCACGCCGGCCACGAGGCGCGTTCGAAACACCTGTTGCATCTGGGTGAAGCCGCCAAAGCCCAAAGCATGGGCGAAGCGAACGATGGCCGAGGGAGGCACGCCGGAGCGCTCAGCGATCTCGGCGACCGTGCCCAATGCGACGTCGGTCGGATGATCCAGGACGAATTCAGCGATCTGCTGCAGCCGGCCTGATAAAGCGCGATGTCGCTGGGCAATCGCGCCGCGCAGTTCGTCATAACTCATCGCCGTGCCGGCAGGTTTGTCCATGGCGTCAGCTCTATCCCATCGCGGCCGTTCTGCGACCGGTTCAAATATTCCACTTTACACGGGATAATAGAACGTTCATTCTAAGTGCCGCAACAAGAAAACGAGCCTGCTCGGGAGGGAGCCATGAAACAGCGTGAGATCTCGCGTCGAAGCGTTTTGCAGGGCAGCCTGATGGCCGCCGCCCTGGCGGGTACGGCAAGCTATTTCGGACCCTGGACGGAAAACCGGGTCTGGGGGCAGGGCGCCAAGCCGATCAAGCTCGGCCTGACCTGCGACGCGAGCGGTCAATACGGCAACAGCGGCCAGGACGATCTGCGCGGTATTCAGATGGCAATCGACGAGGCGAACGCCAAAGGCGGTGTGCTCGGCCGCAAGATTACCTGGATCACGGCTGACACGGAAACCACGCCGGCTACCGGCAGCCGCATCGCCGAACGATTCATCACGCGTGAGGATTGCACGATCCTGATCGGCGCGGTTCATTCCGGCGTCGCCAACGCCATCACCCAGGTCGCCGCCAAGAACGGCGTCATCTATCTCAACACCAATTCCTCGGCGCCCAGCGAAGCCGGAGAAAACTGCTCGCGCATCAAGTTCGTTTGGGACGGCAACGGCACCAATTTTTCGAAGGCGTCAGTCCGGAACGCGGTCAGTTCCATCGGCAAGAACTGGATGCTGCTCACCAACGACTATGTATGGGGCCACACCACTTCGGCGGCGACCAAAACTCAGGTCGAAGCGTCCGACGGCAAGATCATTGACAATCTGCTGGTGCCGCAGAATACCCGCGACTTCACCGCCTATCTCCTGAAGATCCAGCAGGCAAAGCCGGATGTGGTCGCAACCGCGATCGGTGGCGACGACATCAAGGCGCTGCGCGAGCAGGTCACCCAGCTCAAGCTCGACGGCAAGCCTTCCTGGATCAACAACCAGCAGGACTGGCCCGATGTCTGGGGCGCACCGAACAGCCTGTTCGGTGTGTTTGGCACCACCTGGTATCACAAGCTGGCGCTGCCCGGCGTCGCCGACTTTGTGAAGAAATGGCAAGCCGCCAACAAGGAGGGCCCGATACCGGTGCCCGGAAATGTCTCCTACAACGGCTACATGGCGACGCGCGAGCTATTGCGCGCGATCGAACGCGCAGGCTCGACCAACAACGTCAAGATCATCAAGGAGCTGGAGAACCTCAAGGTATCGGCAACCGACCGCATGCAGCATTTCGATGCCTACATGGATCCGGTGACGCATCAGATGCAGCAGACGATCTATCTGGCGCGGCGAAACGCCAAACCGTCCGATAGCACCGATCTGTATGAGATCATCAGCTGGACCGAGCCGAAGGCTGTCGCCGATACCGATGCAGCCGCCAAGTGCAAGCTCGTTCCCTACGAGCAGATCCCGACGGTGGATTCCTGATCGCGGCTCGAATCAATCAGCAGCGGACGCGAATGCGCCCGCTGCCTTGCAATCCAGTTGGGAGAATTCAGCTTGCTTGATCTCCTACCCCACATCCTGAACGGCCTCACGCTTGGCCTGCTGTTCGCGCTGATCGCGCTCGGCTTCATGCTGATCGTCGGTCTGATGGAGCAAATCAACCTGGCGCATGGCTCGCTGTTCGCACTCGGCGCCTATTTCGCCATGCAGCTGATGGGGCCCCGTCCACCGTTGCCGCAGGACATCGCGAGCGCCTGGCTCGCGCTGCCGCTCGGCTGGCGCTATGCCGCGGCGCTAATCATCGCGCCTATGGCGGCCGGTGCGATCGGGATCGCGATCGAGTTCTGCATGCGGCGAACCTATGGCAAAGATCCCTTGTACGGTCTCCTGCTCACCTTTGGCGCGGCCATGGTGATCGAGGAGACGATCCGCCTGATCTGGGGCACACGCGACTACGTGCTGCAGGTACCGCAAGCGATCAATGGCGGGGTTCTGTTCGGCGATCTGATCTGGTCGACGTACCGCTTTTATGCCGCGGGAATCTCCGCTGTTATCATCGGACTGGTCTGGCTTCTGATCGAAAAGACGCCGTTTGGCGCGATCGTCAAGGCAGGCGCGCATGACAGCGAGATCGTGCGCGCGCTCGGAATCAATCTGACGCGGCTGCGGCTATTGGTCTTCGTATTCGGCACGATGCTGGCAGCAATCGCCGGCATCATCGTGGCGCCGATCTGGGGCATTCGCCCCCATATGGGCGTCGATGCCGTCATTCCGGCATTCCTGGTCATCGTGCTCGGTGGCGTCGGCAGCTTTTGGGGCGCCGTCGTGGCGGGGCTCCTGGTTGGTCTCGCCGTCGGTCTGTCCGGCGCCTACGCCTCCGAGTGGTCGCTGCTTTCGATGTACGTGCTGCTGGTCGCGGTCGTAACCTTCAGAGCACGGGGCCTCTGGGGCAAGAAAAGCGTGCTTGAGGCCTGAGCATGATTGCGACATACCAATCCGACTCCGCGCGGCTGATCACGCCCACCATGATGTGGCTGTTCCTCGCGCTGGCGACCGTGCCACTGTGGATCGCGCGCATCGGACTCTATCCTTATCTCGGCATCGAGATTCTGATCTGGTCGATCTATGCCTTGGCCTTCAACCTCGTGCTGGGGACGGCAGGTCTGCCATCGTTCGGGCACGGAGCTTACTTCGGCATCGGCGCGTATGCTTTTGGCCTCTGTCAGTTCAATGTGGTCGCCAATCTCTGGGTCTGCCTGGCGGCTGCGTTCGTCATCGCCGGATTGGCCGGCGCGCTGGTGGCGTTGTTCATCTCGCACCGGCGCGGAATCTATTATGCCTTCATGACGATTGCGTTCGGGCAGATCTTCTGGACGGTCGCGATCAAGTCGCACAAGGTCACCGGCGGCGAGGATGGGCTGTTGAAGATCGCACGGCTGCCGGCCGATCTCGGATTTGCATCGATCGATCTCGCCGGGAACGTCTCATTCTACTACTTCGTTCTCCTCGTGTTCGGCGTTGCGGTTATTGCGATGTGGCGGCTGGTGCATTCGCCCTATGGCCGGGTGATTGCGGCGATCAAGCAAAGCGAAACCCGAGCAGCGCATCTCGGCTACAATGTCTGGCTCTACAAAGCTTCGATCTTCACGCTCTCGGCAGCCATATCGGGATTTGCTGGTGGCCTGTTCGCGATGGCGCAGCTCGCGGCGTTCCCGGATGTCATGAGCCTGCATCAATCCGGCTATGTGGTGATGATGACGCTCGTCGGCGGTGGCCTCGTCAGCTTCTGGGGACCGGTGGTCGGCGTCTTCCTGTTCTTGACCGCGCGCGATGTGATCGGCGCGCTCACCAACGCCTGGATGCTGTATTTCGGCTTGCTGTTCATGGCTGTCGTTCTGTTCCGGCCTGAGGGGGTGGCCGGAGCCGTTGCTGCGGCCTGGCAGAACCGGTCGTTGTATTCGATGCGGCGTCAGGGCGGCTCGGCGTTGCGTCTGTTATTCGGAGGCGGGCGATGGCGTTGATCGAGGTTGAGGGAGTACACGTCCGTTTTGGCGACCGTGTCGTGCTGGAAAGCATAGACCTCGCTGTACCGGAGGGCGAATTCCATGGCGTGATGGGGCCGAACGGCGCCGGCAAGACCACTTTTTTCAATGTACTGACCGGCCGCGTCAAGCCGAGTCGCGGCTCGATCAGGCTTGCCGGCGAGGACGTCACCGGCCTTCGTCCGCAGCTTATCGCCGCTAAGGGCGTCGCCCGCTCTTTTCAGATCATGACCTTGTTCGACGACTTCAGCGCCCGCGAGAACATCATGGTCGGTCTGCCGGCCTTTCGCGTCCGTGGCTTCGACATGCATCGCGCGGCCTCGGCAGATAGTGACCTTGCCGAGCAAGCTTCAGACATACTCGCGATGGTCGGCCTCACCGACAGGGCCGACGTCCGCGCCAAGGATCTCTCCTATGGCGACCGCCGCGCGCTGGAAATCGCCGTTGCGCTAGGACAGAACCCGCGTGTGCTTTGTCTGGACGAGCCGACATCCGGGCTCGGCACCGATGGTGTGCAGCGGCTGTCTCAATTGGTCAGCCAACTCAAGCGCAAGCTCACGATCGTGGCCATCGAGCACGACATGGAATTCCTGTTCTCGCTGGCCGATCGAATCTCGGTGATCCACTGGGGTCAGGTGATTGCGCGCGGCGCGCCGCAGGAACTGCAGCAGAACGAATGGGTCAAACGCTCCAACCTCGGACGTTTCGCATGATTCTCGAAGTCGACGCCGTCGATACTTTCTATGGCGAAACCCAGGCGTTGTTTGGTGCGTCGCTTGCCGTCGAGCGCGGCAAGGTCTTCGCCTTGCTCGGCCCCAACGGTGCGGGCAAGACGACGTTGCTGCGTTCCATCCTTGGATTGACGCGGGCGCGGCGCGGCGTTGTCCGGTTTGACGGCCGCGACGTAACCCATCGCGCGACACACGAAATCGCCCGCGCCGGCATCGGCTGGGTACCGGACGACCGGCGGTTGTGTCCGACGCTTTCGGTAGCCCGCAATCTCGGCATCGCGCAGAAGCGTACGCGATTCCGAAGCTGGACCGTGAAGGAAGCTTGCGAGATCTTCTCGCCGCTCGAATATCTGATGGAGCGCGAGTGCGAAAATCTTTCGGGCGGCGAAATGCAGATGGTGGCGATCGCCCGCGCGCTGGTCGGAGCGCCCGGATTGATCCTGTTCGACGAACCAAGCCAGGGGCTGGCGCCGAAGATTGTCAGCGACGTGTTGGCGACCATCCGCAGGTTGCGGGACGAAGGCGTGGCCTCGCTTGTGGTCGAGCAGAATGCCGAGATCGCGCTCTCGGTCGCTGACCAGGCTGCCGTCATCGACCGCGGCCGGATCGCATGGAGTGGAGACGCTGCCGCGCTGCGCGAAGATCGCGCACTCCGCCAAACTCTGCTCGGAGTTCACTGATGGCGCCATTGCTCGTTCTTGATCAGGTCCGGAAGGTCTACACACGCGGGCGCGTGGTTCGCCGCCCGACATTCACCCTCGAAGCCGATCTCGCAATCGAGGACCCCTCGATCGTTGGCGTAATCGGCCCGAACGGAGCCGGCAAGACCACGCTGTTCGAGATGATGACCGGATCCAATGCGCCGTCTTCTGGCCATGTCTATGTCGCAGGCGCCGATATCCACCGGGTCAAGTATCGCGAGCGCGATCGGTTGGCGATCCATTATCACCAGTCCTATCAGGTTCGCAGGTTCAGCAAGCTGGTGCCATCAGTGCTGCTCGAGAAGTCTCCGACTGCCGCGCCCATGGTGCATCTGTTCGACGAGCCGCAATTCAATCTCCAGGACGGCTATATCGGCTTCATGCTCGATTTCTTCCGCAAGCTGCGGGCCGAGGGCCGGCTGGTGGTACTGTGCCTGCATCCGACCGCGGCTTGGCACCTGGAAGTCCTGACCGAGATTGCCGAGCAATACCTACTGGTGGGCGACGGCGGCGTTACCCGGCATCCGGATTTCGCGAGCCTGACCGGCCACCCAAGGTTCCAGAGCTATCTGGGTCCGGAAATGATGCGGGCCGCGGAGGCGCTATGCGTCGGTCGCGCAGGCGCACACCACTGAATCGGCTTTGCAATTCGATAAGGCTTCCATCATATAGGCGCCTGAATTTCCGCCGCGCGCCATTTGGCGATCAATAAGCTCAGGGAGAAAGTCTCGTGGCATATTCGAATACCCAACTCTTCATCAACGGCAAATGGCGCCCGAGCCAGTCGGGCAGGACGATTCCCGTGCTCAACCCGGCGACCGAAGAGGAAATCGGCACCGTAGCCCACGCCGACCGCGCCGATCTCGACGAGGCGCTGGAAGCCGCCGCCAAGGGTTTCAAGGCTTGGCGGGCAGTAGCACCGTTCGACCGTTGCCGGATCATGCGCAAGGCGGCTCAGATCATGCGCGAGCGCAATGAGGAGATCGCGCCGCTCCTGACCATGGAGCAGGGCAAGACGCTGGCGGAAGCGAAGGTCGAAGCGATGGCGGCGGCCGACATCATCGAGTGGTTTGCCGAGGAAGCCAAGCGCGCCTATGGAAGAGTGATCCCGGCCCGTGGTCCCGGCATCTACCAGATCGCGGTCAAGGAGCCGGTCGGCCCGGTCGCGGCCTTCACGCCGTGGAATTTCCCGATCAACCAGGTTGTCCGCAAGCTCTCCGCAGGCCTTGCGGCCGGCTGCTCCATCATCGTCAAGGCGCCCGAGGAAACGCCGGCATCGCCCGCGCAGCTCATCAAGGCATTCGCTGATGCAGGCGTGCCCGACGGCGTCATCAACCTGGTCTACGGCGTGCCGTCGGAAATTTCGGAATATCTCATTCCGCATCCGGTGATCCGCAAGATTTCCTTCACCGGCTCCACCACTGTCGGCAAGCAGCTCTCCGCATTGGCGGGCCTGCACATGAAGCGCGCCACCATGGAGCTCGGCGGCCATGCACCGGCCATCGTGTTCAAGGACGCCGACGTCACATCGGCGGCGAAAATTCTCGCGGCGGCGAAGTACCGCAATGCCGGCCAGGTCTGTATTTCCCCGACCCGCATGCTGGTGCAGGATGACGTGTTCCGCGAGTTCGTCGACAAGTTCGTCGAGGGCGCCAAGTCGATGAAGGTCGGCAATGGCCTCGATCCGGAATCGAAGATGGGTTCGCTCGCCAATCCGCGCCGCGTCACGGCGATCGAGGGCATGGTGCAAGACGCCGTCGGCAAGGGCGCCAAGCTCGAGACCGGTGGCCACCGGGTTGGCAACAAAGGCTACTTCTTCGAGCCGACTGTTGTCAGCGACGTGCCGAAGGACGCCCGCGCCATGAATGAGGAGCCGTTCGGGCCGCTGGCGCTGATCTCCCGTTTCTCCACCTTCGACGAGGTTGCCGAGGAAGCCAACCGCTTGCCCTTCGGCCTTGCGTCCTACGCCTTCACCAGCTCGACCAAGACCGCGACCGCGATCGGTGCTGCGATCGAAGCCGGCATGGTCTCGATCAACAGCTTCGGCCTGGCGCTGCCCGAAGTGCCATTTGGCGGCGTCAAGGATTCCGGCTACGGCTCGGAAGGCGGCACCGAGGCGATGGAAGGCTATTTCAACACCAAGTTCATCACCCAGACCGGGGTGTGAACCAGACTAGCGAAGCCGGCGCGGCTTGCTTCGCTCACGTGATATAGCCCGACGCTCCAGGGAGCGTCGGGCTAACTTTTTACGATCCATGCGAGAAGCAGGATGACGAGCACGACCAGTCCTGCGGAGAGGCTCTTCCAGAAGACAAGCGGGTCGCGATCATAGAGCGAGCGCCGTGACGTGACGGCCGGCTTTGCCCACATCGCGCCATTCTCGAGCTCGTGCGAGAACTCGATGACATCGCCGTAGCGCTGCGCCCGATCGACGTGGAGCGCCTTGCCGATCACCGCGTCCAGCCATGCCGGCAGGTCGGGACGATAGCGCGAGAGGTAGGCAGGCTTGCCGAAGCGGGGGCGCGAGAACGGCTCGATCTCGCCATAGGGGTAGGCGGCGGTAAACATCCGATACACGGTGACGCCGAGCGCATAGAGATCGGAAAATTCGTCCCCTGGCCGGCCGCCGAACAGCTCGGGCGCCATGTAGCTCGGCGTCCCCGGAATATCCTCGGCCGGGAAATCCTCCAGCAGCGGCACGCGGGCAACGCCGAGATCGACCAGCCGCAATCCGCCGCCCTTCAGCAGGATCACGTTGTCAGGCTTGATGTCGCGATGAATGATACCGGCCCGGTGCAGCGTCGCGACCGCGCGCGCCAGCTTGGTCGCGATCCCGATGCCTTCGGCCAGCGAAAGCTGCGGCGGCCGATTGAGCCGCTGTTCCAGCGTCTCACCCTCATAAAGCGGCATCACGGAATAGAGGCGGGTCTGCCGCTCGGCGGGCAGTTCGATGATCTCGCCGATCCACAGGCTGCGCACGCGCGCCGCGACCCACGCCTCGCGGACGAAGGCGAGGCGATACGAGCCCTCGCTGGCGACGCGCGGATGCGGAAACTTCAGCACGACTTCGCGGCCCTGCCGCTTGTCGACAGCCTTGAACAGCCGGCTATAGCGGCCATCCGACAGGATTTCGCCGAGCGTGAAATCGTCGATGACATCACCGGTTTCAGGCAGATCCAGAATCGGAAGCGTTGCGATCGAGTGAGTGAGTTCGTCGCGATCGGCAGGCGGCAGGTCGACGACATCGAGCACCAGCGCGGTCATATTGTCGGTCGAGCCGGCATCGAGCGCCGCGTCGACCAGGGCGCGGGCGGATTCCTCCGGCGAGGTGCGCTCGCTTAGGAGTAGCTGGAGGCGGTGATCGGTCAGTACGCCATGAACGCCGTCGCTGCAGACCAGAAGCCTGTCGTGTTGGCGTAATCCAACTGTAGCGTAATCGAAGCGGGCGAAGTCCTCGAAGCCGATGGCGCGGTTGAGCAGGTGAGCAAGGTCGCCACGACCGGCGATGTGATCCGTGGTCAGCCGCTCCAGCCGCCCCTCGCTCAGGCGATAGGCACGGGTGTCGCCGATGTGAATGACGTGGCAAAGCCGCCGCGACAGGATGATCGACGAGAAGGCGCAGCTCATGCCGCTGAGCCGCGGGTCGGTTCGGCCCTGCGTGTAGATCCAGCTGTTGGCAGCTTCCAGCGAACGCGACGCCCGGCGGCGCACGCCGAGCGTCTCGGGGAGGGAATAATAGGCATCGATGAAGCATCGAACCGCGAGCTCGGCGGCTTCGCGGCCGCCCTTGTATCCGCCGACGCCGTCAGCGACGGCGGCGACAATGTCGCGGTTATTCACACCGGGCTGGCCGAGGCAGGTGCCAACGTAATCCTCATTGGCGGAGCGCTTGCCGGTCTCGCTGACGAAGCCGACGCGAACCCCGAGATTACGTTGCGAACCGATGGTCACCCGCGAAGCCTGCCAAGCCTTTTGCTACTGACGCGTTTTCTTCACGCGAACCGGTAACCAGTTCGCTCGAAAACGCTATGGCAGCGCCGGTCGTCAGACCCGCGCTCCCGATGCGGCGCCCCATGTGGTGCGCCAGCGCACCTTGACCATGGCAAGTCCGATGAAACCAAGCAACGCCAGCACGCCAAAAAACAGGAAGCCTGCGCCGAAGCCGCCGGTCATTCCCTTCGCGACGCCGAGCGCCTTGGCAAGGAAGAAACCGCCTATGCCGCCGGCGCAGCCGACCATGCCGGTCATCAGGCCGATCTCCTGCCGGAAGCGGAGCGGGATTAGCTGGAACACGGCGCCATTGCCCATGCCGAGCGCGAGGACGCCGATCGAGAACAGCAAAACCGACATCCAGGCGATCCGCGGCATCTCGGTGAGCGCCCAGCCCGCAGCCGCCGGCGCGGCCGGCCCCTCCGGCATGAAGGCGATGACGAGATACGCCGCCACGACGACGCCAAAGAACATCGACAGCGAGCGGATGCCGCCGATGCGATCGGCAATCAGGCCGCCGACGGGGCGGAAACCGGAACCGAAAGCGACGATCAAGGAGACCAAGAGGCCCGCCGCAACGCCCGAGACGTGATACTGCACCGTGAAGTAAAGCGGCAACGCATTGGCGAGACCAACGAAGCCGCCGAAGGTGATGAAGTAGAAGAACATGAACCAGCGGCTGTCGGGATCGCGCAGCAGCGTACCGTAGGCCTTCAGCGAAACCGGCTTCCGCTCTCCGGGCGCATCCTTGGCGGCATAAATGTAGTAGGCGAGGATCAGCACCATCGGAACGAGCAGCACGCCGAATACGGCCTGCCAGCCCCAATGCTCGGCGATTGTCGGTGCGAACATCGTGTCGAGCACGACGCCCATGTTGCCGGCGCCGGCGATTCCCATCACCACGCCCTGATATTGCGGCGGATACCACCGGCTCGCCTGCGGCAGTGCCACCGCGAATGAAGCGCCGCCGATGCCGAGCGCGAGGCCGAACAGCTCAATCGACAGCTTGCTCGGAAGTCCGAAAAAACAGACCCAGGAGGTCGCAGCGATGACGATGAGCTGCGCCACAATTCCGGTTCGCTTGGCGCCGAACAGATCGGCAAGAAGGCCCATCGGCACCCGCAGCAGCGCGCCAGCCAGAACCGGGATGGCGACGAGCGTAAACTTCTCGTCGACCGCAAGGTTCATGTCGCGCACGATGTAAACGATCAACGGACCGAGCGCGACCCAAGCCATGAAGCTTATATCGAAGTAGAGAAAGGCGGCGAGCAGCGTGGGCCAGTGGCCAGCCTTCTTGAATTCAGCAAACTTCATCGAGCAGCCTCGGACATCGGCGCGTGACACCACGCAAGCCGCGCGGCAATCTCGGCACAGAGGAAGTTAATGTTGGGAAGCGAGTCGTCTCGTCGTTGAGGCGCACTCTCGCCCTTAACGTCAGCAATTCGTGTGCCAGAAAAACCCGACGCGCCGCTTCGCGAGGTTTTGCAGTAGCTTGCCGGGGGCCAAGAAGCCGCCGCGAATGCGGCCGCTGCTCCGATTCTTGGCAAAAGCAGCCGCCCGAACGTGCAGACTGGTGTTTTATTATGCTGTGCTGAGGATGCGCGCTTGAAAGGCCGGTTTCCTCTGCCGTGCCAATCTCTCGGGCACGTTGGCGCGCAATCATGGTTAAGTATTGGTGCTGTGCACAATGGATAACCCGCGTGGATGATTTTTGGGCATTCATGCACGCACTGAAGCAGCCAACCGACTGATCCACCGTCCGAAGTCGGGCGCTCTGCCCGAAAAATTACGGATCCCTTGTTGGCACGCCTCTTGAATACGTGAGATCTCGATCGTCATAGCCGACGAGTCTCTGCCCGCCGATGGGCACCCCCAATCAACCAATCTTATTTGCCGATCGCCGATGCAGGGCTGCGTCGCCGAGCGGGGCCGTCGGAACCTGGATCAGAGAGCATGCTCGATAAAGTGAATAAGCCCAAGTTGGTGGTGATCGGCAACGGCATGGCCGGCATTCGCACCGTGGAAGTGCTGCTGGATCGCGCGCCTGATCTCTACGACATCACCGTCTTCGGCTCCGAGCCATACGGCAACTACAATCGCATTCTGCTGTCGCCCGTGCTCGCCGGCGAGAAGACCGTTGACGACATCATGCTGAACACGGAGCAGTGGTACGAGGATAACGGGATCACGCTGCGCAAGGGCGAGATGATCGAGATGATCGATCGGCGCACCTGCGAGGTCGTCACCGCCGAGGGCGCGCGGGTGCCCTATGATCGCCTGCTGATCGCCACCGGCTCCAACCCGATCATGCTGCCGCTTCCGGGCAAGGATCTGCCTGGTGTCATCGGCTTCCGCGACATTCAGGACGTCGAGCACATGGTCAAGGCGTCGACGAGCTACAAGAACGCCGTCGTGATCGGTGGCGGCTTGCTCGGTCTCGAGGCGGCCAACGGCCTGATGAAGCGCGGCATGAACGTCACCGTCGTGCATCTGCTCGACACGCTGATGGAGCGTCAGCTCGATCAGGTCGCGGGCGGACTCTTGCGCAAGTCGCTGGAAGAGCGCGGCATGGTGTTCAAGATGCCTGCGCAGACCGAAGCGATCCTGGGTACGGATCGCGTGACCGGCGTGCGCTTTGCCGACGGCGAGGAGATTCCGGCGGATCTCGTCGTAATGGCGGTCGGTATCCGCCCGAATGTCGAGTTGGCGCGCAAGGCCGGCCTCTACTGCGAGCGCGGCATCGTCGTCTCCGATACCATGCAGACTTACGATGGTCGCATCTATGCGGTTGGCGAATGCGTGCAGCACCGCCGCCAAACCTACGGCCTCGTGGCGCCCTTGTTCGACCAGGCTAAGGTCTGCGCCAATCATCTCGCCATGAAGGGTTTTGCCACCTATGACGGTTCGGTCGTTTCGACCAAGCTGAAGGTGACCGGGATCGACCTGTTCTCCGCCGGCGACTTCGCGCCAGGCGCGGACAAGGAAGAGATCGTGATGCAGGACGCCTCGCGCGGCGTCTACAAGCGGATCATCCTGCGCGACAAGCGAATCGTCGGCGCCGTGCTCTATGGCGATACCGTCGACGGCCCGTGGTACTTCCAGCATCTGCGCGACGGCACCGACGTGTCCCACATGCGCGAGCGGCTGGTGTTCGGCGCCGCCAATCTCGGCGATGGCGGCCACAGCGGCAAGAATTCGGTCGCCGCCATGAGCGACGATACGGAAATCTGCGGATGCAACGGCGTCTGCAAGGGCACGATCGTCAAGGCGATCAGCGAAAAGAAGCTGTTTACGATCGATGATGTGCGCGCTCACACCAAGGCATCGTCCTCGTGCGGCTCATGTACCGGCCTCGTTGAGCAAGTTCTAGCGTTCACGCTCGGCGGCGACTATTCGGCAGCGCCGAAGGTCAAGCCGATCTGCGCCTGCACCGATCACAGCCATGACGACGCGCGCCGTGTCATCGTCGAGAATGGATTGAAGACCATCCCCGACGTCATGAAGTTCATGGACTGGAAGACGGCGAACGGATGCCACTCCTGCCGGCCCGCCCTGAACTATTATCTGCTCGCGACCTGGCCCGGCGAGTACCGCGACGATCAGCAGTCGCGCTACATCAACGAGCGCGTCCACGCCAACATCCAGAAGGACGGGACCTATTCGGTCGTGCCGCGGATGTGGGGTGGCGTCACCACGCCAGATGAACTCCGCGCCATCGCTGATGTTGCAGACAAGTTCAACATCCCGACGGTCAAGGTGACGGGCGGACAGCGCATCGATCTGCTCGGCGTCAAGAAGGAGGATCTGCCCGCGGTGTGGGCCGACCTCAACAAGGCCGGGATGGTATCGGGCCATGCCTATGCCAAGGGCTTGCGCACGGTGAAGACCTGTGTCGGTTCGGAATGGTGCCGCTTCGGCACGCAGGACTCCACCGGCCTCGGCATCAAGCTCGAAAAGTTCATGTGGGGCTCATGGACGCCGGCCAAGGTGAAGCTCGCGGTATCAGGCTGTCCGCGTAACTGCGCGGAGGCTACCTGCAAGGACGTCGGCGTCGTCTGCGTCGATTCCGGTTACGAGATCCATTTCGCTGGCGCGGCCGGCCTGCACATCAAGGGGACGGAGTTCCTCACCAAGGTGGCGACTGAAGAGGAGACGCTCGAAATCATCGCCGCGCTGACGCAGCTCTATCGCGAGCAGGGCTGGTATCTGGAGCGCATGTACAAGTGGTGCGATCGGGTCGGTCTCGATGCGATCCGCAAGCAGGTGGTCGACGATGTCGCCAACCGCAAGGCGCTGTTCAGCCGCTTCGCCCATTCGCAGCAATTCTCGCAGAGCGATCCCTGGGCGGCGCGCGCCGAGCGCGGCGTCGATCGCAACGAATTCACCCCGCTGGCGGAGTTGGAACTCGCATGACCAAATGGATCGAAATCGGGACTCTGAATGATATTCCCGTTCTCGGCTCGCGCGTGGTGCGGACCGCCTCTGGCAACATCGCGGTATTCCGGACCAGCGATGACGAGGTATTCGCGCTGGATGATCGCTGCCCGCACAAGGGCGGGCCGTTGTCGCAAGGCATCGTCCACAACAAGCGCGTCACCTGTCCGCTGCACAATTTCGTCATTGAGCTCAAAAGCGGCATGGCGGTCGCGCCTGATGAGGGATGTACGCGCGCGCACCCGACCAAAGTGGAGAACGGCATCGTCTGGCTTGGCGTGCAGGCGGTAGCAACCGTGCCCGCCGAGTGAGGGTGATCGCCCGTGCCCGTGAAGACAACCTGTCCGTATTGCGGCGTCGGCTGCGGCGTTCTCGCTGACAGGGATGCCACTGGCGCGGTGACCGTCCGTGGCGATCCGCTTCATCCCGCTAATTTTGGAAAGCTGTGTGGGAAGGGATCGGCGCTCGCCGAGACCGTCGGCCTTGAGGGACGGCTGCTTGCGCCCATCGTCAACGGGCAGGAAACCAGCTGGGATATTGCGCTCGATCACGTCGCGGAGGGATTTGGCAAGATCATTCGCGAGCATGGGCCTGACGCGGTCGCCTTCTACGTCTCCGGCCAGATCCTCACCGAGGATTATTACGTCATCAACAAGCTCGCCAAAGGCTTCATCGGCACGGCTAACATCGATACCAATTCCCGGCTGTGCATGGCCTCGAGCGTGGCGGGCCACAAGCGCGCGTTCGGCAGCGATACCGTCCCGGGCTGCTATGAGGATCTCGAAAGCGCCGATCTCCTGGTCCTTGTCGGCTCCAATGCGGCCTGGTGCCATCCGATCCTCTATCAGCGCATGATGGCCGCCAAGGCCAGCAATCCCGCGTGCCGCATCGTTGTCATCGATCCGCGGCACACGGCTACATGCGATGGCGCCGATCTACACCTGCCGCTTCGCTCGGGCAGCGACTCGGTGCTGTTCAACGGGCTGCTCGCGCATCTTGCGTCGCGCGGTGCCATCGACCGCGCATTCGTGGAGAGCTGCACCACCGGCGCCGAAGCGGCGCTCAAGCAGGTCGCCGGCCAGACGGTTGCCCAGACTGCCGACATCTGCGGCCTGTCCGAAGGCGCCGTGGCGTTGTTCTTCGACTGGTTCGCCAAGACCGAACGCGTCGTCACGCTTTATTCGCAGGGCATCAATCAGTCGAGCAGCGGGGTCGACAAGGTCAATTCGATCATCAACTGTCATTTGCTGACTGGCCGGATCGGGCGGCCCGGCATGGGGCCGTTCTCGCTGACCGGACAGCCCAACGCCATGGGTGGCCGGGAAGTCGGCGGGCTGGCAAATCAGCTCGCCGCGCATATGGACATCGAGAATTCGCGGCATCGCGACATCGTCCAGCGGTTCTGGCAATCGCCTGTCGTCGCGGACAAGCAGGGCCTCAAGGCGATCGACATGTTTGACGCGATCGCCGACCAGCGCATCAAGGCGCTCTGGATCATGTCGACCAATCCGCTGGTCAGCCTGCCGGATGCCGATCGCGTGCGCCGCGGACTAGATGCATGCGAACTTGTTGTCGTCTCCGATTGCATGCGCCACACCGACACCACGCGTCATGCCCATGTGTTGCTGCCCGCGCTCACCTGGGGCGAAAAGGACGGTACCGTCACCAATTCCGAACGCCGCATTTCCCGGCAACGGCGGTTCCTGCCCACGCCAGGTGCTGCAAGGGCCGATTGGCAGGTTGTCTGCGACGTCGCCCGGCGCATGGGCTTTTCTGGATTCGATTATTCGAACGCTGCTGCGATCTTCCGCGAGCACGCGGGCCTTTCCAGTTTCGAGAATGACGGGACGCGTGATTTCGATCTCTCGGCGCTACGGACGCTCGATGATCGCGCCTATGATGCGCTGACCCCGATCCAGTGGCCGGTGACGCGGGAGTATCCGACCGGCACGCCGCGGATGTTCGAAACGCGCGAGTTCTTCACTCCCGATCGAAAGGCCCGTTTCGTGCCGGTGACGCCGCGCGCCTCCGTGAACGCAACGAGCCGCGACTATCCGCTGGTGCTCAATACCGGCCGGGTCCGCGATCAATGGCATACGATGACGCGGACTGGAAAATCGCCGCGGCTACTCGCACATGTTTTCGAGCCTTATGCCGAATTCCATCCTGACGATGCGCGTATGGCCGGCGTCGAGAATGGCGCACTCGCCCGGCTGACCAGCCCGTGGGGCGAGATGGTGGCGCGCGTTGTCGTCACCGCCGAGCAGCGGCGCGGCTGCGTGTTCGTGCCGATGCATTGGAATGGCGAGTATGCCGGCGATGGCCGGGTCAATGCGCTAGTCAATCCGGCGACTGATCCGATCTCTGGACAGCCTGAGTCCAAGCATACGCCGGTCAGGGCGGCAGCCTATTTGCCGAAATGGCATGTCTTCATCCTCAGCCGCCGGGAGATCGAACGTCCCGCCGCGGGGTACTGGGTCGGTGGTCGCTCGGGGACCTGTTGGCGGATGGAGCTGGCCTTCGACGAGCGGCAGCCGAGCTGGCGCGACTGGGCGCGGGAGCAGCTTCGCGTCGGACACGATATCGAATGGATCGCCTATCGCGATCCGAAGGCCGGCCGCTTCCGTTACGCCGCCGTTCGCGACGGCCGGCTGGAGGGCTGCGTTTTCATCGCACCCGATCACAAGCTGGTCTCGCGGTCGTGGCTGACGGGCCTGTTGGCGGAGCCGGCCTTGTCCGCGAATGCGCGGATGTCGCTGCTGACGGGGCAGCCGCTGGATGCCGGCCAGGACGTCGGGCCGATCGTCTGCTCGTGCTTCGGCGTCGGGCAGCATCAGATCTCGGCGGAAATTCGCAAAGGGGCGGCCAGTGTCGACGATATCGGCACCTGCCTGAAGGCCGGCACCAATTGCGGGGCCTGCAAGCCGGAGATCGGCAAGCTGCTACGCGGCGCGGCGGTGCGCGACCCGCATCCGGCATGAAGGCAGACTGAATGGTCCGCCGTTCTGAACGGTCACATTGGCCACAGCGATCGATCGGTGTTTTCCGGCTTCGTTGTTAGTTCTTGATCGCGTAAAGCGGCGTTCGCAGCGTGAGCTGATAGGACGGCTTCGGTGCCCAGGCGATCTGCGCGGTGATACCGAACAGGCGATTGTCGTCGTCGTCCATCCGGTCGAGGTCGAGCCGCAGGATCGGCTGCGTAAACGCTGGAAACGGCGTCAGGTTCAGAATCTGCGCGCCACCGAAGGACTGCACGCCGACGCGGCCGGTGAACTTCCAATTGTTGTCCCACTGATAATAGCCGCCGACATAGCCCATGATATCGGGGCTGACGCGGGCGAGCGGCGTATCGACCAGGACGCGGGTGTATTGCGCGCCAGCAAGCAGCCCGCGCGTCTCATCCGCATCCAGCGCGTAGCTCGCCTCGAGGATGGTGTTGTAAGCGGTCGTAGCCAGCGGCGCTTCGGAAGTCGATCGCGTCGCGTTCGCTTGAACGGTGATCGTCGGAAACGTTCCGCCGTTCTGCTGATAGATGTCGGCCTGGAATCCGACAGTGAAAGCGTAGATCGAGAACGTCGTCCAGGGATCGGTGCCCGCCTGCGAAGTAGCTCCGCTGACACCGCCATAGACCGAGAGCCGGTCGTTGACATCGACGGTCAACGGCAGGTCGGTCGAGAGGCTTTGGCTGGACGGCAGGGTCTGGGTTCGCAGCGAGGAAAGGTTCGTCAGCCTTGATAGTAATGGAGGCGCGGCGAAGCCGATCGAAAGCGAGCCGGCGGGTAGCGTCGAGTAGATGATTCTCATGTCGAGGTAGAGATTGGGCAGGGTCGGCTTGGTTGGGGCCTCATCCTCCTCGTCGTCGGTCTCGTCGTTTCCAAGGGCGAGTCCGGATAGGCACAATGTGAACAGCGCGCCGAGCACCGTGCTTCTGACGAGCCACTTCCGCCCGAATGGCAGACGGCGAGATACGGGGAAATTGGTGAAACCGGTGCTCAAATCAATGCCGCCTTTGATCGGCCGAGATGACCATTTGGCCATGGAGAATACAAGCATCCGTGCGCGACGGGCGTTCGATCCTGTGGCAGGTGTGGCGCATTTGCGCGGTGCGGGGGGAGCGAGGAGGTGCGTCTCACGACGTGTTGTCGCCAGAGGTACGTTCTGTGCGACTTGCCGACTAATGGTCTGTATTGTCGGCGGCGGAAGAAGCCTCTCGTGGAGCCTTCGCTATCACGAGCCGGCCTTGCCGGCCGCTTCGATGGCGACCGACAGCGCGAGCTTGGTCTCCTGCACGATGTCTTCGACCAGCTCCTCGCGGCTGACATGGGCAACCTGGCCGGTGAGCAATCCTTGTTCGGCGAGCATGACGACACCATGCAGAGAGGCCCAGATCTTCAGGGCGCTGCGCTCGCGCAACAGGCCGACGGCCGGCGCCTCCAGCGCCTCCACCAGCAGCTCGAACGTCTCCATGGCCGCGCTGTGCAGCTCGCTGCCTTTCGGTGCGCATGCCATGGTTCTCGACGCGAACATCAGGCGATAGATGCCGTTGCGGCGCAGGCCAAAATCGAGCGTGAGCTGCGCGAAGCGCGACAGTTTCGACTGCTTTGACGGCTTTTCAATCGCCGCACGCATCATGGCGCTGAACTGGCGGAAGGCTTCAGCCGTAACAGCCGTCAGCAGCGTCTCGCGATCGGCAAAATGCTTGTAGGGCGCCGGCTGAGAGACCCCGAGCTTCTTGGCAAGCGCACTGATGCTGACCGCTTCGGGTCCGCCGAGCTCGACTTCGTGCAGCGCGGCCTGAACCAGGGCATCCCGGAGATCCCCATGGTGATAGGCGTTCAGCGCCTTGCGTGCAGGTCGTGGCGGCATTTGGTTCCATCTATAACTTTTGCCTTGACAGCACAACGGCAACGCGAATGTAATATGATATAACTTCGCGCTCAGCCGGCGGGATTGATCCGCCGCGTCCGAGGCAAGGCAGTGCAGGATAATGCGCGCCACAAAAAGGGAAACGCTGCGATGGCTGGAAAGCTGAAGATCCGCGTCGACCAGGACAAATGCCAGGGACACGCGCGCTGCAAATCATTGGCACCCGAACTATTCGATCTCGACGAATACGGCAATGCGCACGAAGCCGGCGACGGCACCGTGCCTGCAGGCCTGGAAGACAAGGCTTACCTCGCCCAGAGTAACTGTCCGGAAATTGCCATCGAGGTGACCGAAGAATAGTCCGCTCCGAGATCGATGTAGCCCGCGTAGATCTGAACGAACCCAGCAGAGGAATTGCTCCGATGTCCGATTCCGCCAGCATCATGCCTGAACATCCGCCGGTCACCGACTGGATCAACGATTTCGACCACACCGATCCGGCATGGACGGAGAACCCGTTTCCAATCTGGGAAAAATTGCGGGCAGCTTCCCCGGTCGTCCACACCGAGCGCTTTCTCGGCTGCTACATGCCGACCACCTACCAGGCGGTGAAGGAAATCGCCTACGACACCGAGCACTTCTCATCCCGGCGTGTCATCGTGCGCGATGTGCGGCCGGAGATCACGGCGCGGGCGCCGCCGATCACGTCCGATCCCCCCGAGCACAAGCCGGCCAAGCAATTGCTGCTGCCGCCGTTCACGCCGGACGCGATGAAGAAGCTCGAGCCGCGGGTGCGCGCGATCTGCAACGAGCTGATCGACGAGTTCATTGCCGACGGCAAATGCGATGCCGCCGCACGCTACACCAAGCACGTGCCGGTGCGCGCGATCGCGCATATGCTCGGAATTCCCGAGAAAGACGGCGATCTCTTCATCAAGTGGATTCACAGCATCCTCGAACTCGGCATCAAGGACGAAAATGCGCTGATGGAGGCGGTGAGGGAGATGACCGGCTACTTCGCCGCTCATCTCGAGCAGCGCAGGAAAGATCCGACCGACGATCTGATCTCGACCTTGATGAAGGCAAGGGACAAGGACGGGAATCCGCTGCCGGATGAACACGTGCTGGGTTCGCTGCGGCTGTTGCTGATCGCCGGCATCGACACCACGTGGAGCGCGATCGGCTCCTCGCTGTGGCATCTGGCGAAGACGCCCGATGACCGCGAGCGCCTGGTCAAGGAGCCCGAACTGATGCCGCTTGCCGTTGAAGAACTGCTGCGCGCCTATTCGCCGGTGACGATGGCGCGCGAGGTGATGAAGGAAACCACCGTCTGCGGCTGCCCGATCAAGCCCGGCAATATGGTTCTGCTGTCCTTCCCCGCCGCGAACCGTGATCCTGCGATGTTCCCCGACGCCGACAAGGTGGTGATCGACCGCAAGGAGAACCGCCACGCCGCATTCGGCCTCGGCATTCACCGCTGCGTCGGCTCCAACCTCGCCCGCATGGAAATGACTGTTGCGATCGAGGAGTGGCTGAAGCGGATTCCGGATTTCAGGCTCGATCCGGCCGGCAAGGTGACGTGGTCGGAGGGCACCGTTCGCGGCCCGCGTCAGTTGCCGCTGCTGTTCGGAAAGACGAACTGAGCATTCGGTGTCGATAGTGTCGTGTCCCGGACGCAGCGCGGCACGAAGTGCTGCGCCGCACCGCATCCGGGACACGCGTTTCACTGCTACTTCATCTCGATCTTCGCGTCGCTTGCGACTTTCTTCGAGGCGTCGATGTCGCGGGCATTGATGTCGCGCTGCTGGTCTACCGCGATGAACTCCGCGTAGATGCCGAGCGCCAGCAGTTTTTCGAGATGTCGGCCTCACTCAGAGACTCCATATCGCGAAATGGAATCCTGTGGCTCGCCAGCGATGAAAGCCGCTATGTCACCGGCGCCGAGCTCGTGATCGATGGCGGCAGATCGATCGGTTGAACGGCGGGATAGGAACAACAACAGGCGGAAAGATCTGCCGCCGGCAAGCGGACGGGAGGTCGTGATGAGTCGTATCTTTGGTGCAGTCTGCCAGAACGGCTACGTCGTGCGCGACATCCGCGCCGCCATGGATCATTGGGTCAATGTGATGGGCGTTGGCCCCTGGTACTATATCGACAGGGTCAAGACCGATTACTTCCGCCACCGTGGTCACGACTCCGCCATGGAGATGAGCGTGGCGCTCGCCAATTCCGGGGATCTCCAGATCGAGCTGATCCAGCAGCGCAACGATGCGCCCTCGATGTACAAGGAGTTTCTCGATTCCGGCCGCGAAGGCTTGCAGCACATGTCGTACTGGACGCGAGACTACCAGGCTCTCTATGACCGCGCGCTGTCGCTCGGTTACAAGGTGGGCCACGAGGGACAGATCGGTGGCGAGAAAGGCCGCTTTGCCTATTTCGACACACAGGCTCATCCCGGCACTGTTGTGGAGATTTCTGACATCAGCGGCAGCAAGGGCAGCTTCTTCGAACACATCCGCAAGGTCGCTGCCAGCTGGGACGGCTCCGATCCGATCCGCCAAGTCGGGGGTCGCTGAGCGGTGCGTGCCATCAGCAGCGATAGAACCAGCGCGCAGGCACGAAACAACAAATGCAAGGAAAACCGGATGGCAAGACTTCCCCTGATCGACCCGGCGACAACCAACGGCGACATCCGCGCTTCCTTTGACAGGATGCCGGTCGTCCTGAACATCTTCAGGATGATGGCGCATGCCGAGGCCAATTTCATTCCGGCGATGCGGTTCGCCAATTCGATCCTGCACCGCCAGAAGCTCAGTCACATCAATCGCGAACTACTGATCCTCCAGGTCGCGCAGTGGGAGCATGGCGAATATGAGTGGCGGCAGCATGTGCCGATCGCGCTCGGCGTCGGCGTCACGCAGCGGCAGATCGATTGCATCGAACACAGCAGATACGATGATGCCGCGTTCAATGCAGCCGAAATGGCGCTACTGGCGTTCGGCCGCGAGGTCATTGAGAACGTGCGCGTTTCGGCACCGGTCTTTGCCGCCATGCGCAAGCATTTCAGCGAGCAGGAAATCGTTGAGTCTATCCTCGCGATCGGCTTCTACATGACGATGGCCCGCCTGACAGAGGCAACCGAAGTGGACCTCGACCCCGCCGCCGGGATGACCGTCTTTGAGGGTGGCAAAAAGCGAACGGGCTGATCGCCGGTCCTTTTCAGGCCGTCACGCTGGCGGTAGAGATCGTCGAAGAGGCGGCGCCCGGGCTGCTAGCACGCATTGACCGCTCCACCCGTTGCGGCGATCATCCGCCGGTCCAAGAGGCATCGGCGTGGAGCGCCTGAGATGACGGATGAGCCGAAAACGACCGGTCCGCGACCCCTACGTGAAATCGCCAGCTATCACGCCCACATCTACTATGATCCGGCGACAACAAAGGCCGAAGCCGAGCAGTTGCGTACCTGGATTGGCGAGCGCTTCTCGGTCACGCTCGGACGGTGGCACGACGTCAAGGTTGGCCCGCATGATCAGGCCATGTACCAGGTGGCTTTTGCCCGCGAGATCTTCGCCGAACTGGTGCCCTGGCTCATGCTCAACCACGGCAAGTTGAGCGTTCTGGTCCACCCGAATACGACCAATCCGCGGAGGGACCATCTGGCCGACCCGATCTGGATCGGGCCGGCGCTCGCCGTGCACGGCGACAAATTGCCCGAACATGCCGAGATGGAGCAGGCGCCGGTGCCCAATACCAATCCGCTTCTCCGGCCCTGACAGCCCCCTTTCGCGGCCGGAAAAGCCGCATGACTGGGCCGGAGTCTCACGGATTCAGCCTCTTACGATGCCGCTTCCGCTCGTCTCGATTATGCCTTACTTTGGTTTCCATTATGGTGGGGTTATTCGGCGAATCCTAGGAATCAGACGTGATTCCAAAGCGCCGAGCCGGGGATAGATGGGTAGGTCGAAGACCAGCGCAGGCGGGCTTGCTTCGAGCCGTGGTAGCCGATTGCTCCGCGAGGCGGCGTTCGGCACGGCGGCGCTCGCCATGGCGTTGGGGCTTGCTGCCTGGGTGACCGATTTCGATCTGGCCGGTTGGATCAATCCCGCATCCGCTAATGTCGCCAGCAGCGCACCCTCATTCGATGAGCGGTTCGGGCCAAGCTCGGTGCGCCGTTCGCTGGCCATCAGCTATCCCTGGCGTTCCGCCGCCCGTTCGCAGCGTGCAGATTTCGATGCGGAATTCGGCCACATCGAAAACCAGTTGGGCTGGCAATTGCGTGAGGCGCAGGACGAGGTTCAGCCCACGCCGCCCGCCCCGACGGTCGAAGCGGCAATTCCGCTGCCGAGGTCCCGGCCGGTGCTGGCCAATCTTCAGCCGATGCGGAGCGAGCCACCGACTGTCTCGTCCGACAATCGCACGATGTTCGAGAAGCTCGCCGATCTCGTGCCGATGAAGTTCTCGCTGGCCTCGCTGACGCCGGGCGACGGACTCGGCGAGCGCGCGGATCTGGGGGCGCTTGGCTATGACAGCCAGACCGCGGTCTACGATATTTCGGCCCGGACGGTGTACCTGCCCAACGGCACGCGACTCGAGGCGCATTCGGGACTAGGCAGCCTGATGGACAATCCGGCCCACGTTGACCGGCGCATGGTCGGCGCGACGCCGCCGAACGTCTATGATCTGAAACCGCGCGAGAAGCTGTTTCACGGTGTCGCGGCGCTGCGCATGACGCCGGTGGGCGACAACGAGATGCACGGCCGAACGGGCCTGCTCGTGCACAGCTACCTGCTCGGGCCAAACGGCGATTCCAACGGCTGCGTCTCTATCAAAGACTATGACAGATTCTTGCAGGCCTACCGGAACGGCGAGGTTAAACGTCTCGTCGTCGTGCCGAGCCTGCGCGAAGGCCTCACCGCGTCGCGGCGTTCACCGTCTGCGTCATGACCGCGATTGCGGGCGACGTTTCCGATTCCGACACGCCACTGCGCGCGGTTTTCCAGATCAACCTGAACGGTAAGTCGGTATCGATCACGACCGTTGGCCAGGCCTATCGCTTCATCACCAGTCTCAGTACGATCGAATGGATCGAATTCCGTGCGCTGCACGCCGATGCCGTCAGCTCGCTGCAGCGCGCCGCCGGCAACGCGATGCTGACCGTGCAGGCGACCGACGCACTACGGGTGCTGTTCGTCCGCGCCAGGCTGTTGTGAAGCTATCGCGCCGGCGGTCCCCTCCCGCTCGGTTCGTCTTGGCAGCAGAGCCGGACGCCGGTATGCCTCGAGAAGTACATCCGAAGGAAACGTTCGCATGCCCGCAAGCCACGCCGAGATTGAAGACGATCGCCTGATCCGCGAATTGTTGCAGAACTGGGCAATCTGGCGCGATGCCGGCGACTGGGAGCGATTCCGCACCGTCTGGCATCCGGACGGCCGCATGATGGCGACCTGGACGCAGGGCACCGGCGACGAGTTCATCGAAATCAGCAAAAAGGCCTGGGCCAAGGGCGTCAGCATCCTGCATTTTCTCGGCGGCATCTCGGTCGACCTCGCCGGCCACCGCGCGATCTCGCAGACCAAGATGACGATCTCGCAGCGTGCCGAGGTCGAAGGCGTGCTGTGCGACGTGCTCTGCACCGGCCGGTTCTACGATTTTCTGGAAAAGTGCGACGGACGCTGGGGCATCGTGCTGCGCCAGCCGATCTATGAGAAGGACCGCATGGACCCCGTCACGCCCGGCGCGATGCCCGTCCTCGACAAAGCCCTGCTCGAGCAGTTTCCGCCGGGTTACCGCCACCTCGCATATTTGCAAACCCGCATCGGTTACACGGTGAAGCGCGACATGCCGGGCCTGAAAGGGCCTGAAGTCGAAGCCTTGTACGCGCGGGGCGCGGCATGGCTGCGGGGCGAGCCGCTTAGCTAATCTCCTTGCGAACGATCGCCGCCGCTTCGCACATCGCCTTAAGCTTTCCGAACGCGATATGGCGTGGCATGTATTTCATGCCGCAGTCAGGCGCGACGACAAGACGGTCCGCGGCGACGTGCTTCAGCCCGTTGCGAATGCGCTCCGCCACGACCTCCGCCGGTTCGATCTCAGGATTGCCGAGGTCGAGCACGCCGAGCATGATCTTCTTCGACGACAGATCCTTGAGCACGCCGAGATCGAGCTTCGGCTGCGCCGCCTCGATCGAGATCTGCTCGGCCCTGGTGTCGGCGAGTTCGGCGAGGAAGGAATAGCCGGCCGGCTTGGTCGAGCCGGGCACGACCGCGGCATAGCCGAAGCACAGATGCACCACGGTCGGCACGCTGATGCCTTCCAGCGCGCGGTTAATCGCCTTCACGGCATAGCGCCGGGCCAAATCAGGATTGTTACGCACCCAGGGCTCGTCGAGCTGGATCACGTCGGCGCCGGCCCTCTGCAGATCCAGCGCCTCGGCGTTGACGGCTTCGGCAAACGCCATCGCCAACTCCTCGTCGTCCTTGTAGAACTCGTTCTTCGCCTGTTGGCTCATCGTGAATGGGCCAGGCAGGGTGATCTTGGCCGCGCGATCGGTGTTTTGGCGCAGAAATTCCATGTCATGTAGCTCGACCGGGCCGCGGCGTTTCACCGGACCGACGACGCGGGGGACCGGCGTCTGGTGCCCGCTGCGCGAGGTGATCATCGCCGGGTTTTCGTCATCGACGCCTTCCAGTGCGGTGGCAAAGCGGTTGGAATAGCTTTCACGGCGGATTTCACCGTCAGTCACTATGTCGATGCCGGCCCGCTCCATATCCCGGATCGCAACGATGGTGGCGTCATCCTGCGCCTCTTCAAGATGTTCGGCCGGCAACCGCCACATCGCATGCATGCGCGTGCGCGGCACCACCTTCGACAGCATCGCACGATCGACCAGCCATTCCGGCTGCGGATAGCTGCCGACAACGGTGGTCGGCAGCAGATGCTTCGGCAGGTTCATGATCGTCTCCGTGCTCTTGTTATTGCGTTTTCGATAGCGTTTTCGAGCGAAGTGGGTACCGGTTCGCGTGAAGAAAACGCGTCAAAAAAGAATATCAGGCCGCGCGCGTCGCCGTCGCCGCAACCTCGTCCTTGACCGGATTGCGCAGCACGCCGATGCCGGAAATTTCGACCTCGACCACATCGCCATCCTTCATCCACAGCGGCGGCGTGCGGAAGGCGCCGACACCACCCGTGGTGCCGGTGACGATGACGTCGCCGGGGACGAGTTCGGTGAATGTCGAGCAATAGGCGATCAAGGCAGGGACGTCGAAGACGAGGTCCGAGATCGGCGCCGCCTGCACCTCGACTCCGTTGAGGCGGGTCGCGATCGTCTGCTTGCTGATATCAGGGATTTCGTCGGTCGTGACCATCCACGGGCCGAAGGCGCCGGTGCCGACAAAGTTCTTGCCTGGCGCGAATTGCGAGGTGTGGCGCTGCCAGTCGCGGATGCTGCCGTCATTATAGCAGGCATAGCCGGCGACGTGCGCGAGCGCCGCCTCGCGCGCGATGCGGCGGCCGGCCTTGCCGATGATGACCGCCATCTCGCCCTCATAGTCGAACCGCTCGGACTCCAGCGGCCGGATCATCGGCTGGTTGCCGCCGACCTGGCTGTTGGCGAAGCGAGTGAAGATCATCGGATGCGGCGGGGTGGGGTGGCCGCTTTCGGCGAGATGCGTGGCGTAGTTGACGCCGATGCAGAAGATCTTGTCCGGGTCGGGGACGGTCGGCAGTAACTCGATTTCGGCCAGCGCATAGTCGGGACGTTCGCCTTGCAGCACTTTCAGGGCGTCGAGCGATCCGTTCGCCAGCAACGTCTTCAGCGTCGGCCACTGCTTCAGTCGCTTGCCGGCGTCGACGATGCCGGCATTGGTCACCAGGCCGTAGGTTGCCGTCTGACCTGCCTTGAAACTCGCAATCTTCATTGTCTGGTACTTTCTTCGATGGAGGAAACATAGGATTCGATGGGACGCACGATTTCACCGCAGCGGATCGGGACGCATTCGGCCGGAAAATCCTGACGAAAGCGCGCGCCTGCTTTCTCGGCGGAATCGACAAACCGTTCGAGATGGTCCATCGCGCCGCTCGGAAGGTCGTGCAGAACCATCAGGCTCCATGGCTGCGACCGGCACTGCTCGAGGGCTCGCTCGGCCCAGCCGTCAGGATCGTCCCAGTCGCGCGGAATCGCGTTCCAGAGCACACAGCTATGCTTGTTACGGGTGAGATAGTCGACCACGGACGGCTTCAACAGCCGCTCGTCGAGATTGCCGCCGCCGCCGAACGGCCGGAACCAGCGCTTGGCGTGCGCGAGCTCACCGATCGCGGCCTGCGTGCGCCCGATCTCATTCTGGGCAGCGTCCGGGTCGCGTTGCTGGCCGAGCGGCACCGTGTGCGTAAAGGTGTGATTGCCGATCCAGTGGCCTTCGTCGTGCGCCCGCGCGGCAAGTCGGCGGCGTTCGGCGTCGCCAAGTTTTTCGCCGATCACGAAGAAAGTCGTTTTGATACCGCGTTCGCGCAAGATATCGAGCACGCGCGGCGTCACGCCCGGCTCGGGACCATTGTCGAATGTCAGCGTCAGGTCGAACAACGCCGTCACTCCGTCAGGTCGCTGGCTGCAGCGCCGTGGGCGCGATTTCTTCCGCCGCGCGTTGACCGGCGCGGGTGCCGGTCTGCCAGATCGCGGCCTTGCGCTCGATCCACTTGATTGCGGCGTTGAAGGCGACCGCCATCGCCAGTACCAGGAGCACGCCGGCGAACACATGCGGGCTATCCAGAATAGTGCGGTAGCGCGAAATCAGATAGCCAATCCCGGCGGACGAAATCAGCATCTCCGAGACGACTACGCCGACGATGACAAGCGCGCCGCCGACGCGCAGTCCGGACAACACGGTCGGGATCGCGGCCGGGATGATGACGCGCACCAGCCGCTGGCTCAGCGTCGCGCCCATGCTGCGGGCGGCGAGCAACAGTTGCGGATCGATGGTCTGGATCCCGGCGGCGGTCGCCAGCATCGTCGGCAGGAAGCCATAGATCGAGGCGAACGCGATCTTGGATTCAGAGCCGATACCGAGCCAGACGGTGAATACCGGATAGAGGATGACCAGCGGCACCGCATAGAGGCTCGATACCATCGGCATGATCAGGATGCGCGGCCGCGGCAGGCTGCCGACGATAGCGCCCAGCAGGATGCCGCCGCCGCAGGCGAACGCCATCGAGATCGCGATCTCGTAGAGCGTCACGGCAAGGGCATGACCGTACTCGCCGGCCTCGTTCCAGCCGGCGGCGAGCGTCGACGACAGCGATGGCAGGAACAATTCGGGAATGAAGCCGGCGCGCGGCAGGATCTCCCACAGGGCGATGAGGCTGATCACGATCAATCTGCGAAGGGCTGCTGCGCTCATGTTAGCCTCACGCCGATTTGCGAATGTGGCGCCAGATGCGGTCGCGCAGGCTTCCGAACGTGTCGCCGCTCAGCATCTCATAAGTGCGCGGACGGGGCAGCGAGACCTGCAAATGGTCGACGATGCGGCCGGGCCGCGGCGACATCACGATCACCTCGTCGGCAAGATAGACCGCTTCCGTCAGGCTGTGGGTGACGAACACCACTGTCTTGCCCGTGGCGGCCCAGATCCGCAGCAGTTCGTCGCCCATGGTCATGCGGGTCTGTTCGTCCAGCGCCGCGAACGGCTCGTCCATCAGCAGAACCGGCGGGTCCTGCACCAGACCACGCGCGATCGAGACGCGCTGCTTCATACCCCCGGACAATTCGTGCGGATGACGCTTGCCGAAGCCGTCGAGGCCAACGAGTTTCAGCGCGTCCTGCGCCCGGCCGCGGCGATCGCCTTTCGCGACGCCGCGGAGCGCCAGCGGAAATTCGACGTTCTCTTCAGCCGTCAGCCAGGGAAACAGGCTCGCTTCCTGAAACACGACGCCGACGCGATTTGGATCGGGCTCCGGGATCGGCGCGCCGCTGACGGTGATGGTGCCGGAAGTCTGCTGGCGCAGACCGGCCATCATCATCAGGAGGGTCGACTTGCCGCAACCGCTCGGGCCAACCAGCACGACGAAACGGCCGGGTTTAACGTCCAGCGAGACGTTCTCCAGAGCAACGACGTCTTGCGTCGTGGTCTTGAAGATCTGGCCGACATTGCGGACTTCGATCGCGCCGGCCGGCTTCAGCGGGGTTATGTTCGCCAATGGCTGCATCGTGTTTCCACCCATCTGACCAGCTCGTTGAAGGCAATCGCGATCACGGCGATCATCACCACGCCGGCGAGCAACTGCTTCATCTGGAAGTTTTCGCCCCAGGTCGCGATCTGATGACCGATGCCGTCGCGCGAGGCATACATCTCGGCAAGAATTACGCCGGTGAGATTGAAAATCATCGAGATCCGCAGCGCCTCCAGCAGAACGGGAAGCATGCTCGGCAAGTACACGCGAAACGCAGTCTGCATCGGCGTCGCGCCGTAGGAGCGGCGATCGTGAGATGCTCGACCTTGACCGACTCCACCGCGGTAGTCGTTGACATGATCACGATAAAGATTGTCGAGAAGAAGCCGAAGCCGACCTTCTGCGAGAAGCCGACGCCGAACACCAGGATGAACATCGGCAGGAAGATCGATTTCGGAATGCTGAAGGCAAAGAACAGCAGCGGTTTTGCCACGTCGGCAAAGTAGCGGTTCTCAGCAATGAGAAAGCCGATCATCGCGCCGACGGGAACGGCGAGCGCAAACGCGGTCACCACCTCAGTTGCTGTGACCGCTAGATCCTTGCGCACGCTCGCCCGCTGCAGGAGGTCACCGAGCGTCACAAGCGTGTCGGAGGCGGAAGGAAGCAGGCGCGGGTTGACGATGCCGGTCTGCGACAGGATTTCCCATATCGCAAACAGCGCCACCACGATGGCGACCCGAGCCGCCTTTACGCCGAGCCCGCTTTGCATCGCGCCAGCCTTTAGAACTTGGTTGGAACCGGCTTGAACTGCGTCGAGATGATCTCCGCCGCAGGCACCAGATCCTTCATGCCGCCGGCCTTGGCCATATCGAGCGCGAGCTGAAGCTGCTCCGCAATCTTCGGCCCGTCCATGCTGCCGTCGGTCTCCAGCTTCATGATCGTCTCATACTCCAGCGCCGCGATCTCGGCCGGAATTTCATAGAGCTCGGTGATTAGCTTGACAGAGGCGTCCTTGTTCGCGCGCATGTACATCAGCGCGCCATAGAGCGCGTTCAGCGTCTTCTGCACGAGCTGCGGCTTTTCCTGCACGTATTTGTCGAGCGCGATCCAGCCGGCCGCGAGGTTCGGCGGCACTTCCTTGGAGAAGTCGAGGATGGTGCGTGCTTCGCCCGATTTCGAGATCTGGAAGCTCAGCGGCGAATAGACCACCGCCGCGTCGACATTCCCGGCCAGCAGGTTCGGCACCAGGCCGCCACCGCCGACGGGAACTCGGGTGAATTCGATCTTCTTGTCCTGCTGCGTCCACAGCGCCAGCAAATCGGAGCCGGAGCCTGCGGAGGTGATGGCGACCTTCTTGCCGTTCAGATCCTTGACGCCGAGCGTCGATTTCGAAAGCGTCATCAATTGCCAGCCGTAATAGCCCATGGCGGCATTCGCGAGCACCTTCGAGTTCACGCCCTTCTTGCGTCCGGCCGACACCAGCGAGGTGGCATCGAGAATGACGTCGGCGGCGCCCGCCGCCATCGCCTCGAACGTCTCGGCGCCGCCGCGATAGATCGTCAGTTCGGCCGCGATGCCTTCCTTCTCAAACAGCTTCTGCCGCACTGCGGTTTCCGCGATCGTGGTCGGCCAATAGGTCTTGGTGGGAAGGCCGATGCGGACCTTGTCGGCGGCCTGCGCCATGGAAGTTGCGCCGAGCGTGGTCGCCAGCGTGATCGTTGCCAGAATGTGGCGTCGCGTGATTTTCATTGTGACGTTTCCCTTTGCTTTTCTTGATTGGTTAGGGCTTCGAACGATCAGAGGACGTCGCGACCTCCGGCAGCCTTTGGTGTGGCGAGTTCGACGAGATGCATGGTCGTCATGAAATGCTTCGAGAGCGCGGCGACCGCCGCATCGGCATTGCGCTTGAGCGTGGCATGCACGATGGCGGCGTGTTCAGCTTCGACATCACGGGTTTTTTCGTTGTTCCGCCGGATCGAGAGCCGCCGATAGCGCTCGCTCTGTTCATGCAGCACGTCGCGGAAGCCGAGCAGCCATTGCGACCCGCACGCATTTACCAGTGTGCGATGGAAGACGCGATGCCGCACCACCCATTCCTCGTAATGATGCGTCGGATCGTCAGGATAGGTGTAGGGCACGGCGCAAAGCGCCGCGAACGATTTCTCGACTGAGGCAAGCCAGGCCGCGTCGCCGCGCTCGATCGAACGGCGCAGCGCCAGTCCCTCGATGTCGACGCGGGTTTGCGTCACGTCGCGGAGATCGGCTGATGATACCGGACTGACGCGAAAGCCGCGCTGATCGGAGGCCTGCACCAATCCGTCCGCAACCAGACGCGACAGCGCTTCGCGCACCGCGGCAAGGCTGACGGAAAACTGCTTGGCGAGCCCGGCAATATGCAGCTTTTGGCCGGGCAATAGCCGGGTTGAGAGAATGTCGGCGCGCAGCCGCTCCTGAACGGCGGACGTCAGGCTTCGAGGCCGTTCTTCGGTGCGGTCACTAAAACTCAACCCAATACTGCTCATGGCGGCGCAGAGTGGCGAGAGACGGTGAAGCCGTCAATCGAAAATCGATTTTTTTGATAAGGCTTTGTTCCAATGCGGATTTCAGGATGCCTTGGTTGACGTGATTTCCCGCGTGACAAGCCTCCGGCATCTGGATAGATAGTTCGCATGCGAAATAAATCGACTTTGCCGATATGAGCCCGCGCCGCGAACATCGCCTGGTGTTCCTGCTCAACGTGGCGCAGCGGCGGCTGCAGCGCTGGATTGCAGCGCAGACGCAGAGAAACGGGGTTACAGCGGCGCAGTCGGGATTGCTGTTCGTTCTTGGTCAGCGCGATGGCGTGCTGATGGGCGAGGCAGGCGCGGCGCTCGATCTCGGCCCGCCCGGGATCAGCGGACTGGTGGACCGGATGACGGCAGCGAACCTGATCAAACGGCGCGCCGATCCGGATGACGGTCGCGCGTGGCGGCTATGGCTGACGCCGGCCGGGCGCGCCGCGCTGGCGCAGTCGAAGGCCGGGCTTGCCGAGATCAATGCGCGCCTCACGGACGGATTTACTGAAGCCGAGATCGATGTCGTCGCGCGCTGGCTCGCCAGCCTGCAGGGCAAATTTCCCAAAGGAGAAGACGAATGACCGAGCATATCAAGATCGAGAAGAGCGACGGGATCCTAAGCCTGACGATGGCGCGGCCCGACAAGAAGAATGCGCTGACCAACGCGATGTACGGCGTGCTAGCCGATACGATGGAAGCGGCCGAGACTGATCCATCCGTGCGTGTGCTGCTGATCAGGGGCGAGGGCGACATGTTCACCGCCGGCAACGACGTCGGCGAATTCGCGGCCATGGCGACGGGCGCATTTCAGGGCGAGCGGCATGTCAGCCGTTTCGTGCAGGCCCTCGCGAAATCCAGCCGTCCGCTGGTCGCCGCCGTACAGGGACGCGCTGTCGGCATTGGCACCACGATGCTGCTTCATTGCGATCTGGTCTTGCTGGCCGAGAACGCGCTGCTGTCGACGCCGTTCGTCAATCTCGCTTTGGTGCCGGAAGCTGCTTCCAGCCTGCTGATGCCGCTCCGCATCGGCTATGCGCGCGCCTATGAAATGTTCGCACTGGGCGAGGCCGTGGACGCCAAATCCGCCTTCGCTTGGGGGCTCGCCAACCGCGTGGTGCCGCTGGATAAGCTCGACGCAGAGGCAAAGGCTCTCGCCTCGCGTCTGGCGAGACAGCCAGCGGGTGCCATCAGCATCACCAAGCGCCTAATGCGCAACCCCGAACTGCTGCTGGCGCAGATCATGGCGGAGAGCGAGCAGTTCGCGGAACGCCTGACGACCGCCGAGGCGCGCGAGGCTTTCGTCGCGTTCGCCGAGCGCCGGCCGCCGGACTTCCTGAAACTCGCGAGCTAGCCGGCGTAACCGCTTTCTCCCCGCCCGCGAGCGCGAGGCAATTGACCGCCGGTGGCGGTCCCGCTACCTGTTTTGGGTTGCGTGCGGGGGAAACGAATGAACAAGAACAATGAAGCTTCCGAATTCGACTATGTGATCGTCGGCGCCGGCTCGGCCGGATGCGTGCTCGCCAATCGCTTGAGCGCCGACGGCAAGCACTCCGTCCTCCTGCTGGAGGCCGGACCGAAGGATACCAATCTCTGGATCCACGTGCCGCTCGGCTACGGAAGGCTGTTCAAGGAAAAGTCAGTCAACTGGATGTACCAGACCGAGCCGGAACCCGGTTTGAATGGCAGGCAGGTATTCCAACCTCGCGGCAAGGTGCTCGGCGGCTCCAGCTCGATCAACGGTCTGCTCTATGTGCGCGGCCAGCATGAGGACTACGACCGCTGGCGCCAGCGCGGCAATGCCGGCTGGGGCTATGACGACGTGCTGCCCTATTTCAAGAAGGCCGAGAACCAGCAGCGCGGCGCCGACAAATATCACGGCACCGGCGGTCCACTGCCGGTATCCGACTGGCGGCATCACGACCCCTTGTCGGAAGCCTTTGTGGTCGCCGCCGCCGAGGTCGGTATTCCGACCAATCCCGATTTCAATGGCGCTACCCAGGAAGGCGCGGGATTTTTCCAGACCACGACCAGGCGCGGCCGCCGCGCCAGCACGGCGTTCTCCTACCTGCGGCCCGCCAGGAAACGGCCTAACCTGCATATAGAGACTTCCGCGCTGGCGCAGCGCATCCTGTTCGAAAGTCGTCGGGCCAAGGCGGTCGAATACAAGCAGGACGGCCGCGTGCGCACCGCACGGGCGCGCAAGGAGATTCTTGTCTCCAGCGGCGCATATAATTCGCCGCAACTGCTGCAGCTCTCGGGCGTCGGACCGGCGGATCTTCTGAAGCAGCACGGCATCGAAATCGTGCTCGACGCTCCCGGCGTCGGCAATGATCTGCAGGACCACATGCAGGTCCGACTGATCACGCGCTGCGCGCAAAAAGTGACGCTGAATGATGTGGTCAACAATCCGGTTCGCCGGGTGATGGCGGGCATTCAATATGCCGCCTTGCGCAAGGGACCGCTGACGATCGCTGCCGGCACCTCGGGTGCATTCTTCAAGACCAGCCCGCGGCTGGCCTCGCCCGACATCCAGATTCACTTCCTGCCGTTCTCGACCGACAAGATGGGCGAGAAGCTGCACTCGCTTTCCGGCTTCACGGCATCGGTCTGCCAGTTACGTCCCGAGAGCCGCGGCTCACTGCGCATCAGAAGCGCCGATCCGTCCGAGCCGCCGGAAATCCGCATCAATTATCTCGCGACCGAGACCGATCGCCGTGCCTTCATCGATGGCATCCGCATCCTGCGCAGAATTCTCGCAGCACCGGCGCTGAAGGCTTACGCGGTCGCGGAGATCGATCCCGGTCCGAAGGCGCAGAGCGACGATGAACTGCTGGATTTCTGCCGACGTACCGGCAGCACCGTCTATCACCCGACCTCGACCTGCCGGATGGGCAACGATCCGCTTGCCGTCGTCGACCAGCGGCTGCGTGTGCGCGGTATCGACGGCTTGCGTGTGGTCGATGCGTCCATCATGCCGGACCTGATGTCGGGCAATACCAACGCGCCGACCATCATGATCGCGGAAAAGGCTTCCGACATGATTCTGGAGGACGCGAGGTAGACAACGGCGGCAAACGCCGATGTCATCATCCGCCAACGGGTCGCGCGAATGCGCGCCCGATGACAGGCTCCGGCGGATGATCCAGTACTCCGTGGCGGTGCAATTCAAAACTCAGGCCGGCGATTACTGGATACCCGCCTTCGCGGGTATGACGGCCTGGGTCACCCCTTCCACGTCCGCACCCGCTTGATCATCTGTTCGACATGCGCGATCGGGGTTTCCGGCAGAATGCCGTGGCCGAGATTGAAGATCAGCCGCCCTTGTCCGTAATTCGCCAACACGTCGTCGACGGCGCGATCCAGCGCAGCCCCACCTGCGATCAGCGCCAGCGGATCGAGATTGCCCTGCACCGCAACGCGGTTCTGCACGCGCTCGCGGATCAATGACGGCTCGGCCGCCCAGTCGATGCTGACGGCGTTGACGCCTGACGCCTCCACATAGGCCGGCAGCAATGCGCCCGCGCCGCGGGGAAAGCCGATGATCTTCGCATCGGGCACTTTCGCGCGCACGCCGGCGACGATGCGTTTCGCCGGTTCGATCGACCATCGCTCGAATTCGCGCGGCGGCAGCACGCCGGCCCAGGTGTCGAAGATTTGCAGGCAATCGGCCCCGGCTTTGAGCTGGCCGAGCAGATACTGGATCGAATTCTCCACCAGCACATCGATGATCTCTGCAAAGGCTTCCGGATGGCGATAGGCCATCATCCGCGCTGGCGCCTGATCCGGCGTGCCTTGGCCGGCGACCATGTAAGTTGCCACCGTCCATGGCGCGCCACAGAAACCGATCAGCGCGATGTTGGATGCAAGTTCACGCCGCACGCGGCGCTGCGCTTCATAAACCGGCTCGAGCTTTCCAAAATCGGCGTTGCGCGCCAGCGTCGCCACCTTCTCCGGCGCGTCCAGCGGATCGAGCCGCGGGCCTTCGCCGGCCTCGAAGCGCACCGACCGACCGAGCGCATAGGGGATGACGAGAATGTCGGAAAAAATGATCGCTGCATCGAAGTTGAAACGGCGGATCGGCTGCAGCGTCACCTCGGCGGCATATTCAGGCGTGAAGCAGAGATCGAGAAAGCTCCCCGCCTTGGCGCGCAGCTCGCGATATTCGGGGAGATAGCGGCCGGCCTGGCGCATCATCCATACGGGTGGCACCGCCTGCCTGCGGCCGGAGAGCACTTCGATAAGAGGTTTCACGGCGGATTTCTGGGGCAATCGAAAAGTTCCTGCGCGGGCTGCTGATCTCGGGGCTTCTGATACACGCAGGTTCCGGCTTGGCCAAGCGAGATGTGGAACTGGCCGAGATCCGCGGCGTTACCTCAAGAGACGGAGGCACAATATGCCCAAGAAATTCAATCCCGCGGCGCATGACAAGCACGCGGAAGATCCCCGGGACGCGCTAAAGGCAGATCGGGAAACCCGTGAAAAGCTCGAGGCCGGGCTGGTCGACACGTTCCCGGCATCCGATCCCGTGAGCGCCGCACAGCCGGCGCGGTCGAAACCCGACGGCGATCACGCAAACGAAACACTGCGGGGCAAGGTCCGCGCCGTCCGCTAACGCAAATCTCAATAGTGCGGCGGCGGCTCGTTCGCCGGGCCGGGCATGTTACTTTCCGCTTCCCGCACGCGCTCCTTCAATTCAGCGACCTGACGCGTCAATCTGTCGATCTCGGTCCATTGCGCCGTGATCGTCTGGTTTAACGTCTCGATGGTCACATCCTGATAGGCTAGGCGCATCTCCAGCGCATCGATGCGTTCGCTTAAGCCGTTGACATCACTCATCGGAGCCGCCGTTCATCTTGTGCTCCCGCAGGCCATGCCCCAGCGCCACGCGCTCGTCGAATACGAAGCACTCGCCGCGCCAGCGGCTTTCCTCTTCCGGGATGCCTTCCAGATAGCGCAGGATGCCACCCTTCAGATGATAGACCTCATCAAACCCGCGGGCCAGCAGATAGGCGCTGGCTTTTTCGCATCTTATGCCGCCGGTACAGAACATCGCGATCTTCTTGTGCTTGGCCGGGTCAAGCTTCTCCGCTGCGAAATCCTTGAACTGGCCAAAGCTCTTGAGGCCGGGATCGACTGCACCTTCGAACGTGCCCATCGCCACCTCGAAGGCGTTGCGGGTGTCGATGACAAGCGTATCGGGCGCGGCGATCAATTCGTTCCACTCTGACGGGTCGACATAGATGCCGACCTGCCGCGTCGGATTGACGGCAGCATCACCCAGCGTGACGATTTCTTTCTTCAGGCGCACCTTCAGCCGCTGGAACGGCATCTCGGCAGCGCGCGAGAACTTGAGCTCGAGATTGTCGAGCCGGCCGGCAAAAAGGTCGCCATGCTGCAACTCCCGGATGAGCGCGTCGATACCCTCATCGCTGCCCGCAACCGTGCCATTGATGCCCTCATGCGCAAGCAGAACGCTGCCCTTGATCCCGAGGCCAGCGGCGAGCGCGCGCAGCGGCTCGCGCAATTCCCGGAAGTCCGGCAGCGCGGCGAACTGATAGAAGGCGGCGACCTTGAGCGGCATGGCGATCGTTTATCAGGCTGGCCGGGGAGGGAAAACCCCGCAAAGCCCTGCATATTCCGCGCGTTGCCCCTGACACTGCATTGGCATGCCAGCCATTGCCCTGCCGGGGATGAATGTGCCAAGAACGCTAGCCAGCCCGCCCGATGCCTTCTTTGCGGGATGTCCCTAGAACGCTGACAAGAAACGCTGAAAGAAAGCACCCGCGATGAGGAATTTCCATTTTGCCGGCCGCTCCACGGTCCATGCCCAGAATGCGATGGTGGCGACGTCGCATCCAGCGGCCGCGATGACCGCGATGGACGTCATGCGGGCAGGCGGTACGGCGGTGGATGCCGCGGTGGCAGCTTGCGCGCTGCTCGGCGTCATCGAGCCGCAATCGACGGGCATCGGTGGTGATTGTTTTGCTCTGATCCAGCCGAGGGGCGAGGGCAAGATCGTTGCGTATAACGGCTCCGGCCGCGCGCCGATGGCCGCTACGGCGGAATGGTACCTGGAGCGCAAGATCCACTCGGTGCCGCTGACTTCGGCCCATTCGGTGAGCATTCCCGGCGCGATCGACGCCTGGGACACGATCCTGCGCGACCACGGCAAGATGGGGCTCGACACACTGCTGCAGCCTGCGATCAAGGCCGCCGAAGAAGGCTATGTCGTCGCCCCCCGTGTAGCCTTCGACTGGAAGAACCAGTTCGAGAAGCTCAAGAACGGAACCAATACAGAGCGCTATCTCTTGCCGCACGGCAAGCCTGCGGCGGCTGGCGATGTGATCCATCAGCCGGAGCTTGGCAAGACGCTGCGCGCGATCGCCAAGGATGGTCGCGATGCGTTTTACACCGGCGAGATCGCCGCCGACATGGTCGAGACCCTGCGCGGCATTGGTGGCCTGCACACGCTGGAAGATTTTGCCGCGCACACGACCGAGACGACATCGCCGATCGGCACCATGTACAAGGGCTACGACGTCTGGCAGTGCCCGCCGAATGGCCCGGGCATCACCATGCTGGTGATGCTGAACATCCTCTCCCGCTTCGACCTGGCCAAGTTCGCACCGCTCAGCGTCGAGCGCTTCCACCTCGAAGCCGAGGCCGCCCGCATCGCCTACATGATGCGTGAGCAGTATATCGGCGATCCCCAGCAGGTGCATGTCGATGTTGCCGGCATCCTCGCCAAGGAGTTCGCTGAGGAGCACATCAAGAACATCAGGATGGACCGGCTGCTCGAACTGCCCAACGTCGCGCCGCCGATGAATCCGTCCACCGTCTACATCACCGTGGTCGACAAGGACCGCAACGTCTGCTCCTTCATCAACTCAATCGCGCACTCGTTCGGCTCGGCGATCGTCTCCAACAAGACCGGCATCCTGCTGCAGAACCGCGCCGGCGGCTTCCGCATTCAGCCCGGCCACCCGAACTGCATCGCGCCGGGAAAGCGGCCGCTGCACACGATCATTCCCTCGCTCGCGACCAAGAATGGCCGCGCGGTGATGCCGTTCGGTGTGATGGGCGGCCAGTATCAGCCGGTGGGGCAGACCCATGTGCTGACCAACATCCTCGACTATGGCTGCGACGTGCAGGAAGCCATCGATATGCCCCGCGGCCTGCATTACGAAGGCGTCTACCAGCTCGAGGACAGCATGCCGGCCGAAATCGTCGAGGGCCTGAAGAAGATCGGTCACAAGACCACCAGCGTAGTCGGCCCGCTCGGCGGCGGACAGGCGATCTGGATCGACTGGGAAAAGGGCACGCTCACCGGCGGCTCCGATCCGCGTAAGGACGGTTGCGCGCTGGGCTATTGAGCGTCTAGAAGCTCTGTCTCTTCAGAAAGAGGTTCAACCGATGCGCTTTTCGCGACGCACGATCTTCCGGACCGCCTTTGCCGCCATGGCAGGCACGGTTGCCACGCCCATCGCCACCAGGATGGCTTGGGCCCAGACTGCAGGAAAACCCATGACCACAGCTTCAGGCTTGCAGATCATCGACAGCAAGGTCGGGACCGGCGCGTCGCCGACGGCCGGCCAGACCTGCGTCATGCATTATACCGGTTGGCTCTACGAGAACGGCCAGAAGGGCAAGAAATTCGATTCCTCCGTGGACCGCAACGAGCCGTTTGAATTCAAGATCGGGCAGCGGCAGGTGATCGCCGGCTGGGATGAGGGCGTCGCATCGATGAAGGTCGGCGGCAAGCGCACGCTGATCATTCCACCCGCGCTCGGCTATGGCGCGCGCGGCGCCGGCGGCGTCATCCCGCCGAACGCGACGCTGATGTTCGATGTGGAACTGCTGGCGGTGAAGTAAGGCGCAAGCGGGGGAGGCGCGTCGTGAAGGTCTCGATCCTCGACGACTATTTCGACACGCTGCGCACCCTCGATTGTTTTGGCAAGCTTGCCGGCCACGACGTCACTATCTGGAACGATCACGTCCAGGACGTCGACGCGCTGGCGGAGCGCCTGAAGGATACGGAGGCGCTGGTGCTTATCCGCGAGCGCACGCAGATCCGCACACCGCTTCTGGAACGCCTGCCGAAGCTGAAATTGATCAGTCAGCGCAGCGTCTATCCGCATATCGATATCGACACCTGCACCCGGCTCGGCATTGTCGTGTCGTCAAGCCAGCATGCCGATACGCCCTCCTATGCGACCGCCGAATTCACCTGGGGCCTGATCCTGGCGGCGATGCGCGCCATCCCGCAGCAGATGGCAGCGCTCAAGGCCGGCAAATGGCAGATCGGCGTCGGCCACACGCTGCGCGGCAAGACGCTTGGCATCTATGGCTACGGCCGCATCGGCGCCGTCGTTGCCGGCTACGGCAAGGCGTTCGGCATGAACGTGCTGGTATGGGCGCGGGAACCCGCCATGGCGAAGGCGCGTGCCGACGGCTATGAGACCGCTGCGAGCAAGTCCGATTTCTTCGAGCGATGCGACGTGCTTTCGCTGCACATGCGGCTCGTCGATGCCACGCGAGGCATCGTCAAGGCGGAAGATCTCGCGCGCATGAAACCTACAGCGCTCCTGGTCAACACCAGCCGCGCGCCGCTGATCGAGCCGAATGCACTCGTCAGCGCGCTGCGCGCCGGACGTCCCGGCATGGCCGCGGTCGACGTCTATGAAAAAGAGCCGCTGCGCGACGTCAATGATCCCCTCTTGACCATGGACAACGTGGTCTGCACGCCGCACCTTGGCTATGTCTCGCGCGACGAATACGAAATCCAGTTCACCGATATTTTCGATCAGATCCTGGCCTACGCCGCGGGAACGCCGACGAATATCGTCAATCCGGATGTGATGTCGAGAAGGCGTTGAGCAGGTGGGAACGCGCCCGGCCATGACGAAATCCGGGGCGCCCATGCGCCGCAGGCTCCCTTAATCTTCTGGTTTGTCGCCCTGCTTTTCGATACCGTCCGGAAAAACGATCTTTCGAGAAGGCGCCCAATGACCGGCACCCACGACCACACCCATTCCCACCACGCCCACGATCACGACGAGCGCTGGAAGCATGACGGCGTTCGTGTCATTCCCGGCAATCAGCTCGATCCTAACGTGCCGTCGACCGCCGGCATGGACCGCAAGGCCGCGATCAATTTCGCTCGGGTCGGCGCGCAGAAATTGTGGGCGGGAACGGTGACGATCAAGCCCGACGCCAAGACCGGCGCGCATCATCACGGCCATCTCGAAAGCATCATCTATGTCGTGAAAGGCAAGGCGCGGATGCGCTGGGGCGAGCATCTGCAATTCACCGCCGAAGCCGGCCCTGGCGACTTCATCTTCGTGCCACCCTATGTGCCGCATCAGGAGATCAACGCCAGCCCCGACGAGGTGCTGGAATGCGTGCTGGTACGCAGCGACGGCGAGGCGGTTGCGATCAATCTCGACATCGAGCCGGTGGAGAAGCCGGAGACGGTGTTGTGGGTCGATCCGGTGCACCGCGATCCCGCTGAGAGGAAGTAAAGAAGAAAATCGTCGCCGTCGGGCTGACGTCGCGGGGGAATGCCATGAAGCTTGTTCGCTACGAGAGCGCAGGCCACGTCGCCACCATCACGATGGATCGCGCGTCCGCGCACAATGCACTCAACAACGCCCTATGCGATGAGCTGCGCGAAGCGTGGCTGCGCTTTCACGAAAGCGACGACCGTGTTGCGGTGCTTGCGTCGTCCGAAGAGAAGTATTTTTCGGTCGGCGCCGACGTCAGGGATCTCCCAGTCAACATGTGGCATACCGTGCCGGGATTGGGCGTCGAGCTCGACAAGCCGGTGATCGCCGCGACGTCAGGCTGGGTCGTCGGGGGCGCCTTCGTGCTGGTGCAGATGGCCGATATGTGCGTGGCATCCGAAACGACACGCTTCATCTATCCCGAGGGTAAGATCGGCACCACCGCCGGCGGCGTCTCCTCGGTGATGGCGCGGATGCCCCACAAGATCGCGATGGAATTTCTTCTCGTTGGCGAGGAGATGTCGGCGGAGCGCGCGTACCAGATCGGCTTCGTCAACAAGGTGGTGCCGAAGGGACAGCACGTCGCACTCGCCCAGGAGATGGCAGCCAAAATCGCCGCCAATGCGCCCCTGGTGGTCCGGGCATTGAAGAAGCTTGCCCGCGACGCCATGCCGAAAGGCCCGTTGGAAACGGTCGCCGAGGTGCGCAGGATGCTCGATGCCATCAGGGACAGCGAAGACCTGAAAGAAGGCGTGAAGGCATTCGCCGAAAAGCGCAAGCCAGACTTCAAGGGCAGGTAGGCTGACGGCTGGTTCCCGAAATTACCCGCTTTGGCGCCGGCACTCGCGCTTCAAATAATTCAAACCGGATGTCGGGTCCGCCTTGGCCCGCTCGTCCTTGGCACGAACCCGCGAAAAAGGAGTCCCAGATGGCCAAAATGATCTTCGTCAACCTGCCGGTCAGCGATCTCGCCCGCTCGACCGCCTTCTATCAGGCGATCGGCGCCGAAAAGAACCCGCAATTCTCCGATGACACGGCGTCCTGCATGGTGATTTCGGACACCATTTACGCGATGCTGCTGACCCACGAAAAATATCGCCAGTTCACCTCGAAGAAGATTGCCGACGCCAAGGCCACGAGCCAGGTCCTGCTCTGCCTATCCGCCGACAGCCGCGGCGCCGTGGACGAGATGGTTGCCAAAGCCCAAGGCGCGGGCGGCAGCGCCGATCCAGGGCCGAAGCAGGATTATGGCTTCATGTATGGCCGCAGCTTCGAAGATCCGGACGGTCACCATTGGGAAGTGATGTGGATGGACGTCGCGGCTGCAACCGCCGCACAGCCCGCCAGCGCCTGACCATTCGAGCGGATCATGTAGGGTGGGCAAAGCGATAGCGTGCCCACCATTCATGAGGACCGTCTGCTGATAGATGGTGGGCACGGCGCAAGCGCCTTTGCGCACCCTACATTCCCATCTAATAACTGATCCGCAGCCCCACACCGCCGTGAAGCGTATTGCCGACCGGCTGCGGACCAGCGGTGCCGTTGAGGAACAAGTCCGCAATCCAGCCCTTGGTGATGCGCAAGCCAAGCCGGTCGCCATACTCGAACCAGCCCTGATTGCCGATGGTCGGCACGATGGTGTCGTCGCCCATCACCGTGGCGACAATCCCGGATTTCGTTCCGAAAGATTGCACCCATCCGCCGTTGATATTGACTTCAACACTTGAGCCGAACAGATGCGTCCATTGTCCGCCGATCTTGACGAGATTGGTGCGATCGGTGCCATCGCCGATCGAAGCGTCGAACGGATTGAAGGCGACGGATGGATCCGTGTCGCCCTTCACCCGCTGCCATAGCTGCCAGACCTCGACGGAAGCCGCCACCTCATCGCGCGGTGACAGAAGGCTCATCCAACCGGTGCGGCCACAAACTGCATAGTTCTCGCTCGTTCAATGCGATGGACATAAGAATCTGGAGCCGTCACACTCAATTTGCCGCAATGTCGTCTAGTCCCTGATTCCTGTCAGATCTTCCGTGAAGCCAGCAACCCAATCAGTTTCTGTTTCCGACTCGACGTTGCGCACGGGCATCGTTGCGGCAGTTCTTTTCGTTCTCGCACACTTCGCGCTGTTGATCGGCGTCACCACGCCGGAGAAATTCTATTTCGACGAAGTTCATTATGTACCGGCGGCGCGGCAGATGGTCGAGCCGGTAATGCGCGAGCCGATACTCAATCCGATGCATCCGCCGCTCGCCAAGCAGTTCATCGCACTGTCGATCCATTCGTTCGGTGACGGACCGCTGGGCTGGCGCTATCCGGGCGTCTTGTTCGGATCGTTCGCCGTCGTCGCGGTGTATCTGTGCGGCGTGGCGTTGTTCGCGGCTCAGGGGCCGGCCATCGCGGCGAGCCTGCTCGCCTTCTTCAACCAGATGCTGTTCGTGCAGTCGCGGATCGCGATGCTGGATATTTTTGGGCTCGCCTTCAGTCTGTTTGCCATCGCCGCGTTCATACATGGCTTTCGAAAACAGCGGCCGCATCTGTGGTTCGCCCTTGCCGGGGTCGGCTTCGGCCTGTCCGCCGCCTGCAAGTGGAGCGGGCTGTTCGTGCTCACCGTCTGCATCGTTATCATCGCGGCGATCCGCCTGATGCAAAGCTGGCGCACGCAATTCGCCGACGCCAGACCGGAAGATTGGTACCGGCCCGACCTCTGGCCGGACTTCAGAGCTTGGCACTTCGCCGTGTGCTTTGTTCTGATTCCGGCCGCCGTCTATCTCGCGACGTTCATTCCGCTCTACGGACTTTCCGTTTCGGATGTCCTGGAAGCGCAACGGCGGATCTTCAACGACAACACGACCAGCGCGATCTCCGGACACACTTATATGAGTTCATGGCCGTCATGGCCGTTCCTGGTCCGTCCGGTCTGGTATCTCTTCGACAAGATCGACGAAGACCATATCGCCGCGGTGGTCTTTCTCGGTAATCCTGTGATCCTGTGGCCGGCGCTGCTTGCGGTCGCGATCTGCCTGCGCGACTGGATCGTGACGCGGCGGGTTGATGCCTTCCTGATACTGGCGTTCTACTTCGGCCCATATCTCGCATGGGCATTGCTGCCGCGAACGCTCGGCTTCATTTATTACTATCTGCCGGCGGCGACTACGGCGAGCTTTGCACTGGTGTATGCCTTGAAACGCGGCGGCATGCCTGGGTGGCTGTTATGGGGCTATGTCGCAATTGGCTTTGCCGGCTTTGCCGCAATGTTGCCGATATCGGCCGCGTTCGTAGGCACGTCGATGGCGACGTTCAGCCGCCTGATGATCTTCCAGAACTGGATTTGAGCGGCCGTTGCATCGAGGCCTAGACTGCAACGGGCCCGCGCCTGAGCCATTACCCACCGCCAGAAAAAAATCCGCCTGCCGCAAGCAGCAGGCGGATCGGCATTCAGAGCCTCACTTCGAGGCGGTCTTGTTATCCATGTTGACGACCTGGACGCGGCGGTTGGTCGGGTCCATCGGCGCGTTCGGATCCTTCGGCCGGCTCTCGCCGTATCCGACGGTCACGAGATTGGAACCGGCAATGCCGTACTTCTCGGTCAGATACTTCTTGATCGTATCGGCCCGGCGCTCTGAAAGGTCCTGGTTATAGGCTTCGCCGCCGATCGCGTCGGTATGACCGGCGACCACGAAGGTCGAACCCTTCAGGCTCGCATCGGACAGCGCCTTGCCGAGCTCCTGCACCGCGGAAACCGAGCTCTTGCTGATGTCGGCCGAGTCGTAGTCGAACTGGATTTCGAGGTCGATCTTCGGCTTGCTCGCGGCAAGTTCCGCAATCTCCTGGCGCTCGCCGAGCGACAGCGATCGGGTTTTGCGGTTGCGCAAGGAGTCGACGAAGTTGATCTCCTTGGCCTTGGCGGTGGCATCCACCGGCTGCTGCGGGCCGGTCGAGAGGCCGCGGGTCGCGCCAGCCTTCGGCTTCAGGGCGTCCAGGATCTTGTCGGCCGAAACGGTGTCGCCGGCGGCGGCCAGGCCCGCCGTCATCGACAGCGCGGTGCCGACAGTCATGATTGAAAGTCCAAGATAGCGAGTCATTGTCCTATTCCTTAAGTTGTTAACGCCTGCAAACCGGCGTGCATGACGTTTTGATGCTGCGATGATAGGACGGGTTCAAAGCAACCAATGTGACTCAAATCACATTGGTGAAGACCCAGCTTTGCGCCGAAGCGGACTTTTCAATAGATCCTGCAGGGTGTTGAAGTCCGCGCAAGGTCGCTTTGCTCGCCGTCATGTCGGCGGCAGGTTGCTTCGCTCTACCTTGCTAGCGTGATTTGAATCACGAACTCGATCGGGTGGAATGGCCTAACCTTTTTTACAAGGACAGCACTTGGGGGCGTCGACCTCGGCCAAGCGCCAGCGCCCCGACATCGAACGTCCCGATCGGCGCCGACTTCGGCATGAAAGCTTCCTGCAAGTCGATTTGAGATTCGCGCGTGCTCTGTACGGCAAAGCATGGCAGCACGTAATTTTACGGAACGAACAGCCCGCATCCGGCCAGAGAGTCGTCGCGCTCCCTGCTTCAGAAAAGAAAAAAGTGGACCGTCGCTCTAGTGCCGATGTGTGGACAACAAATCGGCCAGATGCGTCTCTAGCAAAACCATTCACAAAAAAATCTGAAGAAGAAATCGTTCGGGGCAACCAAACGGACGGGGCGGTGTTACAGTCAGTCAAACGTCAGCGTGAGTATCTAGGCTATCGTGCCAGCGCATCGGAGCCAGCCGGTTCCGGAAGTTCTATGCCAACACTGATCGGCGCGGCGATGATCGCCGCTGCAATTTTGCTGTCGACGCTGATCAACTCGCTCGGCAGCCGCTATGTCGGGTTCGAAAGCCCGACAGAGGAGAGCGCGTGGCTGGTCGATCGGCTTACCGGCCAGGTCTACAAATGTCATGCGCCCCAGCCCGGCCGCGCCTCCTGCGAGGGCGAAATCGCAACCGGCAGCGTCAACGAGCGGCAGAAGCGGTGAGGTAAGCTCGCGGCGAGGCGGCGGCCCGGGAACCGGGACTCCCAGCACGCGCGAATCCCGCTACATTGCCGCGCGATGCCCCGTGCGACTGATTCCTATCCCCTGACCAAGCCTGAGGCCCGGCGAATTTGGCTGCAGGCCCAGCGGCTCGATACCAGCGAGCCGTTCGGCGCCGGCCCCGAGGCCGTCGCGGCGGCGGTCGACCATCTCGGCTACGTCCAGATCGACACTATCCACGTCATCGAGCGCTGCCATCACCACATTCTGTATAGCCGCATCCCTGCCTACGCCCGCGCCGACCTGCGGCATGCGCAGAGCGTCGACAAGAGCGTCTTCGAATACTGGACGCATGCGCTGTCCTACGTGCCGGCGAAAGACTTTCGTTTCTTCATTCCGGCGATGCGAGAGCACCGCCGCAACGGTCACAAATGGTTTGCTTCCGTCAAGCCCGAGGACACCCGCAAGGTCATGCGGCTGTTGCGGCAGGGCGGCGCGCTGACCATCCGCGACATCGACGACGACGTTCTGACCGAGAAAGAGCACCTTTGGCAGAGCCGCAAACCGTCGAAACGGGCGCTGCAACTTGCCTTCTATACCGGCGAGGTGACGATCTCCGAACGCACCGGCATGCTCAAGACGTATGAGCTGATGACGCGGCATTTCGGCTGGGACAAGCCGCCAAAGCCAGCCAGTTCGGCTGACATCACCGCCTATCTGCTCGACCGCGCATTGCGCTCGCAAGGCGTCGTCAGCCTCGATTCGATCTGCCATCTCGATGCGCCGAGCAAGCCGGCGGTGCGGCGGCTGATCGAGGGGCGGGTGCGGCGCAAGGAACTGGTGCCGCTCGCGCTCGAAGGCGCCGGCAAGCAGGAGCATTGGGCCCGGCCGGAAGTGCTGGAGGCCGGCCTACCGGCAGAGGCGGGCGAGGGGCCGGTTCACATCCTCTCGCCGTTCGATCCGCTTATTATCCAGCGCAAGCGTACCGAATTGTTTTTCGGTTACGGCCACCGCTTCGAGGCCTATGTGCCGAAGGAAAAACGCGTGTTCGGCTATTTCGCGCTGCCGGTGCTGGTCGGCGAAGACATCGTGGCCGCCATCGACTTGAAGACGGACCGCCAGAACAAGAAGCTGCTGATGCAGAAATGGAGCTGGGTCGGCAAGGGCGCGGCGAAGGGCGCACGCAAGGACTACAAGCGCCGCATCGAGGAAGAGCTACACCGCTTCGAGCGGTTTCAGCTGGCAGAGTAGGGTTTCCATCGAGGAACCCCGCGCCATCGGGTCGGTTAGTTCTGTGTGCAAAGCTCGGGAGGGCAACATGGACGACAGCGACAAGGACAAATCTATCGCGGAGAAGTTCACCGATACGGTGAAGGAGATCGCCAATACGGCGACGGAAGCCGCAAGCAAGGCGTTGAAGACGGACGAACCAGCCCTGAAGGCTGATGAACGCGCGGCGGCTTATGTGCCGCTTGCTGCCGACGGCCTCGTTTCCGATCCGCAGATGGTGCCACCGGTTGCAGCCGCCCCTGAACGGCGCAAGCGGGCGGTGAAGGAACGCGGTGGCGAACCGAGGAAAGCGGAGGCTGCCAAGGCCCGAACAGCGAAAGCCATGTCTAGAGCCGCAACTGCCCGAACGGGTGAGGCCCGAACCGGCAAGGTTCGAGCTGCCAATGCTCGAGCTGCCAAGGCTCGAACTACCAACACTCGAACTGCCAAGACTCGGGCTGCAACAGCGCGAGCTGCAACGGCCCGATCGGCAAAGAAGACGGCGAAAAAATCAGCAGCGAAATCGAGCCGCGAGAAATCAAGAGCTACGAGCAAGGCGGCGAGCAAGAAGAGCCCGAAGAAGACCCGCAAGGCTCGACGCACCTGACCGCAAAGTCCGGCGCGGCAGCGGGCGCGATGGATCCCGCTTCGAATGGGTGAGGAAGAGCCCGGTCGATGTCCTCGCTCACGCCTAGCTTGCGGCGGGATTGCGCCGGGCCGAGAGCCGAGGGGGCAGTTCCTTACAGAAAGCAATTACTTCTTAACCCAGTATCCGCTCACGAATTCATGATCACTGACGATTATTGACATTCGTCAGTCGCCATTCAATACTCTTCATCACACCTGCGATGGAGAGCTCGATGTTTGCCCGTTCGATTTTTTCTAGCTATTACAGGCTCTTGACGGGAGCGTCGCTGGCATTTGCGGTGTTTGCCTTGGCCGGCTGCAATGAAAAGACGGCCGAAGCGCCCGCCCCCGGACGTCCGGTCCTGATCGCCACCGTTCATTATGCGGCCGAGACACCCGAGCGCAGCTTCGTCGGCACGATCCGACCCCGGATCGAGACCGACATGGGCTTCCGGGTCCCCGGCAAGGTCGCCCGGCGCCTGGTCGAGGTCGGCCAGACCGTGGAAGTCGGCCAGCCGCTGGCCACCCTTGATGAGGTCGATCTGAAGCTGCAGGCCGAGCAGGCGGAGGCCGAATTCCGCGCCGCCACTGGCGTGCTGGCCCAAGCCGGCGCCGCCGAGCAGCGCGCCAAGGATCTGCGCGCCAAGGGCTGGACCACCGACGCCCAGATGGATCAGAGCCGCGCCGCCGCCGATGAAGCGCGCGCACGCCTTAACCGCGCCGAGCGGCAGGTCGAACTCACCAAGAACTCACTCTCCTACGCGACGCTGGTCGCCGATACCCGTGGCGTCGTCACCGCCACCCTGATCGAGCCCGGACAGGTGGTCGCCGCCGGCCAGACTGCGGTCCGCGTCGCGCGCTTTGCCGAGAAGGAAGCCGTAGTCGCTATTCCCGAGACGCTGGTCGGCCGCGCCAAATCAGGCACGGCTTCCGTGACGCTGTGGTCGGACGCCGAGAAGAAATACGCGGCGAAGCTGCGCGAGATCGCACCTTCCGCCGATCCGGCGACGCGGACCTATCTCGCCAAGTTCTCGCTGCCGGAAGCCGACGACAAGGTCTCGCTCGGCATGACCGCGACGCTGACACTGGCGGATGCCGCCTCCGAGCGCGTGGCAAAACTGCCGCTGTCGGCGCTGTTCAGCCAGGGCAGCAATCCCTCGCTCTATATCGTCGACGATGCCGGTGCGGTGACGCTGAAGCCCGTGGTCGTGAAATCCTACGAGAGCAATTCCGTCGTGATTTCAGGCGGCGTCGATGAAGGCGCAAAGGTCGTGGCGCTCGGCGTGCAGAAACTCGACCCGACGCAGAAAGTCCGCGTCGTCTCGTCGCTGTCGTTCTGAGTTTTCCACCGTCGTTGCGAGTTGGTCCCGTCATTGCGAGGAGCGGAGCGACGAAGCAATCAATAGCGCCTCAATCGGATAGGTGGATTGCTTCGTTTCGCTCGCAATGACGAAGCAAACGAATTTCGAAGTTGGAGAGTAACATGAAGCGCTTCAATCTCTCGGGCTGGGCGGTGAGCCATCCCACGCTGGTCCTGTTTCTGATGATCGCGCTCAGCGTCGCCGGCTTCTTCTCCTACCAGCGGCTCGGCCGCGCCGAGGACCCGTTCTTCACGGTAAAGGTGGTCAACGTCTCGGCGATATGGCCCGGCGCCACCGCGCAGGAAATGCAGACCCAGGTCGCTGACCCCATCGAGAAGAAGCTGCAGGAGTTGCCGTTCTTCGAGAAGGTGCAGACCTATTCCAAGCCATCGTTCACGGCGTTGCAAGTTACCTTCAAGGATTCGACCCCGCCGAAGGACGTGCCCTACCTGTTCTATCTGTTGCGCAAGAAGCTGGTAGACGTACAGGGCCAGTTGCCCGCAGGTCTGCTCGGTCCGAATGTCAACGACGAATTCTCCGACGTCGATTCCATTCTCTACATGATGACCGGCGACGGCGCCGATTACGCACAGTTGAAGAAGGCCGCCGAGGGCATGCGCCAGCGGCTGTTGAAGGTCAACGGCGTCACCAAGGTCAATCTTTACGGCACCCAGGACGAGCGCATCTTCGTCGAATTTTCCCACGCCAAGCTGGCAACACTCGGCATTACGCCGCAGGCGCTGTTCGATTCGCTCGCCAAGCAGAACAACGTTACGCCGGCAGGCACGGTGGAAACCTCCTCGCAGCGCGTGCCGCTCCGCGTCACCGGCGCGCTTGACGGCGTCAAGGCGGTGGCGGAAACCCCGGTCGAAAGCAATGGCCGCGTGTTCCGGCTCGGCGATATCGCGACCGTCACCCACGGCTTCGTCGATCCGCCGACCTTCGTTGCCCGCCAGGAAGGCAAGCCCGCGATCGGCATCGGCGTCGTCACCACCAAGGGTGCCAACATCCTCCAGCTCGGCGAGGATGTCGAGAAGGCGACCGCTGATTTCATGAAGGCCGTGCCGCAGGGCATCGAGGTCGAACAGATCGCCGACCAGCCAAAGGTGGTCGAGCGCGCGGTCGGCGAGTTCGTGCATTCCTTCGTCGAAGCGCTGGCGATCGTGCTGTTCGTCTCGTTCGTGGCGCTCGGCTGGCGCACCGGCATCGTGGTGGCAACATCGGTGCCGCTGGTGCTCGCCATTGTCTTCATCGTCATGAATGCGATGTCGATCGACCTGCACCGCATCACGCTCGGCGCGCTGATCATTGCGCTTGGCCTCTTGGTCGACGACGCCATCATAGCCGTCGAGATGATGGTGGTGAAAATGGAACAGGGCTGGGACCGCGTTCGCGCGGCCGCCTTTGCCTGGGAATCAACTGCGTTTCCGATGCTCACGGGAACGCTGGTCACGGCCGCTGGCTTCCTCCCCATCGGCTTTGCCAATTCGGCGGTCGGCGAATATGCCGGCGGTATTTTCTGGATCGTGGCGATCTCGCTGGTCGCCTCTTGGTTCGTGGCGGTGATCTTCACGCCCTATATCGGCGTCAAGCTGCTGCCGAACATTGCCGTCCACCACAACCACGATCCGCACGCGATCTACGAGACGCGGATGTATCGGGGCTTGCGCGCCGTGATTCAGTGGTGCGTCGACCACCGGATCAAAGTCGTGGCGGCGACGGTTGGCGTGTTCGCGCTATCGATCGTGGGCTTCGGCCATGTGCAGCAGCAGTTCTTCCCGCTATCGGAGCGACCGGAGTTGTTCCTGCAGCTACGCTTGCCGGAAGGCACCGCCTTCAACGTCACGGAAAAGTCCGTCAAGAAGGCCGAGGCGCTCTTGAAGGACGACAAGGATATCGCGACCTACACCGCCTATGTCGGTCAGGGCTCGCCACGCTTCTGGCTCGGCCTCAACCCGCAACTGCCCAACGAGGCCTTTGCCGAGATCGTGATCGTCTCCAAGGACGTCGAGGCGCGCGAGCGCATCAAGGCGCGGCTGGAGAAGGCGGTCGCCGAGGGCGAACTGTCGGAAGCGCGTGTACGAATTGACCGTTTCAATTTCGGTCCGCCGGTCGGCTTCCCAGTCCAGTTCCGCGTGATCGGCCCCGACGCCAATACCGTTCGCGACATCGCCTACAAGGTTCGCGACGTCATGAAGCAGAATCCCAATGTCGTGGAGCCGCAGCTCGACTGGAACGAGCAGTCGCCCTATCTCAAGCTCGTGGTCGATCAGGACCGAGCACGGGCTCTCGGCCTGACCCCGCAGGACGTCTCGCAATCCCTCGCTATGCTGATCTCCGGTGCGCCGGTCACCACCATCCGCGACGGCATCGAGAAGGTCGGCGTGGTCGCGCGCGCGGTACCGTCGGAACGGTTGGACCTCGGCCGCGTCGGCGAGCTGACCGTGACGTCGCGCAACGGCGTTGCGGTGCCGTTGCAGCAGATTGCCAAGATCGAATATGCCCACGAGGAGCCGATCATGTGGCGGCGCAACCGCGATATGGCGATTACGGTGCGGACCGATGTCGTCGACGGCGTGCAGGCGCCCGACGTCACCAACCAGATCTGGCCGAAACTGAAGGAAATCCGCGACCATCTCGAGCCGGCCTACCGGATCGAGCCGGGCGGCGCGTTCGAGGAATCCGAAAAGGGCAACGCCTCGATCGCCCTGCTGTTTCCGCTGATGGCGCTGGTGATGCTCACCCTGCTGATGATCCAGTTGCAGAGCTTCTCGCGCCTGATCCTGGTGTTTCTGACCGCCCCGCTCGGCATCGTCGGCGCCTCGCTCGGCCTCAACGTCGCCAACCAGCCGTTCGGCTTCGTGGCGCTGCTCGGCCTGATCGCGCTGGCCGGCATGATCATGCGCAACACGGTGATCCTGGTCGATCAGATCGAGGCCGATGTTTCCCAGGGCATGACGCGGAAGGAAGCCATTGTCGAGGCCACGGTCCGCCGTGCCCGGCCGGTGGTACTGACCGCGCTGGCGGCGATCCTGGCCATGATCCCGCTGTCCCGCTCCGCCTTCTGGGGCCCGATGGCGATCACCATCATGGGCGGCTTGTTTGTTGCAACCTTCCTGACCTTGCTGTACCTGCCGGGCCTTTATGCCCTGTGGTTCAGGAAGAGCCTGGAAGAAAGCGGCCAGGCCGATCAGGCCGATCTTGCGGCGCAGCATGAGGCCAAGTTGCATCCGAAGGGACCGCACGCGATTCCTCTTGCCGACGCCGCAGAATAATTGAACATTGAGAGCTGACATGACGCTTGTCTCAGAACACATCGAAACCGATACCCGGGAAAAGATTCTCGTGGTGGCGGAGCGTCTGTTCAGGCAGATGGGCTACCAGAAGACGACGGTCGCCGACATCGCCAAGGAACTGCGGATGAGCCCCGCCAACGTCTATCGCTTCTTCGATTCGAAGAAGTCGATCCACGAAGGCGTGGCGCGCACGCTCATGGGCGAGGTGGAGGAAGCCGCTCAGTCGATCGCAAATCGGCCGGGGCCGGCGGCGCCCCGCCTGCGCGAGCTCATGAAGACGATTCATCGCATGAATTCGGAGCGCTATGTCGGCGATTCCAAATTGCATGAGATGGTCGAGATCGCGATGGAAGAGAGTTGGGAAGTCTGCGTCGCCCATATGCAGCTGGTCACTGAGATCATCGGCAGCGTGATCGCCCAAGGTGCGGCCAGCGGCGAATTCGAGGTCGCCGACTTGCAAACTGCTGCGATGTGTACATGCACCGGCATGATGCGGTTCTTCCATCCGCAAATGATCGCCCAATGCGCCACCAAGCCGGGTCCTACGATCGACGAAATGATCGATTTCATCATTGCCGGCCTGTCACCGCGCGCCAAGGCGCATTGACCCTTTCGTCACTTGACTCCGCCGTCATTGCGAGCGAAGCGACTTGTCCGCCGTAGCCTTGGCTAAGGCGGAAGCAATCCATTGGTTCCGCGCGACGTGGCATGGATTGCTAAGTCACTTTCGCTCCTCGCAATGACGGAATAATCCTGCGTGACCACCAAAGATCTGCATTTCTACGAGCCGAAGAACGGCCACGGCCTTAAGCACGATCCCTTCAACGCCATCATCGCGCCGCGCCCGATCGGCTGGATTTCCTCGCGCGACGGTCAGGGCAACGTCAATCTGGCGCCCTACAGCTTCTTCAACGCCTTCTGCTATGTGCCGCCGATCATCGGCTTCTCCTCGACGAACTGGAAGGACAGCGCCGGCAACATCCAGGATACCGGGGAGTTCGTCTGGAATCTCGCCACCATGGATCTGGCGAAGCAGATGAACGCAACCGCGGCCCACGTCGCGCGTGACGTCGACGAGTTCAAGCTCGCAGGTCTCACGGCTGAGCCCTGCAAGCTCGTCAACGTGCCTCGCGTGGCGGAAAGTCCTGTCGCCTTCGAGTGCAAGCTGACCCAGATCATCCAGCTGCAGGGCGCTGACGGCAAGAAAGCGCAGGCTTGGGTGACCTTCGGAGAGGTCGTTGCCGTCCATATCGACAAGGCCTTCATCAAGGACGGCGTCTATCAGACCGGGCTCGCCCACCCGATCGTCCGCGCCGGCCGCCGCGGCGACTATTTCGAGATCAAGCCGGAAAACATGTTCGAGATGATCCGCCCGGATTGATCGACGGGATTTCTCCTTCGCCCCTCTCTCGTGGGAGAGAAGGCCGGGGTGTGGGTCTCGCGATCATCGGGCTACGCGGCTCTCTCGGAACTCCGGCCCGTCCAAATCTTTATCAAACGTTGTTTGGGAGATTGCCGATGATCCGCTTGTTTGCCGGACTATTCTTCCTCGCGTGCCCGGTCTGTCCCGCCATTGCTGGCCCCGACGCAGCCACGATCAACAACGCGGAGTTCAACGGCAAGCCGCCGACCGACGACAAGATTCACCCGGCCGTCGTCAAGGCGCAGGTACTGCTCGACCGCGCCAATTTCTCGCCCGGTGAGATCGACGGGAAGGTTGGCGAGAATGCCGAGAAAGCCCTCAGGGCGTTTGCCGAAGCCAAGGGCTTGGCCGTGAACAAGCTGGCCCTCACGCCCGAAATTTGGGGTGCGCTGGTCGCGACCAGTGCGGATGCTGTCATCGTAGACTACAAGATCGCCGAAAAGGACGTAAAGGGGCCGTTCCTGGACAAGCTTCCGGCCAAGATGGAGGACATGAAAGGCTTGAAGTCGCTGGGCTACACTAGTCCGCGCGAAGCCATCGCCGAGAAATTTCACATGAGCGAGGCGCTTCTCGCCGCGCTAAACCCTGGCAAGAAATTCGACGAGGCGGGGCAAACCATCTCGGTGGCAAACGTCGCGGTGAACGAGACGAAGGCCAACGGGGCCAAACCGGCTGTGACGCGCGTTGAGGTCGACAAATCGGCGCAAACGATTAAGGCATTCGCGGATACCCAACTGATCGTCTTCTTTCCGGCAACCGTCGGCAGCGAGGAAAAGCCGACTCCAAGTGGCACGCTCAAGGTGACCTCGATCGATGCTTCGCCGCATTACCGCTACAACCCCGATTACAAGTTCAAGGAAGTCAGGTCCAAGCGAGCTTTCACCATCAAGCCGGGCCCCAATAACCCCGCCGGCACTTATTGGATCGGGCTTTCGGCGGAAGGATATGGCATCCACGGGACGTCGAACCCATCGAAAGTCAGCAAGGCGGAGTCGCACGGCTGCGTCCGTCTTACCAACTGGGATGTCGATAAGTTGGCCAAGCTTGTGAAGAAGGGGACGGAGGTGTCGTTCATCGAGCATGCGACAGCGAACCGCAAATAAGTTCGTTGCGACAGCCGGCCACCATCCCTGCGCCAGGATACGTCCATGATTGCAATGAGACGTGCGAGCGGCAAATATAGTGTCATGTCGTTCGCCTCACTTCGAAGAAATATCACGGAGCTGTACGAAGGAGCGACACCGGAGGGTGTTCGTTTCCGCTACGCGCTCCTGGCGTTCGACATCGTCACGGTCCTGTTTATTATTGCGACTTCGTTCCTGCCTTCCAACGACATCACGGAAGCGCTCGACGTCGTTTTTGGTGTCGTCATTCTCGCCGATTTCGCCGCGAGGCTTTTCGTCAGCCGACACCGCCTGCTCGAGTTCACCCGCTTCTCGACCTGGACCGACGTCATCGCGATCATATCGTTCTTGGCCCCGCTCGCCGGCGAAGCCGGCGGCTTCCTGCGGATCTTGCGAACGCTGCGGCTATTGCGCGACTACCAGATGCTGGCGCGGATGCGCGAAGATTCTACGTTCTTCCGGCGCAACGAGGAAGTCATCTTCGCCGTTACCAACCTCGCGGTGTTCATCTTCGTGATGACCGCAATCGTCTATGAGACCCAGAAATTCCGTAATCCGCAGATCTCGAATTATGCCGATGCGCTGTATTTCACGGTGACGGCGCTGACGACCACCGGTTTCGGCGACATCACCCTGCAAGGGACAGCCGGCCGCATGATCACCGTTGTCATCATGATTTTCGGCGTCACGCTGTTCTTCAATCTGGCCCGTGCGCTGCTCTCGCCCACCAAGGTGCGGTTTTCCTGTCCGACCTGTGGACTCCAGCGCCATGATAGCGATGCGGTCCACTGCAAGGCCTGTGGCACCGTGCTGAATATTCCAGATGAAGGTTTGACGTAGCGATCATTTATCCGCGGCGAACGCATCGTAAACCAGCGCCTTGAAGGCGGGCAGGATGCGGCCACGTTCGTTCTGGGTCTGCTCCAGCATGATGTAGATCATGTTCAGGCTGGGATCGACGCCGAAATAGGTGCCGCTGCCGCTGTCCCATTTGAGTTCTCCGATTGAGCCTGGCGGCGGCGGTTTGGCGTTCCCCGGATCGGTGCGTACAGCAAGGCCATAGCCATAGCCGAAGCCGTCGCCGGGAAAGTAGAAATAATCGCGCGCGACACCGGAGCCCGGCCCGACGTGGTCTGTCGTCATCGCCTTGAATGCTGCCGGGCTGAGATAACGTTTGCCGTCGAGCTCTCCGCCGTTGAGAATCATCTGGGCAAAGCGCGCATAGTCATTCAGGGTCGAGACCAGCCCGCCGCCGCCGGATTCCCATTCCGGGTGAGCGCGCCGTTCACGTTCCGAGTCTAGCAGGATGGTATCGCTCGGCAGCGGCTCCGCCATCCGCGCCCGTTCGTCGGCGCTGTCCAGAACGTATTTGGTGCTGGTCATACGAAGCGGATCCAGGATGTGCTGCTTCTCGAATTGATAGAGCGTTTGTCCGGATACGATCTCGATGATGCGGCCGATCACATCGGTGGAGTGGCCATAGCGCCAAAGCGTGCCGGGCTGCCTTGAAAGCGGCAATCTGGCGATGCGTTCAGCAAACACCTTGTTGGGGAACTTGCCGTCGAAAAGGCCAGAGTCCTTATAAGCCTTATCGATCAGCTTGCCGCCGATATAGTCGTAGGTGATGCCCGACGTATGGCGCAGCAGATCCTCGATGGTCACCGGCCGGTCCGGCGGGACAAGTTTTAGAAAGGGCGTTCCATCAGCCGCAGTCGACGGCACTCCGACCTTGACGTCGGCAAACGCCGGAATGAACTTGGAGGCGGGGTCGGTGAGCGAAAGCTTGCCGGCGTCGATCAGCATCATCGCCGCGACACTGGTGATCGGCTTCGTCATCGAGTGAAGCGCAAAGATGGTATCCGGCGTCATCGGAGCTTTGGTCGCAACGTCCTGGACGCCGAAGCATTTCAGATAGACTGGCTTGCCGTGCTGCTGGATCAGCACGACGGCGCCGGGCAATTTCCCGGTCGCAACTTCATTGTTGAAGAACTCCGTGATGCGCTCGAGCTTGTGCGGAGAGGGGGCGGGAATGTTCTCCGCTTGGTTGGCCGCGGCCGTGTTGGTCCAAATCGAAAATGACAAGGCTGCAGCAAAAAGTTCTCCGGCGCGCCATCTCGCAGTGCGATGCAATATCTGTTTAGTCGGCGTCTTCATTTTTGGTTTGCCCGCGGACTGATTGATTTGCCGAAGAACTGACGACCGGCGAAAGATTAGCATGTCAGCTACCTGGTCGCCACGTGGGCAATCGCCGCAATGTGGAAGTGTCGCGACACCTCAGGCGTTGGACGAGGCAATGCCATTCTCCACCGCGAGCTTGAGGCGCGGGCTGAATTGAAAAGCGGCTCGCAACCGGACGCCGTCCGGATTAACCTTGAGTTGCCAGGCCGGGTCAACGGCCGGCGAACATATTGGGAGGATGCGATGATACGCCAAGAGCGGCGCGATCCAGAACAGCAGCTTGATCCAGAAGTCACGATTTCCCGACGAACGCTTGTCCATGGCCTGGCCGCCTGCGCCGGCGCCACCGTGGCGGGAGTGAGCAGCGCGCTGGCCCAGAGCGGCCCGGTGGCGCCTCCCTCCACAGTGACCAGCCCGCCGCGCGATTTCAGTCCGCGCGGCGCGCCGACCACCTACTTCTGGGACCCCGACATCATCGCCGTCGATCCTTCCTTCAACGATCTCGCCCAGCCCAACACCGCGATCAAGCGTCTCCATACCGGCCTGTTGTGGGCCGAAGGCCCGGCCTGGAGTTCGCAAGGACGTTATCTCCTGTGGAGCGACATCCCCAACAACAGGCAGATGCGATGGTCGGAGGATGACGGCCACGTCAGCGTCTTCCGCGCGCCCTCCAATAACTCGAACGGCAACTCGTTCGACTTCCAGGGACGGCAGCTTTCGTGCGAACATCTCACCCGGCGCGTCGTGCGCTATGAACACGACGGCACCGCGACCGTGCTGGCTGATTCCTACAACGGCAAGAAGCTCAATTCTCCCAACGACGTCGTCGCGCATCCGGACGGCAGCTACTGGTTCACCGACCCGCCCTATGGTGGCATGCTCTATGAGGGTGAGCCGGACGTCGCCGGCGGCCCGAGCAATCTCAGCGGCAAGCTCAACCCGCGGATTGGTCAGCCGGCCGGGTTCGTGCCGGGCAGGCGCGAATTGCCGACCAATTGCTATCGTATCGATCCGTCCGGCCGTATCGACCTCGTGGTGACGGAAGAGCAGGTGCCCGATCCCAACGGCCTCTGCTTCTCGCCCGATTACAAGAAGCTGTATGTCGCCTCCACCGGCAAGGGACCGGGCGATACCGGTCCGGGTGGCAAGGGTGAGATATTCGTGTTCGATGTCGGGACCGATAACAAACTCTCCAACCACAAGCGCTTCAGCGATTGCATGATCGATGGTGTGAAATGCGGACCCGATGGCCTGCGCTGCGACGTCAATGGAAACCTGTGGTGTTCGAGCAACGCCGGCCGCGCGGTTGGCTATAGCGGCGTGATAGTGTTCTCGCCGGAGGGCAAGCTGCTCGGCCGCATTCGTCTGCCCGAGGTGTGCGGTAACGTCTGCTTCGGCGGCCCCAAGCGTAACCGTCTGTTCATGGCTGCGAGTCAGTCGCTTTACGCCGTATATACGGCCACGCAAGGGGCAGGGCCTGGTTAGCGGCCTCTGCTTCGCGCGATAAGTAGAAGCGCCCGCATGAACCGCCGGCGCTTCATTGCTTTGCAGCCCGTCGCGCCAGCTTTCATTAAAATTTGTCGCAAACTGACAACCCGCGAAAAACCGATCCGGCAAAAGCTGGACGGGCTTAAACCGAGCCTTTATGGCGAGCGATCACGCTCCCTTGCAAGAAGGGAGGCTCGTCCATCAATGTCCATTTTCAAATACTTTACCGCCGTTGGATCGACGCTGCTCGTATTTTTGATTGTTTCAAACGCTTACCTCACTGACGACGACAGCAATCTGCGGTTTGACGGTTCGCTGTACGAGAGTGCGCTCTACGCGCCTCGGGTGGAAGAAACTTCCACGACAGCGGAAGTACGCTTTACTCGCGACGTCACGCCTGCCGTTCGCGTCAGAGAAGTGTTCGCTGTGTTCGTTCCGAACGAACGACGACGCGGTAAGCGCTATTCGTAGACCATTGCCGCGCAGGGCGAGCCGCACGAACCGCGTGTCGTGCGTCTCGCTCTCAACCGCCCGTCCTCAAATGCCGGATAGTGCAACCGTACTGGAACGGCCGGGGACTTCTGTCGTTATATTCCGGTTTATCAATTTCGCTTCATTCCCGGCGCGAACTGCCCCGAATCCCGCGCTTTTCAGCTAGAATATATCAGCGTTTGGCACAGGTGAGGCGTGACGTCGCGCCCCGATCATGAGGAGGTCGCCATGAGCTTCCGCCGCGATTTCATCAGCAAGCCGATCTTCGCGTTCGCGCGCGGCGCCATGCCGGCGATGTCCGACACCGAGCGCGAGGCGCTGGAGGCGGGCGACGTCTGGTGGGACGCCGACCTCTTCACCGGCAATCCCGACTGGTCGAAATTGCTGGCCGTCGCGCCGGCCACTTTGACCGACGAAGAAAAGGCCTTTCTCAACGGCCCCGTCGACGAGCTCTGCGCCATGCTCGACGAGTGGAAGATCAATTGGGAATGGCGCGATCTGCCACCCGAGGCATGGTCCTTCATCAAGCGCCACAAATTCTTCGGCATGATCATCCCAAAGCAGTTTGGCGGGCTTGGCTTCTCGCCCTATGCGCATTCGGAAGTGGTGCGGAAACTTTCCTCGCGTTCGCTGACCGCGGCTGTCACCGTGATGGTGCCGAACTCGCTCGGACCTGGCGAACTCCTGATGCGCTTCGGCACCAAAGAGCAACAGGACAAATGGCTGCCGCGCCTTGCCGATGGCCGCGACATTCCCTGCTTCGGCCTGACCAGCCCGGAAGCGGGCTCGGATGCCGCCTCGATGGTCGACACCGGCATCATCTGCAAGGGCGATTTCGAGGGCCGCGAAGTGCTCGGCCTGCGGCTGAACTGGCACAAGCGCTACATCACGCTGGGACCCGTGGCGACGCTGCTCGGTCTGGCCTTCAAGGCCTATGACCCCGATCATCTCGTGGGTCAGCAGGAGGAACTCGGCATCACGGTCGCCTTGGTCCCGACCCATCTGCCCGGCGTCGACATCGGCCGCCGCCATCTGCCGGCGATGCAGGTTTTCCAGAATGGCCCGAACTGGGGCCGCGATGTCTTTATCCCGATGGACTACATCATCGGCGGCCAGGAGCGTCTTGGACAAGGCTGGAAGATGTTGATGACGGCGCTCGCCGCTGGCCGCGGCATCTCGCTGCCTTCGCTCTCTGCCGCAGGTGCGGCCTATGCGGCGCGCACCACTGGCGCCTATGCCCGCATCCGCGAGCAGTTCGGCATTTCCATTAGCAAGTTCGAAGGCATTGAGGAGCCGCTCGCCCGCATCGCAGGCACCGCCTATCTGCTCGACGCCGCGCGCCGGCTGACCTGCGCGGCGCTCAATCAAGGGCATCATCCCGCCGTCATTTCCGGAATCATGAAGCTGCACGCCACCGAGCGGATGCGGATCGTGATCGACGACGCCATGGACATCCATGGCGGCAAGGCTGTCATCGACGGGCCGCAGAATTACATGGGCAGCCTCTATCGTGCGGTGCCGGTCGGCATCACCGTCGAGGGCGCCAATATCCTCACGCGAAATCTTATCGTGTTCGGCCAAGGCGCGATCCGCGCGCATCCATTCCTGCTGGACGAAATGAATGCGTTGGGTGAAGCGGACCGCACAAAAGGCCTAGATGCCTTTGACAGGGCGTTCTGGAGCCATGTCGGCCACAGCTTCAAAACCATGTTCCGAGCCTGGAGCCGTAGCTGGACCGGCGGCCTGTTCGCACCGGCGCCCGATGCCGGGGAGGCGACGCGGTTCTATCGCCAGCTCTCGCGCTACTCGTCTGCATTTGCGCTGTGCGCGGACATGGCGCTGCTCACGCTCGGCGGCGCGCTCAAGCGCAAGGAAATGCTCTCGGCGCGGTTTGGCGATATCCTGTCCGAACTCTATCTGTTGTCGGCTGCGCTGAAGCGCTGGCAGGACGAGGGCCGGCAGCGAGAAGATTTCGCTGCGCTTGAATGGTGCATGGCAAGTGGTTTCCGCACAATCGAAAATCGCTTTGCAGAAATCCTCGCCAATTTGCCGAACCGGTTTGTAGCTGTCATCCTCAAATTCCTGATCCAGCCGTTCGGCGCAAAGGTAACCGGCCCATCCGACCGCGTCGTGCATCAATGCGCCGAACTCGTGCTGGAGCCGTCGGCGGCGCGCGACCGGCTCACGCCGGACCTTGCCGCTGTCGATGATGATGGCGGCATCGCACGGCTGGAGAAGGCTTTCCGCCTAGTGGCCGAGATCGAGAACATCGCCAGGACCATGCGTGCCGCGCGGCTGCATGACTGGAATGAAGCGGTGAAAAAGGGCGTCATCACCCAGGCTGATGGCGAGAAGCTTCAGGCCGCGCATGAGGCCGTTGCCAAGGTGATCGAGGTCGATGATTTCGCGCCTGAGGCATTGTCGCCGATTTACAGAAAGGACGCCGACGTGCATCAGTTCTTCCAGGAACTGGGTGAGCAGAGGGCGGCAAGCTGATGGCAAGACCGGTCTTTATCGTCGATGGCAGCCGGACGCCGTTCCTGAAAGCGCGCTCCGGTCCCGGCCCGTTCACGCCGGTCGATCTTGCCGTGCAATGCGGCCGGCCGCTATTGGCGCGGCAGCCTTTCGCGCCAGATGCCTTCGATCAGGTGATCCTCGGCTGCGTCAATGTCATTGCCGACGAGATGAATCCGGCCCGCGTCGCCGCGCTGCGGCTCGGCATGGGTGAGAAAATGGTCGCCTTCACCATGCAGATCAATTGCGGCTCCGGCATGCAGTCGATCGATACGGGTTACCGCTACATCCGCGAAGGCATCTCCGATCTGATCCTGGCCGGCGGCGCCGAAGCGCTGAGCCATGCGCCGCTGGTCTGGCCGCAACAAGGCGTCCGCTGGTTCGCTGGTCTTGCCAGCGCCAAGGGCATCGGCGCCAAGATCATGGCCGCGCTGAAAGTGAAGCCCGGCTATTTCAAGCCGATCATCGGGCTGGAGCGTGGGCTCACTGATCCCATCACCGAACTCAACATGGGCCAGACCGCTGAGGTGGTCGGACATCTCTTCGGCGTCACGCGCGCGCAGTCGGATGCTTACGCCGCCGAGAGCCACCGGCGGCTGGCGAAAGCGCAATCCGAAGGCTGGCTCAAGGGCGAGGTCGAGACCGCGTTCGCCCGCGACGGCAAGTTCTACGATCACGATGACGGCGTGCGGCCGGATTCGACGCCGGAGTCGCTGGCAAAGCTGAAGCCGGTGTTCGAGCGCCCCTGGGGCAAGGTCACCGCAGGCAATTCCTCGCAGATCACCGACGGCGCGTCATGGGTGATCCTGGCTTCCGAAGAGGCCGTTGCTAAACACGGGCTGACGCCCAAGGCGGCGATCCTCGACAGCCAATGGTCCGCGCTCGATCCCGGCATCATGGGCCTGGGGCCGGTGCTGTCGGCGACGGAGCTTTTGAAGCGCAACGAGCTGACCCTCGCCGATATCGAGACCTGGGAGCTAAACGAAGCGTTCGCCACCCAGGTGCTGGGCTGCCTTGCCGCCTGGAAAGACGAGAAATTCTGCAAGGAGATTCTCGGTCTCGACAGTGCGGCCGGCGAACTTGACCAGAGCAAATTGAACGTCGACGGCGGCGCGATCAGCCTCGGCCATCCCGTGGGCTGCAGCGGCAACCGCATCGTTCTGCACCTCGTCAACGCCATGAAACGGTTGGGCACAAGGCGCGGCATCGCCACCGAATGTATCGGTGGCGGGCAGGGCGGCGCGATGCTGATAGAGACGGTGTGAGCATGGATAGCCAGATCATGAACGTTCTCGGCGACCGCGTGCTCGAACTCGGGCCCAAGCCGGATGCCGATGGCCCGTACAAGAATTTCAGGCTGACGCGCGACAGCGACGGCGTCGCCTGGCTATTGTTCGACCGCGAGGGTACCAGCGCCAATACGCTTTCGGCCGACTTGATCGAAGAACTCGACAAGGTGCTGGCAGAACTGGAAACCCAGCGCCCGACGGGCCTCGTCATCCGCTCCGCCAAAAAATCCGGCTTCATTGCCGGCGCCGACGTCAACGCCTTTCGCGGCGCGACTGATGTGGCGGCAGTGGAGATCGAGATCGGCCGCGCGCATGCGGTGATCGACCGCCTCGAGGCGCTACGCGTTCCGAACGTTGCGGTAATCCACGGCTTCTGCCTCGGCGGCGGTCTTGAAGTCGCGCTCGCCTGCCAGATGCGGATCGCAATCGAGGACGCGCGGTTCGGTTTTCCCGAGGTCATGCTCGGCCTGCATCCCGGCCTTGGCGGCACCGCGCGCTTTACGCAGCTCGTCAATCCGATCCAGGCGATGCCGCTGATGCTGACCGGCAAGACCATCGATGCGCGCAAGGCTAAATCGCTCGGCCTGGTCGACGCCGTGACAGAGGAGCGCCACGTGCGCAATGCGGTCAAGGACGCCGTATCCGGCCGTCTCAAGCGCGCGCAGCCCGGGTTGTTCAACAATATTTTCAGCCTCGGTCCTGTCAGGAGCTTCCTCGCCGGGCGGATGAGGAGCGAGGCCGCCAAGGCTGCGCCGGAAGCGAATTATCCCGCGCCTTACGCGCTGATCGATCTCTGGGAAAAGCACGGTGGCGACCGCGCCGCGATGCTCAAGGCCGAGAAGGCGTCGTTTGCGCGGTTGATGGTGACGCCGACCGCGCAGAATCTGATCCGCGTGTTCTTCCTGCGCGAGCAGATGAAGAAGCTCGCCGGCAGCGGCAACAAGATCGAGCATATCCATGTCATCGGAGCGGGCGCGATGGGCGGCGACATCGCTGCCTGGTGCGCCGGCCAGGACTTGCGGGTGACGCTCGCCGACATGAAGCCGGAGCCGATCGCAGGCGCGATCAAACGCGCCGGCGATCTGTACGGCAAGATCTTGCGCAAGCGCACCGCGGTGCGGGACGCGCTCGATCGGCTGATGCCGGATATGCAGGCCGAAGGCGTCCGCAACGCCGATCTCATCATCGAGGCCGTGCCGGAAAAGCTGGAGCTGAAGCAGAAGGTCTATGCCAGCATCGAGCCGAAGATGAAGCCGGGCGCCATCCTTGCGACCAACACCTCAAGCATTCCGCTGCAAGATCTGCGCACCACGCTCTCGAGGCCCGAGCGGCTGCTCGGACTGCATTTCTTCAATCCGGTCTCGCGCCTGCAGCTCGTCGAAGTCGTCAGCCATGACGGCACCGAGCCTGAGCTGCTGAAGCAGGCGCTCGCCTTCGTCGGCGCCATCGATCGCCTGCCGCTGCCGGTGAAATCCTCGCCCGGGTTCCTCGTCAACCGCGCGCTGACGCCTTACATGCTCGAAGCGATGATGATGCTCGACGAGAAGATCGATAAGACTGTCATCGACGCCGCTGCGAAAAAATTCGGCATGCCGATGGGCCCGATTGAACTTGCTGACCAGGTCGGCCTCGACATTTGCCTCGACGTCGGCGACATGCTGCGCTCGAAATTTGGCGCTGCGCTGCCATCGACGCCAGCCTGGTTGCGCGAGAAGGTCGCCAGGGGCGAACTCGGCCGCAAGACCGGAAAGGGCTTTTACACCTGGAAGGACGGCAAGGCCGACACCGGCGGCATGTCGGCGATCTCGGAGCCGTCAGCGGAAATGATCGACCGGCTGATCCTGCCGATGTCGAATGTCTGTGTCGCTTGCCTGCGCGAGGGCATCGTCGATAATCCCGACGTGGTCGATGGCGCCATGATCTTCGGCACCGGCTACGCGCCGTTCCGTGGTGGCCCCTTGAACTATGCGCGAACCCGCGGAGTTGAGAACGTGGTCTCGACGCTGGATGCCCTGACCGACAAATTTGGCGGCCGGTTTACGCCCGACGCCGGCTGGGAGAACTTCAAGTGAGCGAAACCCATGTGCACGCGCCGGTCAACACCGAGACCGAGCCGCGGGGCGATCTCTGCATCCGCACGCTGGCCATGCCGGCCGATACCAACGCCAATGGCGATATTTTCGGCGGCTGGCTGCTCAGCCAGATGGATATCGGCGGCGGTGTGTTCGCTTCCAAGATCGCCAAGTCGCGCACGGTGACGGTTGCGATCGAGGCGATGAATTTCCGGAAAGCCGTCTATGTCGGCGATCTCGTGTCCGTTTACGCCAATCTGGTGCGGGTCGGACGCACCTCGATTACGGTACATCTGGAAGCATGGGTCGTGCGTCGCAGGGAGTTGCAGTCGATCCTGGTGACCGACGGCAACTTCACCTACGTTTCAATCGACGACAACGGCCGTCCGCAGCCGGTCACCCCGGACGGCGTTATCAAGACCTGAGCGCTTACGGGCAGGGACGCTCGTACCCGTCGCGGCCGATGAACGTGCCACGGCGCGGGTCATAGCTCGGCGAGCGCATGCAGCGCGGCGTATCGTCATAATACCGCGGCGGCGGAGGGGCGTATTGCGCCTGAACACCGCAGTAGCGCGGCGAAACCGCGACCCAGCCCTCCGGCTGCTCCATGTAGCAGCCGCCCTGATACCAGCGATAGCCGCCCGGCCGCGGTTCGCCCTGGGCGCCGATCGCTGCCCCGGTGCCTGCGCCGACGATGGCGCCGATCGCGGCTCCACGGCCGCCGCCGAGTGCGCCGCCAACAATGGCGCCGGCGGCGCCGCCGAACAGCGCGCCCCCAAGGGTGCTTTCCTGCGCCGCCGCCTCCTGGAACGGTGCGCAAACCGCAAGGGCGACCAGCATCGAGATCGCGAATTTTGGCATCATGTCAGTTTCTCCAGCCATTTGAGCGATTCGCCGTATTCCGGAACCAGCTTTGACATAGGTTGGCCTTGCGGCGCAACGGTGGAAGCGCGGAACGATTTGCGCTGCAACCCGTTGTAGGCCCGGAAGAAATCAAAGGCTGGGCCATGTCGGACACCTACATTATTGAAGTCGGCTCGCAGCCGGCTGGGATCATCGTGCGCGCCCCCGGCGGCTACCAGTTTTTCGCCGCTTCGCACCATTTCAACCGTCTGGAAGGACAGATATTTCGCAATGCACGCGAGGCCGAACGCGCCGCCAGGCAGCTCGCCAGCGGGATGACGCTGGCGGCATGACCGCCAGCGCCGGTCGTTCGGTGGTCAGAGCTTGGTGGCGGCCCGCGACAGCAGTTTCCAGTCGTTGCCCTGCTTCTGCCAGTTCATGAGGATGTGCAGGTTCTGTGGCGTCTTCTTGCCGTCGGTGAACTCCTGCTCGCCGACGAAGTTGAAGCGGACGATGGCAGTCGGGCCGACGACGCGGATTGTGGGATCCTTGTATTCGAGCGACGTCCATTTGTAGTTGGCCTTGGCGATGCCGTCGAGAAGTGCCGCCTTGGTATCGACCTTGGCGTTCGAGTGGCTGTAGCTCAGCTCTTCCGCGCAGAGTGAGGCGATCCCCTCGGCATTGCCGGCCGCCTGCGCCGCACGGAAGGCTTCGACGTTTTTTGCGACGGCATCTTCGTCCGCACCGGCAAAGGCCGGGACGACGCTCATGAGCCCAAGTGCGAGTACGGGCAAGGCGAGCTGGCGGCGATCGATGTTCATGGTTTCCTCCATTTGTTTCTGGTTGTGATCACAGTGTTGCAGCCACAAATTGCCTTGTCGAGTAGTGCGGCTCGCACGGTTTCGGGCGCGGTCGCCTTAACCAGGATTCGTTGTTTCGCCCTTTCAGCCGTTCTCGCCCCCGATCTCCCTCGTTGACCGCGGCCCCAATCAGCCGCACCATAACGGCAACTTTGTGCCCCAAGTCTAAGAGCAAGGGTGCCACCGTGGCCGGATTGTCTCACCGTCAGACTGAAATCCTCAATATCGCCCGCGCCTTTGGTCGGGTGATGGTGGAAGACCTCGCTAAACGCTTCGAGGTTTCGGCGCAAACCATCCGCAAGGACCTCAATGACCTCTGCGACCAGCGCTCGCTGACCCGCATTCATGGCGGCGCCATCATCGCCTCCGGCGTGGAAAACCTCGCCTATGAGGCACGCCGCTTCGTGGCGGCCGAGGAGAAACGGGCGATCGGCCTTGCGGCGGCGCAAAGGATTCCGAACGGCTGCTCGCTGTTCATCAACATCGGCACCACGACCGAGGAGGTCGCGAGCGCGCTGACCTCGCATGAGGATCTGCTCGTCATCACCAACAACCTTAACGTCGCGATGCTGCTCTATCGGCATCCGCGCATCGAGGTGATCGTGGCCGGTGGAGCGGTGCGGCGCGCCGACGGCGCCGTAATTGGCTCGACCGCGATCAGCCTGATCGGCCAATTCAAGGTTGACTACGCCATCATCGGCGCATCCGCGATCGACGAGGAGGGCGCGCTGCTCGACTTCGATTATCGCGAGGTGCAGGCGGCGCAGGCGATCATCGCCAACGCCCGTAGCGTCATGCTGGTCGCGGACTCGACCAAGCTTCGGCGCAGCGCGCCGGTGCGCATCGCCCATCTCAGCCAGATTCAGACCTTCGTGACCGATGCGCCATTGCCCGCAGGTCTTGCCAATATCTGCCATCATCGCGGCATCGAGGTGGTCGAGGCGATGGAGAAGCCGACGACGGATATCGACGATCCCGGCGGCGAGACGGCATCAACCGTGGTGCGGCTGAAGTAGCGCGCGCTTCGCAGAAACACCAAGCCTCGATACCTCTGTCCACAGCGTGCGCACGTCAGCATCCGCTGTCGCCGACATGCGCGGCCAGCAGGTCGTCCTTGGATTAGAAAATCTAACGCGATGCTGCAGGAAAAATGGTTTGCGCCATAGCAGCGCGGCGATGCACGAGGTGATGCCTCAAGAAAGGGAAAATCGAATGCAGATCCGACGCATCAACGCCGAAACCGCCCTCGTGCCGACGACTGGCTACAGCCAGGCGATCGAAGTCAACGGGCATACACGCACGCTTTTCATCAGCGGCCAAATTCCTGTCGCGGCTGACGGCAGCGTGCCCGAGGATTTTGAAGCGCAATGCAGGCTCGCATGGAGCAATGTCGAAGCGCAGCTTAGCGCAGCCGGCATGACACTCGACAATTTGGTGATGCATCGGACCTATCTCGCCGATCGCCGCTATACGACTGTCAATCGCGCTGTGCGGAATCAAGTTCTTGGCGGGCGGGAAACCGCACTGACCGTCGTCATTGCTGGAATCTTCGATGAAGCTTGGCTTCTCGAAATCGAGGCTGTTGCCGCAGCCTAGGCGACGGCCTAAAGGCGCCCGCGAGTTGCCGTTTGAATTCCCACAACCTCAACGGGGCGTCGGGCCTGTCCGTCGGGCAACGCGGTTCCCACTTTCGTTTCGCTTTCGGCTTGCTTTCGCTTTTGGTTGTGTTTAACTCCGCATCCGAAAGCGAAGTCGCCGAAGCGAAGAGGCGATCGCCGGGGGATGCGTTTCGTTGGATAGGGTATTCGATCTCGCCATTATCGGAGGCGGCATCAATGGCTGCGGCATCGCGCGCGATGCGGCGGGCCGAGGCAATTCCGTTTTCCTTTGTGAAATGAACGATTTAGCGAGCGCGACGTCGTCCTGGTCGACCAAGCTCGTGCATGGTGGGCTGCGCTACCTCGAATATTATGAGTTCCGGCTGGTTCGCGAGGCACTGATCGAGCGCGAAGTCCTCTGGCAGATCGCGCCCCATATCATCCGCCCGCTACGTTTCGTTTTGCCGCACCACTCGGGCCTGCGGCCGGCTTGGCTGCTCAGGCTAGGGTTGTTTCTCTATGACCATATCGGCGGCCGTCATCTGCTGCCGCCGACGCGTTCGGTCGATCTGGTCCATGACGAGGTGGGCAAGCCCTTGATCGCCAACCGCTACAAACGCGGTTTCGAATATTCCGATTGTTTCGTCGATGACGCGCGCCTCGTCGTGCTGACCGCGCGCGACGCTGCCGATCGCGGCGCCGAAATCCACACCCGTTCGCGGGCAGTCGAGATCAGGCAGATCGATGGCATCTGGCACGTCACGGTCGAGAACACGATCAGCGGCACGCGCACTACCATTCAGGCCCGCGCGCTGGTCAACGCCGGCGGTCCGTGGGTCGAACAGGTGCTGTCGTCGGGCTCCGGCGTTAACGCACGGGCAAAGGTCCGGCTCGTGCAAGGCTCGCACATCGTGGTGCGCAAGCTCTATGAGCACGATCGCGCCTACATGTTCCAGAACGCCGACGGCCGCATCATCTTCGTCATTCCCTATCAGGATGACTTCACCCTGATCGGCACCACCGATCGTGATTACGACGGCGACCCGGCCAAGGTGAAAGCCAGCCCCGAGGAGATCCAATATCTCTGCGCCTCCGCGAGCGAGTATCTGAAAAAGCCGGTGCTGCCGACCGACGTCGTGTGGACCTATTCCGGCGTGCGGCCGCTCTATGATGACGGCGCGAGCGAAGCCAAGGCTGCGACCCGCGATTACGTGTTCGAACTCGATACGCCTGGCGGCGCGCCGCTCTTGTCGATCTATGGCGGCAAGATCACAACCTATCGCCGCTTGTCGGAAGAAGCGCTGGAGCGGCTCGCGCCCTACCTTCGTAGCGAGAAAGAGAAAGAAGGGTGGACGGGCAAGGCGCCGCTGCCCGGTGGCAACATGGACGTTTCGGCGGTCGCCGCGCTGATCACGGAATTGACGCGGAAGTATCCATTTCTCAGCCGGGCGCATGCGGGCCGGCTCGCGCATGCCTACGGTACGCGTGCGACAAAATTGCTCGGCAATGCGAAGTCACTGGCCGATCTCGGCCTGTCATTTGGCGCTACCCTGACCGAGAGCGAGGTCCGGTACCTGATGTTGAACGAATGGGCCTGCACTGCTGAAGACGTGGTGTGGCGAAGATCCAAGCTCGGTTTGCGGCTGTCGGCGGATGAAATCGCTGCGCTCGACGAATGGATGAAAGCCCATCGCACCTCCGGTGAACGTCCCTTGCGTGAAGCAGGAGGACGGCCATGAGCGTCACGCTCGAACATGTCACGCGATCCGTGGACGGCATCCCGACCATTCGCGATGTCTCGCTGACGCTCGAGCGCGGCACGCTGAGCGTGCTGCTCGGGCCGACGCTGTCGGGCAAGACCTCGATCATGCGGCTACTCGCCGGACTCGACAAGCCCACCACCGGCCGCGTGCTGGTCGATGGCAAGGATGTTACCGGCGCCGACGTGCGGCAACGATCTGTGGCCATGGTCTATCAACAGTTCATCAATTATCCCTCGCTGACGGTTTATGAGAACATCGCCTCGCCCCTGCGGGTACAGGGGCGGCCGCGGGAGGAGATCGACCGGCGCGTCCAGGAGGCCGCCAAACTTCTGCGGCTTGAACCCTATCTGAAGCGCACCCCGCTGCAGCTTTCCGGCGGCCAGCAGCAGCGCACCGCCATCGCACGGGCGCTGGTCAAGGGCGCCGACCTCGTGCTGCTCGACGAGCCGCTCGCCAACCTCGATTACAAGCTGCGCGAGGAGTTGCGCGCCGAACTGCCGCGTATCTTCGAAGCGTCGGGCGCGATCTTCGTCTACGCAACGACCGAACCGTCGGAGGCGCTGCTGCTCGGCGGCAATACGGTCTGCATGTGGGAGGGGGAGGTCCTGCAGGCCGGCGATACCTCGAAGGTCTATCGCCAGCCTGATACGCTGCGGGTGGCGCAGGTATTCTCCGATCCGCCGCTCAACATCGTCGGTATCGAGAAGAAGAACGGCTTCGTGCAATATGCCGGCGGCATAAAGGCGCCGGCTACCGGCCTCTATGCAACGCTCGCCGACGGCCCCTATCGCGTCGGTTTCCGCGCCCATCAGCTCGAAGTCGCCAATGGTGTCGCCGGGCGCCATGCCTTCCACGCCACCGTCACCGTGACCGAGATCACCGGCTCGGAAAGCTTCGTTCATCTCAGCCGCGATTCGTCCAACTGGGTCGCGGTGCTGCAGGGCGTGCATGAGTACGAGCCCGGCCAGACGCTCGATGCCGTGCTCGACCCCGACAATGTTTTCGTGTTCGACGCCGCCGACCGTCTGGTTGCTGCGCCGGGCAGAGCGCTTTCGAGCGAGGTGTATCGCCCTTCGCGTGAAGAAAACGCGTCAAAAAGATCGAGCGCCTGAGGGAGATGCACCATGGCCCGCATTGACCTCGTCGACCTCGCGCACTCCTACAGCGGCAATGATGCGCCGGCGGAATCCTTTGCGCTGAAGCCCGTAACCATGACATGGCGGCAGGGCGGCGCCTACGCGCTGCTCGGCCCCTCCGGTTGCGGCAAGACCACGCTGCTGAACCTGATTTCCGGCATCGTCACGCCGTCGCGCGGAAAGATCCTGTTCGACGGCACCGACATCACGCCGCTGTCAACGCAGAAGCGCAATATCGCGCAAGTGTTTCAGTTTCCAGTGATCTACGACACCATGACGGTCGGGCAGAATCTCGCATTCCCGCTGCAGAATCGCGGCGTGCCGAAGGCCGAGGTCGAGGCGCGGGTGAGGCAGATCGCCGATCTGCTCGACCTCACGTTCTATCTCGACCGCAAGGCAACGCGTCTGACCGCCGACGCGAAGCAGAAAATTTCGCTCGGCCGCGGCCTCGTCCGCTCCGACGTCGCCGCTGTCCTGTTCGACGAGCCGCTGACGGTGATCGACCCCGAGCTGAAATGGCAGTTGCGCTCGAAGCTGAAGGCGCTGCACCGCGAGCTCGATCTCACAATGATCTACGTCACCCATGACCAGACCGAGGCGCTGACCTTTGCTGATACTGTCGTCGTCATGCATGACGGCCGAGTCGTGCAGAGCGGCACGCCGGCCGAACTGTTCGACAAGCCCGCGCATACCTTCGTGGGTTACTTCATCGGCTCGCCCGGGATGAACATTGTGCCGGCTGTCGTCAGTGGGCGCGAGGCGCGCATCGACGGTCATATCATTGGTCTGCATCGCAATTACGGTGTGCTGCCGGCGGGCGCGAAGATCGAGATCGGCGTGCGGCCGGAATTCGTCAACGTTGCCGCTCCTGCATCCGGTCTGCTGTCGGCCACGATCGAGCGCATCGACGATCTCGGGCGCGTCCGCTTCGCACGCATTCGCGTCGGCGATGCCAAGTTTGCCGCACGCGTGCCGCCAGGATTTTCCGTGCCCGACAACATGGTCGGGCTCGTGTTCGATCCCGCCCATGTTCACGTCTACGCCGACAGCCGTCTGGTCGAGGGGGTTGCCTGATGGACAAGACGATCAACCAAAAAGCCTGGTTCCTGGTGCTGCCCGTGTTCGCGGTCGTCGCATTCTCCGCGATCCTGCCGCTGATGACGGTGGTGAACTATTCGATGCAGGACACCTTCGGCAACAACCAGTTCTTCTGGAATGGCGTCGGCTGGTTCAAGGAGCTGCTCGATCCCTCTACCGATCTCGGCAGTCGTTTCCTAGCTTCGCTCGGCCGCAACCTGTTGTTCTCCGCGATCATCCTGGCGATCGAGGTGCCGCTCGGCATCGTGGTGGCGCTATCGATGCCGCGCGAGGGGTGGACAGTCGCCGTATGTCTCGTGATCCTGGCATTGCCGCTGCTGATCCCGTGGAACGTGGTCGGAACGATCTGGCAGATCTTCGGCCGGCCCGACATCGGCCTGCTTGGCTATACGCTCAACAGCCTCGGCTTTGACTATAATTACGTCTCCAACGAGTTCGACGCCTGGGCCACCGTGATCGTGATGGACGTCTGGCACTGGACCAGCCTCGTTGCGCTGCTTTGTTACGCCGGCCTGAAGTCGATTCCCGACGCCTATTACCAGGCGGCGCAGATCGACGGTGCCTCGCGCTGGGCAGTGTTCAAGGCGATCCAACTGCCCAAGATGAATCGCGTGCTGCTGATCGCCGTGCTGCTGCGCTTCATGGACAGTTTCATGATCTACACCGAGCCGTTCGTCGTCACCGGCGGCGGGCCCGGCAACTCGACCACCTTCGTCTCGATCGAGCTGGTCAAGATCGCGCTCGGGCAGTTCGACCTCGGCAAGGCCGCCGCGCTGTCGCTGGTCTACAACCTGATCATCCTGATCGTGTGCTGGGTGTTCTACACCGTGATGACCAACGCCGGGGTTGAGCGTCCCGCCAAGCAGGGAGGCGCCTGATGCATTCGATTCCCGGACGACGCCTGATCATCTCGCTATTCCTGATCTTCCTGCTGTTGCCGATCTACTGGCTCGTAAACATGAGCTTCAAGACCAACAGCGAGATTGTCACCACGATGACGCTGTGGCCGCATCAGCCGACGCTGGAGAACTACAGGCGCATCTTCACCGACGAGAGCTGGTATTCCGGCTACATCAACTCGCTGACATACGTCATGATCAACACCGTGATCTCGATCGCGGTGGCTCTGCCGGCCGCCTACGGCTTCTCGCGTTACCGCTTCCTCGGCGACAAGCATCTGTTCTTCTGGCTGTTGTCGAACCGCATGGCGCCGGCCGCGGTATTCGCGCTGCCGTTCTTCAATCTCTACTCGGCGATCAACCTGTTCGATACGCCATGGGCGGTCGCGCTGGCGCACTGCATCTTCAACGTGCCGCTGGCGGTGTGGATTCTCGAAGGCTTCGTCTCCGGCGTGCCGCGCGAGATCGATGAGACCGCGTTCCTCGACGGCTATTCGTTCCCGCGCTTCTTCGTCAAGATCCTGGTGCCGTTGATCGCGAGCGGCATCGGCGTTGCCGCGTTCTTCTGCTTCATGTTTTCCTGGGTCGAATTGTTGCTGGCGCGCACGCTGACGTCCGTCAACGCCAAGCCGATCTCGGCGATCATGACGCGCACCGTCTCCGCTGCCGGCATGGACTGGGGCCTGCTCGCCGCCGCCGGCGTGCTCACGATCATCCCGGGCGCGCTCGTCATCTGGTTCGTCCGCAACTACATCGCGCGTGGTTTCGCGCTCGGCCGGGTGTAGGGGGCGCGCATGGAACATATCGCATGGATGGCCTGGACGCTGCCGACCGCGATCTTCTTCGTGATGCTGGCGCTGACTTTGGGCGTGATGACGTGGCTCGCAGCCGCCTATCCCGAAGCCGAACGTATCGGCGTGCTGCGCATTCCGACCACGCGCGGCGACCGGCTGTTCATTTCGCTAGTGCTCGCTGCCGTCATTCATTTGCTGTGGATTGCCTTTGTCGGCACCGACCCGATCGCGACTCTCCCGATCGGGGAGGAGGGCGTTGAAATATCGAGCCTGTGGCTCGCAACCCTGATTTCGCTCGTTTCGGCCGTTGCGATTTTCCGCACCGTCTGACGAGCGAAGAAGAGCAGATCCGGGATCAACCCGGGCCTGAAATATGTGTCTGTCGCTGCAACCGGAGGATCCAACATGCGACGCTTGAGAGGAAGGAATGGTCCGTTGACCAAGGAGAGCTTTCTGACGATGACCAGTGCGGCCGCGCTGATCGCCGCTTCCGTGACCATTGCCGCGCCCGCGCGTGCGGACGACGCCGTCAATCAACGCTGGATCGACAGCGAATTCCAGCCCTCGACCCTGTCGAAAGCCGAGCAGATGAAGGAGCTGCAGTGGTTCGCCAAGGCCGCCGAGCCTTTCAAGGGCATGGAAATCAACATCGTGTCGGAAACGATCACGACGCATGAATATGAAGCGCGCACGCTTGCGAAAGCCTTTACCGAGATCACCGGCATCAAGGTCAAGCACGACCTGATCCAGGAAGGCGACGTGGTCGAGAAGCTGCAGACCCAGATGCAGTCCGGCAAGAACGTCTATGACGGCTGGATCAACGATTCCGACCTGATCGGCACCCACTTCCGCTACGGCCAGACCGTGATCCTGTCGGATTACATGGCCGGCGAGGGCAAGGACGTCACCAATCCGCAACTCGACGTCGACGATTTCATCGGCAAGTCGTTCACCACGGGCCCGGACAAGAAGCTTTATCAGCTTCCCGACCAGCAGTTCGCGAACCTCTATTGGTTCCGCTACGACTGGTTCTCCAATCCGGAATACAAAGCCAAGTTCAAGGCCAAGTACGGCTATGAGCTCGGCGTGCCCGTGAACTGGTCGGCGTATGAGGACATCGCCGAGTTCTTCACCAACGACATCAAGGAGATCAACGGCGTCAAGGTCTATGGCCACATGGACTATGGCAAGAAGGATCCCTCGCTCGGCTGGCGGTTCACCGACGCCTGGCTGTCGATGGCCGGCAACGGCGACAAGGGCATCCCGAACGGCCTGCCGGTCGACGAATGGGGCATCCGCATGGAAGGCTGCCGTCCGGTCGGCTCCTCGGTCGAGCGTGGCGGCGACACCAACGGTCCCGCCTCGGTCTATGCCATCACCAAATATCTCGACTGGCTGAAGAAATATGCCCCGCCGCAAGCGCAGGGCATGACCTTCTCCGAGGCAGGCCCGGTGCCGGCGCAGGGCAACATCGCCCAGCAGATCTTCTGGTACACCGCCTTCACCGCCGACATGGTGAAGCCCGGTATCCCGGTCGTGAACGCGGACGGCACGCCGAAATGGCGCATGGCGCCGTCGCCGCACGGCTCGTACTGGAAGGAGGGCATGAAGCTCGGCTACCAGGATGCTGGCTCCGCCACGCTGCTGAAGTCGACCCCGCCCGATCGCCGCAAGGCGGCCTGGCTGTATCTGCAGTTCATCAACTCCAAGACGGTCAGCTTGAAGAAGAGCCATGTCGGCCTCACCTTCGTGCGTGAATCCGACATCTGGGACAAGTCGTTCACCGAGCGTGCGCCGAAGCTCGGCGGCCTGATCGAGTTCTACCGCTCGCCCGCGCGCGTGCAGTGGACCCCGACCGGCAACAACGTGCCTGATTATCCGAAGCTGGCTCAATTGTGGTGGCAGAACATCGGCGATGCGTCGTCCGGTGCAAAGACGCCGCAGCAGGCGATGGATGCGCTGGCCGCAGCCCAGGACTCCGTGCTCGAACGTCTCGAGAAGAGCGGCGTGCAGGGCGCCTGCGGGCCGAAGCTGAACAAGAAGGAGACGGCCGAGTTCTGGTTCGCCAAGGCCGAGAAGGACAAGACCATCGCGCCGGCCCGCAAGCTGGCCAACGAGAAGCCGAAGGGCGAGACGGTCGACTACGACGCGCTGATCAAGTCGTGGCCCGCCACCCCGCCGAAGCGGGCCGAGGCGAAGTGACCCCCCGGCGTCATCGTCCGGCTTGACCGGACGATCCAGTACGCTGCGGCTTCTCGGCTCTATCGCTGATGGCCGTGAGTACTGGATGCCCCGCTTTCGCGGGGCATGACGAGGGAAAACGAAGGCCGGGAGCGATCCCGGCCTTTTTCTTTCCGCCGTCATTGCGAGCCAACGGGTCGCGCGAATGCGCGCCCGATGACAGGCTCCGCGAAGCAATCCATTTCGCCGCTTGCTGAGGCATGGATTCCTTCGTCGCTTTGCTCCTCGCAATGACGGGGAGAGGGCGTCGCCCTTCACTCCGCCGCCTGCGCGGCTGCCAGTGTCGGGTAGTCCGTGTATCCCTTGGCGCCGCCGCCGTAGAAGGTGGCCTTATCCCACTCATTCAAGGGCGCGCCCTTCTTCAACCGCTCGACCAGGTCGGGATTCGAAATGAACGGCTTGCCGAACGCGATGAGATCGGCGGCGCCGGCATCGAGCACCTTCGTCGCGAGATCGAAATCGTAGCCGTTGTTGGCGACGTAGGCTCCGCCAAAGCGCTTGCGCAAGGATGCATAGTCGAACGGCGCGTTGTCGCGCGGGCCGCCGGTGGCGCCCTCGATGACGTGGATGTAGGTCAGCTTCAGCGCGCTCAGCCCATCCACGATGTAGTCGAACAGCGGCTGCGGATTGCTATCGGAGACATCATTGGCCGGCGTCACCGGCGAGATGCGGATGCCGGTGCGTTCGGGGCCTGCGATCGCGGCGACCGCTTTCGACACTTCCAGCATCAGCTTGGCGCGGTTCTCGATTCCCCCGCCATAGGCGTCGGTGCGTTTGTTGGTGCCGTCCTTGGCGAACTGATCGAGCAGATAGCCGTTGGCGCCGTGAATTTCGACGCCGTCGAAACCGGCGGCCAGCGCATTCTCCGTGCCGCGCTTGAAGTCGTCGATGATCCCTGGAATCTCCGAGAGCTCCAGCGCGCGCGGCTCGGAGATTTCGGTGAAGGTGCCGTTGACGAACGTCTTGCCCTTGGCGCGGATCGCGCTTGGGGCGACCGGCTTGCCGCCGCCGGGCTGCAGCGCGGTGTGCGAGACGCGGCCGACATGCCAGATCTGGATGAAGATGCGGCCGCCTTTTTCATGCACGCGGTCGGTGATCTTGCGCCAACCCTCGACCTGCTCTTTCGAATAGATGCCGGGCGTATCCTGATAGCCCTGGCCTTGCTGCGAGACCTGGCTGGCTTCGGTGATCAATAGTCCGGCGGAGGCGCGCTGGCCGTAATAGTCGACCGCGAGCGGGCTCGGCACCATGCCCGGCGGCACCGCGCGGTTGCGGGTCAAGGGTGCCATCACGAGGCGGTTGGGAAGCGTGATCGGGCCAAGCTTGAAGGGCTCGAACAGTCTGGTCTGGCTCATGTCTGATAGGTCCGGGTGAATGATGATGGAACAGTTGGGCATTGCCGCCATTTGCGCAATCCCCGAGCCATTCGGCTTGCGCAGACGAGCTGCGCACGGGCCCCAGCTTTATGACGCCGTCGCGCTACGCTGCCGGGGCGCCGCGTAGAATGATCTATTCGAAAATCGGGAGCGGCACAGTATGGGCCGTCTCCCGTCAGGTAGCCCGATGGCCCAGGGCATTCCGGCCGGTGTCGACCGGCGGCGCGCCCGACCGATCGGCCTGAGAGCCCGGCGTGATCACATTGCAGCGAACGCGCCTTTCTCGACCACGCCGGGCGCATGCGCCGCAACGCCCGCTCGCCTGTTGTCCAGCTCGACGGCGAGGCCGACGATATCGACCTGCATCAGCTCAAACGTCAGGCATTCGCAACCGATCGAGCGAAACACCTGGTTGGCCGCCTTCTGAACGTTATGGCCGAAGGTTTGGTGATCCATCTGAATTTCGAGGCGGGGCTTGCGGCTGCACATCGCCTTCACCACCGATTGCAGGCGCATGCAGATCTCGTCGCGGTAGTTCTGCGTGCTTTCGAACGAGGCGCGGGGGTCGATGATCTGGGTCCGCACGACATAAATGAGGTTGAGAGCAAAACGGTCCGCGGAGACGGCGCCTTGCTTGAAGCGAAACACCTCGGGGCGCAAGTCAATCCGCGCGAGCTGCCGGCTGCCGGCTCTGATCCGGTGCCGGCCGGGGGTGAGGGCTTTTTCAAAACGCCCGCTCCGGTAGAGCAGCACGGTCTCGAACTGCTGGACGCAGACCCGGTCAAATCCGATCAGCGCCATGACACCTTTCCTGAATAGCGTGGAAATCCAGGCCCATGCGCCGGCGATCACGGCGATAACGATCAAAGTGAAGGCTATCGAGCCCAGAAGTTCACCCACGTTCGTCCTTCCCTGGCACGGACTTTATCTTTGTTGCGACCCGCGATCTCAGCTCTTCTCTTGGTGTTCTGTGCGTCGAAATTAAGTCAACCGATTTCAATCTCCACGAGCAAACACTAAAATAGTTCTGATGTGGCCCGGTCATTTGAGTTTCCAATTGGAACATCATGAGGCTGGATCGGTCGCAGAACATAGTCCATTGCCTGTGATGGCATCAGGGGGCCGTCGCCTGCGGCCCATCAGCGTCATTGCGAGCGAAGCGAAGCAATCCACGTCTCGGCGTCGGGATAGATGGATTGCTTCGCTGCGCTCGCAATGACGGTGGATACAGCTTTCCATTCTCGCGACATACTTTGCCCGAGGTTTGCATCTCGTTTGCCCTCATCGAAATCAGAGGGCGCAGGGAAGACCGGGTGCGCGCCGCACCCGCGGTCTCGTGTGCAGGTGCGCATAAGGAACGCGCACACGAGCATACAGGTTCGGCGGGAGCATCCCGGCCTTCCCTGCGCAATGGCTTTACGGCTTACTTCGTGCTCTTCCCGGAGAACGGCTCTTTTGCCTCCGTCGCCCCCGAGAAGCTTTCGCTTCTCGACGGCTTCATGCCAGCACCGCGACATTCGAACCACACGACTTCGCCGTACGCCTCCGGCGCGCAACGTCTTTCGCGCCATCTGCGTCCATCACATCTCACTGCGCGTTCGTGACGTTCGCGAGCGCCCCTCATCTTGCGGTGAGACGGACGGAGTTATGCCGCTGATTTGGGTGAGAACGAAAGCGGAATATTTTTGATTCCGAGGCTTGACATGATTTCTGAAAATCAGAAGTGATTTGCTGGTCGCGTTGAAATGCCGCAGCGTTGCACGGGAATTTGCGCTTGCGAGCGAAAGCAAATCAGTCCGGACCCGTAGGGTGGGCAAAGCAAAGCGTGCCCAGCATGTGCTGTGCTCATGATCGTGGACACGCTTCCGCCTTCGCTCTTCGATCTACCGCGAGACAAGGACGCTTGTCGTCCTGCACCAGCTAGGAGTGTCGGGGTATGTCGGCCCCATCCGTCGCGTACTGCCGGATCTTGTTCCGCATCGTGCGCACCGAAAGCCCGAGCATGTTCGCGGCGTGCGTGCGATTGCCGTGACAGCGCGCCAGCGTCTGCAGCACGAGTTCGCGCTCGATCGCCTCGACCGTCGAGCCGATCAGCATTGGCACAATCTCATGGGGTGAGGGCGGATGAGACTCCGACTGCGGAATCTCGGGGACGGGGACACAGTCCACGCCAAGGTAAAGGTCACTATACTCCCGGGGCATCTACACCTCCCGATCGACGCCTGCTCCGGAACGCGGAGCAGAAACATCAGGAATCACTTCCCCCAGCCGCCGGGAAGCGTGGCCGCGAATGGTTAACGGAAGATTAATGGGCACGGAAAGGTCTTGATGTCTGTTCGGCACACCCAGAGGTATGAACACCAGGCAGATGATCTCGAGTGCCGCATCCGCACAGGGCCGTAGCCCGCATGAGCGGAGCGATATGCGGGACGTCCTAACCCCGGATGTCGCTCCGCTCATCCGGGCTACTTGCTACTCGCTACCGCGCCGGCTCCTTCGCCCGTTCTTCGACCACGACCGCCTCCGCCGGCTTACCCGACCGCACCATCAAAAACGTCCCCGACGCCGTCGTGCCCGGCAGCTTCCACCGCCCGTCGATTTCCGTCGCCTCGGCATTGACCGTGCCCTCGTAAGCGACGGTGCCATAGCCGTGGCCGGGTGGCTCGTAGCGCTTGATGAATGAGACGGCGCTGCCGGTTCGATGACCCGCGATCGACGCGTTGTGGGTGCTTATCGGACAACCCGGCACCGTGCAGGGTTCGGTCACGTTTCCTGTGAGCGCGCCACCGGATTCGATGAGCGTTGCAAGAAACGTGACCATGCCAACGTGCCGCTGAACGAAGGTGCCGTCCCAGACACCGGTCAGGCTGTCGGTCATTGCTTTCGGGATGCGCGCGCCGTCGTCACAACACGCGATTGCTCTCCTTCACCTTCTCCGCATCGAGATACACATTTGAGCCCATCTCCTTGAACTTCTGGCTCATCGCCGCCATGCCATCTTCGATGGTACCGCTTACCGACATCCCAACACTCGCCGGATCGTTCAGCGTCGCCGCGTAGTCGCGCACGTCCTGCGTAATCTTCATCGAGCAGAACTTTGGCCCACACATTGAGCAGAAGTGGGCGACCTTGTGGGCTTCCTTCGGCAGCGTCTCGTCGTGGAAGAGGCGGGCGGTATCCGGATCGAGGCCGAGGTTGAACTGGTCGGTCCAGCGGAAGTCGAACCTCGCGCGCGAAAGCGCGTCGTCGCGGAGCTGTGCGGCGGGATGGCCCTTGGCGAGGTCGGCGGCGTGGGCGGCGATCTTGTAGGTGATGACGCCGGTCTTCACGTCGTTGCGGTCGGGCAGGCCGAGATGCTCCTTCGGGGTGACGTAGCAGAGCATGGCGCAGCCGAACCAGCCGATCATGGCCGCGCCAATGCCTGAGGTGATGTGGTCGTAGCCCGGCGCGATGTCGGTCGTCAGCGGCCCAAGCGTATAGAAAGGAGCCTCGCCGCACTCCTTGAGCTGCTTGTCCATGTTGATCTTGATCTTGTGCATCGGCACGTGGCCGGGGCCTTCGATCATCACCTGGCAGCCCTTGTCCCACGCGATCTTTGTCAACTCGCCGAGCGTTTCCAACTCGGCAAACTGCGCGCGGTCATTGGCATCGGCGATCGAGCCGGGGCGCAAGCCGTCGCCGAGCGAGAACGAGACGTCATACTTGCGCATGAGGTCGCAGATCTCCTCGAAATGCGTATAGAGGAAGCTCTCCTTGTGATGCGCCAGACACCACTTCGCCATGATCGAGCCGCCGCGCGACACGATGCCGGTGACGCGGTTGGCGGTGAGGTGGATGTAGGGCAGGCGGACGCCGGCGTGGATCGTAAAATAATCGACGCCCTGTTCGCACTGCTCGATCAGCGTGTCCTTGTACAGCTCCCAGGTCAGCTTGACGGGATCGCCGTCGCACTTCTCCAGCGCCTGGTAGATCGGCACGGTGCCGATCGGCACCGGCGAGTTGCGCAAGATCCATTCACGGGTGGTGTGGATGTTACGGCCCGTGGAGAGGTCCATCACGGTGTCGGCGCCCCAGCGGATCGCCCACACCATCTTGTCGACTTCCTCCTCCACCGAGGAGGTAACTGCGGAGTTGCCGATATTGGCGTTGATCTTGGTGAGAAAATTGCGGCCGATGATCATCGGCTCGAGTTCGGCGTGGTTGATGTTGGAAGGGATGATGGCGCGGCCGCGCGCGATCTCGCTGCGCACGAACTCCGGGGTGATGAAGGCGGGCACCGAGGCGCCGAAGCTTTCGCCGTCGGCGAGCGCTGCTTCCGCGCGCTCGAGCTGTGCTTTTCGGCCAAGGTTTTCGCGTTCGGCGACGTAGATCATCTCTTTGGTGATGATGCCGGCGCGGGCGAATTCGAGCTGGGTGATCTTGTGGCCGTCGAGGCCGCGGATCGGCTTGTGATGCGCGGTGAACGTCTTGGCGGCATGCGAGGCGCTGACATTGCCGTTGTCTTCCGGCTTGATGGCGCGACCCTCATATTCTTCGACACCGCCGCGCTCCTTCACCCAGGCCATGCGGTTGCGCGGCAGGCCGGCGTTGACGTCGATCACGACGGAGGGATCGGTGTAGGGGCCCGAGGTATCGTAGACGGGGAGGTTCGGCTCACCTGCGCCTTCGGAGAGGATGATCTCGCGCAAGGGCACGCGCAGGTCGGGCGCGGCGTCGGGGGTTGAAAAGATTTTGCGCGACGAGGCCAGCGGGCCGGTAGTGACGGCGGGCAGGGTGGTGTCGGGATTGGAGCGAATGTTCATACTGTATCCTCCGTTTTATGGGCGTCGTTCCGGACGGGCCGCGCAGCGGACCGATCCGGAACCTCGAGGTTGTTGAGCGAGATTCCGGGTTCGCGCTCGCGCGCGCCCCGGAATGACGCCGGTGGAAATTTCTTCCGCCATCACGCCGCCTCCGCGCTCTGGCCCAGCCACTGCCGCACCCTTGCATCCGGATCGGCGTTCTGGGTGACGTCGCTGACGACGGCGATGGAGTCGGCGCCGGCGGCATAGATTTCGGCGGCCTGTTCGAACTTGATGCCGCCGATCGCAACCAGCGGGATCGAGCCGATGCGCTTCTTCCATTCCGTAATCTTTGCAATGCCCTGCGGGGCAAAGCGCATCGCTTTCAGCGTGGTCGGGAAGATCGGGCCGAGCGCGATGTAATCGGGATTGGCGGCAAGCGCGGTCGCGAGCTCCTCGTCGTCGTGCGTTGAGATGCCGAGCGTCAGGCCGGCTTTGCGGATTTCGACGAGGTCGGCGCCGACGAGATCTTCCTGGCCGAGATGCAGATGCTTGGCGCCGGCGACGATCGCCGCGCGCCAATAGTCGTTGACGACCAGCTTGGCGTCGGTGCCCTTGATGGCTTCGAGCGCGTCGGTCACGATCTGCAGCGCCTCGGCGTCGTCGAGATCCTTGGCGCGCAACTGGATGGTGCCGGCGCCGAGCAGGGCAAGCCGCGCCACCCAGGCGACGCTGTCGACGACTGGGTAAAATTTATCAGGATACGGCATGCCAGAACGGGGTCCCGATCACAGGGGTTGAGGGCGAGGCGAAGTCGCGGGCTTCCATCAGGCCTGCTTCGTAAGCGGTGCGGCCGGCTTCGACGCCGAGGCGGAAGGCATTGGCCATCGCAACGGGGTCGGCGGCCTTTGCGACCGCGGTGTTGAGCAGCACGGCGTCGTAGCCGAGTTCGAGGGCGTGGGCCGCATGCGAGGGCGCGCCGAGACCGGCGTCGACCACCAGCGTGACATCAGGCAGGCGCTCGCGCATCAGTTTTAGCGCGTCGCGGTTGGTGATGCCTTTGGCGCTGCCGATCGGCGCGGCCCAGGGCATCACCACCCTGCACCCCGCATCGACCAGCCGCATCGCGACCGAAAGGTCCTCGGTGCAATAGGGGAAGACTTCAAAGCCATCCTTGATCAGGATTCCGGCGGCTTCGACGAGGCCAACCACGTCTGGCTGCAGCGTGTCGTTATCGGCGATCACTTCGAGCTTGATCCAGGGCGTGTTGAACAGCTCGCGCGCGAGCTTTGCCGTGGTCACCGCCTCGCGCACGGTGCGGCAGCCGGCGGTGTTCGGCAGCACGGTGACGTCGAGCTCGCGGATCAGCGACCAGAACGCATCCCCGGTCTTGCCGCCGGCGGCCTCGCGCCGCAGCGACACGGTGACGATACCCGCCCCCGACGCGCGGATCGCGTCCTGCATGATCGCGGGCGAGGGATAGAGCGCCGTACCGATCAGGAGGCGGGAGGAGAAGGTCTTGCCGTAGAAGTTGAGCATGGTGTCCAAAACTCTCAATTGGTCGTCCCTGCGAACGCAGGGACCCATACCGCGTGATCTTTCTTTTGGGGCAGTGGCAGACGCCGTCGTTCCAAACGACCGCCGGTGGTTATGGGTCCCTGCGTTCGCAGGGACGACGGGTGGAGAGAGGGAGCGCCCATCCTCACCCTCCCTGCCGCGGCGTGATGATCTCGATCTCGTCGCCGGCCTTCAGCAGCGTCTCGGCCCAGCGGCTTTTCGGCACCACGTCGTAGTTCAGCGCGATCGCAAAATGCGTGCCCTCGTAGTCGAGCTCGGCGAGCAGCGCGTCGACGCGCTCGGCGGTGATCTCCCGCTCTTCGCCGTTGACCATCACACGCATCGCATCACCTCATTGTCAATTGCGCCGCGCTGCACATAGGCAAGCGTCAATTCGGCGAGCGCGGGCGCGAGCAGGAAGCCGTGGCGGTAGAGCCCGTTGACGGCGATCTTGTCGTTCTGAATTGTGATGCGCGGCAGATTGTCGGGATAGGCGGGGCGCAGGCCGGAGCCGAACTCGACGATGCGCGCCTCGGCAAAGGCCGGATGCACGGCATAGGCGGCACCTAACAGCTCCAGCGCCGAGCGGACGCTGACGCCGGTATCCTCGGCCTCGATCGAGGTCGCGCCGAGCATGAACCTGCCGTCGCCGCGCGGGATCACGTAGAGCGGCCAGCGCGGATGGATCAGCCGCACCGGGCGCGACAGCTCGACCTCATTCGTCTCGACGATGATCATCTCGCCCTTGACGCCGCGCAGCTCGAGCTGCTCGTCGCGCGCCGAAAGCCCGCGGCAGTCGATCACTATGCCATCGAGATCTTCCGCGCGCGCGTCGCTGTCGAACTTGATGGTGCCGCCGGCGGCCTGGATGCGCGCGTGCAGCTCAGGCAGCACTTTGCGCGGCTCGACATGACCCTCATCGGCATAGAACAGGCCTTCGCGGAAGCGGCCGTCCAGCGACGGTTCGAGATCGCTCACACCCCGCGCATCGAGCCTGGTATGGCCGGTGGTGAGTTTTGCAAAACGTTCGAAATCAGCGCGGTCGCGGGCATGCGCCACGACCAGCGATCCGTTGAACGGGGTTTTCGGAAAATGCTCGCGCCAGAGATCGAGCGAGCGCAGGCCAAGCCGGCCGATCACGGGCTCGGAGGTCTCGGCCTCGCAGTACGGCGCCAGCATGCCGCCGGCCCAATGACTGGTGGAGAGCGTCATATCGGCGTCACTGCGCTCGTACAGAGTGACGGCGTGGCCGGCCTGTGCGAACAACAGCGCTTGCCATGCGCCGGCAATGCCCGCGCCGATGATGGAGACGGGGGAATCCCCCCTCGAATCTGACTTTTGGTACATCCCTGTCCCTTCGCCGGCATGACCCGGATCAGGTTCAAAGGGTCACCGCGGTCTCGGGCCGAACTGCCCAAGCTTGCGATATCTCAGCTCCTCATCGGAGCACCCCTCGGAACAGGTCTAATGTAGGCGGTTGGGGAGAGGTGTCAACGCGCTTTGCGGGAACTATGCGCGTCCCTCGTGCCCCGGACGCAGCGCAGCGCCTCGGCGGTGCGCTGCCGAGCCGGGGCCTAAACGGGCTAGTGGGTCCCGGTTCAGCGGAGCAGCGCTGCGCGCCGCACCGCGCCCGGGACACGAGGTGTAGCTATTTTGGCGTCGTTATTTTGCAGTCTGCAGCGCATTGGCGTCGGCGGCTGCTGGCGCGGCGACGATTTTCGGCGGCGCGTCGCTCGCCAGCATCGGCGCGATCTGCAGCGGCTTTTGCTGCCGCTGGCGCTTTGCGGCGTAATAATAGCCGCTCGCATAATAACGCATGGCACGGCTGTGATCGCCATTGGCGGCGCGATAGGCGCCGGCGAGATATTTGATGCCCCAGGCGAGGTTGGTGTCGGGATCGCGCAGGCCAGCGGCGTCGCCCGTGTAGCCGAGGCCACGCGCAGTCGGCAGTTTGATCTGCATCAAACCAATCGTGCCGCCGCGCCCGACGAGGTTCGGATGATACTTGCTCTCGCGCACGATCACGCGGTGGACCAGCGCTTCCGGCACGTTATTGGCTCGCGCATGGGTTGCAACCATACTTTCATACTGGGCGCGGCTCTGCGCGCTTGCGCCTGAGGAGGCGAGCAGCGCCGCCGCGGCGGCGAGCCAGACGAATTTCGGAAGACTTTTCATAAAACAATCTCGGCGGGTGGACGCGTTTACGATTTTCGTGTTCCCGGATATTGTGGCGGCCGGGCCAAGATGTGGCGAAAAACGGACGACATCGCGGCGAGATATCTGCGGCGCATGCGCGTGTTAGCGAATGCAGCAGCGGTGACGCCGACGTTGTGCGTGCGACGCATCGCGTCTGCGAGCGCGAATCTGCGTCATGCGGCCGCGCAAGGAATGTCGTGCAAATGACGCAGTCAAGGTGTAAAGAAGGCGGCGGGACAAAAACCAATTCTTTTCGACAGCAAATCTGTCCATTCAACAACATTGCAAAAACCGAGACGTCATTTAGCGACGTCCGAAATCTAGGGAGATGCGCCATGGCTCGACTTGACTCCAGCTATCTGCCTCGCGGCAATCCCTGCGCGCAGTGCGGCAAGCCGATCGCGAGACCAGACTGGGTCGAGAGCAGTCCGGGCCGGACGTCCTTCCTCTGGTACTGCCGCGCCTGCGACTATCGCTTCGAAGCGATCGCGATCTACGAGGAAGCCGATCCCGACGCGCTCGCGGCTTGAGGCGCACGATCTTCATTCGAGGTAAGGGCATCTGACGCGGAGCCATCCGCGTTGCCGACGGATGTTGCGTCGGTGCCTTTGCCGTTTCCCGATAGGGCAGGCTTGCTGTCGCTTGTTGTCCGGGCGGGAACCCGCCGCGTGCCGGCACGTTGATTCCTCCATCTACGTGTGGAGGGACCGATGGCAGCAGAGGTCATGGCCACGCCTCATCCGCTGATCGCGAGCGACCGCGTCGAGGGGACTGCGGTGCGCCGGCCGAATGGGGACATGATTGGCCACATCGAACGGCTGATGATCGACAAGCTCACCGGCAAGGTTTCCTATGCAATCCTGAGCTTCGGCGGTTTTCTCGGCATCGGAGCCAACCTGATTCCGTTGCCCTGGGGACGGCTTCGCTACAGCACGAAGTTCGAGGCCTACGAGCTCGACATCGATGATGAAGAGCTGAAGCGCGCACCGTCATTCCGTGCGGACAAGGATTTCGACTGGGGCGATCGCGCAAAGGAAGCCGAACTGCACCGCTACTACGGCATGCCTCCCTACTGGGGCGGCTTCTGACCGCATCGCAGCGGGTGTTCCATATGGAACGCACGGAACACTTGTTCAAGTGCCGGGTTTTCTCATTGCGTTTCTGAACTGAGGAGAACCGATATGTTGATCAAATCTGCCGTAGCCGGCCTCGCGGCTTCCGCGCTGCTGGCAAGCGTAGCGTTTGCGCAAGCTCCGTCGTCAACGACGGACCGCGCTACCACCGCCGCGCCTGCGGCGACGTCCGATCCCTCATCGTTCAAGGGTAATTGGCGGACCTCGAAGCTGGTCGGCCTGAACGTGTACAACGACAGCAACGAAAGCCTCGGCTCGATCAATGATCTGTTGACCGACAAGAGCGGCAACATCAAAGCCGTGGTGATCGGCGTCGGCGGCTTCCTCGGCGTCGGCGAACATCTGGTTGCCGTGCCGATGGACAAGGTGAAATTCGTCGATGAGCCGATTGCCTATACCGGCGCCTCGACCCAGCCCGCGACCGGCGGCGCACGGCCCGGAGGCACGGGCACAACGGGCACAGGCACGACGACGGGTGCTGCACCGGCGGCGCCTGCTCCCAAGAAGAATCCCTGGTATCCTGATCACGCCGTGTTCAGCGCAACGAAGGATCAGCTGAAGGCGATGCCGGAGTTCAAGTACACGACCGATTGAGGCTGACAGCCTTAAGTCAAGTTTCCTCAAAATGGCCGGACGGCGTGATGCCGCCCGGCCATTTGATTTTGCGGACGTCTCTTTGCGTATTGGTGCGGCGCATCCTATCAGCGCGCGGCCTACGATGTTACGTTGCAAGCGGCAGGAGCACCTGCCTCCTGCCTGACAGCAAAGGGAGGACGACATGGCTGACAGCGTCTACAAGGTCATCGAGGTGATCGGCACCAGCACGGAATCCTGGGAAAAGGCCGCCGCCGGCGCGGTCGGCCGCGCGGGAGAGACGCTGCGCGATCTGCGCGTCGCGGAGGTCATGAAACTGGATCTGCAACTGGACGCCAGTGGCAAGGTCGAAGCCTACCGCGCCAAGCTGAGCCTCTCGTTCAAGTTCGAGGGTTCGTAGCGGCGGGCGTAGATGCGTAGGGTGGACAAAGGCGCGCGTGCGCCGTCCTCACCATTTCAAGACTGTGCTGGGTGATGGTGGGCACGCTTCGCTTGGCCCACCCTACGGCATCGAAGCAGTCGTCACAACGCCGGCAGCGCGGTCACATTGACGTTGATCGCGCCTTCGGCTTCCGCGATCACGCGCAGCGTCTTGGAATCGAAGGCGATGTCGGCGAGCTGCAATTTGCTGATCTCGGCGGAGACCCGCACGCCATCCTCGTTCTTCTGCAGATCGGCGATGACAGCCGCAATCTTCTTCTGCGCGTTGCTCGCAAACGGCTTGAGGTCGACGGTCGCCTTTTCCGCCAGCGTCTTCTGCAAATGCGGAATCGCCGCGCGTGCCGCGGCCCCTAGCAGCCCGAAGGCGGCTTCCGATTCCACCGCGAGTTCGACGTCGGCGAGCCGCAGCGTCTGCTCCGCCTGATCGAGCACGGGTTTGCCCCAGATGTGCACATTGGCCTCGCCACCGAGGCCGAGAAAACTCTTCTTCTCCTTGGCGCTCACCAGCAGCGAAATCAGCAGGCGGTTGCCGGATGCGGCGACGCTGGCGCGCTTGACGGTGACGTCGACCGCGCCCGAGCCGTCCTCCGGAAACCTCTTTCCGGCGAACTGCGCCTCCACGATCTTTGTAATCTCGGTGAAAGGCATGTCGATGGGTACGCCAATCGCGACCCGCCCAGGCGTCGGCGGCACGATAGCGATCGTGGCGGGGAACGGGCAGGACGGTTTTGTTTCGCCAGGGGTGATCCGGGTCTCTGCTTCAATGCCGAGCGTCAGTATCAGGTTGGCGGCATCGACGCGCGGCTGCGCGGCAATCGCGCGTGTCGGGCGCAATTCCAGCCACAGTGTCGGCATCGTCGAGCCGGCGGTCGTGCCCTGCAGCGGAATCGAGCGGCAGGCCTTGATCCATTGTGCCCGCGCGTTGCGTTCGAACGTCGGATCGTTGCGCATGCGCGCCTGCACCAGCGCGATCTGTTCGGCGACGTTCTGATCGATCAACGGCTTCACCTGCGCCGGCACGTTGACGCGCGCGCCCGCTACCGTGAGGCTGGTGTCACCGAGATTGACCTGGCCTGCGAGGTTCGGATCGATGCGCCAGTTCGCGGCGATCCGCGGCCGTGAGGTGATGACGACGTTGCCCTTGATCTCGGCGCTGGCGTTGAGGTTCTTGATGTTCACGCTGCCGATCTGCTTGGCGGCATTGCCACCGAGCAGGCCGCCGAGCGCATCGCCGATGGCGTCGGTTGCCTTGGCCGACAGCGAGCCGGTCACGTTCAGCGTGCCCGTCAGCGGCGTCGTCAGCGACAGTGCATCCTGCGCGCCGGTCGCGCTGATCGGCCCGCGCGAGGCAGTCCAGCCGATGTCGGCGTTCTGCAGGATCTGCGGGACCGGATTGTCCGCCTTGCCGGCGAAGGAGCGCGGCGCGCCGCGATCGGCGGCGTCACGGATCGCCGACAGCGCAATCGCAATCGGGGCCATCACGGTGGAGGCGCGCGCGGCCGGCGGCAGCGGCGGCAATTCGGCAAGCGGCGGCGGCCGGTTCGTGGCGCGCGGCGCGACGAAATCCATCACCTTCAGGCTGACGACAAATGAAGCGGCGAGGACCGCAAGCGCAATCGCAATAGTTTTGAGACGCATCGGCAGACGCATCGTCCCCCAGACCCCAATTGTAACGCCCCATAACGTTCTACCGCGGCGGCGGGAGCTACGCCACTGCTCAGTAAGGCTGCATCAGGCGGGTTCTCTGTACGTCGTCGCGCTTTTTTCCCCGCCGTAACTTGCCTGCTTGCGCCTTGAGCCTGACTGCTGCTTCGGCAAGTTGATCTTGAAATGCGTGCGGTTTTGAACGGTTTCGTTTCGTGGCGCGGCATATCGGGCCTGGGGGTATCGAGACTCTGGAGGCTCCTTTGGCGTCCGGTTCCTGAGCAAATGTGCGCGATTTCGTCGGGGAACCAAACATTTCCTTGCGATACGATCGCATGACAACTATATGTTGTTCATCGAGCCTCGGCCGAACGACTTGGCCTCGCCGCAAATTGCGCGCCTGACTGACGACCCTCCCCCAGATCTCGACTTAACCGATCGCGTTTGGCGCGATCTCAACTACACACACTCGAAGGACGATCTCCCATGACTACGGGAACAGTGAAGTGGTTCAACAACCAAAAGGGCTTCGGCTTTATTCAGCCGGACCAAGGCAGCCAGGATGTCTTCGTTCATATCAGCGCGGTCGAACGTGCAGGCATGAGCACCCTCAATGAGGGGCAGAAGGTTTCCTTCGAAGTCGTCGCAGACCGCCGGACCGGCAAGTCTGCTGCGGAAAATCTGCGCGCGGTATAAGCCTCCCACACGCCATCAACGCTTTGACCAGGGATGTACTGGCAAAGCCTTTGATAGAGAACCCCGCCACCTGGCTCCGCCAGCGGCGGGGTTCTTTTTGCCGAGCAAATGCTGGCGCCCTGCAAACACGTTTGAGTCGGCCTTGGGCGCCTTTCGTGCGTCCGATAGAAGCCATGAGGAACTGAGAATAATTGATATGTCCAACATCGACGTCGACGACCAGCACGATGACATCGTCTACCCTTCCGCTCTCCCATTTGCATTGATCCATCTGGGATGTGCCGCGGCATTCTGGTCCGGCATCACATCGCAGGCAATCGTTATCGGCATAGCGATATACTGGCTACGCATGTTCGCGATCGGCGCGGGGTACCATCGGTACTTCTCGCATCGGTCCTACTCTACCAGCAGGCTATTTCAATTCATCCTTGCCGCGCTCGCTCAAAGCAGCGCACAAAAGAGCGTTCTGTGGTGGGCGGCCAAACACAGGCACCACCATCTGCATTCGGATACTCATCGCGATGTGCATTCGCCGCGGCACAAAGGTTTCGCGTACAGCCACGTTGGCTGGATCTTCGCGCGAAAACACGATGCGACCGATCTGGTGAAGGTCGCGGACCTGGCATCGTTTCCCGAATTAAGATGGTTGCACAAGTTTGAGGTCTTGCCCGCGGTAGCGCTCGCCGCTTGCTGTTTTCTCGTCGCAGGTTGGTCCGGCCTGGTGGTTGGATTCTTGTGGAGCACGGTGCTGCTTTATCATGCGACCTTTTGCATCAACTCTCTCGCGCATGTTCACGGACGTAAGCGGTATGTCACCGGGGATGATTCTCGCAACAACTGGCTGCTGGCGCTGGTGACGATGGGTGAGGGGTGGCACAACAATCATCACGCCTACCAAAGTAGCGTTCGCCAAGGGTTTCGTTGGTGGGAAATTGATATGACCTTCTACATCTTGAAGGCGCTATCTTATCTTGGAATCGTCTGGGACCTGAAGGCGCCGCCCGAGCAGGTCAGGCGCAACGAACATCGACTCGGAGCGCGGGCCATCAATCGAGCGGCCGAGCAGCTTGCCAAACATTTCAATCCTGAGCGGATTGCGCTGGCTATTACATCGGCGATGCACGCATCCGAATTGTCCAGCCTGCGGGGGGCGCTTAACGAAGCAAAGTGCCATATCGGCGACGCACTGACGGCCGTTCATCTGAACAGGATGCCGACTCGCAACGAGTTACTCGGTCAGGCCCAAGCCATGTTCACACGCACCCGCTCATTGGACGAAATCGTCGATCGAGCATATCATCTTCTTCTTGAATCTGTCGGCTCGCACCTGACTGCATCCCTTCAGCTTCGATCGTAGTGACATGGGCGGGCGCGCTGCTGGCGCAGCATGAGCCTGCGCTGGAAGGACAACAGCGTGCATTGCATCACAGCATGGTCTACACTAGAGCAGCCATAAATTTCAGAGGTAGACAAATGTCATATGCCTATAAGCTGAATGAAGACGTTCACCACCAGCCCCAAGGTCCACAAGGTCGTGCCGCAACTGATCCACCAATGATTTACACAATCGTTCAACGCATGCCCATTGAGGCAGACGGACGGCTTAGATACCGCATCAAGAGCAAATCAGGGAACATTGAGCGAGTGGTTACGGAAGATCAGCTTTCGTATTCTCAGTGATTTAGGGCGGTTGGACGAGTACAGTCTTGCCGAAAGATCGAGAAAATATCCTGAGCGCGCTGCGCGAGAAGCCGCTCAAAATGGCTGCGTAAGAAGCTGCTCAAAACATATGAGCTCATGAAACGCGCCAATGTTGCGCGTGAAGAAACTTGCCAATCCCTCCTGTTGAGAATGCGAGACGAGGGCTTGGTGAAGTTCGATATCATAAAGGGCGATGGCTCATCGGATGATTCGCCAGATTTGGCGGCAGCATCTCTATTAGCTCCGGCGGTTAGCCATGCGACTCCGCAGTCGGAAGCGCTTTGCCGTCTGCCTGCAATTTGGTCGCTTTCGAGGGCAAACGCGGACATCCGCGGCGATTGCCGAAATGAACGCAGTTCATGAGTAGGACCTAGATCAAATACAATACGGCCCCGGCGAATGCCGAGGCCGTCTTTCGTATTTGAGAAACTTAATGGCTCAGCGGATGGTCCGCCCCAGATCGGCGCGGCGGTCCGTCATCGGCAGCACGATCACCTTGGTGCCGACGCTGACGCGCGAATAGAGGTCTTTAACGTCTTCGTTGGTGAGGCGCAGGCAGCCGGAGGAAACGCGGGTGCCGATCGTCGAGGGATCGTTGGTGCCGTGGATGCGATAGATGGTGCCGCCGAGATACATCGCGCGGGCGCCGAGTGGGTTGCCAGGGCCGCCGGCCATGTGGCGCGGCAGATAAGGTTGGCGGGCGATCATTTCCGGCGGCGGGGTCCAGGCCGGCCATTCGGCCTTACGGGTGATCGTCTGCACGCCCGACCAGGTGAAGCCGTCACGGCCGATGCCGATGCCGTAGCGCATCGCTTGGCCGTTGCCGAGCACGAGATAGAGATAGGTGTTAGGGGTATTGATGATGATCGTGCCCGGCGCCTCGCGGGTAGAGTAGTTCACGACCTGGCGGCGCAGGCGGGCCGGAAGCTCGAACCGCTCTTCCTCCTCGCGCGGGGTGGCAGCAACCGGCGGCGGGGCTGCTTCGAACTGCGGCTGCGGCAGGAAGAACGGAAACAGCGGCAGCGGGGCTGCGGTGGCGGGTGCGGAAAATGCGGTGGCGCCGATTGCCAGAGCAGTGAAGGCGGCAGCAAAGCGGGTGTTCAGTCGAAATGAATTAAACATTGGTCGTCCCCTGTTCTACGCCCAGTCGCGCCAGTTTCAGCGCGTCGTTGGGGAAAGCAGTACAGGTGAACCGTTTCAGGACATTTGCACGAAATCGCCAAAATGGTTTCGTCGCGTTAGGGAATTGTTTCGTTAAGGTTTCGTTGACGGACCGTTGGCATGCCGGGTGCAATCTGGTCGCGTAGGCCGAGCAACAATGGATTCAAGTAGGAACCCCCAGGATTTGGCGCCGTTGGAGATGGAGTCCAGAGATAGGCGAGACCCCATGACGAGACCAATGCTTTTAGTTGGCGCCGTTGCCCTGCTATTCCTGTCCGTTCCTGCCAATCCGGCATCGGCGCAGCACGTGATTACAAATCCGGGCAGGTGCGCTCAGTATTATCCAAACGCCAATTGCCAGAATTATGGGCGAGGTAATCCCTACACGAGCTATGGCTGGGCACGAGCGGGACATCGTCACTATTGGGGCCATCGTCATCACCGTCGCCATTGGCGCTGACTACGGCATGATGGAGTTGTTCGAGCGCAAGAGCGATCACCGATAGGTCGCTTTCCTCGACGGCTACGTCGACATAGCACTCGATCATTTCGCAAAACATGCCATTGGCTGCGACAGCACACCACCGTTCCCTTGGTCAGTCGTACTGCCGCATCTTAAGCGACTGGACTCCTCGTAGGTCTGGTGAGGCTATGCTACCGTTCCCACCGTAGCGAAGATTGCGACGTTTGCAGTGGCTGCTGTTGCTACTCGCGTCTTACGGATACGATTGCTTTTTTGATGCATTTTATGGGAGCCAAATATGCAAAAACTATTTCTTACATCCATCATGGCTATGTTGATCAGTTCCGCCCATGCGCAGGGCATCACGCGGGACGAACTTAAGAGAGCAGATTTGACCGGAAAGGACATGGACGTCATCGTCACCATCGTCACTGTCCCGCCCGGTGAAAATCTTCCGAGACACATACATCCGGGCGAGGAAGTCGTTTACGTACTCGACGGTGCGATGCTTGAGCTACCGGACGGAAGCCAGAGGCAATTCCCCACCGGAGCAGCCACGATCAACATTCGTAACGTACCCCATGCCGGCTTCAAAGTTGCAGGCGACGAGGCGTTGAAGATGTTGACAGTCCACATAGTTGATAAAGGAAAACCCGTCACAGAAGTTGTGAAATGACGCGTTTTCAAGAACGTCCTAAGGGAAACTTGCCGCCGCTTCGCAGCGTCGCTCCGCTCTCTTCGAGAAGGGGAGGGAGCCTAGCCGACGCGCATCCGCGGTGAGTCGGCAGCGCCGGCTCCGGCGAGCACCGCGCGGCGGTCGGAGACTGCATGATGAAACTGCTCCAGCGCGAGCGCGATCACTGATAGATCGCTTTCCTCGACGGTGCCGTCGTCATAGCATTCGAGAGTCTCGCGCAACATGCCGTCGGCTGCATTTTGCATCTCGACCAGATCTTCCGGCGTTTCCGCTTTCCTTACCCGTGCAATCAGTTCCAGCAGATGATCGCGATGAGCCAGATACTGCTCGCGCTCGTCCTTGTTCCAGTAATGTTTGAACCAGGCGCCGGCCGATCCGAGGCCCGAGAGGATCAACACCGCGAACCAGATATAGTCAGTGTATTTTTCGAGGAAGGTGCGTTCGTTGCCGTCGATATAGGCGGCTGCGCCCGCATGCGCCGGCAGCGCGGCATCCTTCTCGGTGTCGGGCTTCTCGATCTGTGAGGCGGTCGGCATTTCCCGCGCGAGTTGCTGGCGGTTGGTGAAGAGCTGGCGGGCGAAGGCGGCGACCACCGTATCAGACAATGACTTCGGCGCGATGATCAGATGGTTCACGGCGACCGTATCGACCTTGTCTTCCGGCCGCTGCGGTGAAGAGCCGAAGATGCTGGCGGGAATTTCCTCCGATTCATAGATCGGGTTCTTCTTGGCAATCGCCTCGGCAACTTCGATGGGGAGGAATTTCGGTTCGCCGCGCGCAGCCGCAGTTGCCGCGATCGCATCCACCGTGATCTTGCTCTTGAGCGGACCGACCGCCATGTAGGCGTCGACCGACTGATCTTTTGCCATTTCGTTGATCTGGTTGGTGGCGAACTGGCTGATCGTGACCTTGTCGGGGTTGATGCCGGACTCCTTCAGGATCCCGCGCAGCAGCGTGACATTGGCCTGCGTCCGCCCGATCACGCCGACGCGATGGCCGGCAAGTTCGTCGAGGCTTTTGATCTTCGCCGTCGGCTGCTTCCTCGAGCCCTTGGCGGGAAGGCCAGACGGCGCCCAGAGCACGACGACGTTCTTGCGCAGGATGGCGACCGACTCGGCGTTGGTCGGCAAGTTCAGATCGCCGCGCGCGACGGCGAGGTCGGCCTTGCCGTCGGTGAACAGGGCGATGCTTTCCGTCGTCCCTTCGGTCGTGACCACCGACAGCCGCACCGGACTGCCTTCGCGCGCAAATGTCTGCGCCATGAGCTGGACCAGTTTCTGGTCCTCGCTGTTCGCAGGGCCAACGGCAATCCGCAGCGTTGTCGGCCGCAGCACGTAGTACAGCGTGCCGGCGGCGACGCAGAACACGAGCATCCCGACAGCAAGGATCAGAAGCGCATAGCTCCGTCGCCTTCGCCGCCGGCGGGATCGCGCGGAATTGTCGTTCGTGTCTGACATCATTCTGTCACGTTACATCAAAAGCCTGGTGATGGGTTCAAAAAAGAACCTTACAGAACGATGACGTCATACGCCTGAAATATCCATGTCCCAACGTCCGACTTGAGAATCGTTAATTTCGGATTCGGGCCATGAAGATCTTGATTGCGACGGATGCGTGGCATCCACAGGTGAACGGCGTCGTGCGTACGCTGACGTCGCTTTCGCGCAGCGCTTCGGCGCTTGGCGCCGATATCAGCTTCCTTACGCCGGAGGGATTCCCTTCGCTGCCGTTGCCGACCTATCCGGGCCTGCGCATCGCCCTGCCGACGAGGGGCGAGATCGCGCGGCGGATCGAGGAGGCGGCACCCGAGGCCATCCACATCGCGACCGAGGGGCCGATCGGCTGGATGGTTCGCGCCTACTGCCGCCGCCGCAAGCTCGCGTTTACCACGTCCTATACGACGCGCTTTCCCGAATATGTTGCCGTCCGCACCGGAATTCCCTTGAGCGTCGGCTATGCGGTGATGCGGCACTTTCATGCGGCGTCTTCCACGGTCATGGTCGCAACCGACTCGCTGCGGCAGGAACTTACCGCGCGCGGATTCCGCAAGCTCGGCTTCTGGACGCGCGGCGTCGACACCGAGTTGTTCAACCCGCATAGCCCCGCCACGCTCGATTTGCCGCGGCCGATCTTCATGACCATGGGCCGCGTCGCGGTTGAAAAGAATATCGAAGCGTTTCTGTCGCTTGACCTGCCGGGATCGAAGGTGGTCGTCGGCGACGGACCGCAGAGGGCGCAGCTCGAACAGAAATTTCCGGATGCGATTTTCCTGGGCGAGAAGAAGGGCGCGGACCTGACCGCGCATCTCGCCGCCGCCGACGTCTTCGTGTTTCCTAGCCTGACCGACACGTTCGGCGTCGTGCAGCTCGAGGCATTGGCGTGCGGAACGCCAGTCTCCGCGTTTCCGGTGACCGGCCCGAAGGACGTTATCGCCGATCATCCGATCGGTGCGCTGGATACTGACCTCGGCGCAGCGTGCCTGCGCGCGCTGACGGTGTCGCGCGAGGCGTGCCGGAATTTTGCACTGGCGCGCTCCTGGGAAAACAGCGCGCGGCAGTTCATCGGCAATCTGACGGCGCTGCAGCCGAGCCGCACACTGCGGCCGGTGCTCGGGGTGCCCGCCACCACCGCCGTACAGGGCTGAGTTAAGAAAGTTCATCGCAACAACAGTGATGTGCGTGAGACGAGAAGGCAGAACCAACCATGGCAGATATCATCAAGCTTGACGGTGCGAGGCAGCTCGATTTCGACCGCGAAACGGTCGAGCAGGCCTATGACCGCTGGGCGCCGGTCTACGACCTCGTGTTCGGGGGTGTGTTTTCGAAGGGCCGCAAGGCGGCGATTGCGGCAACCAACAAAATCGGCGGGCGCGTGCTCGAGGTTGGCGTCGGCACCGGCATTTCACTACCGCTATACGCGCCTCACTTGCGTATCTTCGGCACTGACATTTCGGAAGCGATGCTGCAGAAGGCGAAGAAACGCGTCGACGAATTCGGCCTGAAGAACATCGAGGGCCTTGCGGTGATGGACGCCGAGAACCTCGAATTCCCAGACGACTCGTTCGACGTCGTGATGGCGCAATATGTCGTCACCGCGGTGCCGAACCCGGAAAAGGCGCTCGACGAGTTCGCCCGCGTGCTGCGGCCGGGCGGCGAACTGATCATCCTGACCCGCGTGAGCGCCGATGCCGGCATGCGCCGCTTCATCGAGCAGCGCCTGCAGCCGGTGGTTCGTCCGCTCGGCTTCCGCACCGCCGAGTTCGCCTGGTCACGCTATGCGCAGTGGCTCGCCGGTGCGCGCGGCATGGAGCTGGCGGAGCGCCGCCTGATTCCGCCGCTCGGGCATTTCTCCCTGGTGCGTTTCCGCAAAACCGACGTCGCCGCGGCGGCCTGACGCGTAAGCGCTTCTGGCTTGCGTCATCGCGCCGCTGCGCTTTGTCACATGTCAACATCATGATGTCACATGCCGGACATCGAATCCCGATAGACCTCGAACACGAAAGAATGAGGGGGTAGAGAATGATTAAGGACTTCCTGCAGGAACTGAAAACCCAGCGCTGGGATGACCATCGCTACTATCATCACAGCCGCATCAACCAGTCGCTGCACTTCGTCAGCGCGCTGAGCTTCCTGTTTGCCTATGTGATGCTGTTCTTCGATCCCGTCGTGTCGGCGCTGGTCGGCTGGCTGGTCTCGATGACGACGCGGCAGGCCGGTCACTTCTTCTTCGAGCCAAAGGGCTATGACCATGTCAACCAGGCCACCCATGAGCACAAGGAAGATATCAAGGTCGGCTACAACCTGCAGCGCAAGGTCGTGCTGATGACGATCTGGGCCCTGTCGCCCGTGGTGCTGTATTTCAGCCCGACGCTGTTCGGAATGGTCGAGCCGTGGGCCACAAGCGCTGATTTCATGCGCCAGGTTGCCAAGGTGTGGCTGGCGGTCGGCATCGGCGGATTGTTGTTCCGCACCGTGCACCTGTTCTTCATCCGCGACGTCGAGACTGGCCTCGTCTGGATGACCAAGATCATGACCGATCCCTTCCACGATCTGAAACTGTACTACAAGGCGCCGCTGGCCCTCATGAAGGGCGAGCTGATCGATCCGGGCCTCGAGAAGCACGTCAAGCCGGCGTGAGTCTTGCGGGTTAGTAGAGAAAGGCGTCATGGCCGGGCTTGTCCCGGCCATCAACGTTCTAGAGCACTGGATCAGAGGTCGTCATTGCGAGCGAAGCGAAGCAATCGACCTCTCCGCGCGGGGATAGATGGATTGCTTCGTTGCTCTCGCTCCTCGCAATGCCGAAGGAGGCGAGCCTAGCGATGACGACAGAGGGAAGTGCGTCCTTAGCGCCCGAATCTCTTGGCGAGCATCTCTTTCAAAATCCGCCGCTTGATATCCTTGTTAGTCAGCGCAGCATCATGCCACCACCAGCCATCGCGCTTCATCTTCTCGGACGCTGCGACGAAGCGGTCGGCGACTTCGTTGAAGTCGGCGTCGGTGTAGTTGAGGCTGAAGATCAGGCGGCCGGTGCCGACCCAGCTCAAGGCCAATCCCTCGGCACGCAGGTAGTATTGAAGCATCCAGTTGTAGCGGGACGGCTCGGTGTACTGCACCATCCAGATCGAGGAGAGATTGCTGACGCGGACGGGCAGGTCGTTTGCGGCCAGCCGGTCGTTCAAAGCTTTGGCGCGGCCATTCCAGGTCTCGTCGAGTCCCTGGTAGACGGCGTTGAAGTTCGGGCTGGCGAGGCGGCTCAGGAACTCATCCATCGCCGTCATCACATAGGGGTGCGAATTGAAGGTGCCACGGGCGAAGCAGATGTCGGCCGGGCGATCGTCGCGGAAGCGGCGCATCAGATCCTTGCGGCCGCAGACCACGCCGACGGGAAGGCCGCCGGCAAGGCTCTTGCCGTAGGTGACCATGTCGGCGCGGACACCGAAATATTCCTGCGCGCCGCGGGCGGCGAGGCGGAAGCCGACGAAGACCTCGTCGAAGATCAGGACGATGCCGCGCTCGGTGCAGACCTCGCGGAGCTTCTTCAGCCATTCGGTGTAGGCCGCGCGGTCGAACGCGCCCTTGCGCGAGGAGTCGACCAGCGCGGAATCGCCGGGCGCGTTGGCGTTCGGATGCAGCGCCTGCAAGGGGTTGACCAACACGCAGGCGATGTCCTTACGGGTGCGCAGGACGTGCAGCGTGCGCTCCGACATGTCGGCGAGCGTATAGGTTTCGTGCGGCGACACCGGGTTGCCAACGCCGGGCTGCACGTCGCCCCACCAGCCGTGATAGGCGCCGGCGAAGCGGACGAGGTGCGAGCGTTTGGTGTGGTAGCGGGCGAGCCGCACCGCCTGCATGACCGCTTCGGTGCCGGACATGTGGAACGAGACTTCGTCGAGGCCGGAGATTTCGCACAGCCGCCGCACATTCTCGGTGATCACGGGATGATAGGGGCCGAGCACGGGGCCGAGCGCGCGGGCGCGCTTTTCGGCTTCGGTGATGCACTCCTTGTAGAAGTCGTTGCCGAAGATGTTGACGCCGTAGGAGCCGGTCAGGTCGTAGAACACATTGCCGTCGACGTCCGTGACGGTGACGCCGGCGGAGGATTCCATGAAGGTGCCGGTGCCGAGATTTTCCCGCACCAGGCGGCTGTACTGGAACGGAACGCGGTAGCTTTCGGTGAACTGCAGGTCGGAGATGTGCTCGGCCGCGTCGGCCGTCAGTTGCCGGCCTTTGGCGTAACACTCTTCAAACAGGCAGGCGAGGCGGAAGAAGGCGTCCTGCCGCTGCATGGCGACATCCGCGGGCGCGCCGTCGGAAGCGAAGAAGTCGTCGATATCGAACTCGTAATGCGGTACCAGCCGCGCGACCATCTTGGACATTTTGGAATGTCCGGTCAGCGAGCGGTGTTTGGCACGCGACAGTGCGAGCCGCGCCTGCAATTTGGGAAAGACTGCCGCGGCGCTAGCGACCGCAGCGGCGGACAGCGAAAGAATCGGAAGGGACGAATCCATGCCTGAAGCGCTAGCCAATCCTGCTGACAGATTGATGACAATCCGGCGCCTGATCGCCCGCTTCACGGAGCAGGAGGACCTCAATTTCCTGTTGACCAACCGCGTTCCACGGGCGGCGCTGACGCGCTTCATGGGCTGGTTCAGCAAGATCGAGAACCCTTTGGTGCGCGATTTCTCGATTGGGTGCTGGCGGCTCTTTTCCGACCTCGACCTGTCGGAAGCGAGGAAGAGCGAATTCAAGAGCCTGCACGATTGCTTTACGCGCGAGCTGCGCCCCGGGCTGCGGCCGTTCGACCCTGATCCGACGGTCGTAAGCAGCCCGAGTGACGGCATCATCGGCGCGCACGGCCGGATCGCCGATACCGAGCTGTTCCAGATCAAAGGCGCGCCATACTCGCTGCTCGACCTGCTCGGCGATCCCGCGCTGGTCGAGCAACATCGCAACGGCCGCTTCCTGACGCTCAGGTTGACCTCGAGCATGTATCACCGCTTTCACGCGCCGTATGACGCCACGATCAAGCGGGTGACGTTCATCCATGGCGATGTCTGGAACGTCAACCCGATCGCGCTGAAGCGCGTCGAGCGTCTGTTCTGCAAGAACGAGCGCGCGGTGCTGCAGGCGCGGCTGCCGTCGGGCGAGGCGCTGACGCTGGTGCCGGTCGCCGCCATTCTTGTCGCCAGCATCCGCCTGCATTTCCTCGACGTCACACTCAACGCGCAGAGCAGGGGACCGGTGGACTTCGCCTGCCTTGCGCGGGTCAAGAAGGGCGATGAACTCGGCTGGTTCGAGCACGGCTCGACCATCATCGTGCTGGCGCCCGAGAATTTCGAATTCGCCGACAATGTTGTGGAAGGCGGGCGCATCCGCGCGGGCGAGGCGCTGCTGCGGAAACCGTAATCCTGATCTCGATTTTGCGGCCGCTTGTCTCTATATGGTCGCAAGATTCGAAGTCGGAAAGCGGCAAGAAAGATGGCGCGAACGCCTGTGCTGGCGGCGGGAGGCATTGTGCTGCGGCAGGCGGAGCCGCCGCTGTTCGCGGTGGTGCGCCTGCGCAAGCGCAATGAATGGGTTCTGCCCAAGGGCAAACTCGACGACGGCGAGACGCCGCGCGCCGCGGCCGAGCGCGAGGTGATGGAAGAGACCGGGCACGAGGTGTCCGTGCACGAATTCCTGGGCACCCTGGCCTATGAATCCCGCGGTGGCTCCAAGGTGGTGCACTATTGGCGCATGGAAGCGCGCGGTGACGCGGCCTACGAGCTGATGCGCGACGTGAAGGCCGTGGACTGGCTGCCGCTGCCGGACGCCGTGGATCGGCTCTCGCGCGATTACGAGCGTGCGTTTCTTGAGAATGTCGGCCCGATCGCACTCTCCGCGGCCGCACATGCCGCGACCACGCGCAAGCCGCGGGCCAAACAGCCGGCGCAGGAAAAGCGCCGGAGCAGGCGGAGTGTTGCGCCGCCTTCCGTCGCTGCAACGCCCCCAGCCGATCAGCCTCCGCCGCCGATTGCGCCGGATGATGGCCTGACGGTGATGGTCGACACGGTGGTGATCCATGCGGCAGCCGGTGCGTCCGTCGATAAGGCGCAGCCCACCGCTCCAATCGAAGAGGCGCAGCCCGTCGCTCCGCCGTCATTTGCGCCGGAGATCGAGCCTATGGTTGTCGATGCGGCCGCGATGCGACCGCAGCCGCGCAGAAATCTGTTTCAGCGGATGCGGGACTGGCTGCGGCGTGCGGCCTGATCGCAAACCGAGCGAACGAACTTTCGCACAGGAGATTTGTTTCGTCGCGCAACCCGGTAACGAACGCGCAACCATCCGCGAGCGCGCAAAAAAGAAGGCCCCGTGAAATCGCATGGGGCCTTCAGGCTCGGGAGAAAATCGTCAGCTCACGCGCTTCCAGGTCTGGCCGCCGCAGAACATGCCGCCGAAGGCGCAGCCCTGGACTTTGAGCGTATTGGTGCCCTTCAGCGCGATCGTCGAGTCGTAATTGCGGCCGCTGTTCGGATCGTGAATCCGGCCGGTCCACTTGCCGCCTTGCGGCTTCATGTTGATCAGGATCCGCTCGCCGGTGTTGACGGAATAGCCGCACAGGTTGGCGCCGCATTCCTCGATGCGAACGTTGCCCTTGTTCTCTTCAGTCGCCCAGACGCCGAGCGGCGAGTTCGGATCGGACGCGGCCGCTGCGGCGACGGGAGCCGGCTGCGGGGCAGGCGCAGGCGGAGCGACGTTGCTTTGGGCAGGCGTTGCAGCCGCGACGGTCGATTGAGCAGGCGCGGGCGCAGGCGATGGCGCGGCGGGAGCGGCAGGCTGCGCCGTGGCGGCCTGGACCGGAGCCGGCGCAGGCGCCGGTTTCGCCGGCGCGGTGGCGACGACGTCATCGTCGTCCTTGCCCTTCGAGCCGAGGCCCTTGAGATCGATATTGCCGAGCGTGCCGTTGTATCCGGGCGCGGTGATCTTGACGCAGGAAAGGGCGTTGCAATTGCGCGGCGCTTCAACGCGGACGCGCTCGCCATTGACTTCGAAGGTGATCCCGCCGGCCTGCGCCGAGGTCGCGGCCATCAACAATGCGGCGAGGACGTAGAGCTTCTTCATGAGAGCCTCCCGAGCGGCTTGTGGTCGTTGAACGTAGTCGGAACCTATGCGGGCAGGCGGACGCATTCTGTGATGTACGTCACGGGAGGCCAGCAACGAGCAGTGTGGCTCGGTGATTCAAATCACATCCAGCCCAGGTTCCCCGCGACTAGCCTGCCGCATCACCTGCGGGAGGCTTCGATGAAACGACTTGGTTTTCTCGCCGTGCTGATCGCGCTCACATCTTCGGCCGAGGCCGGCCGCTCGATTTCATTCAGCGTCGGCGGTCACCGGGTCCACATCGAATCCTCAAGGCACTGCCGTTCCGGATCGTGCGTCTCGATCTCCAGAAGCCTCGACTGGCGCCGCAAGCGCCTGGAGGAGAATCGCGACGCGGGCGTAGCGCCAAAACCTGTGCCGCCTCAGCCGCAGACGGTCGCGCCGCCCGCACCACCCGCGTCGCCGCCACCGCCGGCGACCACGGCGCCCGCCAAGACCGTCGTCGCCGCGCCGCCCGCCGTCTACTCACCGGCTGCATCGACAAGCGAGATCGTCGCTGCGCCGCCGCCACCTCCGCCGCCCACACCGTCACCGGTTCAGCAGGCTTCTGTCCCGTTGCCGCCGCCGGCCACGAAGCCGGTCGAGGCCGCGCCTCCTGCGCCGGAGGTCGAGCGCGTTGCGCATCAGAGCGAGGAAGAGCCATCGGATTCGCCGATGGGTGACTGGCTGACCGAAGGCAAGGGCACGGTGCGGATCGCCAAATGCGGCAACGCGCTGTGCGGCTATCTGCTGATGTCATCGAACGAGAGGGGCGAAGCGATCCTGATCAACATGAAGCCGAAGAAAGAACGGCAATGGACCGGCAGCATCTACAGCCAGGACAGCGGCGAGACCTACTACGGCACAATGTCGATGAAGGGGACCAACACGCTTCGCGTCGAAGCCTGCGCGCTCTATCGCTTCTACTGCTCCGGCAACAACTGGAGCCGCATCACCCGCCGCGCCGACAGCCTGGCAACGTCATGGCCGACGTCCGCCGGGCAGCGTTTGGCTTTACGCGAAAACGCCCGGTGACACGGTCACCGGGCGCTCTAGCTCCACCTTTAGGATGGGAAGTCTAGAACACGCCGAGCACAATCGCGCCGACGAAGGCGAGTGCAACATATGCGGCTACAACGCCAAGCCTGCTGACGAGAGGACTTACGAAATCCATTGGGAAGGCTCCCTTGGGTTCAAGTCGTGCCCGCAACTAACTTCGAGGCTAGCAAAGCGTTCCCGGCCCAAAAAGTAAGTTTTATTGTCCATCCAGCCGCTCTCCACAGGCGACGAGACCCGGAAACATGGTAAAAAATTCGTAAAATCAATATGTTGAAGAGTCTTTAAATAAATTAGTTGAACCTGCGCGGATGACGCGCGGAGTTCGTTTGTATCTCGTCGGCTCCTTCGTCCTCGTTTCGCTAGCTGGTTGTGGCCGCGGATTCTTTCAGTCCGCCGAGCGCGAACCGTGGCGCGCCGAGGCCGAAATCGCTTGCCTGAAGTCCGGTGCGGTCAAAGAAAGCCCCGAAGTGGTCCGGATCGATCCGATCTCCGGTCCCGGTGTGTGCGGTGCGGAATACCCGCTGAAGGTGGCGGCGCTCGGCGAAAACATCACGAGCTTCGGCTTTGCTGACGAAAGCCTGCGGCCGCCCGCCAATATCGGCAATCAGCCGCGCTGGCCGATCAGCCGCGCGCCGGCGGCAGCGCCGCCACAAGGGAATTATCCGAGCACGTATTCAGGCAACCATTCGGGAAGCTATCCGGCACCGAGTCAGCCGAACTATGCCGCGCCATCGAACGGTCCGATCTCGCTTTCCGCGCCGGGCGTCGCCGCTCCGCAGGAAAACGATATCGATCTGCCTCCCGAGGGTACGCCGGCATCGCGCAACGGCGGCTATATGGCGGCGCCGTCCTATCAGTCGCGCGAGCGATATGCGCCGCAGTCGTCTGCGCCATATTCACAGCCATCCTATTCAGCATCGCCGTCGCCGGCCGCGCCGCGGCTCGGACCGGCGCAGGGCAATCCGGTCAACGCCTTCGGGCAGGTCTCGATGAAGCCTGCGGCGACGCTCGCATGCCCCATCGTCTCCGCGCTCGACCGCTGGCTCACCGATTCCGTGCAGCCGGCGTCGATGCGCTGGTTCGGCGTACGCGTCGTCGAGATCAAGCAGATCTCCGCCTATTCCTGCCGCGGCATGAACGGCAATCCGCACGCGCATATTTCCGAGCATGCCTTCGGCAATGCGCTCGACATCGCAGGCTTCACGCTCGCCGACGGACGGCGCGTGACGGTGAGGGGCGGCTGGCGCGGCCTGCCGGAAGAGCAGGGCTTCCTGCGCGACATCCAGGCCGCCGCCTGCCAGCAGTTCAACACCGTGCTGGCGCCGGGCTCCAACTCGCACCACGAGGATCACATCCACGTCGACCTGATGCGCCGCCCGTCGCGCCGCACCATCTGCCAGCCGGCCGCGGTCTCAGGCGAGCAGGTCGCCGCGCGCGCCCAGCGCAATCCTTACGGGTCGCGCGATCCCTATTCGACGGGATCGCTCGGCAAGAAGTCGATCTCGCGCTGGTTCGGAGCCCGCAGCAAGGTCAACGAGGAAGACGAGTTCGAGGATCATTAGATTCCGTTAGCTTCGTAGGATGGGTGGAGCGAACTCATCAATCCTGTTCGCTAAGCATGATGGAATTAGATTTGATTGCGACCACGAAGAAGGTGCCTTCCCTCTCCCGCTTGCGGGGGAGGGTTGGGGTGGGGGTGTCTCCGCGGGCGATGCCGCCCGAGTGGAGAGAGCCCCCACCCGGCGCTTCGCGCCGACCTCCCCCGCAAGCGGGAGAGGTGAACCGCATATTCGGCGAACTTGATCTAACCAAAACTCATCATGTCCTAAGCAGCGCCACGATTACAGCCGACGTCAAGTTCTCGCCGGTGAGCTCCGCCAGCTCGTTTGCCAGCTTGTGCGCTTCATCGTTCAGGTGCATTGGGCGGCGGCCTTGGGCTAATAGTAGAAGGTATGAATTCATCATACCAAGAATGCCTGAAGTCTACCCCATGAGCCGCTCCAGCACATCCCGCACGATGCCCTTCAAGAGATCGACCTTGTAGCCCGTCATTGGCAATGGCTTCGCGCCGGAAGTCGCCTGCTGCGCAGCCTCGGCGATGATGGATACAGATGCTTGCTTGCCCTGCAACACACCTTCCGCAGCCGCGAGCCGCAGCGGCACCGGGGCGATGCCGCCGGCAGCGAGGCGGATGAGGTGGAACGTGCCGTCCCTGATCACGGCACGCGCGCAGACTTCGACCAGCGGCCATTCGGCATGCGTGCGGCTGATCGCGCGCTTGTATAGTGCGCGCTCGCCTTGCAGCGGCGAGGCAAGTGTGACGCTCTTGATCATCTCGCCCGGCTGCAACGTGTTGTCGGCGGTGCCGTTGGAGCCGTCGCCGAGCAGATCGCCGATCGTCAGCGAGCTTCTTCGATCGGTGGTTACTTTCGCTTCATAGGCGAGCAGCGCCGCCGCCATAGTCGAGGGATGCGGCGCCACGCAGGGGCCGAGGTCGAAGGCGACATGATAGAGATGATTGCCGGATCGTGCCGGACAGTCGGAGCCGCCTTTCTTCAGGCACGCGATGTGCGGGTTTCGAAAATACCAGCAGCGCGAACGCTGTGCGAGATTGCCGCCGAGGGTGGCGAGGTGACGGATCTGTGGCGTTGCCAGACCTTGCGCGGAGGCCGCAACGCCCGGATATGCGGCGGCAATGAGCGGATCGGCGGCGATCGCCGCAATGGTCGTGAACGCGCCGAGGCGCAAGCTCCCGTCGGCGGCCCAATGCATCCCGATCATATCGGGTGCGGCCGCAATATCGATCAACGGTCCCCTCGAGACGCCGCTGCGTCGTCGCTCGGAGAGATCGGTGCCGGCGGCGCGGAATTCACCTGTGTGCGTAGCGTTCATGGCTGTTGCTGTCATGCGGCGGCCCTCCCTTTGAGTGCGGCGACGAGACGATCGGGGCGGATCGGCAACTCCGTCAGCCGAACGCCTGTAGCGTTGTGAATCGCATTGGCGACCGCCGGCGAGGTGGGCACGGTCGCGACCTCACCGATGCCGACACCACCGCCGAGCACGTGATCATATCCAGCCTGGTCGAAATGCACGTCGATGACAGGCGTGTCGGCAATGCCGGGAATCCGGTAATCTTCCATGCTGCCGCTGAGCACATCTCCCGTGCGCGAATCAACCTCTCGCGCTTCGTAGAGCGCGTAGCCGATGCCTTGAATGACGGCGCCGGCTGCCTGGCTGTGCGCCAGCGCGGGCGCCACGATCTTGCCGACCGCAATGCCGGTGTGAACGTTGACGACGCGCACATGGCCGAGCCAGGTGTCGACCTCGACCTCGACGATCTGCACCGAGCTCGGCACGCCGGCGCCGATCGCAAGATTGGAGAAGCGCCGCATCATCCAGCCGAAGATCCAGCCCAGGAAGCCGGCCTGCTTTAGTGGCGACTCGACGCCCGGCGCCGTCCGGCGGGAGTCTTCCGGCCGCACGCCTGACGCGGAGAGGTCAGGCGATGCCGCGAGCAACTCGCGCCAGGGCGCGTTGGAGCCGGGGACGGGTTGTCGTCTTGCATTCTGCCGGATTGCGGTCTTCAGCTGCCCGATCGCAAGCAGCATCGGCGGAATGACTGATGCCGTGACGCGGCTTCCGCCCGAGCCGGGCCCTTCCGGCAATTTCGAATCGCCGATCCTGACGTCAATCTCATGCGGCTCCAGTCCGAACTCGCGTGCGATCGTATTGGCGATCACGGTGCGCGTACCGGTGCCGATGTCCTGGGTGGCAGTGCTGACAACGAGCCGTCCGCGCTTGACCGATACTTCAACCTTCGAACCCGGCTGCCACAGATAAAGCCAGTAGCCGGTGGCGACGCCGACGCCGCGGCGATAGCGGCCGCTCTGCGCGGCGATCGGTTTCCGGTTGCGCCACACATCCAGGCTCAAGGCCCAATCGTAGAGCCGTTGGCGGTTCGGGTCGGGGTCCCAGCGCTTGCGCAGCGCGATCGGATCGACGTTCATGCGCAGCGCGGCCTCGTCGATCGCCTGTTCAAGCGCAAATGCCATCGGCGGACCGCCGGGGCCGCGGAAGGGCGCACCCGCCGGCAGATTGCTGATGACGTCGAAATCGGCGAGCTCCTTTGCTTCCGCCGGATAGATCAGGCGTGCAAGGGCGGCGATCGTGGAGTTCGTGGCCGCGCCGGTGTCGGCATGTGCGGTGAAAGACAGCGCCTTCAATTCGCCCTGCTCGGACGGCAGCAGCGCGATTTTCATCTCCGCCGCCGGCCGATAACCGGTGACGGACAATTCCTCGTGCCGGTCATAGGCAACTCTCACCGGCGCCTTGGCTTCGCGCGCCAGATCGATCGCAGTGGTTGTCTCCACGCCAAGCGCGGCTTTCGAGCCAAAGCCGCCGCCGACATGATCGGCGATCACGCGCACCTTGTCGTGGTCGAGCTTATAGCGCTTGGCGATCAGCTCCATCAGATGAAACACGGCCTGCGTCGAGACGTGGACAGTGAGACGGTCGCCGTCGAAGCGCGCGACGGCGGCGTGCGGCTCGAGACAGGAATGCTGCTGCGTGCCGGTGCGGAAGGTGGCTTCCACCAGCAGCGGATTGTTCGCCGCGCGTGCGTCGGCGACCCAGCTTCGCACCTTCCTCGGCTTTTTGGAAAAGGCCGCCGTCGGCCCACGGATATTGCCTTTCCAGGAGGCCGGCGAGCCGCCGCCTTCGGAGACGTTGCCGGCCTTCTTGCGCGCGGATTTTTCGAACACGACAGGGGCATTCGCGCTTCGCGCGTCATCGAGCCCGATCACCGATGGCAGGCGTTCGCTGGTGAGCTTGATGGCGGCGATCGCAGCCAGCGCGGTCTTGCGATCGGTAGCAGCAACGGCTGCGATGGGTTCGCCGACATAGCGGACGACGCGATCGTCACCGAGCAGCGATATCGCGGCATTCACGCCCGGCATTGTACGCGCCGGCGCCAGATCGAGCTCGCTGATGCGAGCATGCGCAAACGGCGAGCGCAGGATCACGCCTTCGAGCTGGCCGTCATGGTGAATATCGACCGTGTACTTCGCCGATCCCGTCACCTTGTCGCGGGCTTCCAAGCGCGGCGGCAGGATGTCGTTGCCGTCGAAGCGGCCGGCGCAGGCATCCGCCACGGCGCGGAAGATGCCATCATAGGCACCGCAGCGACAGAGATGTCCTGACAATGCCGCGCCGATTTCCTCGCGCGACGGCACCCCCGTTCCCTTGGCTGCGCGCCAGCGGTCGTGAAACGCCGCGGCCTCGACGATGAAGCCCGGCGTGCAGAAGCCGCATTGCAGCGCATCGTGCGCCATGAAGGCCTTCTGCACCGGATGCAGGTCTTTCGCACCGATGCCTTCGACAGTGGTCACGCTCCTGTTTGCAGCGGCGTGCGCCGGCATCAGGCAGCTCACGGCAGGCTCGCCATCGACCAGCACTGTGCAGGCGCCGCAGACGCCGGCCCCGCATACGAGCTTGGTGCCAGTAAGGTCGAGTGTGTCGCGCACCACATCGACCAACAGCGCGTCGGGATCATCGGGGAGGGAAGCTGGCTTGCCGTTGATCGTCATGGTGCTCATCTGCGATCTCCAGGTTGGCGGGCGGATTTTTTGACTGGCTTCGGTTTGGCCGCGCGTGGCCGTTTCGGGCGCGGTTTCGCCGGGCCAAGGGCGCCGGCGATCAGCGTGCGCAGCATGATTTCCAGATCCTTCAGAAAGGCGCCGGGCGGCTGCAGCGCAGGGTAGGCGGATTTCGTACCGTTGACCGCCATCTCGACGCATCGCGCCAGCTCGCGCGGCGTCATGCCGGCGCTCAGAACGAGGCCCTGCTTACGGCAGACACGCGTGATCGTCGTGGCGAGCTGCTCCGCATAGGCGGCGGTATATTTCTGGTAGAGGTCGCGCGCCTGCAGCAGATGCTCGGAAAACAACTCCTCGACATGGGGCGAGCCGTCGAGCGAAGCGACCATCTGTCCGAGCTTGGCGGAGACGGACGCGACGAGAATATCGGCGAGGCTGCCGCCGGCCTTTTCCGTGGCAGTAGCAGCGGCGATTTCGGCGGCAAGCGCCTCCTCATGCAGCCGTTCGATGACGGCGCGAAACAACGCTTCTTTGGACTTGAAGTGGTGATAGAGCGCCTGCCGCGTCAGCCCGGCGGCATCGGCGGCTTGCTCGATCGAGGAACGCCGGAAACCGTGCCGGCGAAATACCAGCATCGCGGCATCGAGAATGCGGGTCCGTGGGTTCATTTGACGAATTTTACAGAAGTAGATGAACTGTCAAATCACGGGGGCGCGAGGATGGCGCCGGCGACGATGTCAGGGCGCGATGTCACTGATATGATGGCGCTTTGCCGGGCCGCCAATCGCAAGGTCCGTCGCCGTCGCGGCCGGCCGCCTCGAAACGGAGGGAGGTGCGTGCCCCGGACGCGGCGCACTACGCAGCGCTGCGCGCTGTATCGCGCCCGGGACAAAGTCCTGAAAGGATCAGTCTGCTTTTCGAATCCGTTCGCAAAGCAATTCGTACTGCCTCACGGAGGTGTCTCTGAGCGCCTCGTGCCGGTTGCTCGGCAGGTCATCATAGCCGATCGGGCTATCGAATTGACTCATGGTCAAATCGATCCGCCGCCCGTCGATCCGGTTGTAGAAATGCCAGGCGCCGCCAAAATCCGTCTTCAGGATCTCGCCACCAAGTTCGTCCTGGACAACCAGCGCCGTCACCGAGCATTGTCCCGCCGCTGGATTGTCGGGCCGCCACTTCCCGCTCGTCTCTGCCGACCAGGCCTCGCGCAGCTTGCGATAGAGATCGATCAGCGAGGAGCAGCCTGCCGTCATCGATAGCTCCTGCTCGCGGCATTGCGTCGTCGCTGTTCTCGACGATAGCAAGGTGTGTTCATCCCTCGCGCGAAATCGCGCAATCGTTCTCATAACAACTATCGCTCGGTCTATCTGGACCAATGCTAGCTCAAAATTTCGCGTCGCCAGCAATCTCGCCGACAAGCGTCATGTCACCACGTGTCTTTCCCGCGGCGACTGCTTCTTCGGCATTGGCCGCACTGTGCTGGGCAGTGCGACGTACAGGTTCTAGGCATGGGCCGGGGAAGGGGCCGCTCCTACCGCGGCTTCGCCCGATACGTCGTCAGAAAAATCCGCGTCGCGCTGTCGACCACACGCGCGATGCGCTCCGCCGATGGCGCGGGCTCTGCTTGAAACACGAACGGCAGAAACAGCGTCGCCTGACACATCTGCATGAACTGTGCGGCGGCAAGGGTGCAATCATCGATCGCCAGATTGTCCGGTCCGATCCGGGTCTGCAGATAGTCGGCGAGACGGTTGATGGTCTTTGCCAGCACGTTCTCGTAGAACTGCCGTCCAACATCCGGCATCCGTTCGGCGATCGCCATCACCGTGCGGATCGAGGAGCCGCCGCCGGGGCGGCACATCGATCCGATATAGGCCCGGCCGAATTCCCGCAGCGTGGCTTCGACATCGCGTTGGGGATCGAGATTATAGGCGATCTTGCCCTTTTCGAGCGCCTCGTCCTCGACGATCGCTTCGAACAATCGGTTCTTATCGGCGAAGTAGACATAGAGCGTGCCCTTGGAGACGCCGGCGGCGCGCGCGATCTCGTTCATGCTGGCCCCATCAAAACCAAGATCCATGAACACCTTTCGCGCTCCGTCCAAAATCTGGCGGCGCTTCGAACTGACTTCCTCGCCGAAGGGATGAATCGTGTTTGATGTGGATGCAACCATTGGTTTGCTCTCGGGGAAGAATTCGACCCGGGGTGCAGGTCCGCCTGTGTTTTCGCTTTATAGTTCTTGCCGTTGAAAAGGTAAGTTGACCGAACCGTTCGGTCAATGCTACATTTTGTCCCGATGGTGCCCCCTGTCAGCAAGTTCTAGGCTGCGCTGGTGCCGTTACATTGGATGGGGGAGGCCGATGATGGCCGCAGCGAGAGACCAGGCCGCGCGGATCGTTCGCGCCGGGCCCGAGACGGCGGAGGATGACGCCGACGTTTCTGCCCAGCCGCGCGCTGGCGTTGCGGAAGAAGCCAAGCGACGACCTACGGAAGCGCCGGCCGAAGCGCCTGTTGCGGCACCCGTCAGCGCCGCTTCTGCGCCGGCGGCGAAGCCGGGCAAAAGCAAATTCATCATGATGGGCGTGCTCGGCCTTCTGGCGCTCGCAGCCGTCGGCTATGGCGTTTACTTCGTTCTCGTCGGCCGCTTCTATATCTCGACCGACGATGCCTATGTCCGCTCCAACAACACCATGCTCGGCGCCCGGGTCTCCGGCCATGTCGCGGCGATCCTGCCCCGCGATAATTCGCTGGTTCGCGCGGGCGATGTGATCTTCAGGATCGACGATGGCGATTACCGGATCGCGGTCGACGCTGCCCGCAGCAAGATCGCGACCCAGCAGGCGACCATCGACCGCATCGGCCGGCAGGTTACTGCGCTCGAAAGCGCGGTCGAGCAGACCAAGGCGCAGCTCACGTCCGCGGAAGCCGCCCTCAAGCGCGCCGGTCTCGATTTCGAACGGCAGCAGGCGCTCAGCACCAAGGGCTTTGCCTCGCGCGCCACTTTTGAAGTTTCCGAAGCCGGCCGCGACCAGGGCATTGCCGCGGTGAGGTCGGCGCAGGCTGCCTTTGACGCGGCGCGCGACAATGTCGAAGTGACGAAGGCGCAACAGGCCGAGGCGCGCGCGCAGCTTGCGGAATTGCAGACCCAGCTCGCCAAGGCCGAGCGCGATCTTGCCTTCACCTCGGTGCGCGCGCCGGTCGACGGCACCTTCTCCAACCGCCTCGTCAATGCCGGCGATTTCATCCAGGCCGGGCAGCGGCTCGCCAATATCGTGCCGCTCGACGACGTCTTCATTGACGCCAACTACAAGGAAACCCAGCTCAAGCGCATCCGCCCCGGCCAGCCCGTGAAGATTTCGGTCGACGCCTACGGCCATCGCAAGTTCTCCGGCGTCGTCGACAGCATTTCGCCGGCCGCAGGCTCGGTGTTCACGCTCTTGCCGCCGGACAACGCCACCGGCAATTTCACCAAGATCGTGCAGCGGCTGCCGGTCCGCATTCGCGTGCCGAAGGAAGTGGCGAAGCAGAACCTGCTGCGCGCCGGCATGTCGGTCTATACCACCGTCGATACCCGCGAGGGCGCGGCCGACGCCGATAGCGAGGCCGATCTCGATGCGCCCGGGACGGTTCAACCCAAGTAATTCCTTCTGAATCCCAGGGGCGAAAGCCCCGGCACGCGTTGCGAGTTCACCATGGCCGACGCCACCACCGCATCGCCGTCGATGATGAATGAAGCGGCCGCTGATCATGTCCCGCCGCGGCGGCTGTTTACGTTCCTCATCATGGTGTTCGGGATGTTCATGTCGATCCTGGACATCCAGGTCGTCTCGGCGTCGCTGCAGCAGATTCAGGCCGGCCTCTCCGCAAGCTCCAGCGAAGTGTCGTGGGTACAGACCTCGTACCTGATTGCCGAGGTGATCGCGATTCCGCTGTCCGGATTCCTGTCGCGGGCGTTCGGCACGCGGCTACTGTTCGCGATTTCCGCGGCGGGCTTCACCGTTGCGAGCTTCTTCTGCGGCCTCGCCTCGACCATCGAGCAGATGATCCTGTGGCGCGCGATCCAGGGATTTTTGGGCGCTGGCATGATCCCGACCGTGTTCGCATCCGCCTACACGGTGTTTCCGCGCTCCAAGTTTCACATCGTCGGCCCGATCATCGGGCTGGTCGCGACGCTCGCGCCGACCATCGGACCGACGGTCGGCGGCATCATCACCGAGATGACGTCGTGGCACTGGCTGTTCTTCATCAACATCGTGCCCGGCATCGGCATCACCATCGGCGTGCTGGCGCTGTGCGATTTCGATCGGCCGAACTTTGCGCTGCTCGAGCATTTCGACTGGTGGGGCCTTTTGTTCATGGCGGGCTTTCTCGGCACGCTCGAATATGTGCTCGAAGAAGGGCCGCAGTCACAGTGGCTGGAAGACACCTCGATCGCAGTCTGCGCAGCGATCTGCGTGGCCTCGGCGATCGCCTTCTTCTGGCGCGTGCTCATCGCGCGGGAGCCGATCGTCGATCTCAGAACCTTCTCCGACCGCAATTTCGCCGTCGGCTGTCTGATCTCGTTGTGCGTCGGCGTCGGCCTTTACGGTCTCACCTACATCTATCCGCGCTATCTGGCCGAAGTCCGCGGCTACAGCGCGCTGATGATCGGAGAGACCTTGTTCGTGTCTGGTCTGACCATGTTCCTCACCGCCCCGATCGTGGGGCGGCTGATGGTGAAATACGACATGCGCTATTTGATCGCGATCGGCCTCGTGCTGTTCGGGCTCGGCACCTACCAGATGACGTGGATCACCAAGGAATATGACTTCTACGAATTGCTGATCCCGCAGCTCCTGCGTGGTGTCGGCATGATGCTCGCGATAGTGCCGACCAACACCATCGCGCTCGGCACGCTGGCGCCGGAACGGGTGAAGAACGCCTCCGGCCTGTTCAACCTGACGCGCAATCTCGGCGGCGCGGTGGGCCTGGCCGTCATCAACCAGGTGCTGAACGAACGCACCGACCTGCACATCTCGCGGCTGCACGACCGCGTCACCTGGGGCAACGCCACCGCGGTCGAGACGCTCAACATGCTAACGCAGCGATTCCAGGGCATGGGCGATTCCGCCCTGATGGCGATGAAGCAATTGTCGCAGATCGTGCATCGCCAGGCCGTGGTGATGGGCTATGGCGACGCCTTCTTCATGCTGACCGTGTTCTATTTTGGCCTCAGCCTGTTCGTGCTGGTGTTGAAAAAGCCGTCCGCGGCGGTTGCCGGGGGCGATGCGCATTAGGAGCGGCGTACAATTGTAGCCCGCATGAGCGAAGCGATATGCGGGAACGGCCGTCGAGAGCGCGACTAATCGGAGAGCGGCCCCGGATATCGCTTCGCTCATCCGGGCTACAGGTTGGAGCCGTCGTAGCCCGCATGAGCCGAGCGATATGCGGGTCGGTGTCGGAGTGACGAATTCAATATGGTCGGTTATCGGCGTAACTTCGTTGCTGGCGGAACGTTCTTCTTTACCGTCACTCTCGCAGATCGAAATTCGAAATCCTTGTAGATCGTATTGATCTTCTTCGCGACGCGTTACGCGTAACCCGTCGCGAGCGTCCATTCGCGATCGATGCGATTGTGATTCTTTCCGATCATCTACATGCGGTCCTGACCTTGCCGCCGGGCGACTCGGATTTCTCAACATCGCGTGCACATCACGTGCTTGTCATGTTGCAAATCACCCGCGATGCATTTATAAGCAGCGCATTGTCGCTCGCACCGGGGAGGATTTGCATGATTTCCATGTATTCGCAGATCGCATCCTCGCGTCCGATGCTCGTACTGGGTTTTCGATCGCGTCCTTGAGCGCGATCTCCGCCAGTCACGATCGGGCCTGATGCCCCGATCTTCAAGCTTCCCAACGACTTAACATTATTTTCTGGCGACGCTTGCGTCTCGGTTTCCGAGTTCGCCCGCGCGTCAATTCAGATGGAGCCGGCGTGTGCCCATGCGCAGCCGGATGACGCCATGACCGCAAAAAAAGAAAAGGGTCCCGCGGCGATACGCGTGGTCATCCCGTTCGTGTTCCGCCACTGGCTGCAACAGCCCGGCCGCGCGATTGTCGTCGCCGGCGGCCTGCTCGGTGCGACCGCAGCCGACCTGTTCATGCCGGTGTTCTCCGGCCATCTGGTCGACGCGTTGACGCGGGGCACCGCAGATCCGGCGGCGCGCCATGCCGCGTTTGTCGCCTTCGGTGCCATCGTGGCGCTGGGTCTCACCTCGATGATCCTGCGGCTGACCGGCCTGCAGGCGATCGTGCCGTTCACGCTGACGACGATGTCGGACATCTCGCGCGACGCGTTCGCGCGCGTGCAGCGCTTCTCGACCGACTGGCACGCCAACTCATTTGCCGGCTCGACCGTGCGCAAGATCACGCGCGGCATGTGGGCGCTCGACCTCTTGAACGACACCATCCTGATGGCGCTATTGCCGTCGCTGCTGGTGCTGGTCGGCTCGATGATCCTGCTCGGCCTGCACTGGCCGGTGCTCGGTGCGGTCATCGCGGTGGGCACGGTGATCTATGTCTCGATGACGATGGCGTTCTCGGTGAACTACATCGCGCCGGCGGCGCGCGTTTCAAACGCCTGGGACACCAGGGTTGGCGGCACGCTGGCGGACGCCCTGACTTGCAACGCGGTGGTGAAATCCTTCGGCGCAGAGGGGCGCGAGGACGCGCGGCTGGCCGGCGTCGTCGGCCGGTGGCGCCGCCGCGTGCGGCGAACCTGGTACCGCTACAACTACACCTCGACGGCGCAGCTGGCGGTGTTGTTGTGCTTTCGCGCCTCCGTGATCGGCGGCGCAATCCTGCTGTGGATCGCGGGCCGCGCCACGCCGGGCGACGTCACCTATGTGCTGACCAGCTACTACATCATCCACGCTTACCTGCGTGACGTTGGCATGCACATCAACAACCTGCAGCGTTCGGTGAACGACATGGAGGAGCTTGTCGCGATCCACGGCGAGCCGATCGGCATTGCCGATGCGCCGGATGCAAGACCGATCGACATCCAGGGCGGCCGCATCGTCTTCGACGACGTGACGTTCCACTACGGCGGCCATCGCGCGCCGCTGTATGACGGCCTGTCGGTCGAGATCCGCGCCGGCGAGCGGGTCGGTCTGGTCGGCCGTTCCGGTTCGGGCAAGACCACCTTCGTCAAGCTGGTGCAGCGGCTCTACGACATCAGCGGCGGCAAGATCCTGATTGACGGTCAGGATATCGCGTTAGCCACGCAGCACTCGCTGCGCAGCCAGATTGCAATCGTGCAGCAGGAGCCGATCCTGTTCCACCGCACGCTGGCCGAGAACATCGCTTATGGGCGGCCGGGCGCCAGCATGGAAGCGATCGAGCAGGCGGCGCGGCTTGCCAATGCGCACGACTTCATCCTGCGGCTGCCGAAGGGATACGGCACGCTGGTCGGCGAACGCGGCGTCAAGCTGTCGGGCGGCGAGCGGCAGCGCGTCGCGCTGGCGCGTGCATTCCTCGCGGATGCGCCGGTCTTGATCCTGGACGAGGCGACCTCGAGCCTCGATTCGGAATCGGAGGGCCTGATCCAGCAGGCGATGGAGCGGCTGATGAAGGGCCGCACCTCGATCGTGATCGCACACCGCCTGTCGACGGTGCGCGGCCTCGACCGCATCCTGGTGTTCGACCGCGGCGAGATCGTCGAGCAGGGTACGCACGCGGCGCTCACGGCGAGGCCCGGCGGCATCTATCGCGGGCTGTTCGAACTGCAGGCGACCGAGTTCGGCCGCATGTCGGCGGCGGAGTGAGGTGAGCTGATCGCGGAAAATCCATCGCTGATCGATCAGGACGCGGCCAGCTGAGGCGGCTCGCGGTTTCGCTGCGGGGGCGAGGGCGCGGCCCTGGCGCGCGTACGCGTCGAGATCGCCACCGTCACCACGACGGCTGCGGCGAACAGCAGGATCTGCAGCGTGATGGTCTCGTCATTGAACAACGCCGCGAGCGCGAAGGTGACGAAGGGCTGCAGCAACTGCACCTGCGACACCCGCGCGATGCCGCCCATCGCCAGCCCTGCGTTCCACGCGAAGAAGCCGATCCACTGCGAGAACAGTGCGACATAGAGTAGCCCGAGCCACGGCTTTAACGCGATCTGGCCGACATCGTGCGGCATGGTCAGCGCAGCGGCCGGAATCGAAAGTGGCAGGCCAATGACAAGGATCCAGCTGATGACCTCCCAGCCCGGCATATGGGAGGTGAGCCGGCCGGAGAACGCATAGCCGATCGCAGAGACGGCCACAGCGGCAAACAGCAGGAGGTCGCCGGCCGAGAACGCGCCGCCGCCTTCCCGCAAAGAGAACGCGATCACCAGCGCGGCCCCGGCGACGGAGGCGATCCAGAACAGCGGCCTCGGCCGCTCATGGGTGATGGCGACGGCCACAAGCGCGGTTGCGATCGGCAGCACGCCCAGCACCACGCCGCCATGCGAGGCATCTACCCGCTGCATTCCCATCGACATCAGCAGCGGAAACAGCACGGCGACGCAAAGCATCGCAATGACCAGTTGCGGCCACAGGGCGCGGGGTGGCAGCGGGCGGCGCAACACGAGCAGGAGCGCCAGCGAGCACAGCCCGGCGATGGCAGTGCGTAGCGCGGTCAGTGCAATCGGATCAATTTCCGCAACCGCGATCCGCGTCGCCGGCAGCGTGCCGCCGAAGATCGCCATGCCGATAAAGCCCAGCAGCAGGCCGAGGTGTTCGCGCGACGAAGGAGAGCTCATGACGCGACTGGTTAGCCGCTTTGCAGATCAGCGTACAGCAATCTACTCGGAGCACATGGCGGCTATGCGCCGCTCACCTCGGAGCAATGCTGCTCCACACCAATGCGATCCCTGACAGAAAGAGCAGTCCCAGCACGACATCGTAGAAATTGCGGTCGTTCAGCGCGTGATAGGTTCGCATGCCGAGATGGGCGCCGATCAGCGTACCAGGCAATGCCAGCATGGCCAGCCAGAGCACGTCCAGTTTCACGAAACCGCTGGCTATCTGCAGGATGAGCGCAGCGCCGAGCACGCTGCCATTGAAGATCTGGAAGACACCGCGGCGCTGGTGCTTGGTCCAGCCGCGTATGCTGGCCCACAGTGTCGGCAGCGGGCCCGACAGGCCGGCGAGGCCGCCGAGAATGCCGCCGGCAAACCCGATGCAGGCGTCGGCCAGGCGGCCGCCGAAGCGGAACGCCATCGGCTTCTGGATGAAATAGAGGGCGGCCGGAAACACCAGCAGCATCACGCCGACGCTAAGCTTGAAATCTTGTGGATCGGCGCGCGCGACCAGCAGCGCCCCGATCGGCATGCCGATGAGACCACCGGCAACGAAGGGCAAGGCCAGCTTGAAGTCGATCACTTTCCACACCGATGGCAGCGTCGAAATCTGCGAGCTGACCGAACAGATCAGCACCAGCGGCACGGCAATCGACGGCGGTACGATATAAAGCCAGATCCCCAGCGCCATCAGGGCCGTGCCAAATCCGGAAAGGCCCGAGACGAAGCCGCCGGCGAGCGCTCCGGCCAGCAGAACAGCGTAGGTGGTTAAATCCACTCTTTATTCCCCCGTCATTCCGGGGCGATGCAGAGCATCGAACCCGGAATCTCGAGATTCCGGGTCTGGTCCTTCGGACCATCCCGGAATGACGACGTTGAATTTGTGCCGACGTTTACACGATGGATCGGGCAGGTACTATCCCAATTAAAGCCTTCAACAATAACCTGATGGAAACGGCTCGATGAACACAACGCCTGCGAAAACCTTCCTCGTCTGTCACGGCGCATGGTCCGCAGGCTGGGCGTGGAAGAAGATGCATCCGCTGATGCAGGCGGCCGGGCATCGCCTAGTCACGCCGTGCTACACCGGCCTCGGCGAGCGCGCGCATCTGGCGCATCCGGCGATCACTCTCGATACGCATATCGAGGACGTATTGAACGTCATCAAGTATGAGGATCTGCGCGACATCGTGCTGATCGGGCACAGCTATGGCGGCATGGTGGCGACCGGTGTCGCCGACCGCGCCCGCGACAAGGTGAGGCAACTCATCTATGTCGACGCCTTCGTGCCGCAGGACGGCCAATCGCTGCTCGACCTCAATGAGGCCGCGCGGGCGCGGATGGAAGAACTGGCGAAGGCCGGCGACGGCTGGCGCGTGCCGCCGAACCCAACGCCGCCGGATACCTCGCCTGCGGACCTCGAGTGGCTCAACGCCCGCCGCGTCGACATGCCGATCAAATGCTTCGAAACACAACTCAAGCTGCAGGGCGGACCGCTGACGCTGCCACGCAGCTACATCTACGCCACGCGGATTACGCCGGCCGACACGTTCGGACCGTTCGCCAGGATGACGAAGGGCGACCCCGCCTGGAGCTACTACGAGATCGACGCCAGCCATTCGCCGAACGTCACCGCGCCGGAAGCGCTGATGGCGCTCTTGCAGAAGATCGCTGCGTAGTGGATTGACTCTCTGCCGTGCGCCCAACAATCTGGGGTCCGGTGATCGAAGCCGATCGCGGAGGGCAGGGCATGGCGGCCAGAACGACGGCAGTCATCGAGACGTGGTCGACCGGCCTGGTCGAGCCCGAACGGCGCCTGGATTATTGGATCGGCGCCGTCTGCGAATGCTTTCTGGAAATGGACATTACGACGCCGGTTCGCTCGGGCTTCGACTGCTCGATCGAGCGTGGGCAGCTCGACACCATCGGCATCAACCGTGTCGAGGGTTCGGCGCAGCACGTCTATCGCCGAAAGGCGAGCCTCGCTCGCAGTGGGACCAACTACTATTACCTTCTGTGCAAGACTGATAATGCCTGGACGGCCTCACAGAACGGACGCTCGTCGCTTCTGCTGCCTTCCGATCTCGTGCTGCTGGACTCCCGGCGTTGCTATGAATTTAACTTTCCGCAGACCTCGAACACGCTGTCGCTGGAGCTGCCGATCGCATGGGTCGAATCCTGGATCACCGATCCCGACCAGCGCATCGGGGAGCGGATCGACGGTCGCTCTGGCTGGGGCGCGGTGCTCAGCGCGTTTGCGCGCCAGTTGACGCCGCAGCTCGCCATCGAGCGGCCCTTGCCGGCGCAGGTCCTGACCGACCAGCTCGGATCACTGCTGGCGCTAGCGTACGGAAGCGAGATTCCCGCTACGCCCGCGGAGCAGCGCGATGGCGTAAAGCTCCTAGACGAGATCGGCCGGGTGATCCGGCTGCGCTACGCCGAGCCGGGATTGACGGCTGCAACCGTGGCCAAGCATCTGCACGTTTCGGAGCGGACCTTGCACCGCTGCCTCAACAAAGCGGGCCTGACCTTCAGCGGCCTGCTCAATGATTGCCGCATGGCGGTGGCGCGTCGGATGCTGAGCGAACCGCGGTTCGATTGCATCAGCGTCGGCGGAATTGGTCTCCGGGTTGGACTATCAGATCCTTCCCACTTCATCCGCCAGTGCCGAAAATATCTAGGCATGACGCCGGGTGCCTTCCGGCAGCAGCGCTAGAGCATTATGATTTTTGGTTAGATGGATTTGGCCGCAGACGCGCTTCACCTCTTCCGCTTGCGGGGGAGGTCGGCGCGAAGCGCCGGGTGGGGGCTCTCTCCACTCAGGCAGTTTCGCCCGCGGAGACACCCCCACCCCGACCCTCCCCCGCAAGCGGGAGAGGGAGCGGACCTTCTTCGTGGCCGCAATCAAACCTAATTCCATCGTGCGCTAGACCTAACTCGATTACTTGGCGCAATCAGGCGATGGCGGTGGCCGAATCCGGCCATCCCTGGCGAACGGCTGTTTCTATCAAGGTTCGATTCAAAAAAATCGGAGGAGACGGCAATGGCAGACACTTACGTACTGGTTCACGGCGCGTGGCACACCGGCGCCGAGATGGAAGCGGTGGCCGGGCATTTGGGAAAAGCCGGCCATGTCGTGCATTGCCGACGGTCGCCGGCAACAACAGGGATGACGACCGCGGCGCAACGGGGCTTGAGCAGGCGATCGCGTCGATCGTCGCATATATCGAAAGGAACGATCTGCGCGACATCAGGCTGGTTGGTCACTCCTACGGAGGAATGGTGATTTCGGGCGTCGCCGACCGTCTCACCGACAGGATCAAGCGCCTCGTCTATGTCAACGCCTTCGTGCCGCTGGACGGGCAGTGTCTCAACGACATGGTGCCGCCGCACTATGTCGGCCTGTTCGATGCGGTGGCCGCCGCCAACAACAATGCCGTCATGCTGCCGTTCGAAATCTGGCGCGATGCCTTCATCAACGACGCCGACGTCGAGCTGGCAAGGTCCGCCTATGCCAGACTCAATCCGCATCCCTACCGGACATTCACTGACAAGATCACGCTGAAGCGTCCGCTGGCGGAGCTGCCGGTCGGAAAATCCTATGTCAATTGCCGGCAGGACATTGCCTTGCCGCACAGCCTGCCATGGCATCCGCGGCTGTCGGAGCGCCTCGGCCTGTTCCGTCTGGTCGAATGCGACGGCAGCCATGAGATGTTCTTTAGCAATCCGCCGCGCCTGGCGCAGGCGATCGCCGAGGCCGGGCGCGACTGAGGTCGACCCGCACGCGAAAAACGTGGCCCGGGTAAGCGCAGCGACATCCGGGACAAATCTAACCACCAAACCGCCCTGCATGTCGCTACGCTCATGCGGGCTACGGTTCTGCGCGAGGCCACAAATGGCGAGGGGTCCGGCGTGTTCGCGCCGAACCCCTCATTCATCAGATATCAGCCAGCCTGTAAGCCGGGTTCTGTAGGGCACCATTCTTGCGAATGGTACGTGACGGCCATTCCTCTGGGACCATGCTCGCGCATGGACTCGGGCAACCTACCCGGACGACGGGCCTGACATCGCCCTGCGGCGTTATCGCTTTCGCGAACTGCCCGCGTTGCCGTCCCTATTCGGTTTTGCTCCCGGTGGGGTTTGCCATGCCGTCTCCGTTGCCGGAAACGCGGTGCGCTCTTACCGCACCTTTTCACCCTTACCGCGCCAACGCCCCGGAGGGCGAAGGCGGGCGGTTCAGTCTCTGTGGCACTTTCCCTGGGGTCACCCCCGCCGGACGTTATCCGGCACCGCATGTCGATGGAGCCCGGACTTTCCTCTCCCGCAGCCTTTCGACCATAGCGGGAGCGGCCGTCCGGCCGACTGACACCTTACGAATGGGGATTCCGATGGCCTGCGTCAAGGGAAAGCGATGGTTAATCGGGTTCCATCTCCGATTTTGACACCGGCGACATCACGGAATTGAATGCTGACCGGCAATGATGAGTTGATGCGCGATGAAAATTCCTGCCGCTCTTGGAGAGGCACTGCTGCGCAGTGCCTCTGACGCGATCGTTGCGACCGATCGCGAGGGACACATTACATTCTGGAATCCAGGCGCGGAGCGGATATTCGGCTTTTCGGCCGAAGAGGCAAACGGCCAATCGCTCGACATCATTATTCCCGAGAATTTGCGCGCCCGGCATTGGGAAGGATTTCGCCACACGATGGCGACGGGGACGAGCCGCTACGGCCACGGCGACCTGTTGTCGGTGCCCGCACTGACCAGGGATGGACGCCGCATCTCGGTCGAGTTCACCATTGTGTTGTTGCGAGACAACGAGCAGGAGGTCGGGGGCACGATGGCGGTGATGCGCGACGTGACAAAGCGGTTCGAAGAGGTCAGGGAGTTGAAGCGGCGGCTCGCCGGGGCAGCCGGGAGGCCTTGAACACCCGCCGGCGATCATGCTCCGGATATGAAGTCGTTCCGTCAAGGGACGGCGGCCGACCGAAAAAAATTCCGTGACCATGTCGTTTTGCGGGAAGTCCATTCGACTGGTTGTCGGCGATCCAGCCGGTTAGAAGGAGTTTCAAAAAATGCAGTATCTGTTGTTGATCTATCGAAACGAAGCCGAGCAGGCGAAGATGGACGCTTCCGAGCTCCAGAAGCTGACCGCGGAATACCGCGCATTCACCCAATCCATCATCCAGAGCGGCAACTTCAAGGCCGGCGACGCCCTGCAAATGACGGCGACCGCCACGACCGTGCGCGTTCGCGACGGCAAGATGTTGACCACGGACGGTCCGTTTGCGGAGACCCGCGAGCAGCTCGGCGGCTATTATCTGATCGAGGCCAAGGATCTCGATGAAGCCCTGGGCATTGCGGCCAGGATTCCCACCGCCAAGATGGGTTCGATCGAGGTCAGGCCGATCATGGTGTATGACTGACGTCCAGCGATGGCATGACACCCGTCGAAATCGAGAAAATATTCCGCGACGAGGCGGGGCGGGCGCTGTCCACGCTGATCCGCCTCGTCGGTGATTTCGATCTGGCGGAAGATGCCCTGCAGGATGCGGTGGCGGTAGCGCTGGAACGCTGGCCGACCACCGGCCTGCCCGCCAATCCTCGCGCGTGGCTGGTCAATGTCGGCCGCAACAAGGCGATCGATCGGGTCAGGCGGAGCATTGCCTTTCGCGGCAAGCGTGAGGCGCTGACGCATGAGCTGCTGCTCAACGCGTCGGCGCCGTGCGACGATGACAACGGCATGCTCGAAGACGACATGCTGCGGTTGATTTTCACCTGCTGCCATCCGTCCTTTGCCGCCGAGGTACAGGTGGCGCTGACACTGCGCACCGTATGCGGGCTAACGACTGCCGAGGTCGCGCGCGGCTTTCTCGTTAGCGAAGACGCGATGGCGCAGCGCCTGTTGCGGGCAAAGCAGAAGATCCGTCTCGCTGGCATTCCCTATGAGGTGCCTGACCGCGACGCGCTGGCGCCGCGGCTCAACGGCGTGCTTGCCGTGGTCTATCTCGTGTTCACCGAGGGCTATGCGGCAACCTCAGGCGAAGATCTGATGCGGCCCGATCTGGTACGCGAGGCGATCCGGCTGGCGCGGTTGCTCGATGCGCTGATATCAGGACGCGGCGAGATCAAGGGCTTGCTCGCCCTGATGCTGCTGCACGATTCGCGCCGTGCCGGCCGCACTACCGCAGGCGGCGACATCGTGCTGCTGGAAGAGCAGGATCGGACGCTCTGGGACCGTGCGCAAATTTCGGAAGGATTGCTTCTTGTGGAAGAGGCGCTGCGGATGCCGGGGCGGCCGCAGTCCTATGCGGTGCAGGCGGCGATCGCGGCGCTGCATGCGCGTGCGCCGAGTTACGAAGACACCGATTGGCGGCAGATCGTCGGCCTCTACGAGGTGCTGCTGCGGATCAGCCCGTCGCCAGTGATCGAACTCAACCACGCGGCGGCGGTGGCGATGGTCGACGGGCCGGCGCGGGCGCTCGATCTGGTCAACGCGCTGGAGGCGCGCGGCGGGCTGAAGGGGTATGAGCTGCTGCCGGCGGTTCGAGCGGATCTGTTGCGCCGGCTCGGTCGACGCGACGCGGCGCGCGAGGCGTATCTGAAAGCGACGGCGGCGACGCAGTTGGAGCCGTTGCGGCGGTATTATGCGCGAAGGATCGCGGAGATGGATCGCAACTAGTTCCTCCGTCATTGCGAGGAGCGTAAGCGACGAAGCAATCCATCTATCCGCGCGTGTGGAGCGATGGATTGCTTCGCTTCGCTCGCAATGACGGCGGAGAGTACCGTGACCTACCTCACTGCCATCGTCGTCATCGCATCGGCCGGCAGGCTCGCCAGCAGCGCGTGCAGCGTGCTGATGGTCGAGAGATCGGCGATGCCGTCGACGCGTGCGGGACGGAAGTGACGCTGGAAGGCGGTCACCACTTCCATGGTCGGCCCATCGAACTTGCCATGGGTCGGGATGTTGTAGCCGTATTTGGCGAGCGCTGCCTGCAGTCCGGCGACGTCGTCGCCGATGCTGCCGAGCTTGAGCGTTTCGCCGCGCACGATCGGCGCCGGCTGCACCCAGTGGCCGACGCCGGAATTCGCCAGGAGGTGCCACGGGAATTTTTCACCGGGGTCCTTCTTGCGCGCAGGCGCGACGTCGGAATGCGCGAGCACGCGATGCGCCGGGATCTTGCGGCGGAGCATGATGCCGCGGCACAGCGCGATCACGGCGGCGATCTGGCGCGACGGGAAGTCCGGATAGCCCCAGTCGTGGCCGCGATTGATGATCTCGACGCCGATCGAGCAGGAATTGATGTCTTCCTCGCCGGCCCAAGCGGATACACCGGCGTGCCAGGCGCGCATGGCTTCGGGCACGGACTGCACGATGCGGCCGTCCTCCAGCACGATGTAGTGGGCTGAGACGTCGGTACCGGGGGTGCAGAGCTGGGCGATCGCGCCTTCCACATCCGGCATGCCGGTGTAGTGCAGCAGGATCATGTCGGCGACGCGGCCGTTGTTGCGCTCGCCATAGTTCGGCGAAGGGATGACGTCGGAAGCGATCGATGAGTCGGGAGTAAAAGTCTTCATGTCGGCATTGGCCCTGGGCACGGAAAGGGCCCGTTGACGCTTCGAATCAATAGCAGCGGATCCGAACGAACCTGTAGCCATTTTCTAATCTCAAGCGGGGCGTAAAGGCGGCAACATCGTGTTCAAGCGACAACGGCGTTTACTACTCTTTTACCTAGCAGCGACGCAACGAGGCGGCCGAGTTCCACCCGGTATTTTCGATAGCTGTGTGGGGGGCGCATCACCATTTTTCGGTGTCTCAAATGCGCGCAAAACCCGTCGAGGATCATCAACGCTTTCTTAACGCTAAGTGCCGTTACTAAGTGGTGAAGAGCCGAACCGGGTTGGGGACGGCCGAGGCCCTTTTTCGCGCTCGAAATGTTCATGGCAAGCCAGCAAATTTCGTCTGGAAATGAGCGGGCGCGAGGCCAGGGTGGATGCGGCAATGGTGCCGAGTCGTGGCCTCTCGGCCGGACACGCCCGGCGAAGCGCAGAGATTTGAGGCGCAATGGGCCCCTTCGCGTCCAGTTTTGGCACCATCGACGGGAAGACGCCGGAGGACGGCGCATGAGCCCGGCTGCGTCGCGCCATATCTCGGTGCTCGGCCGCGAGGCGGTCGAGATGCTCAATCCCAAAGACGGCGGCGTTTATGTCGACGCGACGTTTGGCGCCGGCGGTTACAGCCGCGCGATCCTCGCGCTCGCGGGAACCCGGGTGATCGGCATCGATCGTGACCGGTCGGCCATTGCCGGCGGGTTCGACCTGGTCGACCAGTCGGAGGGGCGGCTGACCTTGGTCGAGGACCGTTTCTCCAATCTTGCGGAGGTCTGCGCGGCGCAGGGCGAAACGGCGGTGGACGGCGTCGTGATGGACGTCGGCGTCTCCTCGATGCAGCTCGATCAGGCCGAACGGGGCTTTTCATTCCGACTGGGTGGCCCGCTCGACATGCGGATGGGCCATACTGGCCCGACCGCGGCGGATGTCGTGGCAAAAGCCTCCGAGGCCGATCTTGCCAGCATCATCTATATCTTCGGCGAAGAGCGGCATTCCCGCGCCGTCGCGCGCGCCATCGTGGCTGCGCGGAAAGAGGCGCCGATCACGACGACGCAGGCGCTGGCCGATATCGTCGCCAGGGTCGTGCGCTCCAAGCCCAATGAGATTCATCCGGCGACGCGCACGTTCCAGGGCTTGAGAATCTTCGTCAACGCCGAGCTCGATGAACTGCATCTGGCGCTGACGGCGGCCGAGCGCGTGCTGAGGCCCGGCGGGCGGCTGGTGGTGGTGTCGTTCCATTCGCTGGAAGACCGCATCGTCAAGGATTTCTTCAACGCGCGCGGCAAGACCGGCGGCGGCTCGCGCCACCTGCCGGAAGTCGCGCAGGCCGCGCCGAGTTTTCAGATCCTGACCAAGCGTCCGATCACGCCGAGTGAAGCCGAGATATCGGCCAATCCGCGCGCACGCTCCGCCAAACTGCGCGCGGCCGAGCGCACGGCCGCGCCGGCGCATGCCGCAGGTCGGCTGCCGGCCTGGCCCGTCCTTGCCGACGTGATGAGGGGAGGCTGATCATGCGGATCATCCACTGCCTCGTCATCGGTGTGCTGGTATTCGCGGCGGCCTATGTCTACCGGATCAAGATGGAATCGACCTCGCGCGTCGAGCGCGTGCTGCGGCTCAATGCCGAGATCCGCGAGCAGCGCGACGCGATCGCGGCGCTACGGGCCGAATGGGCCAAGCTCGATGCGCCGCTCAGGCTGCAGGGGCTCACCGAACGGCATCTCAAACTGCAACCGCTCGTCGCCACGCAGTACGACCAGTTGAAGAATTTGCCGGAGCGGCCGCCGGCGTTTGCGCGGCCCGGCGCGCCCGATCCGATCGGCGCCATGATCAATACCATCGAGGCCGCCGCCGAGGCGCCAGCCACGACCGGGTCGGTGCCCCAGCCGGGAGACCAGCAATGACCGGCCAGGCGCTTGCCAACACCAGAAGGCGTGCGGAACCGTGGCGGCAGCGTCTGATCCGCAGCCTGCTCTACGGGCGCAACGTCGACCGCATCGCCAAGGCGCGGGCGCGCGTGGGACTAGCGATCCTGCTGTTTGCGGCGATCTATGCGGTGCTTGCCGGACGTCTTGTCATGTTCGCGGTCGGCGCCGACAGCCATGGTGCGCGCCGCACCGCCTCGCAGGACGCGATCGCGACCGCGCGGCCCGATATCGTCGACCGCAACGGCGAGGTGCTGGCGACCGACGTCAAGGCGCCGAGCCTGTTCGGCGAACCGCGCCGCATCATCGACAAGGACGAGGCTATCGAACTTCTGACCGCCGCGCTGCCCGACCTCGACACGGCGGAGGCGCGCACGCGCCTGTCGTCGCGCAAGGGTTTTGTCTGGCTGAAGCGCGAGATCACGCCGAAGCAGCAGCATGACATCCACAAGCTCGGCATTCCCGGCATCGGCTTCCTGCGCGAGAACAAGCGCGTCTATCCGACCGGCGCTGCCGTCGCGCATCTCATCGGCCTCGTCAATATCGACAACCAGGGCATCGCCGGGATGGAGAAATGGCTGGACAATAATGGTCTGGCCGATCTGCACCGTGCGGGCTTTGCCACCGACCGGCTGCAGAAGCCGGTGGAACTGTCGATCGACCTCCGCGTCGAGCACGCGCTGCGCGACGAATTGTTGAAGGCGAAGGAAAAATACAAGGCCAAGGCGGCTTCCGGCCTCGTCTCCAACGTCCGCACCGGCGAGATCGTGGCGCTGGTGTCGCTGCCCGATTTCGATCCGAACAATCCGAAGGAGGCGCACGACCCCGACCGTATCAACCGCCTGACCACAGGCGTGTTCGAGATGGGCTCGACCTTCAAGGCGCTGACGCTGGCGATGGCGCTGGATTCCGGCAAGGCCAATCTCAACACGCTCTATGACGGGCGCGGCGCATTGCGCTTCGGCAAGTTCACGATTCACGATACCCATCCGGTCGGCCGCAACATCACGCTGGCGGAAGTGTTCACCTTCTCCTCCAACGTCGGCGCGGCCAAGATCGCGCTGTCGCAAGGTGTCGAGGCGCACAAGGCGTTCCTGAAGAAGCTCGGCCAGATGGACCGGCTGCGCACCGAACTGCCGGAAAGCGCTTCCCCAATCGTGCCGAAGCGCTGGACCGAGCTCAACACCATCACGGCGTCCTTCGGCCACGGCATCGCGGTGGCGCCGCTGCAGGCGGTGATGGGCATCAACGCCTGCATCAATGGCGGCTACCTGATCCCCCCGACCTTCCTCAAGCGCTCGGAAGAGGAGGCGAGGGCGATCGCCAAGAAGGTGCTGCGAACCGAAACGTCGGAGAAGATGCGTTATCTGATGCGGTTGAACGCCGAGGTCGGAACCGCCAAGAAGGCCGACGTGAAGGGCTATTATATCGGCGGCAAGACCGGCACTTCGGAAAAGGTGGTCAACGGCCGCTATTCCAAGAAGCAGGTGCTCAACTCCTTTACGGCGATCATCCCGGCCGACAATCCGCAATATCAGCTCCTGGTCATGCTGGATGAGCCAAAGGCGCTGCCGGAAACCCATGGCTTCATCACCTCGGGTTGGAACGCGGTGCCGACCGGCGGCAAGGTGATCGCCCGCATCGGGCCGCTGCTCGGCATCGAACCCCGCTTCGACCTGCCGCCGTCCGAGCGCCTTATTCTTGCGGCATCGAGGACAACCCAGTAAGGCGTAGGATCACGCGCGCGCCGAGCTGCGCGCCGGGCCGGACTGGAGCAAGATGAAACTTCGCGAACTCTTCAGCGACGATGTGGCGATCGAGCCGCAGGCGGAGGCTGTGGATGTGAAAGGCCTCAGTTTCGACAGCCGGGCGGTGAAGTCGGGCGATCTATTCTTCGCGCTCTCCGGCTCCAAGACGGACGGTTCCCGCTTCATCGATGCCGCGATCGATGCGGGTGCGGTTGCGGTAGCTGGCGACCGGGCGTCGCCCGGCCATCGCGTGCCCTTCGTCGTCACGCCAAACCCGCGCCGCGCGCTGGCGCTGGCGGCGGCGCGCTTCTATCCGCGCCAGCCCACGACTATCGCGGCCGTGACCGGCACCAGCGGCAAGACATCGGTGGCCGCGTTTACGCGCCAGATCTGGGAACGGCTCGGCCACACCTCCGCCAGCATCGGCACCATCGGTCTCGTTTCGCAAAAACGCACGGTCTATGGCTCGCTGACGACCCCGGATCCGATCGCGCTGCATAAGCAGCTCGACGAAATCACCGGCGACGGCGTCACGCATCTCGCGTTCGAAGCATCCTCGCACGGGCTCGACCAGTTCCGCCTGGACGGCGTACGCATTGTGGCCGGCGGTTTCACCAATCTCTCGCGCGACCACATGGATTACCATCCGGATGAGGCGCATTACCTTGCGGCCAAGCTGCGGCTATTTCGCGATCTGGTCCCGCCCGGCGGCGCAGCGGTGATCTCGGCCGATCACGCGTGCTCGCCGCAGGTGATCGACGCTGCGCGCGCGAGAGGCTTGCGCATCATCGACGTCGGCCGCAATGCGGATGGCGACGCCGAAGGCATTCGTCTGGTCGGTGCCAGCGTCGAAGGATTTGCGCAGAACCTTGCGCTGGAGACGCGCGGACGCAACTACACGGTCAAGCTGCCGCTGGTCGGCGAGTTCCAGATCGAGAATTCCCTCGTTGCCGCAGGGCTTGCGATCGGCACCGGCAGCGAGGCTGACGCCGTCTTCGCCGCGCTCGAACATCTCGAAGGCGCCAAAGGGCGGCTGGAGCGGGTCGGCGAATATAATGGCGCGCCGATCTTCGTCGATTATGCCCACAAGCCCGACGCTCTGGCCAAGGCGCTGCAGGCGCTGCGGCCCTACGCCAAGCGCAAGCTCGTCGTCATCTTCGGCGCCGGCGGCGACCGCGATGCAGGCAAGCGCCCGATCATGGGCGCGATCGCGGCCGAGAATGCCGATCAGGTCATTGTCACCGACGACAATCCGCGCAGCGAAGATCCGGCCGCGATCCGCGTCGCCATTCTGGCCGCGGCAAAGGGCGCAACCGACATCGGCGATCGCACTGAAGCGATCCGGCAGGGGATCGCGGCGCTGCAGCCTGGCGATGCGCTGCTGATCGCCGGCAAGGGGCACGAGACCGGGCAGATCGTCGGCGACAAGGTGTTGCCGTTCAGCGATCACGAGGCGGTGGCGGCCACGCTGGCAGCGAGGGTGAAATGAGCGCGACCGCATTGTGGACGATTGCCGAAGTCGCGCGTGCGCTGAGGCTCTCGAGCGACTTTCCCGACACGCCGATCGATTTCGTCACGCAGGACAGCCGCCTGGTGAAGCCGGGCAGCCTGTTCGTGGCGTTGAGCGGCACGCCGAGCGGCGGGTTCATTTCGAGTTTCGCCAGCGCGCGCGATGGCTGGGAGTTCGCTGACAAGGCGGAGGCCGCCGGCGCGGTGGCGATGATCGTTCCGCATCCAATTGCCGGCGTGAGCGTTCCACAACTGGTGGTCAAGGACACGCTGATCGATGGCCTGTGGGGCCTTGCGCGCGCCGCGCGCGCCCGGTTCTCCGGTCCGGTGATCGGGCTGACCGGCAGCGCCGGCAAGACCAGCACCAAGGAATTCCTCGCTGCTTACCCGAATGCCGATGCGAGCCCGAGCAGCTTCAACAATTTCTGGGGCGTGCCGCTGACGCTGTGCAATGCCAGCCCGAGTGCGAGCGTATGGGTCGTCGAGATGGGCATGAACCAGACCGGCGAGATCGCGAGGCTCAGCGAACTGACAAAGCCGACGGTCGCGCTGGTCGTGAATGTGCAGCCGGTGCATCTGGAAAAGCTCGGCAGCCTGGAAGCGATCCGGCGCGAGAAGGTGAGCATCGCGCAAGGCCTGCCTGACGATGGCGTGCTGGTATTGCCCGACGATGTCGCGGCGCCGGAATGGAGCGGCAAGGTCGTCCGCTTCGGTGAGGGAGCCGAGGTGCGGGAACTGAGCCATGCGGCCGAGGGCGAGAGCTGGAACGTTGCCGCGCAGGTGAACAGCAGCCAGATCCAATTCAGCCTGACGCCGGGCGCGCCGCATCGCCTGCAGAACGCGCTGGCCGCACTGGCGTCGATTCACGCCGCGGGTCTCGATCCTGCGGCGCTGGCCAAGGAACTGAGCCATGTAGGCATCATGACCGGCCGTGGCGTGGAGCATGCGGCTGGCGGCATCACCGTGATCGACGACAGCTTCAACGGCAACCCTGCCAGCATGGTGGCAGCGCTCGGCAGCCTTAGGGCGCGGCCGGTGAAGTCAGGCCGGCGCATTGCCATTCTCGGCGACATGCTGGAATTGGGCGCTGACGCGCCCTCCTATCACGTGAAGCTCGCGAAAGACCTGCCTGATATCGACGGCGTCTACTGCGTCGGCCCGCTGATGCGTCATCTCTACGATCTCGTGCCGCCGGAGCAGGCGCTCGGCTGGCATGAAGACCCCGTTACACTCGATCCCCGGAAAATCGCCGCAATGCTGCGGGACGGGGACGTGGTGGTGGTCAAGGGCAGCAAAAAGATGTTCTGGGTGAACAAGTTTGTGCCCCGCCTGCTGGCCGCCCTGCAGGCAAAGGCGTAGAATGGCCGTATCAGGCGGCCCGCCGTTCTCGCGAGACGTGATTCGTCAATACCCCAGGCATGACCAAGATTTGCTTGGTTTGAGGATGAAAACGATTATCAAGGCGTTGCCAAAGCGCTTCCCGCCAAAGACGGCGCAACCAAGCCGCGTGATAGGGCCTTTTGAATGTTTTACTGGCTAATCGAGCTTTCCAACACCGTTCCCGGTTTTGGCATCTTCCGCGGCGTGCTCAACGTGTTTCGCTACATCACGTTCCGCACCGGCGGCGCCATGGTGACGGGCGCGCTGTTCGTGTTCCTGTTCGGCCCCTGGATCATCGATCACCTGCGCTTGCGGCAGGGGAAGGGCCAGCCGATCCGCACCGACGGCCCGCAATCGCATTTGATCTCCAAGAAGGGCACGCCGACGATGGGTGGGCTGATGATCCTGTCGGGCGTCGTGGTCGCGACACTGCTCTGGGCCAATCCGGTCAACCCTTACGTCTGGATCGTGCTGGCGGTGACGCTCGGCTTCGGCTTCGTCGGATTCTATGACGATTATCTGAAGGTGACGAAGCAGAGCCACAGCGGCTTCGCCGGCAAGCTGCGGCTCTTGATCGAAGCGGTCATTGCGCTCGCGGCCTGCTACGCCCTGGTGCGGCTCGGCCGCGATGCGACTTCGACGTCGCTGGCGATTCCTTTCTTCAAGGACGTGGTGATCAATTTCGGCTGGTTCTTCGTGATCTTCGGCGCGTTCGTCATCGTCGGCGCCGGCAATGCGGTGAACCTGACCGATGGTCTCGACGGCCTTGCCATCGTGCCGGTCATGATTGCCGCCGCGAGTTTTGGCATGATCTCATACCTGACCGGCAACGCGGTGTTTTCCGACTATCTGCAGATCCGATATGTCGCCGGCACCGGTGAGCTCGCGGTGCTCTGTGGCGCGGTGCTCGGGGCAGGGCTAGGTTTCCTCTGGTTCAATGCGCCGCCGGCCTCGATCTTCATGGGCGATACCGGCTCGCTCGCGCTGGGCGGCATGCTTGGTGCGACGGCGGTGGCAGTGAAGCACGAGATCGTGCTCGCGGTGATCGGCGGCCTGTTCGTGCTGGAGGCCGTCTCCGTGATCGTGCAGGTGACCTCGTTCAAGCTGACGGGCAAGCGCGTGTTCCGGATGGCGCCGCTGCATCATCATTTCGAGCAGAAGGGTTGGACGGAGCCGCAGATCGTGATCCGGTTCTGGATCATCTCGGTGATGCTGGCGCTGGCCGGCCTCTCCACGCTGAAGCTGCGGTGATCATCATGCAATTCTACGGCTGTCATTCCGGGGCGTGCGAAGCACGAACCCGGAATCTCGAGATTCTCAGGTGCGCGTTGCGCACCAGAGTTCGATGCTGACGCATCGCCCCGGAATGACCGTGGAGGCAGTATGATCCCCGTCACTTCCTTCGCCGGCAAGACGGTCGCTGTCTTCGGCCTTGGCGGTTCGGGCCTTGCAAGCTGCCAGGCGCTGAAGGCCGGCGGTGCCGAGGTGATCGCGGGCGATGACAACGCCGACAATCTCACCAAGGCGGCACAAGCCGGCTTCACCACGGCCGATCTGCGCACGGTCTCGTGGTCGAATTTTTCCGCGCTGATCCTCACCCCCGGCGCGCCGCTGACGCATCCGGCGCCGCACTGGTCGGTGCTGATGGCGCGGCAGGCCGGAGTTGAGGTGATCGGCGACATCGAATTGTTCTGCCGCGAGCGCCGTCGTCACGCGCCGGACGCGCCGTTCGTCGCCATCACCGGCACCAATGGCAAGTCGACCACCACGGCCCTGATCGCGCATCTGATGAAGGTTGCCGGTTACGACACCCAGATGGGCGGCAATATCGGCACTGCGATTCTCTCGCTGGAGCCGCCGCGGATGGGACGTGTGCATGTCGTGGAAATGTCGTCCTACCAGATCGACCTTGCGCCGTCGCTGGATCCGTCGGTCGGCATTCTCCTCAACGTCAGCGAAGACCATATCGATCGCCACGGCACGCTGGAAAACTATGCCGCCGTGAAGGCTCGCTTGGTCGCCGGCGTGCAGCCGCAGGGCACCTCGATCGTCGGCGTCGACGACATCTGGTCCCGCAACATCGCCGACCGGCTCGATCGGGCGGGAAAACGCGTGGTGCGGATATCAGTGAGGAATCCGCTGCCGGATGGGATCTATGTCGAGCGCGAAATCATCGTTCAGGCCGCGGGCGGCGCGCGCAACGAAGTCGCAAGACTTGGCGGCATCGGCTCGCTGCGCGGTCTACATAATGCACAGAACGCAGCCTGTGCAGCGGCCTGCGCGCTCGCGATGGGTATATCCGCCGAAACCTTGCAAAACGGCCTACGCAGTTTTCCAGGGCTCGCGCACCGCATGGAGCAGGTCGGCCGCCGCGGCAACGTGCTGTTCGTCAATGATTCCAAGGGCACCAATGCGGATGCCGCCGCGCATGCGCTGTCGTCCTTTGCCGACATCTTCTGGATCGCCGGCGGCAAGCCGAAGCAGGGCGGCATCACCAGCCTCAGCGAATATTTCCCGCGTATCCGCAAAGCCTATCTGATCGGCGAGGCCGCGCAGGAATTCGCCGGCACGCTCGGCGAGCGCGTGCCGCATGAAATTTCCGAGACGCTCGATGTTGCCGTAGCGAACGCCGCGCGCGATGCTGAAGCCTCCGGGATCGTCGATCCCGTGGTGCTACTGTCGCCGGCCTGCGCCTCGTTCGACCAGTACCGCAATTTCGAAATCCGCGGCGCTGCGTTCCGCGATCTCGTGACGGCGATGCCCGGCGTGAAGCCGGTGGTGTGAGGGCATCTATTTGTGATCCGTCGGGGAAGCCGCACGTATGTGCGCCGCTGCTGGCCCAGCCAGTGCCTTCGTGCTAAGTTTGCGGCATGGAAATTTCACCCAGTCGCAGCCTTCCCCAGGACTTCTTGTCTGAGTTGGAGCGGAAGTTCTTCTGGTGGGAGCCCGTCGGTTCGCAGCCCCGCTCGGACGTTAGAATTCTTGCCCAGGCGATGAGCATGGCCGGGTTCGACGAAGTGCGGAGGTTCGAGCAATTGCTCGGCCACGACCTTCTTGCTGATGTCATGCTGCGTGCCGAGCCCGGATGGATTGACGAACGGTCATGGGAGTTCTGGCGCGGCCGCCTGATGCGGGCCACCGGCCGCCGGATACCCGACGCTGTTCCTGTGAGGTCGTTCGATGCCGGATCAGCTTGATCCACGGATAGAAATCCTTCCACCCGCCCAGAAGGAGATCTGGCCCCAACTGGCGCCGGCACCCGGCTTGGGGTTCGTGCTGTACGGTGGCACCGCTGTTGCCAAGAACACCCTTGTTATGGGTGTGCCGATGCCATCCGGGCCCGTCAAGATATCGTTCTTCGGTGGACTCACGCTGGACAGGATCAACGATCCGCTTTGCACGAGGGATCAGGTGCTGCTGGTTGCTTCTCTGGAAGACCTGCTCGCCACCAAGAAGGCGATTCTGGATCGCGCCGAAGCCAAGGACTATCGCGATATTGCTGCAATGCTCACGGCGGGCGTTTCGCTGGAAGGCATTGGGGGCCTTTGCAAAGAACTACCAGAGGGACCCCACGCTTCCTCTAAAGGCCGATCAGGATTTGCTCCGCGCGGCGCGGGACCAGGTTTCCGACGTGCCTGAGGTGCGTCTCTCAAGGGGATTGCTTCCGCTTGGATGAGCGGAGCACCTCAAATTTTGAAATCCGCGGCGCGCAGCGCGCTACCCATCCTACACCCGTTCATTTCGAGGGCGTCGCAAATGGCAACTCATGCTCCCTCACGCATTCAATTTCGTTTTGCATTTAGCTTGCTCTCGGTGGCCTTGACACTCAATACCGTCGTAGATGCAGCAGCGTCCGACAGCGGAGTATCTCTCAGCGAGTCGACGATTACGTGGAGCACCGTCAAATACGCGACCACTGCGGAGAACGGGTTCGTCAGCGGATCGCTCGACAAGAAGACCATCGTCGATCGCGCGTTCAAGACTTACGTGCTGGAGAATCGCTATCTGAAGGTGACGCTCGTCCCCGAATTTGGCGGGCGCATTCTTTCCATCATCTACAAGCCGACTGGCCACGAACAACTGTACCGCACGGAAGTAGGCGTGCCTTACGGGATTGACGCCGGCAATTTCTACTATGACTGGCTAATGGTGTATGGCGGCATCTTCCCGACGTTCCCGGATCCCGAGCATGGCAGGGCTTGGCTGAAGCCATGGAACTTTAACGTCGTGGAGGAGAGTGCCGGCGAAGTGACGGTGTCGATGTCGATCAAGGATGACTTCGCCTATTCCGCGGCGCCAGGGCGGTTCCTCAAGGGTTCGACGGGTATCGAGGCGACTTACTATGTCACGCTGAAAGCCGGTCGCGCCGCGCTCGATGCGCGCGTGGTGCTGCGAAACCCGCACGACAGCGCCATCGACTACGAGTACTGGACGTGCACGACGCTCGCGCCTGGGTCGGACCCGAAAAATCCAAAGACGACCGGCGGCGCCGAAATCATCGCGCCGATTGAGGCTTACACTACGCCTGCCTGGTCGACAAACCTGTCCGAAGGCGATGAGAGCTTAGGTGCGGGCAGGAGCCGTTTCGAGAACCTGCGTTACTTCAGGAACTGGCCGACGATGGGCATAGCGTACGCGGCGCCTGATATGCAGGGCGGCAATTTCTGGGGCGTTATCAACCACGACAACGAAGAGGGGATCATCCGTATCGCGGACAATCGGGTCACGCCAGGCCTGAAGATGTGGACGTGGGGATTTCCATCGTTCACGAACGAAACCGACGCGCGCAAGGATCTGAACGAAGCGCGGCCTTACGTCGAATTGTGGGCGGGCGTGTCCGACCAGTTCTTCCACCGCGCCAAGCTTCCGGCGCGGGGCGAGCTGTCCATACCGGAGACCTACAGCCCGACCGTCGGCATGAGCCACGTGACGCATGCGAACGAGAATATCCTGATCAATTTCTCGGCCGCGGCGTCCGGCGTGAATCTTCAGTTCTTCAGCATCGAACCGGCCACGCCTCTGCGCGTAACGTTGAAGCGCGGCGATGCGATATTGTTCGATGATGACGTGAAGGCCGATCCGAAGAACGGAAATCGCGTTTCCGCGGCGAGTCCTGCCGGCAGCAGCGGCGAACAAGTGCGGCTGACGATCACGAGCGCAGACGGGCGAGAGCTGATCGCGGCCGAGACAAGAATGAAGTGAAGCTTGCAGACTGCTATCGTGTCCCGGACGCGTTGCGGGATGGAATGCGGCTACGCAGAGCCGGGCCCCATAGCTCCATGGGCCCCGGCGTGGCAGCGCACCGCTCCGCGCTGCGCCGCATCCGGGGCACGAGGGCGTCGCTTCGTTCAAATCATCTGCAATTCATTAACCCCCCATAAACCATCCTGCTCCACCAATGGGCGTTACCTCTGCCATTTGGGGACGCCCATGCTCGCCCGTGACCAACGCACGCCGTTTTCGGACTGGTGGTGGACCGTGGACAAGCTGCTGCTCGGCGCGATCATGGCGCTGATGCTGGGTGGCGTCATCCTGTCGCTGGCGGCGAGCCCGCCGGTCGCGACCCGGATCGGGCTCGATCCGTTCCACTTCTTCAGTCGGCACATGCTGTTCCTGCTGCCGTCTCTCCTGGTGCTGATCGGGGTGTCGTTCCTGTCGCCAAAGCAGATCCGCCGTCTGGCGCTATTGGTCTTCGTGGTCAGCATCATCTTGATCGTGGCGACGCTGGTGTTCGGCGCGGAGGTGAAGGGCTCGCGGCGCTGGATCACGCTGCTCGGCGTCAACATTCAGGCTTCGGAATCCGCCAAGCCCGCTTTCGTCGTGATGGCGGCGTGGCTGTTTGCGGAATCGACCAAGCGGCCGGAAATGCCGGCGACCTCGATGGCGATGGCGCTGCTCTTGATGCTGGTGGCGCTTCTGATCATGGAGCCGGATTTCGGCCAGACCATGCTGGTCCTGATGGTGTGGGGCGCGCTGTTCTTCATCGCCGGGATGCGGATGATCTGGGTGGCCGGCCTTGCCGGTGTTGCGATGGCCGGATTGTTCAGCGCCTATCTGCTCGTTCCGCACGTCGCGGGCCGCATCAGGCGCTTCATGAACCCGGCCTCCGGCGACACCTTCCAGGTCGACATGGCGATGGAAGCGTTCTGGAACGGCGGCTGGTTCGGGCTCGGGCCAGGTGAGGGCATCGCCAAGCGCAGCCTGCCGGACAGCCACACGGATTTCGTGTTCGCAGTAGCCGCGGAAGAATTCGGCATCATCCTTTGCCTGGCGCTGGTCGGGTTGTTCGCCTTCGTCGTGCTCCGCACGCTGACGCGCGCCTATGCCAGCGAGGACATGTTCGCACGCTTTGCGGCGTCGGGGCTTGCCATTCTGTTCGGCGTGCAGGCCGCGATCAACATGGCGGTCAATCTGCAACTGATCCCCGCCAAGGGCATGACGCTGCCGTTCATCTCCTATGGCGGTTCGTCGATCATCTCGCTGGCCTATGGCGTCGGCATGATGCTGGCGCTGACGCGGCAGCGTCCGCGCACCGAGGTCGAATCGATGAACGAGGCCGGCGTCGCGCGCGGCTACGCTTGACGTAGCCGAAAAGACGCGCTTTTCGTCATTGCGAGGAGCGACAGCGACGAAGCAATCCATCTTTCCGTTCTGCCGCGCTTATGGATTGCTTCGCTTCGCTCGCAATGACGGCTGATTGCCTGTAAAAGGCGCTCCCATGGACAACACTCCTCTCATTCTACTCGCCGCCGGCGGCACCGGCGGTCATCTGTTTCCCGCCGAAGCGCTCGGCGTCGAGTTGATCAAGCGCGGCCTGCGCGTGCGGCTTGCGACCGATGCCCGTGCGTTGCGCTACAGCGGCCTCTTCACCAGAGACAATATCGAGGTGGTGCCGAGCGAGACGGTGCGTGGGCGCGATCCGTTGTCGCTGGCGCGCACCGGCTTCATGCTCGCCTACGGCATGCTGGTTGCCGTCAACCTGGTGCGGCGGCTGAAGCCGGCGGCGGTGGTCGGCTTCGGCGGCTATCCGACGCTGCCGCCGCTGATGGCGGCGAGGCTGCTCGGCGTGCCAGGCGTCATTCACGATGCCAATGCCGTGCTCGGCCGCGCCAACCGTTTTCTCTCCCGTCGCGTCAATGCGATCGCGACCTCGCTGCCGGGCGTGCTTGATCGCGATCCGGATCTTGCCGGAAAGACCACCACCGTCGGCACGCCGATGCGGCCCGCGATCCTTGCCGCCGCCGCGGTGCAGTTTGCCTCACCCGAGCCAAACGGGCCGCTGCGCTTGCTCGTGGTCGGCGGCAGCCAGGGCGCGCGGGTGATGAGCGACATCGTGCCACCAGCCGTCGAACGGCTCGAGCCAGTGCTGTGGAGCCGCCTCATCCTGACGCAGCAGGTGCGTGAGGAGGACATGGCACGGGTGCGTGCGATTTATGATCGGCTCAAGATCAGGGCCGAGCTCGCGCCGTTCTTTGCCGACCTGCCGGCGCGGCTGGCGGCAAGCCATCTCGTGGTCTCGCGCTCCGGCGCCGGTACGGTGGCGGAACTCGCCGCGATCGGCCGGCCCTCGATCCTGGTGCCGCTGCCGGGCGCGATCGACCAGGACCAGTTCGCCAATGCCGGCGTGCTCGCTAAGGTGAACGGAGCGTTGCGGATTCCGCAAGGAGAGTTCACGCCCGACCGTCTGGCGGCGGAAATTTCCGGTTTTGCCGCCGAACCGGCGCGGCTGACCGCCATGGCGGCCGCCGCCCGCCAGGTCGGCCGGCTCGACGCCGCCGAGCGGCTGGCCGATCTGGTGGTGAAAACGGCCGGAATCTAGGCGGTTGGGCGCAAAATTGCCCTTGTCATGCCCCGCGAAAGCGGGGCATCCAGTACGCCGCGGCGCCTGATTTGAGCCTCGGCTTCGCGGAATACTGGATCGCCCCGACCCTGCGCGCAACTGCGCACCAGGCGGGCGATGACGGCCAAGGACAAATTCATGAGACTGCCGCGCGAGATCGGACCCATTCACTTCGTCGGGATCGGCGGCATCGGCATGAGCGGCATCGCCGAAGTGCTGGTCAATCTCGGTTACACCGTGCAGGGCTCGGACGCCTCCGAAAGCGGCAACGTCACACGGCTGCGGGAGAAGGGCGTCGAGGTCTCGGTCGGCCACAAGGCGGAGAATGTCGACGGCGCCGACGTTGTCGTGGTCTCGACCGCGATCAAGCGCGACAATCCGGAACTGATGGCAGCCCGCGCGCAGCGCATTCCGGTGGTGCGCCGCGCCGAGATGCTCGCCGAACTGATGCGGCTGAAAAGCTGCGTCGCGATCGCCGGCACCCATGGCAAGACCACAACCACCTCGATGGTCGCAGCCCTTCTCGATGGCGGCAATCTCGATCCGACCGTGATCAATGGCGGCATCATCAATGCCTACGGCACCAATGCGCGGCTCGGGGCGGGCGACTGGATGGTGGTGGAAGCCGACGAGAGCGACGGCACATTTTTGAAGCTGCCGACCGATGTCGCCATCGTCACCAATGTCGACCCCGAGCATCTCGATCATTTTAAGACCTTCGAGGCGATCCAGGACGCGTTCCGCAATTTCGTGGAGAACGTGCCGTTCTACGGTTTTGCCGTGATGTGCATCGATCATCCGGTGGTGCAGAGCATCGTTGGCCGGATCGAGGATCGCCGCATCATCACCTATGGCGAGAACCCGCAGGCCGACGCACGACTGATGGACCTGACGCCGATCCCCGGCGGCTCGAAGTTCAAGGTCGCGATCCGCAATCGCAAGACCGACGCCACGCACGAGATATCAGACCTCGCGTTGCCGATGCCCGGGCGGCATAACGCCTCCAACGCGACGGCAGCGATCGCGGTCGCACACGAGCTCGGCATTTCCGATGCAGCGATCCGCAAGGCGATCGCCGGCTTTGGCGGCGTCAAGCGGCGCTTCACCCGCACCGGCGAGTGGAACGGTGTTACTATCATCGATGACTACGGCCATCACCCCGTCGAGATCGCGGCAGTGTTGAAGGCCGCGCGGGACTCCTACAGCGGCAAGATCATCGCCGTGGTGCAGCCGCATCGCTTCACCCGCCTGCAATCGCTGTTCGAGGAATTCTGCACCTGCTTCAACGATGCCGATGCGGTCATCGTCGCCGAGGTTTATCCGGCCGGCGAGGCGCCGATCGAAGGCATCGACCGCGACCATTTCGTCACCGGCCTGCGTGCGCATGGCCATCGCGAGGTGATCCCGCTTCCGAGCTCGGCGGAGCTTGCCAAGGTCGTCCACGGCATCGCCAGCTCCGGTGATCTCGTCGTCTGCTTAGGTGCTGGCAACATCACGCAATGGGCCTACGCGCTGCCCGGCGAATTGAAGGCGCTGGGGTGATGATGATGACTGTAGCCTTGGAAGTGAAAGGGAAGCGTAACGACAAACGCCGGCGTTTGCGGCCACCCCTCTCCCTAACCCTCTCCCGCAAGGGGAGAGGGAACCCTCGCGTCGGTGCGTCCATCACCCGCTCGATAAGTACGCCTACGCGCAACTTTTCTGAAGGAGCTGTCAGACGATGTGAGGTGAGCACGTTGGTCAGGCTCCCTCCCCCCTTGCGGGGGAGGGTTGGGGAGAGGGGTAAGCCCCGGGCGCTGGTGCAAGTTGAAACGCGACGCGCTCTCAAATCACGTCGCGAGGCGATATGACCTTCCCCGATATCACCTCCGATCTGAAAGCCGCGATGCCGGAGCTCCGCGGGCGGCTGCTGGCGAACCAGTCGCTGGCGGAGTTGACATGGTTTCGCGTCGGCGGGCCGGCGCAGGTGCTGTTCACGCCGGCGGATGAGGATGATCTCGCCTATTTCCTAAAGCATCTTCCGAAGGAGCTGCCGGTCTATGTGGTCGGCGTCGGCTCCAACCTGATCGTGCGCGACGGCGGCATGCCCGGCGTGGTGATACGCCTCTCGCCGCGGGCATTTGGTGAAACCTCCGCTTCCGGAGATGTCGTCAGCGCCGGCGCCGCCGCGCTCGACAAGCGGGTGGCGGAGACGGCGGCTGCTGCCGGCATCGGCGGCATGGAATTCTTCTTCGGCATTCCCGGCACGATCGGCGGCGCGCTGCGGATGAATGCCGGCGCCAATGGGCGCGAGACCAAGGATGTGCTGGTCGAAGCAACGGGTGTCGGCCGCGACGGTACGAAGCATATCTTCAACAATTCCGACATGAAGTTCGTCTATCGCAACAGCGGCGTCGACGCCTCCATCATTTTCACCTCCGCGCGGTTTCGCGGTGCGGCGACTGATGCCGAAACTATTCGCGGTAAGATGAACGAGGTGCAGAACCACCGTGAAACCGCTCAGCCGATTCGCGAAAAGACCGGCGGCTCGACCTTCAAGAATCCGCCCGGCAACAGCGCCTGGAGACTGATCGACGCCGCCGGCTGCCGCGGGCTTCGCGTGGGCGGCGCGCAGGTCTCGGAAATGCACTGCAATTTCCTCATCAACACCGGTAGCGCCACCGGGCATGATATTGAAACCTTGGGCGAAACCGTGCGCGAGCGCGTTAAAGCGAATTCTGGCATAGAGCTGCATTGGGAAATCAAGCGGATCGGAATTCCGGCGTAATTGTCATTCCGGGTTCGATGCCCAGGATGGCGGATAGGTAGAGGCTGATGCGAACGACCATTCTCTTCGGCGGCACCAACAAGGAGCGGCTGGTTTCGGTAGCCACCGCGCAGGCGCTGCATCGGGCCCTGCCGGAAGCCGATCTCTGGTTCTGGTCAGTAGCCGACACTGTCCATGACGTCAGCTCGAAGGCGCTGCTCGAACACAAGCGTCCATTCGAGGATGAATTCAAGCCGGATAACCGCGGCATTGCGCTGGAGGCGGCTCTCGACAAGGCGAAGGCCGAGGATCGTGTGCTGGTGCTCGGTCTGCACGGCGGCCGCGCCGAGAATGGCGAGTTGCAGGCAATGTGCGAACTGCGCGGCATTCCCTTCACAGGGTCCGGCTCGGCATCGTCAAATCTCGCCTTCGACAAGGTGGCGGCCAAGCGCTTTGCCGCGATTGCAGGTGTCGCGGCGCCGGACGGCATTGACCTGGAAAACATTGACGCGGCGTTTGCCGAATACGGCCGGCTGATTGCAAAGCCGGCGCGCGACGGATCGAGCTACGGTCTGATCTTCGTCAACGCGAAACAGGATCTGGTCGCGGTGCGCAACGCTGCGAAGACCGAGGAATACGTCATCGAGCCGTTCATCGCTGGCGTGGAAGCAACTTGCGGCGTGCTGGAGCAATCGGATGGCACACTGATGTCGCTTCCGCCGATCGAGATCGTTCCGGGAGAGGGCACCTTCGACTACACGGCCAAGTATCTGCTCAAATCGACTCAGGAGATCTGCCCCGGGCGCTTCTCTCCGGAAATCACCGCGCAACTGAAGGATCAGGCGCTGCGCGCGCACAAAGCGCTGTCCTGCACCGGCTATTCGCGGACCGACTTCATCGTCTCGGCGAAGGGGCCGGTCTACCTCGAAACCAATACATTGCCGGGCCTGACGGCGGCCTCGCTTTATCCCAAGGCGCTGAAGGCGCAGGGGATCGAATTCCCGGACTTTCTGCGCGACCAGATTGCCCTGGCCGAGCGGCGGACGAGGGAACGCAGTTAACCGGCCGCCCAGATCGTTAACCGGGAACCGCGGGCCGGCCCCTAAAATTGTTTCAAAATCCTAACAGTTCGCCGGCAAACCACTCAAAATACGTATCAAATCTCACCGCCGGGGCGGCGGTTTTACACTTTGTTTACCAGTAAGTCCGAAGGTTAACGCCGGCGGCGCATGTGGCGCTTGGCTGCCGGGGTGTGCGCTGTTCCGACTTCAGGTCAGCACTTAGGTCCGGCACCGCCGAGACGTCATCTGAGCCAAACTCGCAAAAAAGTTTGCGGGAACAACACTTGAACAGGCTCGTGCAATGGATGGTGCAGGACGCCTCGAGCGGTCGATGAGACCGCAGAGGCCCCAGGCTGACCTGAAAGCCGCCGCTATTGGAGCGGTGGTGCTGCTGCGCGAGCGGCTGGGCCGTCGTGCCCCCGTCCCGAAGAAACCCGTGATCGATCGCGAGCCGTCGAATCGGCTGGTCCGACTGGTCGAACGCTATCTTCCGAATCGCCTCGGCGTCGCCCTGACCGTGCTGATCCTGCTCGGCAGCGCCGGGCTTGGCATCGTCAAGGGCGGTCATGTCGACGAGTTCATGGTTGGGCTCAGCGACGCCCGCAACGCGCTGGCCAATTCGGCCGGCTTCCGCATCACCGAAGTCGCCATCAACGGCCGCAAGCAGCTGAGCCAGGACGAAATACTCGCGATCGGCGGCATCAACGGCCGCTCGTCGCTGCTGTTTCTCGATGCCACCACCCTGCGCGAGAAGCTCAAGGCGAGCCCGTGGATCGCGGATGCGACGATCCTGAAGCTTTATCCGGGCCGGCTGCAGATCGACATCGTCGAGCGCACGGCGTTCGCGCTGTGGCAGCAGGACGGCCGCCTGGCCGTGATCGCCGAGGACGGTGCGGTGCTGGAGCCCTTTGTTTCGCGCCGCTTCGTGACGCTGCCACTAGTGGTGGGGAAGGGCGCCGACGTGAAGGCGCGTGATTTCCTCGCACTGCTCGATCGCTATCCGCAGGTCCGCTCGGTGACGAAGGCGGCGATCTTCGTCGGCGAGCGGCGCTGGAACTTGCGGCTGAAGGACGGTCTCGATATCCGCCTGCCGGAGAACGACGTCGGCAATGCGTTGGCGATGCTGAGCAAGCTCGACAAGGAGGACCGGCTGTTCTCGCGCGACATCGTCGCCGTCGACATGCGCCTGCCTGACAGGCTCACGGTGCAATTGTCGGAAGAGGCCGCCAAGGCCCGGGAAGAACTGTTCAAGGACAAGAAACCGAAGAAGAAGCCGGGTGATTCCGCATGACCGGCCTCGATCGCAACCAGACCCCAAAGACGCGGCCGGTCGATCACAAGCGCACGGCGATGGTGGCCTCACTCGACATCGGCACCAGTAAGATCGCCTGCATGATCGCGCGGCTGAAGCCGTCGCCGCCGAGCGAGGCGCTGCGCGGCCGCACTCACGCGGTGGAGTTGATCGGCTATAGCCAGATCCAGTCGCGCGGCATGAAGGCTGGCGCCGTGGTTGATCTCGCCGAATGCGAGCAGGCGGTGCGCCAGGCCGTGGCGCTGGCCGAGCGCATGGCCAAGGTCCGCGTCGAGTCAGTATTGCTGTCGGTCTCCGGCGGCCGGCTGCAGGGCCAGCTCGTCGAGGCTGCCGCCGACATCAGGGGCGGCTCCGTCACCGCTGACGACGTCACGCGCGTAACCTCCACCGGCATGCGCCACGCCACCGGTGAGGGGCGAACGGTGTTGCACGCATTGCCGGTCGGCTACGCACTCGATGGCGTAAAGGGCATTCGCGACCCGCGCGGCATGCTTGCTCGCCAGTTCGGCGTCGACATGCAGGTGGTGACGGCGGATGCAACCGTAGCCCGCAATTTGATGCTGGTGGTCGAACGTTGCCATCTCAACGTCGAGGCCATGGCGGCGAGTCCTTATGTCGCAGGCCTGTCGGTGCTGACTGACGACGAGGCGGATCTTGGCGCCGCCGTGGTCGAAATGGGGGCCGGGTCGACCACGATTGCGACCTATTCGGGCGGCCGTTTCGTGCATGCCAGCGGATTTGCGCTCGGTGGCCAGCACGTGACGATGGACCTTGCTCGCGGCCTCGGCGCGTGCATTGCTGATGCTGAGCGAATCAAGACGTTATATGGCACCGTGCTGACCGGCGGGTCTGACGCGCGCGAACTGATGTCTGTACCGGCTGCGGGCGAGGAACATGATGCCCCGCAGATCGTCTCGCGCGCCACGATTGCCAACATTGTCCGGCATCGTGCCGAGGAGATTTTTGAGATGGTCCGGGACCGGCTCGCGGATTCCCCCTTTGCGGCAGAGCCGCGGGCTCGGGTTGTTTTGAGCGGCGGGGCCTCCCAGCTGACCGGCACGGTGGAGCTCGCTACCCGCATTCTCAACCGGCCGGTCCGCATCGGCCGTCCGCTCGGCTTTGGCCGGCTGCCCAACGAGGCCAAGAGCGCCTCGTTCGCGGTGCCGACCGGCCTCTTGGTCTATCCGCAATACGCTCACCTTGAACACGTCGAACCGCGGCATACGCGGCAGCTCAAAACAGGGACTGACGGGTATTTTGGAAGGGTCGGACGATGGCTTCGCGAGGGCTTCTGATGACCGATCTCATCACCAAACGACATTCACCAAATCCCGCGGCCACCGGCCCGGGCGAACCAACGCGCGCGTCGTAATCGAGAGGCACCCATGGCACTCAATCTGACACCCCCTGACATCAGCGAACTGAAACCGCGGATTACCGTCTTCGGCGTCGGTGGAGCAGGCGGCAATGCCGTCAACAACATGATCACCGCCGGGTTGCAGGGGGTCGATTTCGTCGTCGCCAACACAGACGCGCAGGCGCTGACGATGTCGAAGGCGCAGCGCATCGTGCAGATGGGCACGGCGGTGACTCAGGGCCTCGGCGCGGGGTCCCAGCCTGATGTCGGCGCGGCGGCGGCGCAGGAAGTCATCGACGAGCTTCGCGATCACCTCTCGGGCGCCAACATGGTGTTCGTCACCGCCGGCATGGGCGGCGGCACCGGCACCGGCGCAGCCCCAGTGATTGCCAAGACCGCGCGCGACATGGGCATCCTCACGGTTGGCGTCGTCACCAAGCCGTTCCACTTCGAAGGCGCGCGTCGCATGCGCACCGCGGAAGCCGGCATCGCCGAGCTGCACAAGGTGGTCGACACGCTCTTGATCATCCCGAACCAGAACCTGTTCCGGGTCGCCAACGAAAAGACCACCTTCGCGGACGCCTTCGCGATGGCCGACCAGGTGCTCTATTCGGGCGTCGCCTGCATCACCGATCTCATGGTGAAGGAAGGTCTGATCAATCTCGACTTCGCCGACGTCCGCGCTGTCATGCGCGAGATGGGCAAGGCGATGATGGGCACCGGCGAGGCAACCGGCGAGAAGCGGGCGTTGACCGCGGCCGAAGCTGCGATCGCCAACCCGCTGATCGACGACTCCTCGATGAAGGGCGCCAAGGGCCTCTTGATCTCGATCACCGGCGGCAAGGACCTGACGCTGTTCGAGGTCGACGAAGCCGCCACGCGGATTCGCGAGGAGGTCGACCAGGACGCCAACATCATCGTCGGCGCCACCTTCGACGAATCGCTCGACGGCATCATCCGTGTCTCGGTCGTCGCCACCGGCATCGACCAGTCGCAGATCGCGCGCAACCAGGCTGCGCCGTCCGTTGCCACGCCGACCGCCACTACCGCTGCAGCGCCGTCGGCTTCGCCGGATTCGCGCCTGGCTGAACTGACCGCCCGCTTGCGCGCCGACAATGCGCGCCTGGCCGAACGCGTCCAAAAGCTCGACCCGGCGACTGCGCCGCTGACTATCGCTCCGGCTCCCGCGCCGGCCGCGGCCCCGGCACAACGTTCGTCCCAGAATGTCGAGCGTGCAGCGCTGGCCGCGATCGCCGCGGCCGTCGAGACGCCGCAACAGGCGCCGATCCAGCCGGCGTCCTATGGTGATGTCACGGTACGCCCGATCGCGCAGAAGCCCACATTGTTCCCCGACAAGGAAACCGTCCGCGAGCCCGAGGCGCCGCCCACCCCTGAGAACTTCATCCCACAGGCGGCTGAACGTCCTGCGAGCCGTGCGCCGCGGATGCCGAAGTTCGAGGAACTTCCGATGCCGGCGCAGGCCGAGATCCGGCAAGCCCGCGGCGAACCCGAAGAGGAGCATCCGCAGAAAACCCGGCTGTCCCTCTTGCAGCGGCTGGCCAATGTCGGCCTTGGCCGCCGCGATGAAGAGAACGAGCCGCCGATCGCGGCGCGGGCCTCCGGTCCATCGATGGCGCCGCTTCCGCCGCTGCCGGAGCGCAAGCCGCAGCGCACCGTCGCGCAGCAGATCGCGAATCAAGAGCCGGTGTCGGAGTACGCAAAGCGTCCGGCGCCGCAGGGTTTGGACATCCATGGCCGCCCCGCACCTGTTGCGCCGACGCCACAGGGTGACGACCATCTTGATATCCCGGCCTTCCTCCGGCGGCAGGCGAACTGAGGTTTTGTAACAATCAAGGCAGCCCAAAGGGCCCCGGCTGGATCAGCCGGGGCCCTTCTCTTTGGGCTGGTGTCCCGATTCAGAGTATGGTTCAACCAACTGATTTTAAATGATTAATTATTGATTGCGTGATCAAATGCTGCGGCTGAACCGGCGTCTGGCCATGCCGGAATTTGGTTAACTCTTGTCATGATTGCGGCAGAGATAGGGTAACAATCCGTAAAGAAGCGTGAGTTGTGCGCGTCGGGGCAACGACTATGGTCTGCCGTGACTTGGGGATGCCTAGAACGCGAATCGACGCTTCAAGCGCCGTTCCGCTTTAGGTTAAGTCGGGTAGTGGGCAGTTATCGATGAAATTCAGCCGCCAAACCACGCTTCGGTCGCAAGCCACCGTAACGGGTGTTGGCGTTCATTCCGGTTTACCTGTCAGCCTGACCATCGGACCTGCACCTGTGAATGCGGGCTTTATTTTTGTCCGCACCGGTCTCGACGATACCGACCGCGAAGTTCCGGCTGTCGCCGCATCCGTCACCGCGACTGATTTCCAGACAGTTCTGGGTGATCGCGAAGGCCCGCTCGTTTCCACCTCCGAACACGTCCTCGCTGCTCTGCGCGGCATGGGTATCGACAACGCCTTCATCGAAGTCGACGGTCCCGAAGTTCCGATCATGGACGGCAGCGCTGCGGCCTTCGTTGCTGCAATCGATCAGGCCGGCATCGTCACCCAATCGGCTTCCCGCCGCTTCATTCAGATCCTCAAGCCGGTGCAGGTTGCGATCGGCGACAGCTTTGGCGAGCTCCGTCCGCATGCAGGCGGGTTCCGCGTCGAAGTCGAGATCGACTTCAGCACGCCCGCGATTGGCCGCCAGCATTATTCGCTCGATCTCAGCCCAGAAAGCTTCCGCCGCGAGGTTTCACGCGCGCGCACCTTCGGCTTCATGAGCGATACCGCGCGGCTGTGGAGCGCCGGCTTCGCACTTGGCGCATCGTTCGAGAATTCGGTGGTCTTCGACGAGGACCGTCTGCTCAACCCCGAAGGCCTGCGCTACCGCAATGAATGCGTCCGCCACAAGGTGCTCGATGCCATTGGCGATCTCGCGCTGGCTGGCTTGCCGCTGCTCGGCACCTACCGCTCGATCCGTCCCGGCCACAAGCTGAACCACGCCGTATTGACCGCGTTGCTGGCCGATCGCAGCGCCTGGCGGGTGGTCGAGGCTGAAACGGCACGCCGTCCGCGTGGCCATGTCGAGGCTGGCGTGGGCCTCGTAGGCGGCCTAGTCGCCCCGGCCTATGGCCCGGACGTTTCCTGACCTTGGCAAAATTGTTGAATTTTGAGCCGTTTTGCGCCGCTTCGGCGCGTTTTCCGTAGTAACCATAGAGGTAACGGGGTCGTTCCGCCCGCCTTAATCCGGGCGAATTGGCTGCGTATTCGGTTGGTCGAGGACCATTTTTCGGCTAGAGAAGCCCGCGGGTTGCACGACAAGGCGCCACGGGCCTTGCAGAATTGGGCACCAACGCATTGGGCACGGGGAATATGACGTCCATGACTGCGGTTCAGGGACGGGCGGGCTCAGTCATCAGTCGCATCACAGGGCGTCAGGTCACAGATTCCATGTCGGCACAGCGTATGACGCTTGAACCACGCAATTCACTGAGGGCGTCCAACCTCGCTCGCGCCGGGCGGTCGCTGCGGTTGGTAGGCCTGGTTGCGCTCGCCATTTCCTTGAGCGGCTGCGGCACGGGCGCGCTTTGGGACAAGTTCACGCAAAAGGACGACACCTTCGTCGAGGAACCGGCGGACAAGCTCTACAATGAGGGCTTGTACCTGATGAACCAGCGCAAGGATAACAAGGCGGCGGCGAAGAAATTCGAGGAAGTCGACCGCCAGCATCCTTACTCGGACTGGGCGCGCAAATCGCTGCTGATGTCGGCCTATTCCTTCTACAACCAGGGCGATTATGACAGCTGCATCGGCGCGGCGACCCGTTACGTCACGCTGCATCCCGGCAGCCCCGACGCCGCTTATGCGCAATATCTGATCGCCGCCTCGCATTACGACCAGATTCCGGACATCTCTCGCGACCAGGGCCGCACCGAAAAGGCGATCGCTGCGCTGGAAGAGGTGATTCGCAAATACCCGACGTCGGAATACGCGAACTCCGCCAAGGCCAAGCTCGAAGGCGCGCGCGATCAGCTCGCCGGCAAGGAAATGGATGTCGGCCGCTACTACATGGAGCGGCGCGACTACACCGCCGCTATCAACCGTTTCAAGACCGTGGTCACCCGCTACCAGACCACGCGGCATGTCGAGGAAGCGCTGGCGCGACTCACCGAGGCCTATATGTCGATCGGCATCGTCGGCGAGGCGCAGACCGCGGCGGCCGTCCTTGGGCACAACTTTCCTGATAGCCGCTGGTACAAGGACGCCTATAATCTCGTAAAGTCGGGTGGTCTCGAGCCGAGCGAGAACAAGGGTTCCTATATTTCCAGGGCGTTCAAGAAGCTGGGTCTCGGCTAGAGCATGATCCGGACCGGAACGGCCGCGTAGCGCAAAGTGGACACCGGTTTTCCGAAAAGATCATGCTCAAACAAGAAGATGGCTGCCGAGCATGATTCAACTCGGTTGAAGCATGCTCAGCGGAGCGGATTGTGACATTCGCTCGGGTAGCTGCCGCGAGGCCCGTCAAGCGAATGTCACGTCCGAAAGCTCCACTAACAGCTTGATATTTGCTAGTGGTTCTTTTGATTCTAACATTCGCCAAGTGGCTCCCGGGTGGGGGAGCGGATGTTAGAACCGGACCACTAGGAATTTACGTCGCATGCTGGCGCGTCTGTCGATCCGCGACATCGTCCTGATCGAACGGCTCGATATCGAATTTTCCCGGGGCCTTGCGGTGCTGACCGGCGAAACCGGCGCGGGCAAATCCATCCTGCTCGATGCCTTCGCACTCGCGCTCGGCGGCCGCGGCGACGCGGGCCTGGTCCGCCATGGCGCGGAGCAGGGCCAGGTGACGGCCACCTTCGACGTTCCCAAGGGCCATCCGGCGACAAAGATCCTTTCCGAGAACGGCCTCGACGACCCGAGTGTTCAAGATTCCTGCGAGATGATTCTTCGCCGCGTGCAGCTTGCTGACGGCCGCACCCGCGCCTTCATCAACGACCAATCGATCAGCGTGCAGACGCTGAAAGCCGTCGGCGCGACGCTGGTCGAGATCCACGGCCAGCATGACGAGCGCGCGCTGGTCGACGCCTCGACGCACCGGCAACTGCTCGACGCCTTCGCGGGGCTGGAGAAGGAGGTTGCGGCGCTAGAGACGCTCTGGGAGGCGCGGCGCACCGCCAACACGGCGCTCGATGCGCATCGCGCCAGCATGGAGCGCGCCGCGCGCGAGGCGGACTACCTGCGCCATGCCGCCGATGAACTGAAGACGCTGAAGCCAAAGGAAGGCGAGGAAACGGCGCTCGCCGAACGCCGCACCACCATGATGCAGGGCGAGAAGATCGCCAGCGACCTGCGCGAGGCGCAGGAGGCGGTCGGCGGCAGCAACTCTCCGGTGCCGGCGCTGGCGGCGGCGGTGCGCCGCCTCGAACGCCGCGCCGCCAACTCGCCGGCCCTCGTCGAGCCGGCGGTGAAGGCGATCGACATCGCGATCAATGCACTGGAAGAGGCCGACCAGCATCTCAGCGCCGCGCTGGTTGCGGCCGATTTCGATCCGGCCGAGCTGGAGCGCATCGAGGAGCGGCTGTTTGCGCTTCGCGCCGCCTCGCGCAAATATTCGACGCCGGTCGACGGGCTCGCCGCGCTTGCCACCAAATTTGCATCCGATGTCGCGCTGATCGATGCCGGTGCGGATCAGTTGAAGAAACTGGAGGCGGCGGCGGCCGAGGCCGATCAGCGTTACGGCGCTGCAGCGGCGAAGCTGTCTGCTGCACGTAGCAAGTCTGCCGAGAAGCTCAACAAGGCCGTCAATGCCGAGCTCGCGCCGCTCAAGCTCGAACGCGCGAAGTTCATGACGCAGGTCGAGAGCGATGCTGACACACCGGGGCCGCAGGGCATCGACCGCATCGAATTCTGGGTCCAGACCAATCCCGGCACCAAGCCCGGGCCGCTGATGAAGGTCGCCTCCGGCGGTGAGCTGTCGCGCTTCCTGCTGGCGCTCAAGGTGGTTCTGGCCGATCGCGGCTCGGCGCCGACGCTCGTGTTCGACGAAATCGATACCGGCGTCGGCGGCGCGGTGGCGGACGCGATCGGCTCGCGGCTGGCGCGGCTCGCCGGCAATGTCCAGGTAATGGCTGTGACGCACGCGCCGCAGGTCGCCGCACGCGCCGACCAGCATCTGCTGATTTCCAAGGATGCGCTCGACAAGGGCAAGCGCGTCGCCACCCGCGTCAATGCGCTCGCCGCCGACCACCGCCGCGAGGAAATCGCCCGCATGCTGGCCGGTGCCGAGATCACGGCGGAGGCGAGGGCTGCGGCGGAACGGTTGTTGAAGGCAGCGACGGCGTAATTCTCGCGTCCCGGACGCGGTGCAGCGTTCTTGACGCTGCACCGCAGAGCCGGGACCTACGCCGTGCCCGCCGCGGGCCCGGATCAGCAGCGCACCGATCCGCCGCTGCGCCGCATCCGGGGCACGGCCAGTGTCCGACTTTGCCTCCAGGCCTCTTTTCGTCGTATTCAACTCACATGGCCAAGACAGCAAAAATAAAAACCCCCACCGAGGTCGCAAAGCTCACCAAGGCGCAGGCCAAGGTCGAGCACATGCGGTTGGCGTTGGAGCTCGAAGAGCACGACAAGCGCTACTATCAGGAAGACGCGCCCAGCATCAGCGATGCCGAATATGACGCGCTGCGCCAGCGCTTCAATGCGATCGAACAGCGCTTTCCCGAATTCGTCAGTGCGGAATCGCCGTCGCAAAAGATCGGTGCGGCGCCTTCCGGACGCTTCAAGAAAGTCCGCCATGCCCTGCCGATGCTGTCGCTCGAAAACGCGTTCGCGGAGCAGGACGTGCTCGACTTCGTCGGCCGCATCGAGCGCTTTCTCAAGCTCAGTGACGACAAGATCAATTTTTCCGCCGAGCCGAAGATCGACGGCTTGTCGATGTCACTGCGTTACGAAGGCGGCGAGCTCGTTACGGCGGCGACCCGTGGGGATGGCGCTGTGGGCGAGGACGTCACGGCGAACATCCGCACGCTCGAGGACGTGCCGCAAAAGCTGAAGGGCCGCAACGTGCCTGATATCTGCGAGGTGCGCGGCGAGGTCTACATGACCAAGAAGGCGTTCCTTGCGTTGAACGAGCGGCAGAAGGCCGCGGGCGACACCATTTTTGCAAACCCGCGCAATTCGGCTGCAGGCTCACTGCGTCAGAAGGACCCTTCGATCACCGCTTCGCGACCGCTCGGCTTCTTCGCTTATTCCTGGGGTCAGATGAGCGCGATGCCCGAAAAGACTCAAACCGGCATGATCCACTGGTTCGAGCGCTGCGGCTTCAAGACCAATCCGCTGACAAAGCTTTGCCACTCCGTCGAGCACCTGATTGCGTTCCATCACGAGATCGAGGAGCAGCGCGGCGAGCTTGACTACGACATCGATGGCGTCGTCTACAAGATCGACCGTATTGATTGGCAGGAACGGCTCGGTTTCATCTCGCGCACGCCGCGCTGGGCGATTGCGCACAAATTCCCCGCCGAGCGCGCCATGACGGTGCTGCGCGACATCGATATCCAGGTCGGTCGCACCGGATCGTTCACCCCGGTCGGCAAGCTCGAGCCGGTCGGTGTCGGCGGCGTGATCGTGCAGAACGTCACGCTGCACAATGAGGATTACATCAAGGGCATCGGCAACAAGGGCGAAGTGCTGCGCGAGGGGCGCGACATCAGGATTGGCGACACCGTCGTGATCCAGCGCGCCGGCGACGTGATCCCGCAGGTCGTCGACGTCATGATCGACAAGCGGCCGAAGAACGCAAAGGAGTTTCACTTCCCGAAGAAGTGTCCTTGCCCGCTGCACAGCGATGTCGTGCGCGAGGAGACGGCGACCGGCGAGGAGGGCTCGCGCGCCCGCTGCACCGGCGAGTTCGCCTGTCCGTTCCAGAAGATCGAGCATCTGAAACTGTTCGTATCGCGCCGCGCCTTCGATATCGACGGACTCGGCGAGAAGCAGCTGCAGTATTTCTTCGACCAGGGGTGGGTGAAGGAGCCCGCCGATATCTTCACGCTGCCGAAACGTAACGCCAAGCTAAAGCTCGAACAGATCGATGGCTATGGCGAAACCTCGGTGCGCAACCTCTTCGCCGCGATCGAGAACCGCCGCCGCATTTCGCTGGAACGCTTCATCTACGCGCTTGGCATGCGCCATGTCGGCGAGACCACGGCGCTCGCGTTGGCGCGCGGCTACGGCTCGTGGGACGCCTTCCACGATGCCTGCCTCAGGGTCGCCAAGGGCGATGAGGAAGCGATCGCGGAAATGGATGCGCTGGATCAGATCGGCGATACCGTGATCAAGAGTGTCGCGGCCTATTTCGGCGAAAGCCATAACCGCGGCATCGTCGAGCGGTTGACGACGGAAGTCACGATCATCGATGCAGAAAAGCCCAAGAGCAATTCGGCCGTGGCCGGCAAGACCGTGGTGTTCACGGGATCGCTGGAGAAGATGACGCGCGATGAAGCCAAGGCCACCGCCGAGCGGTTAGGGGCCAAGGCCGCGGGCTCGGTGTCGAAGAAGACGGACTATGTCGTAGCGGGGCCGGGGGCCGGATCAAAGCTGGCGGAAGCCAAGAAGCACGGCGTGCCGGTGCTGACCGAAGACGAGTGGCTGAAGCTGATCGGGGAGTGAGTGGCGCCCGTCGTCGCCCCACACAAAAACGTCATCACCCGCGAAGGCGGGTGATCCAGCATTCCAGAGGCAGCAGTGATTGAACCGAGAAGCCGCGGCGTACTGGATCGCCCGCCCCAGTGCGCAATCGCGCACAAGGCGGGCGATGACAGTTGTGGTACCTACAACATCCCCGATTCTTCCTCCTCCGCCTTCTTCACCAGCTCCTCGCTGACCACGACCTGTCGCCGCGGCACGATGAAGAACATCACCGAGGCACATGCGATCGACAATGCGAAGATTGCCGCCGTCAGCGGCAGCGTGGTCGTGGAGTGGCCGCCGAGATAGGCGCCGAATTGCGAGACCAGCGCGCCGAGGCCCTGTTGCAGAAAACCCATCGCGCCCGAGGCGGTGCCGGCGGCCTCGGGCCGGGCGCTGATGGCGCCGGCCGCGGCATTGTTCATCACGAAGGCATTTGCGACCATCACGATCATCTGGGTGCCGAACAGCCAGAGCGGCGCCTGGTTGGTGCCGGTGATGCTGAAGATGAGATTGAGCAGGGCGCCGGCGAATTGCAGCGCCAGCCCGAACCAGATCAGCCGTTCCAGCGATTGGCGCGGCGCAAAGCGGACGCAGAACACGTTTCCGATCAGATAGGCAAATCCAGTTGTCGCGAACCATGCACCATATTCGGCCGTGGTTCGGCCCATCTGCGTCACCACGATGTAGGGTCCGCCGCCGGCGAATAGGAAGATGATCTGCGACGCCAGCACCTGGCACAGCACAAAGCCGATGAAGGCGCGGTTGCGGATCAGGATGCCGACGTCGCTGCGGAAGCTGCTGCTCGCGCTGCGTTCGCGGCGCGTCTCGGGCAACGCAAGTGCGATCAGCACGGCGACACCGAGCGAACCCGCCGTGATGAAAAAGAAGATCGCGCGCCAGCCGAATGCGGTCTCGAGCAGACCGCCGACCAGTGCGCTCAGCATCTGCGCCACCATCATCACCGCGATGACGAGGCTGATCATCGAGCTGATGCGGTCGCGGCTGTAGAGATCGCGGATAATGGCCCGGCTCACCACCATGCCCGTGGCCCCGCCGAGCGCCTGCAGAAAGCGGGCGGCGATCAGCTGCGGCAGGGTCTGCGCCAGCGAGCAGCCGACGCTGGCGGCGACCATCAGGGCGAGGCCGGCGAGCAGCACCGGGCGGCGTCCGAACTTGTCCGACAACGGTCCCATGATGAGCTGCGAACAGGCGATGCCGACCATGTAGAGCGACACCGTCATCTGCGCGACTGAGATATCGCCGTCGAACGTCGTCGCCAGCACGGGCAGCGCCGGCACCAGCATGTAAAGCGAGATCGGCGCGACGCCGGTCATCGCGACCAGCATCAGCAGCATGATTTTCGATGTCGCGACGGCATTATTGTCCGTCGCGCCGGGCGGCTTGCCCACGACGCCGTGCATTCCGTTCCGACCCTGTTTTGCTTGGACCGGACTTTTAACCAGATGGCTCAGCGCGAATAGGGACGTTTTGGCATGCGGCCATGCCGATTTGGGGAGGCGGGTACGAAGCTGGGCCGCTGGATTCTACTTTGCATGGGGTTGTTTTCGCGATTTTGTGTCCGGCGCCTGCGCCGTATCGCTGCAGAGGGCGGGCCGGGGCGACTGGTGGAAAGTAGGATGGGTGGAGCGCAGCGATACCCATCATCCCACCACGCGCACTGGCATTGATGGGTATCGCTGCGCTCCACCCATCCTACGGCTCCGTGAGGTGATTAAAGCGGCAGCAGCGCTGCCGTCGCTTCGTCCAGCCACAGTTTGGTGGCGTTGTCGTCGAGGTGGGGGCGCACCGCGCGATTGACCCGCTCGTGGTAATCGTTGAGCCACTTCAGTTCAGTTGCGCTCAACATGTTCACGTCGATCAGTGGAAAGTAGGATGGGTGGAGCGCAGCGATACCCATCATCCCACCACGCGCACTGGCATTGATGGGTATCGCTGCGCTCCACCCATCCTACGGCTCCGTGAGGTGATTAAAGCGGCAGCAGCGCTGCCGTCGCTTCGTCCAGCCACAGTTTGGTGGCGTTGTCGTCGAGGTGGGGGCGCACCGCGCGATTGACCCGCTCGTGGTAGTCGTTGAGCCACTTCAGCTCGGTTGCGCTCAACATATTCACGTCGATCAGGCGGCGATCGATCGGCGCCAGCGTCAGCGTCTCGAACGCATTCACCGGCTTCTCGGCGCCCGGCACATCGGTGCCGACGACCAGTTCGAGATTCTCGATCCGGATGCCGTAGGCATCGGTCTTGTAGTAGCCGGGCTCGTTGGAGAGGATCATGCCGCGTTTCAGCGGCGTGGTGCCGAGTTTCGAGATCCGCGCCGGGCCTTCATGCACCGAGAGATAACTGCCGACGCCGTGGCCGGTGCCGTGCTCGAAATCGAGGCCGGCCTGCCACAAAAATTGTCGCGCAAAGCTATCGAGCTGCGCGCCGGTGGTGCCGTCGGGAAACAGCGCGCGCGCGATCGCGATGTGCCCGCGCAGGACGCGGGTGAAGCGGTCGCGCATTTCGTCGGTGGGATTGCCGATCGCAATCGTGCGGGTGACGTCGGTGGTGCCGTCTTCATATTGCGCGCCGGAATCGATCAGCAGGAGATCACCGGGCACGATGCGCCGGTTGCTCTTGCGGGTGACGCGGTAATGCACGATGGCGCCGTTCGGCCCGGTGCCGGCGATGGTTGGAAACGAGACATCCTTCAGCGCGCAGGTCTGGCGGCGAAAGGTTTCCAGCGCCTCGACGGTGTCGATCTCGGTCAGCGCGCCGGAGGGCGCCTCGCGGTCGACCCAGGCGAGAAAGCGCGTCAGCGCCACGGCGTCGCGCTGGTGCGCGGTCCGCGTGCCCTCGATCTCGGTGATGTTTTTCACCGCCTTGAGCAGGCTCACCGGATCGTTTCCGCTTACCGGCTTTCCGCCGGCGCCCGCGATCAGGCGGCTCAGCGCGTCGGCAGCGGTCGCGCTGTCGAGCGCAATCGCGGCGCCGCTGCGCGCGAGTTCGGTGAGTGCGGGCACCAGCGTGGCGGGCTCGCGGACATCGGCGGATTGTTCGAGATGGTCGCGCGTCAGATTCGATAGCTTGCGGTGGTCGATGAAAATGGTCGGGCGGCCGTCCTTCGGCACCAGCGCGTAGGACAGCGGCAGCGGCGTGTGCGAGACGTCGGCGCCGCGAATGTTGAAGGTCCAGGCCACCGCGTGGCTGTCCGACAGCACCAGCGCCTCGACGCCGAGCTTGTTGATCTCAAGCCGGATGCGCTTGAGCTTTTCGGCTTCGATCTCGCCGGAAAACTGCACGCCGTGAATCGAGACGTGACCGAGCGGCGGGGACGGTCGCTCGGTCCACACCGAATCCAGCGGGTTGCTGTCGACTGCGATCAGCTCCGCGCCGGCCTTGGTGCAGGCGGCCGCCAGACGCTCGGCTGCCGCAGAAGTGTGCAGCCACGGGTCAAAACCGAAGCGGTCACCGGCGACAAGATGCTTGGCAAGCCACTGCTCGGGCGGCGGATCAGCCAGCGGCTCGATATGCCAGGCCTTGCGGTCGACCTGCTTGGCGGCCTGCAGCGTGTAACGGCCGTCGACGAAGACTGCGGCTTCGCGCGTCAGGACGATCGCCATGCCGGCCGAGCCGGTAAAGCCGGTAAGCCAGGCCAGCCGCTCTTCGGAAGCCGGGACATATTCGTTCTGCTGCTGATCGGCGCGGGGAATCACAAATCCGGTCAGCTTCCGCCGTGCCAGCTCCTCGCGGAATGTCGCCAGCCGTGCGGCGAGTGCCACACCGCTTTCGGGTTCTTCGAATGTCTGGAAATGGGCTTCGAACATCGCCTGGTTACTCTAAAGTTCAGTGAAGCGATCCGCAATGCGGGCCGAGTTGGCCACAATTTGGCATAATCCGTGCTTAAATATTATCAGCTGGACGAACGGTTTTGCGGCAGCGTCCGTTCGGCTCAAGAAATTTCGGGAGGCCCGGGAGTGTTTCAACTCAACGAAGAGGGGATACACCATGCCTGCTTTCACGTTTGAGAAGATTTCCCCGCCAGCCGAGCGCGGCCCGGTCCCGCCGGTTGCCAACAAGAAGCAGCGCGGCGCTATTATCCAGATCCTCGACCGCCTCGCAGAGGCGCGCGTCAAACGATCGTTGAAGAAAGAGAAGGACGCGGCGGCCCGGAATTCGCACGCCGACTAGCCAGGCCTTCAGTTCACCTTGCGCAGCAGGAGACTGCTCCAGCCTTCGACGCGAAGGTGGCGGAGCGGCACCAGCCCGCGGGCGCGGTAGGCGGCAATGACGGCAGGCGCCTGATGGGTCAGCAGGCCGGAAAGGATGACCATCGCCGACGGCGCCAGCTGCCGCGCCATTGGCCCCGCCAATTGGCGCAGCGGATTGGCGAGGATATTCGCCAGCACCAGATCGAATGGCGCACGGCTGGCGAAATGGGGCGCCGCAAACCCGGTGGCGCGGATCGCCTGCACTAGATGCCCCGACACGTTCAGCCGGGCATTGTCGCGAGCGACCTGCACCGAGGGCGGATCGATGTCGCTGGCCAGCACTTTTTCGTGCAGCGCCCGGGCGGCGGCAATCGCCAACACGCCGGTTCCGGTACCGAGATCGAGCACGCGGCGTGGCCGCCAGGCCTTCAGAACATGATCGAGCAGCAGCAGGCAGCCGCGCGTGGTGCCGTGGTGGCCGGTGCCGAAGGCCAGCGCCGCCTCGATCTCGATGCCGAGCTTGTTGGGCGGGACTCGCGCGCGGTCGTGCTGCCCGTGGACGATGAAGCGCCCGGCCGACACCGGAACTAGGTCTTCGAGGCTGGCCTTGACCCAGTCCTTGGCCTCGACGGTGTCAAAGGTGATGCTCGCCGCGATCTCGGTGCCGGCGGCATTGCCGACGAGTTCGCGGACCAGCGGCTGATCGGGTGGTTCGGCAAAATGCACCGTGACGTCCCAGCGCCCGTCCGGCCGCTCGAACGCCGCGACCGCGGCCTGGCCCTCAAAAAAAATCTCGGTCAGGGCATCGACGATACCCTTGGCTGTGTGCTCGTCGCCGACAGCAACGTTGACGCGATGTGTGGAGGCGAGGGAAATCATTGAAGAACCTGGAGAAAAGCAGGAGGGGGCGGCGATTGGGGAAAGAGCATTCGTTCAAATTTGAGCAAATTTCATGTCGCGTTACTCGGAAAAGTTGCAGTTCCCCCGTTAAAGCAGCCTTAGATTCCTCTCCATAGGTTCCCGGATAGGAACTGCAGGGGGAACCTCGGTTCTGAGTGCACACCAACCAAGGTCGGAACCAGCCATGTCGATCATTAAGTCATTCCTTAAGGACGAATCGGGCGCCACGGCCATCGAATATGGCCTGATCGCCGCGGGCATCGCGATTGCGATCATCGCCGCGGTCAACGGTCTCGGCGGCAAGCTCAGCTCGAACTTCGTCGACATCAGCAACTCGCTGAAATAATCCGACACTCTATAGGCATGCGGGACCGGGCGCGTGGAGTACCCGGTCCCGTTCTTTTTTGGATGATGTTCCACCGCCTGTCCACAGCCCCGCAGGTTCTATTTCATCCGTTATCCGCCTGATCATACCGACCTTCTCCACGGCCGCTGCCACGGGTTTTCGACAGTAAATCCACAGGCTTTTGGGGCGTTATCCACCGGCTTTACACATGTTTTCCGCACCCCATCCACAGGCCACCGGCTGGGCGCAGATACACCAGTTCCGCCTGGTGCGTTTGCCGCCCTATCCGAACAGTGCGCGGTGATCACTGAGGATCGTCCGCGCTGCGTTGTGGCCGGGGGCGCCGGTGACGCCGCCGCCGGGGTGGGCGCCGGAACCGCAATGGTAGAGGCCCTTCAGTGGGCCGCGATAATCGGCATGGCCCAGCATCGGCCGCGCCGAGAACAATTGGTTGAGCGTCAGCGCCCCATGGAAGATGTCGCCGCCGAGGAGGCCGAACTCCCGTTCGAGATCGAGCGGCGACAGCACTTGGCGGCCGATGATGCTGGCGGCAAAGCCCGGCGCGAATTTGTCGACGGTGGCGATCATGAGGTCGGCGACCTCCTCGCGATGATCGTCCCATGATTTTCCGTCGGGCAATTCCGGCGCGACGTGCTGGCAGAACAGGCTCGCGACATGTCGGCCGTTCGGCGCGAGGGAATCGTCGAGCGTGGAGGGGATCAGCACTTCCACGACCGGTTCGCGGCTCCAGCCATGGCTGCGCGCATCCTGCCAGGCACGGTCCATGTAGGTGAGGCTCGGCGCAAGGATGATGCCGGCGGTGAGATGATCACCGGCGCCGGGCAATGCGGTGAAGGAGGGCAGGGCGTCGAGCGCGACGTTCATCCGGAAGGTGCCGGAGCCGTTGCGCCAGCGCGCGATGCGCGCGAGGAATTCTCCCGTCAGCGCGCCCGATGGCACGAGCCGCGTATACAGCAATTTCGGATTGACGCCGGAGACGACGTATTTCGCGCGTATGGTCTCGCCATTGTCGAGAATAACGCCGGTGGCGCGCTCGCCCTCGACGATCACTTCGCGCACGCCGGCTTCGGTTTCGATCTCGGCGCCATGGGCGCGTGCGGCGCGCGCCATTGCTTGTGTGATCGCGCCCATGCCGCCGATCGCGTGGCCCCACACGCCCTTCTTGCCGTTCATCTCGCCGAAGGCATGGTGCAGCATCACGTAGGCGGAGCCGGCGGCGTAAGGGCTGGCGTAATTACCGACGATGGCATCGAAGCCGAACAGCGCCTTCACCAGATCGTTCTCGAAACGCTCATCCAGCATCTCGCCGGCCGAGCGCGTGAAGAGGTCAAGCAGGCTGCGCTGTTGTTCCAGCGAAAGCTTGCGCAGGATGCTCGCACTGCCCAGCGCATTGAAGGCTTCGCGGATCGCACTGATGCCGAATCCTTCGACGATGTTTGGCGGCGCGCGCAGCACGAACTGCCGCAACACGTCGGCAATGGCCTCCAGCTCGCGCGAGAAGCCGTCGATGGCGGCGGCATCGTGCCGGCTGAGCTTCTCGACCGACTGCCGGGTGCGGCCCTCGCCGGTCAGAAGATAGCTGCTGCCGTCCGGCGCGGGCAGAAAGTTCTGTGCGCGGCGCTCGACGATCCGCAGGCCGTGTTCAGCGAGCCTCAGGTCGGCCATGATCTGCGGGTTGAGCAGGCTGACAGTGTAGGCGGCCACCGAATTGCGAAAGCCGGGATGGAATTCTTCTGTCACTGCGGCGCCGCCGACCGCCTTGCGGCGCTCGACCACCTTTACGCGCAGGCCGGCCATCGCGAGATAGGCCGCGCAGGTGAGGCCGTTATGCCCCGCACCGATAATGACGACGTCGGTTTCGTTCATGTCCGCTTCAAGAAGGTTTAACTATCGGTCATTCCGGGATGGTGCTTAGCACAGATCCGGAACCTCCTGATTTCGGGCTCGATGCTGCGCATCGCCCCGTGCTGTCGCGCTCAATCATCATTTCGTCAAGTCTGCGGTTTCTTGCTAGCCGTACCCTATGTTCCAATCCGCCTCTCTGGCATAAACCTGCCGGAATTCCCGCCGGCTCCTGCCGGGTCCAAGCCGGAGCTTTCATGATTTCTGAGCCATCTGCCTCGCGAAACCGGCTGGTGCTGGTCGTCTACACCGCCGCGATCTTCGTCAGCGCACTGCTGCTATTCTCGGTGCAGCCGTTGTTCACCAAGATGGTGCTGCCGCGGCTCGGCGGCTCGCCGGCAGTCTGGTCGGTGGCGATGGTATTCTTCCAGTCGCTGCTGCTCGGCGGCTATGCCTATGCGCATTTTCTGATGCAAGCGCGCAACCGCACACTTCCCGTGGCGATCCATCTGGTGCTGTTGGCCGCTGCGATGCTGACGCTGCCGCTCTCGATCGCGAGCGCGTGGGGCGACCCGCCGACGTCAGGCTATGCGCTCTGGCTGCTTGGCCTGTTCGCGGTGTCGATCGGGCTGCCGTTCTTTGCGCTCGCCGCCAACAATCCGTTGCTGCAGGCCTGGTTCGTTCGCACCGGACACCCCAACGGCCCGGACCCGTACTTCCTCTACGCCTCCTCGAACATCGGCAGTTTCCTGGCGCTGCTGTCCTATCCGGTGCTGCTGGAACCGGTGTTCACGTTGCGCATGCAGAATCTGATCTGGACCGGCGGCTATGGTCTCCTGATCGTGCTGATCGCGACCTGCGGCGTCTTGCTGCTGCGCTCGCCGGCGCGGGCGGCGGAATTGAACATGCCTGCCGATGACGCCGGCGTGATGGCGCCGTCATGGCTTCTGATTGCCCGCTGGATCTTCCTCGCCGCCGTGCCTTCGGGCCTATTGATCGCGGTCACCGCGCATATTTCCACCGACGTCGCTGCCGCGCCCTTGCTTTGGGTGCTGCCGCTGTCGCTCTATCTTCTGACCTGGGTGCTCGTGTTCCAGTCGCGACCGTTGCTTCCTCATAAGTGGATGCTGCTAGCGCAGCCGCTGGCGATCGCCGGCACCGTGGCGCTTCTTGCCTTCGGCGGCGAACAGAATCTGCTGCTGACGCTCGGCGGTCATCAGCTCTGCTTCTTCGTCATCGCGATGGCCTGTCACGGCGAATTGGCGCGGACGCGCCCGGCGGCAAGATATCTCACCGGCTTCTATGTCGCGCTGTCCTTAGGCGGCATGGTCGGCGGTCTCTTCGCTGGCCTGATCGCGCCGTTCACCTTCTCATGGGTCGCTGAATATCCGATCCTGCTGGCGCTTGCGGCACTATGCCGTCCCGCCGGCAATGAGCGGCTGCCACGCTGGAGCAGGTGGTATTGGCCGTTCCTCGCCGCGCTGGCGGTGGCGCTGATCCTGCCGACATGGTCGACCGGCAAGGTGTTCAACTGGTTGGAAGATCATCGCGTCTGGATGATCGGCGCGGTCGGCGTGCTCGCGGCATTGCTGGCTCTGGCCCTCAACGCCAGCCGCTGGAAGATCTTTGCAACGGTCGTGGTCGCGCTGGTGCTGCTGCGTGCCTACCCCTCCGATGAGGGGCGGGTGGAGACGGTGCGCAGCTTCTTCGGCGTCCACAAGATCGTGGTGACGCCGAACGGCCAGTATCACGTGCTGATGCACGGCACCACGATCCACGGCGCCGAGAAATTCAAGAACGACGACGGCACGCCGGTCACCGGCCAGCCCGAACCGATCACCTACTACCACAAGGACGGCGGCATCGGTCAGGCGATCACGGCGATCCGCGAGCGCAAGGGCGCGCCGCTGCGGGTAGCCGTGATCGGCCTCGGCGCCGGAACGCTGACCTGCGCCGCGGAGCCCGGCGAGGAGTGGAAGTTTTTCGAAATCGACCAGACGATGGTCGATACCGCGCGCGACCCGAAATACTTCACCTATGTCCAAGCCTGCGAGCCGAACCTGGAGCCGGTGATCGGCGATGCACGGCTGACCTTCGCGCGCGAGCCTGATGGCGTCTACGATCTGATCATTGTGGATGCCTATTCGTCGGACGCGATCCCGGTTCATCTCGCGACCGAAGAGGCGATGGAGATCTACAAGTCCAAGCTGGCGCCGCAGGGCGCGGTGGTGATGCACGTCTCCAACCGGCATCTGGAATTGTCGAGCGTCGTCGTTGGTATCGCCGACGCCAACGATCTGACTAGCTGGGTCTACAGCGAGGATTCCGGCCGCGACGCTGAATACATCTTTTCGACTTCGGTCGTGGTCTCGGCGCGGGAAGAGGCCGATGTCGGCAAGCTAGCGTCATCGGACCAGTGGGCGCTCACCGAAGCCAAGGACGACCAGCGGGTCTGGACCGACGATTATTCCAACGTGCTGGGCGCGGTGTGGCGGCGGCTCAGGAAAGGCGAAGAATAGCCGCGTTGCGGCCGGGCAGCGCGCGGCTATGATCAACCGCGTCCAACGACGACTGGAGATCGCTCATGGCCGATTTCACTCCCGTATCCGCCGCGATCGGCGGCGCCCTCATCGGGTTTTCCGCCGTTCTCCTGCTGTTGTCGACCGGCCGGATCGCCGGCGTCAGCGGCATCTTCAGCGGCCTTTTGAATTTGCGCAGCGAGGACAAGGGCTGGCGCATCGCTTTTATCGCCGGGCTTATCCTGGCGCCAGTCATCGCCGACCTCATTGGGTATGGCATGTCGCCGCCGAAGCTGCCATCGAGCTGGGCCGTCATCGTCGTCGCAGGCCTCCTGGTCGGCTTCGGCTCGCGGCTCGGCGGGGGCTGTACCTCCGGCCATGGCATTTGCGGAATAGGGCGGCTGTCGCCGCGCTCGGTCGCTGCCACCGTAATCTTCATGGTGACGGCGATCATCACCGTCGCGATCACGCGCCACGTGCTCGGAGGCTAGCCATGTGGATCATTGCTCCCTTGTTGTGCGGCCTGATCTTCGGTGCGGGCCTCCTGATTTCAGGCATGGTACAGCCCACCAAGGTTTTGGCGTTTCTGGATATCTTCGGCGCGTGGGATCCGAGCCTTGCCGTGGTGATGGTGGCGGCGCTTGCGGTGTCGGTGCCCGGCTTCATGCTGGCGGGTCGCCGCGAACGGCCTTGGCTGGCCGGCCAGTATTTCCTGCCGGGCAAGTCGGAGATCGACCTGCCGCTGATTACGGGCGCCGGGTTGTTCGGGATCGGTTGGGGCCTTGTCGGACTATGCCCGGGGCCGGCATTGGAGAGTCTGGCGACGCTGTCGCTTGGCGTCGTTGTCTTCGTCGTTGCGATGGCGGCCGGCATGATCACGCACGATGCCTGGCAACAAGCGCGATTGACCGCGCAGCGCGAGCGCCTGCTCGTGAGTGCGACGGACGGTTAATGAACCGGCCCGCTAGTCCTGATAGGTGAACAGCCCGCGCTGCTGATAATATTGCTGCCGCGGCTGGTAGTAGTAGCCCTGCGGCGCCGGCACGTAGCCGCGGTTGTCATAATATTGCGGCTGCTGCTGATAGGCTTGGGTGTCATAGACGCGGCGGCTCGGCGGCGCGGGATAGCGCGCTTCGGTGGACGAACCATCGGCCGGATAGATGTAACCATCGTCGGCCCGCGCCTGCGGCGCCACGCGCTGCGCTTGTGGCGTGATAACGACGGGATCACCGGCCGCGGAGTCGTATTGCTGTTCATATTGCGGCAGCGGTGCACGGCGGGCGACGGCGGTGTTGCCGCGCGGTCGCGGATTGCGCGCCAGCGCCACCTGCGACGAGCCGGTCAGCGTCACCGTGGTGTTGAGCACGCCTTGCTCCTTGACCAGCGCGAACAGTTTTGCGGCGTTCTCGCGCGACAGTCGCACGCAGCCATGCGAAGCCGGCGAGCCGAGACGGTTGACGGAATCCGTGCCGTGGATGGCGTGGCCGATCTTCGTGAAGAAGATCGAGTGCGGCATCGGCGCCTCGTCGAATTCCTTGGAGTAGTGATCCTCTTCCATGCGGAAGGCGCGGAAGCTGCCGTTCGGCGTCTCATAGGAGGGAATACCCGACGACACCGGCCAGCGGTAACGCTCGACGCCGTCGACGGTGACGGTCATCTGCTGGTTATCCTTATCGACGGTGATGGCGACTTTGGCTTGAACTGCCCCCGAAGCAAACAGCGTCAGCGCGGTGACGGCAATGAGGAACGAACGCATCTTACCTTTGGCCTCCCAGGCCCCTGTACTGCATGTCGGCTCTCCGTCCCCGGGCATTAATATGCCGGAAATCGGCACCGGTTCCAGTGGCCTGCATCTGCATCGTTAACGCGTCCCGCGGCGCAAACAAGGCGTCAGGACGGCGCAACTGGCGGCAAAGTGCTGACATTTTCGCGAGCGGTGAGTGCTCTGGCGTCGTAGCCCGGATGAGCGAAGCGATATCCGGGGACCGGTGACTGCGTCGCCCCGGATGTCGCTGGCGCTCATCCGGGCTACGAATCCAGCACACGCATCCCGCGTTAGTTCTTCAGGCGATACCCGGTCCGGAAGATCCACCACACCAGCACCATGCAGATCGCGAGGAAGCCGATCGTCATGCCGAGACTCAAGCCCACGCTGACGTCGGCGATCTCATAAAAGCTCCAGCGGAAGCCCGAGATCAGATAAACCACCGGATTGAGCAGCGTGATGGTGCGCCAGGCCGGGGGCAGCATGTCCACCGAGTAGAAGCTGCCGCCGAGAAAGGTCAGCGGCGTCACCACCAGCATCGGGATCATCTGCAGCTTCTCAAAACCGTCGGCCCAGATGCCGATGATGAAGCCGAACAGGCTGAAGGTGACCGCCGTCAGCACCAGGAAGGTCAGCATCCACACGGGATGAAGGATGTGCAGCGGTACGAATAGCGCTGCGGTCGCCATGATGATCACGCCGAGAATGATGGATTTGGTCGCCGCCGCGCCGACATAGCCGATCACGATCTCGATGTAAGAAACCGGCGCCGACAATATTTCGTAGATGGTGCCGACGAATTTCGGGAAATAGATGCCGAACGAAGCGTTGGCAATGCTCTGCGTCAGCACCGACAGCATGACGAGACCCGGCACGATGAAGGTGCCGTAGCTGACGCCCTCGACTTCGGTGATGCGCGAGCCGATCGCAGCACCGAACACCACGAAATAGAGCGAGGTGGAAACTACCGGCGAGACGATGCTCTGCAGCAGCGTGCGCCAGGTGCGGGCCATTTCGAACAGATAGATGGCGCGGATGGCACGGTAATTCATGGCGCTTTCACCAGGCTGACGAAGATGTCTTCGAGGGAAGACTGGGTGGTGTCGAGATCCGAGATGTGGATGCCGGCGTTGCGGAGATCGCTGAGCAGGCTGGTGATCCCGGTGCGCTCGCCCTTGGTGTCGTAGTCATAAATCACCGCGCGGCCGTCATCGGATAGTTCGAGGTTGTAGGCGGCAAGCGAGGCGGGGAGCGCGTCGACCTTGCCCTGCAGATAGAGCTTCAAGTGCTTCTTGCCGAGCTTCTGCATCAGCCCGGCCTTGTCCTCGACCAGGATGATCTCGCCCTTGTTGATGACGCCGATGCGGTCGGCCATCTCCTCGGCTTCCTGGATGTAGTGCGTGGTCAGGATGATGGTGACGCCGGAGGCCTGCAGCGTGCGCACCACGTCCCACATGCCCTTGCGCAGTTCGACGTCGACGCCCGCGGTCGGCTCGTCCAGGAACAGAATCTGCGGCTCGTGCGACAGCGCTTTTGCGATCATCACACGACGCTTCATGCCGCCGGAGAGCGTGATGATCTTGGAATCCTTCTTGTCCCACAGCGAGAGGTCCTTCAGCACTTTTTCGATGTGAGCCGGGTTCTTCGGCTTGCCGAACAGGCCGCGGCTGAAGCTGACGGTCGCCCAGACGGTCTCGAAGGAATCGGTGTGGAGTTCTTGCGGCACGAGGCCAATCAGCGAGCGCGCAGCGCGGTAGTCTCTGACGATGTCATGCCCGCCCACCGTCACGCTGCCTTCGCTCAAATTGGCGATGCCGCAGATGATGCTGATCAGCGTGGTCTTGCCCGCGCCGTTCGGCCCGAGCAGGGCGAAAATCTCGCCGCGCCGGATGTCCAGATTGATGTTGTTCAGCGCCTTGAAGCCGGAGCCATAGATTTTTGACAGATGCGAGACGGATATGATGGGAGGTGGCGCGAGCATGGCAGTGTTAAACGGAATTTGCCCACGTCGAAGCGGCGCATCGGCCGGGTCGAGGCGGGGGAGGGTGGGAACCGAGAGATAGGAACGGATTACCTGTTCCGCAATAGGAATAGCGAATCTATTGCGTGCGAACGAAGCCTTCGCAGCGCATTTGTTCTCGCCCGCTCTCGAAACGTCGACGATCTCCGAACCGCATGTTCTTATGACGCGGACAACAGCCATTTGCCTTGTGCGGCTTGCATAACAGGCAGCCGGCACGGGCAGATTTCGGACGTCTGCGCTTGTGGTTCATGGGGCAATCCTACGCCCGCTCCACAAAACTATCGACCACCTTCTTCTCGCCGGCCTTTTCGAACGCGATCGTCAGCTTGTTGCCGTCGATCTTCACCACATGGCCGTAGCCGAATTTCTGGTGGAATACGCGGTCGTCGAGCGAGAATTCCGAAACGGTGCCGGTGGATTTGGCGACCAGTTCGCCTTCGATCACCAGCGGACCGCGCTTGTTGCGCGAGAAGCCGCCTGAAAATGACGATTGGCTTTCCTCAAAACCGCCACGCGCCTGGCCGCGGTTGCGGTTGGCCTGCGCGCGCTGCCAGCCCGGTGTGCTGTAACTCGAGCCGAAGGAATCGATGTTATCGAAGCGCGACGGGCCGTAGCCGCCGGCGCCGCCCCAGCCGGAGCCGCCTTTCGATTCGGTGATCTCGACATTGGCCGACGGCAATTCGTCGAGGAAGCGCGAGGGGATCGTCGTCGACCAGGTGCCGTGAATGCGCCGGTTGGTGGCGAAATAGAGTTTGGCGCGGCGGCGGGCGCGCGTGAGACCGACATGGGCGAGGCGCCGCTCCTCTTCGAGACCGGCGCGGCCCTGTTCGTCGAGCGTGCGCTGGCTCGGAAACAGGCCTTCCTCCCAGCCGGGCAGGAAGACATTGTCGAATTCGAGGCCCTTGGCCGAATGCAGCGTCATCAGCGACACCGCCTCGTCGCTGGCATCGCCGTCGCGGTCCATCACCAGCGAGATGTGTTCGAGGAAGCCTTGCAGGTTCTCGAACTCTTCCATCGAGCGCACGAGTTCTTTCAGGTTGTCCAGCCGGCCCGCGGCGTCGGCCGAACGGTCCTTCTGCCACATCTCCGTATAGCCGCTCTCGTCGAGCACGATTTCGGCCAATTCGGTATGCGCCGTCACCTCGCGCTGGGCGCGCCAGCGGTCGAATTGCAGGATGAGGTCGCGCAAGGCGCCGCGCGCCTTCGGCTTCAATTCATCGGTCTCCACCACGGCGCGCGCGGCCTCGAACAGCGGCATGCGCCGCTTGCGGGCATGGTCGTGCAGGAGTTGCACGGTGGCATCGCCAAGCCCGCGCTTGGGCACGTTGACAATCCGCTCGAAGGCGAGGTCGTCGGCGGGCGAATTGATCACGCGCAAATAGGCCAGCGCGTCACGGATTTCGGCGCGCTCGTAGAACCTGGGGCCGCCGATCACGCGATAGGGCAGGCCGAGGGTGACGAAGCGGTCTTCGAACTCGCGCATCTGGAACGAGGCGCGCACCAGGATCGCGACCTCGTTGAGGTTCTCGCCGGCGCGCTGCAGCTCCTCGATCTCCTCGCCGATGGCGCGGGCTTCCTCTTCCGAATCCCACGCGCCGGTGACGGTGACCTTCTCGCCGTCGACATCCTCGGTGCGCAGCGTCTTGCCGAGCCGGCCCTCATTGTGCGCGATCAGATGTGAGGCGGCAGCGAGGATATGGCCGGTCGAGCGGTAATTGCGCTCGAGGCGAATGACCTTGGCGCCGGGGAAATCGTGCTCGAAGCGCAGAATGTTGTCGACCTCCGCGCCGCGCCAGCCGTAGATCGACTGGTCGTCGTCGCCGACGCAGCAGATGTTTTTGGGAGGGGCGGGGCTGGCAGCCGCTGTCATTCCGGGATGCGCTGAAAGCGCAGACCCGGAATCTCGAGGTCCATTATCTTCATCTCTAGATTCTTTGATGTGCGATCGCACATCGGAGTTCGCATCTTCGATGCGCCCCGGAATGACGGAAGACTCTGTCGCACCCGGGATGATCGCCGACAGCGGCGCGCCCGGCCGCGACGGCGCCTGCGACAACAGCCGCAGCCACAGATATTGCGCGACGTTGGTGTCCTGATATTCGTCGACCAGAATGAACTTGAAGCGGTTCTGGTATTGCCTGAGCACATCAGGGTTTTCGCGGAACAGGCGGATGTTCTCCAGCAGCAGATCGCCGAAATCGGCGGCGTTGAGGATCTTCAGCCGCTCCTGATAGCTGGCATAGAGCTTGCCGCCCTTGCCATTGCCGAACATCGCGGCTTCGCCTGCCGGCACCTGCCCGGGCGCGAGCCCGCGGTTCTTCCAGCTATCAATCAGCCCGGCCAGCATGCGCGCCGGCCAGCGCTTATCGTCGATATTCTCGGCCTGCAGCAACTGCTTGAGCAGGCGAACCTGATCATCAACATCAAGCACGGTGAAGTTGGACTTGAGCTGCACCAGCTCGGCGTGAATGCGCAGGATGCGGCCGCCGATCGAGTGGAAGGTTCCGAGCCACGGCATGCCCTCGACGGCCTGTCCCAGCATCTGGCCAAGCCGCAGCTTCATCTCGCGCGCCGCCTTGTTGGTGAAGGTCACCGAGAGGATTTCATGTGGGCGCGCGCGGCCCTGGCTCAGAATGTGGGCGATCCGCGTGGTCAGAACGCGCGTCTTGCCGGTGCCGGCGCCGGCCAGCACCAGAACCGGCCCATCCAGCGTCTCGACCGCCTCGCGCTGTTCCGGATTGAGCCCGCTCAGATATTGCGGACCGGCCGCCGCGCGCGCCCGCGCGGCGATGCCGCCAGCTGCGGGCTGGTGCTCGGGAACGCTGTGATGGGACAGTTTGCTCGGCTCGGTCATCGTCGAATCGTCTTGTCCCCACGATGGCACCGTGAGGCCGTAAAGAGGAGCCTTCATAGCAGGGATTGAGGGCCATATAGGGCCTATTCGGCCGTTTTGACAGGTTTATCCCGACGCATTCGCCGGGCGCAATTTCGCGCATGAACGGCGATTTTGTTCCTCAAAAATCGTCAAATTTCGCGATTTGGCCGCCCGGAACCAACATTACCGGCCTGGATTGGTCCTGCAGTCGATGCGCGACGCGGCAGCCGCCATCGAAGGAGCAACAGCAATCGAGGTTCTATCATGCTGAGCTGGGTCGTTACCTTTCTGATCATCGCGCTAATCGCGGGTGTTCTGGGCTTCGGCGGCATCGCCGGCGTCTCGGTCGAAATCGCCAAGGCGATCTTCTTTATCGCCGTCATCCTGTTCCTGATCTCGGCGGTGATCAGCTTGGTCCGTGGACGCAGCAACGTCTAGCGGGCTACCGCAAAGCTTGAGCTTGGCGCCGCGCGAACTACTGCGCGGCGGCCAACGCCAGGATGGCCCGCTCGAAATGCCGGATGGTCAAATCCGCAAATTGCTTCGGGTGGGTCGCGATCATGAAATGGGATGCGCCGGCAATGGTGGCGCGTTCCGCACGCGGGATATGGCGGCTCAGCAGATCGTTTGCCCGGCGTACAGCCGGATGGCTGTTCTCACCCCACACCACAAGTGTCGGAATCGTCACGGCCGCCAGTGACGCGGGCGTGAGGCGAAGACCGTAAGCCGATTCCCAATCCAGCAAATTGGCAGGTGTCGTTTCGATGGCGTAGTCGCGGACGCGCTGCGGCCATGCGGCGAACGTGCCGGCGCCGCCGTAGAAATCGATCATGCGCGCGATCGCATCGGCCTCACCACGCCTGAAAGCAGCGGAATAGGCGCGCGACATGTTCCGGAACGTATCATAGTGCTGCTGCTCGCCGGTTTGCTTCAGGATGTCCACGGCCGGTGCTTCGGCAATGGTCAGGCTGAGCAGCGGAACACGTCCTCGCAGCGCGACCGCGAGCACGGCCAGTCCGCCGAACGAGTGACCGACGAGATGCACGGGGCCGCCAGTCCGACGGATCACGGTCTCGAGTATTTCGCGCTCATATGCGATGTCGGTATCATCAGCAGTACGGCGCTCGGCGGTGCCGCCATATCCGAGCAGGCTGGTGGTCACGCAGCGGAACTGGCCGTGCAAATGACCGATGACCGGCCGCCAAGCCGCGCCGGTGCTGCACGAGCCCGGCACGAGCACAACGGTCGGGCCCTTGCCAGCTTCCTGGTAATCGATCAGCCCGGGCGTCTGGTAGATCATCTTGGAAGCTCCGTGGGTGGTGTACGAGCGACGGGCGGCGGCCTGCTTGCCGCCGCCGCTTTCGATTCAATCAGCGTTTGACGATGACGATTTCCAGATATTCGCTCGGCAGCACCATGGTGCCATCTTCGGCACGGTTCATCGACGCGATCAGCTTCAGGATGTCGTCGGCGAGGCGACGCTGGTTGGTTTCGTCAAGCGCAGCAAAGGCTTTCAGCGTCGGGCCGTAGTAGTTCCTGAACACGTCGAGAAAATGCATCGGCGAGCGGTAGCGGAACGTGAAGTGACGCTTCTCGGCCTTGATGGACGCGGCCGACGTTCCGAACATCTCCGTGATGCGCGCCTGCGTTCCCCATAGCGCCGGCGATTTCGCGCCGGCCGGCGGCGGCAAATATTTGCCGAGCGTCTTGAACAATTGACCGATGAAACCATCCGGCGTCCAGTTGGCGAGACCGATCTTGCCGCCGCTCTTGCACACCCGCAGAAGCTCCGACGCCGCGCGATCCTGGTCCGGCGTGAACATCACGCCGAAGGTCGAGAGCACCGCATCGAAGGTCGCATCGCCGAAGTCCAGCGCTTCCGCATCCGCTTCCTTGAACTGGACCGACAGGCCCTCTGCCGCGGCACGGGCGCGGCCGCGTTCGAGGAGGCTCGGCACGTAATCGGTCGAAACGACTTCGCACCAGCGGCGCGCGGCGGCCAGCGTGGCGTTGCCGTTGCCGGCGGCGACATCGAGCACCTTCTGGCCGGCCCTAATGTCGAGCGCCTCGCACAGTTCCTCGCCGACGATCTGGAGCGTGGTGCCGACGACGGCATAGTCGCCGGACGACCAGGCGCCGTGCTGGCGGGTCTTAAGAGCGGAAAGGTCGACCTGGCCGGGCTGCTGGGTTTGGGCAGTGGCGGTGGTAGCCATGTCATTTCTCCTTTGAAGCAGGGTGAATTTCAGCGTGTTGCCGGCTTAATCCCGGAGCTGAGGAGTGCCTATCCACTTCGCGACACGGCTATCCCGATCGTGAACCTTTCGACTGTTCCGTGGACTCATCACCAGGGCCCTCGGAGTTGCGGATGATTATCAGTCACGGGATTTCGGCGGCGAGATCGCCGCTGCCGCGCGGTGTCAGGCGTGCGCTGGACGCGATGCGTGCCAATGTCGGTCATAATTGGCGCCTGGCCGAGCTCGCTGCCGTCGCAGGTGTTTCCGCTCGAACCTTGCAGCGCCAGTTCCTCGCCTTTATCGGCAAGACCCCGCGCGCCGTGCTGCGCGAGATCGGGCTCGAATGTGCCCGCCGAGAGCTGCTGCAAGGCCGCCCGAGCCTCAAGATCATGGACGTGGCGTTGCGCTGCGGCTTTCCGCATTTCGGGCGGTTCTCGATTGCCTATCGCCGCTGCTATGACGAGACGCCGTCGCAGACGTTGAAGCGGCAGGCGGTTCTCACAGATGCCCTCCGCGCCATGCCTTCGCTGCTTATGCCCGCACGGGACCGGCCAACAGTTGCGTTCGGGCCGATCGAGGCCGCGGCTGAAAATCTGGCGCTTGCGGCTGATATCGCCGACGACCTCGTTACCGCACTCACCCGCGCCGGAATCGCGGTCGCCAGCCGGTCGATTGCCGCGCGCTATCATCTGGGCGGGGCGATCCGGGGATCGGGCGCGCAGACCCACCTCACCATCCGGTTGATCGACACCGAAACCGGCGGTCAGCTCTGGGCGCACCGCGCCGACAGCGTTCTGCGCGATGATGATATCGCAACGACGGAGCATCTCGCGGCCAGGATCGCGGCTGCCTTGCAGCCTTGCCTGCGGCTCGCGGAGATCGACCGCGCGCTACGAAAGCCGGTGACCAGTCTCGGCGCGCAGGATCTGGCGCTGCGCGCGATGCCCGGCGTGCTCTCGCTCGATGCTTGCGGTAACGCCCGCGCACTGGAAATGCTCGAGCGCGCGATGGACCAGGATCCGGACCATCCGCTGGCCATCGCGCTGGCCGCCTGGGCGCATGTCCAGCGCGTGGTCTATCATTTCACCCATGCGCCGCAGGAAGAACGCGCCCGAAGCCTCGAATTGGCGCGCAGAGCGAGGGCGCTGTGCGGCGACGCCACCGTGCTCGCCATCCTCGGCAATGCGCTATCGCTGCTTAGGGAGTTCGACGCCGCCGATCTCGTTACACGCAGGGCGCTGGCCATCGACGGCGGATCGGCCTGGGCGTGGAGCCGCAGCGGATGGATCGACGTCTACAAGGGCGATCCGCAGTCCGCGGTCGAACGCTTCAAGATCGCGCTCGACCTCGCACCCCATGATCCGCTGGCGTTCAACAGCATGGTCGGGATCGGCTGTGCGCTCTTCACCGCCGGTCAATATGCCGAAGGTGCGCACTGGCAGGAGCGGGCACTGGCGGAGCATCCGACGGCAAGCTGGGTGCATCGCACGCTGTGCCCGGCGCATGTGCTTGCCGGACAGGCGCCACAGGCACGCCGCAGCCTCGACGCGCTGCGGCAGCACTATCCCGACCTGACGGTGTCAGAAGTGCACCGCGGCATGCCGCCGCTACCGCCAAGCCAGTGCGATCTGGTCGTCGGCGCGCTGCAGGAAGTCGGCCTGCCGGCCTGAACTGCTATTTCCGGGGCATCGCGACCGTGCGGCCGATGCCCTCCGGCCGCGGCACCGCCGCGTGTGAAGCCACCACCTGCTCGATGCGCGCGCGGATATCTGGCGGGAAGGGCGCAACCTTGCGCGCTTTCATGTCCATGTGCAGCGTCATGTTCTCAGAGGTGGCGGAGAGCCAGCCTTCGCTGGCGTGCCGCAGTTCCTCGAACGTATGCAGTCGCTTCTCGTCGCTTTCGAGCAGGTAAACCGTGACCTGCACGGGATCGCCGAGATGAATCTCGCGCACATAGCGCACATGGGCTTCGGCCGTGAAGGTCGAGCACTGGCGCTCCTTCATGTAGGCCGGTCCGATCCCGAGCTGCAGCCACATCTCATCGATGGCGCGGTCCATCATCACGTTGTAGTAGGCCATGTTGAGATGGCCGTTATAGTCGATCCATTGCGGCTCGATCTGCATCACCGACGACAAAAACGGGGCAGGCGGCAGCGGCATGTTCATCAAGCGATCGCCGGTGGCGGCAGCGGTCGTCATCATCCATCCTTTGTTGATTTCGCGCTCTTGACCCCCCTTATATCCTTTGCCACGGTCCGCTCAAATTCGGGAGGAACTTGGCGTGGCGACGACGATATCAGGTAGCGTGAAGCGGCCGGAACCGCAGGCTGTGGCAAGTGCGGTCGAAGCGCTGGCGGCACGGTTTGGTAACCGGCTGATCACCTCGCAGGCGGTGCGCGAACAGCACGCCCATACCACCACCTGGCTGCCGACCCAGCCACCGGATGCGGTGGTGATGGCGGAGGAGACCGCCGACATCCAGGATGTGGTGCGCATCTGCGCCAAACACCGCGTGCCCGTGATCGCCTTTGGCACCGGCACCTCGCTGGAAGGGCAGGTCAATGCGCCGGCCGGCGGCGTCTGCATCGACCTCCGCGACATGAACCGGATTCTCGAAGTTCATGCCGAGGATCTGGACTGCGTGATCCAGCCCGGCGTCACCCGCAAGGCGCTGAACGAGCACCTGCGCGACCAGGGATTGTTCTTCCCGATCGATCCCGGCGCTGACGCTTCGCTCGGCGGCATGACCTCGACCCGGGCCTCCGGCACCAATGCGGTGCGTTACGGCACGATGCGCGAGAACGTGCTGGCGCTGAAGGTGGTGCGCGGCGATGGCGAGATCATCACGACCGGCACGCGGGCGAAGAAATCCGCGGCCGGCTACGACCTGACGCATTTGTTCATCGGCGCCGAGGGCACGCTCGGCATCATCTCCGAACTGACCATCAAGCTGCGCGGCATTCCCGAGACGATCGCAGCCGCTGCCTGCTCGTTCGAGACGGTGCGCGGCGCTTGCCAGGCGACGATCCTTGCCATCCAGACCGGCATTCCGCTGGCGCGTATCGAGCTGCTCAATGCCGAGCAGGTGCGCGCCTGCAACGCCTATTCCAAGCTGACCTTGCCGGAGACGCCGCTGCTGCTGCTTGAATTCCACGGCAGCGATGTCGAGGTCGCCGAGCAATCGAAGAATTTTGGCGAGATCGCCAAGGAGTGCGGCGGCGGCGAGTTCACCTGGACCACCAAGCCGGAAGACCGCACCAAACTGTGGCAGGCGCGGCATGACGCCTATTGGTCAGTGAAGGCGCTGCGCCCCGGCGCCGGCGTGGTGGCGACCGATGTCTGCGTGCCGATCTCGAGGCTAGCCGATTGCGTCACCGAGACCGAGGAAGACTTAAAACAGCTCAATTTGCTGTCGCCGATCGTCGGCCATGTCGGCGACGGCAATTTCCACTGCTCGCTGGTCTGCGACGTCGACAACAAGGAAGAAATGGCGCGCGGCGAGGAATTCATGCATCGCCTTGTCGAGCGCGCGCAGGCGATGGGCGGCACCTGCACCGGCGAGCATGGCATCGGGCAGGGCAAGCAGAAATATCTCAACGCCGAGCTCGGCCCCGAAGCGATCGACGCCATGCGCGCGCTGAAGCAGGCGCTCGATCCGCAGAACATTTTCAATCCCGGCAAGATCGTGCCGGTGAGTTAGCGTTGCCGATTGCAGCTTCTTGCCGGCGGGTCCATGCAGCAAACGGCTGCCGAATCACCGACTCGCGTCAATGTGCGCCTTATTGCCCGCGCGGCGCGGTGATCGCTTTGCGGATTGCGGCGAGCGGCGCGGTGTCGTCGAATTCGATGTCTTCGCCGATCCGCTTCAATCCGAGGTCGCGCCATAGTGTGGCAAGGTCCGGCGTCACCGGCTTGGGGCCCATCTCATCGTGAAGCCGGCTCAGTACGTCGACGCCGACGGCCTTGTCGGCAGTTGAGAGAATGCGGGTGATGGGCCAGTCCAGCTCATGATTGCCGCCGGCGGCGAGCACGCCGCGCATCGCGTCCTGCAGGCCGAGGCGATTGCCGGTAGCTTTGCGGATTTCGATATCGGCGAGCAGGCAGAACAGCGCTCCGCCCCAGTATTTCCGCCCCCAGGTGGGAGTGTTGTCGAGGCCCTGATCGCCGGACTGCGGTAGGCCCTTCGGCATGTCGCGCATCATGGCTTGCCAGATTTCCCGCGCGGTGAGATCGCCGGCCTGCACCCGTGCGACCGGTTCGACATAGACGGCCAGCCCTTCCGACAGCCACGCGTAGCGGTCGGGCATGTCGGGCAGGGCGGTATGCACCATCTCGTGCACCAACACCCAGTCGCCCCGTAAAACATCTTCCGTGGAATCGCGGCCGAACGGAATGCGAATGGCGGCGCCGCGATAGCCCCATGTCGTGCCGCCGCGAATGCGCGCCCCATCGACGGGGACCAGCAGCAGCCGCAGCGAGCCAACGGGAAAGCGCCCATAATAGGTCGCGACGGCGCGGGCCGACGTGCTGATCCAGTCGAGCAGCTTTTCCTTGGGGAGCGTGATGTCGCCCGGCGCGAAGGCGACATGGATGGTGCTGCCGCCTACTTCGAGATCAGTTTTGGGCAGCCGGTCGAAGGCGTCGTAGGGCATGCGGCCGCCGCGCATATATTCCGACTGCGCGCCGGCGCCGAACGAAATCGCGCCTGCCAGCATCGCGCCAATGACCATGGCGGCGACGGCGCAGCGAAAGGCGCTGGCGGTTTTCATCTCGGCACGCTTTGCATCGCGACCGGCTGTTGCTCGCCTTGCGCGATGAACGTGGCGGCCTGTTCGTGGAGATCGTCGAGCATGGCAGCGAGCAAGGCTTCGCCTTTGGCCAATGTCGCTTGTGTTGGATCGCCATAGCTGCCGGAGCGACTATAGTTCGGCGAATTTGGATCCAACGGCGTCAATGGGCCCGGCGTCTCCTGCTCGAGCACGGGACTGGCTTCCGCGCGTGTCATGTCGACCAGCTGCGGCGCCATCGCCAGCATCAGCGACGTTTCCATCTCATCGGCATGGCTGCCATGGCTCTGCTCGGCCACTTGCCGGGCTACGCGCGGATAGCGCGGACCCTCGTGGATCCATAAGTGCCTAATCCGTGCGCCATCGAGCCGGGCCAGCGCGCGATCGACCGGCGCCAGGGTGCTGATCCCGGTATTGAGCACGAGCAGCTTGCGGCATCCGCCGCTGAGGATCTGCCCGGCAATTTCGCGCACCAGCGCCTCGAAGGTCGCAATCGACAGGCTGCTGCTGCCGGCGTACTCGACGAAGGCGGGATAGTGGCCGTAGGTCAGCGTCGGCCAGATCAGCGCGTCGATCTTCTCCGCGATTCTGCCTGCGAGCCATTCGGCCTGAATGCGATCGGTATTGAGGGGGAGGTGGAGGCCGTGCTGCTTGGCCGCGGCGCCGATCGGCAATATCGCCACCGCGCCTTCACTGATGCGTCGTGCGACCTGGTCCCAATGCATGCGCTCGATGAAATGGCGATCGGTGTTCATTCCCATTCGCCGAGCGCTCCCCTTCATGAGCCGACGGAAACTTCCGTCAAAAGTCCCGCCGTGATCCAGCCGTGTAGATAGGCCGCGCCGCGGCCGGCTGCGCTGTCGGGGTCGTCATAAGTCGCGAGCATTTCGCAGAGCACGCCGAAGGGAATGCCATTCGTGGCCTCGTCCCACATCATCGCCTCTTCCGCCGATAGCTCGCGGAACATCGGCGTGACGTCTTCACGCCAGATCAGGAGATGCACGGGCTGCTCCAGCTCTGTCGCCTCTGGGGGCGTTTCGTCATTCTTGAGTGCGAGCCAGATCGCAGATGCATTGGTCGCAAGGTCAAGCCTGGACGCGCTGGGGTGCGGCCGGAATCGGAGACCCGACCAGACTTCCGGCGCAAAGCCCGCCATGTCGGTCAAGTCGACCGTCTTACCTTCCGCGGCATCGAAAGCGTCGTTGAGCGCCTTTTCCAGTGCCGCGAGATCGGACAGCACGGGATGCTCGGCGTAGGGTGCGGTCGATTTCAGAAATTCCGGCAGGCCTTGCGAGAACCAGCGCAGGTTCGGATGCTCGGATGGGCGCGCCTTGACATAGGCATGCCCCATCTCGTCGAACCTCTCGTCGCCGAGATAGAGATGCAGCAGCTCATGGTCGTTGCGCATCGCCTCCACCAGCCGCGAGCCGTAGGCGTAGCGATAGACGCCGAACAGCACGTCGCGCTTCTCCCGCGGGCTATCGAGGATTTCAGCAAGCACCGCGTCGTCGCCATCGAGGATGCCGCGCTGAAACTCGGCCTGCTGGCGGGCGAAGTCGCTCATCCCGCCTGGGTGCCTGTGGGAAGGATTTTCTCGGCCATCTCGCGGGTCCGGGCTACCTCGAGCAGAAGCTCGGCGAGCGGTGGAATGTTGTCGTCGCGCTCGATCATCGTCGAGACCCGACCGAAGCGTTTCAAGGCAGCGGCATAGAGGTCCCAGACGTCCTCGCACACCGGGTGGTCATGGGTGTCTATGATGTGGGTGCCCATATGGCTGTGGCCGGCCATATGAAACTGCACCACGCGATCCGCAGGAATGCCATTGAGGAAAGTCATCGGATCGTAGCCGTGGTTGAAGGCGCTGACATAGACGTTGTTGACATCGAACAAGAGCCAGCAACCGGAGCGGCGCGACAATTCAGCCAGGAATTCCCATTCCGTCATTTCGGAATTGCTGAACTGGACGTAGGTCGAGACATTCTCGAGCACGACAGCGCGGCCAAGAAAATCCTGCACGAGCTGGACGCGACTGACAACGTGATCGAGTGCTTCCCTGGTGTAGGGAATCGGCAGGAGGTCATGCAGGTTCTTGCCGTGCACGCCAGTCCAGCACAGATGGTCGGAGACCCATTTCGGCTCAACGCGCCGGGCGAGATCCTTGAGAGCCTGCAGATATTCGAAATTCGGCGGCGCGGTGGAGGCGATCGACATCGACACGCCATGCATCACCACGGGATAGCGTTCGCGGATGCGGTCGAGCGTGCGCAGCGGCTGGCCGCCGGGTAGCATATAGTTCTCGCTGATGACCTCGAACCAGTCGATCGGCGGATTACCGTTCAGGATCTCATCGTAGTGCTGGTGGCGCAGGCCGAGACCGAAGCCGAGAAAGGGTGGCTTGGCCGACGTCGCCCGTCTCTCTGCACGCGCGGCCGCCGAGGTGTCCTGCAATCTGCTTGCGACGTTCATCTCGTCTCCGCTCGAACCACGCCGCGAACGTGGCGGCGCGTCCCACACTGAACTTCAACCTAGCATGGATACGAGGCCCGGCCTACACCGGGCCTCATATCGAACCGTCGCTAGGACGGCATGAACTTACCCTTGGCGGCGTCGCACTTTTCCTTGGTCATGGCCGAGAAGCCCTGACCCTTGCAGGCGTTCTGGCCCTTGCAGGCATTGCTGGCACCCTTGCAGGCGCTCTGGCCTTTGCAGGCATTGGCGCCGACGCATTTACCCTCGCCTGCAGCATAGGTCACGGTCGAGACGGTAGTCCCAGCCAGGAACAGGGTGGCAGCGGCGGCGGCCAGCGCGGCGCCGGACTTGGATGTCATCTTCATGGGTATCCTCCAAAAGAGTGTCAGGGTGCATCGCCCGCAAGCAGCGACAGATCAAGCTGACAAACGGCACCCGGAGAAAGTTACGGGTCGGGTTCGGATTTAGTTACATGTGAGGTCAACTTTATTTTAGCCGTCGGTCCGAAACAATGAGGGCCCGGCGGCACCGGGCCCCCACACATCATCATCCGCCGATCAGCTCTTGACGAACTTGGCGCCCATGGCGGTGCAAGCCTTTTCGGAAGTCATCGAGAAGCCGGTGCCCTTGCAGGCATTCTGTCCCTTACAGGCGTTCGCGGAGCCCTTGCAGGCGCTCTGGCCCTTGCAGGCATTGCCGGCCATGCACTTGCCCTGAGCGGCGTTCGCCGGCGTCGACACCGTTGATGCCGCCGAACCTGCAAGGAACAGGGTGGCGGCGGCAGCGGCGAGCGTCGCACCGGATTTGGAGTTCAGCTTCATGACGATCTCCTCGATCAATGTTTGAAGACAGGACGTCGCAAGCATCCGCCGATCGCTCGATCACGGACCCCACAACGCAAGCGATGTGACGGATGGCCATCGGTCGCGAGAGCTTGCCGGGAATGGCAGGTCCCCCTAATCGAGTGCGCATCCGAAAGCCAGCTACGGGGCATCAGGCGATTTGGTTACAGAGTTTCAAAAGAAAATTTTCTTTTTGCGGTTAGACATCCCGCTCATGTCTAGCCCCGGCGACTTTGAGAGTATTCGTCCGTGCTGATCTCTGCGACCGCGCGCTGGTCAGAAAGCGCGGCGCTTCAACGGATTAGCTGCGTTTCGAACAATCGATTGCGTTGCACAATGGGGGTGCTTTGCTCATCCACCGCACAGGCCTCAGCTTCGCCATCTGCGCGACCGTGGCCCGCAACTCCTCGGCGTTGAACGATGGAAACGAACAGATGCGATTGCTGCAGGCGAATGCCGCGGGTTCGCCAAGATCGGGATATTCGACGTCGGGGTTGGGCAGCTTGCCCTCGCGAAGGTCGAGCCACTCCAGCCTCTTGTAGCGGGCCGGCAGCGCGCGGCCGATTGCGTGCAGGTTCTTGGCGCGGGCGTCGTCCTTGGGTCCGACGACGGTGATGTGGGTGGGCTCGACCGCGAGCTCTTCGTCGGCGAGCAGCACGCCGGGCAGGGGACGCATCATCCCGATCGAGGCGCTGGCAAGATAGCGCATCGCGTGCGCGGCCTGCTCGCGATAGGTCTCGTTGCCGAAGTAACGGTTGAGCAGGTTCATGAACCGGCTCACCTGCACCTGGTCGTCGATCAGCTTGGCGGGTTTTGCGAGCACGCCGGTCTTGGCTTCCGCCGTCTTCGAGGTCACGAAGCCGCCGGCCTCATCGCGGAAGGTCGCGACGAAGTCGCCGGCCTTCGCGGCTCTGGTAAGCCAGTCGCGATTTCCCGTAGCGACATAGAGATCGATAAAGGCCTGTCCCATGGCCAGTGTGTCGCCGAGGAACGGGCCGCCGCGATCCTTCTCGCCATGACGGAAGCCGCCATCCGGCAGCGCGCGGTTGTCGATCACCCATTTCGCGGCGCGCTCGGCAACGCCAAGTATCCTGGGATCGTTCGTGACATTGTAGTAAGCCGTAAGCCCCGAGATCGCCCAACCGTTCTCGCGCGCGTAGAGGTTCTTGTCGATGCGCGGCATGGCGAGTTTGCGGCGCTCGCCGTCCGACAGCGCGTAGTATTTATGCCCATCGGTATCGTGGTCGAGATCGGCGTCCTGACTGACATAGAACGCGCCTTCAGGGCTCGTCAGAAAATTCGCGAGATAGCGTTCAATGCTGCGCGCAGCGGCGAGATGTTTAGGGTCTTTCCACAGTGCATAGGCCTGGCTGTACTGCCGGAGATATTGCGCCTCGAATGACATGATCTTTTCGAAATGGGCACGCGTCCAGGACCCTGCTTCGGAATATTGGTACACGCCGCCCCAGACCGGATCGATCAGCGCGATCGCGGCGTCAAGCGTCTGCCGGGCGCGCTTGATCGCGTTGGCGTCGCCGGCCTCGGCGCGGGAGATCGCGAGGTCCATGCTGTCGGCGTCGATATATTTCTGGTTCTCGCCCCAGCCGCCGAGTTTTTCCTCGTAGGACTCATCGAAATTCTTGATCAGCGCGGCGCGCTGCTCCTTGCCGAGGAAGGCGGAAGTCGATGGCTTGACTTCAAAGGGTTCGGCGACTGACGGGCCCGGCGTGGGATCCTCGATGATGGCCTTGAGCAGCGCCTGCATCCGCTCCGGCTCGATGTATCCCCTGATCTTGGCGATCTCGCTGCCGTCGGGGCCGAACACGATGGTCGCCGGCCAGCCCCAGTCGCCATAGCGACTCGACAGATCGGGGTTGGCGTCCTGGTCGACACGAACCGGAATGTATTTTTCCGCCAGCAATTCCCTGACCTTGGGATCGGCGTAGGTCGTCTTCTCCATGACATGGCACCAGTGGCACCACACCGCTTCAAGATCGAGGATGACAAAGCGCCGTTCGGCCTGCGCGCGGGTGAACAGATCATCGTCCCAGTTGCTTCATTTAGGTCCGTCCGCAGCAAAGGATGGCGAAGCCGCAAGCACGGCGAGGACAAGGGCGGCAATGCGGACGAGTTTCATGGCAGCTTCCCGGAAGGTGGTGTTCCTCCAGCTACGCAGGCACCACGATTCGGGCTCAGCCTTTCGCCGACGTCACGGGATTGTGAGTTTCGGGTTGAAGCTTCGGACTACCACTGGCATTCACCAGGGCTCGGTCCAGCGACGCGGCGCCGGGGCCGGCGATCGCAAGCCACATGAAGGCGGCGAAGTAGGTCGCCTCCTCGAAGCCAAGCAGTGTTTGAACGGAGTCAACCTCGTCCCATTTCGCCGCCCTGATAGCGACCACCATGACAATCGCCAGCATCGCAGCCGGAATTCGCGTGAACAGGCCAAAGATCAGCATGATGCCGCCGAGGAATTCGACGCCGGCCACAAACGGGGTAAGTATGTTCGGGAACGGAATACCCCAACCGGCAAAATTCTCGGTCACCAAAGCCAGATTATTGAGCTTGCCCCAGCCGGCCAGCATGAAGGTGTAGCCGACCACGACCCGCATGATCAGGGGGCCGGCCCAGGAAAAATATAACGCAATCCGCGCAGGCAGCAGGATGAGAAGATTGACGATAGATTTCATGCAGACCCCCTCTAGCTATCTCTGTCGCGACGAGGCGGCCTGCGGTCACTTCAACCCGGCACGCTCGAAAATGCCGTGGAAGCGACGGCGGTAATCTGGCTCCGACAACAGTTTCGCAATAGCCCGCCCGTTTGTTACGGGGCCTTAGCCGAAATTTTGCAGGGCCGGAAAAGTCTCCAGAAGCCAGATGCTGACGTTGGAGACGGCGCCAGTCAGGAAGCCGATGCCGGTGATCACCATCAGGACGCCCATGGCATGCTCGACCTTGCCGAGATGCCGTTTCATCCGCGCAAACAGCGAAGAGAACTGCTCGATCATGAACGCCGCGAGCAGGAAGGGGATTCCGAGTCCGGCGGAATAGACCGCCAGCAGGCCGGCGCCCTTGGTGACGGTGGCTTCGGCGGCTGCGATGGACAGGATCGCCGCCAGAATGGGACCGATGCAGGGCGTCCAGCCAAAGGCGAAGGCGAGCCCCATGGCATAGGCGCCCCACAGGCCGACCGGTTTCGGCATCGGCATGCGGCCTTCGCGCATCAATAGCCCGATCCGGGTCAGGCCGAGGAAATGCAGGCCCATGATGATGATCACGATGCCGGCGACGATCGAGAGCTCCGCCGACCAGGCTCGGATCAGGCTGCCGATCAGCGAGGCGCTGGCGCCGAGCGCCACGAATACGGTGGAAAAGCCGAGCACGAACATCAGCGCCGATGCCATCACCGCGCGCTTGGAGGTCTCCGGCGTCTCGTCATCGGCGACATGCTCGATGGTCGCGCCGGTGAGATAGACCAGATAGGGCGGCACCAGGGGCAGGACGCAAGGCGACAGGAAGCTGACGAGACCGGCAATCAGGGCCGCCGGGATAGAAACATCGTGCATTGCATGACCTTCGAGAACTGTCGCATGGCATAGCGCCCTCTTGGCTGGTACGGAACAGCCAATCGATAAGTTTCGTCGGCATTGCGGCTCAAGTTCGGTCACAGAGCCGTGTCCGGATGGCCGAAATTGGCCTCGCGGGCGAAACATAGGCTGGTATCGTCTCGTATCGCGGGTTACCAACCCGCGATCTGGGACCCGCATGCGCCTCGGCATCCGTACTGCCATCTCCGCCCTCGTGCTGACCTCCATCGTCGTCAGCGCCGTCGGCGTGCATCTATTGTGGTGGCGCACCGCCCATCAGGTCAGCCAGACGCTGGCCAACACCATCAACGACCAGATCGTTTCCGCCGTCGGCGACGAGTTGCAGTCGGTCACCACGGAGGCGCGCTCGTCCATGATGGCGGTGCGCACGCTGCTGGCCGAGAAAGTGTTCGATCCGCGGGACGCTCGGACACGCGAGGTGGTTTTCCGGTCGCAATTGCTGTCGCAGCCGACCATCTCCTGGGTGGCGTTCGGATGGCCGGACGGATCGTTCTTTGCCGGGCACAAGCTCGGCAACGACGTCATCGAGATGCTCGAGATCTCGCCCGACCGCAATTTGCGCATCAATCGCTATGAATTCGTCGGCGACGATCTCAAGCTCAAGGCCAGCTGGTTCGAAGAGACCGACTATTCCGTGACCGAGCAGGAATGGTTTCGGGTCGCCCACCAGACCAACGATGAATACTGGTCGACGCTGACGATCCATCCGCGCGGCGAACGGCTCGCGGCGGCGTTTTCGGCCCCGGTCGAGATTGACGGCAAGCCGGCCGGCGTCGTCGCCATCATCATCGAGCTGACGCGCGTTTCGAATTTCCTGTCGCAGCTCACCGTTGGAAAGTCTGCAGGCGCCTTCATTCTCGAGCGGGACGGCAAGGTGGTGGCCTCGCCCGATCCCGATGCCAGCGAGCTAGTGGCGCTGAAAACCGATCACCCGCTGTTTTCGGTCGCTGTCGACGCGATCAGGAATGCCGGCAGCGCCTACGAGCCCGGCGAAGGCGAGCCGTTCAACACGACGGTGACGCGGGACGGCAAGGCTTACCAGGCCGTCATCACGCCTATCTCGTTTCCCGGCTGGTCGCTGGTTACGGTGGTGCCGGAATCGGAATTTCTCGGACCCGTCCAGATGACGATCCGGAATTTGCTGATCGGCCTTGCGGTCTTGATCGTCTTTGCCGGACTGCTGTCGGCATGGCTTGCCCAGCGCCTGATCGCAGCACCGCTGATCAAGGTGGTGAACGAGATCAGGCATGTCGAGCGCTTCGATCTCGACAAGGTGCAGCGGCATCCGTCGCGGCTGACCGAGATCGGCAATCTTTCCGGCGCGATCGGCGACATGGCGCAGGGGCTTGCCGCGTTCCGGAAATACATTCCGGCCGATCTCGTGAAGCGGCTGATCCGCGATGGCAATGGGGCGCGGCTCGGCGGTGCGGTGCGGCCGATGAGCGTGATGTTCATCGATCTCGCCGGCTTCACCGGCATGTCGGAACGGCTCGGCGACCGCATCATTCCGCTGCTGTCGCGCTATTTCGATTGCGTCTCGGCGCAGATCCAGGGCCACAACGGCACCATCGACAAGTTCATCGGCGATGCCGTGATGGCGTTCTGGGGTGCGCCGTCGCCCAACCCGGACCATGCCGTCGATTGCTGCCGGGCCGCGCTGGCGTGCCGGCGCGCGGCGGAAGAGGCGGGCCTCATCGACGACCACGGCCAGCCGGTCAGGATTCGCATCGGCATCAATTCCGGCGACATGCTGGTCGGCAATATCGGCTCGGAGGTGCGGCTGAACTACACCGTGATCGGCGACGCCGTGAACATCGCGAGCCGGCTGGAGAGCACCAACAAAGCCTACGGCTCCACCATCATCATCGGTCCGGAAACGCGGCGGCTTGCCGGCGATACCATCGTCGTTCGCGAACTCGACCGTCTGGCGGTCTATGGCCGCGCCGGCGGACTGCAGATCTATGAATTGCTCGGCATGGCCGACGACTTCGACGGCACACCCGATTGGGTGGCTTCGTACGAGGCCGGGCTTGCCGCCTGGCGCGCCCGAGACTTCTTCGCCGCGATCGGCGCGTTTGAGAAGGTGCTGGCGGTCCGCGAGCACGATGCAGCCTCCTCGACGATGGTCGAACGTTGCCGGCAGCAGCTTGAAAATCCCGCCGGCGAAGATTGGGACGGCACGACAATCGCGCGCACCAAGTAAGATCAGGATGCTGGCTGCCTTGCATGCAGCAGCCGCCTGGCCATAGATGTGCTGCCGCCACGACGAACGTGTCGGCCTCTGACAGGGAGTCCTCCAGCGTTGAAAGTCCTGCTGACCCATACGCCGCAGGCTCGCGCCCAGTACTACGGCGCGCGCGCCCTTAGCGATCTTCAGGCCATCGCCGAGGTGAAGCTGCATGACGCCAACGATGCGCTCGACGCCGCCGGCCTGATCGCGGCCGCGCGCGACGTCGATATTATCGTCGCCGATCGGCTCACGGCGGGACCGCGCGAGATATTTTCGGCACTGCCAGCCTTGCGCGCCTTCGTTCGCTGTGCGGTCGATATCCGCAACGTCGATGTCGCAGCCGCTTCCGCGGCCGGCGTATTGGTCACGCGGGCAGGGCCGGGATTCATCCAGTCAGTTGCTGAACTTGCGCTCGGCTTCATGGTCGATCTGTCGCGCGGCGTCTCGCGCGCTACCGCCGATTATCACGCCGGGCGGAAGCCCGAGATCATCATGGGTCGACAACTGGCCGGCAGCCGGCTCGGCATCATCGGCTATGGCAGCATCGGCCGTTACCTCGCTGACATCGCCAAGGTATTGGGCATGAAAGTGCTGGTCGCCGATCCCTACGCGACCGTGAGCGACGCCGACATTTTGCATCTACCGCTCGACGATCTCCTCGTCCGCGCCGATTACGTCGTCTGCCTCGCCGTCGCCAACGAAGAAACCGAAAATCTGATCGGGCCGGCGGCGCTGGCGCGCATGCAGCCGCATGCCTTCTTCATCAATCTGTCGCGCGGCAATCTCGTCGACGAGGCCGCGCTGTCGACTGCCTTGCGCGAAAATCGCATCGCCGGCGCGGCCATGGATGTCGGCCGCGCGCTCGACCAGATGCCGTCGCCAGACCTCGCCAAACTGCCGAACGTCATCGCCACTCCGCATATCGGCGGGCTGACGCCACCGGCGATCGAGAGCCAGGCGCTGGAAACGGTGCGGCAGGTCGAGCAAATTATCGCGGGTGACATTCCGGCCGGCGCGGTGAATGGCGAGCAGTGGAAGCGGCGGGCTTCCGGAGCGCAAAGATAGCAGTATAGTTACGGCGCAACGTCTGGAAGTGTTTCGGCGTCAATGAGGGGGCGGGCTGTCCGGCGCACATTCCATGCGTCTTTCATCTTAATCATGTTAGAATGTGCACGAAAGCCCACTGCCGACGTTAGGTAACGGTTCATTAATGCTGTGCCCGGCCTGTCAGATGGAGACATTGGCGGACGACCGGGTTTGTCGGTCGTGTGGCGTCAGCTTTTCCGTGATCTGCCCGAATTGCCAGCATCCGAACCTGGCAGCGGCTAGGTTTTGCGGCGGCTGTGGCGAGCGCCTCGAGCAGGCCCAGACGCTCGGTGAGCGCAAGGTCGTCACGGTGCTGTTTGCCGACATCGTCGGCTCGACCGAAATGATCGGCGACAACGATCCCGAGCAGGCGCTCGATCGGCTTCCTCCCGCGCTGGCCCGCATGGGAGATGCGGTCAATCGATTCCACGGCACCATCATGCGCAGCATGGGCGATGGGCTGATGGTGATATTCGGTGTCCCCCATGCGCAGGAAGATCACGCCCTGCGCGCCTGTCAGGCTGCGCTGGCGATGGTGCAGTCGTCGCGCGACAACGGCATCACGCTGCGGGTCGGGATTCACTCCGGCGAGATCGTCGCCGGCTTGTCGGATAGGTTCACGCGGGAGCAAAGCGTCTATGGCGCCGCCGTGCATCTCGCCAGCCGGCTTGAGCACATGGCTCAACCCGGCGACATCTGCGTCACGGAATCGACGTTCAAGCTGGTGCACTCGCATTGCGATGGCCGCGCGCTGGGCCATCAGGACATCAAGGGATTTCCGCGGCCGATCGGGGTTTATCGGCTTGTGGGGATGAAGGCGGCGCGAACGCCGTTCCGTGACGCGGTCTTCGGCGCCTATCGCGGACGCGATGCCGAACTTGCAGTGCTGCATGATGCCTTCGCCGGCGCGGAGCGCGGCGCCGGCAAGGCGATCGGCATCTCAGCGCCGCCCGGCCTTGGCAAGAGCCGGCTGTGTTTCGAATTCGCCAGCGTCGCGCGGGACCGGCTGGTGCCGGTATTGGATCTGAGAGCGTCACCCTACGACCATTCCGGACCGCTGCAGCCGCTCGTGGAATTCTTCCGGACGTTCTTCAGAATTGCTTCGACGGATGATCCGGATACGGCGCGCTCGAAAATAGCATCGCGGATCGAGGCGACGATTCCCGAACTGGTCGGCGACGTGCCGATCCTGGCCGATTTCCTCGGCATTCGCGCTGCCAAATCGCCGGCACCAATGCTCGATCCCAAGGCACGGCATGCGAAGCTGATCAATCTGGTTTCCAGCCTGGTGCGCGACGGCACCCGCACGCCCTCCGTGATCATCATCGAGGACATTCACTGGCTCGATGAGGCAAGCGTCGAATTCGTTTCGGCGCTGGTGGAGATCATCTCGGTCAGCCGTGTCTTGCTTATCCTCACTTATCGGCCGACCTTCCAGGTGCCGTGGAACGATGGCCCCGGCTTTCAGGAGATCAGGCTCGACGAATTGCGAGACGAGGACGTGTCGGCGCTGACCAGGGATTTGATCGGCGATCATCCGTCCACCCGAGCAATTGCCGAACGCATCGTCGAGCGCAGCGGCGGCAATCCGTTCTTCGCCGAGGAGTTGATCAGGTCACTCGTCGATGCCGGTGAACTCGATGGCCGTCCCGGAAATTATGAAGCGGTCGGAGAGCCGCTCGCCGAGACGCTTCCGGCAACCGTGCAGACCGTGATCGGCGCCCGCATCGACCGTCTCCTTCCGGCGGACAAGGAGGTGCTTCAAATCGGCGCGACGATCGGGCGCGAATTTCCGCTCTCGGTTCTCGCCGAAGTCACGAGATCGACCGCCGACGATCTCGCCGACATTCTCAACAGGCTATCACGGCTGGAGCTCGTTCAAGGTGTAACGTCCGAGGACGAACAGAGCCGGTTCGCATTCAGACATCCGCTGATCCAGGAAGTCGCCTATGCCATGCAGTTGCGCAGCCGCCGGGTCGAACTGCACTCGGCGGTGGCCAAGGCACTCGAACGGTTTCATCACAACCAACTGAGCGAGTATGCCGATCTGATTGCGTATCATTTCGAGGCAGCGAAGGATTTTGCATCGGCCGCCATCTATACCGCGCGTGCCGCCACCTGGATCGGCATGACCAATTCCCGCCTGGCCATGAAGTCGTGGCAAAAGGTCCGGCTGCTATTGCAATCCCAGCCGCGTACGCCCGAGACCGACCAGCTGCGCATTCGCGCCTCTGGTCAGATCATGAATGCTGCCTGGCGCGAGGGCGTCAGCGCTGAAGAGATCGCCCCGTTCGCCAGGGAGGCGCTCGACCTCGCGCGGGAATTGAAAGACTCGGTCTCGGAGGTGCTGACGCTTGCGGTTTACGGCCGGATTTCCGCATGCACCGGTTCGGCGGACGACTACGTCAAGCAGGTTCTGCAAGCGATCGATCTGTCAGACACTGCAGATCCCAGCGTCAGGACCATGCTGCAGGTTTTCCTGTGCCAAGCCTGTGGATACGCCGGAAAGCTGCGGGAAGCGCTTCAAGCCAGCGATACCGCGCTGGCGCATATCTCTGATATCAAGAAGTCCCATGAAGCTTTACTCGGCTTCAATGTCGAAAGGTGGGTTGAAAGCCTTCGTGCGCGGTTGCTGGTGCGAATGGGCAATTTCATCGCCGCGAAGCAGAGCATCGTCAAGCTGACCTCGAGTGAAACAGACCATCCGGATCCGGCCGTTCAGTTTATCCCGCATCTCGCCGGCGTCGAATTGGCCTGGCTTACCCAGGACCAGAAACTTGCCGACCATCACTGCTTCCGCCTCGATGAAATCGCCGCAAGCAGCCGCATTCCCTATGTCGCGGTATATGCGGCCGTGTGCAGGGCGCTGGAGCTTTCCTTGGCCGGCAATCACGTTGCCGCAATACAGAAGCTCGAATCCGCCATACGGCTTGCGACGGAAGCTTATGCGGGAATGGAATATCAAAGCGAAATGCTCGCCTTCCTTGCGGAAATCCATTTGAGGAGCAACAGCCCGACGGCTGCCTTCCGGGTCGCTGAAAGAGGAATGGCAGTCGCGAAGGACCGCCACGCCCGGCTGGCGGAATGCCGTGCCGCGATCATACTGGCATCGGTGCTGGGCGAGGGAAGGTTGAGCCACCCAGACTACCGGGCAGGCGATCTGCTTGCGCGTGCGCGCCATCTCATCGAGGAGACCGGCGCCGCGCCGTATGAGAACCTGTTTGCCGCCGCACAGCCGTCGACGGCTTCCTGCGAATAAGCAGTGTGAACTCACGCAGCCCATAGTCTTTGAGCAGGCTGACGCTGCAGCCGAGTTCTTTTCTGCAGAAGGCGACCCAACGCCGCGGTTGGCTGCGATAGAGTTCATCCTCCATCGGCTGGTCATCGTGCGGCAACATGAAATTGACAGAAAAGCCGATCCGGCTGCTGGCGCGCATATCCCTCAAGACGGATTCGACGTAGCTCTCCCAATCGGCGACGGGATGGCCGAGCCGGACGTTGAATACACCGCTGGCGAGCGAATAGTCGGTCATCTCCCCACACTGCGAGCCCAAAGAAAATGTCGCGCGCCGGTTGCCGGCCCAGCGCTGGCGCGCCGCCGAAATCATCGATGCTGAAATGTCGGTGCCGCGATAAGCGACCTCGGCCTGCGGATGTCTCATCGCCAGATAGTCCAGAAGCGCGCCATAGCCGCAGCCGAAATCGTTCAGGCTGAAGGGCTTTTTGAAATCACACAGCTTCAGAAGCTGGACGAAGCGCAGATATTGCGAGGCCGCATTCGGCCAATCGACCCCGAGAGGGGTCGGGCCGTGACGTTCGATCGTTCCCGAATAGTAATCGCGAACTTTGGCGCGCGGTCCGCGCATCCGCGGGATGGAGGCTATTTCTTCTTGCGCTTCCCCGCCTTGGGCCGGTCCTCCCGTATGGTCGGCACCGAGATGGTGAGATAAGTCTCGCCGGAGAATGAGTATGGCTCGCCCGAGGTGATGCGAACGATCCCTTTGGGCGTTTCCCCGATGTGCCAGGTGAAATAGACCGGCAAAGGCCTCTTGGATTCGAGATTCTCCCGGAGCGAAGCGAGTATTTGATCGTGGCCGCTCAGCGTCGACGTCACTTCGTCGACTTCGGCCTTCGTTTTCATCAAGGACTTGAGATACTTGAAGAAACCTTCACGGTCCGTTTCCCCGACGGGAGCAATGTTGAGCAAAGCAAATGCGCTTTTGAGCGTGTGCGGCGGCGAGAATAGCTTGAACTCTTCTTGGAAGCCTATCATCTCGCTCAGGGCATCTCCGATGGCAAATCTTGAATTCAACTGCTCCTGGACATGCGGGACATATCCAGCCGCGACGAACGCACCCATTTCTGAACCTCCTGAAAAACCACTTGTGAAAAATTCATGTTAACCCGCTTCCTGGCCTTCGGCCAGATGCGACCGGCTGACACGCGGATACAACAAACAATAGTTTGGCCCGAATCTATTAACCGGCTCGCAGAATTGCTTCGCGGAGCGGGCCGTGCATGATGTGGTGCTGCGCTCGTTGCTGCAGCTCAGCTGCGGCAACACCGGCCGCTCCAACCGTGAACCCCATGCCTCTTCCCTTCTTCTATGGCTGGCTGATCGTTGCGGTGACGTTCGTCACCATGGCGATCGGCGTTAATGCGCGGACGGCGTTCTCGCTGTTCTTTCCGCCAATTATCGGCGAGTTCGGGTGGGACCGCGGCGTCACCGCCGGCGCGTTTTCGTTCGGCTTCGTGGTTTCCGGCGGCGTCAGTCCGTTGATCGGGCGCATGATGGATCGCTTCGGACCGCGTGCGGTGATGGAGCTTGGCGTGGCGCTGATGGGCGGCGGCCTCTTGCTGGCGCCGCTGACGACGCAGCCCTGGCATCTCTACCTCACCATCGGCGTCCTGGTCGGCGCGGGTAGCGTGTGTCTCGGCTATTCTGGCCAGTCGCTGTTTCTGCCGAACTGGTTCATCCGCCGACGCGGACTAGCCATGGGACTCGCCTTTGCCGGCGTCGGCATCGGCTCAGTGACCCTGCTGCCGTGGGTGCAGCACATGATCGAGCAGGCCGGCTGGCGCACCGCCTGCACCGCGATGGGCGTCCTGGTGTTCGCCGTACTCGCGCCGATCAACCTCTTGCTGCGCAAGCGTCCCGAGGACATCGGGCTGTTGCCCGATGGCGACGCGGCGCCGTCGGCAACCTCCGCTGCGCCGGTTTCGAACGTCGTCGATTCCGTGTGGGCGAATACCGACTGGACGCTGCGCCGCGCGCTGGGCACCGCGCGCTTCTGGTGGATATCGCTCGGCTACTTCTGCGGCCTCTACGTCTGGTACGCCGTGCAGGTGCACCAGACCAAATTTCTGCTCGACGTCGGCTTCAGCGCGAATGTCGCGGTGTGGGCGCTCGGCGTCGTCAGCCTGCTCGGCATTCCCGGCCAGATCTGGCTCGGGCATCTGTCCGACCGGATCGGGCGCGAATGGATCTGGGCCATCAGCTGCGCCGGCTTTGCGATCTGTTTTGCGGCGCTGATCGCCCTGAAATTCGCGCCGGCGTTGCCGCTGGTCTATCTCATGATCTTCACGCAGGGCGCGCTCGGCTATGGCCTGACCTCGATCATGGGCGCGGTGGTGCTGGAGATCTTCCAGGGCAAGCACTACGGCAGCATTTTTGGCACTATCATGCTGGCCGCATTGGCCGGCGGCGCTGCGGGCCCATGGGCGACCGGCTGGCTGTACGATCTCTCTGGCAGCTACACGCTAGCCTTTGCGATCGGCATCGCCGTCAGCGTCCTGTCAGCACTCGCAATATGGCAGGCATCGCCACGCAAGGTGAGGGCGGTCGCAGGCCAAATGCACCGGGTGCAAGCCGTCCGGGGCAAGGACTAGCCGCTCATCGCAGGCGCGCTTCGATATCAAACGTCTTTCGCAGCACTTCCGCGCCGTCTCTCATGACGCGGTACGTTGCGGAGTAGCGGCCGGCAGGCCAAGCGGCCTCCGTGCGCCTCTTTCCGGCGATAACAAGAAACTGCGCCTTGTCCCGGTCGAGCGGGGGAAGATTGTTGGTGGACATGGAAGCACCGGTAGGGTCCTCCAAGGCGAGGGATTGCTGATCGCCAGCCTGCAGGCCGATCGCTCTGACATAGGCGACGAGCGCATCCGAACCCGAGGTCACGGGATGCTTGTCGATTTCTCCTGACTCGACCAATTCCATCGTCGGGGCGATGCCGGCAAAACCGAAGTCGATGATTTCGCGCGGCCTATATTGGATCTGCTCGGAAAGCGAAGCGGCCCAGAGCGACCGGCCGCCGCCGCAGGAATTTTCTTCCGCACCATGGGCAAACGGGTCCACGATCTTGCCACGATGCCGCACTGTAAAATGCAGGTGAAAGAATTCGGTGTCGCCGGATAGTCCAACTATGCCGATCGGCTGCCCCGTCGTCACTTGATCGCCAGCCTTGACCCGGACGCTGCCTTTGGCCATGTGGCAATATTGCGTGCGCCAGCCGCCCTCATGTTCGATGACGGCGCCGTTGCCGCATTCCTTGCCCGCGATGGCGGCCTTGCCCACGGTCTTCACGGAAACGTCTTCCATGTCATTTCGCGCCCCGATGACGCGCCCGGGCGCGGCGGCGAGCACTTCTATTCCCTGTTTCTGAATCTCCTGATTCCGAATCCTTAGGTCGGTGCCGTCGTGCCTGTCATAGCTGCGTCCGCCGCAGCGATAGTCGCGAGCCTTGTCGGAAGCATCGTGATCGACATAATTCTGAAAGAAGCAGGTCAGACTTGGCTGGCACCTCATCGGCAGCGCGAGCGAAATCGCTTCGTCGGCCCTGGCGCCGGTCGTAGCTGAAAGCCACAGCAATATCGGGATCAGGTATTTCAGGGCGACCATCCGAATGCAGCGGAACGACGCCTAAGCTTGGCGCGCAGAATGTGTCGAATCTCCGATGCCGGCATTCGTTGGCGATCACGATGTATGCGGCCTCATGCCGCTGAAATCCCCATCGCCCGCTGCAGATCGCTGATGGCGCGGAAGAAACTGTCGGCCGCCGTGGTCTCGGGATCGATCAGGCGGTGCAGACGGAAGCCATCCTCTAGCGCCAGCACCAGCGCGCCGGCCCATGTCGGATTGAGAATGGTGGTGCGGCCGCTGTTCCTCGCCGTGGTCTCGATGATGTCGGTGACCAGTTTGCGCCGGGCGCGCAACCGCTTGGCAAGTTCGGGACGGCGCTTTTCGGCCCGCGCCACGAACAGAATCATCTCCATGTGGAGCAGGGGAGAGCGGCCGAGCGGATCCTGTTGGCTGCGATCCATGCTCTTCAGCGCATCGAGAAAATCAGGAAGGTTCTTGTACCGATCGAGCAGATCGCGGATGCGCCCGATCGATTGTTCGACATGATCCTCGAGCATGGCGATGATCAGCTCGTCCTTGCTCTTGAAGTTCGAATAGAACGCCCCGCGCGTGAAGCCGGCCGCGGCCGCGATCGCCTCGATGCTGGCGCTGCCGATGCCCTGTTCCTCGAACACGCGCGCCGCCGCCTCGAACAGCTTTTCGCGGGTGTCGTCCCTTGTTGGTCTCGTTCGTACCCTTGACATCCGGCCAGTTTAGGCGAGAATGCAACTCAATACAACAATGTATCGAATTTCGAACGATCGGCCCCGGGGAAACGCGCTGCACGGCGCATAGCAACCAGTGAGGTCACCATGAACGAGCATGTTCAGACTGCCGGCAGCGCGCCGCTATTCAATCCGCTGGACCCGGAATTCATCCGCAATCCCTATCCGCATTACGAGCGGATGCGCGCCGTTGATCCGGTGCACCTGACGCCGCTCGGCATGTATGTCTGCAGCCGCCACGCCGAGGCGAGCCTCGTGCTGCGCGACAAGCGGTTCGGCAAGGACTATGTCGAGCGCACGATCCGCCGCTACGGCCCCAAGATCATGGACGAGCCGGTGTTCCGCAGCATGAGCCACTGGATGCTGCAGCAGGATCCGCCGGACCACACCCGCCTGCGCGGGCTGGTGGTGAAGGCGTTTACGGCGCGCCGGGTCGAGGACATGCGCCCGCGAATCCAGCAGGTCGTCGACGAAACGCTCGACCGCATCATCCCGCAAGGCAAGATGGACTTGATCGAGGACTTTGCGTTTCGCCTGCCGGTCACGATCATCTGCGACATGCTCGGAATCCCCGAAGAGCATCGCGAGGCGTTTTATGCCGGTTCGCGCGACGGCGGACGGCTGCTCGATCCGGTGCCGCTATCGCCCGAAGAGATCAAACAGGGCAACGCCGGCAATGCGATGGCGGCGATGTATTTCCAGCAGCTGTTCGAGCTCAGGCGCAAGAACCCGGGCGACGATCTGACCACGCAACTGGTGCAGGCCGAAGAGGACGGCAGCAAGCTCACCAACGAGGAGCTGACCGCCAATATTATCCTGCTGTTCGGTGCGGGCCACGAGACCACCGTCAACCTGATCGGCAACGGCCTGCTGGCGCTCTACCGCAATCCTGACCAGCTCGCGCTGCTCAAGGCGAGGCCCGAACTGATCACCAATGCGATCGAGGAATTCCTGCGTTACGATTCCTCGGTGCAGTTAACCGGCCGGGTGGCACTGGAAGACATTGACGATCTCGGCGGCAAGCGCATCCCGAAGGGCGAAAGCGTGCTGTGTCTGCTCGGCTCGGCCAATCACGACCCGGCGGTCTATCCGGATCACCCCGAGCGGCTGGACATTACCCGGCCCAATGTGAAGCCGCTGTCCTTTGGCGGCGGCATCCATTTCTGCCTCGGGGCCCAATTGGCGCGGATCGAGGCCGAGATCGCGATTTCGACCCTGCTGCGGCGGATCCCGGACCTGCGGCTCGATGACGCTGTCAATGCGGAATGGCGGCCGACCTTCGTGCTGCGCGGCCTCAAGCGCCTGCCGGCAAGCTGGTAAAACCGCGGCGCGGAGCCCCCGGCTGCGTCGATCGGAGCCGGCCAAGGCTTCTGTCAGTATGCCGCTGTGACATCGCCAAACTTCTCTCTATATTCCGGGCTGCTCCGGGGCCGGTTCCGGCGTGATGCGGCCGGCGCCGGGGCGGTTCAAGAGGAGACACCGTGCAGACGACGCTGCTCGGCCTGGCAATCGCCTTCATCATTGCGCTGATTGCCGCGCTCGTCGGGCCATATTTCATCGATTGGAGCCAGTTTCGGCCGCAGTTCGAGGCCGAGGCGACGCGCGTCCTCGGCGCGCCGGTCCGCGTCGGCGGCAAGCTTGACGCGCGCCTGCTGCCGGCGCCGTCGCTGCAACTGCATTCGGTCGTGGTCGGCGGCGCCAACGATCTTGGCAAGGTTCGCGCCGACAAGCTCGACGTTGAATTCAGCCTGGACTCCCTGATGCGCGGCGAGGTGCGCGCGACCGAGCTGACGATCAGCCGCATGTCGCTCGACCTCGGTCTCGATTCCAGAGGGCGGATCGACTGGCCGGCTTCGACCGGGACGTTCAATCTGGGCTCGCTGGCGATCGACCGGCTCAATCTCACCGGCCGCGTCGCGCTGCATGATGCGGCGAGCCGCTCTACGCTCGAGCTGAATGACATTGCCTTCAGTGGCGATGTCCGCTCGCTTGCCGGTTCGATCCGCGGTGACGGCAATTTCACGTTCTCGGGCACGCGCTATCCGTTCCGCGTCTCTTCGGGACAGGGGCCCGACGGCGGCGGCACCCGCGTCCATCTCAATATCGATCCGGGCCACCGTGCGCTCGCGATCGATCTCGACGGTCTACTGAGCTTCGATGCCCGCGCGCCACGCTTTGAAGGCGCCATGACGCTCGCCGCTCCCGCCCAGAAGGGAAAGGCCGACGAGGTGCCGTGGCGGATCGCCGCCAAGCTCAAGGCTGATTATTCGGCCGCGCGGCTCGACCAGCTGGAAGTGAGCTACGGTGCCGAGGAGCGCGCGCTAAAACTTTCGGGCAGCGGCGACATCCGCTTCGGGGCATCGCCGCTGCTACGCGCGGCCCTCTCGGCGCGTCAGCTTGATGCCGACCGGCTTGTCGCAAAGGATAATTCCGCCGAGCCGGTTCGCGCGCTGCCGGCGCTGCGGGTCCTCAACGCCGCCATTCCGCATTTGCCGATTCCTGCGCGGCTCGAACTCGGGTCCGAGCAGGTCATGCTGGGTGGACGCCCGCTGCAGGACATCACTGCCGAGCTGCAAGGCGATGCGAAGTCGTGGCGCGTCCACAGGCTGGAGTTCCGCGCGCCCGGCGCGACCAGGGTCTCGCTCAGCGAGGCCGGCGCCACGAATGTTGCCCCGGACCGCTTCAAGGCCGCACTCAGCGTTGAATCCTCAGACCCCGACGCGCTGCTGACCTGGCTGCAGGGCCGCGGCGAGATTGCCTATCGGAGCCAGAAGCCGTTTCGTCTGCGTGGCGACATCACCGTAGCGCCTGAAGGCTTTGCCATCGACACCATGAAAGCCGACATCGAAGGCGGCACGGTGGAGGGGCGGATAATGCTGTCCCACCGGCAAGCGGATCACGGCTCCCGCGTCGATGCGGAACTGAAGTCGGAGCGTCTCGACCTCGATGCCGTCACGGCCTTTGCGCGTTCGCTGGCGGGACCGCAAGGCGAGTGGCCGGACGAGGCAAGGCTTTCGCTCGATATCGGCCGGGCCATCTCGGCTGGGCAGGAACTGAGCCCCCTGTTCGCGAAACTGGCCTACTCACCGTCGAAGCTATCGCTGGAGCAGCTGAAGATCGGGAAGCTCGAGAATGTGATACTGGACGGTGCTGGCACGTTCGATCGCCTCAATGCGACCGGATGGTTTGCGCTTAATTCGAGCGCAGCTTCGCTCGGCCGGTTGACCAGTCTGATCGTCCCCTTTTCACCAACGCTCGCCGCCCGGCTCAATACGTTGGGGACCGGCCCGGGGCCGGCGCGCCTGAAACTGGCACTCGACCTCACCAAAGGCGCCGTGCAGTCCGATCGCGTCCAGGCGCGCGCCGTCGCCGATCTCGATTCGGCGCTGCTCAAGGGCGGCATCACGATCACCGGCAGACCGGCTGTCGCGGCAATCCAGGGGCTCGATCTCGCGGCTCTTTGGCGCAGTGAGGTGTGGATCGATTCGAAATTGTCGTCCGAGCAGGGCGGCGCCTTGCTTGCCTTGCTCGGCCTCGATCGCGTCGTCTCCGCGGGCGATGGTCCCGCACGGTTCGAGGGTACCGCGACGGGTGCGTGGGGTGCGCCGCTCCGGCTCAAGGCAAAGGTCTCGGCAGTCGGCCTCGACGCTGAAGCGGAAGGCTCCGCCGAACCATGGGCGGCGGAGGCGCAGGCAAACCTCGGCCTGAAAGTTCGCAGCGCCAATTTCGGGCCGCTGCTCGATCTCAAGCCGCAGGATACGCTCGCACAGAACATCGGCCTGTCGTCGCGCGTGCAGCTCGCCGGCAACAAGCTGACCCTCGACGATCTCGACAGCACTATCAGCGGCTCGCGCCTGCGCGGCCGTATCGCTGTGACGCTTGGCGAGGAGAAGGAGATCGAAGGCGAAATCGGCGCCGAGCAGCTCGCGCTGGCACCGGCCCTTGGCCTGGCGCTCGGCGCCGCCGGACACGATGCCGCCGAGCCGCTCGGCACCGGGCTCGTGAAGGGCTGGCGCGGCAAGGTCGCCTTCCAGGCGTTGCGGGGCCTGCTTCCCGGCGGCAGCGAATTGCAGCCGGTGAGCGGCATGATCAAGAGCGACGGCCAGTCGCTGACCTTCGATACCATCACGGGCAAGATCGGCGGTGGCGACGTCACCGCAACGATCGATGCGCGCCCCGGCGCCAACGGCATTGGGTTGAACGCAAGCGTCCAGTTCACTGGCGTCGACGGCGCGGCGCTGCGCTATCGTAACCTTGCAATGCCGGCCGGCCGCGCGTCGCTGCAGATGACGCTGACGAGCCAGGGTCGCAGCGCCCAGGCGCTTGCCGGCGCGCTGTCCGGCAGTGGAACGCTGACGCTGGAAGCGGCCAAAATCGCGGGCCTCGATCCGCGCGCCTTCGAAGTGGCGGTGCGCGCCAATGACAGCGGGCAGGCCAAGGACGATGTCAGATTGAAGCAGATCGTCGAGGCCACCCTGCCGGCCGGCGCGCTTGCGATTCCGTCGGCTCAAATTCCGTTCACCATCCGCGACGGCCGGCTTCGCGTGGGAGCCACGACGCTGGACGGCAATGGCGTGCGCGCCACCGTCTCCGGCGGATATGATATTGCCGCCGATCAGGCCGATATCCGCGCCGCGCTTTCGTTGACGATGACAACCGGGCGGCCCGAAATCCAGCTGCTTGCGGTGGGTACGCCCGACGCGCTCAACCGCAGCGTCGACGTTGCGCCATTGTCGTCGTGGCTGGCCGTGCGCGCGATCGATCACGAAACCAAGAGGTTAGACGCCATCGAGCGTGGTGAGCCGCCGCCGGCGGCGCCGCCACCGATCGTGCTGCCCGCGGAGGGACAATTGCCGATTCCGGAAGCGGCGCCGAGCGCGCCGGCGGCGCAGAAGGGCGGCCGCGACCCGCGGCGGCCGCCGGCGAAGAAGGCGACAGTGCCGCGTCCTCCGACCGTCAATGCGCCGCCCGCGCCGGTCGCGGGCCCGCCACAGGTTGCCCCGCTGCCGCCGCCGATCGACGTCAGGCCTGCGCCAGGCGCCGCCAAGCCGAGACCGCGTCCGCCGCTGGCGCTGACGCCGCAGGTCGCCAATCCGCCGCCGCCGCGCTCGAACTAGAGCGTGGACTCATTGGCGCGCTGCCACAGGCGGCCGGCCGTTTTTGAGGCAAAGCAGAGATCAAGTGGCTGGCAGCTCCCGCAAACTCGGTCGAAAATGACCACAACCGGACCCTCGATTGTGAGCGCCTACACTCGCGATCGCGTCTGATCCGTTGAGACCGCCGCCACGGGTGCTAAAAAACGAAAAGGATTTTGCGAGTCTTGCTCAGCCGTTCCAGCCAGCCCTGGCGAGACCTTCTTCGATGCGCTGGGCGTAGATGGCGTCTCGAAACGGAAGCCTCGCGCTATATGCGCTGCGCGAGATCTCGGGCTCCCGGCGGCGGATTTCGGCGACACATTGCGCGGCATCCGCCTTGCGGCCGAGCTGCCCACGACTGGCGGCCAACATCTGATGACCGAGCCAGTAGAGTGGCGTTAGGGTCACGGCGCGAAAGGCGGTCTGCTCCGCGGCCTCGTAGGATCCGAGCTGATAGTGGGCGACGGCCATAGCTGGAATGCAGCGCCCGACGGTACGGTCATGCGGGCGCAAGCGAAATGAATGCGCTACGGTCTTGAGCGCTTCCTCGAATTCGCCGACACAGTCGAGTGCATAGCCAAGCACCGAATAGGCGTGCGCGAGACTCGGATTGAGTGCAATCGCTTGGCGCGCGGCCGCTATGGCCTCCTCGTGCCGGCGCAGCCAAAGCGAGCTTTGCGCGAAAAACATGTGCGCTCGCGCATCCTTCTCGTCGAGGGTGAGTGCCTTGCGGGCGAACTCGAATGCGCTTTGCAGCGTTGGCTCAAAGTCTGCACCAAACTGCGCCGAAATATACTTGCTGTATGCCATGCTGGCATAGGCCGGGGGATAGTTGGGATCGGCCTCAATGGCTGCCGTAAACAGGCGCTGTGCCTCGGCTATGCCTTCCGGGGTGAACTTGTAGAGGTGCCAGTTGCCGCGCTGGACGAGATCGTAGCCGGTAAAGCTGCTGCGCGCTGTTGCCCGACGCTCCTCCACTTCCATGATCTCCGGTTCGATCGCAGCCGCGATGCTCGTGGTGATGTCGTCCTGAATCGCAAAGAGATCACCGAGCTCGCGATCATAGCGTTGTGCCCAAACGTGGTGTCCGGTCGGCGCGTCGATGAGCTGGGCGGTTATGCGGACTCGGTTCGCCACCTTGCGGACGCTCCCTTCCAACACGTAGCGGGCACCGAGTTCCTGGCCGACCTGTTTGATATCGAGTGCACGGCCCTTGTAGACGAAGGACGAGTTGCGGGCGATCACGGGGAAACGGCACCAGGTCGCAATCGCTGTGATGAGATCCTCGCTGATGCCGTCAGCAAAGTACTGTTGCTCGGGGTCGCCGCTCATGTTTTCGAACGGCAGCACGGCGAAGGTCGGGCGATCGCTGAGATCCGGCAGTTGCGTGGGTGTGGCGGAGCCGGCCGCTGCCGTGGGCCGGTCGAATATGACGCGGTAAAGCCGCATCGGCCGGACGATGTTCTTGAGCTGCCGCTCGCCGAGATCTTCGAAACCAAGGTCGAGCCGGCCGCTCGCGTCCTCCTGGACGCGGGCGGAGACGCAGATGCCGCCAGGCTCGGCCATCGTCTCGAGCCTCGCTGCGATGTTGACGCCGTCGCCATAAATGTCCTCGCCGTCGATCATCACGTCGCAGGCGTTGATGCCGAGCCGAAACACAAGGCGCTGCGCCTCCGGCACGTTAGCATTGCGCTCGGCCATCCCGCGCTGGACCTCGACGGCGCAGCGGACCGCGCCGAGCACGCTCTCGAAAGTAGCTAGGAAACCGTCGCCCGTGGTCTTCACTACTCGGCCGCGATGCTCCCGGATGCTTGGCTCGATCAGCTCCCGAAGGTGCGCTACGAACGAGGCGTGAGTGCCTTCCTCGTCGACGCCCATGAGCCGCGAATAACCAGCCACATCGGCTGCCAGAATGGCGGAGAGCTTGCGTTCAATCTCTGCAGTGCCCATTTCCTGCCGCCTCGTTCGAGAGCCGGAACCTAGGACGATGGAGTATAACCGAGGCCGCCACAAATTTCATGGGCTCAACTGCTGTCAAACTCTCGCTTTCCTCTCGACCGCGACCGGGAGCCTGAGAAGGTTTGCTTTCAGTCCTCTTCCCAGAAAGGCGCCACACGTCCGCTGCTGGCCCTTCGCATCATTTCGCCGCCGTGCGGTAATCGCGCCGATTTGAGGACAGGGCAGACATTGCTTCTGTCCATCACGCCACCCACTGCATGAGTACACGGCCTAGCCGAGTACAATCTCCCGGCCGATCCCGATCGCTCGCAAGAATGCCTCATCGTGGCTGATGACGATCAGCGCGCCGTCGAATCCTTTGAGCGCAGCTTCCAGTTCCTCGATCGCCGCGAGATCGAGGTGATTGGTCGGCTCGTCGAGCAGCAACAGGAATGGCGGCTGCGGGCGCGCGAACACGCAGGCGAGACCTGCGCGCAGCCGCTCGCCGCCGCTGAGGGTCGCCGCGATCTGCAGCGCTGCGCGATTACGGAACGCAAACCGGGCGAGCGCAGCGTGAGCTTCGTTCGCCGTGAGTTCGGGATTCAAGCGACCGAGATTGTCGAGAATGCTTAGACCGGGATCAAGCAGGCCGACATGCTGATCGAGCACGGCAATGCGGTCGGTGAGGCGGCTGATTTCGCCGCTCGCAGGTCTCAGCTCGCCGGAGATCAGGCGGAACAGGGTGGTCTTACCGGAGCCATTGGCGCCGCGGATGGCGATCCGCTCGGGACCGCGCACCTCGAATGACAGCGGCCCGAACAGGCGGCGCTTGCCGAAGGCCATCACCACGTCCCTGAACGTGATGAGTTCGCGGCCGCCGGGCAGATCGGTGCGCGGCAGGTCGATCGAGAGCGGTGTCAGGATTTCGACCTGCGACTTGGCCGTCTCCAGCGCTTCGACGCGCTCGCCGAGCAGGCGGGTCGCGAGCAGGCTTTCGCGCGCGGCGCTGTTCTCGGCGCGCTCCTTCTCGCGATCCATGAACATCTTGTCCTCGATGCCCTTGGCGCGCCAGGCGCGGCCGGCCTTGTCGCGGCGCGCTTTCTTCTCGCGCCCCTTCTGCACCGCGCGCTCGGTGTTGCGCAAGGCGTCCGCCGCGCGCTCGAGGTCTGCGGCGGCACGGGCGTGGGCGGCGTCACGCGCCTGCGCAAAGGCTGACCACGCGCCTCCGAAGATCGTGATGCCGACCGGCGTCAATTCGACGATGCGGTCGACGCGCTCCAATAGCGCGCGGTCGTGGCTGGCGAGGAGGATGCCGCCCTGCCAGCGTTCCAGCATTTCGGCCACGGCCTGACGGCCGTCCGTGTCGAGATTGTTGGTTGGCTCATCCAATAGCAGCACATCGGGCGCCTCGATCAAAACGCGCGCCAGCGCGACGCGGGTTCGTTCGCCGCCGCTCAAGGATAGGATCGGGCGATGCAGCGGCAAAGACGGCAGTCCAGCTTCGACCAGTGCCGTTTGTACCTTCGTCTCCAGTGTCCAATCCGCCTCCGCCGCGTCTTCGAGTGATCCTTCGCCGCGTTCGAGACGGCGCAGGCGGGCAAGACCGCCGGCAACGCCGAGCGCCTCGTCGACGGATAGCCGCTCGTCACTGAGTTGCGCCAGCACGCCGATCGAGCCGATGCGCTGGAGCGATCCACCGGCAGGTTCGATCTCGCCCGCGATCAGGCGCAACAATGTGGATTTGCCGCTGCCGTTGCGGCCGACAAGGCCGGTGCGCTCGCCTCCAATGGCGAGCGTCAATCCATTGAACAGCGGGCGTCCGTCAGGCGTGGCAAGAGAGATGGAATCCAGAACGAGGAAGGCAGGCATGGAGAGTTTCCGAAAATGGACTGATGTCGCGGGGCATGGTCAGCTTTGCGAGGTCCATTTCTCTCTCCAGGGATGCTCTCGGACGGGTGGGCTTCGTCAGGTTCCGGTTGAGGAACGGCAACGGCCGCCAATTAGATACGCATTGTCCTCATTCCCGTCCAGCGTGCCGGACGCGCTTCTCGGGTGGTGCGGCGGGAATAGTTCGGGCGCGGCGGTGTCTCTACCTCCGGCTGGACCGTGGATTCGCGTCAGGCAGGAAAACCGGAGGTTCGAATGATCAAATCGGCAATCAAGCTCGCAACGCTGGCACTCTTCTCGACGGCCCTGATCATTTCTTCGCCATCTATTCCGGCCTTTGCCGCGGGCGGCGGCGGCGATCCGCCGTCAGCCAATCCGCCGCCGCCGGACAACCGATCCGGTGCCAAACCGTCCAAAGCCAAGAAGAAGGCGACCAAACAGTCGAGTGTCGACGATGATGCGTTCCGGCAGGGTTACCGTGCCGCGCATGCGACGATCTATGAGCGCGGCGATTATGCCGGTGCCATCGAGCAGCTCAAGGCCCTCGGCCGTGACGACAATGCAGGCGTCGCCAACCTGATCGGCTATTCCTATCGCAAGCTCGGTGACTACAGGCTGTCGCAGACCTGGTACGAGCGTGCGCTGAAAGCGGACCCGAACCATGTGCTGACCTGGCAGTATTACGGCCTGTGGCAGATCGAGCAGGGTAATCGCGACCAGGCGTCGTATCATCTCAGCCGCATCGCGGCGATTTGCGGCACCGGCTGCGAGGAATATCGGTCGCTGGCCGCGGCGCTGGAAAAGCCGCCCGGCACCGGACTCGTCTATTGAACGCAGTGGAGCGGGGCGGGCGCGCTGGTGGTGCGCTCGCCGCGATAGGACCTCAAGCCTGAGGCCGCGGGGCGTCGGAGGCTGCGGCGGGAGGCATGGCGCGGTTGCGGAAGTAGTCGAGCACGAACAATCGGATCGCCGAGGACAGGTTGCCCTGCTGGCGATTGCTGTCGATCTCGCCGACCAGTTCGGACAACGTCATGTTCCGCAGGCCCGAGATTTCCTTCATGCCGTTCCAGAAAGCCTCCTCGAGGCTGACGCTGGTCTTGTGGCCGGCGACCACGATCGAGCGTTTGACCACGGGCGACTTCATGACGCGTCTCCGCCATTGAGCTTGTGCTGGTCCAGAAGATCGGCGGCGCGATCCTTGCGACGTTCATCGAGCGCGCGCTCGGCCTTGGTCCGGCCGAACCGCGCGCGGTTGGCATCGGCCTGTTTTGCCGATTGTTCCCGCTCGCTGCGCTTCTTGAATCGCTTCAGGTTGATCACGTCTCCCATGTTCGCCTCCATTATCCGGCGACTCGAAGGCATGATGATTCATTGGACGGAAAAATGTCGAGTACTGCGCAAGCAAATTGGTTGGTCATTCGGAATCCCCGTCAAGTGCTCTGTGATAGCACCAAAAAATAAATTTCGCTCTGCGAAAACCAAATATTTCCTGCTCCTACCACGCGTCCACGCAACGGCGATAGAAGATCACCTCATTCTTTTCGTACGATCCATAATTTATACGCCTCATCCGTAGTTTCCCGGGGGGACGGCTGCGGCCATCAGCCCGGGTGTGTCATTTTGTCCGGCTGTACCAGACGTTCGAATTCGGCGGCGTTCACAAACCCGAGACGTACCGCTTCTTCCTTCAACGTTGTTCCGCGCGCGTGTGCCGCTTTGGCGACCTTCGCTGCATTGTCGTATCCGATCTTGGGAGCGAGCGCGGTGACCAGCATCAGCGAGCGCTCCATCAATTCGCGGATTCGCTTTTCATCGGCGCGTATGCCCACCACGCAATGTTCGGTGAACGAGCGCGCCGCGTCCGACAGCAGTTGAATGGAATGCATCATACAATATGCCAATAGGGGTTTGTAAACATTCAGTTCGAAATGGCCCTGGCTCCCTGCCATCGTGACGGCGGTCTGGTTGCCGAACACCTGACAGCAGACCATGGTCATCGCTTCGCACTGCGTTGGGTTGACCTTGCCGGGCATGATTGACGAGCCCGGTTCGTTTTCCGGCAAAATCAGTTCGCCAAGACCGGAACGCGGGCCCGAGCCCAGGAGGCGAATGTCGTTGGCGATCTTGAACAGCCCGGTCGCCACCGAATTGATCGCGCCATGTGCCATGACGTAGGCATCATTGGACGCCAGCGCCTCGAATTTGTTGGGCGCGCTGGTGAAGGGCAGCCGCGTGATTTTCGCGACGTGTTTTGCGAATAGCTTTGCAAATCGCGGCTTCGAATTGAGGCCGGTCCCGACCGCGGTGCCGCCTTGCGCCAGCGGGAACAATTCCTTCACCGCCGTTCGCAGCCGCGCGATGCCACTCTCGACCTGCGCGGCGTAGCCCGAAAACTCCTGCCCAAGCGTCAGCGGCGTTGCGTCCTGGGTGTGGGTTCGGCCGATCTTGACGATTTTGGCGAACGCCTTTTCCTTCTTTCGCAACTCGCGATGCAGTTCGCTCAAGGCCGGTATAAGGTCGGACGTAATGCGTCCGGCAGCAGCGATGTGCATCGCCGTCGGAAATGAATCGTTCGACGACTGGCTCATATTGACGTGATCGTTGGGATGAACCGGCTCCTTGGCGCCGAGCTTGCCGCCAAGGATCTCGTTGGCGCGGTTGGCGATCACCTCGTTGAGGTTCATGTTGGTCTGGGTGCCGGAGCCGGTCTGCCAGACGACCAGCGGAAAGTGATCGTCGAGCTTGCCGTCGATCACCTCGCGTGCGGCGCGGATGATGGCGCCGGCCCTGCGCGCGTCGAGCAGTCCGAGTTCCCGATTGGTTTCAGCGGCGGCGAGCTTGACAAGGCCGAGCGCATGGACGACCGCCATCGGCATGCGGTCCTGGCCGATCTTGAAGTTCTGGCGCGAGCGCTCGGTCTGCGCGCCCCAATAGCGGTCGGCGGCGACGTCGATCGGACCGAAGCTGTCGGTCTCGCTGCGGGTGGATTTGTTTCCGGATGTTTCTGATCGAGCCATACGTCATGTCCATTGCGCCGTGAAATGGCGGAACGGACACATTACAGGGCCGCGGTTTTTCCCGCGCCTAGATTATTTCTTACGAAAGCGGTCCAGCCGCACCACTTCGGCGCCTTCGCTCGTCTTCGCCGGCTCGTCATTGCTTTCGGCGGCCGCCTCCGGCGTGGCGACGGGCACGGCAGAGGGCGTCGGGACTGCCGGCAGCTTCGCAGGCGGTGCCTCTGCGGCGCCTTCCGACGGTTCGAATTGCAGCCCGAACTGTACGGATGGATCGAGGAAGCTCTTGATTGCCGCGAACGGCACCACCAGCCGCTCCGGGATGCCGCCAAAGGACAGGCCGACTTCGAAACGATCTTCGGTCACCACCAGATCCCAGAACTGGTGCTGCAGGATGATCGTCATCTCGTCCGGATATTGCGCCAGAAGCCGCGGCGACAGCTTCACGCCATCGGCGGTCGACAGGAAAGTGATGAAGAAATGATGCTCGCCAGGCAGGCCGTGTTCGGCGGCGTCGGCCAGCACGCGGCGCAGCACCCCGCGCAACGCGTCGCGCGCCAGCACGTCATAACGAATATGATCGGTTGCCATGGTCGTCCTGTTACGTTGGATGGCCGCCGGTCACCCGACTCGCCCCCTTGCCCTCATGCTACCCCGGTGGGAGCCGCAGGTCAGCAGGCGTGACAGACCGAATTGCGGCAGAACGGCCCCGTCGGCCGGAGGTGAAAAAGAATAAAGTGGAGGCTTCTGTTGCCAGGTGCCTCCGGACCCCGCCTAGTGGAGCTTAACCCGCTAGGACTTTAGATTGGTCTTTCAAACTGCGTTACGCAGCCTGAGCAACCGGAGCATAGTTGTCGTTTGCAACTATTGCATAGCCCGATAACGGCGGAACAATACCGGGAAAAAACGCGCCCTTTACGCCCTCGTCGATCCTGGTTCGCCCCCGCCGAAACCCGCTCTGGAAAGGGTGGGCTTGGGTGGAGGCGCCGGGTACTGCCCCCGGGTCCGAATGGTTTATTGCGACGGTCATTTATTTCCATAGCCGGCGAACCGGCACCCCGAATATAGGGTGCGCGACCGGAGAAAAACAGGGCCCCATGGCCTGAACGGGACGGGAACACCACCTCGGAGTTTCGTTTTGGTGTCGCCGAGTTGCGGTTTCGCCACGGACTCGACCTTTCCCGAATAGGATGCCGGCTTACCGCACCGGCGCGGTTCGGTTTCGGTCAGCAGACAAGGTCGATCGCTAATTCATCCGGGTGTTGCGGCGCTGCAATCGCAGTGGTTGCGGATCTATGGCTTTCCTGGCGCGCTTGATGGCCACTTTACGGCGTCGTTTGCCATCCGCCTCGGAAGCGTTTGGTTTTGCTGGCGTTGCGTGAGGAAACTCGCTAGGCAGTTTCCGGGACAGCATACCGTTATCCGATCAACGGGCTCAAAGCCCGCTTTGGGGAGGAGTATCCATGAACGCCACGCCCGGCCAGGCGCCGGTCAAATCCATTATGCCGAAATGGGTTCGCAACCCGCAGGAATTTGTCGGCGGAATTGCCTTGATGGCGATTGCCGTGTTTGCCCTTTGGGCATCAAGCGATCTGCAGGGCATGCGCGGCTTTTCGTTCGGCGCCGGTACTGCGCCGCGGATGTTCGCATTTTTGCTGCTGGGATTGGGCGCTCTCATCACTGTCGTCGGCATTTTCACCGAAGGTCCTCATCTTGCGAAATACCATTGGCGGGGACCTTTCTTCGTGACGATCGCGATTTTGACGTTTGCTTTCACGATCCGGCCCATGGGGATGATCTTTGCCGCTATGGCCAGCTTCCTGATCGCGGCATGCGGGACACCCGAGACGCGATGGATGGAAACTGTTATCGTCGCCGTCTGCCTGACGGCGTTTTGCAGCCTGTTGTTTCCGTATGCGCTCGGCCTGCCTTTGCAGCTCCTGCCGACTTTCATGATCCGGTGAGGGCGTTATGGGAGATGTCTTCGCAAATCTCAGCCTCGGCTTTGGCGTCGTTTTCAACTTCGTGCAGTGGACGCCCGCTTTTCTAGGCGGAGCTTCCATTCCGATTCCGGTCAATATTCTGCTGTGCCTGATCGGTGCGCTGGTCGGTACGCTGGTCGGCGTGCTGCCGGGCATCGGCACCATCGCCACCGTGGCAATGCTGCTGCCGATCACCTTCGGCCTGCCCCCCGTCGGCGCGCTGATCATGCTGGCCGGCATCTACTATGGTGCGCAGTATGGCGGCTCGACCACGTCGATCCTGGTGAATATTCCAGGTGAGGCCGGTTCAGTGGTTACCGCGCTCGACGGCTTCCAGATGGCGAAAAGAGGCCGCGCCGGTCCGGCGCTCGCGATCGCCGCAATCGGATCGTTCTTCGCCGGCTGCGTTGCGACCGTGCTGATTGCCCTGCTGGGCGCGCCGCTCACCAAGATTGCGCTGGCGTTCGGTCCTGCCGAATATTTCTCGCTGATGGTGCTCGGCCTGATCTTCGCGGTCGTGCTCGCGAAGGGCTCGGTGCTGAAGGCGATCGCAATGATCGTGATGGGGCTGCTGCTGTCGATGGTCGGGTCCGACATCGAGACCGGTGCGTCGCGCATGGCCTTCAACATTCCCGAACTGGCGGACGGTCTTGGTTTCGCGACGCTGGCGATGGGACTGTTCGGTTTTGCGGAGATCATTCGCAATCTCGACGCCGGTGGTGAAACCGATCGCAAGCTGGTCCAGGAGAAGGTTTCGGGACTGATGCCGACGCGGAAGGATCTCAAGGATGCGGCGCCCGCGGTGGGGCGCGGTACCGTCCTCGGATCGATCCTCGGCATTCTGCCGGGCGGCGGCGCCGTGATCGCATCGTTCGCGGCCTACACGCTCGAGAAGAAGATCGCGAAAGATCCCTCGAAGTTCGGTCATGGCGAAATCCGCGGTGTTGCAGCACCCGAGAGTGCGAACAATGCCGCCGCCCAGACTTCCTTCATCCCGTTGCTCACGCTCGGCATCCCACCCAACGCCGTCATGGCGCTGATGGTCGGCGCGATGACTATTCATGGCATCGTGCCGGGCCCGCAGGTGATGCAGAAGCAGCCGGACCTGGTATGGGGCATGATTGCTTCGATGTGGGTCGGCAACCTGATGCTGCTCATCATCAACCTGCCGCTGGTCGGGATATGGGTGCGGCTCCTGCGCGTGCCTTATCGCTTGATGTTCCCTTCGATCGTGGTTTTCTGCTGTATCGGCATCTACTCCGTCAACAACGCGCCAACCGACGTCATGATCGCCGGTGCGTTCGGGTTGTTCGGCTACTGGCTGATCAAGCACGATTTCGAGCCGGCCCCGTTGCTGCTCGGCATGGTGCTTGGACCGCTGATGGAAGAGAACCTGCGTCGTGCGCTGTTGATCTCGCGCGGCGACTGGTCGGTCTTCCTGACGCGTCCGCTGTCGGCGGTGCTGATGGCGATCGCCGCTGCGTTGCTGGTCCTTACGGTGCTGCCAGCGCTACGCAAGAAGCGCGACGAGGTGTTCGTGGAGTCGGAGAACTGACCTGCGTCGGTGCGCCGCAGCCCGAAGTCTGGTCGACTTCGGGCTAATTTTCTATGCCATAGAAAATGCCGACCGGCGGGTTCGGCATTATAACAAATTTCGGGAGATCAAAATGAATCGGTACGGTCGCTTGCTTGCGAGCGGTTTTGTGGCAGTGCTTGCCGGGCTGGGCCTGTCTTCTTCGCAGGCGCTGGCTCAGAACTACCCGACGCGCAACATCACCATGATCGTGCCGTTCGCGGCGGGCGGACCGACAGACGTCATCGCCCGCATCGTCACTGGCCACATGGCACAGACGCTCGGTCAGACCATCATCATCGAAAACGTGGTCGGCGCCGGCGGCACCACTGCCACGACACGCGCGGCGAAAGCCGCCAATGACGGCTATACGCTCATCACCGGTCACATGGGCACGCATGCGGCCTCCGTGCCGCTCTATCCGAAACTTGCCTATCACCCGGAAAAAGACTTCGAGCCGGTCGGTCTGCTCGCCGGCACGCCGATCCTGATCCTGGCGCGCAAGGACCTGCCGCCGAAGGATCTCAAGGAATTCATCGCCTACGTCAAAGCGAACGAGACCAAGGTCAACGCGGCGCATGCCGGCATCGGCTCGGTCTCCAACGTCTCGTGCGAACTCTTGAACTCGGTGCTCGGCGTCAAGCCGATCGGCGTTCCCTTCAACGGGACGGGTCCGGCGATGAACGCGCTGGTTGCCGGACAGGTCGACTACATGTGCGACCAGATCGTCAATGCCGTGCCGCAGATCAACGGCGGCACCATCAAGGCCTATGCCGTGGCGACGCCGGAGCGCAATCCATCGCTGCCCAATGTTCCGACCACGGCCGAGGCCGGACTGCCGGCCTTCCAGGCCCAGGCCTGGAACGCAATCTTCGCGCCGAAGGGAACGCCGCCGGATGTCATCGCCAAACTGAACGCGGCCATTGTCAAGGCGCTGGAGGATGAGACCGTGCGCAAGCGTCTGATCGAGCTCGGCAGTGTCATCCCGGCACCCGCCGACCGTACGCCGGCGGCGCTTGGAACCTTGGTGAAGAGCGAAATCGCCAAGTGGACGCCGGTAGTCAAGCCGGTAAATTGATCCACCTGATCAGGACGATGGGCGAGGGGCGGGACAGCGGTTCCCGCCCCTTGTCGTTTATTCCGGGGGTGATCATTTTTCCGGGTATAATCGGTGTTTACGCCGAATCGGCGTGTCGATCGGATGCCCCGGGCGTAAATTCGCTGCTCCGATCAAAGGTCCGAAGCTACCTGCCATGAACCAGTATCACGATCTGCTCGAACGTATCCTCAGCGACGGCGCGGAGAAGCATGACCGCACCGGCACCGGCACGCTGTCGATCTTCGGTCACCAGATGCGGTTCAACCTGTCGGCCGGTTTTCCGATGCTGACCACCAAGCGGTTGCCGCTGAAGGCGATCGTGCACGAATTGCTGTGGTTCCTGGCCGGGGATACCAACATCAAATATCTCAAGGACAATGGCGTTTCGATCTGGGATGAATGGGCCGACGCCAATGGCGATCTCGGCCCGGTTTACGGATCGCAATGGCGCTCCTGGCCGGCGCCGGACGGGCGCAGCATCGACCAGATTTCCAACGTCATCGACATGATCAAGCGCAACCCGGATTCGCGGCGGTTGATCGTAACGGCCTGGAATCCGGCCGACGTCGACAAGATGGCGCTGCCGCCCTGTCACTGCCTGTTTCAGTTCTACGTCGCAAACGGCAAGCTTTCCTGCCAGCTCTATCAGCGCTCCGCCGACGTGTTCCTTGGCGTGCCCTTCAACATCGCGTCCTATTCGCTGTTGACCATGATGGTCGCGCAGGTCACCGGATTGAAGCCGGGCGATTTCGTGCATTCGCTCGGCGATGCGCACCTCTATTCCAACCACCTCGAGCAGGCGCGGCTGCAGCTGACGCGGCCGACGCGGCCGTTGCCGACAATGAAGATCAATCCCGAAGTGAAGGATATTTTCGCGTTCCGCTACGAGGATTTCGCGCTCGAAGGCTACGATCCGCACCCGCATATCAAGGCCGAAGTCGCGGTATGAGCATCTGATGTCTCTCAGCATCCGCCGCGCGCGCCCTGGCGAAGCGGGACTTGTAATGTCCTTCGTTCGCGAGCTCGCGGAATACGAAAAGCTGCTCCATGAGGTCGAGGCGACCGAGGCCGGCATCGAAGCCGCGCTGTTCGGCGATAATCCGCGCCTGTTCTGCGAAATCGCCGAATGGGATGGCGAGCCGGTCGGCTTTGCGGTCTGGTTCGTCAATTTCTCGACCTTCAGCGGTCGCTCCGGAATCTATCTGGAAGACCTGTTCGTCCGCCCGGCGCTGCGCGGCAAAGGTATCGGCAAGGCGCTCTTGGTGCATCTTGCAAGGGAGTGCGTGGCAAACGGCTGGTCGCGACTGCAGTGGGCGGTGCTCGATTGGAACACGCCGTCGATCGCGTTCTACAAATCGCTCGGTGCCGAAATGATGGATGAGTGGACGATCTGCCGGGTCAGTGGTCCGGCGCTGACCGCGCTCGCACAAGGAGCACGGTAATGGAAATCGTTCTCATCGCCGCGGTCGCGGAGAACGGGGTGATCGGGGCAGGCGGCAGCATTCCCTGGCGGCTGAAATCCGACCTGGCGCGTTTCAAGGCGCTCACGACAGGCAAGCCGGTGGTGATGGGACGCAAGACCTTCGTCTCGATCGGCCGGCCGCTTCCGGGGCGGACCAGCATTGTCGTGACCCGCGACGCCCGCTTTCGCGCCGATGGTGTTGTGGTTACCCGTTCCTTCACCGACGCGAAGGCAATCGCCACCGGCGATGCGCTGCGACGTTTCGCCACTGAGATCGCGGTGGTCGGCGGTGCGGAAATCTATGCCCAATGGATGGAGAACGCCGATCGCCTGGAGATTACCGAGGTGCATGCCCGGCCCGACGGCGACACGTATTTCCCGGCAATCGATTTGGACGTTTGGGAAGAGGTGGCGCGCGTGCGGAAACCGGCCGGCCCGGACGATGGCGTCGACTTCTCCTATGTGACATATCGTCGGCGCAAGCCCTAATCGCCCGCGTTAACCTCGCTAACCAATGTTTTGCATTGACAATTATGGCCTCAAGCATAGCTGCTTCGAGCAGTAAGCTTGCGTTGTAAGGGCCCGAGTGGTCCCCTATAAAGCCGACCGGATATGCGAGGCTTTAAGTCGGCTGCCCGACAGGCGGACCCGGCCCCCCGCAGAGGAGAGTTAATATGCCGTGGAAGAATCAAGGCGGGGGCCCATGGGGCCAGGGTCCCAAAGGACCGTGGGGTGGCGGTCCGCAGTCGGGCGGGCCGAGGCCACCCGATCTTGAGGATTTGCTGCGGCGCGGCCAGGACAAGCTGCAGCAGCTCCTGCCGGGCGGTCATTTCAGCGGCATGGGCATCGCGCTCGTGCTGGTCGGCGCACTGGTGATCTGGGGCTTGTCCGGATTCTTCCGTGTGCAGTCGGAAGAGCTCGGTGTCGTGCTGCGCTTCGGTAAGCATGTGCGCACCGTGGATCCCGGGCTGAACTATCATCTGCCCTATCCGATCGAGACCGTGCTGTTGCCGAAGGCGCTGCGCGTCTCGACCCTTTCGATTGGCATGTCGCTGATCGACGATCCGGCGCGGCGCGGCCGCACCATGCGCGATGTGCCGGAAGAAAGCCTAATGCTGACGGGCGATGAGAATATCGTTGACGTCGACTTCACGGTGCTGTGGCGCATCAAGCCGAACGGCGTCGGTAATTTCCTCTTCAACATCCAGAATCCCGAAGGCACCGTGAAGGCGGTCGCCGAAAGCGCGATGCGCGAGGTGATCGGGCGTTCGCAGATCCAGCCGATCCTCACCGGCGCCCGCAACACGACCGAGCAGGCCGTTCATGAACTGATGCAGAGGACGCTGGATAGCTACGGCTCCGGCGTCCAGATCACGCAGGTGCAGATGCAGAAGGTCGATCCGCCGGCGCAGGTGATCGACGCGTTCCGCGACGTGCAGGCCGCGCGTGCCGACTTCGAGCGACTGCAGAACGAGGCGCAGACGTATGCCAACCGCGTCGTGCCCGACGCGCGCGGCCGCGCCGCGCAGATCCTGCAGGTCGCCGAAGGTTACAGGGAGCAGGCGATCGCCGAGGCCAAAGGCCAGAGCGCGCGCTTCACGAAGGTGTTCGAGGAATACAACAAGGCCAAGGACGTGACGCGGCAGCGAATTTATCTGGAGACGATGGAGCGGATTCTCGGCGGATCCGAGAAGCTGGTCTATGACGGCGGCAACTCGGGAGGACAGAGCATCGTGCCCTATCTGCCGCTCAGCGAATTGACGCCGCGGCGCCCGCCGCCGACGGCGGGTCAGCAGCAGAGTGGAGGCGCACGATGAAGTCTCCCGTTTCAGGTATTGTCACGCTGATCCTGCTGTTCGTCGTGGTGATCGTAGGCTACAGCTCGATCTTCACGGTGTCGCAGACCGAGCAGGCGCTCGTAGTCCGGCTCGGCCGGCCGGTCGACGTCGTGTCGGAGCCGGGCTTGAACTTCAAGGCGCCGTTCATCGATACCGTCATTCTCATCGACAAGCGTATCCTCGATCTGGAAAATCCGTCGCAGGAAGTCATCGCGTCTGACCAGAAGCGGCTCGTCGTCGATGCCTTCGCGCGCTACCGGATCAAGAACCCGCTGCGCTTCTATCAGAGCGTCGGCTCGATCCAGGCCGCCAACGTCCAGCTCACCACGCTATTGAACGCGGCGCTGCGCCGCGTGCTGGGTGAGGTCACCTTCATCAATGTGGTGCGCGACGAACGCGATAGCCTGATGATGCGGATCCGCGAACAACTCGACCGCGAGGCAGATCAGTACGGCATCCAGGTGGTCGACGTGCGTATCCGGAGAGCCGATTTGCCGGAAGCTAACAGCCAGGCGGTCTATCAGCGCATGCAGACGGAACGTCAGCGTGAGGCGGCCGAGTTCCGCGCGCAAGGCGGCCAGAAGGCGCAGGAGATCCGCTCCAAGGCCGACCGCGAGGCGACCGTCATCGTTGCCGAGGCCAACTCGACCGCCGAGCAGGTGCGCGGCGCGGGTGACGCCGAGCGCAACCGCCTGTTCGCCGAGGCTTACGGCCGCGATCCGGATTTCTTCGCCTTCTATCGATCGATGTCGGCCTATGAAACCGGGCTCCGCGCCAACGACACCCGTTTCCTGCTGCGGCCGGACTCGGAGTTCTTCCGCTTCTTTGCCAATCCGTCCGGACATCCGCCGGCGGCACCGTCAGCGGCGGCGGCTGCGGCAGCGGCGCCGAAGCAGTAAGGCGTCCGGCCAGGAACACACGCAAGTTACGGCGAAGCGGGGGGCTGCTTCGCCGGTATAAAAAGCAAAAAGGCGCTTGATTAGCTGGGGGGATGCCAACCGATGAGGTCCATTGCGTTCGCCGACTTCCTCATCGGTGTGGGCATCCTCTTTGTGCTCGAAGGCCTGATGTTTGCCGCCAGCCCGGCCTGGATGCGCCGGGCGATGAAGAGCGCGCTGGCAACGCCCGACAATATTTTGCGGACCGTCGGCATCGTCTCGGCGATCGTGGGTCTGCTGCTAATCTGGTTCGTGCGGCGGTAGGTTCCGGCCACCGTCATTCCAGGGCACGCGAAACGTCAACCCGGAATCTCGAAATTTCGGGTTCGCGTCTTAGATGCGCCCCGGAATGACGGTAATCAAAGGCCGCGGATGAGTGTGGCGTCAACGTAATGTGAGCCATCTCGGGCCGGTTTTTCGCCGGAATATCATTTGCAGATGCTTGCGCCTCGGGCCCGTTCGGGCGCACTGTGGACCTCAATTCGACTCCTTGGAGACAAGCCGACATGACCGGTGTCAGACCCGCCTTGAAGAGCCGCCTGCGCCTGATGGGGATTGCGATCTCGCTCAGTGCCGCCAGCTTGCTGGCCTCGGTGCCGGCCCATGCGCGCGGACCGGACGGCATCGCCGACATCGCCGAGAAGGTGATCGATTCTGTCGTCAATATCTCGACCTCGCAGAGCGTGGAGGTCAAGGGCAGCCGGAGCGAGATGCCGCAATTGCCGCCGGGCTCGCCGTTCGAAGAGTTCTTCGACGACTTCTTCAAGAACCGCCGCGGCGGCAGTCCCAAGGGCGGCGAGAGAGGGGAACTGCAGCCGCCGCGCAAGACCAACTCGCTTGGCTCCGGCTTCATCATCGATGCCTCCGGCGTCGTCGTCACCAACAATCACGTCATCGCCGATGCCGACGAGATCAACGTAATCATGAACGACGGCACCAAGATCAGGGCCGAGCTGGTCGGCGTCGACAAGAAGACCGACATCGCGGTATTGAAGTTCAAGCCGGTAAAGCCGGTCAACGCAGTGAAGTTCGGCGATTCCGACAAGCTGCGGCTCGGCGAATGGGTGATCGCGATCGGCAATCCGTTCAGCCTCGGCGGCTCGGTCACGGCCGGCATCGTGTCGGCGCGCAACCGCGACATCAGCCAGGGGCCTTACGACAACTACATCCAGACCGACGCCTCCATCAACCGCGGTAATTCCGGCGGACCGCTGTTCAACCTCGAAGGCGAAGTGGTCGGCGTCAATACGCTGATCATCTCGCCGACGGGCGGCTCGATCGGCCTCGGCTTCGCGGTACCGTCGAAGACGGTGGCTGGTGTCGTCGATCAGCTCCGGCAGTTCGGCGAGCTGCGCCGCGGCTGGCTCGGCGTGCGCATTCAGCAGGTCACCGACGAGATCGCCGAAAGCCTCAGCATCAAGCCCGCGCGCGGCGCGCTGGTGGCCGGCGTTGACGACAAGGGACCGGCCAAGCCGGCCGGCATCGAGCCGGGCGACGTTGTCGTCAAGTTCGACGGCAAGGACGTCAAGGATCCGAAGGATCTCTCGCGCGTCGTCGCCGACACCGCGGTCGGCAAGGAAGTCGACGTGATCATCATTCGAAAGGGCAAGGAGGAAAGCCGCAAGGTTACGCTCGGGCGCCTCGAGGACACCGAAAAGGTGCAGCAGGCCGCCGCCAAGACCAAGGAAGAGCCGGCCGAGAAGCCGGTGACGCAAAAGGCGCTCGGCCTCGACCTCGCCGCGCTGAGCAAGGATTTGCGCACCAAGTACAAGATCAAGGAGAGCGTCAAGGGCGTGATTGTTACCGGCGTCGACGGCGGCTCCGACGCTGCCGAAAAGCGGCTCTCCGCCGGCGACGTCATCGTCGAGGTGGCGCAGGAAGCCGTCACCAGCGCCGCCGACATCAAGAAGCGCGTCGATCAGCTCAAGAAAGACGGCAAGAAGTCCGTGCTGCTCTTGGTGTCGAACGGCGAAGGCGAATTGCGCTTTGTAGCGCTGAGCGTGCAATAGCGCGGCCGCGCATTCCACTCTGTCATTGCCGGGCTTGACCCGGCAATCCATCCCTTCGCAAGAATCTGTTCGCTTGATGGATGCCCGGATCAAGTCCGGGCATGACGATCGAGTTTGGCGAGGACCTCAGCCCACAAACTCGTCGCGCCGATACCCCTGCGCATAGAGCAGCGCGGTGAGATCGCCGTAGTCGATCCGCGCGGCGGCAGCAGTGGCGACCGCGGGCTTCGCATGATAGGCGACGCCGAGCCCCGCCGCCTGGATCATGTCGAGATCGTTGGCGCCGTCGCCGGTCACCAGCGTATCGATCTCGTCGAGATCGAAGGATTCGCAGAGCTCCATGAGCGTCGCAAGCTTGCCGGCGCGGCCGAGGATCGGCTCGGCCACCTCGCCAGTGAATTTGCCGTCGCGAACTTTCAATTCGTTGGCACGGTTTTCCTGGAAGCCGATCTTCGCAGCGACCGCGTTGGTGAACAGCGTGAAGCCGCCCGAGATCAGGCAGGTGTAAGCGCCATTGGCGCGCATGGTCATGACCACTTCACGGCCGCCCGGCGTCGGCGTAATGCGTTTTGCCAGCACCTCGTCGACCACGCCAACCGGCATGTCCTTGAGCAACGCGACGCGCTCGCGCAGCGCTGGCTCGAATTCGATTTCGCCGCGCATGGCCCGCTCGGTGATGGCTGCGACATGCGCCTTCAGCCCGGCGAAATCGGCCAGCTCGTCGATGCATTCCTGGCCGATCATAGTGGAATCCATGTCGGCCAGGAAAAGCTTCTTGCGCCTGAAAGCGGCAGGCTGCACGACAATATCGATCGGTAAATCGCCGCGCGCCTGTTGCAGGCGGGTTTCGATCGCCTTGATTTCGTCCGGGCTCTTGACCTGATAGTCGAAGGGAATGTCGACCGCGACCTCGTCGAACAGCCATTGCGCCGTGCCGGGCGAGGGGAGGACGGCGAGCGCGCCGTCGACGATGGTACTATCGAGCGCGGGATTGGCCGGGTGGCAGATGAGTGTGGCGACGAGGGACATGCAGGCGTTTCAGCTGGATTTGAGCAAGGCCGTGCTTATCGCAGGGCCGACCGCCAGCGGCAAGTCGGCCCTGGCCCTCGAACTGGCGGAAAAGACCGGCGGAATCGTCATCAATACCGATTCCATGCAGGTTTACCGCGATCTGCGCATCATCACGGCGCGGCCGACGGCAGAGGAAGAGGCCCGCGTGCCGCACCGGCTTTATGGCCACGTCGACGCATCAGTCAATTTCTCGGCCGGCGCCTGGTTGGCGGATGCCGAAAAGGTGCTTACAGAGGCGCGCGCGGCAAAGCGCTTAGCCGTCTTCATCGGCGGCTCCGGCCTCTATTTCAAGGCGCTGACACGTGGTCTCTCGGCCGTTCCGCCGATCCCGGCCGAGGTACGTGAGGACGTGCGCGCGCGGCTGGAGCGCGATGGCGTCGAGGCGCTGCACACTGAGCTGGCACGGCGCGATCCGCTATCGGCCGAACGGCTGAAGCCCCGCGACCGCACCCGGATCGCCCGCGCGTTGGAAGTGATCGAGGCCACCGGCCGCGCGCTGCCAGACTGGCATCGCGAGGGCCTGCCGCCGCTGCTGCCGCCGGGTGAATTCTCTGCGCTGTTCCTCGCACCGGACCGCGATCAGCTTTATGCGCGGATTGACGCGCGGTTCGACGCAATGCTCGAGGCCGGCGCGTTGGAGGAAGTCGCAGCGCTCGCCGCGCGAAAGCTCGATCCCCTGCTGCCGGCCATGAAGGCCCACGGCGTGCCGGCGCTGATCCGCCACCTCAACGGCGAGATCACGCGTGAGGCGGCCGCCGAAATCGGCCGCGCCGATACCCGCCATTACGCCAAGCGGCAGTTCACCTGGTTCAGGCATCAATTGCCAGAGTTCGAGTGGGTGACGCCGGAGGCGGCGAGGGGGTGGCTAAGCACACGGACCTCATCCTGAGGAGCCGCGAAGCGGCGTCTCGAAGGATGGGCCACGGGCCTCATGGTTCGCCCGGCGATGCGAAGCATCGTCCGGAGACGCGCAAAGACGCGCTCCTCACCCACGAAGAGAAAGAAGCGCATAGCTGGAACCAAAAATTCCCACTCGCCGAATGCCCGGAACGCAGTTACACTGCAAAACCGCGCTGAACGCGTCCTTCCCTTGACTTCCGGGGATCGGACGGTATAACCCGCGCAACCTTTGGGAAGTCAGAGCCGCAAAATGCGTAATATTATTACCAAACTCGCCCTTATCGTAGTCGTACCCAGGCGCACCGCCGGGGGTGGCTGAGGCCATCCAAATTCAGGCGGTGTGCATGGGCCTCTCGGGCCCTTTTTTATTTCCCGAAACAGACGAGAAGCCGCTGGCAACAGCGCATCCGGAGCAGACCATGAGCGACCAGAGCAACGACCCCAATCAGATGACCGGCGCCGCGATGATCGTGCGCGCGCTCATCGATCATGGCGTCCAGCACATCTTCGGCTATCCCGGCGGCGCGGTGCTTCCGATCTATGACGAGATTTTTCAGCAGAGCGAGGTCGAGCACATCCTGGTGCGGCACGAGCAGGGCGCCGGCCACGCCGCTGAGGGCTACGCGCGCTCGACCGGCAAGCCCGGCGTGGTGCTGGTGACGTCAGGCCCTGGCGCCACCAACATGGTGACGCCGCTGACGGACGCGCTGATGGATTCGATTCCGCTGGTCTGCATCACCGGGCAAGTTCCTACTCATCTGATCGGCAATGACGCGTTCCAGGAATGCGACACTGTCGGCATCACCCGTCCCTGCACCAAGCACAACTGGCTGGTCCGCGACGTCAACGATCTGGCGAAGGTGCTGCATGAGGCGTTCTACGTCGCGACCTCGGGCCGTCCTGGTCCCGTGGTTGTCGACGTGCCGAAGGACGTGCAGTTTGCGACCGGCACCTACCATCCGCCGCGCAAGGACGACGTGCATGTCTCCTATACGCCGCGTGTGAAGGGCGATGAGGCGCAGATCCGTAAGGCGGTGGCGCTGCTCGCTTCCGCCAAGCGGCCGGTGATCTATTCCGGCGGCGGCGTCATCAATTCCGGACCCGAGGCGTCGAAACTGCTGCGCGAGCTGGTCGAGGTCACGGGATTCCCGATCACCTCGACGCTGATGGGCCTCGGCGCCTATCCGGCATCGGGCAAGAACTGGCTCGGCATGCTCGGCATGCACGGCACCTACGAGGCCAACATGACGATGCATGGTTGCGACGTCATGCTGTGCGTCGGCGCGCGCTTCGACGACCGCATCACCGGTCGCACCGACGCGTTCTCGCCGGGCTCGAAGAAGATCCACATCGACATCGATCCGTCCTCGATCAACAAGAACATCCGTGTCGACGTGCCGATCATCGGCGATGCCGCCAACGTGCTCGGCGACCTCTTGCAGGTGTTCAAGGCGGAGGCGAAGAAGCCCGACATCAAGGCGTGGTGGCAGGAGATCGCCAAGTGGCGCGCACGCAATTCGCTGTCCTACAAGAAGAGCAGCGAGGTCATCCTGCCGCAGCACGCGATCCAGAAGCTGTTCGAGGCGACGCGCGGCCACGACACCTACATCACGACCGAAGTCGGCCAGCATCAGATGTGGGCGGCGCAGTTCTTCGGCTTCGAGGAGCCGCATCGCTGGATGACCTCGGGCGGTCTCGGCACCATGGGCTACGGCCTGCCGGCGGCGCTCGGCGTGCAGGTCGCGCATCCCGATAGCCTCGTGATCGACATCGCCGGCGATGCCTCGGTGCAGATGACGATGCAAGAGATGTCGACGGCGGTTCAGTATGAATTGCCGATCAAGATCTTCATCCTGAACAACCAATACATGGGCATGGTGCGGCAGTGGCAGCAGCTCCTGCATGGCAACCGCCTGTCGCACTCTTACTCCGAGGCGCTGCCTGACTTCGTCAAGCTGGCTGACGCGTTCGGCTGCGTCGGCCTGCAGGCGATCAAGCCCTCTGATCTCGACGGCGCACTCAAGGAGATGATCAAGATCAAGCGCCCGGTGCTGTTCGATTGCCGCGTCGCCGCGCTGGAAAACTGCTTCCCGATGATTCCGTCCGGCAAGGCGCACAACGAAATGCTATTGCCGGTGGAAGCCACCGACGAGGCAACGGCCGCGGCGTTTGCCGGCGGCAAGGCGCTGGTGTGAGGTGATTGGTTATGCCGTGCTCACCACGAGCTCAGTCTCTTTGCCTCTCCTCGCGTGCGGGGAGAGGTCGGCGCGCAGCGCCGGGTGAGGGGGACTCTCCGCGAGTCCGTTTCTCACCGTCTTCGGGGAGGCAGCCCCTCACCCCGACCCTCTCCCCGCGAAGAGCGGGGCGAGGGAGTAGATCGTGCGCGCGGCTGTTGGGGTGCTTCCATGTTTAACCTCGCCGAGCTGGAGCGCGCGCATGAGATCGTGGGACAGGCGGTGCCGCCGACCCCGGCGCATGCCTGGCCGCTGCTGGCCAGGCGGCTCGGCACGCATGTCATCGTCAAGCACGAGAACCACACGCCGATCGGCGCGTTCAAGGTGCGTGGTGGGCTCACCTATCTCGACCGCTTGAGGCGTGAGCAGCCAGGCGTGCCCGGCATCATCTCGGCGACGCGCGGCAATCATGGCCAGAGCCTGGCGTTTGCAGCAAGCCGCGCCGGCGTCCCCGCGACGATCTATGTGCCCTACGGCAACTCGGTCGAGAAGAATCGCGCGATGCAGGCGTTCGGTGCAAGGCTAGTCGAACATGGCGACGATTTTCAGTCCGCGCGCGAGGAAGCCTATCGCGAAGCGGATCGCGCCGGCTTGCATATCGTGCCGGCATTTCATCGCGACCTCGTGTTGGGAGTTTCGACTTACGCGCTCGAGCTGTTCCGGAACGCGCCGGATCTGGATGTTCTCTACGTGCCGATCGGGCAGGGCTCGGGTATCTGCGGCTGCATTCTCGCGCGCGACCTGTTGGGTTTGAAGACCGAGATCGTCGGCGTGCAGTCGACGGAGGCGCCCGCCTATGCGCTGTCCTTTGCCTCGGGCACGCTGGTGAAGACCAACAGCAGCGACACGCTGGCCGACGGCATGGCAACGCGCGTTCCGGATGAGGAGGCGCTGGCGATCATCCGCAAGGGCGCCTCCCGCATTGTGCAGGTGACGGACGCTGAAATTGGTGCAGCGATCCGCGCCTACTGGACCGACACACACAATCTCGCCGAAGGAGCGGGCGCTGCGGCGCTTGCAGCCGCTTGTCAGGAAAAGAGCAAGCTGCAGGGCAGGCGCCTCGGCCTGATTCTGAGTGGCGGCAATATCGATTTTGATCTGTTCCGGCAATGGGTCGGAACGGATGCCACGACCGCGCACGGTCAGCGGGCAGTGGCGTGAGAGTTTGAAGGGGACGATGATGAACCAGCAGCCCGCGAATCAACCCGCATCCGCCTACTTCCTGGAAGATCGTCACGATCCCAACGAGACGCACACGCTGTCGGTTCTCGTGCAGAACGAACCCGGCGTGCTCGCCCGCGTGATCGGCCTGTTCTCCGGCCGCGGCTATAACATCGACAGTCTCACCGTGTCGGAGACCGAGAGCCAGAAACATCTCTCCCGCATCACTATCGTCACGACGGGTACGCCGATGGTGATCGAGCAGATCAAGCACCAACTCGACCGCATGATTCCGGTCTACCGCGTTGTCGACATGACGCTGACCGGCCGTTCGATCGAGCGGGAACTCGCGATGGTGAAAGTGCGCGGCCGTGGCGACAGCCGGGTCGAAGCGCTGCGGCTGGCGGATGCGTTCCGCGCCCGGGTGATCGACGCCACCACAGAGAGTTTTGTGTTCGAGATCACAGGCAATTCTTCCAAAATCAATGAATTTATCGACCTGATGCGCCCGCTCGGCCTTGTCGAGGTGTCGCGCACCGGGGTTGCGGCGATCGGGCGCGGGCCCGAAGGGATGTGAAACATGCTGGCGCGGGACTGGTATTACACTCAACGGCGGCGGCTCGGGCTCGATTCCGCGGTCGCTTCGATCTACGACCGGCATGACGACAGCGACGAGCGGGCACGCGCTGCGCTGACCATGCTCGGCGTGCAGCGCGGCTGGCGGGTCGCCGATATCGGCTGCGGCAACGGCGTACTGGCCTGCGAGGCGGCGCTGATGGGCGCCGAGGTCGACGCCATAGATATTTCGCCGGCAATGCTGGCGCTCGCCGACATCTACGCGCGCGACCGCAAGGCGGCGATCCGAACCCAGGCCGCTGGTCTTCTAAGTTTCGCCTACCAGCCGAATTCCTACGATCTGATCGTCAGCGAATTCACGCTGCATCATCTGCCCGACTTCTGGAAGGCGGTCGCGTTGGCGCGGATCTTCGCTGCGCTGAAGCCCGGCGCAAACTTCTACCTGCGCGACATCGTGTTCGTCACCATGCCTGACGGCGTCGAGCGCGATGTCGAGCAATGGGCCGAGTTCACCATCAAGAATCACGATTTCCAGCGCGAGGGCGTCGTCACTCATATGCGCGACGAATACTCGACCTTCGGCTGGGTGATCGAACGCATGCTGACCGATATCGGCTTTGTGCTGGAATCGGTTGACTATCACGCCCCGCTTCACGGCACCTATCTCCTGCGCAAACCAAAGCCGGATCAACAGAGCTAGAAAAGAAAAATGAAACCGGCGGACGTCTGCATCGCCGTGCTGGTAGCGGTGATCTGGGGCCTTGCTTTCGTGGCAAGCCGGATCGCCCTGAACGAGTTTTCGCCGGAGCTGATGACGGCGCTGCGGTTTTCGATCGCCGCGTTGCCCTGCCTGTTCGTGGCGCGGCCCAAGGTTTCATGGACGGTGCTGATCTCGATCAGCTTCACGCTGTTTCTCGGCCAGTTTCTCTCGCAGGCCTTCGCCATCGCGTACGGCGTTCCCGTCGGCCTTTCCAGCGTGATCGTGCAAAGCCAGGCGCTGTTCACCATCGCCTTTGCCGCGCTCCTGTTCCGCGAGCGGCCGAGCGCATGGCCAACCGTCGGCATTGCGGTCGCGACCGCTGGCCTCCTGATGATCTGCGGCACCGTCGGTTACGATTTCAGCGTCAGCGCCTTCGCGATATTGATGATCTCGCCGCTCAGCTTCGCGGCCGGCAATCTGCTGCTGCGGCGCGCGCCTGATGTGCCGATGTTCGACCTGTTCGCATGGCTGTGCCTGGTCGCTGCGGTTCCGCTGTTCGCGCTGACGCTGATCACGAACGGCCCGCAGCCGACCTGGCATGCGCTGACCCATATGTCGCTGACGGGCCTTTTGTGCATGATCGGTCTCGGCGGCGTCTCCACCAGCATCGCTTATTGGTTGTGGGGAAGACTGCTGCGGGATTATCCGGCGGCGCAGGTGGTGCCGTTCGCGCTGCTGGTGCCGTTCGTCGGCTCGGCTGCGTCGAGCGTGGTGTTCGGCGAGACATTCGGGCCGCTTCGGCTCACCGGTATGATCACAGTGGTTGGCGGCATCGCCATCATGCTGCTGTCGAAACGTACCAAGGCTTCAGAAAAACAAGTTCTGCCAAAGATCGCATGAGGCCCCCATGTCGCAATCGCTGCTCGTCGCCTTCGTGATGTTCGCCACCGTGATGTTCTTCACGCCGGGACCGAACAACATCATGCTGCTTTCGTCGGGGCTGACATATGGCTTCCGCCCGACCATCCCGCACATCATGGGGATCACGGTTGGATTCGCTTTCATGGTTGGCGCGGTTGGGCTTGGGCTCGGCACCATCTTCATCGCCTATCCGGTGCTGCAGACCATCCTGAAATATGCCGGCGCGGCCTACCTGATCTATCTGGCGTGGGCGATCGCGATGTCCGAGCCACCCTCCGCGGAGGAGGACAGAAGCCGCGGCCGCCCGATGACGTTTTGGGGCGCGGCCATGTTCCAATGGGTCAACGCCAAGGGCTGGGTCATGGTGATCGGCACCATTACCGCCTATGCCGCGATCGCGGCCTATCCCTGGAACATCGCGATCCAGGTCGGTCTCAGCCTGATCCTCGGTATTCTGTCCTGCACCGCCTGGGCCCTGTTCGGCACTGCGCTGCGGCCGATCCTGACCTCCCGGCGCGCGGTGCGGGCCTTCAATGTCGTGATGGCAGTATTGCTCCTGGCCTCGCTCTATCCGGTCTTCATGGACGCATGATGCCGCGCCGGGCCATGCAGAAACGGGTTTCCTTTGACGCGGAAAATGCTCTAGACAACGCCGGAAATTCACGGGCGACCGGCGGTCTTATTCCCCCAAATGCCTGATTAACCGGCCGATTTTGGCCATCAATTAAGGAAACGACCATGCGTGTTTATTATGATCGTGATGCCGACCTGAACCTGATCAAGGGCAAGAAGGTCGCCATCGTCGGCTATGGCAGCCAGGGCCATGCCCATGCGCTGAACCTGAAGGACTCCGGCGTCAAGGAAGTGGCGATCGCGCTGCGCAAAGGCTCGGCCTCGGCCAAGAAGGCAGAAGCCGCCGGCTTCAAGGTGCTGGAAGTCGCCGAAGCCGCCAAATGGGCCGACCTCGTGATGATGCTGACCCCCGATGAATTGCAGGGCGACATCTACCGCGAGCACCTGCACGACAACATGAAGAAGGGCGCGGCGCTGGTGTTCGCTCACGGCCTCAACGTCCATTTCAACCTGCTTGACCCGCGCGCCGACCTCGACGTGCTGATGATCGCCCCTAAAGGCCCTGGCCACACCGTGCGTTCGGAATACCAGCGCGGCGGCGGCGTGCCCTGCCTGATCGCGATCGCCAAGGACGTCTCCGGCAACGCCCATGACCTCGGCCTGTCCTACGCCTCAGCCATCGGCGGCGGCCGCGCCGGCATCATCGAAACCACCTTCAAGGAGGAGTGCGAGACCGACTTGTTCGGCGAGCAGGTGGTGCTCTGCGGCGGCCTGGTCGAGCTGATCAAGGGCGGTTACGAGACGCTGGTCGAGGCCGGCTACGCCCCCGAGATGGCCTATTTCGAGTGCCTGCACGAGGTGAAGCTGATCGTCGACCTGATCTATGAAGGCGGCATCGCCAACATGAACTACTCGATCTCGAACACCGCCGAGTACGGCGAGTATGTCACGGGTCCGCGGATCGTCACCGACGAGACCAAGAAGGAGATGAAGCGGGTGCTGAACGACATCCAGTCCGGCAAGTTCGCCCGCGACTGGATGCTGGAGAACAAGGTCAACCAGACCTCGTTCAAGGCGACCCGCGCCAAGCTCGCCCAGCATCCGATCGAGGAAGTCGGCGCCAAGCTCCGCGACATGATGCCCTGGATCAAGAAGGGCGCACTGGTCGACAAGACGAAGAACTAAGTATCAGACCCTCATGGTGAGGAGGCGCGTAAGCGCCGTCTCCGGACGATGCTTCGCATCGCCGGGAGAACCATGAGGCCACAGACGGGCCTTCATCCTTCGAGACGCGGCGAAGACGCCGCTCCTCAGGATGAGGGACTGGTACTGAAACACCAAATTTTAAGCCGTGCTCGGCTATATCCGGCGAGATCGCGCAAGCGGTCTCGCCGTTTCCTTGAAGAACTGTTGGCTCAACCACATTCTTCAATCCGCCGCGCCAAACGCGCCGGCTGAGCCGAAACGAAGAACTGACGCTGCGTACGCATCCTTGATGCGGAGCAAGCTCAACAATTACACTAGTGACGGAAAGATGAGCGTTTACCGAGTCAAAGCTCGGTCGCTTAATGTGCATTCTCGTCCGCCAAACGAGATCTGCATTCGCTAGAGAGCCGCACGAAGCATTGGCTTGCGCCGTTCCGAACATCTCATGTGCTGGATCAGCAAGCCGCGCTTGACTTCGCATTGCCTCGTCGGAGCGCGCCGCAGTCTCCAGCCTTGCGTGGCTTTTATTTGGCAGGGAAGTCGACACCGCGAAGCGTCACGATCGCCACTGCGCACGGCGTCTCCACGCCGTCAGCCACCGAGGCCACGTCGACATGCGCCACGCCGATCGTGCTGCCGACCTGAATCGCGCGGGCACGGGCGATCAGCAACTGGCCTTTCGCGGGGGCGAGGAAGCTCACGTTGAGGTTTACCGTTACCGCAAACCGGCCTGATGGCATCGCCGTGGTCACCGCGCCGCCACCGGCATGGTCAGCCAGGCCGGCGATGACCCCGCCATGAAAGAAGCCGTTGGCCTGGAGCAGATCGGCGTTCTTCGCCAGCGACATCACGACATGGCCGGCTTTCGCGCTCTCGACCTTGGTCCCGACGGCCCGGGTGTAGCCAGGGGCGGAGGTGACCCGTTCGACAAGATTGCGGATCTCATCAGGCGTCATCGGCTGTCTTGGATGATCCATCGGTTCGTCCCGGCTGTGTGACCGGGCGCCATGCTCAGACCGGGAATAGCCTTAGGCAATCCCGATTGCTCCGATACCGACCCATAGATACTCTCTATGGATGGACTTCAAACACATCAGGTATTTCGTAGCCGTCGCCGAAGCGGGCAGCTTCAGCGCCGGCGCTCGGCGGGCGTTCGTCACGCAGCCGACGCTGTCGGCGGCGATCGCTTCCCTCGAGGCCGGACTCGGCTTTGCCTTGCTGGAACGGCATGCGCGCGGCGTCAGGCTCACCCCAAAGGGCGAAGAGGCGCTGGAGACCTCGCGCGCGATCCTGCGCCAGACCGAGCGGCTCAAGGCGGCGTCCGGCAAGCCCTCGGGCCGGCCGTTACGGCTCGGCATTCTCCCGACGATCGCGCCTGCCTTCGTCGCCCAATGCATCGGGCGTCTGCGGGCGCTCGAGCCTGGCCGGTCATGGCGCACCGAGGATGCGCCCCTTGCCAAGCTGCGGGAGCGGCTCACTAGCGGCCGCTACGACGTCATCCTGACCGCGCTGGGCTCGCCGGCCCGCGGCCACCGGCAGTTGGAGCTGACGGCAGACCGGCAGGCGCTGGCGGTTTCCGCCCGCGCGTTTCCGCGTGGACCCGTCTCACCGGAGATACTGGCGGGCCAGCCTCTGATCGTGCGCGTGCATTGCGAGCAGTTGCAGTCGGCATCGCGTATTCTCGATGCGTGGAAGGTGCGGCCGCGCGTTGTCGCGCAGACCGACAGTGACGCGCGGGCGCTTGCGATGGTGGCGGCCGGCCTCGGCTTCTGCCTGATGCCGGACAGTTTTGAACATCCCGAAGTGCGGATGCTCCGCCCCGAAGGCGTCGAGCTGACGAGGCGGCTCGGCTTTGAATGGGTCAAAGGCGGCGGCGATGGCTGGCTCGATCGCGCGCTGGATGGTCTGTGATCGGCTGGCGCCACGCGTCTTGAGAGCTCGCCGAAAAAGCGAATGGCCGGGACAAGCCCGGCCATGACTGGAAACAGTGGATCTCAGGCCGGACTTTAATTCGTCCGGATGATCGGTTCCTTCTCGATCTTGTTGTGAAGCTGCCAGAAGCGCACGGTGCGCTGCGCCGTCTCCATCGACAGCTTGCGATAGTCACGCTGCGCGACCTCCAGCGTCTGCTCGTTGACCGGATGCTTCGGCCGGTTGCGCAGGATCGACTCGACGGTCGGCCAGTTCAGGCGCGCCGACCGGCAGGGAATGAGGAGGAGGTCGGCGCGAGGACCATCCATCAGCTTGGCGGTCATTTCGACCGGCATTTCGTTGAGAACCGCCAGCGCGACAGTCACCTCGTCGAACTTGTTGGTTTCCGCGAATTTGTAGACCGCCGCGTCGTCGAGCTCGTTCAACCCCTTCATCAGCTTCACCAGTTCTTCGGCGACGCCGAAGCTGCGGGTCGGCTGCGGTGCTTCGCGGGCGATCTCGTTCAGGACTCGTTTGATCTCATCCTGGACCGCGGGCGGCGCGATGGCCAGGAGCCGCGCGCGAACCGCATCCTTGGCCCGGCGGAGCAGGTCGCCCATGAACTTCTGCGGGAAATCAGCGCGCAGGCCGAGGATTTCCACCAGTTCGTCATCGGCGCCGGCGCGGGCAACGATGGTGGAATAGCCCTGGTCGGAAAATTTGGCGCCTGCGTTGTTGGCGAGCTTTCGAATCACCGGACCTTCACCGCGGTCGACGATGACGTCGGTCACGGCCGCAGGCAACTCGGCACGGCCGGAAATGGCGAGCAGGTGATCCTGTCCCTTGCTGCTGGCGATCTCGACCAGCACCTCGGTGCCGAGCCGGCTGGAATGGGCCAGCACATTGCCGGCGACCTCGATCTCGTCGTCCCAGGCGAGATGCTGGATGACCTCGAACGGAGCGTAATCGAGCGGCGCCAGCCGCTTGGAGAGCTCGGCCTTCGCCCGCGTCTCGACGCGCGCGATCAAAAGGCAGAGCACGTCGTCGAAGACCTTGACCTGGTCGTCGCTCAAACGCTCTCCGTCGTGGAGAAACAGGTCGGTTACTTGTCGCAGCGTCTCCACCCGTCGGGCAGAGGAGCCGCCTCTAACGGCATCTTCGAGTTCAGCAATGATCGAATGGGCCGGCTGTTGCACCATTGTGGGCAGCCTGTTCGTTGTTGAAGGGTCGGCGCGACAATGACGAACCGAGCCTTACACTCGCGTTAAAGGCGAAAGGCGGTGTACGTATGGACCGGCTGCTACCGAAACGGGCAACTCGTTCGCAAGCCGACGCCGCGCAGTCGGCCGCGACAAGCGCGCCGCGCATTGCATACACCGTGTTTCGAATTGCTTTACCAAGGCGCCAGCGCGTATGCCGCGACTTCATGTGATAAATCGCCTCAGAATCGCCGATGTTGAAGCGGATCGGCCATCTGCCGCCGCTTTCGGTATCCCTGTCCGGCTGCTATCCTCACCAAACCGTTGCCGGAAAAAATCGATTGGCAACGTGCCGAACAAGGCGCCGTCAAGGCTGACCGCGCCCGCGGAGGAATCTCAGAGACCTAGCGCTTAAGCATTCCTTCACGACGAACTTCATTAAACCTCTGACAGGGCATTGAGACCATGAGATCAGTCGTCATCACCGGCGCGTCAACCGGCATCGGCTGGGCCAGTGCGAAGCTGCTGCTCGAACGCGGCTTCCGCGTGTTCGGCAGCGTGCGCAAGCAGGCTGACGCCGATCGCCTCAGAGGCGAGTTCGGTGCGAACTTCACGCCGCTGATCTTCGACGTCACCGACGAGGCGGCGGTGCTAGCCGCCGCGCGGGAGGTCCGTAGCGCACTCAACGGTGAAACACTCGCCGGCCTCGTCAACAATGCAGGCATTGCGGTCTCAGGCCCCGTGCTCGAACTCGCTGCCGACGAATTCCGCCGCCAGATGGAGGTCAATTTCATCGGCCCGATCATTGCGACCCAGGCGTTCGGGCCGATGCTTGGCTCCGATCCAAGCCTGAAGGGACCGAAGGGACGGATCGTGATGATCTCGTCGGTCGCTGGCAAGAACGGCAGTCCGATGACCTCGCCCTATGCCGCTTCCAAGCACGCGATCGAGGGATTGTCGGAGAGCCTGCGCCGCGAGCTGATGCTGTTCGGGATCGACGTCATCATCATTGCACCGGGCGCGGTGAAGACGCCGATTTGGAGCAAGGCCGAGGAAGTCGACATTTCGGCCTATAAGAACTCGCCTTACTTGCCGGTGCTGGAGAAGATTCGCGCCTACATGCTGGATCTCGGCGCGAAGGGATTGCCGCCCGAGACGATCGCCGAGAAAGTGTTCGAGGCGTTGACGCTGCCGAATCCCAAGGTGCGCTACATGATCGCGCCCGATCCGATGCGGCAGTTCCTGGCTGCCGTGCTGCCCAAGCGCATGCTCGACAAGATCATCGCCAAGCGTCTCGGACTAATACCGCAGGGATGAGCATGATGCTGCGAACGGCAACAACTGCCTCTACGGAATGGGCGAGGGCGCCATCGTGCGGCTGAAGCCGGCGAACGCATGCGCAGGATGACCGAAATACGCGCCAAGGAACTAAGGCATCGACCAGCAGTGACAACGGGAAAGACCAGAGCGGAATTGACTGAAATCGCCGAGGCGGCGCTTCGCAGCCAGCCCGGATGCGAAACCGCATCCGTGCCCGACGTGCGCGCCCTGCCCAATGTCCGCGCGGGGCGGAACTGGGAAATCCCCAACGTCGTTCTCGGTGACAGCCTGATCAGCGACATCGACCGCGCCGTGATGTCAGTGCACCGTCGGCTCGGACGGAAATATCATCTGCGCGACTAGTTTTGCGCCGCTCGCGCCGGCGCCTCCGCGCGCGGTGCCATCGCGATCATGCGTAGCGCGAACACAGCCAAGAGTGGCACGAGGAACAGCGCGTAGAGCGGCATGTCGGGAATCCGCTTGCCGAACGACACCATGAACTGCAACAGCAAATAGTAGCCGCCGATGAGATGCAGCCGCCGCCAGGCGCGCGCGCCGATCGCGGCTGCGGTGCGATCGAAGGAAGTCGCAGTCAGCGCGATGATGAAGGCATAGCCGATGCCGCCGAAGATGTAGGAGGCGATCGACGTCGCCGCCGCATAACCTTCGGGGTCCATCACGGCGAAGGCCAGAATGGCGGCGGCGTGGATGGCGTGCGAGGCCGCAAAGCTGACGCCGACATAGCGGCGGTTGCGGCGCAGCCAGCGCGTCGCGGCGTTGGGCCACAGCCGTGCCAGCGCGGCGGCGGAGAAGGCGAGGCAGAATAGCAGCAGCGAGGTCCGCGCGGTGAAGCGAATCACCATCCGCACGCCCTCGACCTCGAACCCGCGCATGCCGGCGATCCAAATGCTGAGCGCAAGTAGCGTGAGCGAAAGCAGGGCGAACAGCCGCCAGCCTTCGAACCAGTTTTGACGCTGCATGTGTTTTGTCCCCCTGATTGCCCCGTCATTGCGAGCGCAGCGAAGCAATCCATGGCGCCGCAAGTGGAGAGGTGGATTGCTTCGCTGCGCTCGCAATGACGCGGATGCACAATGTAATCATCAGTTACATATGTCTGCGCAGAACCGTCAATCGGTGTAATCAATGCTTACATTCACGAGCTGGTGATGCTAGGAGAGGCCATGCGTCCAGCCGCCAAATCGCCCGCCCGGAAATCCGCCGCCAAGCGGCGTCGGCTCGTCGCCCGTGCGCCTGCGGAAAAGCCCTATCACCATGGCGATCTCCGGCGCGTCCTGATCGAGGCGGCGCTGCAACTGGTCTACGAGGGCGGGATGGATGCGGTCAGCGTTCGCGAGGCCGCCCGCCGCGCCGGGGTGTCGCCGGGGGCGCCGTTCCGGCATTTTCCGAGCCGCGATGCCCTGATCGAGGCGGTGGCGGAGGAGGCGCAGCGGCGGTTCCGTGCCGAGATCGAGGCGGCATTGGCCGGCGCGGCGGCCGGCGATCCGCTTGGCCGCTTCCGCGCCCTCGGGCTCGCCTACCTACGCTGGGCGATGCGCAACCCGACGCATTTCGAGATCATCTCCAGCCGCCGGCTGTTCGACCACGACGACGCGGCCGCCATCAGCCGCGATAATGCTGAGCTGATCGCGCTGACCGAGCAGACGCTGGCGGAAGCCTTTGCCGCCGGGCAGCTCCGCGTCGCCGATCTGAAGCAGGTCCAGATCGCCGGTAGGGCGCTGGTTTACGGCTTTGCCCGCATGAATATCGACGGTCATTTCCCGCGCTGGGGCGTGGCCGCCCCCGAGGCCGAACGGACCGCCGAGGCGATCCTCGATCTGTTCATCGAGGGGATTGCGCGACGCGGTTGAAGTCATTCCGGGTTCGCTTCGCGCCCCGAGATGATTCTGCCAAATTAACTGCGCCGCGTCCTCTCGTGGGCAAATTCATTGCGCGTTCATGACGATTCCACTACGTTTTTGTGACACGGCACAGGTTCCGGCTGGGTCGTGCGTCTCCTGGTACGTCGCCAGCTAAGGCTTTGCATTGCGCCGGGTCATGTTGCGTATCCTCCCATGGCGCCCGCGCCAAATCCTGGGCCGTCCGCTACCACCCTTGCCGCCGGCCTTGCCGCGATCGGTCTTTGGCGGTTGTCGGCCGTTGCTGCACCGCACATGGCGGCGCTGGCGATCCTCTTGCACACCGAAGCCGATTTCGGCGGTCGCATGGGCTTTGCCCTCGCCTGGGGCATGCTGAACTTCTTCTTTATTTTGCTGCTGCGCCGCCCGGCGCTGTCAGGGGCGCTGTCGCTGACGCTGGTCGTGGTCCTGGTGCTCCTGTCGCGGCTCAAACATGACGTCGTGCAGATGACTGCGAACTTCGTCGACCTGATGGTGATCGACCGCGACACCGCGGCCTATCTGTTTACGATCTTTCCCAACCTGCGCTGGAGCGTGGTTGGCGCCGCGCTGGTCATCCTGCCGCTGATGTACGCACTGTGGTGGCTCGATCCGTTCCGCATCCGCCGCCTGCCGGCGGCAGCGGGCCTGCTCGCCTGTCTTGCCGCGCTGACCGGTCACTCCATGGCCTGGCCCGACGAAGCCTGGCGCGGCTATTACGACGATGGCTATCTCTCCAAATTCGCCCGCTCGGGCGTGACAGCGGTTTCCGACTTCGTCAACTACGGTTTTATGGAATCGGAAGCCGTGACGGCTGAGCGGCTAAAAGTGCCGCTGGTCGATTCTTGCCATGTCGCCGGCCGCCGCCCGCACATCATCATGATCCATGACGAGTCGAGCTTCGACATCCGTCAGGCCGGCGGGGTCAAGGTGCCGCCGGGCTATGGCAGCCACTTCAAATCCTTTGATGGCCGCGAGCGCAAGTTCATGGCCGAGAGCAGCGGCGGCGCGAGCTGGATGGCCGAATACAACGTGCTGGCCGGCCTGTCCTCGCGCTCGTTCGGCCGCTTCTCCTATTTCGTCACCCGCATCGCGTCGGGGCGGGTGGAGCGGGGGCTGCCGCTGGCGTTGCGCCGCTGCGGCTACAGCACCGCCTCGCTCTATCCAGCCTACGGCGCCTTCATGGGCGCGCGAGGCTTCCAGACCTCGACCGGCATCCAGCATTTCTATGATGCGCGCGCGCTCGGCGCCAAGGGCATCGAGCCGGACAGCTTCTTCTACGACAAGGCGCTCCAGCTGATCTCAGAGCAGCCAGCCAACACGCCGCTTTTCACCTTCGTCTATCTCGCCGCCAACCATTTCCCCTGGGAAACCAAGTTTCGTCCCGACCTGCTGCCGTCCTGGCGCAAGCCCGGCAACGATCCGGTGGTCGATGAATATCTGCGGCGACAGGCGATGAGCGCCGGCGACTATGCGGCCTTCGTCACCAGCTTGAAGAAGAAGTTCCCGGCGCAACCGTTCCTGATCGTCCGCTACGGCGACCATCAGCCGGAGTTCTCGTCGAACCTGCTCGATCCCGGCCTGGATGAGGCCAGGCTCGCCCGCAAGTTCAACACCTACGACCCGCGTTACTTCACGACCTATTACGCGATCGACGCGATCAACTTTGAGCCGGTAAAGAGCTCCGCGATCATGGATACGATTGACGCGCCCTATCTGCCGCTGGTGGTCCAGGAAGCCGCCGGCATTCCGCTCGACCCCTCGTTCGAGGAGCAAAAGAACATCATGCTCCGTTGTAAGGGTGTATTTTACGCCTGCAAGGACGGCGCGGAGGCGCGCAGGTTCAACCGGTTGTTGATCGAGGCAGGTTTCATTAAGGGGCTTTGAGGACGAAGACATGTCAGCGGTTGTGGGATCCGGAACGAGCGAAAGCATCCGCACCGAAACGCGCGGCATCCGGTTCTTTGTGCTGGCCGGCCTGCTCGTTGCCCTACATCTCGCAGGGTTGGCGGTCCTGCTGACCAGCGAATTCGGGCCGTTTGCGATCACGCTGTCCGTGCTGGCGTGGATCTTCGTAAACTGTTTCCTCCTGGTCGTGCTGCAGCGCCCCGGCGTCTGCGCCGCGCTGGCGCTTGCACTGATCGTGATCTTGATCGAGCTGTCGCGCTTCAAGTTCGGCATACTCCAACTAACCCTGACGTTTCTCGATTTCCTAATCATCGACCGCGATACGTTTTCGTTTCTGCTCTCGGTGTTCCCGCGCCTGCAGATGCAGCTCGTGATCGCGGGGCTTATTGCGGTTCCGCTCTTGTGGGCGCTCTGGCGCTTCGATCCGTTTCGCGTGCGCCGCTCGTTCGCACTGTCGGGGATGGCCGGGGCCACCGCCTTGATATCGGCGATGGCTGTCGCATTGCCCGAGGAGCCCTGGGAGCCGTTCCAGGGCGTCAATCACATTTCCAGTCTGGCGCGATCCGGTGTGGTGGCGGTGTCACGGCTGGCTTCGACCGGTTGGATCGAGGTCGATCCGCCGACGAATGCCCCGCTTCGCTTTGCGGGAGCGCACGCTGCCGGCCTGCCCATGCTGCCGCCTGCCGAGACCTGCGACGCCACGGCAAAGCGACCGCACATCATCATGCTGCTCGACGAGTCGAGCTTCGACATCTCGGCCGCGCCTGGCATCAAAGTGCCGCAAGGGTACTCCGATTACTTCAAGTCCATCGACGGCAAGCAACGGACCATGATCGCGGAGGCAACCGGCGGCCCGACGTGGTACACCGAATTCAACGTCCTGACCGGCATGTCGGCGCGGTCGTTCGGCGATCTGAGATTTTATGTCACAAGGATCACCGCGAACCGTGTTGCGCGCGGCCTACCGCAAGCGCTTAAGCGTTGCGGATACAAGACCTTCTCGCTCTATCCGACCTATGGCAACTTCCTCGGCGCGCGCGCATTCCAGAAGGGCACTGGCGTCGGCCACTTCATCGACATGGCGGATATGGGCGTCGCCCAGGATATGCAGCCCGACAAGTTCTACTTCGATCAGGCCCTGAGGGTGTTTGCGCGGGAGCAGCCGCAGCACGCGCCGGTCTTCATGTTCGTCTACCTCACGGCCAACCATTTTCCGTGGACCGACGTCTATCGGCCCGATCTGACACCGCCGGACTGGACGCCACCAGGAAACACGGCGGAGACCGATGAATATATTCGCCGCCAAGTCATGACGCAGAACGACTACCGCGAATTCGTCGCTGCCCTCAAGCGCGACTATCCGGATCAGTCGTTTCTGGTGTTGCGTTTCGGCGATCACCAGCCGGCCATCTCGCAAAAGCTGCTTGAACCCGGCATCGACCAGAAACTGCTGGCGAAGCGCTTGATGGCAGCCGATCCGCGCTACTTCTCTACCTACTACGCGATTGACGGCATCAACTATCGGCCGGCTGACCTGTCGTCGGCGCTTGATACGCTCGATGCGGCCTACATCCCGCTCGTAATCCAGGAAGCCGCCGGTGTCCCGCTCGATCCGTCGTTCGAGGAGCAGAAGAAGATCATGCTTCGCTGCAACGGCGTGTTCTATGCCTGCAAGAAAGGCGCAGAGGCGCGCAGGTTCAATCGTCTCCTGATCGATGCCGGAATGATCAACGGGCTTTAAATTCCGCTCTGTCCTCGTTGGCTCGCAATGAAGGGGAGGGGCCGCGGCAAGCATCAGCCTCCTACTTCTTCCCCACTTTCTCCCATAGCCACTGCGCCACCGCATCCGGCGAGCTCGCGGCATCATTGCCGGCGGCGCGCAAATTCGCCTCGCGCATGGTGGCGATGTCGATCTTGCCGACGAGCGGCGTCAGCGCCTTGCGTAACTGCTCGTCATCTGCGCTCTTTGGCGCCAGCAGCATGATCGCATCGTAAGGCGGGATTGCGCGCCTGACGTCGTCGAGAACCATCAGGTCGTATTTCGCGATCAGCCCGTCGCTGGTGTAGCCGGCGATGACGTCGACTTCGCCGGAGGCGACCGCGGCATACATGAAGTCCGGCTGCATCTGTCGCTGGGTGCGGAACGACAGACCGTAGACCCGGCGCAGCGCGGCCCATTCGGGGCGCGAGAAGAATTCATAGTCGCCGGCGATCGACATGTTGGCGGCACGCGCGGCGAGGTCGGCGACGGTGCGGATGCCCAGTTGCTCGGCGCGTTTCTTCGGTATCACCAGCGCATAGGCATTCTCGAAGCCGAGTTCGCCGAGGAGCGTGATGTTCTGCTTTGCCAGCATCGTCTTCAGCTCTGCCACCAGTTCCTGGCGCGGCCGTATGTCGGTGCGATGGAACTGGTTGGCCCACAACGTGCCGGAATAGTCGACATAGACGTCGATGTCGCCAGCCGCCAGCGCCTCGAAGATCACGTTGGAGCCGAGGCCCTCGCGCGTCGTGGCGGAGAGGCCCGCCGCCTTCAGCCGCTGCGTCATCAGGGCGGACAACACATATTGCTCGGTAAATGTTTTGGCGCCGATGATGTAGCTCGTCTGCGGCCGCACGACGGCCGGCGCCAGCGTGGCTACGACGAGCGCTGCGATGCCGACGCCGCCCAGCCCCGCGCGAAGACGGCTGCGGTTGCGCAGGCCGCTTTCGATCAGTGCCAGCAGCTGATCAACGAGCAATGCCAGTACCGCGGCGGCAAGGCAGCCGAACAGCACGAACACCCAGTTCTGGGTCTGCAGGCCCGCAAAAATGTAATTGCCGAGGCTGGTCTGGCCGATCGGCGTCGACAGCGTCGCAGTGCCGATCACCCAGACCGCCGCGGTGCGGATGCCCGCCATCATCACCGGCAGCGCCAGCGGCAGCTCCACCGTGAACAGCGATTGCCGCGGCGTCATGCCGACGCCCTGCGCCGCCTCCAGGATCGCCGCGTCGACGCCCTGCAGGCCGGTAATGGTGTTGCGCAGCACCGGCAGCATCGAATAGAGCGCCAGCGCCAGCACCGCGGGCAGGAAGCCGAATGCGGAAAAACTAAACCCGAACCACGACAGCGACAGCGCCGCGAGGGCGAGCAGCAGCGGATAGAACAGCGCCAGCAGCGCCAGTCCCGGCACCGTCTGCACGATGCTGGCAAGCCCGAGCAAAGCGCCGCGCAGCACCGGCCGATGGCGCGAAAGAATCGCAAGCGGCAGGCTGACGAAGAGGCCGAGCGCCAGCGCAGTTACACTGACGCGGACATGGCTGCCGAGATAGTCGGGCAGATGGCCCAGCGCCTCGCCCCAGCGCGGATCGGCAAAGAAATTCATGCCGCACCATCTCGCGGCAAGAGCGCGCCGAGCCGCTCGGCCTGCCGGCGTGGTGTGCGCAGGAGTTCGCCGACATAGGCGTCGTCACTGTCCGAAAGCTCTGCTGGCGTGCCCTGCGCCAGCAGCTTGCCGCCGCGCATCACCGCAATGCGGTCAGCAAGCAGAATCGCCTCCGTCATGTCGTGCGTGATCATCACCGTGGTCAGGCCGAGCGTCTTGTGCAGCTCGCGAAAATCTTCGCCCAGCGCGTCGCGCGTTAGGGGGTCGAGCGCGCCGAACGGCTCGTCCATCAGCACGATGCGTGGCTTTGCAGCAAGCGCGCGCGCCACCCCGACGCGCTGGCGCTCTCCGCCGGAGAGTTCATGCGGCAGGCGGCCCCGATATTGCGCCCGGTCGAGCCGGACAAGATCGAGCAGCTCATCCACCCGCGCGGAAATCTCGGCGGGCGGCGTGCCCAGAAGTTTTGGCGTGATGCCGATATTGCCGGCCACCGTCAGGTGCGGGAACAGCCCGCCACTCTGAAAGACATAGCCGATCCGCCGCCGCAGCAGGATCGGATCGACGCTGCGCACTTCCTCACCCTCGACCGTGATCGAGCCGGCATCCGCCTCGATCAACCGATTGGCAAGCCGCAGCAGCGTCGTCTTGCCCGAGCCGGAGCCGCCGACGACGGCGAGGAATTCGCCCTCGGCGACGTCGAGCGAGACGTCATCGACAGCTACCACGCGGCCGCCGTCAAAGGTCTTGCCGACATGCGCGTAGGCGATCAGTGGCGTGCTCGGCATCCGGTGCGGTCCCACCTTGGCTTTTCCTGACGATATAGTGATAGCCGATAAATGGCCGGTCGCGAATGAGGGGCCTCAATGGCCCCCGCCTGGTGTGTTGTGAAGCAACGGGGTTCGAAATGGTCTACGGCCGGCCCGTGATCACCCCGACTTCAGACTGACAGGATTTTCAGCAATACAGATTCAATCAGCGGGAGAACACATTCTTCAATTGCACCAGGAATGTCACCAGCCATGCACAGCCATACATGCCGGCGAGACCAAGCGCTGTTCTGCGATCCATCAAAGACAGGTTTGTCCACCACCATATCCGGTAGAGCCATAATCCTGCCGTGCCCACGCCAAGCAGGCAGACCAGCATTTTGAGAAAGGACGAGTTCGCGACACCCAAAGCGCCAAACAGAAGCGTTGCCGGAACGAGAAACATGGTGCAGGCGGATATCAAGGTCTCGTTCATGGCTCCTCAAGACGTCTACGAATCGCAGGCTAGATATGCAGTTTGCAGCAACCTGTATCCGTCTGGAAGGGACGCCGATGCGATGCGTTCACCCGGTCGGTATGAACTGCTGCAGGAGATCGCGCGGCATCGGGTCTGCCCGGTCCGGTTCGGTCCGGCAGGCGTCACAGACCTTCGTTGAACTTCTCCTTCGTACCCGCTAAGGCATCCCTCCAAAGACTTGAGGAGAAACATGGCAGATACCGCACAGCCGACGGCGGTCGCGCTTGGCGATGCGACAGTGGCGTTTCGCGTGGCCGGCGACCGCGTCTATACGGCCGTGGAAAAGGCCAACCTGTCGGTCGCGCATGGTGAGTTCGTCGCCATCGTCGGGCCGACGGGCTGCGGAAAATCGACGCTGCTCAACGTCGCCGCCGGACTTTTGAAGCCGGCGTCGGGATCGGTGAAGATTTTTGACCAACCGCTGACGGGGCTGAACCGGGAGGCCGGCTATCTCTTCCAGGCGGACGCGCTGTTTCCATGGAAGACCGCGATCGACAACGTCGCGATCGGGCTCGAGATCAAGGGCGCGCCGCGCGAACAGGCGCTGCAGCGGGCGCAAGCTTGGCTCACATCCGTCGGTCTCGGCGCCTTCGCCAACCGCTATCCGCACATGCTGTCCGGCGGCCAGCGCAAGCGCGTTGGCCTCGCGCAGGTATTGATCCGCGATCCCAAGATTCTCCTGATGGACGAGCCGTTCGGCCCGCTGGATGCCCAGACCCGCCAGATCATGGGCAACCTCCTGCTTGAATTATGGAACGCCGACCGCAAGGCGGTGCTGTTCGTCACCCACGATCTCGAGGAGGCGATCGCGCTCGCAGACCGCGTCGTGATCATGTCGGCCGGACCCTCGGCGCGCATCATCGGCGACTGGCGGGTGAAGCTGCCGCGCCCGCGCGACATTTCGGAGGTCCGCATGGAAAAGGACTTTCATGAGCTGCACCGGGAGATCTGGGGCGTGCTGAAGGATGAAGTGATGAAGGGTTACGTGCAATCCACCCAAGCGGCAGGAGTCGGCTGATGTCGCGTTCGATGCTCCTGCTCTCGCAGTTGCTGGTCGCGGTCGTCGCGCTGGCGCTGTGGCAGTTCCTTACGACCGTGCCGGTGTTCGGAAAGATCCTGCTGCCGCCGTTCTTCTTCTCCAATCCCGTCGATGTCGGCAGCCAGATCGTCAAATGGTTTTCCAGCGGCGTGATCTGGAAGCACCTGATCATCACGCTCTGGGAATCCATCCTTGCCTTCGTGATCGGCTCGATTGCCGGCGTTCTCGTTGGTTTCTGGTTCGCGCGCCAGCCGCGCGTCGCCGCGGTGTTCGATCCCTATGTCAAGATGATCAACGCGCTGCCGCGCGTCGTGCTGGCGCCGATCTTCACGCTGTGGCTGGGCCTTGGCATCTGGTCCAAGGTCGCGCTCGGCGTGACGCTGGTGTTCTTCATCGTGTTTTTCAATGTCTATCAAGGCGTCAAGGAAGTCTCGAACACCGTGCTCGACAACGGCCGCATGCTCGGCATGAACGAGCGCCAGTTGATGCGACATGTCTATTGGCCCTCTGCGCTGTCCTGGATGTTCTCCTCGCTGCACACTTCCGTCGGCTTTGCCGTTGTCGGCGCCGTGGTCGGCGAATATCTGGGCTCTGCCGCCGGCCTCGGCTATCTGATCCAGCAGGCCGAAGGCGTGTTCGACGTCGCCGGCGTGTTCGCCGGAATGTTTGTGCTGTCGGCGTTCGTCATCCTGATCGACATGGGCGTGACGGTGGTCGAGCGGCGGCTGTTAGTGTGGCGGCCGGCTACGGCGGAGGGGCGAGGGTAGAGTTTCGCTGCCGTCAAGGCGCAACTGCCGCGCTTGATCGTCGATGCATTGGGGAGCTGCTTCTCGAGCATACGCATCATCTCACGTTGGTGCGGAAAGCGGCACTATTGATCTGCTACCGTCTCAATTTGATTGTGGCGTCACGACCGGTTGATCATGGTCGGTATGGCAGCAGATGATTTTCTCCGGCCATATCAGTTCATCATGCGATTCAAGAACCTCACGGCCAGTCGTGAGAATGATCCACAATGCAATGGCTCCTGCGATAATTGGATCGAAGCTTGGATAACCCGTCACTAGAAGCAGTAAGCCCGCGGCCACCGGGGCAAGGGATACCCATACGTCGCCAAGATTGTGGATATACGCGAGCCGGATTGCAGCGTTGTTTTGGCTTGGTTCCAGCAGCAAGCGCGCCACGCTCCAATTGGCGGCAGCGGCGGCCAGACCCACGATCATTGGAACGATGCCCTGAACCGGCACCGGATTGAACAGACGCTCCCCGGCCTGCCACAAAAGCAGCCCGCTGACCGCGATCAGCCCGACTGAGTTAAAGAGATTTCCGGCTCTCAACAGCCTCTGCGAAGGACCCCTGGTGACCAGGAATGCTGCATACAGGCAGACCAGGGCCAACTCGTCCGACAAGTTATGCGCGCTGTCCATCAGGAGGCTCAGGCTTGATGCCTGATAGCCAGCAATACCCTCCACTACAAAGATTGCAGTGTTTATCGCCAATGCAGCGGCAACGGCTTTTTGATGATGAGCCATTCTCCATCTCCCATTTCCGCGACCTGGCAAATATGTGCACTAGAACGTGCTTCGAGGTGCTGAACATGAACTATTTCGTTCGCGCAGTTGCGATATTGTCGCAGTCGTCATAGGTCGGCGTGTCCAGCTCTGCCAGGGTTCGATCACGGTCGCGCTCAGGCTAACTGCAGGGGCCCGTGATCATCGCAATGATCGCCGTGCGGATGGTGCAGCCGGCCGTCTACAAGATAGTCGACATGGTCACCATGCGGCACCGCTTCATGTCCGCAGTTTGGTCCGTGCGTATGCTCGCAATGGACCTGAGGAGTGCATTGCACGGGATTTGTTGCATTTACCGCGATGACATGTTCGTCCACGTGATCCTCGTGCATATGGTGGAGATGACCGTCGTGAAGATAATCCACATGGCCGTCGTGACGAACCGCGGTGTGCCCGCAATCCGGGCCATGCTTATGAGTGTGGTTGGCATGGTGTTTCTCGGTACATGTGGTCATTAGCAATACTCCCTGCGTTTGTTTGCCATCGATACCCCATCGCAGACCATAGTGGAACAGTCGCGGAAGCCAACGATGCCTGAGGTGCCTGCACCTGATCAATTACCGATAGCCAATGTTATAACGTTCAGGTGCAATCGAAGGTTGCGAGCCGAGCACCAAATCTACGGGTTCAGATTTCTACGTCTTCCATATGTTGGGAGCCGTGATTGTTACATGGATTTAGACACCTATCGGGGGGCGAAGGGACAGGGACGTTCCGGCGAACCCGTCTCTTGGCTCCCCGCAGTCCGCGCGGCGAAGGCGCATCCTGGATCGCTTAGTACTCTCTAGATTGCTTCGTCGCTGTCGCTCCCGTGCGCAAACGCTTTGCGTTTGTCGCAGGCAACGACGGGCGAGGAGTCGAGCCACACCCGTGCATCGTCCCGGCGGCCTTCTCAAGCTCCGCTCGCTGCTCTATCTTGCCGCCCAACAAATGGAGGAACCCATGAAGAAACTGTTCGGCCGGCTGGCCGCATCTCTGCTGGCGCTGGCGCTGACCTCGGGATTTGCCGCGGCGCAAAGCAAGGTCACCATCGCGGTCGGGGGCGGCTCGTGCCTGTGCTATCTGCCGACCGTGCTCGCCAAGCAGCTCGGCGAATACGAGAAGGCGGGTGTGGCGGTCGAATTGGTCGACCTCAAGGGCGGCTCGGATGCGCTCAAGGCCGTGCTCGGCGGCAGCGCTGACGTGGTCTCCGGCTATTTCGACCATTGCGTCAACCTGGCCGCCAAGAAGCAGGAGCTGCAGTCCTTTGTGATCTATGACCGCTATCCCGGCCTGGTGCTGGTGGTCTCGCCTTCGCGTACCAATGAAATCAAGTCGGTCAAGGATCTCGCCGGCAAGAAGGTCGGCGTCAGCGCGCCGGGCTCCTCGACCGATTTCTTCCTGAAGTATCTCTTGAAAAAGAACGGCCTCGATCCGACCAGCGCCGCCGTTATCGGCGTCGGCCTTGGCGCAACCGCGGTGGCGGCGATGCAGCAGGGCCAGATCGATGCGGCCGTGATGCTCGATCCCTCCGTCACTGTTCTGCAGAGCAACCATCCTGACTTAAGGATCCTCGCCGACACCCGCACGCAGAAGGACACGCTCGCCGTGTTCGGCGGCGAATATCCGGGCGGTGCGCTCTACACCACAACCAAATGGATCAATTCGCACGAAAAGGAAGTGCAGGCGCTGACCAATGCGATCGTCAATACGCTCGCCTGGATCCACTCGCATTCACCGGAAGAGATCATGGCGAAGATGCCGGAGGAGGTCGTCGGCAAGAACAAGGAGCTTTATCTTGCCGCGCTGAAAAATACGATCCCGATGTATTCGGAGACCGGCAAGATGGACCCGAAGGGCGCCGAAGCCGTTCTCGCCGTGTTCAGCGAGGGCTCGCCCGAGATCGCGAAAGCCAATATCGACGTGACCAAGACCTGGACCAACAAATACGTCGAGCAGGCCAGGAAGACGACGGGCACGAGCTCGAAGTGACGTCCGGATAACGTCAAGGTGATAGGAACGGCGTGAAGCGATGAGTGGCATGAAGGTTCCGGTCATTCATCGCGTCGGCGCGCTCGATCTCGTTGTCGAGCCCTGGACATGGCCGTTCGCCGAAGCGCGGCGCGCGGAAATATCCGCGCATTTCGCCGACAAGCGGCGCGAAACACCTGCGATATGGAACGGCCGTGTCCTGCTCGGGCGCAACCCGGAATTCTCGGGCGGCCGCTTCAGCGCCAGCTATTTCGAGACCGATTTCGCAAGCTTCCTGGCCTGGCGCGACTGGGGCTTTCCCGATCCATCCGTGTTCAACGGCTTTGGCATGGGCGCGCTCCGCTGCACCGACGGCGCCTTCGTACTCGGCGAGATGGGCCCGCATACCGCGAATGCTGGGCGGATCTATTTTCCCTCTGGTACCCCCGACCTCGACGATATCAGGGACGGCAGGGTCGATATACCTGGCAGCGTCACGCGCGAACTCGAGGAAGAGACCGGGCTTGCGGCCGGCGAATATGAGAGCGATCCGCATTGGTACTGCGTCTATACGGGACCTGCGGTCGCGATGATCCGCATGCTGCGCGTCAACATGTCGGGGGAGGCGGTGCGCGAGCGTATCGAGGCCGATCTCGCCGCACAGCGTCAGCCAGAATTATCCGCCATTCACCTCGTGCGCGGCACGCGCGATTTCACACCCGCTATGCCGCGCTTCGTCACTGTCTTTCTCGAAGCGCAGTTCGCAACTTGACCTCGACGCCCACCGGGAGCGCGACCGCGCTATTTCTTTCCCTTAGCGCTCGTCTTCCTGGCGATCGTTCTCGTCGTTGACGTCGTGCCGGTCGACCGTCGTTCGGCGGCGATCGTCGTCCGCCGGTTCGACAGTTTCAGCTTCGTATAGTCAAGCACCCGTTCCATCGCGATCCGTGCCTTCTCGGCGTCACCGTTCTCGATCGCACGGGCGGCAGCAGCATGGTTGGGCAGATTGTCCTTGAACCAGCCGACGCTGCCGACCGCCACATCGAAGACGGTGTTCAGGATGGTGTCGATGGCGCCGCGAAACCCCTGCAGCACCGGATTGTGCGTGGCGTCGAGGATCGCAAGGTGAAACGCCTTGTCAGCAGCGATCGCGCTGGCCTCGTCCTGCGCCGTCTCCATTGCCGCCAACGCCGTATTGATGCGCCAGCGGTCGTTCCGTGTCGCGCGCTCGGCGGCGAGCGCCGCGGCTGCCGGCTCGATGATCGAGCGGACCTCCTGGATGGCGAGCAGGAGATCGCGATCCGGCTCTTTCTGGCCGACCAGCCAGCTCAAGACGTCACGGTCGAGCAGGCTCCATTCGGCGCGCGGCAGCACATGGGTGCCGTGACGCGGGCGGACGCTGACCATTCCTTTGGCGGCCAGCGTCTTGACGGCTTCCCGCACCACGCCGCGTCCGACGCCGAAACGCGCTTCCAGATCGGGTTCGGGCGGCAGCGCCGTGCCGACCGGAATGAGATCCTGCGCGATTTCGCGGCCGAGCGTCGTCAGGACGCTGCGAATACGCCGCGGTTTGATGCGCCTGTCGGTGGTCCTTGGCTTGGCCACCCCATGCCTCCTTCTGGCCCGCTGAGTTCGCGATTGCCTAGCATGCGCCAGCTGTGATACGCAATCATCCGATGTTTAACATCTGATGATTGCGCGGCACACGCATATATCGACTGCACGGTAGATTGCTACTTTGGGTGCCGCGGCGCCGCGACAGAGTGGCTCCGGTTATACGGCTTGACATCGCACGGCGCTGCCCGTGTGATGATGAGAACAACGACAACAATAAATGACAAAAATATAAAGGTGCATTGCACCATCGATAGAGGGAGGTTTTGATGCCGGGGCGCAAAGCTGTACGCCTTCTCGTCGGGCTGTCCGCCGCAATCGCGGCGCTGGGAATGGCGGTCACCGCCGAAGCCCAGGAAAAGAAAATCAAGATCGGCGTGATTTACGACCTGACTGGCCCGCTCGCGGGCGGCGGTTCGGAGCTGCAATATATCGGCGCCAAGATCATGCTCGACCAGTTCAGCAAGACCGGAGTCGAAGGTTACAAGATCGAGGCGGTCTACGCCGACGCCCAGAGCAAGCCGGACGTGGCCATCAACGAGGCGGTCCGCCTGATCGAGCAGGAAAAGGTCGACATGCTGCTCGGCTTCTATTCGTCGGCGCAATGCGTGCCGGTGGCCGCGCGCGTCGAGCAGCTTAAGAAGTTCATGTGGATCACCACCTGCATCTCTTCCGCGGTGCTCGACAACAAGAACCTCAAATACGTGTTTCGGCCGCAGGCTTCAGGCGACCAGTTCGGACTGATGACGATGGACTTCATCGCGCAGCATTCGAAAACCAAGCTCGGCAAGGATCCGAAGGATCTGCGCGTCGCCATCATCCACGAGGACGGCGCCTACGGCGTCGACGTCTCCAAGGGCAATGAGGCGGGCGCCAAGAAGGCCGGTTTCAACATCGTGTTGAAGGAAGGCTATGCCGCTACCGCGCCCGATCTATCAGCGCTCATCACCAAATTGAAACGCGCGCGGCCCGACGTGATCTTTCACACCGGCTATAACCCGGACATCACCCTGTTCGGCCGCCAGGCCCGCGAGCAGGGTCTGAAATTCGCGGCTCTCGTCGGCCACGGCGCGGGCTATGGCGTCTACGAGAAGCTGAAGGAAGGTCTCGGCGCCGACGTTAATTACGTCTTCAACACCGATCCGATCTCGATCTGGCTCGCCAACCAGAAGAACATGGACCCGAAGCTGCCGCCTGTTATCAAGATGGTCGGCGAGGAGTTCGACAAGGCCAAGCCCGGGGTCGCGATCCGCTCCGCCCATGTCGGCATGGCGGCCTCCAACACCTATTTGTTCCTGACCGACGTGCTGCCGCGCGCCATCAAGAAATACGGCGGCGTCGATCCCGATGCGTTGCGCAAGGCGGCGCTCGAGACCGATATTCCGGAAGGCGGCACCATGCTGGGCTTCGGCGTCAAGTTCCACGGCGAGGGCACCCAGATGGCCGGCCAGAACGAGCGCTCGTTCCCGGTGGTCATCCAGTACGTCGACGACAAGTCTTACGTGGTGTGGCCAAAGAGCCAGGCGCAGCGCGAGGCCGTGCTGCCACTGCCGAAGGGCACGACGTTCAGCAACCAGTAGGGTATAATCCCGCAAACGCTTCGCGTTTGTCGCGTTTTCCGGATTATGCTCGAACAAGAAAAGTCGACAAGCATGCCTCAACGAAATTGAAGCGTGCGAGAACGGAGCATCTGGCGTGCTGACGGTAGAAGGCCTGGTGAAGCGTTTCGGCGGCTTCACCGCTGTGAACAACGTGTCGTTCCGGGTCGAGAAGGGCGAGATCCTCGGCCTGATCGGCCCGAACGGCTCGGGCAAGAGCACGATCTTCAACATGCTGTCGGGCACGCTTGTGCCGACGGCCGGATCGATCCTGTTCGATGGCGCGGAGATCGCGGGCGTCGCTCCGCACCGCATCATCAACGGCGGTATCGGCCGCACCTTCCAAATCCCGCGGCCGTTTCACCGGCTCAGCATTTTCGAGAACGTGGCGCTCGCCGGCTATTACGGCCAGGGCCGCCACAGCCGCGCCAAGGCGGACGAGGCGGCCGAGCGCGCGCTGCGCATGGTCGGCCTGCCGACCGATCGCCACGCCAGCGTCGACGGCCTGGGCGCCGCCGGCCTGAAGAAACTTGAACTCGCCAAGGCGCTCGCGACGGGGCCCAAGCTGCTGCTCGCCGATGAAAGCCTCGGGGGGCTCGACGAGCACGAGATGGACCAAGCCGCCGACATGCTGCGCAAGATCCGCGACGAGCTCGGCATCACCATCATCTGGGTCGAGCACATCATGGGCGTGTTGATGCGGGTGGTCGACCGCGTGATGGTGCTCGATCACGGCGAGAAGATTTCCGAAGGCCTGCCGAGCGCGGTGGCGAGCGATCCCCGCGTCATCGAGGTCTATCTCGGCACGGATGCGGATTCGAGTCAGGCGGCGGCGGCCGAAGCGCGCCGGCGGGCAGGGGTGTAACGCATGCTCGAACTGAAATCGGTCGACGCCGGCTACGGCACCTTCCAGGCCCTGTTCGGTATCAATCTCGACGTTAGGGCGGGCGAGGCGGTCGGCGTGATCGGCCCCAACGGCGCCGGCAAGACCACGCTGATGCGTGTGATCTCGGGCCTGATCCGCCCGGCAAAAGGATCGATCACCATGGAGGGCCACGACGTCGTAGCGACGCCGGCGCATCGCATCGTAGATCTCGGCATTGCGCATGTGCCGGAGAACCGACGGCTATTCCCGCGGCTCACCGTCGACGACAATCTGAAGATGGGCGCCTACATGCCTGGCGCGCGCGCCAAATATGCCGAGCGGCTGGAATTTGTGTTCGACCTGTTCCCGCGCATGAAGGAGCGGCGCAGCCAGATGGCCGGCACCCTGTCAGGCGGCGAGCAGCAGATGTGCGCGATCGGCCGCGCGCTGATGTCGGATCCGAAATTGCTGCTGCTCGATGAACCCTCGGCGGGCCTTGCGCCTGTTGTGGTGCAGCAGGTTTTCGAATTGGTCAAACGCATCCGCGCCAGCGGGCTCACGGTGTTGATCGTCGAGCAGAACGTGCAGCAGGTGCTCAAAGTGGTCGACCGCGCCTATCTGCTTGAGGCCGGCACCATCCGCGCCTCCGGCACGTCGGAAGAGATGATGAAGACCGATACCATCAAGCAGGCATATCTCGGGGTTTAAGGTATGACGAGCTTGCGCCAGTTGCGGCAGCGGAACTGCACTCCCTCTCCCGCTTGCGGGGGAGGGTTGGGGTGGGGGTGTCTCCGCGAGTCACACTGTCCGTATGGAGAGAGTTTCCCCCACTCGGATCGCATCTTGCGATGCGATCCGACCTCCCCCGCAAGCGGGAGAGGTGAAGCAAGGCTGCGATAGGGCGACAGACGATGCAGGCATTTCTCGACATCTTCGACATCTATCTGCTCGAGGCCGTGGTCAACGGCATCCTGCTCGGCGGCGTGCTGGCGCTGCTGGCGCTCGGGCTCAACCTGATCTTCGGCGTCATCGACGTCACCTGGATCTGCTACGCCGAGCTCGTGATGATCGGCATGTACGGCATGTACTACATGGTCCAGGCGTTCGGCCTGCCGTACTGGGTCGCGGCTCCCATCGCGATCCTCCTGGTCGCCGGCCTCGGCGCGCTGTTGCATTACCTCGTCATCGAGCCGCTGCTCACAGCACCGCCGATCAACCAGTTGCTCGCGACCGGCGGCGTGCTGTTCATCCTGCAGAGCTTTGCCACCGTCGCCTTCGGCATCGACTTCCGCAATCTCGGCATTCGCCTGCCGGTGCTCGCGATCGGCGATATGCATTTCAGCTATTCGCGGCTGCTCGCCTTCGTCGCCGCCCTGATCGGCATGCTGGCAGTCTACTTCTTCATGACGCGCACCTATACCGGCACCGCGATCCGCGCCATCTCGCAGGACCGCCAGATCATGTCGCTAATGGGGGTGGATACCAAGCGCATCTATCTCATCACCTCCGCGCTCGGCGGCGCGCTCGCCGGCCTCGCGGCCTGCCTGCTGGTGCTGCAATATGACGTGCATCCCTTCGTCGGGCTGTCGTTCGGGCCCATCACCTTTCTGATCTGCGTCCTCGGCGGCCTTGGCAATTTCGTAGGTGGCTTCATCGCGGCGTTCGTGTTCGCCGAGATCATTTCGCTGGGCGGGCTGTTCGCCGACCTCGAATGGGGTTACGTGCTGGCCTTTGCCTTCTTCATCGTCATGATGTTCATCCGGCCTGCGGGCCTTTTGGCGAGGCGCTCGTGAATTCCCGTCATGCTGCCTGGGGCGTCGGCCTCGCCGCGCTGATCGCGCTGCCCTTCGTCTATCGTGACCCTTATCACCTGCACATCCTCGTGCTGATCCTGATCTGGTCGTTCGCCTATACCGCGTGGTCGATCATGGGTCGCTTCGGTCTGGTGTCGCTCGGCCATGGCGGCTTCATGGGCGTCGGCGCCTATGTCACCGCGCTGCTCTGGAATCATCTCGGCCTGTCGCCGTGGATCGGCATTCCCATCAGCATGGTGGCGGCGGGCGCGCTAGCGCTGGTTGTCGCCTATCCCTGCTTTCGCTTTCGCATCACCGGTCACTATTTCGTGCTGGTGACGCTGGCCCTGTCAGGCATCGTGCTGCAGGTCATCACGGCGACGCGCGACCACACCGGCGGCTCGCTCGGCTACACCCCGAACCGCGCGCCGAGCGGCCACGGGCTGATCGCGCTGCAGTTCGACGACAAGACGACGTGGTATCTGATCGCGCTCGCGGTCTGGGTGCTCGGCCTTCTGATCTGGCGCTGGGTCGATCACAGCATGAGCCGCTATGCCATGGAGGCGATCTCGGAGGACGAGGACGCAGCGGCTGCGGCCGGCGTCAACGTCACCGCCGAAAAGCTCAAGATCACGCTGATTTCGGCGCTAATGACCGCGCTCGCCGGCGCGCTGTACTGCCAGTACCAGATGTTCATCTCGCCCGACACCGTCAGCGGCATTGCGGTGTCGCTGCAGATGGTGTTCGCCGTCATCGTCGGCGGGCTCTACGTCTCGCTCGGCCCCACCGTCGGCGCCATCATCACCATTATGCTCGCCGAAATTCTGCGCATCAGTTTCGGCACCAAGGCGGTCGGCTGGGACAACCTCGTCTATGGCCTCTTGCTCGTCATCTTCATCATATTCCTTCCCAAGGGCATTCTTGGTAGCGTCCTCGACCGACTGAAGACGCAACCGAAGAAGCCCAAGACCACATGAACAAGAAATCCTCGCAGCCGCTCGCGGATGAACTGAAAGCCTATGTCGCCCCGTTCCGCTACGACGGCACAGGCGAGTTTCACCTGAAGTCGCACAAGACGAACGAGAAGGGCGGCCTGGACAAGGAACAGGCGACGAAGATCATCGAGGCCAATCGCGAGCGCCTCAACGATTTCCAGGAAAAGCTCTACGCGCAGGACCGCTGGTCGATGCTGCTGATCTTCCAGGGCATGGATGCTGCGGGAAAGGACAGTGCGATCAAGAGCGTGTTCGAAGGCGTCAATCCGCAGGGCTGCGAGGTCACGGCGTTCAAGCAGCCTACGATAAAAGAACTCGACCACGATTTCCTTTGGCGTAGCATGGTCGCGCTGCCCGAGCGCGGCCACATCGGAATCTTCAACCGCTCTTACTACGAGGAATGTCTGGTCGTGCGTGTGCACCCGGAGATTCTCGCCAGGCAAAAGATCCCGCCGCGGCTCGTGACGAAGGACATCTGGAGGGAGCGCTTCGAGGACATCTCGGCGATGGAGCGCTACCTCGCGCGCAACGGCACCGTGATCCTGAAGTTCTTTCTCAACGTCTCGAAGGAGGAACAGCGCGAGCGCTTCCTCGAGCGGCTGGAGGACCCCGCCAAGAACTGGAAGTTCTCGCTTGCCGATATCGGCGAGCGCAAGCTGTGGCCAAAGTACCAGGCCGCCTATCAGGATATGATCCACCATACCGCCTCGCGTGCCGCCCCCTGGATCGTGGTCCCCGCTGACCACAAATGGTTCGCCCGCGTCGTGATCGGCTCGTCCATCGTCGCAGCCCTTGAGGAACTCGATCTGCATTTTCCGAAAGTCGACAAGGCCGACCGCAGCGAGTTCGCCAAGGTCCGCGAGGCCTTGGAAGGCGAGGGGAAGAAGTAGGCCTGCGTGAGGTGAGCACTCCTCAGCCTCTCCCGCAAGGACCCGCAAGGGCGGAGGGAACCCCACCGCCGACGCATCCCTCACAGCGCGCAGGCGCGAAGCGCGCGGACTTCTTTGGAGGCAGCTTTCATCAGCGGCTTGGTTTGTTCAGCCTCGTGGCCGACGATGAAGCCTGACGCAAACGCGCGGGCGCGTCGATCTTGCGGGGGCGCGTTGAGGGCGGCATCTGCAGCCATCTTGCTGTCCGCAATGAAATCGTTGAGTGAGCCGAGAGCACCCTGGATCTTCTTCAAATGCCGAGAAAGGCGCGCGAGCTCCCTTTGCTCGCGCTTGCCGGGAAAGAGACTTTCAAAAAACTCGACCGCATACCTGACCTTCTTCACATTGATGCGAAGCTTGTGTCGCTCGTATGGTGACATCTCTTGCAGAGTCTTTCCGTCTTTCCTGATCTTCTTGACGCGGCGGCTCAGCAGGTTCGCGGCAAATTCGCCGACTTCCAGCGTCGCTTTTTTGCCACTGCCGTCTTGCGCCTCGATCCATTCGAGCAGGTCGACAAGCAGCGTTCGGCTGCGTCCGGAGTTCACAGCATTCCTTGCCCGATCGAGCGCTTCGTCGCGTCTACCGGCGAATTCTCGTTCAATGGCTCTGGCTCCTCGTCGGGGATTGATCTTGTGCGCCACGGGCTCGACTTTCTCCTGCAGGAAAACGTCGATTTCGCGTGCGGGCGCCAATTCCTTGGTGAGCCACTTGAGCTCTGCCTTGATGTGTTCGGTCTTCGCGCCACTCAGGATCTTGGAAAATAGCGAGATGGCCGCGCGCAGCCGGCGCAATCCCACTCTCATCTGGTGCACGCCTTCCGGATCGAGCTTGCGGACCGCATCGATGTTTCCAGAAAAGTGGCGGAGGGCGGAGTGGGCGATGGCCTTGAAGGCCTCTATCGCGGACATCTCCTCGTTCAGCTCGATCGGTTGGGCAAAAACCGGACGCTCGTCCTTGCTGTCGAGGAGGTCGTAGCCCCGTTCAGCTTTGCCTCTCAGATAGAGCTCGGCGGCCAGTTTTCGTTCGACGGCTCTTGCGACCTGGAATAGATCGCGTCGGCTTCCGCGCTTCAATTCGAGTTCGACCTCTTCGATGCGGCTTGACCGTCCTGCGGCGACGATCTTGCCACGATCGATGGCAAGTTCTATTTCGCTTCCTTTGCTGCGAACCGGAAAGGTGGTGCGGTGGACCGAGGTCTTGAAAATCGGCTTCAGCTTGCGTTGCAGCTTTTTTGAGGAGATTTCCCTAAGCGGCGTGCCGTCGGCCTTGCCGAGATCCGGGCTGCCGTCCGTTATTTCGCTTTCCCATTCCCCACGGCCGAAATTTTCCGAGGCCTTCTTGACCGTCTGGATATGTTTGCCGTTTGCTTGCCGAACCCGAAGCACCAGCCCATGCCGCCTCAACTTCCGTTTCCGCGTATCGAAATAGGTCGAGGTCAGATCACTCTCCGAGCCTTCGCCAATTCTGCTGCCGGGGACTTTCAGGCCCGCCAATGCCGAAAGATCGTGCCTCGGCAGCCGGAACTTGACCTCGGTTTCGACGCCCATCGTGTCCTCCTGTCGTGCTGGCGGAAATAACGCGAACGGGCGCCTTGCGGATGCCTGCGAAAACTAGGTCATATCTCCTGACCCTCTTTTGGCATTGCGGGCGGTCGCATTTCTCGTCTAGAACGGGCGCGGAACGCCCTCCCGGCAACGAACCGTCAATGGTTTTGGCCGAGGATTTCCGCGTCCAAAAGGGTCTGGCAATGCTGATTCGCAGCGAAAAGCACGGGGTTCGGGGGGGAGCGGCCAAGGCTGCCCCTGCAATCCCGGCTGCGTCCGCGCCCACCCTCCTTCTTGGCGGGATTCTGCTTCTTATCGGCCCCTGAGGGCCGTCTGGGCATTTGCGCCTGGGCACTCAGGGGTTCGCGCGAGATCACCAGACCCTTAAGCGCCATTTGAACCGGCGCTAATACCCAAAAGGAATTCAGAACATGACCACCGCCAGCAAGTCCGAGAAGGACCGCGTCATCATTTTCGACACCACGCTGCGTGACGGCGAGCAGTGCCCCGGCGCAACCATGACCTTCGAGGAAAAGCTCGAGGTCGCCGAGCTCTTGGACGACATGGGTGTCGACGTCATCGAGGCCGGCTTCCCGATCACCTCGGAAGGCGATTTCCAGGCGGTCAGCGAGATCGCCCGCCGCTCCAAGAACGCCGTCATCGCCGGCCTGTCACGGGCGCATCCGAAGGATATCGACCGCTGCGCCGAGGCGGTGAAGTTCGCAAAACGCGGCCGCGTCCACACCGTGATCGCGACCTCGCCGCTGCACATGCGGGTCAAATTGAACATGACCCCGGAGCAGGTGATTGATCTCTCGATCGCCAACGTCACCCGCGCCCGAAACCAGATCGACGACGTCGAATGGTCGGCCGAGGACGGCACCCGCAGCGAGATGGATTTCCTCTGCCGCATCGTCGAAGCCGTCATCAAGGCCGGCGCCACGACGGTGAACATCCCCGACACGGTCGGCTATACGGTGCCGGAGGAATACACCCACTTCATGAAGACGCTGATCGAGCGCGTGCCGAACTCCGATAAGGCGGTATTTTCGGTCCACTGCCATAACGACCTCGGCATGGCGGTGGCGAACTCGCTGGCCGGCGTCGTCGGCGGCGCGCGGCAGGTCGAGTGCACCATTAACGGCATCGGCGAGCGCGCCGGCAACGCCGCGCTCGAAGAGATCGTAATGGCGATCAACGTGCGCAACGACAAGTTTCCGTACTGGAACAAGATCGACACCACGCAGCTCACGCGCGCCTCGAAACTGGTCTCCGCGGCGACCTCGTTCCCGGTTCAGTACAACAAGGCGATCGTCGGCCGGAACGCCTTCGCCCATGAGAGCGGCATCCACCAGGACGGCGTGCTGAAGGACGCCTCGACCTACGAGATCATGCGTCCCGAGATGGTCGGCCTGAAGCAGTCCTCGCTGGTGCTCGGCAAGCATTCCGGCCGCCATGCCTTCGTGCACAAGCTGGAGGAGATGGGTTACAAGCTCGGCGCCAACCAGCTGGAAGACGCCTTCAACCGCATGAAGGCGCTCGCCGACCGCAAGAAGGACATCTACGACGAGGACATCGAGGCGCTGGTCGACGAGGAAATGGCGGCTTCGCACGACCGCATCAAGCTGACCTCGCTGACGGTGATCGCCGGCACTCATGGTCCGCAGCGCGCCACCATGAAGCTCGACGTCGAGGGCCAGACCAGGATCGAGGAAGCCGAGGGCAATGGTCCAGTCGATGCGGTATTCAACTGCATCAAGCGCCTGGTGCCGCATGAAGCGAAGCTGGAGCTGTACCAGGTCCACGCCGTAACCGAAGGCACCGACGCGCAGGCGGAAGTCACGGTGCGTCTCGCGCATGAGGGGCGCTCGATGAGCGCTCGTGCAGCGGATCCGGATACGCTGGTCGCCTCGGCAAAAGCCTATCTCGGCGCGCTGAACAAGATCGTCATGAAGCGCCAGCGCGATGTGCCGGCGCAGGCGGCGGGCTGATCGCTCCGCAACCTCCGTCATTCCGGGACGGTCCAAAGGACCGGGCCCGGAACTATCGGCGTGAAGCCAAGCCGGCGTCTTTCGGAACCCCTGCGCCGGCGAAGTGACTTTGGAGCACACGCTCGATCTGGTAGAGTCCACGGCAGCCAGGAGAGGAAGGCCGTGGACGAGCTGGAGCGCTGGCTAGTGCCGCTTGCCCTGGTGCAACTCGCACCCACGTTGCGGGCGAACGATATCGATCTCAATATCCTGCCTGAGCTGAATGAGGCGGACCTGGAGAAGCTCGGTTTCTCGCTCGGCCAACGCAAGAAGCTATTGAAAGCGGCCGCTTGCCTGCCAAGACCCTCAGCATCGGCAGACCCAAGCGCCGCGTCGGTGCCAAGCTTGAGCGCCGTCTCTTCGGCCGAACGGCGGCAGCTCACCGTGATGTTCTGCGACCTCGTCGGCTCGACCGCGCTATCGGCTGATCTTGACCCCGAAGACCTGCGTGAGGTGATTGGCGCCTATCACCGCTGCGTCGCCGAGACGGTATCCCGCTTCGACGGCTTCGTCGCGAAGTACATGGGCGATGGCGTACTGCTTTATTTCGGTTACCCGAAGGCGCACGAGGATGATGCCGAGCGCGCGGTGCGTGCCGGTTTGGCGCTGATCGACGCCGTCGACCAACTGAAAACATCCGAGCGTCTTCGTGTCCGCATCGGCATTGGGACGGGGCTGGTCGTGGTCGGCGATCTCATTGGCTCGGGCGAAGCACTGGAACGCGCCGTGGCGGGTGAGACCCCAACCTTGCGGCGCGTCTGCAAGCACTTGGCGAGCCGAACACCATTGTCGTCGGTCCCATGACGCGCCACCTCCTGGGCGATCTTTTCGAGTACCGCGATCTCGGAACGGTCGCGATGAAGGGCTTTCCGCAGCCCGTCCAGGCCTATCAGGTGCTTCGGTCGAGCGCCGTCGAGAGCCGGTTTGAAGCCTTCCATTCGGCCGGTCTAACCCCGCTGGTCGGCCGCGAGGAAGAGCTCGAACTGCCGCTGCGCCGGTGGCGGCGCGCCCGGCGGGAAGCATCTTGCGGGGCTGGGCGATCGCGGAGCGCGGACAGGCTGTGGAAGCGATCGCGGAAGCTCGCAGCGGTCTCGCCGCCGTCGAGACGACGAACGTGCGCATCCGTCGACCGTATTATCTCGCGCTGCTGGCTGAAGCTTCGGCGCGGGCCGGAGAAATCGAGCAAGGATTGACCGCGCTGGCCGAGGCTGCGGCCGCTGTTGAGCAGACTGGTGAACGGCGATGGGAAGCCGAAATCTATCGCTTGATCGGGGAACTGACGGTGGCAAGGCGAGGCAGCGACGGGATCGAAGTGGAAGCGTGCTTTCGGCGTGCGCTTGAAGTGGCGGGTCGCCAGAAAGCGAAGGCCCTGGAGCTGCGCGCCGCCACCAGCTTGGCCCGGGTCTGGCGTGATCAGGGCAAGCCGCAGCAGGCCCATGATCTGCTCGCGCCAGCCTATGGCTGGTTCACAGAAGGTTTCGACACGCCCGATCTGCGGGAAACCAGGGCGCTGCTTGATGCGCTCCGGTGACGCTCCTGTGACGTTTTCTCACCCGATGCCCGGTCTGGATACACCGCCCATCCGGCGACGACAGACAAGAATTTTCCGCCGGGCCGTAACCTTTGCCGCGGTTGCCTCGAACCTCCAGTCGTGAACCCCAGCGAAGCCCATGCTGCAGCGCACACGTAACATTTGCGGCCTCCAAAACGAAATTATGCAGATCAACAAGGAGAATGCCATGCTGACCCGCCGATTCATTCTTGGAGCCGCGCTCGCTGCCGGAACGCTCGCCGCTTCGCCGGCGTTCGCGGATAACGCGTTTGCGTTCGATGCCAAGGCCTTCGCTGCAGCCCAGAAAGCCGGCAAGCCAATTCTGATTGCAGTTCATGCGCCGTGGTGCCCGACTTGCAAAGCGCAGGCCCCGATCCTGAGTGATCTGAGGGCCGATCCAAGATTCAAGGATCTCGTCTATTTCGTCATCGATTTCGACAGCCAGAAGGATCTGCTCAATCGGTTCGGCGTCCGTGCGCAATCGACGCTGATTGCCTTCAAGGGCGACAAGGAAGCCGCCCGCTCGGTTGGCGATACCAGGCGGAATTCGATCTTCGCCATGGTCGGAAAAGCCATTTGACTTTGTTGACGAGCGCGCCGGCGAGGATGACTTGGGAATGGGAAAGCGGCGATGACGATCGGCAGTACGGCTTTGGCGTTTCTTGCGGGAATCGTTTCGATCCTCTCGCCTTGCGTGCTGCCGATAGTTCCAATCGTGCTGGCCGCCGCGGCATCGAGCCATCGTCAGGGACCTTTGGCGCTTGCTGCCGGGTTGTGCGTCTCGTTTGTCGGCATCGGATTATTTCTGGCGACGGCCGGTCACTCGATCGGATTGGATGGCGACCGGCTGCGCTACGTCGCGGCGACGCTGATCATGCTTGTTGGCATCGTGCTCGTCGCTCCGCGGTTACAGGCGCAGATCGCGGTTGCAGCAGGTCCGATCGGAAATTGGGCCGACAGCAGGCTGGCAACGAGCCGCGCAAACGGCGTTGCCGGACAGTTTTGGATCGGGGTCCTGCTGGGCGCCGTATGGAGCCCTTGCGTGGGGCCAACGCTTGGCGCAGCGTCGTTGCTGGCCGCCCAGGGCAGGGATCTTGGTCAGGTGGCACTGACAATGCTCGCGTTCGGTGTCGGTGCGGCACTGCCATTGGTGGGGTTGGGATGGCTTTCGCGGGAAACGATCGCGCGCTGGCGCGGCCGATTGCTGGCTGCGGGTAGCGGAATGAAATCTGCGCTCGGTCTTCTGCTACTCGTCGCAGGCGTGCTCGTCATCTCGGGAGCGGACAAAGCGCTCGAAGCCTTCCTGGTTGAAGTTTCTCCGGAATGGCTGACCAATGTGACGACGCGGTTCTAAAGCATGACTCGATCGCGACCACGAAGAAGGTGCGCTCCCTCTCCCGCTTGCGGGGGAGGGTTGGGGTGGGGGTGTCGCCGCGGGCGATACTGCCCGAGTGGAGAGAGCCCCCACCCGGCGCTTCGCGCCGACCTCCCCCGCGAGCGGGAGAGGTTGAAGCGCGTCTGCGGCCAAATTGATCTAACCAAAAATCATCATGCTCTAGAAATTGTGCCGGCAGGTTGCACGAAGGATAGCGGATTCAGGGCCGGATGGTGCGCATCGCCTAACGCGGCGTCGTTGCGCCCGGGCTTCCATCCTGGTCCGCGGCCAGTCCGCCGGTCCTGGCTAGCTTGGTTCGCGTCGCCTGATGGCGGGGGCGCGCTCGGAAACTACGTTATCCGAAATATCGAATACTCGATATGGCCGGTACCGAGCAGCCGGCCTGCCGCGATGAACAGGCTTTGATTCATCCACGCATATCGGGCGTCGCCGGTGTTGAAGGTCACGGACAGCCGCATGTACTGATCGTCCCAGTCGGTCGGCTCATTGGCCTCGGCGGCTCGCTTGAATGACGCCGTTTGTTCGACCAGCCCGATGTAGCTCATCAGCACCACGGCGCCATCATGGGTCAGGAATTGCGCGCGCACATTCGGCCGCCAAAAGCCGTCCTCGCTCACCTGCATCCAGTCGAGCCCGGTCGCGGCCAATTGGGCCTTGATCCGGGGACCACTCAGTTCGGCTTCAGCCACCTGCCAGTATTGCAGGGTCGCACGCGGCGAGCCGTATGTCGGACCCAGCGGATGGCTGGTCTTGACGCGATAGGTCATTTCCTTTTCGAGATGGATCATCGTGCTCCGCCTTCTGCCGGTGCGCGCTTCAAACCAAATTGCTGTGCGGGCATTTGTTCCGGGAGCATCGGTGCAGCTCTGGCACCTCGGGAGCCGGCGAGAGTCGTCGCGTGGCGAGGGACACATGAAATCGAACGGGCCTGGCTCGAGGGCGAGGCGCCGTGGATCAAGGCGCACCTGCGCCGTGCCCACCATCTATCATCAACCGCGCCGCTTGATGGTGGGCACGCTGGTCGCTTTACGCAACCTTCGTTCGACGACCGTTGCCGCTACTTCTGACTAGCGCGCGGCAACTGGACGGGAACGTGCGGCGAGGTGCTGATGACTCTCGGAGTTCCATCGGCATAGGCCGGGCTGAGCTCGGCCAGGCTGCGGATCGTTTCCAAAAGCAGAATATACTTTTCGGCGAGCATGGCATTTCCAGTTCTGCGCTGGTCTCGCCGCTGGTCTGGCGAGACGCAGGGGGATTCATCAGCCTGCCATGTTGCCAGACTTCTATTTCAGGACGTTTTCGAGAAATCAGAAAAATGGTTTCGTCAATCGGGTCGGGTGTTTCGTCAAGCCGCCCCGACGAAACAGAGATTACCGTTTCGTTAGTGACCGCCAATCCGAACTCACGTAGCTGCGATAGGGTAGGCACAGGAGCGCAAGCGACGTGCCCACCGTCCATCACCGATCGTGACTGTTAGATGGTGGGCACGCGGAGCCTGTCATCGGGCGCGCGTTCGCGCGACCTGTTGGCCTTGCCCACCCTACAGCTGCCGGCTTATTTGCTTTGCGCACAAGCGCGACTTGATGCGGCGGGCCGCGACCAAATGGCACGACAGCAAATCACTTCTGATTTTCAGAAATCGTGTCAAGTCCCGGAATCAAAAATATTCCGCTTCCGTTTTCACCCAAATCAGTCGCATAACTCCGCTCGTCTCACGGCAAGATGAGGGGCGGCGGCCAACGTCACGAACGCGCGGTGAGATGCGATGGACGCAGATGGCGCGAGAGACGTTGCGCGCCGGAAGCGTACGGCGAAGTCGTGTGGTCTGGACGCCGCGGTGCTGGCGTTAAGTTGCGCGGGAGTCCCTGCGTAGCGATGGTGGCAAAAGAGCCGTTCACCAGGGAGATCACGTATAAGCCGTAAAGCCATTGTGCAGGGAAGGCCGGAGTGTTTCCGCTGTACCTGTATGCTCGTGTGCGCTTCTTGCTATGCGCAACGGCACACGAGACCGCGGGTGCAGCCAGCACCCGGTCTTCCCTGCGCCCTCTGAATTCGGTGAGGGCAAGACGATGCAAACCTCGGGCGCGATGCGCCGCGAGAATGCGGCCTCGTATTCAGTTGTCATCGTCCACCTTGTGCGCAATTGCGCACTGGGGCGGACGATCCAGTTTCCAGAGACAGCAGTGATTGAACCGATAAGCCACGGCGTACCCCGCCTTAGCGGGGATGACAGTCGACCGTTGCGGCGCCGAAAGTGGAGCCTTTCGTATCGAGGAAATCAGCCATAGCGAAGGTTTATTGGACGCTGGCAGTACAGCTCCGGCACGATCCTGCGCCAAGCCGCGCGGGCCGAATTTTGCAGCGCAGCAAGATTGGCGGCGCCTGACCCTGCTAACGGGCAATGGCAATTGGGCTGGCTTGTCTGTATTGGTGCATTTGGCATGCAAGCTTCGGAGTCGCGCTCGCGCTCCGAAGAAAATAAGGGAGGAAACATGCGCAAGCTGATTTTGGCCGCGGCATCGATCGCGGCTCTCGCTCTGGTCGGACCCGCTGCGGCGCAATCGCCGATCGTGATCAAGTTCAGCCATGTGGTGGCGACCAATACGCCGAAGGGGCTGGCGGCCGAGAAGTTCAAGGAACTGGCCGAGAAGTACACCGAAGGCAAGGTCAAGGTCGAAGTCTATCCGAACTCGCAGCTTTACAAGGACAAGGAAGAGCTGGAGGCGCTGCAGTTAGGTGCGGTGCAGATGCTGGCGCCGTCGAACTCAAAGTTCGGCCCGATCGGGGTGAAGGAATTCGAGGTATTCGACCTGCCCTACATCCTTCCCGATCTGAAAACGCTGCGCAAAGTCACCGACGGCCCGCTCGGCGCCAGGCTTCTAAAACTGCTCGAACCGAAGGGCATGATCGGCCTTGCCTATTGGGACAACGGCTTCAAGCAGATGAGCGCGAACAAGAAGCTGATCTCGCCGGCCGACTACAAGGGCCTCAAATTCCGCATCCAGTCGTCAAAGGTGCTGGAAGCGCAGTTCCGTACACTCGGCGTGATCCCGCAGGTGATGGCATTCTCCGAAGTCTACCAGGCCCTGCAGACCGGCGTGGTCGACGGACAGGAGAACACCTGGTCGAACATCTACACCCAGAAAATGCATGAGGTGCAGAAGTACATGACCAACACCAACCACGGCTACATCGGTTACGTCGTGGTCACAAACAAGAAGTTCTGGGAAGGCCTGCCGGCGGATATCCGCGCACAATGCGAGAAGGCCATGAAGGAGGCCACCGCCTACGGCAACGGCCAGTCGGCGAAGGAAAACGACGACGCGCTCGCCGACATCAAGAAGAGCGGCAAGACCGAGATCATCTCGCTCACGCCGGAGCAGGACGCCGCCATGCGCAAGGCGATGGACCCGGTCTACAAGGATGTCGCCGGCCGCGTCGGTCAGCCGCTGATCGACGAGTTCCTGAAGGAGACGAGGGGCGCGACGAACTGAGTCGATGCTGATCGGGCTTCCGTGCCACGGCACGGAAGCCCTCGCATTTTCGGGGCGAGCGGCGATGAGCCGCGAAGGAATGGAAGGTGAGGGCCTCCGGGGTCCGGCCTAAAGGGGGGACATTGATACTGCTTCGCATCCTTGACCGGCTTGAGGAACTGCTGATTACGGTGCTGATCGCAGCCGCGACCCTGATCATCTTCGTCGCGGTGATGCATCGCTATCTGGTCGGCGTTCCCTTCCTCTACGACATCCTGTTTCCGATCAACCTGTCCTGGGCGCAGGAGGTCTGCATCTACATGTTCGTGTGGATGGCGAAGTTCGGCGCCGCCTATGGCGTGCGCACCGGCATCCATGTCGGCGTCGACGTGCTGGTGAACAAGCTCCGTCCTCCGATACGAAAGGGTACGATCCTTTTCGGCCTGCTGTGTGGTGCGCTGTTCACGGCGGTAGTCGGATCAATGGGCGCGAAGTTCGTCCATGGCCTCTACTACACCGACCAGGTCTCGCCCGACCTCGAACTGCCAATCTGGATCATCTATCTCTGTGTCCCGCTCGGGTCCTATTTGATGTGCTTCCGCTTCCTGCAGGTGGCCTGGAAATTCTGGCACACCGGCCATCTGCCGCATCACGACGAAACCCAGGTTGAGGGCGTCGAAATCGATGCGCCCGGGGTCGGCGCCGGGGGGATCGCCCGATGACCGCCGCGATCATCTTCGGCCTGCTCGTTGCGCTGATGCTGACGGGCATGCCGATCTCAATTGCGCTCGGCCTCACGGTGCTGACGTTCCTGTTCACCTTCACGTCGGTGCCGATCGAATCGGTGGCGCTAAAGCTGTTCACCGGCATCGAGAAGTTCGAGATCATGGCGATCCCGTTCTTCATCCTCGCCGGCAACTTCCTCACCCATGGCGGCGTGGCGCGAAGAATGATCGCGTTCGCGCGCACCATGATCGGCCATTGGCCCGGCGGCCTCGGCATTGCCGCCACAATGTCGGCGGCGCTGTTTTCGGCCGTGTCGGGATCGTCGCCCGCGACCGTGGTCGCCATCGGTTCGATCATGCTGCCTGCCATGTTGCAGGTCGGCTATCCCCGGCGCTTTGCCGCCGGCGTGATCGTCACTGGCGGCGCGCTCGGCAACCTGATTCCGCCGTCGATCATCATGGTGATCTATTCGGTCGCAACCAGCGGCGCCGTATATTTGGGCCCGAACGGCGAGAAAGTCGGCTCCGCCTCAGTCGGGCAGTTGTTCATGGCCGGGATGGTGCCGGGAATGATCCTGGCGATCATGCTGTCCTCGACCACGTGGTATCGCGCCTGGAAGAACAACATCCCGCGGGTCGAGAAGGCATCGTGGGGTGAGGCCATCAAAGCCTTCATGGACTCGATCTGGGGAATTTCCCTGATCGTCGTGGTGCTGGGCGGCATCTATGCCGGCTGGTTCACGCCGACGGAAGCCGCCGCGATGAGCGCGGTCTACGCCTTCCTGATCGAGATGTTCATCTACAAGGACCTGAAGTGGAAGGACGTGCCGAAGGTCCTGCTCGTCTCCGCGAACATGAGCGCGATGATCCTCTACATCGTCACCAACGCGGTGCTGTTCTCGTTCCTGATGACGAGCGAGCAGATCCCGCAGGCGATGTCCAACTGGATCACCGGCAGCGGCATCAACTGGATCACCTTCCTCTTGGTGGTGAACCTCTTGCTGCTGCTCGCAGGCAACGTGATGGAGCCGTCGTCGATCGTGCTGATCATGGCGCCGATCCTCTATCCGATCGCGGTCAAGCTCGGCATCGATCCCGTTCATTTCGGCATCATCATCGTAGTCAACATGGAGATCGGCATGTGCCATCCGCCGGTCGGGCTTAATCTCTATGTCGCCTCCGGCATCGCCAAGATGGGCATCACTGAGCTGTCGATCGCGGTGCTGCCGTGGCTGATTACGCTGCTGGTCTTCCTCGGCCTGATCACCTACATCCCGGAATTGTCGCTGTGGCTGCCGCGTGTGCTCGGAATGCTGTAGCTGGTCGCGCATTGCACTGGATCAAAGGGCGCCACATTACATGTTGGTAAGGGAAGTGCCCCTTGCCAAACGTTAAGTTGAAGACTGGCAGGGCCGGAGCCATCCTCAGGCAACCTTTCCAGAGGAGGTTCGCATGAGGAGTTTCGCCATCGCTGCGGTCGCGGTTCTTGCCATCGCCGGTTCGACCGCCGTCTACGCCCAGCACCGTCATTGGGGCTACGGCCATATGCGGATGAGCCCGGAGGACCGGGCGGCCTATGCCGACGCGCGCATCGCGGCCGTCCATGCCGGCCTCAAATTGACGGCCGAGCAGGAGAAGCTGTGGCCGCCGGTCGAGGCCGCGGTCAGGGAGTTCGCCAAGCTCAAGATCGATCGCGCCAATGCGCGCATGGGCGCGTCGCGGGACGATTCCAGCCAGAAGCCGGACGATCCGGTGTCGCGCCTGCGCGAGCGCGCCGACAACATGGCGGCCAGCGCGGCGGCCATGAAGAAGATCGCCGATGCGGCCGACCCGCTCTACAAGACGCTGGATGATAGCCAGAAGCGGCGGCTCGCTGTGCTGACCCGGATGGACCGGTTCGCCGGCCGGGACAGCTGGCACCACCGCCGGTTCGAGCGCGAAATGGGCCGGGACCGCGACTTTGACCGCCATCGCGGCTATGACCGCGACCGCTATGACCGGGATGGTGGCCCGGACCGGGGCGGCCACGAGCGGCTCTGAGGCGCCGCCGACCAAGGCCTGATCCGAACATTGGCAGAAGCCGCTGAAACCCAGCGGCTTTTTGCCGTTCGGGCGGTCCACCAAAGCCCGGGAAAACTTCCGCCGGCTTGCTGGACATCCCGGGATCGCTTTGCTAAACGACGCCCCTCGCAAGGGTTTTCCGGACCCAGCATCCGGGCGCATAGCTCAGTTGGTAGAGCAGCTGACTCTTAATCAGCGGGTCCCAGGTTCGAGCCCTGGTGCGCCCACCAAAGGAAAATCCTTATTTTCCAAGACCTTCGCGGAGTGGTCGTCGAGAACAAAATGGGTCTCGTGCGACGCTTTTTGTGGAAGGACGTGGCGCGGCCGGATTGCTTTGCAACTTTCCCTTTGTCTCTCTATCTTCACCCCATTCGATACAGCCCGCAGATCCGACGGTACAGGTCGATTACGTACTCGTCGTAGAATAGGACATCGGGGCGAGCAAAACGGACAATCTGTTCTGCTCGTCGCCACAGGGTACCGCTTGCTGTAGAATTAGAACCAGATTGTCCGGGGGACGATTCGTTCCCTCGTGACAACACGATTTTCTACCGGCTCGGCGCCGCAAACCTCGACCAGTCCGACCTCGAGATCGGCGAGGGCGGGCCAAGCGGTCGCGGGTCGAAACAAGTGAATGAGGAAACCGCCTCGGAAACCGATGAAGACATCCAAGACAAACTGAGTGCTGCCGCCCGGGAGGACGGCAGCAACTCCAACTTTCGGCACCTCCCGAATTCGTTCTGCTCGCCGGCGTGAGAAGAGCAAGGCTGGAGCGCCAACGGAGCCGGCCGTATCGTCAAATGTTGAGCCGAAGCCGGCAGAGGCGTCTCTTGGCTCCAGAAGCCCGCTTCAAAAGTGGCGGCTAATTGCGTGCGTCTTCTTCCTCTTTGTTGCGGGCTACTATCTCTCCGATCTCTTTCGGACCATCACGAGCTCAGTGTCGGGTCAGCTAATATCGGAGTTTGGGCTCGATGCCGCAGACATCGGTTTGCTTGCGTCGGTCTACTTCCTGTTCTTTGCGGCCGCTCAGATCCCCATAGGGGTGCTGCTGGATCGTTTTGGCCCGAGACGAGTTCAGGCGCGCTCCTGGTCATAGCGGCTGGAGGTGCAACGCTATTTGGCACAGCATCGGGGTTTGCGGAGCTTCTCGTTGCCCGCGCAACGATCGGACTTGGCGTCGCAGGTGCATTGATGGCGGGGTTAAAGGCCATCGTCGTCTGGTTTCCGAAGGAGCGCGTGGCGCTTGTCAACGGCTACATGATCATGCTCGGATCATTAGGGACTGCTACCGCAACGGCTCCGGCGGAATGGTTGCTGGATTGGATCGGCTGGCGAGGTCTGTTTGAAGTGCTGACGTTTGCGACGGTCGCAACAGCGGGACTCATTTATTTCATCGTGCCGGAACCTGCCGTGAGCTCAGCGAGCGCTCGTCAGGGGCTCACTCTCAGGGCTATCTATTCGGACTTGCGCTTCTGGCGCATTGCGCCCCTGTCGGCGACGCGCTTGTCCCTGGCATCAGGCGCAAGCGCGCAATCGCCGCTCACAATGCGGCCCAGCTCGCCGATATAGGACATGTAATGCTTTGCGGCGAGCGTAGGATTGATCGCTATCTGCTCGAACAGCTTTCCGGAAAAATCCCAGATCTCCTGCTCGCGGATGCCGACCAGGGGATTGGCGGCAAGCGTGTATTCAAGCGCCTGTTCGGCCGATGCCGGATTGCGCGATCTTCTCCGACACGGGGTGGGAGCCTCGGGCCGTCTACGCAATGCCCGCCAGGTCAGGCTCGATCCACGCGAACGCGCTCTTTACGTCCGGCGTCGTGTCATGGGACGGGTTACTTCTCGACGGACGGCACGAGCTGAGCCCGTGATCGTGGAAGGAAGAGCCGTGCGCGCAGCGCGCGAATTTTCAACTGAGGCCGAGATGTGGCGCGTTTCTGAGATCACCCTAAAGGGTGACTTGTCGGTCCAAGCATTCTCGCTTACGGTTAAAGGATGTCACGCCTGGTCTACGGACAGGTTTGAACGATGAGGGTTTGCGGAGCGGTTCGGATCGGCTTCTTCACCGCGTTCATTGCAGCGGCCTCGCTCGGCGAACAGGTGCAGGGATCCCTCGCGCAAACACGACCATCCGTCTCTCTGCGTGAACCCGCGAATATGTCTTCGCGGAAGGAAAGCGCCCCCAGAAAGGCAGTGGGAACATCTGAGATCCGGTACACCGCAGGTTTGGTTTCCGGTGCGCCGCACAGCAGCGAATTCGCTATAGCTCAAGAAATTGCAACCGTGCTGGAGAGCGGCCAAGAGACCGGTCCTCGCGGCGAGATGGCACTGCGGGTAATGCCCATGGTCGGAAACGGTGGCAGCCGCAATATCCTGGATATACTCACCCTGGCAGGTGCCGATATGGCGATAGCGCCTGTGGTCTTGGTCGATCGGCTCCGGGAAGCGAAGACGTTCGGCGATATCCGCGGCAAGCTTGTCTACATCGTGCCCCTTTTTTCCGAAGAGTTCCATCTCCTTGCGCGGCCGGAGATCAGAGATCTGACAGATCTGGCGGGACAGACGGTCAATCTGGGGGAGGAGGGAAGCGCCGGTGCTATGCTTGGCCGTGAGGTGTTCAACGGTCTGGACGTGAAGATCAGCGAAGTGAACCTGGGGCTGGATGCCGCGCTGGATGGGATGCGGAACGGGCAAATTGTCGCGACCCTGTTGGTGTCGGGAAAGCCGGTCAACTTCCTCGCGCGCTACGCGCAATCCGATGGCATTCGCTTCCTGCCGATCCCGTATTCCCCGGCACTGGAGCGTGATTTCCTGCCATCGGCTTTCCATCACGAGGACTATCCAAACATCATCGCGACCGGTGAAAGCGTGGACACGATCGCGATCCAATCCGCTCTTTTCGCCTATAACTGGCCGATCCGTAAGGAGCGGTTTCAGCTCCTGGAACTGTTTGTCCAGACCCTGTTCTCGCGGTTTCCTGAATTTCTCGGCGACGGTCATCACCCCAAATGGCGTGAGGTGACCTTGGCGGCGCAGCTACCCGGTTGGCAGCGATTTCGTCCTGCGGAGCGCTGGCTCGAGCGCCAATCGGCGGGAGAAACCGCGCTTCGCAAACGCGTCCGACCAGTTCCTTAAGCAGCATTCGATCAGCAATCCGCAGGACCGCGAAGCATTGTTCCAGGATTTCCTGCGGTGGTGGCGAGAACGCAAGGAGGGCAGGTGAGCAAACGTTGGGAGATCTCAATGCGCAATCAACTTGCCGCCGCAGCACTAATTGCATTGCTCGGGTTGATCAGCGACGTGAGGCGGCCTGCCGCCCAACCTGCGCAAGCCGAACGCGCGCAGTGGGAGGCGCTCGCACCGACTAGCTTGCAATTGCACGTGGGCCGGAGAGCAAAAACAACCGCTCGCCGAAGCGGCAAAGCGCACAGAAAGTATCACGTCTTTCGTTCGCTTCCAAATCAGCGCAAGATTGCCGAAAAGAACGGATACAAGCGGCTCAGCGAGTTTGTGAACTTCCCAAAGTTCTTTCCTGGGCTTGGCATTGTCTTTGTCAAACCCGAAACTTTGCCGCTAGGGCCCTTCCTGTGCTTCGATCGCAAAGATCGTTTGGTAGCGACGTTGTATATGGTCCCGACAAAAGACATCGACGATCACAAGTCAATGGAGGCGCCTGGGTTCGCCGGACCAGTTGACCACGTCAATCTCTACTTCAACCCGGGTCACCCCGGAGTGGACGTGCCACACTATCACGTCCTGATCTGGCATGTGAGCAAGAAAGAGGAAGCGCGCGTTGCGAAATGAAGCGCGCAACAGAATCGGGCAAGACACCACTACAGCGGCTCGCCGTCGGTCGTTGAGGGCTGCCCCTGCAGTGAGGCAATATCTCCGCTGCCAAGTGGCGGAACATGAAGACCTGACAAGCGTACGTCTAAGGCCAAGGAAGCCCCAGCACCTTGGGGATAGAGGGACGAGCTGGGGCCGTGTGGCTGTGGCGTCGACCGCCGATGCGCCACGTCCAGGAGCTTCAAAACCAACGACCGATGAGTACTGGAACGAAAGCGTACTCCATTCAGCTGGGGCGGCGTTTGCACGACGTGTGCACCGGCACGCGCGACTAGCTCGCCCGTTCGCCACCGAACTCAGGCTCAGCCTCAGCCCGCCTCCCGTGGAGTTGCAGGAGGTGCCTTTTCAGTTGCTCTGGCATGCTTCCTACGATCACGATGCCGCGCACGCGTGGCTACGTCAGAGCGTGGTCCGGCTGATTGCCGAGCTTTGAATTGAAATCTGCCGAGCGCAGCACCTCGGATGGAGTGCTCAGATCGTAGCCTCGCATCTGGTTGGCCAAACGCTACAGGAGCGAGCAGGCGAAGCGGAGTTGAACAGGAGCATCAGCCTAGCCAATCGAACCTAGAGCAAAATCCAAAAAGCACTGGAGTGCGAAACATCCAGCTCCGGCCAAGGCTGCTCGCAAGAAGTCCAATCGCCGCCACGGCACTGTCGAACTTAGGCAAGCAAGATCAGGATCAACACTCCAGCAGGCACAGCCGCCTCACCGGTTTTATTCCGAAGTACCCTCCCCAGTTTGGGGCCAGCCCTCAGACGTGCGAGCGGCAAGCAACGTCGCGTGCGCTTCCCCGAAAGGACTATCTGGAACAGAACCAAAAGGGGTACCTTGAGCACACTAAGGGGTGCTTTGAGCACATTGCGGGCTGTGCATGAATGGGGTTAGGTAACCCCACGTCAGATCGCGCTTTTTTCATGCCCCAGCCGATCGAGACCGCGCCAAGAGACGGCAAGACTGTAACACTCGGCAAAACCGTAATACTCGAGGACGATGCGAGCGGGACTCACGAAGTCGCCCACTAGTCCGCCTAAGGCCGGCGGTTGGGCCGTTGAAAAACGACGATCCCAGCAAGCTTACGCCGTCGCACTGGTGTCCAATTTCGGCGGGGCAATATTCCCGGCGAGAGAACAATGGATCAAGTAACCAAGTTCGGGCCCGCGGGCCGGCGATTTGCAATTTGGACAGCCGCAAGCGTGATCGCAGCGGCGATAATGGTCTATTTCCACGCCGTAGTGGAAGAAATTCGATTCGCGCTTCCGGAGCCGGGTGACCCTGCATTATCTGCGCCTCAGCGAGCCGAGGTCGACCAGGCGAAAAGCGGATCGGCGAGGGAGACCGTCGTGCAGGTTCAGCAGTCGGTGGCGCTCCCTACCCCGGAGGCGCGACAATTCCAGCAGAACAAGCAGAAGGCAGAGGCTTTGGCGAATGAACTGGCCGAGGCCCGGCGCACAATCGACGGGCTCCATGCGCAGTTGCAGGCGGCAGTCGCAGCGGCCGCGCAATCGCTCGAGCAGGAGCGCGAAAAGACCGCCACCCTCCTCAAGCAGGCCGCTGCCACACGACAGGCGATCTCGGCGAACGCCGAGCAGCATCGCCGCGCGCTCGACGAGGAGCGCGCTCATAGCGCCGCGCTTGCCAGCGAACTTGCAGCGGCGCGCACCGAGATCGAGACGCATTCAGCACGGGCACGGCAAGCGGGCGAAGAAGCCGGCCAGTTGAGACAGGCAGCGGATGGCGAAGTCACGGAACTGCGACGCTCCCTACAAGAGGAGCAAAAAAAGACAGCCGCCTTCGTGAAGGAAGCCGATGCCGCGCGACAAGCGGTGATGGCGAGCACCGAGCAACAGCGTCGGGCGATTGACGAAGAGCGGGCTCGTGTCGCGAAGCTGGCGAGCGAACTTGCAGCGGCGCGCACCGAGATCGAGACGCATTCAGCACGGGCACGGCAAGCGGGCGAAGAAGCCGGCCAGTTGAGACAGGCAGCGGATGGCGAAGTCACGGAACTGCGACGCTCCCTACAAGAGGAGCAAAAAAAGACAGCCGCCTTCGTGAAGGAAGCCGATGCCGCGCGACAAGAGGTGATGGCGAGCACCGAGCAACAGCGCCGGGCGATTGACGAAGAGCGGGCTCGTGTCGCGAAGCTGGCGAGCGAACTTGCAGCGGCGCGCACCGAGATCGAGATGCATTCAGAGCGGGCACGGCAAGCGGGCGAAGAAGCCGGCCAGTTGAGACAGGCAGCGGATGGCGAAGTCGCGGAACTGCGACGGTCCCTGCAAGAGGAGAAAAAAAAGACAGCCGCCCTCGTAAAGGAAGCCGATGCCGCGCGACAAGCGGTGATGGCGAGCACCGAGCAACACCGTCGCGCGATCGAGGAGGCGCGGGCTCGTGTCGCCGCGCTGATGAGCGAGCTTGCGGCGGCGCGCACCGAGATCGAGACGCATTCAGCACGGGCACGGCAAGCGGGCGAAGAAGCCGGCCAGTTGAGACAGGCAGCAGATGGCGAAGTCACGGAACTGCGACGGTCCCTGCAAGAGGAGAAAAAAAAGACAGCCGCCCTCGTAAAGGAAGCCGATACCGCGCGACAAGCGGTGATGGCGAGCACCGAGCAACACCGTCGCGCGATCGAGGAGGCGCGGGCTCGTGTCGCCGCGCTGATGAGCGAGCTTGCGGCGGCGCGCACCGAGATCGAGACGCATTCAGCACGGGCACGGCAAGCGGGCGAAGAAGCCGGCCAGTTGACACAGGCAGCGGATGGCGAAGTCACGGAACTGCGACGGTCCCTGCAAGAGGAGAAAAAAAAGACAGCCGCCCTCGTAAAGGAAGCCGATACCGCGCGACAAGAGGTGATGGCGAGCACCGAGCAACACCGTCGCGCGATCGAGGAGGCGCGGGCTCGTGTCGCCGTGCTGATGAGCGAGCTTGCGGCGGCTCGTAGTGAGATCGAGACGCAGACAGCACGAGCCCGTAAGACAGATGCAGAATCCGAGCAGCACAAGCAGATTGCGGAGCGCGAGATCGCGGAGCTGCAACAATCTCCGCAGCGGGGGCGCCACAGGACCGAAGCAATGGCTCAGGATACTAAATCGGTACGGCGATCCATGGACGAGCGCGTGACGGTCGGCCTTGCGGTGGATTTCCAAGCCGCCGTCCGTACAGGATCAGGTGCAATGCAAGCCAAAGAAGCGGCAGCGGTGGGGAGGCCTGCAGACGCCGAGGCAGAAGGCAATCCGCAAGCGGCGCGATTGATTGCACGCGCCGGTGCGCTGCTTGGCCAGGGAAATGTCGGCGCGGCACGGATCGTGCTCGAGCGCGCCGCCAAGATCGGGAATCCAAAAGCAAGCTTTATGCTTGCGGAGACCTATGATCCCGCAATTCTATCCGCCTGGCGCGCCTTTGGAGCGCGCGGCGAAGTAGCGAAGGCGCGCGAGCTCTACGCGAAGGCGCTCGCCGACGGCATTCAGGAGGCGAAGGATCGTTTGAATGCGTTGCGAGAGTGAGGGGGAGGTTCATCTATGGGGCCCGATGACGGCGCCGGCTGGACGGCTTGATGACGAAGGGAGTTTTTGGGGATGAACACGCTTCCTGGCTACGCTCGTCACTCTTGCTCGGCGTGCTGGCCCCGTCCCTGATGATGGTACTTCAGCCAGCCATCGGCGATCTTTCGGAAGCGATGTGTCCAGTCGTAACCCCGTCAGCTTTTCAGATCAGATCGATGTCGCCATATCGCGACATCCAGCGCAGCGATGCCACGAGGCCATTGGATGTCCTTGTGCTTTTGCATGACATCTTGCGCGGGGGCTGTTGTTCTGCACTGCGCCCGACATCCTCGTAAGGAATACCCCTTAAGAATAGTCATGTCGCCTTTTTCGAAATCTGGCTCATCAAAGAGATCGGTTTAAAGTCTGACCAAGGGGACCACGGTCGCCATGTCAGCGGCTGTTGGTGTTCGTAGTCAGTAGCTCGAAGGTCACCTTTCCGGACTGATGGGACGTTGGCATGAAAGCGTGTGCAGGCGACTGGGTAGAGGTCTTGAGCAAGGAGGACATTCTCAGGACACTCGACAAGGATGGACGCCTCGAAGGTCTCCCCTTCATGCCGCAAATGTTCAGATATTGCGGTCACCGCTTTCGTATTTACAAGAGCGCGTACAAGACGTGCGATACGGTCAGCGGGCAGTATGCAGGGCGACGCCTGCAAGACGGATTCCATCTCAGTCTCCGCTGCGATGGTCAGGCGTACGGTGGATGTCAGGCCGGCTGCCTCATATTCTGGAAGAGCGCCTGGCTCAAACCCGTCGACGGGCCTGGGAAGGTCCAGTACGTGCCGAAACCCGTCCAGTCGCCGAGCGAGGAGGCGCGTTCACCGCCACGTTGCACGGAAAGCGACGTCCTAGGCGCCACAAAGCGCCGAGGCTCCGACGGAGAAGCCAGATATTGCTGTCAGGCCACCGAACTGCTCAACTATACGACACCGCTCAGTTTGTGGGATGTCCGCCAGTATGTGGATTCATATCGGTCAGGCAACACAACGTTGCCGGAGATAGCTCGCGGCTTTTTGTATTTGTTCTACTACTATGGAACGCTGGCCTTCAGCGACAGATGGGGAGGCCCAGCCCGTTGGCTATATAATCGAATCCAGGCTCTCACCGGCGGTGTTCCGTTCCCGCGATTGAGGGGAGCGATCCCGCTCGGTCAGCCCACGCCCAGACGCGATCTCGGTCTTCGGCCGGGCGACTTGGTGCGGGTAAGATCCTATGGAGAAATCCTTGCGACGCTGGACGTCGGCCTTTCGAACAGAGGTCTCAGGTTCGACGCCGAGCTTGTGCCATTCTGCGGCAAGGTCTTTCGCGTCAAAGCCTGCGTCGAACGCTTCGTGGACGAACAAACGGGACAACTGAGGCGGATGAAGACGCCGGCGGTTATTCTGGAAGGCGTCAGCTGCAAAGCGCTCTATCACGGTAAGCGGATGTTCTGTCCTCGCAGCATCCATTTGTGGTGGCGCGAAATCTGGCTCGAACGCGCCTCCATTGACGCGTGCCCCCGAGCCTCTCTTTCCTCCATCCAGGCCGGCGCGCGCGCAACGGCGGACAAGGCTGCATCGAATGCCGGCGGTGTCGCGATCGCAGAACAGGTGCTCAAGAATGGCTCATTGACGGATGACACCTTCATGTACTTGGGGGAATCCTCATGTTCGCAGACAGTATCGAGATAGCCCGCGTAACCGAGCGACGTCGAGGTGAACTTTCACCCGACATGAACTCGATCAAGACCGCTTCGGTTTGCGGTTTGGGGAAACTGGGCGCGTGCATAGCTGCGACTCTGGCAGCACGCGGTTTTGAAGTTGTGGGAGTGGACATTGATCAGGAGAAGGTCAGAAAGATCAACGAGGGTCTCGCGCCGCTAGATGAGCCGCTACTCGCCGAAACTATCCGAGCCGGACAGTCACGATTTCGTGCCACTCTCGATGCCCGAGAAACTGTTGCTACGGATGTCACGTTCTTTATTCCCCCGTCCCCGAGCCTTCCGGACGGTAGTTTTTCGAACGAATTTTTGTTGAAGGCCATGCAGCCGGTGGCCAGGGCAATGAAGGACGCCGGCAAGAAGAATCATCTGTTTGTTTGCAGTTCAACGACCACGCCCGGCGCCATCGATGCGGTTCTAATTCCGACGTTAGAACGCGAGCTCGATGGTATTTGCGGCCGGGATTTCAGCGTCTGTTACAATCCCGAATTCATTGCACTGGGCGACGTGATCAATGGTTTGCTGGAACCGGACCTGGTGTTGATTGGCGAATCGGATCCCCAAGGCGGCGCGGCCCTGGAACACCTCTACAGGAAATACAACCGCAATTCACCGCGGATCGCGCGCATGTCCATCGTCAGCGCGGAGCTGACGAAAATTTCGCTGAACAGCTACATCACCATGAAGATCAGCTTTACCAATCAGTTGCGGCTTATTGCAGCGCGTCATCCACAGGCCGATATTCATGCAATACTCGACGCTCTCGGCAACGACAGCCGTATTGGGAAAAAATACCTGCGCGCCGGTTTAAGCTATGGAGGCCCCTGTTTCCCGCGCGACAACCGTCTGCTGGCTTACACTGCGCGGCAGGTCGGACTGGAAGCGCCGCTCGCAGAGGCTTCGGACCGGGTGAACGAGCGAACCAAGGAAGAGTTGGTCGAGAAAATAGAGGAAATGACCAGGCCAGGCGACGTGGTTGCGGTTCTCGGCGTTGCGTACAAGCCGAACACGTATATTACCGAGGAAGCGGCGGGACTTTTTCTGGCGCAACGGCTCAAACGGCGCGGCAATCGCGTCCTCGTCCATGACTTCGCTGCAACCCCTGTCAATGCTCCGAGCCTCCACGAGTTCGAGATGATCTCGAACTGGGACGAATTCAAAAAAGATCCCGGTGTGGATCTCGTCGTTATTTGTTGTCCCTGGCCTCAGTACCGGGACTTAGCCGTTACCGCGGGAAACAGGGTCTTCACGCCATGGCAATTGTGAGTGAAAACCCGACCTATGCCGGTCTCTCCTGCTGCGCGCAGCCCGATGCGGCGTATTCAACTAATGGATCATTGGACTCCATCGTGCTTTTGGGAACGGCCGTCGCTTGTGTCACTTACGATTCCGCGCTGGAGCGAATCAAGGCGCTCGCTCGTGAACCGCGGGCCACAGCGGTCTGTCCATCCAACACTCACATCCTTGGCGAGGCCCGGCACAACTCCGAATTCGCCCGGGTACTGGCCCGTTTCGACCTGGTGTTGCCGGACGGGATGCCGGTGGTTTGGGCGCTCAACTTTCGCGGAGCCGGCCTGAAGGACCGGGTATATGGTCCATATTTTATGCGACACACATTGCGGCACACGCCTCGACCCTGGCGGCATTTTTTTTTCGGTGATTCCGAGGAATGCCTCGTGGAGCTGCGACGCGCGCTGGTCCAATTGCAACCGGATATTAAAATTGTAGGCATGCTTAGCCCGCCGTTTCGGCCCTTCACAGAGGCCGACGAGGTTTCGTTCGCCGATACCATCAATAACGCCGATCCGGATTTCGTGTGGGTCGCGTTGCCCGGCGTGCGGATGGAACGGTGGATCATCGACAATCAGGCGCGGTACCGGCGCGGTGTGTTCCTCGCGGTGGGAGATGCATTTGCGCTGCTCAGCGGCCGCCAGTCGTTCGCTCCGCCGTGGATGCAACGGATGGGGTTGACCTGGGCTTACCGGTTAAGCAAGGAGCCGCTCCGACTGGGCCCGCGTTATCTCCGATATAATTCTATATTCCTATTCTATTTGCTCTGGGACGTCCTGCGCAGGCGGGCCTAAAGAAAGGTCCGTCAGGCAAGTTAATCGCCTGACTGAAAAAGGTTGGGCGCTTCCAGTTGTCAGCTTCACGGCTGCAAACCTCACGATAAGCCTTGGAAGGGCACCCATGAACGAAGCGCAGATCCAAGCGTTCTGGCAGGCTCATCCTTGCGGCGATCAGCAGGTCGGCAGCCTCGATCAGGCCTTCCGTGGCGACTACGAAGCGTTCTTCTGGCAATACGACGCCTTCCGCTATAGCCGCGAGGGTCACATCCTGGGCTGCCTCGATGGCATCGACTTCCGTGGCGCGAAAGTGCTCGAGATCGGCCTCGGCCAGGGCACTGATTCGGAGCAGATCATCCGCCGAGGAGCGCGCTGGTCGGGGCTGGACCTCACGGCGGAGTCCGTAGCCCGGCTGCGCACCCGGCTGCAGCTGCGTCGGCTGCCCTATGACGAGCTGAAGCAAGGCAGCGCGCTGGCCATCCCCTATCCCGACAACACCTTCGACAAGGTGTTCAGTCACGGGGTGCTACACCATATCCCCGACATTCGGCTGGCCGAACGCGAGATCGCTCGCGTGCTCAAGCCTGATGGCGAGCTGATCATGATGGTCTACGCCAAATGGTCGTTCAACTATCTGGTCGCGATTAGTCTGCTGCGCCGTCTCGGCCTGCTGGCCCTCTGGGGCCTCAATCTCGATCCCGGCGGCGTCTACGGCGAGCATGTCGTCAACGCCCGCAGGATGGGGTTGAGAAACTATCTGAAGATGAGCAACTTCATCCACCGCAACACCGATGGGCCGAGCAACCCCTATTCCAAGGTCTATGGCCTGCGGGAAGTGCGCCAGGACTTCCCTTCATTCCACGTGGCCCGTGCCTATAAGCGTTGGATGCATGGGCCGCCGCTGCGCGTATCTTGGCTGCCGCTCGGCCGTCTCCTTGGCTGGCATCTCTGGGTTCATCTACGGCCGACCAAGTCCATCGCACCGGAGGTCGAGCCAAGGCTTGGACAGAAAGTTTAGCCGCGTCGCCTCTGGCGGATCCGCGGGGCAAGCGCTCCCGGCCACCCATAACCACGGGCCGCCATGCGCGGGTCATTTTGACCTATCGACTGGACGGTGATCTTGGCGCTATGTGCAGCCACCAGCATGAGGCACACCGACTTGCTCACGATACCAATCGGTTTGCCAATTGGCGCACCGAAGAAAGCCTTGATTTGCCGCAGTCGTCGTGAATAGCGCTTGCCGTCAGTGCTAAGGAAACCTCTCAGCTCCTTGAGGTCAAGAGCGGCCGAGACGTTGGCATGGAAGCGCTTTAGGAACAATCGCTCGTTTGCGCACCGGAAACGGCCAAGCAGAGCCAGTTCTGCCAGCATTGCGCGATCACTGCCGGCGAAATTGGGCAGGAGAGATGTTTGCTTCAGAATGTCACGACGGACGACGCCAAACATGTGAGTCCCCCAGCGGGCGCGCGTGAGCACCTGCCAAAACCGGCTGATGGCCACAGGCGCATCGCCTATGCCAGGGACGTCCGCCCAATACCGCCTTTGATTTGTAGGATCGACAAAGCTTCCTGTCTCCTGTTCGAAGGGGAGCAGCTCGCCTTTTTCGTCGATGAAGGCAGTACCGGTGTGAGCCAGGACGACATCCGGATTCTCTTCGAGCAACCTGACGCACGCCTCCAGGTAGGTCTCATGATAGAGGTCATCGTGGGCAGCCCATTTGAACAAGGGCGCCTTCGACAGCTCGAACACTCGATTGAAGTTAGCAACAGCTCCGAGGTTCCGCTGATTGCGGACATAATGAACGCGAGCATCGTTCCGTACATATTCGCGACAGATCTGTGGAGTGCGATCGCTCGAAGCGTTATCGCAAATCAGGATCTCGAAATCCCGAAAGGTCTGCGCCAAAAAGCTGTCCAGCAGCTCCGACAAGAACTCCTCTCCATTGAATACCGGGATTCCGATCGAGAGTTTAGGCATCGGGCTTGAGCATCCTGCTTTGATCAGCGCCGATCATGTCGGTCGTAACGGCTCAGATCAACGACCGCCTGCGCGGTACCACTTTGCGGCCATCCGCACCTGTCGACGGCGCCGGGACACCGAGTTTGGAGGTACTCCTTCAGAATGATCAACTGAATCGCAGCCCGGAGAAGCGCGGCCATCATTTGTCGGACAAGACCTGGCGACCGCTCTGCTCCAGGCCCTTGCGCCGGAATCCGTCCCAGTCGGTCACGTCCTCGTCCCAAACGAAGCGAGCCGGGCCACTCGTGCCTCGAACACGATAGGTGTTGGCGTCGAACCGATTGTTGCCATTGCTAATGATGCCAAAATTCTCGTTCTCGGGCTTTGTGTCTGAGGCACCTCCAGCACAGGGGGCTCCCTCGAATGTCATTTCGTTGGCGCGAACGGTGTTATTGCGCGTTTTGTACATCGCGCCTTTCTCGCTGCGGCGTCCTTGATCGATCAGCATAATGCCGCACGCCCCGGGCTCAACCGTCACCGTATTGCCGGTCACCTCCACGTCCTGCGACGCGGCAATGGCAATATCGGCTCGCCAAAACCAGCTTCTCCCACGTCCATTATGCCGCACCACGTTCCTGCGGATCACCGCGTTGAACGAAATCTCGTGGAAGATGCCGTTGTACTGATTGTTCTCGACGATATTGTCTTCGTAAATGACGTTGCGACATTCGATATCGCACCACAGCCCAATACCATTGTTATCATTGACATGATTACGACGGAACGTGACGCCGCTGCTCCGAGCGATCTTGGCTCCGCCAGCCTCCCATTCTGGATCGAAGCCATAGATGTTGTTTGACCAGATGCGGTTATCCTCGATGAGGATGTCCTTGCCGTTGCCCGCGATGCCGATCTGGCCGTTGTGATGGATGTCGCAGTTGTGCACGCGAGTTCCGGTCCCGACGCCGATCCCGCTACCGCTGTTGAGCCGCACTATACAGTTTTCGATCATCCATCGTGCGCCCTCGCGAGCGTGGATGGCACCTTTTTGCGCCCGGCTCCCATACTTCTCGACCGTGAGGTTGCTGATCACCACATCGGACGCATCGCTTTCGAAGGCAAACGTGGCGATTGTCGCCTCGACCTTGTGGTTCGTCGGGTCGTCGGCGACATAGACCCGGCCGCCTGCGTAATCGATGTAAACTTCATTGCTTGCAAGCGCATCCTTGCTCAGCACCTTCGTGAGCGGCTTGTCGTCAATGAAAACCGCTTCGGGCTGGTCGCAGGCCGGCGCGCTCGGCAGGCATTCGCCATGTCGGGGAATACGTTGGAGTTGGCTGTTCGCCACCCAATAGTTCTTCTCGCGTCTGAAACCGTCCAGCAGTCTGCTGCCGTTCAGAACGGTTCCGCTCTCCCCGTAGAATATCTGCCCCGGCCGTGGGCGAACGGCTTGCGCCCTGTGTATTCCTTCCTTCAGGCAGAACACGGCGCCCTCGCCAGAGATGTCGACCGCTGCCTGGATCGAGCTGCCAGGCTCAATGGCGATCGCATCGAGGGGACAGGATGAACTGTTGACCTTGACGAGGGCGGCCGCGGTAAGGATCAACACGCTGCTAAGAGCCAACGTGCCGATAACTGTCCTTCGCGCTGTCGAACTTCGAATCCATGCTCCCATTGCCATTGCGTCCATCATGCGCCCCCCACGTTCTCGAAGGCGACAATTCAGCCTACCCTTCACCGCTGCGCCAGCCGCAATCCGCAGGTCAGACCGATCGCGGCCGGCACTCCAGATCCCACCTCATTTTGCTGAGGGGCATTCGACATAATGGGGTCTCTAGTTCGGCGTCGATCTGAGGTGATCGGCGAGCCGAAGCGAGAGCGCGACGATGGTCAGCGACGGGTTGGCATAGCCGCCGGTGGGAAAGACCGATCCTCCGGCGATATAGAGGTTGGTCATCTCGTGTACCCGACAGTTCTCGTCCACGACTCCACGAGTGGGGTCGTTGTGCATCCGTGTCGTACCGAGGTGGTGCCAGTTGCCGAACACCGCCGGCGAATGCTTCCCGTCTCCAAGGGTCGAGATCACAGTGCCCACGCCTGCCTCACGGACGGCGTCGCCGAAGATCTCCATGGTCCGCCGGATCGAGCCCCAGTCCATGCTCGTCAGCCGCCAATCGAGGATCGTCATGGGGACGCCGAGTCGATCTCGGCGTCGCGCGAGTCTCACCCTAGAGGACATCGTCGGCGCCTGCTCGGCCATCACGTCGATGCCGAAGACCTCCGGTGGGCGCCCGGAGCGCCAGGTCGCATAGTGGCGGATGATCTGCGGTGCGCCCAGAATGGTCCTCAGCGCGTGCCTCGCCAGCCCCGGCGTCGCAACTCCGTGGTGCACCGATCTGCGGACGATCTGGGCCGATCGCACGGCCGGCGTCATACCAGAGCGGTAGGTATGTCGTAGACGCAGCACGGCATTGAGCAGTCGCTCTGTGCTCAGAGCAGAGTCACTTAACCGAAACATGGCTTCGACCGTGACGTGCTCCCCAGCGCGCTGGTGCTGGTACAGCCTGAACGCGTTTTGGTCGAGCTTCGGATCGGGAATCAGGTATCCTGTTGTGACATCCGGATGTTCCATGAAGGACCGGCCCACCAGATCGCGGTCATTGCCAATGCCAGCGGGCTGGCTGTCCCTCGAGACCAGCAGCAGGCGAGCGGTCTCGATCGCTCCCGCGGCGAGAACGAACGTCCGTGCGTGGACGCCGAATCGGTTGCCTGACAACGTCGCACAGTCCGTCCGGACCACGCGCCCGCCGCTGTCGGCGAGGTGCACGGCGGTGGCGTGGAGCACGAGGTTGACGTTCTCGGCCCGCGCGAAGTCATCCTCGTATCGGTCGAATCTGCTGTTCCTGCCAAACTGGAAGATCACCGATTCGACGAGCTTAGGATCCAGAGGTAGCGGAGTCCCGTAGCCTTGGGCCTCCCATGTCTTCGCATCGTAGGCGAACGGGCCCAACCCGCACACCTGTTGGGCCCGTTGGTAGAAGGGCTCGAGCTGCGCCCTGTCGATTGGCCAGCCGTGCTCCGGCAAACCGTCTCGTGTCCGGAAATCGATCGCGTCGAGCGGTCGGGCGTGAACGCCGCGACGTTCGTGCCATGCCCGCGACGAGCCGCCGAACGCGCGCACCCTTGTGAACCGGAGCGGATAGTAGGGTTGTCCAGCGTTGAGGCCGCTGGCCAGTGCTTGCTCACCCAGCGTATGTCGTCGCAGCACGGTTGGTAGGTCGCGAAGGGACTTCGTGAATTCGAGGTCGCCTCCTTCGAGGAGTACGACTCTCTCAGACCGACCGATGAACTCCCGCGCGATCGAGATCCCGGCGATCCCTGCGCCGACGATGCAGATGTCGGCCTGCAGCGTCGAGCCCGCGGCGATGTATCTTGCGTCAGTGAACACCCACCGGCCTCCGATCCTCAAGCACGCTGGAGACTCCAGGACCATGATGCCTAAGCCAGGACCTGAACATGAGCACCGGCCAAAGATGGTCAGCGCGATCTCGCCGGCCGGTCAGATGTTCGTGCCACTTCACTCGGATCGGATCTGGGTCCAACAGTCCCTCTTGGCGGATGCTACTTGGGTGCAATAGGTCCTCGGTCCATTCCCTCAGGGGTCCTCTGAGCCACGTGCTCAACGGCAGATGGAATCCCATCTTGGGTCGCCGATACAATGCTTCGGGAACGTGTCGGTGGAGAACCCGGCGAAGGATATACTTCCCCGTCTCGCCGCGCACCTTCAGGTCAGGCGGCAGAGTGAAGGAGAATTCGACGACGCGATAGTCCATGAACGGCACGCGCGCCTCTACGCTTACGGTCATGCTCGCGCGATCGACCTTCTTGAGCTGCGTGTCCACGAAGGTCGTGACGAGTTCATGAGCGAGCATCCGCTCCAAAATCTCGAATTCGCCGTTCAGTCGAACGAATGCAAAATCGGTTGGCGGTTGCTCGGGATCGTGACCGACGACGAGTCGGTCACCGGGATCCCACCGGGTGGATAGTACACGGTACATCTCTTCGTCGGAGGCAGAGACCATCCAGCGTGCCAATCGGTGGAGCTTGGCGCCAGGGGTTCGCTCCCGTAGCCGGGGAGGGACCGCCGGCTCGATGATGTCGAAGAACTTGTCCCACGTCGCCGGTGAGATCGCCGTCAGCGCTCGCGCTCCTTGCTCCCGGAGCCCGGCCGGCACCCAACCGAGCCGTCGGCACACTCTTGGCAGCCATCGATGGCGGTGGTAGCCCGCGAATAGCTCGTCGCCTCCGTCGCCACACAATGTAACGGTCACGCTCTGTCCAGCAAGCCGGTAGGCGACGTGATTGGATACGTAGGACGGATCGGATTGCGGTTGGTCGGACAGCCGAGCGAGCGAAGGGATAAGCTGGATGATATCGTTCGGCGCCATGTAGAGCTCGGTGTGATCCGACCCGATGTGAGCCGCGATCTTCCGCGCGGCAGGCGCCTCATCGAGGCCCGAATCGGGAAAGCCGATCGAGAAGCTTCGGATCCTCCTCGGGCTGTCATGCTGCAGAAGCGCGAGCACCGTCGAGGAATCGATCCCGCCCGAAAGCAGGACCCCCAGCGGAACGTCGCTGACCGTGCGCAAGCGGATCGCGTCCCTCAACAAGCTGTCCAACCGCTCGACGGCGTCTGCCTCGCTTCCCGAGAAGCGATCCTGGTGTCCGATCTCGGCCTTGTCAGTCGCCGACCAGTACACGTGCTCATGCACCTGCATACTGTGGTCAAACGTCACATGCGTTCCTGGGCGGATGCCGCGAACTCCGCGGTAGATCGTGTCCTCGGATCGTCGGTGTATCCCGCGTAGGTACCGATCCAGCCAGTCGCGGTCGATCGTCAGTGCTGCGTATGGATGGACCGAAATCGCCTTCAATTCCGAACCGAATACGAGTGCGCCGTTGAGGCGACCGTAGTAGAGGGGCTTTACGCCGAGTCGATCTCGCACTAGGCACAGTGTTCGCTTGCGGGCGTCCCAGAGCGCGAACGCGAACATGCCGTTGAACGATTCGAGCGCGCTGTCGAGGCCCCAAGCTTCGATGGCCGCAAGGATCACCTCGGTGTCCGAGTGACCGCGCCAGCGTGGCGCCAGACCTGCCGACTCGAGCGTCCGAGCGATCGCCGCGGCGTTGTAGATCTCACCGTTGTACGTGATCACGTACCGACCCGATGCGGAGTGCATGGGCTGATGGCCCTCGGGTGAAAGGTCGATGATCGCCAGCCTTCGATTTCCGAGCGCGATTCCAGCGATCGGGTCGACCCAGGTACCCTCGTCGTCGGGTCCACGGTGTGCGAGGGAGTTCGTCATGTCGATGAGATGTCGGCGCATCCATTCGGGACCGCGATTGCTGCTGGGGTCAAGGAAGCCTGCGATGCCGCACACGAGGAGCCTTCCGGTCTTGATTGTCGATGATCCACAGTTCCTTCAGCACGCCGGCCAACGCCACTCACACGAAATCCGGAGCGGCGAAAATGAACGCACCCTGGTGAATGGCAGCGCGGACTTCTGCGTTGTTGTAGCAGGGCGCCACCATCGATAGGCATGGCGCCATCAGGTCCGCCAAGCCGACATGGCCTTCTCCATCGGAACGCCTCCTATGCTGATAACCATGGGGCAGTTCGGCTTTGGCTGCACTACGGTCCTTGGTGATCGTTAGCGAGATTTTGGGCTACCACTAACGCATACTGGCGTAATCCTCTCACCCTCCGATGTTTTGCTCGCGATGCTTTCACTGCGCGGGGGATACCGATCGCCGGCTCGGCAAGATCATCGGGAGTGACGCCCCGCATAGTGATGTATGAAGGATCGAGCAATAGGACCACGCGCAGCTATCGGTAGCTTTGGATATGCTCACCTGCTCCTTTCTCCAACCGACCGAACACTCAGTTTCGCTTTAGCCTAGAACCCGGTATACCAACGAAATCCGTTGAAAGGCTGAGCCCGATAGATCATCACAGATCCAACGCCGAAGCCGAACAGGCACCAGAACCAGATGCCCTGCATTGGACCCTCGAGCACGACGTCGAACGTCGCATTGATAAGGATCGCCGCGGCATAGCAGCCGATGAACAAGAACAGGTCGGCCCACTGTTTATGTCCGCGGGCGCGGGCCGTGAGTATCGCTCTCATCAGCATGCCAAACCAGGACACGAGGACAAGCGCCCACAGCACCAGGCCGGGAACCCCAGCGCGCGCCAACAGGGTCATGTGCGCGTTATGCGGACTGCGCGTTGGCGGACGAGGATCGCGCCCACCGATGCTACCCTCGAAGAAACCGTCGGCGTCGGCGAGATTAATCCCGAAGCCTCGGCCGGTCCAGAAATTGGGTCCATAGATGGTATCGTTGATGATGACGTCCCACCAATTCAGACGCCATAGTTTGGTGCCTTCCGTTTGCTCGCCGGATTGTCCGATGATGCTCTTGGCGTTTTCGACAATCTGGTGCGCGCTGACCGGGCGCTCCCACGAACCACCCCTGGCTTCCTCGTAAGCGCCGAAGGTAGACTCGAGCGCGAGAAGAGCGGCGAATACGCCCACGGTCACCACCACAGTCGCGAGCATCAGACGGTACCGTCCGAGCGCGAGCATTGCTATCGTGACTGGTACGATGACGGCAAGCGTTGCGCCACGATTGGTCGCGCTGACCAGAACCAGCATAGCGAACCAGACGACAATCCAGAAAAAAGAGACTTTACGATAGCCGATCAAGGCGAAAACCATGCCGCCGGCCAAATGCGTTCCCACCGCGCTTGGACCTATATCCACGATCGGCACTGGACCGTACAGCCGTGGAATGTCGTTGCCCCAGTACTTGGCAAGCAATAACCCCACTAACATGGCGGGAAAGCTCGCCAGCATGATCCTGTAGTAGCGAAGCATGACGTTGATGCGGCGCGCATCCTCGAGCAACAGACTAATAACAATGAAGGCAAAACCGCCATAAATGATGATGGCGCTATCGCGCAGGGAGTCGAACCCGTACAAGCCAACGAACGGAAGCGTGCGCGCGAGGACCAAAGCCATCAGCGCGGCTAGCAGGAGCGCCGGCAGCGTCGCGAGCGTGCCGACATACGCGCCGATCCGGAGAAAGACAACGATGCCGGTGAGGAAGGCCATCTCGCCCACGTAGAGCGGCGGGAAGCCGAGATAGGCGAAGCCCTTCCCCATGAGTGCATAACCCAGCAACACGATAGCGAGCAGGGCCAGATAACGGTCGCCTGCGGAAAGCGCGTCCCGGGATTCTCTTTTCAACGTGTCAGCCAATGTTCCTTGCGCGTCGGACATTGCTGCAATCCTTCATCGTTCTGTGGGGGCAGCGTGGGTCTTGTCGATCGGGACTGGGCTGACTGCCGCCGCGGATCGCACCGGCGCGCGTGATCTTTCGTTGGCGATCAGCCAGGCGATCGCGATCACGGCGCCGGTTGCACGCACCAGGTTGGCGAGCAACAGAGCCACGCATGCCCCGAACGCGCCGAGCTGGCCGATGAGCGCAAAGGCCAGCACCACCGCCGCGCCGAGGGCCAAGACATTGACCAGAGAGGCGAGGCTGCCGGCTTGAACGCCGAGGAGGGTTTTGTTGATCATTTCCGCGATGTATTCGAGCACGCAGGCGGCCGCGAGGAGCTGCAAGCCCGTGGCCAGGGTGAGGTAGGGCGATGACGGACCATATGCCAACCGCAGAAGCAGCTCCGGCATCAGAACGGCTACGACAGCAATGAGAAGTATCGGGCCCAAACCAAAGAGGACATAGCCATAGACTGCGCGCGCCGCACCGATCGTGTCCCCTGCGCGGTATGCGTGAGCGGCGAGCTGCGGTATGGCGTTGCCCATCCCCATGATGATCGGGTTCATCATGTTAGCGATGTTCAGGCCGGCTTGAAGCGATGCGGTCGCCGCGGTACCTGCAAAGGCCGCCAGCACCCACGGAAGGAGCTGAAAGCGGGTAAGCACCAACTGGTAATTGATGAGAGACCATTTGCCGATCGAAAGATACTCACGCGCCAATAGCCGCGCGTCGGCAAAATCCGGCCAAGCATATCGTAGCTTCGACGCATGCACGATGGCACCGATGCCGAAGGTCACCGACATCACATAGAGCGCGGCCGGGAGGGTGATGGCATCGAGCCAAGCCAGAAGCCCGACCAGCAGGGCCTGTCCGACAAAGGCGATACCGTCTCCGGCCACCGCCGCGCGATAAAGGAAATCGGCGAGCAGGCATCGCCGCGAAGTCTCTTGCGCCTGCCAGCACAAATAGCAGAGGCAGGCCGGCAACACGATATTGTCGAACTCCAGCAGCGTGGTTCCAAGCGCCATGACCACGACCAGCACGAGAGCCAGAGTCGCGGCGAGCAGGACCGTGTTTCCGAGCAGACCGGCGCGCTCCTCATCACTCGCGATGCACAGGCGCAGCGAGAGCGGGTAGGAAATGAGTGAGTAATCGATGTTCCGCAGGATGAAGATGGCACCCAGGAAAAGAGCGAATTCCCCGTAGTCCTCTTCGCTGAGAGTGCGCGCGAGCAGCAAGTTCAGCAGGAAATTGCCGAAGCTCACTACACCCTGGTCGACGAGCGTCCATGATGCTTTCTCGATGAGAGGTTTGGCGCTCATGGAAATGCCCTCGGCAGTCGTTATCCCCACCAGGAGATGCAGATCAGAACTGGTTTCAGAGCAAACGCGGATGCTGCCGATGATCAACGTTCTGTCTGGAGATCATGCGATCGTGCCAGACGGCCAGGCCGATGCCGGCCAGCAAAGCCAATATGAATGACACCCCCAGGATCACGAATCCCTTCGGGCTCGTCGGTGTCCGATTTGGTATGGCCAGCTTGACGCTTTCATTACTCACAAGGCCGTTTTGGTCAGCATCGTCCGGATTCATGGCGGCGCTCAGGGCTGCGCGTGCAGCATTCAGTGCGGCCCCGGCCTGCAAGACGTTCGGATGCTTTTCGCCGTAGATCGCGAGTTGACGCCCCAGTTCACCGTGGGCTGCCGCAGCGGCATCCCGTCTCCGTTGCAGGTCCTTGTCCCGGAGGTATTCGATGGCGAAGGCGTTGACGACCCGCGCGGCCTGGTCGGCGGACGTCGCCGTAAAGGAAATAGAGATAAGGTATGAACGTGTGTCGTTCGTTACCGTCACTTTGTTGCGCAACATCGCGACGGTGCGATCGAATGGCGAATGGTTACGGGTTTCCGGTAGAAGCTTGACCCGAATCCAATCCAGGCCCTGCGTGGCCCACGAGCGCGAGTTCGCGGCCATGGGATCCAGCCCAAGTCGCTTTACGACCGCCCGCACGATTGCGTCGGAACGGATCAGACGAGCCTCGCTGGTGACCATCGACGCCGCGTCAACGGTTCCCAAGGGTACGGCCTTCCCCTGCTCATGGGAGAAGAACAGATTCGGATAGATGAGAGCCTCCGCCGAATACTTACGCGGCATCAGGGGTATGAAGATGCTCGCGACCGCGAGCGCCAGCGCCACGAGGGATGCGATGCGCCTTCTGTGCCGCCAAATCGAGACTAGCGCTTGGGCGGCGACATCCACGTAGTGGGCTCGAAAATCCGAACCCTCGTGCTGAAAATCGGGCGGCTTTTCATGATTGAATTTGAGCGGTGTATTCATCATTGATTCAATATCTGATCGGAGCGCGCAGCGCGCAGCGCTTTGGGCGGCGTATGCGCTGCAAGATGACTACCTCGAAGACGCGGTGCCAAGTTTTTTTCGGTTATTTCCGCCGGCGTACAGTCTTCCAGGGTGAGTACCCCGGATGGTTCGTTGACTCCGTGCACTGCCGCCGACAGGCTTCACTAGTATCCTGGCGAACTCACTCGAGAATACTCGGCCCTTCGAAGTCGTTGTGAGATAGAGCCGTTTGAGAAAAAGCCGGCGAGCTTGCGCTCATATTTCGGTGAGACGGAAGTTTAGGCTAATTCGCCCCAGGCACGATGAATGTACGTCCAGAGAATCTCAAGTTCCGAGAGACGGCATTGAGATGGGATGCAAGCCGACATGCGACGCACACACCCGACAAAGACGGCTGAGAGATGAAAACAGTCCTGTTCTGCGGCGGCCTCGGTATGCGTATTCGGGACGTGTCCGAAACTATCCCGAAGCCGATGATTCCGATCGGCGACAGGCCGATCCTCTGGCACCTGATGCACTACTACAGCCAGTTCGGCCATAAGGACTTCGTCTTGTGTCTTGGCTACAAGGCGAACGTCATCAAAGACTTCTTCCTGAACTACAAGCCGCAGAGTTATGCCGACTGCGTCGTTACGGGCTTTGGCAATAAGGTCGAGATCCTCGGTGATCCACAGCAGGACTGGCGGATCACGATGATCGACACGGGCATCTGGCGCAACATCGGCGAGCGGCTGTGGGCCGTGCGCGAGCATGTCGCGGGCGAGGAGATGTTCCTCGCCAACTACAGCGACGGCCTGTCCAATGTCAAGTTGCCTGAAATGATCAAGGCCTTCCGGGCGAGTGGCAAAATTGCGTGCTTCACTGCGGTGCGGCCGTCGTTCAGCCTGCATATGGTTGATATGCTGCGAAGCGGCAAGGTCGAGCGCATCCGCGCCAGCGAGGACGCCAATCTCTGGATTAACGGCGGCTTCTTCATCTTCCGCAAGGAAATATTCGACTACATGCGCGAAGGCGATGAACTGGTCGAAGCGCCATTTCAACGATTGATCGAAGCCGACCAGCTCATGGCCTTCCGGCACGAGGGCTTCTGGCGCCCGATGGACACGCTGAAGGACAAGCAGATCCTCGAGGACCTCGTCGAGAAAGGCACGATGCCCTGGCTCCTCAATCGGAACTCCCGGGCCGCCCCGGTCGATGCCGGGAGGAAGACTGGATGAAGCTCTTTGGATTTGCAGGTTCGGGCGACCGCCTCTCCGTCCTTTGTATCGGTGCTCATTCAGACGACATCGAAATCGGCGCCGGAGCAACGATCCTGGGCTGGATCGATCGCGGCGTGCGCTTGGACGTGCACTGGGCGGTGCTCAGCGCCTCCGGTCCACGCTCTGACGAAGCGCGTGCATCCGCACAGGCATTTCTAGCCGATGCAGCGCGGTCGGTCATCGACTTGGCGGAGTTCAAGGACGGCTTCTTCCCGTACCAGGGAGCCGACATCAAGATCTGGTTCGAGGCGCTGAAACGACGCACGTCGCCTGATGTGATCCTGTGCCACTCGCGCGACGATGCACATCAGGATCATCGTGAAGTGTCCATGCTGACGTGGAGCACATTTCGCGACCACGCGATCCTCGAATACGAGATTCCGAAATGGGATGGCGATCTAAGCCAGCCGAACGTCTTCATCCCGGCCAGCAGGGCGCTAATGGAGCGCAAGGCAAAGCTTCTCTACGACCATTTCGGCACGCAACGCTCAAAGGACTGGTTCGACGCGCAAACCTTCATGGGTCTGGCGCGTCTGCGGGGCGCGGAATGCCGCGCGCCGGACGGTTTCGCAGAAGCCTTCCATGGACGGAAGATTGTGGTCCGGTGAACAGGGTGAACGGCGATGCGTGTTCTGGTGACAGGACATTTAGGTTACATTGGGACGGTCATGGTCCCGATGCTGCTGCGGTCTGGCCACGAAGTGATCGGCCTCGACAGCAATCTCTATGAGCGTTGCACCTTCGAGATAGGCGGCAGTATTGCGCCTGTGCCGCATATTTGCAAAGACATCCGCGATGTTGCGCGCGAAGATCTCAAAGGGCTCGACGCCATCATCCATCTGTGCGCTCTGTCGAACGACCCACTCGGAAATTTTCGGCCCCAACTCACCTACGAGATCAACCATCACGGCAGCGTGCGCTTGGCCACGCTTGCTAAGGAGGCAGGCGTGAAGCGGTTTCTGCTGGCCTCCTCGTGCAGCAATTACGGGCAGGCAGGCGAGGCTATGCTCGATGAGATGGGCGCGCTGAACCCGGTCACCGCCTATGGCAAGTCCAAGGTCCGATCCGAGCGCGATATTTCCTTGCTCGCCGGCAGTCGCTTCTGCCCGACCTACATGCGTCCGGCGACCGCCTATGGCGTCTCGCCACGCATGCGCTTCGACATTGTGCTGAACAATTTAGTGGCCTGGGCGGTCACCAAGGCTCTGATATATCTGAAGTCGGATGGATCGCCCTGGCGACCGATCGTTCACGTCGAAGACATTTCACGCGCCTTCATCGCCGCGCTCGAAGCACCGACGGACCTGGTCTTCAATCAGGCATTCAACGTCGGCCAAACCGCGCACAACTACCGCATCCGGGATATCGCCGCGATCGTCGCCGATGTGGTTCCGGGCTGCCGGCTCGAGATCGCTCCTGATGCGAGCCCTGACACCCGGTCCTACCGTGTCAATTTCGACAAGATCGCGCGCGTGCTGCCCTCCTTCAAGCCGCAGTGGGATGCGCGGCGCGGGGCCGAGCAGCTCTACAACGCTTATTGCCAATCGAAGCTGACGCTCGAGGAATTCGAGGGTCCGCGGTACCAGCGCATCGGTCACATCCAGAAACTGATCGCTGACGGCATTCTTGCTGACGATCTGAGACATTGCCCGGCCGCCGCGCCCGAGCGTGCCGTCGCCAGCGGCTAGACGGGAGAGAACGATGATCTTTACCGAAACAAAGCTTAAAGGCGCCTTCATCATCGATCTCGAGCGTAGGACGGACGAGCGGGGGTTTTTTGCCCGCTCGTTCTGCCAACACGAATTCCGGGAACACGGGCTGAAGCCTGTGATTGCCCAGGCCAATGTTGCCTCAAACCGAAAAAAGGGCACGTTACGCGGCATGCACTTTCAGTTTCCACCTGCTGCCGAGAGCAAGCTGGTACGATGTACGCGCGGTGCCATCCTCGACATTATTGTCGATCTGCGGCCCGAGAGCCAGACCTACCTCGAGCATATTTCCGTCGAGCTCGACGAGGACAATATGACGGCGCTCTACGTGCCGGAGCGTTTCGCGCATGGCTACCAAGCGCTGCGTGACAATACGGATACGAGCTATCAGGTGGGCGAATTCTACGCGCCGACCGCCGAGGGCGGGCTGCGCTACGACGATCCGCGGTTGGGGCTCAAATGGCCGCTGCCGGTTTCGGTGATGTCGCCAAAGGATCAGGCGTTCCGCCCGTTGCGCGAGATCGAGGACGCGCTGAAGCGCAGAATGTCGCCCGCACCCGCGCCTGCCTGAACGTTGCTGCAAAGAAGGCGGCTCGGGGCTATGGGGTGGCGAAGGAGCCTCCATGTGGATCCTAGATACGGCATTGAAGATGCGAGCCAATCAGAACCAGCCTATCCGCGTCGGGATCGTCGGCGCTGGCTTCATGTGCCAAGGCTTGACGAACCAGATCGTCCATAGCACGCCTGGCATGCGTGTTGATGCCATATCCAACCGACGTCCCGAGAGAGCCCTTGCGGTCTTCGGTTATGCGGGCTGCGAAGACATCGTCATGGCGGAGTCGCAGCTCAAATTCGATAGTGCCCTCGAACGTGGTCGGCAGGTGGCGACCGCTGATCCGATGCTCCTCGCACGCTCGCTGCACCTCGATGTGATCGTCGACGTCACTGGCTCGGTGGAGTACGGTGCCCACGTCGTGCTTGAGGCGTTTAGGCACCGCAAGCATGTCGTGCTGATGAACGCCGAACTCGATGGCACCATCGGCCCCATCCTCCAGACCTATGCCGACCAGCATAGCGTCATCCTTACTGGCTGCGAGGGCGACGAACCGGGCGTGCAGATGAACTTGTATCGCTGGGTGAAAGGCCTTGGCCTCACGCCTCGCCTCATGGGGAATGTGAAAGGTCTTCAGGACCCTTATCGTAATCCAACCACGCAACAGGGCTTCGCCGACCGTTGGGGACAGAACGCCTCCATGGTGACAAGCTTCGCCGATGGCTCGAAGATCAGCTTCGAGCAGAGCATTGTCGCGAACGCCACGGGATTCAAGGTGCGCCAGCGGGGCATGTCCCGCGGATTTCAATACACGGGCGATGTTCTGAAAATTGGCGAACTCTACGACGTAACGGAGCTGCGCGAGCTGGGCGGCGCGGTGGATTATGTCGTTGGGACGCCGTTGACCAAGGTCTTTTGCCTGGCCGAGCATCCCGACCCCAAGCAGCAGCACTATTTGAACCTGTACAAGATGGGACCAGGGCCGCTGTATTCCTTCTTCATTCCCTATCATCTGGTACATTTCGAAGCGCCGAACGCGATCGCGCGCGCTGTGCTGTTCCGCGATCCCACCACGAAGCCACTTGGCGGCCCCGTGGTGGAGGTGTGCGCCGTTGCCAAGCGCGATCTCAACGCCGGCGAGGTGCTCGACGACTATGGCATGTACATGACTTACGGCGAGGCCGTGAATGCCGATGAAATGAGCGCAGGGCGTTACTTGCCGGAGGGCCTGGTGGAGGGGTGCCGGTTGACGCGCAACATTGCCAAGGATGCGGTCATCACTTACGACGACGTCGTGCTGCCGGCCGGCCGCCTCGCGGATAGGTTGCGAGCGGAACAGTATTGTAAGTTCCGCGGCGAAACATGGCTCGTGGATCTGTTGACTACCACGCAAGGGACCGGACGACACGTCGCAGTCTGAGCTGACCGTTGACTGACATGGTGCGATCCGCCACGCGATCGGTGCGCGGCTTTCAGCTCGGTATAGCCTTTCGGCGGTATGAGGCGGGCCGATCGTTCTGGCCGATGGGATCCGCTGAATGCTCTCGGCGAATGACTAAAGTCCGGGCATCGACGATATCAAAGTAGAGACGGTCCGTACGCCGAGCGTTGGCAAGAGCACGGTCAGACGAACAGAAATCCAGTCATCAATCTTCGCGAGATCGTCGGCTATTTGCCAGTGCGTGCGGTGCCAGGATGACCTTCGTTCTAGCGGATCGGGCGATCAATGCGAGACATCTCGACGTGATTTGATTGAGGATTGATCGCGGCTGTTGGCGCGTACATCGATTTGCTTAAGTTCCGGCGTTGTCTCATTGAGATTTGGGAGCGACTTTCTCACATCGCAGGTAGAGGGCGGGCTGTTGTTGTTCGCCAGTCGTGTCAGTGGCCCGTTGTTCATCCCCCAGATTGCCGCCTGCGTCCGGTTGTGAACCCGGATCTTGCGCAGGATCGCCTTTACGTGGACCTTAACGGTCGCCTCCGCGATATCAATTTTTCGCGCTATGCATTTGTTCGAATCGCCGTTGATTAGGTAGCTCAGGATGGCTTTCTCCCGTTCGGAAAGCTGTGGTGCGAGTGCGCCCTCGTCCGTAATGAGGGGCGCCTCGTTCCCTTCGTTGCGCCGTACCGCCGCGCGGAGGCCATCCTCGGGACTCAGAACGGATGACAGAAATGCGGGCGGGAAAACCGTTTCGCCCATCATCACCAATTCCATGGACTTGATGAATGCATCGCACCTCATGACGTCAGCGAAATAGCCGTTGGCGCCCGCGCGAAACGCAGAGACCACCTCGCCCATCCGATAATGGTCGGTCACGATCGCGATGCGCCCGTCCGGGTGGCGGTCCCTGAGAAGGCCGACTTGTTCAAGCGCAGTGTCAAAATCCTCGCCAGTGTGCACAATGAGAAAAAGCGGCTGGTGTAGTTGGAGTTTGCCCGGCAGCACGTCGTCGGCGCATAAGACTGAGGCTAAAATGCGAAAATTTGCCGAGTGCAGGATCCTCGCAAGTCCTTCTCTGAGTAGAATACTTTTACCAAGGAGTATGGTTGCAAAAGATTGTCGCCTCTTCATGGTAACCCTCCAAGCGCAGGCGTAAAAGATTTGGAATGGTGACCCTCCCAGCGTGCAGGCGAACGAAACAGATGTTGGACTGGCCTATCGAACACCCAAGGGATCAGTCCTTCTCATTTTGGGGATTGTCGACGCTAAGTCTTGCTTCTTGGGCGGCGTAAAATCTTGATGTCGAGCGTGCTGGCGTCTTCAGTCGGTCGCGCTCCTCCTCTCTACTTCTAGACGAAAAATCTCGCCGCCAAAATCAAAGGGTACTCGCGAAACTTGTAAGACGTTAGTAATTGCGCGTATCCATATACACCTTTGAAGATCGCAAGGAAATATTGGCGGCGATTGGTCGCGCTACTCCCTTTTGATTACCCCGACAAGCAACCGGTGCAAGAGTGCGGTGCCGGGTCGGATCGGAGAAACCCGAGCCTCAGCCTTAGGATTTCAAGAACATCTCTATTGGAACTCTGGGCGTATATGGAACTCTATAGACCTATTAGAGGTGAGCCTGCTTGAGCTTGTAGGCTGAGCCTTCGGAGCCGCCATACTTAGGAATGCCGGTCGTCATTCTGTGCATCAGATCGGGACCATAGGCGCGTGCCGTGCGATTCTTCCAAGGACGCGCGAAGGCGAAACGAGCGGCATGCCGTCGGGGGTCACCAAGCGGGCCTCATTGTGAATGCGGCGCAGAGGCGCTGGTCGCGCCGGCTCTCCAGCACGCCGTGGACACCGGTTACACGGTGCAATTGCGGGTGCGATTCCTGTTCCAGCGCTCAATTGTTGCGATCGCGTTATCGATGTTAAGGGGGGCTGACACCGACACCAGGAACGTCGACCCGATCGTCGCGGATTAGGCTGCCGGACCTTAGCTGGCGACCTTCCATAAGATCCTCTTTGCTTCACTTGGGCTCGAGAGCAGGTTGTCGAAGTAGCGGATGGTGCGGCTCAGGCCTTCCTTGAGCGGCACCGCTGGCAGCCAGTGCAGGATCTGTTTGGCGCGCGTGATGTCGGGGCACCGTTGTCGGGGGTCGTCCTGTGGCAGCGCTCGGAACTCGAGCCTGGAACGCGAGCCAACGAGGGAGATGATAAGCCCGGCCAGCTCCGAAATGGTCGTTTCGATGGGGTTGCCGAGGTTGATCGGTCCCTCGACGTCGCCCTCGACATTCATCAAACGCATGAGGCCGTCGGTGAGATCGTCGACATAACAGAACGATCTCGTCTGTGACCCCGACCCATATATGGTAATCGGCTCGTTTTTCAGCGCTTGGATGATGAAACTGGACACGACGCGCCCGTCCTGCGGGTGCATGTTGGGGCCATATGTATTGAAGATGCGCGCGACCCTTATGGAGAGCCGGTGCTGGCGCTTGTAGTCATAGAACAGCGTCTCGGCGCAGCGTTTGCCTTCGTCATAGCAACCGCGCGGGCCTGCCAAATTAACGTAACCGCGGTACTCCTCCGGCTGCGGATGGACGTCGGGATCGCCGTATACCTCGCTGGTGGACGCCTGCAAAATGCGAGCACGCAAGCGCTTTGCGAGACCCAACATGTTGATCGCTCCAATGACGCTCGTCTTCGTCGTTTGAACTGGATCATGCTGATAGTGGATCGGCGAGGCCGGGCACGCGAGGTTGTAGATCTCGTCCACCTCGACATACAGAGGAAAGGTCACATCGTGGCGCATGACCTCGAAGGCGGGGTGGCGGAGCAACGGTTCGATGTTGCAGCGCGCACCTGTAAAATAATTGTCGACGCAGAGAACCTGGCACTCCTGCTCGAGCAGCCGTGCACACAGATGCGAACCCAGAAAGCCCGCACCACCGGTCACAAGAACCCGCTTTTTCACCAACACCTCCCGGTTATTGTCGCGACAGGAGCCCCTGTCGGAGCTGGTTCGGAACTGTGACGGGCAGGACGAACTATGAGAAGTGCTCATTGGGGGCAGCACAGAACGCGGACGATAGAGAGCGAAGTATCCGCGCATACCCGCGAGGTACTCACTGAGAGCCTCTTCCATAGCCACTGTTCGTCCCCGATGGCGTGTGGACCGCCGTTAGCTTGTTCAGGAACGCTGCGGCGCTGTCGGCAAGCCTTCGGTCGGAGGTGCGAGAGTGGAAACTCGCGAGAGGAACGCCATGACATCTGGTCGGACGGCAATGACCGGCACGATCGGGCGCTGTTGTGCGAGCGTGGTATATCGATCTTTAGGAGCGGCAGCTCTGCTTGGTGCACTCGCTTTCTCTTTTCCCCTCCGCGCCGAGTCTGCGGGAGACGGTCGCACCCATAGGCTAGGGCCGGGCGATCGGATCACTGTGACCGTTTTCGGACAGGCGGAATTATCCGGCGACATGCTTATCGATGGCGCAGGCAATATTGTGCTGCCACTGGTCGGCGCGATTGAAGTTAAGGATCTCACGACTCTCGAGTGCCAAAATCTTGTTCGAGACCGGCTCGCCGATGGAATTCTCCGACAACCGTTAGTGAGCGTGCGGATCAGCGAGCTCCGACCGCTGTATATCTTAGGCGATGTACGCACACCCGGCGCCTATCCGTTCCGGTACGGCAGCACCGTGCAGAGCGCTGTAGCTGTTGCTGGCGGATTCGGGCTCCCTCAACTCCTTCAGGAGACGGGCGTTTCCGAATTCCTTCTGGCGGACGAGCGTGTGCGCCGGCTGACGCTCCAACAGCAGGCCTTGCTCGCCCGCCGTGCGCGGCTCGAAGCGCAACGGGACGGCATGAAGACCTTCTTGCCGCCTACCCCGCAGGGCGCGGAAGGAGCGCCCATGTCCGGCGACGACACGCCGCCGCAGCAGCCGTCGAGCGTAGTCGCGGACGAGGCGGATACCTTCGATACGCAGGATGCCATCCTGCAACAGCAGCTAACTTTGCTGCGTTCGCAAAAACCGCGCATCGAAAGAGAGATCGAGTCCTTCAACGGGCAGATTGCGGCCGCGAAGAAGCAGCTTGAGGTCGTCAAGCAGCAAGCCGATCAATATAGCCGGCTGGTCAAGCAGGGCCTGGGCGTCGTCAACGCGGAGCTGCAGCTCAGGCTCATGGAGGCGAACCATGAAAACGAGCTTTGGAGGATTACAACCCAGCTGTTGCGTCTGCACGTGCAGGCCGGTGAGCTCGACCTCAAGATCTATGAGGCCGAGGCGTCCTTCAAGAGGCAAGTCATTGCCGAACTGCGAGACGTGCGCGAGCGTCTCAGGGAGGTGGATGTTACGCTGCCGTCGGCGCGCGAGATTCGCGAGCTAAAGCTACAGCAGGCCGGCAATGTGAGCGGAGCCGAAGCCGCTCGCTCCTTCAGTATCACGCGTATTCGAAACGGCGAGGCCACCGTCTTCCAGGCAATCGAGACAACGACTCTCGAGCCGGGCGATGTCATCCATGTCAAGAAGTTGCTGTCTCGCGAATCGCTGCCCCGGAGCGCTTCGGCCAGTCAGTCCAGTCTGCGTCCGTCTCAAATGGGAAAACGAGATCCTGAAGGGCCAGTGGAGCGCGTTCGACTGCAAAACCGTATGCCCCCACATCTACTGACCGCCTCTCAGCCTGCCAGTTCGCCCTGGTGATCACACGGCGTCGGCACGCGGGAGTCCATTGTCGGCGATTCGAGACCTGGAGATTCGAATTCGGTCCCAGACGGTGCGTTTGCCTCATCTCGAGCGGATTGTCACGCCAACTCGCGGCAACGGCACGCCACAGCCCACCAGCTAGGTTGGAGGGCAATCCGGATTACTCCCTTGTTGCAGTGATCAAATCGCATCGATCGCAAGTATTGTCATCGAAGCGCTGAAGGAGATGCTGAGGGAGCGATTGCCATGTCAAACGAGCCGAGGATTCTTGTAAGCGGCGCAGGCGGATTTATCGGCCACCATCTCGTCAAGTATCTCGTCAAACGTGGATACGTCGTGCGCGGTGCCGACATCAAGGCTCCGGAATTTGAAGGAACCGATGCCAACGAGTTCGTTATCTCGGACCTGCGGAATCATTCCGAATGCCTGAAGGTGACCAAGAATATCGACGAGGTCTATCACCTCGCCGCCGACATGGGAGGAATCGGCTACATCAGTGCAGCGCATGCGAGCATCACTTTGAACAATACGCTCATCAACGCTCATATGCTCAGCGCGGCCCGCGCAAACGGAGTAAGGCGGTTATTGTTTTCGTCTTCGGCATGCGTATACCCTCAGTACCTTCAGAAAAGGCCCGATGTCGAGCCGCTGCGGGAGCAAGACGCATTCCCCGCCGACCCTGAGGAGGGTTACGGGCTTGAAAAGCTCTATACCGAGAAACTCTGTCAATACTTCACCAAAGATTGGCACTTTGAGACACGGGTCGTGCGCTTCCACAATGTCTATGGCCCGCTCGGTACCTTTGACGGAGGCCGCGAGAAAGCGCCCGCGGCAATTTGCCGGAAGGTCGCCTTGCTTGCAGATGGAAGCGAAATCGAGATCTGGGGCGATGGACTGCAGACGCGATCGTTCATGTACATCGATGATTGCGTCGAAGGCATCCATCGCATTATGCGGTCTGACTACAGTGCGCCCCTCAATCTTGGCACGGATGAGTTGGTGAGTGTTGATGAGCTTGTCGACATTGTATCGAGCATTGCAGGCAAGAAGCTGGTCAAGCGGCACGACACCTCTCGTCCACAAGGCGTGCGCGGCCGTAATAGCGACAATTCGCGACTGAGAAGCGTTCTCGGCTGGGAGCCCAAGACGCCGCTGCGAGTCGGGCTCATCCCGACATATAGATGGATCGAAGCATGCGTATCAGGGCGACTGCATCAGCCTGTGCAGACCGCAGCCGAGTAGGCAGGTAATCGCGATGGCCGATCAAACAGGATGCGGTCACGCGGGCATGTGTTGCTGAACTACTGAGAGCGGATAGAGGGTGAAAATGGTAGACGCTGGCGCGATTCTTCCGCGAAGCGACGCCCCGAAAAGTCGCTATCACGGTTGGCGCAGGGGTGATGCGGGGATTGCCGATCGATTGCGAAAGCCCATGGTCGCAGCGACGTTGGCGTTTGGCGATGTCGTTGCCGCCCTTGCTGCCACTTCACTTACTCGATCGCTGATTGCGATGACCGGTGCCGAACCGGCGGACTCCATCCACCTCCTGATAGCCCTGCTTATTTTGACGTTTTTTTGCCTTCGACTATACGCCGGATGTGGGCCTAGCTCATATGAGCGATTCCGGCTGCGTGCGATCGGTGTCATCGGCCTGGTGGCGGTCGAACTGCTGGTGGGGGTCCCGAATGCCCAGTGGGGCTTGCTTCTTATGACCGGATTGGGCGACGGGCTTTGTCTGCTGATCTTCGGTCACTACACTGAGGCGATGATCCGAACTCTACTGATCCGTCTAGACCTGTGGGGCGCTTCGGTTGTCCTTGTGGGCTGTGGCGAGAACAGTCGAAAAATGGCGGAATTGCTTGTGCATCAGCCCTCGCTCGGGTTAAGGCCGATCGGATTCATCAAGACCTCCAGCGACCGAGATTTGCATCACGCGGCGCTTCCGTTGCCGCTGATCGGAGCGATAGCGGATATGGATCGAATCAGTCCTTATATCGAATTCGCGATTTTCGACTCCGTGGATGAACTCTCCGCGCTTACGCTCGTGCCCAAGGCATGGACGTCGTCTTGCCGCTTCCTGCTGGTCGAGGATGTACACAATTTGCAGAGCCTGTGGCTGCGCACGCGGATGCTCGGCGGAGCAATTGGAATTGAAATCCGGCGCGATCTCTATTTGCCACACAATCTGGTGCTCAAGCGCGCAATCGATGTTCTTTTAGCGGTTCCGCTTGCGCTGCTGTTGTTGCCTGTCATCCTCGTTCTTGCGTTTGCCATCAAGCTCGTCGATCCCGGTCCTGCCATCTACGTTCAGGAGCGCATAGGACGCAACGCGACGAAACTGCGAACGTTTAAACTCCGCACGATGTATATTGATGCCGAGCAGCGGTTGGAGGAGTATCTACGCGGTGATCCGCAGGCGCGCGCGGAATGGCAATCATTTTTTAAGCTGGTGCACGACCCTCGGGTGCTGCCTATTATCGGAAGATTCATGCGGCGCAGCAGCCTTGACGAGTTGCCGCAGCTTTGGAACGTAATCCTTGGCGATATGAGTCTTGTGGGTCCGCGGCCTTTTCCCACTTATCACATGAACAGCTTTGATCCTGAGTTTCGGAATATTCGTGTCAGCGTTCCGCCCGGCCTCACTGGAATGTGGCAGATCTCTTCGCGGAGCAACGGCGATTTGCAAGTTCAGAAGGCGCAAGATCTCTTCTATATCCGAAACTGGTCCATGGTGCTTGACATCTACATCCTGCTGCAGACAGTTATCGTCGTTCTGAGCGGCAGAGGCGCCAGGTGAATGCGACTTCCCGGACCTTAATCGAGTGAACTCCACAGTCGGAAAGCCGGCGTTGTGAATGTTGGCGTTTCTCGAGGGTGCTCGATCTGATCTGTTCAATCCAATGGAGCGAAGAGACCTTCGGATTTCTTCACGTCTCGTAGCATGTGCGTTGACCCTATCGGAGGCATACTAGCTGACGTTCAGAGCAACGGTTAAATCACCCGAATTTGAAGAGTATGGCCCGGCCGAAACGGAGGCAAAGGCTGCTGCCGTGTTTTGGCAGTTCGGCAGGCAGTCTTCTGTCGGATAGGTTTACCTCCGGATTGGATGGCCGTAGCCGAATTTGAGCTTCTCGATCAGCAATGTCCGCGCCTTCGCCTCCGCTCGTCCATCCGCACGTTGTTCCAGCGGTTCTGCGTATGTCGTTATGAGAACCACATTTGTTTGACATAAGACCCCAAGTCAGGTGCGACTGATAGTCGTCCTCGATGCGGATGATGTCGTCCTCGCCGAGATAGCTACCGGTCTGCACCTCGATCAATTCGAGCAGGATCTTGCCCGGATTCTCCAGGCGGTGCACGGCGCCGATCGGAATGTAGATCGATTCGTTCTCGTGCACCGTCTTGATCGTATCGTTGACGGTGACACGCGCGGCTCCACGGACGACAATCCAGTGCTCGGAGCGGTGGTGGTGGGGGGCAGGTTGCCGACGTAACGATTCATCACGCGGAAGAGCGCGCATCGCTTCTTGGTTCGTCGTGATGCTGTAGAGATTGCACATTTCTGGAGAGCTGCTGCGATAGATGTTCCCCACTAGTCTCGATCAGAATGCAGGTCTCTCAGCTTGCGCATGTAGTAGCCCTGCGTCTGAAGCGCTGACCTAATCTCCTCGCTAACTTTGACAACCCGTTTCTTGCTTTGCGCCATTTTCCCGGCGGCGCAATAGGCGGTATCGGAAATCCCTTCTTCACAACGAGCAGATCACGTCTGGTGTTCAAATACACATCCATATGCCTGTCTCGCAAAACGACTGAGCTTATCGCTTGAAGGCAGAGAACGGGTTACCGAAACGCAACACCGCGCCATTGTTGTGTAACTTCCTAATTTACCGCTGGCGGGGAGGGCAGCGAAGCGCTTGACCAAGTTAAAGCGGCACGGGCCCGATAAGCAGCTAGGTCTCGTGCCGGCGTACCGTCCTAGCTTTGCCGATATCTGAGGCATACGCGTGCCATCGCGCACCAATTTCATCAATTGCCGCTTCTCCGCTTCCGTCCAAGATTTTGGTTTCGCGTGCACGGGCGGCTTCATCGCAGCGCATCAATCCGGTGGGCTAAAAAGGGCATCCAATGCTTGGAACTCGGAATGTGCGTCGGCAATTTAAAGCTTATGCCTAAGCAGATTGCAATTACCTTTTGGTCCTTAGTCGCCGCCTGCATCTTCGCCTTCGGCGTCGTGGCGGTAATGATCGCTCATTGAAACGGGCCGCCGATCTGGAATACCGACGACCCGAGCCGTAAACATGTGTACAGCAGCTAGAATTCGAACCAGTCGCTTTCGCCGCGGGCTAAGCTTTCCCATTACGGTCCGGCCGACTGGGCCCGATGTTGCGGTCGCGCGTGCAATTGCGCGCGATACCGCGCCCGCTCCGGAGGAGATCGCCCGCGCCCTGACCTGGGGCGCGGACGAGAAGGTCCTTCTGGTTCTGGCCACTGCCGGTTGGTTCTGCTCGCGTGGGCGCGGGGAGCAGCTGCGGCGCGCCGGAAACCATGCATTGCTGGTCACTGTCGCGGCGTCGCTGTTGCCGCACGCTTTGAAACTCCTGTTCGACCAGACCCGTCCGGACCGCAGAACGGTGATTGGGCACATCCACGGCATCCCGTTCTCGGGCAAGCGTGACGACGCGTTTCCCTCTGGCCACGCGCTGCACATGGGGGCGCTGGCATCCGCGGTCGGCGCGTTGCCGGCCATCCCGCGCCGGGCGATCCGAGCGCTTGCGGTCGGGCTCTCGCTGACGCGCATAGTGGTTCTGGCGCACTGGGTGAGCGACGTCGTCGCGGGATTCGCGCTCGTAGCGGTTGTCGAACGGCTCCTGCGACCGTGGACCGGCTATCCAGCCGAAGCTTCAAAGGACAACGATCATGCCGATTCTTGAAGATCTGAAGGAATACACGGAGCGCGCGACCGGCCTCAGCCGACCCGGCAGACGGAAGGCTCCGGACCTCGCGCGGGCGCGAAAACCCCACACCGTCCGCTTCAAGGACGACGGTCTCGTCCCCAATCATCCGCGATGGCCGCTGATCATCTATCGAGGCGCTCTCGATTTAGACGAACACCACGACCCGGCGGACGTTATCGAGGACTTGTTCGAAGCCAACAAATGGGGCGACACCTGGCGCGGCGGCATCTACGACTATGTGCACTATCGCTCCCGGATTCATGAGGTCCTCGGCATCGCGCGCGGCAAGGGCCGCGTTCGGTTCGGCGGCAACAAGGGCAGGATCTTCACGCTGAAAGCTGGCGACGTCGCCGTTCTTCCCGCCGGCACCGGCCATCGGTGCCTTTCAGCGGACGATGAGTTCCTCGTCATCGGGTCCTACTTGTCGACCGGCACATACGACGAGTGCACGACCGTCGAAGACCATCCGCGCGCGCTGGAAACGATCCGGAGGTGCCGGTGCCACGCAAGGACCCGGTCTACGGGGGCGGCGGGCCGCTCTCGAAACTCTGGAAGAGAGCGAAATGACGGAGTATGTCGTCCGCTTCCTCGTCGGGGGCGCCGTCGTCTCGGCCTTCGCCATGCTGGGCGACCTTCTGCGCCCCAAAAGCTTCGCGGGCCTTTTCGGCGCTGCGCCCTCTGTCGCGCTCGCCACTCTCGGCATCGCCATCTACCAACACGGCGCCCGCTATGCAGCACTGCAGAGCCGTTCGATGATGGCGGGCGCGATTGCGCTCTCCGTCTATAGCGTTGTCGTCTGCCATCTCCTAGTACGTGCGCGGCTGCGAGCGGCGACGGCAACTTTGCTGTCACTTGTCGTCTGGCTGATCGCCGCTTTCGCCCTGCTGACGCTCGGCGGAGGGCAAGCATGACCCCGATCCGCTTTTCGCCGTCATCGCTACAGGAAAGCCGCTGGTACGAATACCTGATCCGCTTCGCGCTTGGCGGCGCCGCGACCGTCTTCACCGGTCTCGTCAGCAGCCGTTATGGAGCATCTATTGGGGGTCTCTTTCTCGCTCTGCCCGCCATCTTCTGCGCAAGCGCGACCCTCATCGAGAAGCATGAACTCCGCCGCAAGCGGGAAGCTGGGCTCAACGGTGTACGACGCGGTCAAGAGGCTGCCGCGCTCGACGCCGCCGGTGCCGCGCTGGGTGCGCTCGGTTTGCTGGTTTTTGCGATTGTCTTCTGGTTGACGGTAGAAATCAGCATCTCAGCCGGCTTCATCGGTGCATCGCTTTCCTGGCTGACAGTTTCGATGGCGGCCTGGTACGCGCGTCGCAAGATGCGCTCAGGGCGGAGGGCGCGGCTCTCGAAAAACACGAATGGCTCCGCGACGTCGTGAGGCCGCTGAGGCTTTGGTGCCAGCCTGATTGCTGCCGATGCCACAAGTACCGGTCATCGCGGGACCGGACTGGCACCAGAGGTCGCGATACCAAGAAGTCGAGTCGCGCGGTAAAGGAGTATCTGGCAACCCTCGATGATGCGGCGTGGGGCGCTGCCAGCGAGGTTATCCCGATGGCGCTAGATGGCCCCGAACCTCTGACAAATCGACAAAGCGATCAATCGACCTCAGCAAGTGGCCGGCCAGAACATGTCGCTCAAGAGAGAACTCGTGAAGGAGTGCCGCCTGATCGACCTGCCGAGGACCCATCATCGATTCAAATCTCCACCCATTTTGGGGGGAATGAATCAGCGATCCCAATCCCTGCGATTTGCGGAGCCTTGCACGATCGATCTCTCGATTTGCAGATTGTCGAATGGAAACCCCTGCGGATAACTGACCATGGAGCATTCTCCGCAATTGTCGAGCACGATCGAGATGCCGAGATTCTTGAGTCGACGGACCGCGAGCAGGTGGGCCGGCCGGCATGTAGCAATGCTGCGTCGGCGATCTCGATCTGTAGCCGCTCCGGCGAAGGCCGGAATCTACGAGGCCGCACAAGACGACGTCGAAGAGATTACCTTTTTCGAACTGTGCCGTCGCGACGTTCACGGCGACCCGAATATGGGGCGGCCAGGCAGTGGCATCCTGGCACGCTCGCTGCAGAATCCATTCGCCGATTGACACAATCAAATCCGTCGATTCCGCTAGAGTGAGGAATTCCTCGGCGGAGAGAATGCCTTTGGACGGGTGGCGCCAGCGCACGAACGCTTCCGCACCGATTACTTCGCGTGTCACGGTTTGAGTATAGGCTGATAATGCAGCTCGAACTGGTTGCGGAGTATTGCATCCAGCAGTTCGCTTTCGGTTGATTTCTGCAAGTCAGCGGCCTCACTAAGATGGGACTGGAATATATGAAAATCGTTCCTGCCCCTGGATTTGGCGGCATACAGGGCGAGATCTGTCTTCTGCAGCAGCGTTTCTGTATCAGCTCCGTGCTCCGGAGCGGAGGCGATGCCAATGCTCGTGCCAACCACCACACGCTGACCGTACAAATCGAATGGCTGCTCGATTAGATCGATGATCCGCAGCGCGAGGCCGATGGCGCCCTCCCTTTGATTGGTTTCGTTCTCCTGGATGATCGCAAATTCGTCGCCACCCAGTCGAGCGAGAACATCCGTATCGCGGAGCAAGGATCTGAGCCGCCGCACCACCTCGATCAGGAGCCGGTGCCCCAGCGTGTCGTTGATCATCCTGAACTTGTCCAAATCGAGCATGAGCATCGTAAACTTGGTGCCATGGCGCTGAAGGCGCCTAACAGCCTTCTCTATTTTCTCGGAAAATACTGCGCGGTTCGCGAGGCCGGTAAGCAGATCATGCTGCGCCAGGAACGCGATCTTCTTTTCGTTTCTGGCGCGGTCTGTGATGTCTTCATGTGTGGTCACCCGCCGGCCGGCATCATCTGACGTGCGATCGAGATGACGCGGCCATCGGCGAGTTCGCATAACTCGCTGCCTGCTTTACGTTCGCCTTCAGGTAGGCGTCTTCCGAAACATCGGAGAAGTTGGTGCCTCTTCTGCGACGGTACTGAAGGATCTCGGCGAGCGAGATGCCAGGTCCTATCTCCTCACGATCTAGCCCGTCGATCTCGGCGCATCTGGCGTTCGAAACCACGACCTTCTGCTTGGCATCGACGTACAAAGTCCTTGAGATTGACAGCGCGGCGATCTGAACGAAAACATGCATAATCACGCGTCTAATAGACGCATTATCCAAACATCGCTCTGCGCAAGTCCTCCTTGGAAGCAGTGGTATGATTGGCATCGTGGAAACTGGATCATGGAGATCTTGCTCCCAACAAATTCGTAACCTGCGATCCATCTGGGAGGAAACCATGAGATATCATCTCAATTCATCGTGGATGTGCGGTTGTGTTGTGCTTGCTTTGGCAGTCCCGGGGGGCGCTGTCCCCGTCTTGGCGGAAGAAGCGGGCCAATGGTTCGGTCGAGCCGTTCTGGTAGCCGTCTCCAGTAAGAGCGTGAAGGTGGAAGACAGGGCTGACCATACGGTGTCGGTCACCGAATACGACGGCGCCGTGTTCAACGCCGATGGCAAGCCCTTCCTCGACAAAGCTCGCTATCAGGTTGTTGATCTGACGGATGCTGGCACTTCCAGCGGCGGCCATAAGACCTTCACAGAGGCCGACGGATCCAAGGTCTTTGCCAAGTACGTCCTGAAGGACGCGAAGCCGAAGGAGTTCCGCGGCACCTTCGAGTTCACTGGCGGCACAGGAAAATATGCAGGGATCACGGGCCGCGGTGAGTACCACGTCGTGCTGGTCAGCGACACGGCCTTGTGGGATGAACTCCGCGGTGAGTACAAAATTCCGGCTACCGTCGGAAGTTCGCGACCTGATCCGACCAAGTGAACACGGAGAATCCGCTATGGGGAGCGGGGGCGGCGATCGTGCTCTCGGCAAGCAATAGCACTCTGAGAAATCTAGTAACAATCGCAAGGAGGACCTATGCCATCGCCGCCCGCATTCATTAATTAGAAACCATACAAAATGATCTGAAGATTCTAGCGAAACAAGTTGCCTGCCACCGCGTCGGTTTGTTGGAGGGCAGAACATGGTGACGGAGCGCAAATTCAGAGAGCGAGAAGTTCAGATCGCGCGCTATCGGCTGCTGGAGCGGGAAGTCACCGATCCACTTGCTGCAACTCTGCTACACATCATCATCTTAGAACTTGAGGCTGAGCTTCAGGCGGATCGGGAAACGTCCGTGGGGGGCATCGATCAGCGGTCTTTGTGAGCGCCTATAGAAGCTGTCCCGCATCACCGCGCTGCTTATCTCATCACTAACAGTGCGTGCCGCTCGCTTTTTGGTCCAGCCGCTTACTAATTCGGGAGGGAGTGGCCCTCCTCGTCAGATCACTAGAAGCTGTCTCTTTCCTTGGACTTATACTTTGATCATGCCGATCACTCCCAAGCTGGTTACAGGCAAGGCGCGTGTGGAATGAGGTGGTAAAAGCGAAACAGCTTGGCGTGAAGCTGCGAACTAAAATACCGATTCGAACGAACGCGCTGGGCGTCCCTTCCGGACGACCGGCCAATTGACGCTGAGTTGGTCAGGGACATACACCGTCGAATAGTTACTGGTTGCGATGATGACCATTGTGAGCCCGGCGGTCTGCGAAAAGACGGAGAGAATGTCACATTCGGCGCCCCTCGTCATCGAGGGTCAGAGGGTGGTCGGGAATGCACGAGCGCGTTCAATGAATTGATTGACGCCGTCAATGGCGAGTTTCGTGCGCATGACATTCTCATTCGCGCGTTGGCGTTTCATTATCATATCGGCGCGATGGATCCGTTTTTAGACGGTAACGGAAGAAACGCCAGAGCCGTTGAAGCGCTTATGCCGCAACGCGCACGCGATGGGACTTTTATCGCGCTTTCCAACTACTACTACGACGAAAAGACCAGCTATCTGCGGACTCTGTCCTCGGTAAAATCTAATGGCGGGGACATGACCGCGTTTTTGGCTTTTGGTCTCACAGGCATCGCCGTGCAATGCAAGCGCCTACTAAATGAAATCAACACGAACATTTCTAAGGCGCTCTTTAGAGACATCTCCAACGATCTATTCCATCGTCTCGCAAGTAGCCGGAAGCGCGTGATTGCGGATCGACAGCTAGCGATTATTCATCTGCTTCTTGAAGAGGGAGAGATGGATGTTTCGGCTGCCTTCGGGCGCCTAAAACCGATCTACAACGTCAAAAACAATAATCGCGACCCGAGAACGGATGGATCGCCATTCCCTATGCGATCGCATCCACCAGTCGTTCGATTTCCCGGTTTAGTTGCTCAAGCTGCTGCTCAAGGCGCTGCCGTTTTGCATTTGACGTAGCTGCGAGGCGCTTCCGCTCCTCGAGATATGTGCGTACGTACTCCGAAATAACTTTCGGCGCGCGCAATTCGGCCTTTAGCCCGCTGAGCACTGCACTCTCGACCGTGCCCCGCACGATGTCGTGTTGAACGGCACCGCCATGCACCCATCTGATCAGTCCGGGCGACCCCATCATGCTGATCGTGCCCGAGAGCGATCCGCTGCTCGTTGAACTCAGAGTTGCCCCTCAGGACGTCGACCAAGTCCGGATCAGGCAACGAGCGCTGCTCCGCTTCGCGGCATTCAATCTACGTACGACGCCCGAGCTGAACGGCGAAGTGATTGGGGTTGCCGCCGACGTCACACATGACGCAAAAACCGGAGCAGGGTTCTACACTGTGCGAATCAGCCTGCCAGATCACGAGATGGCGCGGCTCCAAGGCCTCAAGCTCGTACCGGGAATGCCGGTCGAGGCCTTCATCCGGACTGGCGACCGCACGGCGCTGTCGTACCTGGTCAAGCCGATTTCGGACCAAATTATGAAGGGTTGGCGCGAGCGATAGCGCGATGCCTGAGTCCATGGTTTCTCGCGAGACCTTGCTTCACATCGACGCCGCTGTTACGTCCGCGGCAATGCGATTCTGAAGGAGTCGCCTCCGGTGAAAGTAAGATATCGGATTTGGGCGGATCATCTCAGCCGTACCGCAAGGCGGCGGCGCTATAGTCCGGGCGGCATACGCTGCGCCGCCCCGGCTGCGCCCGGTCACTCTGCCGCTTCGAGATCGGACGGCTTCTCAACGCCGCTCAGCGGCGACACCGCCGGGCCATTGAGCGCGGTGCCATCAGGCGCGAACTGCGAGCCGTGACATGGGCAATCCCAGCATTGCTCCAGTGAATTCCAGTGCACAACACAGCCGAGATGAGTGCAGCTTGCCGAATGCAGATGCAGCTTTCCGTTCTGGTCCCGACAAGCCGCGATTTTTCTCAATCCGCTGCGGACAAGGCGACCCTCTCCCGGCCGAAGCCGTTCGACACTCGCAATTTCACTCGCCGTAAGGTACTCCGCAAAGTTCTTCAGCGGAGTGATGTTTTCGCTGATGAACTCGCCGATGTTCTTCTGGATCTTCCGGGAAGGGGAGTAGACCTGTTTCCACGGGCTCGTGCCCGTCGTGATCAGATCCGCGATCAATATTCCGGCCACAAGCCCGTTGGTGATGCCCTGTCCGGAATCGCCGCTGACGACGAAGACATGGTCCTCATCGGGGCTATGACCGACGAAACCAATATAGTCAATTGGCTCGAGCACCTGACCTGACCATCGATGGCTGACTTCGCCCAGGCTCGGCAATCGATCGCGCGCCCAGCGCTCGAGCGCGGCAAAGCGCTGCGCGCCATCGTCCGCTTCGCCGGACTTGTGATCTTCTCCGCCGATGATCACGATGTCCTCATCGGCAGAAAGCGGCTGCAGCCGGACGTAGTGATATGGATCGAGCGTGTCCCAATAGAGCGCATCCACAACCGCGCCGGCCGGAATCTTCGCGGCGAGCGCGTAGGTACGGTAAGGCGCCTGCTTGGTGTGGATCGCCACCCGCACATTGATGGGCGAGTTCGTCGCGACTACTACGTCGGCCACACGCAGTTCGTGGCCCGAAGTGGTCTTCACCACCATGTCGCCTTGGCTTTGATCGATGCTTTCGACGCAGCTGTCAGCGTAGAGCCGCACACCCCTGCGCTGAAGCGCGCTGGCTAGACCGGCGAGGTATTTGGTCGGATGCAGGCGCGCCTGCCGGGGAAAGCGTAACGAGCGCACGAGGCCTCGGACGTGGAACGGGGTAGGCTCCGTGCAGTCTTGGACGTCAATCTGGAGCTTGCGGCAGCAATCCAGTTCCTGGTCCAGCTCGGATGCGGGTGTCTCGGGCGCCAGCACCCAGTAACCGTCCACCCGTCGAAAATCGCAATCGATCTTCTCAGCGCGCTGAATGGCCTCCGCACGATCGATCGCGGTGACGACACTCTGATAATAGTGCCGCGCACAGTCATGGCCGCGTACTCTGAGCAGTTCGTCGTAGCCGTCGTCGAGCGCCGTTGCCAGATGCGCGGTAGTGCGCGCCGTCATCCCGCTGCCAATGCCGCCGCGGTCCAGAACCACGACCGAACGTCCACGATTGGCGAGCTCATAGGCGACCGACAGCCCGGCAATTCCGGAACCGATCACAGCGACATCTGCACGCTCCGCACGCGACAACGCCGGAGCATCGGCGACCGAAATATCCATCCACAGCGACCGGGTGTGCTCGTCCCGTACGTTCATGACACTGTTCCTCGAGAGAACAAACGGCGCGGCAGGGCGAAGGTTCCTACGGCGGCTTGGCCTTAGCCGACATGCCCAGCGGGCCGGATGATGTCCGCCGTTGAGAGCAGAGCAGAAGTGTCTGCAAGTCCGACCCGATCTCGCTTTCTGACCCAAGAAGGACTTTGGCCACTACCACTGCCACGTCGGATTTTGACCTAGCTGTGTGAAAACGCTGTGCGGCGAGACTAACGGACGCTTGGTCTCCCCGGTGCGAGTGAACGGGTAGCCAGCCATTCAGGAGCCGCTCCGTCGCGATGCCGTCCGCCTTCGCAGGCCGCGAGCCATGCGACAACAGCGCCGAGCAGGATCGATGCCGCGACCGAAAAGGCCGCGATGATGGCGCTGCGACGGGAGCGGGCGATTGCTGTCTTTGAGGCAGCGATGACGTTGTCGACGCGGCGCTCGGCATCCGGACCGGCGAGACCGGCAATTCCGTTCACCAGTTGCACCAGGTAGGTACGGTCTTCGGCCGCGACGCCGCTATGGCTGGACGACGTTAGCAAGATCCGGCCGGTTTCCGCGCGCTCCATGCCGGTCTCGGCATTGGGATTGCGTCGCGCTGGCCGGAACAGGCGATCGAGCTCGTAGCTCAGCAAAGGCTCCGCCGCCATCGCGGAAGGCATGTTCTGCGCACTGGACGCGCGCGATGCGGCCGCATTAGCGATCAGGGTGCTGATCAGGACGGTAAGAACGACCGCGAGAGCCCAGGCAGCCAGGCCATGCAGGCCGTCCCGGAGTTCGATGCCGCCCGAATCTGTCGTCGGCCTATTCGACGGGATGCGCCCGGCAACATAGCCGCCGAGTCCAAAGCTGATCAACGCCACCAGGATCAAATAGAAGCCCGACAACAGCCAAAGTGCAACCGAAGCGTCACGCCAGCTCGGCGCGGCCGATGCAACGCCGAGGCCAATGGCGGTGCCGAAGGCAATCAGGACCGTTGAGAAGGCCGCCCCGATCAACGCGCCGGCGACGGCCGGCGTCCAGGCCAGAAAGGGTGCGGGGCTGGAGTAAGCCAGTTCTTCTTCGACGATGGTGGTCATGGTCCTGGCTCAGCGTAGACCGAAGAAGGAAAGAATAGCGAGGATCACCACGATCAATCCAATGAGATAAATAAGCTGGTGCATAGACGGCTCCCGTAATCACGCGATCAAGAGCACGTTTGATGAATTGCTCCTGTGTTTCCTCTCGAATGCACAATTCGAAACCGTGAGCACTGGTTCCTCTGCACGAGAAAGCAGCAGCGAGACGCGGCGCTGCTGCGCTGCGATGCTTGTCCGGCAGGCGCGCTCGCCGCCACCAGACTGATGCAGAGATGCACCACTATGGCACCGCATCGAAAGCTTGGCGCCGGAACGGGCTGCGGTTCTCGGAACGACGCGTCATCCTCCAACTTGATCTGCGCTGGTCGTATTGCGGAACCAACGCGCCTCTTGCTGGGGCTTGCGGATCGGAACGAAAGCGTGCCGTGCCCGGTTATCATTCCCAGCAACGAGCGAGGACGGAGATGGATTGGAATCGCGTTGAGGGAAACTGGAAAGAGATAAAGGGTAAGGTCAAACAGCAATGGGGAAAGCTTACCGATGACGATCTCGACGTCATCGATGGCCGCCAGGACCAGCTAGAAGGCCGGCTGCAGCAACGGTATGGCTACGCCAAGGACCAAGCCAGAAAAGAGATCAACGACTGGTTCGATCGCCAGAAGTGGTGAAACCGAACGTAAGAAGCCGGCGTCCGCGGGCTTTTTTTGTGGCGCGACGATCTGGATTAGTGATGCCGGAATAAAACCAGCAGCGGATGATTGGCAATGGCACGCCAAGGAACAGCTCAAGGCGATGCGCATAACTGATCTCTCCACTGAAGCGGAGGAGGTCTGGTGACCTCCTCCGTAGATTTCGCGTCATTGAGCTCAGTCGGAAAACTATTTAAAATTTCGAAACCGCCCTTATCCAAGGGCACAAGCGCCGAAGGCCGCCACATGACACTTAGTAACAGAGATGACGGCCTTCGGCCCCGTTTCTGCATCGGTTAGTGAACCGCGCGAATTAAATAGTAGCTGACGCCACCTATCACGATGACGGCAGGAACGGCCCACATGATGAATACCGGCATTTGCGCCTCCATAGTTGCCCACATAGAGGAACGCCGCCGTGTTTCCACTTGTTCCCGATCCCGTATTGAAGGCCTTGCTCGGCGCATCTTGGTTGTATTGCATGGCGTCACAAGACCGGAAAATGGAAATCGGGGTGGTCATGGGACGGAAGTTACCCGCATGTTGCTATATTCCGACACACTTTAGCGAAGTGACCTCGGTTCTTCGCGGCCTGTTGGCTGTTCGCCGCAATGTCCTAAGCGAAAGAAGGAGAGGCAAATTGCCTGCCTTTACAGCTTGCGACGGCTGCGGTGGCAATGCTTTTCACGGCCATTCTCCTGATAACGAGTAAGTCGGTCGTTGAACAGCCGTACGGACTTGCTCATAGTTCGATGATCGTACAACTAGAACATCAGGCAAAGTCAAAGCAAAGGACGGGGCGCCCCGACACGTCGCGCAATGCATTAATGCCGGCTACTGATGGTCTGCTTATCGGTGAACACGGGAAGAGGCCGGGAAATATCCAAATCCCGCTTCTGAGGATTGGTCCATTGTAGAAGCAAAGCGGAAATCGAACATTTGCCCCTTCGCTCGACGTCCCGGTTAACGCCCGCGCATCCAATCGATTAGCTTCGGCCAGATTTCTCGATGCGCCTGTCTGCCCACAAGCGGTCCGACGTGCTGAAGCGCCACTCCGACTTCCGGCTCATAAGGAAAGATCGAAGGGTCCTTCAACGCTCCCAAAACGGACGAGGATGGGACCACTCGGCTTGCATGATCGACAATTGCCGCAATGGGCAGTTTGCCCAGCAAGTCCGATCGGGCGACCCGCCCAAGCACATGAAGATCGTTTCGGGCGAAGCGGTCTTCACGATAGAGCAGCTCGATTACATCTTGGATCAAGGGGCCGCTAGGCGCGAACTCGTCCAGACTCCAGCGAATGACGGCAAGATGGATTGCTAACGCTTCCGGATCCAGAATGCTCGTGCAACTATCGCTATAGCGCCCGATAACGAATTCTTCCGGAGCCGCCACAACGCTGGCAACATCGAGCAGGCTTCCCGGAACAGAGCAGGGCGGCACTGTTGGCGAAGACAGCACAAGAGGACCTAGTGCTCCGGTCTGTTCGCCGAATTTCAGGGGAGCTTCAACAAGCACGAGTTTGCTGACGAGGTGCGGCTCAATAGACGCAGTGACCGCGGCGAGGGTCCCACCAAGAGAGTGCCCAATGAGGATGGATGGGCCGCGATGCTCGGTCGCAATCATTTCAGCCGCAAGGCTGAGCGAGCTTATGCTGGATTCGAGGTCCGACTTCCCATCCTGGTCCTCTGGCCATTCGTACAGATAGACGGCGAATCCCGCCTGGATGAGACGCCGAACGACGCTCACGCCCGGCAAGAGATCGAATATGTATGCCCGCTTGATCGGGGCGGGTACGATCAAGACCGGCAAAGGGTCTGCCGCTAAGGGCGCGTAGCGGCGCAGTCGAAAATCGGGATGCTCTAGGCGATCCCATGCTGCTTCATGCGGCCCGCAGCCGGCATTTTCCAGCAAGCCGCCGAGGGACCTTCTGTAGGCGTCGCTAATCGAAAAAATCGGAAACATCGTCGCCCCCGGTGCACGTCAAAGACGAAAACCGACCGGCGTTCCTTCACGCTTGACAAATGGCCGTTCCATCCCTACACCATCCAAATGGATGGTAGCAGGATGGATCACGTTATGGCAGACAACATTCGCGAACTCCGGCCAAAGCCCCCGGACAGCGAAAAGATCACGATCAATCTTGGCTATGTCGATCTTGGTCAGGTCGACCTGATGGTGCAGGAGGGCTTCTATTCAAATCGAACCGATTTCATTCGAACGGCAATCCGCAACCAACTGGAACGTCATTCCGACGTCCTCAAACGGTCAGCAACCCGGAAAAATCTAGATCTGGGCCTGAGGCACTTCAGCCGAGAGGATCTCGAAGCGGCGCGCCGAGCCGGGGAGATGCTGCACATCAACGTTTTGGGCCTTGCCAGCATCGCTCAGGATGTGACGCCCGAGCTTGCTCGCGCCACGATCGCCTCCGTCTCCGTGCTGGGCGCTTTACAGGCCAGTCCGGCGGTCAAGGCCGCGCTCGCCGATAGAACGCGGTGAATGCGATGCTGCGACAGGACATGATTGGAGAAGCCACACGCCTCACGCGCGCTGGCCGACTAGCCGAGGCCACCGCGCTGCTGCAACGCATGCTGCGCGGCGAAAGCGCGCCAGACTCGAAGTCGCGCAGTGCTCAGCCGGCACTGAAAGAGCCACTAATCATTGACGCAAAAGCCAATGCTGTTGAGGAGAACACTGGGCCGGACCGGCCGCGTGATAAAGCTCGCCTGCAACGCGAGCTGCTCGAGCGCGCGAAGCAGCGCCGTGGGTTCGTGTCGCGAGGTGTGACTGCGCGCAAGCCGCTGTCCACGTCAGATATCGTGCCCGACGGCACACGGTTCATCGACGCTAGCTACAGCAATGCGGCGGGAAGCCGTGCCTACAAGCTCTTCATCCCCAGCCGCAATCAGGGCCGACCGCTTCCCCTGGTCGTGATGCTACACGGCTGCACCCAGTCCCCGGACGATTTCGCCGCCGGTACGAGGATGAACTTCATCGCTGAAGAAAAATCCTGTTTTGTGGTCTATCCGGCACAGCGCAGCGAGGCAAACCGCGCGAAATGCTGGAACTGGTTTCGCGCAGCCGATCAGCAGCGGGGCATTGGTGAACCGTCGATCATTGCCGGCATCACTCGCCAGGTAATGCGCGATTTTCCGATTGATCCAAATCGTGTCTATGTCGCTGGACTATCGGCCGGGGCTGCTGCTGCAGCTATCATGGGTAATACCTATAAAGACCTGTACGCAGCAGTCGGCGTACATTCGGGCCTTGCTTGCGGGGCCGCCATTGACCTTCCTTCTGCGTTGGTCGCCATGCGACAAGGTGGCGGATCCAGTCACAGTGTTGTTCTTGGCGACGGGACGCCTGTCCCGACCATTGTTTTTCATGGAGATCGCGACACCACCGTTCATCCCAACAACGGCAATCAAATTCTTGAGCAGTCTGTGAGAGCCATGAGGCTGCAAAAGAACACTAATCGCGGCCAGGTGCCTGGAGGGCATGCCTACACCTGCACGATCCTTAGCGACGCGAGTGGGCGGGGAATATTGGAGCACTGGAATATCCACGGCGCTGGACACGCGTGGTCCGGAGGCAGCCCTGCCGGCTCCTACACCGATCCGAAAGGACCGGACGCAACGAGGGAAATGCTGCGTTTTTTCCTTGAGCATTCGTTCGCACAGGGATCAGGTTAGAGTTCGTCCATTCGCGGTCCCAAGCCGACCAACTTCGTCGCCTTCGGCTGGTCTGGTATTGAGGGTAGTCCGGACTTCGCATCAGCGATCGTTCGACCGCCGCTTGTGACCCTGGGCGGACGTCACCCCTCCGGCACCCCAGCCTTGCGCATACCCTCACAAATGCGATCCCGCCCAGCAAGGTAAGTTGGATTGTCGCTCAGTTGTGTTGCAAGCACGCGCTGGATAGTAAAGTTCGGGTCGAGCGCAAGTCCTGCCTTCACGGCGGCACGCGCTTGATCGAGAGCACTGAGCAGACCAAGCGCAGCGGCCAGTCCAAAATGGCCGAAAGCAAAGTTGCGGTTCGCCTCAATACTTCGCCGTAGCCAACCGGCGGCTTCGGCATCTACGCCGAGCTGTATCTTGGCCACGCCGACGACGGCCATCCACGCGGCGGCGCCACTGTCGCGAGGAGAGAGACGGAGGGCATCGAGTATATGGCCTTGGGTCTCGGCAGGCCGACCCAAGTAGTATTTTGCCAACCCTATTGAACTATGAGCGTGGGCCTCATTGCGATCAAGTCGCAATGCCTGTTCGCACTCTGCGATCCCTTGGACAGCGCGGTTGGTATAAATGCAGATGCCACCCAAGATCATGTGAGCCGATGAATGGTCGGGCGCTATTGACAACGCTTCGATCACCTTTGTTTCAGCAGCTGAAAAGCGCGCGATGCGATCATCAGCCAGCAGACTGGAAGCCATTCGAAAGTCGCTCACTGCCATACCGAGCAACGCTCCCACACTTCGCGGATCGATAGCCAACGCACGTTCGAAAAAGCCGCGCGCTTGGATCAACTGCTTGGCGGTGGTCGCCTTGTACAAACACGCTTTGCTCTGAAAAGTCAGGTCCGTTGCGTCGGGCTGCATCGACCTCTCTGCCAGACGCGCTTCTACTGCTATGAGTTTGGCTGTCAGTGTGTTAGCGAGCTGCGATACGATCTCGTCCTGCATGTCGAACAAGTCGGAGACGGGTTTGTCAAAGCGGTCGGCCCAAAGTTGGGTGCCGGTTTCGGCGTCGATTAGCTGCACGTTGACGCGAAGTCTGTTGTCGCGGCGCTGCACGGAGCCTTCAAGCACGTACCGAACGTTTAGCTCGCGACCGACCTGCTTCAGATCGACCGCCTTGCCTTTGTAGGTGAATGCGGTGTGCCGGCCGATAACGAATGAGCCACTGATGCGCGACAAGTCAGTGGTCAAGCTCTCGGTCACACCATCGACGAAGTAGCCTTGCTCGGGATCGCTGCTGAGGTTATCGAACGGCAACACCACGATGGACAGACGTGGTGATGACGACCTAGGCGTCATATCGCGGCCATGCGCCGCCGAGCCAACCGGCTGATCTGTGGACGTCTTAACTTCCCGAACTGTGCCGACGAAACGAACGCCTTTACGCGGCAATGTTTTTATTAGGCGCTGCTTGTCACCACCGTCACCGATTGCGGCCCGAGCAGCATTCAGCCGGGTCGTCAGCGCAGCATCTGAGACGATGCGTCCATTCCAAACAGCACTGATGAGATCATCCTTGCTAACAACGCGCTCCCTGTGCCGGATCAAATAGTCGAGTAGATCGAATACCTGCGGTGTGATGGAGACGAGGTTTGCCCCGCGATGTAGCTCGCGACGGTCCGTATCGAATACGAACTCCTCGAAGAGATAGCGCAAACTGCCGTTCCTTTTTTCGTCCGATAGCTCTAGTGCCAGTTGCAGCACAAAAATAAGCCCGCGGTAAGAAAAATGTAAGCTGGATGTTAAGCGCGCCGGCGCATGTCCGGGACCCTCGCCGGGTGAAACAGTCCAGCCTGGGACAAATCGCAATGAGCACGATCCACGGCGCCACCGAGTTGCGACAGACAGCCGCAAAGCGGCAAGTCTATAGCCCTCGCGAAAAATATTGGGATGCATTTCAAGAGTGGCACAAACGCGGGCGGCTACGAACCCAGTTGTGCCACCTAAGCGAAAGGGAGCTGACGGATATTGGTGTCACGCGCGGTGAGATAGACTACGTTGCCTCGCAGCGAGGTCTCGTAACACCGCACAGTTCGACAGGATGGCACAATAGCGGTGCTCTCATCTATCTGATGCTCTGCAACGCGTGCATTCTCATATTCGCGAGCGAAGCTAAAGCTCAATGCACGGCGAGAGATGTTTTGCAGAACCAACTGAAGCTCAACAAGATCCCTTCACCTACTGTTACGCAGGTTCTAGTCAGATCCGCCGTCGACGCTCCGGTCTGGAAGAAGATTTCAGTAGGGACGTTTTCAGAGTCGTTCGCGCTTCGTAACGCGTTGAATGCAAAAGGTTGTGGCGTTGGAGATTCGGCTGGGGAGATTCTCGCTCGACCGTCCTTTACCCTCAGCGCCACGAAAACAGTCGTGGAGCTTTTTGCAGTATCGGCGGCCGAACTCGGCTTTAAGACCGAGACTGCGTCGCTGGGACAGATTTATGCCCGTGCTCAACAGCTAGGTTTGGACTTGCGGCAGCTGAAATCGCTCCGCAACTGAGGCTTCAATACTTAGATCAGCCGATCGGTGAATTTCTGATCATCGGAATGGAACCGATCAAAACAGGGAAGGGCGAACCCGTCGTTCTAACTGTAGCCAATGGCGGAGCGGGACTAATCCTCATCGGCCGAGATGGCCGCGTCGACGCGCAAATTTCTGTGGCGTCCCGTTTTCTATTCGTGCAGTCCAATAAAGCCGCACCTGCGGAGGCAGCACTCGTCGATCGCTGGTATTAGCCGACAAAGGTTCAGTCAGACGCCGTTTTTCAATTGCCGGAAGCTCGCACAGCGTGCCCTGGAAAGCCACACACAGTCAGGCTGTCCTTAGGTTTCTGACCAATCACTACCGCGGGAAGTCTGAAAGCCGAGTTCGGCCGCCGATACCGTAAAAAGCTCCACGTCTGCTTTCGTGGCGCCGAGGGTAAAGTCTGGTCGAGCAAGAATCTCCCCAGCCGAGTCTCCGATGCCACAACCTACTGCATTCAAAGCGTTACGAAGAGCGAGCAAATCTGAAAAGCTCCCTAACGTAATCTTCTTCCACTGTTGCTAATGGCGGAGCGGGACTGATCCTCATCGGCCAGGATGGCCGCGCCGAAGCAGAAATTTCTGTAGCGTCCCGTTTTCTATTCGTGCGGTCCAATAAGGCCGCACCAGCGGAGGCAGCACTCGTCCATCGCTGATGTCCAAGACCGTATTCGCGATCTCCTATTAAGTCGGTAGATGCGAGGCGCAGCTAATCGTCCCCAACCGAGAGCAGATGAAGCGGGGAATTAATCCTGTTCCAAACGAATGCAATTTCCGCTTCTGGCCCGAAAGCGAAGTCCGGTCTGGCTCTTTGAGCGTCGGCTTGTCGGGGTAAACCGGAAGCAGCCGAACGATCTTCCGAACGGCGCCTTTTGACCCAAGGCGGCCATCAGTACTCGACCGCCGCCGCTCTTTCGCCGTCCAACAGGTTCAGGAAATGTGGTGTTCGAATTCGATGATGGCAGAGTTCGAATGGCCGCGATGACTTGGCTTGCGCGATTATGATCGAAGCTGCCTAAGCCGATGTCATGCCGTTCAGATCGCTCCAAGTATCGCATAATGGCATGATCATCCGCCCCCTGAAGAACCATCCCGGCAATCTTCAATGCGTAGGAGTTGTACTCATCTTCTGGGCAATCGCCAGGAATAGGGTGCCATTCTCGGTTGAGAATGCCGCTGACCTTTTCGGTCAATGCGTGGATCGCTTTTTTACTAACCATCGGACTGTAAGGCCGCTTTATTGGCGGCCTCATTATTCTCCGCCAGAAATGAGTTGTCATGTCCGCTTGTGGACCCCAAGCCGACCAACCTCGTCGCCTGCGGCTGGTCTGGTACTGAGGGCAGTCCGGACTTCGCATCAGCGATCCTTCGACCGCCGCTTGTGACCCCAAACCGGACATTTAGGAAGGAACTTACGACATCGAACGCGATTGCGCATAAATGAGCAGTGGTTACCATTGGTCCGGATACTTATTGGGGTTCGCCTTAGGCGGGTTCTTTGACGGAATCCTGCTGCATCAAATCCTGCAATGGCATCACTTGCTGGCTGGGCTGCAAGCCCACGCTTTCAGTGATATTAGGGTACAAATTCTGGCCGATGGCCTGTTTCACGCTCTGATGTACTTGATTGCTGCTTTGGGCCTCTTGCTGCTGTGGCGGACCAGAGGGGAGTTCGCTGCGGCACGCTCGGACCGGTGGCTGTTCGCAAATGCCCTGATTGGCTTTGGCGTATGGCATGTTGTGGACAGCGTATTCTCCCATTGGATCACAGGCATCCACCGGATCAAAATGGATACCGCAAACCCGCTGGTTTGGGACCTGATCTGGTTCGCGACCTTCGGCATTGTTCCGCTCGTTCTTGGTCTGCTGATGCGGCGCGGAAGCCACGACGAGGGTACAGGGCACATTGTTGCGTCCGTCCTCGCAGCCGCCGTGTTTGTCGGCGGAGCGTGGTCGGCCATACCGCCACGCAATGTCTCACAGGTCATGGTTTACTTCGGTCCGGCGGCGAAAGCGGAGACCGTCATAGCCGCTGCGGCAGCTGTTGACGCTCGGCTTATCTGGTCCGACAGGTCTGGAGAGTTGTGGGCCTTAGATTTGTCTGATCCGAGCCGATCGACAGCACTCTACAAGCATGGTGCACTGTTCGTCGGCAACTCACTTTTGGCTGTTGGATGTCTATCGTGGTCTCGCGCGATTTGAGCTGATCCAACTTTTTGTCACCTCCACGCATTTAGTCGCACGCCCTATCCTGATGTTCGCCAGTACGGCAGGTCGACCGTGCGGCCGATGTCAGCCTCTGGCCCAGGCTGTGTGATAACCCTTTTGTCGAGTGGCAGGTCGAGAGGTCTGGGACCGGATCTGGAGTTGGCTCCAGTGCAAAATCCTTTACGTCTGCATCGCTTCCAGCAGTGTTCGGCAGCCCAGAATGGCTATTACACGTTTTAGATTGTAGGCGAGCACATTGAGCGCCATCTCGGTCGCAACCTTGTGCTGTCTTCGCATCAGGAAGTGCGTCGCCCCCATCCAGGCCTTTATGGTCCCGAACGGATGCTCCGCCGTTTGACGGCGTAAGGTCATCTTGTTGGGCTCTTGGTC
>NZ_JAGKJK010000001.1 GCF_020329435.1 Bradyrhizobium hereditatis | reverse complement strand
CGAGCGGGTCACGACACCAGCCCTCGAAGCGGAGTCCCTTCGCCGGGACGATGGATCAGGTCAGACCGTTACCCATCCAGTGGCGCTTGCGACCACGCGAAACGTAGATTGGTCGGCCTATCCTCTTCAGACCCCATCAGGTGGCGGCCCTGCGCCGACCCCGTACAGAAGCAAGACCCCGGCGAACGGTACGACGCCAAAAAGGGATTGACCTTCGAAGGCCCGTTACAGAAGGATGGGTAGAGCCAACGGGTCCGGCCTTCGGCCGGCCCGATGATAAACTCCGCGAAACCCATCAATCCAATCCCTCCGCGAAGCGAAGATGGGTATCGCTTCGCTCCACCCATCCTACGGCACCGCGTTCTTCGCTCCGCTCACGCCAATCCCGCAAACCTCATCGCCACGCCGGCCGCGCACGATCCCGCCAGCACCCAGAGCATCCCGACGTTGAAACGGAAGATCGCCGTCGCCGCAGCCGCTGCTAGCACGAAGGCGGCGACGTCAAGGCTTCCCCACACCGGCATGTCGAACGACAGCCCGAACGAGCGAACCGGCGTCGTCTGCCGGAACAGCGTGTGTAACCCGAACCAGATCGAGAGGTTGAGAATCACACCGACCACGGCGGCGGTGATCGCAGACAGCGCGCCCGCGAGCCCCTTGTTGCCGCGCAAGGTTTCGATGTAGGGCGCGCCGAGGAAGATCCAGAGAAAGCAGGGAATGAAGGTGACCCAAGTCGCCAATAGTCCGCCGAGCGTGGCGGCGACCATCGGTGACAGCGCGCCGGGATCGCGATAGGCGGCCATGAAGCCGACGAACTGCAGCACCATGATCAAGGGCCCCGGCGTGGTCTCGGCCATGCCGAGCCCGTCGAGCATCTCGCGCGGCTCCAGCCAGTGATAATGCTCGACCGCCTGCTGCGCGACATAGGCCAGCACCGCATAGGCGCCGCCAAATGTCACCATCGCCATCTTTGAAAAGAACAGCGCGATCTGGCTGAACACATTGGCTTGTCCAAGCCCGATCAAAAGCGCCGCTACCGGCACGACCCATAGCAGCAGCCACACCGAACTTGCCCTGAGCGCACGTGCCACGGAGGGACGGACATGGTCGGGCAATTCCTCACTAAGCAGGCTGTCCACTGCCGCCGATTTCTTACTGCCACCGCCATGCTCGATAGCGGCAAACTCCGGCCGTCCCAAGCGCGCGCCGAAATAGCCGGTCATGCCGGCCGCGATGATGATGATCGGGAAGGGGACGTTGAAAAAGAAGATCGCAACGAAGGCGATCGCCGCGAGCGCGATCATTACCCGGTTGCGCAACGCACGCTTGCCTACACGGACTACGGCATGCACGACGATGGCGAGCACCGCAGCCTTCAGCCCGAAGAACAGCGCCTCGATGAAGCCGACATTGCCGTAGGCCGCGTAGATATAGCTCAAGGCCATGATGGCGATGATGCCGGGCAGGATGAACAGCCCGCCGGCCATGATGCCGCCCGCGGTCCGGTGCAGCAGCCATCCGATGTATGTTGCCAGCTGCTGCGCCTCCGGCCCCGGCAGCAGCATGCAGTAGTTCAGCGCATGCAAAAACCGACTCTCGGAAATCCAGTGCTTCTCCTCGACCAGAATGCGGTGCATCACCGCGATCTGCCCGGCCGGGCCGCCGAAGCTGAGAACGGCGACGCGCAGCCAGACGCGGAAGGCTTCGGCGAAGCTAATGCCGTGATCATAGGTTTGTGCGGCGTTGCGTTTGGCCGCCTTGTCGATCGTCGCTTCCATTACGGCTTCGCCTTGTTGGTCGGCCAATTGTGGGTCTCGCCGGTGGCGTCGCGACACCAGCGGTAGAACGCATCGTAGAGAGTCATGCCGGCTTCGAGCTGCTCGAGATCGTCGTCGAACATGCGCGACAGGCCGAGCGAGGCAGCGAGCAGCCCGGCCGCCTCGGGCGACAGATCGAGCCGCCCGGTATCGGCGCCGCGCACCATCGTCGCCAGCCTCAGCAGAGGCGGCGTTGCCAGCCCGAACTCCTCGACCATGACATCGAAGGTGCAGAGTTCGCCGCGGTGGCTCCAGAACACGGTCTCGATGTCAAAGGGGGCGGCGTTGAAACGCTCTCCGACGGCGATCACCTCAGAAGGAGCTACGTACAGGAACACTGCATTCGGATCGACAAAGCGGCGGATCAGCCAGGGGCAGGCGATGCGATCGACCTTTGGTCGGGCGCGCGTCACCCACACCGTGCGGCCCTTGGCATCACGGGGCGGCAGCTTTTCGGCTGGCACCAGCGGCAGTTTTGCCGCCTTCCAGCCTTCGAAACCCCCTTCGAGCGCTTCGGCCGCCACGTCGAGGTGCCGAAGCCAGGCGGCGGTGCCTTGCGCCAGTTTCTGGCCGCGCAGGCAGACGACGATCGCCGGATGGCCGGAGAATTCTTCGCCCCAATCGGCGGCCTGCTCGTGATTGCGCCGGACCGCGCCGGGAATCAGCCGCGGGTCGGCGGCGAAATCCTCATCGGTGCGCACGTCGATCAGGGCAGGCGTATTCGCCGTGCCGATCAGTTTGCAAAGCTTGTCGGATGATATGGTCGTGTAAGCTGACATGACTGCGCCCTCGTCAAGAGAAACGGGACGCGATACTTGGGCATGTCGCCTCGTGGGGAGATCGCAAAACCCCATGCCCCCGAATAGACCGCTTGCTGATCCTTCTGTCAACTGGTTCCGCGGCGACCCTCCCGTCGGGCGGATTTCCTCATTGTACTTGCGAAGCGCGGCGTTCGGTCCTAACTTCGCCCTCACCGGGGACAAAGCAGGCTCCCCGTCAGACGGTCACCGTCCAAGCTCTGCGCACACTCGACGTGTCGAGGATGGCGCATGGACGGAAACAAGCCGAATCTTTTTCAAATCATCAGATATCCGGGCGTCATCCTTCTCGCGTCGATGCTTGCGTTCGCGCCATTGCCTGCGACCGCCGAGACAGGAGCCACCATGATAGCCATCGATCGCATGACGCTGGGATCGCCCCCGGCCGGATTCTCGTTTGCACGAACCGGCCAGGGCCGCGAGGGCGAATGGATCGTCACATCCGACACAACGGCCTCAGCGGGAAAGGCGATCGAGCAGACCAGCACCGACCGTACCGATTACCGGTTTCCGCTGGCGATCCATGAGAGCGTGTCGGCCGCCAATGTCGATGTAGAAGTGCGCTTCAAGGCGGTGGCCGGCAAGACGGACCAGGCCGGCGGCATCGCCGTGCGGCTGCAGGATGCCGACAATTACTACGTCGCCCGCGCCAATGCGCTCGAGGACAACGTTCGCTTCTATCGCGTCGTCAAAGGCCGACGCGAACAACTGGATGGCGCCAATCTAAAGGTCACGCCGAATGAATGGCACACGCTGGGCCTGCGCGCGGAGGGCAATCGCTTCATTGTTTCCTTTGACGGCAAGAAATTGTTCAGTGCGACCGACAAGACCTTTGCAGGGGCCGGCGGCGTAGCGCTGTGGACCAAGTCCGACAGCGTGACGCGCTTCGAGCAGGTGAAGATGACAGTGCTGCCTTAACGGAATGCTGGGATGACGGATATCGCGACTGCCTCGAAGGCTTCGACCGGAAACGCGCTGATCTCGCTTCTCTATGTCGCGCGCGGCCTGCGCGGTTTCGGCGACGGTTTTGCCATCATCATCCTGCCGGCCTATATGACCGCGCTGGGCTACGACGCCATCGCGGTCGGCATCGTCGCGACGGCCTCGCTGCTCGGCACGGCGCTATTGACACTGATCACCGGCTGGATCGCACCGCGCCATGATCTGAAGCCGCTATTGATCGCAGGCGCCAGCCTGATGGCGGCGACCGGCATCGCCTTTCCCGCGGTCGAACATTTTGTGCTGATCGTGCTGGTCGCCTTCATCGGTACCATCAATGCTTCCGGCGGCGATCTCGGCGTACTGGTGCCGCTCGAGCATGCGGTGCTGGCGCACAGCGCAAGCGATGAGCGCCGCACGCAGGTGTTCGCGCGCTACAGCCTGATCGGCGCGCTCTGCACGGCGGCCGGTTCGCTCGCGGCCTCGCTGCCCGATTTCCTGGTGGCGGGCGGCAGCACGCAAGTTACCGCGCTCCGCCTGATGTTCTATGCCTATGCCGCGCTCGGCATCGCCTGCGCTGCGCTTTATCGCTACGTTCCGCATGCGCGCGCCGAGGAGAGGGCACAGCAAGCGCCGCTCGGGCCATCGCGCGGCACCGTCTACAAGCTTGCGGCGCTGTTCAGTGTCGATTCCTTTGCCGGCGGTTTCGTCGCGCAGTCGCTGCTGGTGCTCTGGCTGTTCGAGCGCTTCGATCTGTCACTATCCGCCGCCGGATTGTTTTTCTTCTGGTCGAGCACGCTGAGCGCGTTTTCCTATCCGGTCGCTGCCTGGATCGCGGGGCGCATCGGCCTCGTCAACACCATGGTGTTCACGCATATTCCGTCCAGCATCTTCCTGATCCTGGCGGCGTTTGCACCAAACCTCTATGTCGCACTCGGCCTATTGCTGCTGCGGTCGGCGCTGTCGCAGATGGATGTGCCGACCCGCACCTCCTACGTCATGGCCGTGGTGACGCCGGCCGAACGGCCCGCCGCGGCAAGCATCACTGCCGTGCCGCGCAGCCTTGCATCGGCGATCAGTCCGGCAATCTCGGGCGCGCTATTGATAACGTCGTTTATCGGGCTGCCGCTGGTGGTCTGCGGCACGCTCAAGATCGCCTACGACCTCGCGCTCCTGTTCTCGTTCCGCCACATCAAGCCGCCGGAGGAGCAGGGGCCTAGAGCATGATGATCTTGGTTTGACAGCGACTGCGAAGGAGGTGCGCTCCCTCTCCCGCTTGCGGGGGAGGGCTGGGGTGGGGGTGTCTCCGCGGGGACACTGCCCGAGTGGAGAGAGCCCCACCCGACGCTTCGCGCCGACCTCCCCCGCAAGCGGGAGAGAGCGGGTCTGCGGCCAAATCGAGCTAACCAAGATCATCATGCTCTAGCGCGTTATCGTCGCGCCTCGCGCGACTACCAGAGCGATCGCCGTCCGTCGGGGAGGGGGTCCATCACGCGTCGCTCATCCCGAACATGCGACCATTGCGCCAGCTTGATCTCCGGCGTGTGGGGCGTGTTGCTCTCTTCCGAATGAAAGGCGAGCTTTTGGCTCGCCTGCACCTGGTATTTGGCGGCCTGTGCCAGCCAGTACCATTTCTTGTCGGGTTCGCTCAGCGCGCGTTGCCGGCACTCGGCTTCCAATTCACGTAAGCGGATCGCTTCCTTCATAACCAATTCCAGAGCCTTAAGGCTCCTGTCGGAGCCCCGAAACCACCGAACCGGGTTCCGGTGGCTTCTCATGGCAAAAATTTCTTGACGGCATCCTATGCCGGTTCGGGACAATTGATTGAAATTTACCAATGGATTGATGCGTAATTAGCTGATGTCGCAGGCGCCCGCGCCAAACTTAATTGCACCAGCACGATCTTCCGGACCGCGGTTTCGTCAAGCCAGCAACTTCAGCCCGTGCCTTGTGCCGGCGCGCAATGCTGGCGATCCGATCAGGACCTCGGCGGGTTGGATGCCAGCGATGTCGGTTCGCGCAGCGCATGATTTGTGACTCGACACGGGAGTTGCTGACACATGCTGCCAACTTCCTGAAAGATTCGGATGTCGAACAATTGTGACTCGCGCATGTAATCTGCTGCGATCATATGTGCAGCGGACGCCGCAGTCGACGGCGCGATCGAGGTGTGGAGGCGGCGTTGGGCGAATGGGTTGGCGTCGCGATCGCGTTGCTATCGAGCTGCCTCGGCGGGACCGCGGCGGCGATCACGCGCTATCTCGCCGGCAACACCGATCCGATCACGCTGGCGATCCTGCGCTGGGCCATCGGCTTCTGCTGCGTATTGCCCGCGGCGCTTTTTCTCAAGGCGCGGTGGCCGAAGCGCCAGGATTGGCCTGCCGTCGCAGCCCTCGGCTTCGCCTTCTTCGGCGTATTCTTCGTCCTCTACAACATCGCGATGTCCTACACGACTGCGGCGCGTGCATCGCTCGCGCTGGCGACGCTGCCGCTGCACACCATGATGGTCGGCGCGCTGCTCGGCATCGAGCCGCTGACGAAACGAAAATCGATCGGGGTCTGCATTGCCGTGCTCGGCGTCTTCGCCGCGCTCGCGACCGGATTGTCGGCCGCGCCGCCGGGCGCATGGCGCGGCGAGTTGATCATGACCGGCGCCATGCTTTGCATGGCGTTCTACAACGTCTGGTCCCGCCCGTTCATCCAGCGCTCCAGCGCGCTCGGCTTCCTCACCGTCGGCATGGGGACGGGCGCTGTGGCGCTGATCCTGGTCGGATCACTCTCCGGCAGTATCGCCGCCTTGAGTCAGTTCGGAGCGCCGCAATGGATCGCGGGTCTCTATCTCGGCATCGCCGGCGGCGCGCTCGCGTTCATCCTGTGGGTGCTGGCGCTGGAGCGAGCGTCGCCGACGCGCGTGGCCAACACCATGACCGTCAATCCCGTTGCGGCAGCGCTGCTTGCCACCCAACTCGTCGGCGAGCCGATCACGCCAAACCTCTTGGTCGGGCTCGTCGCGGTGTTTGCGGGCATATGGATCGCGACGTCAGGGATCAAAAAGTAAGTTGGCGAAGCCTCACGCTATTCCGTTCGCGGCTGCGGCCGTGGCGGCGCCTTCAGCAGGAACAGCGCCAGCAGCGCCGCGAGGCTGAGCGCGGAGGAGACGATCAGAACCCGCGCGCCCATGGCGTCGATCAGGAGGCCAAACAGCAGCGGCGCGGCGGCCTGCGCCATTCGCGCCGGCGCCCCGATGATGCCGAGGCGGTAACCGTAATTCTCAGGCCCGAAGACCGCGAGCGGCAGCGTGCCGCGCGCAATGGTCAGGATGCCGTTGCCGGAACCGTGGAACACCGCGAACACGCTCGCCGCGCCGCCGCCGGCGAGGGCGAGGATGGCGGCGCCGATCGGGTGCGTGATGCAGGCGAGGCGCGTCGAGACCATCGGATGGTAGCGGCTGAGAAAGCTCGCCTCGAAGATCCGCGCAGCCACCTGCGCAGGACCAATCAATGCGCCGGCGAACACCGCCTGCGTGCTCGTCGCACCGGCCGCCTCCATCAGGCGCGGCAGATGCGCAGCCATAGCGCCGGCGACAGTCCAGGCCGCCGCGAAGACAAAGGCTAAGATGATCACGGTGCGGTCGATCGGGACATGCGGCTTGACGGCCGTGGCAATGGCAGCCTTCGCACCCGTGACCGCTGGCAGCATCCACCAGTTGAGGGGGAGGCCGATCAGAATATGCGCCGCTGCCCAGGCAAAGCAGGTGTTGCGCCAACCGATGGTCTCAAGCCCCAAGGCCGACAGCGGCCATCCCACCGTCGAGGCAAAGCCGGCCAGCAGCGTGATGCCGGTGATCGAGCGCCGCGCCCCGTCGCCATAGATCCGCCCGAGCGCGGCAAAGGCGGCGTCGTAAAGGCCTGCCGTCATGCCGATGCCGAGGAGGAGCCAGGCGATGATGAGAAGCGGTATCGACGTGGTGAAGCCGAGCAGCACGAGGCCAGCCGCCAGCACCAGATTGGACATCGACAGCACGGATCTGCCGCCGACGAGATCGATCTGACGTCCGATCCGTGGGGCAAGCAGCGCGGAGAGCACCAGCGATACCGAGAAGGCGCCAAACACCCAGCTTGAGGAAATGCCGAGATCGCGCGCGATCGGATCGGCGAGGATCGCTGGCAGGTAGTAGCTCGACGCCCAGGCCAGCGTCTGCGTCGTGCCGAGCGCGATAATGATAGAAAACTGGCTGCGGTTCACTGGGTCTCCCTTCTCGAGCAATAGAGCGCCAGCGGCCCGAGCCGCGATCAGGCCGCGCAGCCGCAGCCTGTTTTGCCTTGCTGTTTTGCTTTCTCATCCGCGGCGCAACACGCGTCAACGTCCGATAATGCAGGGCCGCCGCAGCAATTGTTGGCATCTGGCGCGAGTGGGCGGCTGCAGACGCCGGTCTCGGGCAGCACCAGCTCGACGCGCTCTGCGGCTGCGCGGTCGCCGGCGATGTCGGCGGCGATCGAACGCACCTGTTCGTAGCCCGTGAGCATCAGGAAGGTCGGCGCGCGGCCGTAGGATTTCATGCCGGCGAAATAGAAGCCGGGCTCATCCTGCGCCAGCTCGCGTGCGCCATGCGGCCGCACGGTGCCGCAGCTATGCTCGTTCGGATCGATCAGCGGCGCTAGCGCGACAGGGCATTCGATCGCAGGATCGAGCCGGATCCGTAGTTCGCGCACGAATTCGAGGTCGGGCCGGAAACCCGTCGCCACGATCAATTCATCGGCCATGACCCGACGGGCGCTGCAGCCCGATACGGCTGCGATGACGAGGCGAGGGCCATCGGCAATGAGATGCGATACGCGAAATTCGCTTTGCAACTCGACCCGGCCGGCGGTCACCAGTGCGGCAAACGCCGCGCCAAGCTGGCCGCGCGCGACCAGCTTGTCGTTCGCACCGCCGCCGAAAGCCTTGGCGGGATCGCTGCCGCGCAAGAGCCAGACCGGCCGGGTGCGAGGCGCCTGCTCGGCAAGTTTTGCGAGATCAATCAGCGTGCCGATCGCAGAATGTCCCGCGCCGAGCACCGCAACTGTCTTGCCGGCATACCGCGCGCGATCCTTGCCGAGCACATCAGGCATGCCATAGGCGATTCTATCGGCAACATCCTTCTCGCCGATGGCGGGAAGGCCGTTGGCGCCTGCGGGGTTCGGCGAATGCCAGGTGCCTGATACGTCGATGACCGCATCGGCCTTCATGACCTTCGGGCCTTGCCCGTTCTGGTAACGGATTTCGAACGGCGCCTTTTCACGGCCTTTGGTTTTCATCTTGTCGAACCCGGCACGGCTGATACCCGTGACGCGGCTCAAGGTGCGGATGTGAGGGGCGAGCGCGGCGTGGGCAGCAAGTGGCTCGAGATAGCGTTCGGCCATTTCGGCGCCGGTCGGGTACTGATCCGGTTCAGGAGAGTTCCAGCCCGTTGCCGCCAATAGACGCACTGCGGCCTTGTCGATGTTGTACTCCCAGGGTGAGAACAATTGGACGTGGCCCCATTGCCGCATGGCGTGGCCGACGGTCTCACCGGCTTCCAGCACGATCGGCTCGAGGCCGCGCTCCAGCACGTGGGCCGCGGCGGCAAGGCCGACCGGTCCGGCCCCGATGATCGCGACGGTCTTGGCTGCATCCATACTGTCCTCCCATAAAACTAGAAATATCGAGATAATGCCGAAAACAGGGCTGCTTAGGCCGCCGTCTTGGCATCCGCAGTTTCGGCGCTCTCCGTGCAGCATTCGGCAACCAGAAAACCGACTAGCTCCCGCATCACCCCGTAATTGGCATGGCAGACGAGCGTGGTCCCCTCGCGCACCTGCGTGATGAGTCCGACCACCAGCAGCGCCTTGATGTGGTGGGAGAGGGTGGACGGCGCGATCTTCAGCTTGTCCTGCAGGCGGCCGACGGGAAGCCCGGCGCGACCGGCGCGGATCAGCGCGCGGTAGATCTTGAGGCGGGTTGGGTTGCCCAGCGCTTCGAGATGGGCGGCGGCGTCATCGAGCTTCATAAAGGTAGCGTCTCACGGGAATTCGGGTACGTCAACCGTATTTCTAGAATAATCGAAATAGGCGGCTTGACAATGAGTGACATATCGATAAATCTCGATATATGGAATCAGAACGCGCCATTCTCGCATTGGCTGCGCTTGCCCAGCCGACGCGGCTCGATGTGTTTCGCTTGCTGACGAAACACGAACCGGACGGACTCGCCGCTGGCGACATTGCTAAGGCACTCGCCGTGCCGCAAAACACCATGTCGTCGCATCTGGCAATCTTGTCTCGCGCCGGGCTGGTAACGGCGCAGCGCTTCAGCCGATCGATCGTGTACCGTGCCGATCTCGTGGCCTTTAAGGCCGTCGTGTTGTTCATGCTGCGGGATTGCTGTGACGGGCGCCCTGAAATCTGCGGGCCATTGATCGAAGACCTCACGCCTTGTTGTCCGCCGAAGACAAGGAGGAAAGCCCATGTCTGAACGCATCTACAACGTGCTCTTCCTGTGCACCGGAAATACCGCGCGTTCGATTCTCGCCGAATCGATCCTGCGCAAAGAGGGACGCCGCAACTTCCGCGCCTTCTCCGCCGGCAGCCAGCCGAAGGGAACGGTCAATCCCTTTGCCATCAAAGTCCTTAACCGGCTCGACTATCCTACGGACGGCTTGCGCTCGAAGAGTTGGGAAGAGTTTGCGCGCAGCGACGCGCCCGTGATGGATTTCGTGTTTACGGTTTGCGACAACGCGGCCGGCGAAGCCTGCCCGGTCTGGCCGGGACAGCCGATGACCGCACATTGGGGGATCGAAGACCCGGCTGGCGTCGAGGGCACCGATATCGAGAAGGAAGCGGCGTTCGTCGAGGCGTTCCGTTATCTCAAGAATCGAATTGCAGCCTTCACCAGCCTGCCGCTGGCAAGCATCGACCAACTGTCGCTTGGGACCAGGCTGCGCGACATTGGCCGCGGCGACGGTGCAAGCTCGGGCCAGGAGAAGGCTAGCTAATGTCCGAATTCGATCTGCCACGCCGGCTCGCCGCCGAAGCCCTGGGGACGGCGCTGCTGGTCGCGACCGTGGTCGGCTCCGGCATCATGGCCGAGACCTTGACCAAGGATGTCGCGTTGGCGCTGCTCGGCAATACGTTGCCGACCGGCGCGATCCTTGTGGTTCTTATCACCATTCTCGGGCCCGTTTCGGGCGCGCATTTCAATCCGGCGGTGTCGCTGGTATTTGCCTTGAGGCGCGAGCTGACGCCGCGCGACACGCTTGCTTACGTCCTTGCGCAAATCGCCGGCGGCATTGCCGGGACCATGATCGCGCATGCGATGTTCGCGCTGCCCTTGATCGATGTCTCGCTGAAAATGCGAACCGGTGGCGCACAATGGCTCGCCGAAGCGGTCGCCGCATTCGGGCTGGTGGCGACCATCTTGGGCGGCATCCGATTCAACATCGTCGCCGTGCCGTGGCTGGTCGGCCTCTATATCACCGCAGCCTATTGGTTCACCGCGTCGACGTCCTTCGCCAATCCCGCGGTGGCGATCGCCCGCTCGATGACCAATACGTTTTCCGGCATCCGGCCTGCCGACCTTCCCGGTTTCATCATCGCCGAAACAAGCGGGGCGCTCGTTGCGTTGCTGTTCATGGGCTGGCTGCTCGGCGGGAGAAGCGGGGCTGCTACGACGATGAAGGAGGCGCGGCCATGACCGTCACGATCTATCACAACCCCGCCTGCGGCACTTCGCGCAACACGCTCGCGATGATCCGGCAGAGCGGCGAGGAGCCCGAGGTGATCGAATATCTGAAGACGCCGCCGAGCCGCGCGCGGCTGGTCGAACTGATCAAGGCGTCAGGCCTTTCGCAGCGCGAACTCTTGCGCGAGAAGGGTACGCCTTATGCAGAGCTTGGCCTCGCCGATCCGAAGTGGAGCGACGACGAACTGATCGACTTCATGGTGGCGCATCCGATCCTGATCAACCGGCCGATCGTGGTGACGCCGAAGGGCGTCCGGCTGTGCCGGCCGTCGGAGCTGGTGCTCGACCTGCTCGATAACCCCGTGCAGTCTTTCGTCAAGGAAGACGGCGAGGCGGTGACGCGCTCCAAGTGTTAAGCATCGGTGTCCCGGACGCGGTGCAGCGTGTAACGCTGCTCCGCAGAGCCGGGACCCACATAGATGGACCCCGGCTCAGCAGCGCAGCGATTCTCGCTGCGCAGCGTCCGGGGAGCGCGAGCCGCACGAGCCTTCCACCCGTCACGATTGCGCGGCATAATGGCCGCATGGAACTCACACCCCGTCTACGCCTGACGAACTGGCTGGTCAGCCAGGGACTCACTGGCCTGCCCGAAAACGATCTGGTCCGCGGCTTCTGCGAGCGCTGCCGCGCCGAAGGCCTCCATGTGTCGCGCGGCATGGTCTTCATCGATACGCTGCACCCGATATTCGAGGGCCGCGGTTTTCGCTGGAATGATGCCGAGACCAACGAAAGCGACATGTTCGAATATGGCTCGACCAGTGAGGGCGAAGCCGCGCAGGCCTGGCGCAGTTCGATCTTCTATCACATGCTCGAGCACGGCTATCAGGAGCTGCCGATTAACCTCGCTGACAGCGGGACCCACAGATTCAAGTTCGTGAACGAACTTGCCGAGAAAGGCCATAAGCATCTCGTGGCCTATGTGCACCATTTCGGCGAGGCCGGCACCATGGGGCAGATGGACTGCGTCTATTCATATTGGGTGACAAGGCGCGACGAGGGTTTTGGCGTGCAGGGGTTGGCTGCGCTGCGCGACCTCGTGCCGGTGCTGGGGCTGGCGATCAAATCCGCGGCACAGGCCGACATCACCAAGACGCTGGGGCGCGTTTATCTCGGGCGCGACACCGCCGAACAGGTGCTGCGCGGACGCATCACGCGCGGCGTCACCGAACAGATCAATACTGTGCTGTGGTTCTCCGACCTGCGTAGCTCCACGGCGATCAGCGAGAGCATCGATCCCGGCGAGATCATCCCGTTCCTCAATGACTATGCGCAGGCCTCGATCGACGCCATCCACGAGGCCGGCGGCGAGGTGCTGAAACTGATCGGCGATGGCGTGCTGGCGATGTTCACCCATGAAAACATGGCGAGGGCCAAGCGCGCCGCGCTGCGCGCCGAATATCGCTTCCGCCGCAACATGAGGACGGTTAACGCCCGCCGCACTGGCGAGGGCCGCCCCGTGACATCAGCCCATGTCGGGCTGCATGTCGGAGAGGTCTTTTACGGCAATATCGGCAGCGACGACCGGCTCGACTTCACCGTGGTAGGCCCGGCGGTGAACGAGGTCAGCCGCATCGCCTCGATGTGCCGCTCGGTCGACCGGGAACTCTTGATGTCCTCGGCCTTCCGCAACGGCCTCGACGCCGCCGGACGAAATTATCTGGTCTCCACCGGCCGCTTCGCGCTGCGCGGCATCGGCCGCGCGCAGGATCTCTACACGCTCGATCCGGATATTGCGGCGGACGAGGTGGTGGCGGGGAAGTATGAAAGGTATCTAACGAGCTAGAACTGTCGTGAAGCTGGTCAGCGCCGTTTGCGCGCGAGCGCAACATAGGCCTGCTGCGGAAACGTGAAATTGCCATCGGCAAGCATCTTCAGCGTGGATCGGCTCGTTGTCCTGGCGGCAACGGATGTGATGATCGCCTGACGCTCAGCCTCGTCACTGTCCTGGAGCAGGATCGTCATTGGCGTTGCAAGGAGCTGGAACCGCACATAGTCCAGCACGGAAGGGAATACGATCGTTTGCACGACGATGTGCACCTCGACAGCCTGGAAGTCAGCTCGTCGCAAGCGCCCTTCGAGCTGCGCAGGATCGGAGAAGGAATGCTCGCCGCGCTTGATCCGGGAGGCATCCTTGCCGAGAACGTCATCCAGCGCGCCGGCGAATGCGTGGGCTCCAGGCGTGTGCTCGATCGCGCTGTAGACGCTTAGCGCTACCCGGCCCGTGTCGCGCAGCACGCGGTGCATTTCGAGTAGGGCCTTGGACTGGTCCGGGAAGAACTGAAGGCCAAGCTGGCAGAGAACAACGTCGAATCTGTCAGACGGAAGCGGCAAATCGAGCGCGCTGCCTTCTATCCAAGCGATCGGAGACCCTTCATTCGGCAGAGTTCGCGCGACCGCGAGCATCCCGGCATTGAGGTCGAGACCTGTCACTCGTCCTGTCGTGACGCGCTGAGCCGCGAGACGAGCCACAACACCGGTACCACAGGCGACATCCAGAACCGCATCACCCGCGCGAGGCTGGGCCCGTGCGATGAGGTCCTCTGCCCACTTGAGGGTAATCGCAGGTACGAGGTAGCGCTGATAAAGCTCCGCAGCAGACCCCTCGAGCTGCCAGTGCCCTTCGCTCATCGTGCGGTCTCCAGGCTTTTGCGCTGCGAATGATAACGGGCCCTGGCTTCCCTGTCTGCTGTTAAAGTCGATTGCCGTCAGCCCTTCATTTTGACCAGGATCAAAGGCAATTCACCTTTTTACGATTACCAGGCGGTGGTGACGGCCGCCCTTACCGTGTCATTGCGAGCGCAGCGAAGCAATCCATCTTTCCGCTTGTAGCGCTATGGATTGCTTCGCTGCGCTCGCAAAGACGGCTTGGGCTCATGAATGCGGTCGGCTAACACCCCGCCGGCTCGCCCACCATGTCCGGCTGCCTTGCCAGCAAGACTGCGGGCGACAGCAGGATGACCATCGCCTGTGCGGCGAAGATCGCGGCGGCCAGATAGAGGCAGGCTTCCGCGCCATACAGTCCGCCGACGATGGCACCTAACGCGGAGCCGAGCGGGCGAGCGCCGTAGCTCATGATGTTGATGGCGGAGACGCGGCCGAGCAGCGAGGGCGGCGTCACAGACTGACGCAGCGTGGTGGTCGAGATCACCCACAGGATGGGACCTGCGCCGAGCAGGAAGAAGCTGAGGCCCGCGAGCCATGGCGTCGGCACGATCGTGGTCAGCGCCATCACGGCCGCGGCGATGAATCCTGTCACCGGCCCGAGCCCGATGACGGTGCCGAAGGCGAGGCGCTGCATCACCCGCGTGGCCGCGAGCGCGCCGGCGACCATGCCGACGCCGTACATGCCAAGCGTTACGCCGACGCCGGTCGCCGATAGGCCGAGATGACGCACGGCGTAGGGCACAAACACGGCCAGCAGCAGGAACGACGCCGTGTTGAAGATGAACTGCGTGATGAACACCGGGCGGAGCAGCGGATGATGCAGCACGAAGGCGGCGCCTTCCTTGATCTCCTGCAGCGGATGGCGATGCGGCGCGGGCGCGCGCGCCGGTTCGTAGATGCCGGACAGCAGCACCACGGCGATCACGGATAGCGCCGCAGCAAAGCCGAACGCAGGCGCGGCCCCAACCCACCCGACCAGCACGCCGCCGAGCGCCGGGCCGCTGGCGAACGCGATGGTGCGTGCGAGTTCGATCCGCGCATTCGCTGCCGGCAATTGTTCAGACGTCACCAGCGACGGCACCAGCGCCGGCGCGGCGACGCTGTAGGCTACCGTTCCGCACACCGCGACAAAGCCGAGCAGCGAAAGCAGCGGCAGCGTCATCCACCCAAGCCAGATCAGCAGCAGAATTCCGGCGAGCGCCGCGGCGCGCAGCGCCTCGGAGGAGGCCATCACCCAGCGCCGCGAAATGCGATCGGCGAGGAGACCTGCGGGAATCGCAAACAGGATGAAGGGCAACGTCAGCGCGGTCTGCAGCAGGCCGGTCTGGCCTTCGCCGACGCCGAGCAGCAGCACCGCGACGATGGGGGCAGCGGCCAGCGCTATCTGCTCGGCCGATTGGGCGGCGAGGTTGGACCAGGCCAGGCGGTTGAAGGTTCCGGGCAGGCGCGGCGCATCGATGGCGGACATGGCAAAATTCCCTGAGATTCGATCGGTCCTCAATGTCCGCTCGCAGAACGATCGAACCCACCCGTTTCCCGACAAGCCCTCTCACAAACAAAAGCCTCCACATGCTGATATGTGGAGGCTTTCGATTTCTGTCATGCCGGGCTGTTAGAACGTGGATGCCCGGCAAACAGAGGATCAAACGTCGAACAGGAAATCGTGCTTTGTGAGTTCATGGGGCCGCACGCCTGTCAGTTCGATCCGGTCGTCACCGACCTGAACCATCGTGTTCCCATGGTCGCCCCAGATCCTCACATCGCGAAAATCCAGACGGCCGGCATTCTCAAACACCAGCATGTCGACGCCCGGATCGAAATCGGTGATCTCAGCTTTGGTGGATCCGAAATCAAACACGAAGCGATCCGCGCCGCCATTCCCCGTCATTGTCTGCTTGCCGGTACCGGCGAACAGATAATCGCCCTGCGGACCGCCGATCAGCGTGTCGTTGCCATCGGAGCCGATGACGATCTGGCGCGCCTCGGGATCTTCTGACTCCACGCCGCCCGCAAGGCCGGTGTGTCGCGAATAGGTGACGAAGACGTCGTCCTGGATATGCTTGGTGTCGGTATTGCGCAGGATGATATCTGCCAGCGTCGTGCCTTTGATCTCGGACAACGTCTTGGAATCAAACCCCTGGTTCTCGAACCATAACCTGTCGCCATCGCGCAGCGCTTCGAATTGCATCTTGATGATGGCCTGGAACGTTTCGCCGACAAGCGCGCCATCGACATGATTTTCCGACAAGCCGCCGGTCCACAGACCGACATTGTTGACGTTGCCGTGGGCCGCTTTCAGTCCGGCCAGCGTCTCCGGGTCGCTCGTGATCTGGCTGAAATCCGTGTAGGGGTCGAGGCCGAGTGCTTCACGGGTCTGGTTGAGCGTGCCGAGGCCGAGATCGCGCGCGCGCTGGATGTTGATCGCGGCGAGATCCATCGACACCGGTGGATCAGAAAGAAAATTGCGGAGGTCGTCGACGATGCGCGCGTCGAGCGCCTGTGAGGGATCGGCCGCCAAGTGGCGCAATTGTCCGTCGGCGCCGCCATCGTCGATGAAGTCTGCCGCCGGCTGGAAAAATACATCCTTCAGGTCTTCCTCCGAGCCAGCGATGACTTCGCCGTTCTCGTCAAGGCCTTCGGTTTCGCCCGACACGATCGAATGTCCAAAGCGGAACGCAGCGGCGACGAATTCCAGCGTCAGGTGCGGATCGACGCTGGGGTCATAGCCGTCGTAAGGCGTCAGCGCGTCTTTGCCGAGGAGGTTGGGCAGGATTTCCGAATAGGTGATGTTGGCGATTTCCGCCGTCACGATGGCGCGGGCGTGATTGTAGAGTTGGTCGCCGCTCCATTTCGGGTGCTCAAGGTGCAGTCTGTCGACCCAATAATTGTGCTCGCGCACGAACAGCGTGTGCAAGGCGGTGAGCGCCGGATTCTCTGCGGCGCGCACATCACCCGCCACCACCATGCCGCCAGCGATCGGCAGGTTGTTGCCCGCTGACGTCAACATGTGGCCGTCGGCGGTGCGCAGGCTGGCGGCGGTCGCGGCATTGGATCCATAGACCATCGAGGCGTCCAGCCAGGCGGTATTGGAATTGAGCGCCATCGCTGGATTGGATGTGCCTGCGCCGGTCGTCGGATCAACAACTGCACGGGTGATCGGGATGATGGTGCCGGCAGAAAATACGGGATCGCCCGCAGGAACCACGACGCTGATATCGCTGACGCCATCGGTCTTGGTCAGCGTCATGTCGTGATCGATGAATTGACCCCATGCATACATGAACGCGGAGACGCCCTCGGGGTTTGCGACGTCAGGGTCGCCGGCGCCGACGACAAGATTGCTGATGGTGCGCGGATTGTTGCCGCCGAGCGGGACGGAAATGCCGTCGGCAAAATGCGCTTCGCCGATCCGTGCGAACTCGGTGCCAGCGGCGTTGAGGGTGGAATCGGACTGGTTGTTCTGCGAGCCGTCGAAACTGCGGTACTCGATCTTTGTCGGCTTTGGATCCGGCGTGCACGGCGGGCTGTTGTGGGGACCGCGTGGGCCATGGCCCTCCTGCGGGCCATGAGAACCATGCGGTCGATGCGGCAAATGGCCGGGAAAATTGCCGAAGTGGAAATCGTGGTCGCCGTCCTGGTTTCCCCACGCTCGCTTGAACTGACGCATTCGACCGCCTCCTCAGTTGCAATTGCGAATTATTCGCAAGTAGTGTCACTAATGAGAGGCATTTGCAATAAGGAAGTGCCCAGTCCCTGATCGAGCGGGCCGACCGAGACTTCGGCGACGTGGCCGACGAAGTCGGCATATCAACCGCATAGGTCTCGTCGCGGGGAATGATCCGCGCGATGCCGCGGCTGGTGACGCGGATGGCCGGAGGGCTAACGGCCGCAGCGGCAAGCGCAGCGATCGCGCCAGTATCGAGAGACCCACACCGTGTGCCAGACCCTGCAGAAAAAAATCCGGCGATCGAGAACACGCCGAGTGCGAAGATGAGCAGGATCAACAGCGGAAGGCGCCCGGCATTGATCCACAGGAACAGGCCGCCGAGACCGCTGTCGGCATCGGTTTCAGCCGCGACGTCCTTGCCGCGGGGACGCCAGCGCTGGTCTCATTTTCGTGATCGTCAGATGCAGTTGCAAATGAGTTGCAATAAGAATGGATATCGGCCATTTTGGTGGAATGGATGCCCGAACGCCCACGGTGGCCCCCGAGATCGCCACGAAGAGCTTACCCATGGCTGATACGACTGCCGCCGGATGGCGTGCGGATGCCGGCGCCGACGCCCAGCCCAGCCTGGCCGAAGTCAATTCGACCATCCGAGTGCCCTTTGGCGGGCATTGGTTGCGCCGGTTGCTGGCCTTTCTCGGCCCGGGCTATCTGGTGTCGGTCGGCTACATGGATCCTGGCAACTGGGCCACCGACCTCGCGGGCGGCTCGAAGTTCGGCTACACGCTGCTCGCGGTCATCCTGCTGTCGAACCTGATGGCGATCCTCTTGCAGGCGCTCGCGGCGCGGCTTGGCATCGTCACCGACCGCGATCTGGCGCAGGCTTGCCGCGCCAGCTTCTCGCGGCCCGTGAACTTCCTGCTCTGGGTGGTCTGCGAAGCGGCAATCATCGCCTGCGATCTTGCCGAGGTGATCGGCACCGCGATCGCGCTCAACCTGCTGTTCGGCATTCCCTTGATCTGGGGCGCGCTGATAACCGCGCTCGATGCCTTCCTGCTGCTCCTTTTGATGAACAAAGGTTTTCGCTTCCTCGAAGCCTTCGTCATTTCGCTGCTGATCGTGATCGCGATCTGCTTTGCGATCCAGATCACGGCCGCCGCGCCGCCGGTCGCCGCTGTCTTGAAGGGGTTTGTGCCGTCGCCCCAGATCGTCACCAATCCGGAGATGCTCTACATCGCGATCGGCATCATCGGCGCGACCGTGATGCCGCATAATCTCTATCTGCACTCCTCGATCGTGCAGACCCGCGCCTATGAGCGCAACGACAAGGGCCGCCGCGAGGCGATCAAATGGGCGACCACGGATTCGACGATCGCGTTGATGCTGGCGCTGTTCATCAACGCCGCGATCCTGATCGTCGCCGCCGCCACCTTCCATGCGACCGGCCGCACCGAGGTCGCCGAGATCGGCCAGGCGTATGAACTGCTGTCGCCGCTGCTCGGGCTCGGCATCGCCTCGACGCTCTTCGCGGTGGCACTGCTCGCCTCCGGCCTCAACTCGACGGTAACAGCTACGCTGGCCGGCCAGATCGTGATGGAAGGCTTCCTGAACCTGCGGCTGCCGAACTGGGCGCGGCGGCTGCTCACCCGCGGCATCGCCATCGTCCCGGTCGTGATCGTCACCGCGCTCTATGGCGAGCGCGGCACCGGCCAGCTCCTGGTGTTCAGCCAGGTCATCCTCTCGATGCAATTGCCGTTCGCGGTCATCCCGCTCGTGCGGTTCGTTTCCGACAAGCGCAAGATGGGCAAATTCGTCATCCCCCGCGGCGTGGCCACCGTGGCGTGGATCGTCGCCGGCGTCATCGTCGCGCTGAACGTGAAGCTGTTGTTCGAGACGTTCTTCGGATAGCGCCCCACACTCAAGCTGTCATCGCCCGGCTTGACCGGGCGACCCAGTACGCCGCGGCCTCTCGTTTCATCACTGCTGTCTCTGCAATACTGGATCACCCGCTTTCGCGGGTGATGACAAGGAGTGTGCGGCTAGGGACTAATCCTGCGGCTCGGCCAGCATCTCGCCTGAGGCATCCACGCGCAGCCAGCCTGATGGCGCCAGCCGCTGCTGCGGCAGGAAGCGGCCCTTGTAGTCCATCTTCTTGGAGCCTTCGATCCAGTAGCCGAGATAGACGTAGGGCAGGCCGAGCCTGCGGGCGCGGGCGATGTGATCGAGGATCATGAAGGTGCCGAGCGAGCGGCTGTGCTGCGACGGCTCGAAGAACGAGTACACCATCGACAGCCCGTCGCTGAGCACATCGGTGAGCGCGACCGCGATCAGCTCCTCGCCGCGCCCGGTGATGCCGGTATCGGGGCCGCGCTTGCGGTATTCGATGATGCGGGTCTCGACATGGCTGTCCTCCACCATCATCGCGTAGTCGAGCACGGTCATATCGGCCATGCCGCCGTGGCGATGCCGCTTGTCGAGATAGGCGCGGAATACCGAATACTGCTCCGAGGTCGGCACCGCGCTGCGCTGCTCTCCGACGATGTCAGAATTGCGCGCCAAAACTTTCTTGAAGTTGCGCGAGGGACGGAATTCGTTGGCGATGACGCGCACGGAAACGCAGGCGCGGCACTGGTCGCAGGCCGGGCGGTAGGCGATCGACTGGCTGCGGCGGAAGCCGCCATGGGTCAAGAGGTCGTTGAGGTCGCCGGCCTTGTCGCCCACCAGATGCGTGAACACCTTCCGCTCGTGCCGGCCCGGCAGATAAGGACAGGGCGATGGCGCCGTCAGATAGAATTGCGGGGTATCACGCGAGTGCTGGGTCACGTCGGGTCGTCACGCCTCCGAAACAATTCAAGCATAGCGCTTTCCAGCGCAGTAGACACCAGTTCCCGTTAAGAAATCGCGTCAAAAAGTAAAACCGCCGGTCCGACCCCGGTTCAATTTCTCCCGGGGCCGACCGGCTCTAGCATTGCGCTCCGAGAGCTGACGGTCAATCGGTTTGCAGCTCGCTCAGTAGCTGCTGCGCGGCGAGGGCGCTACCTCGGTACGGACCGAGCTGTTGATGACCACGGTTCCCAGGATCATGTCGTGCAGCAGCCGGCGGCGGCCATTGAACAGACCGACCAAGAGTACCAGCGGCGTCAGGAACGAGACCGAGATCCAGTACAGCACGGCATGGCAGGCGCCGAGCACGAAATAGCCCGGTGCGCCGTACCAGGTGCGCAGCTCCAGATCCATCGCGCGCATGCCCATGGTGGCCGAATGCGGGCCGCCGATCGAGGCGCCATAGTAGACGATCGCCCACACGATGGTGGCCGGCCACGCCAGCCAGAACAGCATCCAGCCGATCCCGAGCGTGACGATGCCGAACACGAAAATGAAGATGTAACCGAGGATGACGGGGACCGAGAGCACGACCAGATCGATCAGGAACGCGACCGCCCGCCGCGTCAGCACGCCGCGAAACAGTTCCGGCTGCAGATCCGGATCGAACGCATGCGGCGGCACCCCGCCGTCGTTCCGCCAGGCGCCGCTCGCATCTGAAGGGCCGCCAGTGTTGCCAGAGCCGCTATAAGACATGGTTCGTCCTCCGGGTCGAAGTTTCCCGAGGACACATGGGAACCGGCCGCGCGATCGCCAAGGCCCTGCGACCATTAACAGCGTGCATATTGAGCGGTGAACAGCGAACAGTGAGTGGCGAGTAGCGAACAGGAACAGCCACTCGCTATTCGTTACTCGCCCTTTATCAATCGCTCCGCGGCCTTCGGCGCGAAGTACGTCAAAATCCCGTCCGCGCCGGCGCGCTTGAAGCCGAGAAGGCTCTCCATCATCGCGCGGTCGCCGTCGATCCAGCCGTTATTGGCAGCGCCGGCGATCATCGCGTATTCGCCGGACACTTGATACACGAAGGTCGGCATCGAAAACGTGTCCTTCACTCGCCGCACGATGTCGAGATAGGGCATGCCGGGCTTCACCATCACCATGTCGGCTCCTTCCGCGATGTCGAGCTCGACCTCGCGCAAGGCTTCATCGGAATTGGCGCTGTCCATCTGGTAGGTGCGCTTGTCGCCAGTCAGCGTCTTGGCGGAGCCGATGGCGTCGCGGAACGGGCCGTAGAAGGCGGAGGCGTATTTCGCCGCATAGGACATGATCTGCACGTCGACGAAACCATTGTCGTCCAGCGCCTCGCGGATCGCGCCGACGCGGCCGTCCATCATGTCTGATGGCGCGATGACTTCGCAGCCGGCCTCCGCCTGCACCAGCGCCTGCTTCACCAGAACAGCCACCGTCTCGTCGTTGAGAATCTTGCCGTCCGCGATCAGCCCGTCATGGCCGTGGCTGGTAAAGGGATCCAGCGCGACGTCGCAGAGCACGCCGATGTCGGGGAATTCCTTTTTGATCGCGCGCACCGCCTGGCAGACCAGATTGTTCGGATTGAGCGCTTCGGAACCGGTCTCATCGCGCAGCGACGGCTCGGTATAGGGGAACAGCGCGATGCAGGGGATGTTCAGTTTGGCCGCGCGCTCGGCATCACGCACCACCTGATCGACAGTGAGACGGTCGACGCCGGGCATCGAAGCCACCGGCGTGCGCGTATTCTGTCCGCCGACCACGAACAGCGGCCAGATCAAATCGTCTGATGTCAGCACGTTTTCGCGCACCAGCCGCCGCGCCCATTCGGCCTTGCGATTGCGCCGAGGGCGGACCGTCAGGTCAAGCGAGGTGGAGGCGAGGGCGGTGTGCCGCCGCGGCGCGTCGCGCATCTCGATCGGACGCCCGAATTTGATCGCCATGTGATGGGTACTCCTGAAGGCGCGGAAAGGCTTTAATTTGTCCCAATTCTAGCATCTTGCACCCGCCCCGTCACCGCGCCTTGATCAAACTGATCGGCAATTGATTTTGCCGTCCCGGCGGGCCAAGACAATCAGGCCATGACGAGATTCCAGCACCCGTTGCGTCCCGATTCCGACGTCGGCCGCCAAGAGGTCAGCCATGTCTGACATGTCGGCGCGCGATGCTGCGCGGGACAAGGCGAGGGACAGGGACGCCGCGATGTCCATGGCGGGCATGTCGTCGGAGCGGATCGAGTCCGATGAGAATGTATGGACGCGCCGCCTGGTGCTGTTTCTGCGCATCATGGCGGTCCTGTCGATCATGAAGGGCCTGTACCACTGGGCCCAGGTCACCGGCTTCATCGGCGGTGAAGAAGAGGCGTTCGAGAACCAGTCGATGGCCTGGCAGACCGCAACTGTCTATTTCGCGGTCATCGAACTCGTCGCCGCCGTCGGGCTCTGGCTTGCGACGCCCTGGGGCGCGGTGGTGTGGCTCACCACCGTGGTGTCGATGGCGGTGATCGAACTGATGTTTCCGGGGATCTATGGCGGCAGCCTGACCGTGGTCGCGCTGGAGGCTGTGATGCTCGGCGCCTATCTCGCGCTCGCCTGGATGGCCGCCCGCGAGCGCCCGCCGTAGGAGAAGGAAAGGCCAACGCGTCAGTTTTCCGCCATAATCCATCCGCGTGCAGAAATCGCGATGCCGTCCCTTACAATTTTCAAACAATCTTCCAGGTAACGTTTCGCTCACCGTTAAGGCCCGTAAAGGTTCCACCACACCTGTTACGCGAGCGTTGCTATTTCAGACGCACCTGTTTCCGAATGCGACAACCTACGCAGACGAAGCGTGAACATCGCGCTTCCACCGTCAATGAAAGATTGCAAAAAGCCTTGATCCGCCGGGCTTAATCCTCAATTCACTCTGTTAAATTCATGATCTCTTTATTGTCTTATTTAAGCGGATGTTCAATCCGCCCCCTTAAGTTGAACCTATCAGGCGGGACAGAAGTTTCGTCGAAATAAGTCGAAAAACGACGACAGGGGAAGTGTCATGATCAAAGCCGTTGCAACGGCGGTGGAAACCGCTGAGCGCTCTGCCGGCCAAACTTCGGTACAGCCGCTCTATCTGGAAGCGTTGACGCTGGTTGAACGGCTGCATCGCCGTCTGCTCGACGTCATCAAGGACGAATTCGATCGCCGCGGCCGCGCGGACATCAATTCGGTGCAGGCCTTGCTGCTCTATAACATCGGTGACAAGGAGCTGACCGCGGGCGAACTGCGCACGCGCGGTTACTATCTCGGCTCCAACGTCTCCTATAACCTGAAGAAGCTCGTGGAGCTTGGCTTCCTTGATCATCAGCGCTCGCGCGTTGATCGCCGCTCGGTCCGCATCCGCCTGACTGCGCAGGGCCAGGAGATCCGCAAGATCGTCGACGCGCTCTACCAGAAGCACGTCAAGACGGTAGAGCAGGTCGGCGGCATCTCGAACGAGGAATTCGCGACGCTGAACAAGTCGCTGCATCGCCTCGAGCGGTTCTGGACCGACCAGATCCTGTACCGGCTCTGAGAATTTTTCTGATGCGTTTTTGGCGCGTGGGGGCGCGCCATCAAACGCGTCAGGATCAATCTTCAGTCCGCCTGACAGCCAAGCCGGCCGCATCAACAAGACCGGCAGCCACAGCGGACATCTGAACTGGCAAGGCAGTAAGCCCTGCTCAAAGCGCATCGGCGCCGGTCGTCCGGCACCGGTGCGCTTTGTTTTTGAAGGCAAATCCTGCGCAGGTTCGGCAATTGAGGCATTTTCGCACAGAAATTGCGCACTCTCGCGGTGGAACCTTCTTCGCGCCTTACGAATTATCGGCCCGGCCATGAAGGGGTGAGGGCATGCTGGTCGAACGCGGGATCCAGGTCATGAACTTTGAGGTAGTGGGCGATTCCTACAAGATCGCCGCAAACTACCTCCGTAAGACTGGCGCCATTACGGAAACCCTCGTCACCAACGAGCGATTGCTCAGAATCATCATCAGGATGTTTCAGCGCGGCGAACACAACAGGCTCAAGCTCGCCAACAAGGCGATCGCCGAATTCGAAGCGCGCATACCGGCCTGAGCGCCTCATCAGTCCCCCTGCATCAGGAGAAAATCCATGGAAGCCGCGATCGACCGGATCATGCAGACCTATGGCCTGCTGGTGAACTGCAGCGCCGCGGCGAGCGATGAGGCACGCGCCAAGGTGACGGCCTATCTCACCAAGCTGGTCGAGGCCGGCGAGAACGATCCGCACCGGCTCACGGTATGCGGCCTGACATATCTGCGCCAGCTCGACGGCAGCAACGATCCGGTGAAGGCGGGATATACGGGGCTGTAATGGAGGGTGCCTGCGGCAGCGGCTTGACCTTGCTGCATCGCGCCCGCCACCATAGATTTCGTGGATCGCTCGACGGAGGCGCGCCATGACCTCACTCACCCGTCGTTTATTCCTGTCGCTGGCGGCAAGCCTTGTGCCGGCTTCGGCCATCGCCCATCACGGCTGGGGCGGATACGATACGTCGAAGTCGTTCACCGTCACCGGCAAGATACTGAAATCGACCTTCGAGAATCCGCATTGCGAGATCGAGATGGAGGTCGACGGCAAGCGCTGGCACTTCATCCTCGCGCCGCCATCGCGCATGCAGGCGCGTGGCGCGACGGCTGACCTGATCGCGCCCGGCAAGACCTGCACCGTGTTCGGCTATCCGCACACGAGCAAGCCGGACGAGGCGAGGATCGAATATATCGTGCTGGGCGGCAAGCGCATCGAATTGCGGTAGGCGGCGCGTGGAACACGAGCCGGCCGCATCGATCTTCCTGTCCCTGCAGGAAAGCGCGCTGGGACATGCGATGCGCGCTTCGCCCGCGCTCTATCCCGCCGTCGAGATCCTGCACATCTTCGGCTTCGTGATCCTGGTGGGGTCGATCCTGGCGCTCGACTTGAGACTGCTCGGGCTTGGGCGCACGATTGCGATCCAGCCGATGGCGCAATTGCTGCTGCCTCTGGCGCGCTTTGGTTTTGTGCTCGCGATCAGCATGGGATTTTTGCTGTTCAGTGCCGATGCTTCGCATGTGGTAAAAAATCCGGCGTTCCAGGCCAAGTTCGTGCTGATTGCCGCCGCCCTCGTCAACATTGTCATCGCGCATGCGATTCCCTGGCGTGATGCTTCGCGATGGGGTGACAAGGCCTCCAGCGGCGCCAAGGCGACCGCGCTGACATCGATCCTGCTGTGGCTCGGCGTCGTCTGCGCGGGACGCCTGATTGCGTATTTCTAGCGGGGACAGTTGTCATGTACGGCCTGCGTTTCGCTATCGTTGCATTCCTGATCGGCTTCTGCGGCATGGCGAGGATCGCCGTCGCCGACGAGGCGGCGAATGCCTGGAACGCCTTGCGCGCCGGCGGGCATGTGGCGCTGATGCGCCATGCCGATGCGCCTGGAGGCGTCGGCGATCCGCCAGGCTTCCGCGTGGAGGATTGCGCCACTCAGCGCAACCTCAGCCCGAAGGGAAGGGCGGATGCGGAGAAAATCGGAACGCGGCTCAAGCAGGAAGGGATTTCGTTCGAAAAGATTGTGAGTTCGCCGTGGTGCAGATGCGTTGATACCGCGAAGTTGCTGAACCTCGGGACCGTCGAGACCGAGGCAACATTCGGCAATGTCGTAGTCCTGCGCGACCAGCGAGAGACACTCATTGCGGGCGGCCGCGCGCTCATTGCCAAATGGACAGCACGCGGAAACCTCCTCGTCGTAACGCACGGCGCGAACATATCGGCGCTATCAGGTATTTCGCCGGCCAGCGGCGAGATCGTTGTCGTCAAAGGCGGCAGCGATCGCGCCGCGCCCGTCGGCCGCCTGCTGCTCGATTGAAGCAGCAGTTGACGCACATCCCGGTCGCGCGTCTGCGAGGTGAGTTGCTCTCTCGCGCAAGTACAATTTCGTGCGGAAGCTGCGGCAAACTGGCACGACGGGCAAATCAATTCTGATTTTCAGAAATCGTGTCAAGTCCCGGAAGCAAAAATATTCCGCTTAACTTCTCACCCAAATCAGCCGCATAACTCCGCTTGTCTCACCGCAAGATGAGGGGCGTCGGCCATCGTCACCAGCGTGCAGTGAGATGCGATGGACGCAGATGGCGTGCTAGACGTACGCGCCGGATGCGTACGGCGAAGGCGTGTGGTTCTGATGTCGCGGTGCTGACATTAAGTCCCAAGAGAAGCGAAGCTTCTCCGGGGCGACGGTGGCAAAAAAGCCGTTCGCCGGGAAGAGCACGTTATAAGCCGTAAAGCCATTGCGCAGGGAAGGCCGGAGTGTTTCCGCTGTACCTGTATGCTCGTGTGCGTTTTCTTATGCGCAAGCGGCACACGAGACCGCGGGTGCAGCCAGCACCCGGTCTTCCCTGCGCCCTCTGAGTGAGAGGGCGGGAAGTTTTTTAGCAAACCTCGGGCAGTTCATGTCGCGAGATCGTCGCTTCATGTTCAGTTGTCATCGTCCGCGAAGGCGGACGATCCAGTATCCCGGAGATGTCAATGATTGAACCGAGAAGCCGCAGCGTACTGGATCCCCGCCTACGCGGGGATGAGGGTGGTGTGTGCGGCGCTATCTCCGCGTCATTGCGAGCGCAGCGAAGCAATCCATTGCCACCCCATGCGCGGAAGGATGGATTGCTTCGCTGCGCTCGCAATGACGGGGAAAGAGCGGTGAGCGAAGCGAAACCCATCATGGCGTGCACCGCGTGGTGGGGCATTGATGGGTATCGCTTTCGCTCCACCCATCCTGCAGGGACGGATTGCTTCACCTCGCCCCCAATGACACTCTCAGGCCAATAGCGCCCATCAATAGCAAGCGGAGAAAAACCCCATGCTCACGCTTCATCACCTCAACGACTCCCGATCACAGCGAATTCTGTGGCTGCTGGAGGAACTTGGGCTTCCCTATGAGATGAAGCGCTACCAGCGCAACGCCGAGACGCGGCTGGCGCCGCCGGAGTTGAAGGCGGTGCATCCGCTCGGCAAGTCACCAGTCATCACTGACGGTAACCGGACGATCGCGGAGTCCGGCGCTATCATCGATTACATCATCCGCCGTTACGGCAAGGGTGCGATGATGCCTGCCCTCGGCAGCGACGATTACGAGGCCTATAACGAGTGGCTGCACTACGCTGAGGGCTCGGCAATGCTGCCGCTGATGTTGAACCTCTATGTCGGGCGGCTGAAAGAGGCGGGCGCACCGCTGCATCCGCGCATCGACAGCGAACTTGCCAACCATCTTGGCTATGTCGACCACGCGCTTGAGGGCCGCGACTTCTTCGTCGGCCCGTCGCTGAGTGGCGCCGACATCCAGATGAGTTTTGTCGGGGAGATGGCCAAGGTGTTCGGGAAACTGGAGCCGTATCGGAACCTCGCCGCCTGGCTGGAACGCATGCACGCCCGGCCGGCGTTCCAGCGCTCGATCGCCAAGGGCGGGCCATATCGGTTTGCGTGACGGGAGCGTTCGTGTCCCGGGCGCCGCGCAGCCTGAGCGGAGCGAATGGTGCGCCGCAGACCCGGGACCCACGCTCACGGTGTCGCTGGCAGGTATTTGGGTCCCGGCTCTGCGGCGCATCGCCCGAGGGCGCTGCACCGCGTCCGGGACACGGAGCGCCTCGGCTACCCCTTCGCGCCCACCATATCTTGCATAAATATCAGCCGGATACCGCAAATGCTTGGCCATTCCGGCCCGGATGTGGTATCTCGCAGGCTTCTTTCGACCGCCACACCAGACCCGCCCGCTTCGCCCCTAAGGGCCTGCGGCGGTGGAGATATTTCGCCCAATGACCTCTAGCGCCAAGACCGCCTCCGCGCCCGACTCGTTCTTCACGGCCACGCTTGCCGAGGCCGACCCGGAAATCGCCGCTGCGATCAAGGGCGAACTCGGTCGCCAGCGGCATGAGATCGAGCTGATCGCCTCGGAAAACATCGTGAGCCGGGCCGTGCTGGAAGCGCAGGGTTCGGTCATGACGAACAAGTATGCGGAGGGCTATCCGGGCGCCCGCTACTATGGTGGTTGCGAATGGGTCGACGTCGCCGAGACGCTGGCGATCGAGCGCGCCAAAAAGCTGTTCGGCGCTGGGTTCGCCAACGTGCAGCCGAACTCCGGCAGCCAGATGAACCAGGCGGCGTTTCTGGCGTTGCTGCAACCCGGCGACACCTTCATGGGCCTCGATCTCGCCGCTGGCGGCCATCTTACGCACGGTTCGCCGGTCAACATGTCCGGCAAATGGTTCAAGGCCTCGCATTACACAGTGCGGCGCGAGGACCAGATCATCGACATGGACGAAGTGGCCAAGCAGGCCGAGCAGGTCCGCCCGAAGCTGATCATCGCCGGCGGATCGGCCTATTCGCGCGCGTGGGACTTCAAGCGCTTCCGCGAAATCGCCGACAGTGTCGGAGCCTATCTCCTGGTCGACATGGCGCACTTCGCCGGCCTCGTTGCGGGCGGCGTCCATGCCTCGCCGGTGCCGTATGCGCACGTCACCACGACGACGACGCATAAATCGCTGCGCGGCCCGCGCGGCGGCCTGATCCTCTCCAACGACGAAGCGATCGCCAAGAAGCTGAATGCGGCGATCTTCCCGGGCCTGCAGGGCGGTCCGCTGATGCATGTCATCGCCGCCAAGGCGGTGGCGTTCGGCGAGGCGCTGCGTCCGGACTTCAAGGTCTACGCCAAGAATGTCGTCGAAAACGCCAAGGCGCTGGCGGAAACGCTGCGCGGCCACGGCCTCGACATCGTCTCCGGCGGCACCGACAACCATCTGATGCTGGTCGACCTCAGGCCGAAGGGGCTGAAGGGCAACGTCTCGGAGAAAGCGCTGGTGCGCGCCGCCATCACCTGCAACAAGAACGGCATTCCATTCGATCCCGAAAAGCCGTTCGTCACCTCCGGCCTGCGTCTCGGCACGCCGGCGGCGACAACGCGCGGCTTCGGCGTTGCCGAGTTCAAGCAGGTCGGCGGCATGATCGCCGAGGTGCTCAACGCGCTGGCGCAATCGCCGGACGGCAAGGCGCCGCTGGTGGAAGCTGCGATCAAGGAACGCGTGAAGGCGCTGACCGACCGCTTCCCGATCTATCATTAAAGGACGCGAGTGGATGCGCTGTCCGAGCTGCAACAGTCTCGATACGCAGGTGAAGGATTCGCGGCCGACCGAGGATTCGGCCGTGATCCGGCGGCGGCGGGTGTGCATCGCCTGCAACTTCCGCTTCACCACCTTCGAGCGGGTGCAGCTGCGCGAACTGACCGTGATCAAGCGCAACGGCCGCCGCGTGCCGTTCGACCGCGACAAGCTGATGCGCTCGGTGCAGATCAGCCTGCGCAAGCGGCCGGTGGATCCTGAGCGGGTCGAGAAAATGGTCTCGGCGATCGTGCGCGAGCTCGAAAGCGGCGGCGAGGCGGAAGTCTCCTCGGAGGCGATCGGGGAGATCGTAATGGAGCATCTGCGTCAGCTCGATGATGTCGCCTATGTGCGCTTCGCCTCGGTCTATCGCAATTTCCGCGAGGCCAAGGATTTCGAGGCCGTGCTCGGCGAGCTCTCGGGCGAGGACGAAGCGCGGATCGCCACGTTGCGCAAATGATCTTCCGCATTCTGGAAGACCAGTACGGGCAGAAGCTCAAGGAAGCCAAGGAACAGGCTCGGGCGGCGGACCAGCGCTTCATGCAGCTGGCGCTGACGCTTGGCCGGCGCGGGCTCGGCCGCACTTGGCCGAACCCGGCTGTCGGCGCGGTCGTGGTCAAGGACGGCGTCATTGTTGGCCGCGGCTGGACGCAACCGGGCGGCCGTCCGCATGCCGAGCCCGAGGCGCTGAAGCGGGCCGGCGAGGCCGCGCGCGGCGCCACGCTCTATGTGACGCTCGAACCCTGTTCGCATTTCGGCAAGTCGCCGCCCTGCGTTGACGCCGTGATCGCCTCCGGCATCGCGCGCGTGGTGTCGGCGATCGAGGACCCCAATCCGGAAGTGGCCGGGCAGGGACATGCGAAACTCCGCGCCGCGGGGATCATAGTCGATGTCGGGGTTGGCGCTTCCGAAGCCGCGCGCGATCACGCCGGGCATTTCCGGCGTGTCCGCGATAAGCGCCCGCATGTGATCCTGAAACTCGCCGTCTCCGCCGACGACAAGATCGCTGCCGCCGGCCACAAGCCGGTCGCGATCACAGGCGAAGTGGCGAAGACGCGCGTGCATCTGTTGCGCGCGCAATGCGACGCCATACTGGTCGGCATCGGCACCGTGCGTGCGGACGATCCGCTGCTGACTTGCCGCCTGCCTGGGATGGAAGCGCGCTCGCCGGTGCGGGTGGTTCTGGATCGCAGCTTACGAATTCCCGGCGATAGCCGGCTCGTGCATTCAGCGCGCGGCACGCCGCTCTGGGTGATGACATCGGAGATGGCGGAGGCCGCTGCGGCCGCGAAACTCGGCGCAGCCGGCGCGCAGGTGATGCGCGTGGCGACCGATCCGGGAATGCCGGGGCTCGATTTGCGGGCGGCGCTGCACGCGCTGTCCGAGAAAGGCATCACGCGGCTGATGGTCGAGGGAGGTAGCCGGGTCGCATCGCGTCTTGTTGCGGACGACCTTGCCGATGAAGTCTGGCTGCTGCGCGGTCCGAACATGGTTGGTGCCGATGGCGTCGCCGCTTTGCACGGGCTGCCGCTCACCTCAGTTACACAGTCGAACTATTACGGCGTTCGTGCTAGCGAGACGCTGGATAAGGACACCCTTACGATTTACGAGCGCGCGTAATGTTTACCGGAATAGTCACCGATATCGGCGAGATCGTTGCCCTGACGCCAACCGCGCAGGGGCAGCTGCATCGCATGCGGATCGCCTGCAGCTACGATCAGACGACGATCGCCGACGGCGCCTCGATTGCCTGCAACGGCGTCTGCCTCACGGTGGTGGCTTCGGGCGTCGAGGGCGGCAAGACTTGGTTCGATGTCGACGCCGCCGCCGAAACGCTCGGCATGACCACGGCGAAGCACTGGATCAAGGGCACCAGGCTTAATCTCGAGCGCGCGCTGAAGATCGGCGACGAGCTCGGCGGCCACATTGTAGCGGGCCATGCCGATGGTATTGCGACCATACTCAAGCGTGACGATCTGCCTGACATGGCGCGGTTCGAACTGCGCACCACGCGCGAGCTCGCCCGCTTCATCGCCGCCAAGGGGTCTGTGACGTTGGATGGCGTGTCATTGACCGTGAATACGGTCGAGGATGTGACATTTTCGGTGCTGATCATCCCGCATACCCTGACTGTTACGACGCTGAGTGGCTGGCGCGCGGGCAGCGAGGTCAACATTGAGGTCGATTTGATGGCCCGGTATGCGGCGCGGCTATCGGAAATGAAGTGACGGCGCTTGGCTTGGCCACCCGCGGCGACTACATAACGTCGCCGGTAGAAGAGTGAACGGATTGAACGATGGCAGACGCACGGCGCGCACCGCTGAAGGACCAGACCGACATCTCAGGCGCGCGCGCGCTGATCGTCGAGGCGCGATTTTATGACGATATCCAGGATGCGCTGCTGGAAGGCGCGGTCGCCGAGCTGAAAGCCGCCGGCGTGACGCACGATGTCATCACAGTACCCGGCGCATTGGAAATTCCGGCGGCGATCGCGATTGCGCTTGATGCTGCCGAAAAGAACGGCAAGCCCTATGATGCGGCAATTGCGCTCGGCTGCGTGGTGCGCGGTGATACCATCCATTTCGAGATCGTCTCGATGGAATCCTCGCGCGCGCTGATGGATCTTTCGGTCGCGCGAAAAGTTCCGCTTGGCAACGGCATCCTGACCGTGAATACCGACGCGCAGGCCTGGGCGAGGGCGCGCGCCAGCGAGTTGAACAAGGGCGGCGACGCCGCGCGGGCTGCGCTGGCGATGCTGCGGATCAAGCGGCGGCTGACAAAGGCTTAAGAGGATGGCGGATCAGAAAAAGCCGGCCAAAGGTCCCGAAAGGAAAGCCAACCGGCGCGGCGCGGCGCGGCTTGCCGCCGTGCAGGCGCTGTACCAGATGGACATCGCCGGTGCGGGCATCAACGACATCTTCGCTGAGTTCGAAAGCCACTGGCTCGGCAACGAGGTCGAGGGCGACAAATATCTGCCGGCGGAAGCTGCGTTTTTCCGCGACGTAGTGTCGGGCGTGGTCCGCGACCAGGCGAGGCTCGATCCCCTGATCGATGATGCGCTGTCGAAGGGCTGGCCCTTGAAGCGGATCGATGCGATTCTGCGCGCAGTGCTGCGGGCCGGCTCCTACGAACTGGAGCACCGCAAGGACGTTCCTGGCCGCGTGGTCGTGTCCGAATATGTCGACGTCGCGCACGCCTTCGTTGAAAAGGACGAGACCGGGATGGTGAATGCGGTGCTCGACCAGATCGCGCGCCAGTTCCGCGCCGACGAGTTTGCGCGTGGCTAGCGACAAGCCCGCGTCCGGCGAGGAGGCGCTAATCGCGCGCTATTTCCGGCCGCTTGCGACCGACCCCGGCGCATTCCGCCTCGACGACGACGCCGCTGCGTTGAAGCCCGATGGCGCTGATGTCGTGGTGACGACGGACGCCATCATCGAAGGCGTGCATTTTCTGTCCGACGATCCCCCCGATACCGTCGCGCGCAAGGCGCTGCGGGTGAATCTCAGCGATCTCGCCGCCAAGGGGGCCACGCCGGCTGGCTTCGTGCTGGCGCTGGCCTTGCGCAGCTCGGATGAGGCTTGGCTAAAACCGTTCGCGGCGGCGCTCGGGGAGGACGCCGTGCAGTTCGCCTGTCCGCTATTGGGAGGCGACACCGTATCGACGCCGGGCCCGCTGATGGTCTCGGTCACCGCGTTCGGCCGGGTACCGCCGGGCAAGATGGTTCATCGCAGCGGCGCCAGCCCCGGCGAGCGCGTGATGGTGACGGGCACGATCGGCGACGCCGCGCTGGGACTTGCCATTCTGCGCGGCGGTAAGGTGCATGCCGCCGCATCCGACAAGGCCGCGCGCGAGGCGCTGGTCGGACGCTATCGTGTGCCGCAGCCGCATGTGGCGATGGCCGGGATCATCAGCGACCATGCCAGCGCGTCAATGGATGTGTCCGATGGACTCGCCGGCGATCTGGCCAAACTCTGCGGCGTTTCCGGCGTCTCGGCCGTGATCGATGTGGGGCAGGTCCCGCTGTCGGGTGCAGCACGGGATCTGGTGTCGCGCGGGGTTGTCGGACTGGAGACGCTGATCACCGGCGGCGACGATTATGAGATACTGTGCACGGTGGCGGAGGACCGCATCGAGGCGTTTGCGGAGGCTGCGCAACGTGTGGGCATCCCGGTCAGTTCCATCGGAACGGTAGTCGCGGGAAGCACCGCCCCGAAGTTCGTCGACAGAGAGGGCAGAGAGATCGCGCTGGAGCGGCTGTCCTACAGCCACTTCTGACGGAGAGGTCGGATGCGCCGTCCGCCACTGTCCCGCCGAGCGGCAAATTATTTAGATCGATACCGGTGATTCCTTTCAAAAACGGACCGTTTTTGCCCTTGGCAGCGTTGCGCCGCGGTGGCGATTTTGGCAAGGTCCCCGCCGATTTGAGGCCGCCCTTTTGGGGAGGGCAGGCCTCCTTCAATAATGCGCCGGCCGCGCTCGCGGGATGGCGTGGGGCGGAAAACGAGCATCTGAGGCAACTTCTATGACAGCATTATGGGTGATTGTGCTCTGCGGAGCACTTTCGGTTCTTTACGCCATTTGGGCGACGTCGTCCGTCCTGAAGTCGGACGCCGGCAACCCGCGCATGCAGGAGATCGCGGCGGCCGTTGCGGAAGGCGCGCAGGCCTATCTGCGCCGCCAGTACATGACGATCGGCATGGTCGGCGTGGTGATCTTCGCGCTGCTGGCATACTTCCTCGGCATGCTCGTTGCGATCGGCTTCCTGGTCGGCGCGGTGCTATCGGGCGCCGCCGGCTTCATCGGCATGAACGTCTCGGTTCGCGCCAACGTGCGCACCGCGCAGGCGGCGACCACCTCGCTGGCCGGCGGTCTCGAACTCGCGTTCAAGGCGGGTGCGATCACCGGCCTTCTGGTCGCCGGCCTCGCGCTGCTCGGCGTCACCATCTACTTCATCTATCTCACGCAGATCATGGGGCTGAAGGCCAACGACCGCGTCGTCGTCGACGCGCTGGTGGCGCTCGGCTTCGGCGCGTCGCTGATCTCGATCTTCGCCCGTCTCGGCGGCGGCATCTTCACCAAGGGGGCCGACGTCGGCGGCGACCTCGTCGGCAAGGTCGAAGCCGGCATTCCCGAGGATGATCCGCGCAACCCGGCAACCATCGCCGACAACGTCGGCGACAACGTCGGTGACTGCGCCGGCATGGCGGCCGACCTGTTCGAGACCTATGCGGTGACCGCGGTTGCCACCATGGTGCTTGCCGCGATCTTCTTCGCAAACTCGCCGCTGCTGTTGAACATGATGACCCTGCCGCTCGCCATCGGCGGCGTCTGCATCATCACCTCGATCATCGGTACCTTTTTCGTCAAGCTCGGCGCCAGCCAGTCCATTATGGGCGCGCTGTACAAGGGTCTGATCGCGACCGGTGTCCTGTCGCTGCTCGGCGTTGCCGCTGCGATCCACTGGCTGATCGGTTTTGGCGAGCTGGCCGGCGTGAAGTACACCGGCATGGCGCTGTTCCAGTGCGGCATCGTCGGCCTCGCCGTCACCGGCCTGATCATCTGGATCACCGAATACTATACAGGCACCGACTACCGTCCGGTGAAGTCGATCGCATCGTCTTCGGTCACCGGTCACGGCACCAACGTGATCCAGGGCCTCGCGATCTCGATGGAAGCAACCGCGCTGCCCGCGATCGTCATCATCGCCGGCATCCTCATCACCTACAGCCTTGCCGGTCTGTTCGGCATCGCGATTGCGACCACGACGATGCTGGCGCTGGCCGGCATGATCGTCGCCCTCGACGCCTTCGGTCCGGTCACGGACAACGCCGGCGGCATCGCCGAAATGGCCGGCCTGCCGAAGGAAGTGCGCAAGTCGACGGACGCACTCGACGCGGTCGGCAACACCACCAAGGCGGTCACCAAGGGTTACGCGATCGGCTCCGCCGGTCTCGGCGCGCTGGTGCTGTTCGCAGCCTACAATGAAGATCTGAAGTTCTTCATCGCGTCCAAGAACGTCTACTTCCAGGGCGTCGCTCCGGACTTCTCGCTCAACAACCCTTACGTCGTGGTCGGCCTGCTGTTCGGCGGCCTGCTGCCGTATCTGTTCGGTGCGCTCGGCATGACGGCGGTCGGTCGCGCAGCAGGCGCGATCGTCGAGGAAGTGCGACGCCAGTTCCGCGAGAAGCCCGGCATCATGCAGGGCACCGACAAGCCGGACTACGGCAAGGCCGTCGACCTGCTGACCAAGGCTGCGATCAAGGAGATGATCATTCCGTCGCTGCTGCCGGTGCTGTCGCCGATCGTCGTCTACTTCGCGATCTACGCCATCGCGGGCGGCGGCGCGGCCGGCAAGTCGGCGGCATTCTCAGCCGTCGGCGCGATGCTGCTCGGCGTGATCGTGACTGGCCTGTTCGTCGCGATCTCGATGACCTCGGGCGGCGGCGCATGGGACAACGCCAAGAAGTACATCGAGGACGGCCACTTCGGCGGCAAAGGCTCCGACGCCCACAAGGCCGCGGTGACCGGCGACACCGTCGGCGATCCCTACAAGGATACGGCGGGTCCGGCGGTCAACCCGATGATCAAGATCACCAACATCGTCGCGCTCTTGCTGCTGGCGATCCTGGCGCACTGAGCGGCGAAGTAGCTGATCGAAAAAAACCCCGCGGGCGAGCCGCGGGGTTTTGTTTTGGGCTTCGTAGGGTGGGTTAGCGCAGCGTAACCCACCGAAATCTTCGTGAGCGGCGAGACCGCAGGTGGGTTACGGCTTCACCTAACCCACCCTAATCATCAATTCACATCCATCTGCAGGCCTTCGCGCTTGATGATTTCGCCGAATTTCGTGGTCTCAGCCTGAACGAATTCGGAGAACTGCTGCGGCGTGCCCCAGTCGGCGGTCGCACCCATATTGCCGATGGTCTTCTTGACGTCATCGCGCGCCAGCATCGCCTTGATCTCCTTGTTGAGCGCCTCGACGGCGGGAGCGGGCGCTGCTTTCGGCAGGAAGACGCCGAACCAGGAGGAGACGTCGAACTTTGCAAGCTCAGGCACGCCCTCGCGCATGGTCGGGATGTTGGGCGCCGCTGGGCTGCGCTCGGGCGTGGTGACGGCGAGCGCGGTGAGCTTGCCTTCCTGCGTCTGCGGCAGCGTCGGGTAGAGATTGTCGAACAGGATCTGGATATCACCTGCGAGTGCCGCCTGCAGTGCTGGCCCCGCACCGCGGAACGGCACGTGCACCATCTTCAGGCCAGTGAGCTGCAGGAACCAGGCACCGGTGAGGTGAGGGCTCTGCCCGACGCCGGAGGAGGCGTAGGTCAGCTTGTCCGGATTGGCCTTGATATAGGCGATCAATTCGGGAATCGACTTGATGCCGGTAGAGGGATGCGCCGACACGATGTTCGGAATCCGGATCATGTTGCTGACCGGCTGCAACTGGTCGGGCTTGTAGGTCAGGTTGCGGAAGATGCTGTAGGCGATTGCATTCGGGCCGGGATTGCCCACCAGGATGAGATGACCGTCCGATCTTCCCCGCACGACTTCTGCCGTGCCGATGGTGCCGCCGCCGCCGGAACGGTTTTCCACGACCGCCGATTGACCCCACGCCGTCTGCAGATGCGCAGCCAGCAGCCGTCCCATCACGTCGGTGCTGCCGCCCGCCGCCGCCGGCACGATGAGCCGCACGGTCTCGGTCGGCCGCCACTCGGAGCCATAGCTTGAACGCGGCAAAATCGCCGCCGCTGAAACGGCTGCAGCTCCGGTCAAAACGCGGCGTCGAGAAAAGGTCTTAATCGTCACAAGTTCGCTCCCTGCTTTGGATTCTTGTTGGCAGGGACCGTAGGCAGCCCGCGCGCTGAGGGCAAGCGGGCGACTTGGCGCAGGATTTCCGCAGCACGGAACAGAGTGAATGAGAACTTACTAGTTAAAGCTGAGCAGCTTGAAGAGTGGCGTGAGGTAGCTGAGTTCCTGGCCGGACGTCGGCGTGGTGCGGCTGATGAAGTCGAAGATCTTGCCGTCCTGCAAGCCGTAGTTGGCGAGCCGCGTCACCTGGCGATTCTTGTCGAAATAGATCGCGATCACGCGCTGGTCGACGACCTGCTGATTCATGAACGCGACTTTGCGCTCGGAGCGTTGGGAGATGTAATAGAACACCTCGCCGTTCAAGGTCGCGACCGTTGACGGCGTTCCCATCACGATCAGCACCTGATCCTGGCTGGCGCCGATCGGAATCTGTTCCAGCGCGTTGGGCGGTAGGATATAGCCCTTCTGGAATTGCTCGCCCATGCAGCCGGCGAGCGCCGCGCAAATCAATGCGGCGGCCGCGGCCGCGCGAAAGCCGCGCCGGCGCGCGGTCATGCGGCGCGGCGAGGGCACGCAGGTGCTCAGCTGGCTGATCTCGGTCATATCAGGAATTAGCCCGTCCTCTTGCATCGCGCGGTGCGTTGACGTACCGGGCAGCACGCTAGATTGCAACACGCGTGGCCCGGGAGGGCTCGCTTGCGGAACCCACAATGCTTTGGCCGTTCAATCACTTCAGGAAACCCCGGACGCCGTTGCGCGGCACCATCGAGGCCATCTATGGCATGATCGTGACGCAGGCGCGAGAACCGTTGTTTTACCGGGACTTTGCGGTTCCGGACACGGTTAACGGCCGTTTTGACCTGCTTCTGCTGCATTTGTGGCTGGTCCTGCGGCGGCTGAGGTCGGTGGAGGGCGGTGCGGCCCTGTCGCAGGGGCTGTTCGACCATTTTTGCAGCGATATGGACGATAATTTGCGCGAGATGGGGGTCGGAGACCTTACGGTGCCCAAACGCATGCAGGCTTTCGGCGAAGCCTTTTATGGTCGGACCGCCGCGTACGACATGGCGCTGACGGGTGGCCGCGAGGCGCTGGCGCAGGCAATATGCAAGAATATCCTGAACGGCGAGAACATCGAAAAGGCCCGCCTGCTGGCCGCCTATGCCGAGACGGCGAAGGTCACCCTGGACGGCATCGACGAGACGATGCTGATGAGCGGTGCGGCCAGGTTTCCCCTGCCGGAGAAGGTACAGCCATGAGCAAGACAGGCGCGACCGAGAAGGCCGATCCCTGGTGCGCACCCGTGGCGGTCGCGCAGATCCCGGAGACCGGCCTGCACCGCGATATCGAGGCCGATCAGTCCGTCCGCCATGCGGTGGCCGAAATGGGCGGCCTGCGCGAGGTGCTGTCGGCACAGGCCTCATTCGACGTAATGCCAAAGAGCGGCGGCCGTTTCCACGTGGCCGGTCACGTGCGGGCGCGGATCGGGCAGACCTGCGTGGTGACGCTGGAGGAGATCGAAAACGACATCGATGAGTCGGTCGACCTGATCTTCGCGCCCCCCGAACAGGTGCCGCAGATGGCCGCGCTGGTCGACGAAGCCGAGGAAAGCGACGAGGAGACGCCCGACCCGCTGGAGCCGATCGAGAACGGCGTGATCGATCTCGGCAAGGTCGCCACCGACGCACTGTATCTCGCGGTCGATCCATATCCGCGCAAGCCCGGCGCTGTATTTGAACCGATGGTTGAAGCCGCTGATCCGGAGGATCATCCGTTCGCGGCGCTCAAGGCCCTGAAGGTCGACCCGAAAAAGTCGCGAGCCAGGAAGCCCAAGGGCAAGTAGGCGGCAGTTCAAGCGACAGGTGACGCGGCCGACAGTTCAAGGTCGTTGCGGTGCTCTGCCAAGAGCTATCGTTAAATCATTGATTCGAAATAGGATATTCTATATCTTTGATTTCAGGCCACAGCGCGTCGCTTTCGCCAAAAGACCGTGGTCAAGAGGTTGTGTCGGGGCGGGGACACGCTATTGTCGCGGCCCGGCGGAGGCGCGGAGTTGCGTTTCGCCCGGCACCGGCTAGCGGTGCCATCCAGCGTGCGGCCGGGCTCTAAGAAGGCCGCAAGACATCAGGTTTCCGGGACGTTCATGCCGCAAAAGGTTCGAATCGCGCTTGACGCCATGGGTGGCGATGTCGGCGCATCGGTGGTCATTCCCGGCGCCGCTACTGCATTGACCCGGCATCCCGACACCGAATTCCTGTTGTACGGTGACCGCGCCAGCATCGATCCCGAATTGGCAAAGCATCCGGCACTGAAAGCGGCCTCGCGCGTCATCCACACCGATATCGCCGTCAGCATGCACGACAAGCCAAGCCAGGCGCTGCGCCGCGGCCGCAAGACGTCGTCGATGTGGCTTGCGATCGAGGCCGTGAAAAAGGGTGAGGCGGATGTTGCGGTCTCGGCCGGCAACACCGGCGCATTGATGGCGATGGCGCGGTTTTGCCTGCGCACGGTGCCCGGAATCGACCGTCCGGCGATTGCCGCGGTATTGCCGACGAAGCGGGGCGATTCCGTCGTGTTGGATCTCGGCGCAACCATCGGGGGCGATGCGCAGCATCTGGTGCAAATGGCGGTGATGGGTAGCGCGATGGCGAGCGTGCTGTTCGATCTGCAGCGACCCACGGTCGGCCTTCTCAATATCGGGGTCGAGGAAATCAAGGGCCACGAGGAGATTCGCGAGGCGGCCGAGTTGCTGCGCGTAATGAACCTGCCGCAGCTCGAATATGTCGGCTTTGTGGAGGGCGACGGCATCAGTAAAGGCGCGGCCGATGTCATCGTATCCGAGGGATTCAGCGGCAATATCGCGCTCAAGGTTGCCGAGGGGACTGCGCGCCAAATCGTCGACTTCCTCCGCACCGAAATATCGAAGTCCTGGATGGCCAAAATTGGCTATTTGTTCGCTCGCGGCGCCTTCAGAGCGCTGCGCGACAAACTAGACCCGAACAAGCTCAATGGCGGCGTGCTGCTCGGACTGACCGGCATGGTGGTCAAGAGCCACGGCGGAACCGACGCCGAAGGCTTTGCCTACGCAATCAATGTTGGGTATGAGACGGTCCGCAACGATCTCCTCACCAAGATCAATGGAATGCTCAATCGCGACGGCGGCGCCCTGGCCAGGGCGCAGACCGCACAGGAGGCTGTTTCGTGACTGCAATACGTTCGGTCGTGCTCGGCTGCGGCTCATACCTGCCGCAGAAGGTGCTGACCAATGCCGAACTGGCGGCACGCGTAGACACTTCCGACGAGTGGATCGTGCAGCGCACCGGCATCCGGCAGCGCCACATCGCGGCCGAAGGTGAGTTCACCTCTCATCTCGGCATCAATGCCGCGAAGGCGGCACTGGCTGACGCCGGCATCGACGCGCAGTCGATCGACCTGATCGTGCTGGCGACCTCGACGCCGGACAACACCTTTCCGGCGACGGCGGTTGCGGTCCAGAACGGGCTCGGCATCAGCCATGGCGCCGCCTTCGACCTCCAGGCGGTGTGCTCCGGTTTCGTGTTCGCGCTTGCCACGGCCGACAACTTCCTGCGCAGTGGCGCCTTCAAGCGCGCGCTGGTGATCGGCGCCGAGACGTTCTCACGCATCCTCGACTGGAGCGACCGCGGTACCTGCGTGCTGTTTGGCGATGGCGCAGGCGCCGTCGTGCTCGAGGCACAGGAGCAGCCCGGCAAGTCTTCCGATCGCGGCGTGCTGACGACGCATCTGCGCTCGGACGGCCGACACAAGGCAAAGCTGTTCGTCGACGGCGGCCCTTCGACAACGCAAACCGTCGGTTATCTCAGGATGGAAGGCCGCGAGGTATTCAAGCACGCGGTCGGCATGATCACGGACGTGATCGTGGATGCCTTCAATGCGACCGGCGCGACCGCCGAGGACATCGACTGGTTCATCCCGCATCAGGCCAACAAGCGAATCATCGATGCGTCAGCGCACAAGCTTCATATTGCACCGCAGAGAGTGGTGCTGACCGTCGATCAGCACGGTAATACCTCGGCGGCCTCGATTCCGCTGGCGCTCAATGTCGCGGTAAGGGACGGGCGCGTGAAGAAGGGCGATCTGGTGCTGTTTGAGGCCATGGGCGGCGGCTTCACCTGGGGTTCCGCGCTCGTGCGCTGGTGAGCGCCGAGTAAATAGATCGATTCAAATGCGGCCGTGTTCCATGCTTCTGCATGATGGTCGCTGTTGACCATTGCGTGCTAACCGCTTAATTTCAGGCAATAAATTTTGTTCGCCGAGAGTGCGGGGCAGGCGATGACCGGGACCGGAAAAACAGTCACACGTGTCGATTTGTGCGAGGCGGTCTACCAGAAGGTGGGTTTGTCTCGGACTGAATCCTCTGCGTTTGTCGAACTCGTTCTGAAAGAGATCACCGATTGCCTGGAAAAAGGCGAGACGGTGAAGCTGTCGTCGTTCGGCTCGTTCATGGTGCGCAAGAAGGGTCAGCGTATCGGACGTAACCCGAAGACCGGTACCGAAGTGCCGATCTCGCCGCGCCGCGTGATGGTGTTCAAGCCGTCGGCCATTCTGAAGCAGCGGATCAATGGGCACGCGCCTACGAACGGTGAAGGCAAGACCGAATAGCGAGACTCGCGTAAGATCGGCCGCGTAGCAAGTCGAGTACTGCGTCTTCACCAACGAGACGAGTTGAGAGGAGCTGGCATTTGGACAAGGCGCCGGATGCGTTCCGCACCATCAGCGAAGTCGCTGAAGAACTCGATATTCCCCAGCACGTGCTGCGGTTCTGGGAGACGCGATTCGCCCAGATCAAGCCGATGAAGCGAAGCGGCGGGCGGCGCTATTACCGCCCCGATGATGTCGACCTGCTCAAAGGCATCCGCCGCCTGTTGTATGGCGAGGGTTACACAATCCGCGGCGTGCAGCGGATCCTGAAAGAGCACGGCATCAAATCGGTTCAGGGACTTGCCGACCAAACCTCGGCCGTTACGTTCGGCGCGGTCGAGGAAGCGATCGGACTCAGCCTGCAGGAGCCCGACGAGGGCGAGCTGCCGGTTGCGGCCGAGGCGGAGGACGAGGATTACGAGAGCGAAGACAAGGAAATCGACTATCGCTTTGTCGATACCGATGACGACGGCATTTTGCTGCCGTTCGTCAAAGGCAAGCCGTCTGGGAGACTAGGGGTCGAAGGTTCAAATCCTTTCGCTCCGACCATTTTTCCCGAATGATTTCAATATCTCGGCTGTATATGCGCGGCTGCCAAGAACCGCCGGTTGGCAGTTTAGTTGCCATTTTTGTTCGCGATCCGGTCTCTGTGATCTTCCAGTTTCGCGATAGCATTTGCCGCCAGAACGCCGCGGCGAGCAAGGTAGGCGTCAATCACGCGCTGCGCCTTGTCGACGGTCCATGTCAGGGCCTCGGCGATCTCCGGCGCCGTTGCGCCTGCCTCGGCTAGCAGCGTCGCGGCCGTGCCGCGGTTGTCGTGGAAATTGAGCTCGCCAGCGTTCACCGCGTCGGCGTCCTCGCGCCAATGCTCGTTGAAATATCGTCGGGTGTAAGCCTTGCCGGTGGGCGTCAGCATGACAAGGGCGCCGGTGCGGGTGAGGCCGTCCAGATGTGCCTTAAGTTCGCGCGTGGCCGGTATCCACAGAAGTTTTTTTGTCTTGCTCGATCGGATTTGGATCCGCTCGCCGTCGTAGCGCGTCCAGGGGAATTTTCGGATATCGGCTGCGCGCATGGCGGTATTGCGGACCAGGATCATTGCCGTAACCATCGCCGGCCGCGCGGTGCGGATGAATTGTTGTTGCAGTTCTTCCGGCCAAACCTTTTCCGCCCGATCGCTCTTGTAGAGCCGCTCAAACGAGGGGATCGGGTGATATTTGATCCGGCGCTTTTCCTTCGCGAAACTGAGGACGCGACACAGCGCTGACATGAGATTGTCGGCGGAGCGGTGCGAGGTCTTGCCTAGCTCCTGATGCCACGCCAGCGCGTCGCCGGCGAAGGCGTCGGCGTCGTCGGAGTTGTTAAAGGTATCCTCGGGGACGCTGCCCCATTTGGCTTCGATCCGCTTTAGCTTCCATGGATACTGTTTGCGGCTTTCCTCGCTCAGAGAGTTGAACGTCTCCGACGTGTCGAAAAACCGGATGAGGTCCGTCAACGTCTTTTCGCCGGCGCGCCGCTTCTTCTTCTCGGCCTCGGCGTAGCTCTCGGCGAGCTTGGTTTCGTCCAGCGGCAGGCCGGTGGCGCGGTGATACAGGTAAATGCGAATAGAGCCGTCCGCCATCTTTTTGGCGGTTCGTTTGATACCGCGAAGCTTAAGCGGCTTTCGTCTTAGACGCATTTTCAGCTTTCCAGCGCTGGTACGGGCTCAATTCCTCGGCGGAGTCTGACACAAGGCCGGAGGCGCGGTCTAGGGCGGCGTCCAACGCCTTGCGGTCCCAACGGTTCGTTCCCGGGATCGCGTCCGGCACAATGCCTTTTTGGCGCCAGCGATCGAACGCGGCCAGCGTCTCGCAGCCGACGTATTCGGCGGCTTCCTGCTTGGAAAGGCCGCGCTTCATGATCGCTGATCCTCGCGCGATGTCGGCCGGGGTGGCTCGGGTGTGGCGGCTGCTCATGCCGTCACCATCACGCGAACGATGCGCCAGCCCTCAATTTTCAACGCCTTCCACGCGTCGGCTGCGTCTGCGTCTGCATGGCATGAGCGGCAAAACGCTCGGCGGGCTTCTTGCGCCGTCGCCCTGGTCCACGAAATCGCCAACCATGGCTTGCCCTTGGTCGGATACTTCATCATCGGGACATATGCGATGTACTCAATCACCGTAGCGGGTAGCTGTCCGGCCATTCCGTAATTCTCCTTCTCCTCGGCGCGATCGGATCCGGATCGTCTCCGAAACACGCGCGCTTGATGTTGCAGATTGAGCAGACCGTGTAACAGGGCGGGCCGCTCCGTAGCGCGCCCTTGCTAGCGCAGTCGTCGCAAACGGGCGGGGTCAATCAGTGCCCTCGCGAACGGTCGATGAAAGAGCGGCCTTGCCGGCATCTGTTATGAACCAACTTGTTGGCCTTGGCGGTCCCGGAATTTTCTTCGTATCGTCGCCACTGCGCACCAATCCTTGAGCCGCTAGATCGCGCATGGCTGCGTTCTCGGCGTGCCGGAAAGCCATATCGTCACTTAGAATGATGACGCCGGTAGTTTTCCAGGCTCGCTTTAGAAGCTTGAGCATCAAAGGAGTTAGCGCGAATGGTTGGGCAGGCTCTGCCCCAATGTCGTTTGCCTCGCTGCGGGTTTCCCAATCTACAACGCGCTGGATGGCTGCTGTTGCCGTGTCGTCAAGAATGGGCGGATTGATCGGCTGCGCATTGCATATTGACAGCTTACCGATTTGGTAAGTCCCGATTAAGCCGCACGTTTTGCAAAGCTGCGCACCACCGTTGACGCGCCCAGTTGTCGGCTCTGTGCAATCAATCCATCCTGACCAGTCACATCTACCGCGGGTGCAACACGATACGACGGCAGCGCTCACGGAGGCGCCTAATAGCATCTCATTGCTCATCGTCGGCTTGGATAGTTCTGGTGCCTCCTTTGCGATTTCAGCCCTGATACGATCCAGCAGCGCATCAACGCTTGGGCGCTTTTCTTCCGGGCACTCGCGCCATACTCGGACCAACGAGAGAATATCTTCCTGTTGGCGGGAGACAGTGCCATCGCACCAGCCTTGCTCTAAGAGAGACTCAACTACCTTCGTCGCATAGGGGTCGCAGCCGCAGTCGGGCCAGTTGCATTCGCCCGGCTCTGGCAATGCCTGCTTTCGGCCCATGCATTCGAATGCTGCCGGTGTCTTCGACCCCGTAAGCAGGATCGTGCGTAGGTCGATCAGCCAACGTATCTCGCGGTCGTTGCGCTGAATGTCGCTTGATCGACACCAGCTCGATTTGCGGAATATCTCATTGGCCTCGCGCAGATCGGCCAGCCGCTTGTCAATAAGCTCTACCGGCTCGCTGGCGTCCTGACTTTGAGCAAGTCCCGCCGGCTGAATTGCAGCGATGATCTTATCGGCCAACGTGCCGTAATCGGCCTCAAGGCTATCAGGCCGGATCAAATGAAACTTGCTCGCCCAGGGTGAGCCCTCAAACTGCTTTTCCCAAAGCAGGCGAATGACCGCCTGTCTCGGGCGTTGGGACACAGCGGATGCTCTGGCGTCTGTCATTAAAACCCCCTCCATTTGTTAACGGGGCTTGATGCCCGGTGCTGTCTCTCCGCCGGCTGAAACCCGCGGCTCTTGATCTGCTGCCGCTTCGCCGGCCGCAGCCCATAGGTTGCCTTCAACACCGCGTCGGCCTTCCGCATGCGCGGGTTGTCCTCGGTGTGCGTCTTGATGTCCGCGCAGTTTTTGCAGTGGACCTTGCAATTTTCTAAGGTCGGTTCGCCGCCTAAGCCGTCCGGCTGGTCGTGTTCGTAAATGATGCCGGTGCGCGGGCTCAGTTGAACGCCGCAGCCCTCGCACTGTGGAACGCCGGGAATGTTGTCGACGCCTTCGGGCGCCTGCTGGCAACAGCGCGCGAAAGCCTTCTTCCGGACGCTCTGCGGGAATTCGGTTCGCTTCTCTCCGCGCAGGCTCATGCTGTTTCCATCTCCGCCGGCGCGGAACGGGCCTCAAGCTCGCGAAGGGCCTTTTCCTTCGGGTCGCTCCAAACGATGCCGTTTTCAGCGCCCCATGCGAACATAAATTCGATGAGGTCGTGCATTTCGGCGACGCTCAAATCTGAGGACGATTGCCCGTAGGGGACAAAGGTCTTGCCGTCGAGTGACGGCAGGATCTGCACTTCTTTCCCGCATGCGTGCAGGAAAACCACCTTCGCCTCGTTGGTGGTGTACTTGCGCCCATCGGTGCCGTTGAAGCGCGCGTGTTGCGTCACGATGTCGGTTAGCATCGCCCACATGCGATCGTTCTGCTCTGGCGTGCGCTGCGGTGCCTTGAATTCGACGCGCGTTCCGTCCGGCGTCCCCTGTATCCAGCGGATTGCCTTCCGCCGGATCTCGGCGCCGGTAAGGACCAATTGAACGCGCCCGCTCATGCTGCGACGGCCTCGCCGCGGGCGCGGATCTTCGCCACAACGTCGGCCAACTCGGCGTTGAACCTGTCGACTTCGGTTTCTAGCGTCTGGATATATTTTTCGTCGCGGTGGGTGCGCTTCACGAACAGCGGCACGCCGCGGTAGTAAACCGCGAGGTCCCACCATTCCCGTTTGGTGATCCAAAGCGTTCCTTGCACCTGGGCGCGGTGCTCGCTCGGAAACTCGTCCTTTAGGATGGTTTCAATCAGCAAATGCGGGGACTGGCTCTTGATTTCCAATCCGCCGGCGTCGCCGATCAGGCTATCGGGCGAACAGCCGGCCTTGCCGTTGCGGATGAAGCCAACGCGGCGGAGCTCGGCGCCGGTCTGGAACTGGTACAGGTCGCGCGCCTCGGGCTCGAATTCGTGGCCGCGCTCGGTATACTCGTTGGAAAAGCTCTCCATGCGCTCGCCGGTGATAATCTCGCCGGCAAGTTTCAGCATGTAGCTTCGGCGCGTCTTGCCTTCGCCCTTCGCCAAGATCGCCTTGAACTGTGAGGCAGTCGGGATACCGCGGCGGGCTTCGAACCATTCGGGCGAGTTCTGTTCGCAGTTGATAATTTCCACAGGAAAATACCTCAGTAGTTGATTGAAACGTGGGGGATGTCGCCGCGGGCGATGGCGTTAACCAGTGCGTCGACGTCGCAGGTGTGGGGCGCGATAGCCTCGGCGATCGCCTTGTGAACCTTTGCGCGGTGCCGGGTGTTTGCTTGGCGCTTCTGCTCTGCGGCTTCCTCGGCGGCCTTCTTCGCGGCGGCGTCGCGCGCTGCCTGCTCATGGCGGCGCTGCTCGGCCTCGATCGCCGCGGCCTTCTCCTGCTCGGCGCGGACGCGCTCGGCTTCGATCGCGGCGGCAACGGCGACGGCCTTGTCGCGCTCGGCCTTCTCGGCTCGCTCCTTCTCCCGGCGCTCCTCATACGCCTTGCGCTCGGCGGCCTGCTGGGCGGCGATGCGCTCGGCCTCAGCCTTCCGGTCGGCTTCCTCGCGCTCGGCCTTCAACCGGCGCAGCTCGGCAAGCTCGGCGGCGTCAGCCTCGGCCTGCTTGGCAGTCGCCAGCATGGTTTCGAGCGTCGCATTCGCTTCAAATGCGGCACCCTCGGCGCGCGCCTGAAATTCCTGCCAATCCCGATTGTACAGGTCGTTGACTGCGGAAATCCGTTGCTCGATCAGATTTGAGCTCGGAACCGTCGAGGCAAAGCGAACGCTCTCCACGATCTCGACTAGCGCGCGTTCGTGCCCGTCGACGCGGGCGGCCTCGGCCTCTTCCCATGCGGTGAGCGGGCCGCGAACCTCGTCCTTAAGTGCGTCCAGTCGGTCGCGAAGCGTCTTGCGCTCTTTGTCGATTGCCGCGGACTGCGCCTTGATGTGCGCAACGTGTTCCTTGCCGATCTCGTCCAGCGTGGTTTTGCTGCGCGCGATCTTGTAGGCAACCGACTTGATCCGGTCGCGGCCTTCCTCAGTCGTGATGTCGTAAGCCTCGGCGCGAACGTCCTTTTCGATCGCGGTGAGAATGGTTTCGACTTGGCCGCTGCCGAACAGCGACGTTGCGGTGAGGGCCTGCTGAGGCTCTAAAATACTGTCGAGGGAAACAAGCGCGTTCATGGTTCAAGCCTTCTTGAAAGTTGCAATGGCGTGGGCGGCGGCGGCGTAGTGCTTGGCGGGCAGTTCTTCGAGGCGCTGCTTTCGGCCGGCGAACCAGCCTTTGGCGCCGGCGAATTGCAGGAAGGCGGTAACGGCGGCGCCTTTCTCGGCGAGCGCGTCGCGGAGGAAATCAACCTGGTCCTGCGTGATCGAACCGGGCGGCGGGGCGTAAGTCTCGGGCTCGGCGCTCTCGCTGCTCTGCCCGTCATCATCCTGCGCGGCGGCGAGGCCAAGCGCGGCCTTCAAGGTGTACCGCTGCAAGTAGGTGATGGTTGATCCGACTTGCTGGATTGCATTCTTCTTGCCGCTGTCGTCGCGGCCGGCGGTCAACGCGGTTTCCTCGAAATGCCCGTCACGATGCGAGAGGATGCAAGTCACGCGCACCGGCTGGTTGACGTCCGACGAAACCTTGAAGCGATAGGACAGGCCGAATTCCGACAAGATCGGGTCGACGGTGCGCGCGATTTCCGCCATGTCCTCATGGCTGTATTCCGTCCGATCGCTGCCGCTCTTGTGGTCGAAGCCAACGCGGCGGTTTTTCCGGATTACTGGGATCTTCGCCTTTGCGTCGGCCATAGCGTTGTCAAACGCCTTGCGCGCGGCCATGCCCTCCAGCTCTTTGAAAAGGGCGACGGCTTCGCGGTACATTTCCACGTTGCCGCTTTTCAGAGCGGCTTGAACGAGGTCGACATTCGCGGCGACAGCCGGCACGGTGGCACGGCGGCGCGGCTGTTCGGGCATTTCAACGACGGCTGACATTGCGGTTCTTCCTCTTCCTGGTGAACTTGATGTGGGCGATTTCGCCTTCAAAAATCGGGTAGTCTCCGCCCCACGCGCGGAAGCGGGTTTTGGCCGTCTCCACAAGGTCGGAGTGCTTGATGGCAGCGACCACGACGCCGCCGGGCGCGCCCTGCCGGAGCGCACGATCAAATGGCGCCAGCGCCCAATCGAAGCGGGCATTGGCAACGGCCTCGCGGACCTCCTTTGGCATACGATCGAAATAATCAAACGTCCGGCGCTCGTAGGCCCGCTTTGATGCAATGTTCGTGTTGCTCATGCGCCGGCCCCGAGTGCCGCGCCGATCTCGAGCGTTCCGATAAAGAGGGCGATCACGACGAGGTCGCGAATGTCGGTCGCGTCCAGTGCGCTGAAAAACTGCTTCATCGGGCGCCGTCTCCGCACCGCTCGGAAAGATCGTCGAGAGAGGCAGCCGGACACGCCGGCTCGAAAACGCTGCCGGTGCCCTCGCAGGCATCGCAGCGGCTCCAGCGGGTGTGCGGTTCGCCGTTGTAGTGGTTGTACCCGCCGGTGAAGTGCTCAAACCCGCCGTCGCCCTTGCACTCCGGGCAAGGCTGCTCAATCTCGGCTTCGCAGTACGGGTCCGCGTCGTCGTCGCCTTGGCAGATGTAGCAAGCGAAAGGTTCGCCCGGGCAGTTCACGACGTGGCCGGGAACGTTCATTCGGTCGCAGCAATCGCAATTTCCAATCGCCATCGCCGTTACTCCGCGGCCTGTGCAGTCGCGAGCGCGTCGACCAGTCGGAGGCGACCGAAAACCCTAACCAACTGAAAGCGGTGATCTTCGGTGATGCCGCGGACGTTGCCGCCCTTGCTTGCATCGAACAGGGTTCGCGCGGCATCTGCGTTCTGCAGCGCCTCTTCATATGAGGGGAGGCGGGGAAAAATCGCGGCCTCAGTGATCGCGCGGAACTCGGCGCGGGCGCCATCCACCGCCATCGTCTGGCGCGTCATCAGTTCGTCGAAGGCGCAGGAGGTCGCTTCGCTGACCTCGCCGGTCGCCAGCATGTCGCGGCGGACCATTTCGCAGATCTCGGCCGCTTCCTTGGTGGTTTCGTAGAATTCGCGCATCGCGGCTTCGCGCTCATTGGTCCAGCGCGGGGCACCCTTGTACGGCGCGATATCCGCCATGCGCTGATTGAAGCGGTCCGTCTGCGGCTTGGTGAGGTCGTTGAACCAGCGGCTGGCTTCGAAGTCTGCGGCCGCTTCGCGGGCCCGCTGGGCGCTGAAGTCGTCGGCGGCGTAGTGCGGGTTTGCTGCGTAGTAGGACATTGGCGTTCCCCTTGCTGATGGGGGAACTGTATTTCAGAAAATTTGAATTAGCAAGCTCCTAATACAAAAAATTTGATATCAGAGTGCGCGTTGGCCTGCGCGGGTCTGGTAGGGTATCGAGATGCTTCGTATGCGCAACAAGCAGCGTATGACCGAGGCTCAGCTGCGGGAGCGGCTCTTCCTGGCGCGGGCCTACATCGACCTGACAAAACTGATGTGCGGCAGGATGTTCCCGCACCTGACGAACGCAAATCTCGAGGCGCTAATCGCGGTGATGTGCGTCTTTGTGGGGGAGGCCGAAGGGCGGCCTCCCACAGTCACGAAAATCGCACAACACAGCGGCCTGACGCGCCAGACAGTCTACAGGCGGCTGGAATACTTGATCGAGCTGGGCCGAGTCGTTCGCGTCGGGAAGCGCTACTATATGGCAGAGAACGCCATGGAGCCCGACCCTCACAACAGGCTGATGAAAATCTTGGAAAGGGCGCGCCCGCACGGGCGCTAAGGCAAAAGGTAGGCCGGCAACTCGGGCAAGCTAATGCGCCGTCCTATGGCGCGATGCCCCCCTGAAGCGATCTCCACAGCCCTCACGAAAATTTCCAACATTGGGCCGGCTAATGTCGCTGTAAATCCGCGTCGGTTGCGAAACATTGCAGGAAATATTCGTGCTGGTTGTGAGTGTCCGAATTGGACACTTAATCTCTTGCGGCGCGCGCGTGTAACCAGACATATTCGCGGCTGGATTGTGCCTTTTGCAGTCCGCAAACATGGCTGGGGCAATTATGGAAAGTGATAATTGGCGACGTCGCCACGCAATTCAGATCGTGGGGGCGCTACCGGAGGATCCGGGGGAGGCGTTGATCGTGCTGAGCCTGGCGCGCCAGCTGGTAGAGGGCTTTCTTTGCGGCGATCAACGGCCGGCCACGGAGCGCGATGGCGAGCGCTTGCGTGGGGCGGTGGTGTCGCTCTCCTCGGCAATCAAAGGCGCAAGCTTCTGAAGCGTGAAGCCCGTTAAGGAGTCTTCGCTCCCGTCCATCAGGTAGCTGCGGCTGATCCAGGGCATTTTCTGAACGATAATGTCCTGGAGCATGCGCGAGATCGCGTGGCCGTTTTCGACGTTCGAAAGCCGTGAAACCGTAATTCCAAGAAACTCCGCGAAAGCTTGCGGCGTCGGGTGAGCGGACGCGCGCCTGATCGCCCGCATTCTGATTGCGGTAGGGGAAAATCTGCCTGCTTTCTTGGTTCCCGCCATGCGGCCGACAATGACCTAAATTCAAATTATTTGGAACCGAAGCTTTTTGGATCTTGCTAAATCAGGAAATTTGAATTAGCAAAGGCCATGAGCCTTGAAACCCTTGATACGATAGCTGACGTTTTTGATGCCCTCGGCGGTAATGGCGCCCTTGAGCGGCTCACGGGGAGTAAGCCGAGCGCCGTTTCCATGTGGAAGGCTGGCGGCAAGTTTCCGTCGAATACGTACGTCGCGGTGGTCGCCGCTCTGAGGGCGAGGGGCAAGACCGCTCCAGCGTCATTGTGGGGAATGAAGACGTCACCAGCAGCTCCGATTGCGGGCGGTGGTACTTCATGATGATCCGTTTTTCTCCGCCTTCGGAATTTCAATCGGTTGCACCGGAGCGAAACGTTTCACCGTCGTTTCCGGTCGCCTCGGGCCCGCGCCTCGAACGCGGCAAGTTCTCGCAAGCGCTGCTGGACGTACTGACGCTGCTGTTCGGCGCGCTGTTCTTTGTCGTGCTCATCGGCGCTGCCGGTTGGGCGTTCTGGGCGCTCTTTGTTCTGATCTTTGTCGGGCTGTAGCACGCGCGCGGTGATCGCTGCGAGTGACTGAAAGGGGAAGGGTTCGTTGTCGTTGTCCGGGCGCGTCATGCCGGAAGTTCAACATGGCGACTTTTGCAAGTGTGCAAATTGTTTTGGAGCGAAAGCAAATGCCGCGGTCTGCGTATCTGGATGAAGCGGTTCAATGGTCGCGAGACCTAACGAGGATGAGGACCCGCGGGCCCGGCGACACCGAGAGAGCAATGCGCTCAATCGAGCGGGACTACGGGGTGGATTACGGGACGATGTGGCGGCTGCGATACCGCCCCGCGTCAATCAGGGACATCGGCGTTACCGCGTACATGCGTTTGAAGGCGGCCTATCAGGCCGAATGCAAACGGCAATTGGGGAAGCTGAAGCATGAAATTGCAATCACCGAAGCGGCGTGCGGCGCTTCTTCGGATTTGGTGGATGAGGCTAAGGCTCTGGCGCGCCAGATCGGGGGCTAAATGACGGCGGCAGTCGCGCGGCAACCAACGAAAACCGAATTGGAGGCGCATCAGCGCCGGTCGGCATTCCGGCAATCCATCGCTGAGAAGGCCGCGGCTCTCAAAGAGAAGCGGGAAGGTGCGGCACCCGAGGCGGTTGCCGCGCAACCCGATCCGCCGGCGGACGTCGTCGCGCTACAAGCGCCGGCGCTTGCTCTCCCGATGATGAAAAAGCCGTGGTTCTCGATTGTCGACGTTCGAGCAGCAGTGCCAATACGCGTCTCTGAAATTCAGGACGTGGTTTGCAATGCATACGGCATCGACCTGGTTCAAATCTGCGCCGATCGCCGTACGAAACAGCTAGTCCGCGCGCGGCAAGTCGCAATGTATCTCGCCAAAGTGATGACGGGCCGCAGCCTGCCGGAGATTGGCCGGCGCTTCGGCGGCCGCGATCACACGACGGTTTTGCACGCGGTTCGCAAGATCACGGCGAAGGTCGAATTCAGCGCGGAAGATCCGAGTTCTTTCGATCCCGAGTTGTCGGATTTTGTGAAAGCGCTTCGCGCGGAAATCGAGGCGCGCCGCGGTGAGTGATCGTCTCGCAATCCCGGAGGGTGATCGGCTCAACCTTTCCGACGCCTGGATACGGTCGACCGCGGAAGCCTTCCCGGTGGCGGCGATCGACGCCAGCGCGCCGCGCCGCGTCTATCTCGACAGGGACTGCGAAATCTTCTGTCTTGTGTCGGCGGAGGATTACGAGTGGGTGACGCAATGGCGGTGGAAGTGGAATTGGGACCGCACGAAAACCAAGCGGTACGCTATCCGAACGCCGCGGATTTCCAACGGCGACGGCACGTCCAGAAGCGTCACCGTCTACATGCACAAAGAGATTTGCGCGCGGAAGGGCCCGCCGCCTTCTGAGCTGCATACGATCGGCGACCACCAAGACGGCGAAAGCCTCAACAACCAGCGCGACAACCTGGAATGGGCGACGCGCTCGCAAAACCGAAAGAACCGCAAGCGATGAGGCCGGGCTTAACGCGCGCGCAAAAGGATGCGCTGAAATGGCTCGCCGAACACAACGGCGACGGCGTGTTTGATCGCTATGGCCTGCTGCTCGCCGCCGGCGAGCTCGCGCCGGTCATGCGGTCGATGTGGAACGCGCTCGGCGTCCTCGGCCTGGTCGAATTCTACGGGCCGGCGGGCAAGCCTCGGGCTCGGCTCCGGCTGACGCGGGGGCCCAAATGAGCGCCGCGCCTTTGCTCGAGCTGATGACGCCACCGGCCTATCCGGAAGGCGTCCCGGTCGACGTATGCCACAGCTTCGAAAAGCTTGCGCTCGAGGTCCGCGCCAGCGGCTTCAGGCGCTACTCGGCGGACGCGATCCTGCATCGTGTCCGCTGGCACATGCACATTGAGCGCGGCAATCGCGGCTTCAAGGCAAACAACAATTGGACCGCGCCGCTAGCGCGCTGGTTCCTGAAAATCCATCCGGAGGCCGCCGGCTTCTTCGAACTGCGCGAAAGGGTCGACCAATGAGAGCGCTACACCTTCCCGGAGTCTATGCCGCTGGGCAAATGAAGCAGGATCACAGCGACATTGCGCGGGACGGCATGATTTTGGCGCTGTGGGCCGAAAAGAAAGATACCAGCGATATCGCCTCGGCGTTGCATATGCGCCCGGCTGACGCCGCGAACCGCCTGGCGTGGTTGCGGGATCGTTCGCAGGAAGCCGCGCCGGAGCTTCCCTATAAGCGCGGTGGCCTGGATGGCTACTGACGCCCAAACCTATTTCGTGAACCTCTATCGCCCTCTGATGGGCGCTTGCGGCTCTGTGTACACGTCGCGCGAACTTGCTGACCAAATGGCCGGGCGCGACCGGCTGGCTTGCGTAGAGGTCAAGGTAGGCGTCGGCCTGGGTGCGACGCTGTTCAATCAGCAACGGGCGGCGGGGGAGCAATGAACAATCCGTGGTTTCGGATGTACCGGGACGTTATCAACGATCCAAAGGTGATGAAGCTTCCGGAGGCTACGCGCTGGCATTGGGTGGCGTGCCTGTGCGTCGCTTCGGGCAATGACGGCGTGTTGCCGGCGGCTCAGGATCTCGCCTTTGCGCTCCGCATGAATGAGCAGCGCGCGGCCGCCTTGGTGGTCGAGCTGCACCGCGCCGGACTGCTCGATAAGGTCGAGGGCGGCTTTGCCCCGCACAATTGGGCGGGTCGTCAATACAAGTCGGACAGTTCAACGAAGCGCGTCCAGAAACATCGCGACAAGGTGAAACAGCAAATCAACAGTTTCGGAAACGTTTCACCGGACGTTACAGTAACACCCCCAGAGCAGAGCAGAACAGAAACAGAGCAGAGCAGAGCAGACGCGCCGCGCGCTGATCAAATTGATTTGGTGGAAGAGGCGCTGCGCGCCGATCTGCGGGAAATCCTCGGAAGCCATGTCGACCTATCGCGCGTCGTTGACTGGCTCGGCAAGGGATACGATCCCGGCACGGTCCGCGAGGTCGTCCGCGAGCTCCGCCGGCGGAAGCCGGACGTTGCTTCGCTGGCGTATTTCGATAGCGCGTTAGCCGAACGTCACGCAAAGCGGCCGCCAACACCAGCGGAGCGCGCCGGCTACGCTGCTGTGACCAATTGGGACGCTGTTATTTCGATGTGGGTTAGGGGCGGTCCCTGGTCGCGCTATGCCGGGCCTGAACCGGGCATGGGCGGTTGCCGGGCGCCGCGCGAGCTCCTGGAAAAGCACGGCATCGACGCAGAAACCGGCTTCAAGATCCGAAAGGCGGGGTGATGAAAATACCGAACTTGCTTTGTGAGGTGGTCGACCACCGCGGCGGCGTGCACGGCCCTTTCAAGAACCTTGAACGGGCGGCGGCCTTTGCCCGATCGCGCTGGCCCGATCAGGAGCAAGACGAGGACCGCACCGGCAAGGGCTGGGATATTCAAATTGTCGGCGCGCGCTGAAACGGCAAGGAAACGCGAACATGAGCGATATCGTGGATCGGCTGCGGGACAGTCCTAAGGTAGGCGCGTACGTCCAGCCGACTTGCTATCACTCGCCGAATTATGCGGATGGCCGCAAGCTTCTGAATGAGGCCGCCGACGAAATCGAGCGTTTGCGTGGCGACCTGCGGCTGGCCCGAGCCCTTATCGAGGACTACCGAACAGCTTGGAACAGACAGTGCCAAGTTACAGCCAACGAAAGGAAGCAAATATGACCTTTGAGGATTACGTTGCCGATCTGCAGCAGCTTGCCGAGGACTGTGGCGCCACAGACCCGGGCAAACCTTATTGCGACGCTGAGGCGTGGCGACCGGCGTTCGAGGCGGGGATGACCGTCAGCGAAGCGTGGCGCGCTGAGGAAGAGGCCGCAGCGACGATGCTGGGCTAATTCACGTATCCCACCCCTTAACATTGGAGAGAACGATGGAAGACGACCAAGAAATATTCGAGCGCCACGCCGAGAACCATCGTCAGATGCGAGCGGCTGAGCGCGGTATGGATGCCCGCGAGTTCAACGAGCGCCGAGCCTATGCGGCCAGTCAGGCACTGACCAAGGATGAGCGCCGCCGCTGGCGGCTTCCTTAACGCGTCGTGACCGAAAAACCTTCACCGCTTATGAAAAAGGTTCACTATGACCGATGCGGAGATTAATGACCTCTTTCGCCGCATCACTGACGGCGAGGATAAGTTTACCCGCCGAATGGCAATCACGATGGGCGATATTCTCGGCTTCGGCCCATTGACGATGGTGCTCACACTGGAGCGGATGGGCCTCTTGAGAGATGGTTCGTTTGACTGGTTCAAGGCCAACGGCGGGATCACTCGGGACCAGATTGAGCAAGTTCGCCGGGAATCCACAGAGCGCATCAATGCGCGTATGTAGACAGGTAACGCATGCCGCAGCGGATTCAGCGCAAGCGAACCAGAGGCTGGAAGATGCCGCCGAACACGGTCTATGTCGGCCGGCCCGGACTATTTGGCAATCCGCTGCCGAAGCCGTTCGAGCAGCGGATGTATCAGGCTTGGCTATGCGGCTCCAGCGAAAGAGCGCGCAAGGTCTTGGATGCATTACCGACGCTCCGCGGCAAGAATCTGGCCTGCTGGTGCAAGATCGGCGAAAAGTGCCACGCTGACGTTCTTCTAGAACTCGCAAATAGGTAGTTAACATGCCCCTATTCGCCTGCACCAAGTGTAACGCCGTCGAGAACACCGCTCTCGGCCGATATTGGGGCGAGAAGTCCCCGACTTGCTCCGAGTGCTATTACGGCAAATGGCATGGGAAGTTTCCGAAAGAGCAGGCAGACAATGGCAATTGGGAACTACAGCCAGACGGAATCCGCGTCTCGCATGTGGCGCAACAGCAATAGGTATAGGTCGAGCATGGCAGAACGAGAGCGGTGGGAATATCGGGTCTTAGAATTATCGCCTGGAAACGCGCGAGCGACAGCTGAGCGCGATTTGAACGTGCTCGGCGATGCCGGCTGGGAGTTGGTGGCAGTTTCGCTTCAATTCACCACGCACTATGCGTGGCTGAAGAAGCGCGTAACCGAAATGGCGCATTAAGGAGCAGACATGATCTTTCCGCTTTGGAAGTTCTGGACCTATAGCCCGCTCGGCTTCGCCGCCGCTGTGGTTTGGAATGTATCGGAACTACTCGGCTTCCCGTGCCCCTTTGCGCCGACAATGTTTGACTGGATCATGGGCGCCAAGCCGGTTCGCGTTCATCAGCAGCAGAAGTGACTGGCGCATATGTGCGAAGGAATTGAGCATGGCTAGACTTGTACGGAAGATCAGCGCTGCGGCCAAAAAAAGTTTGGAGATCGCGATGCGCCGCGGTGGTGCCGGCTTTGATTATCCCTGCAACGATCCAAACATCATCGAGTGCGCGATCTGGGAATGCCAGAAGCAGAAGAAATGCAGGAAATGCCTTACTCAGCAGGAACCGAGAACATGACCAAACGGGAAAAGCGTCTGGAGTTTGCTCTGCGGGAAATTCTTAATGCGAAAGAGCCTCCAGAGCGGCCAGAGCCGGACGACATTGATTGGCGCTTTGTAGCGCTTGAAATGAAGCGGCTGGCGGAATTGGCTCTCGGTTCGCATTAACATCACATCAGCGTAGTTATCCCCGCTGTTATCAACGCAAAGCAGTAAGACGCTTCACTTTCGACGTTCCGTAGAGCTGGCAAATCAGGCCAAGTAATCCGCGGGCGAGCCATAGAAACTTCCTCCCTGACTGAACCCGGCGCCCGCTGTGAATGTGTGCGCCGGGTTTCTTTTTAGAAAGCGAAGCGACGATGAGCATTCACGATCTGAAAACACGAATGGCGGACGTCGCGGGGATTGAAGCCCTGACGATGAGCCTTGAGGGAGGTCGAATTCTCCTGCGTTGGGGGAGCTATTCCGCTGCGGTCGACGCTGCGGCCTCTGACGCTGAAATCGAGGCGGCTGTTCGGAACGCGATCAAGCTTCCGCCTGTGTCCCTGATCCCTGACAAGCCGGAGGCGATCGCTGCGCCGGCCATCTCCAAAGGAACTCCAAGCATGACCAATCCGGCATCCACCGGCGCGAGCGTCGCGAAGATCATGGAAGATCACGTTCGCATGATGGGCGAAATCCAGGCGGCGCAAGTCCGGATCCTGGAAGCCTCGCTTGCCCGTCAACGTGAAACCGTCGCCGGCGCCGTTGGCAAGGTCGCTGAGAAGGTCGACGGGCAGACCGATGACTTCCTGGCGATCATGGGCCAGTTCGCCAACGATCTCGGATAAGCGTCTCTATGGGAAGGCCGTCTGACTATTCGCCGGAGCTCGTCGCTCTGATCTGCGCTCGAATGGCGGAGGGCGAAAGCCTGCGCACCATTTGCAAGGCTGAGGACATGCCGGACAAGTCGACGGTTTTCCGGTGGCTGGCGGAGCACCAGGACTTTCGCGACCAATACGCGCGCGCGAGCGAGGCTCGGGCTCACGCCCTGGCGGAAGAGGCGCTGGAAATTGCCGACGACGGCCGAAACGACACTTACACGGATGAGGACGGCCACGAGGCGACCAACCATGACGTCATCGCGCGCTCTCGGCTCCGGGTCGATACGCGCAAATGGTTTGCGGCTCGGCTGAACCCGAAAAAGTACGGCGACAAGGTTTCGTCGGAAATCAGCGGGCCGGATGGCGGGCCGGTCAAATCGGAAATTACCCGGATCGAGCTCGTGGCGGTGCCGGTCCCTGAAAACCTGGGGGACCAATGATTGTTTCGCATTGGGGGATCTTTCCCGGCTTCTTGCGCCCGAAACGCTTTCCGTTCGGCGAGTTGATCGGCTTGCCGCAGGAATACGATTTCGAGCCGGTCGATTGGGAAACGTTCCTGGCCGCGTTCGAGGCGATAGAGCGCGCGGACTTCGATCGCGCGATTGATGAGGCTCGGTATCTGCGCCGCGTCGGCGTGGCTTTTCACTGAGGGGGAGCAATGACCACTAAGCGGATTTTTGAGTGCAATTTGTGTCGCGTTTCGATCGCGCCGGAGAATGCCGGTCGCGGCATCGTGTTCGTTACCGGCGGCATCAAGCTTACGTCGCTGGCGGAGGCCGAAAATCACCTGTGCGAAAGCTGCTCGGGATCACTTCGGAGGGCTTGGGCGCCTCCTGCTCCGCCGCCGGCTCCTGATTGGTTCGAGCGGGAAGAGCTGGCCGCTATCAACTCGGCCATGAAAAGCAGGGGGTGAGCAATGAGCGGGATTATGTGTTTGACAATCGAGGCGATGCCGGAAGGCGGGTTTGTGGTGAATGAGGGTTATCGCCCGTCTGAGCCGCACCGATATTGCGCGATGCTGTTCGCCTGCTCGGATATCGGCGAGGCGCTGAACTTCGTCCGCGGCAAGCTGGCGCCGCCGGCGGCGAACTATGCGAAGGGCGCGGCTATCGGGGCGATCCGATCGGAAGCCGACTTGAAGTCCGCCGGCGAGTTGCCGCCGGGTGTGAGCGTGGCGGATCTCAAGCCGCCGCGCCTGCGTGAACTCTACTGAGGCAATCCACGCAAAGGGGGCAAGGGTGAGCAGTCTAGAACAACGATTGCAGGACCGCGTAGCAGAGTTGGAAGCGCTTCTAGGCGTTGGCAATGACGATGTGTCGCGGCTACTGACGGTTCTAGATGCCACGCCGCAGCAATGCGAAATGGTCGGGTTCATGCTCCGGCGATCGGTCGCGACCAGGACGGCGCTTCATACCGTGCTGTTTGGCGCTCGGCCGGACTGCGATCAGCCTGAAATCAAGTTGATTGACGTCCAGATGGTCAAGGTCCGAAAGGCGCTCGAGAAAGTCGGCGTCGAGGTCCGTACCGAATGGGGCTCGGGCGGCTGGGCGATCCCTGCCGCGGGCAAGGCGAGGTTGCGCAAGCTGATGGCCGGCGAGCGCGAGGCGCCGGAGGTCGTGACGCTGCGCGAACGCCGCGCGGCATTCCTGGCGGGGGCGTAACCACACCACACTAACCACACCACAACGGAAGGGAAGAAACGATGCACGGACCTATGAGACGGCCGGCGCCGGCGGCGAAATCAGCCCGGCACTTTGCGAACCTGATGACGGCGGCCGGAACCTCGGCTCTGGCATTCGCTGCGGATGCGTTGCTTGGCAAGCTTGTGCAGTTGGGCATTTACGATCAAGCAATGCGCGACAATCGCCAGATGGATCGGGCGCGCAAACGCTCGGGCTACTCGGCGCGCAACGCGGAAGCCGGCCTAAATGGCAAGCGCGCAGTTGCAAGGCGCCTTCGGCAAATCGAGCGCGGTTCGCTGCGCGTCGAAAATGGGCTGGTGACGGGCTAGCCGTCACCAACTGAAACGTTTCTGAAACGGGGGTGTAACGATGCTGAATGCTCATACTGTCAACGCAACGTTTGTGGCTGCTTCGACCATTCTTACCCTGGCTGACAAGCCGGTAGCTGCGACGGCCTTCTTTGTTGCGGCGGTCGCTGGCGTTATCTGGGCTGGCGGCACCGCCCTGTTGCGTCAGCGCTGATGTGGGAAATCTTCCTGGGCCTCTGCCTGCTGTTCGCGTGTGCGGCTCTTAACCGGATCGGCAACGAACTGGAAGCCTGCGCGCAACAGCTCGAGCGGATCGGCGACGATATCGAGGCGATGGAATAGGCGTGACCGTCCCTCAATTGCTCCTTCCTCCCAAGCTCGTCCCGGTCTTTACCGGGGAAGCCATGTTTCGCGGCGCCTATGGTGGCCGCGGCTCGGCCAAAACGCGATCGTTCGCCAAGATGGCGGCGGTCCGCGCGATGATGTGGGCAATGGAAGGCCGCGAGGGGATCATTCTATGCGGCCGCGAGTTCATGAACTCGCTCGCCGATAGTTCGTTTGCGGAAGTGAAGGCGGCCATTGCCTCGGAAAGCTGGCTGGCGGATTTCTTCGACGTCGGCGAAACCTATATCCGGACCAAATGCCGGCGGATTTCGTTCGTCTTTGCTGGCCTGCGGCACAACCTGGAAAGCATCAAATCGAAAGCGCGGATCCTGCTGCTTTGGGTCGATGAGGCCGAACCGGTCAGCGAAAACGGGTGGGCGGTCACAATCCCGACCGTGCGCGAAGAGGGCGCCGAAATATGGGTGACGTGGAACCCCGATCGCAAGAAAAGCGCGACGCATATTCGCTTTCGAGAAAAGCCGCCGGCCGGCTCGAAAATCATCCAGCTAAATTGGCGGGATAACCCGTTCTTTCCCAAGATCCTGAACCGGACGCGGCTCGATGACCTAGCGAACCGGCCCGATCAATACGATTGGGTATGGGAAGGCGGCTTTCGAACGGTGGTCGAGGGCGCCTATTACGCGAAGTCGATGGCGCTGGCCAAGGCGCAAAACCGGATCACCTTCGTTCCGCGCGATCCGCTGATGCAGATCCGCGCCTATTTCGACATAGGCGGGACCGGAGCTCGAGCGGACGCGGTTTCAATCTGGATCGCGCAATTCGTCGGGCAGAAAATCAACGTCCTGGACTATTACGAGGCGCAGGGTCAGCCGCTCTCCGTCCACGTCGATTGGCTGCGCTCTCGAGGCTGGGGCAAGGCGTGGGTGATCCTCCCGCATGACGGCGCGCACGGCGATAAGGTTTTTGCGACGTCCTATGAGAGCGCAATCAGGGAAGCCGGCTTTGACGTGTTCGTGGTGCCGAACCAGGGCGCGGGCGCGGCTATGGCCCGCATTGAGACGGCGCGGCGGCATTTCCCTCGTATCTTCTTCAATGCTGAGACTACCGAACCAGGCCGTGACGCGCTCGGCTGGTATCACGAAAAGAAGTCGAACGATGACCGGAACATCGGCCTCGGGCCGAACCACGATTGGAGCTCGCACGGCGCCGATGCCTTCGGCCTGATGTGCATCCATTACGATCAACCGGACGGCGCTCCGCCTCCGCCGGAGCGGTACCGCGGCCGGCGATCGAGCGGTGGCGGATCGTGGCAAAGCGCATAGGGAAGGCGCTCGAACGGGCGGGATCGAACCGCCGGCCTCGTGACATGAGCTCCGGTCGTCACGTTGGCCGGTGCCGCGGTCTCGCGCTCTATCCACTGAGCTACGTTCGAGCAGGTCGACCATAGCATGATCCGCTGGCGGATAAATCATTTCCGGCGCCGGTGTAGGTCCGAAGCATCCGAAACTCTCAAACCTGGATGCTCCATGACCAAAATTGTCCCGACGATCGGCCGCATTGTCTATTTCACGCTCGCCGCCTGGCAGGCTGAGCAGATCAACAAGCGGCGCGATGATGCCGCGCGCTGCATCGACTATCACCGCTGGAAGAGCAACGGCGCACAAGTCCATATCGGCAACCGGGTGGAGGCTGATCAGGTCGTCCCGGCCATGATTGTCGCTGTTTGGGGCAACACGCCCGAAAGCGCCGTCAATCTGAAAGTGATACTCGACGGGACCGATGATTATTGGGTCACTTCGACCTCGGTCGAGGATGAGCGCGCCGACGGGGACGGCAATCCCATCCACACGCCTGGCCGTTATCACTGGATGCCCTACCAGATCGGGCAAGCCGCGAAGCACGCCAAATCGGAATAACCCGCGCGCGAAAACTCCCAGGCCGCCAATTCGGGCGGCCCGGGCCGTCATTCAGGGATTGGTTTGAATGCTCAACGACGCGGACAGCTATCAGGGCGGAAGCGACGCCGGCGAGAAGGTCGCGGACGCGGAAGCGCTCTTTTCCAGGCTCAAGCGCTGGGTGAAAACCGATCGCAACAGCAAGGGCCAAGTCAATTGGCGCCGCGAGGCCCGCGAAGATTTCGACTTTGAAGCCGGCGAACAGCTCAACGAGGAAGATAAGGCGATTTTGCAGGATGCAAAACGCCCGATCGTCATCTTTAACCGCGTCGGAACGACGGTCGACAGCGTCGCCGGTCAGGAAGTCGGCAACCGGCAGGAAGTGCGATATATCCCGCGCCAAGAAGGCGCGGTGAAGGTCAACGAGCTGCTGACGGCGGCGGCGAAGTGGTTTCGCCAGCAATGCGACGCGGAAGATGAGGAAAGCGACGCCTTCCGCGACATGGTTGTGTGCGGCATGGGCTGGACCGAAACCCGGTTGGACTACGAGGACAACCCGGAGGGCGACCCGAAGATTGACCGGACCGACCCGCTGGAAATGGTCTGGGACAGCGGCGCCAAAAAGCGCAACCTGGTCGACGCGCGGCGCGTGGCGCATATCCGGCGCGATGTCCCGATCGAAGAGGCCCGCGCGCTGTGTCCGGGGGATCCCGATCGGCCCTTTGATGATGCCGACTATAACGCCTCCTGGATCGGAGACGACAAGGACGGCGAGGAACCGCACCACGAGGACGGCAAAAGCTACGACAAGGACGAAAACACCGGCGACGACAAGGACGGCGACGACAAGTGCGTCACGCTGGTCCGTATCCAGTGGTGGGAGCGCGTCCCGGCCTATCTGGTGATCGATCCGACCAACCCAGGCAACATTCTGACGCTCGGCGCCGACGAATTCGGCGAGCTGCGCAAGAAAGCGAAGCTGGTCGGCGGTGATCTGCGCTTCACCAAGACGACGCGCAAGGTTTACCGACAAGCCTACCTCGGAAACGTGCTGCTCGAGGTCGGCGACGCGCCTTGCAAGGACCATTTTTCGTTCAAGTGCATGACCGGCAAGCGCGACCGGAACAAGAACACGTTTTTCGGCATCGTCCGCGCGATGAAGGATCCGGCCCGCTGGTCGAACAAGTGGATGTCGCAGACGATGCACATCATGAACACGACGGCGAAGGGCGGAATTGCCGTCGAAAAGGGCCAGTTCTTCGACAATGACGCGCAAGGCGAAGCCTCGTGGGCGCATCAAGACCAGGTGACGTTCCTCAAGGGCGGCGCGCTCTCCGGGACCAACCCGAAATTCATCGCAAAGCCGGTTTCACAGTTTCCGGCCGGCTCTTTCGAGCTGATGCAGTACGCGAACCAGTCGCTTCGCGACGTCTCCGGCGTCAATGTCGAAATCCTCGGTATGCAGCAGTCCGGATCGCAGGCCGCGAGCCTCGATTTGCAGCGCAAGCAATCGGCCTTGACGATCCTGCAACCGCTGTTCGATAGCCTCCGGCGCTACCGGAAAGAGCAGGGCCGGCTAATGCTGTACCTGATCCAGCACTATCTTTCGGACGGTCGATTGATCAAAATTGAGGGGCCCGAAGAAGCGCAATTCGTGCCGCTCATCAAACAGCAGGCCGATGCCGGCATGACCCAATACGAGGTCATCGTCGACGAAAGCCCGACCTCGGCCAACCAGAAAGAACAGACTTGGGCCATCCTGCAACAGCTCTTGCCCGTCATCGGCAAGATGCTTCCGCCGGCAACCTGGCTGGCGCTGCTCAAGTATTCGCCGCTCCCGACCTCCGCGCAAAAGGACATCGGGGACAGCATCAAGCAGTCGCAGGACCAACCGGACCCGGAACAGCAAAAGCGCGACGCTGAATTGAAGCTCGAGAACGACAAGGCTCAGGCGAAAATGGCGAACGACAAGGCCGCGTCTGACGCGAAAATCCAGGCGATGCGCGAAGAGGCGAAAGCCTCGATCGAGATTGAGCGCGAAAAGGCGCAGAGCGACGCGCTGATAAAGGCGCTGACCGCTTCTCAGGCTCCGGCAACCGGGCCGGACGGCCAGCCGATGCCGGCCGCGCCCGGCGCCGGCGTAGACACGGCCGCGCTGATCCTCGGCTTCATGCAGGAAATGCGGCGTGACATGGCGCAGCTCGCATCTGCGATGAACACTCCGAAACAACTGATCCGCAACGAGGCCGGCGAAATCGTCGGGATCGCACCAATGGGGGCTCAATAAGTGGCGGCTTTCAACAAATTCAATTCCTTTATCGGCGACCTCGGAAGCAAGGTCATCAATCTGAACACGGACGCGCTGAAGGTCATGCTGACGGACGTCGCGCCGGTCGCAACCAACAGCGTCAAGGCGAACCTGACCGAAATCGCGGCCGGCAACGGCTACACCGCGGGCGGTGGTGCGGCTGCCTTCACGTCCTGGTCGCAAACCGGCGGCGTGTGGAAGCTCGTCCTGGTGCCCGTCGTATTCACCGCGTCGGGCGGCAACATCGCTCAATTCCGATACGCCGCGCTCTATGACGACACGCCGACGTCGCCGGCCGATCCGCTGATCGGTTGGTGGGACTATGGCGCGGAAGTGAACCTGACGAACGGAAACAGCTTTACCGTCCAACTCGACACCACCAACGGCGTGTTCACGATCGGCTAATGGCTGCTTCATCCCTCATCAACGTTTGCCGCTTCAATCCGACCGCGGGCGGTACTACGGATTGGACCTATTCGAGCGCGGTCACCGGGTATCAATCGCCCTCGGCCGCCGGTGCAGTCAACGGCGCGCAATACAGCTATCGCGCCGAAAGCGCCGATCTGTCGCAATGGGAAATCGGGACTGGCACCTATAGCAGCGGGACCGGCGTTCTAACTCGAACGACGGTGCTTTTCAATTCGTCTGGCACTACGGCGAAAATCAACTTCTCCGCCGCGCCGCAAGTCGCGATTGTTGCGCTTGCTGAAGATATGTTTCCGCCGGCGCGCCGCACGCTTCCAACCACGCAGGTTTTTACGTCCGGTTCGGGCACCTATACGACGCCGGCCAACTGCCTCTGGATTGAGATCGAACTTGTTGGCGGCGGCGGCGGCGGTGCCGGTTCTGGCACGACGCCGGGCAACGGTGGCAACGGCGGTGCTACGACATGGGGCACGGGTCCGTTGCTATCGAGCGGCACGGCCTCCGGTGCAACGGGTGCAGCGGGCGGTGCGGGTGGTACGCCATCAGGCGGCTTCGTCAACAAGGCCGGAGCCTCGGGTGGAAACGGTTCTGGCCTGAATGCGACGGCTGGCGGCTTTGGCGCAAATTCACCTTATGGTGGCGCTGGTGCAGGCGGCGCGGCTGGCGCGGGCGCTGGCGTTGCGGCGGCGGCCAATACAGGCTCTGGCGGCGGTGGCGGCGGCGTCAATACGACCGTTAACGGTGGCGGTGGCGGTGGCGCGGGTGGATTTGTCCGCGCGATCATCAACTCACCGGCCGCGACCTATTCCTATGCAGTTGGTGCGGGCGGAACGGCCGGCACGGCAGGCACGAGCGGCGCAGCGGGCGGTGCGGGCGGTTCTGGTTTCATTCAAGTAACCGAACACTACGGAACGTAGCGGGCTGGTATGTCTCTTCTCGGCTTTGATGCGATCGGGCGGCTCGCCCTCGGGCAAATCCAGCAAGGCGGCGTCACGAATATCGTTATGCCGGCGGCCGCTGGCGCCTTCGCCTTTGCCGGCGTGGCGGCGACGTTCAAGATCACGGAGGCGGCGAACGTCGGCGCCTTCACGCTCGCCGGTGCCGCAACCTTCAATATCCGCGAGATCGCGGCACCTGGCTCCTTTACGCTATCGCTCCAAACCGCGACGCTCGGCCGGACGCTATCCGCCGCGGTCGGAACGTTCACGCTCACCGGCATTGACCCCGACGAAGCGCTGAACGAGGACGCGGACCCCGGCGCTTTCGTCTTTACCGGCAACGACGCGCCGCTGATCCGAACCGGCTTTGATTACGAGTTTCAACAGGGTGGCATTGGGCACTATCTGTTAGAGCTCGAGCGCGCGAAGCAACTTGCCGCGATTACGCGCAAGGTGCCGGGCGTGCCGATCGACCGGCGGACCGTTCCGCGGTTCGAGCCTCTACGGGCCTCGCCGATCGCGCCGCCGGCGCCGGCGGTGGATCTGGCGGCCGTTCAAAACGAACGCCTGGCGGCGGCTGCGGCTGAGGCGGCAAAGATGCGCCGCCGGCGGGATGAAGAGGCGCTGTTACTTCTTGCTTGCTGAGTGCGGTTAATCCGGACGCGGACCAATTCCGGCGAAGCCGGATTTCCGCGCGCGGCGGTTTCCGCGTTTTCTGAGCCGGCAGGGCCGGCAGAAGGCAAGCAAGCATGTCAACAGGAGCAGCAGCAGTATCAACGCCCGTCGAGTCCGGCGGCCTCCCGTCACTCTCGGCGGAGGAAGAGGCTTTTTTCTCGAGCGGCGGCGAAAGCGAAATTCCGGCCGGTGGCGAAGGTGGCGCGGATGCCGGCGGTGGAGCTGGCGGAAGCGAAGGCGGCGAGGGAAATCCCGCCGGCGCTACGGGCAAGCAGCCTGACGCGCCGAAAAACGATCACGTCCCGCTTGCAACGTTCCTGGAAGAGAAGAAAGCCCGCAAAGAGCTGGCGACCAGGCTTGCGGAGCAGGATCGGCAGCTAGCCGAATTTCGCGGCAAGTTCTCGATTATCGACAAGCTCAAGCTTGCCGGTGGCGAGCAAGATCCGCAAGCACCGGCGGCGCCGCCATCCGTCGAAGATGATATTTTCGGCGCCGTCCGACACATCGGCGAAACCGTCGCGCAAATGGAAAAGCGGCAGGCGGACGAAAAGGCGGCGAAGGAAGCCAACGACAAGGCGGCGGCCGAACAAAAGACTTTTGTGGATAACTACACGAAGGCTTGCAACGAGTTCGAGAAAACCACGCCGGATTTCAAGGTGGCCTATGACTTCCTTCTGAATTCGCGCGCCGCCGAGTTGCGGGCGATCGGCTATGAAACGCCTGAAACGTTACATCAAGCGTTGATCGCCGATGAATTCGCCATTGCTCAGATGGCGTTCGAGCGCGGCAAGAGCCCGGCGGAACTGATTTACAGTCTGGCAAATCAGCGGGGTTACAAGAAAGCAGCGGCCGCCAATCCCAGCGGGGATGCCGAGAAGGCAGCGGCCGAGAAGTTGGCGACGATCGAACGCGGGCAGGCGGCACATAAGAGCCTGTCCAATACGGGCGGAAGCTCGGGCGATCAGGAAATGACGGCGGAAGCATTGATTGCCATGCCGGCGGAAGAGTTCGAAGCCTGGTGCGAAAAGAACCCGGCGAAGGCTCGGAGAATTTTTGGCGGCTAACGCCGCGTGAGTGTGAACTGAGTAAGGGCCCGCGGGAGCCTTAACCAATCCCGTTTTCGCCTGGCGCCCGTCACAGCGCTACGCCTCCACCGAAGGCGGGAAATCTCGGTGTTGCGCTCGATCGCAGCGTTTCGCGGTCAACCCACAGCACCCCGATTTTCACCTTTGGAGGCATCAAAAGATGTCTGTGACTTCCTATGGCGTGAATGACGCCCTGTCCAACAAGCTTTGGGCAAAAAAGCTCAACCTCGAAGCGTTGAAGCAGACCTATTTTGGCCGGTTCATGGGCGAGGGCTCGTCCAACATGATCCAGGTCAAGACCGACTTCGAAAAGTCGGCCGGCGACGAACTGACCATCGGCTTGCGTGTCCAGCTGGAAGGCGACGGCACCACCGAAGGGCAGGTTTTGCAGGGCAACGAAGAGGCGCTTTCGACCTATTCGGACAAGTTCAAGATCAACGAGCTTGCCCATGCGGTCCGCGTCCGCAACAAAAACACGATCGATGCGCAGCGCGTGCCGTTCAACCTCCGCAGCGAGGCCAAGGACGGCCTGAACGACTGGTTTTCCAACCGGTTTGATACCTGCATGGCAAACCATCTGTGCGGCAATACGCTGGCGACCGATGGTCGCTATACCGGCAACAACACGGTGACGGCACCGTCCACCAATCGTATCTATCGGCCCGGCGGCGCGACCGATGACGCGACGATCAACGGCGACAACACGAAGTTTTTCAAGCTCGATATCATCGACGCTTTCGTTGAAGCCGCCGGCACCGCTTCGCCAATGATCCGCCCCATCATGGTCAACGGCGAAAAGAAGTATCTCGGCTTCCTGCACGACTATCAGGTGACCGCGATGCGGACCTCCACCGATGCCGGCCAGTGGCTCGACATCCAGAAGGCCGCTCTCGCCGGTGGCGCCGCCTCGAAATCGCCGATCTATACCGGCGCGCTCGGCGAGTACAACAACGTGGTTCTGCACAAGTGGAATCGCATCACGAACGGCATTTCCAATGCTGGTGCGGTGCAGGCGAACACCCGCCGCGCCGTGTTCTGCGGTGCGCAGGCTGGCGTTGTCGGTTTCGGCAAGGAGTTTTCGAAGGGCTCTCACTTCAAATGGATTGAAGAGCTGTTCGACTACGAACGCGAGCTTGGCGTTTCCGGGCAAACCGTCTGGGGCATCAAAAAAAGCGTGTTCAACAGCGAGGACTTCGGCGTCTGGGTCGCCACGACCTACGCGGCGAAGAAGGCGTAAGCCCTCAACCGTCCCTGAAACCGTGAGGGCGTAAGTCCCGCGAAGCAAGGCGCTTCGCGGGCGGCCTCTCAAAAGCTACGAAGAGGCAAAAAATGGCGACCAACACCAAAGGCACTTCCGCCCGGCAGTACCGGGAGCAGCAGGTTCACTATCTGCGCTTCCTGGTGAACTACAACGATGCCGGCATTGCCGCCGGCGTCAAAAAGCAGACCTTGCCGAAAGGCGCGATCATCGTCGGCACCGACGTTCACAACGCTACCGCGTTCAACGCGGGTACCACGAACGTTCTCACTGTCGGCGGCGGCACGAATTTCAATGAAATCGTGGCCGCCGGTGACGTCGACGAAACCGCCACGGGCCTGACGCAGAACATCAAGCCGACGTCGACCTTCCTCGGCCCGCTGGCCGCCGATACCGACGTGTACGTGAAGTACACTCAGACCGGCACCGCCGCGACCGCGGGCAAGGCCACCGTCATCGTCAAATACGTGGTCGACAACGACCTGTAACGCCGGTGGATATCTGGCTGCACTTCGCGGGGGCGGCGCTGGTTCTCGAGCAACCGGCGCCGCCTTCCGTCCATATGCTGGCGACGGAAGCCGCGCTGGCGCTCGCTTCTCCGGCTGTGACGGTGGCAGATGGCAAAGACGTTTCTCGACCTCCGAAACCGGATCGCAGCGGACCTGACGCGCGACGATCTGGCGGACGAAATCAAAAGCGCGGTCGGCGACGCAGTTGACCATTACGAAACGTTGCGTCTCTACTTCAACGTCACGCGCTCCAAGACCTTTTCGACCGTAATCGGGCAGGTGGCTTACGGTGCCGCGGCGCTCGCCGAAATCCCGGACATCATTTCGCTGGATACGCTGTTCCTGTTCGACGGCACGCGGCCGTTAGAGCTCGATAAGTACGAGGTGGACGAATTCGAGTGGCTGCAAGGCTCGATGACCGGCGCCGGCCGGCCGGTCGCCTACTGCTACACGGATAGCCAAATATTGCTCTGGCCGGTCCCGGTCGCGGTCTACACCATGCGGCCGCACATGCACTTCAAGCTTCCGGCGCTGGTCAACGACACTGATAGCAACGCCTGGACGAACGACGCTGAACAGTTGATCCGCTGCCACGCGAAATTGCTGCTCTATACCAACGTGATCGAGGACACGGAGGGCATGCAGCGGATGCAGGTTCAAATCCAGCCGCTCGCCGATCGCCTCGCCTACAAAACCTCGGGGCGCGCGGCGACGGGCCGAATTCGCGGGACGTGCTGGTAATGGCAATTGTCCCATTTGGAGAATATCGGCCGGACGTTTCCGACTATCAGGCGAGGAACAGCCAAAGCCTGTTAAATGTAGTCCCGCGCGGCGACGGTTATGGGCCTTTCCCCAGCTTGGCTGCGATATCGCAATCGCTTGGCCTGCAATGTCGCGGCGCTCTGGCCGCGTACAAGAACGACGGTTCGGTCGTTGTGTTCGCGGCGACCGCGACGGACCTCTACTTGCTGAACAACACCACCTACGGATGGTCGAAGGTCTCCAAGGGTGGTGGGCCTTACGCCGCTATCCCGACCGCGGATCAATGGCAGTTCGCAAAATTCAATAACCTGGTGATCGCGGTTCAAGTCAACGTCGCGCCGCAGGTGTTTGACATTACGACGTCCTCGGCATTCGCGGATCTGGCGGGCAACCCGCCGCAGGCGCGCTATATCGGCATCGTCGGTAAATTCGCGGTGCTGACCGGCCTTCTGAACAATCCCGGCCGGGTTAAGTGGTCCGGACTGAATGACGTCAACGGGCCGAATTCCTGGACGGCCGGCATCAATTCGAGCGACGAGCAAGATTTGGTCGACGGGGGCATTTGCCGTGGCATCGCGGGCGGCGAAAGTGGCGTTCTGCTGCAAGATACGGTCGTTCGGCGGATGATCTATTTGCCGGGCGATCCGCGCGTTTTCCAGATTGAAAAAATCGCGGAAGAGCTGGGACTGTATGGGCCTTATAGCCTCATCCGCTCGGGACCCACGGTGTTTTTCTATTCGCTCAAGGGCTTTCACAAGATCGACCCGGGCGGCGTCCCGGTGCCGATCGGCCGCGAGCGGGTCGACCGGACCTTTTTCAAGGATTTGGATGCCGCGAACCTGCAACTCTTCCTTGGAGTCGCCGACCCGCGTTCCTCGCGCGTCCTGTGGTTCTACAAATCGGTGAACGGCTCGGTAAACCAGTTCGACAAAGCGCTTTGCTATGATCCGGTGCTAGACCGCTTCACGCCGCTGCGCGTCTCCGGCGAGTTCGTTTTCAGCATGGCGCAACCAGGTATCACGCTTGAAGCCCTCGACGCGCTCGCGCCGGGCGGAAGCCTCGATGCCATGACGCAATCGCTCGATAGCTTTCAATCGGCGATTGTGCCGGAGCTGGCCGCGTTCGACGGCTCGCATCTGCTGAACTTCTTCCGCGGTCCAAATTTGGAAGCGACGCTGGAAACTGCGGAGCAGGGCACGGACGGCCGGCGCGTCAAAATGAAGGTCGGTTTCCGGCCGGTGTCGGATGCGACGGCGGTCTACGGCTCGGCCTCGCGCCGCGAAAACCTGCAACAGGCTGTCGCGGCCGGCTCCGAAAGCCTGGTGAACGCGAAAACCGGCATCTGCAACATGCGCGTTGACACTCGCTACTCCCGGTTCAAGTGCCGAATTCCGGCCGGCGCGGTGTGGACCTTCATAAACGGGGTGGAGCCGGCGGACCTCAAAGCGACGGGTAAACGATGACGGTTTTTCTTCCGGCGACGAACGAAAAAGAACTCGCGAAATATGCCCTCGCGCTGCAACAGCTCGCGGCGGGCCGCTCGAACGCCACCGGCTCCGTGACGCTCGCTGCCGGCGCGACGTCCACGACGATTTCGGCTGAAAACTGCGCGCCGCAGAGTGCGGTTTTCTTGTTCCCGAGAACGGCAAATGCCGCGGCGGCGCTCGCCACAACGTTCATTAACTCGGTTGGGAAACAGTCGTTCACGATCACCCACGCGAACAACGCTCAAACCGACCGGTCCTTTTTCTATGTCTGCCTCGGCTAGCCTCATCTGTGTTCATCCGAAAGACGTTCCCGCGATCTGGCCGCTTGTCGCCGATCGGCTGCGCGCGGCCTATCTCCGTACCGATCTGAGCCACACCGCTGACCTTGAGCGCGATGTTTTGCAGGGCGGCGCGGTGCTGTGGGTGGCGGCTTGCCCCGGCGTGCCCGTTGCCGAAATCGAAGCCGCGCTCGTCGCGAAGCTTGTCCGGACAGATCGCAACTTGGTTTGCATCATCACCGCTTGCGGCGGCTCGAATATGTCGCGTTGGTTCGACCATCTGGCCGCAATCGAACGGTGGGCCAAGGCCGAGGGCGCGGCGAAGATCAGGCTATTCGGCCGTAAAGGCTGGCTGCGCCTCTTGAAACAGTATCAGGCGAAAAACGTCGTTCTCGAGAGGGCCCTGTAATGGGTGGCACTAGCAAAACCACGCAAACGCAAACGCAGCAGCTTGCGCCGTATGATCCGGCGAACCCGGCTTTGCAGGGCATTTTGAGCGGGATTACCAGCATGGTCCCGCAGGCCGGTTTGAGCTACAAAACGTCGGGCGCGCTGGACGCGATCGAGGCGAACGCGGCCAAGGCGGGCGCGACCTTTTCGCCGGCGATCACGTCCGGAACGCTCGGCCTACTCAATGGCGGCGGCGCGACCAAATACGACCCGGCGATTACGGCAAACCTCGACACGCTGTCAAAAGGCATCCTCGGGCAGACGGCGAGCGGCGCAAACATCGGCAACAATCCGGGGCTGAAAGCGCAGCTCGACCAGATCCGAACGGACGTCACGGACCAGGTTAACGGCGCCTGGGCGGCCGCCGGCCGCGACGGCTCGCCCGGCAACATGCAGGCGCTCGCGCGAGGCATCGCAGCGGGAACGGCGCCAGTGATCGCCGCGCAGTACAACGCGGACACGGATCGCGCGATGAACGCCGCAACCGCGCTCTATGGCGCGGGAAATACGACTTACGGCATCCTGAACGACAACCAGGCCAAGGCGAACGCGAATTTCACCAGTGGCGTTGGTACGGCCGGCGATGCGATCGACGCAAGCAATTACGGCGCGAACGCCGCTCTCCGGGCGGAAGCGCAGCGCTTCGGCATCCCGGCGTCGCAATATGCAACACTGCTCGGCTCAATCGCGCCGATCGCGGCGCAGTTCGGCACCAATACCGGCCACTCGGAAGGCGAGACGCAGATGAGCGGCGCGCAACAGTTCGCGTTGATCGCAAGCGGCCTCGGCTCGCTGTGGCCGAAGGGCAATATCAGCTTTGGAGCGTCTTAAATGGCGGGCATTCTTGATCTTCTGACGGGGCAAGCCGGCGGGCCTTGGAGCCTGCTTTATCCCGATCGGCTTCCGATCACGGACGCAAATCAGGCGAGCCCGTTTGACAACGCAGCGTGGCCGGCCGGCCCGCGCGGAGCTCCGCTCCCGGTGGTGTATCCGCAGGGCGGCGACCCGATGACGGCAGGCGGGCCGGTTTCGAACGGTCCCGGCCTGTCGAAGCCCGATCCGGCGCCGACTACGGCGGCGAATATCCCGGCTTCGTGGGGCGCGCTCTATCCATCTTCGCTGAACGCGGAAGCGGACCAGGCGCAACAGGCCCGCGAGGCGGCCGCGTCGGTCCTGGCGCGGCGTTTCCGCGCTGCCTCGCACGCTCCGGCGCCGGAAGCGGCGCCGGCTCCGTTCGGCGCCGGTGCTGTGCCGTTCGGTTTCGCCGGTCCTGGCTCGATGAACGTTAGCCCGGCCGATATCGCGCCGGCTCCCGCGCCTTCGCCGTTCGCCGGCGGAGCAAGGCCGGTGCCGTTCGCTGCCGGCCCGGTGACGCAACAGCCTGCGCCGCGGTCGACGGAAGTTTCGTCGGTGAACCGCGACCGCGCGCCGGACGATTTCATTCCGGTGGGCGATTATCAGATGCCGGCATTTCGCGGCGGTGCTCCGGCCGAACCGGCCGCGGCGCCTTCTGCCGCGCCTGCCGTGGCTCGTGGCGCGCCTTCTTCTCCGGCGCCGTTCTCTCTTGCCGGCAACGGCGGCGGTGCTGGCGATCGGCTGATGAAGGCCACGCGCGGTTTTATGGGCAATATGTCGGCCGGTCCGATCGGCGCGCTTATGGGCGGCCTCGGCGCGCTCGTGACCGGACAAAACACGGATCCCAGCTCGATCGCGGCGGAGCAAAACAGCATGTCGGCGCGCGCGCTGCTGGCGAAGGGTGCCACGCCGGAGGAAGTGCAGGCCGCGCGCTACAATCCGGCGCTGATGAAAGCGTTGATTGATAACTATTACGGCAAAGACCGCTGGACCGTCGTGCAGACCGGCGAGGACGATCAAGGCCGCAAGACGTTCATGCAACAGAACCAGGTCGACGGCACGTTGCGGCCGATCCAGGGCGCGGCCGCGGGCGGCTCCGGCTCGAGCGCGGGCGATTTTGTGACCGGGCCGGGCGGGGAGCGGATACAGATCCCGCCGGGCGTTGATCGCAAGGCGTTCATCAAGCGAATTACCGAAGCGAACGCGGACGCGGCAACCGGCAAGGGCACGGAAGCGCAGGGCAAAGCCGGCAAGTTCACCACGATCGCGACGGACGCTGAAAAGGTCATCAAGAACGTTGAAGCTCAGGGGCAAAACGTCTGGGGCCGGCTCACTGACAATTTGCCGATGGGCGGCGCCTATCTGCAATCGCCCGAATATCAGAAATACAAGGCGGCAAAGGAAGCGTTCATTGGCGCGCATCTTCGCGACGTCTCCGGCGCGGCGATCGGCACGCCCGAATATGTGCGCGCCGAAAAAACCTTCTTCCCGCAGCCTGGCGAGGGTCCGGAAGTCGTCCGGCAAAAGGCCGCTCTGCGCGCGAATTTGATTGAGACAATGAGGCGCGAGGCGGGCCCCGGCTTCAAGCCGCCCACGGCTGGCGCGGCAACCGGCAAGACGTCCAGCGGCATTACTTGGAGCGTTCAATAAATGCCCGTTCTTACGATCGGCGATAAATCGGTGACGGTCGGCGATGAGTTCTTGAAGCTCTCGCCGGACCAGCAAAACGCGACCGTCGAAGAAATCGCGGCCTCGATCGGCGCCAAGCCGGCGGCGCCGGCGGCTGCTCCGGCTCCGGAAGCGGCGCCGGTGACGGTCAACAACGTTGTGCGCTCGGCCGCGACCGGCGTTCCGATCGTCGGCGGGCTCTTGAATAAGCTGGATGCCGCGACGAACGCGGCGCTCGCGCCGGCGCTCAACCGCTTCTTCGCTCCGGAAGATCAATTGAAGGGCGAAACGTTTCAGGAGCGTTACGCGAATTCGCTCCGCGACCAGGAAGGCGCCGACAAGAAATTTTCGGCCGAACATCCTGTTGTCGACACGGCGGCGCAGCTCGCCGGCGGTGTCGCTTCGATGGCGCCGGTTATGGCAGCGGCTCCGAAAGCGTTCGGCATTACCGGGACGATGCGCGAAATGGCAACGCGCGGCGCAATCTCGGGCGCGGCGGTGTCCGGTGCTGACGCGGCGGTGCGCGGTCACGACGTCGCGCCGGCGGCGGCGATCGGCGGCATTGTCGGCGGCGCGGCCGGCCCGGTCGGAAAGGGCGTCGGAAAGGTGGTTGCGGCGGTCGCCGATCGCGTACGGCCGGCTCCGGCGCCGGTGCCGCAAGCCAGCGCCAAGGTCGGCGACGTCGAAATCCCGTTGTCACAGTCTCAGGTGACGCAAAACCCGGCGCTGTCGGCGGAAGAGCAGATTTTGTTGCGCGGCGGCCGCGGTGAGGCGGCGCAAGTGCAAGCGCAGGGCTTCAAGGATTTGCAGGACGCTCGGGTGGGCGAGGCGCGGGACAATCTGGCGGCCTTGCTCGATCCGACCGGCGCCAGTGCGCGAACCGCGCCGAACGACGCGGCGGAAAAGATCGCCTCGGAATTGATCGCGGCGGAACAGGCGCGGCAAGCCTCGGCGGCCGGCGTGCACGCGGGCGAAATGTCGCCGGCGCAACAGCGCGTCGACATGGCGCGCGCGATCGGCGGCGGGCAAATTCGCGCGGCCGCTCCGGTCGACGCGGCGGAAATGCTGTCGGATCGCTTTGCGGCGGCCCGTAATGCGGCGCGCGCGGACTACCGCGGAAAGTATCGGCAGGTCGCGGAAGCGCCCGGCGAGTTCGCGCCGGGCTCTGCGGCGGGCTTCCGTAACGATGTCGACGCCGCATTGCGCGCCGGTGAAAACCCGGTGTCGCTGGATGCCGTCAACACTCCGAAGTCGCTGCACGCGCTGCAAGTCATTGACCACAATCTGAACGCGGTCGGTCCTGGCGCACGGCCGGCGCCGGCCGTTCCTGGCGCTCCGGCGGCCGCGGCCGATGAGCACGCGCGAAACCTCGCGGACATTCGCGCGAAGTTCGGCGATGACGTTGCAGCGGCTTACGATCGGCAAAAGGCGGCGGCTGCGCCGGCGCCGGCTCCTGCGGCGCCAAAGGCGCAAAGCCTGCTCGAATTCCTCGCCTCAAAGGGCGGCCTTGGGCCGGATGCCGAACTAGAGGCGATCGGCGGGCTCGGCCACACGGTCAACGTTGAGGGCGTCGGGCGTCGCAAGCTGGTTCGGCAAGGCGGCTGGCCGCTCGATTATGCGCGCGAGGCGGCGGAGGAAGCCGGCTATCTGCACGGAAACCACAACGGAACGTCGACCGTCAACGATCTGCTCGACGCGATCGACGCGGAAATGCGCGGCCAAAAGCGTTTCCCGGCCGGCTTCGAAGGCCACGTTGGCAAGCGCGAGGCCCGCGCGCGTTCGGAGCGCGAGCAACACGAATTCGACGCGCACATGCGCGGCATTGAAGAGGACTTGAACGCCGCCGGCTACGGTGAACTTGGCAGCGACGTGAGGCAGCGCGCCGTTAAATTGATGGCGGATGAGGGCGCTTCTGCCGACGACGCGGTAGAGCGGGCCTTTCGCCAACTGGAAATGGAAGATAACGCGGTGCCGCGCGCCTCCGACTTCCCCGGCGATCGGCCCGCGGCGCCGGCGGCGGAAGCGCCGGCGGCCGGCTCCGGCTTCACCATGCGCGACGTTGAACAGGTGCGAAAGCAGCTCTCGACGCTGTACGGTGACGCGCGGCGCGCAATGATGGCGGGCGGCTCGGGCGCGGATCTCCACGCGCTCGAGGCGATCCAGGACGCCTTCGACGCACGCGTTCGGCAAATGGTCGCTGATGGCAAATTCGCTGGCGACGGCCCGGCGGTGCTCCGGATGCAGGAGGAAGCGCGGGCGGCCTTTGCCGACTACAAACAGAAGTTCGCCAAGCGCGGCGCCGGCGACACGATCGGGGCGGCCGTTGAAAAAATCCTGGGGAAATTCTCCGACACGCGGGCAACGCCGGACGAAATCGTAAAGCTCGCCTATGGCTCCGGCTCGGCGCCGGGCGGGCAAATGCCGGTGCAAATCGCGCAACGGATAGAGCGGATTTTCGGCCGAAACTCGGATGAGTTCGCGACCTACAAACAGGGGATTTTCGCGCATCTGACGGACGGCGAGCCGGCCGCGGTGGCGACGCGCATTGATGAATTCCTGAACGGCACAAAGGGCCGGATGCTGGCTCATACCGTGTTCGACCAGGCAGAACGCGCCCAACTCGTGCGCTATGCCGATCGGCTTCGCAACGTCGCAACGCCGGAAGCGGTTGAACCTGGCGCGGCCGCGGCCGCTGTTCGCCGCTACAGCGGCGCGGACGGTTCGCCGCCGGCGTCTGCCAACAAGATCATCAACGATTTGATGGGCGCGACCGGCAAGGGAAGCGGCGTCAATGCGCCGCTGATCGCCGCGGATCTGAAAAAGCGGCTTTCGCCGGAGGGCTGGACGGCGCTCCGTCAAGGCGTGTGGGAGAAGCTGACGAACGCCGGCGAGGGCAAAATTCCGTTCGAGGCTCAAGCCTTGTCGCAACGGCTGCACGAATTCCTGAACGGGAGCGGCGCGCAACTGTCCAAGGTGCTGTTCTCGGCTCGCGAATTGGAGCTGATGAGCCAGCTTGCGAGCGTCTACAAACAGATGATCCCGGTTAAGGGGACGACAAACCCAAGCGGAACGGCTCCGATGCTGGCGAAGATCGCGAACGGCGCGCGGGCTTCGTTGCTGCCGCTGCTCGGCTTCTCCGGCGGCGGGCTTCCTGGCGCGGCGATCGCGTTTGCGGTCGACAAGGGGGCGGCCAAGGTCGCGGAAAAGAACGCGGCGCGGAAGGCAACGGAATTGTTCTATGGGCCGCAAGCAAAGCGGCCGATCGACCCGCGCTATTCCAAGGGGCTCGGCCTGCTATCGCAAGGCGCGCTGCCGGCGGTCAATCAGGGGCGGGGACGTTGACGGCGATCGGCCAAATGGGCGGCGCCGATCATGAGGGCAATCACCGCGAAGCCGGCGAGGGCGCCGAAATTGTCAACGATGCCGTGCGCGAGGAACCGGACACCAAGCATGGCGACGGCAAAAACGACGATGCAGACGAGGATTAAGGGGCGCGGCATATGAGCCTTTCGGATCGAATTTTTTCTGTGGAAAGCGGGGGCGACGCGAACGCAAAGAACCCGAATTCGTCCGCGCTCGGCGCCGGCCAGTTTATCGAGGGCACTTGGCTTGCCATGCTCGCGAAGCATCGTCCGGACATTACCGGGTCTCGTGACGAACTTTTGGCGCTGCGGACCAACAAAGACCTGTCTCGGGAAATGACGGACGCCTATGCGGCGGATAACGCCGGCATCCTACGCGGCGCCGGACTCCCTGTCACGCCTGGGACAACCTATCTCGCGCATTTCGCCGGCCCGAAAGGCGCGGTCGGTCTGCTTAACGCTGATCCGAATACGCCGGCGGGCGCGATCATGGGTGCGGCGGCGGTGAAGGCAAATCCCTTCCTGGCGCGCATGACCGCCGGCGACGTTGCGGCCTGGGCGGATCGCAAGATGGGCGGCGGCGGAGCTCCAATGTCGATGGCTGGGCCTCGGCCGGCCGCGGCGCCGGCTCCTGCCGCTGCGGTCCCTGCCGGCGTCACCGCGAGCGCAGATCCCGCGCCGGCGGCGAAAGAGGCGGCCTTTCAAATCACCGGCTCGGGCGGTGGGCCGGCTATGGACATCGCCGCGCTCTCCGCAACGCCGCAACTCACAAACCTTTTGCGCGCTCGCCCTAGCTTCTTCGGACTGAAAACCGCGCCGTTTTCTCTGAGAGGTTAGAATGTCGTTCTGGAAATGGTCAAAAATCGCGGCGAACAACGCGACCGCGGATAGTTCCTGCCCCTTTCCGGAAGGAATGGCGCCTTCGGCGGTGAACGACGGAACGCGCGGCATGATGGCCGCGCTTGCCAAATGGCGTGACGATATTCAAGGCATCCTGATTTCTGGCGGAACCGGTGCAGCTTACGCCGTTTCATCGAACCAGGTCGTCACGTCGAATGTCGACGGCTACACGGTCCAGTTCACGCCCGGCGCGACCAATACGGGGGCGGTTACGCTATCGGTCGACGGTCAGACCGCGAAGCCTCTGCGCTTCTTTACTGGCCGCGATTTGCCGGCCGGCGTGCTGATTTCCGGGTCGCTCTATCAAGCGACCTATCGTCAAGCCTCGGACGAATGGTTGCTGCATTCGTTCGATGCGAGCGTTTACGCAATCCCGATCGGTGGCGGGATCGACTATTGGGGGTCAGCGGCGCCTAATGGCGCTTTTGCTTTTCCGGCCGGACAGGCTATTTCCCGCACCGCCTATGCCACGCTGTTCTCGATTATGGGTACAGCCCACGGCGCCGGCGATGGGACCACGACGTTCAACCTGCCAGACAAAACCGGCCGCGTGTCGGTGATGAAGGAGGCTGTCGCCACGCGGCTAACGGCATCGTATTTTGGCGGCAATTCAACCAATATCGGGGCTGTAGGGGGTGACGAAAAGAAAAGCCTGCTCGCGAGCCATATCCCCTCGCTGACGTCGAGCGGCAATAATTCAATTTCCGTCACGTCGTCCCAGGGCGGCATTCCTTACAACAACACTGCTGGAAACTTCCTTACGCATACAGGCCCTAGCACTGGTGTTTACGGACCTGGTCGAACCGGCGGCACTCCGGTCGACATTGGTCAAATCACGTCGAGCGGCAACAATTCAATTTCCGTTGCCTATTCTAACGGAGCGCAAGCTCCCGTTCCGATCGTACAACCGACGATCGTCTGCAATTACATTATCCGCATAATTTAGCAATCGCCGCCTCTAACGCTGGAACCCATGCAGAGTAGGCTGCGGCGGTGAAATGAATGCCATCCGGCATTTTTGAGCCGGGCGGCAACAGCGGATCAACGAATAGAACGCCACTCGCGGCCTCGCCTATCTGCTGGCTTGTCTGCGCATCTGGAGCAGTCGAAATAGCTACAAGCGGCCTAGCCGACAGCGGCTTAACGGCCTCGATCAGCTCGGCAAAATCTTGGCGCGCGGTCTGCGAGCCGGCATCATTCGCCCCGATGGCAAGCGCAACCATAAACGCCCCGCGCTCGCCGATGGCGCGGGCCGCAAGTCGCTTCGCCTCCCGGATCGTCATCCCGCCGACGCCGGCATTGATAACGGAGCGGCCGCAAATCTGTCGCGGGAGAGGGGCCATTTCGGCAACGCTGTCACCGATGACTACGATCGGTTGCCGCGTCTCCGCGAGCGCGGCGCGGATTATGAATTCCCTGACTTCCGCGTGGTCGTGAAACTTGTGGGAGGTCACTTCGCCGAACCGGGCTCGAACCCGTTGCAGCTCGGAAAATGAGGCGCCGAAGCCGATCAGGGCAACGGCGGCTACAATCCAAGGAAGAGCGCGCTTCATGAGCCCTACCATTCGGATCATCTAGCCTTTATATCGTTCTTTTCGCAGGAAAACGGCTAGAACAAGCCGAATGGTGATGTAGAGGCCCGCAGGAACGCCAATCGCCCATAGAAAGTATTCCATAAGGTCGCTTCCTAAAGCGCCTGGCATTACAGCCACGCCAAACAATGCAAGGTCGTAAACGCCGCCCGTTTCATCAGCGGATTCAATGTCTCGGCAACGTTGGAGAATCTTGCATGTCAACTTGGCCCAGACAAGCTAATTGCCGGCGCTTTTTTGGTGCGATCTGTACGAACCGCACCTGCAACCCCGGATAAATCACTAACCGTAGCCCCATAGCGTCACCCCCGACTTTTCCATCGGGGATCTTTCGAAATGGGTGTGAACGACCATCTGAGCGCCGGCCCGGAAGCCTATGCTCTGAGCCGGGCTTTCGAGAGGTGCCTGACCCCGGACAGCCGAGGGCTCTTCAAGCCCTATATTTGCCCGGCTGGCGTTCTGACGCTCGGGTGGGGTCATACCAATGCCCAGGGCCGGAAGTTCGACGCTAGCGCGCGCTGGTCGCAGCGTCAGTGCGATATTGCGCACGAAGAGGACATGGAGGAAAGCGCGGACGTCGTTCGCCGGCGCGTCAAGGTCCAGCTCAACCAGCATCAATTCGACGCGCTGACGTGCTTCGTTCACAATGTCGGCGAGACGAATTTCGCGAAATCCACGCTGTTGCGGAAGCTCAACCGCGGCGACTTCGACGGCGCCGCCGCTGAGTTCGGGAAATGGGTCAACGGAGGCGGTCGCAAGCTGAGCGGCCTTGTTCGGCGCCGGGCCTCGGAAGCGTTGCTGTTTCAGGGCGTCGCCGATCGCAACTATGACGGCAAGCCGGACCGCGGCGCGGCGCGCTCGGCGGAAGATCCCGAGGCCATGCCGCAGAGCGTTGACGCCCCGACGCCGGACAAGCCGCTCATTCAATCCAAGATCACGCAGGGCTCTACGGCTGTCATTGTCGGCGAGGGCGCCGACATTCTGAACCAGGTCTCCGAAGCTGCCGACAAGGTGTCCGAAGTGAAGCAGAAGGCCGAAAGCATCGGCGCGCTCGACGTCCTCGGCCATCTGGTGCAGGAACCGCGTTTCCTCGTGGCCGTCGTCGTGGTCGTGATTGCCGGCCTCGTCATCTACTGGCGCTGGCGGGACCATCAATGAGCCCGCTAGCGCTTCTCTCGATCGGGGCCGAGTTGCTCGCGTCGTCGCCGCGGCTGCGGCAGGGCGCCACCTTCGCCGCCTACGGCATAGCCGGCTGCATCCTGCTCGGCGTCGTCTGGTACAGCGGCCGGCAATCCTGCCGGCTGGAGGCCAAAATGGCCGGGCTCAAAACGCAATTGGCGCAGAAGGCGCATGACCTGAAGGTGCAGGCCAGCGTTTCGGCCTGGATGAAGGACCGGAAAGACGCGGCCGAACAAGCCAACGCGGAACTGCAAGGCAAGGTGGACGAATATGCTGACGCGCTCAAAAAGCGGCCTGCGGCTGCGAATTCTTGCGCTCTTACTGACGACGACGTTCGCCGGCTGCGCTCAATTCGGTGATCCGGCCGCGCGCATTGAGACGGCGCGGCAGATCCCTATGGACTGCGAAAACGAGGCTCGCCCCGTCGCCCTGCCTGACCCGAAGAAGGGCGTAGATGGGAGGCTCGAGGCCGCGCGCAACCGTAAGGCCGCAGTCGACGCAAACAAGCGCTTGGTGCTCACCCGTGAGTGTCAGAAGAAGCAGCGAGAGGAATTCGCGCGATGAACGCCGGCGACATGGAAAAGCTCGCGAAGATGTCCGCGAAAGAGGCTGTTTCTGAAACGTTTCTGATGCTCGGCGTCAATATATCGACGCCGGAGGCCATCCAGTCGACCCAGAACCAATTCGCGACGCTCCGAAATCTTCATTACGGGCTGCGTCACGCGCGCAACGTGATCATTGCCGGCATTCTGGGCGCCGCTGTTAGCGGTGGCGTGTGGGCCTTCTGGACCGGCTTCAAGGCCAGCGCTGCGGCGCCGGCATCCACCATTTCCGCGCCGGGCGGCTCCCGGTAATACCCGAAGAGGAAGAACCTAAATGCTGAGTGCTAGCGAAGCTTCGATTGAAGCGGAACTGAAAACCAAGAGGCTCAACGCGCCGCGTCTGACGCCGGAGGACATTTCCGCCGCGATCGTCGGCGAGGACTATCACGTTTTCCCCGGAACCACGATGACGGTTTGCGCGCTCAAGCTCCGCAATGGCTTTGTCGTGATCGGCGAGAGCGCGGCCGCGTCGCCGGAAGACTTCGACGCCGCAATCGGCCGGCGGATCGCGCGGGACAATGCCCGGAACAAAATCTGGGCGCTCTGTGCGATGGCTCGACGGAGCTTGACTTCGATGCATCGCCCGCAGATCAGCTCGCCGTCGCCGGCCGGTGGCGCAAGAACGACCAGCTCTTCTGGCGCGAACTCTTCTTCGCAGTGATCGCAGGTCATGGTTTCAGGCATTTCAGGGCCCTCATTTCGGTTGCCATTCGAAATGAAAAACGCTGATGTTTCAATGCCGATAAAATCGGTTAGTTGCCAAAAAGGTTTAGCGACTTCAAGCGGGTTCCCGCGTCTGGGAGACTAGGGGTCGAAGGTTCAAATCCTTTCGCTCCGACCAAATTTTTCAATGGATTCAAGCTGGTTTCCGAGCGTTTTCAGCCTACCGGCCAGTTTGCAACTGGAGTGCACTTTCGTGCGCGAGCGGAGAAACCGCTGCGGCAATTCACGGGTGAAAGAAAACCAGCCGGCCTGCTCGGCTGTGACCCACTCTCATTACGCCGTGACATTGATCCTCGTTGTATGAGGGATGACCTAAGCAAATTCCCTGTGTCTCCGAAGGCGGCCGTGACCTCGCACGCGACATCGCTAGAACCGAAGCCTACGTGACGTCGCGGGTGAACGGATCGAGATGCTGTTCGCACATATTGGCGCATTCTGCGCCTCCATCGCCTTGGACTGAGAGGCCAATTTGGTGCTCGAGACGAAACTCGCCAAACTGATCTCATTGCCTACGTCGCAGCCGGCTTGAGCACTGGCGTCCCCGCGCACGCCTCGCTCTTTGTGCCATCCCTGATGGCTCATTCGCCGAACTTCTTCAACGCAAATGCCAGACGCGGATAAGAGCCGCGAATACCGACCCGTGCTGCAGGGCTTTGGACACTTGGAGAGTTTGTCAAAGACTCCGCGCTTGAAATGGCGGTGCGTCCAAACATTCAAAACTTATCGCACGTATGAAGTAGGTCACACTAGTCGGCCTTTGACGCCTGATAACATCTAAGGTGGAGGCAGTTCAGGATTCAACGAGGGAGTGAGCTATGTCCAATGACCTCGATCCTAGATCACCCGTGTGCAAAGGAACCGTCGTTGCGTCTTTAGTCGCGGCGGTCACTTGTGCGTTGGCAAGCGATGCACCTGCGAGCCGACTACCGGCTGATCGATGTACCGGCGAGCAAGACTTATCGGCACGTGTTGCTGCAATCGTCGAGCGTGTCCGTCTCGCCAATCCGGCGCTGGTGCGCGACTTGCCGGCGGAAAAGAAGATCGCGCAATGGCGGAATTAAGGGTGTCGGAGGGCAACCCGCCATGGCCGCAATCACGAACGTTAGTGTTGACATCGCGACGCCGCGCCTGAGGCTTCTTGTTCTTCAGCCGACCCCATTCTGCAACATCGATTGCTCATACTGCTACCTCTCCAGCCGAATGTCGGCGGCGAGGATGAGCCTTGAGACGCTGGACTCCGCTTGCCGGCGGGTGTTCGAGAGCCCGCTGCTGGACCGGCAGCTTGAGGTGGCGTGGCATGGCGGTGAACCTCTTACCGTTCCCCTCGCTTGGTACGAAAAAGCAATTGCGCTTGTAGCAGAGCGGTGCCCGGACGCTCTGCAACTGAAGCACCGTTTCCAGACCAATGGACTGCTCCTGAACGATGGTTGGGTGCGGTTCTTTGCCCGAACGGGGGCGACGATCGGGCTCAGTATCGACGGTCCGGCACGCCTACACGACGCCAGCCGGCGCACGCGCAGCGGGCATGGAACGCATAAAGACGTGATGCGTGCGGTACGTCTGCTGCAGAACAATGGTCTCGCATTTCACGTGATCACGGTACTGACGGAGCGTGCGCTCGATGATCCCGATGGTCTCTTCGACTTCTATGTTCAGAACGGGATCAAGGAAGTTGGGTTCAACATTGAGGAGATCGAAGGAGTCCATTTTCAATCGTCGCTTGCGAGCGCCGATGTCGAGACGCGGTTCAGACGATTCATCAAACGCCTATTCGAACTCGTTTGCAAAACGCCTGGACTTCTTGCCGTGCGCGAGTTCGAGAGCACGATCGAGTTGCTGCTGTCGAGCGAGCCCGCGAAGGATGAGCAGAATCTCGCTTTTGCCATCGTCAGTGTGAGTCACGATGGGACGCTTTCGACGTTCTCGCCGGAACTCTTGGGGGCACATCATCCACGATTCGGAACGTTTGCATTTGGTCGCGTTGTGGAGCACAGGCTCTCTGATCTTGAGTGCGGATCTTTGTTCCAAGCCATCGATAGCGAAATTCGCCGAGGCGTGGAGGCGTGTGAACGTAGCTGCCGCTACTTCCGCTGGTGCGGTGGCGGGGCGCCTGCGAACAAGCTGTTCGAGACCGGACGATTCGACGCCACCGAGACAATGCACTGTCGGCTGACGCGCCAAGTAGTGCTCGACGAAGTGATAGAGGGTATCCAAGCCCACATGGGACGGCGGGAGATCGCGCACGAACTTTGCTTTACCGAAGCCCTTTAAACCGAGGTGAGTGGCATGACAAACCTCCCCGAGCCAATATCGAACATCATCGGTGAATACTGGAGCGCCTTGATCGGATGCATGATTGTGGTGGCGTTTGCTCGGCAACGGTTTAACGAGCCTACTTTTCCGAACCGGGAGACGTTGCCGCAGACGGTCGCACCGCTTCGCTATCTCTTCCTCCCGTCGGCCTATGAAAGGGCTCGCCGGACGTACATCATCGCGTCGCTGCTTCTATATGGCCTGCTGCTGTTGCCCGGGCGGCAAGTCATCGAAATTTTCGGCATTGATGCCAAGTTTCCACCTCAGGCTTGGGCATTGCTCGTTGCGTTATTGCTCGTAGGCTTGCTTCCCACAACGAGTATCAAGTGGATCATCATGATCGAGGAACAACTGCGGCGCCATGTCCATGAATGGTATCTTGTTCCAGACGGGCTTAAGAAGACGATCGCGGTGCTTGAGGATGCGCCGTACGAGCCCCCCGCAAGTCAGTTGGAGGCCATGCCGGACGCGCAACGAGAGAGGCTTCAAGCTGATCTGAAACTCGGAAGGGGCTCGCTGCGGCATCGCTGGGCACGCGCCACAATGCTGATGGCTTCCTTAAATCAGATGGGCGCCGATACCGTGCACCCGCTTCGGAAAGCGGCCTTCGAGCCGTTCGCGGAGGATTTTGACGCGATCCATGCTCGGCACAAGGCTCTAGCACAAGATATCGCGAACCTCGGCAAGTCGGTCACCCCGGAAAAAGAGGAAGCTCTCCAACGCTCGGTCAACGCCCTGCTTCGGCGAATCTACGCGTACATAAGCTGGGGGGTCCGACAACAGGCCGATAGTGACCGCGCGATTGTCCAGACCCTGGAAGCGCTCGGCTTCTCAATCTCGGTCGTCGAGGGTCGCCGGCTGTTCGACATTGTGGCCCCAGCGGCCCTTGTCGTCGCGGGGATAGTCATGGCTTTCTGGCTCGCCCACGATGCCATTCTCTATAGTCAATCCTATTCCCGCATCGTTCTTGGCGCCGGGTGCTCCGCAACCGCCGCTGGCGCCATGTACGGGCTGGCCGCCTTTATCGCACTCAAGCAACGAGGGATTCAGATCGAGCAGAGGGTTTGGGACGCATCGCCAAAATGTCTTATCAAAATCGCCATCAAAGCTGGTCTTATTACATGGCTTGCAATCGTTGTCTCGACAATGGTTTGGGAATTCGGCGATGCCTTAAGGTCACTCGTTGCATTTGTTCAAATGGACTGGACGGCTGTCCTTCCCCAAAAGCCGGATCAAAAGGCCATCACGGCATGGAGCTTTTTGCCGGTCAAGGTCTTGACCGCTTCGTTCTGGCTCCTTGCCGGCGCGGCGGCGAGCGCCATCCTGGCCCGCCGTATGACCGGCGACGTGCGCCGAACTCACAGGTCGGACCGAGTGCGCGATGCCGCCTGGTTGGGAATCGGCTTGGGCCTAGCGGTGGCGTTGGCTCAACTAATGCAGAGCGCGCTTGCCGAACAACTTGGTGAACAACCCCTCAAGTTCGCCCCAATCGTCACTATCGCCTTCGTTGGGCTTTTGTGCGGGGCTGTCATCGGGATCATGGTGCCCTGCGCCTGTAAAGGAAACCTGGTGACACCTCCGGATCCGATTATGGCTCGGGATCTTCGGAATTTGCTCCGCGAGGCCGAGACCGCCCTTGGCACCAAGGCCGTCGCCGAGAATTGGGTGTTCTGCCCACACGACACCTTGCATGGGATCACCCCGGCCGAGGCGATCCAATACCAAGGATACGCGAATTTGGTGCGGACGCTTCTAAACAGCGACGCCTCGCGTGAACGCGAAGGGACCCGGCCCGATCGCAGTGATAGGCCGACGCCCATCGCAATTGTGAAGAGTTAGCGCCGATTGTCCGTCGCCGGCATTCCCTACGGCTGAAGCAATTGTTGGGCGCGGACGTTAGTGCCGATAAGGACGTCACCGACAAGGTGTTCGGCCTGGAACTTGACGCCGAGGCGCAGAAAACCTGCTCATCAATTCAACCAATTTTCTGAACGATCGACACACCTTCGAGCGCCGCTAGATCCCGAAAAGCCAGACGGCAAGGACGGTTCCGAGGACGGCTGTGCCGCTGATGGTCCAGCCCGTCAGGTAGGCCGCGCCGTCCGTTTCCGGTCTATCGACCATGGTATCGCGCCATTGCCTCATGACGACCTCCGCATCCTGTTTCTCGTGAGTCGCGGCGGGAGCCGTCAGGTTCAAACGGTCGTCTGTCGCCCGTGGTGGGCGCAAAGTCGGAAGACCAGATGAGCGGGGGCAACCCGCCTCGGCCGCAAAAACACCTCCGGCCTGACCGGCGGCGTCCTGGGCGAACGGGCGAAGCCGGGACGGCTTATCGGCAACACCGTCGCCTGCATCGCCTAGCGCCGGATTTCGCGCGGATCGAGATTCTTCATGTGGATCGCTGACCTGTCGGCGTGCGTGCGAAGCGTCTGCACGTAGTTCATGTGATCGCCGCAAGCCTTCCGCGATACCGCTTCATCGCAAGACCAGTGCTCGACGCTCCGCGTTTTGACTGCCGGCATAGCTCGGATGATGTGACCTGCCATGCCAATTTCACAACTGGATCGAGCTACCGACCTTCGCTAGGCTTGCCACTGAGTGGGGGAGACGCCCCATCAATAGCGGATGGAAACAAGCGAGGCAGGCCCATGAAAGTGCGCCCCACAGGCGTGATACCGCCGATGACGACGCCGTTCCGGAAGGACGGCGAGATCGATTTCAAACTCGTGGCACCACAGGTCGATTGGCTGATCGGCGCCGGCAGCCATGGCATGGCGGCTGGCGGCTCGACAGGCGAGGGGCATACGCTCGACCATGAGGAGTATCGCGACCTGGTGGCGGCGACGGTGGACGCTGCGAAAGGCCGCGCACCCGTCATTGCCGGCATCATCGTCGATTCCACGCGCGACGCGATCCGGCGCGGCAGACTGGTGCGCGACATGGACGTCGCGGCATTGCAGGTGACGCCGGTGCACTATCTGTTCAAGCCGGACGAGCAGGCGATGGTCGACCACTTCCGCCGCATCGCCGATGAAACCGGCATGCCGATCATCATCTACAACGTCGTGCCGTGGTCGTACCTTTCGCCGGCGCTGTTGACCCGTATCATGAACGAGGTGCCGCTCGTTGTCGGCGTCAAGCAGAGCGCCGGCGACCTGAAATTGTTTGCCGATCTCATGATGATGGCGCCGGACAAGCTGATCTACAGCGCCGTCGATGCGCTTATGTATCCATCATATACGCTCGGCGCACATGGATCGATTGCCGCCATCCTGAGCGCCGCTCCGCATGCTTCCGTCGAACTGTGGAACGCCGTCAAGGCCGGTAATCACCCTCGCGCGCTCGAACTGCACAAGAAGCTGCTGACCTTGTGGAACGCGATCGTCTCGGACAATCTGCCGGCGTGCACGCGCTACGCGCAGTCGCTGCAGGGCCTGCCGGCGACATCCTCTCGGGCGCCGATGCCAGAAGCGTCGCCAGCGCAACAGGCCGCCATCCGGAAGGCGCTGGAGGAATTGGGCACGCTGCATGGTTCTCGCGAGGCGGCGGAGTAAATTCCGCCGCGCGAAAACGTTCGGGGAAACATTGAGCCGCCCGTCTCGCGGGCGGCTTTACCCGCACTTCCCACCTGTTACTGTTCGTAGGGCGGGCTCCAGCGCGTAGGGGCTCCAACTCAAGAATCAAAAATCGAGGTAACGAGCTCAATGAAGGATTTTGCCGGAAAGTTTGCCGTGATCACCGGAGGCGGCACGGGAATGGGTCGCGAGCTTGCGCGTCAGCTCGTCGCCGAAGGCTGCAATGTCGCAATGTGCGACGTCTCGGAAGAGGCGATGGCCGAGACCAAGCGGCTGTGCGAAGCCGAAAAGCTGCCGCAGGGGCTGCGCATCACCACCCACATTGCCGATGTCTCGATCGAGGCTCACCTGCAGCGCTTTCGCGACGAACTGATCGAGCAGCAGGCGACCGATAAGATCCATCTCTTGTTCAACAATGCCGGCATCGGTGGCGGCGGCAGCTTGTTCACCAATACGCGCGAGCAGTGGGAGCGCACTTTCAACATCTGCTGGGGCGGTGTCTATCTCGGCGTTCGCACCTTCCTGCCGCTGATGATGAAGGCCGACGAAGCCCACATCATCAATACGTCGAGCGTCAACGGCTTCTGGGCGTCGGTTGGCCTCGGCGTACCGCACACCGCCTATAGCGCCGCCAAGTTTGCGGTGAAGGGTTTTACCGAAGCGCTGATGACGGATCTGCGGCTCAACGCGCCCCACATCAAATGCTCCGTCGTGATGCCTGGGCACATCGGCACGTCGATCGTATCCAATTCGCGCAAGATCCAGAGCGGGACGGATTCCGATGAGCTCAGCCCGAACGAAATCCTGGCGACGCGGCAGCGCCTGAAGGGCATGGGCATCGATACCGCGCCGATGTCTGATGACGACATCCAGAAGATCGCGCTCGACCGTGCGCGCACCTTCCGCGACGAGGCGCCGACCACCGCGGCCGCGGCGGCAAAGATCATCCTCGACGGTGTCAAGGCCGAGCGCTGGCGCATTCTCGTTGGCGATGATGCCCACAAGCTCGATGAGCGAGTGCGGCAGACCCCGGAAGAGGCCTATACGCCGGAGTTCTACAAGAGTTTTACGGAAGAGGTCGGCTGGCGGCTCGGCTAGCGACGGTCGGTTCTGATCGAAATCAGAACCGACGCCCTCGCTTTCTCCTGTCGCGTTTTCAGGAGCACCAAACCTTTACCGTCATCGCGCGCGCGAGACGCGATGGCGCGTGCCGGGGCGGTAGGCGAGGCGGGTGTGCCCCGAGCAATAGGGCATGCCTTCCACCGGCGTATTCCCGCAGAAGCAGAAATCCTCGGCGCCCGGCGTGCTGATCGGCCAGCGGCATCGTTCGTTACTGAGCTCGAGCAGCGAGCAGCGGCGTTCGCTGACGATCGGCTCTTCCTGGAGGGGCTGTGCGTTTTCGTAGACGGCCTGCAGGATCTGATACTGCAGCCGGGGAACCGATTTTCTTGAGCGCTCCCTCGCAGTCTTGGTTGGACGCGGTTCTGCACGGGCAGGGCCGCGCGTCAGTTGCAGGCGCGCGAGTTTGCCGATCACCGCATTGCGGCTGACGCCGATGCTGGCCGCGATCTCGCGACAGGTGAGGCCGGCTTCAAAATGGCTCTTCAGGAGTTCGACGCGATCGGTGGTCCAGGTCGGTACGTTCGTAAGCATTTTCTCGGTTCCACATTCTGTGAAAACCGCCGCAACTCCCGTCAGGACGGCCGGCCGTTGTCGCGGATTGCAAGCAGCCCGTCCTTGATGGCGAGCCGAATGCCTTCCTCGATCAGGGTCCTTGCAACGCCGGGAACACTAGTGCCGTGGGTGCCCTGTCTCACCAATCTTTCCATGTAAGCGATGGTCGAGAGCGCCAAGGTCACGGGAACGCGGTCGGTTTCGGCTTTTTCTGTAGCCATGAGGAACGCTAACTTTTAAACGATGTACTGAAAAGTTACTATTTCGACTCTATTTAGTTTTGCACATATGAGTCAAACGGCTTGTGGATAGCCTTCTATCCACTTGAAAGATAACGTTAAAATCTAAAGTTGGGTCTGTGGATCGGCTGCGCGGCTGTTACACGGGGCGTCCGGCACGTCTCAGCCGTTCGCACTTGCTGCGGCGAAACGATCCAGCCGCGCGTCCATTTCTTGATTGCCCCGCGCCGTGTGCAGTGACGATATGCCCCGGGGAAGGCGACAACGGGCGCAATGACGGTAACGAACGGGCTCTACACGATCCAAATCGAGATGTCGGATGGTGGGCGTGGCCGCGCCCACGGCATCATCGTGCTGCGCGACGGCAAGATCGCGGGCGGCGATTCGTATTTCTATTACACGGGCTCCTACACTGCCGATCGCGGCAAATGGCGCGGCGAACTCGTCACAACCGAGCACACGAAATCATCCGGGGCGCTGCCGCTATTCGGCGGCCGCGAGGTGACCTGCGGTTTCAGCGGTTCTTATTCGGCCAATGGCGCGCAGGTGCAGGGGACTGCGCTGGTCGGAAAAACCAGCGTGCTGTTTCATGCGAAGTTGCAGCTTCAGTCCGAGTTTTGAAGCCGGCGTCAGCCGTGCACGACATTTTTCGCGATCATGCAGTGGATGCCCTTGGAGCCGTTGACGGTCTGCGTCACCCGTAGATCGGCGGCGAGGCTGCAGAGCGTATAGGCGTCCTCGCGCGACAGATTGCGCTTCTCGCCGAGCAACGCAATCATGTCGCGTAGCGCGCGCACCACGCATTGATCGAGATCGGGATCCATCGCCATCGTCATGTAATGGTCCGGCGTTTCCGCGCGGGGATAGTCGAGGCTTAGATCCTTGCGCAGCGTCAGGCGGAAGCGGCCCTGCAGCGCGGTCTCGATCGCGGTGACGCAGACTTCGCCGTCGCCCTGCACGCCGTGCCCGTCGCCGCAGGAGAACAGCGCGCCTGGCACGAACACCGGCAGATACAGTTTGGCGCCGACGCCCAATTCCTTGTTGTCGAGATTACCGCCCATCGCGCGCGGAATCAGCGAGGTGATGCGGCCCCACGCGGGCGGCGGCGCCACGCCCATCACGCCGAAGAATGGCTTAAGCGGCAGGTCGAGGCCCCACGGCAGCCGGCCAACCATACGCTCGCGGTTGATCGGGATGTTGATTATCCGCGTCTCGTGGAAATCGTCGGGCAGGGTGCCCGCCAGCGGACGGATCAGATTGTAGCCCCAGTCCTGCCGGAGCTGAACGTCGAGAATATCAATCTCCAGCACGTCTCCGGGCTCGGCGCCGGACACAGCGACAGGGCCGGTGAGGATATGGCCCGGCACCATGCGCTCGCTCCGTGCATGAATGTCGGCAAGCTCGGGAGGAACGTGAAACTTGCTTCGGTCAGGCACGACGTCGGGACCGCCGGTCACGGTGTCGATGGTGACTTCGTCCCCGCTTTCGATGGTGAGGACGGGCTTCAACTTTGCTTCGAAGAAGCCCCAGTGGCAAGTTTCGGGGCTGGACTGCAGGTGATGATGGGCCATCGGAAGGCTTTCTTGCCGGAATTGTCACGCATAATCTGTCATTGCCGCACCTGATCCGGCAATCCATCATTTTCGAACAAGGCCTGTGCGAACAACGATGGCTACGCGCCCCAGGCCCGCGTATGAAGGATGTGATAATCCGCGAGGCCTTCCTTGTTTTTCGTTCTCTCCAAGACGCTCGGCTTTCTGCTGTTGCCGACGAACTTTCTGATCGGCGTCGGCTTTGTCGGCGCCATCCTGATGTTCACGCGCTTTGCATCGCTCGGCCGCAAGCTGGTGATCGCGGCAGTTCTGCTGCTCGTGATTTGCGGGCTGTCGCCGCTCGGCAACCTCTTGCTTTATCCGCTGGAGCAGCGTTTCCCGCCATGGGACAACTCGCGCGGGGCGCCCGACGGCATCATCGTGCTCGGCGCCTCGATCGAAGCCGATCTCTCTGCCTCGCACGGCACGCCGGTGGTGCGTAGTTCGCCCGATCGCTTGATTGCGGCGGCGGCGTTGGCGCACCGCTACCCGAAGGCGCGCGTCGTGTTTTCCGGCGGCAGTGCGAACCTGATTTCGAATGACGCCAGGGAAGCCGATTTCGCCGGCGCCATTTTCGAAGGCCTCGGCATCGACAAGTCGCGGCTGGTCATGGAACGCGCTTCGCGCAACACGCAGGAGAACGCGGAATTCTCCAAGGCGCTGCTTGCTCCCAAGCAAGGCGAGCGCTGGGTGTTGGTGACGTCAGCCTTCCATATGCCGCGATCGGTTGGCCTGTTCCGGAAAGCGGGATTTTCGGTTGAGCCTTATCCCGTTGATTGGCGGGTCGGACGCCGGAACGATGTATGGAATTTCACCAATATCGCAGTCGATGGTTTGGGCCGGACCGACCTTGCGGTGCGCGAATGGATGGGGCTGATCGCCTACCGCGCCACCGGCAAAATCGACGAACTGCTGCCGGGTCCGTCGAAGTAGCAGCGGGCAGCAGGCCGCGCTACACTCGAAGGGCAGACGCCGTTCGCCGCGTCGATTGGGGAGTTTACGCCATGCAACTAGAGACGCCGCCGGAAGCGTTCGATTTGGCCGGCATGGTGGCCGATCTCAACAGCCTGCTCAGGCTGAAGACGACGGTGGTCGGCATCAAGATGTTCGCGCGCGTCGAAGACATGATGGCGATTCCGAAGATCCGGCGGCCCTCCGCGGTGCATACGACTGACCAGATCGTGAGCATGGCATCGCGGCTCGGCTGGACTGTCGGTATCACCGGCGACGATCTTGTCGGCGCGCAATGCCGAGCCGTGATTGGCCTCGCGCCGCAGGATGAAAAATGGCTCGCCGGGGAAAACTATGTCGGCGTCTGGCACGGCACGGCCGAGGATGCGCGCAAGCGCCAGGAGGCGCTCGACGTCGTTCCGTTCGGTCAGTATCAGGCCATGGCGGTGAGTCCGCTTACCAGCGGCCGGCTCAACCCGCCCGACATCTGCCTAGTTTACGCGACGCCTGGCCAGATGATCATTCTGATCAACGGCCTGCAGTATACCGGCTACAGGAAGTTCGAATGGGGCGTGGTCGGCGAGACCGCGTGCGCGGATTCCTGGGGCAGGGCGCTCAAGACCGGCGAGCCATCGCTCTCGCTGCCGTGCTTCGCCGAGCGGCGCTATGGCGGCGTGCCCGATGAGGAGATGCTGATGGCGCTCAAGCCCGAGCACCTCGCCAAGGCCATTGCTGGCATGAAGCAGCTCGCCAAGAACGGGCTGCGATATCCAATCGCGCCCTACGGCATCCAGGCCGACGTTCGCGCCGGAATGGGTGTGTCCTACGGCAAGAAATAGGAACCTGCACCGTCATTGCGAGGACCGAAGCGACGAAGCAATCCAGACCGCCGCTGCAGCGCCATTTATGGATTGCTTCGCTTCGCTCGCAATGACAAGAAGGCCGCAACTTTCCCGGGAAAACAGAACATGTCTTCGTCGAAATACGATATCGTCGTCTGCGGCGCCACCGGCTTCACCGGCCAGCTCGTCGCTGAATATCTTGCCGAGCACTACAAGGGCGACGCCAACCTGAAATGGGCGATGGCCGGCCGTAGCAAGGACAAGCTCACTGCCGTGCGCGACGCGGTCGGCGCGCCGGCGGATACAGCGCTGATTGTCGCCGATTCAGGTGACGTGGCATCACTGAAGGCGATGGTGGGCCAGGCCAAATGCGTGATCAGCACGGTCGGCCCATATCAGCTCTACGGCAATGACTTGATCGCGGCCTGCGTGGAGAGCGGAACCGATTATGTCGACCTCTGCGGCGAGCCGGTCTGGATGCGACAGATGATCGACAAGCACGAGGCTGCGGCGAAAGCGAGCGGTGCCCGCATCGTGTTTTCCTGCGGATTCGATTCCGTGCCGTTCGAACTCGGCGCTTTCTTCGTGCAGGAAGAAGCGAGGCGCGTGTTCGGCGCGCCAGCTTCCCGCGTCAAGGGCCGCGTGCGTGACATGCGCGGTACTCTTTCCGGCGGCACCGCCGCGAGCGCCAAGGCGACCTTCGATGCCGTCGCCAAGGACTTGAGCCTCGTCGCCATCCTCAACGACCCCTTTGCGCTGACGCCGGGATTCACTGGACCGAAGCAGCCGCGCGGCAACAAGCCGACCTATGAGGAGGATATGCAATCCTGGGCCGCGCCGTTCATGATGGCCTTGATCAACACGCGCAACGTCCATCGCTCAAACATGCTGATGGGTTTTCCCTATGGCCGTGAATTCATCTATGACGAGATGGTGCTGACGGGTTCCGGCGAGAAGGGCGAGGCCAATGCCAGGCTCGTGATGGCTGCGAACGCCGAAAAGACCGGCCCGAATGCGCCGAAGCCGGGCGAAGGGCCTTCCAAGGAAGAGCGCGAGAACGGGCGCTACGACCTCCTATATGTTGCGATTGCGCCCGATGGCCGGCAAGTCCGCGCCGCGGTGAAGGGCGATCGTGATCCCGGCTACGGCTCGACGTCAAAGATGATTTCCGAATGCGCGATCTGCCTGTTGCGGGATACGCCTGACGTCCCGGCCGGTTTCTGGACGCCGGGGGCGGCGATGCAGCACAAGCTGATCAAGCGGCTGGAAGAGCACGCGGGATTGACGTTCACGGTGGAGAAGCAGGCCTCCGCTCCGGCGTCATAAGCGCAAAATTGCTGTCCGCCTTCCATCGCTCGGCGGCGACGAACATGCCCCATATCACGCCCAGCATCATCCAGAAGTGCCGCCAATGGTCGGTATCGATGATGAAGCTTTCGCCGACGGTGCCGAGGAAGGCCGCGAAGATCGCGAGATAGGTCGGCTGCCAGGGCACGCGAACGAAGGTGTAGCGGAATCCCGTCCATACGGTGACGAAGACCAGCGCCGGATAGCAGACGCCGGAGAGCCAGCCGCCCGACATGAAGGCGTTCAGGTACGAATTGTGGGTGTCTTCAGGGAAGAAGCGGTTGAATTGCAGCGGCCCGATGCCGAGGGGCAGCCCAAGCGCCATTTCGGCGCCGAGAACATGCCGGCCGAAACGACCGAAGCGGCCCGTGTCATAACTCTGGTCAAAGCTGGCGCGCTGCTTGAAGAGCTGCGCGACTGAATCGAGCGACAGCAGAACCGCGACCAGCGTCGCCGCTACCACCACGGCAACGAGCGCCATCACGATGATGCGCGAGCGCTGCGCCTGCGAGCGGCTGGTCAGCACCATCATTGCAAGCATGAAGCCGGCTGTAACGATCAGTTGGCCCCATGCGGCGCGCGAGAACGACAGCAGGATGGCCAGCGAAATGACGCCGAATGCGACCCCGCTGCGCAGCGCTTTGCCGAACTTGTCGGAGACGACGCTTTGCAGCGCGAACAGCGCCGGCAGGATCAGAAACGCGCCGAGCACGTTCGGGTCCTTGAAGGTGCCGCGGGCGCGGTCGTACAGCGTCAGCAGGTCACGTCCGCCAGGAACGAGGTTGAAATAGCCGGCGATGCCCGCGAGCGAGGCAATCATTGCGCCGACGATGAGGCCGCGCCGGAGCATATCGAGTCGGGCGGTCGTATCCTCCGAGATTATCATCGCGAACAGGACGACGGTTACCGCCATGTACCAGGAGGTCGCGATCCAGTTCGGGACGTTAGGCCGGTCGAACACGGCGACTGAGCTGATGGTGTAGCCAACATTGACCAGAAACAACAATAGAAGCAGCGGCATAAACACGAGCCGCATCCGCAGGCCGGTTGCGAAAAACACTACCGTGGCCGCCAGAGTGGCCAGCTCATAGGGCGAGGGCTCGATGAAGACGATCGCGATCGAAGCGCCGACCAGCCACACCAGCGCACGCTGCAAGGCCAGCACGCCGGGCGCGGCCGTTGCCGGCGCAAAGGAATTCCCGGCTGTCGCCGCATAGCTCATCGAATACTCAACTCACGCACATACGCACAATACAGTTCGACCGTCATTGCGAGCCAACGGGTCGCGCGAATGCGCGCCCGATCACAGGCTCCGCGAAGCAATCCATGGTACCACTCGGGGATAGATGGATTGCTTCGTCGCATTCGCTCCTCGCGATGACGCCTGTTGCTCCGTCAACTCAATACGCGTTCTCGCTCTTGGTCATCAGCGCGATCGGCGTCTTGAGCAGAATGTAGAGGTCGAACAGCACCGACCAGTTCTCGATGTAGTAGAGATCGAACTCGACGCGCTTCTGGATCTTCTCGTCGCTGTCGACCTCGCCGCGCCAGCCGTTGATCTGCGCCCAGCCGGTGATCCCGGGCTTGACGCGGTGGCGGGCGAAATAGCCGTCGACGGCTTCGTCGAACAGCCGGCTCTGCAACTTGCCCTGCACCGCATGCGGGCGGGGGCCGACCAGCGAAAGGTTGCTCTTGAACACGACGTTGAAAAGCTGCGGCAGCTCGTCGAGGCTGGTCTTGCGGATGAAGCGCCCGACGCGGGTAACGCGCGGATCGTTTTTGGTCACGACCTTGGAGGCGGTCGGATCGGCCTGATGGTGATACATCGATCGGAACTTGAAGACGTCGATGCGCTCATTGTTGAAACCGAAACGTTTCTGGCGGAACAGCACCGGCCCGGGGCTGTCGAGCTTGACCGCTAATGCAACCAATCCCATCACCGGCAAGGCCAGCACCAGAATGACGAAGCCGACGATGTGGTCGAACAGCCATTTCATCACCAGGTCCCAGTCGGTGATCGGGGCCTCGAACACATCGAGCGTGGGCACTTCACCGACATAGGAATAGGAGCGGGGACGGAAACGCAGCCTGTTGGTATGGGCCGACAGGCGGATATCCACCGGCAGCACCCATAGCTTTTTCAGCATCTCCAGAATGCGCGTCTCGGCCGAGATCGGCAGCGCGAACAGCACGAGATCGATACGGGTGCGGCGGGCGAGTTCGACGATGTCGTCGACCTTGCCGAGTTTCGGGCTGCCGGCACAGGTATCCATCGCGCGGTCGTCATTGCGATCGTCGAACACGCCGAGCACTTTGATGTCGGAATCATCCTGGGCCTTGAGCGCCTCGACGAGTTTCTCGCCATTCCGGTCGGCGCCGACGATGATGGTGCGGCGATCGAGCCGACCCTGGCGGGCCCAGCTGCGCACCAGCGAGCGCAACAACAGGCGCCCGGTCACCAGCGCCGCGAGGCCGGTGACGAAGAACGCCGTGAGCCAGAGCCGCGAAATTTCGCTGCCGAGCTTGACGATAAAGGATGCGCCGACGAACAGCAGGAACACGAACGCCCAGGACGAAACCATTCGCGTCATCTGACGGAGCTGACCGCGGAATAGCTGCACCTGATAGATGTCGGCGGCCTGGAAGCAGATCACGGCCGTTGCGGCCACGCCGAAGACGGCCGCGATGAATTCCCAGTGAAACCCCTTGAGTGGGACCACATATCCGAAATAGAGCGCGATGCCGATCGCGCTCAGCATCGCGAAATCGATGAGACGAACGGCGCCGGCGATCACGATCGGCGAATAGGCGCGGCCGACTTTCTGATTGGTGACGGCAAGTGCGGCCGGCGTCAGCCGTTGACGCCGTTCGAAAGGTGGGCGAGCGGCGCTGGCAGTCACCGCGGCGTCGAGCATCGAGCGGGCGTTAATCTGTTCCACTGTCCTCGTCCGTTCTTGTGGCAGGCACATAGGCGTGCGCCTGCCGGTGCGGAATTCCCCACACGACGGCTTACGGGACAAATCGGAAGAAACAGTTACGTTGGTAAATAAGGGTTAACGATTGGCAAACGCCTCGCGGTAGCCGGCAAATACGCCCTCAACCATCGCCTTCTGCGAAAAATGCATGAAGATTCGCTCGCGCAACGATTTGGCCCGTTGCTTTGCCGCAGCCGGATCTTTGAGCGCGGCGTCGATCGCTGCGGCCATGGCGGCTGCGTTGTTCGGCGCGAACAGTGCGTCGCCATGCGGGCCGAAAATCTCAGGAATACCGCCGACATTGGCGGCAACCATTGGAATGCCGGCGGCCCCCGCCTCGATCACGACATAAGGCATCGAATCCCCGCGCGATGGGACCACCAGCAGCGAGCCCTTCGAGAAGCCCAAGCGCGCCTTGACGTGGCCGATGAACCGGACAGCCTCGCCGAGGCCGAGCCGCTCGACCTGGGCCTTGAGGCTTGCGCTTTCTTCGCCATCGCCGGCGAGTGTGAGCGACACGGGACGGCCGTCGACGCGCAGCCGCGCCACCGCGTCGATCAGGAGATCGGCGCCCTTAATGTGCCGGAACTCGCCGACGTAGATCAGGTCGGTGGCGTCCTCGGCCTCCACGACGGGATCGAACTCGCTGGCGGTGACACCATTGAAAACGCACCGCACCAGGCCCTTCGGCGTGCCGATGGTGCGCTGGTAGGTGTCCCGGGCAAAGGCGCTTTCGAACAGGAACAGGTCGGTGTCGTTCATCAGCGCGCGTTCGACGCGCGCGTAGATGTTGCCCTTCAGTGTCGACAGCGGATAGTGCAGGGAACCGCCATGCGGAGTATAGACCCTGATGCGGTCGCGGCTAGCGGTCCTGAGACGCATGAAGGCGCCGGCCTTGGCGCCGTGACCATGCAGCACGTCCGGCTTTAACTGGCGGATCATGCGCTGAAACCGTCCCCATACCAGGATATCGCTCGGCAGCGGCTCGCGGCGAATGGCCGTGCGGTGAACCCCGAGTTTGAGCTTGGGCGCGATTTCCGCCAGCGCCTGCTCGGCGCGTTCGCCGCCGGTGAGACTATCGGCGATGATGCCGACGTGGTGGCCGCCGTCGGCCTGGCCGTTGGCGAGATCGAGGATGTGACGAAAGATGCCGCCGACCGGCGCGCGCGTCGCGTGCAGGATCCGAAGCGGTTGACCGTCAACGAGCGGCATCGAGACCGCCTTCAGATACGAGCGCGGCGGGCGTGCTGAAGCGCGCGAGCGCCGGCGCAGCAACCAGACATCGAATAGGGAAAAACGCGCCGCGCATTACGGGAGTCCTGAAAAAGCATTCTGCGATTAAGGGCTTTGATGGTTAACAAAAAATGACTGGGTTTGCACGGGGCGCTGGCCCGGGACGCAAACGGGGCGGATTAACCCGGCGGCAACCATAATGAAGTGTAATCGGCCAGGGCGAGCGGACCAGTAGCTGCGTCCGCGGGGGTGTGCAATGCGTTTGGCGTTCTGGCGTGCGGGCAAGGACAAGCCGGTGGTGCAACAGGCGACGGCAAAGCCCGCGCCTCCGAAGGTCGTCGCCGCGTCCGAAGCCGGCGATCTCGATCTGCGCGTGCTCGGTGATGCGCTGATGCGCAGGCGGAACTGGATCATCGTCCCGACGTTCCTGGCGCTGGTGCTGTCCCTCGTCGCCGTCAACATGGTCACGCCGCGCTACAAGTCGGAAGCGCGCATCCTGATCGACGGGCGCGAGAACGTTTTCCTGCGGCCGAACGGCGAGCGCAACGAGGAGCGTAGCGCCCTCGATCCCGAGGCCGTCACCAGCCAGGTGCAACTGGTGCAGTCGCGCGATCTGGCGCGCGAGATCATCAAAAAGAACAAGCTCGCCGAGCTTCCCGAATTCGATCCGGTGCTGCGGGGCTTCTCTCCGGTCAAATCGCTGCTGGCTTTGATCGGCATCGGGCGCGACCCGTTTTCTCAGACGCCGGAAGAGCGCGTGCTGGAAGCCTATTATGAGCGCTTCACGGCCTATGCCGTCGACAAATCCCGCGTCATCGTCGTCGAGTTCCAGTCGCGCGATCCCGAACTTGCCGCGCGGGTGGCCAACTCGATCGCCGAAGGCTATTTGGTGCTGCAGCAGGACGCGCGGCAGGACCAGGCAAAGGCCGCGGGCCAATGGCTTTCCGGCAGGATCGACGATTTGCGCAAGGAGGTTTCGGAAGCCGAATCGCGGGTCGAGGAGTTTCGCTCCAAGTCGAGCCTATTCGTCGGCACCAACAACACCACGCTCTCCAACCAGCAGATGGGCGAGCTCAACACGCAGCTCAACAACGCTCGTGCACTGAAGTCGGATGCGGAAACGAAGGCGCGTCTGATCAAGGAGATGCTTGAGACCGGCAGGCCGATCGAAGCGTCCGAAGTTCTCAATTCAGAGCTGATCCGTCGGCTGTCGGAGCAGCGCGTGACGCTGCGCGCCCAGCTTGCCGAACAATCATCCACGCTGCTCGGCGGCCATCCCCGCATCAAGGAATTGAAAGCGCAGCTCGCCGATCTCGATCGGCAATTGCGTGAGGAAGCGGGCAAGGTGTCCCGTTCGCTGGAGAACGACGCGCGTATTGCCGGCGGCCGGGTCGAAAGTGCCATGGCAAGCCTTGAACAGTCGAAGAAGCAGGCGTCCTCGACCAACAGCCAGGACGTCCAGCTCCGCGCGCTCGAGCGCGATGCCAAGGCGAAGCGCGATCAGCTGGAATCCTTTCTCGCCAAATACCGCGATGCGACCGCCCGCGAAAACCTCGAGGCGACGCCGACCGATGGCCGCATCATATCCCGCGCCACCGTTTCCAATACTCCGGCCTATCCGAAGAAGCTGCCAATCGTGCTGATCGCGACGCTGGCGACCCTGCTGCTCACCTCGGGTGCGATTGCGACCGGTGAACTTTTGCGCATGACTGCGCCGCGGGCTGGCACAACGGCGTCGGCGGAAATGATACGCGAAGTTGCGCCCGACATTGTGACGGCTCCTCCGCCGGCACGGGTGCGTGCGCCGGCGATCGCGCCTGAGCTGCCCGTGGCGGACTTCGCTGCCGCGGACCATGCGTCAGAGCCAGTGGTGCAGGAGCCGCACGCGGATGAAGCTCACGTTGACGCCGGAGCTGAGGTCAGCGAAGTCGAGCAGGTGGCGAATGCACTGATGGAGGCAGGCCCTGCGGCGCGCAAGGTGACTGTGCTCGGCACTGGCGCCAGCGAGAGCATCACGCTGACTGCGTTGACGCTGGCACGGCTGATGGCGCTGCAGGCGAAGGTCGTGGTCGTGGATCTCGTGAGATCGTCACTGACGATTCCCGCAGCGTCGGCCGATCCAGCTGCGCCTGGGCTCGCCGAACTGATGCAGGGCGAGGCGTCGTTTGCGCAAGTGATCACCAAGGACCGGCTGTCGCGCGTCCATCTCGTCAGCGCCGGACGCCCGGGCTTCGACCGGGCGCTGCTCCAGTCGCCACGGCTGATCCTCGCGATCGATGCGCTGCTGCGAGTCTATGATCATGTGCTGCTGGATGCCGGGACGGCCTCCGACCTGCCGGCCGAACTATTGACGTCAGAGGCGCGGGCGGTGGTCGTACCTGAAGCGTCGATGGCATCGGAAGCGCGCAAGCTGATGTGCGATCAGCTCAGGGCGGTCGGGTTCTCGGAGGTGATCATGTTGAGCGGACCGTGCCAGGCTGAGGACACGGTCCAGGCCGGGCCGCGGGTGGTTGCGGCGTGAGGATCTTCTAGCGTGCTCACTGCACGATACCAACGCCCTGAGGCCGGCTTCATCCGCGTCATTTCGAGAAGCGCAGCGACGAAGCAATCCATCCATCCCAGCGCGGAGACGTGGATTGCTTCGCGGAGCCTGTCATCCGGCGGCGCTACGCGCCGACCGGGTAGCTCGCAATGACGGGTTAGTTACCCGAACGCGCTGCGCAGCTTCTGCGCCATTTCGAGCAGCGCCGGATTCTGCTTCACCAGCCGCTTGGTGCGGTTGAGGCCCGACATCACGCCGGCAGCGAGCCTGCCGCGCTGGCTGAGCGGAATGAAGCTGTCGAAGATCGGCTCATCGCTCTTGCAGAACAGCCGCTTGTAGTCATCGGATCCGATTCCAAGATCAAGGGCGCGATAACCTAGTCCGGCATAGTGATCGATGATGTCGCGCATCAGGATCAGGCCGGGGCTATACTTCGAATTCGGCGACATCGTGTAGGTATTGAACATCATCGAAAACCGATGGCCGTCGGCCACGCCGGCGAAGATCGCGATCACTTCCTCGTCGCATTCCAGCGCATGGATGTCGATGGCATGCCTGCCGCCGGCAAGCTGTGCGGTGCAGGCGCTACGAACGAACTCCTCGATACCAGGCTCGGCGAACACATTCGGCAGCTTCTGCTCGGCCATCCGCAGCGGCTTGACGCGGAAGAACCAGTCGAGCAGCCGCGTGATGTCGGCCTCTGTCGAGGCAACATAACTGCGGTAGCCGGGCAGGGACTGCAGCTTGCGCTCCTTGCCCTTGAGACGGCGGCGGAACGAGTTGCGGATCAGCGCTGCCGGTGCGGCGCCGGGCTCTATCATCAATAGCGGGCAATCGTTGGCCGATGGCTGATGGGGGAGCAAGGCGAGCGGATTGGACAAATCGCGCCAGCGAAGCGGTTGCTGATGCAGCGCAAGGACGTCGGCTTCGGACCGCTGGGAGATCGCCGACATCAAGCCTTCGAGATCGGCGTGCGTTGCGCTTGCGGCGAAATCGCGGTCGAATAGCGCCATGTTGAAGGTCGAGTGCTTGCCGCCCATGAAACTGGCGCAGCGCGCGCCATAGGCGTGCCGGAGCACGAGCGGAAGCAGCAACAGCGGATGGCGTTCCGCGTCATAGGCGATCACGATGAAGGGAACGAGGCCTTCGCGCTCGCCGACTTGCCGCTGCCAGGAACTGAGGAGGTCGAACCGCTGATACGGTGTGAAGGAGGTTTGCGCGCCTTCGAGGTTGCGCCAGATGCCTTCCGCTGCGGCGAGGTCGCGAACGATGTCGATACTGGCGATGCGGCTCGCCTTGGACCACGCATCTGCACCCGCCGAGCGGTCTTCAATCGCGGCAGCCATGGTCATCGCAAAGCCCGTGCTATATGAAATTGTTTACAATTTTGGCGTTGGCCGACCTTCGCAGGGAAATGTCAACAAAGGGTAATACAATGCGGCCGCGGCGGGGCAGCGCGACCGCGTGCTGAGGGCGGGACGTTGGCGTCGGATATCGGGATTTTGCGGCGGGTTCGGATGGAGCTCGCTTATTTCAGCGGCTACTTCAGGCTGAAGCAGCGGAAGACCGGCGGCGCCGGCGTGATTTTGCGGTTCGAGCGCGTACGTCCGCGCGATGCCCGACCCTTTCAGCCGAACCGGTGGCGTGAAATCACGCCGCAATTCCTCGACCGCGCCATCGTTGCGCTGAAGCGCTGGAACTTCGATCTGGTCACGATGGACGAAGTGTGCCGGCGGGCGGTCACGCTGCCGAAGGCCAACCGGTTTGCCTGCCTGACCTTCGACGGTGGCTGCAAGGACATGATCAGGGAGGCCTATCCCGTGCTGTCGAAGCACGGCGTGCCTTTCACCGTCTACGTGCCCACGGCGTTTCCGGACGGGATCGGAGAAGCCTGGTGGCTCGCGCTGGAAGAGATTATCGCGCGCGAGGATCGCATCAGCCTGGTGATCGACCGCAAGGAGCGGCGTTTCGCTGCAGGAAGCGCGGAGGACAAGTACGACACCTTCGAATTCCTAGCGAGCTGGATGCGGAAGCTGCCGCCGCCCGACCTGTCGTTCGCGATCCACGATCTCTGCACGCGCTATTCCGTCGACCTTGCCGCGCTGTCGCGTGCGGAGGTGATGGATTGGGACGATCTGGCGAAGCTTGCCGCCGATCCGCTGGTTACGATCGGCAGCGCTACCGTGAACTATCAGGCGCTATCCAACCTGAAGGACGGCGATGCGCAGCGAGAGATGCTGATGGGCAAGGCGGTCGCCGAGAACGCGTTGCGCCGCGCGGCCACGCATTTCGCCTATCCGTTCGGCGACCAGCAGTCCTGGCGCCGCCAGCATGTCGTGATGGGGCAGGAGGCAGGTTTCGCCAGTGCGGTGTCGACGATCCCGGGCGTCGTCCAGCCCAAGGGATTTACCAATCTGCATGCGCTGCCGCGCATCGCCTGGGATGGACGCGAGAACTCGCTACGCATGATGCGCGTGATGCTGTCCGGCATCATGTTTCCGCCGGTCAGGCCGACCCGGGACAATTGGGTTTAGACGGCGCGGTCGGGCCGCGACATCCAGCTCACGATCGGCATGGCCGGCAGCACCCATCCGAGGCCCGCCACGACATAGAAGATCGCTTGCAGCAGGCCCGAATTGGCAAGCCATGGCGTCTGCGCGATGGTCATTCCCAGGAGCGACCACACCACGACGAGCGCCAGCAAAGCGAGGGTTCCGAAGAATTTGCGAGTGCGGATCGTCATGGCGGATATGTCAGCCTCGTTGCGGGTTGCGCGCGGGAGGGGGCGGACTATAAGGGGCGCGCCAATTCAATCAAGCGCGCCTTCCAGGCGGCCCAAGACGGGTTTTATGACCGCTAGTTCCACACAAGAGGCCCCTTATGCCACCGCCGTCCGATGGTGGCTGATCGTGGTCGCCGCATTGATCGCCGCCATGGTGCTGGTCGGCGGCGCCACGCGGCTGACCGAATCCGGGCTATCGATCGTGGAGTGGAAGCCGGTGACCGGCACGCTGCCGCCGCTCAGCGAGGCGCAATGGGCGCAGGCGTTCGAGGGCTACAAGGCCATCCCGCAATACCGCGAGCTCAATGCCGGCATGAGTCTTTCGGAGTTCAAGACCATCTTCTGGTGGGAATGGAGCCATCGCCTGCTCGGACGCGTGATCGGCGCGGTCTATCTGCTGCCGTTCCTGTACTTTCTGTGGCGTGGCGCATTCAGCACCGAGTTGAAAAAGCGGCTGTGGCTGATCTTTGGCCTCGGCGCGCTACAGGGTGCGGTTGGCTGGTGGATGGTTGCGTCAGGGCTCACGCACCGGACCGAAGTCTCCCAGTACCGGCTGGCGACGCATCTGGTGCTGGCGCTGATCATCTTTGCCTCGATCGTCTGGACGCTGCGGCGGATGAGCGCGCGTCCGCAGCCCGTTTTTCCCATGCGGCTCAAGATCACCGGGGTGGCTTTGCTCACCCTGACGTTCGTCCAGATCTATTTTGGCGCGCTGGTCGCGGGATTGCGGGCGGGCAGGGTGTACAATACCTGGCCCGAGATCGATGGCGCCTTCATTCCGTCGGCGGCGCGACTGTGGTTCGAAGAGCCCTGGTGGCGCAACCTGTTCGACAATACGCTTACCGTGCAGTTCGAGCACCGCATGACCGCCTATGCATTGCTGGCGCTGGCGGTGCTCCATGCGGTTGACGCGGCCCGATCGCGCGCCGGCGCTGTCGCGACCGGGGCATGGTGGCTGGTGGCGGCGATTGTCGTGCAGGCTGTGCTCGGCATCTTCACGCTGTTGCACCAGGTGCCGATCGACCTCGCGCTGGCGCATCAGGCCGTCGCGATCGTTGTCCTGACGCTCGCTGTCTTGCAGACGGAACGACTGATTGCGCGACCTGCGCAGCACCATCCGCAGAAGCTGGGCGTGCCGCTCGGGCAGCCCGGCTGAAATTGAGCAATTCTAATCTGACACGATTGCGGAAAACCTCCGGTTTGTAGGGGCTTTCTCACGGCTTCATCGCGTTGACGCGTTTGTGTGGCGCCGGAGCGCTTTACTTGAATCGGCTGCCGGATAAAACGGGCAAAAAGGGTTTGTCCCATGTCCTCAGCATTCGTTCAGGCCGCCGTCATCCTGCTCCGTGAGGGGCTGGAAGCCATGCTCGTGATCGCCGCATTGGCGGGCTATCTGACCAAGGCCGGCGCGGCGCATCGCGTTCAGGCGCTCTATGGCGGCGCGCTCGCGGCCGTCGGCGCCAGCTTCATCGCGGCCTGGCTGTTTGCGGTGCTGAATTCGGGTGATCACAGCGACATCCTCGAGGGCATCATCATTCTTTTCGCTGCCGCTCTGATGCTCTATGTCAGCGGCTGGCTGATGGTGAAGCAGGATCCGCGCGGCTGGCAGGAATACCTCGCCCAGAAGGCGGATCAGGCGCTGTCGCAGGACACGGTGTGGGCCGTCGGCGCGCTTGCGTTCCTCGCGGTGTTCCGCGAGGGCGCCGAAACCGTGCTGTTCATCAATGCGCTGGCGAAAACCGAAGGCGGCTGGAGCGCCGGGCTGTTTGCTGGCCTCGCCGCGGCAACAGCCGGCCTTGCCGTGCTGTTCTACTTCATCAATCTGATCGCGCGGAAGCTGCCGCTGCGGCCGCTGTTCATCGTCACCTCGGCGTTCCTGTTCGTGATGGCAATCAAGTTCGTCGGCGAAGCCGTGCAGGAATTCCAGGAGCAGGCAATCATCACGGTCACGGAGGTCAAAGGCTCGGCGTTCCTGACTGCAATCGGCCTCAACCCGACCATGGAAGCGCTGTCGATCCAGGGACTCGTGATTCTGTTCGTGCTCGCCAGCTATTCTGTGGTCCAGCGCAACAATCGTCTGATGCGCGAGGACAAGGCAGCGATGCGCGCGGCCGAGTGAGCGGCGTTACGCCGCCTGCCGATTGAGGTCGAGATAGTCGAGCCCGATATCGAGCGCGGCGGAACTGTGGGTGAGCCAGCCGGCCGAAATCAGGTCGACGCCGGTTGATGCGATCGCCCTGGCGGTTTCGGCCGTGACGCGGCCGGAGGCTTCCGTGATCGCCCGGCCGCCAGTCATGGCGACCGCCTGCCGCAGTTGTTCGACCGTCATATTGTCGAGCAGGACCGCATCCACGCCAACCGCAAGCGCCTGTTCGAGCTGTGACAGCGTGTCGACCTCGACCTCGATCTTGACGAGGTGGCCGGCATGCGCCCTTGCGCGCTCGATCGCAGTTCTGACGCCGCCCGCCAGAGCGATGTGGTTGTCCTTGATCAGAATGGCATCGTCGAGACCGAAGCGGTGATTACTGCCGCCGCCGGCGCGAACCGCATATTTCTCCAGCGTGCGCAGTCCTGGCGTCGTCTTGCGGGTGCAGACGATGCGCGCCTTGGTGCCTTGCGCCGCCGACACCAGCGAGGCCGTCGCGGTGGCGACGCCGCTAAGATGGCACAGGAAGTTCAGCGCCGTGCGTTCGCCGGTCAACAGCCCGCGCGCCGGTCCTTCGATGGTGGCGATCACGTCTCCCGGCACCACGGTGCTTCCGTCGGGGCGCTCGGCGGTGAGGTGGATGGCAGGGTTGACGAACTGAAACGTTGAGCCCGCGATATCGAGCCCAGCCACGACGCCGGGCTGCCGCGCGCGCAGCACCAGCGAGGCCTGCCTGTCGGCGGGAACGATGGCATCCGCCGTGATGTCGCCGGCGCGTCCCAAATCTTCGAGCAGGGCGGTTCGAACCAGCGGCTCGTACATGATGGGCAGAAGTGGGATCAGTGTCACGGCTGAACGCTCCCAACAGATAGAGATTCGGTTTCAAGAATGTCGCGGGCGAAGTCGAATGCTTCCGCCAGCGAGATGGTCGACGGCGCGGCCGAAGGCAAGCTCTCCGGGAAGTCGCTGCGGTAATGCCCGCCGCGGCTTTCTTCGCGTCGCCACGCCGTAACGGCCATTATCAATCCAACCAGCGCGGGACCGGCTGCCGCGCTACGGCCGTTGGCGATCGGGTATAGGGCGCGGATCGCGCGGCCGATGCCGTGTCGCTCGCGCAGCACGCCAAGGCCTTGCGACAGGATCGGCCGTACGGCCGAAGGATCGGACGCAGGCGCAGGCACGTCGGTCCTGCGCGCCTTCACCGGACCGTGGCTCGCGCTCTTGACGCTCTCCGCAACCCATTGGGCGCAGACAATGGCTTCCATCAGAGAATTACTGGCGAGCCGGTTGGCGCCATGCAGCCCGGTGCGGCTGACTTCGCCGCAGGCCCAGAGGCCGTTCACGGTGCTGCGGCCCTCAATGTCGACCGCTACCCCACCCATGTGGTAGTGCACGGCCGGCCGCACCGGAATTGGATCCATAGCGGGATTGATCCCGGCCATTTTGCAGAAGGCGGAGATGACCGGATAGCGCTTGGCGAATTCCGCGCCCGGATGCTTCCGCGCATCAAGGAAGACGCGATGCCCCTCCGCGCGGCGGCGCCAGACCGCGCGCGCGACGATGTCGCGTGGCGCGAGTTCGGCGCCCGGCTGGTCCGCCATGAAGCGGTGTCCGGTGTCGTCGATCAGGATCGCGCCGTCGCCGCGCACGGCTTCCGTCACCAGCGGCATCGGGCGCGACGGCCCGTCGAACGCGGTCGGGTGAAACTGGACGAATTCGAGATCGGAAAGCTTTGCGCCTGCGCGGGCAGCCAGAGCAAGCCCTTGGCCGTAACACCCACTGGGGTTGGTGCTATCGAGAAACAGCCCGCCGATGCCACCTGTCGCCAACACGACGCGGGCAGTATCGATCACGAACTGACCCTGCGCGTCCACCGCGAGCACGCCTCTGATGGCGTTGTCTTCGACAATCAGGCTCCGCGCCTCAAAGCCTTCCAGCAGCGTGATCGATGGACAGCGTCGTACGGCTCCGATCAGCGCCCGCATGATCTCACGCCCGGTGCCATCGCCGGTCGCGTGCACGATGCGGTTGCGGCTGTGCGCAGCTTCAAGGCCAAGCCGCCAGCTGCCATCGGGACGCCGGTCGAAGGCGACGCCAAGCCTCGTTAGATGCTCGACGGCCGCAGGCGCCGCGTGAACAATACGGCGAGCGACGGCTCCGTCGCAGAGGCCCGCACCTGCGGAAAGCGTGTCGGCCAAATGAAGGGCAGGGTCATCATCATCACCCATGGCCGCGGCCAGCCCGCCCTGTGCCCACAGGCTCGAGGCTTCCGCGCCGAGCGGCGCCTTCGACAACAGCACGACCGGTTCGGGTGCCATCTGAAGCGCCGTCATCAATCCGGCCGCGCCGCCGCCAATGATGATGGGCAGGCCGGCCAGTGCTGAAATTTCCGTGCTCATATCGCCAGCATCCTTTCGACGGCGCGTCGCGCAGGCGCCGCAATCGCGGGATCGATCGTCACCTCGTGTCGGCCGGTCTCCAGCGCATCGCGAATGTTCTTCAGCGTGATCCGCTTCATGTGCGGGCAGAGATTGCAGGGGCGGACGAACTCCACGTCGGGATGGAGCACCGCGACGTTGTCGCTCATCGAGCATTCCGTCAGTAGCACGACCCGCGGCGGCCGCTTTTTGCCGACGAAGTCAGACATCGCTGCCGTGGAGCCGGAGAAATCGGCTTCTGCGACCACATCAGGCGGGCATTCCGGATGCGCCAGAATGGTCACGTCAGGGTGGTTTTCGCGCAGTTGTCGGACGTCGGACGCTGTAAACAGCTCGTGCACCTCGCAATGGCCTTTCCATGCGATGATGTTCACGTTTGTCTGCGCGGCGATGTTTTGCGCGAGATATTCATCCGGGAGCATGATGACGCGCTCGGCGCCGAGCGACTCCACGACCTTGAGCGCGTTGCCTGACGTGCAGCAGATATCGGACTCTGCCTTCACGGCGGCGGACGTGTTGACATAGGTGACGACGGGCACGCCGGGATAACGTTGCCGCATCAGCCGTACGTCCTGTGCGGTGATGGACTCCGCGAGCGAGCAGCCCGCCCGGAGGTCAGGGATCAGCACGGTCTTTTCCGGATTCAGCAGCTTGGCCGTCTCGGCCATGAAGTGCACGCCGGCCAACACGATGATGTCGGCATCGACCTTGGTGGCTTCGCGCGCCAGCAAGAGGCTGTCGCCGACGATGTCGGCGACGCCGTGGAAGATTTCCGGCGTCTGATAGTTGTGTGCGAGGACGACGGCGTTGCGCTCTCGCTTCAGGGCGAGAATGGCGTCGACATCCTCAGCGAAGACAGCCCATTCAGGTGGCGGAATGACTCGTTTGACCCGGTCGTAAAGTGGCGCGGTGCGCGCAAGCGCGGCAGTGCTGAGATTGGCCATTTATACTCTCCTTGAGTATAAGACGGCTTATACTTATCCTGAGCATAACCGAAGTCAAGTGCGCGAAAGGGGAAGCTTGGTTCCGGCGACGGCCCGTTCCGCTAAGACGGCATGGCGGAACCGGAAAAGTTTGGCGGGACGACCGACAGCCTCAGTGGCGATTGCGCCAGTTTCCTCAACGAGTTGCTGTTGCTCGATCAGGCGGCGGAAATTCTGTTTGTGTACCAGGCGGCCTGCAAGAGCCTCAACACTGCGTTGCAGTTGCAGCAGGGTGAATTCCGCCGGCATCAGCTCGAATACTACGGGACGGTATTTGATTTTGGCGCGCAGCCGCGCGATCCCGGTGGCGAGAATGCGGCGGTGATCGCCCGTCATTTGGCGACCGGGAATGACAGTCGTGGCCGCAGCCCCATCACGAACCGCTTCTGGAATCAGGCCGGCCTCATAGAGCAATTCATAACGCTGCAGCACCAGCTCTTCATTCCATTCGCGATCGTCGAAGCCGAAAGTGATGGCGGCGCGTTGCCAGCGTTCGCGCTGCAGGCTGGTGCTGGCGGCAGATTTCGACCACGCCTTAAGCCGGGCCGCCAATGTCTTTGCGAGCGATGGGGGGAGGCCGGCCCGCTGATCTTCCCACGGGAAATATTCATACCAGCCGGACCAATGCGCCTCAAAACCCCGGCCGACCTTGTCCTCGCGCGTCAGCCCCAGATAGCTGATCGAGATCGAATGCAGCGATTTGGCATCGCCCGCCCGCCCGCGATCGGCGAAGGTGTAGAGCTGCTCGACATAGCCGAGCGGATGGCCGGTCTGCGCCTCGACCCATGCGCGCAGCCCTGTCTGTAACGAACGGTGCGCAAATTCGAACGGGCCGCTCGGCAGGGCGCCGCCGTTTGCGATGGTCATGATCTTCGGCTCGCCCTCGGTGACGGCGACGAGGACGGCGACCAGATCCGCCGTGATCGCATTGGCTGCGCTTGTCCTTAAGGCCTTCTGCGGTGCCCCTGCCACGTCGCGTCCGTCTCCGTTGTTGGCCTATGCGCGTTTAGCAATATCCGTAGACACCGCAAGCGTATGGCAGGCGGTTCCAATACGGCTCATAGGGACCGCCATAATAGGGGCCGTCATAGCTGTAGGAATGACTGGTCCCGTAATAGCCGGGCAGGGTTGATGAGCCCGGCAACAGCGGCGTGCCGAAGACGCGCGGCGCGTAGGGCACCACACTGGTCGGCGTGAAAAGCACGTCGGGATCCTCTTCCTCGACCACCAGCGTGCGGCCGCGCCGCACGTAAAGCGGCGGCGCCGCGGGCGCAACCGTAGTTCTGTAATTGTAATGCGCGCGGGGCAGGCCGGGCGGCAACTGGCTGGCGGCAAGCGCCGCGGCGCGCCTGCCGGCGGCAGCCTTCTCGGCGCGCTGCACTGCGGCTGGGCTTTTGGCGGGCTTGGCGGCGGCCGGGCTGTCCTTCGGCTTGGCCGTTGCCGGGTTATCGGCGGGTGCGGCGGCCGCCGGTGGGTCGGCGGGCTTTGCTGCTGCGGGGCCATCGCCGGTCTGCGTGGCTCCGGGGCTCTGGGCGGCAGCGGTTCCGGCCGCGAAAATCGCGACCAGAATGGGTGTCATCCAGCGCAGCATCATTGGCTCCGAATCATCGAGGGCGGCTCGTCGTTATTTTATGCCGGAATGAGCGTTAACGAGAGGCTTGTGATGGCGAGCTGGGGCACTGGAGCAGGCGGGTCCGGGCTCTAACCCCGTCATTGCGAGGAGCTCGCGACGAAGCAATCGATCTATCCGGTATGCCGCGCTTGCTTCGCGGAGCCTGTCATCCGGCGGCGCTTTGCGCCGACCGGGTGGCTCGCAATGACGGCGGAGGCATCACGCGCTCAGCGCCTGCTCCAGATCCGCGATCAGATCTTCCTTATCCTCGATGCCGATCGACAGGCGCACGACGTCCGGGGCGGCGCCCGATCTTATCTTCGCGGCGTCATCAAGCTGGCTGTGCGTAGTCGATGCCGGATGAATCACGAGTGACCGGGTATCGCCGACATTGGCGAGGTGTGAGAACAGCTTCAGGTTCGACACCAGGTTGACGCCGGCGTCATAGCCGCCGCGCAGGCTGAAGGTAAACACCGCGCCGGCGCCCTTTGGCGCATATTTGCGCGCGAGCTTGTTGTACTTGTCACTTGCGAGGCCCGCATAGTTCACCGCGGCCACCGCGGGATGACCGGCCAGAAATTCCGCGACTGCCTTGGCATTCTCGCAATGCTTCTGCATGCGCAGCGGTAGGGTCTCGATCCCGGTCAGGATCATGAAGGCGTTGAACGGCGACAGCGCCGGGCCGAGATCGCGCAGGCCCAGCACGCGGCAAGCGATCGCGAAGGCAAAATTGCCAAAAGTCTCCTGGATCCGGATGCCGTGATATTCCGGCCGCGGCTCGCTGAGCATCGGATATTTGTTGTCCTTCGACCAGTCGAAGGTGCCGCCGTCGACAATGATGCCGCCGAGCGAATTGCCGTGACCGCCGAGAAATTTCGTCAGCGAGTGTACGACGATATCGGCGCCATGATCGATCGGCTTGGTCAGGTAGGGCGTCGCCAGCGTATTGTCGACGATCAACGGCACGCCGGCTTTGCGCGCCACTTCGGCGATCGCCTCAATGTCCGTGATGCTGCCGGCGGGATTGGCGATCGATTCGATGAAGATCGCCTTGGTGCGCGGCGTCACCGCGCGCTCGAAGCTTGCGATATCGTCTGGGTCGGCCCACGCGACGTTCCAGCCAAAGCTCTTGAACGCATGGGTGAACTGGTTGATCGAACCGCCATAGAGTTTTCGCGCGGCAATGAACTCGTCGCCTGGCATCAGCAACTGTTGCAGCACGACGACCTGCGCCGCATGCCCCGAGGCGACCGCCAGTGCCGCGGTGCCGCCTTCCAGCGCAGCCATGCGCTCTTCCAGGACGGCGGTGGTCGGGTTGCCGATGCGGGTATAGATGTTGCCGAACGCCTGCAGGCCGAACAGCGAGGCGGCATGGTCGGCATCATTGAACACGAAAGACGTCGTCTGATAGATCGGCGTCACCCGCGCGCCGGTGGTGGGATCGGGCTGCGCGCCGGCATGCACGGCAAGTGTCGAAAATCCCGGGAGACGGTCGGTCATTCTAGCGTCCTGTTTGGCTTATTCGAATGCGCGGCATGCTGATGGTAGCCGCGTCCGCCGTCAAGGCGAGGCATTAGTGCGTAGCGGATTGAAAAGGGCCTGCTTCGTCAGCTCGTATCTTCGAAATGATCGTTTCGCGTTGCTTCACATCAGCTGGTTTTTGTTCTTTGCGGCGCGATCCGATGCCGTCGTCGCGGCGCCGCCGACGCTCATCCGATTCAGCGACAGGCGCATGCCTTGCGTCGGTATCGGAGCGCGTTTTGAGCTTAGCGTTCGCGAATTAACTCCCATCCACGAAATTTCCGACGACAGCCGCCCATATTCGATCTTCGGGCAGCGGTTCATCACGACTTTGAGACCGGCGGCTTCGGCTTTCGCGGCAGCCGCATCGTCACGCGCACCAAGCTGCATCCAGATCACCTTCGGCAGCGGCGATAACGTCAGCGCCTCGTCGACAACAGGCATGATATGCGCGGAACTGCGGAAGATATCGATCATGTCGACGGGACGGCCGATCTCCGACAGCGAGGCGACAAAGGGCTTGCCGAGCAGGCTCTTGCCGACATGGCCGGGATTGACCGGGATCATGTCGTAGCCGCGCTGCGCCAGATATTTGAAAGCGAAGTAGCTCGGCCGCACATTGACCGGCGAGGCGCCAACCATCGCGATCGACTTCACGGAGTTGAGAATGCCGCGGATGTAATTGTCGTCGTAATTGTCGTGGTTCATCTTGATCCTGCACAGTCATTCCGGGGCTCGCGAAGCGAGAACCCAGGAATCTCGAGATTCTCAGGTGCGCAATTGCGCACCATAGTTCGATGCTCCGCATCGCCCCGGAATGACGACGCTACGCGTCGTCATTTATCCTGCCATTTCGGCTCGCGCTTCTCGATGAAAGCGCCGATGCCTTCCTCGGCGTCGCGCGCCATCATGTTCTCGGTCATCACTTCCGCCGCATACCGGTAGGCGTCGGCAAGGTTCATTTCGGCCTGGCGATAGAACGCCTCTTTGCCGAGCTTCACCGTATAGGCTGACTTGAGCGCCACTTTCTGTGCCAGCGCGATCGCCGCATCGCGTTCGGTGCCGGCGGCCACCACGCGGTTGACGAGACCGATATTCTTCGCCGTCGTCGCCGAAATAGGTTCGCCCGTGAGCAGCATCTCCATCGCCTGCTTGCGCGGGACGTTGCGGGAGAGCGCCACCATCGGCGTCGAGCAGAACAGGCCGATATCGACGCCCGGCGTGGCGAAGCCTGCGGCCTCGGAGGCGACTGCGAGATCGCAGCTTGCCACGAGCTGGCAGCCGGCGGCGGTCGCGATACCTTGCACGGCGGCGACGACAGGCTTCGGCAGATTTACGACCGCCTGCATCATCGCGCTGCAGGCATTCATGATCTGCCCGAAATAGGCACGGCCGCGATCGGGATCGCTGCGGCGCGCGGTCAATTCCTTCATGTCATGGCCGGCGGAGAAGGCTGGACCGTTGGCCGCAATGACGACGGCGCGAACGCTGTTGTCGCCGTGGATTTCCTTCAGCGCGCCATGCAGCTCGGCAATCAGGCCTTCCGACAGGCTGTTGCGCGCCGCCGGCCGGTTGAGGGTGAGCACGCGGATACTGCCGACATTTTCCTGCAGCAGGATTGGCGGTTGCGGTGTGGGTGCGCGGGCGGTCTGGGCGGGCATCTCTGAGGTTTCCACTCCAGGATTTTCGTTTGGGTTTTGCTGACAAGGTAATGTAACAGGCACTCTGAATCGAGGGCAGGGCGGCATGGCAGAAGCGAAAATGAGCGTGGCTGAGCTGGAGAAGTTCCTCCGGGAGGAATTTCCGCAAGCTTTCAGCGATGGCGATATCACTATCGAGAACGCCGATGGCGAGACCTGCCTGCTGCGGCGTCGCTATGATGAGCGCATGCTGCGACCGGGCGGCACGGTGTCGGGTCCGACGCTGATGGCAATGGCCGATTTCGCGATGTATGTGGTGCTGCTCTCGGCGATCGGACCGGTCGGACTTGCGGTAACTACCAACCTCAACATCAATTTCCTGCGCAAGGGGCAGCCCGGACAGGACGTGCTGGCCGCGGCGCGGCTCCTGAAGCTCGGCAAGCGGTTGGCGGTCGGGGAGGTCAACCTGCTGTCGGGTTCATCGCCCGATCCGATCGCCCATGTGACGGCGACCTATTCCATTCCAACCAAATGAGGTTTTGGGTGGTAATATCGCACCATATTTTTAAGCCATTGTTTTTATTCGTGTAACTTGCAAACATGGGCGTTGACTGTCAACATTCCGTTCTCTAGAAACGCGCCAGTTCGGCGCATCTGGCGCCGGTTTCCATTTTCACGGATTTCTCACATGAAAACCTATTCGGCAAAGCCCGCCGAGGTGACGAAGAAGTGGGTCGTGATCGACGCCAAGGGTCTGGTTGTCGGCCGTCTTGCCACCCTGGTCGCCATGCGCCTGCGCGGCAAGCACCTGCCCACCTACACCCCGCATGTCGACTGCGGCGACAACGTGATCATCATCAACGCGGCGCATGTCGTGCTGACCGGTCGCAAGCGGGACAACAAGGTCTACTACAAGCACACCGGCTTCATCGGCGGCATCAAGGAACGCACCGCCAAGCAGATCCTCGAGGGGCGTTTCCCCGAGCGCGTGGTCGAGAAGGCCATCGAGCGCATGATCCCGCGCGGTCCGCTCGGCCGCGTGCAGATGGGCAATCTGCGCGTCTATCCCGGCGCCGAACACCCGCATGAAGCCCAGCAGCCCGAGAAGGTTGATATCGCTTCGATGAACCGCAAGAACATGAGGGCCGCATAAGATGTCGGATACCATGCAGTCGCTCGACCAGTTGGCGTCGCTGAAGACGGCCGCTCCGGAAGCGCCGAAGTACGTCAAGAAGGTCGACAAGTACGGCCGCGCCTATGCCACCGGCAAGCGCAAGGACGCGGTCGCCCGCGTCTGGATCAAGCCCGGCGCCGGCAAGATCACGGTCAACACCCGCGAGGTCGAAGTCTATTTCGCCCGTCCGGTTCTGCGCATGCTGATCCAGCAGCCGCTGGTCGCCGCCGCGCGCAGCGGCCAGTATGACGTGATCTGCACCGTCGCCGGCGGTGGTCTGTCGGGCCAGGCGGGTGCCGTGCGTCACGGCATCTCGAAGGCGCTGACGAACTTCGAGCCGGATCTGCGCGGCGTGCTGAAGAAGGGCGGCTTCCTGACGCGGGACTCCCGTACCGTCGAACGCAAGAAGTACGGCCGGGCGAAAGCGCGCAAGTCGTTCCAGTTCTCGAAGCGCTAATCGCTTCGCTAAAATTGCAGCGATCGCTGCACGCATCGGATGAAAAAGGGCGCCAATCGGCGCCCTTTTTTGCTTAACATTTAGTGATCAGTTACCACGGGTTTTCCTGAAAACTTGCTTACCTGCGCAAACGGATTTGGAACACGGCGCTTCTAGTGTCGATGATGCGATGGCGCGAAATTGCATTTTCAGTGTGCGCCGAACAAGTTGCATCACACGCGTTCGGGTGAGCCCATGTCGTTCGATACTTCCACGTTATATTTGTTCGCCACGATGGTCGCAGGCATGCTCGGGGCCATGCTGCTGCTGTTCGGCAAGCAGGAAAACATCCCGGCTTTGAAGTGGTGGGGAACGGCCTATCTGCTTGGCTCGGCCTCGGTGGCGATCTGGACCATCGGCGGCGACAAGCTCGGCGAGCCGCTGTTGCTGGCGCTGCATGCGGTCGGCTTTGTAGCCTGCGGCATGGTCTGGAACGCTTCGCGCGTATTCCATGGCCGCAAACCGAATCTGCTGGGCCTTTTGCTCGGCGCGGTCGTGTGGGTCGGCGCGGTGCTGGCGCTGCCGTCGATGAACCCAGCCATTCGGTTGATCCTCGGTGCGATGATCGTCGCGATCTATGCCGGGCTGACGGCTTCCGAATTGTGGAGCGAGCGGCGGCGCACGATGCAAAGGCGCTGGCCGACCATAGCCGTACCGGTGATGCATGGATGCGTGCTGGCGCTACCGATCCTGCTTGGCAGCCTGTTGCGCCCGCATGACGAAACCTTCGCCAGCAGCATCTGGGTGACGGCGTTCTCGATCGAACTGATACTCTATGCAATCGGCACCGTGTTCGTGATCTTCATGCTGGTGTCGGATCGCGCCGTGACGGTGCACAAGACCGCGGCTTCGGTCGATCCTCTGAGTGGCATGCTGAACCGCCGCGGCTTTACGGAAGCCTCCAACCGGGTGATCGAACGCGAGGCCGCCGCGGGGCGGCCGGTGACGGTGATGATTTTCGACATCGACCATTTCAAGAGCATCAACGACCGCTTCGGTCATCCCGCGGGCGACGAGATCCTCAAACTGTTCTCTACCGTGGTGCTCAGCAATCTGCGCATCAGCGATCTATCGGGGCGCATCGGCGGCGAGGAGTTCGCGGCGTTGTTGGCGTGCCCGCTGGCGGAGGGCGTGATCGTGGCCGAGCGGGTGCGCGAGGCATTCGAGGCGTCCAACATCGTTTGCGAGGAAGGGCCGGTCGACACCACCGTCAGCATCGGAGTCGCGGGCGGGCCGGCAGGCACGGAGCTCGAGGTGCTGCTGGCGGCGGCCGATACCGCGCTCTATCAGGCCAAGCGCACCGGTCGTAACCGCGTCGAGGCTGCGGAAGAGCTGCCGCTGTCCGTGGCTAACTGGCGGCGCAATCGCGCCGGCGCCAAGGCTTCGCAACGCCAGGCGGGGGCGACGACGTAGCTAGCCGGATACGCCGGATTTGACCGCCAGGTTCTGCGCAAGAGCCGCGGCGCGCTTCAGCTGGGGAAGCGCCTTGTCCTGGAAGACGGCCATTTCCATGCGCGTCGCGTCCACCGTGACGCTCAGGCCCGCAACAACCGAACCTTGCGCGCCGAAGATAGGCGCAGCCAGTGTGCGGAGACCATAAGCATTTTCGCCGTCGGAAACTGCGTGGCCCTGCTGCCTGACCAGATCGAGCCGGTCGAGCAGGGCATCGAGATCTGTCAGGGTTCGCTCCGACAATTTGATCCGCGGCCGCGCTTCCAGACAGCGAATCTGCTCCTCCCTTGGCAGATAAGCCAGCATGACGTGGCCGAGCGCGGCGCTGTACGCAGGAATGCGCGTGCCAGGGCGACGATCGATCTTGTGCCGGTCGAGTCCCGTGCTGACTCTGGCGAGATAGATCACGTCGCCGCCATCAAGCGCGCCGAGTGATGCGGCATCGCCGACGGAAGGCGCAAGTTCGCGCAGCAACGGCTCGGTCAGAGCGCGGAGCGTTCCCCCTGACAGGACCGTGTAGCCGAGGTCGAGACAGGCAACGCCGAGCCGAAACCGGCGGCTCTGCGGAACGGTTTGGAGATAGCCAAGCTCGACGAGAGTCTGGATCAGCCGAAATGCGGTTCCGCGATCGAGATTGGCGCGCGCGGCAATCTCGCTGAGCGTCAGCTCAAAAGCCTCGCTCGTGAAACTCTGCAGCACGGCGAACGCCTTGCCGACCGATGCTACGTAGTTCTTTGGGTTGCTATTGAGATTCTTCTTTGCGGTCTTCGGGGTATTGCCCGAAGCGAGCCCGGCAGCCTTGGCCATCATCTCCTCAATACCTGCCTTGCAACGAACGATCGGGCGTAACCCTTGACGGGACGCCGGCACGGTTCTAGGGAAGCGCAACAGAAGATAACATATGTTCGCATTCCGAACAACGATTTTTCGGGGCGAAACGATTTTCAGGCGATCGGAGGAAATCTTGGCGACATGGTCTCTTCATCCGCAGGGCGTGTTCTGCGCCGCACTGACGCCGCTCGACGCGGAGCTGGCGCCCGACCACGCGCGGTTCATCGCGCACTGCCGTTACCTCCTGGGCGAAGGCTGCGACGGCATCGCCTTGCTCGGCACGACTGGAGAAGCCAATTCCTTTTCGGTCGGCGAGCGCACCTCGCTGCTCGAGGCGGTCGTGCGGGATGGTATCGCGCCAAGCCGTCTGCTTCCCGGCACCGGCGTGGCGGCGCTCAGCGATACGATCGCGCTGACGCGCCATGCGCTCTCTCTCGGCGTCGATACCGTGGTGATGCTGCCACCGTTCTACTACAAGGCCGTCACCGATGACGGCGTCTATGCGTCCTATAGCGAAGTCGTGCAGCGGATTGGCGATGCCCGGCTGCGGATCCTGCTCTATCATATTCCACAGATGTCGATGCAGCCGATCTCGCATGCGCTGATCGAGCGGCTGCGTTCGGCCTATCCGGCGACCTTCGTCGGTATCAAGGATTCCTCCGGTGATTTCGCCAATATGACCGCGATGGTCGAGCGCTTTCCGGGTTTTGCAGTCCTGACCGGCGCGGATCCACTGCTGTTGCCGCTGCTGCGCAAGGGCGGCGCGGGATGCATCACCGCGACCTCCAATCTCGTTGCGCGCGATCTTGCCTATGTCTACCGGCATTTCCGCGACGGCGACGATGACGCCGCGCTTGCGGCGGCGCAGGCGCGCATCATGAGGGCCCGCGAACTCGTCTCACGTTTTCCGCAGATGGCATCGCTGAAGGCGCTTGTTGCCGAGCGCACCGGCCATGCCGGTTGGCAACGCCTCCGCCCGCCGCTGGAATCTCTGCCGCCGTCGCAGGTGAAGGAGCTGCTTGCTGCCGCCGGCGAGCTTGCCGCCGTAACAGCTTAGCGTGGATGGGCGACGAGGCGACCTGATGTCTGGATCCCCCCAGGAAGTCCTTGCTGGATTGGCTGATATCGTCGGCAACAATCATGTCATCGATTCCGCCGGCGATCAGGAGCCCTATGTGACGGACTGGCGCGGGCGGTATCGCGGTCGCGCCATCGCTGTCGTTCGGCCTGGCTCGACGGATGAAGTCGCGGCGGTCGTCCGGCATTGCGTCGAAAGGCAGCTAGCGATCATCCCGCAGGGCGGCAACACCGGGATGTGCGGCGCTGCGACGCCGGATGACGGCGCATCCAATGTCGTGATCCGGCTCGATCGCATGCGGCGCGTGCGCGACGTGAGCCCGCTCGCCAATACGATCACGGTGGAGGCCGGCTGCATCCTTGCCGAAGTGCAGGCCGCGGCGACGGCCGTTGACCGTTATTTTCCGTTGAGCCTCGGGGCCGAGGGCTCCTGCCAGATCGGCGGCAACATCTCGACCAATGCCGGCGGCACGGCAGTGCTGCGTTACGGGCCTATGCGCGATCTGGTGCTCGGGCTGGAAGTGGTGCTGCCGGATGGACGCGTCTTCAACGGCCTGCGTGCGCTGCGCAAGGACAACACAGGCTATGCGCTCAAGCAGCTTTTCATTGGCGCGGAAGGCACGCTCGGCATCGTGACCGCGGCGGTGCTGAAACTGTTCGCGCCGCCGCGCAGTTCGGCTTTGGCGCTGCTCAAATTGCACAGCGTCGATCATGCCCTGCAGATCATGCAGCGCCTGCGCGGCGCGATCGGCGACCGGCTCGGCAGCCTCGAAATCATGTCACGCAGCCAGATCGAGGTGATTGCCGAGACCGTGCCGCATGTCGCCATTCCCTTTGAACTCACAACGCCGTGGTACCTGATCGTCGAGCTGACCGATACGCTGGCCGGGATCGATCTCAATGAGCCGCTCGCCAGCGCGCTTTCAGAAGCGATGGATGCCGGGCTGGCCGAGGATGCCGTGCTGGCGTCAAGCCTCGCTCAGGCGAAGGCGATCTGGGCGGTGCGGCACAGTGTCTCCGAAGGAAACAAACGCAGCGGTTATGTGGTGTCTCACGACAGCGTGGTCCCGCTGGACCGGCAGGCCGCGTTCGTCACTAATGTTGAGGCGAGGATCATGGCGGCCGTTCCCCATGCGCGCGTGGTCGTGCACGGACATATCGGCGACGGCAATATCCATGTGATCGCACTGATCGACCGCGATCGCTGCAGTGACCCGGCCGCAATTGCCGCGCTGGTGGCTGAGATCAACGAGATCGTCGACGACGAGACGGCGGCGCAAGGCGGCGCGATCAGCGCCGAGCACGGCATCGGCATCACCAATCGCGGCCGGCTGGCACGCGTGACCGATCCGCTCGATATCGGCCTGATGCGTGGTATCAAGCAACTGCTCGATCCGAACGGTCTGATGAATCCGGACAAGATCTTCGCGAGCGCTCTCCGCACGATCGGCAACGCGGGGGCGGCATGACGATGACGAGCGTCCGCCTTCTTGCCGACGATCTCACCGGTGCGCTCGACACCGCGGCTGAGTTTGTCGGGTTGTGTGGACCGTTCGATGTGACATGGCCGGAGGCGCTTTCGGTAAACGTTTCGCGGAGTCTTGCGATCGACAGCGGCACACGCGAGCTCGCGAAGGCTGATAGCGTCGAGATCGTTGGACAGCTTGCGCCGCTGCTGCACGAGGGCACGATCGCCTACAAGAAGGTCGACAGCCTGCTGCGCGGCGCGTGGGCAGCCGAACTCGGCGCCTGCTTGCGCACTGGTCATTGGGCCTCATGCGTCGTCGCGCCGGCCTTCGCGTATCAGGGACGCCGGACATGTGACGGACAGCAATTGGCGCGCACGCCGGAGGGTGACTGGTATCCGGTCGGACGAAATCTGCTGGCGCAGCTAAAGGCGGAGAATATCGACGCCCGGCAAGGCGGGCCCGACGCGTGGTCGCATGGCGGCGTTCAGGTCTTCGATGCCGAGAGCGATGGCGACCTCGATCGCGTGGTCGAGATCGGCCGGCGTCTGGCCGCACCCGTCCTGTGGTGCGGGAGCGGTGGTCTGGCCGGCGCCCTCGCGCGCGGTTGCCATGCCGACGCGCCGCGCCAATTGAAGAAGCCGGTGCTCGGATTGTTCGGTTCCGATCAGGCCGTCACGGCGTCGCAACTTGAAGCATGCGGCGAAGCCACCATCACGCTTGTCGAAGGCGAAGGCGCCACCCGGGTGCACCGTAAGCTTGTGGATAACGGCGTGGCGCTAGTGAAGTTTTCGCTGCCCGAGCGATTGTCACGTGCGGAGGCGGCGCGGCGGATCGCGGTCGAATTGACGTCGCTAATTTCGGCGCTTGAGCCTCCCGGCACATTGATTGTGGCAGGCGGCGAAACCTTGAAGGCCGTCTGCGTCGCGCTCGGCGCACAGGCGCTGCAAGTCACGGGCCGGATCGTGCCGGGCCTGCCGCGCTCGATACTTCAGGGCGGCCGCTGGGCCGGCGTCGACGTGATCTCGAAATCCGGAGCGTTTGGTACAAGGGAGCTCTGGCGCGAACTGCTCCAGGACAACCAATTGCTCAGCATGAGGAGCCCGACATGATCTCTCGCCATCTCGCAATCACCATGGGCGATCCGGCCGGGATCGGCCCGGAGATCATCGTCAAGGCCTGCATTAGCTTGCAGGACAGGATTGCGCGCGGTGATCTGCGGCTTCTGATCATCGGCAGCGGCGCCGCGCTGGAGAGCGCGAAGGCCGCGCTCGGCGCAAGCATCGCGATTCCGGAAGTGAGCGCCGAGGATCGCGATTGGCCGGGCCTTTGCTTTCTGCAGGCCGATGCCGAGGGCGCGCGGATCCATCCGGGCGTGCTCAGCGCCGACGGCGGACGGTTTGCCTTCAAGGCGGTCGAGCACGGCGTGCGGCTGACGCAGGCCGGCCGGACCGCGGCCATCGTCACGGCGCCCCTAAACAAGGAGGCGCTCAACAAGGCGGGCTACCACTATCCCGGCCATACCGAGATGCTGGCGCATCTCACCGGCGTGCGCGGCTCGGTGATGCTGCTCGCCCACGGCAACATGCGCGTCAGCCATGTCTCCACCCATGTGGCGCTGGAGGATGTGCCGAAGCGGTTGACCCCGGAGAGGCTCCGTCAGGTGATCGATCTCACCGACGACGCGCTGCGCCGGCTCGGCATCGCCCGCCCCAAGATCGCCATTGCGGCGCTCAACCCGCATGCGGGCGAGGGCGGGTTGTTCGGGCGGCAGGATATCGACGTTTCGGCGCCGACCATCGCCAAGGCGGTCGCCGATGGCCTCGATGTCGTCGGCCCGGTGCCGGGCGACACCATCTTCGTCAAGCTGCGCGCCGGCCAGTTCGATGCGGCGGTCGCGATGTATCACGACCAGGGGCACATTCCCGTGAAGCTGCTCGGATTTCAGGTCGATCCCGCGACCGGCCGCTGGCAGGAGCTTTCCGGCGTCAACATCACGCTCGGCCTGCCAATTATCCGCACCTCCGTCGATCACGGCACCGCCTTCGATATCGCCGGCAAGGGTATCGCCAACGAGCACAGCCTGATCGAGGCCATCGATTATGCCGAACGCCTGGCCGGCGGCACCTCCATAGCTCCAAAGTGATGAGAGCAGACGTCCAATGACCAATTCATTCACGCCGATCGAAATCCTTCGCCCCACCGTGGTCGAGTTCGGATGCGGAACGATCGTCGCAGCAGCACGGTTTGCGGAGCGGATCGGCGCGCGGCGGCCGCTGGTGATTTCGGATCTATTCAATGCGCGGCGCGTCGATCAACTGGGGCTGCCCGGAGTGGTCAAGGTGTTCGGCGACGTGAAGCCTGAGCCGGATCTGCCCAATCTCGAAAAGGCGGTGGCGATAGCGCGCGAGGCCGCGCCCGACCTTATCGTCGGCTTCGGCGGCGGCAGCGCAATGGATCTCGCCAAACTGGTAGCCGTGCTCTGTACGGGTGAGGTGGCCTTTGCCGACATCGTGGGCGCCGAGAAGGTTGCCGGTCGCAGCGTCGCGCTGATGCAGATTCCGACCACCTCGGGCACCGGCAGTGAGGCCGGCACCCGCGCGCTAGTCACGGACCCGGCCAGCCGCAACAAGCTCGCGGTTCAGAGCCGCTTCATGCTGGCGGATATCGCCATCGTCGATCCCGACCTGACGACGACCGTGCCGCGCGAGGTCACTGCCGCGACCGGCGTCGATGCGCTGGCCCATTGCGTCGAGGCCTATACCAGCCGCAAGGCGCATCCGGCCATCGATCTCTACGCGATCGAAGGTGCGCGGCTGGTCGGACGCTATCTGCGGCGTGCGGTGGCTGACGGCGGCGATCGCGAAGCGCGCGCGGGATTGGCACTGGCCTCCCTCTATGGCGGTTATTGCCTCGGTCCGGTGAATACGACGGCCGGCCACGCGGTAGCCTATCCGCTCGGCACGCGCCACCACATCGCTCATGGCCTCGCCTGCGCGGTGATCTTCCCGCATACGCTGGCTTTCAACATGCCGGCGACCTCGGCGAAGACGATCGCCGTATTGCATGCGCTCGGCCTGTCGGAACGTAACGTTCCGGTGGCGGCGTTCGAGGCCACGTATCGCTTCTGCGCCGATCTCGGCATCGAGATGCGGTTGTCCGCGCTCGGCGTTCCCAACGACGATCTCGGCGTCATGGCCGACGAGGCGCATGCCATTCGCCGCCTGCTCGACAATAACCCGCGCGATCTGAGCCGTGACGAAATTTTGCAGATGTACGAGACAGCCTTTTAGCCAGGCCGTGGCGGCGCACTGCATCAATCAATAACAGAGGAAGCAGAGGGAACTTCGATGAGATCAATGTGGCTTATTCTTGCGTCGGCGATGTTGCTGGCAACGGCGCCCGTGAAGGCGGAGGAGGCGTATCCTTCAAGACAGGTGAGCGTGATCGTTCCGTTCGCCGCGGGCGGCACCGCCGATATCTTCGCACGCATGGTGGCCAACCATCTTCAGGCGAAGCTGGGCAAGCCGTTCGTGGTCGAAAATGTCGGCGGCGCGGGCAGCATCGTCGGCGTGACGCGGCTGGCGCGTTCGGCGCCGGATGGTCTCACCCTTGGCCTCGCCAGCACATCGGCGCTTGCGATCAACCCGTCGCTGTATGGCCCCAAGCTCAGCTATCAGCCGGATAAGGATCTGCAGCCGGTCGTGCAGATCAGCGTCGTGCCCAACGTTCTCGTCGTCAACCCCGACAAAATCAAAGCGCGTACCGTGCCGGACCTGATCGCCTATCTGAAGGCCAATCCGGACAAGGTCTCTTTCGGTTCGGCCGGCGTCGGCACTTCGCAGCATCTGGCGGGCGAACTGTTCCAGCAGATGACCGGCACCAAGATGGTACACGTGCCCTACAAGGGCTCGAGCACGATGCTGACAGACCTTATCAGCGGCCAGATCGACCTTGCCTTCGACAATGTGCCGCTGCTGCTGCCGCAGGCCAAGGACGGCAAGCTTGCGCTGATCGCCGCCGCAACGCCCAAGCGCGCCTCGTTCGATCCTAATCTTCCCACTGTTGCCGAGTATCTGCCCGGCTTCGAGGCGGTGGCGTGGCACGGCTTCTTCGTTCCGGCGGCGACGCCGAAGCCGATTGTCGAAAAGCTGTCGACGGAAATCCGGGCGTTCATGCAGCAGCCGGAGACGATGCAGAAGATGGCCGAGCTCGGCGCCGACGCCGTGGCGCTGCCGGCAGAACCGTTTGCCGCCTACATCGCATCGGACACGGCGCGATGGAAAAAGGTCATCGAGGCCGCCAACATCAAGATGGAGTAGGGCGCAAATCGCGTTTTCCAATTCATCGCGTGCAAACAGGGCGATGCCTCCGGAGATTAACTCGATACTTTCGAACTTGTCTCCGGAGGGAAGCTTGAGCGGTAACCTCTCGTTTACCATTCGGTCCATATCATCTGAGGTATGGATTCACACAGCAGACGAAACCCACAGGCTGCCCTGGTGTCGCTCGAAGCGGCCGCAGCCTCGGCCCGCGGTGGGTTCGGCTGCCGGTTCTCGACCTCGGAAGAATACGAGATGGCGCTCATCACCGAGCGCCGTGCGCAGGGTCGTTACGATCAGCGCAGAATGCGCTGGCCTGCCATCATGTTCATCGGCTGCGCGCTGATAGTGGCCGGCACCGTGTTGCTGTTCGGCTGACCGCCTTCTCATTTCGCCAACGGATCAGGCCGTACCTGAATATGTACGGCGCGCGGCTTGGAACCTTTGCCGCCCTCCATCAGCCAGGGCGTGCGGTCGCCACTTGAGCTCCACAACCCGCGCCCTTTCCAGCCTGCATTCGGATCGTCAATGCGGCCGTCGAGGCCCTTGGCGAAAAAGCCGAGCGGATAGGGGATGCGCAGCATCACCATCTGGCCATCCTTGAGGGCGACGAAGCCATCGTTGAGGTTGGCGGTGGAGATCGGGATATTTTCACCAAGACCCACCGTGTTGTGGTGATCGACCCAGGTGTAATAGCTCGCTTCGGCGCTGGAGTTCTCAAAACCTTCGAAGCCGGGTCCGGGATACCTGAAGTAGGAGAATCCTTCCGGGCAGTGATTGCGGGTGGCTTCCGGCCCGCTTAGCGGGGCCTTGCATTTGCTGCGATCGAAACGGATCAGGCTGCCGTTCGAGCCCGAGCCCCAGAGCACGCCGTTTTTGTCGATGTCGCCGCCGCGAACGCCGATGCCCTCCTTCGGAATAGCATAGAACTCGGACAGTTTGGTCTTGGGATCGAAGCGCATGAAGCCGGGTTGGCCCGCGAACACGTTCACAGTGTACCAGACCGAACCGTCGGTCGGATGCGGCATCACGGCGTAGGGGCCTGAACCGGCGACCCGCATGTCCTTGCCAACCTCTACGGGCTTGCCCGGCTCGGTATATTCATCGAGCTTGCCATTGCCGCTGGTGTCGAGCACGAACGGCGCCCAGCCCTGCGCTTTGACGGCATCGCCGGTCTCGTCCCAAATCCTGGTGTTCACCCAACCGGCCACCGGGCCGGAGCCCGAGAGCCAAAGCGTATCGTCGGCATCGTAGCCGAACTGCGGATGATGGGTGCCGAAGCAGGTATCGATGAAGCTGTATTTCTCGGTCTTGGGATCGTACACCGTCACTTGGCGGCCTGACCGTTCCAGCGGGAAGGCCTTGGCGGACGGGTGGTCAGAGCCTTTGCGGCAGTACGCTGGATTTTCGATGCCGCGCACCGCTGCCGCGAGCCACAGGCGGCCCTTCTTGTCGAACATGCTGTTGTGGTTGTTGGCGCGCTGGCTCCAGATCTTCTCATCGCCCCAATAGGGCGAAGGGCTGAGCGGATTGAGCATGGCCGTGCCATGCAGTGGCGGGCCGAACGATTCCGGCGCGTTGGGATCGGCGACCGGCATCTTCGAGAACGTCACCTTGTGGGTCTTCGGATCGAGGATAGGCATGTCGTCGGATGAATATTCATTCGCGCCGAACAGCGGGCCATAGGCGTTGACCGTCGGGTAGCGGCGATCTGACGAAATCAGATCGTGGACGAAGTGCTTCTCGGTCGCCCATTCCCAGGAGGAGATGACGACATTGCGCTCGATGCCGGCCGGCCGCGGTGGTTTGGATTTCGGCAGTTCGCCCTTGGCGACCCGCTCGGTCCAGTCGCCGAAATACTTGAACGGCACGCCGCCGAGCTGGCCCGCGAGCCGGTTCACCATCAATTCCCCGGTCTGTCCGGATGAGACGCGGCGCATCCAGGCTTCCTCGTGCGATTTGAATTCGCCGAGCCCGCCCGGGATCGTGCGCGTGGATTCCTGGCCGAGCTGATGGCACCCGATGCAGTCGACATTGTTCATCCGCTGCCGCCAGATGTCCTGCGTGATCTCCTTCGGGATCTCCGTGCTGCCGCCGAAATCCTTCGCCGGCGGAATCTTCATCATCGTGTACCAGTAGATCGCCGAGTAGTAATGCGCCGCGGCCGCCTCGTTCGGCGCCGGCACCGCCGTGAGGTTGAGCTGCTGGCCCGGCTTGGCCCGCAGCTTCGGCGAATCCACCAGCCCGTAGCCACGGACCCAGATGGCGTAGTTCACGTTGGGCGGCAGATCAGGGATCACGTAGCGGCCCTGATCGTCGGTGACGACGATCTTGGCGAATTTGGTCGGCAGCTCGGTGGTTTCCGCAATTACCCAGACGCCAGCCTCCGGCCCGTTCGGTCCGCGCACCACACCGCCAATATCGTCCTTGTCGATTGCGACCGCCGGAGCCTGCTGTGCATGCGATGGGCCGGCCGCCAGGCTGAGCATGCTCGTCGCCGTGGCCAAGGTGAAGGAGAACAGGAGCCGACCGAGATTCATCGTTTCTCTCCCCGTGACCGTGAGCTTGTCGCTCTTGTTTGGCGCGAGCCTACACCAAAGAGGGTTGAGGCGAGAGCATGTCGCCTGCACGATTTCGTCATGCTTGGCGCGGCGAGCGTGCATCGCAGCAACTTGGGTGGCTTTGCCTTTTGCTTTTCCGACGGCTGGGCTAGACACGCCGGTTGTCATGTGGAGGCACAACTCGAATGATTACTGAAATCGCACAAATCGACGTCAAGCCGGGCACCGAGACGGATTTTGAAGCCGCCGTTGCCAAGGCGCGCCCGCTGTTCCTGCGCGCCAAGGGCGGCAAGGGCTTTGAGCTGCATAAATCGATCGAGAAGCCGCAGCGCTACCGGCTGGTTGCGCGGTGGGAGACCCTGGAAAACCACACCGTGGATTTCCGCGGCTCGGAGGATTTCGCCGCCTGGCGCGCGCTGGTCGGGCCGTATTTTGCTTCGCCTCCCGAGGTCGAACATACCGAGACAGTGCTGACCACGGCGGATTGAAGCCATCAGCCGGCCGCGATCGCGACCGGCGAAGCTTCCGCCTTGAAGTGATCGATCATCACCTTGGCGATCGCCATCAGGGGCAGCGCGAGCGCCAAGCCCCAGATGCCGAAGACGACGCCGAGCAGGATCTGGAACGCAAACAGCGTGGCCGGCGGAATGTCGAGCGCCTGGCGCTGGATGATCGGCGTCAGCACGTAGCTTTCCAGTGCGTGCACGCCGAGGAACAGGATGAAGGCGGAGAGGCCTGCGACCCATCCGGAGGCGAGGCTGGCCAGCACCACGATCAACCCGCCTAGGATCGCGCCGACGGTCGGGATGAAGGCGAGCAGCCCCGCTTGAATGCCCAGGATGAACGAGCTCTGGATGCCAATGATCGACAGCCCGATCCAGGTCACCAGGAACACCGCGGCCATGGTGATGATCTGCGCGATCAGCCAGCGCTCCAGCGTCTCCCCGATCCGGTCTACGATCATGATCGCGCGTGTACGGTGTCTCGCCGGCGCCATGAACAACAGTCCGTTGCGATAGACGCTGGGCTGGGTTGCGAACGCTATTCCCAGAAACAGCACGATGAAGAAGTTTCCGACGGCGCTCGCGGTACCCAGGATCAGCTTGAGGCTCTGGCTGAAGATGGCGCCGCCGCTCGCCGCAATCGTGCCGGCACTGGGAAGCGCGTGCGGCGTCGCGGCCGGCGCCGCCGGCGCGCCGTCATCCGAGGTCGACGACAGCGTGCCGAAATCGAAGAAGCTGGTATCGATGCCGTTCTGTTCCAGAAAGCCCTTGACGTTGACGAGTTGCGACTTGAGCGTCTTGCTCAGCGCCGTCGTCTGCTGCGCGATCGTGGTGCCGCCGAGGAAGACGATGCCCGACAGCATGCCCGCGACGATCAGGCACACGGCCGTCAGTCGCAGCGCATGGGGCAGTCGCACCACGCGCCCGAGCAGGTTGCTCATGGCATTGAGGGCGACGCCGAGCAGCATGCCGGTGAACAGCAAGAACAGCGTCGCGGCGAAGTGCCAGGTGAAAACCAGCAGGGCGGCGAACAGCACGACTCCGATGCCGCCGACCGAGATCGCCCACGCCAGATCGTTGCGGGCCTGAAGGCGATTGTCAGCGGGACCTGTCACGTTGATTCCTTCTCGTAAGAAATTTGCTGCGCCAGTCATTCGCCAAAAATCGACCTGGGATCAAGCGGCAGCGTACCCGCCGGTTTGACGCTCCCGCATTCGCTATGCCAAGCGGTGTGTCATCTGATATGGCGTCGTGGCGAGGGGTGAGATGTACTTCAAATGGTTCGGCCCGATCGCGCTGCTGGCGGCGCTGGTGATCGGCGATCAGATCAGGATCAACCGTCCCGCCCACAAATATCGGCTGACGGTCGAGGTCGAGACGCCGGAGGGACGCAAGTCGGCTTCCAGCGTCGTCACCGTCCATCCGGATCGCAGCTACACACGACGCGGTCAGACCCGCACCCTCGGCGATGCCGTTTTCGTCGATCTCGGACAGGGCAGGAATCTCGTCGCGCTGCTCGCGCATCTCGACAACAAGCTCGTGCTTGACGACATGAATTACGTGGCGTTGCGCGCTTATGGGGCGGCTGCGGGCAAGCGTGTGCCGTTCAGCGAAATGAGCCGGCAGACCGGCACAGTCCCGGTCAAGCGCGAACTGATTCCGGTGCTCGTCAGCTTTGTCGATCCCGCCCAACCCGGTACCGCGCGGCTGGTTGCGTACGACGACACTGAAGCCGTGCTCGGCAAGGGTTATCGGCTCGAGGGGATATCCGCAGAAGTGGTGCCGAACGGCTACTGGCCGCTCGATTTCGGCGGCGCGCTGGGCGAGCCGGTGACACGCGGGATCGAGGCCAAATTGCCGTGGCTGAACGGCGACGGCAACGCAGCCGCCACGGCGCTGCGGGCGGCCGGTTTGCCGGGGGTCGACGGTATCGACGCCCGGGAGGCCTTCACGCGAAAATAGCAGGGCAGCCCCGCTGCTTGTCGCCGGATATTGATCCGCCGCCCCGCCGCGGGCATTATCTTCGGCATACATGACCCAACCCAGAAGATCCCTGCACAGGACGATGACAGCGGAATTGTTGCGATGAAGCGGCCCGTGGTCGGGGTGATCGGGAACGCTTATCGCGTCGAAAATCGTTTCCAGACCCAAATGGTCGGCGAGCGCAATTTGCGCGCGGTCGTCGACGTCGCAGGCGGACTGCCGCTGATGTTTGCCGGCTCGCCCGAGATTACCGATATTGGCGCGCTGCTCGACGTTGTCGACGGCATCGTGCTGACCGGGGCGCGGGCCAATGTTCATCCGACCCGCTTCAAGACCGAGCCGCATGAAAAGCACGAGCCCTACGACATCCATCGCGACGACGTCGCGCTGGCGCTGGCGGAGGCCTGCGTCGCCCGCGGCGTGCCGATCTTTGGCATCTGCCGCGGTCTGCAGGAAATGAACGTCGCCTTCGGCGGTTCGCTGCACCCGGAGATCCGCGAGATTCCCGGACGTATGAACCACCGCATGCCGCGGCTGGAGAACGGCGAGATTCACCCCGACCCGACGGTCGTGTTTGCCGACCGCCACGACGTCCACCTCACGCCGGGCGGTACGTTCGCGAATCTGCTCGGCTGCGAAACCATCCGGGTGAACTCGCTGCACGGGCAGGGCATCCTCGAACCCGGCAAGCGCGTCGTCATCGAAGGCATCGCCGAGGACGGCACCATCGAGGCGATCCGGATCGCGGACGCGCCGAGCTTTGCGCTCGGCGTCCAGTGGCACGCGGAGTACGACGCGCAGCGGAACCCGATCAACCGAAAACTGTTCGAAGCATTCGGCGCGGCGCTCAAGGGGCATAAACCGGCGAACTGAGTGGCCACACGCCAGACGGGAGTGTTGCAGGTCGACACGATCCGTGGTTTTACGGGGCCGAAAGGATGGGATCGGCTCCGGGAAGTCGGCTAAGTCATTCGTCATCTCCAGACTGGTAAAGGCATGACGCACCCAAGACGTCTCGTGCTGGCGATGATTGCGCTCGTGGTCGTGACGTCCTGCGTCGTGAGTGCGGTGACCTATTATCTCGCCAGCCGCGTCGCGCCCGGCGGGCCGCTTGCGACCATTGTCGGCGCCGCGCTGGTGGGCGCGGTAATCTCCGGCGTACTCGCGGCTGTCGCTGCGGTCGGACTTGTCGGGCTTTGGCGCTGGCCATTGCCCGATACCACGGGCCCTGCAGCCGTTCGCAATGAAGCGGAGCAGGGGCGTGAACTCCGGACGCTGATCGACGGCGAAATGGCGCAAGCCATCATCGAGGGCGCGCTCGACGCCTTTGTCCAGACCGACGAACGCTGTGTCGTCCTCACCTGGAGCCCGCGGGCCGAGGCCTTGATGGGGTGGACGCGCGTGGAGGCCGTCGGCAGAAGCGTGGACGAGCTGGTCTTTCCGGAAACGCAGCGCGCCGTGCACCGGCAATGGGTCGACCGATTCTTCGGCGAAGCGGCAGGCGATGCTGTCGGCGGCCGTTACGAAACGCCGCTCTTGCACAAGGACGGGCGTGAATTCTTTGCCGAAGTATCGCTGACGACGGTCCGCCGCGGCGAGGGCTACGTCATCAACGCCTTCATCAGGGACATCACCGCCAAGCGCGCGGCGGAGGAGCAGTTGTTCCAGGCGCAGAAAATGGAATCGGTCGGGCAGTTGACCGGCGGCATCGCCCACGACTTCAACAATGTGCTGACCGTGATCACTGGCACAATCGAAATCCTGGCCGACGGCGTCAAGCATGATCCGGCGCTTGCCTCGATCGCGCGGATGATCGGCGATGCCGCCGATCGCGCTTCCCAGCTTACGGCCAACTTGCTCGCCTTCGCCCGCAAGCAGCCGCTGCGCCCGCACCAGACCGACGTCAATGCCGTCATTGATGAGGTGGTCGAGCTGCTGTCGCCGACGCTCGGCAGACAGATTCAGATCGCAACCGCGCTGAGCGATCAGGTCTGGCCGGCGCTGGTTGATCGCAGCCAGCTTTCCTCGGCGCTCGTCAATCTCGCGATCAACGCGCGCGATGCCATGTCCGACGGCGGCAGCCTGCTGTTCAGGACGGGAAATCTCACGCGCGAGGGCGACGCCGAGAGGGGCGGGCTCGGCCCGGGCGACTATGTCGTGATCGAGGTGATCGATACCGGCGCCGGCATTTCGCCCGAAATCCGGGAGAGGATTTTCGAGCCGTTCTTTTCGACCAAGCAGTTCGGCGCGGGCACCGGACTTGGGCTCAGCATGGTGTTCGGATTTGCAAAGCAATCCGGCGGTAGCGTGGTGGTCGAGAGTGAGGAGGGCAAGGGGACCTGCTTCCGCATCCTTCTGCCGAAGGCTGAGGTCGAGGCTTCGGAAGCGCCTGCCGCAAGCGATGCAGCGCCGGCGACGGATGGGGAGTTGCGCGGCGGATCGGAGACCATCCTTTGCGTGGAGGATGACGACGTCGTGCGGGCGCATGTCATCGGCCGGCTCGAAAGCCTCGGCTACAAGGTGATTGCGGCTTCCAACGCCGCGCAGGCGCTCGAACTGGTGAACAGCGGCACGGCATTCGACATGCTGTTCACTGATATCGTGATGCCCGGCGCCATGAATGGCCGGCAACTTGCGGAGGAAGTCGCGAGGCTGCGCCGGCCGCTCCGGGTGCTGTTTACCTCCGGCAACACGTTCGATGCGTTCAGCTCGAGCGCGCGCTTCGGCGAAGGCGTGCTGTTGCTCCCGAAGCCCTACCGCAAGGCCGAGCTCGCACGCATGGTGCGGCTCTGCCTCGATCGCGCGATCGACCACATGGGCGATCCGATCCCGCTGCCTTATTCGGTGCAGGAGGACGTGGAGCGGTTTCTGAAGGAGAATCCGCCGAAGCGTGGCTAGATCTGCGAGGTATGACAGCGACGCTGTCGCCCCGCCGTCATTGCGAGCCAACGGGTCGCGCGAACGCGCGCCCGATGACAGGCTCCGCGAAGCAATCCATCTTTCCGCGTACGAGGTGACAATGGATTGCTTCCGCCTTCGCCGAGGCTTCGGCGGACAAGTCGCTGCGCTCGCAATGACGGGGAGATAGCGACGCAACACTCGACCGTCATCCCCGCGAAGGCGGGGATCCAGTACGCCGCGGCTTATCGGTTCAATCACTGCTCTCTGGGATACTGGGTCACCCGCCTTCGCGGGTGACGACAACTGAGTATGACTTCGCATTCTCGCGACGCTCATCGCCCGAGGTTTGCATCTTCTTTCGCCCGCCTGAAGTTCAGAGGGCGCAGGGAAGACCGGGTGCCCGCTGCACCCGCGGTCTCGTGTGCCGTTGCGCATAAAGAAAACGCACACGAGCATACAGGTACAGCTCAGAACACTCCGGCCTTCCCTGCGCAATGGCTTTACGGCTTATAACGTGCTCTTCCCGGCGAACGGCTTTTTTGCCACCGTCGCCCCGGAGAAGCGTTGCTTCTCTTGGGACTTAATGCCAGCACCGCGACATCAGAACCACACGACTTCACCGTACGCATCCGGCGCGCAACGTCTCTCGCGCCATCTGCGTCCATCGCATCTCACCGCGCGTTCGTGACGTTCGCGAGCGCCCCTCATCTTGCGGTGAGACAGGCGGAGTTATGCGACTGATTTGGGTGAGAATGAAAGCGGAATATCTTTTCTTCGGGGACTTGACACGATTTCTGAAAATCAGAAGTGATTTGCCGTCGTGCCAGTTTGCCGCAGCTTCAGCATGAAATTGTGCTTGCAGGGAAAGAAAAGCAAATCACTGAGTAGCCAATTTTACGGCTGCAAAAACAAAAGGCGCCTGAATGGAGGCGCCTTTCGCATCGCGGCGATGATCCCGGCGGCAAGCCGCCGACTAGTTCACCAGCGATAACGTCATCACTGGGGCGGCGCGCGACGTGCGGGCGCAGCCGCTGCCGGCCGCAGCTCCATCGTGGATACGCCTGCGGCAATATTCACGCCCGTCTGCGCCTGCACGGCTGCCGGCTGCATGATGATCCTGCGGTCCGGCCCTCCAACCAGGACGTTGGCACTTGCTCCGGCGCCGACGGTGCCGCCGGCTGTCGCACCCGTATAGGTTCCGGCCAATGCCGCCCGGGGCAGCCTGCCGGGCGCAAAGACCGCCCAGGCCAGCTGGCCGCCGGTCGTGGCACCGATGTCGAGGCCAAGCGTGCTGACAGTGCCCTCATAAGCCTCGCGCGCCCTGCCTCTCGTTGACGCATAGATGCAGCTCAGTTGCCGCTGTCCCCCGACAACAAGGCCTACACCGGGCGCGATGTTGCAGGTGAGCGTGCCGACCCTCGTCCGCCCGGTGTCCTGAGCCGTGGCCGGGGCCGCGGCTAGGCCGAGCGTCAGGGCAATGCATGTAGTTGCGAGACTATTCAACGTTATTCTATTCAGGGTTGCTTTCATGAACGTCCCTCCGTCGACGCGGTCTGGTGGACCCCCACAACGCGCAGCGGCATTGCGATGTTCCCGTTCCAAGTCTCGAAAACCAAGAAGTGCCCCAAACGGAGCGTCTTTCGCATTGTGGGACGGTGATACCGGCGGCCGAGCGCCGCGCGCCCGACTTCGGTCATCTTCAGCTCGAAGTCGTCGTCGAACACGCCGCCGTGCTGTGACGAACGCGTGCTGGTCCTTGTCGAGGTTTTGCAGCGCCTCGCGCAAGCTGGTCGTCGGCTCAATGTCGTGATCGTCGGAGTGTTGGAGCGCATTCAGTGCAGCCAAGCCCATCCATCTGCGCTAGGATTGTTCGCCGGCGACGCCGTTGGGCTCGCCTGCACGCTGTTAGAGGGAGGTAGATACCTAACGCTAGGGAGGAGCTAAACAATGAAAATCAGTTCGCTTACGGCGATGGCTCTGGTCGCTGCAGTCTCTGCCACATTGGCGCCAGCCGTCACGGCGCACGCGCAGCAGGCCCGAACGCTGAAGATCCAATCGGCAGTGCCCCCGTCGTCCACGGCGCAGGATGCCTTGAAGTTTTTCGCTGACCGGGTGGACAAGTTGACGGCGGGCCAGCTCAAGATCGAGGCCCTGCCAGGCGGCGCGATCGTCCCGCCGTTCGAGATTCTCGATGCAGCGCACAAGAAGGTCATCGATGGCGCCTGGGGCATCTCCTACTGGTGGTTCGGCAAGAACAAGGCTGCGACCCTGTTCGCCAATACCCCCGCGGGCATCGCCGGCATGGATCCCGTCGATTTCATCGGCTGGGTTTACGAGGGCGGCGGCCTCGATCTGTGGAACGAGTTCTACCAGAAGGAGCTCAAGCTCAACCTGGTCGCCTTTCCCAGTATGCCGCCGAGCCCGCAGGCGCTCGGCTGGTTCAAGCGTCCGATCAAGGACCTCAACGACTTCCGGGGCATGAAGTGCCGACAGACCGGCATCGTCGCCGAGCTCTACTCCAAGATGGGCATGGCCGTGGTCAACATGCCGGGCGGTGAGATCCTGCCTGCGGCCGAACGCGGCACCATCGACTGTGCCGAGTGGGTCGGCGGCGTCGAGGATCAGCGGCTCGGGCTGCACACCGTGTGGAAGTACCACTACACGCCCGGCATGCACGAGAGCGCATCTGTGGCCGAGATCGCCTTCAACAAGGAAGTATGGGACAGCCTGCCGGCCCAGAACAAGGAGGCCATCAAGTCGGCGGTTTCGGAGACGTTCCTGCGCTGGTGGGCGAGCTACCAGCGCCAGAACGCGGATGCGATTGCCGAATTTGCGGAGAAGCACGGCGTGAAGCTGTTGACCACGCCGCCGGAGGTGAACCAGGCTTTCCTCAAGACCTGGGATGAATTCGCGGCCGCCGAGTCGGCCAAGAATCCCTTCTTCAAGAAGGTGTACGACTCGCAGAAGGCCTATGCCGCCAAGGTGGTGCCGGCCAAGCGCTTCATGTTCCCGCCCTACGCTTTTCAGGCGGACTACTACTGGCCGCCGAAGGAGGGCAAATAGCACCAGGGGAGCATCATATCGAAGGGCGGCGGCAGCGCCGCCCTTCTTGCTACCGCACCATATGCGGCAGCCATAGCGCGATTTGCGGCCATATCAACAGCAGGATGAGGGCGAAGACCTGGATCACCATGTAGTCGGCCATGCCCTTGTAGATCGTGGCGAGACTCCAATTCGGCACGACGTTGCGCAGATAATAAGCTGACATTGCGACGGGCGGACTGAGATAAGCGGTCTGCATATTGACGGCAGTGAGCGCGCCGAACCAGATCAAGAGGTCGAGCTTACCCAGACCGAGCTGGAGCTTTTCGACCACTGGCAGGGCGATCGGCAGGAACACCAGGATGATCACGGGCCATTCGAATGGCCATCCGAGCACGAAGAAGATTGCCATGATAAGGGCGAGCTTCCACCAGTCACTTAGCGGAATCGCGAGCAGGAAATCGGTGATCAGATTTGCCGAGCCGAGCTTCGTGAAGACCGCGCCGAATACGGTTGAGGCCACTGCCAGGAACAGCACCATGGCCGAGGTCACCATCGTGCCAATGCCTGCGTTCGTGAGCGAGCGCACGTTGAGCCGGCGGTACACGAGCGCCAGGATGGCGGCGCCGAAGGCCCCGCAGGAGGCGGCCTCAGTCGGCGTTGCCAGCCCGCCGACAATGGTGCCAAGCGTAAAGCCGATCAGTGCGCTCAGCGGTGCGATGCCCAGCACGACGGCGCGGAAATAGGCGTCGCGGACATAGGCCCACGCTGCGAGCAGTGCCGGTACCAGCGCAGCAACTGACACGTCGATCCGGCCAATCGTCACCGGGAGAGAGGGGGCGCGGGCAACTCCAAGCAGCAGGTCGGCCAGCAGATAGACGAGCGTCACCAGACAGAGCAGCGCCAGGACCAGTACCGGTATCCCCACTTTCTCGGTGGTCATCTCCTTGTAGGCCGCCTCGCGCTCCTCCATCGTCATGGCCGGGCCGAGCTTGGGGTTCAGGAAGCTTCGGGTCAGCGTGTAGGCGATGTAGCAGCCGGCGAGCAGGAAGCCCGGGCCGAACGCCGCCGAGTAGAGCAGGTTGACGGGAACGCCCATGACCGGACCCATAACAACCAGCATGACGCTTGGCGGAACGAGAATTCCGAGCGTGCCACCGGCAGCGATGGCCCCCGCGGACAGCCGGGGGTCGTAGCCGGTCTTGATCATCATCGGCGCCGCCATGATGCCGAGCACCGTGACTGCCGCGCCGACGATGCCTGTCGCCATGGCGAAGATCGTCGCAGTCAGGATCACCGCCAGATAGAGCGAGCCGCGTACCGGTGCTAGCAGGCTGCGCATCGCGCCGAACAGGCGCTCCATCAATCCGGCCTGTTCGGTCATGTAGCCCATGAAGATGAACAGCGGCACGGCCGGAAAGATCTCATCCTTCATCGTGCCCCAGATCTGCAGGTAGCTCAGGTTGAAGGTCTGCTCCCAGCCCAGTCCGAAGCCGCCGAAGATGATCGCGAGAAACAGCAGCGTGAAGGAGATCGGGAATCCGATGAAGATGACGGCGACCATGCAGAGGAGCATGATGAGGCCGAGGAGCTCGGAATGGCTCATGTTTCAGACCTCGATCTTCTCGTGCCTGGTCAGGAACTGACCGGTGCGCCATGCCCACAGGCTCTTCATGAGCTCCGAGATGCCCTGCAGGGACAGCATGAAGGCGGTGAGTGGAATAACCCCGCGCAGCGGCCACAATATCGGCGTCCAGGCTCCGGAGCTCGAGCGCTCGTCGATCGAGATCGAGTAAAGGAAGTCATCGATCGAGATGTAGAACAGCACTGCCATCGTCGGCAGGAAGAACAGGATGAATGCGAGGCTGTCGATCATGCCTTTGGTTCGGTCCGAGAATCCTTCCCACAGCATGTCGGTGCGCACGTGAGCGCCCTTGAGAAGCGCCAGCGTCGATCCCAGCATGAAGAGCGCCGCGTACGACATCGTCGTCACGTCGAGCGCCCAGACAGTGGGGCTCCTCAGGAAGTAGCGGGCGAAAACCTCGTAAACGTTGGCGAACACCAGGGGAATGATGAGGAGCACGAAGAGGTGGCCGCTCCAATCCGTGAACTTGTCGATGGTGCGGATAACGGCCAAATAGCCCCGGGGGGGCGTCGGCCTTGGCGGCGAGGAGACGCTGGTCGTTGCAGTGGCCATCAGCTGACCCTCAGAGGCAGCCCGGTCGTGGACTCCGTGAAAACGGCCGCATATCCAGTGCGACCAATTGGTCCCCGTCGAGCGGTGCGGTGGAATGTTACTTTAGCGGCGATCTCGGCGCCAGACGGACTGCAAAAACAAAAGGCGCCCCAAACGGAGCGCCTTTCGCGTTGTTGGACGGTGATACCGGCGGCCGAGCGCCGCGCGGGATCACTGCGAGTAGTACATCTCGAACTCGACCGGGTGCGGGGTCATCTCGAAACGCTCGACTTCGGTCATCTTCAATTCGATGAAGCTGTCGATGAAGTCGTCGTCGAACACGCCGCCGTTCTTGAGGAACGCGCGGTCCTTGTCGAGATTTTCCAGCGCCTCGCGAAGCGAGCCGCACACGGTCGGGATCTGCTTCAGCTCTTCCTTCGGCAGGTCGTAGAGATCCTTGTCCATCGCCGGGCCCGGATCGATCTTGTTCTTGATGCCGTCGAGGCCGGCCATCAGCATCGCGGCGAAGCCGAGATAGGGATTGGCCATCGGGTCGGGGAAGCGGACTTCGACGCGCTTGGCCTTCGGGTTTGCCGTGTAGGGGATGCGGCAGGAGGCCGAGCGGTTGCGCGCGGAGTAGGCGAGCAGCACGGGCGCTTCATAGCCCGGGACCAGGCGCTTGTAGGAGTTGGTCGACGGGTTGGTGAAGGCGTTGATCGCCTTGGCGTGTTTGATGATGCCGCCGATGTAGTGGAGGCAGGTTTCCGAGAGGTCGGCGTATTTGTTGCCGGCGAACACCGGCTTGCCGTCCTTCCAGATCGACTGGTGGCAGTGCATGCCCGAGCCGTTGTCGCCATAGACCGGCTTCGGCATGAAGGTGGCGGTCTTGCCGTAGATGTGCGCGACCTGGTGGATGCAGTATTTGTAGATCTGCATCTGGTCGGCCATCAGCGTCAGCGTGTCGAACTTCATGCCGAGCTCGTGCTGGGCGGAAGCCACTTCATGGTGATGCTTCTCGACCTTCACACCCATCTTGGCCATGGCGCCGAGCATTTCCGAGCGCATGTCCTGCACCGAGTCCTGCGGCGGCACCGGGAAGTAACCGCCCTTGGTGCGGATGCGGTGGCCGAGATTGCCGCCCTCATATTCGGTGTCCGAATTGATCGGCAGCTCCGAGGAGTCGAGCTTGAAGCCGGTGTTGTAGGGCGTGGTCTGGTAGCGCACGTCGTCGAATACGAAGAACTCGGCTTCGGGGCCGAAGTACACGGTGTCGCCAACGCCCATCGACTTGACCATCGCCTCGGCCTTCTTGGCCATGCCGCGCGGATCGCGGTTGTAGGGCTCGCCGGTGGTTGGCTCGAGCACGTCGCAGATGATGACCATGGTGGTTTCGGCGAAGAACGGGTCGATCGTCGCGGTGACCGGATCGGGCATCAGGTTCATGTCGGACTCATTGATCGCCTTCCAGCCGGCGATCGAGGAGCCGTCGAACATCTGGCCTTCGGCGAAGGTGTCCTCTTCGATCATGCTGACGTCGAAGGTCACGTGCTGCCACTTGCCGCGCGGATCGGTGAAGCGCAGGTCGACGTATTTTACGTCGTTGTCCTTGATCGATTTCATGACGTCTTTAGCGGTCTTCATGAATACCCCTTTTGGCTACGGACGATTTCCAGGACGCGACATTTCGCAGACGATCGTAAGAAGATGCCGCGAACGAAATCGGGCTGCCGCAGCAGCCCTTTTCTTGCTTTTTAGCCGCAAAATTCGGGATACCACCGCCCTTAGATAGCGTCCAGCCCGGATTCGCCGGTTCTGATCCGGATCGCTTCCTCGATGTTCGAGACGAAGATTTTGCCGTCGCCGATGCGCCCGGTCTGGGCGGCGCGGCGGATCGCGTCGATCGCCTTCTCGACCAATTCGTCCGATATCACGATCTCGATTTTCACCTTGGGCAGGAAGTCGACGATGTATTCCGCACCGCGATAGAGTTCGGCATGTCCCTTCTGCCGGCCGAAGCCCTTGGCCTCGGTCACCGTGATGCCCTGGAGTCCGACTTCCTGAAGCGCCTCTTTAACCTCGTCGAGCTTGAATGGCTTGATGATGGCTTCAATCTTCTTCACTGAGCGCCTCCCGGGCATTTCCAAAATTGCAGATAGGTCGATGTCGCAGCCTGGTGAACTTACCCTGGCGCCGTCTGGTTTGATCCTTGCACCGGCAAAGCCGGCATTCATCCAGCAAAGCCGGATTGCTCATTCTCGCCGCTAGCCGCGACGATCCTGGGCTCGCATTCCAACCGGCTTCCTCAAAAGCAGGGTCTATGCCAAGTTGTTATTGCGCCTGATTTCGGAACGTTATCAGACTTTTAACAGGCAAATGAAAGAGGTCAGGCCGGGCGAGGCATGATAGCGAAGCTTATAAAATAGGCAAACCGATCAATTCGTATGCAGCCGAGGGTGAAGCAGGCCGTTAACACGATGAAATGTGCCTCTGGAAAGGGCTGACGGATCGAGGATTCGGCATGGAAGTTTTGACCACGACGGAGATGGAGCGGGCCGACCGGCTGACGATTGCCGCCGGCACGCCCGGCTTTGCGCTGATGATGAGCGCGGGCCAGGCCGTGGCCGAAGCCGCGATGGACCTCGTCGAGGAGGGGCCGATCGTGGTGGTCGCGGGCCGCGGCAATAATGGCGGCGACGGCTTTGTGGCGGCCGCCGAACTCGCGGCGCGTGGCCGCGAGGTGTCGGTCATCCTGCTCTGCGAGCGCGACAGCCTGCAGGGCGACGCCGCGCTTGCCGCACGCGGCTGGAAATATCCGGTGCTGCCGTTCAACCCGCAGGCGATCGGCAAGCCGGCGCTGATCATCGACGCGCTGTTCGGCGCAGGCCTCAATCGCCCCGTCAAGGGCGATCCGCTCGAGATGATCGCAGCAATCAATGCCAATGGCGCGCCGGTGCTTGCCGTCGACCTGCCGAGCGGGATCAACGGCACGACGGGCGCGGTGATGGGCGCTGCGATTAATGCGGTGGAGACCGTGACGTTCTTCCGCCGCAAGCCGGCGCATCTGCTCATGCCCGGTCGCAAACATTGCGGCCGTGTCCGCGTCGCCGATATCGGCATCGATCGGCAGGTGCTGGAGCAGATCCGGCCGCAGACGTTCGAGAACGTTCCGCAGAGCTGGCAGAAGTCGTTCCCCGTACCGGCGATCGACGGCCATAAGTATGCCCGCGGTCATACCGTCGTGCTGTCCGGCGAGCCGACATCAACCGGCGCGGCGCGGCTTGCGGCGCGCGGGGCGCTACGGGCAGGGGCGGGGCTCGTGACCGTGGCCTCGCCGCGCGAGGCGCTGGCGGTGAATGCCGCAGCGCTGACGGCGGTGATGGTTCGTCCCTTCGATACTGTGGTTGAATTCGCCGAGTTGTTGAACGACCGGCGGCTCAATTCCATCGTGATCGGGCCGGGCGCCGGCATCAGCAACCGCACGCGCGATCTCGTTCACACCGCGCTATCCACCAAGCGCGGCCTCGTGCTCGATGCCGACGCGCTGACGAGTTTCGCCGAGGCGCCGGACCGGCTGTTCGAGGCGATCAAGGCGAGCGAGGACCCGCAGGTCGTACTGACCCCGCATGAGGGCGAGTTTCCGCGCCTGTTCAGCGACATCAGCAACAAGCACCCCGGTCGCTCCAAGCTGGAGCGGGTGCGCGACGCCGCCCAACGTGCCGGTGCGGTGGTGCTGCTGAAGGGGCCGGATACGGTGGTGGCCTCACCGGATGGACGTGCGACCATCGCCTCCAACGCGCCGCCCTGGCTCGCCACCGCCGGTGCCGGCGACGTGCTCTCCGGGATGATCGCCGCGATGCTGGCGCAGGGCGTCGCCGCCTTCGAAGCGACCAGCATTGCCGTCTGGATGCATGGCGAGGCCGCCGGCGAAGCGGGGCCGGGGCTGATTGCGGAAGATCTGCCGGAAGTGCTGCCCGCGGTGTTCAGAAGACTCTTTGACGAGTTCGGGGTTGAGTATTGAGAGCGTGGGATGGGTAGAGCGCAGCGAAACCCATCAAATCCCTACGCGGAGAGATGATGGGTATCGCTTCGCTCCACCCATCCTACGCGCTACGTCAGTACAAGATCAGATACTTCGCCACTGCCGGCTCATTCCATTCCAGCCCAAGACCGGGTCCCCGCGCTGTAACCGTGCCGTCGACGATCTTGGCAGGGTGGGCGAGGATGATGCTGGCGAAGTCGAGATATTCGAGCCAGTGCACAGTGGGCGTCACCGCCAGCATGTGGGCGCTGGCCTCCGCAAAGAGGTGGCTCGACATCGGAATGTTGGCGGCCTCGGCTTGCGCGGCAACAGCCTGCCAGCCAGTCACGCCGCCGCACTTCATCAGGTCGGGCATGATGAAGTCGCTGGCGCCCGCCGCGATCGCTTCCGCAAAGCCGCGCGGGAACCACCAGTTCTCGCCGGCCTGGATCGGCGTCGGCGAGGCCGCACGCACTTTGGCGTGCCCGGCGAGATTTTCCTGCGGCACCGGCTCTTCGATCCAGTGCAGATCGTAGGGCGCCAGGCGCGCGATGCGGCGCGTGGCTTCCGTGGGATCGAGCGATTGGTTGAAGTCGATCATCAGCGCGACATCGGGGCCGATCAGTTCGCGCACGCCCTTGACCACGCGTTCGTCGTTGGCGGCATCGCCGTCGCCGCCCTTGATCTTGATGCCGCGAAACCCCTGTTCGAGCGAATGGCGCAGTGCGCGTTCATCAGTGACCGGATCGACCACGCCATAGCTGTCATAGGCGGGAATCGGTTTCGGCGAACCGCCGAGCAATTCAACCACCGGTTTGCCCGCCAACTTTCCGAGCGCATCCCAATAGGCCATGTCGAGGCCCGACACCGCCATACCGACCAGGCCCTGCCAGCCGAGCAGCCGGAATTTGGCGTCCATCGCCGCCATCAGATCGGAGGGCGCGACCGGCCGGCCGATGAGCTCGCGCCCGATATCCTCGAGCAGATACACCAATGGCTTAAGTGTCAGGCGGGTGTAGGCGAAGATATAGGAGTGCCCGGTAACGCCCTGATCGGTCTCGACGTCGATCAGGACCAGCGGGCCGACATCGATCACGCCAAAGGCGTTCTTCACGGGACGCTTGAGCGGCACGACGAGCGCGCGCGCTTTGACGCTGCGGATGGCAGGAACGGGTTTTCTCATGGCATTGCTCTCGGGCGTGCTCCTCACTCGACAGCGTACCACCGGACCAGCCGCGGCGCTGCCCAGTCTGTCGCGACGGACTCGATCAAGTAGCGGCCGGCGTGTTCAGCCAAGAAGGCGATGCGCTGGGTCTGCCCGGGCTCGATTGCCAGCGTATCCAGCCAGTACGGCTTCCAGCCGTCGTCCAGCCGGTCGAGCAGGCGAAAGTGATGGCCGTGGAGGTGGAAGACGGTGGCCATGGCGGCGCGGTTGGTGAGTGCAAGCACCACTGTGCGACCCGTCTTGACGCGGAAGGCAGGGGCCGCGGTGACGACAAAGCTGGCCGGAGCCACCCAGTCGCCTTGTGGAGTGCCAAGTGCCAGATCGACACGGGTCGCGCCCTTGAGCTCGATCCGCTCGGGCAGGCCGTTGGAGCGCAGCGGCGCGGCCGGTGGCAGCGGCGCGGGACGGATCGGCGGCTCGCTTGAAACGACGATTTTGCCGACCGGGCGCGCCTCCTTGCCGTCGTGCAGCAGGATCGGCGTGGAAGTGCCTGCCGGCAAAGCGACATCAATGAAGACGTCGGCCCGGCCGCCCGGCGCCAGCACCAGCGCGCCGCTGCGGGCCTGGAAAGGCTCGGCCGGCTGGCCGCACACGGCCATCACGCGAACCTCATAGTTTTCCATTTTCGTTGCAATAACAGTGCGTTGACAGGCGCTGATAAAGCGGAGTCTGACGCGTTCGTTTGTACGGGCTGAGATTTCGAGTGAAGTTCGGCCGTTGACCGTAAAGGCCGGCACGGCATCTTTCGGCTCAAGGCCGGGCGCAATCGCAGACCCATCGGGCAGGACCCGCCAATCCTCGATCAAAAATACCTCATCCCGGTCGACCGAGACGGCCTCGTTTTCTCGAACCACCAGCGCCCGTGACCGTGTGGGGCGCGCCTGGCCGTCCCCAAGCAGTCCGAAATCGCAGAGGAAGGTCCCGGCATGGCGCAGCGGCAGTTGCAGGGTTTGCTTGGCACCCGCGGCGACTGGGGGACGGGCGGTCAGCGGCTCGGCCGAAGCTATCCCGTCGATTCCTCGCCAGTTCAGTACCGCGGGGGTAGGAAGCTCGTTGGCGAACGCGACCTCGGCCGTCTCGCCGCGCTTGAAGCGCAGTTCAGGCCCGTGCAGCGACCAGACCGGCGTGGGCGGGCCGTCGCGCAGGGCGATGGTATCGGCCTTGCCCTGAAGCGTGACTGATGGGGCCCCTTGTGCCCGGCCGCTAGCAGGCAACACCGGGGCAAGTGCGGCCGCGCCAAGGCCGGCCATCAGTTCGCGACGATCGAGCGGGAATTTGGGGCTTGTCATCGGACCGATGCGGACCATTTTCTGTATTATCCATCTCAGCTGTGACGCCTTGCCCCGGTGCTGTCAAAAAGGACCATTTTTTTGCTGCGGAGGTGTAGGCTCATGATATAAGCCCGCCGCCCGCGGCATCGCGGCCGGGTATTGGATGCTTTTCACGCGGGCGTGGCGGAACTGGTAGACGCGCTGGATTTAGGTTCCAGTGACGAAAGTTGTGGGGGTTCGAGTCCCTCCGCCCGCACCAAGCGCTCTATCCAAGCGTTTGCATGACGAATACTGGCGGGCCTTCTTCCCCCGATGGGGGAGCCAAGGTCTGCCGAACCACCGGCGCCAGGCTTGCCAAGGCCACGCCTCGAATTGTTGACACTGCCGGGCTGGTTGCAGCCCGGCGCAAGCGGAAGAAGATTGATACCATGCAGGTCACCGAAACCCTCGCCGAGGGATTGAAACACGAGTTTAAGGTCAGCGTTCCCGCATCGGATCTCGACGCCAAGGCGGATGCCAAGCTGGTCGATCTCAAGGACAAGGTGCGCCTCAATGGCTTCCGTCCCGGCAAGGTGCCGGTGACCCACCTCAAGAAGGTGTATGGCCGCTCGGTCATGGCCGAGACCATCGACCAGACCATCCGCGACACCAACACGCAGATCTTCACCGAGCGCGGCTTTCGCCTCGCGACCGAGCCGAAGATCACCATGCCGACTGAGACCAAAGAGGTCGAGGAACTGCTCGCCGGCAAGACCGATCTGACCTACACGGTTGCGATTGAGGTCGTGCCGACCATCCAGCTCGCCGATTTCAAGACCTTCTCCGTGGAGAAGCCGGTGGTCGAGGTCACCGACACCGAGGTCGACGAGGCGATCAAGCGCATTGCCGAGCAGAACCGTCCCTACGCGGCCAAGGGCGAGGGCGCCAAGGCCGAGAAGGGCGATCGCGTCACCATCAACTTCAAGGGCTCGATCGATGGCGTGCCGTTCGACGGCGGCACCGGCGAGGGCATCCAGGTCGTGATCGGCGCCGGCCAGTTCATTCCTGGTTTTGAGGAACAGCTCGAAGGCATCGGCGCCGGCGAGACCCGCACGCTGAAAGTGTCGTTCCCGAAGAACTACGCCAGCGAAAAGCTTGCGGGACAGCCGGCCGAATTCGAGACCACGGCGACGCTGATCGAAGCTCCCGGCGAGACGAAGATCGACGACGAGTTCGCCAAGACGCTTGGTCTGGAATCGCTCGACAAGCTGAAGGAAGCCGCGCGCGAGCGTCTGGTCGCCGAGTTCGCCGGCGCCACGCGCCAGCGCGTCAAGCGCGCGCTGCTTGACCGTCTCGACGACAGCCACAAGTTCGAGGCGCCGCCGTCGCTGATCGAGGAAGAGTTCAACCTGATGTGGAACTCGATCAAGGCCGAGATGGAATCGTCCGGCAAGACCTTTGCCGACGAGAACACCACCGAAGAGGCAGCCAAGGAAGAATACAAGAAGATCGCCGACCGCCGCGTCCGGCTCGGTCTCGTGCTCTCGGAGATCGGCGAGAAGAACAAGATCACCGTCACCGACGACGAGGTCAGCCGCGCGGTGATCGAGCGTGCCCGTTCGATGCCCGGCCGCGAGAAGGAAGTCTGGGACTACTATCGCAATAATGCCAATGCGCTGGCCCAGCTTCGTGCGCCGATTTATGAAGACAAGGTGGTGGATTTCATCCTCGAACTCGCTAACGTGACTGAGAAGAAGGTCTCGCGCGAGGACCTGTTCAAGGACGAAGACGAGAAGAGCGCAGCCTGATCGATTTGGTCAGGCGCACGTTAATGATGAACGGCGAAAGCGGCGTGGTGACGCCACCCGTCGCTATGAGATCGTCGGCGAATCAGCTTGAACTCGCCTCGTTCGGCTTGCGATTACCCGGTCTTGTCGCCGGGAAATTGGCTCATATCTGTGAGCGGCTCGCTAACGCGAGTTCTGAGTTGAAGTCCTGCATCACGGGACGTTCGTCCGAGCGCGGCATCATGCCGGTTGGCCTGCCTTGCCGATGGATGTTCGCCCGCCTGCTCGGTGCCTAACGTTCTACTAACCCTTGGGGTAACCAATGCGCGATCCCGTTGAAACCTACATGAACCTCGTTCCGATGGTGGTCGAACAGACCAACCGCGGTGAACGCGCCTACGACATCTTCTCGCGGCTTCTGAAAGAGCGCATCATCTTCGTGACCGGTCCGGTCGAAGACGGCATGTCGACGCTGATTGTCGCGCAGCTTCTGTTCCTCGAGGCGGAAAATCCCAAGAAGGAAATCTCGATGTACATCAACTCGCCCGGCGGCGTGGTGACATCGGGTCTTGCGATCTACGACACCATGCAGTTCATCCGTCCGCCGGTATCGACGCTGTGCACGGGCCAGGCGGCCTCGATGGGCTCGCTGCTGCTTGCCGCTGGCGAAAAGGACATGCGCTTCTCGCTGCCGAACTCCCGTATCATGGTGCATCAGCCCTCCGGCGGCTTCCAAGGCCAGGCCACCGACATCATGCTGCACGCGCAGGAGATCCTGAATCTCAAGAAGCGCCTCAACGAGATCTACGTGAAGCACACCGGCCAGACCTACAAGGCGATTGAGGACGCGCTGGAGCGCGACAAATTCCTGACCGCCGAGATGGCCCACGACTTCGGGATCGTCGACAAGGTGATCGACAAGCGCCCCGAGGAAGTGACGCCGGTGAGGGTCCCGTAAGGATACGGATCGCGACACCCTGCGTTGACCTTAACGGTTGGTTGAATCGGCAAATATGGCCGAAAGCGCCTGCTTGCGCGCCCGCACGGGCCGAAAGTTCCGCTTTCGTGCCGGTTTTGCGGCGTGGCAATACCGCAACGCTCGGTCGATTTCGTCAACTTCTCCCCGTGCGAACGCCACAAATCACGGTATTGTCACGGGTAGCCATTTCGCCCCGATTAGCGAATTCTTGATAGTCGGGTGACAGCATGGTTGGCTGTGCAGACTGGGTTAAGATCGCGGGGGATTCTAGGGCCGTGATTCGCAGCACGGTGCGTAATTGAGTTAGGGTCTTTTCTGGTATGGAATTTGCTCTATCTACCTTCAGGTCCGGTGCAGTGCCGGAATGGGTCGATCGGGTAACGGATCGAACGGCGGACGGAGACAGGAATGAGTAAGGTTGGCACGAGCGACTCCAAGAACACGCTGTATTGCTCGTTCTGTGGAAAGAGCCAGCACGAAGTCCGCAAACTCATCGCGGGTCCGACTGTATTCATTTGCGACGAGTGCGTCGAACTCTGCATGGACATCATCCGTGAGGAGAACAAGTCCTCGCTGGTGAAGTCGCGCGACGGGATTCCGACGCCGAAGGAAATCTGCAAGGTGCTGGACGACTACGTGATCGGCCAGAGCCATGCCAAGAAGGTGCTGTCGGTTGCCGTCCACAATCACTACAAGCGCCTCAATCATCAGACCAAGCACAACGACGTCGAACTCGCGAAGTCGAACATCCTGCTGATCGGTCCGACCGGTTCGGGCAAGACGCTGTTGGCGCAGACGCTGGCGCGCATTCTCGACGTGCCGTTCACGATGGCGGATGCGACGACGCTGACGGAAGCCGGCTATGTCGGTGAGGACGTCGAGAACATCATCCTGAAGCTGTTGCAGTCGGCCGACTACAATGTCGAGCGCGCGCAGCGCGGCATCGTCTATATCGACGAAATCGACAAGATCAGCCGCAAGTCCGATAACCCCTCGATCACCCGCGACGTGTCGGGCGAGGGCGTGCAGCAGGCGCTGCTGAAGATCATGGAAGGCACGGTTGCCTCCGTGCCGCCGCAGGGCGGCCGCAAGCACCCGCAGCAGGAGTTCCTGCAGGTCGACACCACGAACATCCTGTTCATCTGCGGCGGCGCCTTCTCAGGGCTAGAGAAGATCATCTCCGCGCGCGGACGTTCGACCTCGATCGGTTTCGCCGCCCAGGTGCTGGCGCCGGAGGATCGACGTACCGGTGAAATCTTCCGCCATGTCGAGCCGGAAGATCTCTTGAAGTACGGCTTGATCCCGGAATTCGTCGGCCGTCTGCCGGTCGTTGCGACGCTGGAGGACCTCGACGAGAACTCGCTGAAGAAGATCCTGACCGATCCGAAGAACGCGCTGGTGAAACAATACCAGCGGCTGTTCGAAATGGAGAACATCGAACTCACCTTCGCCGACGAGGCGCTTGGCGCGGTCGCCCGCAAGGCGATCGAGCGCAAGACCGGCGCGCGTGGCCTGCGTTCGATCCTCGAAAGCATCCTGCTCGAGACCATGTTCGATCTGCCGGGTTTGGAAGGTGTCGAAGAGGTTGTGATCTCGCGCGAAGTTGTCGAGGGAACTGCCCGTCCGCTCTACATCTATGCGGACCGTTCCGACCGCGCCGTCGAGAGCAGCGCCAGCGCCTGATCGCGCCCGCAAAGATTTGCGTGAATAAGACGGCCGCCGGGCCTTCCGGCGGCCGCTTCGTTGCCGGTATTTCCCCGCGCATCTGGCCCGAAATAATGGGCATTTTTCCGTGACTTGACACCCCCATACCCGATAGCCACCTAATGCCCATGGTGGCGGAAATCACGTTCGAGATTCGTCGCAAAATCATCTGGTGAGGCGGCTTGCGAAGGCGGCCGAGCGAACCGGAACTCCCGGCACCTTGTGGCAGTTGCGCAGGCTTAAGCGGGTTGCGTGCAAGGGGGCAAAACAGAAGGAATAGGCCATGACATCCCCAAAAACCCGGCCAACCATCGTTCTCGGCGAAAGCCATTCGTATCCGGTGCTGCCGCTCCGCGACATCGTCGTATTTCCGCACATGATCGTGCCGCTGTTCGTCGGCCGCGAGAAATCGATCCGCGCCCTCGAAGAGGTGATGAAGAACGACGCGCTGATCCTGCTGGCGACGCAGAAGAACGCGTCCGACGATGATCCAAGCCCGGAATCGATCTACGAGGTCGGTACGCTCGCCAGCGTGCTGCAGCTCCTGAAGCTTCCCGACGGCACCGTGAAGGTGCTGGTCGAAGGCCTTGAGCGCGCGCGCGTGCAGAAATATTCCGACCGTACCGAATACTATGAAGCGACCGCGATCGCGCTCGCCGACACCGACGCCAATTCGGTTGAAGCCGAAGCCCTGGCGCGCTCGGTCGTGTCCGATTTCGAAAGCTATGTGAAGCTGAACAAGAAGATCTCCGCCGAAGTCGTCGGCGTGGTTCAGGCGATCACCGACTTCGCCAAGCTGAGCGACCAGGTCGCGCAGCATCTGGCCGTCAAGATCGCGGACCGGCAGGGCATCCTGGAGACGTTGTCGGTCACGCAGCGCCTGGAGAAGGTGCTGGGGCTGATGGAGAGCGAAATCTCGGTGCTGCAGGTCGAGAAGCGCATCCGTTCGCGCGTCAAGCGCCAGATGGAGAAGACCCAGCGCGAGTATTATCTGAACGAGCAGATGAAGGCGATCCAGAAGGAGCTCGGCGACGACGAAGGTCGCGACGAGTTGGCCGATCTGGAAGAGAAGATTGCCAAGACCAAGCTTTCCAAGGAAGCGCGGGAGAAGGCGCAGCACGAACTGAAGAAGCTGCGCCAGATGTCGCCGATGTCCGCGGAAGCAACCGTCGTGCGCAACTATCTCGACTGGCTGCTGTCGATCCCGTGGAACAAGAAGTCCAAGGTCAAGAAGGACCTCGAGGCGGCGCAGGCTGTGCTCGATTCCGACCACTACGGGCTCGAGAAGGTCAAGGACCGCATCATCGAGTATCTTGCGGTGCAGTCGCGCGCCAACAAGCTGACCGGACCGATCCTGTGCCTGGTCGGACCTCCCGGCGTCGGCAAGACCTCGCTCGGCAAGTCGATCGCGAAGGCGACGGGCCGCGAGTTCGTGCGCGTCTCGCTCGGCGGCGTGCGCGATGAAGCGGAAATCCGCGGTCACCGCCGCACCTATATCGGCTCGATGCCCGGCAAGATCATCCAGTCGATGCGCAAGGCGAAGACCTCGAACCCGCTGTTCCTGTTGGACGAGATCGACAAGATGGGCGCCGATTTCCGCGGCGATCCATCATCGGCGCTGCTTGAGGTTTTGGACCCCGAGCAGAACTCGACCTTCAACGACCACTATCTGGAGGTCGACTACGATCTGTCGAACGTCATGTTCATCACGACCGCGAATACGCTGAATATTCCGGGTCCGCTGATGGACCGCATGGAGATCATCCGGATCGCCGGCTACACCGAGAACGAGAAGGTCGAGATCGCGCGCAAGCACCTGATCCCGAACGCCATCTCCAAGCATGGCCTCGACTCGAAGGAGTGGTCGATCGACGACGATGCGCTGCTCCTGATGATCCGCCGCTACACCCGCGAAGCGGGCGTGCGTAACCTGGAGCGTGAGCTCTCCACACTCGCCCGCAAGGCGGTGAAGGAGCTGATGATCTCCAAGAAGAAGTCGGTCAAGGTCACCGAGAAGACCCTAGAGGACTTCCTCGGCGTGCCGAAATTCCGCTTCGGCGAGATCGAGAGCGAGCCGCAGGTCGGTATCGTCACCGGCCTTGCCTGGACCGATGTCGGCGGCGAGCTGCTGACCATCGAAGGCGTCATGATGCCCGGCAAGGGCAAGATGACCGTCACGGGCAACCTGCGCGACGTGATGAAGGAGTCGATCTCGGCAGCGGCGTCTTACGTCCGCTCGCGGGCGATCAACTACGGCGTCGAGCCGCCGTTGTTCGACAAGCGCGACATCCACGTCCACGTGCCGGAGGGGGCAACCCCGAAGGACGGACCGTCGGCGGGTGTGGCAATGGCCACCGCGATCATCTCGGTCATGACCGGCATTCCGGTCCGGCACGATGTCGCGATGACTGGCGAGATCACGCTGCGCGGCCGCGTGCTGCCGATCGGCGGTCTGAAGGAGAAGCTGCTGGCTGCGGCCCGCGGCGGCATCAAGACGGTGCTGATACCCGAGGACAACGCCAAGGATCTGACGGAGATTTCCGATGCGATCAAGGGCGGCATGGAGATCATCCCGGTCGCGAGGCTCGATGAGGTGGTCGCCAAGGCGCTGGTCCGCACGCCGACGCCGATCGTCTGGGAAGAGGAGACCAAGGTGGACGTGAAGCCCGACGCAGGCGAGGAAGCCGGCGGTGGTCTGACCGCCCACTAAGCCCGATCTACTGATCGATGATAAAACGGCGCCTTCGGGCGCCGTTTTTGTTTGTGCGGATCTTACGTGAGCAAGCGGAGTTGACGGGCATGGAAATCGACGGGCAGTGCCATTGCGGGCGGGTGACCTATCGGGCCGTTATCGATCCGGAGAAGGTATCGATCTGTCATTGCACCGACTGCCAGAACCTTACCGGTTCGCCATATCGCGTCACGGTGCTCTGTTCCGCCGAGCAGATCCAGATGACGGGCGCGCCGGCAAAGATCTATCCCAAGAAGGGCGACAACGGCCGCACGCGCTTCCAGCATTTTTGCGAGGTCTGCGGCTCGCCGATGTTCACGAGCGGCGAGGGCGGGGCGGACGATTGGGGCATCCGCTGGGGTAGCATCCGCCAGCGCGGCGAACTCAGGCCGGCTCGGCAAATCTGGTGCCGCTCCGCCGCGCCCTGGATCAAGGATATCGCGGGGTTGCCGGGGCGCGATACTGACTAACTTCAGTCTATGGCGCGTGAGATGCGCGTCAGCAGTGAGGGTTTGATGGTCGTCAACACGAAACCGTCACCGCCAGCAGGCCGTTGCGCAGGAAAGGTTTCATGATATCGCCGTATGGTCCGTATTTCCCGGCAAATGTGCCGATTTGGGGCCATTTGTCGGCAACAGCCTCGCTTGCGTTCACACCTTGCGGCGCTGTAGATAGGGGCGGCTCACGGGCGGTTAGCTCAGCTGGTTAGAGCATCTCGTTTACACCGAGAGGGTCGGGAGTTCGAATCTCTCACCGCCTACCAGCCTTCGCCCTGCGGGCTACGGCTGGGCAAGCCATCGTTCGTGGCGGTAGTGCCACGTTTGCGCCTGCGCAGGGGCGAAGGCTTTCGCGCCGAAGCTCGAAGAGCGAAGGCGGACTGGCGCCTCACTCTCTTTTCGTTCAGCCTTGTGGGACTGTCGTGGTCGGCGAGAGAATTAGGGGCGCTCCTCCAAGCGAAACAGGTCCTACAGGTCCTGCAGGTTTCGGCTGCCGAGCCATCTTTTTGCGCGTCACCTGAGATAGCCGGTTACGAGCGTGCCCGGTGCGAATGGAGGAAGTCACCTCCGGGCTTATTGCATTTTGCAGCAAGTCGACCTTCGCTATGAGCCTGGAAATCTGAGCAGACATCTTTTTCACGTCTTCATGCTCATCCGCTATCTGAGCAGATAACTTCTTCACACCGGCCTGCTCGTCCACGACGCTCTGTCTCAGGGAAGCAAGCGCAATTGAATCCTGCTGAAGAAGAGCTGTGTTTTGCTGCAGTAAGATATTGCTCTCTTGCAGCGCGGCAACGTGTTGCTGCTGGGCCGACTGAATGTCCTTCAACGCGGCGACAGCCGGATCCGGTATCGGATCGGAGGCTTTGTACTGCGGAAGCAGTTCGGCCAGATGGCTGATATCCGGCAGGGCAAAGTCGGACGGCGACAGCGTATAAATTGCCGCACTCGTGTTTATGCCAAGAGCGAAGATTGCGAATGCCAGGACCGATTTCCGGCTCGATGGCTTGCTCGGTGCGGTCGATTCGGGTTGTTCGGTTGGGCTCTGCTTTTCAGGTGTCGTGGTCACGTGCGTCAACCTCAATGAGTGAAACAAAAAAGGAGCCGTCGCTGGATCGTCCCTCGCGACGGCTCCTTTACGCGACACCCAACTAGAACTGCCTGGGATAATAGGCTGTTGAGATTAATTCGGCGTTAGCGCTCAGTCTTCCGGCATGAACTGCAAGCGCCTGCCGGTTGCGCTTTCTATGTGGCGTGCCGGGCTGACATGTGATCAAAACTTTCGTACCTTCTTTTTTTGCAGGGCGAAGGCTGTCGCGCCGAAGCTCGGCGAGCGAAGGCGGACTGATCCCGAACTTCCCAAAACAATCAAGAAGGGACCCGCGCGAATGGACGCTCCAGCCAGCCACGATCAAAACGCCGACCAGGTCGCTTACTGGAACGGTCCCGCCGGGCAGCGCTGGGCCGATCGTCAGGCGGCGCAGGACGTGCTGCTCAAACCGGTCGCCGATCTCATCGTTGATCGGGCCGGCTTCCAGCCGGGCGAGCGTGTCATCGATGTCGGCTGCGGCAGCGGCGCCACCGCAATTGCGTTCGCGCAAGCGGTCGAGCCGACAGGCCGCGTGCTGGGTATCGACGTCTCGGGCCCGATGCTGGAGCGGGCGCGGCAGGCTACGCCGAAGGACCTGCCGATCGATTTTGTTCTGGCCGATGCCACCGTCTATCCGTTCGAGCCGGCGAGCTACGATGTGCTGGCCTCGCGCTTCGGCGTGATGTTCTTTGCCGATCCGGCGCTCTCGTTTGCCAATATGCGAAAAGCTCTGCGGCCGACCGGCCGTCTGGTATTCGCCTGCTGGCGCGAGCCGCGCGAAAATCCGTTCTTCATGGTGCCGCTTGCGGCCGCCTACAAGCACGTGCCGAAACTGCCGCAGCAGGGGCCGGAAGATCCCGGGCCGTTCGCGTTTGCCTCCGAGGAGCGCGTGCGCCGCATTCTCGGCGAGGCCGGCTTTACCGGCGTCGAGATGGAAGCGTGTCCGCTGCTGCTGGATGCTGCGATCGGGCGCGGGCTCGATGGCGCGGTACAGGGGGCGCTGGAAATCGGTCCGGTGAGCCGGGCGCTGGAGGGACAGCCGGAAGATGCCCGCGCTGCCGTCGCCGCGTCGATCCGCGAGGCGCTGACGCCGTTCGCCAAGGGCGATGCGGTGCTGCTGCCGGCGTCGGTTTGGATCGTGACGGCGCGGGCGTCGTGAGTAAGGCGAGCGACCCTCGTGCCGCCGCAATGACGCGGAGAGAGTAGCGCGGGGACGGCCGCCCATTCCAATTGAACGCCGGATCGCCACCGTCACGCCACCAAATCGCCGGGCGACTCAGCGATGCTTGTCGCAGCGGGCTGGCGGATGCGCACGAGTAGCAGCAGTGATGCGCGTACCCAATTCAAATCCAACTCCGGCCCGGGCCGGGCTGATTACGATCGCGGTCGTTGTGCTCGGCGTGATCTTCGTACGCGTCATCACTATGTCCGAGCAGAGTGAGGTCCGCACGCGCGCCGCCCCAGAGAACGGTAGCCAAGTCACCCCGAATACTGGTGTCGTGGGCTTGCGAGGATCGCTGCCGTAGGTTGGCTTGTTGGACGGCAGCGCGTCTGCGATGCAATGCACGCAAGGAACTCTACTTGATCGTCGCGTGCACGGTGATCACCGACGTGCCAGAAGCCGTCGGTCCCTGACCTGTTGCTTTGATGGCAAACGTATCGCTTCCTTTGTATCTAGCCTTCGCCTTGTATTCGTAAGTAGTTGCGTTGAGCTTTTTCAATTTGCCGCGTGCCGGCTTTTGCTGAATCTCCGAGCTACTCACCGTGCCGCGCATCTTGATCGAAAACTGGCAACTTTGCCCGGACGCGACGCTGACGTCGCCGGTGGGGTTCTCGCCCCAGTCCGCCAGTTCGACCAATATTGGACAGTCAGAAGCGGCCAGCGCTGAAGGCGCGGACATTGAGCCTGTGGCTCCGACGATAAGCGTGCAAGCGGCGAGTTTTGACAACCGCATGTAGACTTCCTCGTTTCCACGCAAAAACTACACTGACGGCCGCTATCGAAGCTACGTCTTTCGGTCTGATTATGCCCGCTCTTCCCAGATCATCGTCAGATGCACGATAGTCTCGGCGGCCTTTTCCATGTCCTGGCGGCTGACCCATTCGAGGCGCGAGTGGAAAGCGTGTTCGCCGGCGAAGATGTTGGGGCAGGGCAGGCCCATGAACGACAGGCGCGAGCCGTCGGTGCCGCCGCGGATCGAGCTTCTAACCGGCGTAAGCCCGGCGCGCTTGATCGCCTCGATCGCGTAGTCGACGGTTTCGGGGTGGCGGTCGATCACCTCTTTCATGTTGCGGTATTGCGGCTTGACCTCCATCCGCCACGTCGAGTGCGGATAGCCTTTCATCACGTCTTTGACGATGCCTTCGAGCAGGGCTTCCTTTTCCTTCAGGCCCTCATTGGTGAAATCGCGGACAATGAAGCCGATGGTGGCCTTTTCCAGCTCGCCCTTGATGCCGATCGGATGCAGAAAGCCTTCCTTGCCTTCCGTCGTTTCCGGCGAACAGGTATCCTTGGGCAGGCGCTCGATGATGGCGGCGGCGATCTTGATTGCGTGCTCCATCTTGCCCTTGGCAAAACCGGGATGGGTCGAGACGCCCTCGATGGTGATGGTGGCGCCGTCGGCCGAAAAGGTTTCGTCCTCGATATTCCCGGCGCTTTCGCCGTCCATCGTGTAGGCGAAGTCGGCGCCGAGCTTTTTCAGGTCCACCTTGTCGACGCCGCGGCCGATCTCCTCGTCGGGCGTGAACAGGATCTTGATGGTGCCATGCTTGACTTGCGGGTTCTCAACCAGGAACCGCGCCGCATCCATGATCTCGGCAAGGCCGGCCTTGTTGTCGGCGCCAAGCAGCGTGGTGCCATCGGTCGTGATGATGTCATGCCCGATCTGGCCGGCGAGCGCGGGGTGGTCGGCGGCGCGGATCACCTGGGTGGGATCGGCCGGCAGCACAATATCGCCGCCCTGGTAATTCCTCACGATCTGCGGCTTGACGTTGGCGCCGGTGCAATCCGGCGAGGTGTCCATATGCGAGCAGAAGCAGATCACCGGCACCTTTTTGTCGGTGTTGGCGGGAATGGTCGCGTAGACATAGCCGTGCTCGTCGAGATGGGCGTCCTTGAGCCCCATCGCCTGCAACTCGGACGCCAGCAGGCGGCCGAGATTTTTCTGCTTCTCAGTGGAGGGGCAGGTCGGCGAGTTCGGATCGGACTGGGTGTCGATCACGACATAGCGCAGCAAGCGCTCGGTGACGTCGTGGGTGAAGGCGAGGGAAGAAGGGGACATGACGATCCGGAAAAGATGAGCGACAGGAAGGCTCTATAACAGAAAAGGCCATTCCGGGTCCCCGCCGGAAATGGCGCACTTCTGGTGGCCGCCAAGGCAAACGTCAGGTGAAGCCTCAAATGGCTTCCTTGAGCTCCTTGACTGCCCGGAAGGCGACCTTCTTGCTGGCCTTGATCTGGATCGGTTCCCCGGTCGCCGGGTTGCGGCCGATGCGGGCGGCACGCTTGCGGACCTGGAGGATGCCGAGCCCGACGATGCGGATCCGGTCGCCCTTCTTGAGGTGTTTGGTGATCTTGGCGACCATGTCGGTCAGAAGCGCCTCGGCGGCTTTCTTCGACAGTTCATGTTCCTCGGCAAGAGCCGCTGCCAGATGCTTGAGTGTGATGGTGGCTGGAGCCGCTGCCTTCTTTGCCATGTCTGGCCCTCCTCGTTGCTTGCAATGACTTTTGAGCGCGTTTGTGAATGCCGGCGCCGGAAAATGCGTCGGAGGTGACGGGAAACCCAAAGATCCGCTGCGACGGGAGCGCGGAGGGTTTCAAGAAACCCGGATAGTGCAGGCGTTAAACGATTCGACCGATTGCTACCTACGCAGTTTTGCCCGAAAACAGGCGACTATTCGTACCGTAATCGCAAAAATACCCATTTGACGCGGACATTCGCAACGTCCTTGACTAAGCGGAAGCAGGCCTTTATGCCCTCGGTTCTGCGCGGATCAGGATATGATACGGCATCCGCGGGAGTAGCTCAGTTGGTTAGAGCGCCGCCCTGTCACGGCGGAGGCCGCGGGTTCGAGTCCCGTCTCTCGCGCCATTTTTATCAATGGCTTAGTGCTGGTCTCCGAAACCGCTGCAAACAAAAAGGCCGCCCTGAAGGCGGCCGTTTTTATTCCGGTATTATCAATATCGCTTAACGGACCGTCGAGGTGCTCGAGCTGGTGACGACCACCGGCTTGCCGGCCTTCACGACCTGGGCGGTCTGGCTGTAATCCGCGCCGGTCCGGGCGGAAATGCCGAACGCCGCAACCGCAATGCCTGCCACCAGGGCAACAACCACGATCTTCAAATGGGTGGCGCGATCTGCCGAATGAAATGAATGGTTCATATGATGCCTCCCGGACGCCTTTGACGTCCTGTGTTGGCGAGAGAGGTACGCCCTGTCTGTTTCAAGATCGTTTCGCGGTTTCGGCAAAATGGTTTCATTCGGACGGTTTTTGGCCGGTTTCTCGCGATGTCATCTGTGATGTACATCACATACAGGCGGCGTTGGTCGGAGCCGGCGAGCAGGCCCATAATGTCGCTGAGCGCGAACCCCTGGTTCGGTCAGGACATTGAAGATGGTGCCGTCGAGGAGTTCAGCGCATAGACGACGGTGAGCAGCGCCGGCATTAGTAGCCGGAGCGACGGCCGTGCGGCTTTGTCGCGTCAGGCGTCGCGGATGAAATTGCCGGCCTCGAATTCGACCGGCGGCGCGTCTCTCTCGAAGGAAACGCCAATCGGATCGCGCCCCGCAGCGATCGCCTCGAGCTGATCGCTCAGCATCCGCCGGATCATCAGGATGCCGCGGTCGCTCTGGCCGAAATGCTCTTCCGAATGAATCGTCACCGGACCCTGGCCGACCTGCGCCTCGTAATCCCCGGGGAATTGCTGGTGCTCCCGCTCGGTCATGTCCCACCAGAACTTGCCATTGAACTTGGAGCGCATGCGGCCGATATCGCCTGCATTCTTCACCCGGCCGGCGACATAGATGCCGTTCGGGTCGTGGGCGGCTTCAAGGCGTAGCCGGTCCCGAGATCGCGATCCCGCTGCGTGATGGTCATCCGTCTCCTCCCGCCACGGCATTGCCGCCGCGGTCGTTGAATTATTCCAATCAGTGAAAGCAGGATCGATGACAGTGTCAACGATTTGTCGATTGGCTTATCCGATAGCGCTATTCGAGCGTCTTATCTGCGGGCGTGCGCGATGCTCTTGGCACCGCCCCGCTTTGTTGGCAGAGGTTTGCAAATGAGCCGGAAGCTGGGAAAGCAGACCACGCCTTCGCCTCCGTCAGATGATGCCGCGGAGCTGGCGCCGATCACCGCGATGATGTCATCGCGACTGATGGTGCTGGCGAACCTACTCAAGCGCGGCGCGATCCTGCGTTACAAGCGGCTGACGGGGCTGTCCTCGGTGGAATTCGGCCTGGTGGCCTCGCTCGGGCGGCGGCCACCGATGAGCGTGATCCGCCTCGCGGAGGCGGTCGGCATGGACAAGGGCCAGATCAGCCGCGCGCTGGCGGAACTGGTCGCGCGCAAGCTGGTCGCCAGGGAGGTCAATCCGCGGGACAATCGCGAGACGCTGGTTTGCCTCACCAAGGCGGGGCTGGCCGCCCATGACGCCATTGTGGCCGGCGCTCAGGAGCGCAACCAGCGCCTTCTGGAACAGCTCAGCAAGGACGAGCTGGCGGTGTTGCTTGATCAGATCGACCGGCTCACGGACACGGCCGCCCAGATGCTTGCGGATGAGAAGCATTTGAGCTGAAGTTGGGGCACTATGCTGGCCGGCAGGCGTTGGTCAGGAGAGGCAGGAACGCAACACTTTTTGGTGTTCTGCCGACGCATCGGGGGCAGGCCGAGGCGTCAGGAGGGCTCGTCTTGCGCCCTCTGTTGCGCTGCGCTAAGGCAAGAATAATTCCAATCAACGAATCTGCGGTCGAAATCCGCAGGAAAAGGCACCGCCGATGAACGGCATCCTGCAAAATTACCTTCCACTTGTCGTGTTTGTCGGGGTGGCGAGCCTGATCGGTCTGGCGCTCCTGATTGCGCCGTTCCTGGTCGCGTTCCAGCAGCCGGACCCGGAGAAGCTCTCCGCCTATGAATGCGGATTCAACGCATTCGACGACGCCCGTATGAAGTTCGACGTGCGCTTCTACCTGGTTGCGATCCTCTTCATCATCTTCGACCTCGAAGTGGCGTTCTTGTTCCCGTGGGCGGTCGCGTTCGGCAAGTTAGGGGCCACCGGCTTCTGGTCGATGATGGTGTTCCTCGCTGTCCTCACGGTCGGCTTTGCTTATGAATGGAAGAAAGGCGCGCTCGAATGGGATTGAGCGAGAGAATAATCGGCTCTTCGCCTGATATCGCGCAGGCGCCGAAGGGCATTCTCGATCCTTCGACCGGCAAGCCGGTCGGGGCCAATGACCCGTTCTTCCTCGAGGTCAATCACGAGCTGTCCGACAAGGGCTTCTTTGTCGCCGCCGCCGATGATCTGATCACCTGGGCGCGCACGGGCTCCTTGATGTGGATGACGTTCGGTCTCGCCTGCTGCGCGGTCGAGATGATGCAGGTGTCGATGCCGCGTTATGACGTCGAGCGCTTCGGCTTTGCACCGCGCGCCTCGCCGCGGCAGTCCGATGTGATGATCGTGGCGGGCACGCTAACCAACAAGATGGCGCCGGCGCTGCGCAAGGTCTACGATCAGATGCCCGAGCCGCGCTACGTGATCTCGATGGGGTCGTGCGCCAACGGCGGCGGCTATTATCACTATTCCTACTCGGTCGTGCGCGGCTGCGACCGCATCGTGCCGATCGACATCTACGTGCCCGGATGCCCGCCGACGGCGGAGGCGTTGCTTTACGGCGTTCTGCTGCTGCAGAAGAAGATCCGCCGCATCGGGACTATCGAACGCTAAGGTTTTAGGTAATGGATGACGGCAAGCTCGAGGCCCTTGGGCAGACGATTGTTAGCGCGCTTCCGGGCGCAGCCACGGCGCATGCGGTCGCGTTCAATCAGCTCACCATTACGGTCGACGTGGCGAAGATCGTCGAGGTGATGAAGCACCTGCGTGACGATCCGGCGCTGCGCTTCGTCAACATTACCGACGTCACCGCTGTCGACTACCCCAGCCGCGAGAAGCGTTTCGACGTGGTCTATCACCTGCTGTCGCCGACCCTGAACGAGCGCATTCGCGTCCGCGCCGAGGCCGACGAGACCACGCAGGTGCCCTCGATCATCGAGGTGTTTCCCGGCGCCGACTGGTTCGAGCGGGAAACCTACGACCTCTACGGCGTGATCTTCACCGGCCATCCCGACATGCGCCGGCTGCTGACCGATTACGGCTTCGACGGCCATCCACTGCGCAAGGATTTTCCGCTCACCGGCTTCGTCGAGGTCCGCTATGACGACCAGGAGAAGCGGGTGCTCTACGAGCCCGTCCGCCTCAATCAGGAATTCCGCAAATTCGATTTCCTTTCGCCGTGGGAAGGCGCGGACTATCCGCTGCCCGGCGATGAGAAGGCTGAGCCGAAGGCCTGACGATCATGAATGAACAGAACCTGCGCAACTTCACCATTAATTTTGGACCGCAGCATCCTGCGGCGCACGGTGTGCTTCGTCTCGTTCTTGAGCTGGACGGCGAAGTGGTGGAGCGCGTCGATCCACACATCGGTCTGCTTCACCGCGGCACCGAGAAGCTGATCGAGCACAAGACCTATTTGCAGGCGATTCCGTATTTCGACCGGCTCGATTACGTCGCGCCGATGAACCAGGAGCACGCGTTCTGCCTGGCGGCGGAAAAGCTGCTCGGTATCGCGGTGCCGCGCCGCGGCCAGTTGATCCGCGTGCTCTACTGCGAGATCGGCCGCATCCTGTCGCATCTGCTCAACGTCACCACGCAGGCAATGGACGTCGGCGCGCTCACCCCGCCGCTGTGGGGATTCGAGGAGCGCGAAAAGCTGATGGTGTTCTATGAACGCGCCTCCGGCTCGCGCATGCATGCGGCCTATTTCCGCGTGGGCGGCGTGCATCAGGACCTGCCGCCAAAACTGATCGACGATATCGAGGCCTGGTGCGATCCGTTCCTGCAGGTCGTCGCCGATCTCGATACGCTCCTGACCGGCAACCGCATCTTCAAGCAGCGCAACGTCGATATCGGTGTCGTCTCGCTGAAAGAAGCCTGGGAGTGGGGCTTTTCGGGCGTGATGGTGCGTGGCTCGGGCGCGGCCTGGGATCTGCGCAAGGCGCAACCCTATGAGTGCTATGCCGAGATGGATTTCGACATCCCGATCGGCAAGAACGGCGACTGCTACGACCGCTACCTGATCCGCATGGAAGAGATGCGCCAGTCGGTGCGCATCATGAAGCAGTGCATCCAGAAGCTTAGAGCACCTGACGGGCAGGGGCCCGTCGTGGTCGAGGACAATAAGATCGCACCGCCCCGTCGCGGCGAGATGAAGCGCTCGATGGAAGCCCTGATCCATCACTTCAAGCTGTACACCGAAGGCGTGCACGTGCCGGCCGGCGAGGTCTACGCCGCGGTGGAAGCGCCGAAGGGCGAATTCGGCGTCTATTTGGTCTCCGACGGCAGCAACAGGCCCTACAAGTGCAAGATCCGCGCGCCGGGCTTTGCGCACCTGCAGGCGATGCATCACATCTGCAAGGGCCATCTGCTCGCCGACGTCTCGGCCATCCTCGGCTCGCTCGACATCGTGTTCGGAGAGGTCGATCGGTGATGGCGCAGGCGCCCATCCAGTTCGACCGGGCATCGGGCGCACTCGAAGGTGCGAACGCGTGGGAGCGCTTGGCCGCCCTCGCGCTGGTGTTGGGCTCGAAGGTGGCGTCGAACTTTTCGCATCGTGGCTACAACATGTGCGCCAACCTGTTGCGCACGACGCTGCCGGAGCGCGGTATCCAGGTCAAACTCAACGACGATGCAGTGTTCGAATTTCCCTATGGCGATGGCTATTGGAGCAAGCTGCTCAATCGCAGCTTCCATTACGAGGATGAACTGGAGCTGCTGTTCCAGGATTCCGCCGATGTTGACTACACGCTGCTCGATTGCGGCGCCAATTACGGCTACTGGTCGGTTCTGGTGTCGAGCAAGCCATTCGGATCGCACAAGGCGATCGCGATCGAGCCATCGGGGCAGAACTATCCAAAGCTCGCCAACAACGCTCGCATCAACGGCAATCGCTTCGAGACCATGAAATGCGCAATTGGTGCTGCGCGCGGCACCGCGCGGCTATCAGGCACCAAGCATGAGGCCTTCAGCATCGCCGGCGACCAGTCCGGCGGCGAGGAGGTGCCGGTCATCGCGCTGGATAACCTCCTGGACGACGGCAAGATCGCGCCCGGCGGCAAATATCTAATCAAGCTCGACGTCGAAGGCGTCGAGATCGAGGCCATGAAGGGCGGCGCGCGGCTGATGCAGGGCGACAGCGTGCTCTTGTGCGAGGAGCACGGCAACGATCCCAAGCACACCGTATCGCGCTACATCCTCGACCAATCGCTGAAGCTGATCGTCTACGATCCGCGCAGCCATCGCCTTGAAACCGTGACTGATCTATCGATCCTTGATCGGATCAAGGTTTCAACCCATGTCGGCTACAACGTGTTCGGCACCGCAAGCGCATTCTGGCTCGCCCGGATGGAAGCGCTCAATGCGAAGGCCGCGCGCCGCGTGCAATGAGAGACTGAAACGATGTCCGTCCGCCGCCTTGCCCCGAAGGAATTGCAGCCCGCGAGCTTTGCGTTCACGGACGAGAATCTCGCCTGGGCCAAGGCGCAGATCGCCAAATATCCGCCGGGCCGTCAGGCCTCCGCTGTGATCGCGATCCTGTGGCGCGCACAGGAGCAGCATGAAGGGTGGCTGTCGGAAGCCGCGATCCGCGTCGTCGCCGATATGCTCGATATGCCCTACATCCGAGTGCTGGAAGTCGCGACGTTCTACACCATGTTCCAGCTCCAGCCGGTCGGCAAGAAGGCCCATGTGCAGGTTTGCGGCACCACGCCCTGCCGCCTGCGCGGCGCCGGCGATCTGATCGAGGTGTGCCAGAGCCGCATCCATCATGAGCCCTTCCATCTGTCGAAGGACGGCAATTTCAGCTGGGAAGAGGTCGAGTGCCTGGGTGCCTGCGTGAATGCGCCGATGGTGCAGATCTGGAAGGACACCTACGAGGACCTGACCAAGGAAACCTTCGGCAAGGTGCTGGACGGCTTTGCCTCGGGCAATCCGCCGAAGCCGGGACCGCAGATCGACCGTCAGTTCTCGGCGCCCGCGGGCGGGCCGACGACGCTGAAGGAATCCACATGATGCGTGACGGCACATTGCCCGCAGGCGGGCTGGGGAGGGTCAGCGCGATGAAGAACTGGCGCTATATCGGCATGCACGCCGTCGTGGCGGCGACGTTCATCTTTCTGCTGCAGCGTTACGGGCTGAACGCAACGCTCGAATCCAGCCTGTTGTGGGCGCTGACCTTCGGCGGATGCGCCGCGGGCCTTGCCTATGCGCAGTCCAACCGTTGATCCGCTAGGAAGCTTCAAGTCATGCTCGACGACAAGGATCGCATCTTCAAGAACCTCTACGGCCTCCACGATTGGGGGCTGGAGGGCGCGCGCCGCCGCGGCGCGTGGGACGGCACGAAAGCGATCATCGACAAGGGCCGCGACTGGATCATCAACGAGATGAAGGCTTCCGGCCTGCGTGGTCGTGGTGGCGCTGGCTTTCCGACCGGCCTGAAATGGTCGTTCATGCCGAAGGAATCCACCGACGGCCGGCCGAGCTACCTCGTCGTCAATGCCGACGAGTCGGAGCCCGGCACCTGCAAGGACCGCGAGATCATGCGGCACGATCCGCATCTGCTCGTGGAAGGCTGCCTCTTGGCCAGCTTCGCGATGGGCGCGCATGCCTGCTACATCTACGTGCGCGGCGAGTTCATTCGCGAACGCGAGCGCCTGCAGGCCGCCATCGATCAGGCCTATGACGCCAAGCTGATCGGCAAGGACAACCTCCATGGCTGGCCGTTCGACCTATATGTGGCGCACGGTGCCGGCGCCTATATCTGCGGCGAGGAAACTGCGCTGCTCGAAAGCCTCGAAGGCAAGAAGGGCCAGCCGCGGCTGAAGCCGCCATTTCCGGCCAATGTCGGCCTCTATGGCTGCCCGACCACCGTCAACAATGTCGAGTCCATCGCGGTTGCGCCCGACATCCTGCGACGCGGCGCGGCGTGGTTCGCGGCGATCGGCCGGCCGAACAATGTCGGAACCAAGCTGTTCTGCGTCTCCGGCCATGTCGAGCGGCCCTGCAACGTCGAAGAGGCGATGGGCATTCCGTTCCGCGAGCTGATCGAAAAGCACTGCGGCGGCATTCGTGGCGGCTGGGGCAATCTGAAGGCCGTGATCCCCGGCGGTTCGTCGGTGCGCATGGTGCCGGCCGAGCAGATCATCGACACGCCGATGGATTTCGATTCCCTGAGCAAGCTGCGCTCCGGCCTCGGCACCGCCGCCGTGATCGTGATGGACAAGTCGACCGACCTGATCCGGGCGATCGCGCGCATCTCCTATTTCTACAAGCACGAGAGCTGCGGCCAGTGCACGCCGTGCCGCGAAGGCACGGGCTGGATGTGGCGCGTGCTGACGCGCATGGCCGAGGGCCGCGCGCACAAGCGCGAGATCGACATGCTCTTGGAAGTGACCAAGCAGGTCGAGGGACACACGATCTGCGCGCTCGGCGACGCCGCCGCCTGGCCCATCCAGGGCCTGATCGCGCATTTCCGTCACGAGATCGAGGAGCGGATCGCCCAGTATTCGCACAAGGCTGACATCGACGATATCGGCGTGCGCGACCCCGTGAACATGGTGGCGGCGGAGTGATCGCGATGTCGCAACCGAGCTTTTGGTGGCAGAGATACGGGACGCTGGCGCAGATGGCGCAGGCGGCCGTGGCGCTGCTCGGCTTTGTTGCGATCCTGTTCCAGATCAACGAAATCCGCACCGGCAACCGCGCCTCCAGCGCGCGGCAGGCGTTTCTGGGTTACACCGATCTGGCGTTCAAGAATCCGAAGTTCGCGCAGCCGGACTATGAGAAGATCAAGGCGGGCGGCGACGAGCACGTGCAGTACGAGAGCTTCGTCACTTATTTCCTTTATGCCTGCGAGGAAGCGATCAGCGCGTTCGCGGGCAAGCGCGAGTGGCAGGCCTCCTGCGACTACGACCTGAAACCGCATCTGCCATTCCTGTGCGAGAAGAACGCAGCGCAGCCGGCCTATCTCGCGACCTATGGCGCCGACACCCAGCGATGGATCACGGCATCGCTGAAGACCGCCAGCGTTACACCGCCAGACTGCAAGCTGGGAAAGACTTGAGACAGCTATGACCAAACTCATCATCGACGGCAAAGAGATCGATGTGCCTGCGGAATACACGCTGCTGCAGGCGTGCGAGGCCGCGGGCGCCGAAATTCCGCGCTTCTGCTATCACGAGCGGCTGTCGATCGCCGGCAATTGCCGGATGTGCCTCGTCGAGATCAAGGGCGGCCCGAAGCCGGTCGCAAGCTGCGCCTGGGGCGTGCGCGACTGCCGTCCGGGCCCGAAGGGCGAGCCGCCGGAGATTTCCACGCGTTCGCCGATGGTCCGGAAGGCGCGCGAAGGCGTGATGGAATTCCTCTTGATCAACCATCCGCTGGATTGCCCGATCTGCGATCAGGGCGGCGAGTGCGACCTGCAGGACCAGGCGATGGGTTACGGCGTCGACACTTCGCGCTTTGCCGAAAACAAGCGCGCGGTCGAGGACAAGTATCTGGGCGCCCTGATCAAGACCTCGATGAACCGCTGCATCCAGTGCACGCGCTGCGTCCGCTTCTCGGCCGAAGTCGCCGGCGTCCCGGAAATGGGCGCGACGGGTCGCGGCGAGGACATGGAGATCACGACCTATCTGGAGCAGGCGCTCACGTCCGAGCTGCAGGGCAACCTTGTCGATATCTGCCCGGTCGGCGCGCTGACCTCAAAACCCTACGCGTTCGCCGCCCGGCCGTGGGAGCTCGGCAAGACGCAGTCTGTCGACGTCATGGATGGTGTGGGCTCGGCAATCCGCGTCGACACCCGCGGCCGTGAGGTGATGCGGATCCTGCCGCGCATCAACGAGGCCGTGAACGAGGAATGGATTTCCGACAAGACCCGCCACATCGTCGACGGCCTGCGGACGCAGCGGCTCGACCGGCCCTATATCCGTGAGAACGGCAAGCTTCGCGCCGCGTCCTGGCAGGAGGCTTTCGCAGCCGTTGCGGCCAAGCTCAGGATGAGCGACGGCAAGCGGATCGGGGCGATCGCCGGCGATCTCGCCGCGGTCGAGGAGATGTTCGCGTTCAAGGATCTGCTCGGCCAATATGGTTCGACCAATCTGGCGGTGCAGGGCGGCGATGCCTTCGACCCCAAGCTCGGCCGCGCGACCTACATCTTCAATCCGACCATCGCGGGGATCGAGCAGGCTGACGCGCTCCTGATCATCGGCTCCAATCCGCGCAAGGAAGCGGCGATGCTCAACGCGCGCATCCGCAAGCGCTGGCGCACCGGCCAGCTCAAGGTCGCCGTGGTCGGCCCCAAGGCCGATCTCACCTATGACTACGACTATCTCGGCGCGGGCACCGATACGCTCGCCGACCTCGCCAGCGGCAAGCATTCCTTCACCGAGGTGCTGAAGGGCGCCAAGAACCCGATCGTACTGGTCGGCGCCGGTTCGTTGTCGCGGCATGACGGTGCGGCGGTGCTGGCGCTGGCAGCCAAGATCGCGACGGGCACGGGCGCGCTCAAGGACGGCTGGAACGGCTTTGCGGTGCTGCAGGACACCGCCTCGCGCGCGGGCGCGCTCGATATCGGCTTTGCGCCTGGCAAGGGCGGTCTCAGTCAGGCGCAGATGACGACATTCGGCACACTCGACGTGCTGTTCCTGCTGGGGGCCGACGAGGTGAAGGTGCCGGACGACACGTTCGTGGTCTATATCGGCACCCATGGCGACCGCGGTGCGCATCGCGCCGATGTCATCCTGCCGGGCGCGGCCTATACCGAAAAATCCGGCCTCTATGTCAACACCGAGGGCAGGGCGCAGATCGCGGCCCGCGCCGCGTTTCCGCCCGGCGACGCGCGCGAGGACTGGGCGATCGCCCGCGCGCTGTCTGACGTGCTCGGCAAGAAGCTGCCCTATGATTCCCTGCAGGCGCTGCGCCAGGCGCTGTTCAAGGCTGTGCCGCATTTGATGCGGATCGACCAGATCGAGCCGGGCAAGGCCGAGCAGGTCAAGGCGCTGGCGGCCAAGGGCGGCAAGGTCGACAAGAGCCCGCTGAAATCTTCCGTCGAGGATTTTTATCTGACCAACCCGATCGCACGGGCCTCGGCGGTGATGGCGGAATGTTCCCGGCTGGCGGCCGGGCGAATGCTGACGGCAGCGGAGTGAGCGTGATCTGATGGCTGATTTGTTCGCAAGCTCGTTCTGGACCGGCTTTCTCTGGCCGCTGATCGTGATGGTCGCGCAGAGCCTGCTCCTGCTCGTCGTGCTCCTGATCGCGATCGCCTACATCCTGCTCGCCGACCGCAAGATCTGGGCGGCGGTGCAGATCCGCCGTGGCCCCAACGTGGTCGGCCCCTGGGGTCTTCTGCAATCCTTCGCGGACCTTCTGAAGTTCGTGCTGAAGGAGCCGATCATTCCGTCCGGCTCCAACAAGGGCGTATTCCTGCTGGCGCCGCTGGTGTCCTGTATCCTGGCGCTCGCCGCCTGGGCCGTGATTCCGATGGATGTTGGCTGGGTGATCTCCGACATCAATGTCGGCATCCTCTACATCTTCGCGATCTCGTCGCTGTCGATCTACGGCATCATCATGGCCGGCTGGTCGTCGAACTCCAAATATCCGTTCCTGGCCGCGCTGCGCTCGGCGGCGCAGATGGTGTCCTACGAAGTTTCGATCGGCTTCGTCATCATCACGGTGCTCTTGTGCGCCGGCTCGCTCAATCTCTCGGCCGTGGTGGAGGCGCAGGATGCCCGTGGCCTCGCCAGCCTGATCGGATTGCCGCAGCTCACCATCCTGAACTGGTATGTGTGGCCGCTGTTCCCGATGTTCGTGGTGTTCTACGTCTCGGCGCTTGCCGAGACCAACCGTCCGCCGTTCGATCTGGTGGAAGCGGAATCCGAACTGGTCGCCGGCTTCATGGTCGAATACGGCTCGACGCCATATCTGTTGTTCATGCTCGGCGAATATGTCGCAATCACCACGATGTGCGCGCTGGCTACGATCATGTTTCTCGGCGGCTGGCTGCCGCCGGTGTCGCTGCCGCCGTTCACCTGGATTCCGGGTGTCGTGTGGTTCGCGCTGAAACTGTTCTTCATGTTCTTCCTGTTCGCGATGGCGAAGGCGATGGTGCCGCGCTACCGCTACGATCAACTGATGCGACTCGGCTGGAAGGTGTTCTTGCCGCTGTCGCTGGCGATGGTGGTGATTGTGGCCGCTGTGCTCCAGTTCGCCGGCATTGCGCCGAAGTGAGGCCGTCATGAGTGTCAACGTCAACGCAACCGCCCGGGCGCTTCTGCTGAGCGAATTCGTATCGGCGTTCTTTCTCGCCATGCGCTACTTCTTCAAGCCGAAGCCGACCATCAACTATCCGTTCGAGAAGAATCCGATCTCGCCGCGCTTCCGCGGTGAGCATGCGCTGCGCCGCTATCCGAACGGCGAGGAACGCTGCATCGCCTGCAAGCTGTGCGAGGCGATCTGCCCGGCGCAGGCGATCACGATCGAGGCCGGCCCGCGCCGCAACGACGGCACCCGCCGCACCGTGCGCTACGACATCGACATGGTGAAGTGCATCTATTGCGGCCTGTGCCAGGAGGCCTGCCCGGTCGATGCCATCGTCGAAGGACCGAATTTCGAATTCGCGACCGAGACCCGCGAGGAACTCTACTATGACAAGGCCAAGCTGCTCGCCAATGGCGACCGCTGGGAGCGCGAGATTGCGAAAGCAATCGAGCTCGACGCGCCGTACCGGTGAGGTGATGAACGTGGCTGTTGAGACGCACGCATTTGCCGCGCACGCGGTGGGCCCTCTCCCCCCTTGCGGGGGAGAGTGGGAGAGAGGCGTAAGCCCCGGGGTCGGTGCGCGTGGCTTACCCCTCTCCCTAGCCCTCCCCCGCAAGGGGGGAGGGAACGCAGTTGTGTGCTTGTCTAGATCAATGCTCCAAAGTGGGAGGGCTGCATGATCCTTCCCGCGCTGTTCTTCTATCTCTTCGCCGGCGTCTGCATAGCGTCCGCTGTCATGGTGATTGTCTCGCGCAATCCCGTGCACTCCGTGCTGTATCTGATCCTGGCCTTCGTGAACGCCTCCGGCCTGTTTATCCTGATGGGGGCCGAATTCCTCGGCATGATGCTGATCGTGGTCTATGTCGGCGCGGTCGCCGTGCTGTTCCTGTTCGTGATCATGATGCTCGATGTCGACTTCACCGAGCTGCGCGAAGGTTTTATCGAGTATCTGCCGATTGGTCTTGTGATCGGCGGCATCTTCCTCGCCGAGCTGCTGCTGGTCGCGGGCGGATGGGTCATGAGGCCCGATACCGCCAAGCAGATCACGGCGGCGATCCCGGCCAATGTCAGCAACACCGAGGCGCTCGGGCTCGTGCTCTACACGAAGTACATCCATTACTTCCAGATCGCGGGCATCGTGCTGCTGGTCGCCATGATCGGCGCCATCGTGCTGACGCTGCGCCACAAGGCCAAGGTCAAGCGGCAAGACATCAACGTGCAGAACGCCCGCACGCCCGAGCTGGCGATGGCCATCCGCAAGGTGGCGCCGGGGCAGGGGCTGCAGGATTCCGACGCGGCGGAGTGGGTGAAATGACGATCGGTCTGGGACACTATCTCGCGGTCGCCGCCATTCTGTTCACGCTCGGGATCCTCGGCATCTTCCTGAACCGCAAGAACATCATCGTCATCCTGATGTCGATCGAGCTGATCCTGCTCGCCGTCAACATCAACCTCGTGGCGTTCTCGACCTTCCTCGGCGACATCGTCGGGCAGGTGTTCGCGCTTTTGGTGCTGACGGTCGCCGCCGCCGAGGCCGCGATCGGTCTTGCCGTGCTGGTCGTGTATTTCCGCAACCGCGGTTCGATCGCGGTTGAAGACGTCAATCTGATGAAGGGCTAGGGCTCAGCTATGGTTCAGGCAATCGTCTTTCTGCCGCTGCTGGGCGCCATCCTGGCCGGCCTGATCGCGTTGGTCGGAGCGCATGCGCGCAACCCGAGCGGCGATGAGGTCAAGCATCACGATCACGGGCATCACGATCAAGGCCTTGGCGATCACGCGCACGCCGCCGTTGCCCATGACGACCATGGCCATGACGACCATCACGTCTCCGAGCCGCCGGCGCAGGGTTCGCGCGCGGCCGAGCTGATCACGACAGGACTGCTATTTGTTTCCGCCGCGCTGTCCTGGGTGGTGCTGGTCAATGTCGGCTTCCTGCACCAGGACGCACGGATCGCGCTGTTCCCGTGGATCAATTCCGGCGATCTGCAGGTGTCATGGGCCCTGCGCGTCGACACGCTGACCGCCGTGATGCTCGTGGTGGTCAACACCATCTCCTCGCTGGTGCACCTCTATTCCATCGGCTACATGGACGAGGATCCGCATAGGCCGCGCTTCTTCGCCTATCTGTCGCTGTTCACCTTCGCGATGCTGATGCTGGTGACCGCGGACAATCTGGTCCAGCTCTTCTTCGGCTGGGAAGGCGTGGGTCTCGCCAGCTACCTCCTGATCGGCTTCTGGTATCAGAAGCCGTCGGCGAACGCGGCGGCGATCAAGGCCTTCATTGTCAACCGCGTCGGCGACTTCGGTTTCGCGCTTGGCATTTTCGCCGTCTTCATGCTGCTCAACACCACCGATTTCGAGACGATCTTCGCCGGCGCCCAGGGGCTGACTGGCAAGACCATCAATTTCTTCGGCTGGCATGCCGACGCTCTGACGCTGATCTGCCTATTGCTGTTCATGGGCGCGATGGGCAAATCGGCCCAGTTCCTGCTGCACACCTGGTTGCCGGACGCGATGGAAGGCCCGACGCCGGTTTCCGCGCTGATCCACGCCGCGACCATGGTCACCGCCGGCGTGTTCATGGTGGCACGGCTGTCGCCGCTGTTCGAGCTCGCGCCGAACGCGCAGGCCGTCGTGATGTTCTTCGGCGCCACCACCGCGTTCTTTGCCGCCACCGTCGGCCTGGTGCAGAACGACATCAAGCGCATCGTCGCCTATTCGACCTGTTCGCAGCTTGGCTACATGTTCGTGGCGATGGGAGCAGGGGCCTATTCGGTCGGCATGTTCCACCTGTTCACCCACGCCTTCTTCAAGGCGCTGCTGTTCTTGGGCTCCGGCTCGGTAATCTACGCCATGCATCACGAGCAGGACATCCGCAACATGGGCGGGCTGAAGGACAAGATCCCCTACACCTATGCCGTGATGGTGATCGGCACGCTGGCGCTGACTGGCTTCCCGCTCACCGCCGGCTATTTCTCCAAGGACGCGATCATTGAGTCGGCTTACGTCTCGCACAACCCGCTGGCGTATTACGGCTTCGCGATGACGGTGGTCGCGGCCGGCCTGACTTCATTCTATTCCTGGCGCCTGATCTTCAAGACGTTCCACGGCGAGCCGCATGATCAGCACCATTACGAGGCGGCTCATGAATCGCCGATGTGGATGCTGGTCCCGATCGGCATTCTCGCCGCCGGATCGATCCTGGCCGGTTTCCCGTTCAAGGAAGTGTTCGCGGGGCACGGGGTGGAGGAGTTCTTCCGCGACTCGCTGAAGATGCATCCGAACATCATCGAAGAGATGCACCACATCTCTCCGGGGATCGCGTTCCTGCCGACGGTGATGATGGTCGTGGGCTTCCTGGTGTCGTGGCTGTTCTACATCCGTCGGCCCTACATCCCGGTCCAGCTCGCCAGCGAACACCCGATGCTCTACCAGTTCCTGCTCAACAAATGGTATTTCGACGAGCTCTATGAGCTCATCTTCGTCCGCCCGGCCAAGTGGATCGGCTATCAGCTCTGGAAGAAGGGCGATGGCTTCGTCATCGACGGCTTCGGTCCGGACGGCGTCTCGGCGCGCGTGCTCGATGTCACCCGCAACGTGGTGAAGATCCAGACCGGCTATCTGTATCATTATGCCTTTGCGATGCTGATCGGCGTCGCCGGGCTGATCACCTGGTTCATGTTCGGCTTGGGAGCCCAGTAATGACAACCTGGCCGATTCTTTCCGTCGTTACTTTCCTGCCTGTTATCGGCGCGCTGGCGATCTACATCACCCGCGGCGACGACGAGGCGGCACGGCGCAATGCGCGCTGGATCGCGCTGTGGACCACGCTCGTCACCTTCGCGGTGTCGCTGATCCTGGTCTGGCGCTTCGATGCCTCCAGCGCGGACTTCCAGTTCGTCGAGAAGGCGAGCTGGCTCGCGAGCGGCATTACCTATCACATGGGCGTCGACGGCATTTCGCTCCCCTTCGTGATCCTGACCACCGCCTTGATGCCGTTCTGCATCATCGCGAGCTGGAAATCCGTCACGGTGCGCGTGCGCGAATACATGATGGCGTTCCTGCTGTTGGAAACGCTGATGGTCGGCACCTTCTCGGCGCTCGACCTTGTGCTGTTCTACCTGTTCTTCGAAGGCGGCCTGATCCCGATGTTCCTGATTATCGGCGTCTGGGGCGGCCCGCGCCGGGTCTATGCGTCATTCAAGTTCTTCCTCTACACGCTGCTCGGCTCGGTCCTGATGCTGCTCGCGATCATGGCGCTGTACTGGAATGCCGGCACCACCGACATCCCGACGCTGATGCAGACGGCCGTGCCGCGCAGCTTGCAGACCTGGGCGTGGCTGGCGTTCTTTGCCTCCTTTGCGGTGAAGATGCCGATGTGGCCGGTGCACACCTGGTTGCCGGACGCCCACGTCGAGGCGCCGACCGCGGGCTCAGTGATCCTGGCCGCGATCCTCCTGAAGATGGGCGGCTACGGCTTCCTGCGCTTCTCGCTGCCGATGTTCCCGCTGGCATCGCATGATTTTGCGCCGCTGATCTTCTCGCTGTCGGTGATCGCCATCGTCTACACCTCGCTGGTGGCGCTGATGCAGGAGGACGTCAAGAAGCTGATCGCCTATTCGTCGGTCGCTCACATGGGCTTCGTCACCATGGGCATTTTCGCTGGCACCACCCAGGGCATCGCCGGCGGCGTATTCCAGATGGTGTCGCACGGCATCGTCTCCGGCGCGCTGTTCCTCTGCGTCGGCATCGTCTACGACCGCATGCATACCCGCGAGATCGCGGCCTATGGCGGCCTCGTCAACCGGATGCCGCTCTATGCGATGGTGTTCATGGTCTTTACCATGGCCAATGTCGGTCTGCCCGGAACAAGCGGCTTCGTCGGCGAGTTCATGACTCTGCTCGGCACCTTCAAGGTCTCGATCCCGACGGCGACTTTCGCCACGCTCGGGGTGATCCTGTCGGCGGCTTACGCGCTGTGGCTCTACCGCAAGGTGGTGTTCGGCGCGCTGACCAAGCCGTCGCTCGCCAGCATCAAGGACCTGACCCCCCGCGAATGCCTGACGCTGTTCCCGCTGGTGGCGCTGACAATCCTGTTCGGCGTCTATCCGAAGCCGGTGCTCGACATGTCGGCGGCCTCGGTCCAGCAACTCGTCAATAATTACAATGCCGCCGTGACTGCCGTGAAGGCAGCCGCGCTGGTCGTGCAATAACGTAGCGTTTTCAAGCGAAGTGGAATCCGGTTCGCATGAAGAAAACGCGTCAAGGATAAAAGCGCCATGAGCTTTTCCAGTGCAGGATATCAGTTGCTGCCGGTGTTGCCGGAGCTGGTGCTGGCGGTCGGCGCCATGGCGCTGTTGATGCTGGGCGCCTATCGCGGACAGGAGACGACCCGGATCATCACCAGCCTCGCGGTAGTCCTGCTCGTCGTCACCGGCATGCTGGTGCTGATGCTGCCGGCCGGCAAGCTGACGACATTCGGCGGTAGTTTCATCGTCGACGACTTCGCCCGCTTCCTGAAGGTCCTCGCGATCATCGGCTCGGCGGCAACGCTGATACTCTCGGCGGAATTCTTGTCCGATCCATCGCGGCGGATCTTCGAATATCCGATCCTGGTGCTGCTCTCAACGCTCGGCATGATGGTGCTGATCTCGGCCGGCGATCTGATCATGCTCTATCTCGGGCTCGAGCTGATGTCGCTCGCGCTCTACGTGGTCGCCGCCTCCAACCGCGACAACGTGAAGTCCACCGAAGCCGGCCTGAAGTACTTTGTGCTCGGCGCACTGTCGTCCGGTATGCTGCTGTACGGCGCGTCACTGGTCTACGGCTTCACCGGCACGGTCGATTTTGCCGGCATCGCAGCCGCCGTGAAGACCGGCAGCGTCGGCATCGTGTTCGGCCTCGTATTCCTGCTGGCCGGGCTCTGCTTCAAGGTATCGGCCGTGCCGTTCCATATGTGGACGCCCGACGTCTATGAAGGCGCGCCGACGCCGGTCACGGCGTTCTTTGCTTCGGCGCCGAAGGTCGCGGCGCTTGCCGTGTTCACCCGCGTGACGCTGACGGCGTTCCCGGGCATCGTCCCGCAGTGGCAGCAGATCCTCGTCTTCGTGGCGATCGCCTCGATGGCGCTGGGCTCGTTCGCGGCCATCGGGCAGAAGAACATCAAGCGACTGATGGCCTATTCCTCGATCGGCCATATGGGTTTTGCGTTGGTGGGGCTCGCCTCCGGCACGGTGGAGGGCGCGCAGGGCGTGCTGGTCTATATCGCGATCTATGTCGCGATGACGCTGGGCTCGTTCGCCGTGATCCTTTCCATGAAGCGCAACGGCCAGCCGATGGAAGAGATCAGCGACTTCGCTGGGCTATCGCGCACCAATCCGCTGCTGGCGTTCTTCTTCGCCATGCTGCTGTTCTCGCTGGCCGGCATTCCGCCGCTCGCGGGCTTCTTCGCCAAATGGTACGTGTTCGTCGCCGCGATCAAGGCGGACCTGTTCACGCTTGCTGTCATCGGCGTGCTGACCAGCGTCGTGGGCGCGTTCTACTATCTCACCATCGTCAAGGTGATGTATTTCGACGAGCCCGCCGGCCAGATCGAACCGATGCGTATCGAATTGCGCACCGTGCTGGCGGTCGCGGGCATCTTCAACATCTTCTTCTTCGTCTATCCGGGGCCGCTGGTCAGCGTGGCCACGGCGGCGGCGAAGTCGCTTTTTTGAGGCGCATGATCCCGCAGAGTGGTCTCCGGTTTTCGGAGAGGATCCTGCGCAGAAACAGGAAATGAATTTTTCGCTCGGTCCCAAAGCCACATCGGCGGGTTACCGTCTCGCCGCCTTCGACAAGATCGGTTCCACCAATACCGAAGCCATGGCGCGCGCCCGTGCGGGCGAGCGCGGGCCGATGTGGTTCGTCACCACCGAACAGACGGCGGGGCGCGGCCGCCGGCAACGGGCTTGGGTCGCGCCGCGCGGCAACCTCGCCAGCAGCATTCTCGAGGTCATGGATGTATCTCCGGCGGTTGCGGCAACCCTCGGCTTTGCCGCCGGGCTGTCGCTGGAAAGCGCGCTTCAGAAGCTCAGCGTCGAGGCCAATCTGCGCCGGGCGGAGCCCCTGAAATTTGCGTTGAAATGGCCGAATGACGTGCTGGCGGAGCGTCAGAAACTCACTGGCATCCTCCTGGAGGCGGAGGCGGTCGCCGAAAGCGGGCTCGCTGTCGTGGTTGGGATCGGCACCAATGTCGTTGCCGCGCCCGAGGGGACGCCGACGCCGGCGACCTCGCTCGCAGCTCTCGGAGTCCACGTCGGCGCTGAGGAATTGTTCAAGGCGCTGGCGGAGGCCTGGGTCGAGTTCCGCGGCATCTGGGACGATGGCCGCGGCTTTGGCGAGATCCGCAAAGCGTGGCTGGAACGTGCCTTTGGCGTCGGCGAGCGGGTCGCGATCAAGACCGGAACCGCTACGGTGGAAGGCACGTTCGATACGATCGATGATACCGGCTGCCTGATCGTCCGCACCGCGGAAGGCAAGCGCATGCCGATCACGGCCGGGGAAGTCTATTTCGGCACCGCGGCATCGGTGGGAGCGGCCTGATGGCGCGGCCGGATGAACTGACCTTTGCCCCGCTCGGGGGCGTCGGCGAGATCGGCATGAACCTGTCGATCTACGGCCTCGGCGACCGCCACCAGCGGTCCTGGCTGATGGTCGATCTCGGTGTCTCCTTTGGCGACGAGGAGCATCTGCCGGGTATCGACCTGATCATGCCCAACATCAGTTTCCTGGAGAAGGAACGCGACAACCTGATGGGCCTGGTGCTGACGCACGCCCATGAGGACCATTTCGGCGCAATCATCGATCTCTGGCCGAAGCTGCAGTGCAAGGTCTATGCGACCCAGTTCAGTGCCGCCTTGTTCGAAGCCAAATGCGCCGCCGAGCGCAATCCGCCGAAAATTCCGGTCACGGTCGTGCCGTCGGGTGGACGCGTCGATCTTGGGCCGTTCAGCGTCGAGTTCATTCCGGTTGCGCATTCGATTCCGGAATCGCATGCGCTGGCGATCCACACCTCCGCCGGCACCGTGCTGCATACCGGCGACTGGAAGATCGATCCGACGCCAATCATCGGCCAGCCGACCGACGAGCGGCGCCTGCGCGAGCTTGGGGATGCCGGCGTGCTGGCGCTGGTCGGCGATTCCACCAATGCGGTGCGGGACGGGCGCTCGCCCTCGGAGACCGAGGTTGCCGCCACCATCAAGAAGCTGGTCGGCGCCGCCAAGGGACGCGTTGCCGTTACTACCTTTGCCTCCAACGTCGCACGCGTGAAGGCTGTGGCGGATGCTGCCAGGGACGCCGATCGCGAGGTGGTCGTGGTCGGCCGCGCCATGGAGCGCGTGGTGCAGGTCGCCCGCGAGACCGGCTATCTCGACGGCGTGCAGAATTTCCGCAGCGCCGAATACTACGGCCACTTCCCGCCGGACAAGGTGCTGGCGCTGTGCACCGGCAGCCAGGGTGAGCCGCGCGCAGCGCTGGCGCGCATCGCCAGTGACGACCATCCACAGGTCACGCTGAACAAGGGCGACAGCGTGATCTTTTCCTCACGCACGATCCCCGGCAATGAGAAGGCGGTCAACGCTATCATCAACGGGCTGGTGGTGCAGGGCATCGAGGTCATTACCGACCGCACCGATCTCGTCCACGTCTCCGGCCATCCGCGCCGCGACGAATTGCGCGACATGATCTCCTGGGTGCGCCCACATATCCTGATCCCGGTCCATGGCGAGGCGCTGCATCTGTCGGAGCATGCCAAGCTGGCGCGCGCGGCTGGCGTGCCGAAGGTGTTGACCTGCCGCAACGGCGATCTGGTCAAGCTCGGCCCCGGCGAGCCCGGCATTATCGACGAATTGCCGTCGGGGCGGCTCTATAAGGACGGCGCGATCCTGGAGGATGCCAAATCCCGCGCCGTGGTGGAGCGGCGGCGGATGGGATTTTCCGGCTGCGCCTTCGTGGCGATCGCCATGACCCAGCAAGGCGAACTCGCCGACGATCCCGAGGTTGATCTCGTCGGCATCCCCGAGAAGAATGTGGCCGGCGAGACCATTGACGAAATCGTGTTCGATACGGTGATGTCGACGATAGAGAGCCTGCCGCGGCCGCGGCGGCGCGATCCCGACGCCACCGCGGAGTCAGTGCGCCGCGCGGTGCGGGCTGTCATCAACGAACAGTGGGGCAAGAAGCCGATTTGCCTCGTTCATGTTCTAACGGTTTGAGGTAAAAGCGCTAGCGAACCGCGCGAACGTGCCGCGAAGGCGCATTGAAGCAGGGAGTGGAGTGTCATGCTGGGCCGGCTCAATCACGTTGCAATCGCCGTCAAGGACGCGGAGAAAGCCGCCAAGATTTACTGCGGCGCGTTCGGCGCTGAAATCTCGAGTGCGGTGCCGCTGCCCGAGCATGGCGTCATCACGGTGTTCGTGACGCTGCCCAACACCAAGATCGAGTTCATCCAGCCGCTCGGCGAGGCCTCGCCGATCGCCAAATTCGTCGAGCGCAACGCCGACGGCGGCATCCATCATATCTGCTACGAGGTGCCTGACATTCTCGCCGCGCGCGACAGGCTGATCAGCGAAGGCGCGCGCGTGCTCGGCGACGGCGAGCCGAAGATCGGCGCGCACGGCAAGCCGGTGCTCTTTTTCCACCCAAAGGATTTCTCCGGCGCGCTCGTCGAAATCGAACAGGCTTGAAGCAAGATGGCCTACAGCATCTCCACCTCGCTTGCGATCTACTTCGTGCTCTGGTGGGTCGTGCTGTTCGTGACACTGCCGTTCGGCGTCCGCAGCCAGCATGAGGACGGCGAGGGCGCGCCCGGCACCGACCCCGGCGCACCGGTCATGGCGCGGATGGGTTGGAAGCTGTTCTGGACCACGATCATCTCGGGCATCGTCTTCGGCATCGGGATGTGGGCGTATCAGCAGGGCTATCTGAACATCGAGCGGTTGTCGAAGCTGATGGGGCTGCCGTTCTGATGCGGCGCAAATCGCATTGCCATCTGGTCTAGTCGAATGCGACACCGATTCGCTTGTCGTTTCGCCAGGCAACCCGGCAGTGGCGAGGCGTGTTGCTGCCCGAGATCACCAACCAGAAGTTATCGGGAATGCCGAGCTGACTGGCGACTTCAAGCGCCGCACCGGTGTCCGATATATTCCGGATGGTGCAGTCGATGATGCCGCCATTGAACTCGATCGATCCTGCCTTCAATACCCGGTGCCGGGGCGCGGCGCGGTGGTTCTCCAGAACCTGAAGCGGTTCTGGCGCATTGGGCTTTGCTTCTGTTTGCTGCAGCAGTCCTTCGGCGTGCCGCGTTGCGGCCTGGATGACTTCGTCGGTCAACGTCGGTCTCATTCTGGCCCAGGCGAGTCGGAAGCGGACTTGGCAGTCCTTGAAATTGATGGCGGATCCCCGGTCATTCGGGGTCGGTGGGAGCCCATAGACCGTGCAAGCCCACCACCAGTGCGGGCTATCCGCCTGCTTCATGATCCGTCCGACCGGGAAGCCGCGCCAAACCACCTCATAGTCGTCGTCCTGGCGGGCGCCGCCGATGACGGTGGGCCGCAACGCAATTGTTTCAAGATCGTCAGTCGTCATCGGACGTCCCTGATCCGATTTTGAATGCTGGACACTACCGTTACTCGCATCCGAGTTGTCGGGACAATAGCCCGCCGGCGGATTCATTGGGTAACATTCCGGTTCTAACAAATCCGGCGGGATCGGCTAATTAATGCCCGGTCTGTTCCGGCTGGGGAAATGAATGAATTTTCAGCGTATTTTAGTATTGCTTGTGGTTATCCCGAGCTACACGCTGGTCGCTGACAGGGTCTCTTGCGACTAGGATCCCATCAAGAAAAGGCCGACATCGGGTCGAACTTTCTGGAACGGGAGACATTCTAGGCGACTGGCTTATCCAAGCCAGATGACGGCTCTCCGGCGAGGCCTGAGTTGATCCCGGGCGTTTGGATCATCGCTTCCGGGCTACAATGTAGGGGCGTTGATCCTTACCCTTGCTGGCGTGGCTTTCCCTGACAAGGACATCGAACCCCGCGTCAATGATCAGCCGCTCCAGTGCGGACACGCCGACGGAGCTGACATGCGGCGCCATCTTGATGGCTCGCATCACGGGCAACAGGATCAGCGGGATCAGCAGGTTCATGTCCCCCAGGCAAGGCGTTTTGGAGATGAACAGGCCCCCGGGCTTCAGCAGGGCATGGATGCTGCGTAGCGTGCCCGGCACGTCGCGCACCAGATGCAGATAGTTGAAGCCCAGAACGGCATCGAATCGGCTTTCTTCGTGGACCAGTTCTTCGGCGGTGGCAGTGCGAAAGGAAAGTGCTGGGATTGGCTCGACCGCCAGCTTCTGTTTGGCGATCGCGATCATCCCGCCGGAAATGTCCGTCGCGAGATAGCTGCGCACGCCATCCGCAAGTCGCAACGCCGTCGTCCCCGTGCCGCAACCCAGTTCCAGCACATTGTCTGAGGGCTGCAGATGGGCGCGTGTGCGTTCGAGCGTGCGCTCATATCCGTTCGGATCCGCGATGCGGGATTTGGCGTATCTGCGGGAAGACCTGTCCCAGAAACGGGCGTCGCTTGCAATGCTCATGTGCTGTCCACCTTTGGCCAGAGCCTATTATATGCTTGAGACAACGAAATTGCGGAAATCTGAAGCATTGATAAACGCAAATGTATGACCGCGACGGACCGATCCCTATCCTGGATGTAGGCGATTCGATTCCAGGCGGCCGCATTTGGGCTCGTTATGGATCATCCGACATTTACTGTCGTTCGTGCTGACCCAGATCCAGGCGATACGTGGCGCGAGAGTTCGAGGATGCCGTCAGAAGAAGTCTCAGGGATCATCGACCTGTATCAGGGCAAGGCATCGGACTGGATCGAGAGTCGCGCGCGCACCGGCTTCTTTGAAAAGACCTGGCTTGATCGCTTTCGGGCGCTGCTGCCTGCCGGCTCAGTCCTCGATCTTGGCTGCGGCTCCGCCGAGCCGATGGCTGCGTACCTCATCGGTCTCGGCCATCCGGTCACTGGCGTGGATTCCTCCGCGGCCATGATCGACGTCTGCCGCGACCGTTTCCCGAAGCAGGAATGGATCGTCGCCGATATACGAAAGCTTGCGCTGGGACGGACCTTTTCCGGCCTTCTTGCCTGGGACAGCTTCTTTCACCTCTGCCACGACGACCAGCGCCGAATGTTTCCGCTGTTCCGAGAGCACGCAGCGCCAGACGCCGCCCTGATGTTTACCAGCGGTCCGGCCCATGGCGAGGCGATCGGAGATTTCGGAGGCGAGCCGCTGTACCACGCGAGCCTCGACCCTGCCGAATATCGTTCGTTGCTCGATCGAAACGGTTTTCGTGTGATCTCGCATATCGTCGAGGACCCGGATTGTGGCGGCCACACCATCTGGCTTGCGCAGCGCATTTGAGACGCTGGGGCAAGCCGGGACAGCGAACATGCTGGCCCCGGGCGACGCCTTGTGGCTATGATCTGGCGAAAGAAAAAGCCGGCTGGGATTTCCTGAAACGGGAGTGAACCGCAACTCCCGGGACCGGCAACTTGGGGGGGGGCCGCGATGAGTTCACAGCGCCGATCACTGGCTGATCCGCGACAGAGCGAATATCGAATCCTTCATGAGGCCGATCTGCGGGATTATCTCGCAAAATTTCCCGAGATCGCCAGCCGGCTCGGCGGCTCGCCGGCTTCATGGTCGATCAGCGAGGTCGGCGATGGCAATCTCAACCTGGTCTTCATCGTCAAGGGGACGACAGGCGGTATCGCTGTCAAGCAGGCGCTGCCTTACGTGCGGCTCGTCGGCGAGAGCTGGCCGCTGCCGCTGTCGCGCTCGCATTACGAGTATCTGGCGCTGACGCATCAGGCACAGCTGGCGCCCGGTCTCGTGCCCGCGGTGCTGCACCACAACGACGCGCTTGCGCTCGTCGTCATGGAGCTGCTCGAGCTGCACATCATCATGCGCAAGGGGATGGTGGCCGGCACGATCTATCCGCGCTTCGTCCAGGACATCACGACGTTTCTGGCGCGCACGCTTTTTCTTTCCTCCGATCTCGCGGTATCAGCCGCCGAAAAGAAGGAGGGGATCGCCGCGTTCGCGGGCAACCATGCGCTCTGCAAGATCACCGAGGACCTGATCTTCACCGATCCCTATCGCGTGGCCGAGCAGAATCGCTGGACAGCGCCCTGGCTCGACGCGACCGCCGCCGCGTTCCGCGAGGACCTCGATCTTCACGTCGCGATCTCGCGGCTGAAACTGAAATTCCTCAATGCGCCGGAAGCGCTGATCCATGGCGACCTTCACACCGGCTCGATCATGGTGACGGAAAACGAGACGAAGGTGATCGACCCCGAATTCGCCTTCTATGGCCCCATGGGCTTTGATATTGGCGCCGTCATCGCCAATCTCTTGATGGCCTATCTGGCGTCGTCGGGGCACGAGCGTGCGCCCGGCGAGCGGCGGGCGTTCGAGGCGTGGGTGCTTGGCACGATCGAGGGCGTGTGGACGGAGTTCGCGCGCAAGTTCCTGGAGCTGTGGCGCATTGAGGCCAAGGGCGACGCGTATCCGGTGATGCTGTTTGAAGGCGAGGCGGGCGCGGCGCGGCTGGAGGCGGAGCGGCAAGTTTATATGGCGCGGCTGTTCGAGGACACGGTCGGCTTCTCGGCGGCAAAAATCATCCGCCGCATTCTGGGGCTCGCACACAATATCGATTTCGAATTGATCGAGGATCCGAAGCGGCGGGCGGTATGCGAGGCGAGGAGCCTGCGGCTGGCGCGGGCGATGATGGTGGATGTGGCCTTGTTCCGTAGCATCGGCGACGTGACGAAGGCGGCGCGCAAGGTGCGCGGCTGGCGGCCGGATTTTGCCTGATTGCTTCAGGTAAGGGGACCCCGGATGCAGTGCAGCACGCCGCGCTTCGCGGCGTGGTGCGCTGCTGATCCGGGGTCCACGTGCAGAGACGGTGGGTCCCGGCTCAGCGGCGCAGCACTATGCGCTGCGCCGCGTCCGGGACACGGATGGCGAGGCGCTATTCGGCCGTCCGTTCCCGCAAGCGCTGCGCATAGACGTTGATGATCAGCGCCGCCAGCAGAATGAGCCCGCGGATCAAGATCTTCAGAAAACTGTCGATGTTTACGTGGTCGAGCCCGTTGTTGAGGACCCCGAGCACGAACAGGCCGACGATGGTGTTGCCGATGCCGCCGCGGCCGCCGAAGAGGCTGGTGCCGCCGACCACGACGGCGGCAATCGAATCCAGGAGGTAAGTGTCGAACTCGTTCTGCTGCGCGCTGCCGAAATGCGCGACCCCGAGCATCCCGCCGATGCCGGCGCAAACAGCCGAGATTACCATCACGCTGCCGAGGATCAGTTTGACGTTGAGGCCGGAATATTCGGCTGCTTCGCGATTTCCCCCGACCATGTAGACATAGCGGCCGAAGCGCGTGTAAGTCAGCACCAGGTGGCCGCCGAGCAGCATTAGCGCCGCCACGATCACGATCCAAGGTATCCCGCCGATCGATGTCGATCCGAGCGTCGAGACCAGCGGCGGCACCTTGTAGGCGATCTGCCCGCGCACGAGTAGTGCAGAAATGCCGGCCGCGATCTGCATCATCGCCAGCGTCATGATGAACGAGGGGATGCCGATGACAGTCAGCCCGAAAGCGTTGACGAGGCCCAGCAGGGCGCACAGCGCCAGCGCCAGCAGGATCGCGGCCCATCCGGGCATCGGCACGTTGGCGATGTTGACGTAGGATTCCTGCAGCGTGAAATAAGCAACCGCAATGCCGGTGACGTTGGCAATGGCGGCGATCGACAGATCGATCTCTGCGCACAGGATCACGAAGGTGAGGCCGACGGCGATGATGCCGGTGACCGATATCTGGGTGAGGATATTGCCGAGATTATCCAGCGTCGCGAACGAGGGACTCGCGGCGGAGAAGAAAGCGAACAGGCAGATCAGCGTCAGAAACGGCGCGATGTTGCGCATCTGGGAGCGCAGTATCGCAGCAAGCCGGTGGGGGCGCTTGCGATCCGAAGCATGGACGGTCACGCTTTCACCTGAAGTCATGTCGCTCTCCTCACGCCGCTTCGAGCAGGCGGTCCTTGCTGATCCGTTCGTTGGAAAATTCCCGCACCACCGCGCCGCGCTTGAGCACGAGGACGCGGTCGGCAAGCGACAGCACCGTCTCCGGCTCGGTCGAGAGCACAATGATGGCGAGCCCCTTGGCGCCCAGGTCCCTGACGATGTGGATGACGTCGTTCTTGGCGCCGACATCCATGCCGCGGGTCGGCTCGCACAGCACGAGCAGCCGCGGCGGGTAGCTCAGCCATTTCGCCAGCGCCACCTTCTGCTGATTGCCGCCCGAGAGCATGCCGAGATCGAGCTCGACCGCCGCGGGCCGAATCCGCAATTGATCGACCTGGCGCGTGGCGATCTCGCGTTCGCGCGACGGCTTGAGCAGCAGCGATGAGATGCGGTCGAGAACGCTGATCGAGATGTTCTTGTAGACTGGCTCCTGGTGGAACAGCATGTCGCGCCGGCTCTCGGGCACGAAGGCGATGCCCGCGCGGCGCGCATCGGCCGTGCTGCGGAATGTCTTTTGGTTGCCAGCGACCGCCAGCGTGCCCTGGTCAGGCCTAAGCTTGCCAAAGAGAATTCGCGCCAGCTCGAGCTGCCCGCAGCCCATGAAGCCGTAGATGCCGAGCACTTCGCCGGCGCGGACGTCGAAGGAAACATCGCGCAGGCTGCGGGCGAGCGAAAGCCCGCTGGCATTCAGCACCACCGGCTTCTCGGCGGGCGACGGCAACATGATGTCGTGCGTGTAGGTCTCTTCCAGCGCCTCGCGGCCCTTGCCGATCATCGCCTCAATCAGCGCGGACTTGCTGGTCTCCGCCGCCTTCGCTTCCGCGACCTTCCTGCCGTTGCGGAACACCGTCACCACGTCGGAGACGCGCAGGATGTCCTCGATGAAATGGGAGATGAAGACGATGCTGGTGCCTTCTTCGCGCAGCCGTTTCAGCGTCGCAAACAGGCGTTCGACTTCCGGCGGCGACAGCGCCGAGGTCGGCTCATCGAGAATGATGATCCGGGCACCAGAAAACAGAACCCGGGCGATCTCGATCAATTGCTGCAGGCCAATCGGGAGGTCGCCGAGCCGCGACATCGGGTCGACGTCGATGCCGAAGCGTTTGAGCTGCTCGCCGGCCTCGCGGGCCATGCGCCGCCATTGCACGAAGCCGAGGCGATTGGTCGGCTGGTTGCCCAGAAAAACGTTCTCGGCTACCGACAGATCGGGTGCGACGCTAAGTTCCTGATGTACCATCGCGATGCCGGCCGCGTGGGCATCGCGCACTGAACGAAAGCGGGTTTCCCTTCCGTCCAGTTTGAGCCGGCCGGAAAAATCCGCGTGCACGCCGGCGATGATCTTCATCAGCGTGCTTTTGCCCGCGCCGTTCTCGCCGACGAGACCATGGATCTCGCCGGGAGAAAGCGCGAAGTCGACACCACGAAGCGCCTCGACGCCGCCGAAGGTCTTCGTGATGTCGTTGAGTTCGAGGATGGGCTGATGTCCCGAGGGCATGGGGGATCAGATCAGGAAGTGGTCCTCCATCCATTGCATGCCGGCCGCGTTGGCCTTGGTCACGACAGGCCCATCCGTGATGACATGCTTCGGGATGCCCTGGCCGCTCTTCTCGCCCGCAGTTACCGCGGCGACGCCGGCGACGATGGCGCCGCCATGGATGCGGCAGGAGGGATTGCGGACGGTCGCGAACATGCGGCCTTCGCTGACGGCCTGGATCGCCGGCGGCATGGCATCGACGCCGCCGATCAGGATGTTGGTGCGGTTGCGCGCCTTCATGATGTTGTAGGCGGCCAGCGCCATGTCGTCATTGTGGAAGAAGGCCGCATCGATCTGCGGGTATTTTGTCAGATAGGTTTCCCAGAGACGCGCCGTCTTCGAGACGTCCCAGTCCGCGGGCTGGGTGTCGAGCACCTCGATGTTCGGGAATTGCTTGACGACGGACTGAAAACCTTTGGCGCGGCCCTGGGCGCCGGTGTGGCCGAGCGCGCCCTGCGTCATGATGATCTTGCCCTTGCCGCCGATCGCGTTGCAGAGCGCCTGCGTCACGGATGCGCCCATGAACTCATTGTCGGGCGCCAGGAACGAATGAACCTTGATCTGGTCGAGCGGGGCGATCAGCGTGTCCATGTCGATCACGGGAATGCCGGCGTCGATCATCTTCTGCACGGGCTGGGTCAGCGTGCCGATGCCGAACGCCTGGATCGCGACGAAATCCCATTTCTGCGAGGCCATGTTATCGATCGCCGCGCGCTGCTTGACCGCATCGAGCTGACCGTCGAACCAGGTGACCTCGACGTTGAACAGCTTGCCCCACCATTCCGCCGCCTGCTTGCCTTGCGCGCACCAGGTGGCCTGCAGGCCCGCATTGGAGAACGCGGCCTTCAGCGGCTTTTCAGAACGTGCGGCGGCTGCCAGCGCCGGGTTTATGGCCAGTCCCCCGAGCAGGGCGCTCGCTGCGCCAGCCACGCCCGCCGCCTGAAGAAGGTCGCGCCTGGTCGTTACGGATTTGTCAGTTCCGGACATCGTTTGCTCCCTCGCTTTGTCATTGTTATCGCCGTCGGCATCGATTGCACGCACCGCGGATCGAGGCAGTCTTTCACACTCGGCGCGATTGCGCCACCGGCTGACTTGATCGTCTGTCTCAATCAACGTCGGGAGACTTTGGTGCTCGTCGCTTCACTGCGCTGCAACGAGAATTTTGATATCGCCGAGCAATTCTCGCCATGCCGCGTCGATGTCATCAGACCAGTCCGCGCCGATGACCTCGCGCAGCGTCTGCGCAAGGATGCCGAAGAACGCGACGAACAATTCGCGCGGCGTGCCGTAGGAATCGTGCGAGTAAATCTCCGAAGTGATCAGGCGGAAATGGCCGTTGCGCTCGCCTGCAAAATCCAGGATGGCCTCGATCGTCATCGCCAGCATCGAGCCCTTGACGAGCTCGCTGCCCTCGGTTCGGAACATCGTGCGTGCTTCGGGATGCGCGTCGAACAGACGGCGATAGACCAGCGGTGTCAGATCCGCGCAGCGCAGCGCGGCCAGTTCAAAACTTCGTTCGATTGGATTTGACGATGCCGCCATTGTCGTCTGCGATCGTCGCAAAAAAAGAGCAGGGCACCAAGCCCTGCTCAAAAATTGTGTCGACCCTTAGTTTCCTCGAAATGTGAGATTTGCTCTTGATTGTCGAGGCGACGCTGCTTGTGCGCGTCAGGGCTCCTCCCGAGACTTGGACCACCAAGCTTTGCCTCTCGGCCAGCCTGAGCTTAAATTGGTAGACCATCTTTTTCGTCTTGTCATCATTTTCAGCAACGTTTGTTCAAAATTCCAGCACTCTGCGAAATGATTGAGAAGGTGCTACTGGCGGTTGTGGATTTAGCTACACTACGCCCGCGGCTTGGTATCATGGTAGGGCGCCTCTCAAATGCTGCAAAACGCATCGTTTTTCGCCTGCATCCCTCCTTGAAGCTGCAACATAATTCCAGGAACCTCGCCTCGACTTCGGACTCCAGAGGTGATTAACGTCTGAAGCGGATGGGTTTGCGATGCGCCGGCGGCTGAAGAAGTTTCTGCCAATTGTCCTGATTGCACTGGTGGTGCAAATTTTTGCACCGATCGGCGCGTGCTGGGCGGCGAGCATCGCAGCTTCCGATCCGTTTGCGGGTGCCGTGATCTGTCACGGCAATGGCGCGCCCGGTGCCGGGCAGGCCGACCAGATCAACCACCGCGCCCATGACGGATGCTGTTCGGTTTGCAGTGTGCTGCAGACCGGCGCGCCGGTGGACGTGCCGGAGGCTGCGGCGATCGACGTCGATCGGGTTGCCGAGCGGGTGGCTTGGTTCGACTTTGCTTTCCGGCTGGCGAACGCTCGCGCCGGCAGCCACGCGCAGGCGCGTGCGCCTCCATCTATCTCCTGACCTCACTTGACCTTCGTAAACGGTGCGACCTGCGGTCGTGCCAGTTTCGTTCAGTTGAGCAAGCCGGCCAAAGAGCTGGCGTCAGGAATGTCTTATGTACCCCCATCGTGCCTTGGGAAGCGCGAGCCTGCTTGTGCTCGGCAGTGCGCTATCCCTTGACCCGTCGAACGCGACCGCCCAGACGGCGCTGCCGGCGGTCACCATCGAGGCGCCGCGCGCCACGGCCGCCAAACCTGCGGCTCGCAAACCGGCCGTCCGCTCGGCAAGTCGGACGCAGGCGAGGCCGCCTGCGGCCAACCCCGCGCCTGCCTCATTGTCGCTCACCGCGGGCATCACCCCGAGCGTGGCGCGCGCGCTGCTTTACCAGGCACCCAATGGCCAGACCGAAACCACCATCGACCGCAGCCAGTTCGAGAACCGGCCGGCGTTCTCCGTGGCCGACGTGCTGCGCGAGAGCCCGGGCATCTCGGTGAAGCAGGGCAACGGGCCGCGCGATATCGGCATCTCGATTCGCGGCTCCAACGCCCGCAATGGTTTTGCCATCCGCAATCTCGTGATCTTCGAGGACGGCTTTCCGGTCACCCAGCCGGACGGGCTGTCCCGCAGCGACCTGATCGATCCCAAGGCCTACAGCGCGATTGATGTCATCCGGGGACCGTCATCGGCGCTCTATGGCAACTATGCGACCGGCGGCGCGCTCAACTTCCGCACCCGGCCGGGCCACAGCATCGACGGGGTCGAATACGGCGTCGAAGACGGCAGCTTCGGCTATCTCAACAACTACCTCGCCGCAGGCAAGAAGGTCGGCAATTTCGAGTACTCGCTGTTTACCAGCGACGCGCGCGGCGACGGATTTATCCAGAACAGCTGGTTCAATACCCAAACCGTGAACTTTCTCGGCACGCTGCACGCGACGCCCGACGACCGCTTCACAGTCAAGTTCATCAACAACAATCTTGATACACGGCTGCCGATCCGGCTGTCGCTCAATCAGTACTATCAGAACCCCTTTCAGGTGGGCTGCGAGATGGCCGGCGTCGCCGGCTGCGCCTCGGTAAATCTCCTCAACAACGGCTTCAACGGAACGAGAACTCCGATCACCGCCGTGCAGGCCGGGCTTGGCCGCGAGGATCGCCGCACCATCGTCGGGGGCAGATGGGAGCACGATTTCGACAATACGACGACCTGGCGCAACCAGTTCGTGTTCGACGATCGCAATATCAATCAGCCTACGGGAGCAACCAGCGCGATCGGCGATTTCCCGTCCTACAACTATATGAGCGACGTGACCAAGCAGGGCGAAATCCTCGGCATGGAATCGACGACGTATTTCGGCGCGTTCTACAACACGCTGACCGCGTCGAGCGATACGCGCAACGTGATGCCGGGCGGCAATGCGAAGCTCGGCCTTCTGCAAAGCAATACCTGGAGCTCCACCACGAACTACGGTGTCCGCGCGCGCGAAGAACTCAAACTGGCTCCTAACCTGACGGCGATCGCCGGGATCGGATGGGAAACGACGCTTCTGAAGGGGATCAATACCCCCTACGCCTACAACACGCCCAATGTGCCGACGGCGACGCCGAGACTGGTGTCTGCCGACCGGCAATTTCAGAACACCGCGCCTGAGCTGGCGCTGCTCTACAAGCTGAATCCGGAGTGGCTGTTCCGGGCGCGCGTCGCCACCGGCTACGGCACGCCGCAGGTCGGAAACCTCTTCGTTCTCGCGAACGGTCAGAACGGCAACAACACGCAGCTAAGGACGCAGAAGAACATCGGCTACGACATCGGCTTCGACTGGAGGCCGAACAGCACGCTCAGGTTCAGCGCGACGGGATTCTACGAGTTCTTCAAGGACGAACTGGTGACCCAGGCGACCCAGGTCGGCGCGCCGAATGCGAGCTATACGTTCAATGCGCCGCGATCGGAGCATCGCGGCGTCGAGCTGGCGGCCGACTGGCAGTTCCTGCCGGGCTGGCGATTGACGGCGGCCTACACTTATCTCGACCAGTTCTATACGGAGTACACCGAGAATATCGTCAACGGCGCAACGTTCAGCTTCAACCGCGCGGGCAACAAGATTCCCGGCATCTCGCCGAACGAACTCACGGCACGGCTCGGCTATGAACAGATGTGGGGGCCGCTCGCTGGTCTCGGAGCCTTCGTTGAGGTCCAGTGGAAAGATTCGTTCTACATGGACAACGCCAATCTCCTGAAGGCGCCGGGTTACGAACTGGTCAATCTCAACGTTCACTACAAGACAGATCTCGTGTCCGATTACTTCAAGTCGTTGAGCATGTTTGTCGAAGTGAGAAACGTGTTCGACCGGACCTACGTGGCCTCCGCCAACAACATCGCCAATTCGGTGACGGCGGGCGGCATCCAGAATCCCGCCGCCGTATTGGCGAACACCGGTGGATCGATCTACGCCGGATCGCCACGCGCGTTCATCGCCGGAATGAAGCTGGCTTTCAAATGACCGGACAACCACGCAGGAGGAGTAAAGCCATGCTGCGAATGAGCCTCATCGCGACGCTCGCTCTCTCGCTTTGCCAGAGCGCAGCGCAAGCGCAAATAAGCCATAATCATCACGCCGCCGAAGCGGCGTGTGAGGAGGTCGCGTTGCGCTGCGCCTCAAAGGTCACGCCGGCTTTTGCGCCTGACGGCACGCTGTGGCTCGCCTTCATGGCGGGCGGCCACATATCGGTGGCGAGTTCGAAGGATCAGGGGCGCAGTTTTTCTGCACCGGTTCAGGTGACAAAAGAAAGGCTCAAGCTAGATTGGGGACCGGATGCGCGTCCCCAGATCGTTGCCGAGAAGAACGGCGGCATCGCGCTGGCGTTTTCGACCTTCAGGGACAAGGCCTTTAACGGCCAGGTACTCACCACCAAGTCGGCCGATGGCGGCCAGAGCTTTGCCGACCCGACGCCGATCACGTCGAACAACGAGAGCCAGCGTTTTGTGGCGCTCGGCCTCGATGCGGATGGTTCGGTGTTTGCCGCCTGGATCGACAAGCGCAACCGCGTGCCGGCGCAACAGGAGGGCCGGAAATACGAAGGGGCGGGGCTGTTTTTCGCCTCATCAAAGGACGGCGGCGCGACCTATTCCGAAACACAGCTCGCCGCCGACAACATCTGCGAATGCTGCCGGCTTGGCCTTGCGTTCGCTAGCCCCGGCCATCCCGTGGTCGTGTTCAGGAACATCTTCGAAGGCGGCGTGCGCGATCACGCCGTCATGACGTTTGCCGATCCGGCCACGCGCGGCGAGGTTCGCCGCATCAGCAACGACAATTGGCAGATCGCCGCGTGCCCCCATCATGGTCCCAGTCTTTCCATCTCGGCCGCCGGCACGTACCACGTGACCTGGTTCACGAGCGGCAAGGTGCGCAAAGGGTTGTTCTATGCGCGCTCGCAGGACGAGGGCCGCACCTTCTCCGATCCGCTTCCGCTCGGCCGCGCCGATCGCAATCCGACGCGGCCCTATGTTCTTGCCGGCCCGCACGGCACCACCATGGTCTGGAAGGAGTTCGACGGCGAGAAGACCGCGATCAACGCGATGACCTCGCGTGACGAGGGCAAGAGCTGGTCGACGCCATCAACGATCGCCACGACGACGGACACGTCCGACCACCCGCTGCTGGTGAGCGATGGGCACAAGGTCTACCTTTCCTGGATGACCAAGGCCGACGGATATCGCCTTTTGCAGATCGGAGATGGATCATGAAGCGCCTCCTGCTCGCCGTCATATTCCTCCTTGCGTGTCTTAACGCGGCGCCTGCAGCCGAGGCGCCGTCCGAGCCCGCGCTCAAGCCGTTCGTGCGGGGAAGCTGGCAGGAAATGCTGCGTTCGCACGCCGGGCGGCCGACGCTGGTGCATTTCTGGGGCGTCACCTGCGGACCGTGCAAGGTCGAACTGCCACTGCTCGGTCAATTCATGAAGGAGCATTCCGAGCTGGACGTCGTAATGATCAGCGCCGATCTCGTTCCGAATTTGGAAGGCCCAACCCGCGCGATGCTGGAGAAGGCTGGCCTCGCGTCGGCGGAGAACTGGATTTTCAGCGACGGCTTTGTCGAACGTCTCCGATTTGAGATCGACCCGGCCTGGCAGGGTGACATCCCCCGCACGCTGCTGATTGCGCGGGACGGAACCGTTACCACGATAGAAGGCTCGGCTGAAATTCCGGACCTCCAAAAATGGCTGGACGGGCAGAAGGCGGCCAGCAAATAAAGGTTCAATCCCGCTATTGTGAATATGAAAGTTGTGTTCTCAAGTTAATGCAGCAGCGGCCTCGTTCGCCGGCCGTGTCCGGCGTACTCGATCGAAAGACGTACAATGAAAACTGTCATGCAATTCTTCGGCTTCGTCCTCCTGTTAGCTCTGATGAATGGGTCCGCGCACGCCCAGGAGGTCAAGGCTGGCGACCTCGTCATCACGCAGGCCTGGAGCCGCGCCACGCCGAGCGGCGCAAAGATCGCCGGCGGATATCTCACCGTCGAGAACAAGGGCTCTGCGGCGGACCGGCTGGTCGGCGCCTCCGGCGAGAACATCGGCAAGGTCGAGGTTCATGAGATGGCGATGAAAAACGGCGTCATGACGATGCGGCCGCTCGATAAGGGTCTCACCATCGAGCCGGGCAAGACCGTCAAGCTCGCGCCGGGTGGCTACCATTTGATGCTGATGGATCTCAAGCAGCCTTTCAAGCAGGGCGACAAGGTGCCGCTCACGCTTGAGTTCGAGAAGGCGGGCAAGATCTCGCTGTCGCTCGACGTGCAGGCGGTCGGTGCGCAGGCACCCGGCGGCGCAATGAAGCACGATCACTCCGGCATGAAGAAGTAGGGCGGCGGCCTCGTAGGATATGACGGCGCGTTCAGTTCCGCGCGACCAGAAGGGACACTTATCGGCTGAGTAGAGGGCAGCGAAACCATCCTGCGACCCCCCGCAAATCGCCCGAATTCCGCGTTTCCGGCCGCTTTTCACGCTTCCCGGCCTTGTATTTTCGCACCTGATCCGGTTTCACTGCACCTGCTTCCGCTAGCCCACCTGATTCCTTGAGCTGACCCATGCGATTGTCGCGGTTTTTCCTGCCCATCCTGAAAGAGAATCCGAAAGAGGCGGAGATCGTCTCGCACCGGTTGATGCTGCGCGCCGGCATGATGCGGCAGGAAGCGGCCGGCATCTACGCGTGGCTGCCGCTGGGCTTTCGGGTCCTGAAGAAGATCGAGCAGATCGTGCGCGAGGAACAAGACCGCGCTGGCGCGCTGGAACTGTTGATGCCGACGCTGCAGCTCGCGGATCTCTGGCGCGAGAGCGGCCGTTACGACGCCTACGGTCCGGAGATGCTGCGCATCAGCGATCGCCACAAGCGCGAATTGCTGTACGGGCCGACCAACGAGGAAATGATCACTGAGATATTTCGCGCCTACGTCAAGTCCTATAGGAGCCTGCCGCTCAATCTCTATCACATCCAGTGGAAGTTCCGGGATGAGCAGCGCCCGCGTTTCGGAGTGATGCGCGGACGCGAATTCCTGATGAAGGACGCATACTCCTTCGACATCGACGAGGCGGCGGCGCGTCGTGCCTATAACAAGATGTTCGTCGCCTATTTGCGCACATTTGCGCGGATGGGCTTGAAAGCAATCCCTATGCGCGCCGAGACCGGCCCGATCGGCGGCGATCTCAGTCATGAATTCATTGTGCTCGCCGAGACCGGCGAGTCCGGCGTGTTCTGCGACAGCAACGTGCTCAACCTGCCGATCCCGCCCGACGATATCGATTATGACGGCGATCTGACACCGATCATCAAGCAATGGACGTCGGTCTATGCGGCGACCGAGGACGTCCATGATGCCGCGCGCTATGAGCGCGAGGTGCCCGCCGACCGGCGCGTCAACACGCGCGGCATCGAGGTCGGGCAGATCTTCTATTTCGGCACCAAATATTCCGATGCGATGAAGGCGCTCGTCGCCGGTCCCGACGGTGTCGACGTGCCGATCCATGGCGGCTCCTACGGCGTCGGCGTCTCGCGTCTCGTCGGCGCCATCATCGAAGCCTGCCATGACGATGCCGGCATCAAGTGGCCGGAGGCGGTCGCGCCGTTCACCGCCGTGATCCTGAACCTGAAGCAGGGGGATACTGCCGTTGATGGCGCGTGCGAAAAGCTTTATCGGGAGCTGCAGGCCAGGGGCGTCGATGTGCTCTATGACGATACCGACCAGCGCGCCGGCGCGAAGTTCGCGGCCGCCGACTTGATCGGCATTCCCTGGCAGATACTGGTCGGGCCGAAGGGCCTCGCCGAGGGCAAGCTCGAGATCAAGCGGCGCAGCGACGGCTCGCGCGAGAATCTCAGCTCTGCGGAAGTGGTGGCAAGGATCGCGGGATAAGATATCCACTGTGGCGGTAATGTTGGCCAATAAGGCCACATTTGGCCCGAATCATGGGATTATCGAGTAATGGATGAGACCATGAACGAGAACGCCCGAACTCGGCCTTTTGCGCCCTTCGAATGGCTGCTGTCGGGGCGTTACCTGCGGGCGCGTCGCAAGGAAGGTTTCATCTCGGTCATTGCCGGGTTTTCGTTCCTCGGCATCATGCTTGGCGTCGCCACGCTGATCATCGTGATGGCGGTCATGAACGGTTTCCGCAAGGAACTCCTGGACAAGATCCTCGGGCTGAACGGACACATACTGGTGCAGCCGCTGGAATCGCCTTTGACCGACTGGAAGGATGTTGCCGAGCGCATCAGCCAAGTCGAGGGCATCCGCCTTGCCGCACCTGTTGTCGACGGCCAGGCGCTAGCGTCATCCGCCTTCAACGCCGCCGGCGTGCTGGTACGTGGCATGCGGGCGGCTGACCTGAACAACCTCACCTCGATCGCCAAGAACATCAAGCAGGGCACGCTGGAAGGATTCGACGAGGGGCAGGGCGTCACCATCGGGCGGCGCCTGGCCGATCAATTGTCGCTGCATGCCGGCGACACCATCACGCTGGTCGCGCCCAAGGGGGCGGTGACGCCGATGGGCACGACGCCGCGCATAAAACCCTACAAGGTGGCGGCGGTGTTCGAGATCGGCATGTCCGAATACGACGCCAGCTTTGTGTTCATGCCGCTGCCGGAGTCGCAGGCCTATTTCAACCGCAGGGACGACGTCACCGCGATCGAGGTATTCACCACCAATCCGGATCGCATCGACGCGTTCCGCAAAACCGTAACGGAAGCGGCGGGGCGGCCGGTGTTCCTGGTCGACTGGCGACAGCGCAACTCGACCTTCTTCAACGCGCTTCAGGTCGAACGCAACGTGATGTTCTTGATTCTGACCATGATCGTGCTGGTTGCTGCACTCAACATCGTCTCCGGCCTGATCATGCTGGTGAAGGACAAGGGTCAGGACATCGCCATCCTGCGCACCATGGGCGCCTCGCAGGGCTCGATCATGCGGATATTCCTGATCACGGGCGCAGCGATCGGCGTGGTCGGCACGTTGACCGGATTCTTCGTCGGCATGCTGATCTGCCTGAATATCGAATCCATCCGGCAGTTCCTGTCCTGGATGACCAACACCGAATTGTTCTCGCCGGAACTCTATTTCCTCTCGAAGCTACCGGCCGAGATCGATTTCGGCGAGACCACCGCGGTCGTTATCATGGCGCTGACGCTGTCGTTCCTGGCGACGCTCTATCCGTCCTGGCGTGCCGCGCGCCTCGATCCCGTCGACGCGCTGCGGTACGAGTGAGGACGTGATGGCCGAGGAGGCGGAAGACGTACCCGTTATCTATCTCCACGAGATAAAACGCGAGTACCGGCAGGGCGAGGCGACGTTGACCATCCTCAACGGCGCCAAGCTCGCGCTATGGGCGGGGCAATCGGTGGCGCTGGTGGCGCCGTCGGGCTCGGGCAAATCGACGCTGCTGCACATCGCGGGCCTGCTCGAAAGCCCCGATGACGGCGAGGTCTATGTCGCGGGCACGCCGACCTCGCAATTGTCAGACATCGATCGCACCCAGATCCGGCGCTCCGACATCGGCTTCGTCTATCAGTCGCATCGGCTGCTGCCGGAATTCACCGCGCTCGAAAACGTTATGCTGCCGCAGATGATCCGCGGCCTCAAGCGATCCGAGACGATCAAGCGCTCGCAGGAAATTCTGGGCTATCTCGGTCTCAGCGATCGCATCTCGCATCGGCCGGCCGAACTCTCCGGCGGCGAGCAACAGCGTGTCGCGATCGCGCGCGCGGTCGCCAACGCGCCCCGGGCGCTACTCGCCGACGAGCCGACCGGCAATCTCGATCCGACCACGGCCGAGCATGTCTTCAAAGCGCTGATGCAGCTCGTGAAGGCGACGCAGGTGGCGATGCTGATCGCCACCCACAACATGGAGCTGGCGGGACGGATGGATCGGCGGGTATCGCTGGTCGACGGTCAGGTCGTCGAGCTCGAATAGCGATACCGTCAGTAGGCGCTACGATACCGCTTGTTGCGATGCGCCGAGGGCACCCCAGCATATGCGTAGTATGGATTGATCACGCACTGCGCCGAGCGGCCCGATGCCGACATGTTGCATTGGGGCAGGGAGGTGTACCGGCATTCGTAATAGCTGATCCGGCCATACACATGCAGGCAAACCGGATAGCTGGGATCGTATGTCTGTGCTTGCGCCGGTGCCACCGCCGCTCCGGCACCGATCGCCAAAATCGCCAAAGCCAGAACGCGCATCCGAATCTCCCATGAGAGCTGCAATTGGTCCGGGTTTACAGACGCCAGCAGACATTCAACGCCTGCGAGCGTCAAATCACGTTCGCGCGTTGCAAGAGCTGGATTGAGGGGCGTCTCGGCGACGCCGTTTTGCTATCTGCCGTAGCTCGGGGCCGGCGGCAGCGCGCGGCCGGGCAACGGGCGATACGCGGACGGCGGCGGCTCGCTTTCGCCGACATAATAGGGATTGGCAATGCAGTAGAGAAAACGTCCCGATGCGGTCGCCTGACACTGTTCGTAACTCGTGAACGTGCAATAGCTCAGCCCCGGATATTCATTTCCCTGAAGGCAGAACGGATATCGCGTGCCGACGGCTTCGGCGGGCGCAGCGCCGATGACAGCCAGTCCGCTTGCGGTCAGTACGGCCAGAATCGCTCCACGCATTTCTATTCTCCTTCTCACCGCATCAGCGCTGCGCGTTGATCGAAACAAGCCGTACCTGCGCAATCTCGTCAACCCAATCCAGTGTGAATCACCGCGCAAAATCAAATGTGAGTGTTTTGCGGCGAGCTCCGGCGCAATGTTTCAAAAGATGCCTGCGAGATAACATTAACTTGCGTTCGCACTGCGGCCGTTTGGTGTGCGTTGTTGCAGTAGGGTTACAGCAATTCGAGCGGACGATGCTATGAGCATGCGCGGCCTTGGGGGCTGTTAAAGAAGGAACGGGAATAAGAATGAAGAAGGTTTTGCTTGTTACGGCCAGTCTGATCGCGCTCGGCGCGGCTGCGCCGGCTGTCGCTGCTGATCTCGCTGCGCGTCCTTACACCAAGGCGCCCCCGATGGTCGCTGCTGTGTATGACTGGACCGGTTTCTACATCGGTGCGAACGGCGGCTGGGGTTCGAGCCGCAACGACTGGGATGCAGTTCCGCCGACCGTTTTGGTTGGCCCGGAGGGCTCCCATGACGCGACCGGCGGCACTGTCGGTGGCCAGGTTGGTTATCGCTGGCAGGCCGGCACTTGGGTGTTCGGCGTTGAAGCCCAGGGCAACTGGGCCGACTTCTCGGGCAGCAATGCGAGCACGCTGTTCCCCGGTTTCCGCAACCACACGAATGTCGATGCGTTCGGCCTGTTCACCGGTCAGGTCGGTTATGCCGTCAACAACGTCCTGCTCTACGTCAAGGGCGGTGCTGCCGTGACCTCGAATAGCTACCGCGTCACCACCCTTGGCGGCGCGCTCGCTGGTGTCACCGGCGACGACACCCGTTGGGGCGGCACGGTCGGCGCAGGCATCGAGTTCGGCTTCGCCCCGAACTGGTCGGTTGGCGTCGAGTACAATCACTTGTTCATGCAGGACCGGACCTACACCTTCACCACGCCGGCCGGCGGCTTCTTCGGCGCCGACCGCATCAGTCAGGACGTCGACCTTGTCACGGCTCGCCTGAACTATCGCTTCGGCGGCCCGGCGGTCGCGAAGTACTGATCATTCGCTATTCTCGCGAATCATCGAAAGCCCCGGGCGCTGCCCGGGGCTTTTTGTTGTGGCGGAGCGGCAGCGGGTTAACCAAGCTGGAATTGTCGCACGGGCCCTTCGGAGCGGGCCCTTGACTCCTAGAACAAAAATGGAACAATGTTCCGCATATGTTCTCACCTCGTAAGGAGTCGGATCATGTTGCGGATGTTCGTGGAAGAAGCGGCGGCGCTGGCCTCGATTGCGCTGTTTATCGGCATGATCGCGGTGTGGGCGCAGGTGATTCCGCAGCTTTGATCGGGCGTTGCCAGGGCCGCCTCGACGGCTTGGGGAAAAGACGGATGCGCACGGCGCGTTCCGCGTAGACTCGGCACGGCCAAGGCATCACCATTGCGGGAGCGAGTCGGCATGCGCTAGCGGCCGATGATCGCTTCCCACCATGATGCGAGAGCCCGTTCAGCGACCATGTCCAGCGCCGGATTCGTTCATCTCCACGTTCATTCGGCCTATTCGCTGCTGAAGGGCTCCATCAAGATCGCCAAGCTCGGCGAACTGGCGAAAGCCGATCGCCAGCCGGCGCTCGCGCTGACCGACACCGACAACATGTTCGGAGCGCTGGAATTCTCCGACAAGATGGCGGGCTACGGCATCCAGCCGATCGTCGGCTGCGAGCTCGCCGTCGATTTCGGCGATCAGGACCCGAACGCGCGTGGGGCGCTGGGGCCATCGCGAATCGTGCTGCTGGCGGCAAAAGAGCGCGGCTACCGCAGCTTGATGCGGCTGAACTCGCGGGCGTTTCTGGAAACGCCAGTCCATCAGTCCCCGCACGTCAAGCTGGATTGGCTGGAAGGCGACGCGGAGGATCTGATCGCGCTGACCGGCGGCCCGGATGGTCCGATCTCGCTGGCCTTGCAGGTCGATCACGCTGCGCTCGCCGCCGCGCGCTGCGAGCGCCTCGCGAGCCTGTTCGGCGATCGTCTCTATATCGAATTACAGCGCCACGGGATCGATAAGGAGCGGCGCGTCGAGGGCGGCCTGATCGATCTCGCCTATACCAAGGGCCTGCCGCTGGTCGCGACCAACGAGCCATATTTCGCGTCGACCGACGATTACGAAGCGCATGACGCGCTTCTCTGCATCGCCGGCGGCAAGCTGATCGCCGAGACCGATCGCGAGCAGCTCACGCCAGATCACCGCTTCAAGACCCGCGCCGAGATGGCGGTACTGTTCGCCGACATTCCGGAGGCGCTCGCCTCGACGATCGAGATCGCCGAGCGCTGTTCGTTCCGCCCGAAGACGCGCAAGCCGATCCTGCCGCGTTTCACCGTCGGCGCCGGCTCTGCCTCCGATGCGGCGAGCGAGGAGGCGGCCGAGCTGAAGCGCCAGGCCGAGGAGGGGCTCGCAAGGCGCCTGCAGGTTCACGGTCTGTCGCCCGGCGCGACGGAAGAGGAGTATCAGAAGCGTCTTTCCTTCGAGATCGACGTCATCAACCGCATGAACTATGCGGGCTACTTCCTGATCGTTTCCGACTTCATCAAATGGGCCAAGGCGCACGACATTCCGGTCGGGCCGGGCCGCGGCTCCGGCGCCGGCTCGCTGGTTGCTTGGGCATTGACGATCACTGACCTTGATCCGATCCGCTTCGGGCTGCTGTTCGAGCGCTTCCTCAATCCCGAGCGCGTCTCGATGCCGGACTTCGACATCGACTTCTGCCAGGACCGCCGCGGCGAGGTGATCGATTACGTGCAGCAGCGCTATGGCCGTGATCAGGTGGCGCAGATCATCACCTTCGGAACGCTGCAGGCGCGCGGCGTGCTGCGCGACGTCGGCCGCGTGCTGCAGATGCCCTACGGCCAGGTCGACAAGCTGACCAAACTGGTGCCGCAAAATCCGGCCGCTCCGGTGACGCTGGCGCAGGCGATCGAGGGCGAACCCAAGCTGCAGGCGTTCCGCGACGAGGACCCGGTGGTGGCGCGCGCCTTCGACATCGCCCAGCGTCTCGAAGGATTGACGCGGCATGCCTCGACGCACGCCGCCGGCATCGTGATCGGCGATCGTCCCTTGAGCGAATTGGTGCCGCTCTATCGCGATCCCAAATCCGATATGCCCGTGACCCAGTTCAACATGAAATGGGTCGAGCCGGCCGGCCTCGTCAAATTCGACTTCCTTGGCCTGAAGACGCTGACCGTGCTCGATGTCGCGGTGAAGCTGCTCAGGCAGCGCAACATCCATGTCGATCTGGCGACGCTGCCGATCGATGACGCCGCAAGCTACCAGATGCTGGCGCGAGGCGATGTGGTCGGCGTGTTCCAGGTGGAAAGCCAGGGCATGCGCCGCGCGCTGATCGACATGCGACCCGACCGCTTCGAGGACATCATCGCGCTGGTGGCGCTCTATCGCCCGGGCCCGATGGCCAACATCCCGACCTATTGCGCGCGCAAGCACGGCGACGAGGAGCCGGAATATCTGCACCCCGTCCTGGAGCCGATCCTGAAGGAGACCTTCGGCGTCATCATCTACCAGGAACAGGTGATGCAGATCGCGCAGGTGATGGCCGGCTATTCGCTCGGCGACGCCGACCTGCTGCGCCGCGCGATGGGCAAGAAGATCCGCGCCGAAATGGATAAGCAGCGCGCGATATTCGTCGCCGGCGCAGTCAAGAACGGCGTGCCGAAAGGGCAGGCCGAGACGATCTTCGAATTGCTCGCCAAGTTCGCCGACTACGGCTTCAATAAGAGCCACGCCGCGGCTTACGCGCTGGTGTCCTACCACACCGCCTACATGAAGGCGCACTATCCGGTGGAGTTTTTGGCGGCGTCGATGACGCTCGAACTCAACAACACCGACAAGCTCTCGGAATTCCGCTCCGAGGCGCAGCGGCTCGGCATCAAGGTCGAGGCGCCGAACATCAACCGCTCGGGCGCTACCTTCGAGGTCGGCGAGAACACCATCTACTATGCGCTGGCCGCACTGAAGGGCGTCGGCCTGCAGGCGGTGGAGCAAATCGTCGAAGAGCGCAAGAAAGGCGCGTTCACCTCGCTGGCCGACTTCGCCGCGCGCGTCAATCCGCGGGCCATCAACAAGCGCATCATCGAAAGTCTGGCCGCCGCCGGCGCCTTCGACACGCTCGAATCCAACCGCGCCCGCGTCTTTGCCGGGGCCGACGCCATTCTCGCTGCCTGCCAGCGCAGCCACGAGGCCGCGACGATCGGGCAGAACGACATGTTCGGCAATGCGTCCGACGCGCCGACCATCATGCTGCCGCAGATCGACCCGTGGCTGCCCGCCGAGCGGCTGCGGCGCGAATACGACGCCATCGGCTTCTTCCTGTCCGGCCATCCGCTCGACGACTACGCGACCGTCTTGAAGCGGCTGCGCGTGCAGTCCTGGGCGGAATTCTCGCGCGCCGTGAAGACCGGCGCGACCGCAGGCAAGGTCGCGGCAACCGTGGTGTCGCGGATGGAGCGGCGCACCAAGACCGGCAACAAGATGGGCATCATGGGCCTGTCAGACCCGACCGGCCATTTCGAGGCCGTGCTGTTCTCGGAAGGGCTGGCGCAATATCGCGATGTACTGGAGCCGGGAGCTGCCGTCTTGCTGCAGCTCGGTGCCGAGTTGCAGGGCGAGGACGTGCGGGCGCGAGTGCTGCATGCCGAGCCGCTGGATGACGCCGCGGCCAAGACGCAAAAGGGCCTGCGGATTTTCGTTCGCGACACCAAGCCGCTGGAGTCCATCGCGCGACGGCTCAACATGCCGGAAGCCACAGCATCGAACGGTCTGGCGAAGGGCCAGCCGGCAAAGCCCGCACCCGCGCCGTCCGGCAGCGCTGATGGTGACGTCTCGCTCGTCATGATGCTCGACCTGCAGACCGAGGTCGAAATGAAGCTGTCGGGCCGCTTCAAGGTCTCGCCGCAAATCGCGGGTGCGATCAAGGCGGTGGCCGGCGTGGTGGACGTGCAGACGCTATAGGCCTTGAAGTTCGCGATCCGGCGTGCCGCTGCACAATTGGCAGCCGGTGCTTTTTGACAACAACCTTTAATTTTATCGGTTCGGTGCTACGCGTATCATTGCAACGGTTCCCGGCCTTGGCTAGACAAGCTTGGGGAATGGAATGGGGCGTGATGTGTTTTGGCGTGCGGTGGCGTTACTGATCTCCGTCTTGCTACTTGGTGGCTGTGAGACCCAAAGGGAGGGTTTGGATTACTCGGCGATGGCGCAGAAGGTGGGCCCGCCGAAGGCAGGACACGCACGCATCGTCGTGCTGCGCGAAAAGGGCTTCGGCGGCATTGTCGATGGGGCGTGGGACGTTCAGCTCGATGGAACGCCGATGTCCGGTCTCAAGACCGGCACCTTTGCCTTCGCCGATCGTCCAAGCGGCAAGCATGAATTGGGAGCTACGGAGGCCGCGTTTCCGGGCGTGACCAGGCATGAAATCACGGCCCAAGCCGGCCAAACCTATTTCTTCGTGGCGCGGACAAGTAAAAGAAAGAACGCCATGATCGCCGCCGCGGGCGCTACCGGCGGCGGAATATTGGGGCTGGCACTCGGCACCGCCTTTACGTCGGGCTATGACAATCCCGGGCCGATCGATTTTTTTCCGCTGGACGAGGCAGCCGCGAGGATGACCATCGCGGAGCTTAAGCTGGCCCAATAGCCCGCCGGTGGCATGATTTGCCGTTACGCCGGTGAAGCGACGCGTCCATCGCCGTCGCGACAGCCATGTCATGTCGGCATCGGCGCTCTCGGAGCTTACAGAGCACGGATCTATTTCACCGAAGCTAGGTAGAAACGTCGCGCGCGCAGCGCCTGCTAAGCGGCGCGGTGCTGGCCACGACCCCCTGCAGCTTGACGCGAGATAGACCAAGATCGCCCTCGTTTGATCCAGATCAATTCGCTATGTCACGCTCGCCGGGTAGGATTGCATTCGGGGAGGAAGGAGCGTGGCGCAGACTACCAAGCGGCATGCCGATCAGGTGCAGGCGACGCTCGCGCATGGCTAGGCCGCAACATCGGCCATGGTCGCGTCCTGGCGACGCTCATCGAATTTTCATCGTCTCGATCCCGCCGAACGCAATCTGCCGCGTCGCTTGAGTCAGGCCGAATTCGAAAACGCGCCAGCAGATCGACCCGCTGGTGCGCGCCGCGCAATCCAATCTCGACCGGCTGTTTCTGGCGGTCGGCGGCGGCGGCTGTTGCGTGCTGCTGGCCGATCGCAACGGCGTGCCGGTCGACCGTCGCGGCCCCGTCTCCGATGACGAGACGTTCAAGGCGTGTGGCCTGTGGACCGGAACGGTCTGGAGCGAGGAGTGCGCGGGGAAGGCGCGCAGGTACTGACGGGGCGGGGCGCGCAACGAACTGCCCGGCGATCTTGCCGGCGGCTTCTATGTCAAGCCGACGGTGTTCAAGGGCAACAACAAGATGCACATCTTCCAGGAGAAGATCTTTGGCCCCGTCGTTTCGGTCACCGCCTTCAAAGACGATGACGAGGCGATCGCGATCGCCAACGACACGCTCTACGGCCTCGGCGCCGGTATCTGGAGCCGCTATGCCAGCCGGCTCTACCGCTTCGGTCGCGCCATCCAGGCGGGCCGGGTCTGGACCAATTGTTATCACGCCTACCCGGCGCACGCCGCGTTCGGCGGCTACAAGCAATCGGGCGTCGGCCGCGACCCACAAGATGATGCTCGACCACTACCAGCAGACGAAGAACTTCTTGGTCAGCTACAGCCCGAAGAAGCTCGGCTTCTTCCGATCTGCAACTTGGCTCTGACATGCAAAATGGCGTGGCGCACGGACCACTCCGGTCTGTGCGCTGCGCCTTCAACTTCTTCAAGAAGTTGTCATTGCCTTTGCGATTCCGGCCCAACCCGATGCGTCGTATAATCGCGGTTCAAAGGGGGAAACTGTGCTGCATCACGTGAATTATCACCTGAAATCGCAGTGACGGAGGTCCGCCATGAAAGTCAAAGACGCAATGCACAAGGGGGTCGACTGGGTCAATCCCGACACCCCGATTACCGAAATCGCGAAACTGATGCGCGAACATGACATCGGCTGCATTCCGATTGGAGAGGACGACAAGCTGATCGGGATGGTGACCGATCGCGACATCGTCTGCAAAGGACTTGCAGACGGCAAGTTCGATGCCGCCCGCGCGAAGGCGCGCGACGTGATGACCGAAGGCATTCATTGCTGCCGGGAGGACGACGACCTTGCTAAGGCGGTCCATCACATGGAGACGCTGCAGATCCGCAGGCTGCCAGTGATCAACAAGAACAAGCGAATGGTCGGCATGATCAGCCTCGGCGACGTCGGCCGCCTGGCGCCTAATGATTTGCTGGCCGGTTGCGTGAAGAGCGTTGCGGCCCATCACTGAAGCCGCGCCCTCGCGCGATTGAAATGATACGTGTCAGACCCTTCGCGCCTGTTGATCGCGAACAGGCGCGCGGGTCTCCTTGAAATCACTCGACCGCGCTGGCGCGGCCGGCGGATCGCGCGGCCTCAATCGTGGGTGCTGAAGTGGCCGCGCCAGGCCTTCGCCGTTAGCCGTGCGAACTCCTCACCATCCATGCGGATCAGCGTCGTGTGATCGCCGCCTTCCATGTAGATGTCGCCTTGCGCGTCGATGCTGTCGTCGACGATGACGTCGAGCCCGTAGCATTCGCCCAGCGCCGGTATGGCGCCGCGCTCGCAGTCCCCGAACAGCCGTTCGATTTCGTCCTCGCTCGCCAGGTCGACCTTGTGGCCGAGCTGACTTTTCAGGGCGGACAGGTGCAGGTGATGCGAGGCCGGAAGCACGGCCATCATGTAACCGCCGTCGCGCCGCAGCACGACCGCTTTGGCCAGCGCGTCGCCCGGCACGTGGCAGGCTTCGGCCGTGCGCGTTGATGACATGGTTGGGGCATGGGGGATCAGGTCGTAACTGACGCCTTGATCCAGGTATTTTTGCAGGGTCGGGGAAACGGTCATGGCGGCTCCTCCATTGCATGGGCAATCCGCCACATCGGGAGGAACTCGCGCCGTCGCCTCACGATGCGGGCGATCTGAGCGAAAGGATACGCCCGCCGGGAAGCGCCGACAATGCCGATTTCGGTGCCGGAACCGGACGAAGCCGGCTGCGATGCCTTGCTGAGAGCGCAATTGTTCAAGAAATGTTCAGCTTGAGGCGCCTTCCATACGGCACTCGGGCGGCGACAGGGTGGGATCCATGCGGCGGTTACTAAGAAGTTTGTCGATCCTTTCGATCTGTCTCGCGGCGACGGCCGGCGTTGCTGGCTATTTCCACGCCGCCGCCGCACAGCAACCGGAAAAGCGAATTGCGCTCGTGGTTGGCAACGGCGCTTACGCGAAATCGCCGCTCGCGACAGCGGCGAATGATGCGGGCCTGATCGCGCAGACCTTGCAGGCGGCCGGCTTCGACGTGATCGGCGCCCGCGATCTCGACGGCGACACGCTGCGCAAGAGTTTCCGCGATTTCATCCAGAAGGCCGAAAGCTCGGGACCGGATACGGTCGCGATGGTGTATCTCGCCGGCTACGGGCTGCAGCTGGCGGGCGACAATTATTTCGTTCCGGTGGATTCAGCGATCAACCGTGACACCGATGTTCCAATCGAGGCGTTGCGCACCGGCGACTACATCCGGCAGCTCGCGTCGTTGCCGCTGAAGGCTGGAATCGTCGTGCTGGACGCAGCGCGGCAGCAGCCTTTCGTCAACGGACAGATCGCAAGCGGTCTCGCCTTGGTCGAGGCGGACCCGCACATGCTGATCGCGTTCAATGCGGCGCCCGGCACCGTGGCGCCGACCGAGCAGGGGCCGTACGGGATCTACGCCCAGTCGCTGGCCGAGATGATCCGCACCGGTGGTTTGCCGCTGCCGGAGGTGTTCAATCGCGTGCGGCTTCGCGTCAACGAAGCGAGCAAGGGCGCACAGGTGCCGTGGGACAGCCAGAAGGTCGATGCTATCTTCACCTTCTTCGAACGCGCCCCCGATGCGCCGGCCCCGGGGGCGCCTGATCAGGTCGCCGCCATCCGCGATAAACCAATCCGCGATCTCGGCGTGCAGGAAGCCTACGCCGCGGCGCTCGAGCGCGACACGCTGCAGGGATATGAGGAGTTTCTCGCCGCCTATGGGAGCGATCCTTTGGCCAAGCGGGTGAGGGCGATCGCGGCGGCGCGGCGTGAAGCGATCACCTGGCGTCGCACCTACCGCACGGATACCCCGAACGCCTATTGGTCGTATCTGCAACGTTATCCGCGGGGGCCACATGCGGCCGATGCGCGCCGCCGGCTGGCCATTCTCACAGCGCCGCTCGAGCCGCCGCCGACATTCGACGTCATCGACTACGACGTGCCGCCACCGCCGCCGGAAGAGATCGTTTATATCGATCGCCCCGTGCTGGCGTTCGGCGACCCTGAGTTCGATTTTGTCCCGCCGCCACCGGCGCCGGTCTACTATCTGCCGCCACCGCCGGATGATTTCGTGGTGCTGGAGCCACCACCGCCGCCGGTCGGGTTGTTCATCCTGCCGCAGCCGGTGTTCGTGCCGATTCCGGTCTACGTCAGGCCTCCGCGTTATGTGGCGCCGCCGCCGAACAACGTCATCTTTGCCAACATTCACAACCGGGCCGTCATCGACAGCATCATCAACAGACGCGGGCCGCCGCCGCCCGCCGCAGGGCCCGGCGCCGCCGGCATGGCACGCCCCGGCGCCACCGGCATGACACGCCCCGGCGTCCCAGCTGGAGTGATTGCGCCCGGGCAGGGGGGCGCCACGCCTGTGCTGCCGCCCGCGGTCGCACAACGGGCCACGCTGATCCAGCAGGGCAAGGCACCGGTGCCGCCGAGCGCTACGATTAACCCTGCCGTGCGAACTGGTCTGCCCGGCGCTCCTGGACAGATCGGACGGCCGGGCGCGGTGCAGCCAGCGAACGCGCCAGCCGCCGCTCCGCCGTCGACGCAGCCTTTGCCGAGAACAAACGCACTTCCGGTTCCGGGTGCCAGGGGCGCGCCACCTGCGCCTCCCGCGCAGCCGAGCGCCGCCATCAATCCAAACGCAAGGCCCGCGCCGGCCGCTTCGCCCCCAGGGGCGCCGGCGCCGACCGCTCCCGGGGCGGCCGGCGGCGCGCGGCCCGCCATTGGCGCGACGGCTCCCGCCGCTCCGGCAGGCCGGCAACCAACGGTAGCGCCGCCCCCGACCGCCGCCGCGCCGTCACGTCCGGCCGCTGCGCTTGCTCCGAAACCTCAATCGCAACCTGAGCTGCAGCGAGCCCCGCCACCGTCTGCCGTGCACGGGGCAAGATCCCCGCCACCGCCGGCAGCACGTGTTGCTCCCGCGCCCCCGCCCAGGATGGCCGCGCCGCCTCCACCGGCGAGGATGGCCGCACCGTCGCCTCCACCCAGGATGGCCGCGCCAGCGGCCCCGCCGCCGCGCATGGCCGCGCCACCGGCCCCGCCGCCGCGCATGGCCGCACCCCCACCGCCGCCGCCACGGATGGCCGCGCCACCGGCTCCGCCACCGCGTATGGCGGCACCTCCGCCGCCGCCCCCACGGATGGCTGCACCAGCAGCAGCAGCACCGCCGCCGCGAATGGCTGCGCCTGCACCGGCGCCTGCGGGCAGACCATGCCCGCCAGGTGCGCGATGCTGATTGTTGATGCTGATTGTTAACGGGCCAGACCCTACGGGTCTGGCCCGAGACGGGGCCTAAATCGCGGGGCTGAGGGCCGGAAAATCCGGCCGTATTTCCTTGCTTCTGGCTGGAATCCGGCTATATAGCGCGCCATCTCACACGGAAACATGGCTCTCAAAGGCCGTCCGGTGGCAACCGGGCCAACCAGGCTCGTTTGCTCACACGTTTCCGGAGGAACCAACCGGAGAACTATTACGATGGCGCTACCCGATTTTTCCATGCGCCAGCTGCTTGAAGCTGGCGTGCACTTTGGCCACCAGGCCCACCGCTGGAATCCGAAGATGGCGGATTACATTTTCGGTGCCCGCAACAACATCCACATCATCGACCTCGCGCAGACCGTGCCGATGATGCATCGCGCGCTGCAGGCGGTGTCCGACACCGTCGCCAAGGGCGGCCGCATCCTGTTCGTCGGCACCAAGCGCCAGGCACAGGACGGCGTTGCCGAAGCGGCCAAGCGCTCGGCGCAGTATTTCGTCAATTCGCGCTGGCTCGGCGGCACGCTGACCAACTGGAAGACGATCTCGGGCTCGATCAAGCGCCTGCGTCACCTCGATGAGGTGCTGTCGTCGGGCGAAGCCAACTCCTACACCAAGAAGGAGCGGCTGACGCTGCAGCGCGAGCGCGACAAGCTCGACCGTTCGCTCGGCGGCATCAAGGACATGGGCGGGCTGCCCGACATGATCTTCGTGATCGACACCAACAAGGAAGACATCGCGATCCAGGAAGCGCAGCGGCTTAACATTCCCGTCGCCGCGATCGTCGATACCAACTCCGATCCCAAGGGCATCACCTATGTGGTGCCGGGTAATGATGACGCCGGCCGCGCCATTTCGCTGTATTGCGACCTGGTGGCCCGCGCCGCCATCGACGGCATCTCGCGCGCGCAGGGCGAGGCGGGCATCGACATCGGTGCCGCCGTTCAGCCGGTCCGCGAGGAAATTCCGGTCGCGGCCGAAACTTCCGGCTTCCAGGGCCTGGCTGGTCCGCGCGGCACCGCCGACAACCTCAAGAAGCTCACCGGCGTGTCGGGCACGATCGAGAAGAAGCTCAACGACCTCGGCATCTTCCACTACTGGCAGCTTGCCGAGCTCGACCACGATACCGCGCACAAGATCGGCGAAGAGGTTGGTCTTCCGAGCCGGGCCGATGCCTGGGTCGCCCAGGCCAAGGCGCTCACCGCGGAAGCGGAATAATTGGTACGCTGCGTGGCCGGGCCTTCCGGCCACCGGTTCCGTCCCCAGATTACGGCATTCCCTGTAGCTAATGGCGGCCCGGCGCAAAGCGCGCCGGGCCCGCCGCTCACAGGCAAGAAGGGTATTCAACGATGGCAACGATCACTGCGGCAATGGTCAAGGAACTGCGCGAGTCGACTGGCGCGGGCATGATGGACTGCAAGGCGGCCCTCACCGAAACCGCCGGCGACATGCAAGCCGCCCAGGACTGGCTGCGCAAGAAGGGCCTGTCGAAGGCCGCCAAGAAGGCTGGCCGCGTGGCAGCGGAAGGCCTGATCGGCGCCGTCACCTCGGGCCCGAAGGGTGTCGTGGTCGAGGTCAACTCCGAGACCGACTTCGTCGCTCGCAACGAGCAGTTCCAGGGCCTCGTCAAGATGATCGCGCAGGTCGCGCTCGACGTCAGCGCCGACGTCGAGAAGATCAAGGCGGCCAAGGTCGGCAGCGTCACCGTCGAGACCGCGATTTCGGACGCGATCGCGACCATCGGCGAGAACATGACGCTGCGCCGCGCGGCTTCGCTCGAAGTCGGCAAGGGCGTGGTGTCGAGCTATATCCACGGTGCGGTGATCGATGGCGCCGGCAAGATGGGCGTGCTGGTCGCGCTGGAGTCCACCGGTAAAACCGATGAGCTCGCGCAGCTCGGCCGTCAGCTTGCGATGCATGTGGCCGCGACCAACCCGCTGGCGCTGGATTCGTCCGGCCTCGACCCCGAGGTCGTGAAGCGCGAGAAGGACGTGCTCGCCGACAAGTATCGCCAGCAGGGCAAGCCGGAAAACGTGATCGAAAAGATCGTCGAGTCCGGTCTCAAGACCTACTACAAAGAAGTCTGCCTGCTCGATCAGGCCTTCATCCACGACACCGGCAAGTCGGTGGCGCAGGCGTTGAAGGAAGCTGAGGGCAAGGTCGGAGCGCCGGTGAAGATTGCCGGCTTTGTGCGCTATGCTCTCGGCGAGGGAATCGAAAAGCAGGAATCCGATTTCGCCGCCGAGGTCGCGGCGGCCAGCGGCAAGAAGTAACCGCTGCGGTCATAGTCTTCCGGCGCGATGCGCCGGAAGACGCCTGCGCGGGACAAGGAAGCGAAAAGCAATGGCTGACCCGGTCTATCGTCGCGTCGTGATCAAGCTCTCGGGCGAGTATCTCGCAGGCAGCCAGTCTTTCGGCATCGACCAGCCCACCATCGACCGTCTCGCCGACGACCTGATCGCGGCCCAGAAGCTCGGCGTCGAGGTGGCCGTGGTGATCGGCGGCGGCAATATCGTGCGCGGCGTGGAAGTGTCTTCGCGCGGCGTATCTCGCCCGACCGGCGACACCATGGGCATGCTTGCGACCATGATGAACTGCCTGGCGCTGGAAGCCGCCATCGAGCGCAAGGGGACCCCGGCGCGGACGCTATCGGCTTTCGTCATGCCCGAGATTTCCGAGTTGTTCACCCGCAGTGCAGCGCACAAACACCTCGCCGAGGGTCGAATCGTGCTGCTCGGCGGCGGAACCGGCAATCCGTTCTTCACCACCGATACTACGGCGGTGTTGCGGGCGGCCGAAATCGGGGCAGGGGCCGTGCTCAAGGCCACCAATGTCGACGGCGTCTACAGCGCCGACCCCAAAAAGGACCCGTCGGCCAAGCGTTTCGAGCGCCTGACGCATTCGCAGGCGATCGCCGGCGACTACAAGGTGATGGATGCGACCGCATTCGCGCTTGCCCGCGAGACGGCACTGCCTATCATCGTATTCTCGATCGCCGAGCCGGGTTCGATCGGCGCGATCCTGCGCGGGACTGGTCGCGGCACGGTCGTCGCCGGCTGATACGCCGGCGCAGTTTTAGACCGCAGGCATTAAGACGCCGGCGGCTGGTTTATTAGGAGGGGAGAGTGTTATGCCCACGCCCGGTTTTGACATCAACGAATTGAAGCGCCGCATGCAAGGCGCCACCAGTGCGCTCAAGCACGAGCTGGGCGGTCTGCGGACCGGCCGCGCTTCGGCATCGATGCTGGAGCCGGTGCAGGTCGAGGCCTATGGCTCGCACATGCCGCTCAACCAGCTTGCGACCGTCAGCGTTCCCGAGCCGCGCCTACTTTCCGTCCAGGTATGGGACAAGTCGATGGTCAAGGCCGTGGAGAAGGCGATCGTCGATTCCAATCTCGGTCTTTCGCCTGCGACCGAGGGCCAAGTGCTGCGCCTGCGCATTCCGGAGCTCAATGCGGAGCGCCGCAAGGAACTGGTGAAGGTCGCGCATAAATATGCCGAACAGGCCAAGGTCGCCGTCCGCCATGTCCGCCGCGACGGGCTCGATATCGTCAAGAAGCTCGAGAAGAATCACGAGATTTCCGAAGACGATCAGGAACGGCTCGCCAACGAGGTGCAGAAGGCAACCGATGGAACGATCGCGGAAATCGATCAGTTGCTTGCGCAAAAGGAAAAGGAAATCCTCACCGTTTAATGGCAACCTTCAACGGTTGAGACTGGCTCTGGAATTTTGATGATGCCAAACGCCGCCGCCCCTGCCACGAAAGGACCGGATCGCTCCGTCCCGTTGCATGTGGCGATCATCATGGACGGAAACGGGCGCTGGGCGGCAGCGCGCGGCTTGCCGCGTGCCGAAGGCCACCGCCGTGGCGTCGAGGCGCTGCGCCGGGTGGTTCGCGCCGCCCATGAACTCGGCGTGCTCTATTTGACGATCTTTTCGTTCAGCTCGGAGAACTGGTCGCGGCCGGCCACCGAAATCGGCGATCTCTTCGGACTGCTCCGCCGCTTCATCCGCAACGATCTGGCAACGCTGCATCGCGATGGTGTGCGTGTGCGTGTGATCGGCGAGCGGGAAGGGTTGGAAGCCGATATCTGCACGCTGTTGAACGAGGCGGAGGAGCTGACGCGCGGCAATAGCAAGCTCAATCTGGTGGTCGCGTTCAACTACGGATCGCGCCAGGAAATCGCCGGCGCCGCGCAGCGGCTCGCGCGCGAAGTCGCGGAGGGCAAGCGTGATCCGTCCTCGATCGACGCCGATACGCTCGGCCGCTATCTCGATGCGCCCGATATTCCCGATCCCGACCTGATCATCCGCACCAGCGGCGAACAGCGGCTGTCGAACTTCCTGATGTGGCAGGCGGCCTATAGCGAGCTCGTATTCGTGCCGATTCACTGGCCCGATTTCGACAAGGCCGCGCTGGAAAGTGCGATTGCCGAATATGCCAGACGGGAGCGCCGTTTCGGCGGTCTGGCCGCGAAAACCGGATCGTGACTGAGCGCGAAGCCGCGTCGGCGGCAGCTAGCGGATCGGATAAGCGTAATCTTGCGATGCGTATCGCTGCGGCCGTCGTGCTGATACCGCTGGCGGTCGCGATCGCCTATGCAGGCGGCTGGCTCTGGACCGCGCTGGTGACGCTCGCGGCCATCGGCTTGTTCGCCGAATGGCTCGCAATCGTGGGCCTCGCCGGCGTGATGCGCGTGATGGTGCCGGGCGTCGCTGCGCTTGCACTTGCCGGGCTTTGCTTTGCATTCCACCGCCTCGATGCCGCGTTGATCGTGCTTGCGGTCGGTCTCATTGCCGTCACCGCGATGGCGCCGGAACGGCGCAATTGGGCGGCAGCTGGATTTCTTTACGCGGCCGCTGCCGAGATTGCCTCCGTGCTAGTGCGTTTCGATCCCGAAAATGGGTTCGCCGCGCTGATGTTCGTGCTGCTGATCGTGTGGGTGACCGACAGCGGCGGCTATTTCGCGGGCCGCGGCATTGGCGGACCGAAACTGTGGCCGCGCGTCAGCCCGAAGAAGACCTGGGCGGGCGCCATTGGCGGATTCGCCGCGAGCCTTGCTGTAGCCGGCGGATTTGCCGCGTTTGATCTGGGCAGAGCAGGGCCGCTATTGCTGCTTTCGGCGGTGCTCTCAGTGGTTTCTCAGCTCGGTGATCTCCTCGAGTCCGCCGTGAAGCGGCGTTTTGGCGTAAAGGACTCAAGTCACATTATTCCCGGCCACGGCGGACTAATGGATCGCCTGGATGGATTTGTCGCAGCCGTCGTCGTGGCGGCACTTTTGGGCTTCCTGCGGGGCGGCGCCGATGGCGTCGGCCGCGGTGTTATGGTTTGGTGATACGATGAGCGCAGTTCCATTGCGTAACAACAAGGCCGTGGCGGCCGCCGCGCGCACGGTCTCGGTGCTGGGCGCCACCGGCTCGATCGGCGACAGCACGATGGATTTGCTGCGCGGCGCGCCCGGCCGCTATCAGGTCGAGGCGTTGACGGCGAATTCCAATGTCGATGCGCTGGCCAAGCTCGCGAAGGAATTCGGCGCACGATTCGCTGCAATTGCCGATCCGGCGCGCCTTGGCGAACTCAAGGCAGCGCTCGCAGGCACGGGTATCGAATGCGGCGCCGGCGAAAGCGCGATCATCGAGGCGGCCGCGCGTCCGGCCGATTGGGTGATGGCGGCGGTGAGCGGTGCGGCCGGGCTCAAGCCCGCTTTGGCCGCGGTCGACCGTGGCGCGGCGGTTGCGCTCGCCAACAAGGAATGCCTCGTCTGTGCAGGCGATTTCTTCATGCAGCGCGCGGCAAAGGCCGGCGCCTGCATCCTGCCGGCGGATTCCGAGCACAACGCGTTGTTTCAGGCGCTCTCTTCCGGCAACCGCGAGGAATTGGTGCGCGTGATCATCACTGCCTCGGGTGGACCGTTTCGCACCTGGGCGCCCGCCGACATCGAGCAGGCGACGCTCGAGCAGGCATTGAAGCATCCGAACTGGAGCATGGGCCAGAAGATCACTATCGATTCGGCGTCGATGATGAACAAGGGCCTCGAAGTCATCGAAGCCTCCTATCTGTTCGCGCTTTCGGCCGATGAGATCGACGTTCTCGTGCATCCGCAGTCGATTATTCACGGCATGGTTGAATTCTCAGATCGCTCTGTGGTTGCACAGCTTGGCGCCCCCGACATGCGCATCCCGATTGCGCACTGCCTTGGATGGCCGGATCGAATCGTCGGCCCGTCGGCCCGGCTGGATCTCGCCAAAATCGGACAATTGACCTTCGAAGCACCGGATTTTGAACGATTCCCGGGCTTGCGACTGGCCTACGAAGCGCTACGTACTGGACGTGGTGCGACCACGGTTTTTAATGCCGCCAATGAGGTGGCGGTGGCGGCATTTATCGCCGGAAAGATCAGATTCGGATCGATCGCCCGCCTCGTCGAAGCCACCATGAACGACTGGATTCGCGCCGGCAACCTTGCGCCTTTGAGCTCGGCCGACGACGCGATCTCCATTGACCATAACGCGCGAAACAGAGCCGCCTCCCTATTGCCTCAAATTGCCTTAAAGGCATCCTAGAGGGTTGGGGACGGAGCCTTTGGCTCTTGTCGAGGGGAACCTGATGTCAGAATTTTTTCTCCATAGTTTCAATACCTTGGGCCATGGGCTCGTTGGCTACATCATCCCTTTTCTGTTCGTTCTGACCATCGTCGTATTCTTCCATGAACTCGGCCACTTTCTGGTCGCCCGCTGGGCGGGCGTGAAGGTGCTTACGTTCTCGCTCGGCTTCGGACCGGAACTTGCCGGCTTCAACGACCGCCACGGCACGCGCTGGAAGATCTCCGCGATCCCGCTTGGTGGCTATGTGAAGTTCTTCGGCGACGAATCGGAAGCCTCTACGCCGACCTCGGCCGAGACGCTCGCCCGCATGACCGAGGAGGAGCGGGCGGGCAGCTTCCATCACAAGAAGGTCGGCGCGCGCGCCGCCATCGTCGCCGCCGGTCCGATCGCGAATTTCATTCTGGCGATCGTCATTTTCACCTGTCTCTTCACCTTCTTCGGCAAGCCGAGCACCACCGCGCGCGTCGACAAGATTGAAGCCAGCAGCGCCGCCGAGCGGGCGGGCTTCCAGGTCGGCGACATCGTCACCGCCATCGACGGCAAGAAAATCGGCAGCTTCTCCGACATGCAGCGCTTCGTCAGCGTCCGCGCCGGCGAAACCATGACCTTCACCGTCAAGCGCGGCGACTCCACGCTGCAGTTGAAGGGCACGCCGGAACTGCGGGAGGTGAAGGATCCCTTCGGCAACACGCAGCGGCTCGGCATTCTCGGCATTACCCGCGCCACCTCGCCGGGCGAAGTGACCACGGAGAAGGTCGATCCGGCGAGCGCGCTTTGGCTTGGAATCAAGGAAACCTGGTTCGTTATCGAGCAGACGCTCGCCTACATCGGGAACATTTTTACCGGCCGGGCCAGCGCGGACCAGATCGGTGGGCCGATTCGGATCGCGCAGATTTCGGGACAGGTCGCGACCCTCGGGCTGATTCCGCTGCTCCACCTGGCCGCGGTGCTGTCCATTTCGATTGGACTGTTGAACCTGTTCCCGGTTCCCTTGCTCGATGGCGGACACCTTATGTTCTACACAGCCGAGGTGCTCCGGGGCCGTCCGCTGTCGGAAAAGTCGCAGGAATACGGATTCCGCGTGGGATTAGTTCTGGTGCTGATGCTGATGGTGTTCGCATTCTATAACGATTTCCATCAGGTACCGTGGCTGAAGGGGCTGTTCGGGAGATCGTAGGCGCGGCTTTTTTATGACGTTGCCCATTGGCAACGCCTTGGAATGAAATTGGAATCGCCGCGCGATGTCTGGTTTGCCGCCTTGTCGAAATTGGCTACAAGCAATGCAACTTTGGGAATCTGCCGGTTCGTTGGGGAACGGACCGGCATCTGAATGACGAGGGCGCGTTGCGCATGATGTTGGGAATGCGAGTGCGGGGGGGCTTGCTGGCCGCTCTGATCATGGTTGCCGCGCCAGTTGGGGGGGCGCTCGTGTCTGCGCCGGCGGCGGCCCAGACTGTGGCGTCGATCACCGTTGAGGGGAACCGACGTGTCGAAGTCGAAACCATCCGCTCGTATTTCAAGCCCGGTCCCGGCGGCCGCCTCGGGCAGGCGCAAATCGACGACGGTCTGAAGGCGCTGATCGAAACCGGCCTGTTCCAGGACGTGCGAATCAACCAGGTCGGCGGCCGGCTGGTCGTGACCGTGGTCGAAAACCCCGTGATCGGCCGCATCGCCTTCGAGGGCAATAAGAAGGTCAAGGACGAGCAGCTTTCCGCTGAAATCCAGTCCAAGCCGCGCGGCACGTTCTCGCGCCCGATGGTCCAGTCGGACGCTCAGCGCATCGCCGAAATCTACCGGCGCTCGGGCCGCTATGACGTGCGCGTCACCCCCGAGATCATCGAGCAGCCGAACAATCGCGTCGACCTGATCTTCACCATCACCGAGGGCACCAAGACCGGCGTCAAGTCGATCGAATTCGTCGGTAACGTTGCCTATTCGTCCTACCGCCTGAAGGACGTTATCAAGACGCGCGAATCCAACCTTCTGAGCTTCCTCGGCGGCGCCGACGTCTACGATCCGGATCGTGTCGAGGCCGACCGCGACCTGATTCGCCGTTTCTATCTCAAGAACGGTTACGCCGACGTTCAGGTGGTCGCCGCGCTGACTGAATATGACCCTGAAAAGAAGGGCTTCCTCGTCACCTTCAAGATCGAGGAGGGGCAGCAATATCGCGTTGCCTCCGTCGACTTCCAGACCTCGATTCCGACGCTCGATGCCGCCTCGCTGCGCAGCTTCTCGCGCGTCAGCGTCGGCTCGGTCTACAACGCGGAGGCGCTCGAGAAATCAGTCGAAGAAATGCAGATCGAGGCTTCGCGGCGCGGCTACGCCTTCGCCGTGGTGCGTCCGCGCGGCGATCGCAATTTCGAGCAGCACACCGTTTCGATTGTGTTCGCGGTCGACGAAGGCCCGCGCACCTATATCGAGCGCATCAACGTTCGTGGCAACACCCGTACCCGTGACTACGTGATCCGCCGCGAGTTCGACCTGTCCGAAGGCGACGCATATAACCGCGCGCTGGTCGATCGTGCCGAGCGCCGGCTGAAGAACCTCGACTTCTTCAAGAGCGTGAAGATCCTGACCGAGCCCGGTTCGTCGACCGATCGCGTCATCCTGATCGTCGACCTCGAAGAGAAGTCGACCGGCGACTTCTCGGTGTCGGGCGGCTACTCGACCTCCGACGGTGCACTGGCCGAAGTCAGCATCTCCGAGCGCAACTTCCTTGGCCGCGGCCTCTATGCGAAGGCAGCCGTGACCTACGGCCAGTATGCACGCGGCGGTTCGCTGTCGTTCGTCGACCCTTATCTGTTCGACTACCGCGTCGCGCTCGGCCTCGACCTGTTCTATCGCGAGCAACTCGCCAACAGCTACATCGCCTACGGCACCAAGACGCTGGGCTTCAGCCCGCGGCTCGGTTTCACGCTGCGGGAAGATCTCGCGCTGCAGCTGCGCTATTCGATCTATCAGCAGGAAATCTCGCTGCCGAACCAGCTTGCGAACTGTAACAACAACCCGGCGAACTCCTTGCTCGCGTTCAACCCGTCGCCCGCATTTGCGAATCTGAGGGGCGTTGGCGCTGGCGGATCGATCACGGAGGGAGGCCAAACGGCCACTGACGTCTCCGGCCAGGGCCTGTGGTGCTACTTCGACGGCGAAGCTTCGCTGCCGGTTCGCAGAGAACTCGAGAGCGGCAAGGCGCTGACCTCGGCGCTCGGCTATTCGCTAAACTACAACACGCTGGATAACAACAAGAACCCGACCGACGGCTTGCTGATCGACTGGAAGCAGGACTTCGCCGGTGTTGGCGGCGACGTGAAGTACATCAAGTCGGCGATCGACGCGAAGTACTACACCCCGCTGGTCGCTGACATCGTCGGTTTGATCCACCTCCAGGGTGGTATTCTCAACCAGTTCGGCGGCAGCGATCTGCGCATGCTCGATCACTTCCAGATGGGTCCGAACCTGGTTCGCGGTTTTGCCCCGAACGGCATCGGTCCGCGCGACATCAACCCGTTCGGCACGCGTGACGCGCTCGGCGGCACCAAGTACTGGGGCGCTTCGTTCGAATTGCAGATGCCGTTCTGGTTCCTGCCGAAGGAAGTCGGGCTCAAGGGCTCGGTCTATGCCGACGCCGGCGGACTTTGGGACTACAAGGGTCCGACGTCGTGGGCGGCAACGGGCGAGGTCAACGTGCCCGGTTGCACCAGGCCGACGCAGGCGACGGCAACCACTGCAGCCAATCCGGGAACCTGCTTGGGATTGCAGTTTGACGACGGCAACGTGGTCCGTACCTCGGTCGGTGTCGGTATCATCTGGGCTTCGCCGTTCGGTCCGCTGCGCTTCGACTATGCGGTTCCGCTTACGAAGGGTCAGTTTGACCGCGTGCAGGAATTCAAGTTTGGCGGCGGCACATCATTCTGAGGTATCTTGAAACGATTGGACCTACGGTCCGCGTAACAAGAGAACAACAGAATCAAAGGAGAGGTCGGCTCCATTTCGTCGGGGCCGACACTCTAATGTGAGGGCCGGCCTGCGGCGGATGGAATGGCGCAGCCGATATTCTTCAAGCAACCTCCTTCTGCGACGCTGGCCGAACTGGCCGCGCTGACGGGAGGAGTATTGGTCGATCCCGCGCGGGGCGGCCACGTGATCAGGGGGCTCGCTTCGCTCGATGAAGCCGGTCCCATGCATCTGACATTCTTCGACAACCTCAAATACGCCGACCAGCTCAAGGCGACCAAGGCCGGCGCCTGTTTGGTCAGTCCGCGCTTTGAATCGCAGGTGCCCGCCCATGTGGCGGTACTGCGCGCAACCCAGCCGTTCCGCGCCTTCGTCAAGTTGGCGCGCGAATGGCATGCCGATGCGCTGCGTCCACAATCCTGGTTCGATGCTGACGGTATCGCGCCGTCCGCAATCATCGATCCGTCCGCCCATCTGGAAGATGGCGTCGTCGTCGATCCGCTCGCCGTGATCGGCCCACGCGTCGAGATCGGCGGCGGAACCGTGATCGGTGCCGGCGCGGTTGTCGGCGCCGACGTCAAGATCGGCCGCGACTGCAATGTCGGCGCGCGCACCGCAATCCAGTTCGCTCTGATCGGCAACAATGTCCTGATCCATCCCGGCTGCAGCATTGGCCAGGACGGCTACGGCTTCCTCTTTTTCGGCCCTGAGGGTCACCTCAAGGTACCCCAGACCGGCCGCGTGCTGATCCAGAACGATGTCGAGATCGGCGCCGGCACCACCATCGACCGCGGAAGCCTGCGGGATACGGTGATCGGCGAGGGCACCAAAATCGACAATCAGGTCCAGATCGGCCACAATGTGACCATCGGCAGGCACTGCCTGCTCGCGGCCCAGATCGGGCTCGCGGGCAGCCTGACGATCGGTGACAACGTGGCGATCGGCGCCAAAGCGGGCCTTAACAACCACATCAGGATCGGCGATGGGGCGCAGATCGCAGCCATGAGTGCGGTGAAGGACGACATTCCTGCCAACGAACGCTGGGGAGGTCATTTAGCCCGGCCGACTAGGCAATGGTTCCGGGAGACGCTGGCGCTTGAACGCCTGGCGCGCGATGGCGCAGCGCAACCAAAGGGCGAGGGGAAGGAGTGATGGTGGAAGCACCGGTCAGGTTCGATGTCGTGAGCATCGACGACATCCTGAAGACGCTGCCGCATCGCTACCCGATGCTTCTGATCGACCGGGTGATCAACATTCGGACCGATTACAGCGGCATTGGCATCAAGAACGTCACCTTCAACGAGCCGTGTTTCCTCGGACACTTCCCCGAGCGGCCGGTCTATCCTGGCGTGATGATGATCGAGGCCATGGCGCAAACCGCTGGCGTCATCGGCATCAAATCGGTCGAAGGCACCGAGAAGCCGCGCGCGGTCTATTTCCTCACCATCGACAAGTGCAAATTCCGAAAGCCCGTGATGCCCGGCGACACCGTCGAGTATCACATGCGCTCGATCGGCCGCCGCAAAGCGATGTGGTGGTTTCACGGCGACGCCAAGGTGAATGGAGCGATCGTCGCCGAAGCCGATGTCGGCGCGATGCTGACCGACTGAATTTGATTGGATCTATCCGTCAAACATCTGACGGATTCCTGATATCTTTGCTCAATCACTGGCAGTGGAGCCCACGCCGAGGTCGACTGACGAAATTTTCCATCTAAAGATTCTGGTCTGGGTCCACGCTTTTTCAACGGGGGCGTCCGTGAACAGGCTTGTTTCCGTTATTTCGTGTTTGGTCGCTTTTCTTTTGATGCCGCCGCAAGCTTTCGCGGCCGATCTGAATGGTCTCGTATCTTCCTTGAAGGGCGGCGGTTACGTCATCGTGTTTCGCCACGGCGCTACCGACGACAGTCAGAAGGACGTCTACCCCTTCAAATTCGACGATATGAGCGCGCAGCGGCAGCTGAGCGACAAAGGCCGCGCCATAGCGCGCGATCTTGGGACGGCGCTCGCCAAACTGGGCGTGCCGATCGGCGAAGTCTACACGAGCCGGCTGAACCGCGCGGTCGAGACCGGTAAGCTGATCGGCGGCAAGGACGTGTCTCCGGTGGACGCATTGACCGACAGCGGCGCGGGCAGTTCGTCGGCGATGGCCAATCCCGATGGCAAGAACGCCAAGGCCGGACGCGCGGTGCGCGACCTCGTCAATGCGCCTCCGAAAGCCGGCGTCAACAATCTGGCAGTGACGCACAAGACCAACGTTGCTGACGCTTTCGGCAAGGAGTTTGCCGATATCCGCGAAGGCGAGGCGCTCGTCTACAAGACCAGCGCCTCAGGCCCGGCCGTCCTGATCGCGCGCGTGCAGCCCAGTGAATGGATCGCGCAGGCCGGCAGCTAGACTGGCGTGACGGGCAGTTGTGCGCGGCGTTGTTTGTGTGCGTTGACACCGGCGCAGGTCGCAAGGCGCACCGCGCAGGAAGCTGGTATACGCAATAATGTCGGATCTTCGACAGAGCGAACTGCTTAGCTGCTCTATCAGCTCAGAGCGGTGATGCCGTGTGATCGCGCATGCGCGTTGGAACTTAGAAGCTTCGACGGACTTGTAATCTCTGGTGGCAGGTCACCGTTGAGATTGCCGCATGAAACATCCCAGAACCGTCCTGGTGCTGATAGGTTCAGCCGTTGTTTTCGTCGGGAGCGCAATGGCACGCGACGACGGGCGTTACGCCAATTCTCCGCTCAAATCCTGGTTCGATAGTCTGAAAAGCGGCAAGGGGCCATGCTGCTCCGACGCCGACGGCTCAGCCGTCGCCGACGTCGATTGGGAATCAAAGGACGGTCACTACCGTGTGCGGCTCGAGGGGCAATGGATCGATGTCCCCGACGACGCCGTCATCACTGAGCCGAATCGTGTCGGCCGAACGATGGTCTGGCCGATCAAGGGCACGCTTGGAATAACAATCCGATGCTTCCTGCCCGGCAGCATGACCTGAGGCCGCCGGCTTGCCTCTGCCGACCGATCCGAGCGTCTGGTGGATACTCGAACCGGACGCCACCCGAAACACGCCGTAACCATACGTCACTAGACAGCCCTGGTATGCCGCGCTAACCACCGGAAAACGCGACATATTCGCGTGCAACGGATGGGCTGGCTTAAGTGATGGGTACGATCGATCCAACCGCGCGGGTTGAGGATGGCGCTGTGATCGGCGAGGGGACCACGATCGGACCCTATTGCATCATCGGGCCCAACGTCGTGATCGGCGCAAACTGCAAGCTGATCTCGCATGTTCACGTGATGGGTCATACCTCCATTGGCGCTGATTGCACGATTTCGCCTTTCGCTGCGCTCGGCGGGGCACCGCAAGACCTAAGCTATCGCGACGAGCCAACGCGGCTCGAAATCGGTTCTGGCTGCACTATTCGCGAGGGTGTGACTATGAGCGTCGGCACCGTCAAAGGTGGCGGGCTAACGCGTGTCGGTGACGGCGGCTACTTCATGAACAATAGCCATGTCGGTCATGACTGCATGGTGGGCAACAATGTAATCTTTGCGACGTCGGCGACGCTCGGCGGTCACTGCGAGATCGGTGATTTCGTCTATATCGGCGGGCTCTCTGCGGTACACCAGCTCACCCGGATCGGACCGCAAGTGATGGTTGGCGGTGTCTGCGGCGTGCGCGGCGACATCATTCCGTTCGGTCTCGTCAACGGCCAGTATGCCAGCCTCGAAGGGCTCAACATCATCGGCATGAAGCGCCGCAAGTTCACCAAGGAGCGGCTCGCCAAGGTGCGCTCATTCTACCAGAAGCTGTTTCACGGGCCTGGCATCTTTGCCGAGCGGCTTAACGCGGTGCAGCCGCTGGCCGGCGAGGATCCGGCGATTGCCGAAATCCTCGCCTTCATCGCGCAAGGCAAGCACCGCCCGCTATGCCTTCCCGCCGGCGACGGCAACCGGCAGTGATGACGGGATTGCCGCAGTCATGACCTCAGCGGCTTCTGAGATTTCCTCCCCCGTCGGCGTCATCGCCGGCGGCGGCACGATGCCATTCGCGGTGGCGGATTCGCTTCAAACGCGGGGAATCGCGCCGGTGCTGTTCGCGCTGCGCGGCGCCTGCGATCCGGAGCGCGTCGGCCGCTTCCGCCATCACTGGATATCGGTCGGACAACTCGGCCGCGCGACAAAACTCTTTCGCAGCGAAGGCTGCCGCGACCTCATCTTCATCGGCACGCTCTTGCGCCCGGCATTGTCGGAGATCAGGCTCGACTGGGCAACGATCCGCGTGCTCGGCCGCGTCTGGGCGGCGTTTCGCGGCGGTGACGATCATCTCTTGTCGGGGATCGGCCGCATCCTTGAACAGCACGGTTTTCGGATGGTGGGAATCAGGGATGTCGCGCCCGATATCCTGATGCCGGAGGGCAACATTGCCCGCGCCGTGCCCGATTCCGCCGCCCTTGCCGACATCGCCAAGGGGCGGGAAGTGCTCGGCGCGCTAGGACCGTTCGACATCGGCCAGGCCGTGGTCGTGATCGACGGGCACGTGGTGGCGGTCGAGGATATCGAGGGTACGGATGGGCTTCTGGCGCGCGTGGCGTGGCTGCGCGAGGCCGGGCGTATCAGAGCCAAGGCGGGCCGCGGCGTGCTGGTGAAGGCGCCGAAGAGCGGACAGGATTTACGTTATGACCTGCCGACAGTGGGCGCCAGGACGGTCGAGGGCGCGGCCAAAGCCGGTCTCGCCGGTATTGCCGTGATCGCCGGCCATACGATTGCAGCCGACGCGCAGGCCATGATCACAGCCGCCGACAGCGCCGGCCTGTTCGTGCAGGGCCTGCCCGCGTGACGCCGTCTCGCGCAACCGCCGGGATGGAGCGGAGGATATTTCTGATCGCAACGGAAGAGTCCGGCGATCGTCTCGGCGCCAACCTGATGAAAGTGCTGCGCCAGCGCCTTGGCGATGCGGTGCAGTTCGAAGGCGTAGGCGGCCGTGCGATGGCGCGTGAGGGCCTCGACACGCTGTTTCCGATCGAAGAACTCTCGATCATCGGCCTTGCCGCGGTCGTCAAGGAATTGCCGAAGATCCTCGGGCTGATCAAGGAGACGGCGATCGCGGTGACCGAAGCGGCGCCGGATGTTCTCGTGATCATCGATAGCCCCGACTTTACCCACCGCGTTGCAAAGCGCGTGCGCGCCAAGAATCCCAGCATTCCGATCGTCAACTACGTATCGCCCTCGGTCTGGGCGTGGCGGCCGGGCCGGGCGCGCGCGATGCTGAAATATGTCGATCACGTGCTGGCGCTGTTGCCGTTCGAGCCCGAGGCGTATCGCAGGCTGCACGGGCCGCCCTGCACATATGTCGGCCATCCACTCACCGAGCAGCTGGCCTCGCTGCGCCCGAACGCCGATGAGGCGCGGCGACGGGCGGAGTCGCCGCCGGTACTATTGGTGCTGCCGGGAAGCCGGCGCAGCGAAATCCGGCACCACATGGCGGTATTCGGTCAGGCGGTGGCGCGGCTGCAGGAGCAGGGCGTGGCGTTCGAGCTGATGCTGCCGACGATGCCGCATCTGCAGGAGACGGTCGTCGATGCCGTGAAAAGTTGGCCGGTCCAGCCTCAGGTCGTGATCGGCGAGCAGGACAAGCGGGCGGCTTTCCGGATTGCGCATGCGGCGCTGGCCAAATCCGGCACGGTAACGCTGGAGCTGGCACTGGCAGGGGTGCCGATGGTGACGGCCTACCGCGTCGGCGCTATGGAAGCGTTCATCCTGCGGCGCGCGATCCGCGTCTCCTCGGTGATCCTCGCTAATCTAGCAATCGGCAAGGACGTCATTCCCGAATTCCTTCAGGAGAACTGCACGCCTGAAAAACTATCGCAGGCACTTGCCGAAGTGCTGTCGGATTCCGCAATGCGCCGGCAGCAGCTCGAGGCCTTCGCCACGCTGGACACGATCATGTCGACCGGCAACCAGCCGCCGAGCGTCCGCGCCGCCGATATCGTGCTGGCGACGATGCACAAGGCGCGGCGGGGTTAGCAAACCCTCACGTGAGGATGTGTCAACGGCTCCGCGCCTACACTGGGCCGCAGCCTCGTGTCAGCGCATCACGTGGCGGCGGGGAGTGACGAGCCTCACAGAGGCGCGCCTTTACGGTCGTCTATATTGCGATACTGTGCTTCGCATCGATTGTCCGAGGACTGTCCATGCGCACAGTTCGGCTTCTGATTTTGTTGATTTGTTTCGGCTGTCTCGGCTGTAATCCGGCGTTGGCTGAAACGCGGATTGCGCTGGTCATCGGCAATTCTGCCTATCAGAAAGTTCCGCGTCTCGCCAACCCGACGAGTGACGCGGCCGCACTCGCCGCTATGTTCAAGTCAGCGCACTTCGACTTGGTCGAGTTGAAATTCGACCTTGCCGCGACAGAGCTTCGCAGAACGCTGCGGGAATTTGCTGCCAGGACGCGTGACGCAGATATTGCCGTTGTCTACTACTCAGGCCACGGCATCGAGCTCGACGGCAACAACTTCCTGGTGCCTGTCGACGCCGCTCTTCAAACTGATGGCGATGTGCTGGACGAAACCATCTCGCTCGAGCGCGTGTTATTTGCGGTAGAACCCGCCAGGCGGCTTCGGCTCATCATCCTGGATGCCTGTCGGGACAATCCCTTTGTGAACAGAATGAGGCGCTCGCTCGCCTCGCGTGGCATCTGGCGCGGACTCGCCAAAGTCGAACCAACAACTCCGAACACGCTGATCGCGTTCGCGGCGAAAGCGGGTTCGACTGCGTCGGACGGGGACTCCAGGCACAGCCCGTTCGCCACTGCACTCGTGGAATATCTGCCCAGGCCCGGCCTCGATATTCGCCGGGCCCTCGGCTATGTCCGAGATGACGTGTTGAAGAATACCGGCAACAAACAGGAGCCTTACGTCTACGGTTCGCTCGGGGGCGACGATGTTCCTTTGGTCCCAGCGATTGCCCCTGAGGTTGCTCCTCAGCAGGATCCGCAAGCGACAGTTCGGCGCGACTACGAATTGGCGTTGCAGCTCGCTACGCGAGATGGATGGGAGGCCTTTCTTTCGCACCATCCTGAAGGCTTCTACGCCAACCTTGCCAAGGGACAGATAAACAAGATTGCCGCTGAAGACGCACGTGCGGCAGCGGCAGAGAAGGCGCGCCTCGCTGATCAGGAAAAGGCGCGCCTCGCTGAGCAGGGGGCGAGACAGGCCGAACTGGCCAAGGCCGTTGCTGCAGCGAAGGCGGCAGAGGAAGCTCGCATTGCGGCGGAGGAAGCCAAGCGCATTGCACAGGAGAAGGTTGCGGCTGCGGAAGCTGCGCGGCCCGAACAAGAGAAGAAGGGCGAGAAAGGAAATCCGGTCGCTGCTTTGGAGCAGACGGGGGCGCTGGCCGAGAAACATGCAGAGGCGAAGGTGGGGCATCAGCTTGCAGCCCTCTCGCCCCCGGCTCAGCAACACATCCCGCTTGAATTGACGGTTGCTCTCCAGGAAGAGCTTCGTCGTGTCGGATGCAACACTGGTTCTGTGGACGGTACGTGGAGCGCGGCCTCAGAGCGCTCGCTCCAACTCTTCAACATCCACGCGGGCACGGCGTTTGACACGAGGGGCGCGAGCGCCGACGCGCTCAAAGCGGTGAAGAGCAAGACCGGTCGGATTTGTCCTCTTACCTGCGATTTTGGCTATCGCGCCGAAGGCAGCGGCTGCCGCAAGATCATCTGCCCCGCGGGTTATGAGCTCAACGATCTCGGCTCGTGCAAGAAGGTCCAGGCAAAAAGGGCTGTTGGCAGACCCGATCAGACGAAGCAGAAACTAGAACCAGCCCAAGGCGCCAAGGTGGGCGCCGCGCTGCCCAAGACCCAGACTGCAGAAAAGATATTCTGCGACTCGCAAGGGTGTCGGCCCCTTGGAAAGGGCTGCAGGCTCGAAGGTGGCTGGATAGCGGGCCTAAAGAACCGTAATTCTCAATACCAGGTGTGCCCCTAAGGCGATTGCATACGTAGCGACAAGCCGCAATTCCAGCGGGACGCTGCGGAGCCTATCGTCGGGGAGCGCACATTCGCGCGGGCCGCTGGCGGCGGCCCTGGATGAGGTTCGATATCATTGAATAGGACGGACGCGCCTATAAACGCAAAAGCCGGACACGGCGACCGCATCCGGCTTTCCGTCAATCGCATGCACGACGTCGCTTAGTTCCGCTTGTCCATCGGCACATAGTCGCGGCGGGCGACGCCGGTGTAGAGCTGGCGCGGACGGCCGATCTTCTGGTGCGGATCCTCGATCATCTCGCTCCACTGGCTGATCCAGCCGACGGTGCGGGCAACCGCGAACAGCACCGTGAACATCGAGGTCGGGAAGCCCATCGCCTTCAGCGTGATGCCCGAATAGAAGTCGACATTTGGATAGAGCTTGCGGTCGATGAAGTACTGATCATTGAGCGCGATCTTTTCCAGCTCCATCGCGACCTTCAGCATCGGATCGTCGCCATGGCCGGTTTCGGCCAGCACGGCATGACACATCTTCTGCATGATCTTGGCGCGCGGATCGTAGTTCTTGTAGACGCGATGACCGAAGCCCATCAGGCGGACTTCCGAGTTCTTGTCCTTCACCTTCGCGATGAATTCCGGAATCTTGTCGACCGTGCCGATCTCCGAGAGCATCGCGAGTGCCGCCTCGTTGGCGCCGCCATGCGCGGGGCCCCAGAGGCAGGCGATGCCGGCGGCGATGCAGGCGAACGGGTTGGCGCCGGAGGAGCCTGCGATACGCACCGTCGAGGTCGAGGCGTTCTGCTCGTGATCGGCGTGCAGGATGAAGATCTTGTCGAGCGCGTCAGCCAGCACCGGGTTGATCTTGTATTCCTCGCAGGGCACCGCGAAGCACATGTGCAGGAAGTTCTCGGCAAAGGAGAGCGAGTTCTTCGGATACATGAATGGCTGACCGACGGTGTATTTGTAGGCCATCGCGGCCAGCGTCGGGACCTTCGCGATCATCCGCATGGAAGCGATCATGCGCTGCCGCGGATCGTTGATGTCGGTGCTATCGTGATAGAACGCGGCCAGCGCGCCGACGGCGGCAACCATGATCGCCATCGGATGGGCGTCGCGGCGGAAGCCCTGGAAGAAGCGGGCCATCTGCTCGTGCACCATCGTGTGATGGATCACGCGATAGTCAAAGTCCTGCTTCTGCGCCTTGGTCGGCAGTTCCCCGTACAGCAGCAGGTAGCAGGTTTCCAGGAAGTCGCCCTGCTCGGCGAGTTGCTCGATCGGGTAGCCGCGGTATTCCAGCACGCCGGCGTCGCCGTCAATATAGGTGATCTTCGACTGGCAGCTGCCGGTGGAGGTAAAGCCGGGGTCATAGGTGAACATCCCTGCCTGGGCGTAGAGCTTGGCAATGTCGATGACATCCGGCCCCACCGTGCCGCTTAGGATCGGGAAATCGTAGGTCTTGTTACCTACCGTCAGTGTTGCAGTCTTGTTGGATTTTGCGTCCATCGTGAATCCCCGATGAAATCGTTACGAAAAACCGCGTCGCCCGTGGTGCCATGAGCGAGGCAGCAGCAAGGGAGCCCGCGTTGTCTAGAAGCGGCGCCGAATGGGTTAGCTTATTGCCCTGTGCACCGCAAGATGGCCGGAAACAGCACAAGGTAGGGGCGTTACCCGGCCGCCTGATCGGCGAGGCGGGCGAGGCATTCCTCCCGCCCCAGCACATCCAAAACGTCGAAAATCCCCGGTGAAGTCGTCCGTCCGGTCAGTGCCACGCGAAGCGGCTGGGCGACGGCGCCGAGCTTGAGGTTATTTTGCTCGGCGAAATTCCGCATGGCGGCTTCCGTGGTTTCGGCGCGCCAGTCGGTGACCGCCTCCAGCGCGGCCCGGAGCCTGCCGATCAAGGCCCGGGTCTCCGGCGTCAGCAGGGCTGCGGCCTTGGCCTCGATCTGGAGCGGCCGGTCGGCAAAGATGAAATAGGCGCCCGAGATCAGCTCGATCAACGTCTTGGCGCGCTCCTTCAGGCTCGGCATCGCCCGCAACAATTGCGCGCGTGTGGTGTCGTTGAGCTTCGCCTTGAGGTCGACGCCTTCAGGCACGTAGTCGAGCACGCTCTCGAACTGCTTGAGCAGCTCGCGGTCGTCAGCCTGGCGGATGTAGTGGCCGTTGAGGTTTTCCAGTTTGGCGAAATCGAACCGTGCCGCTGAACGGCCGATGGCCGGAAGATCGAACGCGTCGATCATTTCCTGCGTGGAGAAGATTTCCTGGTCGCCATGGCTCCAACCGAGCCGGACCAGATAATTGCGCAGCGCCGCCGGCAGGTATCCCATCGCGCGGTAGGCATCGACGCCGAGCGCGCCGTGCCGCTTCGACAACTTCGAACCGTCAGGTCCATGGATCAGCGGGATGTGGGACATGCTCGGAATGTCCCAGCCGAGCGCGTCATAGATCTGCTTCTGCCGCGCCGCGTTGATCAGGTGATCGTCGCCGCGGATGACGTGGGTGACGCCCATGTCGTGATCGTCGACCACGACTGCCAGCATGTAGGTCGGGGTGCCGTCGCCGCGCAGCAGCACGAGATCGTCAAGGTTCTCGTTCTGCCAGACCACGCGGCCCTGAATCTGGTCCTCGATCACGGTCTCGCCGGTGAGCGGCGCCTTGAGGCGGATGGTCGGCTTCATGCCGGCAGGCGTCTCGGAGGGGTCGCGGTCCCGCCACATGCCGTCATAAAAGCGCGTCTTGCCTGCGGCGCGCGCCTTCTCGCGCATCTCGTTCAGTTGCTCGGGTGTGGCGTAGCAGCGATAGGCCCTGCCGCTGGCGAGCAACTGCTCGGCGACCTCGCGGTGCCTTGCGGCGCGGCTAAATTGGTAGATGACCTCGCCGTCCCAATCGAGCTCCAGCCATTTCAGCCCGTCGAGAATGGCTAATATGGCGGCTTCGGTCGAACGCTCGCGGTCGGTATCCTCGATCCTCAGCAGCATCTTGCCGCCGCGCTTCTTGGCGTAGAGCCAGTTGAACAGCGCGGTCCGGGCGCCCCCGATATGGAGGAAGCCGGTGGGCGAGGGGGCAAAGCGTGTGACGACGGGATCAGTCATACCGGACGGGACAGGCGTGTGGAATTGGCGGTGGTGTATAGCAGGATCGGTGCATAACTAAAGCCTCAGCCGCCGCAAAGTAGGCTTGGCTCACAGGGGCGAATTTGGCAGAAGGTTCGCCAATCCCTAACAGGAACTTAGGATGACCACAGAACCGGTAACGGCAGAGGCGGGGCGCGATTTCATCCGCGACATCGTCCAGGCCGATCTCTCTTCCAAAAAGCACAGCCGGATCGTGACCCGATTCCCGCCGGAGCCGAACGGCTATCTGCATATCGGCCATGCCAAGTCGATTGCCCTCAATTTCGGCATCGCGCAGGAATTTGGCGGCAAGTGCCATCTGCGCTTCGACGACACCAACCCGATCAAGGAAGAGCAGGAATATATCGATTCCATCCAGGCCGACGTGCATTGGCTCGGCTACGACTGGGGAACCGACCTCTATTACGCCTCCGACTATTTCGACCGGCTCTACGACTGGGCGGAAGGCCTGATCAAGGCGGGCTATGCCTATGTCGACGACCAGTCGCAGGAGGAAATTCGCATCAACCGCGGCACGCTGACGGAACCCGGCAAGAACTCGCCGTTCCGCGACCGCTCGGTCGAGGAGAATCTCGACCTCTTCCGGCGCATGAAGGCGGGTGAATTCCCGAACGGGACGCGCGTGCTGCGCGCCAAGATCGATATGGCCGCGGGCAACATCAACCTGCGTGACCCCGTGCTCTATCGCATCCTCCATGCCGAGCATCCGCGCACCGGCAACAAATGGTCGATCTACCCGAGCTACGACTACGCGCACGGCCAGTCGGATGCGATCGAAGGCATTACCCATTCGATCTGCACGCTGGAATTCGAGGACCACCGGCCGCTCTATGAATGGCTGCTCGACAAGCTGCCGGTGCCGTCAAAACCGCGACAGTACGAATTCGCCCGCCTCAACCTGACCTACACGCTGCTGTCGAAGCGCGTGCTGACGCAGCTCGTCCGCGATGGCCACGTGTCCGGCTGGGACGATCCGCGCATGCCGACCATTGCCGGATTGAAGCGGCGCGGCGTGCCACCGGCCGCGGTGCGCGAATTCGTCAAGCGCATCGGCGTGGCCAAAGCCAACAGCGTGGTCGATGTTGGCATGCTGGAATTCTGCATCCGCGAGCATCTCAACAAGACGGCGCAGCGGCGGATGGCCGTGCTGCGGCCGCTTAAGGTCGTGATCGAGAATTATCCGGAAGGCCAGGTCGAGGAGCTGGAAGCCGTCAATCATCCCGATGATCCGGCGGCGGGCACGCGAAAAATTTCGTTCGGCCGCGAGCTCTATATCGAGCGCGACGACTTCATGGAGAACCCGCCGAAAAAGTTCTTCCGCCTCTCGCCCGGCAACGAGGTGCGGCTGCGCTATGCGTATTTCATCAGATGCACCGGCGTCATCAAGAACGATGCGGGTGAGATCGTCGAATTGCGTTGCACCTACGATCCCGCGACCAAGGGCGGCAACGCGCCTGACGGCCGCAAGGTCAAGGCCACCATGCACTGGCTCTCGGCCAAGGATTCGGTGCCCGCGGAAATCCGCATCTACAATCAGCTCTTCTCCAATCCGAGCCCGAGCGCCGCGAACTTCGCCGCCGACCTCAATCCGGAATCGCTGGAAGTGCTGCCTGACGCCCGGATCGAGCCGTCGGTCGCAGCAGACAATTCCGGCGAGGTGATGCAGTTCGAGCGGCAGGGCTATTTCGTCCGCGACAAGGATTCCGCGCCGGGCAAGCCGGTCTTCAACCGCACCATCGGCCTGCGTGATACCTTTGCCAAGGAAGTGGGCGGCAAGGGGTGAGGTCGGTCGATGGCATTATCCGATCAGACTGCAACCGAGGACGTCGTCGCGGGCATCATGGCCAAATGGGAGGCGGCGTTCAGCAGGCTGGACGCCGAGGCCCTCGCCTCGCTTTATTCGAAGAACGCATTCTTCTTCGGCTCCAATCCGAATCTATACTGCGGCAATGATGGCGTTGCCGCTTATTTCGCCGGCCTGCCGCGGTGGTCCTCGCCGACTGTGCAATTCACCAATGTCCGGACTGCGCAAGCTGCCACCGGTTTGATCAATTTCGCGGGCACCGCGTCCTTTGTCGTCAATGGGGACGCCGAGCCCCTGGTAGTGAAAATCACTTGGGTGATCGTTCGCGAGGACGGCGACTGGAAGATCGTCAGCCATCACGTCTCATCCACGACCCCGCTGATCGAGCAGTAGTCTTGCCACCCTATGACGCGAGGTTGAGAAAGATCGGCAGCCCGCGCTTGTTGGCATAGATGGGACGGTAGCGCTCCGTGTTGTACGTGCTCGCGACGTCCAGCTTGCGCGGCCCGAGTTTGGCGTCGGGGATAGGGACAAGTTCGTAGCGACCCTCCACCAGCGCCGACATGAGGCCGGTTTTTCCTTCCAGGATGGCATCGTAGGCCATATTGCCGAAGGTCAGGGCCACGAGCTTGTCCATGAAATCCGGATCGCCCGATCGCAGATCGTAGGTGAGGTCGGAGGTGATCGTCTCCTCGCCGACGCGCCGCTTGAGTTCATCTGCAAGCGATTCCGCCACGCTCGCCTTCTTGCGGTGGCCATAGGCATCAGGCTCACCGTATTCCTGCACCTTGTAGCCCTCCCACGCGGCACCCTCGCTGAGCACGACCAGCGCGTAGTTGCTCGGGTTGGTGCGCTTGTCCTCGAGGAGCAACTGGATCAGCTTGTCGAGATTGACCCTGTACTCCGGTATGACGCACCGTATCGAGGTTGCGTATGCGCTGAAGAGCGCCGTAAATCCGGCATCGCGGCCAAAGACGCGAAAAATGCCGATTCGCTCGTGCGAGCCGACTGTGGTGCGTTGCCGCTGGATGGCGTCGCTGGCGCGGGTGATCGCGGTCGAGAAGCCGATGCAGTACTCGGTATTTCGGACGTCGTTGTCCATCGTCTTCGGGATGGCGATGATCCTGACGCCGAGCTCGTTGAGCTTCGCCGCGTAACTAAGCGTGTCGTCGCCGCCGATGGCGATCAGATGTTCAATGCCGAGCGCCGAGAGGTTCGCCAGCACCTGGCCGGTGAGGTCCCACGTTCTGGTTGCGATGCCGTCTTTGGTGCTCGTGGAGACTGGAAAATCCTTCCCGACGAGATGATCGGGCAGCTTTTTCATCTTGGACGGATTGGTACGGCTCGAGTGCAGCACGGTCCCGCCGCGCCGGTCGATAATGCGTGTATTCGCACGGTTCAGCGGGATGATGTAGTGGGCCTTGCTGGCAGGGCTCTCGAGGTTCAGGTGTGTGAGGGCCTCCCAGCCACGACGGAGGCCTACGACCTCGATGTCGTCCTCACTGCCGCGATATGTCACGCTCTTGATGACGGCGTTGAGGCCGGGGACGTCGCCGCCGCCCGTGAGAATGCCAATGCGCTTTCTTGCCATACCGACCTCCCAAGATTGGCATTTCGCATTAGAGCGTGATGACGTTTCTTCGAATCGTCATCACGCTCTAACTCTTTGATTTGAGCATGATCTCCGCGCAAACGCGTTCGCGTTTGTCGCAAGGGAAACCCGGCATCCACTTTTCCGGATCATGCTCTAGCACCCGCGTTGGGTCATGGTTCGTGAATGGCGGTACAGACTGGGGTGACCCGCCTGCAGGCAAATCTATCGTGACGCCGTATTACTCGGCCGCTTCCGGCTTGCGCTCCTCGCGCAAGTGGAAGCGCTTCAACAGCGCGGACACGGTGTCGCGGAAGCCACCATACTCCAACTCGGAATAGGGCAGCATCGCTGCACCAGACCAGCCTTGGCTGCGCATCTCAATAGCTTTGCTCTGGGCGCGCCGACGGACCTCGTCCCACGCCGGGTTGTCGAAGAAATCGGTAAAGGATTCCGAAAAACGGCCGTCCTTGTCGATTGAAAAGCCGGTGCAGGAAACGATCGGCAGGCAGTACATGCCTGTCACCGGCGTGTTAAGCGGCACAGGCATAAGCGGCATCACGTGCGAGCCGCGCGCATCGCCGCCCACGAAGTGTGCCTTGGCAAACGGCGAGATGATCTCTTCGGGCGCCGGGAAAATCCCCTGGTTCCTGACGATCGCGACCGGATCATCCTTGCCGGTGTACTTGCCTGCGATCGCGTGAAGACGCTGCGCCGAAACGGCGACGGCGACCTCGCCATGGGTCCGGGAAATGATGCGATCAATGCCAAAGCGCTCGTTGTCGCGGAGCAGCGCGGCGATGTGATAGCTGTCCGCGGGCGCGTCGAGTTTGATCACGCTGTCGCCGTCCGTGTTATCCATGTCGATGACATGGAAACGGAATCCCTTGATCATCGGGGGCAGCATCAGCCCGGCGCAATACATGGGATCGGCAAAGGCGAGGTAGAGCGGCAGGTTGTAGGCGCCGGGGCCGCATTTGTCGGCGGCGAACACCATGAAAGACTCCGCAGGCCTCGTGCCTGAGAGGCTGTGGTCGAAGCTGAGCTCGGCGACACCCGGGCCGGCGCCGCGGACGTTTCCGGAAGGCGCGTCGACGAGAAGATCCTGGCCAGCGCCATAAAGCCCGGAGGTCTTCGCGACCGAGGTGGCAGCGAGGAACGCCTTCCAGGCAAGTTGATGCACCTCGGGGCTCCCTTCGCCCCGTGTGTGCGTCATGATGATCGCGATGTCGTCGCCGGTGTGGCAGACGAAAGCGTCGATCAAGAGGCCATCGCAGATCGCCTTCGCGACCTCGCCCTCGACAGCCGCCATCATGCGTGTAGACGGCTTTGTGTGGCCGCCGACGGAGCCTATGTCAGCCTTAATGACCGAAAGAGTGAGTCTCATGAGCGTTTCCTCCGACCAGCGCAGCGCCTCGGCCTCGGCGCTCGCTGCGCCGGGGCAACGGCGCTGCTCATTGGCGGAGAGAACGTCTCATGTTGGGATAGGTTCCACCCGAAGTCACGGTGCTCGGCTCTCCGCCGAGCTGAGCGATTAGCGATGGCATGCGCGGCACGAGCCCGCTTTTGGCCCTTTTCCGGACCGCTGAAGCCGAAATCCGGCCCAAGCGTACAGATGAGTTCGCACCCTAGATGTCGTAGTACAAATGGAATTCGTATGGATGTGGCCGCAACCGGATCGGATCGACCTCTTTCTTCCGCTTGTAGTCGAGCCAGGTCTCGATCACGTCGGCGGTGAACACATCGCCGCGGAGCAGGAAGGCGTGATCGCGTTCTAGCGCGTCAAGCGCCTGATCCAGCGATCCCGGTGTCGACCTCACGTCCTTTGCCTCGGCGGGCAGCAGGTCATAGAGGTTCTTGTCGATCGGGCTGCCCGGATCGATCCGGCCGGTGATACCGTCGAGGCCGGCCATCAGCATCGCGGCAAAGGCCAGATAGGGATTGCAGGAGGGATCCGGCGAGCGAAATTCAACCCGCTTTGCCCGCGGGTTCGGCGAATACATCGGAATTCGGCAGCAGGCCGAGCGGTTGCGCTGGGAATAAACCAGATTGATTGGAGCCTCGTAGCCTGGCACCAGACGCCGATAGGAGTTGGTGGTGGGAGCGCAAAGCGCGCACAACGCCCAGGCGTGGGTGAGCAGACCGCCGATATAGTAGCGGCCGAGCTGGCTCAACTCGGCATAATCGCCCTTGTCGTAGAACAGATTGGTCTCGCCCTTCCACAGGGATTGGTGAACGTGCATCCCCGAGGCGTTGTCCTCGAACAGCGGCTTCGGCATGAATGTTGCGGTCATGCCGTGCTCGCGGGCGGTATTCTTCACCACGTATTTGTAGATCATCAGATTGTCAGCCATGCGCGTGAGCGTCGTGAAGCGCATGTCGATCTCGTTCTGGCCGCCGGTCGCGACTTCATGGTGATGGGCTTCGATCTGGATGCCCAGCTGTTCCATCGTCAGCACCATGTCGGTGCGGAGAGCCTGCATGCTGTCGGTCGGGGGAACGGGAAAATATCCCTCCTTCGGGCGCGGCTTGTGGCCCAGATTCGGATCTTCCTCCTTGCCGGTATTCCAACTGCCTTCGCTGGAATCGATTTCGTGGAAGGCGTAATTTATGCCCTGTCCATAGCGCACGTCGTCGAACACGAAGAACTCCGCCTCGGGACCGAAGTAACTCGTATCGGCAAGGCCGGTACCCTTCAGGTTGGTTTCGGCCTTCTGGGCGATGTAACGGGCGTCCCGGCTATAGGGTTGACCGGTCACGGGGTCCCTGATGTTGCAGATCAGGACTAGGGTCGACACAGGGGAATATGGGTCGAGAAAGGCCGTGGTCGGATCCGGCACGACCAGCATGTCGCTTTCCTGGATTTCCTGAAAGCCGCGGATCGATGAGCCGTCAAATCCAATGCCTTCGCTGAGAGCATCGATGCTCGCCGCACTCGGCGGGACGGAAAAGTGCTGCCACACCCCAGGCAGGTCGGTGAAGCGCAGATCGATCATCTGCACCTTTTCGTCTTTGATCGCCTTCACGAGATCTTCGGCTGTCGCACACTTCGGAAACATGGCTTCACTCCCTGTTATGGAGAGCCGCATCTTGGACGTCGCAACGCCATTCAGCCGCGGCGAAGCGGCCCTACAATGGGTCCTGGTTCTACATTGCCGCGCCGGCTGCCTCAGCTTTGGTGAGGCCCGCGCATCATCTTCATCGCGTCTTCGATATGTCGCCAGGTTCTGGCCAGTTCGACCTCGCCCTTTGCCTCGAGTTCGATGGCGTTCTGGGCAGCCTCCGCAATGGCCTTGGGGCCATGTGCTTCCAGCAACTGCCGCGCATAGTCGTGAATCTGGATTTCTCGCATGGCGTCATGCTCCTCTCGTTCTGAACGCAACCGTTGAATTCCAGTCGAGCCGAGAGCCGTAGACATCGACACCTGATCGTGCGTGCACAGTGTGCATCCTGCTGCGGCACACTTGCAAGAGCGCTTTCCGGGCGGCGGCCTGCCGGGATTGGAGTGGCTCCGGGGGGCGGGAGCAGCGGCAACACAACGCAGGCTGGAGGGATATGCTTTGAGCGCCCCACTACCATATCTCATCGGAGAGGGGAGGTGAGCTTCATGCGCATTCAACACTGGCAGGACGTTACCAGTCTGGTGGTGGGTGTGTGGCTGGTCATTTCGCCGTTTGTCCTCGGCATGGCCGGGGCAGCCGTCGGGCTAACCATCGCACTCGGTTTGGGCGTCATCCTGTTTGCCGTCGAGGCATTCATCATTCCTTCCTATTTGGAGGAATGGGGTGAGATGCTTCTGGGACTGGCGCTCGTGGTCGCACCATGGACGGTCGGCTACGAGCCGGGCGCAGCTACGGTGAGCAGCGTGTTCTCGGGCCTGTTGGTGATCCTGTTTGCTGCCTGGGAGCTGATGACGGATCGTGACTTCAGCACCTGGTGGCACGATCGCTGGCATCACGGTGCCGGCTGAGGATTGAGGAGTTAGTCGCCTCGTCGGCCGACCACTATTTGGCTAGCGGTCGGCCGCGAGAGGCGTTGTCTTGGGCGTGAAGGCCTCTCGCACAATGCTGCCACATCGCTCCGCGTCGCTGATCGCGCAGTAGACTGCAACGGGCTCGACTGGCTTGCTAGCAGCCCCGGCAAATACCCCGCATGGCCTTCGCGAGCTGGGCGTCGTCCGCCGCCATGGGTTCATAGGATTTTTGCTGCTCGGCCTGCCGGACCTCGTTCGCCTTTTGCCGGGCGAGCCGCGCCGCCTCCTGGCGCTGATAGCACGCCTCGCGCTCGGCGCGCGCCTCGATGAAGCGGCATTGCTCTGGCGTGGCGGCCTTGGCCGGAGAGGAGGTCAGGACGACCACGGCTAAAATCCAGGCTGCACGCGTCATGTCACTTCGTGTCCTGATGTTCGATTCACAGCGTGCAACCGTAACCCCGGCCGATGCGCGTTTCTTCCGGTTTCCGCATTCGTCCGGCTATCAGGTTCAATATTACCGTCCAATGGCGGGGAATTTTAGCGCGGATCAATCAACACCGGCAGAACGCTCCCGGTGACTTCCGATGTATCACCGGAGAGGCGCCAAGCCGCTACTCCGAAGCATGCCGTAAGCATCAGAGCCGTCACAAGCAGCAGCGTGCAGGAAAACTGGCTCACATCGTACTCCGCAACCAGCCTCTAACCTTCAGGAGAGCACGCTCCGCCGAGTCGGAAAATGCAGTTGGACTGACTTAACGGCAGTTTTCCACGCGGATCATTGATCTTTGGAGCCGCTAGCCACCCGTACCGCCGACGTGCATTTCTTCAGGTTTCTGCATCCGTTCCGCTAGCCGTGACAATACACCGTCCGGTAGTTTTGTGCACTCCACGAGATTGTAAGGTGTAGGCTCGGTGGCGGAGCAGGGCGACACATCGGGCAGGAAGCGCGGATATGCCGGAACCTGGCCGCCGCGCGCTGCGGTGCCTGTCGGCGGCCTTGCGCCATCGCGCCCCGCGTTCTGGCCGCCGCTGATCGAAACCTTGCGCGCGTGGGCGCGCGCCGAAGCCGGCGCCGGCCGTCTGCTGCCATGGGTGCCGGTGGCGTTCGGGACAGGTATTGCGCTCTACTTCGCCGCGGATCACGAGCCGGTGCTATCGGTGGCGGCCGTTGTCGCCATCGTGCTGTGCGCGGTGGCAGTCCTCTTGCGGCGGCAAAAATTCTTTCCCGTTGCGGTCATGATTGCGGCCGTTGCCGCAGGTTTTGCAGTGGCGACATGGAAGACCGCGCGGGTCGCGCATGGCGTGCTGGCGCGGCCGATATTCTCGGTGTCGCTTACCGGCTTTGTCGAGACGCGCGACATCCGCGAGCGTACCGACCGTTTTGTCCTTCGCGTCGTCACCATGGAAAGCGCACGCGGGACGACGAAGCTGGAGCGCGTGCGGCTTTCGGTGAAGAAGGGCACGGCGCCTCCGGTCGGCAGCTTTGTCGAGCTGAAGGCGCGGCTGCTACCGCCGCTCGGGCCGGTCCGGCCCGGCAGCTATGATTTCAGTCGCGACATGTTTTTCGCCGGCATCGGCGCCTCCGGCTTCGTCATGGGCGCGATCAGGATCGCGGAGCCGCCGGAGGGCGGCGGACTGCGCCTGCGCTATTCGGCCTTCATGCAGGGCCTGCGCGACACCATCGACGCGCGGATCAGGACCACGCTGGAGGGCGACAGGCGCGCGATTGCGACCGCTCTCTTGACCGGGCGGCGCGACGCGATCTCGCCGCCGGTGAACGATGCGATGTTCATCTCCGGCCTCGGCCATGTGCTGTCGATCTCCGGCTATCACATGGCCGTCGTGGCCGGCGTGGTGTTTTTCGCGGTGCGGGCGCTGCTGGCGCTGTTTCCGGTGCTGACCGTCGGCTACGCCATCAAGAAATGGGCAGCAGCGGCAGCGCTCGCAGCCGCCGCGTTCTATCTGTTGCTGTCGGGCGCCGAGGTGGCAACGCAGCGGTCGTTCTTCATGACGGCCGTGGTGCTGATCGCCGTCATGGTCGACCGTCGCGCCATCACCTTTCGCACGCTCGCGGTCGCAGCTTTGATCGTGCTGACGGTTGCGCCGGAAGCGCTCGTGCATCCGAGTTTTCAGATGTCGTTTGCCGCAACGCTGGGCCTGGTGGCGCTGGTGCAGGTCGGCATGCCCCGCCTGTTCGCGACAGCCGATCATACCCCGACTGCGCGGGTGGCGCTGTGGGGCGGCCGCGAGTTCACCATGCTGCTGCTGGCCTCCCTGGTGGCTGGGCTTGCGACCATGCCCTACGCAGCCTTTCATTTCCACCGCGTCACGCCCTATGGCGTGCTCGCCAATCTCGCTGCGATGCCGGTGGTCTCAGCGATCGTGATGCCAGCGGGCCTGCTCGGCCTCGTCGCGATGCCGTTTGGTTTTGATCGCCTGTTCTGGGCCATCATGGGCGTCGGCATCGACTGGATGATCGCGGTGACGCAATGGGTCGCGGCACTACCCGGCGCGGTCGGCCGGGTGCCGGCGTTCGGCATCGGCCCGGTTGTCGCGGCGAGCCTTGGCATCATCCTGCTCGGGCTGTTGCGCACGCCGTTGCGTTGGTCGGGCGCGGTGCTGGTGCTGTCAGCGGCGCTGTGGGCGGCGAGGGTGCCGCAGCCGGACATCCTGATTTCTGCGGATGGGCGCAATGTCGGTGTGCGCGGCCAGGACGGCCGCCTGCATCTGATGCACGCGGTCAAGGGTTCGAAGGATGTCTTTCTCCTGAAGGAATGGCTGGCGGCAGATGCGGATGCGCGCACCGCGGCCGATGCCTCGCTCACCTCGGGTGTCTCTTGCGACGATTCCGGCTGCGTGGTGCCATCCGCCAGCGGGGCGCTGGTCGCGCAGGCGTTCAGGCCTGAAGCGCTGTCGGACGATTGCGAGCGCGCCGCGCTGATCGTGACGCTGCGGCAGGCGCCCGCCGCCTGCGGCGCCTCCGTCATCGATGCCGAGCGGCTGCGGCGCCAGGGCGCGATGGCGTTGCGGCGAAGCCGCGAGGGCTTTGTGGTCGAAGCGGTCAAACCGCGCGGCGTCCACCGCCCGTGGTCGCCGGCCGCGGCCGAAGCGGGCGAGGCAGACGCCGCGGTGCTGACGCCGCGCGTGCCGGCGCGCGCTGTCGATGCGACGCCAGCGGAAGCGGACCTGCAGGCGGAGGAGTAGGCGAAGTTCAGTGCTCGTCGCGCGGGCGACTGATCGGTATTTCGAACGCGCCAAGATGAAATTCCTCAGGCGCGTCAGGGTCCGACGGCAAATTGACCAGGGTGAACGATGCGTCGGGGAATTGCTGCCAGATCGCGAGATCTTCCGCAGTAACGGTGAGCCAGCCATAGCGGAACATGTACCGTCCCGGTTCGGTGACGCGTCCAGCTCGTTGCCACGTAATCTTATTGACCACCGACTGCCCCTCGGCGCCGATTTTTAGAGACTATACCACCATGATCCGCCGGTTTGAACCGGCGGATCATGTGCGTGTGGCGTCTAGCCGGTCACGATGGAGGCGGCCGGGGGCGCTTCCGCTGCCTTCGGTGCGCGCTCGCCACCGGTCTGAACCACGGGCAATTGCAGTACGGTCGCCCGCTGGCCTTCGCAGAGTTGCGTCACCAGCACATGGCTTCCATCGGGGAATTCGATCGCGTCATGATGACGGTCGGCGACTTCGGGTTCGATCTGATTGAATTTGCCGACCCGCCAGTCGGTGGTTCGCGTCCAGATCCAGCGGTTGTCGTATCTGACGTCCTCGGCGAACGCCAGTTCGGTGCCGGGAAGCATGCAGACCGCCACTGCAGGCTCGCGCTCTGACGCAAAGCCGCGGGTTGATGTACCGCGGAATGTCGTGGTGATCAGCGTCTCGCCGACCCGGGCAGGGCGCGTCGCCACAGCGTGCAGGCTATAGTCACACATCGGATGGCTCCCTCGTTTGAGATAGCTGACCCGTGTCTGGAATGAGGCACAGGCCTCTATCACAGTGGACATGGCGCAGAGCCTTTTCTTGCTTCTGGGCAATTCTGCGACTGGCGCACTGCGACTAGATCACAAGCGCGCTAACGCAGCTTTGTTCCCAGCACGCAGCAAAAAACCCCGGCCGACGGCCGGGGTTGGCGCGTCGCTATCGCGTATGCAAACCGACAGATCAATATTTCCGGTACAGCCCGATCAGCTTGCCCTGAATCCGGACTCGGTTGGGCGGCAGGATGCGTACTTCGTAGGCGGCGTTGGCGGGCTCGAGCGCAATTGAGGCGCCGCGGCGGCGGAAGCGCTTCAGGGTGGCCTCCTCCTCGTCGATCAGCGCCACCACGATATCGCCGGTGTCGGCGGTCTCGTTGCGCTGGATCAGCGCCACGTCGCCATCGAGAATGCCGGCATCCACCATGGAATCGCCGCGCACTTCGAGCGCGTAGTGCTCGCCGGAGCCGAGCATGTCAGGCGGTACGCTGATGGTGTGACTGCGGGTCTGCAGCGCCTCGATCGGCGTACCGGCGGCGATCCGGCCCATCACGGGCACGGCGACCGGGCGATTGCCGTCGTCCTCGACCACTGGTGGGCTGGAAGCACGCTTGCCGAGCGTGCCTTCGATGACGCTCGGCGTGAAGCCGCGGCGGCTGTTGCCGGCGGCGGCCAGCTCCGGCAGCTTGATGACTTCAATGGCGCGGGCGCGGTTGGGCAGGCGGCGGATGAAGCCGCGCTCCTCCAGCGCCGTAATCAGGCGGTGGATTCCGGATTTCGAGCGCAGGTCGAGCGCATCCTTCATCTCGTCGAAGGAGGGCGGCACACCGGCCTCTTTCAGCCGTTCATTGATGAAACGCAGTAGTTCGTACTGTTTGCGCGTAAGCATCGCGAGCAATCCCCCGGTTTGGCGTCGTCCTTCGGTTTCGAATTTCTGGGGTCCAGATCGCGGGAGTCCCCAAACTCCCGACCACAGACACTAGCAGTCGAAACAAATCATGAACGGACACTATATGTTCGATATGTGTTCTGCAACCACTTAATTTCAAGTGAACGTATTGCGGCCCCGCCCGGAAACCCCGTTCGAACGTCATTCCGGCAGGCGGAGGAACTCGCAACGCGAGCCCTTCACCGCGGCCGGCGCGAACGGCGGACGTATCACAAGTGCCCGTGCCGCAGCGAGATTCCCGAGTAGCGATGAATCCTGATGGTTGACTGGCACGGCGGTGAGCGTGCCGTCTTCGCTCTCTTCGAGGCGGGCGCGCAGATAATCTTCGCGCTGGTCGTTGGCGGCAAGGTCGCGGCCCAGAAGCGCGCTCTCTCTGATGTGATGGATGCGGTCGCAGCCCGATAAAGCGCGAATCAGCGGCACCAGGAACAGGAAGCCGCAGACATAGGAGGACACGGGATTGCCGGGTAGGCCGATCACCCGCATCGCGCCCAGCCTGCCATGCATCATCGGCTTGCCCGGCCGCATCGCGATCCGCCAGAACGCCATTGTAACGCCCTCGACCTCCAGCGACTGCTTGACGAGGTCATGGTCGCCGACCGAGGCTCCGCCCATCGTGATCAGCACATCTGCGTCGGCATCGCGCGCCTGCCGGATGCCTTCGCCGGTGGCGGCGACCGTGTCGGCGGCTAGCCCGAGATCGATCACCTCCGCGCCCTCGGCCTGTGCCAGCGCGCGCAATCCGTAACCGTTGGAATAGACGATCTGGCCCGGCCCGGGTGTTGCGCCGGGCATCACCAATTCGTCGCCCGTTGCGAGCATTGCGACCTTCGGGCGGCGGCGCACCGCAAGCTCCGGATAGTTCATTCCGGCCGCGAGCGACAGGTCGCGGTCGGTGAGGCGCCGCCCGCGCCGCAGCAGCACGTCGCCCTCGCGGAAATCGACGCCGGCGGGACGGATATGCCGCCCCGGGACGGCAGCCTCAGTGATGGTGATATGGTCACCGTCGATCGCAGTGTCTTCCTGGATGATCACGGCGTCGGCGCCGTCAGGGATGACGCCGCCGGTGAAAATCCGCACCGCTTCGCCTTGGCCGACTTTTCGCTCGAACGGACGGCCGGCAGCGACCTCGCCGATGACTTTCAGCCGTGCGGACAGATCGGCGGCGTCCGCAGCACGCACGGCATAGCCGTCCATTGCCGACATCGCCTGCGGCGGCTGTGTCCGCCGCGACGCGAGGTCGCGCGCGAGCACGCGGTGATAGGCGGCATCGAGCGCAACCATTTCCTCAGGGAGGGGATCGGCGCCGCCGAGGATCGCGGACAACGCATCGGCAACCGGCATCAGGGCCACGGGCAGACCTCCCTTAAATTCCAAGTGCGGTCAGTGCCCTTGCCACGTCATCCGTCGATGTCACGTGGATGGCAGAAAGGCCGCGCGCCCGCGCGCCTTCGATGTTGGCGGCTGAATCGTCGAAGAACAGAATCCGCGACGCCGGCACGCCGATCGCTTTTATCACATGATCATAGGCTTCGGCGTCAGGTTTGCGCAAACCGATCGTCGAGGACAGGAATATCTCGCGGAAATGCGCGAGCACGTCGGCATAGGCTTGCGAGAAATGCGCGACATGGGCCGGGTTGGTGTTGGAAAAGGCATAGAGCGGCATGCGCTTGGCTGCGCTTGACAATAGCGGCGCAATGCCGGGCATCTCGCCGGTAAAGATCGCGTTCCAGCCTTCCAGGAACTGGGCATCCGTAATCGCGATGCCGAGAGACTGACGCAGGCTTGCAAAGAACGCGGCATCATCGATCCGGCCGATCTCGTGATGCTTGAAACTGTCGTCAACGACAAAACGAGTGGCGAGGTCGGCAGGCAGGCACCCCGCATGCCCTGCCCAGCACGCCATCACGCGATCGAAGCTGATGTCGAGCACGACGCGGCCTAGGTCGAACAGCAAGACGTCGGCGGAGTGGGGCGCTGGCGGCGAATTCATGGCAGTCGTTTACAAAACTGGTCGGGCATGGGCAACGGTTAGGGCTGATTTCCGCTCGATCCGGCATTTAAGCCGGTGCGCGAGCTGTGCTAAGCGTTGGGTCAAAATAGGGAGTGGTGGCATGAAAATCCCAGGCAGAATGTTGGGCGCTGTGGCTGGAATAGCGTTGCTGGCCGGACCGGCTTTGGCCCAGCAAAAAGGCCCCGCAAGATACGGCGAGGAGGACAAACCCAAGACGCCAGCCGAAATCGCGGCCGAGAGGGACGCCGAGCGGGCCTACCGGAGATCGCTCGGCAACATCCCCGAGCAGCAGAAGAGTTCCGATCCTTGGGGCACGATGCGCGGCGACAGCACAGCGCCGAAAGCCGCGGCCAAGACCACGGCGACGCCGGCCAAGCCAAAGGCCAAATCCGCCGAAGGCGCTGCAAAGCAATAAAAGCGATAAGCAAGGAGACACTTCCCGGCGACCTGCCAGCGCAATGATGTCCGATGCAGGGATGGCACAGATGACGGAAACGCTGCTGTTTTCTCCGGTGACGATCCGCGGCGTGACGCTGAAGAACCGCATCGTGGTGCCGCCGATGCATCAATATTCGGCGGTGAAGGGCTTTCCGACTGACTGGCATCTGATGAACGCCGGCAAGTTCGCCGCCGGCGGCGCCGGACTTGTGGTGGTGGAATCGACCAAGGTCGAGCGGCGCGGCTGCGGCACGGTCGGCGATCTCGGCATCTGGGACGACCAGTTCATCGAGCCGCTCGGCCGTCTCGTCAAATTCATCAAGCAGCAGAATGCGGTCGCCGGCATCCAGCTCGGCCATTCCGGCCGCAAGGCGCGCGCAACCCGGCCGTGGGAGGGCGATCGTCCGCTCGAGCGGACGCCGGAGATCGAGGATTGGGACGCGTGGCAGCCGGTGGCGCCGAGCGCGATTGCCCATAGCGAGCGCTGGCCCGTGCCGCGCGCGCTTGAAACAGGCGAAGTAAAGGATCTGGTGGAGGCTTGGGGGCAGGCGGCGCGCCGTGCGCATGAGGCCGGGTTCGACGTGCTGGAACTGCACTGCGCCCATGGCTACCTCGTGCACGAGTTCCTGTCCGAGCGGTCCAACCAGCGCAGCGACGAATATGGCGGCTCCGAAGCCAATCGCATGCGCTTTCTGATCGAGGTGACCGAGGCGGTGCGCGCGCACTGGCCCGACCACAAGCCGCTGTTCGTTCGCCTTTCGGTGGAAGACAACGCGGGCTGGGGTCCGGAGGAGAGCGTGCGGCTCGCCAAAATTCTCAAGACCAAGGGCGTCGACGTCATCGACTGCTCATCCGGTGGCATCACCGAGACGGCGCCGATCCTGGGCAAGGAAATCAAATACAGCTACCAGGTGCCGCTGTCGGACCATGTTCGGCGCCATGCCGCGATCATGACCATGGCGGTCGGCTTGATCATTCATGGCGATCAGGCCGAGCAGATCCTGCGGGACGGGCAGGCCGATCTGATCGCGGTAGGGCGGGAAATCCTCAACAATCCCAATTGGCCGATGGATGCGGCGCTCAAACTCGGCGTGGATGGTCCGTTCCGCAACGTTCCCCCGCAATTCGGCTATTGGCTGGGCACCCGCGCCAAGCGCGGCTTCGGAACCCGGCCCTCGACCTGGCAAAACGGGCTACAGGAGGCTGCCAAGGTCTCCTGAAGCATGATCTCGAAAAGTGGAGGTTTTCCCTCAGGATAACCTGAAGCGTTGCCCGGAGATCATACTCAGAAGCGACCGTCATGGTCCGGACCGGCGTGCCATGATCCGACCAAAAAGCCATTGTGAGTTGGCGGTGCCGGGACAGGGGCGCCGATTCACCGGAATCACGGGCGTCCGCTAGGGAAAAGGGACGCCCCACCATGCGCAGGAATTTTGCCTTTCTTCTCGGCACGGTGACGGGTGCCTGTCTGACCCTTCTCGTGGCGGGACCGCAGGGCGCGCATCTGGTGGCGGCAGCAAAGGCCGCGGCCCGTTCCGACGCCTACAACCAGCTCAACCTGTTCGGCAGCGTTTTCGAGCGAATCAAGACCAGCTACGTCGAAAAGCCCGACGATACCAAGCTGATGGAAGGTGCCATTAACGGCATGATCTCGGCGCTCGATCCTCATTCGCGCTACATGAACGAGAAGGGCTGGAACGACATGCAGGAGACCACGCATGGCGAGTTCGGCGGGCTCGGCATCGAGGTCACGATGGAAGACGGCCTCGTCAAGGTAGTCACTCCGATCGACGATACGCCGGCGGCCAAGGCCGGCATGCTGTCGGGCGACGTGATCACGCAGATCGACGACGAGGCGATCCAGGGCATGACCCTCGAACAGGCGGTGAGCCGCATGAAGGGCCCCGCCAACAGCAAGATCCGGCTCAAGGTCGTGCGCAAGGGCGCCGCCGCGCCGATCGACGTTGCCATCGTGCGCGAGATCATCCGGGTGCGGCCGGTCCGCTTCCGCACCGATGGCGGCGATATCGGCTACATCAGGATCACCCGTTTCAACGAGCAGACCACCGACGGCCTGAAGAAGGCGCTCGCCAACATTGGTAAGGAAATTCCGGCGGACAAGCTCGCGGGCTATGTCATCGATCTCCGCAACAATCCCGGCGGATTGCTCGACCAGGCGGTGTCGGTGTCGAGCGCCTTCATGAACCGCGGCGAGGTGGTCTCGACGCGCGGTCGCACCGCGGAGGAAACCCAGCGCTTCACCGCGCGCGGCGGCGACCTCACCAAGGGCAAGCCGCTCGTCGTGCTGATCAACGGCGGCTCAGCCTCCGCCTCCGAGATCGTGGCCGGCGCGCTGCGCGATCACAAGCGCGCTACGCTGATCGGCACCCGCACTTTCGGCAAGGGCTCGGTGCAAACCATCATTCCGCTCGGCCAAGGCAACGGCGCGCTGGCGCTGACCACCGCGCGCTATTTCACGCCGTCGGGCCGTTCGATCCAGGCCCAGGGCATCGCACCTGATGTCGAGGTGCTGCAGGACGTTCCGGATGAACTCAAGGGCCGCGCCGATCTGAAGGGTGAAGCCTCGATGCGCGGCCATCTCGCCGCCGAGGGCGCCGAGCAGACCGGCTCGCAAGCCTACGTTCCGCCGAACGAGAAGGACGACAAGGCGCTGATCGCGGCGTTCAACCTGCTGCGCGGCGTCACCGTGAACGCGAACGGCCCCGCAATGGCCAAGCGCGCGGTACCGAACTGAGTTCGTAGTCCGTAGGGCGAACATTTAACTTTTGATTGCGATACTGGCTCAAGGAGAAGCCCTCAATGGCTGTGCGGAGCATTGGCCATGGTCGAAACTCGTATCGCGCCGCGCGTCCGCGTTATGAAGGCCGCCAAAATCGAATATGGCGGCGATAAGTATGCTTGCACGGTTCGCGACATTTCGACCACCGGAGCCGCACTGGACTTTGCTGACCTGATCCGTATCCCCGATGCCTTCACATTGGTGCTGCCCGAGGATGGTTTGAAGCTGCCCTGCCACGTCGTCTGGCGCAGGGCGTACCGGGTGGGTGTAGCGTTCGATTGAGAGCGCCATCACGGTACTCTCGCCGAGCCGCGTTTGCGAGCCGGCAACAAAACCAATCTTTGAAACCGTATCTCCGTCCGATCGTAGCTCGGGCCGCATACCCAGCGCGTTCCAACGGAGTAGCCATGTCGAAGAAATGGACCTTGCTCACCCTGATCCTGTCGCTCGGTTCGACTGGAGCCTTGCAGGCCGATCCGCTGGATTCATCCGGCACTGCTTATATCGATGGGCTGCCGTGCAACAGCGCGTGCCAGTCCTACATGGCCTGGTCTGCCAAGGCCTTGGCTGGGCGATACCGCGAGCAACGCGAGACGAATGTCGCGGTCCCCACTGAATCGGAAATAGAAAGACCGGAACACGCTAGTCCCGCACGCGTGACAAGACAGCCTGCGCCCATCTCTCGCCCCGCACCGCGCACGGCCATCGCCGCGTCGAAAACCAAGACGTCGAGCACTAAGAAGGCTGCCGTTCCCACTCCGGCGGTAAGCCGGAAGAATCCAGCGGCGGCCACGGCGACCGCTACCGAAGCAAAGCCGATAGCTGGAGATCAGCTGCCCGAGCGCAAACAGGAGAGCGCCAGCAGGCCGGAGCCAACCCAGGCAGCGTCCACCGTTTTGCCGCAGTCCGTGGAGGCTCCGAAAGAGGCCGCCCAAGAGACCGCGAAATCGACGGTCGTCATTCCGCCGCCCGCCACGCTTGAGATCGCCGCGCCGTCAGCTACGCCTGCGATTACCGCTGCAACGGCCGGCGATGCTCCCGCTCCGGCGTCCCGGACCATCCAGCAGCAGGTCGTCGAAGCGACGGGATTCGCCGATCTCGTCACGGCGATCGGGAGGGGGCGGGCGCCCGCTGACAAATCGGACAATCCGGAAACGGCCTCCGACAAATCCAACGATACTGGCAAGGCAGCATCCGCATCGTCAGATGATGCGGACAATCTGGTGGTGCTCGTGCTGGCGCGCCCCGAAATCAATTCGTTGTCCGACCTGAACAACCGCAACATTGCGATCGAGGAGAGACAGTCCGCGTCAAGCGGGCGCGTTAGCGCCGCCTTCATGGCGGCAGGAGCCGCCGAGGTACAGTTCAGCGAAGGGCAGCAAGGCGCCATCGACCGGTTGATCCGCGGCGAGGTCCCGGCCGCGGTTCTGACCTTGGCATCGCCGCAGGCGGCCGAGTGGTTTCCCGACATCGCCGGCTTCCGGACTTTCCGAGTGCCGCTGAAGGCGCGGCTTTAGCGACGGAGCAAGCGTAGCACGAATAAGCGAGCGACATCCGGGTTTTGCTCTATCCCCGCATATCGCTGGCGCAGGAATCCGCTGCACTGCGCTGGACTGACTGAACGCGTCAAAATCTCACGGCGAGGCGGCCTCGGACGGCGTGGTCTTCGGCGTTGCGTGCGATCTGGCCCTGGTAGAGAATGCCGAGCGTGGTTTGTGCATTGAGATACAGGTCAGCGCCGGCTTCGAGGAGCGCGCTGTCGCGCGCGAGCGGCGCGCCCGCGATCTCGAAGGCAGTGCCTCCGCTCGCGAAGGAGAGGGTGGTGACCGGCGTCACGTCGCCGAGCGCGTGCTGCCAGGCGGCGGAGAGGCGAGGTACCAGCGTCATTCCCCCAATCGCGACGCTGGTGGCGAGCCGCGCGCCAAGTGTCGCGAAGCCCGCCTCTTCGCGGTCGCGCGCACCCGTGAGCGCCGCGACGCCGCCCTTCTCCGTGAAACCGCTTGTTCTCGCCTGCACCCAGGCAGCCCCTGCGAACGGCTCGAGCGCGACCGGGCCGAGCCCGAAACCGTAGCCGATCTCGCCGAACACCTGGGCGGTGCCGCCATGATAGGCGGCCGACGCGCGATCGACAAAGCCCGGAAACGCGATGGTGCGGGTGGTGTCGATCTGGTGGTACGAATAGGCCGTGCCGGCGCGCACGCTCCAGGCGCCGGCAGTGCCCGCGCCGTAGAACGCCGCGTGCCCGCTCTCGACCGAGGCCGAGCTCGCGCGTGCGTCCGCGCCGACCGCGGAGTCCGAATAACCCGCCGCGAAGCCGAGGCGCCAGTCATCAACAGCGCCGTCGAGCCCCGCGACGGCGCCAGCGTGGCGGCGACCGACCGTTGCCGCATTGCCGTCGCTGTCGATGCGACCGCGCGCGCCGAGTCCCTGCGCCCAGAAGGTCAGGCGGGACGAGTGCGTCCCCGTCTTCGGCACGGTCCCCGCAAGGGCCGCCGGGCGGGCGGCACGCGACGCCGTCCCGCCTGCCGCGTTGTCGAAGGACGCCTGGCGGAGACGACCGAGCACCGCATCGCGTAGATCGCGCGATTCGTCGACGAGCACGCCCGCCGTACTCGCATGCAACTCGCCCGAGAGCGCATCGAACGCTTGCCGCGCCTGCGCGGCCGTGCCGTAGAGCACCGTATTGAAGATGGGATTGCCGAAGCCGAGCGAATCGACGCCGGTGCCGGTGGCAATCTGGTTGCGCGTCCAACCGACGCTCGCGAAGCTTGCCGTGCGTGCGAGGCTGAAAAACACGTGGTCGGCATTATAGGACACAGTCGGCGCCACGAAGGCGGACGACGTGAGATTGGAAGTCACGCTGTCGAACGTGCCGGCGATGCCGCCCGTCGCCGTGAGAATCGTGTAGGTGGTACCCGGTGCGTAGGTCCCGGGCGCTGCGACCACACGCAAGGCACCGGCGAGCTGCGCCGCGCCCGTGACATCGATGCGATCGGCACTCGTCGGCGCAATCTCGACCAGGTAGGTCGAGGCCGCCGATAGTACGAGATTGCCCTGCACCGTGATGGTGCCGATCGAGTTGCCGGGCGACAGCGTGCCGGCACTGATGGCCGTTGCGCCAAGAACACCGGTGCCCCCGACAAGACCGCCGCCATCCACCGTCAGCGGTGACGTGGCGATCGAGCCGTTCACGATGAGCGTGGCGCCGTTGACGGCCGTGGGACCGGTGTAGCTGTTGGCAGCCGTCAGGATGGTGGTGCCGGACAGCACATTGACGCTGCCGTTGCCGGTCATCGTCGACCCGACCACGTAGTTTGCGGACGTATGATTGAAGTTGATCGTGCCAATGCCGGCGCCGAACGCGATGCTTGCCGCGTCGAGCGTGCCGGCGGTCGCCGCCGGACTGCCTGCCGCCGCGCCGATGTTCAGCGTGCCACGCGAGCCAGCCTGGCTCGCCACATGCACGGTGCCGGCGTGCACCATCGCACCCTCCGTCACGGTGAGCGTTCCGGTGCCGTAGACCCCGAGATAAAGGTCTCCGGAATTGGTCCATGTCGAGCCGGCGCCCGTCACCGCCACGGTTCCTTGCGAGCCAATGGCCGACCCGATGATGGCCGACGCGCTACTCACGGATCCACCATTGTCGATGGCGAGCACGCCAGTGCCGCTGACGCCGATTGTGAAGGAGGCACTGGTGTTCCAGGCCGAGCCCGGACCGGTCACCGCCACTGTTCCTTGCGAGCCGATGGCCGACCCGATGATGGCGGACGCGCTGCTCACGGCTCCGCCATTCTCGACGGCGAGCACGCCAGTGCCGCTGACGCCGATTGTGAGGGAGGCATTGGTGTTCCAGGTCGAGCCCGGACCCGTCACTGTCACCGTGCCTTGCGAGCCGATGTCGTAACCGACATGGCCGTTCGTATTGCTTACCGTGCCGCCATTCGAGACCGCGAGCGAACCGGTACCGGTGTTACCGACGTAAAGGTCCAGGGAATTGGCCCAGGCAGAGCCGGCGCCCGCGACCGTGGCCGTGCCCTGCGCGCCGCCAAACTCGCCGAGGATCCCATATGTGCTGCTGACCATCCCCCCGTTTGCGACCGCGAGCGATCCGACGCCGAAATAGCCGATCGAGAGCTGTGAGGAATTGGTCCAGGTAGAGCCAGCGCCCGTCACCGTCACGCTCCCTTGCGAGCCGTTGGCCGACCCGACAATTGCGGAGGTGTTGCTCACGGCTGCGCCATTCTCGATCGCGAGTACGCCCGTGCCGCTGCCGCCGATTGTGAGGGAGGAGCTGTTGCTCCACGTCGAGCCGGTGCCTGTCACCGTCATGGACCCCTGCGAACCGACGCCGAAACCGACGAAACCGATCGCGTTGCTCACCCGGCCGCCGTCCGCGATAGTGAGCGCGCCCGTGCCGGCGTTGCCGACGAAGAGGTTTCCGCTGTTGGTCAAGGCAGAGCCTGTGCCGGTCACCGTCACGGTGCCGTGGGAGCCGGTGTCGTTGCCGACGATGCCGATTGCGCCGCTCACCCGGCCGCCGGCCGCGACGGTCAGCATGCCTGTGCCGGCATCGCCGATGACGAGATTTCCGCTGTTGGTCCAGGCGGAGCCGGCGCCGGTCACCGTCGCCGTGCCAAGAGACGCAGCGCTGCGGCCGAGATAGCCGTCCGTATTGCTCACCGTTGCGCCATTCGCGATGGCAAGCGTGCCTGTGCCGGCATCGCCGACGAAGAGATTTCCGGAATTGGTCCAGGTGGATCCCGCGCCGGTCACCGTTATCGTTCCGAGGGCGCTACCGAGGGCGCCGACATAGCTGTTCACGCTGCTCACCGTTGCGCCGTCCGCGATGGTGAGCGTGCCCGTGCCGCCGTTGCCGACGAAGAGATTTCCGGAATTGATCCAGGTGGATCCGTTGCCGGTCACCGTCGCCGTGGCAGAAGAGAAACCGATGCGGCCGAGATACCCGTCCGTATTGCTCACCGTTCCGCCATTCGCGATGGTGAGCGTGCCTGTGCCGGCATCCCCGACGAAGAGATTTCCGGAATTGGTCCAGGTGGATCCCGCGCCGGTCACCGTCATGGTTCCGTGGGCGGTATCGAGGTCGCCGACATAGCCGTTCACGCTGCTCACCGTAGCGCCGTCCGCGATGGTGAGTGTGCCCCTGCCGCCCCTGCCGGCGACGAGATTTCCACTGTTGGTCCAGGTGGAGCCGGCGCCGGTCACCGTCACCGTGCCCTCGGCGCCGGCAACCGTGCCGAGATAGCCGTTCATGCTGCTCACCGTCCCACCGCTCTCGATGGTGAGCGTCCCTATGCCGAAGAAGCCGACGTCAAGTGTATGGGAATTGCTCCAATTGGATCCGGGACCGGTCACCGTCACCGTGCCATGAGAGAAGGGGTAGCCGATATGGCCCTCCACACTGCTCAGCGTACCGCCTCCCGTAATGGTGAGCGCGCCCACCGCGTTGATGCCGACCGCAATGACTTCCGCAGCAGCACCGGGCGCATTCACCACTGGAGCATTGGGTGTAGTCGTGTCGACCCTTGCCGTTCCCCCGCCAGCGACCGGAACGCCGTTCGTCCAGTTGCTTGCGTCGAACCAATTGCTGGATGCGGCACCGGTCCAGGTGGATTGCGCCGCGGCCGGCAACGACGTCGCCGCTGGCACGAGACAGACGCCGCCAAGGATGGCCGATGAACACAACCATGAGTAGCGCAACCAGGAGTTCGGGTATGGCTGCACCGACAACTGACCCGCCTCCCTCTCACGCTCGCCGCTCGATCCATGTCGCGAGCCGCGTCGCATGGCTCCGAATGCACTCCGTACTTACCTCCAAAACAGCGCGGCATGTCAATCGAGGCAGGTGCCACGCATCATTCAGAGGTGCTAATTCCTCCGCATGTTGCGCCGCAATCACACGCATCCTGAAATTGAATCGTTATCCGATCTGAATAACAAGAATATCGCGATCGAAGAGAAGCAATCCGCATCAAGCGGACGCGTCAACGCCGCCTTCATGGCGGCAGGAGCCGCCGAAGTGCAGTTCAGCGAAGGGCAGGCCGGAGCCATTGACCGTCTGATCCACGGCGAAGTCCCGGCCGCGGTTCTGACGTTGGCATCGCCTCAGGCGACAGAGTGGTCATTGCGAGCGCAGCGAAGCAATCCATCTGTCCCCGAGTCGAGACTTGGATTGCTTCGCTGCGCTCGCAATGACGGGAAAAGTCGTTGGCTGTTTGAAAACTGAATCAAAACGCTTGTCCGGCGCACACCGCGACTGCGCCTTGACCCTACGCCGAGCGAGCCTCGTTCTTGCGCTGACCGACCGTGCGCGGCGCTTCAGGGCGCGACTTGTATTTTGTTAGCATCGGCCTGATCTCCGCTGCCGGCTTCGGCGCGCTGAACAGGTAACCCTGGATTTCCGAACAGCCGAGTTCGCGCAGCAAGTCGCGCTGCTGCTCGGTCTCGACGCCTTCGGCCGTCGTCGTCATGTGGCGTTCGGCGGCGATGTTCACCACCGCCTGTACGATGCAGGACGAGCCTTCCGGCTCGGCGATGTCTGATATGAAGCAGCGGTCGATCTTGATCTTGTCGAACGGGAAGCGCTGCAGATAGCTCAGCGAGGAATAGCCGGTGCCGAAATCGTCGAGCGCGATGCGGACGCCGATGGCGCGGAGGTCGTGCAGGACGGCAAGCGCCGCCTCGTCGTCGCGGATCAGAACCGCCTCGGTGATCTCGAGCTCCAGCCGGTCCGCGGCGAGGCCGGTTTCGGCGAGCGCCTTCATCACCTTGAGCGCCAGCGTGCCACTCCTGAATTGAACCGGCGAGACGTTGACCGCGAGCCTGATATGGCCCGGCCAACTTGCCGCTTCCTTGCACGCCGTGTTCAGCACCCATTCGCCGAGCTGGTTGATCAGGCCGGTATCCTCGGCGATCGGCACGAACTCGGCCGGCGAAATCATGCCGCGCTCTGGATGGCGCCAGCGCACCAGCGCCTCGCAGCCGGTAATCGCGTTGGTCTGCAGACCAAGACAAGGCTGGTAGTGGACCTCGAAGCCGCCATCGACGAGCGCCTGACGCAGGTCCATTTCCAGGCCGCGGCGGGCGCGGACCTCGGCCTCCATGTCAGGTTCGAAGAAGCGGTAGGTGCGGCGGCCAGCAGCCTTGGCCGCGTACATGGCGAGATCCGCATTCTTCATGATCTGGTCGAGGTCGGAGCCGTCCTGCGGTGCCAGCGCAATGCCGATGCTGGCGTCGGTAGTCACCTGATGGCCGAGGCACTGGTAGGGTGAGCGGATCGCCTCGAAGATACGGCTGACCAGCCTCATCACATCGTCGGTGTCCTCGATGCCGGTCTGGACGATGGCGAACTCGTCGCCGCCAAGCCGGGCCACGAAATCGCTCTTTCGCGCGCAAGCCGCGAGGCTCGCGGCGACCGATTTCAACAATTCATCGCCGATCATGTGTCCGAGCGAATCGTTGACGCTCTTGAATTCGTCGATGTCGATATAAAGCACAGCCAGTTGCCGGTCCGGCACGACATGGGCCAATTCGCGCTTGAGCCGCTCATGGAACAGCGTGCGGTTCGGCAGATCAGTCAGCGCGTCATAATGGGCGAGGTGGGTGATGCGCTCTTCGGCGCGGCGCCGCTCGGTGATGTCTTCATGGGTCGCCAGCCATCCGCCGTCCGCGACCGGCTCGTTGACGACCTGGATCGAGCGTCCGTCCGGCGTCGAAATGACCATGACGTTGCGGTGCGCGATGTCGCGCAGTATCACCTCGACATAGTGATCAACGTCGCCGACGAAGGACCCCGTCTGCTTGCGATGGGCGATCACCTCGCGGAAGCTGCAACCCGGTTTCACGACGTCGGCCGACAGGCCGTACATTTCCAGATATCGTTTGTTGCAGATGATGAGTTGCTGGTTCGAATCGAACAGCAGTAGGCCCTGCGTCATGTTGTTGACGGCGGTGTCGAGTCGTTGCTTCTCCAGTGTCAGCCGATGCTTCGAGGCGCGGTGCTGATGCGAAAGCTTGCGGACGACGAGAAACAGCAGGACGGCGATCGCCAGCACGGAAAAGCCGGTGACCGTGATCAGGATTACGGTCTGCTCGCGCCAGTCGGCCAGCGCCGCGGAGGTCGTGCTCGAAGCGACGATCAGAAGCGGAAAGTTCGTCAGCGCGCGCGAGGCGATCAGCCGGTCCTCGCCGTCGATCGGGCTGGTGAGGCGCGAGGTGCTGCGAGGCAGCTCGAATACCTGCCGCTGGGCGGGCGGACCGTTCTTGAAATTCTTGCCGATCAGTTCGGGCGCATGTGGATAGCGGGCCAGCAGCGTGCCGTCGCTGTGATGCATGGCGATGGAGGCGCCGGGCCCGAGCGCGACGGTGGCGAAGAATTTTTCGAAATTGGCAGGTTCGATGCCGCGGCCGATGACGCCGAGGAATTCGCCGTTCGGCCCGATGACTTTGCGGGCGAAGACCGTGGTCCAGGCGCCGGTGATGCGGCTGTAGACCGGATCAACCAGCATTTCCGGCGATTGCGGGCTGGACTTGAAGGTCCGAAAGAAGGCGCGATCCGCCGAGTTGACCGCTGGCGCCGGCCAGGCGATCGATGCATTGATCAGGTTGCCATCGGCGTCGAAGATGTTGATGCCGCCGACATAGGACAGCGCTTCGAGCTTCGATTTCAGCATCAGGTGGATGTCGTGACCGGACATCCGACGCTTGTAGTTTTCGACCGTCGCGATCCCGCTGGATCGCATGAACGCGATCAAGTCCTTCTGGACGACCTGGAAATCTTCGAGTTGCTGGTCGAAATGACGGGCGAGCAGGAGCACGGTGTTTTCCAGCTCGCGTTCGCTGTTACGTAACGCGCGTTCGCGGAAATTGCCGGCCATGATGGTCGCGCCGATCGCAATGGTGGCGATCAAGAGCGCGCCACCCACGATCAACCAGCGGATCGGGCCACCGCGGAAGGCGGACGCGATCCTGAGTGAACTGATGCCGGTCAAAGCCATTGGCGCGATCGCTACCGGGAATTGAACTGCCGGAAGCGGCGTTCTCCTAACCCGGCCCGCGTCCTGGATACCGCACCGAGATGGAGCCGGCGTTAGCAAGCCTGGTTAATGAAATGTTATTCGGGTGGCGGAAGGTTCCGTCGGCAACCTGCGAGGGTCATCGTTGGCAATGGAACTGACGATGCGCCGCCGACGATCAAACAGCGGATCGCAAAGCTCGCGGTCCGCGATCGTTGACGGAGGCTTGCGACAGCTCCGGGGCTTCGCAAAGCCGATGCCGAAGTCATTGCGGGGATGCCGGAGATCGATGCGCACGCTTTCTCACGGCGACGCTGGGAGTGGCAGAGCCATCGGGTCCGCCGTAGAACTGGCTGAACCGCCGCGGGTCGGTATAGGGATTGCCCGGGCCTTTGTTCTGGCAGTTGGCGTTCGGATAATAGAACGCGCAATAGCCGGGTTCGGACATGACCTGCTGTGCCAGTGCAGGTTTCGTGGCAGATGCCGAGATCGTGGCCAACACCGCCGCCGTACCCACGAGTCTTAAGATCGACATCGGATTCCTCCTTGTGAGGGGCCCGATCAGAGAACCCCGCAAGGTCGGGGCGCATTCCTCGCCGTGCAAGTCACACGCGCGTGACAACGGCGACACCACCGCCGGTTCACCGCTCCACGCGATAATGTCCGGACTTACCGCCGATCTTCTCGATGAGGTGGATGCCTTCGATGCGAACGCCGCGCTCCACCGCCTTGATCATGTCGTAGATCGTGAGGCATGCGACTGATACCGCGGTCAGTGCTTCCATCTCGACGCCGGTCGGGCCGGTGACCTTGACGGTGGCGCGGACGATGCAGCCGGAAAGCTTCTTGTCGGGCGTGATGTCGACCGTGACCTTGGATAGGGCCAGCGGGTGGCACAGCGGGATCAGCTCGGAGGTGCGCTTGGCCGCCATGATGCCGGCGATGCGGGCGGTGCCGAGCACGTCACCCTTCTTGGCGTTGCCGGAGACGATCAGATCGAGCGTCGCCTTGGTCATGATGACCCGCCCCTCGGCGACGGCGGTGCGCTCGGTCGCCGGCTTCTCGGAGACGTCGACCATCCGCGCCTCGCCGGATGTATCGATATGGGTGAGGGCGGCGCCGCCTTTGGAAGCCTTCTGCGCCATCGGCTAGCCGGTCCCGGTCGCGCGCGGCGCAGTCGTGCGCGATAGCAGCGCGCGCGTCGCTGCCGTCACATCGGCCTGCCGCATCAGGCTTTCACCGACCAGGAAGGTCGACATGCCGACGCGTTCAAGGCGGGCGAGATCGTCAGGCGTGAAGATACCGCTTTCGCCGACTATCAGGCGATCCTTCGGGATCAGCGGCGCCAGCGCCTCGCTGGTCGCCAGCGTCGTCTCGAAGGTGCGCAGGTTGCGGTTGTTGACGCCGATCATCGGCGAACGAAGTTTCAGCGCGCGATCGAGCTCGGCGCGGTCGTGGATTTCGATGAGCACGTCCATGCCAAGCGCAATCGCGGCGTCCTCGATGTCTTTGGCAGCAACATCGTCGAGCGCGGCCATGATGATCAGGATGCAGTCGGCGCCGTGGGCGCGGGCTTCCACCACCTGATAGGTGTCGAACATGAAGTCCTTGCGCAGCACCGGCAGGTTCGTAGCCGCGCGCGCCGCGACCATGAAATCGAGATGGCCCTGGAAAGAGGGCGCGTCCGTCAGCACCGACAGGCATGCCGCGCCGCCGGCCTCATAGGCTTTTGCCAGCGCCGGCGGATCGAAATCGGCGCGGATCAGCCCCTTGGAGGGCGAGGCTTTCTTCACTTCGGCGATCAGCGCGTAATCACCGCGGGCGAGCTTTTCCCTGATAGCGCGCACGAAGCCGCGCGGCGGCGATGCCGCCTTGGCGCGCCCTTCGATCTCGGAGAGCGGATGCGCCTTTTTGGCGGCAGCGATTTCCTCGCGCTTGTAGGCTTCGATCTTGCTCAGGATATCGGACATTGCTTACCGCCTTCCGGATCAGCCGCGCGAGACCGCGACCAGGTGCTTCAGCCGTGCGGCTGCCGCGCCGCTGTCGAGCGAATGGGCACCGATCGCAACACCTTCCTTCAGGTCCTTGGCGCGGCCAGCCACGATCAAGGCCGCCGCGGCGTTCAACAGCGCAACGTCGCGATAGGGGCTCGGCTGGCCGTTGAGGACGCTTTGCAGGGCCAGCGCGTTGGCGTCGGCATCGCCGCCCATGAGCGCGTCGATATTGCAACAACTGAGCCCCGCGTCCTCTGGCTTCACCTCGAATGTGGTGATCTTGCCGTTGTCGAGGCTGGCGACGAAACTCGGACCGGTGAGGGTGATTTCATCGAGCCCGTCGGAGCCGTGCACGACCCAGACGGATTCGGAGCCGAGATTTTTCAACACCTGTGCCAGCGGCTGCACCCAATGCCTGGAGAACACGCCGACCATCTGCCGCTTGACGCCGGCCGGATTGGAGAGCGGACCGAGCAGGTTGAAGATGGTGCGGGTGGCGAGTTCGACGCGGGTCGGGCCGACATTCTTCATCGCCGGATGATGCGCGGGCGCGAACATGAAGCCGATGCCGGCCTCAGCCACGCAGCGGCCGACCTGGTCGGGCGTGAGGTCGATTTTGACACCGAGCGACGCCAGCACATCGGCCGCGCCGGAGCGCGAGGACAGAGCGCGGTTGCCATGCTTGGCGACGGGTACGCCTGCGCCAGCGACGATAAAGGCCGCGCAAGTCGAGACGTTGACCGAACCGGAGCCGTCGCCGCCGGTGCCGACCACGTCGACGGAGTCCGCTGGCGCCTTGACCCGCAGCATCTTGCTGCGCATCGCCGACACTGCGCCGGTGATCTCGTCGACCGTTTCGCCGCGGACCCGCAGCGCCATCAACAGCCCGCCCATCTGCGAAGGCGTAGCCTCGCCCGACATCATGGCGTCGAAGGCGGACGCCGATTCTTCACGCGACAGCGTCGCGCCGGTGGCGACTTTTCCGATGATAGATTTGAGGTCGTCCATCGCTTGGCTTTCAAAATCGTGGCCTCATGGCGGGGAGGCGCCTTTGCGCCGCTCCGGACGATGCTTCCGCATCGCCGGGAGAACCATGAGGCCCGGCTCTCATCCTTCAAGACGCGGCCAGGTGGCCACTTCTCAGAATGAGGAGTGTCATTATGCTCAATTGTTGGCGCCCGTCACCTGCGCGAAGGCGGCCTGGTTGATGGAGGTGCCGATCTCGGACTCGATCTTCGCCACATATTGCGCGAGCTCCTCGTCGCTCAAGCTGCGCTGCAGCGTGTCCTTCAGCCGCTTCAGCTCCTCGGAAGCGGTGTCGACCGGCGGCACGGTCACGTCGGTGACGCGGAATACGATCCACTCGCTGCCACCGGCGCCCGGCGTCTGGCCGACGCCGTCCTTCGGCGTTCGGAATGCGGCCGTGACCGCGGCGGAGGGCACGCCCGAAAGCGAGGCATCGCGACGGAAACCGGTTGCGGTCTCGACCTTCGCTCCGATCGCGGCCGCTTCGGTGGCAAGGCTGCTGCCTTGCTCGACCTTCTGCACCATCTCGGTTGCTTTGGCGCGCAGCCGGTTCGAAATCTGGTCTTCGCGCCATTTCGCCTCGACCTGGCTGCGGACTTCGTCGAGCGGCCGCTCGCGCGAGGGCGTGATGCCGAGCACGTCGTACCAGACATAGCCGCCGGCAAACTGGATCGGTTCGTTGTCGACGCCGATATCGCTGTTGAAGGCCTGCGAGACGACGTCGAGGCCGCGCGGAATATTGGCGACCGGCTGGCCGTCGGGCGCGCGGCCGGAGCGATCGACGGCTTCGATCGTGACCGGGGTCAGGCCGAGCTTCTGCGAAGCCTCCACCACATTGGCGCCGCCGCTGCGCTCGTCTTCCATCTTGTTCTGGATTTCATTGACCTTGGCGCGCGCGCGTTCGGTCGCGATTTCCTTCTTGATCTGAGCGGCGACGTTTTCAAAGGTCGGCGTCACGCCCGGCTCGATCTTGCCGACCTTGACCAGCGCCACGCCGAAGCGGCCCTGCACCGGCTGGCTGACTTCGCCCGACTGCAGCGAGAACGCCGCGTCCGCAATCGCGGGATCGATGATTGCGTTCTTTGCGATCATCCCGAGGTCGACGTCGGCCAGATTGAGGTTACGCTCCTTGGCGACATCGTCAAACGACGTTCCCGAAGTGATGCGGCCGCGCGCGGCCTGCGCCTCGCCTTCGTTCGGGAAAAACATCTGCGACACTTCACGCTTTTCCGGCGTGCCGAACCTGTCGCGGCGCTGCTCGAAAATCTTCTTGGCGTCCTCGTCGGAGACCTCGATCGCTTTGCCGAGCTCTTCGGGGCTGATCACGACAAAGGACAGTTTGCGATATTCGGGCGCGCGGAACTGGGTCTTGCGATCCTCGAAATAGGCCGCGAGCGCCTCGGGCGAGGGCGGGTCGATCGTGCCGGCCTGCGCGGCGTCGAGCTTGACGTATTCGATTGAGCGCTGCTCGTTCTGGAAGCGCGTCATCGCATCGATCAGGACCTTCGGCGGCTCCAGCCCGGCCGAAACGGTGCCGGCGATCTGGCGCCGCAGGCCGACGCGCCGCTGTTCATTGAGATAGCGCTGCTCGGTATAGCCGAACTGCCGGATCGTAGCCTGGAAGCGCTGCGGGTCGAACTTGCCGCCCAATCCCTGGAAATTCGGATCGTTATAGATCAGCCGCATGGTCTCTTCCTGCGACTGGGCAAGCCCCATGCGCCGGGCGTCCTCATCCAGCGCTGCTTCGGCGATGGTCTGACGCAGCACCTGCCGATCGAGCCCGAAGGCGCGGGCCTGTTCGGAGGTCAATGGACGGCCGAAGGTACGGCCGAGCTGCTGCAGCTTCTCCGTGTAGATCTGGCGGAATTGATCGGTCGTGATCTCGATCTTGCCGACCGTGGCGAGCGATGACTGGCCGAACCCTTTGAAGATGTCGGCGATGCCCCACACTGCGAAACTGACAATCAAAACGCCCATCACGACGGCCATGACAATCTTGCCGAGCCAGTTTGATGAGGCTGTCCGAATTCCTCGAAGCATGGGTCCAACTTGTTTTTTTAAGGAGAGGGGAACCGGGTCGTGCCCGCGGGAATTCGGTTCAGGACCGAATCCACAACAAGGCGTCACCGAGTTGAAAACGCATCATAAAGTGGCCGCAGCCCCCCCGCAACCTCGACCAATCGGACGAATTGAAGCGGTTAATGGTTCGGGGATCGTCCTCCGGTATCTGGAACTGGCCGCACACCTCTGCTAGCGCATCTGTAACCCTCACATTTGCGGGACAATCGACATGACCGACGCCATCCGGCCGCTGATCGCCGGCAACTGGAAAATGAACGGCCTGAAATCTTCGTTAGTTGAGTTCGAAGCCATGATCGCCGGCGCGGGCGCGCTGGCCGGCAAGGCCGACCTTTTGGTCTGCCCGCCGGCAACGCTGATTGCCCCTTTCGCCGACAAGGCGCTCGGCTCCAAACTCGCCGTCGGGGCCCAGGATTGCCACGCCAAGGCATCGGGCGCGCATACCGGCGATCTCTCGGCCGAAATGCTGGCTGATGCTGGCGCGAGTGCGGTCATCGTCGGGCATTCCGAGCGCCGCGCCGACCATGGCGAAACCGACGCGGTTATCAGGCAGAAGGCGGAAGCGGTGTGGCGGGCAGGGCTGACCGCAATCGTCTGTATCGGCGAGACCCAGAAGCAGCGCGACGCCGGGCAGACGCTCGACGTCTGTGGCACCCAGCTTGCGGGTTCCCTGCCGGATGGCGCAACGGCTGCCAATCTGGTGTTGGCCTACGAGCCCGTCTGGGCGATCGGCACGGGGCTCACGCCAACGCCGAAAGATGTCGAGCAGGTTCATCGCTTTATTCGCGATGCCCTCACCAGCCGATTTAACGCGGAAGGTGGCCGGATCCGGATACTCTACGGCGGCTCGGTCAAGCCCTCGAACGCGGCCGAACTGATGGCGGTCAGCGATGTCAACGGCGCGCTGGTCGGCGGCGCCAGCCTGAAAGCTGTGGATTTTCTGGCGATTGCGGAGGTGTGCTAACTCAAGTTGGCATGCCTTCCTCTAAAGCGTTTTCGAGCGTAGTGGACGCCGGTTCGCGTCAAGAAAACGCGTCAAAACTAGAATCTAGAGCCCGGTTCTGATTCTATCAGAACCGGGCTCTAGCCGCTTCCAGTAGATCAGCGTGCCCGTCAGGCCGCCGCGGGGTTTGAACGCATAGTCCGGAATGACTCCCGTCAGCTTGAAGCCTACGCGTTCATAAAGACCCGCCGCGCCCTCATCCTCGGCGGTATCGAGCACCAACAGCCAGCGCCCACGCGCGATGGCGAGCCGCTCGGCCTCACGCAATAGCGCGGTCGCGATGCCGCGGTGGCGGTGGCTGACGCGCGTCATCATCTTGGCGATCTCGGCGCGATGCGGCTGGTTCGGCGGCAGATCGAGCAGCAGCGTCACGGTCCCGATCAGCTCGTCGCCATCGAAGGCGCCGAGAATAATCCGTCCGCCACGCGCCGCCGCGTTCAGCGAATTCGACCAGAACGCCTCGGCCGCTTCGCGAGACAGCGGATGCATGAAGCTGACAGAGCCGCCATTCGCCACCGTCTCGATCAACAATTCGCTCAACATCGCGCATACTTCGGGCGAAGGGTTCAAGGCTTTGATCTTGATATCAGACATGAGGATGAAATTCCGCTGACGTCAGCTTCGATGATTGATAGTGCGGGCGGCGCGCGCCCGCTTGATCTCGGCGATGCGGTCAACATCCTCGATCTGCAGGTGACGACCGCGTTCGAGGATTTCCAATGTGTATTCTTCATAGGTGAGGCCCAGCCGCTCGGCTTTCCGGATGCGAAACGCGACGATACCGGGCGAGGGATTTCTCCACGCCGCGCGATGCGCCGCCTTCCAGTAGAAGTAGTTGCCGATGCCGCCGTCGCCCCATTCGGGCCGGTGTTCGTCCTCCAGCGGTGGCCCGCCATTGTGGCCGGCAGTAATCGCATCGTCAGTGCTTGCTGGCTCGGTCGCGACGTTGTGGCGTACGAGCTTCAGCATCGTTGTCAGCTCCGGGAAAGCGCCACGACATAGGTGCAGGGCGCCGAGCTCTCGTTGGCGAACGTGACCTCCGCCGGCGGACCAAAGCCGAGACAGTCGCCGGCGCGCAGCTCATGGCGTTCGCCGCCATCAATGAGCACGAGAGACCCCGAAAGCACCCAGAGCACCTGGCGGATATGGAGATAGGACGCGGCAGGCAGCGTCACGCGCTGCCTTGGCGGCATTTCGACGTTGACGATCTCGATCGGATGATCCGGTCGGTTGAACACCTGCCGGCGCAGATAGCCGGTTTCGGGATCACGCCATACCGGCTGCTCGGCCGCGCGCGACAGACGTCCGCCCTGACCTTCGGCACGCAGCATCAGGCCGGCGAGGGTGAGATCGAAGGCGCTGGCGAGGCGCACCAGCACCACCGCAGTCGGCGAGACCTCGGCCCGCTCGATCTTGCTGATGGTTGCCTTGGAAACCCCGGAGCGTTCCGCGAGGTCGGCGAGCGACCAGCCACGGCTGTCGCGTTCGAGCCGCAAGCGGTGGGCGAGGCGGGCGCTCAGGTCGTCTACTAAAGTATCCATTCGTCCATTATATGAGAAATCTGGGGAACCTCAAGTCTCGGATGCGGGTGTATGGGAGCGGTGGTGCTGCCTTGCCGCCGCGCCTGCGGCAATTATCTCCACAGCGGCTAACGGGGGTGACAATGCCCCGTCCGATCGTGTAACACCGCGCAACTTCAGGAAAACCCGCAAGCGCTTGCTGCAGCCGAAGCCCGGCGCCCCTGGCTTGTGACGGAAGGTTTTGAGATGCAGACCGTCATCATCGTCGTTCACCTCATGATCGTGGCCGTGTTGATCGGCGCGGTGCTGCTGCAGAAGTCCGAAGGCGGTGGCCTCGGCATGGGCGGCGGCGCCGGCTTCATGTCGAGCCGCGGCACCGCCAACCTGCTGACGCGGACGACAGCGGTCCTGGCGGGGCTTTTCTTCGTGACCAGCATGGCGCTGGCCTGGCTCGCCGGCGTCGACCGCAAGCCGGCGTCGATTCTCGGCACACCCGCCACGCAGTCGCAGCCGGGTGGCGCGACGCCGGTTGCCCCGCCGACCTCCGGCGGCGTGCTCGATACGCTCAAGAAGGTGGATGAACAGCAGCAGTCGGCCCCGCAGGCGCCGCGTTCGCAATAAAGCAGGGTGGCTATGCAGGACGGGCTCTACCGTCCTGCATCAGAACTTCCCATCAATCGTCTGAAATTGCTTCAGTTTTAACGTCACCCACAGCCTGGCGAAATCTTCGTCCGCGCACGCGATTCGTTTTGGAGAATCGGGGCAGTGGCCTTAAAGGTAGAATCCCATGGCGCGGTACATATTCATCACCGGCGGCGTGGTTTCTTCGCTCGGAAAGGGTCTGGCTTCAGCGGCACTCGGTGCCCTGCTGCAGGCTCGCGGGTACAAGGTCCGCCTCCGCAAGCTCGATCCCTATCTCAATCTCGATCCCGGAACGATGTCGCCGTATCAGCACGGCGAAGTGTTCGTGACCGATGACGGCGCCGAGACCGATCTCGATCTCGGCCATTACGAGCGTTTCACGGGGCGTCCTGCCACCAAGGCCGACAACATCACCACCGGGCGCATCTACCAGGACATCATCAGCAAAGAACGCCGCGGCGATTATCTCGGCGCCACCATCCAGGTCGTTCCGCACGTCACCAACGCGATCAAGGAATTCGTCGTTTCGGGCAACGACGACTATGATTTCGTGCTGGTGGAGATCGGCGGCACCGTCGGCGACATCGAGGGCCTGCCGTTCTTCGAGGCGATCCGCCAGCTCAAGAACGAACTGCCGCGCGATCACGCGGTCTATATTCATCTGACGCTGTTGCCCTACATTCCGAGCGCGGGCGAACTGAAGACGAAACCGACGCAACATTCGGTGAAGGAGCTGCGCTCGATCGGCATCCAGCCGGACATCCTGCTCTGCCGCACCGACCGCGAAATCCCGAAGGAAGAACGGCGCAAGCTCGGCCTGTTCTGTAACGTGCGCGAAAGCGCCGTGATCGAGGCGAGGGACGTCGACAACATCTACGCGGTGCCTGAAGCCTACCACGCCGCCGGTCTCGACGATGAGGTGCTGGCCGCCTTTGGCATTCAGCCAAAGATTCCGCCGGCGCTGCAGAGCTGGAACGTCATCAACGAGCGCATCCGTAATCCCGAAGGCGCGGTGACCATTGCCGTCGTCGGCAAGTACACCGGCATGAAGGACGCCTATAAATCGCTGATCGAGGCGCTCTCGCATGGCGGCATCGCCAACAAGGTGAAGGTCAATCTCGACTGGATCGAGAGCGAGGTTTTTGAGAACGAGGATCCGGCGCCGTTCCTCGAACACGTCAACGGCATCCTGGTGCCCGGCGGCTTCGGCCAGCGCGGCGCCGAGGGCAAGATCCGCGCGGCGCAGTTCGCGCGGGAGCGCGACGTGCCGTATTTCGGCATTTGCTTCGGCATGCAGATGGCGGTGATCGAGGCCGCGCGTAATCTCGTCGGCATCGAGGACGCGAACTCGACCGAGTTCGGGCCGACCAAGGAGCCACTTGTCGGCCTGATGACGGAATGGCTGCGCGGCAACGAGCTGGAGAAGCGCGCCAAGGGCGGCGACCTCGGCGGCACCATGCGGCTCGGCGCATATCCGGCGATGCTGAAGCGCGGCAGCCGCGTCTCGGAAGTCTACGGCGGCGCGCTCGAGATTTCCGAGCGCCACCGTCATCGCTACGAGGTCAACACTGCCTACAAGGACCGTCTTGAGCAGCATGGCCTGCGCTTCTCGGGCCTGTCGCCCGACGGCGTGCTGCCGGAGATCGTCGAATACGAAGACCATCCCTGGTTCATCGGCGTGCAGTTCCACCCCGAGCTGAAGTCGCGCCCGTTCGAACCGCACCCGCTGTTTGCGTCGTTCATTCAGGCGGCGGTGGTGCAGTCGCGGCTGGTGTAGGCCTGCCACGCTATGCCTGCTGCAGGACCTCATCCTGAGGAGACCGCGAAGCGGTCGTCTCGAAGGATGAATGGCATGAGCCGGGCCACATGGTTCGAGACGGCGCTTGCGCGCCTCCTCACCATGAGGGTTTGATGGCTGCTCCGCCCTTTGACGAACGTGCCGATTGTTGCCACAAACCGCTGCCTAGCGTGCAAGAACAATAACCTTTGGGAGCAAAGCCGATGATCATGGAAATGCGCGTCTATCGCTGCCTGCCTGGGCGCTTGCCGGCGCTGATGAAGCGGTTCGATACGCTGACGCTGAAACTGTGGGACAAGCACGGCATCAAGCAGGCCGGCTTCTATACGACGCTGATCGGCACTTCCAACCAGGAACTGACCTATTTCATCGCCTGGGAATCGCTCGCCGAGCGCGAGAAGAAATGGACTGCATTCCAGAGCGATCCCGACTGGATCGCGGGCCGCGCCAAGAGTGAAGAGGACGGCCAGATCATCGAGAACATCGTCAGTCAGCTCCTGGTGCCGACGTCGTTCTCCGCGGTGAAGTAGCCCGCAATCCTGATATTCAGGGGTTAAACGGGGTTGATCCTGATATCGCGGACCGGCATGGTCCGCGCCTGACGCAAAGGAAAACCCTGTGAACGCGAACCTCAAAGCTGCCCCGGTCGTCTCGGTCGGCAAGGTCAAATTCGGCAACGACCTGCCGATTTCGATCATTGCCGGTCCCTGCCAGCTCGAAAGCCGCGCGCACGCCCTCGAAGTGGCGAGCGCGCTGAAGGAGATCGCCGGCCGGCTTGGGGTAGGCCTCGTCTTCAAGACCTCTTTCGACAAGGCCAACCGCACCTCAGGCTCGGCGGCGCGTGGCGTTGGCCTCGAACAGGCTTTGCCGGTTTTTGCCGAGATCCGTTCCTCGCTCGACCTTCCCGTGCTCACCGACGTGCATGAGCCCGCGCAGTGCGCGCAGGCCGCAGAGGCGGTGGACGTGTTGCAGATCCCGGCATTCCTGTGCCGACAGACCGACCTGCTGCTCGCAGCGGCTGCGACTGGCAAAGCCGTCAACGTCAAAAAGGGGCAGTTCCTTGCGCCATGGGACATGGCCAATGTCGTCGGCAAGATTACTGGCGGCGGCAATCCTAATGTGCTGCTGACCGAGCGTGGCGCCTCGTTCGGCTACAACACGCTGGTCTCTGACATGCGCGCGCTGCCGATCATGGCGCAGACGGGCGCGCCCGTGATTTTTGACGCCACGCATTCGGTGCAGCAGCCGGGCGGGCAGGGCACTTCCTCCGGCGGCCAGCGCGAATTCGTGTCCGTGCTGGCGCGCGCGGCGGTTGCGGTCGGGGTTGCCGGCGTGTTCATCGAGACCCATCCCGATCCCGATCATGCCCCGTCAGACGGCCCCAACATGGTGCCGCTGCGCGAGTTCGAAGCCCTGGTGAAGACGCTGATGGAGTTCGACGCGCTGTCCAAGCGCGGGGCTCGCCAATGATGCAGGTAGCGCCGTGACCGTCGCCAGCGGCATGCCGCCGGCGCTCAATATCATTGCGCTCGCGACTTTTTCGGCAGCATTGTCCGCCCGCGCGCTCGATCCCGTGCTGCCGCATGTGGCGGAGGACTTTTCGGTCAGCATCGCGACCGCCGCCAGTTTCGCCGCCGCCTTCGCCTTCACCTTTGCCATCATCCAGCCGGTGCTCGGCGCCTTCGCCGACATGTTCGGCAAGGCGAGGCTGATGATCGTCGCCCTCGCACTGCTTGGCTTCGCCAACATTCTCGGCGCAATGGCGACGTCGTTTCCATTGTTGTTTGCGAGCCGGATTTTGGCCGGCATCGGTTCGGGCGGCGTTTTTCCGATTGCGCTCGGGCTGACCAGCGATCTCGTCGGTGCGGAGAAGCGTCAGGTCGCGATCGGACGCACGCTGGCCGGCGCCATGACCGGCAATCTCCTGGGCGCGACGGTCTCAGGCCTGATCGGCGACTTCCTCGGCTGGCGCGGCGTGCTGGCCGTGCTCGGCGCGATCGTCGTAGTGGCTTCGATTGTGGTCGCGATCGGGTTTCGCGGCGCGGCGCTGACAAATCCGCCGCGGACCAGCCTGTCAGCCCTCAAGCAGGGCTATCGCACGATCTTCACCAACCCGAACGCGCGCATTTGCTATTCGGCTGTTTTCATCGAAGGCTGCTGCGTGCTTGGCCTGTTTCCGTTCATTGCCTCTTTCCTGTTCGAGCTCGGACAAACCTCGCTGTCGATAGCAGGCGTCGTCATCGCCGGCTTCGCGGTCGGTGGCCTCTTCTACACCATGACGGTGTCGCGGCTGCTGCCGAAGATCGGCGTCAACGGCATGATGATCGGCGGAGCGGCGCTGGTCGGCGCGCAACTCATCGCGGTCGCGATGGGACCGGAATGGAAGTTGCAGCTACTTAGCCTGATCTTCATGGGCTGGGGCTTCTACATGATCCACGGCAGCCTCCAGGTTTTCGCCAGCGAATTGTCGGCGGAGGCGCGCGCGACGGCGTTGTCGCTGCACGCGTTCTTTTTCTTCATGGGCCAGACCGTCGGCCCGATCGCCTATGGCTTCGGCATCCAGCATGCCGGCAAGGTGCCGACCCTGCTCACTGCTGCGGCGGTGATGATCGCGCTGGGGTTCGTCTGCGCCAAGCTGCTGCGCCAGACGCGGCCGACGGATGCGGCCTAGCCTGCCGCGCAGAGCGTTCTGCATCCGTGCATTCAAGGCCACCTGCGACAATCAAACCGAAAATGGCCGAGAAGGCATTGTGGTGGTCGGTCGACCCCCGGGCCGGCTCAAGGCGAACGATCGAGATCACCCCCATCAGCGATGGAGCTACCCTGCGCAGCCGCCGGCGGCAACCGTCGTCACTCCGTGCAAGGCTTGGTTTCCGCCCGGCTTGGTTCGCGGTCACATCGGATGGCACGCACGGCCGATTTGCGCGTCTAGCGGTGCGATCCGATAGAATTAAAGTGCAGGAAAGAGCAAGCACCCGCTCGCCCGCCATATCTTTTGGAGCGGCTATTTGCTTGGGAGTCTATGATAAAAAGCACCGGTGGACAGTCGAAGCAAGTGCAGTGTCGACTTGCCTTGTATTGGGTGCCAGCGCATGATTGTTCGAGAACGTTTTCGCGGCCTTTTCCCGAAGTACTTGTTTGTGTTGTTCATGGCCGTCGCGATTCCGCTCGCGATCAACGGTGTGGTCGAAGCCTGGTTCGGCTATCGCGACCAGCGAGAAAGGCTCGATCAGTTGCTCGGCGTTCAAGCAACGTCTGCCGCGGCCGAAATTCACGACTTCATTTTCGGTATCACAAACCAGCTCGGCTGGTTAGTCCAGGTTCCCTGGAGCGACGAGCCTGACGAGCGGCGGAGGACCGAGGCGTTACGCTTGTTTCGACAGGCTCCTGCTATCGTCAGTCTGGCACTCATCGACAACAGGGGCCTGGAGCGCCTCTATGTCTCGCGGATCGGGCTCAATCGAATTGAAAGCCGCACAGACCGATCTGCTGATCCCGCTGTAGTTGGCGCCCGCTCGGCACGAGTCTGGTTCAGCGATGTAAGCTACCATCGAGGCTCCGAACCACATTTGACGGTTGCGGTCGTTGGCAACCGGCCATCGGTCGGCGCGGTTGTCGCGGAAGTCAATCTCAAGCTGATTTGGGATGTGATTTCAGCGATAAAAGTGGGAAAGAGTGGCTTTGCTTTCGTCCTGGATCGACCTGGTCGGCTCATTGCGCATCCCGATATCAGCCTTGTCCTCCGTGGGGCGGAAGAAGCGACTTCCAAGCCGTTCCGTATCATACGCGACGCAATCGGCCCGGCGGGGGCAGGCTTCGCGACGAGCCGAGATGCGCAAGGCCGTGAGATTGCCGCCGGGGCTGCTCCCGTTGCCGGTCTCGATTGGACTGTAATCGTCGAACAGCCGCTGTCTGAAGCCTACGCGCCCATCTATGCAGCCTTATGGAGGACCGCGGCGCTTCTCGCGGCGGGTACGATATTCGCCGCGCTGCTTGCCTACACGTTGGCGCACCGGATGACCGAACCGATAAGGGTCCTGGAGGAAGGGACCGAGAAAATCGGAGCCGGCGCTTTCGGTCACCGCATTTCCATCGAGACCGGGGACGAGTTTCAGCGCCTGGCAAACAGCTTCAACAAGATGGCTGCCGAGTTGGCGCTCGCGCAGCAGCATCAGGAACGCATAGCGAAGCTCAAGCGATTCCTCGCGCCGCAGGTCGCCGACCTCGTCGATCGAGCGGGCGACGACAGCGTGTTGGACGGCCGCCGCGCGGAAGTTGTCGTCATATTCTGCGACTTGCGCGGCTTCACCGCATTTTCTGCGGCACTTGCACCAGAGGAAGTCATGAGCGTGTTGTCGGAGTATTATGAGGCCCTTGGCAGAGCCATCACGCAATTTGCAGCGACACTCATCAGTTTTTCTGGCGACGGCCTCATGGTTCTGGTGAATGCACCCGTTCCTGTCGAAGAACCCGCATTAAGGGCTGTCGATCTCGCCGTCGAGATGCAGAAGAGTGTGCAAGGACTCATCGCCAGCTGGCGATCCCGAGGCCACCAGGTTGGCTTCGGGATTGGTCTTGCCAGCGGGGTAGCGACCGTAGGACGGATCGGATACGCGGACCGGTTCGATTACACCGCCATCGGAAGTGTGGTGAACCTCGCGGCCCGTCTATGCGCATCCGCGGCAGATCGGGAAATCCTGGTAGACGCTGAGGTCGCCGAACGCGTTAGAGGCAAGCGCTCCCTGGAGCGACTTGGCGACCGCCAAATCAAGGGATTTGACGAAGCTATTCCGGTATTCGGGATTTCCCTCACTACACCATAGCCGACATCAAGCCGCAGGGCCTGGCGTAATCCGTTCGAGACTAGGTCGGGGTCACGGGATATGCTGGGCGGCGGCTGACAGGCAGTCGAAGGTGAAAGTATGACAAGCGCCAAGTTCAACGCAACAGCGTCCCGGGGAGGCATCAGGCGTCGAGACTTGCTTTCGTTGATGGCGGGCGCCGTCACTTGGACAACCTCGCTCCATGCGCAAAAGCTGACGATGCCGGTCATCGGCTATCTCTGCGCGGAATCTCCGGAGCCGTTTGCCAGCCGGCTCAAAGCTTTCCACGAAGGTCTTCGCGAAGCTGGCTTTGTCGAAGGCCGCAATGTCGCCATCGAGTATCAGTGGGCCGAAGGGCAATACACTCGATTGCCTGCCCTGGCTGCCAATTTGGTAGCTCGCAATGTCGACATCATCGTCGCGCCCGGTGGAGCGCCGGTGGCGCTCGCTGCGAAAGCGGCTGCCACTAATACCAATAATGCAATCGTCTTTGAGATGGGTGGTGACCCCGTTCAGTTAGGTGTCGTGGACAGCCTGTCGCGGCCGGGCGGCAATATCACCGGGGTTTCGAGCTTGAGCGTCGACGTCTCGCCGAAGCGGCTTGAGTTGATGCATGAATTGCTGGCATCCGCTGCAAAATTGACAGTAGTCGCCAACCCCACGAGTCCAACCGCCAATTCACAATTGCAGAAGCTGCGTTCGGCCGCCGAAACCTTGGGCGTCCGTTTGCAGGTGGTGAATGCAAGTACCGAGAAGGAGTTCGAACCTATTTTCTCAGCCGTAGCCGAGGAAGGGGGCGGGCTCGTCTTTACGTCGGACCCCTATCTTGCATTCCGCAGCAGACAGTTGGCCGAGCTCGCCATGAAATATCGCGTGCCCGCAATTACTCAATCCCGAGACTTCCCCATGGCAGGCGGCTTGATGAGCTATGGGGGAGACTTTGCGCAATCACATCGGCGCGCAGGCATGTATGTCGGGCGAATACTGAAAGGCGAGAAGCCCTCTGATCTTCCAGTCCAGCTTGTCACCCGGTTGGAGTTCATTATCAACATGAGGGCGGCGAAGTTGGTGGGACGCGAGTTTTCACCCTCATTCGTCAGCGGCGCTGATGAGGTGATCGAGTAGGAGATCTATTCCGGCCGCGCAGTGAGTCTAGAGACCAAGCGTGATTTCGGCCCAGCGCAGCACGGTGCTGCCGTTGAGAAACTCGATCACGCTTGGCTCGATAGCTGCCGGCCGGTCGTGGCCGAGCACGGCAGTCGCTGCGATCATGTCGCAGCGTTCCCTAAAAACCACCGATATCGCCGTCTTGCCAAGCGGATTGCGAGCGTTGAGCGTGTAAGCGCGGCTGCGACCGTCCATCCACGCAATTCTGACTGGACGACTGGTGCCGAGCGGTGAGGCATCGCCGACGAGAACAAGATCTCCCATGCGGTCCACATCGTCGTCATCGGCAACGCCAGTTGTGCAATTGCAGAAGCCGATCTTGGCGCGCAGATAGACCTTCACCTCGACACCGCAATCCGCCGCCTGACAGCGGAATGCCTTTCCCTTCCCAAAGGGATCGCTGGGGAAAGGCCAAGCCATCTCAGTCCAAACCGGCGCGGTTGCAGTTGCTGCCGCGCGCTGTGGCAGACCGGACCATGCCAGCACCGTCGCCAGTACACCTCCCAGCGACGCTGCTACAATGGCGATACGACCGATCTGCCTCATTGCTCCACCCGTCTAGTTTCGGGTTGGACTAGTTGCTGGCGAGATACTTCTTCGCCGTCGCGACTTCCGGCCGTTCCGTGTCGGCATTCGCTGTCAGCGCCACGAGTTGCTGATAGTTGTCTCGTGCCGCAGCCTTGTCACCGAACTGATCGGCGGCCTTGGCGGCGCCTGCGTAGCCTTGGAGACGGTTCGGCTCCTTGGTCTTGGTGGCCTCGAATGCCGCAAGCGCCTCCTTGGCCATGCCGCGATCGAGCAGCATGAAGCCGTAGAGCTCCCGCGCCGGCGCCAGCGGGCCCGGCGTGATCGCGTGCTTCTCGGTCTTGTCCTCGGCGTCCGCCGCAGCGCTCATAGCATTGAGAGCCTCGTCGTATTTGCCCTCCGCATGAAGCACCCAGGCAACGGCGACCTGACGCTGGATGTCGACGATGTCCGGCCAATAATTATCCTTGGCTTCGCGCAGCTTGTCGCGCAATTCCGCAAGTTTTTGGACGTCAGCCTTGGCGGCCTCCGGCTTGCCAGAGCGCGCAGCGCCGAGAGCGCGGGCGAAGTGCGAGATCGCCATCGCGAAGTTTGAACCGCTCGGCCTTACAGTCAGTTGTGAGGCGCCATCCCAGTCACCGCGCTCGATCGCATAACGGGCTGGTGAAGCCGCCAGCGCGTAGTCGGCCGCCGAGACCGTGGCCTTGAAGTTGGACTCCTTTGCCATGTCGTCCATGACGACACGCGCCTGTTGATCTTGGGCAAGCTGAAGGTAGGCATAAACCATATAGTCCTGCGCGTGCAGATAATTACCCACCGACTTCTCGGCCTTGGCTGCCTTTACGGAGGCGATGTTGGAGGCAATCGATTCGTTCCAGTAGCCGACGCGGGTGTAAATGTGCGAGGGCATGTGCTGGGCGTGCGGCGCTGCGGGCGCGATCTTGGCGTAGCGGTTGGCGGCGTCGAGACCTTTGTGCGCGGTTGCCGGATAGTCGTAGAGATGGATCAGGTAGTGCGTCACCCCCGGATGCTGCGGAAGCCGCACGGAAATCGGCTCCAGGATTGAGGCGCCCTTGGTCTGCTGTGCGTAAGTCTTGTCGTTGAGGTCTGCCGACGCGTTGAGCGTGATGGCGTAGGCGATCTGAGCTTCGTCGTCGTCTGGATATTTCGCTGCGACTTTGGCTTGCGCATCCCGCAAGGCGCGCATGCGCTGGGCGTGGGGAATTTTGTCATAATCAGCGTACATCACCATAAGGGCATCGATGTAGTCGCGTTCGCGCTCGGTCTTTGCCCCTATCTCCTTGGCCTTGGTGATGGCGGCAAGGCCAGGCGCTAGATTCGGCCGCGGAATCGCGTTGTGCGGGTTGTCCATCAGCGTGAGAGCAATGCCATAATATGCCATGGCACATGTGGGGTCGGCCTCGATGACCTCCTCAAAGATCTCTTTTGCGTTCACGTACCAAAAAGAATGCTGATAGCGCATCGCACGATCGAAGCGACGCTGCGCCACTTCGTTGCAAGATGTTTTGAAGTGCACTTGACCGAGCTGCTTATCCACATCGTCTTGCGCAAGCAGCGGCTGGGATATCGGTAGAGTAAGAACTGCGACGGTAAATCCGAGGAGAGACTTCCGCATGGCCTTCCTCCTTTTGGCGCATCTATAAAAGAATGGATTGCAATACGCCTTTATACGCCTTTCGCGCCCGTGCTTGAACGAATATGATGGATCATGGCAGCGCAACTGACCTTTCGCTCCTCGAGGCCTAAATAACTCTCGGAGGTCCGCTGCTAGTCCACCTTCCAGCCATCTCGGCGAACAGGCGCTGCTGACCGATTTGGCGCGGGAGGAAATCGCAGCACTGGCTGACCTATCTCCCCACGCCGCTATGAGGCCGGCCAGCGCATCATCAGCGCGGACGAGCCAGCCAATTCACTATTCTTTCTTCAAAGCGGAATGGTGAGCGTGAAGCTGCCAACGGCGCGCGGCTGGCCTCGCTTGGGCCCGGCATGGAATTCGGCGAGATGGCGATCATCGAACAGCACCGCAGCGCGGATGTGTGGGCTGACACGCCGGTAAAATGCCTCGAACTGCCGCTCGACAGTTTCGCCAATTACCGCCAGCTCCATCCGCAGATCGCCTTGAAGATCATGCGCAATCGATCTGCGCTCTTAGCGCGGCGCCTGATCCTCGACAACGCCAAGGTCGATCTGCTCAGCGCATATTAGTCTTGTACTCATACCCCGGCGACATGACGCATCTAGGTTGATGTCCGCTTTGCTCTTAAAGCGACGCAGTTGCTGCGAACCAGCGAATGACGCGATGGGCCATCAACTGACATCGCTGGTTTCTCTACTATCGATAGCGCCCCAGCGGCCTCTCAATTCCCTTCTCATCGCGCGCCGCTCGACGCTCACTTTGGCGATGCTACTTGCGACAAGTTCCGCGGCCGACCGCAATCTAATCGTGCAGCTTTATACCCGCTTCTTTAATCAGCTTGGCCCATTTCGGAATCTCGCCATCAATAACAGCAGCGAATTCCGCGGGTGAGTTGCCAATCGGCTTGATTCCAAGATCATCGAATCGCTTGCGCATCTCCGGCATCGCGAGAATGCTCACGGTTTCGCGGTGCAGCTTTTCGATAATCGCCGGTGGAGTTCTGGCAGGCGCCATCAGGCCGAACCATACCGTTACCTCGAAGGCAGGGAAGCCTGATTCTGCCATGGTCGGGAGATCGGGTGCGCCGGCATATCGCTCCAACGATGTCACTGCGAGTGCCCTGACTTTCCCATCGCGCGCGAGGGGTAACAACGCACTGGTGGGAGGAACAAACGCCATGCTGAGCCGTCCAGCGACTATCTCCTGCCCAAACGCGCTGCGATACGGCACGTGAAGGATATCGACTTTCGCCATCGATTTCAGCAGCTCTCCGGCGAGATGCTGCGTTGAACCAAATCCTGAGGATCCGTAGGTGAGTGTGCCCGGCCGGGCGCGTGCGACCGCAACCAATTCTTGCACGTTCTTCGCCGGCACGTCGTTGTTGACGATGAGGATGTTTGCGTAAGCGCACACCTGAGAGATCGGCACAAGATCCCGGACGGGGTCAAACGGCATCTTCTCATAAAGGCTGGGATTGATGACGATCACCGGGTTGGCCGCGAGCAGCAGTGTTTGGCCATCCGACTCAGCCCTCGCGACGCGCTCCCCGGCAAGATTGCCGTTGGCGCCGACCGTGTTCTCGATCACGACTGGCTTCCCCCATGCCTGGAAAAGCTTATCGCCGAGCAAGCGCGCAACAATATCTGGAGATGTGCCCGGTCCGAAACCGACGACAATTCGAACCGTGTGGGCGGGATAATCCAGCGCCAGTGCAACTGGCCCCGCCGTGACGAACATGACCAGAGTGGCAAGAAACCAAAACAATGAGTGCAGAAGCTTCATGGCTGTCCCCCTTCAGGTATCGTGGTCCGGCGACGCGTATTGGGTGCCTTTTTGCAGCGGGTCTGAATCAATCCGACGGGGCGCGACCACCCGGCCGCGCCGACACTGGCACGGCGGGCATCTGGCGTAGCGAGGGCGCGATGAAATTTCGCCGAAATATCGGTGAAGGTGGTAAGATTGTATTTTGAAGGTCGCGGTGGAGGTCAGGATGCATTCCGACTCTCCCAGGATGTTGTGCTTCAGCGATTATGCCGTCGACCTGCAGCGCTGCGCGATCATGCGCGGCGGGCGGGAACTTCAACTTCGGCCGAAATCCTTCGATGTGCTACGCTATCTCGCTGAGCACGCCGGCAAGCTCGTCTCCAAGGAAGAGCTGATCAAGGCAACGTGGCCCAACGTGTTCGTATCCGATGACTCGCTCGTCCAATGCATCAAGGACATCCGGGAAGCGCTGTCCGACGATGCCCATGCGATCGTCAAGACCGTCCCGCGCCGGGGCTACCTGTTCGCAGCCGAGTTATCCGGCGACGAACCAGACAAGGGAGTTCCAGCCATCGGTTCACGCAGTCAGGAGCTTACATTCTGCCGGACCCAGGACGGCGTCAACATTGCCACAGCATGTGTGGGTCAGGGCATGCCGCTCGTGTGTACTCCCACATGGGCCACCCACCTGGAATACGACTGGCAGAGTCCCATCCGCGGACCGCTTTGGCGCTTCCTCATCGACCGCGTCCGGCTCGTTCGTTATGATGGTCGAGGTTTTGGGTTTTCCGACCGCGACATCACCGACATTTCCTTTGCAACATTCGAGCGCGACCTGGAGGCGGTTGTCGATGCATTGCATCTGCATCGTTACGCCGTCCTGGGCATATCGCAGGGCGCAGCAACCGCGATCGCTCACGCCGCCCGCTATCCGGAACGTGTGTCGAAACTGATCCTTCAGGGTGGCTTCGCACTGGGCCGCAACAAACGCGGCTCTCCGAAAGAGGCCGAAATGGCGAAGGCGTGGATTGCTATTACTTGTTTGCGGCAAGGATGGAGCGACGATAACTCCGCCCTGCTCAGGATATTTAGTTCGATGTGGCTTCCCGGGGCTTCGGCCGAGCAGATCAAGTGGTACGCAAACCTGCTGCGCCTCTCGACATCAGTTGAAAACGCGATCATGAACCGATGCGCTGTCGACGACGTCGACGTCGTCGATCTATTGCCGAAGGTGTCTGCCCCAACCCTGGTTCTTCACTCTCGTTACGACAACGTGGCGCCGTTTAATGAGGGGCGCCGCATCGCCACGTCCATCCCGAATGCCAAATTCGTGATTCTGGACTCAGAGAACCACGTCCCCTTACCGGGCGAGCCAGCTTGGTCAAAGTTCATCGGCGAGATCGAGACGTTTTTGTTGGACGTCTGACACTCACTGTTTCGAGCGATCCGAGCGTCCGCTTCGGGTCATTTCGACCGAGTCTGTGGGCTTTTTGATGTCCGCTTTGCCCCAAAAAGCAACCGGTGCCGGGGCTCGGGCCAAGAGGGTTGTATTTCGCTGCACGCCTGTGATTCAAACTTCCAAACTTCGGGAGAGTTTGGCCATGATCGAGGGGATCAGCGCGATCACACTGGGCACCCACGAGATGCCGCGAGCGGTCCGGTTCTACCGCGCGCTCGGCTTTGAGGTTCTGCATGGCGGCGAAGCGGCGTCATTCACTAGCTTTCGCGCGGGAGCAGGCTATCTCAACCTCGTCGCCCAGCCGGCCGAGCGTCGTTGGTCCTGGTGGGGGCGGGTGATCTTCTACGTTGCCGATGTCGACGCACTTTACCACCGTGCGCTCGCGGCAGGATTCGAGCCAGCCACGGTGCCGCGAGATGCCGAATGGGGTGAGAGGTACTTCCACCTTGTTGACCCCGACGGCCACGAACTCAGTTTCGCGCGGCCTTTGCCTTCGCCCGTTCAATAGGCCGCCGAAGCGTCGGGTCACCCTCGTCCGCGGTACGACGCGACGCCCTGGTCCGGCACCCACACATCCTTCGGCAGTTTGCCGGTCTGCCAGAACACATCAATCGGGATGCCGCCGCGGGGATACCAGTAGCCGCCGATGCGCAGCCATTTCGGCTTGATCTCGTCCGCGATGCGCTTGCCGATCATGACCGTGCAATCCTCGTGGAATGCGCCGTGACTGCGGAAGCTCGCCACATAGAGTTTCAGCGACTTGGATTCCAGAAGCCATTGTCCGGGCACGTAGTCGATCACGAGATGCGCAAAGTCCGGCTGGCCCGTCACCGGGCAGATCGAGGTGAATTCCGGCGCGGTGAAGCGAACCAGATAATTGGTGCCGGCTTGCGGATTGGGCACACGGTCGAGCTTTGCCTTCTCGGGGCTGTCGGGCCATTCCACGGCCCGGCCGAGCTGCAATGATTGGGGCAATGATTTCTGCGATGATTTCTTGGCCATCATGATCGTCCTTTGCGAGCGCTGACATGGCTGCAATAGGCCGCGATCGTCAACCGTTAGCGCGAGGACGAGCCTTCGAGAAATTTCACCAGCGCCTGCCGCTCAGCGGCGTCCTCGATGCCGCGGATCGACATCCACAATCCCGGAAACATCGCGGCTGGATCGGCGAGAAAGGCATCGAGACGCTTGGTGTCCCAGCGCAGTCCTTCGTCACGTGCCTTGCGCAGCACCGGCGAATAGTCGAACTCGGCATCACCGGCAACCGTGCGGCCGATCAGCCCTGAGAGGTTGGGGCCGGGCAGGCCGCGCTCGGCGCGATCGAGGCTGTGGCAGGCGCGGCAGCGCGCGAACGCCCGCGCGCCATTTTCGTCTGCAGAGGCGGGAGCAAGCAGGGACAGCAACAACAAGAGCAGGACGGCAAAAACTTCACGCGACCGTCTGTATCACGACCAGGCGGTCATTACCGGATTCACCACCCCACGTCTCACCAGGCCGGCCGTCGAGCTGGCGCACATTCGCGCCGGGCCTATCGCTCGGGAATGCGTTGAACTTCTCCGTCATGGGATCGAAACGCACGATGGCGTTCGCCCCGAAATCGGTGAGCCAGACCTTGTCCTTATCGTCGACATAGACCGCGTAGGTGCGCGGATTGCTGCCCGGCAGCTTCCACGCCTTCCAGGAGCCGTCGGCGGGATCGTGGACGGATACATTGCCGCTGTTCCACTCGCTGACCCAGATCCGGCCCTTCGAATCCGACCATACGCGCCGCGCGCCCTGGTTCGGCGTCGGCGGTTCGACGACAGTCGCGTTGCCGGTCGCCGGATCGATTTTGGCGATGTGATTGCCGGCGAGCGAGGCGTACCAGACGTCGCCCTTCGGCGTGACGGTCATGCCGTAGGTGCCGCGGCCGCGCGGTGATTTGAACACGGTCATGTCGCCGGATTTCGGATCGAGCCGGCCATAGATGCCGGATTGGCCAGTGAACCAGTAGATGCCGCCTCTGTCGAACACACCCGTGTTGAGGTTGGCGTATGCCTCTTTTTCAGGCAGGCGGAACAGCGTCACTTTGTGATCCTTGGGATCGACGCGCGCGATCGCGTTCTGTCCGCCCTCGGTTATCCAAGGCGCGCCGTCGGGGCCGATGACGACGCCATGAGGCGCGGCGCTCTTGCCGAGATCGACCAGCTGGTAGGAGCCGTCGCGTGGGTCGAGCCGGCCGAGCGTGCCGTTGCGTTGGCCGCAGAACCAGATCGTGCCATCCGGGGCCGGCGTCGTGTCGCGCGAACCCATGCCCGTCTTGACTGGATAATATTTCACGCGGAACGGGCCTTCCTGGGCATTCGCGTGACGCAAGAGGGCGGGGGCAGCAAGGATTCCGGCGGCGGAGTTCCGAAGAAACTGGCGGCGATTCATTGCGTTACCCCGGCTTGTGAACGTGAAGGTTCGGACGCTGACATCGACCCTCAATCAATTCTATCCCGAGCCGCATTGGCCGTCCGGAAAAGGCCGGCCGTCAAGCGTTCACATTTGCTTGCTTGCCGTGTAAGACGCCGTCCGAAACCTGACCCCATCCTTCCAGGAAAGTTTAGACATGACCGCCATCGTTGACATCATTGGCCGTGAAATTCTCGACAGCCGGGGCAATCCCACCGTCGAAGTCGATGTGGTGCTGGAAGACGGCTCGATCGGCCGTGCCGCCGTTCCCTCCGGCGCCTCCACCGGCGCGCATGAGGCAGTCGAACTCCGGGACGGCGACAAGAAGCGCTATCTCGGCAAGGGCGTGCAGAAGGCGGTCGATGCCGTCAACGGCGAAATCTTCGAGGCGCTGAGCGATCACGCGGTCGAGGATCAGGTCCACATCGATCAGATCATGATCGATCTCGACGGCACGCCGAACAAAAGCCGCCTCGGCGCCAACGCCATCCTCGGGGTCTCGCTGGCCTGCGCCAAGGCCGCAGCCGCATCCTTCGACATGCCGCTCTATCGCTATGTCGGCGGTACCTCGGCGCGGACGTTGCCGGTGCCGATGATGAACATCATCAATGGCGGCGTACATGCCGACAACCCGATCGACTTCCAGGAGTTCATGATCCTGCCGGTGGGCGCCGCGACCTTCGCCGAAGCCTTGCGTTGCGGCGCGGAGGTCTTCCACACGCTGAAGAGCGAGTTGAAGAAAGCCGGCCACAACACCAACGTCGGCGACGAGGGCGGCTTTGCGCCGAACCTGCCCTCGGCCGATGCCGCGCTCGAGTTCGTGATGAGCGCGATCGGCAAGGCCGGCTACAAGGCGGGCAGCGACGTGATGCTCGGTCTCGACTGCGCCGCCACCGAGTTCTTCAAGGACGGCGCTTACGTTTATGGCGGTGAGAACAAGACTCGCTCACGATCGGAGCAGGCGAAATATCTCGCCGATCTCGTCTCCCGCTACCCGATCGTCACTATCGAGGACGGCATGTCGGAAGACGATATGGAAGGCTGGAAGGAGCTGACCGATCTGATCGGCAAGAAGTGCCAGCTCGTCGGCGACGATCTGTTCGTCACCAACGTGACGCGGCTTGCCGACGGCATCAAGAACGGCCGCGCCAATTCGATCCTGATCAAGGTCAACCAGATCGGCACGCTGACGGAGACGCTCGCCGCTGTCGAGCTGGCGCACAAATACGGTTACACGTCGGTGATGTCGCACCGTTCCGGCGAGACGGAAGATTCTACCATCGCCGATCTCGCGGTCGCCACCAATTGCGGACAGATCAAGACCGGTTCGCTGGCGCGCTCCGATCGCACCGCCAAGTACAACCAGCTCCTGCGCATCGAGCAGCAGCTCGGCACGCAGGCGAAATATGCAGGGAAGGCGGCGCTGAAGGCGCTGGCGTAACGCGCCGGCGTAGCCAAATATAGCTGAGACAAGGGGAGGCTTGCGATGAGTGATGGCAAAAGCGGGCTGCAGTTGCGTTCGCTGCTCAAGAACAGCGGCGAACTCGAACTGTCGCTGGTGGATGTCCCGACGCTCGAGCCGGCCGACGACGAAGTCGTGGTCCGGGTCGAGGCGACGCCGATCAATCCCTCCGATCTCGGGCTTCTGATCGGTCCCGCCGACATGTCGACCGCAAAGGTGTCGGGCACGGCGGAGGCGCCCGTAGTTACCGCGAAGATGCCGGACGCGGCGATGCGGATGATGGCCGCGCGGCTCGATCAGTCGATGCCGGTCGGCAACGAGGGCGCCGGCGTTGTGATCAGGACCGGATCGTCTGATGCGGCCAAGGCCTTGATGGGCAAGACCGTCTCGATGATCGGCGGCGCGATGTACACGCAGTACCGCACCATCAAGGTGAGGGACGTGATGGAATTGCCCGAGGGCACCACGCCTGCCGACGGCGCGTCGTGGTTCGTCAACCCGCTGACGGCGCTCGGCATGACCGAGACCATGCGGCGCGAAAATCACAAGGCGCTGGTGCATACGGCCGCCGCCTCCAACCTCGGCCAGATGCTCAACAAGATCTGCATCAAGGACGGCATCGGCCTCGTCAATATCGTGCGCAGCAAGGAGCAGGCCGACATCCTGCACAAGATCGGCGCCAAATATGTCGTCGATTCCACCTCCGCCACCTTCATGGATGACCTCACCGATGCGCTGGTGGAAACCGGCGCCACCATTGCCTTCGATGCGATCGGCGGCGGCAAGTTGGCAAGCCAGATCCTCACCGCCATGGAGATGGCCGCCAACAAGACCGCCAAGGAATACAGCCGCTACGGCTCCAACGTGTATAAGCAGGTCTATATTTATGGCAGCCTCGACAACCGGCCGACCGAGCTGAGCCGCGCGTTCGGCTTCACCTGGGGCGTCGGCGGCTGGCTGCTCACGCCGTTCCTGCAGAAGATCGGTCCCGCCGAAATCGCTCGGTTGCGCCAGCGCGTGGCGTCCGAACTCAAGACCACCTTTGCCAGCCACTACACCAAGGTTGTGTCGTTGCAGGAGGCGCTGCAGATCGACAACATCGCGGTCTACAACAAGCGCTCCACAGGCGAGAAATTCCTGATCAATCCGAACAAGGGTTGAGGACGAGGGGCTTTCATCGAGACATGAACGGAACGGGCCGTCTCGCACAGGCGGCCCGTTCTGCATTTGCGACCCCTTGCAGAAAGTTTTTCTCGCAACCGAGCCACAAAGCCCACTCCATGCACTTGCATCTTTCTGGCGATCTGGCGTAAGGGAGGGCAGGCGCTTTCACTCCAACAGGGACATAAAATGGCCACCCATACCATCGTCACGATCGTCGGCAGCCTTCGCAAAGAGAGCTATTCGCTCAAGGTCGCCAACGCGCTTGCCAAACTGGCGCCGGAGTCGCTCAAGCTCGACGTCACCACGCTCGGCGACATTTCCTTCTTCAACCAGGATCTGGAAGCCAATCCGCCGGCCGACTGGCTGGGCTTTCGCGAAAAGCTGCAGAAGTCGAACGGCGTGCTGTTCGTGACGCCGGAATATAACCGTTCGATTCCCGGCGTATTGAAGAACGCCATCGACGTGGCCTCGCGCCCCTACGGCAAGAGCTCGTTGCTCGGCAAGCCGGTCGGCATCATCAGCAATTCCCCGGGCGCGCTCGGTGGCGTCAGCGCGGCCAAGCATTTGCAGAACATCCTGCCGGGTATTGCGGGCCCGATTCTCGGCCAGCCCGAAATCTACCTCAACGGCATTGGCGATGCCTTCGACGACAAGGGCGAGCTAATCAAGGAGTCCGTGCAGAAGGTGCTGCAGCAATATCTCGGCGCGTTCGCGGCGTTCATCGAAAAACAGAACAAGTAAGCCGCGCTCTTTCCCCGTCATTGCGAGCGCAGCGAAGCAATCCATATCGCGGCATAACGGACAGATGGATTGCTTCGTCGCTTCGCTGCTCGCAATGACGGGGCGGCCATTCGTGCCCACCGCTTTAGGAATCCATTAACCCGACCGTCGCATCTTGGCGTATGGTCTCCCGCACCCGATTGAAATCCATTCTGACCGGGCTCGCTCTCTACACGATAGCGGCGCTGATGGTCGGCTATTTCGGTGTCAACGCCTATACCGGCAAATACGGGCTGAATGCGCGTCAGGAGCTCGATCAGGAGATCATCGCGCTGACCTCGGAGCTGGCGCGGCTGAAGCGCGAGCGGGCGCAGGGTGAGCAGCGGGTGTCGCTGTTGCGGTCCGACCGGGTCGATCCTGATATGCTGGACGAGCGCGCGCGCTTCCAGCTCGACTACGCCCATCCGCGCGACCTCATCCGGATCATCAAGCCGAACTGATTTTCGTCACCGATGTGACAACGACGCCGGCGGGACGATGCCGGTCTGCAAATTTCAAAAAATCGCGAAATCGATTTCGAAAATGTCGCCCTTCGCGTTGCAGTGCGGCATAGCAATATTTTCTCCAACGCACGCAATCCTTTCACGCCGGTTTGAGTTGGGTTAGAGAGGGCTGATCCCGTCTCTCTTTCTCACCCCCGGAAATGCCATGGCTGCACCCAAGAAAAGCGTCGTCGCGAAGGAATCAGGGCAGGAGAAGGCAAACGGGTCACCACCGGAATTCACCAAGGCGCAGGAACTGGCTGCGCTGCGGGACATGCTCCTGATCCGCCGCTTCGAGGAAAAGGCCGGCCAACTCTATGGCATGGGCGCGATCGGCGGTTTCTGCCATCTCTATATCGGTCAGGAAGCCGTCGTGGTCGGCATGCAGATGGCCCTCAAGCCGGGCGACCAGGTCATAACTGGATACCGGGATCACGGCCACATGCTGGCCTGCGGGATGTCGGCCAACGGCGTCATGGCCGAGCTCACCGGCCGGCGCGGCGGATATTCCAAGGGCAAGGGCGGCTCCATGCACATGTTCAGCCTGGAGAAGCATTTTTACGGCGGCCACGGCATCGTCGGCGCCCAGGTCTCGCTCGGCACCGGCCTTGCGTTCGCCAACCGTTATCGCGGCAATGACAATGTTACGCTCGCCTATTTCGGCGATGGCGCCGCCAACCAGGGCCAGGTCTACGAAAGCTTCAACATGGCGGAGCTGTGGAAGCTCCCCGTGGTCTACGTCATCGAGAACAACCGCTATGCCATGGGCACATCGGTCAGCCGCGCCTCCGCGCAATCCGATTTCTCCAAGCGTGGCGCTTCCTTCAACATTCCCGGCAAACAGGCCGACGGCATGGACGTGCGCGCAGTGAAGGCCGCCGCCGATGAGGCGGTCGCCTGGTGCCGTGGCGGCAACGGTCCGTTCATCCTGGAGATGCAGACCTACCGCTATCGCGGTCACTCGATGTCGGACCCTGCGAAATATCGCACCCGTGATGAGGTCGAAAAAGTCCGCCACGAGTCCGACCCGATCGAGCAGGTGCGCAATCGCCTCCTCGCCGCCAAGGTCAGCGAGGACGAATTGAAGAAGATCGACGCCGAGGTCCGCGAGATCGTCAACGCCTCAGCCGATTTCGCCCAGCACGATCCCGAGCCCGATCCGTCCGAGCTATGGACCGACGTCTACCGCTAAGCGCAAGCCAGAGCATGATCCCGAAAAGTGGGGACCGGTTTTCGGACAAGATCATGCTCAAACAAAAGACTTAAATTTTCGGAGCTACCATGCCGATTCAAGTTCTGATGCCTGCGCTGTCGCCCACGATGGAGAAGGGCAACCTTGCCAAATGGCTGAAAAAAGAAGGCGAGCCGATCAAGTCCGGCGATGTCATTGCCGAGATCGAGACCGACAAAGCGACGATGGAAGTCGAGGCGACCGATGAGGGCACGCTCGGCAAGATTTTGATTCCGGAAGGCACCGCCGATGTTGCCGTCAACACGCCGATCGCGATGATCCTTGCCGACGGCGAGAATGCCGCCGATCTTGTGAAGGCGCCGGCGCCCGCTGCCAAGGCCGCGGAATCCGCGCCTCCGGCTGAAGCCAAGGCGGAAGCGCCCCAGCCGAAGGCCGCGCCTCATCCGACTGCGCCCACTTCCGTGAGCGAGCCCGAGCCGGAGGTGCCTGAAGGCACCGAATTCGTTACGCAGACCATCCGCGAAGCGCTGCGCGATGCGATGGCCGAAGAGATGCGCAGGGATCCTGATGTCTTCATCATGGGCGAGGAGGTCGCCGAATATCAGGGCGCCTACAAGGTCACTCAGGGCCTGTTGCAGGAATTCGGCGCACGCCGCGTGATCGACACACCCATCACCGAGCACGGCTTCGCAGGCGTCGGCGTCGGCGCGGCGATGACCGGGCTGAAGCCGATCGTTGAGTTCATGACCTTCAACTTCGCCATGCAGGCGATCGACCAGATCATCAACTCCGCGGCCAAGACGCTCTACATGTCTGGCGGCCAGATGGGCTGCTCGATCGTATTCCGTGGCCCGAACGGCGCTGCCGCGCGGGTCGCCGCCCAGCACAGCCAAGATTATTCTGCCTGGTACTCGCAGATCCCCGGCCTGAAGGTGATCGCGCCGTTCTCGGCCGCGGACTACAAGGGCCTGCTCAAGGCTGCGATCCGCGATCCCAACCCCGTCATCTTCCTCGAGAACGAGGTGCTCTACGGTCACACCGGCGAGGTGCCGAAGCTCGACGACTACGTCGTACCGATCGGTAAGGCGCGTGTCGTGCGCCAGGGCAAGGACGTCACCATCGTTTCCTGGTCGATGGGCATGACCTATGCACTCAAAGCCGCGGAAGAGCTCGCCAAGGAAGGCATCGAGGCCGAGGTGATCGACCTGCGCACGCTGCGCCCGATGGATACCGAGACAATCATCGCATCCGTGCAAAAGACCGGCCGCGCGGTCACGGTGGAGGAGGGCTGGCAGCAATCCGGCGTTGGCGCGGAAGTCGCCGCCCGCATCATGGAGCACGCCTTCGATTATCTCGACGCGCCGGTGGCGCGCGTCTCCGGCAAGGACGTGCCGATGCCCTATGCGGCCAATCTCGAAAAGCTCGCACTGCCGTCGGTGGCCGAGGTGATCGCGGCCGCCAAGGCCGTTTCCTACCGCTAGGTTTTCACATGGCCGGTCCTAACGAACAGCCGCTGCCGCCCGACGTGATCGGCCGCGAGGATGCCGTCGAGGTCCTGCGCGCCTTCGTCGTCGATGGCGGACTCTCGATCGCGTTCCAGCGCGCGTTTGAGGAGCCGGACATGTGGGGCCTCCTGCTGGTCGATATCGCCCGCCACGCCTCCCGCGCCTATGCGCGTGAGAGCGGCTACACCGAGGACGAGGCGCTCGCGCGCATCGTCGATATGTTCGAAGCCGAAATCAACCGGCCGACCGACATGGGCTCCACCACGCCGCGGTCGCAACAAGGTCACTGACGATGCCGATCAACATTTTGATGCCCGCGCTGTCGCCCACGATGGAAAAGGGCAACCTTGCCAAATGGCTCAAGAAGGAGGGCGACAAGGTCAAGTCCGGCGACGTCATTGCTGAGATCGAGACCGACAAGGCGACCATGGAAGTCGAGGCGGTGGACGAGGGTACCATCGCAAAAATCCTGGTGCCAGAGGGCACGCAGGACGTGCCGGTCAATGACGTGATTGCGGTGCTGGCCGGTGACGGCGAGGACGTGAAGGCGGCGAGCGCCGCTGCCGGTGCTGCACCGGCGCCGAAAGCCGCCGAAGCACCCGCCGCGAAGCCGGCAGGCGAACCGGCACCCGCTGCCGCGCCTGCGGCAAAGCCCGCAGCAACCGGGCCGACGCAGGCTGCCGCGCCGCAGGCTGCGGCTTCCGTCTCGCGAGGTAACGGTCATGCTCGTGTATTCTCGTCGCCGCTCGCCCGTCGCCTCGCCAAGGAGGCCGGCATCGAAATTGCGCGGATCAACGGGTCCGGCCCGCATGGTCGCATCGTCGCCCGCGACGTCGAGGACGCCAAGTCTGGCAAGGGCCTCAAGGCGCCTGCTGCCGCGCCCGCTGCAGGACCTGCCATCGCCCCATCGATGTCCGACAAGCAGATCCTCGCGCTGTTCGAAGAGGGTTCTTACGAAATCGTGCCGCATGACGGCATGCGCCGCACCATCGCGCAGCGGCTCACCGCCTCGGTGCAGACCGTGCCGCATTTCTATCTGACGATGGATTGCGACATCGGCAAGCTCCTGGTCGCCCGCGAGGAGATCAACGCCGCAGCGCCCAAGGACAAGGAAAACAAGCCGCTCTACAAGCTCTCGGTCAACGACTTCGTCATCAAGGCGATGGCGGTCGCGCTGCAGAAGATTCCGAACTGCAACGTGAGCTGGACTGAAGGGGGCATGGTAAAGCACAAGCATTCCGACGTCGGCGTTGCGGTCGCGATGCCGGGCGGCCTAATCACGCCGATCATCCGCAAGGCGGAGACCAAGACGCTGTCGACCATCTCGGCCGAGATGAAGGACTTTGCGGCGCGCGCACGAGCGCGCAAGCTGAAGCCGGAGGAATATCAGGGCGGCACCACGGCGGTGTCGAACCTCGGCATGTACGGCATCAACCACTTCACCGCCGTGATCAACCCGCCGCACGCAACGATTCTTGCGGTCGGCACCAGCGAAGAGCGCCCTGTCGTCCGCAACGGCAAGGTCGAGATCGCGCAGATGATGAGCGTCACGCTTTCCTGCGATCACCGCGCCATCGACGGTGCGCTCGGCGCCGAGTTGATCGGCGCCTTCAAGCAACTGATCGAAAACCCCGTGATGATGATGGTGTGACGATCGAATGACATAGCCCCGTCATTGCGAGCGCAGCGAAGCAATCCATCTCTCCGGCGACACGATGGATTGCTTCGTCGCAAGAGCTCCTCGCAATGACGGACGAACTGACGGTCGCACGATGACAATGAGCGCGTAATATGGCCGACACATCCTTCGACGTCATCATCATCGGCTCCGGCCCAGGCGGCTACGTCACCGCGATCCGCTCGGCCCAGCTCGGCTTCAAGACTGCGATCATCGAAAAATCCTATCTCGGCGGCATCTGCCTGAACTGGGGCTGCATCCCAACCAAGGCACTTTTGCGCTCCGCCGAAATCTTCCACTACATGCAGCACGCCAAGGATTACGGCCTTTCCGCCGAGAAGATATCGTTCGATCCGAAGGCCGTGGTGCAGCGCTCGCGCGGCGTCTCGAAGCGACTGAACGACGGCGTCGGCTTCCTGATGAAAAAGAACAAGGTCACGGTGATCTGGGGCGAGGCGTCGATCGATGCGCCCGGCAAGGTCACCGTGAAGAAATCCGCCGTCGAGGCGCCGAAGGGTGCGCTGGGCGAGGGCGCCTACCAGGCCAAGCACATCATCCTCGCCACCGGTGCACGACCACGGGTGCTGCCGGGGCTCGAACCCGACAAGAAGCTGGTCTGGACCTATTTCGAGGCGATGGTGCCGGATCGGATGCCGAAATCGCTGCTGGTCGTCGGCTCCGGCGCGATCGGCATCGAGTTTGCGTCCTTCTTCCACACCATGGGCGCCGACGTCACCGTTGTGGAGGTGCTGCCGCAGATCCTCCCGGTCGAGGATCCCGAGATCGCCGGGCTGGCGCGCAAGCGTTTCGAGAAGCAGGGCATCAAGATCCTCTCCGATACCAAGGTGACGAAGCTGGAGAAGAAGGCCGACAGCGTGGTCGCCACCATCGACGACGGCAAGAAGCCGCAGACGGTCGAGTTCGAGCGCGTGATCTCGGCGGTCGGCGTCGTCGGCAATGTCGAGGGGCTCGGCCTGGAGAAGGTCGGCGTCAAGACCGATCGCGGCATCGTTGTCGTCGACGGCTACGGCAAGACCAATGTGCCCGGCATCTACGCCATCGGCGACGTCGCAGGGCCGCCGATGCTGGCGCACAAGGCCGAGCATGAGGGCGTGGTCTGCATCGAAGCCATCAAGGGCCTGCATCCGCACGCCACGGACAAGAATCTCATCCCCGGCTGCACCTATTGCCACCCGCAGATCGCCTCTGTGGGCCTGACTGAAGCCAAGGCGAAAGAGGGGGGCCGCGAGGTCCGCGTCGGCCGCTTCCCCTTCGTCGGCAACGGCAAGGCGATCGCGCTCGGTGAGGACCAGGGCCTCGTCAAGGTGATCTTCGACAAGAAGACCGGCCAGCTGCTTGGCGCCCACATGATCGGCGCCGAGGTGACCGAGCTTATCCAGGGCTATGTCGTCGCGATGAATCTGGAGACGACGGAGGAAGAGCTGATGCACACGATCTTCCCGCATCCGACGCTGTCGGAGATGATGAAGGAGGCTGTGCTGGACGCCTATGGGCGGGTGTTGAACATTTAACCGACGGGAGCACAGCGGTCGTCCCGTCATCCTGAGGCGCGAGCGCAGCGAGCCTCGAAGGATGCACGGCCCGGATCGAACAGCGGGGCCTGTCGCCCTTCGAGACGGCCGCTTCGCGGCCTCCTCAGGGTGACGGGTCTGATAGCGAAGAGATTAGAACAAGAAGAAAGAACATACTCCGTGAAAGACAACGACAACCTCACCATCGAACGCCCGACCTTCGTCACCCACCTCGAATGCGCGATGGAGGGCGACCATTATCCCGCCGACCAGATCCATAATCTCTCCAAGGCCGGCAAGCCGCTCTTGGTGCGCTACGATCTCGCAGGGGTGAAGAAGGCGCTGTCCAAGGACGCGCTCGCACAACGCCCTGCCGACATGTGGCGCTACCGCGAACTACTGCCGGTGCGCAAATGCGCAGACATCGTCAGCCTCGGCGAAGTGATGACGCCACTCATCCGCCTGCCGAAACTCGCGAAGAAGCTCGGCGGTGGCGAGATCATCGTCAAGGACGAGGGGCGGCTGCCGACCGGTTCGTTCAAGGCGCGCGGCCTTGTCATGGCGGTGTCGATGGGCAAGGCGCTCGGCATCAAGCATATGGCGATGCCGACCAACGGCAATGCCGGCGCGGCGCTCGCCGCCTACGCCACCTCCTGCGGCATCAAGACCACGATCTTCTGCCCGGCCGATACGCCGGAAGTGAATGTCAGCGAGATCGAGCTGCAGGGCGCCACTGTCTATCGGGTCAACGGCCTGATCGACGATTGCGGCAAGATCGTCGGCGAGGGCAAGGCGAAGGCCGGCTGGTTCGATACCTCGACGCTGAAGGAGCCCTACCGGATCGAGGGCAAGAAGACGATGGGGCTCGAGCTTGCCGAGCAACTCGGCTGGGAGATGCCCGACGTAATCTTCTATCCGACCGGCGGCGGCACCGGCCTGATCGGCATGTGGAAGGCGTTCGCCGAACTGGAAGCGATTGGCTTCATCGGATCGAAGCGGCCGCGGATGGTGGCGGTGCAGGCCGCGGGCTGCGCGCCGATGGTGCGTGCTTTTGAAGCAGGCACCGAGCATGCGCCGCGCTGGGAAGACGCGCACACCATCGCCTCGGGCATTCGCGTGCCGCAGGCGGTCGGAGATTTTCTGATCCTGCGTGCAGTCCGCGAGAGCAAGGGATTTGCGATCGCGGTGCCGGATGAGAAGATTTCTGCTGCGCTGAGCGAAGTCGCGCGTGAGGAAGGTTTGCTGTTGTGTCCGGAAGGGGCGGCGACATATGCTGCCTACCAGCAGAGCCTCGCGGACGGCCGTGTGACGAAAAACGATCGCATCATGCTGTTCAATTGCGCGACGGGGCTTAAATATCCACTGCCGCCGGTGACGCGCACGCTCGATCGCCATCAGCCGATCGACTACGCAAGGCTCTGACTGTCACGCGGCGGAATGTGATGGGAGCACAAGATGCGAAAGATCATCCTAGCCGCAATTGCAGTCTTGGCGTTCGGCGGCGTCGCGGCCGCCCAGAATTTTCCCTCGCGTCCCATTACCATCATCGTGCCGTTCTCGGCCGGCGGGCCATCGGATGCGATGGCGCGCATCCTCGCCGAGCGCATGAAGGTAGCCTTCGGCGAGCAGGTCCTGGTCGAGAATGTGACCGGGGCGGGCGGATCGGTCGGCGTTGGCCGCGCGGTGCGATCGCCGCCTGACGGGTACACGATCAGCTTCGGCCATCTCGGTACCCATGTCGCCAATGGCGCGGTCTACAAGCTCGGCTATGATCTCGTCACCGACCTCGAGCCGGTCGCGCTATTGCCGAGCAACCCGATGATCATCGTCAGCAAGAAGGCGGTTCCCGCCTCCTCGCTGAAGGAGTTTCTGGCGTGGCTTAAGGCGCAGCCGACGGCGCCGACCGCAGGTACCGCTGGCGCCGGGTCCGGTAGCCATATCGCTGGGCTCTATTTCGAGAACGTCAGCGGCATCAAGCTGCAATATGTGCCGTATCGCGGCACGGGACCGGCGATGAACGATCTTGTCGCTGGCCAGATCGACATGATCGTCGACCAGACTTCCAACTCAATCGGGCAGGTACGCGCAGGCAATATCCGCGCCTATGCCATCACCGATTCCAAGCGCGTGGAATCAGCGTCTGATATCCCGACCGTCGATGAGGCCGGGTTACCCGGATTCCACATGACCCTGTGGTCCGGCCTCTGGGTTCCCAAGGGCACGCCGAAGGACGTTATCGCAAAATTGAATACGGCGACGGTAGAGGCACTGGGCGATCCGGCGGTGCGCAAGCAGCTTGAAAATCTCGGCTTGCAGATGCCGCCAAAGGACAAGCTCACACCCCAAGCGCTCGGCGCCTGGCAGAAAGCCGAGATCGACAAATGGTGGCCGATGATCAAGGCCGCCAACGTCAAGGTGGATTAGACCGAAGTAGGAACCTACGGGCAGTGCGGACGTTAACCGCTCTCATACGGAGCGGACTATGGCTGACGGCGACAACCGACCCAAGGGCACAATCGGACTCATTCTCGGCGGAGTCATCGTCGTGGCTGCGGCGGTGTTCTTTCTCGCCGGCGGTGAATTGAGCGGGACTAAAGAGGTGACCAGCGATGCTGACCTTCCGCCGGTCTCCTCGCCTGAAAAGAAGAAATAGTGTGAAGACGCGGGCTACTTAGCTGGTTCACGCAGCACGCGTGCTGTCGACGCGCGAAGGCAGTCCAGCGTCCAGTTCCAATTCGATCGAAACCAGACGCTGGAGAACAAGGGCCGGGAGGCGGCCCTTGCCCGTGATCGTGCTTTTTCGGCTTAGCCGTACATGTTGGCCATTGCGGTGGCTTCGTTGTGGTGGCCACCGTCAGTGCCGCCATTCGGAAGGATGCCGTCGTCCTCCAGATCGAAATGCGCGCCATTGAGTTCGCCGACCTTCTCGTAGGCACCGTACACCGTCTGGGTAACGGCGATATCGCTCTGCTTCACGAGGTTGCCGTAGACGGTGATGGTGCCGAGCAGATCCTCGTCATGCGCGCCGGCGTTGCCCTGCTGGCTGATGACGGTGATCACGCTGTAGTCGTTCCGGCCGTCGCCATTGCTGTCCTTGTGCTCGATCGACTTGACCTCGGCGGTGTGACCCGAGATTTCAATCTTGTCGCCCTGGGCGCGATTGAAGTCGCGGATCACGTCGTTGCCGATGCCGTCGACCCAATGGTCGTGAGTGGCGTTGTTCTCGCCGGTCACGCCGACCCAGTCGATCGTGCCGTCGGCATTGACGTGCTTGGCGACGATCTCGTCCTTGGCGTTGACGTTCATTTCGAAGCGGAAGGTGTCGGCGCCACTGCCACCGGTGATGGTGTCGTTGACCGCCTTGAACGCCGCCGATTCAGCCGCGAAGATCTGCGTCTTGCCGTCCTGGGCTGCGACCATCTCGCCCGAATCCGAACGGCTGAGCAGGACGTCATTGCCGGTACCGCCATCCATCCGGTCGGCGCCGAAGCCGCCGACGAGAAGGTCGGCGCCGGAGCCGCCCGAAAGGTTGTCGTTACCCGAACCGCCCCACACCTTATCGGCGCCGGAGCCGCCGTTGAGCGTGTCGCTGCCGGCCATACCGGCGAGCGTGTCTTCCTTGGCACCGCCGAACAAGACGTTGTTGGCCGTTGTCCCGTTCAGATGATCATGATCGGAGCTGCCGCCGCCGAACCTGGCGAAAAAATCTTCGAACCGGTCGTTGTCGAAGAATCTGTTCAGATTGAAGCGTGCCATTTATTCAAAACCCCTTACTCAGAGGCCTCACGAACTAGAAACCACCACTGACTCTAGGAAAGCCTCGCGTGATGCGCGGGAAGGACGTGAGGCAGGATCCTTCACCCACAGCGAATGAGAAACAGCAAAACGGGCCAGCGGCTGGACGTGTGAGCGGCGGATTTGCGCTTCGTAGGGGCAATATGGTGACGCGAAAGGCGCTCGTGCGGCCGATCTTCAAGCACGCGCCTCAATTCAAGCAACGATCAAACATCCGCAACAAACTGCGTACCGCGTTGTTCTCTCTTGCATATGAATGAGAAGCACCGAGGGTGCGCATGTCGCGAGCGGCGCCATCGCGTGACGAAAAACTGACGCAAAAAGTGCCAGCCGCACAAAAATGACGCGATCCCTTTTGAGCAGATGGATGTCACGACGTGACTTTCGGCGTGCGCGATGGGTTCAATCGAAATAATCGGCGCTGCCCATGTCGTTCGAGTCGCGTTTTCCGATTCTCTGTAGCGCGCGCGTTCATCAAAGCCAGTTCGGGTGTGTGCGATGAGATGGGACGATTCGCCTTAGAGAACCGCCTCGATCAATCAGCCTCAGGTTGGTTGTTACCGGCGGAGGATTTGGCCCTGCCGAGATCTGAAACTTGGGACGCGGATTGCGCGCCGGCTTCGATAAACCCAAATAATGGTTGCTGCCGCGCAACGATTGTTGCGTGACCGCAACAGTAAGCGAACTTCTGGTTAATGGAACCGGCTGCCTCTTGCGTGCGCCGCTTTTTAGCCACACCCCTCAATGAAACCATTTCTTTCTTAAGCTGATTAGCCTCAGCGCCGGTGCAGGTGACGGGAATTGCTCCCGGGACCGACAGGGAGATGGCTGAGGAAACAGGTTTGCGCGGATGGACACCAAGACCGACATCAAGAAGAGGTTGCCGAGCCGTCACGTGACGGAGGGGCCGGAGCGCGCCCCCCATCGGTCGTACCTCTACGCGATGGGGCTGACCACCGAGCAGATCCACCAGCCCTTCGTCGGCGTCGCGTCCTGCTGGAATGAGGCGGCGCCCTGCAACATCTCGCTGATGCGCCAGGCGCAGGCTGTCAAGAAGGGCGTCGTCGCCGCTGGCGGCACCCCGCGGGAATTCTGCACCATCACCGTTACCGATGGCATCGCCATGGGCCATGACGGCATGCGCTCGTCGCTGCCTTCAAGAGAATGCATCGCCGATTCGGTCGAGCTGACTGTTCGGGGCCATGCCTACGACGCCCTCGTCGGGCTCGCCGGGTGCGACAAGTCGTTGCCGGGCATGATGATGGCCATGGTCCGGCTCAACGTGCCCTCCATCTTCATCTATGGTGGCTCGATCTTGCCGGGTAATTTCCGCGGCCAGCAGGTCACGGTGCAGGACATGTTCGAGGCCGTCGGCAAGCACTCGGTCGGCGAAATGTCGGATGCCGATCTCGACGAAATCGAGCGGGTGGCGTGCCCGTCGGCGGGCGCGTGCGGCGCACAATTCACCGCTAACACCATGGCGACGGTATCCGAGGCGATTGGTCTGGCGCTACCGTATTCGGCGGGCGCGCCAGCGCCTTACGAGATTCGCGACGCGTTTTGCGCCGCCGCCGGCGAGAAGATCCTGGAGCTGATCGCAGCCAACATCCGGCCGCGCGATATTGTCACCCGCCGCTCACTGGAGAACGCTGCCGCCGTGGTCGCCGCCTCGGGTGGGTCGACCAATGCTGCATTGCACCTGCCCGCTATCGCGCATGAGTGCGGCATAAAGTTTGACTTATTCGACGTCGCCGAAATCTTCAAAAAGACACCATATGTCGCGGATTTGAAGCCGGGGGGCCGTTATGTTGCCAAAGACATGTTCGAGGTTGGCGGCATTCCGCTTCTGATGAAGACGCTGCTCGACAATGGCTACCTACACGGGGATTGCATAACCGTCACGGGCCGTACGATCGCCGAAAACCTCAAGAGCGTGAAATGGAATCCGCACCAGGATGTGGTGCGGTCCGCCGACAACCCGATCACCGTCACGGGAGGCGTTGTCGGGCTGAAGGGTAATTTGGCGCCGGAGGGTGCGATCGTGAAGGTCGCGGGCATGTCGAAGCTGAAGTTTACTGGTCCTGCCCGGTGCTTTGACCGCGAGGAAGACGCCTTCGATTCGGTCCAGAAGAAAACCTACAAAGAGGGCGACGTCATCGTGATCCGCTATGAGGGGCCGCGCGGCGGTCCCGGCATGCGCGAGATGCTCTCGACCACGGCGGCGCTGACCGGGCAGGGGATGGGCGGCAAGGTCGCCCTGATCACCGATGGCCGGTTCTCCGGCGCCACCCGCGGCTTCTGCATCGGCCATGTCGGGCCGGAGGCGGCCGTGGGCGGACCGATCGCCCTGTTGCAGAATGGTGACATTATCGAGATCGACGCCGAGGCCGGCACTCTTAACGTAAAATTGACCGACGCCGAGCTCGCCGATCGTAAAACCAAATGGGTGCCCCGACCGACAAATCATACGTCGGGTGCTCTGTGGAAGTATGCCCAACAGGTTGGGCCGGCGGTGGACGGGGCTGTGACCCATCCGGGCGGTGCGCACGAGAAACAGTGTTATGCGGACATCTAGGCGTATCATTCTTGCGTTGATGCTGGGCGCCGCGCCGGTGGCGGCTCCCGGATTCGCATTCGATGGCGCACCGGTTAAACCGGATGCCGCGCTGCCGTTGATGAACCAGCCGGCCGCCGCGCAGGCCGTCACGGCCCAGGCCCTGAAGAAGGTTCCGCCGGCGTCCACGACGGCCACGCCGGTTGCCGCGCCCTCGCTGACATCGCTGCAATACGCCGCCGAAGGCGGTCATCCCGTCGCGCAGTGGAAGCTCGGGCGCATGTATGCCGACGGCGACGGCGTCGTGCAGGACGATCTGCGCGCCTTCGAATATTTCAGCCGCATCGCCAATGCGCATGCCGAGGACAGCCCGTCGGCGCCGCAGGCGACGATCGTCGCCAACGCCTTCGTGGCGCTGGGACGCTACTACCTGAACGGCATCCCGAACTCGAAGGTCAAGCCGGACACGGAGCGTGCGCGGGAGATGTTCTCCTATGCCGCGTCCTATTTCGGCAATGCGGATGCGCAGTACGATCTGGCGCGGCTTTACCTGAAGACGCCGGACGCCTCGCGGGATGATTTCCGCTACGGCGCGCGCTGGCTTGGGTTGGCTGCCCAGAAGGGCCAGCACCAGGCGCAGGCGATGCTCGGCCAGATGCTGTTCAACGGCGACCGCCTGCCGCGGCAGCCTGCGCGTGGCCTGATGTGGCTGACGCTGGCGCGCGACAACGCGGCTCCCGACGAGACCTGGATCCGGGAAAGCTACAACCGCGCCTTCGCCAAGGCCTCTGACGACGACCGCGCGATGGCGCTGCAGATGCTCGAACACTGGGTGCAGGGCAAGCGCGACTGACGTCGCGCTGCTGTAGGGTGGGCAAAGGCGCAACGCGCCGTGCCCACCATCTCTCCAAACCGCTGGCACTTGTGGTGGGCACGCTTCGCTTTGCCCACCCTACGATTCTGCGCTGAGACCAATCACCCTCGACATCAGTAATTGCCGCACTCGGCAGCGGCGGCTACGCCGTCTCCAGATCGAAGTCCGCCCACACCGGCACGTGGTCTGACGGCTTCTCCCAAGCGCGGACGTAGCTATCGATGCCGACATGGGCGAGCCGGTCGCTGGCTTGCGGCGACAGCAGGAGATGATCGATTCTCAGGCCCCAGTTCTTCTGCCAGCACCCCGCCTGATAGTCCCAGAAGGTGTAGAGGTTCGGTTCGTCGGTCACCGCGCGCAGCGCGTCCGTCAGCCCGAGGCCGAGGAGAGACTGGAAGGCCTCGCGGGTCTCGGTGCGGAACAGCGCGTCGTTGGTCCAGGCGGCGGGGTTATAGACATCGCGAGCGGCCGGAATGACGTTGAAGTCGCCTGCGAGCACCAGCGGCTCTTCCGCCTTAAGTCGCTCCTTCGAATACTCAAGAAGCCGCGACATCCATTTGAGTTTATAGGGATATTTGTCGGTATTCGGCGGGTTTCCGTTGGGCAGATAGAGGCAGGCGATCCGCATCACGCCGGTCTTCAGGGTCACCACACCCTCCAGGAACCGGGCATGGGCGTCCTCATCGTCGCCGGCAAGGCCCGATTTGGTCTCGTCGAACGGCAGTTTGGACAAGAGCGCCACGCCATTGAAGGTCTTTTGGCCGTGGGTGACGACATTATAGCCGAGCGCCTCGATCTCCAGCCGCGGGAATGCCTCGTCCGTGCATTTGATTTCCTGCAGACAGGCAATATCCGGCGAGCACTCCTTGAGCCAGATCAGCAGGTGCTCGATCCGCTGCCGGATCGAATTGACGTTCCAGGTGGCAATGCGCATGAAAAGGGGCCCCGGCTGACGCATGATCCCGGCGACGCCGGTTTTTCATGCTCGAATACGAAACGGTAACTACACATTTTCCGGCAGTGGCATACCATGTGCAGGAAGGCTGTGATAACCGTTTAGAAATAAGGCGCAAAAGTCGCCGTCAAGGGGCCGGAGAAGTTCGTCCCGTCCTTTGAGGACGGTGAGCGTGAAAAAAATTATGAAGAAGCGTAGCCTGATCGTTCTTGTCGGCGCCATCGCCATTGCCACGGCGGCCGGCTTTATCACCCGCTCCTCGTGGATGGGCGGCAGCAGCAGCGCTCAGGGCCCGCAGCGGCCGCGGACGGTTTCGGTCGAGCTGGCAAAGGCCGAGCGCAAATCCATGCCCGTCGATGTCGATGCAATCGGCATGGTGACGCCGATCTCCAGCGTCGCGCTGAAGTCGCGGTTGGAGACCATGATCGTCGCAGTTCATTTCCAGGACGGCGCCAAGGTCAACGAAGGCGATTTGCTGTTCACGCTGGACAGCCGCCAGATCGACGCGCAGATCGAGCAGGCCGAGGGCGTGCTCGCCAGGGACCAGGCGCAGCTCGAAGGCGCGCAGCGCGACCTCCGCCGCTTCAACGATCTCGTCGCCAAGGGCGCCACCACGCAGGTCAATGTCGACAATGCCAAGACACAGTCCGACATCCTGACCGGCACCATCAAGGCCGACCAGGCGGCGCTCGATAATCTCAGGGTCCAGAAAAGCTACACCACGATCCGCGCGCCAGTCACGGGCCGTATCGGTGCCGCCAATGTGAAGGTCGGCAATTTCGTGCGGCCGGCCGACAGCACTCCACTGGCGGTCATCAATCAGATGGCGCCGGTCTATGTGACGTTCTCGGTGCCGCAGCGTGTGCTGGTGGATCTGCGCGAGGCGATGGCCAAGGGCGTCTCCAGCGTGACCGCCACCATCCCGGGCTCTCAGCATTCCGAGAGCGGCAAGGTCGCGATGGTCGAGAACACCGTCGATCAGACCACCGGCATGGTCACCGTGCGCGGCATCATGAGTAACGAGAACGAGGCGTTGTGGCCGGGGACGCTGGTCGCGACCAAGCTGATCATTCGAAGCGAGGACTCGGTGGTGGTGCCGACGGTTGCGGTCCAGCGCAGCCAGAGCGGCAACTTCGTGTTCGTGGTCAAGGACGGCGTGGCCAAGGTGCAGGCCGTCAAGGTCGATCGCACCGCGCAGGGCATGTCGGTGATCTCGGAAGGGCTCGCCGGCGGCGAGGACGTGGTGGTCGACGGCCAATTGCTGCTGTCGGACGGAACGCGGGTCGAGCCGCGGGCCAAAAAGGCCGGGGCCTGAGCCATGACGCTCTCCGAACTCTGCATCCGCCGCCCGGTCATGACGACGCTGATCACGGCGTCGATCATCGCGTTCGGCATCTTCGGCTTCCGTCTGTTGCCGGTATCGGCGCTGCCTCGGGTGGATTTCCCGACCATCGCGGTGACCGCGACCTTGCCGGGCGCGAGCGCGGATACGATGGCGGCCTCGGTCGCCGGCGTTATCGAGCGCCAGCTCTCGACGGTCGCCGGCATCTCCTCGATGTCGTCGAACTCGTCGCAGGGCACCAGCACCATCACCATCCAGTTCGATCTTAACCGCAACATCGATGCCGCGGCGCTGGATGTGCAGACCGCGCTGACGATCGCGCAGCGCCGTTTGCCGGTCGAGATGATCATCCCGCCGAGTTTCCGCAAAGTGAACCCGGCCGATTTCCCGGTGCTGTTCGTCGTGCTCAACTCGTCGACGCTGCCACTGTCGACCGTCCACGAATATGCCGACATTACCATCGGCCAGACGCTCTCGCAGATTCCGGGCGTTGCCCAGGTCAGCGTCTACGGCGCGCAGAAGTTCGCCATTCGTGTCCAGGCCGATCCTGAGGCCGCCGCGGCGCGCGGGCTGTCGCTTGAGGATATCAGGACGGCAGTGTCCCGCGCCAATTCCTCGACCCCGGTCGGCACGCTGAATGGGCCGAAGCAGGACGTCGCGCTGCAGGCATCCGGCCAGATGGATAAGGCGATGGACTATCGCCAGATCGTCGTGGCCTGGCGCAACGGTGCCCCGGTCAAGCTGGACGAGGTCGCGCGGATCTATGACAGCGTCGAGAACGAACGGATCGCGAGCTGGCTCAACAACGACCGCGCCATTGTGCTCGGCATCCAGAAGCAGCCGGACGCCAATACGGTGGCGGTGGTCGATTCCATTCTGGCCAAATTTCCGGCGTTGCGGGCGCAGATCCCGCCATCGGTGTCAATCAACGTCTTGATGGACCGCTCGATATCGATCCGTCAGGCGGTGGCCGACGTCGAGGAAACGCTTTTGATCGCGATCGGACTGGTTATCCTGGTGATCTTCCTGTTCCTGCGCTCGGCGTCCGCGACCTTCATTCCGGCGCTCGCGGTTCCTATTTCGCTGTTCGGGACCTGCGCGGTGATGTACGCGCTCGACTATTCCATCAACAACATGACACTCTTGGCGCTGACGCTGTCGGTCGGCTTTGTGGTCGACGACGCCATCGTCATGCTGGAAAACATCGTCCGCCACATCGAGCATGGCATGCGGCCGTTCGAGGCCGCGCTAAAGGGCGCGCGCGAGATCGGCTTCACCATCATCTCGATCACCTTCTCGTTGATCGCCGTGTTCATTCCGGTGCTCTTGATGGGTGGCATTGTCGGTCGCGTGTTCCGCGAATTCGCCGTGACGATTTCGGTCGCGATCCTGGTGTCAGGGTTCGTGTCGTTGACGCTGACGCCGATGCTGTGCGCCCGGGTGTTGCGCGCCCATGATGCGACCAAGCGGCCGAACATCGTGCTCCGCACCTTCGAGAAGATGTTCGAATCCTGGCTGCGCGCCTATGAATGGACGCTCGACTGGGTGCTGGCGCGAAAGTTCCTGATGCTGATGGTGACGCTGGCCACCCTTGGCGGCACCGTCTATCTCTACATGATCGTGCCGAAGGGCTTCTTTCCGCAGGAGGACACCGGCTTCCTGATCGGCGTCACCGAAGCTGCCACCGATACTTCCTTCGAGGCAATGAAGGAGCGGCAGCTCGCTCTGATCGATGTGCTGAAATCCGATCCTGCAATTGACTACATCAACTCCACCGTTGGCGCCGGCGGGCCGAATCCGACCGCCAATTACGGTCGGCTGTTCATTGCGTTGAAGCCGAAAAAGGAGCGCGATAATCTCAACACTATCATTGCCCGGCTACGCCTCAAGTCACGCGCGATTCCGGGCATCCAGGCGTTCTTCCAGCCGATCCAGAACCTCAATATCGGCGGCCGCATTTCCAAGAGCCAGTACCAGTACGTGATGCAGAGCGGCGACACCGAGTCGCTTTATCGCATTGCGCCTGAGATGCGCGACAAGATCGAGAAGCTCCCGGGCCTGCTCGACGTCACCACCGACCTCTACATCAAGAACCCTCAGATGACGGTCGATATCGACCGCGAGAAGGCGGCGGTCTACGGCGTCACCGTCGATCAGGTGCGCAACCAGCTCTACAACGCCTATGGCTCGCGCCAGATCGGCACTATTTACATGCCGTCGAACGATTACCAGATCATCCTGGAAGTGCAGCCGCAGTTCCGGGTCGATCCGTCCGATCTCTCTAAGCTCTACATGAAGACCCAGAATGGCCAGACCATCCCGCTGTCGGCGGTGGCAAAGCTGGTTCCGACGGTCGGTCCGCTGCAGATCAATCACCAGGCGCAGCAGCCGGCGGTGACGATCTCCTTCAATCTGGCGCCTGGCGTTTCGCTGGGCTATGCGGTCGACAAGATCACCGAGCTGGAGCAGGCCGCGAATCTGCCTGCGACGATCGCCACCAACTTCTCGGGCACCGCGCAGGTGTTCCAGGATTCGCTGCGCGGGCAGGGCGTCTTGATCCTCGCTGCCGTGTTCGCCGCCTTCGTCATCCTCGGCATTCTCTACGAGAGCTTCATCCACCCGATCACGATCATCTCGGGCCTGCCGTCGGCCGGCATCGGCGCGATCCTGACTCTGATGATGTTTGGCATGGAGATGTCTGTCATCGCCATGATCGGCATCGTGATGCTGGTCGGCATCGTCAAGAAGAACGCCATCATGATGGTGGATTTTGCGCTCGAGCGCCGCCGCGTCGGCCTCAGCGCCGAGCACGCGATCCGGGAAGCGGCGCTGCTTCGCTTCCGTCCAATCATGATGACGACGTTCGCTGCGATCTTCGGCACACTGCCGATTGCGCTCGGAGCGGGCGCCGGCGCCGAACTGCGCCAGCCGCTTGGCGTTGCCGTGGTCGGCGGCCTTTTCCTGTCGCAACTCTTGACGCTCTACATCACGCCGGTCGTCTATATCTATCTCGACCGCGTCGATCGCCGCTTGCGGCGCAAGCTCGAACCGCAATTGGCCGAGACCGGTGAGGAGGAGCGGCCGCGCGTGGTCGCCGCCGAATGATGGCAATCGGGCAGGCACTCCGTTCTGCATCGCGGTGCATCGCGATCGCCGTGGCGCTCGCGTGGATAACGGTGCCGGTCGAGCGGGCGAGGGCGGACGAGCCGATCGAGATCTTCGACGCCCACCTGCACTACAATTGGGAGCCAAAGCCCTATTACAGCGTCGACGAGGTGCTGGCGCTGTTTAGGAAGCACCGCGTCACCGGCATCCTCGCCACCAGCCGACCGAACACCGGCACGCATGCGCTGATGGAAGCCAAGCCCCAGGACCTGCAGATCGTCCCGTTCATCCGCCCGTACCGCGTGCGCGCGGACATTCAGACCTGGTTCGGCGATCCCTTCATCTTCGACCTCGTGCAGGACGAGTTCAAACGCGGCTATTACCGCGGCATCGGCGAGTTCCACATTTCGGGCAAGGCAGCGGAAAGCGAATGGGTGAAGAAGACCGTCGACTTCGCAGTCGAGCACGATCTTTATCTGCATGCCCATGCTGATGACGTGGCCGTCGAAATCCTGATGCGGCATAATCCGCGCGCCCGCATCATCTGGGCGCATACCGGCTTCGGCCTGTCGACCGACCGCGTCGCGGAGATGCTCACAAAGTATCCGAAGCTATGGGGCGAACTGTCCTATCGCGGCGGCATCACCAATGGCAGCGGCAAGCTGACCGACGAATGGCGCGCGCTGTTCGAGCGTTTCCCGGACCGTTTCCTGCTCGGCTCCGACACCTGGATCAACGAGCGCTGGCAGAGCTACGGCGAGATCGTGGCCGGCTATCGCGCGTGGCTTGCGCAGTTGCCGCCCAAGGTCGCGGCGCAGATTGCCAATGGGAATGCGAAGGCCTTGTTCGGTTTTGGCCACTAAGCCGTGTAAGTGTCAACTCCTGCGCATCGCCGATTGGAGCCCATGGCAATCACGGCGCTCGTTTTTGTCCGATCAGCTCGAATTGAAACTTCTGCTCGTCACTCAGCGTAGAATAGAAGTCTTCCAGCGCATCGCTCACCAGATTGATGGCTTGTTGCATGGTACCGAGCCGACCATCCACCGCGGCGAGGCGATCCGGTAGCGTGATCGCATCTTTCGGCGGCTGACATTCATAGCTCAGCATCTCGACAGCTCTGGCGCTGGCACGTTGCATCCGCTCAAGCGCGCTGCGTTGGGCATCGGTCGGGTGTAGCCTGGCCTCGATCTCGCCAGCCGGCCATTGCAACGCGGTCGGCAGGGACGCTTCGCAGCCCTGGGCCGGCGTCTTCATGGCGCCGTTTGCGGATGCCGTCTTGAGCTGATCATCAGCGAGTGCGTTGAGCCGTGCTTTCTGTTCGTCATTCAGTAAATCATAAAGGTCCCATAGCAGCGGCTGCAAGGATATTACTGCACTGAGAATAGCCGCAGTGCGCTGCTGCATCAGGGCCAATCGGGCCGGGGCCGTTGATGCGGGCTGCGTCGGACAAGTTGCCTGAATGACCTGAGCGGCCGAGTTCGATGCGTCGGCAAGCCGGTCCAGCGCAGCCCGCTGCGCCTCGGTCGGCTGGATCACCCGCTGAATCTGATCAATGGCGAGACCGGTAATCTCGCGACCGGCATCACCGCAGAGCTGCTGCAGCGGCGGAGTCCTCCGTTCTCCTCGGCCGGAAGAGGGCGGTGCCATATAAGCCGCTAGTTCATCACTGCCGTAAGGCCCAAAAACTCCGGCATAGATGTCGGGGTAGCCATAGTCCCAGAAGCCCATACCATCGCCGAAGATGGCGTAACCAAGAATATCATTGTAGGCGAACGGCCAGAACAGCGGCCCAACCCAGCCATATCCGTCATGGCCATGCGACCACCACCCGTTTGTAGTGCTTCGGTCACCATAGTGAGCAAGTGCGGCAGTCGCGGCGATCTGCCTGCGTGCCGCGGGATCAGTGAATAGCCTGCCAACAACCAACTCCTCCTCGCCGGAAGGCTGGCTCGTCGCGGACGGGATGTTTTGTAAGGCGACGGGAGCACTTTTTAAAGCGACGGGAGCGTTTTTGGCCCGACGGACGTGCACCCGGCGGTGATGCGCGGGGCCGCGAAACAGCCCTGGCGCCAACACGCGGGCGAACGCGGATTTCACGGTGCCAAGTGGGCCGAGACCAAAATGTCCGCGCTGTTTCGCAGTGGCGGCACTCGACAGCGCGGTCACCAGTACCACAGCGATTACTGTAACGCAGAACTTCGACATGGCACCTCCCGTGCCAAGCCTTGGCCGCCTCACTTATGACGCCGTACAGGACCGAAAGTTCCTTGCAGCAATCATGCCTCGGATAACTGACGTCGTGGCGGATAGCGCTCAATCCGCAAACTGTCCGGCTGCCTTGATGATCGGTGCCCAGCGATCGACCTCGCTGATCAGTTTTGCCTTCAGCGCTTCCGGCGTCGCTTCGTTCTGCGGTACGGGTTCGGTGTTGATATCATTGAACCGCTTCACCAGGTCAGGGTCGCGCAGCGCTTCCTGCAGCGTCTTGGCGAGCTTCTGGACGATGTCGTCGGGCGTGCCCTTCGGCGCATAGATGCCGTGCCAGGCGCCGACTTCAAAACCCTTCAGGCCGGCTTCGTCGGCGGTCGGCAGATCGGGCATCGAGCCAAGCCGGGTTTTCGTCGTGATGGCGTAGCTCTTGATCAGTTTTGACGCGATCGGCGCTGTCGTGTTGGTGGTCTGGTCGCAGGAGAGGTCGATCTGCTTGGCGATCAGATCGTTCATCACGGGCGCATTGCCCTTGTAAGGCACAGTGAGGATCTCCTTGCCGACCGCCGTCATGAACAGCATGCCGCAGAGATGCGAGGCGGCGCCCAGGCCCGCATTGCCGAAAGTCATCTTGTCGCCATTGGCTTTCATGTAGGTGATCAGCTCTGCGAGCGTGTTCGGCGGCAAGTCCGGACGGCCGATGATCGTCATCGGCGCGTTAGTGACAAGGCCGATCGGCGCAAACGCGGTCTTGGTGTCGTAGGGCAGCTTGCGGTACAGCGTCGCCGCCGTGGAGATGCCGATGTGGTGGATCAGCAGTGTGTAGCCATCCGGTTCGGCGCGGGATGCCCGCGTGGCCGCGATCGTGCCGCCGGCGCCGGTTGCGTTTTCGATGATGATCGTCTGTCCCAGGATTTTCGACATCGACTGCGCCGTCACCCGCGCCACCGTGTCGGTCGCGCCGCCGGCAGCGAAGGGGACCAGCAACGTGATCGGCCGGCTTGGATAGTTTTGCGCGAGGCCTGCGGAACTGACCATCGCGAACGCGAGCGCAAGAATGCCGGTCTTCTTGATGTGCATTGGCATGTGCATTGGCGTCTCCCTGAGTTCTTGTTGTGATCAATGTCGCGGGCATTTTTGCCTCACGACTTATCCACCATACCAGCGACCCTGTCACACGTTGGAACTATGGATCGCGTCCACGACGGCCTGGGTGACATCCTTGGTTGTTGCCGTGCCGCCGACGTCAGGCGTGGTGATGCCGGCGCCCGTGACCTTCTCCACGGCGCGCATCAGTCGCGCCGATGCCTCGGCCTCCCCGAGATGATCGAGCATCTGCGACGCCGTCCAGAAGCTGGCGACCGGATTGGCGATGCCCTTTCCGGTGATATCGAACGCCGAACCGTGGATCGGCTCGAACATCGAGGGAAAGCGCCGCTCGGGATCGATGTTCGCGGTGGGAGCCACGCCGAGGCTGCCGGCCAGCGCGCCGGCGAGGTCGGACAGGATATCGGCGTGCAGGTTGGTCGCGACGATGGTGTCGAGGCTCTGTGGCTTCAGCGTCATCCGCACCGTCATCGCATCGACCAGCATCTTGTCCCAGGTGACGTCAGGGAACTCTTTGGAGACCTCCTCGGCGATCTCGTCCCACATCACCATGCCATGCCGCTGTGCGTTGGACTTGGTCACGACGGTGAGCAGCTTGCGCGGCCGCGACTGCGCGAGGCGGAACGCATAGCGCATGATGCGCTGGACGCCGACGCGGGTGAAGACGGCGACTTCAGTGCCGACTTCCTCCGGCAGCCCGCGATGCACCCGCCCGCCGCAGCCGGCATATTCGCCTTCGGAGTTCTCCCGCACGATCACCCAGTCGAGGTCGTCGGGGCCGGCATGGCGCAGCGGCGAGATGATGCCGGGCAGGATACGTGTCGGGCGCACATTGGCGTATTGATCAAAGCCCTGGCAGATCGGCAGGCGCAGGCCCCACAGCGTGATATGATCGGGGACATCAGGCGCGCCGACCGCGCCGAAATAGATCGCGTCGAATTTCTTCAGCGTGGCGAGGCCGTCCGCCGGCATCATCACGCCGTGCTTGCGGTAATAGTCGGAACCCCAATCGAAGGTTTCGACGTTGAACTTCACATCGCCGAGGCGCTTCTGAAGAGCTTCGAGCGTCTGCACGCCGGCGGCGATAACCTCAGGGCCGATACCATCGGCTGGGATGGCCGCGATCGAATATTCACGCATCGAAATCTCCTTGGATGGGCCGACGCTCTATCCCCGTCATTGCGAGCGCAGCGAAGCAATCCATGGCGCCGCAAGTGGAGAGGTGGATTGCTTCGCTGCGCTCGCAATGACGGGGGCCCAGCGGGCCTTACTCTCCGGCCATCCTGCGGCTGCCGCCGCCCATCGGCAACCGTCTCGCGTTTATACAAAAAATTGATATAATCCCGTTCGGGAGGAACGATGGATCTTCATCACCTACGCTGCTTCGTGGCGGCGGCAGAAGAGTTGCATTTTGGCCGGGCTGCGCAGCGGCTTGACATGCTGCCGTCGGCGCTGGGCCGCTTCATCCGGTTGCTGGAAGATGATCTCGGCACGCGGCTGATGACGCGCACGACGCGCAGCGTCGCGCTGACCGAGGACGGCGCGGTGCTGCTAAAGGAAGCGCGGGCGCTGCTCGCGCAGGCCGACGCGCTGGCCGGCCAATTCCGCACGCGCGGACGGAAGCGGGCGGCGATCATCCGTGTCGGCGCCATCGACAGCGCCGCCGCGGGGCTGTTGCCGCACCTGTTGCACGATTTTCGGAAGCGCCAGCCCGATGTCACCGTGCAACTGGTCGAGGACAAGACCGTGCGCCTCTTGCCGCGGCTGTTGTCCGGCCGGCTCGATCTCGCCTTCGTGCGGCCGCCGCAGCGGCCCGACAAGCGGCTGGAGTTTCTGTTTCTGCTGCACGAGACCGCCGTCGTCGCGGTGGCCGAGCGTCATCCGTTGTCACAGCGCAAGCGCGTGACCATTGCCGATCTCGAAAACGAGCCGCTGATCGTACCCGAACGTCGCTCGCGCCCGCACAGCCACGACCTCACCATGAAACTGTTCGCCGAGGCGGGACGCGAGGCGCACGTCGCGCAGATCGCCGACGAGAAGCAGACCATCGTCAACCTCGTTTCCGCCGGTCTCGGCGTTGCCATCGTGCCGCGCTGGACGTCGCGCATGGCCACGCGCGGCGTTCGCTTCATCCGCCTCGCAGCCTCCGACATGAACAAGCTGCCGCTCGCAGCGGCCTTCACCCGCGGCACACGCGATCCGGTGCGGGATGATGTTCTGGCAATGTTGAAAGCCGATCTGCCGCGCTACGCGCGCGAGGCGTAGAATGGGCGAAACCAATTGGCGCGACGGGCAGGACGATGCAAGCCTCGGGCAAAACATGTCGCGAGATCGCGAACTCATACTCCATGGTCGTCACCCGCGAAGGCGGGTGACCCAGTATTTCAGAGACTTCAGTGACAGGATCGATAAGCCGCGGCGTACCGGATCCCCCGCCTGCGCGGGGGATGACAGTCGAATGTTGCGTCGCTATTTCAGCGTCATTGCGAGCGCAGCGAAGCAATCCATCTAGCCCGAGCTGAGGCGTGGATTGCTTCGCTGCGCTCGCAATGACGAGGATGGGCCGTTGCGTATCGTCTCAGATCGAAAAGCTCGTCCCGCAACCACACGAGGCGGTCGCGTTCGGATTGACCACGCGGAACGACGCGCCGATCAGATCGTCGACGAAATCGACTTCGGAGCCGGCGAGGAACGGCACCGAAGCCGGATCGACCAGGACCACCGCGCCCTCGCGCGCGATCACGAGGTCGTCTTCGGCCTTGGCGTGGTCGACATCGAATTTGTACTGGAAGCCGGAGCAGCCGCCGCCCTCGACCGAGATGCGCAACATGGCGCCGTCGCCTTCGCCCTTGAGGATTTCGCCGATGCGGCGGGCGGCCCGCTCGCTGACGGTGATGGCAGCAGTCATGACAATCGTCTCCGGCCCCGTCATACCCAATTCATTTGGTATGGCGCGTTAGACATAGTTAAGTGCGTAATGTCGCGGAATCAAATGGATAAGGACTAAAAAATCGTGCCGGTCGGAATGGCTGCCCCCCGTGCGCCTTATGGCTGCGACCCTGATTCCAGCCGCGGCCGGCTGTTTTCGGAGCCGCCGAGCCGGACCCGCAGCCCGTTCCGGCGCGATTGCGACCGGGTGATCCATTCCACCGCCTTCCGCCGCCTCAAGCACAAGACGCAGGTGTTCGTGTTCCACGAGGGCGACCATTACCGCACGCGGCTTACACATTCGCTTGAAGTGGCGCAGATCGCCCGCGCGCTGGCCCGCCAGCTCGGCCTCGACGAGGACCTCACCGAAACGCTGGCGCTGGCCCATGACCTCGGTCACCCACCGTTTGGACATGCCGGCGAACGGGCGCTCGACAAATGCTTGAAAGCCCATGGCGGCTTCGACCACAACGCGCAGGCCCTGCGGGTGGTGACCTCGCTGGAGCACCGCTATCCCGAATTCGACGGGCTGAATCTGACCTGGGAATCGCTCGAAGGCATCGTCAAGCACAACGGTCCTCTCACGGAGCGGAGCGGGGCTGCGGCCGGACCCTATCGCGATAGCGGGATTCCCGTCGGCATTGCCGACTTCAACGCAAAATTCGATCTGGAGCTGTGGAGCTACGCTTCGCTCGAGGCGCAGGTCGCCGCCTTCGCCGACGATATCGCATACGACGCCCATGACATCGACGACGGCCTGCGCGCCGACCTCTTCAGCGTCGACGATCTCAAGGTGATGCCGCTCACCGACGCGATCATCGCCGAGATCGACCGGCGCTATCCCAAGCTCGACGACGCCAGGCGCGGCGCGGAACTGGTGCGCGAGCTGATCTCCTACATGATCGGCGCCGTCATGTCGGAGGCGAACAGGCGCCTCGCCGCAGCGAAGCCGCAATCAGCCCATGACATCCGCCACCACCATCAGCCGCTGGTCGCCTTTCCGCCCGCGGTTGCGGAGGAGGAGGCGGCGATCAAGGCGTTCCTGAAACAGCACATGTACCGCCACCACCGCGTCATGCGGGTGATGGGCGAGGCGGAAGGCATCCTGTTCGACCTGTTCGCGCGCTACCAGGCCTCCCCGGGAGACCTGCCGCCCGAATGGGTCGAGGGTACCGAACGCGAGAGCGAGGGGGAGCGGGCGCGCCGGATCGGCAATTTCATCGCCGGAATGACCGACCGTTTCGCCCTGATGGAGCACCAAAGGCTTTTTGACTCGACCCCGGATTTGCGTTAGGCGGCGGCATGTCCGACAAGCCAGCTTCCCAACACCTGTTTGCCGACGCGCTGGCGCGCGTGCAGGCGATCTGCGCCGCGCTCGCGGCCGACGGCCAATGGCCCGCCGGCACCGATTTCTCCCGCGTCGTGGTCGAGCCGCCGCGCGATGCGAGCCATGGCGACATGGCGACCAATGCCGCGATGGTGCTGGCCAAGGACGCCAAGATCAAGCCGCGCGACCTTGCCGAAAAAATCGCGGAAAAGTTGCGCGCTGACGATCTGGTCGCCTCCGTCGAGGTCGCCGGACCCGGCTTCATCAATCTCACCCTGAAGCCTGAGGTCTGGGCCGACGAGCTGCGCACCGTGCTGCGCGAAGGCGTGTCCTACGGCAAAGGCGCGGTCGGCCACGGCGGAAAGGTCAATGTCGAATATGTCTCGGCCAATCCGACCGGGCCGATGCATGTCGGCCACTGCCGGGGCGCCGTATTCGGCGATGCGCTGTGCGGTCTGTTGCAATTCGCAGGCTTCGACGTCACGCGCGAATATTACATCAACGATGCCGGCGCGCAGGTCGACGTGCTCGCGCGCTCGGCATTCCTGCGCTACCTCGAAGCGCTTGGCGAGATCATCGGCGAGATTCCGGAAGGGCTTTACCCCGGCGACTATCTCGTTCCGGTCGGGCAGGCGCTCGCTGCCGAGCATGGCGACAAACTGAAGGCGATGCCGGATACGGCGTGGCTGCCGATCGTGCGCGCCAAGGCGATCGCCATGATGATGGACATGATCAAGGGCGATCTCGCCGCGCTCAACATCAAGCATGACGTGTTCTTCTCGGAGCGGTCGCTGGTCGAGACTGGCAATAACAAAGTCACCGAGACTATCGATTTCCTGCGCGCCAAGGGCGACATCTACGAAGGGCGCCTGCCGCCGCCAAAAGGCAAGCCGGTCGAGGACTACGAGGACCGCATCCAGACGCTGTTCCGCGCCACAGCCTATGGCGACGACGTCGATCGTCCGCTGATCAAGTCGGACGGCTCATATACCTATTTCGCGTCTGACATCGCCTATCACAAGAACAAGGTCGATCGCGGCTTTCTCGATATGATCGACGTGTTTGGCGCCGATCATGGCGGCTACATCAAGCGCATGCAGGCGGCGGTGAAGGGCGTCAGCGATGGCAAGGCCGCGCTCGACATCAAGGTCGTGCAGCTCGTGCGTCTGTTGCGCGCCGGCGAACAGGTGCGGATGTCGAAGCGCTCCGGCGATTTCGTCACGCTGCGCGAAGTGGTCGACGAAGTCGGGTCCGATGCGGTGCGGTTCATGATGCTGTTTCGCAAGAACGACGCCGTGCTCGATTTCGACCTTGCGAAGGTGCTCGAACAGTCGAAGGACAATCCCGTCTTCTACGTGCAGTACGGGCACGCCCGCGGTCATTCAATTTTCAAAAATGCCCGCGAGGTGGTCCCCGGTCTGCCGGAGGACGATGCTGTGAGACGCGATTGGCTGGGTTCGGCCCCGGTCGAGCGGCTGACAGATCCGGCCGAAGTGGACCTTTTGAAGCGATTGGCGCTCTATCCCAGAATGATCGAGGCGGCGGCGGTCGCGCATGAGCCACACCGAATCGCTTTTTATCTATATGATTTGGCCAGTGAATTTCATGCGTTGTGGACTAAAGGGCGGGATTTGCCCTATTTACGCTTCATTATGACTAATGATGCAGAAATCACGAGGGCGCGACTGGCGATGGTACAGGGCGTCGTCTCGGTTCTGGCATCGGGCTTAGCCGTTCTCGGCGTCCACGCTCCGACCGAGATGCGGTAGGCAGGGGCGTAGGCCTTCACGGATGGGGGTTCGTGGGGGTATCTGGCAGGGGCCGCTCGTCATGGATCATTTGACATGGCGGGTTGGCGCTGTCCCGTAGGGGATGCATCATCACGATGGCTGATCGATATCAGAACCAACATTTTCCCTCCGCTGCCGACCAGGCTCGCGGCGAGAACGATCCGCTTGCCGAACTCGCTCGGCTGATCGGGCAAACCGATCAATTCGGGAGCGCGCCTGCCAAACCTGCGCCGCACCCGCTGCAGTCGCGGGCCAATCTACGTCCGCCGCAATATGATCCGCCCGCAGAAGATATCGACACGCCGCCGAGCCCGCCGAGCTGGATGCAGCGGGCGCGTCAGGAAACCACTCCGCCGCCGCCGCTGCCATCACCGCTGCCGGAAGATTACGACAACGAGCGGGATTACCAGCCGCAGCCGGTGCATCCCTTGCATCGCTATTCGGCCAAGCAGGCGCCCGCTCAGGACTATTACGACGACGCTTCGCAGCAACACGAGGCTCCACAACAATATGCCGACGAGCCACAGCAGCAGGATCCGTCGCGTTACGACGATGCGCTGTATGGCCGGCTCGAAAACGGCGAGCAGGACTATCAGCGCGATCCGGCCTATCCGAACGATCCCTATGCCTACCAGGGCGATGACTATGAGGAAGAGCCCGAGCCGAAGAAGCGCTCGAGCGGGCTGATAACGGTCGCTGCGGTGCTGGCGCTGGCCGTAGTCGGGACGGGCGCCGCCTTTGCCTACCGCACCTATGTCGGTTCGCCGCGCAGTGGTGAGCCGCCGATCATCAGGGCCGACAACAGCCCGACCAAGGTGATGCCCGCGCCATCAGACGGAGGTGCTGCCAAAACGCCTGACCGTATGGTGCCCGGCGATGGTGGTGAAAAACTGGTGTCGCGCGAAGAGACGCCGGTCGATGTCAATGCGAGGTCCGGCGGACCGCGCGTGGTGTTTCCGCCGCTCAATCAGAACAGCAGCCCGCCGCCGGTCGCGAGCGTCTCTCCGACCGGTCCAGCGCCTGCATCAGGTGCGAATGGCACGATGCCGAACAACGAGCCGCGCCGGATCAAGACGCTCGCGGTCAAGGGTGATCCCGCGGACAATGGCGGCATTCCGGCTGGCGCGACCGCGCCGCCGCCGAAGCCAATGACGCGAAGCGCCGCCGCTGTCCCTCCGCCGGCGGCCCCATCCCCGTCGCCCGCCGCCTCGCCGTCGCGTAACCCCGCCTCGGCCAATGCCAGCGCCAACGGGCCGATGTCGATCGCACCGCAGGCTGATCCCGCGCCGTCGCCATCACCGACCCGGATGGCCGCGACCAATCCGACTCAGCCAGCCACTCCGTCAGGTGGTGGTTATCTGGTTCAGGTCTCCTCGCAGAAGAGTGAAGCCGACGCGCAGGCGGCCTATCGCGCGCTGCAGGGCAAGTACCCGAGCGTGCTGGGGGCGCAATCGTCGATGGTGAAACGCGTCGATCTTGGCGAGAAGGGCGTCTATTACCGCGCCTTCGCCGGCCCGTTCGGCTCGTCCGAAGAGGCGGCGCAGGTCTGCAACAGCCTGAAATCCGCCGGCGGACAGTGCTTCGTCCAAAGGAATTAACGGCGGTTTCCTTGACCCGGGGGCTGCGGGGGGCCTAATCGGCCCCCATGACAAGCCGCGCATTCATTACAGGCGTATCGGGACTGGAACTGACGGCCACGGAACGCGAGTTCATCCGTGGCGAGCTGCCATGGGGCTTGATCCTGTTCAAACGCAATATCGAGACGAAGGATCAAGTATCTGATCTTGTTGATGAATTTCGAAGTCTCGTCGGTGAGGCGGATGCGCCGGTCCTGATTGACCAGGAAGGCGGGCGGGTGGCGCGGCTCGGGCCGCCGCACTGGCCGGTCTATCCGGCCGGCGCCACCTTCGGCGCGCTCTATGATCTCGACAAGGCGCTGGGGCTAAGAGCGGCGTGGCTCAGTTCGCGCCTTATTGCGGCCGACCTGATCGACCTCGGGATCACCGTCGACTGCCTGCCGCTGGCGGACGTGCCGGTGGCCGGCGCGGACGCCGTGATCGGCAACCGGGCCTATGGAACCGAACCGGCAAAGGTCGCGTCGGTCGCCCGGGCGGTCACCGGGGGGCTGGAGCAGGGCGGCGTGCTGCCCATCCTGAAGCACATTCCCGGCCACGGCCGTGCCACGGCAGATAGCCATTTCCGCCTCCCGACCGTTGATACCCCGCGGGAAGAGCTGGAACAGACCGATTTTGCCGCCTTTCAACCGCTCGCGGACCTGCCGATGGCCATGACCGCACATGTTGTGTTTAGCGCGATTGACCCGGTCCAACCCGCGACGACATCTGCGACAATCATCCGTCAGGTGATTCGCGGCGTAATTGGGTTCCAGGGCTTGTTGATGAGTGACGACGTGTCGATGAACGCCCTGGCGGGATCGATCGCCGAGCGGACCCGCGCCATCGTCAATGCCGGCTGTGACATGGTCCTGCATTGCAACGGCAAGCTCGACGAGATGCGCGATGTGGCGCGCGAGACGCCGGAGCTGACGGGCGAGGCTTTGGAACGCGCCAGGCGGGCGCTGGCCTTGCGAAAGCAGCCCGAGCCGTTCGACCGGCAGGCGGGGCGGGCTGAACTTGAAGCGTTGATGGATCGGGTAGGAACGGCATGACGGCTGAGATTCTATCGTTTGAGACCGGACGGCCCGCCGAGATCACCGAAGGCGAGCCGGCGCTGGTCGTCGACGTCGAGGGCTATGAGGGCCCGCTCGACCTGCTGCTCACGTTGGCGCGGCAGCAGAAGGTCGACCTCGCCAAGATTTCGATCCTGGCGCTGGCCGACCAGTATCTGAACTTCATCGAGGCGGCGCGAAAAATCCGCCTCGAGCTTGCGGCCGACTACCTCGTGATGGCGGCCTGGCTCGCGTTCCTGAAATCGCGGCTGCTGCTGCCCGAGCCGGCAACGCCCGACGGGCCGAGCGCCGAGGAAATGGCGACAGCGCTTGCCAATCGGCTGCGCCGGCTCGAGGCGATCCGCGAGGCCGCCAACCGCCTGATGAACCGGCCGCAGTTCCAGCGCGATATTTTCCCGCGCGGCAATCCTGAAACGATCGCCGAGATCAAGCACCCCAAATTCACGGCCACACTGTTCGACCTGCTCACCGCCTATGCCGCGCAGCGTCAGCAGCGCGTGCTGGCGACCGTGCATCTTGCCAAGCGCACGGTGTGGTCGCTCGCCGAAGCGCGCGCCTCGCTGGAGCGCCTCGTCGGCATGGCCGAGTCTGAGGAGTGGAGCTGCCTCGACGATTACCTGCTGACCTACGTGGTCGATCCCTCTCAGCGGGCGACGGTGTTCGCATCGAGCTTTGCCGCAGCCCTCGAACTGGTGCGGGAAGGTGAGATGGAGCTGAACCAGAAAGAGGCGTTCGCGCCGCTGTATTTTCGTAAGCGCCCGCCGCAGGCAGCGGTGCCCGCGCCGGATCTGACGGTCGAGTAAGTGGAAGGAGACCTAGCCATGGCAAGCCTGGCGGAAAAACGCATGGAAGATGCCGAGGATCATCCCATCGACCAGAATACCGATCAGGCCGCGCGGCCCGAGGAATTGCGGCTTCTCGAAGCGCTGTTGTTTGCTTCCGCCGAACCGATCGATCAGGCAGCGCTCGCCAAGCGCATGCCCGACGGGGTCGACGTCAAGGCAGCACTGGCACAGCTGCAGGCGGAATATGCCCCGCGCGGCGTCAATCTGGTGCGTGTCGCCAACAAATGGACCTTCCGTACGGCCGGCGACCTGTCGTGGCTGATGACGCGCGAAAGCACGGAGACGCGGCGCCTGTCGCGGGCGGCGATCGAGGTGCTTGCGATCATCGCCTATCACCAGCCGGTGACGCGGGCCGAGATCGAGGAGATCCGCGGCGTGGTCACATCAAAGGGAACGCTGGACGTGCTGCTTGAAACCGGCTGGATCCGCCCACGCGGCCGCCGCAAGACACCGGGCCGGCCGCTGACCTTCGGCACCACGGAAGCGTTCCTCTCCCAATTTAGCCTGGAAGCGCTGAGCGACCTGCCGGGCCTGGAGGAGCTGAAGGGTACGGGGCTACTGGATTCGCGGCTACCCTCCGGCTTCAGCGTTCCGACGCCGTCCGATGACGTCGCGCTGCGCGAGGACGAGGATCCGCTGGAGGCTGGAGATAATCTGGAACTGCTGCTCGCACCGGCCGCCGAGCCTGAAGAAGGCAGCGGAAACTAGTTCCGAGGTCCCGCCGGCCATACGCTCAGGCGGGGTTAATGATAGCCATATTACGTAGCCGCGACAGCGATTTGCCGCGGCGGGGTCCTTGTTTTTGACACCTCTCAGGCCTACCTTCCGCCCAAGCTTAGGCCGGAAGCCGGCCATCTCTTTTGGAGGAGTTGCAGGATGGGTTCGCTTAGCATTTGGCACTGGATCGTCGTGATCGCAGTGGTCCTGCTGCTGTTCGGCCGCGGCAAGATATCGGATCTGATGGGCGATGTCGCAAACGGCATCAAGGCCTTCAAGAAGGGCATGCAGGACGACGAGAAGGCGCCTGAGAAGCCCGCCGAGCCGATGAAGGCCATCGACCACAATACCGCGCCAGCGCCGACCGCAGCGCGGACGGATGTCGGCAGCAAGGCTGTCTGAACCAGGCAGCTTGAGCCGGGCGTCGGTTGAAAGACGCCGGTTGAGAAAAGGCGCGGGCTGCTGCTCCAATTCTTGGCTATGATGGCTTGGGGCGCGGACGTCTCGCGCGAGCGGAAGAATTCATGTTCGATATCGGGTGGAGTGAACTGGTCGTCATCGCGGTTGTCGCGCTGATTGCCATCGGCCCGAAAGAACTGCCGGGCGTGCTGCGCATGGTCGGGCAATGGATGGGCAAGGCGCGCAAGATGGCCGCCGAATTCCAGGGCCAGTTCCAGGAAGCCATGCGCGAGGCCGAAATGGCCGACCTCAAGAAGAGTTTTGACGAGGTCAAGGACACCGCGACGGCGCTGTCCCCTGGCAACCTCATGACCTCCCTGCAGAAGGACGTCGACAACGCCCTGCAGATCAGCGGGCCCGACAAGCCCGCCATTCCGGAAGTCAACGACGCGCAGGTCGCGTCTGCGGTCGGCGAACCCGTCACCCCGACGACGCCGGCTGCTCCGACGCCGGAGACCTTCGTCGAAGCCGAGGCCCATCCGGCAGCCTCCGAGCCGCTTGCGATTACGCGTGAAGTTCAGGCCCCGGTCCAGCAGGACGTCGCACCACCGGCGCCTGACATTCTCAAGGACGCCAAAGCGTCATGACCATCGAAGATATAGAGGCCAGCAAGGCGCCATTGATGGATCATTTGATCGAGCTGCGCTCGCGGCTGATCAAGGCGCTGCTCGGCTTCGGCATTGCTTTCATCTTCTGTTTCTTCTTCGCCAAGCAGATCTACAACGTGCTGGTCTGGCCGTTCGTCTGGATCGCGGGCGCCGAGAATTCGAAATTCATCTACACGGCGCTGCTCGAATATTTCCTCACGCAGTTAAAGCTCGCGCTGTTCGGCGCCGCCTTCATCTCATTCCCGATCGTGGCGACGCAGATCTACAAGTTCGTGGCGCCGGGCCTCTACAAGCACGAGCGCAACGCGTTCCTGCCTTATCTGATCGCAACGCCCTTCTTCTTCGGGCTCGGCTCGCTCCTGGTCTATTTCGTCGTGATGCCGATGCTGGTGCGGTTCTCGCTCGGCATGCAGCAGATGGGCGGCGACGAGAGCGCGCAGATCCAGCTATTGCCCAAGGTCGGCGAATACCTGTCGCTGATGATGTCGCTGATCTTCGCCTTCGGCGTCGCGTTCCAACTACCGGTCATCCTGACGCTGCTGGGGCGGATCGGCATCATTACCTCCCAGCAGCTTCGCGAGAAGCGGCGCTATTTTATCGTGATCGCCTTCGTCATCGCCGCCGTTCTGACGCCGCCCGACGTCATCAGTCAGGCCTCGCTCGCGATCCCGCTGATGGCGCTCTACGAGGGCGCGATTGTCGCCGTCCGCATGGTGGAAAAGAAGGCGAGCGCCACGCAGGCGTCCACTACGCCGCCCTCCGCCAGCCCGCCGCCGGAAGCCAATCCGGCGGAATAGGCACCATTCTGCTCTCCGATTGGCCGTCATTCCCCGCGAAAGCGGGGAATCCAGTACGCCGAGGCCTCTCGATTGATGGCTGCTGCTCTGGAATACTGGATCACCCGCTTTCGCGGGTGATGACCAGTGTGGTACTGGGATCGCGCCTTTTTCGGCACGATTCAGGACTGACTACCCATGCACGACATCAAATCGATCCGCGACAATCCGCAAGGCTTCGACGCCGCACTGAAGCGCCGCGGACTGGCGCCGTTGTCGGCCTCGCTGCTCGCGATCGACGAAAGACGTCGAGCGGCGATCCTGGCGTCCGAGCAGGCGCAGGCGCGGCGCAATTCGGCTTCGAAGGAAATCGGTGAGGCGAAGAAAGCCAAAGATGAAGCGCGCGCCGGCAAGCTGATGGCCGAAGTCGCCGAGCTCAAGACCACGATGCCCGAACTCGAATTGGCGGCGAAGACGGCCGACGAAGAGCTGGCGAAAGAGCTCGCCGCGATTCCCAATCTGCCGCTCGACGACGTGCCCGAAGGCGCAGACGAGCATGGCAATGTGCAGCGGCACATCTACGGCAACGTCCGCAACTATGCCTTCACGCCGAAGCCGCACGACGATCTCGGCGGTGCGCTCGGCTACATGGATTTCGAGGCCGCCGCGAAATTGTCAGGCGCGCGCTTCGTCGTGCTGAAGAAAGGTCTCGCACGGCTCGAGCGCGCCATCGGCCAATTTATGCTCGATCTCCATACCAACGAGCATGGCTATACTGAGGTCAACCCGCCGCTCCTGGTGCGCAACGACGTGATGTTCGGCACGGGCCAATTGCCGAAATTCGAGGACGACCAGTTCTGGGCTATCAAGGGTGAACTGCTCGCAGCACCCGACGAACGATTGAAGACCGAACGTCTCGGTCTCATCCCCACCGCCGAAGTCTCGCTGACCAACCTCGTCCGAGAGTCCATCGTCGACGAAAAAGAGCTGCCGATGCGGCTCACCGCTCTGACGCCATGCTTCCGCGCCGAGGCGGGCGCGGCGGGCCGCGACACCCGCGGCATGATCCGGCAGCATCAATTTACAAAGGTCGAACTGGTCTCGATCACGACGCCCGAAGCCAGCCGCGACGAGCACGAACGCATGCTGTCCTGCGCGGAGGAAGTGCTGCGCCGGCTCGATCTGCATTATCGCGTGATGACGCTGTGCTCCGGTGATATGGGCTTCTCCGCACAGAAGACCTACGACATCGAGGTCTGGATGCCCGGGCAAGGCGAGGGCGGCGCGTTCAGGGAAATCTCGAGCTGCTCGGTGTGCGGCGATTTCCAGGCGCGCCGCATGGATGCGCGCTATCGCGCGGCCGATGGCAAGCCGCGCTTCGTACATACGCTGAATGGCTCCGGCACTGCGGTCGGCCGTGCGCTGATCGCGATCATGGAGACCTATCAGCAGGAAGACGGTTCGATCGCGGTGCCCGATGTGCTGCAGCCCTACATGGGCGGCCTCAAGACCATCGAGCGGGATAAATAGCGCAAAGCAAAAATGGCATTGCATCGCGACATCCTTTGGATCGGGAGGCAATGGGCGGTCACTGGCCATGGGATGCAGTTGATCGATCAAAGGCTGATGGGCGCCTTCGATATCGAGGTGTCACGTCTGTGGGACGACGATCTGATCGCGCGGATGCATGCCAAGGAGTGGCTCAACGTCGCCGATTTCGACAAGGGGCTGGCGGTTGCACGCACGCGCCACAAGCGGCCGGAGGCAGGCTCGGAGCCGGCGGCTGCGGCGGTTCCGGCGATCGATCCCGTCGTCGCGACTCCGCCGCCGAAGCTGGAGCGGCCGGCTTCCATTGAGCCTCCGCAAATTGCATCGGCCCCACCGGCGGATCCGAATCCGCCGCTGCCGCAAGCGGAACAGGCGTCGCCGGACCTGCAGATGAAAATTGATGTTGGCGCCAGATTCGCGCGCCCCTGGCGCGTCTGGATGAAGAAAACATGAGCAAATCGGCCGGTTTGCCTCGACGGCGATAGCCGGATAAGACGGCGCGCGGGCGGCAAGGCCGAGCGATCTCGAATGAAAGGCACTTTGACGGATGCGAATTCTCTGCACCAACGACGACGGCATCCATGCGCCGGGCCTGAAGATCGTCGAGGAGATCGCTCGCGCGCTGTCCGACGATGTCTGGGTCGTCGCCCCGGAGCTCGATCAGTCCGGCGTTTCGCACTCGTTGTCGTTGAACGATCCGCTGCGCCTGCGCGAGGTCGGTCCGCGCCATTTCGCGGTGCGGGGCACGCCGACCGATTGCGTGATCATGGGCTCGCGCTACATCCTCGGCGAGAAGATGCCCGATCTCGTGCTGTCCGGCGTCAATAAGGGCCGCAACGTCGCCGAGGACGTCGTCTATTCCGGCACCATCGCTGGCGCCCTCGAGGGCACGATCCTGGGCATCCCGTCATTTGCACTGAGCCAGGAATTTTCCGTCGAGACCCGCCACGCGCCGCTGTGGGACACCGCACTGAAATTCGGGCCCGATATCCTGCGCAAGGTGATCGATGCCGGGGTGCCGAAAAACACGGTGATCAACGTCAATTTCCCGGCTTGCACGCCCGATCAGGTCAAGGGTGTCCGCGTCACGCGACAGGGCAAGCGCAATCTCGGCTTCCTCAAGGTGGACAAGCGCCACGACGGCCGCGGCAATCCCTATTTCTGGATCGGTTTTGAGCGGGCGGCAGTAATGGATACGCCAGCCGAAGGCACCGATCTCGCTGCGCTAGCGGCTCGCTACGTGTCGGTGACGCCGCTGCGGTTGGATCGTACCGACGAGGCGTTTTCAGAAGAGCTCATGACGACATTGAGATAGCTCGTGCCCCGGACGCAGCGCAGCACGGAGTGATGCGCTGCTGAGCCGGGGCCTATGGTGCATGGGAAAGAGTGGGTCCCGGCTCTGCGGAGCAGCGTTTCACGCTGCACCGCGTCCGGGACACGATCTTCGTTAAGCCGGCGCGTTCTTGAGCGTAGCGCTGATGACCTGGGCCAGCGTCTCCAGCTGGAATGGCTTCTGCAGGGCAGGGCGGTCGCGGTATTCCTGGGGCAGGCCGGATGAGCCGTAGCCGGTTGCAAAGATAAACGGAAGGTTGCGCGCCGTGATCAGCTCGGCGACCGGCGTGATCACCTTGCCGTTGACGTTGACGTCGAGAATGGCGAGATCGAACTCGGTCGACTGCACCAGCTTGACCGCTTCGCCGATTTCCCCCGCCTCGGCAGCTACGCTGTGGCCCAGCTCTTCCAGCATGTCGGCGACCATCATGCGGATCATGACCTCGTCTTCAACGAGGAAAACAGAACAGCCCGCCGGCCGTGTCGCTACCATGATGGATTCCTTGCCCTTCCGAGCACTGAGGTTCGCAAAAAACGTGCCTGGGTGCAATGTCGACATGAACAGGCCACGGCCTTTGAGGCAGGCACCTCTCGCGACGGACTTGCCGGCCCCCAACGCCGGGCTACGGCTTGTGGTTCCCGAAGGTAGGAACCTGAACCTTCAGGAAATTCTTCCTTAAGATGGCGTACGCTATTACATCTTGGCGAGCCGAAGCATCCGACTGGCGGCAGAACCCGCCGCGAGACCGCAATGTCGCAAGAACCGCCCGAGAAGATGATGTTTCAGCTCACCCTGCGGCGGCGGGGGATCAGCGACTTGGCTGTGCTGCGTACGATGGAGGAGGTGCCGCGCGAAGCCTTCGTGGCGCCTGGCGATCGCGGCCACGCCTACCGCGACAGTGCGCTCGGCATCGCCTGCGGGCAGACCATCAGCCAGCCCTTTGTGGTCGCGTACATGACCGAGCAGTTGCAGCTTCAGAAGAACCACAAGGTGCTGGAGATCGGCACCGGCTCCGGCTATCAGGCCGCGGTGTTGTCGCGACTCTGCGCCCATGTGCTGACGATCGAGCGCTACCGGACGCTCGCGGACGCTGCTCGCGCCAGGCTTGAAAAGCTTGGCTACTACAACATCGAGGTGATGCTCGGAGATGGCTTCGACGTACCAGCCGGAGCCGGCGATTTCGACCGCATCATCGTCACCGCCGCGATGGAGCAAATCCCGGACAATCTGCTGCAACGGTTGCAACCCGGCGGCATCCTGATCGCCCCCGTCGGCCCGCATCACGGCACCCAGACTCTGGTCCGTGTCGTCAGAACCGAGAGCGGTTTCGAGCGCAAGGAACTGGTCGATGTCCGCTTCGTCCCGGCCCTGCGGGGCATTGCGCGCGAGCTGTAGAATTCCGGATTGGCGGTTCCCGCCAACATCTTATTCCAAGGGTTAAGCGTTAATTTACTCGGTGCGTGTTTACTCAAAACAGTATTTTGTTGCGTACGAGTGAGTAACCATGTCCCGTGTCGCCGAGTTGCTTCGCTCGCGTCGGGTGCCGCAGGTCGCGGTGCTGGCGCTGATGTCGGTGGGCTTTGCCGGCTGCAGCGCCGATATGCAGACGCGCTTTTCCGATAGCTCGTTCTCCAATCCCTTTGCCTCCCAGCCCGAAGCCACCGGTTCGGTGCGCGCTCCCGCCGCCGAACGCCGCGAGCTGCCGCAATACGCCCGTCCGCAGAGCCAGGCGCCGCAATTCCAATCCCAGTCGTTACCGCCGCCCGCGGTCGCTGCGCCGCCCGCTTATCCCGCCAGCTCGGGCGGGGTGTCCGGAGGAGGGCGCGGGATTTCCTCCTATGCGCCGCCTACTCAATCGCCGATCGAGACCACCGCCACGGTACCGCCGCGCTCGGTCGCTGCAGCGCGTCCGGCCGCGCAGGGCGGCACCACGATCATCGTCGGCACCAGCGACACCCTCGACGTTCTGGCGAAGCGCTACAACGTTTCGGCCGCTGCGATCCTGCAGGCCAACGGTTACAAGGGCCCGCGCACGCTGTCGCCCGGTCAGCAACTGATCATTCCGCGGCAGACTGCGGCGGCGCCGGCACCGGCGCCCGCTCCGGCAGCCAGCAAGCCGGTCGCCGTCGGCGCCGCAGCGCCGAGCGTCCATGTCGTCAATCGCGGCGACACGCTGATGAGTATCGCGCGCCGCAACCAGGTCTCGGTTGCCGAACTCGCCAAGGCCAACAATCTCGATCAGTCCGCCAAGCTCAGCCTCGGCATGAAGCTCACGGTGCCCGGTTCGAAGTCGGCCGCGGCCGCTGCTCCGGTGGTGCAGCCGGTCGCCGCAGCGCCGGCCCAGCCTGCCGCGCCGGTTGCTGCGCCGGCCGCCAAGATGGCTGCGGCCGGGGGCCCGCCGCAGAGCGCGCGGCTCGCCTCTGCCACGACCAATATCGTGGAAGAAAAGCCCGCCGCGGAAGCCGCTTCGGTCAAGCCCAGCGAAGCTACCGGCGCGCTGCCGACCTTCCGCTGGCCGGTGCGCGGCAAGGTGATCACGAGCTATGGCGCCAAGACCAACGGCAAGTCGAATGACGGCATCAACGTTGCGGTGCCGGAAGGCACGCCGGTGAAAGCGGCGGAAGACGGCGTGGTCGCCTATTCCGGTAACGAGCTCAAGGGTTACGGCAATCTGATTCTGGTGCGGCACTCCAACGGTTACGTCACCGCATATGCCCATGCGAGTGAACTGCTGGTGAAACGCGGCGATACCATCAAGCGCGGCCAGATCATTGCCAAGTCGGGTCAATCGGGTGAGGTGGGGTCGCCGCAGCTCCACTTCGAAATTCGCAAGGGATCATCGCCGGTTGACCCGCTGCAATTCCTGAACGGGGCGTGAGCCGCTCGTCATTGCCGGGCTTGACCCGGCAATCCATCCCGGAAGAAACCGCTCTTTCGAAGATTGATGGCTACGCGGGTCGAGCCCGCGTATGACGACCGAGTTCGTTACGGCCGCAGTGCCAAACAGGCCCGCCTACTTCCCCGCCAGCCTCACCCCGAGCCGTCCCGCAAGCTCCTGCGTGAACTGCCAGGCGACGCGGCCCGAGCGGGAGCCGCGCGTCGTCGACCATTCCAGCGCCTCGCGCTCCAGCTCTTCGTCATCGATCTTGATGCCGAAATGGCCGCAATAGCCGCGCACCATCGCGAGGTACTCGTCCTGGCTGCAGCGGTGGAAGCCGAGCCACAGGCCGAAGCGGTCGGACAGCGACACCTTCTCCTCAACGGCCTCGCCCGGATTGATGGCGGTCGAGCGTTCGTTCTCGATCATTTCGCGCGCCAGCAAGTGCCGCCGGTTCGAAGTGGCGTAGAGGATGACGTTGTCGGGGCGACCCTCGATGCCGCCTTCCAGCACCGCCTTCAGCGATTTGTAGGAGGCATCATTGCCGTCGAACGAGAGATCGTCACAGAACACGATGAAGCGGAAGTCGGAGCTGCGTAACAGATCCATCAGGCCAGGCAGGCTCTCGATGTCCTCGCGATGAATCTCGATCAGCTTGAGGCGGTCGGCCGGCTTGCGCTCCATGTTGATGCTAGCGTGCGTAGCCTTCACCAGGGACGACTTGCCCATGCCGCGCGCGCCCCAGAGCAGCGCGTTGTTGGCAGGCAGGCCGTCGGCAAAGCGTTCGGTGTTTTCGATCAGAATGTCCCGCATCCGGTCGATCCCCTTGAGCAGGCCGAGCTCGACGCGGCTGACGCGCGGCACCGGCGAGAGGCGGCCGTCCGGGTGCCAAACGAAGGCGTCGGCAGCGCCGAACTGCTCGGGGCTTGTGGCCGCCGGAGCGGCCGCGGAAAGGTGGCCGACGATGGCTTCCAGCGCGCTTGCGATCCGCTCGGCGGTGGCGCCGTCAAACGTGTTCTCCGGACGTTTTGTCGCGGATTTCGCTGCTGCTCGGGAGGCGGCTTTGGGGGCGGCGCGGGACGCTGTTTTCTTGGATTTTTTCGACATTTCCGGAGTTCCTGACCGGGCAGCCTTAACGGGCCTTGGAAGGTCTCGCAAGCGGCCTAAATGAGGGGACGGCCAACGTTGCAATTGGGCCCGCCGCCGCTATAGTCCGCGCGAATTTGCCCGGACCGGCGACATGCCCAGGCCGCTATGCCCAGGCGTGGCCGGTTCTTTTCCGTCTCACGAGGATTGTTCGAATGCTGATTACCCCTGCGTACGCCCAGGCTGCAGCCGGCGGCGATGCGAACAGCATGCTGATGTCGCTGCTGCCGTTCGCGTTGATCTTCGTGATCATGTACTTCCTGATTCTACGCCCCCAGCAGAAGAAGATCAGGGATCATCAGGAACTAGTCAAAAACATCCGCCGCGGCGACACCGTGGTGACCTCCGGCGGCCTGGTCGGCAAGGTGACCAAGGTGGTCGATGACGACCAGATCGAATTCGAAATCTCGGACGGCGTCCGTGTGCGGCAGATGCGGCAGATGATTTCGGGCGTCCGCGCCAAGGGCGAACCGGCCAAGGAAAAGAGTGAGGCCAAGGACGAGTCGTCCGCGAGCTGAGTTTTGCGCGCTGCTCGTCGCGGCGCATTTTCCTGGATGTGACGGGTCTACTCGATGCTGTATTTCTCGCGGTGGAAGGCGCTGGCGATCATTCTGACCGCGCTGATCGTCTGCCTGTTCGCGGTTCCGAACTTCTTTTCTCAGGAGCGGGTGAAGACCTGGCCGGTGTGGGCGCAACGTCACATCGTGCTCGGCCTCGACTTGCAGGGCGGTTCGTACCTGCTGCTCGAAGTCGACGCCAATTACGTAAAGAAGGAAAAGCTCGATCAGGTGCGCGATGAAGCCCGTCGCGTGTTGCGCGACGCCAAGGTTGCCTATACCGGCCTCGCTGTCCGCAACGATGCGGTCGAAGTCCGCATCAGCCGCGAGGCCGATCAGGCGACCGGCCTGTCCAAGTTGCGCGAGCTGTCGCAACCGATCGGCGGGCTTTTGGGGGGTACCGGGCAGCGTGATCTCGAGGTGACCGATGCGGGCGGAGGGCTGATCCGGATCACGATCCCGCAGGCTGCGATGCTCGACCGCATGCGGAAGACCATCGAGCAATCGATCCAGATTGTCGAGAAGCGCGTCAACGAGCTCGGCACTGTCGAGCCGATCATCCAGCGTCAGGGTACTGACCGCATTCTGGTCCAGGTGCCGGGCCTGCAGGATCCGACGCACCTGAAGGAACTGCTCGGTAAGACCGCGAAGATGGAATTCCGCATGGTCGACACTTCGGTGTCGCCGGACCAGGCGCAAGGGGGGCGCGTGCCGGCGGAATCCGAAGTGCTGATGAGCTCGACCTCGCCCAAGGTCCCCTATGTCATCAAGCGGCAGGTGCTGGTGTCCGGTGGCGATCTGATTGATGCCCAGCCGGGCTTCGATCAGCGCACGAACGAGCCGATCGTCAGCTTCCGTTTCAATACCTCTGGCGCGCGCAAATTTGCCCAGGCGACCTCGGAAAACGTAGGCCTGCCCTTTGCGATCGTGCTCGACAATGAAGTGATTTCCGCACCCGTGATCCGCGAGCCGATCACCGGCGGCTCCGGGCAGATTTCCGGCAACTTCACGGTCCAGCAAGCCAACGATCTCGCGATCCTGCTGCGGGCTGGTGCGCTGCCGGCGCCGCTGACCGTGGTTGAAGAACGCACCGTCGGTCCGGGGCTCGGTCAGGACTCGATCGAGAAGGGGCAGCTTGCCGCCTATGTCGGCTCGATCATGGTCATCGTATTCATGCTGGTGACCTACCGCCTGTTCGGCGTATTCGCCAACATCGCGGTCGCCATCAACATCGCGATGATCTTTGGCCTGTTGTCGCTGCTCAATGCCACGCTAACGCTGCCCGGCATCGCCGGCATCGTGTTGACGGTCGGCATCGCCGTCGATTCCAACGTGCTGATCTACGAGCGCATCCGCGAGGAGCTCCGCCATGGCCGCAACGCAATTTCGGCGATCGACGCCGGGTTCACGCGCGCGCTGGCAACCATTCTGGACTCCAACATCACTACCTTCATTGCCGCCGCCGTGCTGTTCTATATCGGCACCGGGCCGGTTCGCGGCTTCGCCGTCACGCTCGGCATCGGCATCATAACCACAGTGTTCACCGCATTTACGCTGACCAGCCTGATCGTCGCCGGCTGGGTACGATGGAAGCGGCCGAAGACCGTGCCAATCTGAGTATGCGGAGCCGGCTTTGACACAATACGTTCTCATCGGGCTTGGCGTTCTGATTGCCGTGCTCACAGTGGTCGCGATCTTCGATCTGCTGCCGCCGCTGCGCATCGTGCCTGACGACACGCATTTCGATTTCACGCGCTTCCGCCGCATCAGCTTTCCGATCTCGGCGGCGCTTTCGATCGTTGCGATCATTCTGTTCTTCACCCATGGCCTGAATTTCGGCATCGACTTCAGGGGCGGCACCCTGCTGGAAGTGCAGTCCAAGTCCGGCGCCGCCGACATCGGCGCGATGCGCGCCAAGCTGAGCACGCTGGGTCTTGGCGAAGTCCAGCTTCAGCAGTTTGGTGGCCCCGCCGACGTTCTGATCCGCGTTGCCGAACAGCCGGGTGGCGACAAGGCGCAGCAGGAAGCGGTGACGAAGGTTCGCGGCGCGCTCGGCGACAGCGTCGAATACCGCCGCGTCGAGGTGGTCGGACCACGCGTTTCCGGCGAGCTCCTGGCCTACGGCATGATCGGACTGATGCTCGCGATCTTTGGCATCCTGATCTATCTCTGGTTCCGATTCGAATGGCAGTTCGCATTGGGCGCCATGATCGCAAACGTCCACGACATCGTGCTGACGATCGGCTTCATGTCGATCTCCCAGGTCGATTTCGACCTCACCAGTATCGCGGCGCTGCTCACCATTCTCGGCTACTCCCTGAACGACACGGTCGTGATCTACGACCGCATTCGAGAAATGCTGCGGCGCTACAAGAAAATGCCGATGCCGCAGCTTCTCAACGAATCCATCAATTCGACACTGTCGCGTTCGATCATTACCCACGTCACGGTGACGCTGGCGTTGTTCGCGCTGCTTTTGTTCGGCGGCCACGCGATCCACAGCTTCACGGCAGTCATGATGTTCGGCGTGGTGCTGGTTGGTACCTACACTTCGATCTTCATCGCCGCGCCGATCCTAATCTATCTCGGTGTTGGCGAGCACCGCGACGCGCCGGATACGCCTGCGAAGAAGTAGTTAACTATGGCTAGTTCCTCGGACGCCCCGCATCTTCCGAGGTCGGCGCCGATCGAAGCCTACGGCAAGGGCGGCTTCGCCTTCGCCGACATGTCGCATCGCGGCTCGTTGCTGTGCCTGCCCGACGGCATCTGGGCCTGGCCGGTGACGAAACCTGCTGAGATCGACGAATATTCCCTGGCGCAAGTGTTCAAGGCTGCCAACGCTATCGATACCTTGATCGTCGGTACCGGCACCGAGATCTGGGTGCCGCCGCGCGGCCTCAGAGAGGCGCTCCGCGCCGTGCGCGTGGTGCTCGATGCGATGCAAACCGGGCCTGCGATCCGCACCTACAACATCATGCTGGGCGAGCGCCGGCGCGTTGCCGCGGCATTGATCGCGGTGCCATGAGCGGGACCGCGACGTCGAAGGATTCAGCGGCGTTCTGCGCCGATCTCGTACGCACGCACGATTTTGTCCGCTACGCCTCGACCCTGTTCCTGCCGGCGATCCAGCGCCGCGCGCTATTGTCGATCTACGCCTTCAATGTCGAGATCTCACGCGTGCGCGAGCACGTCACCCAGCCGCTGCCCGGCGAAATGCGGCTGCAATGGTGGACCGATATGCTGGAAGGCGCCGGCCATGGCGGCGTCGAGGGCAATCCGGTTGCAGCCGAACTGTTGCACACGATCAGCGAATTTCACCTGCCGGTCGCGCCGCTGTCGCGGCTGATCGAGGAGCATCAGTTCGACCTCTATAACGACCCGATGCCGTCGATGGCGGCGCTCGAAGGCTACGTGACCGACACCGCCGCGGCACTGTTCTCGCTCGGCGCGCGGATCGCGGCGCCACCGTCCGCGGCGATCGACCATCTCGCCCGCCATGCCGGCCTCGCCCAGGGCATGGCGCAGGTGATCGCAACGCTGCCGCTCGATGCCGCGCGGCGCCAGCTATTCCTGCCGCTGCAATTGTTGCAGCAGCACGGCAGCGGGATGGAACAGGTCTTTTCGGGCAAGCAGACGCCGAACGTGCGTGCTGCGATCGACCAGTTGATTGGGGAGGCCCGGAAACATCTCGGCACGGCGTTCGAACTGCTCGCGCATGTGCCGTCGCAGGTGCGGCCGATATTTCTTCCGCTGGCGCTGATCCGCCGTGAGCTGACGCGCATGTCGCGTGCCGACGCCGACCCGTTTGTGCTGCACACGACGTCGCGGTTGCGGATCCTGTGGACGCTGTGGCGCGCGTCGCGAACGCGGGAGTTTGGCGGGTAGGTCCGCCCCACGAGGTCATCGCGAGCACCCGGTCGGCGCGAAGCGCCGCCGGATGACAGGCTCCGCGAAGCAATCCGCGGCTCGACTCGGGGACATATGGATTGCTTCGCGGCGCTCGCAATGACGCAGCAAGCACCTACCGCGAATTCAACTCGCTGCTCTCGAAATTGAACCGATCCCGCAAATTCTTGCGGCTCTCTAAAATGTCCTTCAGAAACGCGCGGTCGAGATCGCTCGTGATCAGCGGCTCGATCAGATCGACTTGGTTCATTGCCACAAGCTGCAGGATCTCCGTGCGCGGTTTGCCGGCAGCGTCGCGCGGCAGGGCGTGCACCACCTGGATATGCTCGGGCGGCCTGACGCCCTTGGCCGACGCGAGTTCGCTGCGCAGTTGCTTTTCCAGCGCGACATCGTCGGCCTCCACGAAGGCGTACAGCCCGACGCCGGTACGGCGGTCGGCGAATGCGACAATGGAGGTGTCGCGTACGTCAGGATTTTTCCTGATCAGTTCGGCCAGGACGGGCGCATCGTTGACCAGTCGCCGGCCGCCGCCTTCGCGGTCCGTGAAGTTGAACAGGCCGCGGGTGATGGCCTGATAGACCTTTTTGCCGGTCTTGAGCCAGAGGCTGGCGACAACGGATTTGCGGGCCAGGATCTTGCGTTCCATTGGCGTCAAAGCCTGCGGCGCATAGCTGCGCTTGTGCTTCAGCATATGCCGCAGATCCTCGTAAGCCGCGATCCGGAATAGCCGGCTGCGGCTCGAAAAGCAGGCGGCCAGTTGGAAGTCGGTCAGATAGGCGCGTCCGTCGCGTCCCACCAGCCAGTTCTGCTCCTTGGCGAGATCGTTGTGGCAGATGCCGGCGCGATGCAGCTTGCGCAGCGCGAGCTTGGCAGAACGGAAATAGGCGATGTCGCCATGGGGTTTTGCCAGATGCAGCGCGACGCCATCAACGAAGCCGCGCACCAGCGCCCGCCGTCCGGCCCATAGCAATTTCGGTCCGACGTTGAGCTCGCGGGCCAATGCCAGCGCGCGGCGTTCGCGGGCGAACAGGTGTCGGGCGAGCGGATAGGACCAGATCGGCACCTGATCGAGGCGGCGCAGCACGGCGTCGACCTCGCCGGATTCATCGCGGAAGCGGCCGCGCTCGACAGTCGAGAACACGTCACGCTTCAACAGCACGCCTTCGATCCATCTCGCCGAGAGCGTGGCGGCGTCGTCTTTCGGAAGGCCCATGGGATTACGCCGCCGCCGCTACGCGCAGGTGATCGGCGATCCAGCGATCGAGATCGACAAGCGCGCGAGCGCTGAGCGCCTGCTTCTTGGCGACGGACTTCTCGTTGCCGCGCAGCCGCGTGCCATCAGCCTTTTTGGTCGGCACACTGGCAAGCGGCGGAAACAGGCCGAAATTGATATTCATCGGCTGGAACGAGCGCGTTCCGGCCTCGATGGTCTCGATGTGGCCTCCGGTGATATGGCCGAGCAGCGATCCCAACGCCGTTGTCGCAGGCGGCGGCTCAAGCGACTGCGCCCGTGCGTTCGCTGCGGCATAGAGGCCGGCGATCAGGCCGATGCTGGCGGATTCCACATAACCCTCGCAGCCGGTCATCTGGCCGGCAAAGCGCAGCCGCGGCTGCGCACGCAAGCGTAACTGGCTGTCCAGCAGCTTTGGCGAGTTCAGGAAGGTGTTGCGATGCAGGCCTCCGAGCCGGGCGAATTCGGCGTTCTCAAGCCCGGGGATGGTACGGAAGACGCGCTGTTGCGCGCCGTAGTTCAGCTTGGTCTGGAAGCCGACCATGTTGTAGAGCGTGCCGAGCTTGTTGTCCTGGCGTAGCTGCACGATCGCGTAGGGCTTGACCGTCGGATTGTGCGGATTGGTCAACCCGACCGGCTTCATCGGTCCGTGTCGCAATGTCTCGTGGCCGCGCTCGGCCATCACCTCGACGGGCAGGCAGCCATCGAAATACGGCGTATTGGTCTCCCACTCCTTGAAGTTGACCTTGTCACCGGCGAGCAGCGCCGCGACGAAGGCGTCGTACTGCTCCTTCGTCATCGGGCAGTTGATGTAGTCGGCGCCGGTGCCGCCGGGTCCTACCTTGTCGTAGCGCGACTGAAACCACGCCACCGACATGTCGATGGAATCCTTGTAAACGATCGGCGCGATCGCATCGAAGAAGGCGAGCGCGTTCTCGTCCGTTAATTCGCGGATCGCCTCGGCCAGCGGCGCCGAGGTGAGGGGACCTGTCGCGACGATCACATTGCCCCATTCGGCTGGCGGCAGGCCGGCGATCTCGGTGCGGTCGATCTCGATCAGGGGATGATCGCTGAGCGCCTTGGTGACATCAGCGGAAAACCCGTCGCGGTCGACCGCCAGCGCCCCGCCGGCGGGGACTTGGTTGGCGTCGGCAGAACGCATGATCAGCGAGCCCAGCCGGCGCATCTCGGCATGCAGCAGGCCTACGGCGTTGTTGGCAGCATCGTCGGAGCGGAACGAGTTGGAGCAGACGAGTTCGGCCAAGCCCTCGGTGCGATGCGCTTCGGTCATCCGTAGCGGTCGCATCTCGTGCAGGACGACGCGAATACCCGCATTGGCAACCTGCCAGGCGGCTTCCGAGCCGGCGAGGCCGCCGCCGATTACATGGACAGTATCAGTTTGGGAGTTAGCGGAAATCATGCGCGCAGCGTTTAGCGCGTTTTCGTGCCAAGCGCACCTATCATAGCGTTTTCAAGCGACGCATGCCCCCGGACTTGATCCGTGGGTGGGGCACCGGTTCGCGTGAAGAAGACGCGTCAAAATCCAAACGATAACGCCCGCAGCAGGGCGGGCGTTATCCGTTCGTCAGGCGGCTGATGAGGATCAGCCGTTATAGGTTCCAGCAGCAACGCGCGGAATGTCGGACCGATCGAGGCCGATGTCGGCGAGTTCGCGATCGCTAAGCTGGGACAGTTCGCTGACATTGCGCTGATAATCCCGGAACGCCTGGATCATGCGGATGAGCGAGAGCAACATGGTAGTCTCCTTGTAGTTACGATTCAGCCTTTGGAGAAGGCCTCATCGTTGAAATGAATATAGCTTAGATTTTGCGGTGCAGAAGTTCCGATGTTGCGATGCAGCTAATCCTAAAACGCATGACGGTGGTAAGGGGCGCTTAATGTTTTGGCGCAGTCACCCCCTTAATCGGCAGTCACGTCCGGTTGAAGGCCCAGCCGATGAAAATAGTGCCGTAAATTTACGGAGTTATCGTAATCTTCGGATGAACCGTAGGCGTATTGGCCTCGCGCCTCAGGACGGTTCCACTCAAGTCCGCGTGTGCGGGATGAGAGGTCAAAACGTGCTTCAGGACGTGGTGTTTTGGAATTTTCTTATGCACGAATCGCATGCACTGAACCAAGCAATAATGAATATCTGTTCATTTTTACAAAGAGCAGCTCGTACTGATCGCTACCTGCGTAGGCGCTACTGCGTCGCTGTTCCAGGCGGGCGCAAAGCAATTTGCACCCGAAGTGGTCCACGAGGCGAGAGAACGGCTGCGTTTAGCTTAAGGGGCTCGCGAAAGCTGCGTGGCGAAATAGGCGATCGTCCTGGCGTAAACGTCGCTCTTATTCCATTCCTTGATCGCAGCGAAATTGGCGCTGCCGGGCTCCCACTCCTTGCCGCGTTGCCAGCCGTGGTTTGCGAGGAAGTTGGCGGTCGAGGCCAGCACGTCCGGTGGGCTGCGCAGGAGATCGCGGCGGCCGTTGCCGTCAAAATCGACCGCGAACTTCACGTAGGATGAGGGCATGAACTGCGTCTGGCCGATTTCGCCGGCCCATGCCCCGCGCATATCCTGTGGTGCGATATCGCCGCGCTCGACGATGCGTAGTGCGTCCATCAACTCGGCCTTGAACATGTCGGAGCGGCGGCAGTCATAGGCCAGCGTCGCCAGCGAGCGCAGCGTCGCGAATTTTCCGATGTTGACGCCGTAATCGGTTTCCAGGCCCCAGATAGCCACCAGCACTTCGCCGGGAACACCATAAGCCTGTTCGATGCGGCCGAGCACGGATCCATATTGCTTGAGCATGTTGGAGCCGCGTGTCAGCCGGGGCGGCACCATGCGGCCGGAGAATTCCTCAAAGCTTTGGGTGAAGACCTTTTGCGATTGGTCGCGGGCCAGCACGCTCTTGTCGAGGGTGACGCCGGTCAGGCCCGTCTGGATCGCGGACGCCGATATTCCCTTGGCGGCGGCTTCCTTCTTGAAATCCTCCAGCCAGGTCTCGAAGGGGCCGGTGCCGCAGGGCGCGGCGAGCGCAGGCGCGGCAGAACTCAGCAACAGGGTGCTCAACGTGAGGGCGCGCAAGGATAGACGAGAGATCATCGTGCCGTTCGCTCCACGATCAATGCGTGATCCATATTAGTGTTCACGCCACGCCGTATGTTCGAAGCAAGATCGGCCAAAACAAGGCTTAGGTTGTTATCGCCCGGGTCATTCCATTGAACATGCTCAATTCATCGTTAGCGGTGAATGGCCACCCGCCGGTCGGAATTCGACCGGCGGTTCGAGCGATCAGGGTTCCCTGCGGCTATCGCTATCCTTTTTGCCGCCAGGGGAACAGATTGGCCGGGAAATCGGCAGCGGGCTTGCGCTCGCGATGCGCGCGGGGCGGAAGCGGCTGCGGATTAAGTTCCGGCTCAACCGTCTCCCGGTAAAGATGCCAGGTGGCATGTCCGAGCAGGGGAATGACGATGGCAAGGCCGAGGAAGAAGGGCAGCGTTCCTGCGACGAGCAGCACCGCAACGATCAGTCCCCAGACTGTCATCGGTACGGGATTGCGTGCGACCGCGCGCAGCGAAGTTACCATCGCCTCGCCGGCGCCCGCATGCCGGTCGAGCATCAGTGGGAAGGAGACGACGCTGATGCAAAGCGCGACGAGAGCAAACAAGAAGCCGACGCCGCAACCAACCACGATCAGCCACCAGCCCTGCGTCGTGGTCAGCACGCGTGTCGCGAAATCGGAAATGCCGGTGGCGCCCTCATAACCGAACGCGGCGATATAGATCGCCTGCGCGGTAGCCACCCAGGTTACGAAGAGCGCCAGCAGCAGCACGCCGAGCCCGAGCATCGCGCCGAAGGACGGCGCACGCAGCACCTCAAGCGCGTCCGAGGCGGTTGCCTGTTCGCCACGCTCGCGGCGTCGGCTCATCTCATAGAGGCCGACTGCAGCAAACGGACCGATCAGGGCAAAGCCAGCGGCCAGCGGAAACAGCAGCGGTATGACGGAATAGCCGAGGACGGCGCGTGCCAGCATCAGTCCGAGCACGGGATAGATTACGCACAGAAGGATCGCGTGGGTTGGCACGGCCTTGAAATCTTCCCAGCCGCGGCGCAGTGCGCGGCCGAGTTCGGTGAAGCCGATGGTTCGGATGATCGGCGCTGCGGCGGTGTCCGCTCCGCTCCGCGCCATCGATGTGACATTGCCGTGATAGTTGGCCATGGTCGCTGTCTCCCTCGCGGCCGCATTGCGCGCCTACCGAAAGACGCAAAATGCGACCTTTCATAAAACGATCACGATCGGGCCAGACGCGAAGACAGGGTAACTGGCCATGTCGCGAACTGTTCCGACAACGTACCCCCAAACAGCGACAAACAATAGCGACAAACACACTCACGCTTAGGTGAAGGTTTCATTGGCAAGTGTCGTCCGGCTGGCTACACTTGTAGTTGATCCGGACCGTGGTGCTGCGGGTCACACAGTGCCTGCCAGGACTCAAAACCCATCTCAAGTCATTGGGAGCGAACGATGAGCATTTTCGGAAAAATCATGAGCGCGATCTTCGGCAGCAAGGCGGATGCTGCGCCGGCCGGCGGCGGGACGGCCGCAGCTGCCGAATCGTCGGGCGGGGCTGCCGCTGCTGCACCAGCCGCCGCGACTGTCGACGTCGCGCCGATCCTGGACAAGGCCGTCGCGGCCAAGGGCGAAAAGCTGGCGTGGCGCACCTCGATCGTCGACCTGATGAAGGCGCTCGACATCGATTCCAGCTTGGGTGCGCGCAAGGATCTCGCGAAGGAGCTTGGCTATACCGGCGATACCAATGATTCCGCGAGCATGAACATCTGGCTGCACAAACAGGTCATGGCCAAGCTGGCCGCCAATGGCGGCAAGCTGCCGCCGGATATCAAGCACTAACGTTGTTGCTCTGCTCGCACATTTGAAGGCTCGCGGTGACGCGGGCCTTCTTTTTATTTGGCTTGGAACGTCGCGCCGGCTCACGCCGTCAGGTCGGCAAATTCCGGGTTTCGGCGTAAGTAGTCCACGACGAATCCGCAGCCGGCGATAACCTTGCGTCGATCGGCGCGGATCAGTTCGAGCGCGCCCCTGATCAGTTCAGAAGCGATGCCGCGACCGCGTAGCGCGCGGGGCGTCTCGGTGTGGGTGATGATGACCGCGGAGGGCGTAACGCGATAGTTCGCAAACGCCACGGCGCCCTCGACGTCGAGTTCGAACCGATTTTGAGCCTTGTTGTCGCGGACGGCAGCCATGCAGCGATTTCCCGAATGATTCACCCTTTCATTTAGGGACATGAACCCAGTGATGCAAACCGGCGACGAAGGGGGAACCGAATCGTCCGGGGATGGCTGACATGCGTGTTCTGACCTGCCTGACCGCTGCGTTGTTAAGCACCGCTACCCTGCTCGCACAACTGCCCATCGCATCGGCCGAGGGAGATGCCAGCTGGCAAACTTGCATCAGCGTGACCACAGCGCCGGATGAGAGGGTGACTGCGTGCGGCGCCGTCATCGATGCCAAACCTGAAAGCGTCACCCGGTTGGCTGCTGCCTATTGCTTCCGCGGTCATGGCCTGACCGAGAAGCGGCAGCTCGATGCCGCGCTTTCCGATCTCAACGAATCGATCCGTCTTGATCCGACCTCGGCCTGTGCGCTGACCAACCGCGGCCGCGTCTTTGGCTTCAAGGGCGATCTCGATTCCGCGATCGCCGACTACGATGAAGCCATTCGGCTCGATCCGGGTTTTGCCCTGGCCTACAACAACCGCGGCGATGCCTGGCGCAGCAAGGGCGATCTCGATCGCGCCATTGCCGATTTCAGCGCCGCCATCAAACATAATCCATCGCTTGCGATCGCCTATGGCAATCGCGGCTACGCCTATCACCGTAAACGCGACATGGCGCGGGCCATCGCTGACTACACGATGCAGATCAAATTGAAGCCGGACGTGCTGGCCTATATCAATCGCGGCAACGTCTATCGCGACAGCGAGCAGCTTGGCCGCGCCGCGGCCGACTACAGCGAGGTGATCCGGCTCGCGCCGACCGATGCGCGAGGCTATCGCAACCGCGGCATGATCCGGCTCTATCGGGATGACACCAAGGGAGGCATCGCAGATTACGACAAGGCGCTGCAATACGATCCGGCCGACGCCTATTCCTGGAACAACCGTGGCCTGGGAAGGATGCAGGCCGGCGACAAGGCCGGCGCGATTGCCGATTTCCGCAAGGCGCTGGAACTCAGTCCGGGCTTGCGCATCGCGCGTGACGCCCTGCAGCGGCTTGGTGCGGCGCAATAGGGTGCCACGCGGATTTCTCTACCCGCGATCTCTTGGCGGCGGGCCTTGCAACAGGGGGCAGGGTTCCTAAGTCTTTGTAATGACATACGCCGCTAAGGCGGCCTGGTCTGGCTCGACATTGAAAATGCTGTGATCGCGGCCGCCGACGTATGCCTCTTTTTTCAAGGGGAGGTCTACAATGTACGGCTTTGGTTTCTTCAGAAAGCACCGCACATGGGAGGACTGGCTCGGCATGCTGCTAGGCGTGCTGATCGTGGTATCGCCGTGGTTTCCCTTCTCCAGCCACGACGTCATGGACGCCGAGCGGAGCACCATGATCCTCAACACGTTCGTGATCGGCATGCTGGTCTTCGGACTGGCCCAGCTCGAGTATGTCGCACTGCAGCGCTGGGAGGAGGTGGGGGAGATCGCGCTCGGCCTCTGGCTGGTCGCTTCGCCATTCATCTTCGGCTACTCCGGCGACGAGATGCTGCGAGCCTGGCATATCGTGCTCGGTGGGATCGTCGCCTTTCTGGGTGCGCTTCAGCTTTGGCAGGATTGGCGCTTGAGCGACCAGGAGCTCGCCAATCATCCGCAGTAATTCCGGAGAGCCCGCTGGTCACGTTTATGACCGGCGGGCTCTCCAAGTACCTAGTGCTTGAATGACTCGACGAGCAGGGCGCGAACCGACCACGGCCTGCCATCGACGGCGCCCTTGATGTCGTCGATCTTCCATTGACCGGCTTCGAGCACGAAATCGTAGCGGATGGTCTTGTCCGCCGCGTTGGTGCGCGCGGCGCTTTGGTGAGCCTCAATCGTAACGGCCATGGTCGCTTTGTCGGCTGCCTGCTTTTCGGCCACGATCTTGTACGACTTCACGTCCGGATCCTGAGAATTGGTGACGGGATCGAAGCCTATCGGCCCGCCATCGCCCTTGCGCGTGCGGGCGTCCGCCTTGGCCCAGAGCGTGGCCAATGAATTCGACAGGTACTTTGTTCGGGCAGCTTTCGTGTCAATCACGAACGTTCCGCCGCCGTCACCCTTGCCCTTGATCACCCTCGCATAGATCGCGGTGAGGATAGCGGTGGGATCATCCGCTGCGTGCGCATGCTCTGGCAGGATCGCAGCCAGGATGGCGGCTGCGCCCGACAATATCAACTCTCGACGGATAATCATTTTGCCTCCTTTGAATCGCTTTTGCGCGGGGGCTTATGGGATTGGCGGGTTAAATCGTGCTGGACCTGCACGCCGGCTGCGAGACTATCACGGCGTGCACGCCGGGTGGCAGATTTGAGCAGGCGCGGCGCTTTCTGCTATCGTTGTTCGATGTCTGTTTTCCAAGTGTGATGGTTGGCTTCCCGTGACTGAAACCGTGACTATTCCCGTTCCGCGCGGCGGCCTGGCGCGGATGTCGCGCCGGGTGATGAACCTGGCGCATATGCTGACCCAGAATGCCCGCCGCCATGGCGACCGCGTTGGCTTCATCTGGGGCGACAAATCCTGGACCTGGCGTGAGATCGATGCTGCCGTGTCGGCGCTGGCAGCCGGCCTTGCTGCGCGTGGAGTAGTGAAGGGCGATCGCATCCTGGTTCATTCGAAAAATTGCGACGAGATGTTCTGGTCGATGTTCGCGGCCTTCCGGCTCGGCGCGGTCTGGGTGCCGACCAACTTCCGTTTGATGCCGGACGAGGTCGCCTATCTCGCCAGCGCCTCCGGCGCCAAGGCTTTTTTGTGCCATGGCGATTTCCCGGACCATGCCACGGCGGCGGCCAATCCCGCGCTCGAATTCATCTGGCGGATCGGCGAGGGCACCCTTGGCGAGGGGGCGGTGAGCGAGGTGATCGCCGCGCAGGCCGGCGCACGTGTCGAGAATGCGGCGGTCGATTACGACGATCCCTGCTGGTTCTTCTTCACCTCCGGCACCACCGGTCGCTCCAAGGCGGCGGTGCTGACCCATGGCCAGATGGCTTTCGTCGTCACCAACCACCTCGCCGACCTGATGCCCGGCACGACCGAGACGGATGCCTCGCTGGTGGTTGCGCCGCTCTCGCATGGCGCCGGCGTGCACCAGCTCGTGCAGGCCGCGCGCGGTGTGCCGACCATCCTACTGCCGACGGAGAAGTTCGATATCGCCGAGGCCTTCCGGTTGATCGAAACGCATCGCGTCAGCAATCTTTTCACCGTGCCGACCATCCTGAAGATGATGGTCGAGCATCCCGCGGTCGATCAATACGACCATTCCTCTCTGCGCTTCGTGATCTACGCCGGCGCGCCGATGTACCGCGAGGACCAGAAGGCCGCACTGGGCAAGCTCGGCAAGGTGCTGGTGCAGTATTTCGGGCTAGGCGAGGTCACCGGCAATATCACGGTGATGCCGGCCATTCTGCACGATGCCGAGGACGGTCCGCAGGCGCGCATCGGCACCTGCGGCTTTGAGCGCACCGGCATGCAGGTGTCGATCCAGGGTGACGACGGGCGCGAGCTCAAGCCATTTGAGACCGGCGAGATCTGCGTGATCGGACCTGCCGTGTTCGCCGGCTACTACGATAACCCGGAAGCCAACGCGAAGGCGTTTCGCGACGGCTGGTTTCGGACCGGCGATCTCGGCCATATGGACGAGGAGGGTTTCGTCTACATCACCGGCCGTGCCTCCGACATGTACATCTCCGGCGGCTCCAACATCCATCCTCGCGAGGTCGAGGAGAAAATTCTCACCCATCCCGCGATCGGCGAGGTCGCCGTGCTCGGTGTGCCCGACCCATTCTGGGGCGAGGTCGGCGTTGCCGTCTGCGTCGCGCGCGAGGGCGCAGGCCCTGTGAGCGAGGCCGAGCTGGCCGCGTTCCTGGCGCCGAAGGTGCCGCGTTACAAGATGCCGAAGCGCTTCTTCTTCTGGGAGGCGCTGCCGAAGTCCGGCTATGGCAAGATTCCGAAGCGGCTGGTCCGCGACGAACTGGAAGCGCGAGGGCTGCTTGAGCTCATTTCCAAAACTGGTAGCTGAGCCGATGCGCAGCGTCGCGCAGCCCGGGCCGCCCGCGCCCGAACGCATCCAATGGGTCGAGGCGCGGGGACGCGCGTTTTCATTCACGCTGCAGTCGGGTCTGCCGCTCTTGGACGCCGCACGCCGCGGATTTGCCGAAGCCGGATTTTCCGGCGGCGTGCTGAGCATGCGAGGAGGGGCGCTCGGGCCCTTTGCCTATGTGATGCCGGCGCTGTCGAAGACGGGCGCGAACGCGGCGTTCTATAGCGATACTTTTCGACCGGCAGGCATCACGCGGCTGAAGTGTGGTGCGATGACGCTCGGTGAGCGCGACGGCGCACCATTCTTTCATTGCCATGGGCTGTGGATCGAGAGCGACGGCCATCTGCACGGTGGCCATATCCTGCCCGAGGAGAGCATCGTCGCCGAATCGTTTGCGGTGGAAGCGTTCGGCATTGACGGCGCGATGTTTACGGCGGCGCCCGATCCTGAGACCAATTTCAAATTGTTCGGCCCGGTCGCGCGTATCGGCACCGACGTGAAGGCCGACAGCCGCGCCTTTGCAATGCGGCTGCGGCCGAATCAGGATTTTGCTGCGGCGCTGGAGACGTTCTGCCGGCAACATGGAATCCTGCGCGCACGCATTCACGGCGGCGTCGGCTCCACCATTGGCGCTCATTTCACTGATGGCCGAACCGTCGTGCCGTTCGCGACCGAGCTTGCGATCAGGGACGGCCTGATCGCCCCCGGCGCTGACGGCATGTTGCATGCGGAGATCGATGTCGCGCTTGTCGATTATCTCGGCGGTATCGCCGAGGGCCGTCTGATGCGCGGCGACAATCCGGTGCTGATGACGATGGAGCTGGTGCTGGAGGTGTTGTGACTGGCTTCTCGCGACGCATTGTCGTGCCCCGCGAAGGCGGGGCACCCAGTACGCCGCGGCCTATCGATTCAATCACAGGCGCTTCTGGAATACGTGGTCACCCGCTTTCGCGGGTGACCACAGTTTGTCGAATAGGGCGAGCCCCTGCGGGTCCCAGCGTGTCTCACCTGAAGTGATAGTTCACGCCAACCTTGATGGTGTGGAAGTCGATGGTGCCGGAATCCAGCGGGAAGCCGCCCAGATTGTAGGTCTCGCTGCCCAGGCTGGTGAACATGTATTCGCCCTTGGCCGACCAGTTCGGAGCGAACAAATATTCGAGGCCGCCGCCGATGGTGTAGCCCGAGTGCGACTGGCTGTCCGAGAACGTCGTGCCGAGCGCCGAAATCGAGGCCTTGTTGTTGGCCCAGGCATAGCCGCCCTTGGCGTAGAGGAGGGCCGCATCCAGTGCAAAGCCGGCGCGGCCGGTCACGCTGCCGAATGAGTTGATCTTGGTTTCCGTCGTGACCAGAAGTCCACCGAGATCCTCGGTGACGCTGTCCTTGATGCTGGCGCCGGCGGCATCGACTTCGATACCGAAGACGAACTGGCTGCCCGGGAATTGCCAGTTGTAGCCGATGGTGCCGCCGCCGAAGCCGCCGCTTCCTGCTTCGCTCTCCCAGCCATAGCCGCCCATCGCGCCGATGTAGAAGCCGGACCAATTGTACGCTGCAACCACCGCCGCCGGCGGGGCCTTGGGGTAGGGCCGCGCCCGAAGGTCGGCGGCCGAGGCCGCAGTCGCGACCGAAAGGGCCACACCAGCTAGAAGTAGTCGTTTCATAATTTGTCCCCTGTAGTTGAACACTCGCATAACCCCCTGCAGGCCCATCACGGACCGATTGCACCGGCATGGTGACGTAACGTTCTGGAAGTGGGCGCGAACGCGCCCCAAAGAGTCGTCTGCAATCGACGTTTGTGCGGATGTGTGAACGTCGTTCGCAGGATTAACCATACGACATCTATGCCGGCAAAAATTGGACCGAAGCGCGTCCGCGCATTGGCGCGGGCAGGTTGCTATTTCGACAGCGGTGCGGCGACGTGTGGTGGAGACTGCGTTCTCGAAATGCGCGAGAGATGAGACGATCGTGTTTGTTGGATCAGGTTTGGTTGTATCGTGCATGCGAGTATTCAGCACGATGCGACCCATCCACGTCATTGCGAGCGCAGCGAAGCAATCCATCTTTCCGCGCATGAGGTGACAATGGATTGCTTCGCTACGCTCGCAATGACGGCACGTCACCGCCGCTTCCGAACATGAACGTTGATGTCGAGATCGATATTGCTGACGCAGGTCTGCGTCGTGCGGTGCGAGTGGCCCTCGTGCCAGCAGCCCTCGCGCGTATGTACCTTGGTAACGCCCGCCAGCTTCAGGCAGCGCCATTGCGGCAACGGGCCCGAGCTCTCGCCAGCGAACTGCCAGGCCAGCACGACCTCTTCGCCGTTCCTGTTGGTGCCGATGATGTGTGGACAGACTTCGCGGCGACGGCCATCATAAAAGCAGACGACCTGCTGCGCGCTAAGGATGGCGTTGCGCAAGAAGATATAGGTGCTACTCGGCATGGGGGTGCCATCTAGGATTGTATGGTATTCCCTGTATAACCATAACGAACGACTTTGTTTCCTTGAAACCCAAACCCAATGGCTTCCAGACGCAACAAGCCGATCAACCTGCCAGCGCCATACCTCAAACGGATCTGGCTTGAACCTTCGCGGATCGCCGACCGCGAGGCCTATCCGTTCTGCCTGCCGTTCCTGCACGACGAATTTTCACTGCGCTTCGACCGTGCCATCACCATCATCGTCGGCGAGAACGGCACCGGAAAATCGACGTTGCTGGAAGGTATCGCCGCGCTCGCGGGATTTGATGAAGCCGGCGGCGCCAAGGGCTATATGCCGGTCGACCATTCCGATGCACTGGAGAAGATGGGCGGGCAGCTTTCGCATGCGCTTCGCGCGAGCTGGCTGCCGAAGATTGTCGGCGGTGGTTGGTTCTTTCGGGCCGAGAGCTTCTTTTCGGTCGCGCGCTACCTCGACGCCGTCGGCAGCCTCTATGCCGATTTCCTCTCGCATTCGCATGGCGAGGGCTTTCTGCGCTTCTTCGAGGAGCGCTGCCAGCGCCAAGGGGTCTTCATCTTCGATGAACCAGAATCGGCGCTGTCGCCTGGGCGCCAGATCGAGTTCCTGAAGCTGATGCGCCGGATGGAGAATATCGGCCACTGTCAGATCATCATGGCCACCCACTCACCGATGCTGATGGCCTATCCGAATGCGACCCTGCTGCGGCTGACGAAATACGGGCTGGAGCCGGTGACGGTGAAGGACACCGACCACTATAAGGTCATGCGAGAGTTTTGCGAGGATCCGCACGGGTTCGTAGAAGCCGGAATAGTGGATTAAGGCCCGGCGGGAAGCGAACATGGCTCTGAAACGTAATCGGCCGATCAACCTGCCTGCGCCTTATCTCAAACGCGTCTGGCTCGAACCTTCACGTATCACCGATCGCGAGGCCTATCCGTTCTGCCTGCCGTTGCTGCGCGACGATTTCGACCTCAGCTTTGACCGCGCCATCACCATCATCGTCGGTGAGAACGGCACGGGCAAATCGACGCTGCTGGAAGGCATTGCCGCGCTTGCGGGTTATGACGAAGCGGGCGGCGGCAAGGGCTATATGCCGGTCGACCATTCGGAGGCGGTGGAGAAAATGGGCGGCAGCCTCTCGTCGGCACTGCGCGCGAGCTGGCTGCCCAGGATCACGAACGGATGGTTCTTTCGCGCGGAGAGCTTCTTCTCGGTTGCCAGATATCTGGACAAGGCGGCGCTGAACGACCCGTTCAGGCCGCCACCACCGGACTTCCTCTCGCACTCGCACGGAGAAGGCTTTTTGCGCTTCTTCAACGAGCGCTGCCAGAAGCAGGGCATCTTTATCTTCGACGAACCGGAATCGGCGCTGTCGCCCTCGCGCCAGATCGAATTCCTGAAGCTGATGCGGCGGATGGAAAATATCGGCCATTGCCAGGTCATCATGGCGACGCACTCACCGATGCTGATGGCCTACCCGAACGCCACGCTGCTGCGGCTGACGAAGTACGGGCTGGAGCCGGTGACGGTGAAGGACACCGACCACTACAAGCTCATGCGGGAGTTTTGCGAGGACCCGAAGGGATTTGTGGACGCGGCAATCGCAGAGTGAGGACGGAACATGGTATTAACCTGCCGTACCAGCGGTTTCGAAACAGGCTCGCTTCTGGCCGATGCCACGAACCGGCCTTGATTGCTGCGAGAATGCGCATGGATAACCGCAGCCCGCGCCGGCGGGCAAGACAATGGGGAAACGCATGAGAGCAACGATCGCGAAAGCTGCGGCCGTGCTAGCGGCCATGGCCGTAGTGGGGGCAGCCTGGGCGCATGGACCGACCCGCCAGAAGGTGCGGGAATCGATCGAGATCAACGCGCCGCCGGCGAAGGTGTGGGCTGTGATCGGCAATTTTCAGGACCTGAGCTGGTTGCCGCCGGTCAGCAAGACGGAAGGCGACAAGGGCAACGCGATCGAGGCCACGCGGCGGTTGACGCTGGCGACCGGCGCGACGGTTGACGAGGAGCTCTATAAATACGACGCCGAGAAGATGACCTATTCGTATCGGATCACCGCCGTGGACGTGAAGGTGCTGCCGGTCACCAACTATTCGTCCACCCTGACGGTCACGCCCAGCGCTGACGGCAAGGGGAGCAGCCTGGAGTGGGCCGGTGCGTTCTATCGCGGTTTTCCCAACAACGATCCGCCGCCGGAGCTGAACGACGAGGCTGCCGTGAAGGCGGTGAGTGGGCTTTATCGCGCGGGCCTCGAGGCGCTGAAGAAGAAGGTCGAAAGCGGAAGCTGATCGTGCGGGGCCTTGTTCTGGCGGCGCTCGTCGCCAGCATCGGCGCAGCGAGCGCCGAGGAGGCGTTCGTCACCAATCAGCTCAGCGAAAATCTCACCGTCGTTGATCTCGCGACATCGCGGCCGGTGGCGACCATCGCGATTGGCGGCAAGCCGGCAGGCGTCGCCGTCACGCCGGACGGACGCTTCGCCTATGTGACGAGCCCCGACGCCAAGGCGCTTACCGTGATCGATGCTGCCGCACGCCAGGTCGTCGGCAAGGTCAACGTCGGCGGTGGTCCGCTCGGCGTTGCAGTGGCGCCGGATGGCGCCGCGGTCTATGTCGCCGACTGGTACGCCGCGGCGGTGCGGGTGATCGATCCGAAAGAGCTGCGCGTGATCGCCGATATCGCGGTCGGCGCATCGCCGTCGGGGCTTGCCGTAACACCGGACGGGCGGCTCTTGCTCTCGGCGGACCGCGATGCCGACAGTGTCTCCGTCATCGATACCGCAACGCGCGAGCGGCGGGCCACGATCAAGGTCGGGACGCGGCCGTTTGGCATCACCATAGATGCAGAGGGACGGCGCGCCTACACCGCCAATGTCGGATCGAACGACGTCTCCGTGATCGACATTGCCGATAACAAAGAGATCGGGCGCGTGAAGACGGGTTTGCGCCCCTATGCGGTTGCGCTCGCGCAAGGCCGCGGCTTCGTCGCCGACCAGTATGAGGGCACCGTCAGCGTGTTCGATCTCGCGAGCCTGGCGCCGGTCAAGCGCATCCGTGTCGGCGACTATCCGGAGGGGATCGCGGCGACGGCGGACGGCAGGCAGATCGTGGTGGCGAACTGGGAGAGCAACTCGATCAGCATCATCGATGTGGCCGAGCTGAAGGTGACCGGAGAGATCAAGGTCGGCGACGGACCGCGCGCGTTCGGGACGTTTTTGCGGCGGTAAAGGCGTGGCAAGGGCATTCGGCATTGCAAAAAAACATCAAGCAAGGAGCTGTCGGTAGGGCCGCGGCGACTGGACGCCCCGCATGCCGCCTCGTTTGTGCTAGAATGCCGGGAGAACAGAGAAGACAGGGAGGTCAACCATGCCTCATACCCTGGTGCCCAGTGATCGCGTCGAGCATGTAAGCGTCTACGGTCGCGACGGCACAAAGCTCGGCTTCATCGAACGCCTGATGCTCGACAAGGCCAGTGGAACGGTAGCCTACGCCGTGATCAAGACCGGAGGGCTGCTCGGCAGCCACCATCATTGTCCGATCCGGTGGGACGCGCTTCGGTTTGACCCAGCACGTCAGGCCTTCCAGACCGACGTGACGGCGGAGGACCTGCGCGCCGGCCCGTCCGAACTTGATGAAGAAGCCTTCGACTGGGGCGACCGCTCGCGCCCGCATCCGCATTATTGGACGGTGTAGCAAGCCGGCGGGGTTGATCACAAAGAGGAGCGGCGGTTTTACGCTTCGCTAATCGCCCCACGCTCTATCGGGGGTCGTGAGCCTACTCCGCCGCCTCGCTCGCTCCCGCGCTCTTCCGCGGCTTGCCCTCCGCCTTCTTCAGCACCGGCGCCAAGAACTTCCCCGTATAGCTCCGCGGCGCCTTGACGATGTCCTCCGGCGGGCCCCAGGCGACGATTTCGCCGCCGCCGTCGCCGCCTTCGGGGCCGAGGTCGATGACCCAGTCGGCGGTCTTGATGACTTCGAGGTTGTGCTCGATCACCACCACCGTGTTGCCCTGCGCGACCAGCTCGTGCAGCACCTCGAGCAGCTTGGCGACATCGTGGAAATGCAGGCCGGTCGTGGGCTCGTCCAGGATGTAGAGCGTGCGGCCGGTGGCGCGCTTTGACAGTTCCTTTGCCAGTTTGACGCGCTGGGCTTCGCCGCCGGACAGCGTCGTCGCCTGTTGGCCGACATGGATGTAGTCGAGGCCGACGCGGTGCAGCGTCTTGAAGGTCTCGCGGACGCGGGGGACTGCCTTGAAGAACTCGGCGGCTTCTTCCACCGTCATGTCGAGCACGTCAGAGATCGACTTGCCCTTGAACAGGACTTCCAGCGTCTCGCGGTTGTAGCGCTTGCCCTTGCAGGTGTCGCAGGTGACGTAGACGTCGGGCAGAAAGTGCATCTCGATCTTGATGACGCCGTCGCCCTGGCAGGCCTCGCAGCGGCCGCCCTTGACGTTGAAGGAGAAGCGGCCGGGCTCGTAGCCGCGCGCCTTGGCCTCGGGCAGGCCGGCGAACCATTCGCGGATCGGCGTGAAGGCGCCAGTATAGGTCGCGGGGTTCGAGCGTGGCGTGCGGCCGATCGGCGACTGGTCGATGTCGATGATCTTGTCGATATGCTCCAGCCCCTCGATGCGGTCGTGGGGCGCGGCGCCTTCACTGGCATTATTGAGCTTGCGCGCGATCGCGCGATAGAGCGTATCGATCAGAAGCGTCGACTTGCCACCGCCGGAAACGCCGGTGACGCAGGTGAACAAGCCGAGCGGAATTTCCGCCGAGACGTTTTTCAGGTTATTGCCGCGGGCGTTGACGACCTTGATGGTGCGCCTGTGGTTCGGCGGCCGGCGCTCGGGGATCGGCACCGACAACTCGCCGGTGAGATATTTGCCGGTCAGCGATTTCGGATTGCGCATGATGTCGGCGGGCGTGCCTTGCGCCACGATATTGCCGCCATGCATGCCGGCGCCGGGGCCGATGTCGAGTACATGATCGGCGAGGCGGATCGCATCCTCGTCATGCTCGACCACGATCACGGTATTGCCGAGGTCGCGCAGCCGTTTCAGCGTATCCAGCAATCGCGCGTTGTCACGCTGGTGCAGGCCGATCGAGGGCTCGTCGAGCACGTAGAGGACGCCTGTCAGCCCCGAGCCGATCTGCGAAGCCAGGCGGATGCGCTGGCTCTCGCCGCCGCTCAATGTGCCGGAGGAGCGCGAGAGGGTGAGGTAGTTCAGGCCGACATCGAGCAGGAAGGACAGCCGCTCGCGAATCTCCTTCAATACGCGCGCGGCGATCTCGTTCTGCTGCGCGTTCAGCGCCTTCGGCACGCTCTCGAACCATTCGCCGGCGCGCTTCACCGACAGTTCCGAGATCTCCCCGATATGCTTGCCGCCGATCTTGACGCAGAGCGCCTCCGGCTTGAGGCGATGGCCCTTGCAGGCCTCGCAGGGAATGTCGGAGAAATATTTTGCCAGTTCTTCGCGCGCCCATTCGCTCTCGGTCTCGCGATAGCGGCGCTCGAGATTGGTGATGACGCCCTCGAACGGCTTTTTGGTGTCGTAGGAGCGAACGCCGTCCTCATAGGAGAACTTGATCTCGTCGTCGCCGGAGCCGTGTAGCAGCGCTGCCTGCGTCTTCTTCGGCAGGTCCTTCCACTTGGTGTCGAGCGTGAACTTGTAGAACTTGCCGAGCGCGGTCAGCGTCTGGATGTAATAGGGCGAGGAGGATTTGGCCCAGGGCGCGATCGCGCCCTTGCGCAGCGTCAGCTCCTTGTCCGGAATGACGAGGTCCTCGTCGATATGTTGTTCGACGCCGAGGCCGCCGCAGGCCGGGCAGGCGCCGTAGGGATTGTTGAACGAGAATAGCCGCGGCTCGATCTCGGGGATGGTGAAGCCGGAAACCGGGCAGGCGAACTTTTCCGAAAACAGGATACGCTCGGGCCCGCTCTTGTCGTGGATCTTTGCGGTCTTCTTCTTGTCCTCGGCCGCCGGCGCGCCGGCCGGGGCATCGGCGTATTCGATCACCGCAAGTCCTTCGGCGAGCTTCAGCGCCGTCTCAAAGCTTTCGGCGAGGCGCTGGCCGAGATCGGGACGGACCACGATGCGGTCGACCACGACGTCAATGTCGTGCGGGAATTTCTTGTCGAGCGCGGGCGCCTCCGACAGCTCATAGAACGTGCCGTCGATCTTGACGCGCTGAAAGCCCTTTTTGAGCCATTCGGCGAGCTCCTTCCTGTACTCGCCCTTGCGGCCGCGCACGACGGGGGCCAGCAGGTAGAGGCGGGTGCCTTCGGGCAGCGCCAGCACGCGGTCGACCATCTGCGAGACCACCTGGCTTTCGATCGGCAGGCCGGTGGCGGGCGAATAGGGCACGCCGACGCGCGCCCATAAGAGGCGCATGTAGTCGTAGATTTCCGTGACGGTGCCGACGGTCGAGCGCGGGTTCTTCGATGTGGTTTTCTGCTCGATCGAGATGGCGGGAGAGAGCCCGTCGATCTGGTCGACATCGGGCTTCTGCATCATCTCAAGGAACTGGCGCGCATAGGCAGAGAGCGACTCGACGTAACGGCGCTGACCCTCGGCATAGATGGTGTCGAAGGCGAGCGAGGATTTGCCGGAGCCGGAGAGGCCGGTGAATACGACGAGCTTGTCGCGGGGAATCTCGAGATCGATGTTCTTGAGATTGTGCTCGCGCGCACCACGAATGGTGATCGCACGCGACGCGGAGCCGGCGTTCTGTTGGCGCTTCGCCCTTAGCACTTCATCCATATCGGCATTTCCAGGCACGCGAGGAACGCGCCGCGTTAGGCGGCGCATTGCCGGCAAAGAACCGGATCAGGCGCCGATGATTGAAAGCCGGAACATAGGAAGAACGACAGGGAATTTCCAGTGTCGCGTGCGAGTCATCAACGGATTGTTTGCGCGAGGATATTTTGGCAGCAGTCGTCAGCAGCTCGGACCGAGACCGCGCAAAAAAAGGCCGGCGCAAGACCGGCCTTTTCTCATGTTGGAACTCCAATGCGGAGATCAGTATCCGCCAAACTTATAGTTGATGCGAGCGGTAACGATATCAACGTCCTGACTGATGCGGCCGTTGGCCAGCAGTAGGCCAGCCGGGAAGACGACGCCGTTGGTCACGAAGTTATAGGTCTTGTCCTGCATGAACATGTGATTGTATTCGATGCCGGCCGACCAATTCGGGGCGAAGCCATACTCCAGGCCGACGCCGACCACGCCACCCCAGCGGGTATCATCGACGCCGTTGGCGATCTGGGCACCGGTGGCACTCGCGAGCATACGGTAGCGATTGGAGGTCACGGCGGCGCCGCCCTTGACGTAGAACAGGACGTTGTTCGCAGCGTAGCCGACCTGACCGGTGAACAGGCCGAAGGCATCGACACGAGTGTCATTGGTAATCGACGGAACAACAAGCGGGATCACATTGCTGCCGTGGAAGTCAGCCCAGTTGCCCTGCGCTTCAACGCCGAACACCCACGTACCAGCCTGCCAGCGATAGCCGATCTGACCACCGACGGTGCCGCCAGTTGCGTCATGGCTGCCCAGCGAGAAGCCCGCGTCGTACCAACTCTGGCGGCTCGATCCCCAGCCGCCGTTAATGCCGGCGTAGAAGCCGCTCCAGTTGTACGCTGCAACCGCGATCGGCGCTTTGGTATAGGGCCGTGCGGCAAGATCGGCGGCGATCGCGGGCGCCATCCCGAGCGCGATCAGACCGGTCGTCATCAGCAAAATCTTCTTCACGTTTCTTCCTTTCGGCATTTCCAACGCAACTGCGGGAGTGGTCAATTTGAGGTTGGCTAGCCCATATAGCGAAACCGTCGCCGGAATCCTGTCTCCCAAAAACCACATCGGCGGCAAATATAGGTATTTTGCAACCGTCGCGGGCATTCACGGTTCCCGGTACAACCAAATAAGTTCCCGGTACAACCAAACAAAAAGGCCGGCGTCACGCCGGCCTTTCCGTATTCCCGTATGCTGTCGCAGCGATCAGTATCTCGCGATGGTCGGGCCACCCCATCGGTAGTTCACGCGGACGGTGACGAGATCCACATCCTGGCTGATGTTGTCGGTGCCGCTGAAGACGCCAGCCGGTGTGACGAAGGTGTGGGTGCGGTCCTGCATGAACAGGTGATTGTACTCGACGCCGGCCGACCAGTTGGGTGCGAAGCCGAATTCGATGCCCGCGCCGACGCTGGCGCCCCAGCGGGTGTCATCACCGGTCGTGGCAACCAGCACGCCGGTGGGGACATCAAAGACGCGGAAACGATCCGCCGTAACGGCCGCACCGCCCTTGACGTAGAACAGAACGTTGTTGGCCGCGTAACCGACCTGGCCCGTGATGAGGCCGAATGCGTCGATTCGCGACTCGTTCCTGGCGGCGGGGAAAAGCAGGCTCACATTGCTGCCCTGGAAGTCGGCCCAGTTGCCCTGGCCTTCAACACCGAACACCCAGGTGCCGGCCTGCCAGCGATAGCCGATCTGACCGCCAGCGGTGCCGCCGTCTGCGTCATGACAACCTTCGGCCCCGACGAAGGCGCCGGCCGGCGTGACGAAGTCCCAACACTTGCGGCTCGTACCCCAGCCGCCATTGCCGCCGATGTAGAAGCCGCTCCAGTCGTACAGGGTGGCGACCGCGGGCGGCGGCGCCTTGGTGTAGGGGCGCGCAGCAAGGTCGGCAGCCGCAGCAGGCGCAGCGAACGCGATGAGGGCAACCGAAGCTAACCAAACCTTCTTCATGTCCATCTCCAGATATTGTCCGCTTCTCGCTGGTCCCGAAGCGTTCCAAAAATGACGCGAGCGCCCGCGCCGTTGGATCATGTCTATACCGTGACTCGCGCCAAAATAGCGTCTCCCAAAAGTCACACTGCAGAACCAAGTGTATGGAACCAACGTAATGATTTGTTTAGGATAACTGGAACTCGACGGGAACCGTAAGGTCCGTCAGCATGGCTGTCCGATTCCTCTCCAGTACCAGCGACTCGCCTTTTGGTTGCGTGACCCGATGAGGCGGCGTGAGCGAGGCGCGATGGAACAAAGCTGGAACATATGGCCTCGTGATGCTATATGTGGATAACCGCCGATTTGCGAAGGGATCGCGAGGTCAGTGCGGCCTGCGAGCGTATAGGGTCAATTCGGAAGTCCGGAAGCGGACGCGGAAGTCAGACAAGCGACAGGTCAAGAATTGCAGACGGAGCGGCCGGACCAGGATTTTTGCCGGCAATATCGAGTGGAGAGCGGCGATGGCGGGAAGCGTGAACAAGGTGATTCTGGTCGGCAACCTCGGCAAGGATCCTGAAATCCGGCGCACACAGGACGGGCGACCGATCGCCAACCTGAGCGTCGCGACGTCGGAAACCTGGCGCGACAAGGCCACCGGCGAGCGCAAGGAAAAGACCGAGTGGCACCGCGTCGTGATCTTCAACGAGGGCCTCTGTAAGGTCGCCGAGCAGTATCTGAAGAAGGGCGCCAAGGTTTACATCGAGGGCCAGTTGCAGACGCGCAAATGGACCGACCAGAGCGGCGTCGACAAATACTCGACCGAAGTCGTGTTGCAGGGCTTCAACTCGAACCTGACCATGCTCGACGGCCGTGGCGGCGGGGGCGGCGGCTTCGGCTCCGACGATGCGGACGATTTCGGCTCCAGCGGCCCGGTTAGCTCGGCGCCGCGGCGCGCTGTAGCGGCTGGCAGCCGCAATAGCGACATGGACGACGACATCCCGTTCTAGCGCAGGGCGCACGACTGGCGCATTTGGCTTGCAGGAATTCGCTCGCGAGAGGCAGTGTTTTGCGCCTGCTTCAGCGATCAATGTGCCGCCGCGAGAACCATCCGCATTTGGCTGCAGTGCCCGCGACAGCCGTGCTGTGATCCGCACCGCGCGGCCGCTTGCTGCTATTAATTTTTACATGAGCTATTTTACGTAAACTGCGCCCAGCCTCGAACGCCAAACCGATCTGGAGCGCGCGCCATGAGCCTCGCACCGCTGCTGGAGGCCCCCGGAACGATCCCGCTACACGCCTTCGCCGCAATGGCGGCCTTCGCGCTCGGCGTCGTGCAGTTCGTGGCCCCGAAGGGGACGCTGCCGCACCGGACCATCGGCTGGATCTGGGTGGTGCTGATGGCGGCGGTGGCAATCAGCTCGCTCTGGATCCACGAGATCCGCATGGTCGGGCCATTCAGCCCGATCCATCTCCTGTCGATCTTCGTGCCGGTCATGCTGGTGCTCGCGGTCCTGTATGCGCGGCGGCACAATGTCAGCGGCCACAAGAAGGCGATGACATCGATCTTCTTCGGCGCGCTGATCATCGCCGGCGCGTTCACTTTCCTGCCGGGACGGATCATGCATGCGGTGGTTTTCGGCCCTTGAAACTGGGGTAGGAAGACACCTTCCTGCCGGCATTTTCCGGCCCGGAACCGGCCGTTTCAAGAACGCTTGGAAGACTTTCTTGCAATGCCGTAAGTCCATGAAAAAACGAGCGGAAAAACAGCTCATCCCGATCGTTACGGGGTGGTGATCGGACCCACGATGCGCTATATGATTCCTGACTGAGAACTGACTGGATTTCCCCTTTGTCCGACAACGAAGACGACAAGCCCGGCGAGCCGCCGGAGCCCTCCGATATCCGTCCCGTTTCGATCCTCGACGAGATGAAACGCTCCTACCTCGATTACGCCATGAGCGTGATCGTGGCGCGGGCGCTGCCGGATGCGCGCGACGGATTGAAGCCGGTGCATCGCCGTATTCTGTACTCGATGCATGAGCAAGGACACACGCCGGACAAGAAATACGTCAAATCCGCGCGCGTCGTCGGCGACGTGATCGGTAAGTATCATCCGCACGGCGATCAATCGATTTACGACGCGATGGTGCGTATGGCGCAGGATTTTTCCATGCGCGTGCCGCTGATCGACGGGCAGGGCAATTTCGGCTCGATCGACGGCGATCCCCCGGCGGCCTATCGATATACCGAAGCGCGCCTGACCCGGTCGGCGCAGGAGGTCATCGGCGATATCGACGAAGATACGGTCGACTTCCAGCCCAACTATGACAGTTCCGAGCAGGAACCGTCGGTTCTGCCGGCCAAGTTCCCAAATCTCCTGGTCAATGGCGCCGGCGGCATCGCCGTCGGCATGGCAACCAACATCCCGCCGCACAATCTCGGCGAGGTCATCGACGCCTGCGTCGCACTGATCGACAATCCGGCGCTCACGATCGACGACCTCATCAACATCGTGCCAGGCCCGGATTTCCCGACCGGCGGCATTATTCTCGGCCGTCAGGGCATCCGCTCCGCCTATCATCTCGGCCGTGGCTCGATCGTGATGCGCGGCAATGTCACAATCGATACGATCCGCAAGGACCGCGAAGCGATCATCGTCACCGAAATTCCCTACCAGGTGAACAAGGCGACGATGGTCGAGCGCATTGCCGATCTGGTAAAAGAGAAGAAGATCGAGGGCATTGGCGATCTCCGCGATGAGTCCGACCGCGACGGTTATCGCGTCGTGATCGAACTGAAGCGCGAAACCGTGCCCGATGTGGTGCTCAACCAGCTCTATCGGTTCACGCCGTTACAGGCGAATTTCCCGGCCAACATGCTGGCGCTGGATTCCGGTCGTCCGCAGACGATGACCCTGAAGGATCTGCTCGCCATCTTCATCGCATTCCGCGAGCAGGTGGTGACCCGGCGGACCAAGTTCCGGCTCAGTAAGGCGCGTGACCGCGCCCATATCCTGGTCGGCCTTGCGATCGCGGTCGCCAATATCGACGAAATGATCCGCGTGATCCGAACCTCGCCAGATCCGAACACCGCGCGCGATACGCTAATGTCGCGCGACTGGCCGGCGCGGGACGTCGAGGCGATGATCACGCTGATCGACGATCCCAGGCACCGCATCAACGCCGATGGTACGATCCGGCTGTCGATGGAGCAGGCCAAGGCCATCCTCGACCTGCGGCTCCAGCGGCTGACCGCACTGGGGCGGGATGAGATTTCCGCAGACCTCGACAAGCTCGCGGCAGAGATCGCCGACTACCTCGACATCCTGCGGTCGCGCGCCCGCGTTCAGGCGATCGTCAAGACCGAACTGGCGGAGGTGAAGCAGAAGTTCGCCACCCCGCGCCGAACCCTCATCATCGAGCAGGAGGGTGAGGTTGAGGACGAGGACCTGATCCAGCGCGAGGACATGGTGGTCACGGTCTCGCACGCCGGCTACGTCAAGCGCGTGCCGCTCTCGACCTACCGGGCGCAGCGGCGCGGCGGCAAGGGCCGCGCAGGCATGCAGACCCGCGACGAGGACTTTGTCTCCAGGCTGTTCGTCGCCTCGACCCATACGCCGGTGCTGTTCTTCTCCTCGAAGGGCCAGGTCTACAAGGAGAAGGTCTGGCGGCTGCCGATGGCGGCGCCGAACGCGCGCGGCAAGGCGCTGATCAACATCCTGCCGCTGGAGCAGGGCGAGCGCATCACCACCATCATGCCGCTGCCGGAGGACGAATCCTCCTGGGGCAATCTCGACGTCATGTTCGCCACGACCGGCGGCACCGTCCGCCGCAACAAGCTGTCCGACTTCGTCGATGTCCGCCGCTCCGGCATCATCGCCATGAAGCTCGGAGAGGGCGAGGCGATCGTCGACGTGCAGATCTGCACCGAGCATGACGACGTGCTGCTGACCGCAGCCGGCGGCCAGTGTATCCGCTTCCCTGTGGCCGATGTGCGCGTCTTTACCGGCCGCACCTCGATGGGCGTGCGCGGCATTGCGCTAGCAAAAAACGATACGTTGATCTCGTTGGCGATCCTGCGCCATGTCGAGGCCACTTCGGATGAGCGGTCGGCTTACCTGAAGATGCGCCGCGCGGTGGCCGGCGAAACGGCGGCGGAAGAACCTGCCGATGCCGAGGGCGAGGAGAGTGCAGGCTCGCTGCAGCTCTCGCAGGAGCGCTACGCAGAAATGTCCGCGCAGGAGCAGGTGGTATTGACGGTCTCCGTCAACGGCTACGGCAAGCGCACCTCGTCCTACGAGTACCGCACCACCGGCCGCGGCGGCAAAGGCATCGTCGCGATGAACGTCAACAACCGCAACGGCAAGCTGGTGGCGTCATTCCCCGTCGAGCACAGCGACCAGATCATGCTGGTTACTGACAGGGGCCAGCTCATCCGCTGCCCGGTCGAGGACATCCGCATCGCCGGCCGCTCGACGCAAGGCGTCATCGTGTTCGACACCGCCGAAGACGAACACGTGGTCTCGGTCGAGCATATTTCGGAAGATGAGAACGGCGAGAACGGGAACGGCCAATAAGGCCGGCCTGGAGTGATGAGCGGAGCGACATCCGGGAAACTTCATCCGCGGAAAGACTGTCCCCGGATCTCGCTTCGCTCATCCGGACTACGACGCTATCTCTCATACCAGCCAACGAGGATCGCTTCTGTGATCGCGTGCTTGCGCGCCTCTCGCTCAATATCACGACAGGACGCTCCGGCCGTTGCCGGAAGATGGTCCGTCGAGAGGGCGAGCAACCGGAAGTGATAGTGATGACGTCCATGGCCATGTGGTGGACACGGGCCGCCATAGCCGACCTTCCGAAAATCGTTGGCTGCCTGCTTCAAGTTCGTGTTTTGCGCGGCCCCGTCCGTGAGCTCCGTTAGCACTGGGGGAATATCGTAAACCGCCCAATGATGCCACGTTCCACCGGGCGCATCGGGATCATCGCAGAGCAGAACAAAACTTTGCGTTTCGGCTGGCGCGCCGGACCATTGCAAAGGCGGCGACAGGTTTTCTCCATCGCAGGTGAAACGCCGAGGAATTGCTGCCCCGTCGGCGAAGGCGTTTGAAACGAGCTTCATGGCTCTCTCCATCAGGCTGAGACATCGGCTCGGGCTTGACGAGTTCTTCCAGATCCGGCTCGCCGATCTCAACTCTGGTCGCGGTGCGGCGCGGAACTATGTTCACCACACTCGCTCCGAGTGGCCTTGACGGTGCTAGGCGCGGGCGCGATCCGATTGCGGCAGTTTGGCTCGACCTTGCCCGGTGCAGAATCCAATAACTCTGATTACATCCGGGAAGTTCATCGGACATTGGCCAAAATCAGCCGCGGTATACAAAGGGTCTTGTGCGATGAAGCTAGTATGACGCGCCTGAGATGCGTGGAAAACCCGTTGCGGCAGAGTAGCTTGCGATGCGACCGATCTTCCATCCGAGCCTCGTCAATGGTCGCTATGGCGACCCGACGATCTATGTGGAGACGATGTTCGAAAAGCACAGTCTGCTGTTCGACGTCGGAGAAATCGCTTCTCTGTCAGCGCGGAAGATACGACGTGTCGACCAGATCTTCGTCTCGCATGCGCATATCGACCATTTCGTCGGCTTCGACCATCTGCTCCGTTTGCTGGTCGGGCGCGAGAAAACGGTGCAGCTCTACGGTCCGCCCGGCTTCGCGGAGCGCGTGTTTCACAAGCTTCAGGCCTATCGATGGAATCTGGTCGAAGCCTATCCTTGCGATCTTGTTTTCGTTGTGAGTGAATTCGAAACGCCGAATTCCATGCCTACGACACGGTTCCGCCTGAGGAAGGCCTTTGCCGCGGAGCCATTAGCCTCACAGAAAACCTCTGCCGGCGTACTCTGCGACGAGCCGACCCATCGCGTCTCGGCCGCGATCCTTGAACACGGAACGCCCTGCCTTGCCTTTGCCCTGCAGGAAGCGGCGCATGTGAACATCTGGAAGAACCGACTGTCGGAGCGTGGACTTCCCGTTGGCCCGTGGTTGCGCTCGCTCAAGCAGGCCGTTGTCGAGCGTCGCGCGGACGATCATCTGGTCCATATCGACGGACCGGCGACATCAGATGGTCGTCTTGTGCCACTTGGCAGCCTGCGCGATCTCTTGACGGTCGCCGCCGGTCAGAAAATCGCTTATGTTACCGATGTAGCCGACACGCCGTCCAATCGGGCCGCCATCGTGGCGCTCGTTCAGAATGCGGACATCCTCTTCATTGAGGCCGCATTTGCCGCGGCGGACGCCGAATTGGCGAGGGGGCGAGGCCACCTTACAACAACAGCTGCGGGAGAAATTGCGCGGGAGGCAAATGTGCACCGCGTCGAGCCGTTTCACTTTTCTCCGCGCTATTCGGGAGAGCAGGAGCGGATGCTGGCCGAGGTGATGGCGGCATTCCGAGGATCTTCCGCCTGACGCGGATTCCGGAGCAGTGTTCATGCCCGAGGAAAGACGATTGCCCGCTGCGCCCAGAGAATCAGTGCGGCTCTTTCTCTGCGGAGATGTGATGTGCGGCCGTGGTATCGACCAGGTGCTGGCGCACCCCTGCAGCCCCGAGATTTACGAAGATTACATGCGATCGGCGGAAGGCTACGTGCTGCTCGCCGAACAGGCAAACGGCTCCATTCCGCGACGTAACGGGGCATCCTACGTTTGGGGCGCCGCATTGGATCAATTGGAGCGCATGCAGCCTGACGCGCGGATCATCAATCTCGAAACGGCTGTCACCCGCAGCGGCGACCGCGCAAACAAAGGCATCAACTATCGCATGAGCCCCGAGAATGCCGAATGTCTCGTGGCCGCCAAGATCGACTGCTGTGTATTGTCCAACAACCATGTGCTCGACTGGGGCCGCGCCGGCCTGCTTGAGACGCTGACGACCCTGCAGAAACTCAACGTCAAAGCGACGGGTGCAGGACGCAACGATCGCGAAGCGCTCGCACCCGCGGTGCTTAACCTTGCCAGAGCGCGTCTCCTGATCTTTTCGTTCGGATCAACATCGAGCGGCGTCCCGCTCGAATGGGCTGCGACAGCAGACGCTCCAGGCGTCAACCTGCTGCCCGACCTCTCCGAGGCGAGTGCGTCGGAGATCGCCCACCAGGTCATGTCGCAGAGGAGGCCGGGCGATCTCGTCGTCGTTTCGATCCATTGGGGATCCAATTGGGGATATCACATTCCCCATGAGCAGAAAGTTCTGGCCCGGACCCTCATCGACAAGGCAGGGGTGTCGATCGTTCACGGGCATTCTTCGCATCATCCCAGAGCGATCGAAATCTATCGAGATCGTCTCATTCTCTATGGCTGCGGTGATTTTCTGAACGACTATGAAGGGATCCCCGGTTACGAGCGTTACCGTGACGATCTCGTGCTGATGTATTTCGCCGACCTGGATCCGACCAGCGGATGCCTCCATGCGCTCAAACTGGTGCCCCTGCAGATCAAGAACTTTCGTCTGTCCATTCCATCGTGGCGAGACATGGAATGGATCCAGCAAAGCCTCGATCGAGAATGTCAGCAGTTCGGAACTAGGGTCATCTTTGACGCCGAACGGCAACTCGTCGTGGTCTCACTTTAGCGTTGCTTTTTTGGCTTTGGCGATGCCGCCGGCGCCCGCGCATTGGCGTCGAGCAATCGTGATGCCATTGGCGTCTCGCCCTGGGCCCGTTCGCGTCCGATTTCTCGCCGCGGCCAGGCAAAATCGTCGGCTCGACCGGCTGGCGCCGACAAGGGCTCACCTGTGATCAAGAACCGAGCTGCTTGCGCATCCATCGTTACCGGCCGCGACCCCGGACCGCCCTGCAATTGATCCGTGCCGACAGAGGGGGCCGTCAAGGGAACGATCGGCCCGGCCAGCGGACGCGGCGCCGGCTGATCTGGCCGCGCACTGGCGTCGGGCGTTGCCGGTTCGGTGGGCAGCACAATCGGCGCGGAACGCGCAGCCAACAACCGGTTGATTTCGCGCTCGGCATAATGCGCGAGCTTAAGCGCTCCGGCCTTGGTGAAGTACACGCCATCGGAGGAGCGCAGCCGGCGGATTTGCCCTTCGAAATCGGGGCCTTGCTGCAAAAAGCGCCCGGTTTCATCGACAAATCCGTCCCAGACATCGAGAAAGGTGATGCCGGTCTTGCCGGCCGCATCCCGATAGAGCGTATTCAGAAACGCCGTGTCGGCTGTCGACTTGGAGCCACGTACCGCTGGCAGACCCACCCACAGCACTGGCACACCCTTGGACTTGAGTACGCCGATCGTCTCCTCGATCTTTTGCATGTAGAGTTCGACCCAGCGTTTCTCGCGAAACTCGTGGAGGCCGTTCGGCGAACGCGCGCTCTTCTCCGGTCCAGTGACCGACGGCGCATCACTGTCGTCTGGCGACAATTCGGCATCCGTCCCCTTGGTTGCGCCGTCCGGCTTCGCCGCCGGTTTTGCGTCCGACGGCTTGCTATCCGGTTTGGCCTTGGCGTCTTTCTTGTCGGCGTCCTTCTTGTCGCCTGTCTTATTGTCGGATTTTTCGGCTGCCGGCTCGCGGATTGCAGCGCGGTCATCAAGCCCGAGCATGACGACAATAGCGTCCGCTTTTTCGGTAGCCAGAATGCCTTTGGCGGCGGCGGCCCAATCGGCTGGATCGCCCTTCGGCTGATACTTGATCAGGCCGGAGACTGTCTTGTGTTTGCGGATCACACCGATCTCGGGCTGATCGTCATAGACATTCTCAAGCCCATAGGCGAGCCAGTCTGCCATGGCGTCACCGAGCACAAGAATGTGGCGCTCCGGTTCCGTGTTGCGCTTCTCGGGCGGCGGCGCCTTGGAAAAATCCTCGCGCACTACCGGTTGCGCTTGCCGGCCATTCCAACGAGGCGGCGGCGCATACTGCTGCTGGTATGGCCCAAACGTGTCGTTACCAAGCCAGCCGCCGCCGCGTTGTTCGTTACCAAACCAGCCGCCACCGCGGTGCGGTGGCGGCCGCTGCTGATATCCGCCGAAATCAAAGAACTGCGCAGAGGTGGGTCCGGCCAAGCCGAGCACCAAGCCAACCGCGACGGCCAGCGCAATCAGCCAACCATGCTCGGTAAAGAGGCGAAGCTTTTTTGGTTCCTTTGGCATGCTTCTGGACCGCACACACGCAGAACCTCCAGTGACAAGACTAACACAAAGGCCCTTTGGCGGGCCTCAGTTTGCCGTGAGGTGCTCAGCGCAGAACAAACAACAGCCCATTCCGCTTCGGGTTCAAAAAGCGGACATTGCAAGATTATGCTGAGCTATTTCTGAGGAACGCGCCTCAGCTCAGTCGTTGACCGCGGGAAGACCGAGGTGCTGCCGCGCCAGCTTGCGGTCCTTCCACCAGAACCACAATCGCGCCCACGGCGGCACGGCGTGGAATCCGAACAGGTCCACCTCCGTCATTGTCTGCAAGTTCACGCAGCTTCTCTGGAACGCTTCGTCGATGAGATCCCGCGGATTCACGTTCTGGTCCGGCACGACGTTTCCCGCCGCATCCTTCTTCACCTCCCCGAGCTTGATGCACATGCGGTACTCGTAGCCCAGTAAGAGGTTGCGGCCGCTGGGCAGCGTCCACGCCCCCTTGTTCCCCTCCCACCCGGCCTGAGCCTCCGCGATCGCGAGGTTCATGTCGCTGTTCTTCGGCAGCGACGGGTAGATCGGGAAGAAGGCGGCCCAGCCCTTGGCGATCATGTCGAGGTTAAGCGTTCGCCGCTCGGGGTCGTTCGGCGGCGGCACCGGATCGGACTGCGATCCGGTGAACCACGGAGCGATATACGCGAGCATGCGGCCGTGGGAGTCGATGATCTCGCCGGTCGGGATCGTTGCCACGCTTCGTGTGGTGCCATTGGGGCGGGTGAGGCGGGTTGCAAGGAGCTTGCCGAACGCCTCGCTCGCGCGCTCCCCGGCCTCGATGTGCCGTTGCGCCGCATCGTGGGTGAGTTTCGCGACAAGATAGTCGCGAAGCGGTTGGGGCAGCGCGTTGTAAAACCCGCCCTGGAGGCGCTGGCGGCACTTATCGAGCTTCGGCTGGCTGACCTCTGGCTTGCCGGCGTATCCAGACTTCTCCGGGGTGTCGCACGAGACCATCCGGATCGGCTGCTCGATGACGGTCGTGTCCCCGTCCGAGGACCTCACCAGCCGCCTTGGTTCGGCGGAGCGGATCACGCGGGGAAAGTTGAAGTTGACGGCCATGTCGGCGTCCCTCCCGATCACTAGGCATCCCGGGGCGCTGACGAGCGCTCTGCCGCAGGCACCCACCGGAGCCTGGACTCTAGCCATCACCTTGCGCGAATTAGTGTAAGCCAAATCACGTTGGGGACGAATTTTAACGCTCGCAACCAGCCGAGACGCTACGGCGCGGCGGTCGAGAGTGCGGGTCGTCGTGAACGTCGATCCTCCCACGTGTCTATTGTTTGTTATCGTTTGGTTTGACGGGCGAGCACGCGGTCGACCATCTCCGCGGCCGTTCCGAGATAGTTGGATGGTTCGCACAAGGCGGCGAGCTGATCGCGCGGAAGTGCTGACGCGATCGCGGGACGCCTCAGCAATGCCTCAAGCAATCCGTCGCCGCGGTCGAACGCGTCGCGGCAAGCGGCGTAGACCTCATCATGAGCGGACTGGCGGCCAAGCGCGGGCGCGAGCCCCATCATGACCGCTTCGGCCACGATCAGACCGCGCGTGGAATCGAGGTTTTTCTTCATCGCCGCGGGATCGACGATCAGGCCGGACAGCATGAATTGTGCCTGCGCCAACGACCCCGCGGTGAGCAGACAGACTTGGGGCAATGCGAGCCATTCGCAGTGCCAGGGGCCCGTGGCGCGCTCGAGGTCTTGAACCATGGCATCCAACATCAGCGAAGCGGCGTCGCGCGAGGCCTTCGCGTTCGCCAGCAGGATTTCCGATGAGATCGGATTGCGCTTCTGCGGCATGGTCGAGGATGCGCCGCGGTGCGAGGAGAACGGCTCGAACACCTCGCCGATCTCGGTCGTCATCAGGATCATGACATCATAGCCGATCTTGCCGAGCGCGCCGCAGATCACCGCAAGCGTCTGCACCATCTCGACGAGCCCGTCGCGGGCGACATGCCAGGTGATGTCTGGTTCGGCCAGGTGGAGCGCGCGCGCGTAAGCGGCGCGGACATCCAGTCCACGATTGCCCAGTGAAGCCAGCGTGCCCGCCGCGCCGCCAAGCTGCGCCTGAAGCGCGCGCGGTTTTGCTTGCGCGAGCCGATCGGCCGAGCGCTGCAGCGACGAAAGCCAGATCGCCGCCTTGTGGCCGAACGTGATCGGCAGGGCCTGCTGAAGATGGGTTCGCCCCGCCATTGGCGTATCGCGGTGGAGGCGGGCGAGCCCCGCGAGGGTACCCATGACTTCGGCGAGCTGGGCTTCGATCAGGATAACCGCGTCGCGCAGTTGCAGGACGGTCGCGGTATCCATGATGTCCTGGGTGGTTGCGCCCCAGTGCAAATAGCCGCCGGATTCGCCGAGCTCTTGCGAGAGCTGGCGGACCAGCCCGACGATCGGATAGCCGACATTCTCGGTATCGCGCTTCAACTGCGCTCTGTCGAGCACGATCGCCGGGGCCTGGCGCGCAATCGCCTCGGCCGCTTCGCGCGGAATGACACCGGTTTCGCCTTGGGCCACGGCGAGCGCCACCTCGGCCTGCACATAGGCCTTGAGCTGGGCGTCGTCGGAAAACACCGCCCGCATCGCCGGGGTGGAGAAAACGTCGCGATAAAGAACGCTGTCGAATATGGTGCTGGCCACCGCGGTCATTTTCACTCCCTAAGTATGTACGGCCATATCATTAATACGTACAAAGCTGTCAACAGCGGATGCTGGGTCGGTGAAGCCGTGGTACGGGGGCCGCCAACCCGCGAGAGACCGTTCGACATGCCAATCTACGAAGACATCGCCCACGATCTCTTGGAGGCGATCCACCGCGGCGAGTACCCCGTCGGCGGCTTGATCCCGACCGAACTCGAGCTTGCGGCGCGCTACGATGTCAGCCGGCAGACCGTGCGGGCGGCGATGCGCCGTCTCACCGAGCTTGGAGCAGTGTCGCGGCGGAAGGGCTCCGGCACGCGGGTCGAGACGCGCGAACCTCCGCAACAGAGTTTTCAGCAGACGCTCGGCTCACTCGGCGATCTCGTCGCGCTCGCCGCGGCAACGGAGCGCGATATCAGGAGCATCGAGACTGTCGTGATGGACCGCAAAGCGGCACGGCGCTTCGGCTGCCAGCCGGGCTCGCGCTGGTTGCGGGTCGCCTATGTTCGGGCATCGACGAAGCCCAAAACGCCGCCGCTGGCTTGGGTCGATTGCTATGTCGAGGAAAGCTATGCAGATGCGGTCAGCAACATCAGAAAGGACCGTCGCCTGGTCTGCGACATGATCGCCGACAGCTACGGCGTAATCGCTTCCGAAGTGCATCAAACCGTGGCGGCGACCGTGGTGCCGAACGAATTTGCCAAAGCGCTGGGAGCGGAAGCGGAATCGCCCGCGCTCGAGGTCATCCGGCGATATCTGGATTCGAACGGCCGCCTGTTCGAGATATCGGAAAGCATCCATCCCGCCGGCCGTTATGTCGTGACCTCGGTATTGAAGCGCGTCGGCAATGCAGGCGCGGCGAGCCGCCGCGCGACGCGATCGTTCGGCAAGACGAAATCGCGCGCCTGAGGCAGGCAGAAGAATTTGGCGCCGGCCAAGGTATTAGCGAGACGGGGACACGGTGATCGGAACGCCAGTGGCGGGCAGGAGGCATCGCTACTTGCCACTGGCGGTCGCCCGGAAACCAGGCTCCAGACCCATTGGCACCTGGGATCAATTCTCCTGGCCAAGCTTGATTCAACCAACGCTTGGCCCACGCCGACGCCCCACTTTGCTTCACGCCGCAAGCGATCCTCGAGACGTTCTTTCCGCGCGTCCCGTGCGAATGAAATTGCGGAGCACTTCGCAAAATTCGTCCGTGGCCGAGAACATCGGGTTATGCCCCTTGCCCTCAAACATATAGAGCTCCGCGCCCGGAATGCGGGGGGCGATGAATTCGCTCGCGGTGTAGGAAATGAGTTGGTCTTCTCGACCGTGGGCGACAAGCGTCGGGACGGCGATCGATTCAAGCAGCGGTACGACGTCTAAGTCCGGATCCAGATCGAAGAAGCTGAGGATCGTCTCGTTTGGCAACCTGGAGACGCGCTCGAAGGCCAGCCGCCGCAACTCGTCGGACTCTGGCTCGCTGTAGACGTAGCGATTGTGCATGCGAATCAATTCCTCAATGGCACCCCGACTATGAGCGTCCTCACGAAGCGCCATCTCATCACGAAGCGCCATGTACTCCGGATTAAGTAGCGGGCGTCCGTTCGCTCCGATCAACGGCGTGCCCACCGTCATGATCTTTCCGACGAGTTCCGGGTGTTTGTGGGCAAGCTGGATAAGCAGATTGGAGCCGCGCGAGATGCCAACACCAACGATTGGAGCGGCGTCGGCTGCCTGGATGATTACCCGCAGATCCTCCATGTGTTGGAGAATGCCGTATGGCCGCACAAATGGGGCAGATCGTCCGGCGCCCCGGCAATCGACGGTGATAACCCGGAATTCCTGGCAGAGCTGCTCGAGAATGGGTTCAAAGGTCGCCAGCCCGTATACGATTGGATTAACGAATACGATCGCCGGCTCGCCGCTGCCGTGCTCGTAGAAGACGAGCCGCGCGCCGTCCCGCACCGTGTGTCGGGCGCGGTGAATGCAGTTGCGCGCACGGTCGCGGTCAGCGTCGGTTTCGCCGAGTGCCATGGCGCGCTCGTAATAGTTGTTCGCTCGGTCCAGGTCGTCGTCGACGCCGGCCAGGTCGCCCAGCATCAGGAGGCACTCGCGCTCGGTGTGCCGATCGATCGGCGCCGCGTCGTCCCGGTGACGGGCGGTGAGCTGCAGGCACGTCTCAAGCTGGGAAACCGCTTCTCTGGCGGCGTGCCGCGCCTTTGCCAGCCGACCGGCAGCCAGCAGATAGATTGCCCCCTGATCAGGCAGACCGCCTTCAATGAAATGATGCGCGACAATCTCTGGCTGGCTCGCTGCGATCTCTGGCCGCAATTGCTCGATCGCCTGCGCGATGCGCGCATGGAGTTGCTGACGGGACGATTTGAGCAAGGTAGCGTAGGCCGCGTCGCGGACGAGCGCGTGCTTGAAGCTGTACGCATGACTCGGCAAAGTCCCGCGTCGTTGGATGAGTCCAGCCTGACACAATTGACCGAGCGCCGCGGCCAGCTGCGGTTGGGGATATCCGGCAATTGCGGCGACGACATCCTCCTCGAACTCCCGGCCTATGCAGGCAGCGATTTGGGCCACCTCGCGCGCCGGAGCCAGGCGATCGAGGCGAGCCATGAGTGAGTCCTGCAGCGTCGCCGGGATAGCAAGGGGTGGAAGAGGCCCGGCAAGCTCGAGGTCGCCATCGCCGCCCGGCGTCTTCCAGATCGCTGCTTCAAGAACCGCTTTGGTCAATTCCTCGACGAACAGCGGGACGCCCTCCGTGCGGGAGAGAATGGCTTCGATCACGATTGGCGGCAGCGACCGTTCACCCGCCGCCATTTGGATCAGCGTTCGGCATGCTGGCCGCCCGAGGCGGTTGAGGCTCAGCAATGTGACGTGCGGGAAATTGGTCCAGGGCATTGGCACGTCGGGCCGCAAGGTTGCGACGAGAAGTATTGGCAGACCGCGGATCCTGTCCACCACGCGTTCGAACAGTTCCTCCGAGGTCGGATCGAGCCAGTGCGCGTCTTCCAACACCATCAGCATCGGCCGCTGGCGCGAAAGCCCCTCCATCTGCGCCAGCAAAATGCCGAAAAGCCGCGCCTTCTTCTCCTGTGGCGTTCCTGCCGGCGCCGTATAGCCATCGAGCGACAATCCCATCACCTCGGCGAGCCGCGGTGCCGCGTCCTCGCCAAACTGGCCAGCCTGGCCGAGAAGCCGCTCCAACTTCTCCAGCTTCAATGAAGGAGTGTCCTCGTGGAGATGCCCTGCCGCGCGCTGGAGCTGAGCGATAACTGGCCAGAGCGCGCTGTTCACATGGTGCGGCGAACAATAATACCCGATCCGGAAGCGAGGTTCGTTTCGCAGGCGTTCACGAAGCGCGAGCACAATTCGCGACTTGCCGATGCCGGCCTCGCCGGACAGCAGCACGACCTGACCTTCGCCGCCTTTTGCCATCTCCCATCGGTCGAGAAGCAGGGCGAGTTCGTTGTCGCGACCGATCAGCGGGCCAATATTGGACCGCCGCAGGGCCTCGAACCGACCCTCGGCCGTCGCTTCGCCAACAACGCGGAAAGCCTGTACTGGGACCTCGATCCCTTTGAGCTGTTGCGGTCCCAGATCAATGATTGTGAACCAGCCGCCAAGAAGGCGCCGCGTGCTCTCGGAGATCACCACAGCACCGGGTTCAGCCAGTTGCTCCAGGCGCGCGGCGAGGTTGGGGGTCATACCGACCACGTCTTCTTCCTGGGTGGCTCCTTCCACGACGAATTCGCCAACCACGACCAGCCCGGTCGCGATTCCGACGCGCACGGCAAGGGCGCCGCTTACTCGCTCCTGAAGGCTCTCCACAGCTTCCACGATTGCGAGTCCGGCGCGAACAGCGCGTTCGGCCGCGTCCTCATACGCTTGGGGCCAACCAAAATAGACGAGGACCCCGTCTCCCATTAATCTTGCGATATATCCCCCGAAACGGGCCACCTCCGCTGCAACCGTCCGATGATAGGTAGCAAGGATCTCTCGCATGTCCTCGGGATCAAGCCGCACCGCCAGGGCGGTCGAGCCGACGAGGTCGACGAACATCACTGTCAGGTGACGGCGCTCGGCGGGCCGCGCTTTAGTCGACGATCGTGAAGCGCTGGCCTCGGCTGGCGGCAGGCCGCGATCGTCCTCCGGGGTCTTGCCAGGTGTTGGAGATAGTGCGGCGATTGCCGAGAGTAGCTTCTTGCGGTGGCCAACCGATGTGATGCCGAGTTCGCGTAGATCGTCTGCCGTCAAGCTGGGCAGGGTTTCCGCGTCTACGTCGTTGTCGCGAAACACGCTCTCGTACTGATGCAATCCGAGGCGGCGCAGCCAATTCGCTATGTCCACATCGACCTCCCGCAAGAGAGGGATGGTCACTCGTCGCACGCGAAGTGTACCGCAGCCTTCAACAGCACGCCATCCCTGGCATCGCCCACCGGCAGACAGCCGTCAGGCCGCGCCGGCTCGAGTTGCCAGCGGTAATCCCGGGGACCTCCAACGAGTGACTGAAAAGCAAGTGGCGAGCAGGGGGGGCATCCCTACTCGCCACCAGAGCGTTCCTTGGAGTTTGATCGGAACGAAGAACTGCGCCGTTACGGCGTGCGGTCAGCGGTGACCAGGCGGGCTTCCTTCACCGCGGCCTTGGAGCCGGCGGTGCGGAGACACGAGGTTTCGAAATTCGGCCAGGCCTGCTGCGAGCAATCCTTGCCGACGGTACGGATATCCAGACGGTCGCCCTTGGCTAGCGCCTGCGGCACGCTGGCTTCGACCTGGGGGGCAAAGCCGGGCAGTACGGTCAGCGCGGCAGCGATGAATGCGGCAGCGGCGACTGTGGAAAAAGCCTTGATCATTGACGGTCCCCTGTTGTGGGCCTTGGCGGCCCCGTCGTTTCGTTGGGGGACTTGTAGTTAGCGCAAGTTTCCGCCTGTCTTCGCGGACGCGGAAAATGGTTTCGTTCCGGCTGAGTTTTGTTTCGTCGGCCCGGCGCGACGAAACATTCCCCAAAGCCGGGAGGTTCTCGGGGAACTCGTTCATTGGCCGACCCGGATCAGGCCATTGGACCAGTCGGGAACCGGTCCGGCTTGCCGGGCCGCCGCGGGCGGGGTAGACGGGACCTATGTCCCGTATCGCGCTCTATCCCGGTTCCTTCGATCCCATTACCAACGGCCATCTGGACGTGCTGCGGCACGCCGTGACGCTGTGCGACCGCCTGATCGTCGCCATTGGCGTCCATTCCGGCAAAAAGCCGCTATTTTCGACCGAGGAACGGCTCGAGATGGTTCGGACGGTATGTGAGCCGATTGCGCAACAAGCCGGCTGCGCGTTCGACTGCATCACGTACGACAACCTCACTGTAGCCGCGGCGCGGCAGGTCGGCGCGACCATCATGATTCGTGGACTGCGCGATGGAACGGATATGGATTACGAAATGCAGCTTGCGGGCATGAACGAGGCTATGGCGCCGGAGGTGCATACCGTATTCGTCCCGGCCTCGCCGGCGGTCCGCCCGATCACCGCCACGCTGGTACGCCAGATCGCCGGCATGGGTGGCGATTTCTCCGCCTTCGTGCCGCCATCGGTTGCGGTCAGCCTGAAGGCCAAATTCGCGGGCTGACGCGCGCGTACGCGACCAGACGCTTTCCTGTTTCACATGACCGGAGCTTTCATGATCCGAATTCTCGCCGTTCTCGCCGCGCTGTTCCTTGTAGCTCCCGCCATCGCCCAGCCGCTGCCCGCCAACCTGGACAAGGCGAATGCGATCGTGATCGACACCACCAAGGGCCGCATCGTGATCAAGCTGCGGAACGACATCGCGCCCCAGCATGCCGAGCGCATCAAGCAGCTCGCGCGCGATGGCTATTATAACAACGTGCCGTTCCATCGCGTCATCGAAGGCTTCATGGCGCAGACCGGCGACGGCAAGAATTTCAATGGCACCGGCGGTTCGAAATACCCGAACCTGCCGGCCGAATTCTCCAACGTGCCCTACAAGCGCGGCATCGTCGGCATGGCTCGCACCAGCGATCCCAATTCGGCGAATTCGCAGTTCTTCATCATGTTCGCGGAAGGCGCATCGCTAAACGGCAAGTACACCGTGATCGGCGAGGTGGTGTCGGGCATGGACGTGGTCGACAAGATCAAGCGCGGCGAACCGGTGGTCGATCCCGACAAGATGGTGAAGGTGCAAGTCGCATCCGACATCAAGTGAGGCCATGAGGTCGGCGCGGCGCAGGCGGTTCGTCTGGTTTGCCGCCGCGCTGGTGTGGCTTGCGTCTGATGTATCCCTTTCGGCGCAGCCGCAGCAGCTCAACACCCTCAAGGACGTCTTCGCCAAACTGCATTCGTGCTGGCAGCCGCCGCCCGTCTCGCGCGCCAATCCGATGGACATTACGGTCATCGTCAGCTTCAACCGCGAAGGCGCCATTCTCGGTCAACCAAGGATTACCTACGAATCCGCAAACGCCGGCGAGAACGACCGGGTCGCGTACCGAATTGCGGTCATGGAAACATTGCAACGCTGTACGCCGTTGCCATTTACCGAGGGACTGGGCGGTGCGGTTGCCGGCCGGCCTTTCGCGGTCACTTTCAGAACCCGCAAACGTCCACCCAAACCAGAAGAGACACGAGCATGGCTGATACAGAAAATACTTTGATCCTTGAAACCACCCAGGGCCCCGTCACCATCGAGATGCGTCCGGATCTCGCGCCGGGTCACGTCGCCCAGATCAAGAAGCTGGTGCGCGATGGATTTTATGACGGCATCGTGTTCCATCGCGTGATCGAGGGTTTCATGGCGCAGACCGGCTGCCCGCACGGCACCGGCACCGGCGGTTCCGGCAACAAGCTGAAGGCCGAGTTCAACAAGGAACCGCATGTCCGCGGCACCGTTTCGATGGCCCGCGCCGCCAATCCGGATTCCGGCGACAGCCAGTTCTTCATCTGCTTCGACGATGCTTCCTTCCTCAACGGCCAGTACACGGTCTGGGGCAAAGTCACCTCGGGCATGGAGAACGTCGACAAGATCAAGCGCGGCGAGCCGGTGCAGAACCCGGACAAGATCGTGAAGGCGCGGATGGCGCTGGACGCGGCGTAACTTCAACCTGTCATTCCGGAGGCCGCGCAACGCGCGGCAATCCGGAATCTCGAGATTCCGGGTTCACGCTTCGCGTGCCCCGGAATGACGCCAAGTGAGGCGTACCGGCGCCATGCGCACCGATCTCTTCGACTTTGACCTTCCCTCGACAAGCATCGCGCTGCGGCCGGCAAGCCCGCGCGATTCCGCGCGGATGCTGGTGGTGCAACCTGATGGCGCCTTGAGCGACCGTACCATCGCCGAGCTGCCGCACTGGCTGGAGCCGGGCGATCAGCTCGTCGTCAACGATACCAAGGTGATATCCGCCCAGCTCAAGGGCCGCCGCATCGGCCGCGAGACCGAGCCGAAGATCGAGGCGACCCTGATCAAGCGGCTGGACGGCTCGCGCTGGCGCGCGCTGGTCAAGCCGGCGAAGAAGCTCGCGCCCGGCGACATCGTTCGCTTCGGCAATGAGGGCAAGGTCTGCCTGCTCGGCCATCTCGACGCCGAGGTCGAGGCCAAGGGCGAAGAGGGCGAGGTTACGCTATCGTTCTCGTTTCATGGGCCGGCGTTGGACCAGGCCATCGCCGATCTCGGCACGCCGCCGCTACCACCCTATATCGCCTCCAGGCGCACGCCTGACGATCGCGATGCCGCCGACTACCAGACCATGTTCGCGGCGAAGGAGGGCGCGGTGGCTGCGCCGACCGCAGGACTGCATTTCACGCCTGCGCTGGAAGCTTCGCTTCGCGAGCGCGGCGTCGATCTGCACCGGCTGACCCTGCATGTCGGGGCGGGGACATTCCTGCCGGTCAAAGTGGAGGAGACTTCCGAGCACAAGATGCATGCCGAGTGGGGTTCGATCTCGGCCGACACCGCCGCCGCGCTGAACGCCGCGCGCGCCGAGGGCGGGCGCATCGTTGCGGTCGGCACCACCTCGCTGCGCCTACTCGAGAGCGCCGCGCGCGAAGACGGCACCATCCAGCCGTTCGACGGCGAAACCTCGATCTTCATCACGCCGGGCTATCGCTTTCGCGCGGTCGACATCCTCCTGACCAATTTCCATCTGCCGCGCTCGACGCTGTTCATGCTGGTGTCAGCTTTCTCCGGTCTGGATACGATGAAGCACGCCTATGCGCATGCGATCGCGGAAGGCTACCGGTTCTATTCCTATGGCGATGCCTGTCTGCTGTTTCGAGCGCGGGACTGACGCAGGGAGTCTTGGCTTTCGCGCCGGGCGACAGCCGCCGGATCTCGAAAAAGAAGCCCGCCGGTTGCCGGCGGGCAAAGGTTCAGGGAGGAAGCGCTCTGACAAAGAAGCGCCACGGTTATGTTCCTGCGATTCGGCCCATCCCGAAAAGATCGTATAACTACCGTCTCTCGGCGTATCCTTGCGCGTGACAACAGGGGACTTGCATGAGTTTTTCCAGCATTTTTGCGCGTGTGGTCGCGCTGATCGGCGCCGTGGCGCTGCTCTGGCGCCGCCAGCAGGGCGCGGCGCCCAAACCGGCCTGGGGCAGCGCGCCGGCGATCCCGACCGCGAAGTCGCAAGGCGCCATCCCGACGCTCAAGATGCCGACGGCGCAGGGCTGGAGCGAGGGGCAAAAGCCGACCGTGGCGCCCGGGCTGAAGGTCAACGCGTTTGCGTCGGGCCTCGACCATCCGCGCTGGATCAACGTGCTGCCCAACGGTGATGTCCTCATCGCCGAGGCGACGCAGATCGCAGGACCGCCCAGGAGTGTATTCCATTATGCGATGCAGGCGACGATGCGGCGTGCCGCGGCTCTTGGCGTCAGCGCCGACCGTATCACGCTGCTGCGCGACCGCGACGGCGATGGTGTTGCCGAAAGTCGCGGGATCTTCATGGAAGGGTTGAGCCAGCCGTTCGGCATGGCGCTGGTGGGCGACACGTTCTACGTCGGCAACACCGACGGTGTCGTCGCCTTTCCGTATGTCGCGGGCGCGGACCACATCACGGCCGAGGGACGCAAGCTCGTCACGTTCAAGCCCGGCGGACATTGGACGCGGAGCCTGTTGCCGAGTGCAGACGGCAAGAAACTCTATGCCGGCGTCGGCTCGCTCAGCAACATCGCCGAGAGTGGCATGGAAGTGGAGGAGGGTCGCGCCGCGATCTACGAGCTCGACCTCGCTGCTAACACTAGCCGTATCTTCGCCAACGGCCTGCGCAATCCCGTGGGGCTTGCCTGGGAGCCCACCACGAACGTGCTTTGGACCGTCGTCAACGAGCGCGACGGCCTGGGAGACGAGACGCCGCCGGACTACCTCACGTCAGTGCGCGACGGCGGCTTCTATGGTTGGCCCTATTGCTACTGGGGGCAGACGGTAGACGACCGCGTGCCGCAGGATCCTGCGATGGTCGCGAAAGCCATCACGCCGGACTATGCGCTCGGCGGACATACCGCTTCACTCGGCCTCTGCTGGATGCCGGCAGGCACGCTGCCGGGCTTTCCTGATGGCATGGTGATCGGCCAGCACGGCTCCTGGAATCGCAGCACGCTGAGCGGCTACGCCGTCGTGTTCGTGCCGTTCGAGAACGGCCGACCCTCCGGCCCGGCGCGCGATATTCTGACGGGCTTTCTCGCGCCCGATGAGAAGGTCTCGTACGGACGGCCGGTCGGCGTGACGCTCGGGCCTGACGGCTCGCTCTTGGTGGCCGATGATGTCGGCAACTGCATCTGGCGCGTGACGGGCGATCGACGCGGCTGAGCTGCAGCGATAGCCTATGTCGCGTGGCCGAGGAGATAGGTGCGCTAGCGGCACTACAATCTGGCGCGGCGGGAGTGACCTAGCTCTCCAATAGTGGTATCTTTGCTGCGGCTTGCAATGAAAATCGGCTGCCCATGAACATCCGTTCCGCGAAGGTTGATGAACTCGTTCAGCGCCTTGCTCGCCTCACCGGCGAGGATGTTGAGACTGCGTTGGAACGCGCAATTGAGGAGCGGCTGTCCCGCGTTACGCCGGCAACTTCAGCCGATCGACGAGCTGCAATGGATTCCTTCTTTGAGAAGGCGTCCCGTCTGCCCGTTCTTGATTCCCGTCCGGCGGACGAGATCATGGGCTATGATCGCTTCGGGTTACCATCCTGATGGTTCTGGATACGTCTGCGATCATCGCGGCCATTGCGAATGAACAGGATGGACCGCGTTATCGGGCGGCCATGCTTGGTGCAGACAGTTTGTTGATTTCAGCGGTGACCGTTCTGGAGACCAAGGTCGTCCTTTTTGCACGACTGGGGGCGGAGGCCGTTGATCTCTTTGACGAACTGCTGGAGAGGGCGGGAATTGTCGCCGTGCCATTCGATGACGATATGGCAAGAATCGCCTTCGATGCGTTTCGACGTTTCGGCAAGGGGCAGGGTCATCCGGCTCAGTTGAACATCGTAGATTGTGCCGCCTATGCGCTGGCGAAAGCGCGCTCCCAGCCCCTCCTCTTCAAGGGCGGCGACTTCGCCCGGACCGATGTCATACCAGCCGCGCTCTGATACGCTTGGATGCTGGCTCGGCGTAAACACGCCGAGCTTCTTGAGATCCAGGGATCGCTGTGCGAACTGGTCTCGGCTCACGCCATCGCGCGCTGCGGCAACAGCTCCGCGATCTGGACCGCATTCAGCGCCGCGCCCTTGAGGAGCTGGTCGGCCGAGACGAACATCGAAATCGAGTGGCCGCTGGCGTCGCTGAGATCCTTCCTGATACGACCGACGAGCACATCGTCCTGGCCCGACGCATCGATCGGCATCGGGAAGTAGTTCTTCGCCCGATCGTCGACGATCTTGACGCCCGGCGCCTTCGACAGGATGGCGCGCACATCATGCTCGGTGATCGGCTGTTCGCATTCGAAGGTGATCGCCTCGCAATGGGCGCGCAGCACCGGCACGCGGACGCAGGTGACGCCGATCGCGATTTGGTCGTCCTCGAAGATCTTGCGGGTCTCCTTGATGACTTTGGTCTCTTCGTCGTTGTAGCCGGTCTCGGGATCGATCGCGGTGTTGTGGCTGAACACGTTGAACGCGTAGGGCAGCGGTATCACCTTGGGCGTGAACGGCCGTCCCTCGAGGTAGGCGCGGGTCGATTCAACCAGCTCCTCCATCGCCGCAGCACCGGCGCCGCTCGCCGCCTGGTAGGTTGAGACGATCATGCGCTTGATGCGGTTTTGGCGATGGATCGGCCACAGCGGCACCAGCGCCGTGATCGCCGAGCAGTTCGGGTTGGCAATGATGCCCTTGTGATCCCGGATGCGGCCCGCATTGATCTCGGGGATCACCAGCGGCACGTTCGGGTCCATGCGGAAGGCGGAGGAATTGTCGACCACGACGGCGCCAGCCTTCACGGCGGCGGGCGCGAACTTGCGCGAGATGCCGCCGCCGGCCGAGAACAGCGCGATGTCGACGCCCTCGAACGACTTTTCGGTGAGCTCCTCGATGATGATCTTCGCACCACGGAAATCGACGGTCTTGCCGGCCGAACGGGCGCTGGCCAGCGCCTTGAGCTTGCGGACGGGAAAATTGCGCCTGTCCATGGTGGCGATGAATTCGGCGCCGACCGCGCCGGTCACGCCGACGATGGCAACAACGGGTTCGTAGCTCACGGGTCTGTCCTCTGTTTGGGCATCAATGGTTTGCGGGCAACAAAAAAGCCCCGGACCTTTTCAGGCGGGGCTTCGGTTCGGATGATGCGATCGTTCGACTACGCGCGCACGGCTCCCGAGCCCCCAGAGGGTGCTTTGGTTTTCGCGGTCGCTTTGGTCGAAGTCGTCATGGCGCGGACTTATGCGGCAGCCAGGCGCCGCCGTCAACGGTTTTTAGCCTTGTCCGGGCTGCAACGGCGAACCCGGTCATCGCCGCCTTGCGACGCTGGGAGGCTCCAGGATCACCTCCTTCAGGTCGCCGCCGCTCATGACGATGATCGCGAAATTCAGCCGGCTGCGCTGGCGGATCAGGCCGCCGCTGATGGCCTTGCCATCGGCTGCCTGCTCGGCCACGCGAACGGCATCTGCCAGGCTGTGTCGGATCGTTTTGAGGGCCGCGAGGTTGCTGCGGTCCTCGGCATCGAGCTCTTTCAGGGGCAGGGCGGCTTCGCCGCCGACAATCTTGCCCGTGGTTGCGTCGATGGCGTGTTGCCAGATGCGGTCGTTATGAAGGGTCTTTACGCGGTAGACTGGTAAATCCGACGCGCCGTCGAAACTGACATCGGCGGTCGTCGCGCCGGCATGCAGGGCTTCGGCAATCGCCATGGCCTGGCTGAGCGAGATCGCTGAGCCACGGAAGAGCTCGAGCTCTCGATTGACTGCCTGCTGGTCGGACGCAGCGCCGTCCTCGGCTTCATTGCCGAGCGAAACTGCCTCGCCGGTCGGCGACGCGATCGCATAGACAGGGAGGATTGCGGCTAGCAGGGCGGCTGCAAGCAACTGTCTCAAACAGGGCGCACGCATGTTTGCAGTCTCCATCCTCAAGGCTATCTCGGCCGGCGGACGGGCCGGATCATCTCGTACAACGCGCGGCCGGCCCTTTGGAGGCAAACGGGCCGGCCGCGGATGGTCGCAAACGGGCTGTACTGCCGTTAGCGCCGATCAAAGCGACGCGAGCCCCGCCGGGACCAGTGAAACGGGACCCACTTCGCTTATAACAAAACCATACCGTATCGTTTTATTATGAGCAACATGGATCGACGCGTGAACCGCCGTTCTCACGGAATTGTCAGCGGGCAGGGCGCCGCCGGACGGTCCCCTTGGGAGTGGACTGCACGCGGCTCGCTGGTCCCAGCGCGCCGGCCAGGAACAACCTGATTGCCGAGCGCATGCGTTTTTCGGCGGACTTCATCTCGAGCGGCGTTCCGAACGTCGCCATGCGGTGCGTGTGACCTACGACTACGTCGAGAAAGACCTCAGCCGCGATGCCGGTATCCTCGACGTCCATCGCGCCTTGTGCGACCAGGTGATCGAAGAACCGCGCGGTCGTGGAGACGGCTTTCAGCCAGCCTTCTTCCTTGCCCAGTTTGGCAATGTCGGGAAAATTGATGGCCTGTGAGGTCATCATGCGGCTGAAGGCTACGGCATCGGGCCCGCAGGTGAACGACAGCATCTCGCGACCAACCTCGATCAGGCGCTGCTCGACCGAAATGTCCGAGGAACGTGTGAGTTGCACCTCCGCCGCTTCAGCAAGCGGCGCAAGCCAACGGTCAATTTCGCGCCTCAGCACTTCCGCAAACAGCCCGCGCTTGTCGCCGTAGCGCGCATAGACGGTGGGCTTGCTGACCCGGGCTGCCTCCGCAACCGCATCAAGCGAGGTCGCGTCATAGCCCCGGTCCAAAAAGAGGCGGGTAGCGACTTCGATCAGCCGCTGATCGCGTTCGATGGCAGCGCTTTTGGTCGGCCGGCCGCCGCGCGACTTCGGGACGTCTCGTCTTGCCGGTCTGGTCTTGGTCGCAGTCAATCCCATGCCCGTTGATTCCTGCGCGGTCGTTATATCAGTCATTGCTCTATAACGCGCAGCAAGAGGGGCGTCATGGCGAATCTGGCCGAATTGGCCATATCGTCAACGGTCCAGACAGGTCGTCGTTCCGCTCCGGCGTGGCTCACGGAAGTGTCGAGGTCCAGGCGTGGCCCGACGCAGCCTTCTCATAGCCATACTGATAAAGGGCTCGCATGTAGGCGGTGTCGAATCCCTCTTTGGGCGACGCGGGATAGTCGCGCTCGATATAGGACAGATGGAAGCTCCACCTATTGCGCTTGGCGAAATCGTAGGTCGAAAAGATCACCGAGCGCGTCTGGGACTGGGTGATCGACGACAGGCTGCGCGAGGCGACATCGAGCGTGCTGTTGGACACGAGCTCAAACGTTCGTTCGAGCTTCTTGTTGACGAGGATGTAGATGTTCATCCGGCTGTTTCCGGGCAGACGGCCCTGGAAGAGCAAAGCATCCGGCAGCGTCAGGACCGGAGCGGTGACGCCGCCATCGACATGCATCTCCTGAAAGCGCCGGCCCTGGCCTTCGGCTTCGATCAGGATGGGCGGGAAGACCAGGGGAATGCTGGCGGAGGCCGCCATCACGTCGCGAAATAGCTGCAGCGCCTCGGGCGAGCCGACCGTGGCGATCTTCCCCATATCCCAAACGACCGTGCGTTGGGTATCGAGATCGGTCGTCACCACGAGCAGCTTTCGGCCCTTGGCATTTTCGCGCGCAACTTCGGCCAGGATCTCCGGCCCGACATAGCGGGCGACCAGTTCGCGCAGTCGCTTGTTGCCGAACAGGCCGGATCCGAACAGCACGCGGATTATGCTGGGGTCGTCGAGCAGGCTCTCCGCGATGCCGCTGGTGTAGACCTCTCTCAGCGTGTCGTCGTATTGGGACCCGAGAAACGCAAAAGGCGCAATCAGGCCGCCGGTGCTTACGCCCGAGACGACCGAGAATTTCGGGCGGGTGCCGGACGCGGTCCAGCCGTTCAACACTCCCACGCCATAGGCGCCATCCGCGCCGCCGCCGGAGAGCGCGAGATAGGTCTTGGTCGAGGAGCGGTCGTCTTTCTCGAAACGGAATCTTGTGACGGGCTCGTCGGTGTAGCGTCGCAAGCCGTCGATATGGAGCACGCGGGCGCTACTTGCGTCCGCAGCGCTGTAGGGCGTGCGCGGCAGCGAAGTGCAGGCGGCCAGCGCCAGGCTGCACAGCAACATAGCCGACCTGAGCAGGCATGAGCCTGTCCTCCAGATCCGGCGGTCGGAATGGATTGATCCAGTCAGGAACGAGGGGGAGGGCATTCGCTGTCAGTCACCGTACTCGCTATACCTGTCGCTTGCTCATCGCCATGGCGACCGGTCTTGCCGTACATAAAACTATACGGTATCGTTTTATTTAACAAGGGAAGCTGAGCGGGGCTCGGCAGCTCAATTGTGTTCGACGTGGGGCGCGGGCCGCTTGGAGGGTGCACTGGGCGGTTGATCGCGCGTCCTCGGCACGCAATAAGCAGCGCCATGAATCTTCCTAATCATTTTGAATTGCTCGCCACCAATGGAGCCGCCCGTACCGGCCGCCTGACCACGCCGCACGGCGTGGTGCGTACGCCCGCCTTCATGCCGGTCGGCACGGCGGGCGCGATGAAGGGCATGCATTGGCGCGAGGTGCGCGATGCCGGCGCCGACATCGTGCTCGGCAACACCTACCATCTGATGCTGCGGCCCGGCGCCGAGCGGATCGCTGCGCTGGGCGGCTTGCAGACCTTCACCGGCTGGAACGGGCCGATGCTGACGGATTCCGGCGGCTTCCAGGTGATGTCGCTGTCTGACTTGCGGAAGGTCAACGAGAAGGCCGTGACGTTTCGCTCGCATATTGATGGCGCCAAGGTCGAGCTGTCGCCGGAGCGTTCAATCGAGGTGCAGCGGCTGCTCGGCGCAGACATCGCGATGCAGATGGACGAGTGCGTGCGGCTGCCGGCTACGCGTGACGACATCGAACGCGCGATGCGGCTGTCGCTGCGCTGGGCCGAGCGCAGCAAACGCGCGTTCGAGACCGCGCCCGACGGCTACATGCTGTTCGGCATCGTGCAGGGCGGCGACATTCCCGAGATGCGCCACACAAGTGCGCGAGAACTGGTCGACATCGGTTTCCACGGCTACGCGATCGGCGGACTTGCGGTCGGCGAGCCGCAGGCGGTTATGCTGGCAATGATCGAGGAGACGGCGCCGGCGCTGCCGGTCGATCGTCCGCGCTATCTGATGGGCGTCGGCACGCCGGAAGATCTGATGGAGGCGGTGGCGCGCGGCATCGACATGTTCGATTGCGTGCTGCCGACGCGGAATGGGCGGCACGGCATGGCATTCACCCGCTTCGGCCAGATCAACCTGCGCAACGCGCGCCACGCCGACGATCCGCGGCCGCTCGATGAGGAAAGCGATTGGCCTGCGGCGCGCAACATCGCGCGCGCCTACCTGCATCATCTGGTGAGGTCGGGAGAAACGCTCGGCGCAATGCTGCTCTCGGAAATCAACGTGGCCTACTATCAGCACCTGATGCGGGGCATGCGTGAGGCGATCGCGAATGGAACGTTCGAGACATTCCAAAAACAAACGCGCGCCGAATGGGCGCGCGGTGACATTGATCCAAGATAGGAGGCTCAGTTACAGGCGAACCTCTTGACCGAATGCTTGGTCACGAATCCGTAACCGCAGGTGTCGCAGGTCCAGAGATAGCTGATCACGTTGTCGTTGAGGTAGGCTGAAGCTTCCGCAGCCACCATCGTGTCGGCACAGACGGGGCACGTCGGCAAATCACACCCCCGCGGATCTGGCCTAAATGCTACGGTCGACCGGACTTCAGCAAAAGCTGCCATCGTGACCTCCTTGCGATCTGAACCTTCTGGTTCATCTCACGACTAAAGTATACTCCAAAATCTTTGACGATGTCGCAACACAAATGCGTTGATTTCGCGATATTTTGCGATGCTCTTGTTTTGCATTGCAGCGAATGCTCGCGCCCGCAATTCCCGCCTTGCATGGCGCTTCGACCGGCTCCTAAGTAGGAGAGCGCCAATTTCCCCCGCACATAATAGTCAAGGAGTGTTGAGATGGATGCGTCATCGGCCACGAGTGCAGTGCAACGGCCTGGGCGTGGCCGCGTTTTCGACTCCATCGTCGATGCGATCGGCGACACACCGATTGTCCGCCTGCGCAAATTGCCGGAGACGCATGGTGTTAGCGCAACCATCCTGGCAAAGCTCGAATACTTCAATCCCGCCGCGAGTGTGAAAGATCGCATCGGCGCGGCGATGGTGATCGCAATGGAAAAGGCCGGCGTGATCAACGCCGATACCGTGCTGATCGAGCCGACCTCTGGCAACACCGGCATTGCGCTCGCTTTCGTTGCGGCCTCGCGCGGCTACCGGTTGAAACTGGTGATGCCGGAGTCGATGTCGATCGAGAGGCGCAAGATGCTGGCCTTCCTCGGCGCCGAGATCATCCTGACGCCGGCAGCTCAGGGCATGAAGGGTTCGATTGCAACCGCCGAAGAACTGGTGCGGACGACGCCCAACGCTGTGATGCCGCAGCAGTTCAAGAACCTCGCCAATCCCGAAATTCACCGCCGCACCACGGCCGAGGAAATCTGGAACGACACCGGCGGCAACATCGATTTCTTCGTCGCGGGCGTCGGCACCGGCGGCACCATCACCGGCGTCGGACAAGTGCTTAAACCCCGCAAGCCGACGTTGCGGATCGTCGCCGTCGAGCCTGAAGAAAGCCCGGTGCTGTCGGGCGGGCAGCATACGCCGCACAAGATTCAAGGGATCGGCGCCGGCTTCGTGCCGGAGATTTTGGATCGATCGGTCATCGACGAGATCGTGAAAGTCAGCGGACCGACGGCGATCGAGATCTCGCGCGCGCTGGCGCGGATGGAGGGCATTCCCGGCGGCATTTCCTCGGGCGCCGCGATCGCGGCGGCGCTCGCGATCGGCAAGCGTCCTGAGGCAGCCGGCAAGACCATTGTCGCGGTCGTGCCGTCATTCTCCGAACGTTATCTATCAACCGCATTGTTTGAAGGAATCTAGCGATGGCAGACCAGCCGCGCCGGCCGAGAACCCTGAACGACGCACGCACCGAAGCCGAGGCGGCATTCAAGCGTGCGACTGCCAAGGTGGCGGAAGCGCCGCCGAAGAAGACGGCTGTTCCCGGCGTCCGCGAGCAGGTCACCCTGCGCATCGACCAGGACGTGCTCGAATGGTTTCAGGAGGGCGGTCCGGGCTGGCAGGACCGCATCAATGAGGCGCTGCGAAAGGCCGCGGGCAAATAGCAGGCTGCAATCGAGATCGACGCCAAGCGGAAAAGGAAAGGCCCGGGATCATCCCGGGCCTTTTTGCTAGCTCTGCTACTCGTCAGCGCAGCATGCCGCCGACGACGCCGCCGATGAACCGACCGGCGCCAGCGGGGTCTGGACCGGGAGGGGGAGCGCTATACTGGCGCGGCGGCGGGGGCTGCTGCGGCTGCGGCTGAGGTTGCGCCTGGACAGTGCTGGGGGCGCGGCGCGGCTTCGGCCGCTCCTCTTCGGAACTCGCCGGCGCGGCGGCGACGATCTCGGTCAAGAGCGCCTTGTGCTGCAGCTTGTTGAGATAACCGCTCTTGGGATAGCCGCGAGCGGCCTGCCAGCGCGTGATCACCGCACGGGTCGGCGCATCGAACTGGCCGGTGATCTTGGTGTCGAACCCAAGACCGGTCAGGCGGCGCTGGACGTCGCGGCGCTGCCCCTTGTCGAGGCCGATCTGGTCCTCGGTGGTCTGGTTCGCTTCCTCCTTGAAGGTCGCGGGATCAATGCCCGTGCTGAGATTGCGGGTCGCGTTGTCCTTGTCCTTCGCACCGCTCTCGAGTGCCGCGATCCGCGACAACGCCAGCGAGCGGAACTGACCATTCGGATAGTTGGTCAGGTAGGCGTTGAACTCTTCCGTCTTGTTGGAATCCTTGATCGAGCGCCAGAACTCCAGTTCGACGTCCGAAGCCGGCTTGGCACTTGCGGCCGGCGCGGCAGCCGCCACGGCGCCCGGTGCGGGCGCGCCGTTGAGGTAGACCGCGCCGATCAGGTTGGTGTGCCCCCAGGGGAGCTGGCCTTTGTTGGTCTCCTCGTTGACCTGCGCGCGGACCTTTGTCATGGCCTGCTGGATCTCGACGCCAGGCTGGGTGATGTTGGCGAGCAGGGCGCGCGTGAACGGGCTGTTGCCGCCTTCCTGGCCATCGAGCGCGGTCTGGCCGGGACCGGTCGCGAATGCGATCAGCGTGCCTTCGCCGGATTTCATTTCGGCCAAACCCGTCTGCACGTTGACGCTGCGGGTCGCCGAGTTCGACTTGATCTTGGCGGCGAACGGATTGTCGCGGCAGGCATCAAGGAACACGAGCTTGACCTTGGCATCGCCCATGGTCTGCTCGAGCGTGAGATCGATATTGATGGCCGCGCCGAGCTTCACATCCATCTCGGATTTGATATCGGCGTCGATCGGCAACAGATAGTTCGTGCCTGAAATGGCGATGCCGTGGCCGGCATAGAAGAACAATGCAACGTCGGCTCCTTGCGCCTTCTTGCCGAAATCGAGCAGCCGTTCCGTCATCTTGTCGCGCGTGAGATTGGAACCTTCGACCACCTCAAATCCGACATTGCGCAGCGCGGAGGCCATCGCCTTGGCGTCAACCGTCGGGTTCGGAAGCGGGGCGACGTTCTTGTAGGTACCGTTACCGACGACGAAGGCAACGCGCTTCTCGGCGCTGGCGGTTCCGGCCGCAAAGACCATGCAAACGACGGACAAAATGAGGGTTTTAAAGCGCATTAGGAATCCCCCTGCAGAATCAACAAAGGATTTGGCTGTAACACCGGCGGGACATTACAAAAAACCGCCTGCTTCGCACCACAAAAAAGCAGGCGAAAACCAAATCCGGAGCCTTCCGTTACCTTCTCGACACGCCCCGTTGCGTGATCTAGATCACAGCGCGCGAAATAAAATTAAGCCGTGGCGCGCCTATCCCTTGCGATTCACTTTTTCGCGGGCTCGGGCGGCGAAGAATTCGGCTTCAGGTTCAATAAATTGCCGGTGAGAATCAGCACGGCGCCGAGCACGGTGAGCAAATCCAGCCGCTCCGAGTAGATCAGCCAGCCGGCGGCGGCGCTCAAGGGAACTCGCAGAAAATCCATCGGGATCACCACGGTCGCATCCGCATGCAGCATCGCACGCGCCATGCAGTAGTGGGAGAACGTGCCGCAAAAGGCGATCACGACCACCCAAAACCAGAGATTGACCGCGGGCCACTGCCACACGTACAGCGCGGGGAACAATCCGGCGGCCGACTGCACCACCAGCATCCAGAACATGATCGCGAGTGTCTGGTCGGTCCGCGTCAGTGATTTCACCATGGCGACCGAAATGCCGAAGCCGACGGCGGCCGCGAGGGCGATCAACTGTCCCGGATTGATTTCGCTCGTGGCAGGCCGAACGATCACGACGACGCCGATGAGCCCAAGCACGATCGCTGTGACCTTCCAGATCGTCATGCGTTCGCCGAGAAACATTGCGGCCAGAATTGCGGTCCAGATCGGCATGGTAAATTCGATCGCCACCACTTGACCGATCGGAATCAATGTCAGGGCGAAGAACCAGCCGAGCTGCGCGCCGTAGTGGATCAGATTGCGCGCCACGTGCTGAGGCAGGCGCGTTGTCCTCATCGCGGCCAATCCGCCCTTCGCGTGGATCAGCGGGTACAGCATCAGGAAGCCGAGGATCGAGCGCATCTCCATGAGCTGGAACACGTTGATCTCGCGCGCCGCCTCGCGGCCGGCGATCGCGATCACCAGCATCAGCGTGAGCCAGCCGGCCATCCACAGCGCGGCGAGGGTTTTGGAGGGGGTGCGATCCATGCATGCGGCGAGGGTTAGGCAGGCCGGTATCGGCGAGCATGCCACAATTTGCAACGCGCAAATGCGCCGGGGCTGTGATGCACAGCATCGCAAATTCGCTGTGGGAGCAGCCAGCCGTTCAGTGCTAAGAGCGGCGGTCTTCAAGGAGGAAACTGCGCATGCGTACCTTGCAACCGGCCGAATGGTCGAAACCCCGCGGCTTCTCGCACGGCGTCGAATTTGACGGTCCTGGCAAATGGATCGTTCTGGCCGGCCAGACCGGCGGCGATGAGAAAGGCGATTATGCCCCCGACATGGCCGCCCAGGTCGGTACGGCGCTGAAGCGCATCGTCAAGCTGCTCGGCGAAGCCGGCGCCGGACCCGAGCACATTGTGCGCCTGACCTGGTACCTGACCAGCCGCAGCGAATACGAAGCCGCTGGCGCGGGTATCGGCGCGGCCTGGAAAGAAACGCTCGGGCGCAATTTCCCGCCCTCGACGCTGCTCTACATCGGTGGCCTGGTCGATCAGCGGGCGAAAGTCGAAATCGAAGTCACGGCCTTCGTGCCCAAGGCCTGAGGCGCTCGCGAAAGACGCGCACTCACAACACAAGGAAATTTCTGACGATGACCACCACTCGATCGACCACCGCCGACTTCGTGACCGCCTTCGCAACCGGCTGGCCCGAGCACCAGCCGGACATCATGGTGCTGTCGCTGACGACGCATCGCGGCGTGCAGGATTTTGCGTTCAATAAGGAGCAGGCCTTGTTGATCGCCAAGACAATCAAGGAGACCGCGGCGAAGCTCGCAAAGCCGAAGACGAGCTGAGCGCGATCAAATCGCGCGGCTCTGGAATCGCGCATCGTCCGCGTTTGGCGCGGGCGATGACAGTTGAGGGGAGCTATTTCGATAGCGAAATATTCGCGGCGCGGAACTGGCTGTCCGCCCTCAGGGCGATCTGCTGCTTGTTGCCGGTAGTCTTCAGCGAGATGTTGGCGGCGAACCCGGCTGCCTGGGCGACCACCTGGAAGCTGCCGCCGGCGCCGCGGCCCTGAATGCTGCCGCCGATATTGCGACTGGCCTCCGTCCAAGTCCCCGTGACTTCACCACCAGCCGCGACCACTGCTGCCGACAGGTTGAACTTGTAAGCGTCGCTGGCGCAGGTGAGGACCATCTCCATGCTGGGTCCGCCCACCTTGTACGTCGCCCGGCAGCGGATCCGTTCGCTCGAACCATCATCGAGCGTCACCGTGCCGCCGCCGGACCAGGTGCCGGCCATGCCCGCAAAGGCGCTGGATTGCGCATGGCTCGTCGAGGCCGCCGAGGCGGCCAAAAAAAACGCGACGGCTGCAAAGGTCAGCCGCCGCATCTTGGCGAAGAATTTGAAAGTCTGGCTTGCCTTACTGACGGGACGCTTCCCATCGACCGCTACATGCGACACCAGCTGAAGCGCCATTCCATTTCCCCGATCCGGAGTTGCCACTGAGTTGACCGTTCGCATATGCACCATTGATCGAGACTCGCACAAGTCCCCCGCTACCGACGGTGCCGGTAACCGGGCCGCCCGAAATCTTGCCGTCGGTGACATTCACGGTCGATGTAGTCTGCGCATCGCAACTGCCGGTTTTTGTGACAACGGTGACCTGCCACAGCCCGTCATAGGGGTGTTGAGCGGAGGCGGGAGCGCTGGCGAGGGTGGCGGCAGAAGCGAGAAACGAAGCAAACAACAGGCTGTGAATGCGGCTGGAGCGCATGGATCAATTCCTCGGAATGTGTGTGATGACGCGCCTTATCTGGTCACAATGTGTCCAAACTTGGATGCGTCGCAGCACTGTGGAAAGTTCCCGGGATCTCAAACACATCAAGGTGAATCCGGTTCCGGCGGGGAACAAAAAAATCCGTCATTTCGCCGCGATTTCAGCACTGATTCGTGGCTTTTCAGGTATTAAGGTAGTGATCAATGTTTGGACAGGCTCGGTGCCTTGGTGGCGAATTCCTCGTCCTGTGGGGTCGCCGGCAAGTTGCCATGAGCTTTGGCGTGATAGATGACGTCGGCCAGCAGTTTCTGACCGAGGGGGGCGAGCGCGCGCTCCCAGAGCTCTCGCGCAGTCTCGCCCTTCTTGACGAACACCCATTCTTGCGCGGCGATCGCGCCGGCATCCATACGGTCAGCGAGGTGGTAGACGGTGCCGCCGGCGATCGGATCGCCTTCCTTGATGGTCCATTCGACTGCTGCGATGCCGCGATGCCGGGGCAGCAGCGACGGGTGATAGCCAATGCCGCCGAGTTTGGACACGGCCAAGGCGTCTCTGTCGACGCGGGCATGGCTGTGCGCGGTGACGATCAGGTCGGTATTCGGCGCGACTTCGGATGCGACGACGTGTTTCGGATCGGCCTGCACCACGACCTCAACTCCGGCCGCGCGCGCAGCGGCAGCGAGCCGATCCTCGCCGTCATGGACGACGACGCGAACGACATCGACCCCGTGTTGACGCAACGTATTGAATGTCGTCACGCCGAAATGGCGGGAACCGACCAGGGTAATTCGCATGTGTTCCGTCCGTCGTTAGTCAGGCCGATATGCCGATAGCACAGCATGGCGGCCTGTTTCGACGCCGGCCCGCGGGCTCCTGGGTTATCAACAGGTGGGCCGGGGACGGTTATTCCTTGACAGAGCAGCTTGAGTAGGGGCGCGGGTCCAGCCGGTGGATCGAGCAGAACCGACCGGCTGTCACCACGAGAGGATGCGCAGCCCCGGTCTGGAGTGGGTCGAGGCCGGCTGCCGGTCCGGTTCGGACCGTTGTTCAGCCGCCATTTGCAGGCATGCCCGTAAGTCCGCACTACATTGCTTCATCTGGTTGCGTAGCTCGCGCCGGGTGAAGGTGGTGAGCGAGGGATCGCCAAGCTGCTGCCAGGCATCGCGCAGCCATTGCTGCAGGGCGCGGATATCGGATTCGAGGACCTCAGGCTGGTTCATGCCGGGCGGAATCTCAAACGTGATCGTGCCATGATTAGGTCTGATTCTCGTGCGGACGCCTACTCCATAACAAGGTGGAGAGCGAGAAAAACAGCTCTGGAGGTAAGGGAACGTGCGCCCTACATGACCGTTGCTGCCTCCTGGAGAGATCTCGATGTCCCGCAATCCGGCATTTCTTCTCTTCGTGGCGCTTGGCCTGATCGCCCCCGCAACGGCATTCGCACAATTGACGCCGCCGGCTGGCTCAGCCGGTGCCGGGAATACACCGATATCCGGCGTACCGTTCGGCCCTGCCAATCCCCGCGCGCTTTCCGATCCCAGCGGCATCGGCAATGCCGCCAGCATCCCGCCACTTAGGCCGAACCCTCCACCGCCGTCCTTCTCGACCGGCGCGGTCGATATGCCGAGAACCCGGGCGCGCGTGGTGACGCCGCCCTATGGCGCTTCGCAGCGGATTATCAGCGCGCGTAAGAGCTATCCACGAAAGCCGCCGGTCCGGCGAGGACGCCCGGAGGTAAGTTCGTTCACCGGCATCTGCCGGGGATGCTAGCGGGCTAAATGCGTTCCGGAAGAACGCGGACTGCCGCTATCGGGCAATCGCGAGGAACAATCTTCTCCTGCCGGATTTGTCCAGCGTTAGGCGCAGCGATCATGCGTGCTGGTTCCTGCATGTACTGGTGCCGAGTATCTTGCGACGCAAATTTGCTCTTGCAGCAGGGATGGCGGGAATGAATCTCCAGCAACGGACGGCCAAGACACTTTGCCAGACAGGCCTGTCCGCCACCCCAGACGTTGCTCAGCTCCCCCGCGAAGAATGGCCGCGCGCGCACGAAGAGCGGCTGGCCTACGAACATGTCGGAGTCGGGATCGCCGAGATCGATCGGGCAGGGCGGCTGTTGCGCGTCAACCAGAAGGCCTGCGAGCTGATGGGATATGATGCGGCCGACCTGCTCGGCCGTTCTATCTTTAGCGAGACCTCGCCACTCGATGTCGCGCAGGACCTTGCGCAATTCAGGCGGCAGATTGCCGGCGAGATTGATCGCTACACCATCGAAAAGCGGCTCCTCCGCAAGGACGGTTCCTGCGTCTGGGCGGAGGTCACGTCTTCGAGCGTTCGCGACCCTTCAGGAAATTTCCTCTACGCGGTGCGCGTTCAGCATGACATCAGCGCCCGCAAGAAGGCCGAGCAGGCGCTGGCGCGCCGTAGCGAGGAGCAGGCGGCGCTGTTCCAATTCTCCGAAAGGCTGCAATACATCGCATCGCTGCCACATATTTACGACGCCGCGCTGGACGCCATCCTCGCGGCGCTTGCCTGCGAGCGCGCCTCCATCCTGTTGTTCGACGACCGCGGCGTGATGCGCTTTGTCGGGTGGCGCGGCCTGTCGGATAAATACAGGCTGGCCGTCGAAGGCCATTCGCCATGGAGCAGGGATGAAGGAAACCCGCGCCCGGTCTATTTCGGGGACGTCAGCAAGTCCGATCTTTCCGATGCGCTGAAGGAAACAATTGCTAGAGAAGGCATCGCGGCAGTCGCTTTCATTCCGATCCTGCTAGGCGGCCGGCTGGCCGGCAAGTTCATGGCCTACTACGACAGGCCGCATCACTTCGACGAGCCGGAGATCGACGTTGCGCTGACGCTTGCGCGGCAAGTCGGCTTCGGCATCGCCAGGCTGCGGGCGGAACAGGCGCGCTGCGCCGCCGAGGAGCGTGCGCAGCAGCTCGCATCGATCGTGGAATCCTCCGACGATGCGATCATCAGCAAAGATCTGGACGGGATCATCCGCACCTGGAATTCGGGCGCCGAGCGGCTGTTCGGCTACAGCGCCGGCGAGGTCATCGGCAAGCCTGTGACCATTCTGTTCCCGCCAGGACGCGAGGACGAGGAGCCGGGAATTCTGGCGCGCATACGGCGCGGCGAGCGCACCCACCACTATGAGACCGTTCGCCGGCACAAGGACGGCAGCCTGCTGGACATCTCGCTCACCGTTTCGCCCGTGCGCGATGGAACAGGAAACATCGTCGGCGCATCGAAGATCGCCCGCGACATCACCGACCGCAAGCAGGCCGAACGCAAGCTCAGCGAGAGCGAGCAACGCCTTTCGGAATTGCTCGCAGCAATCCCGGCCGCGATCTATACGACCGATGCGGAGGGGAAGATCACCTATTTCAACCAGGCGGCGGTTGAGTTCTCAGGGCGCACGCCGGTGCTCGGCAGCGACGAATGGTGCGTGACCTGGAAGCTGTTCAATCCTGACGGCACGCCGCTTCCGCACGACCAGTGTCCTATGGCGCTTGCACTGAAGGAGGGACGGGCCGTGCGTGGCGCCGAGGCGGTCGCCGAGCGGCCGGACGGCACGCGGGTGCCGTTCATTCCGTTCCCGACGCCGCTGCGGGATTCCTTCGGCAAGATAACCGGCGCCGTCAACATGCTGATCGACATCAGCGAGCGGCGGCAGGCGGAAACTCAGCAGCGGCTGCTGCTCGACGAGCTCAATCATCGCACCAAGAACAACATGCAGATGCTGCAGTCGTTGCTCTTTGCGGCTGCACGGACCGCCCACAGCGAGGAGGCGCGAAAGGTTCTGAACGAGGCCAGCGCGCGGATCGCAGCCATGGCAGCGGCGCAGCGCGTGCTGTACGGCCGCACCGATGCGAGCCGTTTCTCCGCGGAAGAGTTTCTGCCGGCGGTCTGTGAAACCATCCGCCAATTGCTGCCACCGGGTGCGCGCATCGAGTGTGGCGCCGCGCGCGACGTACTTTCCAATGACGTGGCGATGCCGCTCGCGCTGATATTGAACGAGCTTCTGACCAATGCCGTGAAGCACGGTGTCAAGGATCATGCGCGGCAGGCCGTCCGCGTCAACCTGACCGGCGAGGGCGGACGGCTGACGCTTTGCGTCGAGGACGACGGGGAAGGGTTCGATCTGGAGGCGGTGCGAAAGACTTCGTCCGGGCTGCAGCTCGTGCTCGGCCTTGCACGCCAGCTACACGGAACGTTTTACGTCACGAAAAATCCCTCGCGAGCGTGCCTCGAGTTTCCCGCCGCGAAATTCTAGAGCTGTGACCAATGACGCCGCAGCCGAGCGCAGGGCACTTTGCGTTGCCGTCTGAGCAGGACCGCACTACGCGGTCACCTGCCGAAGAGACGCGACGAATGGAAGGCAAGCAGGGCCCGCTGCGCGTCCTCGTCGTCGAGGACGATTTCCTGATCGCCATGCAGACGGAAATCGCGCTGACGGCGGCCGGCTTTGAAGTTGTCGGTCCGGCTGCGACCGCCGAAGAGGCAGTCGCGCTGGCCCGCGAGGCGCAGCCCACGCTTGCCGTGATGGACATCCGTCTTGCCAGCCGCCGTGACGGCATCGACGCCGCACGGCAATTATATCAGGACTTCGCCATTCGCTGCATCTTTGCCACGGCGCATGACGATGCGCATACGCGGGGCCGTGCCGAGCCCTACGCCCCGCTCGGATGGTTGCCGAAGCCGTACACTATGGCATCCCTCCTCGCGATGATCGGTGAAGCGCTCGCGCTGTTGCGACAGCGATAACGGGCATCACATCGGCAATTGGGGCTACCTGCCGAGCGTTCAGCCTCTCTTCTAATGCCTTGCTTTAATGCCTTGCCTGCTTCGAGCTGGTTCGGCCTTCGGGTTTCGAGCCCCGTTCCGCCGACCCCGAGAAGCCATGCAATGTTCCAATTGCTCCCGGCAGGGATTGTCTGCGTCCGGCAAAAATCCACTCAAGGCAAACGTCCGCGCCCTTCGCGCTAGGCGACGTTTCGCCCACAGGAGATGGGCGCTACGGCTAGCCGGTGCGGTAAATATCCAGCGCGTGAGCGGCGAAGATGCCGACGCTGACGAGAGCGAGGATTGCTGAGAGCTCGATCATTGCTCGGCCTCCTTACCCATTGTGGCCGGGAATCTGCCGCGTGATTGGTTCCAGATAAAATTGAAGACGAATTGCATGGTGGCGTCCCTGTTTTGCTAACAACTAGGTACGCGGCGCTTTGTTTCAGATAGCAGTAAATGCCAGTCTCGAAGAGTTGATGCCGGCCTCGAATGCGGCGATGGTGAGGCAGCACTATATCCAAAGGGTTAGAACGTTTGGCCAGCGTTTCGTTCCGGCAGCACACCCGAAGGGGAGATGATTTTAGCCTCGCGCGGAGCGGACCGAACGCAGTGTTCGCGGCGTCCGTGGCGCGGTCGCTCAAATGACCTGCCTTGTGATTCAGGCGACGAGTGAAACTTAGCCGGCCACGCGATCACGACTGCAACTGCAACTGGATCGTTCACGTTCAGCCAGAGGCGGGCACTCTCGTCCTCAAAAGACAAAGCCGCCAGGCGAGTATAATCGCCAGACGGCTTTGCCGGTGTGGGCCCGGACGTTTGGGGGAACGGCCGGTGACTGATCACTAGGCACAGACGTTGCGCGTGGCAACCAAACTCGCAGCTTAACCTAACCGGTCAACCTTACCGATCGCGTTGTCTTCGTTCGAGGGGCCGCGATCGGTTGCCGGGAATTACCCGGCGTGATCTCGGCGGCCTTGAGCGAGTTAGCCTACGCTGGGGCCAATTCGGAACGATTGTGCTTGGTGAGCTCATCGCAAAGCGCGGCAATCGTTGCCCGCAAGTTGTCGCGCCGGGCCATCAAGGCACGTGCCGTCATCGGAAACGCAAAGTGATCGGGGTCGCGCGTGGGGCTGCTCTGCAGCTCGCTTTCGATGCTCTGATCAAGCAGGGTAGCGGCATTCTTCAAATCCATTACCACCGCTTCGGTTCGTTGCCGGGTTCGCTGAAGCGCGTCGATCATGGCCAAGCGCTTGCGTTCTTCGATTGCGCGCTTTTTGATCTGGGCGGCGGTGGGGCGCTCAACTCCTGTCTCAAGATGGTACTGCCGGGTCATCTGTCGCTCCGCGTTGGCACACAAGGCCTGATGGTTTGGGTGTCAGTACGATCCAAGGGCAAGATGCCTGCCAATCAAACAAAAAGACCGCCCGGAGGCGGTCTCAAGATTCTGATCGGGGCGAGCGCAGCGTGGCACCCTGATTGCGTCGGCGGATAGGCGGGATAATCCAGCGCCCATAATTTTCATCGTAAGCCATCCGGCCAAAGCAGGTAAATTGCGGGTGGGAGGCAATTTGCTGCCCTTGGTCGACAGCGGTATCAAATGGCTGTCCAGGCCCCCTGGTCCCAGCGGCTATCTGCGCCTGACCAACGGGGTTTGGTTCAGCTATGTGACTGAGCTACGCTTCCGGTGCTCTCGCGCGCGCTGGCTACTTGGACTTGGGGGAGGGCAAGGGTGAAAGCATCGATCAGTCGACGTCGCCAGGGTTGCGTCAGCATCGACAGCTTCCCTTCGAGTAGAGCCGCCTTCTCCCGGGCTCCCGCGCTTTCAGTGGTCGCTTTGAGCAGTTCCGCCAGGAGCTTGTTCGTGCGCTCGCATTCTCTCTCAAAGTCATTGCGATAGCCGCCGGCGATGAGCTTCATTTCCGCCAACTCAGCCTGCAAGATCTCGATTTGTTGCTTTAAGGCGGTGACCACCTGGTGACCGGCCTGCGCTTGCGGCTGACGGGAGATCGGGGAATGGCTGATCTCGGTCAGATCGACCTGTACAAGCGTCTTCCCATCGTTGGAACGGGAACGCGGCAATCGATGTCGTTTCACCAGAGCGCGCGCAGCCTCTGGAGAAACTTTGAGCCTTTCGCCCAGTTCGGCGTACGACAGCATCTCGACGGGCATATACATTTGCTCCCGTTGGCCGGATGGTCACCACCCGGACATGGCAAATCGTAACCATCTATAGTTAACGGCTGGTTTACCGCAGGCGGGGGCTGACGAGGCGCAACGGGCACGGCGGCAACACCTGTTTGGTAATTGGTTCGGCAAGCCGATCACGGCCAGCAAACTGCGAACGCATCGCGCGTGAGGCGCGCAGCGGGTGTGCTTTCAATTCGGCAGCCGTTAAGACTGCGGACTCCGAAGATGTTGCTCGATCAGTTCGCGAGCGGCCTCGAACACTTCTGGCGAGGCAGTCACGGTCTGCTTGGTTTCAAGCAGCAAAAGTGCCTGCTCGTAGATCTCGTGGCCTTCCTCGTCGGTAATGATTTTATTACGGACCAGGGACTGAATCATTGCCGCTTGCATGGCACCCGCCATCAGGCTTGACGCTATGGCCAACTCGAGCGCAGAGAGCTCCTTCATCAAACGCCCCTGTGCAGAGTCAAATAAGTTGACACAGGTAGAACTGGGCGCGCTGGCGAGTGGTTCCTAGGCGGTTATTTTGCTCACCCCAGCCCTAAAGGCAGCAGCCAGCTCGCATTGAGGTTTTCGTCATTGCCTGCCCAACCGCGGAGCGATGCGGATAGGAGGAGCGATCGCACGAGGACAGGCAGCGGCCGTTGGAGGTAAGCTCATGCGGCTGATCCAGCTTATACGGGCTGCGCGCCTACTTCCCGGTGTGCACCTGGCTTGCTTTCGTTGGCAAGCGGCTCGCCAGCATCTAACGAAAAGCGGCCCCAGCGCTGGAAAGAAGCTGGGGCCGCGTTTCTTCCGGGGTGGGGCTTGGGGGCTAGCCCCGGAAAGCCCGAGCTACGAGCGCGTGCTGATGACCACCGCCCTTCGTTAGCGGTACTTGTCGTCCTTGCCGTTTCTGCTGCCGTCACCGCCGCCATTGCCATAGCCGTTGTTGCCCTTCAGGCCAGAATGGGCAATCGCATCCGAGGTCAGAGAGGTCGATAGCAGCAACGTCATTGCCGGAGGAGTCACGGCTGCAAACTTGCCGGCCGAAATCAAAAACTTACGGCGGTCTTCGATCTCCTGTTTTTCCCGATCCATTGTTTTTGTCCCCTATATTTGAGATCACATTATATCCATTTAATTCTCGCTGCACTTAAATAGTTAATTTGGTAGATCACGAGTTGTTACGGGGAACCCGAGCCTCCAGTTCCACAAGCAGTCATCGAGGAACCTCTTCGCCCAACGCCACCTGCTTTGCCGAATATTCCCGATCGCATATGTGTGAGCGATAGCTTTCATGATACATGGAGCGGCGCATCATGTCGGCTAACTGGAAGTCGATGTCGATCAGTGAGCTGTTCGAACAGTGCCAATAGATGCAGGCAGTTCTCCGCGAAAAACTGATTGCCAACGAGATTCACTGGAAGATCGATTAGTTAAGCTCAACCGGCCGTCCGATATTGGTTGCGGGAAGGATCGGCGGCCTTAGTCCGCAATATAGTCGTCGATCTTTCGCGATATGCTCGCTTGGCTCGAAAAACTGCTTCTTTTCGTCGAACCAGCTCCCGCAAATTTGCAAGTTCCTCAAGGCTTCGAACTAGATCAGCGTTATCTTCTTCTAATTGATACAAGCGGTCGCTTGCAGTTTGGAGTGTCGCCCGCATTACAGCCTCCCTACCACACAGTGAGGTAACCATTCATAATATCGAGTGGCTAAGTGGAAGTCGGTGCGAAATGTTACAAAGCCGCTCAACAAAAAGACTACCGCCGTCGTGCCGAGAAGTTCCTATTGCCTGTTTTTCCCGACGTAGTCCCTTTGTTGATTCTGGAACGTGTGGTGGATGACCATGAGCGAGAATCTCAAGAGTTGTTGCGGGCTTGTAGACCCTGCAGTGATCTCGAAATGAGGAACGGCCGTAGCCTCCTGGAAAATTAAATTGGAGCCGCCTGCTTCCGGGGGGCGTCTGGCAGCTGGTTCCCGGAAGTAGCGCTGGCTCAAAGAGAGCGGTCGATAACCTCGGAAAGCGGTATCGGATCCTCAAACGAGGCGAACCAGGCAAGGGACGCTTTTTCAAGTTGGGGGCGGGGCCGCCTCGAGGGCATCTTGAAGCGGCCCCTAATCGCGCAGTACGCGGGGCAGAACAACGCCATCTGCGCGACCTGAAGTCACGCTAGACTCGTTTCCATCCGTCGCAAGAAGACTCGATAGTTAAGCTTGCCGTTTAAGCTTGATGTGACGTCTGCGATTAATTGATTGTTCATTGCGCCGCAACATAATCGCAGCCAGAAAAGTCAGGCGTACAGAAGTTGTTCACATCGCATAAAAGCCTTGATCTCGGCAAGGGCTGGCCAAAATCGGAGCGGTCAACTCTTGATCGTTAGTTGGTGAGTGGAATTTGGGGGGACCGATCCATGACCACTATGCAAGCTATAGCATTCGGCGCCATGCTCGCATGGACGCCATCGCTTATTATCCTGGCAATTTCGTTATGGGATGTTCGCGAACTTGATGGGATGGAATAGTCGGCTGTTTGCCGAAAGCCGCGCATCAGCCTCTATCGAACAAAGCTCTCCTAACTACAATCGAAGGTCATTTCGACTCATGATTGTGGGGGCGCATCATGAAGAACGAATGGGAAGAGCAGTGGGAATCGATGACGATCGATGAGCTGTTCGCGCTTCGCGAACTGATGCAGGATGTTCTCAGCGAAAAGCTGAAAGCCAAGAAGGCCGAGATCGAGCGCAGATTGCAGATGCTCGATCTGCCATCGAGCAGTGTCGGGCCGACTCAGTCTCGCAGTCCTTAGGAGTAGTTAGGCGCGCAGCTCAATGCCTGGAGGCGGCGCGATAACGGCAGGGTGGACCGGCATTTGGCCACGCTGTGTTGCTTCGGCCGCTCGTACAGCCTCTCTGAGTGCCCAAAGCTCAGCCATTTGGTTATGAAGATCGGCTGACATTTGCAGAAGACGATCGGTTCGTCCTTCGAGCGACTGTTCCATGTTGTACCCCTCACGCCCACACCACACCTGATTTCACAGGCTACTCTCTTAGTCGTGAAAGTCTGCATCTAGGTTCACATATGGCCAGAAAATCATACCCAGCCAAGGCAAGGCGTTTTCGTCAGGCTGGAAAAGGTCTCGCTGCGCGGTTTGTCTACTGTTGCCCAAAGAAAACCTGGCGGTTAGGCGCTATCAGTATCTGCACTATCTGCACTAACTAGCTGATTTTGCTTGGTGAGCGCGGAGGGACTCGAACCCTCGAGCCATGAAAAAAAGTCACCTGCCGGTCTGAAATCTGGACGAGATCACCACGCGACACTTCATGACTTACGGCCACTGCCACCGACGCAGCCGAGCACATCTGTCCAAGTTTTTTCGGCTGGGCGATTGGCGAAGGCTTGGCCGCAAACAATGCGTCAGTGGCACCAACAAGACCGGTAGCAACGCATGCGACCGCGTCTTGTCCCTGCTGAACCATCTAGCGATATTTCAGCGATGATGCCTGCCCGTTCGCTTGAACCAAGCGCCTAGTTGATGAATCGAACTGCGAGCATAAGCCGGTCCCGGTGGGTCGGCGGCGTAGTTGATGCGGCCAATCCGGCTTACTTTAGTAACTCAGCGATGCCGCCTATAACCCGCGGCATCAGCGCCCCCGAAATATGGATTGACGACACACAGTGCCGAGCGGCCCGATGCCGACGCGTTGCATTGGGGCAGCGACGTGTAGCGGCATTCGTAATAAGTGGCGGGGCCGTATACCCGCAGGCAAACCGGATAGGCCGGATCGTACATCTGGGCAGCCGCCGGTCCCATTGAAACTACCCCGATCGCCATCGTTAAGGCCAGAATGCGCATCAGAGCCTCCTTCGGCATTCACTCAAGACAAAGGCTAGCCTTCCGGGTCGTTCTTCGAAAACCATGTTTCCGCGAGCGTCCTTGCTCGCAAACCTGTCACCAGCTTGCTTGTGCGGACAAGAGGAGGCTGAACCCTGCACGAGTGCCAGCCTCACCCTTTAGCTGATAATCTCCTTGGCCTTGATGCCCCGCAAGGCCTCGATGCAGTCAGCCACCAAATGCAAGAACTCTTGCCGCTTTATGCTTTTCACCTGACGCCCTTCCATATTGATGAGAATGAACCTCGCCATTTCGTGGGCTACTTCAAACTGCGATTTGCCGGTAACCTCAACATCGATCCTTTCAGCCATTTCGCTCTCCGCTAGTTGGAATTGGAAAGCAGCAGTCTGCGGCGAACACCTTGATGTGTTCGGGATCGAGAACCCGCTTGCTGGTGTCGACGTAGACGAAAACGGTCATTGGTCTCGCTTGCTCCAATGATGACCTTTGCGCTTGGGATTAAAGACCCGTTCGACGTGGCGGTTCCACGCCCGCATGACGCCGATCCGGGCTAAGTGGTTGGGCCGCCATTCTCCGCAACGAGGATTAGCGCCTCCATTAGCTGGCGGCGTCGCTCAACGTGAAAAGCCGGCGGCAATTTGGAAGCGGTATCGGATCCTCAAACGAGGTGGACCAGGGCAGAGAACTGATCCGGCCGGCGACCGACGGGCAGGGTGGTCGAGCGGCTACAGTGGTAGTCGCTGCAGAAGACCACGATGCCGAAGACGCCGGACCCTCACATCTCACCGAAGGTGATTTTCTGTTCGCGTGGCATGTGCCCAATTCTGACAAGAATCGGACTCAGGCTGAATTGCCATTCCGGGGTGACCCGCATTGGCGAGGGGGCGGCCCGGCGTGTGTCGTCCGGAAGCGTCGTGCGTCGGGCCACCTGCCAACTATCCGCACGCATACACGATCCGAGGGCATTGCCGGGTCGGTCACCGAGCGCAGTGAACCTGACACGCGACTTAGAACGGCGGCAGCAAAACCGCTGCGCTAGCACCGTTCTTCAAAAATGTGGACAAGGTTGATCTGACCTTGAGGAAGATTCGCTGCCAACGGCGGCATGATCCGCATCAACCGCTTTAATCGATTTGCAGATACGAGGGAGTTGTCGATGTTTGAAAGCTGAGAGTAAGTTATTGATTTTGCATGGTGAGCGCGGAGGGACTCGAACCCTCGACCCCATGATTAAAAGTCACGTGCTCTACCGCCTGAGCTACGCGCTCACTCGCCGCGCTGTGTAGGGGGCAGGCCCTTGCGGGTCAATAGCGTCGGCGCGGCAAATTCGTGGTTTGCTTGGGGCCAATTCCTTTTGGATAGCTAAAGGTTAGTTCGGCTTCTTCAAGCACCCGGCGGCGAACAATCCACGCGGTTAATTGGCCTCGCGGCGAATTTCCGAGGCGACCGGCTGTGACTGGCTGGTGACCGAGGGCAGGCTGACCGGGCGCAGCCCGATCAGTTCCGCCGTCCGCACCGCGCTGTTTCGCCAGAATGCGAAGGAATTGGCGCGGGAATTTTCCAACAACGCGATCGCGACCGCGGACAGGAACGGCAGGCTTTGCAGCACCAGCACGCCGGCAAAAATGTAGATCTCGCGCACCTGCTTGAAGCCGTTCGTCACGATGAGCACCGCAGCGCCAATCAGTAGCAGCACGCCGATCACGGCTTCCCAGAACGCCTGGAACTCGATCGACATCCGCGACAGGCCGCCCTTGGACGTCCGCGCGAAGGCGAGATGTTCGGTGATCAGGCCCTGCGCCACCGCACGCGAGACGGTCCATTGCACGCTCATCGCCGCAATCATGGCGCCCAGCATCTGGCCGGCCTTGATCTTCACGCGCAGGCGGTAAAGCGCCAGGAAGTGCACGAGCGAGACGACAAAGGAGGCGATGATCGGCAGCGTCAGGATCTTGTCGGGAACGGCGATGTCGGCAAACGCTACGATCGGCACCCAGATCAGGTTGAGGATTGCGACCACCACGCCGAGGCTTTCGGCCCCTAACCAGTTCAGCCAGCCGAGCGAGAACTCACGGCGCTGGTCCGGCGTCAGCCGGCTCGCGCCGGGCAGGAAGCGCCGCCAATGCTTCTTGACGATCTGGAAGCCGCCATAGGCCCAGCGGTGGCGCTGTTTCTTGAAGGCTTCATAGGTGTCGGGCAGCAGACCCTCGCCATAGCGCACGTTGGTGTAGTGCGTCAGCCAGCCTTGCTCCTGGATGGTCAGACCAAGGTCGGTGTCCTCGCAGATGGTGTCGCCGGACCAGCCGCCGGCCATGTCCATCGCCGAGCGACGGATCAGGCACATCGTGCCGTGCACGATGATGGCGTTGTGCTCGTTGCGCTGGACCATGCCGATGTCGAAGAAGCCGGCATATTCGCCGTTCATGATGTAGTGCATCAGCGAGCGGTCGCCGTCGCGATGCTCCTGCGGCGCCTGCACCAGGCCGACGCGCGGGTCGGCGAATGCGGGAACAAGATCCTTCAGCCAGTCCGGATGCACGACATAGTCGGCGTCGATGATGCCGATGATCTCGGCATCGGCCGCGGTGCGGTCCATGGCGATGCGAAGCGCACCGGCCTTGAAGCCTTTCACCTTCTCGGCATTGATGAACTTGAAGCGTTCGCCGAGCGTGCGGCAGTGATCCTGGATCGGCCGCCAGAATTCCGGGTCGGGCGTGTTGTTGATGATGCAGACGCACTCGAAGTTGGGATAGTCGAGCCGCGACACCGCATCCAGCGTCTGCTTCAGCATCTCGACCGGCTCATAATAGGCGGGGATGTGAATCGAGACCTTCGGGAAAGCGATGTTCTCGCCGATGGTGGCAGGGGCCAACGTCGCGCTCTTGGCGATCAGCCGGCGCGGGCCGCGGCCGAAGGCGATCGCCGCGATCTCGTCGATCCGCGCCATCGCGATCAGGATCAGCGGAACCAGAAGGATCAGGCCAAGCGTCAGCGCGAAGGCCGAGCCGAATACGAAATAATGCCCATGCCAGTAGGCGAACACGGTGGCGGCCCAGGCGCCGACACCGTTGGCGGCCGCTGACAGCACCAGCGCCTGCATGATCGTCGGCCGCTCGATGCGCAGGATCGGCAGCGACATCAGGATGCCGACCAAAAGCGCGATCGCGGCCAGCTTCCAGTAGTTCTCGTTCACGATCGGTCCGGTCCAGGCGAATTTCGGCTCGCGGCTGGCGTCGAGCATGCCCCAGTAAGGGCCGACGCCGCCTTCGAAGAATTTCCAGGGCTGATCGATCGCTTCGACGATGTTGTATTCCATGCCGATGGCTTCGGCGCGGGTGACGAAGTTACGCAGCACCGAGGCCTGCTCGAACGGACCGGGTTCGGCGTTCCTCAAATTGTAGCCGGCGCTGGGCCAGCCGAATTCGGCGATGACGATGCGCTTGCCCGGGAATTTTTCGCGCAAGAGACCGTAGAGGTAGACTGCCTGATCGACCGCCTGCTTGTCGGTGAAGTTTTCCCAATAGGGCAGCACGTGGGCGGCGACGAAATCGACGGAAGAGGCGAGTTCCGGATTGTCGCGCCAGATGTTCCAGATTTCACCTGTGGTGACGGGAACGTTGACCGACTTCTTCACGCGCTTGATCAGGTCGATCAGGTCTTCGACCTTCTGCTCGCCGCGGTAGATGGTTTCGTTGCCGACGACGATGCCGTTGACGTTGCTGTTGCGCTTGGCGAGCGTGATCGCCGCCTCGATTTCGCGCTCGTTGCGGTCGGTATTCTTGTCGATCCAGGCGCCGACGGTGACCTTGAGGCCGAACTCGGCGGCGATTGGCGGCACCAGTTCGACGCCGCCCGTCGATGAATAGAGGCGAATCGCGCGCGTCATCGTCGACAGCTTCTTCAGGTCGGCGCGGATTTTTTCGACCTGCGGAAGATTGTCGACGTCGGGATGGGCGCTGCCTTCGAACGGGGCGTAGGAGACGCTCGGCAGGATGCCCCGGAAATCCGGGGCGGGCTGCTTGTCCTGTAACAAGCCCCACAGCCCGGCATGAGCTGCGGTCACGAACAGCAGAACGGCTACGATGGCGCGCATCGGAGACTAAACCATACGGGGCTGTAATTTATGGGAAGCGAACCTGTCCCCTAGGTTCGACCGACACGGCGGCGTCATAAGGATAGTCCTGCCCTGCGTTTTCACAACTGGTATGACGCCATGACTTTTTAAGGGCGCGCGACCGATCCAAGCGCCGGACAAATAGGATCGTTCCTCTGAACGTATCCTGAATGACCAGGCGTTTATTTCGCCGGCGGCGCAGGCGCTGGGCTGGGGACAGGCGAAGGCGAAGCGGCAGGCGGCGGCGCGTTGCCCGCGGTTGCAGGAGAAGCCGGCGCAGGGCTTGCCGCGGCAGTCTGGGGCTGGGCGCCCGGATTGATCCAGCAGGCATGGATGCGGCTGGAGAGCGTTTCCGCCACCTTCGGGTCGATCTGACCGCCAAAGCGGGTCAGGCAGCGGAAGGCGGCCTGGACATGGCCGCCGGGGCAGCCAAACCGGTCATAAAGGTCGAGATGCCGGAATGCGGTGTCGAGGTCATCCCGCCACATCAGGCTCACCACGCGGCGGCCGAGCCAGACGCATTCAGGGTTTCCGGCCGGGCCATTGATGGCCTGGCCCGCCTCGACGAATTCGTCGGCCTTGCGCTGGTTGTCCTTGTTGACATCAGCAGGATTGGCGGCCGGCGCCTTGCCTTGCTGGTCCTGGGGGGCGGGGGTGCCGCTCTGGGCAAACGCGCCAGCCGATCCGATCAGGAGGCCCAGGCCGGCAGCGGCAAAGCGCCTCAAAATCGCAACTCTTGGATCAAGCACCCGTCGACGCATACATTCCCCGATCAAGTTTCCGGCCGCGCCAGCGGCGGGTAGTGGTGGTCTGGCTTGTTGCCGCCCAAATTGGTCCCCATTGCGGCGAACAGTTGGACGATTCACATGACGGGTATTTCAGATTTTGTCCAGCAAAGTCACAACTTTATCGCTGAAGTGGTAAAACTGCCGCAGGGCAAGAAACGAAATGGGGCGATCGTGCATCTTGGCAGAACGCCAATGAACGGGTAATCGACGGTCCCCGCCCGGAGGATGGAACCGATTTCTCTTCGTACGCCGCTGGCGCTTCTCCTGTCATCGTTAGCAATGATCGCGGCCCTGTGGTGGTGGCTCGCCACGCCGATCACGCTTGTGCGCGCGCCGATCGACCCCACGGCCAAGCTGCAATGTGTGTCGTATGCACCGTTCCGCAATGGCCAGACGCCGCTGATTCCGTCCACGCAGATTCTGCCGGAGCAGATCGCGCAGGATCTGGCGCAGCTCGCCAAGATCACCGACTGCGTGCGGACCTATTCGATCGAAAACGGGCTCGACCAGGTCCCGGCGCTGGCCGCCAAGGTCGGCCTGAAGGTGATTCAGGGGATCTGGCTGTCCAGTAACCGGACCAAGAACCTCGCCCAGATTGCGGTCGCAATCGAGCTGACCAAGGAACATCCTGATGTCATTACGGCGCTAGTGGTCGGCAACGAAGTGCTGCTGCGCGGCGAGATGACGACGTCGGATCTCGCGGCCCATATCCGCTCGGTGAAATCGCGCGTCACCGTGCCCGTCACCTATGCCGATGTCTGGGAGTTCTGGCTGCGCAACCGCGAAATCTACGACGCGGTCGACTTCGTCACGATCCACATCCTGCCGTATTGGGAAGACATGCCGGTGCGCGCGAAATTTGCCGCCAACCATGTCGACGACATCCGCAAGCGGATGGCGGTTGCGTTTCCGGCCAAGGAAATCCTGATCGGCGAGACCGGCTGGCCGAGCTCGGGGCGAATGCGCGAAGGCGCGCTGCCCTCGCGCACCAATCAGGCGCGTGTCGTGTCCGAAATCCTCGAACTCGCCAAGCGCGAAAAATTTCGGGTCAACCTGATCGAGGCCTATGACCAGCCGTGGAAGCGCCAGCTTGAAGGCACCGTCGGCGGCTATTGGGGCATGATCGATGACGCGCAGCGCGCGGTGAAATATCCGCCCGGCGAGCCGATCAGCAACTATCCGTTCTGGAAGATCCAGATGGGATGCGGCATGGCGCTCAGCGCCCTCGTTTTCCTGGTGGGCTGGCTGACGGTCCGGCGGCGGCCGTGGAAGCCGGGGGTGGGCGCGTGGATCGCCGTCGGCACCTCGGCGACAATAGCCGGCATGCTGCTCGGCGTTGCCGCTGACAAGATGTGGTACGAGAGCTACGGCTTTGGCGGCTGGCTGCAGTGGGGCGCGCTGCTGGCGGCCGCCATCGCCTCGCCGATACTGTGCGCGAACGCTGCGATGTCAGGACGGCCTCTGCCGACTTTCCTCGAACTGATCGGGCCGCGCGAATTCCGGACGAAATCGGTGCTATCAGCGCTGCTCGGCCTTGTCGTCGTCGTCACCACGCTGATCGCGGCGGAAACCGCGCTCGGCTTTGCCTTCGATCCGCGCTACCGCGATTTTCCGTTCGCCTCGCTGACCATGGCGGTGGTGCCGTTCGCGGCGCTGATGGTGCTCAACCGGCCGAAAGAGGGCGTGCGGCCGATCGCCGAATCCGCCTTTGCCGGCCTCTTGGTCGCAGCCGCGCTGTTCATGGGCTTCAACGAGGGCAACCAGAACTGGCAGGCGATGTGGACCTGCGCGATCTATTTACTGCTGGCGTTCACGCTGTGGCGGGCGCGGGCCGTGCAAATCCCAAAATGAGCAGCCCGATCGCAAGTCCCGACAGCACGATATTGTAAAGCACGATTCCGAATCCGGCCGCGATCAGCCCGAGGGTCAGCAGCACGATCGACGGGCGCATGACGTGAAGCGTCGCAATGACCAGCGCCGCAATCCCGAATACCGAGTTCTTGAACAGATAGGTCGCAAGCGTTCGCATCTTGCAGAGCATGGTCTGCTGTCCAGCGTCGCAGGCGAGCGCAACGGTCGAGAACTCGATCGCGAGATAGCGCAGGTAAAGCGCGTAGCCGACGGTGACGAAGCCGACCACCAGCAGGAATTGCACTTGATACGGCGTGAGCCGGAACGGAGCTTTTTTCATTCGCGCAATATGGTCGGGATTGGCGGCAAGAACAACTGCAATAACAAGCGCTGCCTTGCTGCGAGAATGCAGGTCAGAATTGCCGCGTAACTTAATGTAGGCAAAAGCTTATTGCTGGTTCTTCCTGTTGAAGATGGACGACAATGTCGGCGGCGTTGTCGTCTGCGTTGGTGCAGGCGGCGCCTCCGGCTTCTTCTCTGCCTCCTGGACGACGACCGCCGTCGCCCCCTTGGCCACGCTGCGCCGGCGCGGTGTCGGTTTGGCCGCGGCGGGTGGTGCGTCATCCGACTTCAGCGACAGCCGTTGGCCGTCGAAAATCGTCGTTTCGCAGGGACGGTTATTTTCGGTCAGAACGGCGCAGATCTTGGCGGCGGCGCCGGCGTCGTGCAGGGGGCCGGCGACGAGGCGAAGCTGCATGCCGAGCCCGCCTGCGCCTTCCTTGATGACGATGATCGGGCGCAGTGCGGTCAGCGGTGCGTTCGATCTCGATTTCAATAGCCCGCGCCACAACGCGCGCAAACCGTTCACCGAATTGGCGGTGCCGAGATCGACCCCGAATTCGGTCCGCTGCAGCGAGGCCATCGGCGCATTGGTGTCGTCCGCATCCGCATCGCTTGACGATGCCGCCACGACATCCGGAAGCGGGCTCGCGATCACCGCGCTCAGGGTCTTGCCTGGCTCGAGCAGCTTGCCGGCGGCCGGATCGGGCGAGGCCATCATCGACCGCGAGGCCATCAGAGGCGTGGCGGGCGAAGGTTTTGCCGGCTCCGGCTTGATCATCTCCGCTTTTGCCGTTTCCGCCTTGGCGTTTTCTGCTTTGGCCGTGTCGGTCTTCGCGCTGTCCTTCGCAGGGACGGAGACCGTGGCCGGGCTGGGCTCGACGACAGCGGCGGATTTGTCGGCGGCAGGCGCGGTTGTTACGGCTGCGACAGGGGGCTGCGGATGTGGGGCGGCCTGCGGTTCCGCGTGGGCAATCGCCGGCGAAGCGGGGGCGGAGCCCTGCTTGGCAATGGCGCCGGTGACGGAGTCCAGCCCCTGTTCCAGACTGGTCACGCGGGTGTACAGCCTGTCGCGATCGGTATTGAGCGTCTCGATCGCCGCCGCCAGCCGGCGCGCCTCGTTCTGGGTTTCCCGGGCGAGCGTCTGGATCTGCTGCCCCTGTCGCGTCAGGTCGGCGGCGGCGACCTGCTCGCGCCGGAGGCCGAAGGAGGACTGGTTGGCCATCACGGCCAGAATCACCGCGCCGGTCGCGCCGACGCCCCAGGACGCGATCCGCCACAGCGTGCGCCGGTCGAATTCGTCTTCTTCGGCCAACAGGTTGCTCAGCACGCCACCGTTGTCATCCGCCTCGAAGTCCGCGAGATGGTCAGGTTTTTTGGCCAAACGCCCTCGGCCCTCCTCAAGGCCCGCCGAATCACAGGCCAAACATTAACAGGAAATGCGCTGCCCGCTTGAATCGGGACATTTTCGGGGCAGCGAATCGGTTTGATCTCCACGGGAAAACAATTAAGACGGCCGGCAACCCTGTTCGCCCAAAGGACCAGAATGACCGCTCGATCCAGCCTGACTGTCGTGCTCGCAGCCGGCGAGGGGACGCGCATGCGGTCCTCGCTGCCGAAGGTGTTGCATGAGGTCGCGGGCCAGTCGCTGCTGGCGCATGTGCTGAACGCCGCCCCGCACGGGACGAGCGCGGCGCTCGCCGTCGTGATCGGGCCGGACCACAAGGCGGTCGCGGACGAGGCCAGGCGCGTGCGCCCTGATGCGGCGACCTTCGTTCAGGCCGAGCGCCTCGGCACCGCGCACGCGGTACTGGCGGCCCGCGAGGCGATCGCGCGCGGCGCCGACGATCTCTTGGTTGCGTTCGGCGATACGCCGCTGATCTCGGCGGAGACGTTTGCGCGCCTGCGTGCGCCCTTGGAGAAGGGCGCGGCGCTCGCCGTGCTCGGCTTCCGTGCCGCCGATCCGACCGGCTATGGCCGGCTGCTGCTCGAGGGCGACCGCCTGGTGGCGATCCGCGAGCACGCCGACGCGACGGAAGAGGAGCGCAAGGTCACGCTGTGCAATGCCGGCGTGATGGCGTTCGACGGCCGCCGTGTGCTGGAAATTCTTGATAGCATCGGCAATGCCAACAGCAAGGGCGAATATTATCTGGTCGATGCCGTCGCCATCGTCAGGGAAATGGGATTGGAGGCCGTCGTGATCGAAACCAGCGAGGATGAAGTGCGCGGCATCAACAACAAGGCGCAGCTAGCCGAAGCCGAAGCGGTGATGCAGACGCGCTTGCGCAAGGCGGCGCTGGATGCCGGCGTGACGCTCATCGCGCCGGAGACGGTCTATCTCGCCGCCGACACCAAGTTCGGCAGCGACGTCACCATCGAACCGTTCGTGGTGATCGGCCCCGGCGTCACCATTGCCGATGGCGCGGTGATCCATTCGTTCTCGCACATCGTTGAGACCGCGATCGGCAAGAAAGCCTCCGTCGGTCCCTATGCACGCCTGCGCCCAGGCACCTCGCTCGGTGACGGCGCCAAGATCGGCAACTTCGTCGAGACCAAAGCCGCGACACTGGAGGCCGGCGTCAAGATCAACCATCTCTCCTACATCGGCGATGCCCATGTCGGCGCCAATTCCAACATCGGCGCCGGCACCATCACCTGCAACTATGACGGCTTCTTCAAGCACAAGACCACGATCGGGCAGGGCGCCTTCGTCGGCACCAACTCGTCGCTGGTGGCGCCGGTGAAGATCGGCAACGGCGCCTATATCGGCTCTGGCTCCGTCATCACCAAGGACGTGCCGGATGATGCGATGGCCGTGGAGCGCAGCCCGCAGAGCAACCGCGACGGCGGCGCGGCGAGGTATCGCGAGATGAAAATGCGGGCGAAGGCGAAGAAACAAGGGTAAGCGTCGGGCTTGTTAAGCTTTCGCGTATCGTTGCAAGAACAAGGTGGCGCTGGGCGTCGCCTAACGATCGCGTTGAAGAGCACGGGGCGCGAAAATAACGTTCCTGCTAGATCGACGTAGAGGCATCCGTACTCTCCCGGATTAAATCGCGAGGGGATTTGCACTACGACGTAGCTCGCACCGGAGCTAGAGAATTTTATTACAGAGGATTTTTATCCGGTAGGCCGCAGAGCAATCTGCGGCCATTTTGCTTCTGAACCCAGAGCTAGAAGTCACGCGCGTGCCGCACAGACGTGACTCAACCTCTGAGCTGCGTCTCGTCCTCTAACTTCCGAAGTCGATCGATTTGCACTTTGAAGTTCGCGGGTATCTCTCGATCTTCCTTTATCGACGCTCGTAGTCTTTCGCCAATCTTTTGAACGATCGCGCGACTGTGTCGGGAGTCAATCTCAACAATATTTCGCATAACAGCTCTCCAGCGCGCACGACCCCATGACGCCCGACAGTAATATCGAGGTCTTCTTCTTGCAGATCAGACGAGACCGTCGCCTTTGGCTATCATGCGCGAGCGCTTGTTCTTGAACAGCGGGGTCCGAAGACCTTTGGCTATCCGCGATATGCGCCCTTCATTGGCGGCGGGCGACGGTTTCGCATCAACAATTCCGGCATGATGACTTTCGTTCCGGTTCCATTAACGGCTGTTCAGCTTTCCTTGGATTCGGAACTTTTGAGACGACAGAACTCTTTGAATAGTCGGGTGCCTCGCCGCCGGGGCAGCTCCGACCTGAACGGTCCCAGCCCGCTGCCCCCCTTAGGGCTGGGATCGTTCTTTTGTTTGACGCTCGGCACGGCAAGCGCAGCCCGGATGCGTGCAGCGACATCCGGGGGTTGTAGTTTATCCCGCATATCGCTGCGCTCATGCGGGCTACTTGCTGGCGCCGCGGCAAGTGCGGGCATTCATCCGCGCCTCCATTCCGTGATCGACGCGTCAGCGCGTTTCCAGCGATTCCAATTCGCCGAGCTGTGCGTTCTGCGCTGGAGGAATGTCGCGAGCAGAACGGCGGAGCTGAACAGCGTGTTGACCAGGAAGATCGCCGTCGTGACGCGATCCTGCAGCACGAAGCCGGCGTAGATCACCGTCGACATATTGGCGAGCGAAAACAAGAACCACGCCGAAAACGAAGCGAAAAAGGCTGAAAACGAAGCCAAGGCTGGCGGCTGAGAGAAGATTATTTCCGGCGCGCTGCGAACACTGATCCGAACTAAAAGGATCGAATTGCGGAATTGCGGCGACGGTGCAGTCAAGCACTGTCACCGTAATTCCTTGTTGTCCCTCGAAACAATTCGCGTCTCACTCCCTGAGTTGCGTCGGTATCAGGTCATCAGAACTATTGGGGATCGGAAGATGGATTTGCGTGTGCCAGACTTAGTCCAGATCTTTTCCTATTGAGGGGGACGAGAATGGACGCTGAACAGCGGCGGGCGATTGTTCGCGCTGCCGTCATTACCATTATCTTGGGCGCGGTCGCCGTGGCCGTGACTGGTTGGCCGCACGGGCTGTTCACGGCTGCGCTCATCGCGATCGCGTTCGCCATCGAGAAGCATCTGTGAGCATCCGACCGGTACGTTATATTTACGGTGACAGTGCACTCAATTGCATTTCGCCTGCGGCGATTATGTGCACTGTCACCGCGCCACGGAGGCCGTCTCCGAATGTATCGCTAAGAGAGTCGCAGCGCATTCACTAGTGCAGACAGCGCAGCAGGCTGATGCTGACGGCTGGGGTAATACATGAAGAAGCCCGGAATTGGCGGCGTCCAATCCTCTAGGACGCGGATAAGCCGACGCTTCACAATGTACTCTGCGACCTGCTCCTCATAGGCAAGTCCGATGCCTGCCCCGGCGAGCGCCGCCTCAATCACCAGGTGCGTATCGTCGATGATGAGTGGGCCGTTCACGTTGATCGTGACCGACTTTCGCCCCTTCTCGAACTCCCATCGATATGGACCGCCCGGAAGACGCAGCGTTATGCACCGATGATCGTGGAGATCCCTGGGCTTTTGCGGAAGGCGTCGCGATGCGAAATAGCGAGGCGATCCTACTGCCGCCAATCGCAATTCCCGCGTGACAGGCACCGCGATCATATCCTTTTGTATGTACTCGCCGAGCTGAATACCGGCGTCGAACTCCCCTGCAACAAGATCTACAGGGCCGGTGACAGTGACAACGTCAAGAATGATCTCAGGGTAGGCCTCAGCGAATGCCGTTAGCCGCGGCAAGAGTACCATCACGGCAGCCGATCGTGACATTACGATTCGAAGGCGCCCCGCAGGTCGGTGCCGAATGCTTCGGGCTCTGTCGAGGGCACGAGCAATTTGCTCAAGTGCTGGGGACAGGTCTTCCAAAAGAGCTGCCCCTGCAGCGGTCGGTGCGACGCTCTTGGTTGTCCGGGCAAGAAGCTGCAATTCGAGCCGCTGCTCAAGCCCGCGGATCGTGTGACTCAGGGCAGATTGAGACACACCTAATTTCACCGCAGCCCGTGTGAAGCTTCGTTCACTGGCGACGACTGCAAACGTAGCGAGTTCGTTCAGTTCGTTTCGCATGATTTATGAATATCGCTCATGAGTCCATGCCGTGCAACAGGTCTAGTCTCATAAGCGACTTCCCCCTAGGGTTCGCCAGCAAGACTTGAGGGCATCCCTCTGCGCGTTCGGCCGAGCTTGACGCTCGGCAGAGATAGCCGGGGCATGAATCGGGTCGGTGTAACAACGTTTTCGGAGACTGCTATGGAAACCGATGTTCACGCCTTGCGCTCTCTAGCGCAGACCTATTTCGACGCCGCCTATGAAATGGACGCTGGTAAATTCGCGTCCATATTTCATCCGTCGAGTTCAGTGACAAAGGTCGGCGACGACGGCGACGTGAGCGTCACGCCGATTGCGACGTGGCTGGCAGCCGTCCGAAATATGACCGCTCCGAAACAACAGGGCTTGGAGCGCCACGATCAGATCATATCAGTAGACGTTGAAGGAGACCTCGCGGTCTTGAAGTTAAAACTGCAGATTCCGCCACGCTACTTCACGGACATGCTGTCATGCTTAAAGGCTAACGGAGCCTGGAAGATCGCTCAGAAGGTAATGACTTCGAAAACGTAACAATTGCGAATTACGGTGGAATTAGGGTGACTCAATTGCACTAGGCCGTGTACTCATAAACGCCCGTCCGCTTTTATCCCGGCGTGAAAGCGTACATTCAGTTACTTCGGCTCTGGGGCCAGGAGCCGACGAAATCCGTCGATACTCGGCAGTGATATGCGTGACAGCCAGGACACGACCATCAAGGCACGGGCGTGGGTGGCCTCAAAAACTCGACCAGCCGTTGAGCGTGTGCGGGCAGGGACCTAAAACTTCGCACGCAAATCCTTAGGTGGCGAAGAGCCCAAGTGTCCGTAAGAGGAATGACGCGGATAGCCATTGACTGCTGGGATCGCCGAGCTGCTGTTTCGGGCATGATGGCGAGACCAATGCCCTTTTCTACCATCTGACACATCAAGTCGGACCCGTTGAGGCGGATGCGCAGCTTGAACCGGCGACCGGCACGGAAGGCATGATAGTTCAACAAGTCCTGCATCGGGCTGCCCACGGCAAAGCCGATGAATTCATGGTCGAGAGTTTCGCGGAATGCAATTTTACGATGCCGGCTGAGCGGATGCCGCAGTGGCGTCACCAGGACCAGGCGGATCTCCGCGAACGGAAAACTGTCCAGCTCCGCGCCTGGATCAACGGTCTCCCCGACAATGCCGATATCGCCGCGGCCCGCGGCGATTGCTCGAATAATCTCGCCGCTTCCGTGATGCTCAAGGTCGACGTCGATATTCGGATGGGCAGAGAGAAAAGCCGCCAGGGGTACGGGGAGAAATTCCATCGCGCCGATATTCGACAGCAAGCGTACATGTCCAGTCAGCCCCTTCCCGAAATTGTCCAGGTCACCGCGCATTTGCTCCAGCTGCTGCGAGACAATCCACGCGTGATGCAGGAGCACTGTTCCTGCTGAAGTAAGCCGAATCCCCCGGCGGTTCCTTTCTAGGAGCGGAGCGCTGAGCGCATTTTCCATGGCGCGGATACGCTCGCTCGCCGACGCCAGTGTCATGTTCGCGCGAGCGGCCCCGTGCGTGATGCTGCCAGCCTCGGCAACGTGCACGAACAGTCGCAGGTCGGTCAGATCGAACCTTATGGGCATCGTTAGGGACGTGCCTTCGGCTGCACCTGAGGCACACTTAGCACATTCCGTATTGTGCGTCTCTTGTCGCGCATACAGGGTCGGGGGGCCTCAGGCATCCTATCTTGGACATCGCAGGACAAGGAGAGTGACGATGAAGCCAATTAGCACCGTAAGATCAGGCATAGCCGCGTTGGCGTTTGTTGCCGGTGCTATTCCGGCGGCGGCCGCTTTCCCGGAGCGAGCGATTACTTTGATCGTTCCGTTCGCCGCCGGCGGCCCCGGCGACACGGTCGTACGCCTCATCGGGACGCATATGGCCAGGACGCTGGGCCAACCGATCGTCGTGGAGAATGCTGCTGGGGCTGGCGGCACGAGCGCCATCAGCCGTGCCACGCAAGCAGACGCAGATGGATACACCATCATGTTGGGTAATATGGGAACACATGGTGCGGCGCCGGCGCAGTATCCCAACCTGAAATACGATCCGGCTAAGGACTTTACTCCCATCGGACTGATGGTTACCACACCGATCGTGATCATCGCCAGGAAGACATTTCCAGCCAACAATCTCCGCGAGTTCGTCGACTACGTGAGAAAGAACCAGGACAAGGTAGTTGAAGCGCATGCCGGCGTCGGCTCGGTTTCTCACACGACATGCACTCTTCTCCAATGGATCATAGGGACAAAGACTGCTCGGGTGGCCTACCGCGGCACAGGGCCGTCCATCAACGACCTTATTGCGGAACACGTCGATTTTGGCTGTGACCAGATTGTAAACGTTGCGCCGCATATTCAGGCGGGCACGCTCAAGGCGTTCGGTATCGCGACGGCCAAACGTTCGGCGGCCATGAAGGATGTCCCAACGACCAGGGAGGGCGGCCTGCCGGAGTTCGAGGTCTCTGCTTGGATTGCGCTATTTGCTCCAAAGGGTACTCCACAACACGTGATCGGCAAACTGAACGAGGCGCTTGGCAAAGCCCTCGATGACGAAGGCACACGCGCGCGACTGCTCGATCTTGGCAGCGAGATCCCGGACCGGGCCGGCTGCGCGCCTGACGCCCTGCAGGAGCTGGTCGTTCGTGAAGTCGCCCGTTGGACGCCGGTACTCAAGACCGCCGGTCAATGAACTAGCTAGGGCGTGGACTCATAAGAGCGTAGCTAGAGCCTGATTGACGCAAGCTGTACGAAGGCAAGGTAATTGGCAGCCAGCTTATCGTAGCGCGTTGTTGTGTCGGGTTATCGTCGGAGCCGACGTTCGTGAGACGCGCGAATACGCAGCGAGGTGACCCAATGTCCGCGCCGACGATCAAGTTCGATGACGGCGCCGTCTATGAACGGATGATGGGCAAGTGGAGTGGACTGGCCGGACGCGCTTTTATTGATTGGCTCTCGCCCCCGCCCAATTTGCGATGGGTCGACATCGGTTGCGGCAATGGCGCGTTTACACAGTTGCTGGTCGAGCACTGCGCCCCAATGACCGTCGAAGGCGTGGATCCCTCGGAAGGTCAGCTGGCCTTTGCACGAGAGCGGCTGGCGACATCTGTCGCGAAGTTTCGACAGGGCGATGCAATGGCATTGCCATTTGCCGATGGCACCTTCGATGCGGCCGTAATGGCGCTCGTTGTGTTTTTCATTCCGGACCCTGCCAGGGGGGTCGCTGAAATGGCTCGCGTCGTGCGGCCGGGAGGTCTCGCGGCCGCTTATATCTGGGACGTCGTCAGCGGCGGCGGCCCGTCGGAGGCCATCATAATCCAGATGAAAGGCATGGGGTTCACGCCACTGCGGGCCCCGAAAGCGGAAGCCTCGACGCCCGAAGGACTACATGCGCTGTGGACACGGGCGGGTTTCGCCGATATCGAAGCGCGCGTTCTTCGCACGCGACGAACGTTCGACGATTTCGAGGACTATTGGTCCACTACGATCGCGGCGCCCAATCTCGCTCCGATGCTCACAACGATGGCGACAGCCGACGTGACGAAACTCAAGTCTCGGGTTCGTGAGCAGGTCCCTATCGAGGCGAGTGGGCGTGTCTCGATCGAGGCGCACGCCAATGCGATCGTCGGCCGTCGGCCCGGATAGGGCTGTCGATCGCTCTTCCGCTCCTCCCCCAGAAGCCGCCAACCTCTATGCTTGCCACGAGGTGATGGGCGCGACCGCTTGTGGGCCGTTCCGGGTTAAAACTCGAAGAACTCAGATTGAGCACAACGAGTCCGCTTTCGGGTGCGTAGCGACCAGTTGAGATGGCCGCCGAACCGTGATTCAAGCTCCGAATCGTGGGGGAATCATGCGCTACGAACTCACCGACCATGAATGGACTGCCATTAAGTCAATGCTGCCCAACAAGCCGCGCGGCGTCCCTCGGGTCAATGGAATTACAGTGACAGTGCACTCAATTGCACTTTGACTACTACCCGGCGGGGCAAATCACTTCTGATTTTCAGAAATCATGTCAAGTCCCGGAATCAAAAATATTCCGCTTTCGTTTTTACCCAAATCAGCGGCATAACTCCGTCCGTCTCACCGCAAGATGAGGGGCGCTTCGCGAACGTCACGAACGCGCGGTGAGATGCGATGGACGCTGATGGCGCGAGAGACGTTGCGCGCCGGAAGCGTACGGCGAAGTCGTGTGGTCTGGACGCCGCGGTGCTGGCGTTAAGTCCTTAAGGAGCGAAAGCTGCTTGCGGGCGATGGTGGCAAAAGAGCCGTTCACCAGAGAGAGCACGTATAAGCCGTAAAGCCATTGCGCAGGGAAGGCCGGGATGCTCCCGCCGAACCTGTATGCTCGTGTGCTCTCTTGCTATGCGCAACCGCACACGAGACCGCGGGTGCGGCGCGCACCCGGTCTTCCCTGCGCCCTCTGATTGGAGAGGAGGGCAAACGAGATGCAAACCTCGGGCGGATATGCCGCGAGATCGCGGATCCGTGTTCCGCGCGCCTCGCGGGTGTGCGAGGTTGATCCCTGGTCAGGCGGCCCGTTAAGCTTTCCGCTTAAGACTGTCTCAATACGCAACAATTATTGAGTATCTGTCAGGCTGCATTTCTCGTTAAGAGACTAGCGGGTTGCGACGCTATTCGTCGATTTGGGGTATTGAACCGCATGTGCGGCATTGTCGGCATTCTTGGGAAAGCTCCCGTCGCGGAGCTTCTGGTAGACTCTCTCAAAAGGCTTGAATATCGCGGCTATGATTCCGCCGGCGTTGCCACGCTGGAAGGCGATCACCTCGAACGCCGTCGCGCCGAAGGCAAGCTGAAGAACCTGGAAAAGCGGCTTGATGCCGAACCGCTCAAGGGCCACACCGGGATCGGGCACACCCGCTGGGCCACACACGGCAAGCCGACCGAGAACAACGCGCATCCGCATGCGACCGAACGCGTCGCCGTGGTTCACAACGGCATCATCGAGAATTTCCGCGAGCTGCGCGAGGCGCTGGAGAAGAAGGGCGCTGTCTTCAAGACTGAAACCGACACCGAGATCGTGCTCCACCTCGTCGACAGCTTTCTGCAAAAGGGCGTCAAGCCGGTCGAGGCGGTGAGGGCGGCGCTGTCGGAACTGCGCGGCGCGTTCGCGCTCGGCTTCATCTTCGCCGGCGACGAAGATCTGATGATCGGTGCTCGCAACGGTCCGCCGCTCGCCGTGGGTCATGGCGACGGCGAAATGTATCTGGGGTCGGACGCGATCGCGCTCGGGCCGTTCACTGATACGATCAGCTATCTCGACGACGGCGACTGGGTGGTGCTGACGCGCAAGGGCGCTGTGATCTACGACAAGCACAACGCGATCGTGCAGCGCGAGGCGGTCAAGCACAGCGCCTCGACCTCGCTGGTCGACAAGGCGAACTACCGCCACTTCATGGCCAAGGAAATCCACGAGCAGCCGGAAGTCGTCGGGCACACGATGGCGCGCTACGTCGACATGGCGAGCGAGCGCGTGATGCTCCCGGTCAAGCTGCCGTTCGACTTCAAGGATATCCAGCGCATTTCGATCACCGCCTGCGGCACCGCGAACTATGCCGGCTATGTCGCCAAATACTGGTTCGAGCGGCTGGCGCGCGTACCGGTCGAAATCGATATCGCCTCCGAATTCCGCTACCGCGAAGCGCCCTTGCGCAAGGGCGATCTGGCGATCTTCATTTCGCAGTCCGGCGAGACCGCCGACACGCTCGCCGCCTTGCGCTATGCCAAGGCGGAAGGCGCCCATACGCTCTCGGTCGTCAACGTGCCGACCTCGACGATCGCGCGCGAAAGCGAAACCGTGCTGCAAACGCTCGCCGGTCCCGAGATCGGCGTCGCCTCGACCAAGGCCTTCACCTGCCAGTTGATGGTGCTGGCCTCGCTCGCGGTCGCCGCCGGCAAGGCGCGCGGCGCATTGTCGGACGAGGACGAAACCAAGCTCGTTCACGGCCTCGTTGAGATTCCGCGCCTGATGACGGCGGCGCTGACCATTGAACCTCAAATCGAGAAGCTGGCGCGCGAACTCTCGAAATCGAAGGACGTGCTCTATCTCGGCCGTGGCACCAGCTATCCGCTGGCGCTGGAAGGCGCGCTGAAGCTCAAGGAAATTTCCTACATCCACGCCGAGGGCTACGCCGCCGGGGAACTCAAGCACGGGCCGATTGCGCTGATCGACGAGACCATGCCGGTCGTGGTGATCGCGCCCTACGATCGCGTGTTCGAAAAGACCGTCTCCAACATGCAGGAAGTCGCCGCCCGCGGCGGCAACATCATCCTGATGACGGATGCCAAGGGGGCGGCGGAAGCCACCGTCGATTCCCTGGTCACCATCGTGCTGCCGGACATGGCGTCGGCGTTCACCCCGATGGTCTACGCCATCCCGGTGCAGCTCCTCGCCTACCATACCGCCGTCGTGATGGGCACCGACGTGGATCAGCCGCGAAATCTCGCGAAATCGGTAACGGTCGAATAGAGCGTTTTCCAGCGAAGTGGACCCCGGTTCGCGTTAAGAAAACGCGTCAAAATAAGGAATCTAGAGCCCCGTTTCGATTCAATCGAAACGGAAAGGCTCTAGTCAAGCCAATTGGCTGTCACGCCGGCTCTTCAAAAACCTGCTAGGATGGCTTAGCTGGGACATGCCGGCTGGTCTGACCTGGAACCACGATGAACCCCGAAGAACTGCCCCCGATTGCGCCCCCGGAGGAAGCCCCGCCACCGCCGGATCACCACGCCGGGCTAATGGCCCGCTTCCGGAACTATTTTCTGACCGGACTGATTGTCGCAGGGCCGGTCGCGATCACCCTCTATCTGACCTGGTGGTTCGTGAACTGGGTCGACAATCTGGTCCGCCCGTTCGTCCCGACGGTCTACCGGCCCGAAACCTATCTGCCGTTCGGCTTGCCCGGTTCCGGGCTGATCGTCGCCGTTATTGCGCTGACGATGCTCGGCTTCTTCACCGCCAACCTGATCGGGCGGACACTGGTCGATCTCGGCGAGCGGCTGCTTGGCCGCATGCCGGTGGTGCGCGCGATCTATCGCGGCCTCAAGCAGGTGTTCGAGACGCTGTTCTCGGGCAAGGGATCGAGCTTCCGCCGGGTCGGCCTGGTCGAATTTCCCTCGCCCGGCATGTGGTCGATCGTTTTGATCTCGCAGGCGCCGAGTGCGAATGTCGCGAGCCAATTGCCGGGCGAAGAGGAGCACATCTCGGTGTTCCTGCCTTGCGCGCCGAACCCGACCACGGGTTTCTTCTTCTATGTCCCGAAGAGCAAGATCATCGAAGTCGACATGACGACCGAGGACGCCGCGACACTGATCATGTCCGCCGGCGTGGTGCAGCCCGGCTCCGACCCGCAGAAGCGGAACGCTGCGCTGGCCGGCATGGCGAACGCGGCGCGCGTGGCAAATTCGGCCGCCGGACTGAAGCCGGCTCCGGCCAAGGTGAAAGTGGAGTAGGAGCGCGCGACGCTCTTCTGCCAGGCGAACATGACCAAGAAGATCGAAGGCATCGTTCCCGTGATGATCACGCCGTTCACCGCGAACGGCGAGATCGACTATCCGGGCCTCGGCCGGCTGGTGGAATGGTACATCGACAAGGGTTCGGACGCGCTGTTTGCGGTCTGCCAGTCCAGCGAGATGCAGCATCTCAGCCTCGACGAGCGGGTTGCGCTCGCCGCATTCGTCAGGAAAGCCGCGGCAGGCCGGGTGCCCGTCATCGCCTCCGGTCACATCAGCGAAAGTCTGGAGGACCAGCTTGCCGAGCTGACGGCAATCGCCGCGACCGGCGTTGACGGCATGGTGCTCGTCACCAACCGGCTCGACGCCAAGCGGGAAGGCGGAGCCAAATTCATCGATGATCTGAAGTGGCTGCTTGAGCGGCTGCCGAACGAAATTTCGCTCGGCCTCTACGAGTGCCCGGCGCCCTATCGCCGTCTGCTGACCGACGACGAACTGAAGTTCTGCGCCAATACCGGCCGCTTCGTTGTCCTCAAGGACGTTTCCTGCGACCTCGAAACGGTGAAGCGCCGGGTGGCGCTGACCAGGGGCACGCCGCTTGCCATCGTCAATGCCAATGCCGCGATTGCGTATGACGCGATGAAAGCCGGTTCGCGCGGCTTTACCGGCGTGTTCACGAACTTTCATCCCGATCTCTACAAATGGCTGATGACCGAGCGCGCCAATCATCCGGCGCTGGCGGACGAACTGTCGGTCTACCTCGCGCTGTCGGCGATGGCCGAACCGATGGGCTATCCGAAGCTGGCAAAGCTTTACCATCAGCGTCTCGGCACGTTCGCGTGCCCCGACAGCCGCGCCGTCACCTTCGATATCCACGAAAAGTTCTGGGCGCTGGATGCGCTGCTCGACAAGATTATCGAGGGCACCGAGCATTACCGGCGCCGCATTGCCGCCGTCGAGGCGAGCAAGACCTATCCCGCACCGATCAGCGGCACGGCTTCATCGCGCTCATACAGGTAAAGCAGGCAGCGCAACGCCTCGCCGCGCTCGCCCTTGAGCTTGGGATTGTCCTTCATGATCCGGAGCGCCTCATCGCGCGCCTGCGTGATAAACTGGGCATGCACGTCGGAGCGGGCGATGCGATAGCCGGGCAGGCCGCTCTGGCGGATGCCGAGCACGTCGCCTTCGCCGCGCAGCTTCAGGTCCTCCTCGGCGATCCGAAAGCCGTCGGTGGTCTCCCTAATCACCTTCAGCCGCGCTGCGGATATTTCGCCGAGCGGCTCCTTGTAGAGCAATAGACAGGTCGAAGATTCCGACCCACGGCCGATCCGGCCACGAAGCTGGTGCAACTGCGCAAGCCCGAAGCGCTCGGCGTTCTCGATCACCATGATGGTCGCAGCGGGAACGTCGACGCCAACTTCGACCACGGTGGTCGCGACCAGAAGGCCGATCTCATGGGCGGCGAATTGCGCCATGACGCGGTCCTTGTCCGTGCCCTTCATCTGCCCGTGCACGAGGCCAACGCGGTCGCCGAAGCGCCTCTGCAGCTTCTCGAAGCGCTCGGTGGCGTTGGTGAGGTGTTCGGTGCCCTCGGCCTCGGATTCCTCGACCAGCGGACAGATCCAGTAGACCAGCTTGCCGGATTTCAGCGCGCGGCCGACGGCATCGACGACTTCATCGAGGCGGCTTGCCGGAACCGCGCGGGTATCGATCGGCTGGCGCCCGGCCGGCTTCTCACGCAGCTCGGAGACGTCCATGTCGCCAAAATAGGTGAGCACCAGCGTGCGCGGGATCGGCGTTGCGCTCAGGACCAGCACGTCGACCGCTTCGCCCTTGTTGGTCAGCGCCAGCCGCTCGCGCACGCCGAAGCGGTGCTGCTCGTCGACGACAGCCAGTGCCAACGCGTTGAAGATCACGTCGTCCTGGATCAGCGCATGGGTGCCGACCAGAAGATCGATCTCGCCGGCTTCGAGCTGAGCGAGAATCTCGCGCCGCTCCTTGCCCTTCTCACGGCCGGTCAGGATCGCAACGCGCAGGCCGGCGCGTTCAGCGAGCGGCGCGATGGTCTTGATATGCTGACGCGCGAGAATTTCGGTCGGCGCCATCAGCGCGGCCTGCTTGCCGGCTTCGGTGACCGCAGCCGCAGCGAGCAGCGCCACGACTGTCTTGCCGGAGCCGACGTCGCCCTGCAGCAGCCGTAGCATGCGCACCGGCTGGCGCAGATCCTCGGTGATGGCGGCGACCGCGGCGCGCTGCGAGGACGTGAGCGCGTAAGGGAGGGCGTCGATGATCTTGTGGCGCAGATGACCGTCGCCGGCGTTGCGGTCGCCGGCCGGACGCCGTAGTTGCGCGCGCACCAGCGCCAGCGCCAGTTGGCCGGCGAGCAGTTCGTCGAACGCCAGCCGCGACCAGAATACGCGATCAGGCAGGATATCCGTGAGTTCGACGGGCACATGCACGCGGTTCAGCGCTTCCCGTACCGTCGGGAAGCTGCAGCGGCGAATGACTTCCGGGCTGATCCATTCGGGCAGTTCCGGCAACTTCTGCAGCGCCTGCGCGATCGCGCGGCGAAGCGAACCCAGCGCGAGGCCTTCGGTCAGGGGATAGACTGGATCGATACCGGAGAGCTTTGAAAACGCCGCCTCGTCGACGACGCGATCGGGATGCACGATCTGCGGAATGCCGTCATACATCTGCAGCGTGCCCGACACGTAGCGCTTCTCGCCGACCGGCAGCAGCTTCTCGACATAGCCGGGCTTGGCGCGGAAAAATGTCAGCACGACATCGCCGGTATCGTCAGAGGCGTAGACGAGGTAGGGCGCGCGGGCATTGCGCGGCGGGGGCGGCCGGTGACGATCGATCGTGACTTCCAGCGTCACCACGGTTCCCGGCGCGGCCTCGCGGATCTTCGGCCGCGCGCGGCGGTCAATCACGCTCGCCGGCAGATGCAACAGGAGATCGACCAACCGCGGCGTCTCATCGCGCCCGAGCAGATAGCGCAGCAGCTTGTCCTGCTTCGGCCCGACACCAGGAAGGCTCGTGACCGGCGCAAACAGTGGATTGAGCAGGCTGGGGCGCATAGGTAAATCTAAGACCGTTTCCAGCCGTCATGCTCGGATTTGGGCGAGACGTCCACGGATTTTTTCCCTTCGCTATGATGCCCGGAACGCGAGGCCCTTGAACCGCTTTACCGGCCGCCCGCGCTCGAGGCGATCATGCGCCGCGTGCGCATCGTTCCGCGCGGTGATCGCTTCCAGTTCGCCTTGCAGCTTCAGCAATGCCGCGATCCGCTCCAGGGCCAGCGCCTTGTTTCGGTGCTGCGAGCGCTCCTCACGCGCTACCACGGAGAGGCCGCTGGCGATGTGGATGGCCCGCACCGCACTCTCGGTCTTGTTCTGATGCTGGCCGCCCGGGCCGCCGGCGCGGAAAGCCTCGAAGCGAACGTCCTGGATCGCGAGCGCCTTTGGTGCATCCGGCAGCGGCGGCAGTTCGAACACGCCGATGAACCAGTTCTTCCGCTTGTGATGCGGCCGGACCGGGCTTTGCGCCACCCACTGGATCGCGCCGATCCACGGCCGCGCAAACGCCGCCGCGGCGTCGCCGTGGATCACGACGATGGCTGACGCCGGACCGTGGCCATCCGGACTCGGCCCCTCCACGCAATCGGCTTCGAGACCGAGCGCCGCCGCCCCTTGCGCGAGCGCAGCAACGGCTTTCCGAACCGCGATCCGGCATTCCGCCGGACCGCGTCCGCTGGTGAAGAGAAGTCGGATCATCTGCGATCCTCCTTCCAGGACTTTTGCCGTTTGGCGCCGCCCGCCGCGACATCAGACTGCGCCTTCTTGAAGGTCACCAGCGGCCGAAACGTTGCGACGACGCGCGCAAGGCCGAACTCGACGAGGTCGTCGATGACGCGCTCGATGTTCTTGTAGGCCTCGGGCGCTTCTTCCGCGAGCAGGCCGCGATCCCCGCAGACGACGATGCCGCCAAAGGGATTGCGTTCCAGCCGTGCGACGTCCGACTTCTTGACCCTGACACGACCATGCATGGAGGCGCGGTCGTATTTGCGGCCCGCGCCATGCGCGAGTGAGGCAAGCGCCTCGGTTCGCATCTCAGCAAGCGGCTCCACCAGATAGGATAGCGTGCCGCGCGATCCCGGCACCGGCACGAGCCCACGATCGGACGCCGCCGCGCCTTTCCGATGCAATGCCAACGCGCCGCCCTGACGCTCCACCAGGTTGTGCGGCAGATCGTTGATGGGACGGAAGTCCGCACGCGCCGCTGCCGCGGCGCGGCCTGCGATGATGCGGCGATTGAGCCTCGCCCACTGCACGGCGTGGTCATGCGCATCCATGTACGCTTCGCCTTCATCGCTCGCAGGATCAAACGCCACCTGTCCTTCGCTCAGGACGCGCTCCAGGATCGAGTAGCCGAAGCCGCGCGAACCCGAATGCACCAGCACATAGGCTCGGTCGGGGTCGAGTCCGGCTTGCGTAGCGATATCGGGCTCAAGAATTTCCTCGATCGCCTGAATCTCGCAGAAGTGATTGCCGCCACCAATGCTGCCGAGTGAGGCATCAAAAGTGGTCGCGCGAAGACCGGCGTCGGTCAGGACGCTGCCGATGTCGCCATCCCAGGGCTGATCGAGTGCGTGTAGCCGCTCGGCCAGTTGGTCGAGCCGCAGCTTGCGCGCGGCGACATCGAGCTGAAACAGCCCCATGCCGCAGCCGATGTCGGAGCCGACCAGTTGCGGATGAATCCGATCAGCCAGAACGGCGCAGCCTACGGGGCCGTATTTGCCGGGATGGAGATCCGGCATGGCCGCGACCGCCTGGACGCCGGGCAAGCCGGCGACCTGCTGGAGTTGAAGCGTAGCGTTGCCCTCGATCCAGGATTTGGACGAGGCGAAGACGTGGATCGGCGCGCAGCCGCCCACCTCAGGAGAAGTGCCCATTGAAAACTTTCAGGAGATTGAGAATCGTCGACGCGCCAGCGTATTGCTGAATCAAACGCGCGAGTTCCCAAGCAGCGCGGCTAACGCACGCGCCCTTAGGCGATGCCCTCGACGGGGCGGCGAGACATAGACGTCATCGAGCCTTCTCCCTGATATCAGCGCCAAAATCGGCGGATCGCGGCAGACACATAGCGGCGAAATCGAAAAGCTGCAAGTGGCGAGGGCGAGCAACAATTTATCCGCCGAAGGTCAACGAGCGAAGGCGGAAGCGCCCCACGCGGGAGTCGCGGAGCAGAGGCGTGCCTCGCGAGCGGCGCACGCTACTTTCGCATGGGTCTGTGGGTGAAACGCTACTGACAATCCCTGAGGGTGGGACTATATCAACTCCGCCCGGCACGTCCGGGCTTTTGGCGTTCAAATGGAAAAAGGAAGATGACGGGTACGACACGATCGAGCGGTGGCCTCGACGACCGCCGCAAGCGGCTCCTGTTCCGCTGCTGGCATCGCGGTACCCGGGAGATGGATCTCATCCTCGGCCGCTTTGCGGATGCCGAGATATCTGCCATGCGCGACGACGAACTGGCCGAGCTTGAACGCCTGATCGAGGTGCCCGACCCCGATCTCTATGCCGCGCTGACCGGCGAGAAGCCGCTGGCGCCGGAATATGCCGGCCGGCTGTTCGACCGCATCAAGGCGTTTCGCGCCGTGGGCCATGACGCATGAAGGTGCCTGTCAAATCTCCCGCCGCACTGCTGTCTCCGGGCCGCGCGCTGACCTTTGCCAACGTCGCCGAGGGCGCGGAGGGGCTCGTCATTTCGGATCTCGCGCGCGCGGTGGCGGCACGTCCGAAACCGCCGGCCGTGAGTCTTGCCGTGGTCTGCCGCGATGGTCCCCGCATGCAGCAGCTCGCGCGAGCGCTCGAATTCTTCGCGCCCGATTTGCCCGTGATGCAGTTTCCGGCTTGGGACTGCCAGCCTTATGACCGCGTGTCGCCGCATGGCGGCATCCTGGCACAGCGCCTGACCACGCTGGCGCGGCTGTCGCGCCTGCAGGGCAGCGACAAGCCGCTGATCGTGCTCACCACCGTCAATGCCATCACGCAGCGCGTGCCGGCGCGCGAGGTGGTAGCGGCGCAGGCGCTGTCGGTCGCGCCTGGCCATGTCGTGCCGATGGACTCGATCGTCGCCTGGCTGGAGCACAATGGCTACAACCGCTCCTCCACGGTCCGTGAGCCCGGCGAATATGCGGTGCGCGGCGGCATCCTCGACCTGTTTCCGGCCGGGCTCGAGCAACCGGTGCGGTTCGACTTTTTCGGCGATAGCCTGGAATCGATCCGCACCTTCGATGCGGAAACCCAGCGCACGCTGCTCGACATGCGGGCGCTCGATCTGGTGCCAATCTCGGAATTCCAGCTCGTCACCGAAACCATCCGCCGCTTCCGCATGGGCTATGTCGCGGCGTTCGGCGCGCCCGAGCGCGACGATCCGCTCTATGAAGCCGTCAGCGAAGGCCGCCGCCATCCAGGCATGGAGCATTGGCTTCCGCTATTCCAGGAGCGGATGGACACGCTGTTCGACTATCTCGACGGCGCGCCGGTTGCGATCGAGCCGCAGAGCGAGGACGCCGCGCGCGAACGCTTCAAGCAGATCGCGGACTATTACGAGGCAAGGCGCGAGGCGCTGGAGCATCCAGGGTCAGGTGCGATCTACAAGCCGCTGCCGCCGGATCGTCTCTATCTGGCGGAGACGGAGTGGACCACGCGGCTAGGCGAGGCGGCCCTGGCGCGGCTGACGCCGTTTGCAGTGCCCGAGGGTAGCAGCGATGTCTTCGATGCCGGCGCGCGGCAGGGCCGCAACTTCACGCCGGAGCGCGCCGACACTTCCGTTAACGTGTTTGAGGCCGTGGTGGCGCACGTGCTGGCGCTGCAGGCACAGCGGAAGAAGGTGGTGATCACGCTGTGGAGCGAAGGCTCACGCGACCGCATGGCGAGCATGTTGCGGGATCACAAGCTCGCCAACATCACCAGCGTCAACACCTGGCGCACGGTGCAGGCGACGCCGCGCAACGAGGCCATGCTGGCGGTGGTCGGCATGGAGAGCGGTTTCGAGACCGACGAATTCGCCGTCATCAGCGAGCAGGACATTCTTGGCGACCGCCTGGTGCGTCCGCGCAAGGCGAGCCGTAAGCTCGACAATTTCATCTCGGAAGTCACGAGTCTTTCGACCGGCGATCTCGTCGTTCATGTCGAGCACGGCATCGGACGTTTTATCGGGCTGCAGACGATCGAGGTCGGGGGTGCGCCGCATGACTGTCTCGAACTGCACTATGCCGCCGAAACCAAGCTGTTCCTGCCGGTCGAGAACATCGAGCTGCTGTCACGTTACGGTTCGGACGGCGCCAATGTCGAACTCGACCGGCTCGGCGGCAGCGGCTGGCAGGCGCGCAAGGCCAAGCTCAAGAATCGCATCCGCGAGATTGCAGGCGAACTGATCAAGATCGCCGCCGAGCGGCAGCTGCACGAAGCGCCGAAGATGCCGGTGCAGCCGCATGTCTATGACGAGTTCTGCGCTCGCTTCCCCTATGAGGAGACCGAGGACCAGTTGGGGGCGATCACGACCACGCTGAAGGACCTTGAAAGCGGCCGTCCGATGGATCGGCTGATCTGCGGCGATGTCGGTTTCGGCAAGACCGAGGTGGCATTGCGCGCGGCGTTCGCCGTCGCGCTCGAAGGCAAGCAGGTGGCGGTCGTGGTGCCGACCACGCTGCTGGCGCGGCAGCACAGCAAGAATTTTGCCGAACGCTTCCGCGGCTTTCCAGTTAATGTCGCGCAGGCCTCGCGGCTGATCCCGGCCAAGGAGCTGACGCAGGTCAAGAAGGGGCTGGCGGACGGCAGCGTCGATATCGTGGTCGGCACCCATGCGCTGCTCGGCAAGTCGATCAAGTTCAAGGATCTCGGTCTTCTGATCGTCGACGAGGAGCAGCACTTTGGCGTCAGCCACAAGGAGCGGCTGAAGCAGTTGCGGGCGCAGGTGCATGTGCTGACGCTGAGCGCCACACCAATTCCGCGCACGCTGCAGCTCGCGCTGACCGGCGTACGCGATCTCTCGATCATCGCCTCGCCTCCGGTCGATCGGCTCGCGGTTCGCACGTTCGTCGCGCCGCACGATCCCCTGATGATCCGCGAGGCGCTGCTCCGCGAGCGCTACCGCGGCGGGCAGGCGTTCTACGTCGTGCCGCGGATCGAGGACCTCGCCAGCGTCAAGGACTTCCTCGACAAGAACGTGCCGGAGATGAAGGTCGCGGTCGCGCACGGCCAGATGCCGCCGACCGTGATCGAGGATATCATGTCGGCGTTCTACGACGGCAAATACGACATCCTGCTCTCGACCACGATCATCGAATCCGGCCTCGACATTCCGAACGCCAACACGCTGATCGTGCACCGCGCTGACATGTTCGGCTTGGCGCAGCTCTATCAGTTGCGCGGACGGGTGGGGCGCTCGAAGCTGCGGGCCTATGCGCTGTTCACCCTGCCGGCGCAGCAGAAGATCACGGCACAGGCCGAGCGACGGCTGAAAGTGCTGCAGTCGCTGGAAACGCTCGGTGCGGGCTTCCAGCTGGCCTCACACGACCTCGATATCCGCGGCGCCGGCAATCTGCTCGGCGAAGAGCAGTCCGGCCACATCAAGGAAGTCGGTTTCGAGCTCTATCAATCGATGCTGGAGGAGGCGATCCTCAACCTCAAGGCCGGCGTGGTGGAGCCCGCCGCCGACCGCTGGTCGCCGCAGATCACGATCGGCATGCCGGTCCTGATTCCCGAGGATTACGTCAACGACCTTGCGGTGCGCCTATCGCTGTATCGTCGGCTGGCCGATCTCGACACCGACGAGGAGATCGACGATTTCGCCGCCGAGATGCGCGACCGCTTCGGCGTGCTGCCGGACGAGGTCCGCTATCTCTTCAAGGTCGCCGCGATCAAGGCCTATTGCCGCAGGGCCAATGTCGAGAAGATCGACGCGGGGCCGAAGGGCGCGGTGATCTCGTTCCGCGACAACAGTTTTGCCCAGCCGGACCGCCTCGTCGCCTTTATCCGTCAGCACGGCCAGGCCGCCAGGGTTCGTCCCGACATGAAGGTGGTGTTCCTGCAGACGTGGAAGACGCCGGAAGAGCGGCTGATGGGCACGACCGAGATCATGCGGCAGCTTGCCAATCTCGCCGAGAGCAAGAAGGCCGCGTAGCGGGGTTCGGCGCGACCTCTCCCCGTCATTGCGAGGAGCGAAAGCAACTAAGCAATCCATTGGCTCCGCACATGCGGAGAGATGGATTGCTTCGCTTCGCTCGCAATGACGGGGATAGAGCTGGCGATCGCACTACGACGCCGCGCGCTGCGCGTCTTCCTGCAACCGCGAGCGCAGCGACTTTGCGGAATCGTTCGGCAGTAGCGTGGCGACCGAGACCGTCGGCTCCGTTCGCGTGTCGCGCTTGCCGTGATTGGTATGGCGCATCACGCTGGATAGCCGCCGCGCGATGGTATGAGCTGTCTTCAGGTCGGTTTCGGCAAACACCACGACCACCGAGCCGTCGCCCTGGGCTGCGCCGAAATCCATTCGCCGCATCAGGCGGCTGATGATCCGCGCGCCGTCGAACTGGGCTCGGGGGTGTTCGGGATCGAATGCGAAGCGTGCGACCGACAATCCGCCGCCGCGCTGCTGGGTCTGGTAGACGGCGCTGGCAAAATCGCGCTCGAAGGCTTCCGGCGTGAGCAGGCCGGTCCGCGGATCGATCAGGCCATCGGCATCGATGGCTTTCAGCGTGCGTCTCAGCTGCGCTTCGAAGGCGTGCTGGCGGACCAGTGGCAGCGCCGTCGCCACCACTTGGGCAGCGTCGCCGGAGAGCATCTCGAGGTTCGGCAGATCATAGGCCGGCGCCAGGTCGCCCGCCGTCACCACGACAGGCAGATTGCGGAAGCGGGCGTCCTCCGTCAGTACGGTGAGGAAGGCGTCGATCACACGCGGGCTGAAACCTTCGCTGAGCACGATGCCGTCGATGTCGCGTGCGTTGAGATGCTTCGCAGCCGCTTCGATCGAGAGCGCGCCTACCACGCCGGTGCGCTCGCCAAGCGCGACCGAGAGCGTGGGATAGGCGCCGCCGCGGCCAATCAGCAGCACGGTGGCATCGCGCGCCGGGTCGATATCTGACAACGCCATAGGCGTTGCTGGCACCAGACGGCGCATGACCGTCGCATGCAGCGATCGCACGCGCAGTGCGGCACGCAGGCGGGCCACCAGCCGGTCAACGCCGCTTCGAGTTTGCAAGACTTGGCCCTGAAAGTAGGGAATGGCGTTGTCCGGGATGGTAACCGCCGGGTCTACCGCGATCAGGGGCAGATAGGGCTGGCGCGCCGCGATCCGCGCTGCCAGCTCAGCCAAGTGGGCTTCATCGGTGGCAGAAGCTGCGACCAGCACGGCAGCCGGCTGCACCTGTTCGGCCGCGCGGGCGGCGTCCGCCCATTCCGCCTCGATCACCGGAAACAGCCTCGCGACGTCGAGCCCGGCGGCAAGGGACGGCCGTCTCGCGGTCGATACGACGAGGATCGGGCCTTGCTGGGACATCTTGAGAACTCGGATCAGCGCGGATGTGAAACCGCGCAATCCTAATTTGCGACGCTTAATGCGCCGTCAACGTTGCGTCGCCGGCAGTGCTCAAGCGGCGCTGCTTCGGTCACGAAATGCCTCGACCATCAATGGGTTAAGGCCGAGTTCTGACAGAGCGTCCCGAGCGCGAGCATTGTCGAGCGCGCGGCCGGCGAGCCGGTGGCCGCTGAGGCGGTCGGGCAGCGCGGTCAGCAGCGCGCCCTGGCCGAGCCGGCGCGCCCATTCCTGCAGGTCTTGCGCCAGGAACCGATAGCCGCCGACGGCCATCACGCCGGACGGTGGCGCGGTGATGTTGATCGCGCCCGTCACGCGGTCGAGCCGCGCCGCGTAATCCGTATCGACGTAGTCGCGTGGCGGGGACGCGATCATGGAGTCGCTCGGCGGCGGAGGCGGCGCGTAGGCCGCGACCGGCACCATCGGTCCGCGCAATCCCAGCGTTCCGCGGGAGGTCAACAAGACTTCGCCCGCGATCGACGAACCCGGCAGGTCGCGTGGCGCGCCATGGGGGCCGGGCTTGATCACGGCCGGCGAGCCATCCTCGGCGATCCGGCGTGCACCGAACAAGCCGGCCTCGCCGAACAGATAGACATCCGTCAGCGTCGCATTTTTCGTCGCCCAGCTGGCGCTGGAGCCGACCTGCTCCGGCGTGCGCCACAGGCCGATGACATGGCGCAGGCTTGGCATCCGCGCGGCAAGGTCCATTTCGTCCAGCCGCAGCGCCAGTTGAGCAGGCGCAATCAGCGTATCGCAGCGCTGTTCGTTGATCTGCTGCTCCAGCACTTCCTCGTCGAAGGGATGGTGCAGCACCAGCGTTCCACCTGAGAGCAGCCAGAGCGCCAGCGAGGAGGAGAGGCCGGCAAACGACATCGGCGAGAAAGCCGATAGCACGGTCGCGCCCTGCGGCACGTCGCTTTCGAGCGACATGGCAAGGCCGCCGGCAATCAGGCCGAGATGGGCGCGCGGGACTGGGCGGAAGCCGTCCGCGGTGACGTCGAAGGAAATCAGTGCCGGCTTGCGGCCGTCCTGGATCACGGCACGTGCGGTCGGGGATTCACGGAAGATCGCATTGTCGAGCGAGGCCATGCCCTCGGGCAGGTCACTGCCGAAGCCGCAGACGTGGCGAATCGAGAACGCCTCGGCGGCGGCGTTCATGGCGAGATCCGAATAGATCACGCCATCGATCTTGCTCGTGGTGACAATCGCCCGTGCCGCGGTGCGGTTGAGCGCCATGGTCAATTCCGACTGCCGCCAGAGCAGCGGCATTACCGCGACAACGAGTCCGGCGCGGAAGGCAGCAAGCACCGTGAGCGCGAATTCGATGGTGTTCGGCAGTTGAACCGCGATCACCGAATTGGACGGCAGGCCGGACTCGATGAAATGCGCGGCGAGCGAGGAGATCATGCGGTCGGCCTGCGCGAAGGTCAGACGCTTTGGCTGCTGGCCTGTGACGCGCAGTTTGTTGAGGGGATCGATAAGCGCCAGCGCATCCGGCTGCCGCGCCAGGTTCCGTTTGAACAGCGTATCGAGCGTTGGCGAAGCGGTGGGCTGGGTCACGGCGTTACTTCGGCTGTATCACGAGGGTTGCACCACTGGGTGAGTTCACTTCGCTTGCGGCTTCTGCCACCAGGCCTCCGGAAGGTAGCCCGTTAAAGCGGTCGCTGCTGGAATTTCTATCCGATTCCACCGCGCAATCCATTGCTCCTGCACGTTAAACACAGGGATCGCGTAGAAACCGGACATCAGGGCGCGGTCGAGCGCCCGCACCGCGGAGACGAAGGCCGGGCGCTCACGCGCCTCTAGCAGCGCTGCAATCAGGGCGTCGATGGCGGGCTCCTTGGCGCCCATGTAATTTCGCGTACCGGGAATGTCGGCGGCCTGGCTACCCCAGTAGAAGGATTGCTCGTTGCCGGGGGAGAGCGACTGATCCCAGCGGTTCTGCAGCATGTCGAATTCGTAGCCGAGCCGTCGTTGGTCGAACTGCACGGGATCTACCGCACGAACGCTCGCCTCGATGCCGGCGCGCTTGAGGTCACGCTGGTAGGCCAGTGCAATCCGCTCCTGGTCCCGCGTCGTCACCAGTATCTCGAAACTCAGCGGCGTCTTGGTCGAACGCTGCCGCAGCACCGATCCATCGAGATCATAGCCAGCCTCCGACAACAGGCCCAGCGCCTGACGTAACGTCGTGCGATCGCGGCCCGACCCATCGGTGACGGCCAGGCGATAGCTGCCGTCGAGAATGTCCGGCCGGATGCGATCGGCGAACGGCTTTAGGAGCTCGCGCTCGCGTTCGTCGGCGGGACGGGCATAGGCGGACAGTTCGGACCCCGCGAAGAAACCTGCCGCGCGCGCATAGAGACCGAAAAAATAGTTGCGGTTGACCCACTCGAAATCGAACAGCAGCGTCAGCGCCTGCCGAACGCGGATGTCCGAAAACATCGGTCGTCGTGTGTTGAACACCAAATATTCGGACGGCTGTGGCATTCCGGGCTTGATGGTGTCGCGGATCACCTCGCCGTTCTTGGCCGCCGCAAAATCATAGCCTTCGTGCCAGCGCAGCGGCTCGTGCTCGACGCGAAAGTCATAGAGGCCGCGCTTGAACGCCTCGAACTGGCTGTTGGACTCGCGATAGAAGTCGAGCCTGATCTCGTCGAAGTTCCACAATCCGCGATTGACCGGCAAGTCGCGACCCCAGTAATCGGGATTGCGGGTCAGCGTCACACTGGCTCCGGGCCTAACTGATGTGACGCGATAGGGGCCGGAGCCAACCGGTGCGGTCATCGTGGTTTCTTCGAAGGTTGCGGGATCGACCGCGTGGCGCGGCAGAACCGGCATCAGGCCGAGGATCAGCGGCAGCTCGCGGTCGTTGGTTCCGCCGAAATCGAATCGGACCGTGAGCGCGTCGGTCGCCCAGGCCTTTGCAACTTTGGAATAATACTGGCGGTGGTTCGGGCGGCCCTTGTCACGCAGCAAGGCCCAGGAAAACAGGACGTCTTCGGCCGTAACAGGCTTGCCATCGGCGAAACGCGCCCTGGGGTCGAGACGGAAGGTGACGTAGCTGCGCGCATCGTCGGTCTCGACGCTCTTCGCCAGTAAGCCATAGAGCGTAAAAGCCTCGTCATTGCCGCGTGCCATTAGGCTCTCGACCACAAAGCCGCGCATCTGCTGAACGGCGAGACCGCGGACGATCAGGGGATTGAGGCTGTCGAAGGTTCCAAGCACGCCCCAGACCAGGCGCCCGCCTTTCGGCGCGTCAGGGTTGGCGTAGGGCATGTGGGTGAAACCGGCGGGAAGGGCAGCCTCGCCGTGCATTGCCAGCGCGTGGCTTTCAGCCGCCTGCACCCCGGTCGACGGCGCGAGCAGCGTCACACCCAGGGCGAGGGCGGTCCAGGCCAGCACACGCAGGCCGATACGCCCGGAGACGGTCACAGGCAGGCAGGGATTTGATTCGAAAATTCGCACGGGGAAGCTTTACCATAGGCACGGCCCCGCCCGGCGAGGAACGTCAAAGAGGCTTGTCGGCATTGATCTTTTCGTCTGCCGCTGTATTGAAGGCGGGCAGTTGATGACGGCGGGAACGCCTGTCACGTATCCGCCTCAATTGCCAACGAGACAGCCGCCTCAGCGCGGGTAGAGGTGTCGGCGCCTGTAGCGGTTTCGGGCGCTCCGGTTCAGAAAGGGTTTTCCGCAATGAATTTCCGTATCTTGGCCGGGTCGGTCCGGCCGCGTGGGCAGATCCTGGCCCTGTTGGCGGCCTCGGCACTCTCGGCAACGTTGATCGTTTCAGGCGCGCAGGCCCAACAGCCCGCGCCGGCACCGGCGCCGAAAGCGCCGCCGAAGGCGGCTCCAAAGGCGCCAGCGCCCGCCCAGCAAGCGCCTGCGGCCGGTGCTCCTGCCGCCGCCGCGCCTCAGCCGCAGGAACAACAAGTCCAGCTCATCTATGCGCCGTGGACCAAGTTCTGTCTGAAGGGGCAGGAAGCCGGCGCCAAGCAGGTCTGCTTTACCGGCAAGGACGGCCGCATCGAATCGGGCCAGCCCGTTATCGCCGCCGTCATTATCGAGCCGGAAGGTGAGCCAAAGAAGCTTCTGCGAGTGACCCTTCCGCTCGGCATGCAGCTCGTGCACGGGACTCGAATCATCGTCGACAGCAATCCGCCGCAGCAGAGCCCGTACGTGATCTGCTTCCAGAACGGCTGCATGTCCGACTACGAAGCCACGCCCGAACTGATCGCCAACCTGAAGAAGGGCCAGAATCTTGTTGTTCAGGCGATCAATTCCAACGGCGCGCCGCTGACGCTGCCGCTGCCGCTCGCGGGTGAATTTGCCAAGGCCTATGACGGCCCGCCGACCGACCCGAAGCAGTTCGAGGAAAACCAGAAGAAGCTGCAGGAAGAACTGCAGAAGCGCGCCGAAGAGCAGCGCAAGAAGCTCGAAGGTGCGGGCGGCGCCAATCCGGCGACGAAGTAAGCGCTCCAGTAGCATTCGACAAAACACAAAAGGCGCCCCAGCGGGCGCCTTTTTCGTTGCAGATAGAGATCACTCCAGTTCAGCTTTTTTGACGCAACTCCGCGTGCGCAGCTTTAGTTCAGCGACGGATTGCGCGGGCGATAGCCGCCGGACTTGTCCTTCACGAATATCTCGGCGACCTGCGAATGCCGGATCGGCTCGCCTGAATCGTCAGGCAGCAGATTCTGCTCGGAGACATAGGCGACGTATTCGGTCTCCGAGTTTTCTGCGAGCAGGTGGTAGAACGGCTGATCCTTGTGAGGACGAACTTCCTCCGGGATCGACAACCACCATTCCTCTGTGTTGTTGAATTCCGGATCAATGTCGAAGATCACGCCCCGGAATGAGAACACCCGGTGGCGGACGATCTGCCCGATTTGAAACTTGGCGGTGCGCGCTTTGATCATATTCCGTCGAATAGACCATGATTGCGGCCGATGCTAGGGGCAATAGGACGAATTAACCTTTACATGTGGTGGCCACATCCGGCGCCATGCCCCCGAAATCACTGAAAAAAACGCTTTCGAGATGGTCGATATCCTCAACCTCGCGCTTCCCTATTTCGGCCTGATCTTCATCGGCTTTGCCTGCGGCAAGACACGAGGGCTGCCGGAATCGGGCCTCGCTTGGATGAATTTCTTCCTGCTCTACGTCTCGCTGCCCGCATTGTTGTTTCGCATCATGTCGGAAACGCCGTTTTCCGAGCTGAACAACCCGCCATTCCTGATCGCGACCACGCTTGCCACCGTGAGCGCCTTCGTGCTGGCCATGGTGGTGGGTCGTATCATCGGTGAATTGTCGCTGCGCAAGGCGACCATCGCCGGCCTTGCCGGCGCTTACGGCAACATCGGCTATATGGGCCCTGGCCTTGCGCTGGCGGTGCTTGGCAGCAAAGCGGCGGCGCCGACGGCGCTGATCTTCTGCTGCGACAGTATTTTCCTGTTCACGGTTGTGCCACTGCTGATGGCGTTGACCGATCGCAAGCATCCATCTTTCTTGCACGCGATCGGCGTAGCCGCGCGGCAGATCGTGCTCAACCCGCTGATCATGTCGGCGGTTTTGGGGGCTCTCGTTGCAGCGCTGCACATTCCGTTGCCGGTTGCCCTCGACAGGACGCTGCTGTTCCTGCAGAACGCGGCGGCGCCGACGGCGCTGTTCGTTCTGGGCGTCACGGTGGCGCTGCGGCCGTTCGATCGCGTACCCTGGGAAGTGCCTGGCGTGATCGCAATCAAGCTCCTGATCCATCCGCTCATCGTGTTCGGACTGATGCTGCTGTTCGGGCCGTTCGCACAGCCCTGGGCGGCAACCGCGGTGCTGATGGCCGCGCTGCCGCCAGCGCTGAACGTGTTCGTCATGGCCCGGCAGAACAACACCTGGATCGAGCCGGCCTCCGTCGCCGTCCTGATCGGCACCTTCGCCTCCGTGGTCACGCTGACCAGCGTGATGTGGCTCATCCAGAGCGGGCGGCTGGTGTTTCCGTAGCCGTGGCGGGGAGACACAAAATCGCGAAAACAACCCCATGCAAAGTAGAGTTGGGCTAGGTTGCAGCCCTCACGCTGGCGTCCGGAGCTAGCTCACGCGCTTCCAGGTTGGCGCCAGCCCCTCGCGCATGGCGAGCCGCCGTAGCGGGCCGAATGAGCCAAGCAGGTGCATGCCCGCCGCGCGCAGCGATTGCAGGGGCAGGAAATCGCTGAGCAATGAACGATTGGCGACGTCGATGGCAATCAGCCGGCTCGCGACGTCGGCGCGTCTTGCGGATTGATAGCGCGCCAGCACTGCCGGCGATCCCGGGTCTTCCCCGCGCGAGATCGCATTCCCTGCGATTTCAGCGATGTCGGCGGCATCGCGCAAGCCCATGTTGAGGCCCTGCGCGCCGATCGGCGGCACCACATGGGCGGACTCGCCAACCAGCGCGACGCGGTGGCTGGCAAATTGCTCGGGGCGCTCGATCGTCAGCGGAAACAGGTTGCGCCCGGCTTCTACCTCGATATGGCCAAGAATGGAGTGCGACTGCTTTTCCGCAGCCTCCGATAGTTCGTCGTCGCTGAGCGACATCAGCCGCTCAGCCTCCCTGGTCGTCGCTACCCACACCACGCTGCAGCGGTTGCCCGGCAGGGGGACGAATACGCACGGACCTTGTGCGGTGTGAAACTCGGTGGAGATGCCATTGTGCGGCCGCGAATGGCTGACGTTAAAGGTCAGCGCCGATTGATGCAGGTCGCGGCGGCTGATTCCGATTCCGGCCGCCTTGCGGGAGGGTGACTGCCGCCCGTCGGCGCCGATCACCAGCCGGGCGGAGATCTGCTTGCCCTTGCCGGTGGAGACGGTGACGACCTCATCCTGCGGGTCGATCGTTGCCGCCTCATCGTCAAATCGGGTGAGGTTCGAAAGCTCGGCGGCGCGCTCTTCCAGGGCGATCATGAGCGAGCGGTTGTCGATGTTGTAGCCGAACTGTTCGAGGCCGATCTCCTCCGAGGCAAAGCGCACCTCGGGCGCGCGGATCAGCCGGCCAGTATCGTCGACAAGGCGCATGGTCCGCAGGGCGGCGGCCTTGTCCCGGCAGCGGGACCAGACATCCAGACGTTCGAGCAGATCGGTGGAAGCCCCCAGCAGCGCCGTGGTGCGGTTGTCGGCATAGGGCACGCGACGCGCGAGCAGGGCGGTTCTTGCACCCGTTGCGGCCAGTGCGATCGCCGCGGTCAACCCGGCCGGCCCGCCGCCGATCACGGCGGCGTCATAAACTTGCGATGCATCGTTCATATTGGGACAATTGACATTCGGGCCAGCTTTTTCAAGCCATCAACTGGCCGAAATGTTTCCACCCATTCGCGCGGCGGAACGCCGCAAACGGCGATATGCAAATCGTAGCGATTCCTGATAGCACTGCGCAAGCAATGGACCAGAGCACAAAGCCAGATTCCGTCCCGGCGACCGGCCGAATGCGGACCGCAGCCTTCGCCGTACACATCTTCACGGCGATGGGGGCTGGGATCGCGTTGCTTGCGATGCTGGAAGCCGTGCGCGAGCATTGGGCCAGCATGTTCGGCTGGCTTGGCGTCGCGCTGATCGTCGATGCGATCGACGGCCCGCTGGCGCGAAAGCTGGATGTCGAGCGGCTGCAGCCGAACTGGTCGGGCGACGTGCTCGACCTCGTCGTCGATTACGTGACGTATGTCTTCGTTCCCGCCTATGCCATCACGGCGAGTGGGCTGCTACTGCCGCTGGCGGCACCAATTCTCGGCATCGGCATTATGGTGTCGGGTGCGCTTTATTTTGCGGACAAGCGCATGAAGGCGTCAGACAATCATTTCCGCGGCTTTCCGGCGCTGTGGAACGCCGCGGCGTTTTATTTGTTCTTGCTGCACTTGCCACCTGCGCTTTCCAGCCTCGGCATCGCAGTTCTGATCGCGCTGACATTTGCGCCCTTTCATGTGCTGCACCCGATCCGAGTGGTGCGTCTGCGCTGGTTGACCTTGTGGCTGATGGCAATCGGAGCCGTGCTTGCAATCTACACACTCATCCGTGACTTCAATGTGGGCGCGCCCGTCGTTGCCGCGCTTTGCGCCATTGGGGCGTATGTCATAGGAAGTGACGCCGTGATCCGGACAATAAAGTCGTTCAGAGCATGATGGAATTATTGACGAGCCCGGAAGCCTGGGCGGCGCTGGTGACGTTGACTGCACTGGAGATCGTGCTCGGCATAGACAACGTCATCTTCATTTCGGTGATCGTGTCACGGATCCCTCCGGTGCAGGCCAAGCGCGCGCGCCAGATCGGCCTCCTGCTGGCGCTGGTGTTCCGGATCGTTCTGCTCAGCCTGCTGGTATGGCTGATCGGCCTGACGGAGCCGATCGTGACCGTAAGAGGCATCGAATTTTCCTGGCGCGACATCATCCTGATCGCCGGCGGCGCCTTCCTGATCGCGAAGGCGACGCATGAGATCCATGCGGAGGTCGAGGCCAGCCACGGCGAGCCTGACACCGAGCCGAAAGCCAGCGTATTCTTCTGGGCGATCATGCAGATCATCGTCATCGACATCGTGTTCTCGCTGGACTCCATCATCACCGCGATCGGCATGGCGCAGGACCTCGAAATCATGATCGCGGCAGTGGTGATCGCGTGCGCCGTCATGTACATATCCTCCGGCCCTGTAGCGAGGTTCGTGGCCGATCATCCGACAACCAAGATGCTGGCATTGGCGTTTCTGGTGCTGATCGGCGTGGCGCTGGTCGCGGACGGATTCAAATTCCATATCCCGCGCGGCTACATCTATTTCGCCATGTTGTTCGCGGCCTCCGTCGAACTGTTCAATGTGCTCGCCCGGCGCAACCGCAGGAGGGCCGCCAGAAGCCGGCAGGTGAGTTGACATCCGGCCGGCGATGGCTTTCGTTTCGCCTTTCAGGTTGGGCGTTCCAGAAAATACCGAGGGAGAGACTGTCATGACCAAGGCCGTGCGCGTCCACAAGGTAGGGGGTCCGGAAGCCCTGGTGTATGAAGACGTGGAGGTGCCGGCGCCTGCAGCGGGCGAGGTCCGCATCCGCCAGCACGCCGTCGGCCTCAACTTCATCGACGTCTACTTCCGCACCGGCCTTTACAAGGCGCCGGGACTGCCGTTCATCGCGGGCAACGAAGCGGCCGGCGAGGTCATCGCCGTCGGCCCGGGCGTCACCAATTTCCACCCCGGCGATCGTGTCGCCTACTACTTTACGCTCGGCGGCTACGCCGGCGAGCGGGTGATCCCGGCGGACAAGCTGGTCAAGCTGCCCGACCACATCACCTACGAGCAGGGCGCAGTGCTGATGCTCAAGGGCCTGACGGTCTGGTATCTCCTGCATAAGACCTTCAAGGTCGAGCCGGGCCATCGGGTGCTGATCCACGCCGCCGCTGGCGGCATCGGCCTTCTGGCCTGCCAGTGGGCGAAGGCGCTCGGTGCACATGTGATCGGCACGGTAGGCTCCAAGGCCAAGGCCGACCTCGCGCTCGCCAATGGCTGCGATCACGTCATCCTCTACAACGAGGAAGACTTCGTGGCCCGGGTCAAGCAGATCAGCCGCAACGAACTCTGCGACGTCGTCTATGACGGCGTCGGCAAGACCACCTTCCCGGGCTCGCTGTCGTGCCTGCGGCCACGTGGCCTGTTCGTCAGCTTTGGTAACGCCTCCGGCCCGGTGCCGCCGTTCCCGCTCGCCGAGCTCAACAATCACGGCTCGCTGTTCGCGACGAGGCCGAAGCTCAACGACTACGTCTCGACCCGCAAGGAATTGCTCGAGGGCGCCGACACGCTGTTTGCCGCCGTCATCAACGGCAAACTGCACGTGCCGATCAACCACGCCTATGCGCTGAAGGATGCGGCGAGGGCGCATATCGAGCTGGAGAGCCGCGCGACGACGGGGGCGGCGATCTTGCGGCCATAGAGGTGCAATAGTCGCAAGCACTTTGCCGGACGAGCTAGCCCAGCAACGTGGTGGTCCCGCGAGGACTCGAACCTCGAACCTTCGCGTCCGCAACGCGGTGCTCTATCCAATTGAGCTACGGAACCACGCCATCATCGGCTGCGATCTGATCTGACCTGTCTACGCCACCCGTCTCGCCGCACCTGCCTTGACCAGGATCGCGTCGAGGCAATCGATCATCAGCGATATTTCTTCACGCGTGACGTTGAGCGCCGGCATGAAGCGTAGCGCATCGGGCTGCGGCGAGTTGATGAGCACGCCGTCCGCAAACGCTTCGGCCACGACCGCCGCACCGATCGGCAGCTTCAGATCGAGCGCGAGCAACAGACCACGGCCGCGGACTTCGCCGAGACCATGCCGCGCCGACAATTTCTGCAACTCGCTTTCCAGGAACAGGCCCGCATCCGCGGCCGCTTTCAGGAAAGCCGGCTTCGAAACCTCCTCGAGCACCGCAAGCCCGGCAGCGCACATCAACGGATTGCCGTTGAAGGTGCCACCCTGGTCGCCATGCTCGAAGCACGAGGCTTCCTTGGTCGCGAGCAAGGCAGCGAGCGGCACGCCGCCGCCGATGCCCTTGCCGAGCGTCATGATGTCGGGCTCGATGCCGGCATGCTCATAATGGAATAGCTTGCCGGTCCGGCCCATGCCGGTTTGGATTTCGTCGACGATCAGGAGCAGGCCGTGCTCTTTGGTCAGCGCACGCAGCTCCTTCAGGAACTGATCGGTTGCCGGCCACACACCAGCTTCGCCCTGGATCGGCTCCAGCATCACGGCGACCGTGTTATCCGAGATGAGCGCCTTCACTGAGTCGAGGTCGTTGAGCTTGGCCTTGCGGAAGCCAGACACTTTCGGCTCGAACAGCGGCTCGAACGCCTTCTTGCCCGATGCCGACATGGTCGCGAGGGTGCGGCCGTGGAATCCGCCTTCGAAGGTGATGATTTCGAAGGCGCCGTTCTTGTGCTTGCTGCCGTATTTCCGCGCGAGCTTGATGGCGCCTTCGTTGGCTTCCGCGCCGGAGTTGGCGAAGAATACCTGATCGAAGCAGCTCTTCTCGACCAGCGCCTGCGCCAGCTTGAGGCTGGGGCCGTTGTAGAAGGCAGGGCTCGGCGTCAGCAGCAGTTTTGCCTGAGCCGCGAGGGCTTCGGCGGCGACCGGCGGCGAATGGCCAAGGCAGTTGACGGCCCAGCCCTGCATGAAATCGAGATAGCGCTTGCCGGCGTCATCCCAGAGATACGCGCCTTCGCCGCGGACGAACACGGCCTGCGGGCGGGCGGTGATGTTCATCAGCGCGTCGAACGGTTGGGCAGCGTGGGTCATGTCGATCTCCTCTGGGGTTTTTGGGGAAGGGGCAGGCCGAAACGCAAGAAGGCCGCACTTTTGAGGGTGCGGCCTTCTCGAAAACTTGGCTGAAACTAGCTAATCAGCGTTGTCGTCGGACATGGCGCGCCCCATCGTCGTCGCGGGAGCGACGACGCAGGCAGGCGCGGCGGTTGGTCCGGTTCAGTTTCATGGCGATGGCCCATACAGCCGAACGGGCAGCGGTGTCAAGCGGGAGCTCGCCGCAAGGTTGCGAAATCAGCCGATCCCGTCCGTCGCCCGAATGTGTGGCTTGCGGCTTAGAACCCCGCGACGCTGCCGTGCAGATCGTACTGATCGGACCGCTCGATCTTCGCGGTGACGATCTCGCCGACCTTGAGCGGCCGACGGCTGGAGAGATAGACCGCGCCGTCGATCTGCGGCGCGTCGGCCTTTGAACGACCCTTTGCAACCGTCGGCCCGACTTCGTCGACGATGACTTGCTGCCTTGTGCCGACCTTGCGCTTGAGGCGGCGGGCGGAGATTTTCTGCTGCCGGGCCATCAGCGCGTTCCAGCGCTCCTGCTTGACCTCGTCGGGCACCGCGTTGGGAATCGCGTTGGAAGCGGCGCCGGCCACCGGCTCGTATTTGAAGCAACCGAGCCGGTCGATCTCGGCCTCCTCTAACCAGTCGAGCAGGTAGGCGAAATCCGAATCTGTCTCGCCGGGGAAGCCGACGATGAAGGTCGAGCGCAGCGTCAGGTCAGGACATTCCTGGCGCCACTTCTTGATCCGCGCCAGCGTCTTTTCCTGCGCGGCGGGACGCTTCATCGCTTTCAGGACTTCAGGGCTCGCGTGCTGGAAGGGAATGTCGAGATAGGGCAGGACCTTGCCCTCGGTCATCAGGCCGATGACTTCGTCGACATGCGGGTAGGGGTAGACATATTGCAGTCGGACCCAGGCGCCGAGTTCGCCGAGCTCTCTGGCGAGGTCAAAAAATTTGGCGCGGACCTGGCGATCCTTCCACGGACTTTCCGCGTATTTCACGTCGACGCCATAGGCTGACGTGTCCTGCGAGATCACGAGCAATTCCTTGACGCCGGCTTTGACGAGCCTCTCCGCCTCGCGCAGCACGTCATTGGCCGGACGCGACACCAGGTCGCCGCGCAGCTTCGGAATGATGCAGAAGCTGCAGCGGTTGTTGCAGCCCTCGGAAATCTTCAAATACGCGTAGTGCCGCGGCGTCAGCTTGACGCCCTGCGGCGGCACCAGATCGAGGTGCGGGTTATGGACCGGCGGCAAGGCACGGTGCACCGCCTCCAGCACGCTCTCATATTGCTGCGGGCCTGATATCGAGAGTACGCCCGGATAGGCGGCCTCGATCTGCTCAGGTTCCGCGCCCATGCAGCCGGTGACGATGACCTTGCCGTTCTCGGCCATCGCCTCGCCGATGGCGCCGAGCGATTCCTGTTTGGCGCTGTCGAGGAAGCCGCAGGTGTTGACGATGACGATGTCGGCGCCGTCATGCTTGCGGGCCAGCTCATAGCCTTCGGCGCGCAGCCGCGTAATGATGCGCTCGGAATCCACCAGCGCCTTGGGGCAACCAAGGCTGTGGAAGCTAATGCGCGGCGCTCTTTCCATGTAATCGGCTCGTGGATATGTCTAGGTTGTTGAGGCGCTATGTCTAAACCAATGGTCGTCGATCTGCCCGCAGGCTAAGCGGTCTTCCGCAGGTGCTCGATGGTCTCAATCAGTCGTCGTGTCATAGCAATCGTATCGAACAGGAATTGCCCACCCTCAGGCCGATACATCGCCAGCATTTCAACAGTTTGTTGCACATAGTCATCGTCCGGAAAGCCATCATCCAAGGCAACCTCGATCTCGTTCGCAGCATCGATTGAACAGTCCGTGCCGGACACGAATGCTTGGATCAGCCGTTCAATTTCTGAGCTCATCGCCATTTTCAGACCGCATGACCCGCATCACTTTTCTTTTGGGAGTGAGAGGCTCAAAGAGTTTACATTCGTTGTCTCAGGGGCACCCAAGCGAAACAAAGCTGATCTTGGGCGCGGCGGCCTGTTGCATATCTAAATCTGCCTGATTGATGGGCACGAACTAGTCCCAATTACTCACAATTACAAGGCTTTGCGCGGCCTTCTGACGTGCTATGGAAGCCCTGCCGGGTTAAAGAGTTGATCGATGAGCGCTGAGTCGTCGCCGAAAATCGTGATTGTCGACGAAAGCCCGATCCGGGCCGCAATCCTGGAAGAGGGGTTGCGGGAGGCCGGCTATACCGGTGTCGTGCATATCAGCGAGATGCAGAGCCTTTTGGCGCGGATTTATGCGCTCGACCCCGACGTCATCCTCATCGACCTGGAAAACCCCAGCCGTGACGTTCTGGAACAGATGTTCCAGGTTAGCCGCGCGGTGCGGCGGCCGATTGCCATGTTCGTCGACCAGAGCGACGCGGCCTCGATCCAGGCCTCCGTCGAGGCCGGCGTCTCCGCCTACATCGTCGACGGCCTGAAGAAGGAGCGGATCAAGCCGATCCTCGACCTCTGCATTTCCCGCTTCAATGCCTTCGCCAAGCTGCAGGATGAGCTCGATCGCACCAAGTCGGCGCTCGAGGAACGCAAGGTGATCGATCGCGCCAAGGGCATTCTGATGAAGGTGAAAGGCCTCACCGAAGAGGAGGCTTATGTGCTGATGCGCTCCACCGCGATGCGCGAGAAAAAGAAGATCGGCGAGATCGCGCAGTCGATCCTGACCGCGTCGGAGTTGCTGAAATGACTACACCGCTGCGTATCGGCTTCATTCCGCTGGTCGACGCCTCCGCGCTGATCATCGCCGTCGACAAGGGCTTTGCCGCTGCCGAAGGGCTGGATGTCACCTTGGTTCGGGAAGTGTCGTGGTCCAATGTCCGCGACAAGCTCAATATCGGCATGTTCGACGCCGCGCATCTGCTGGCGCCGGTGGCGATCGCGTCCAGCCTCGGGCTTGGCCACATCAAGGTGCCGATCGTGGCGCCGTTCAATTTGGGTCTCAACGGCAATGCGATCACGGTGTCGCCGGCGTTGCATGCCGCCATCATGAGCGAGATCGATGGCGACGCGCTGGATCCCATGGCGACCGCGCTGGCGCTCGCCCGCGTTGTGGCGAAGCGGCGAAAGAGCGGGGCAGATCCCCTGACCTTCGGCATGACGTTCCCGTTCTCCACCCATAATTACCAGCTCCGCTTCTGGATGGCGGCGGGCGGGGTGGACCCTGACGAGGACGTGCGCCTCGTCGTATTGCCGCCGCCCTACATGGTGGACAGCCTCGCCAATGGCCAAGTCGACGCCTTCTGCGTCGGCGCGCCCTGGAACTCGATCGCCGTCGATCTCGGCGTCGGCCACATCCTGCATTTCTCGTCCGATATTTTGGTCCGCGCTGCGGAGAAGGTGCTCGCCGTCAGGCAGAGCTGGTCGGAGAAGAATTCGGAGGTGCTGGCGGCGCTGACGCGGGCCGCGGCGAAGGCTGCCGATTTCATCGAGCATCCTGAAAACCGTGCGGAAGCCGCGCACATCCTGGCCCGGCCCCAGCGGATCGGCGTCGATGCAGAGGTGATCCAGCGCACCCTCGATGGCCGGCTCAAGGTCTCACCCGACGGCGCCCTGCGTGAAAGCAGTCGCTATCTTCTGGTCGGACGCGAGGGGGCGGGCCGACCCGACCCCGCGCAGGCCGCCTGGCTCTATGCCCAGATGGTGCGTTGGGGACAGACGGAGATGCGGCCGGATGCGCTGCGGACCGCTATGGGCGTGTTCAGGCCGGAGCTCTACGATACCGCCATGGGACGGCCGGATGCGTCCTCCGACTCCTCTGGCGGCATCGGCGCCTTTGTGGGGCCTGCGTTTAACCCGGACGACATCGCGGGCCATCTGGCGGCGTTCAAGATCGGCCGCTGGAAGCCTTGAGTGATCCGACTGAAGCAATATTAGGCAAAAGTCGCATGCGCCCAATTATTGGGCATAATGCCTGCGAAGCGGCAGTGAAGCGCGCTTCATAGTTTCGAGGTCGCCCTCGGAACGCTTTGAAACACATCAACAATTTATTTGAGCCCGTGTGGCACGCAACTTGAATGTTGCAGTGCGGTCGGCTCGTCGCTGAAGCCTGCTGACCGATGTCCAAGATGGATTTCCGCAGCAACGAAGCTGGTCGGACCGCCTGCAACTTCGGCTGGCCACTGCGCCGAGCCGATTTCCCAAGCGGTCAATGCCATTCGTTGACGCCACCCAAGGTGGCCGCAGGAGCTTCGTCGCACATGAAAATCGAAACGCTCTCAGTCGACTTCACCGACGAGCAGAAGCGCTATCTCGAGGGCTTTACCGCGGGCCTGCAGATCAGCCGGGTCGGGCGTAGCCTCGGTAGCAATGCGGGCAGGGGCAATGCCGAACCGACCGGGCCGGATGCCGCGCACATAAAGGCGCAGGACAAGGTCATCGCTTCCGGCAAGAAGCTCGCCGATCCCGAAAAGTTCAAGCGCGAGGAGCATCCGTTCGATGCCTATCCGCGGCTGAAGCAGCAGGCGCTCGACAATGCGCCGCCTAGTCCGGCGGATAATTTCCGCTGGCGATATTACGGCCTGTTCTACGTCGCGCCGGCGCAGGACTCCTACATGTGTCGGCTGCGCATCCCGAACGGCATCGTGAAACACTGGCAGTTTTCAGGCCTAGCCGATCTCGCCGAGCGGCTGTGCGGACCATTCTGCCACGTTACCACGCGGGCCAATCTGCAGGTCCGTGAAATTCCTCCTAAGCATGCGGTGGCGTTGATCGAGGGTATTCAGGACCTCGGCCTCTGTTCGCGCGGCACCGGCGCAGACAACATCCGAAACGTCACGGGGACGCCGACGGCAGGGATCGATCCGCAGGAGCTGCTCGATACCCGCGAATATGCCCGCGAGTGGCACTATCACATCCTCAACGACCGCTCGCTCTACGGCCTGCCGCGCAAATTCAACGTCGCCTTTGATGGCGCCGGCAAGATCGCGGCGCTGGAAGACACCAACGACATCGCCTTCACGGCGGTCGAGGTGCGGGACGGCTTTGGCGCGGAGCCCGGCATCTGGTTTCGCCTCGGGATCGGCGGCATCACCGGCCACAAGGATTTCGCCAAGTACACCGATATCATCGTGAAGCCGACCGAGGCCACCAAGGTGGCGGATGCCATCGTCCGTATCTTCATCGACCTCGGCGACCGCACCAACCGCAACAAGGCGCGGCTGAAATACGTGCTCGACGGGATGGGGCACGAGAAATTCCTCGCACTGGTCGAAGAGCGGCTCGGCAAACCGTTCACGCGCGTGCCGCCGGAAGCGCTCGCGCCGCGGCCGGCCGCCGACCGCATGGCGCATATCGGCGTGCACAGGCAGAAGCAGGAAGCGCTGAACTGGATCGGTGTATCATTGCCGCTTGGCAAGGTCACCTGTGAGCAGATGCGCGGATTAGCGAAGGTCGCGCAGGATCTCGGCGACGGCGATATCCGCCTGACGGTCTGGCAGAACTTGTTGATACCGGGCGTGCGCGACGAGAATGTCGAGCTTGCAGTCGCTGCGATCAGGAAAATCGGGCTTGCGGTCGAAGCTTCTCACATCCGCGCCGGCCTGGTCGCGTGCACCGGCAATGCCGGCTGCCGGTTTGCGGCTTCGAACACAAAGCTTCATGCGGCCGAAATTGGCGACTGGTGCGAGCCGCGCGTCGCCCTCGACACGCCGATCAATATCCATGTCACCGGTTGTCATCACTCCTGCGCGCAGCACTACATCAGCGATATCGGCCTGATCGCAGCGCGCGTTCCCGTCGGCGAGGATGACGACACCGTCGAGGGCTATCACCTCTTTGCCGGCGGCGGCTTTGGTCCTAACGCCGATGTCGGGCAGGAGATCTATCGCGACCTCAAGGCAGAGGATGCTCCGAAGACCGTCGAAAAGCTGCTGAAAGCCTATCTCACCCATCGCGCATCGCCCGATGAGACGTTCCTGTCGTTTGCGCGCCGCTATGACGGCGAGAGCTTGCGCAAGCTTGCGGATGCCGAGGTGTCCTCATGAACCAGATCACACCGCCACCGAAGATCGAGATCATTCCCTCCACCGCGCCGTTCTCCGAGGCACAGCGCTCCTGGTTGAACGGTTTCTTTGCCGGACTATTGGCCGACGCCCCGACGCCCTTGTCGGCAGAGCAGGGCGCCGCCGTCATGCAAGGCGCGGCCGGCGATGGCGATGACGGCGAGGCGCCTTGGCACGACCAGACCATGCCGATGGCCGAGCGCATGAAGCTCGCCGAGGGCCGTCCGCTGCGGCGGCGGATGATGGCGGCGATGGCGCAGCAGGATTGCGGTCAGTGCGGCTACGACTGCCACAACTATTCGGAAGCGATCGCAAACAAGAGCGAAAAGCGGCTCAACCTCTGCGTCCCCGGCGGCAAGGAAACCGCGCGGATGCTGAAGTCGCTGTATGAGGAGCTCGACAAGGCGCCGTCCGTACCGTCATCCGCGCCAGCAGCGGCACCGGCTCCGCCGGCAGCGATGGCAGAGCCCGGACGGTCGCGTGACAATCCGGTCGCGGCCACCTTCCTGTCGCGCCGCCTCTTAAATAAGGAAGGATCGGAAAAGGAGACCTGGCACATCGAGTTCGATCTGTCCGGCTCTGGCCTCGACTATGTCGTCGGCGATTCCTTCGGCATTTTCGCGCGCAACGATGTCGGGCTGGTGGACCAGATCATCGCACTGCTCGGCGCCTCTCACACCACCAAAGTGAACGGCAAGACGCTGCGCGAAGTCCTGATCGACGATGTCTCTCTGTCGCCGGCACCCGACTCGCTGTTCGAACTGATCTCGTATCTGACCGGCGGTGCTACCCGCGAGAAGGCGCGGGCGCTGGCGCAGGGCGAGGATCCCGACGGCGACGCCGCGACGCTGGACGTGATGGCGGTGCTGCAAAAATTTTCCGGCGTGCGTCCGCATCCCGAAGCTTTCGTCGAGGCGCTGGAGCCGCTGCAGCCGCGGCTCTACTCGATCTCGTCGTCGCACAATGCAACGCCCGGAAAATTGTCGCTGACGGTCGACTGCGTGCGCTACGTGATCAATAAGCGCAAACGCTTGGGTCTTGCTTCGACGTTCCTCGCCGAGCGCATCAATCCCGGCGACGAACTGAAGGTCTATGTGCAGAAGGCCCATGGCTTTGCCCTGCCGCAGGATCCCAAAACGCCGATCATCATGATTGGTCCCGGCACGGGCATCGCGCCGTTCCGTGCATTCCTGCTTGATCGCCGTGCTACCGGCGCTCCCGGCAAGAACTGGCTGTTCTTCGGCCATCAGCGCAGCGATTGCGATTTCTTCTATGCCGACGAGCTCAATGCAATGAAGACGTCGGGCTTGTTGACGCGGCTATCGCTGGCGTGGTCGCGCGACGGCGACAAGAAGTTCTACGTACAGGATCGCATGCGCGAGGTCGGCCGCGAATTGTGGACCTGGCTTGCCGAGGGTGCTCACGTCTACGTCTGCGGCGACGCCAAGCGGATGGCCAAGGACGTCGAGCGCGCGCTGGTCGACATCGTCGCCCAGTTCGGCGCCCGGACTACGGACGAGGCGGTCGGCTTCGTCGGGGAGCTCAAGAAGAAGGGCAGGTTCCAGCAGGACGTTTACTAATCGGGGTTCCAACTAGCCCAAATCGGTCCGAATAAAATTCTCGCTTTGAGCGGGAGAAAGGGAATTTTCCCCTCGAATTGCAGCGGGTTGGAGCGCCCGCATCGCTATTTTCGCCGATATCTTGCATCCCGGCGCGATCGATATTCCATATGCACTCCATGCTGCGTTGGAGATCGACCATGCGCGAACTATCGGCGGAAGCCCGCCTGCACCTTTACGCACGTTCGGTGTCCCGCCGTTCCGGCACCGGCTTTCATATCGCCGCGCTCTACAGCGCGTTCGCGCTCATTGCCGCCATCGTGTTCGGTACGCTCTCGGTCCATCCGTTCTAGGATGAGAGCGCCGTTTTGAACGGCGCGACCGTAATCCCCGCATCCTTCAATGCCTGACGCACGCTGCGCGCGATATCGACCGCGCCTGGGGTGTCGCCATGAATGCAGACGGTGTCGGTGCGCATCTTGATCACCTTGCCGGTGACTGAGACGACCGCTCCGTCTTGCACCATCCGCACTACACGATCCGCGATTTCCTTCGCATCATGCAGCACAGCGCCGGGCTTCTTGCGCGACACCAGCGAGCCGTTGTCTTCATACGCGCGGTCGGCGAACACTTCGTGCACCATCGGCAGGTTGGCGGCTTCGCCGGCCTGCACCAACTTGGAATTGGCGAGCACCACGAAGACCAAGTTTGGATCGACCGACTTGATGCCGCTAGCGATCGCTTTCGCGGTCATGTCGTCCTCGCAGGCGACGTTGGAGAGCGCGCCGTGCGCCTTGACGTGGGTGACCTTGTAACCGGCGGCGGTCGCAATGGCCTGCAATGCGCCGATCTGATAGGCGACGAGGTTTTCGATCTCCGATGATTTCAAGCCCGGGATCGGCCGCCGGCCGAAGCCGTGCAGGTCGCGATATCCGGGATGTGCGCCGACGCTGACGCCGCGCGCTTTCGCAAGCTCAACCGTGCGGCGCATGATGTCGGGATCGCCGGCGTGAAAGCCGCAGGCGACATTCACCGACGTCGCCAGCTCGATCATCGCGGCGTCATTGCCCATTTCCCACGCGCCAAAACCTTCGCCGAGATCGCAATTGAGGTCGATGGTTGTCATGTTCTTGGTCCGCTTCCCGTGAGTGGTTTTTTGTCCCGTCAATCCGGCCCTGCTGCATCCGCAAGCGATGCTGCGTGCCAGGTTCCGGCATCGACCGCGTTGACGGCGTGGCCCGCGACATTGGCATCGTGCAGCGCGTCGATGTTGAGATCAACGTTTTCGATTGCGCGCAGCCGCTCCGGCAAGGTGCGCAGCAGCTCTGCAAATTTGCGCGCCTCCACCTGGGCTTCCGCCATGCTGACGGCGCGGAAGCGGAAGGGACGTCCGGCCGGGATCTGGGCCAATCGCCCGAGGTCGGCCGAAATCACGGTCGCGATCTTGGGATACCCGCCGCTGGTGCCACGGTCCGGCATCAGCACGATCGGCTGGCCATTGCCGGGCACCTGTATGCTGCCATTGACGGTACCGTCGGAAACGATGTTGTGGCCGTGGAGATGTTTGAGCACGGGGCCTTCGAGCCGGTAGCCCATGCGGTCGCTGGTCGCCGATATCTTCCATTCGCTATCGATAAGCAGTTGTTTGGTCTCGTCGGCGAATTCGTCATCCTGCGGCCCCCAGACCACGCGGATCGGCGCATCGGTTGCCGCGGGCAGTTCGATCCGCCGTTCCGGCGCGCCGCTTGCGGCCTTCGTCTGCAACTCGTCGCCAGCCTGCAGCGGACGCGGATAGGGGCTGCCGAGGCCGGCACGCGCGTTGACGGCAAGGCTGCCGAACGTCGGCTCACCGGCAATCCCACCTTCGATCGCGAGATAGCTGAACGAGCCGCCGCGGGCAAAACCGAGCGTCAGGGTCTCGCCATCGGCAAGCGTTGCGGACGTATCCGGCGCCACGGTGCGGCCGGCGATGTCGGCATTGCGCGCGGCTCCTGTCACAGCGACGCGCACGGCTCCGCCGCGGGCGGTAAATTTTGCGCCGAACGGACCGACTTCGACGGCCGCCGCGAATGGCTCATTGCCAACCAGCGTATTTGCAGCCGCCAGCGCCAGCCGGTCCATTGCGCCGCTCGGCACCAGCCCGTAACGCTGGGCGCCGGGACGTCCGCCGTCCTGTACCGAACTTGCCGGGCCGATCGAGGCAATGACAAGCTTGCTCATGGGGCGATCTGCTCGGCAACGAATTCGCCGGCTTCGGCGGCGCGGTCCTGCTCCGCGAACGTCTTGGCATCGACTGCCGTAAAGGTGACGTTGTCGCCGGGCTCGAGCAGGAAAATCGGATCGCGATGGAGCTGGTAGGTGCGGACCGCGGTCCGTCCCAGAAGATGCCAGCCGCTTGGGCCGGCGAGGCACTGCACGCCGGTCTGCACGCCGCCGATCGAGATGGTGCCGGCCGGCGTCAGCAGGCGCGGATTCTGCCGCCGCGGCATATGCAGGGAATCGGCGAGGCCGCTGAGATAGGACCAGCCGGGCGTGAAGCCGATCATGGCAACCCGGTAGTCGCCGGCGACATGACGCGCCACGACCTCATCGGGCGTGGTGTTGAGGGTTTTGGCGACGTCCTCGAGGTCGATGCCGTGCTCGCCGCCATAGACAACCGGAATGCGCCAGCGCCGGGTCTTTGTCGTTGCCGGCACCGGGCGCTGCGCGAGCGCGAGAATCTTCTCGCCGAGCTTATCGAAATCGATCTGCACGGGATCGTAGTGGACCAGCAGCGAGCGATAGGTCGGCACGGTCTCGGTAACGCCGGCTATGCGTTCTGCAGCCAGTTCACGGTCGAGGGCCAGCACCCGCCGGTTGGCGGCATCGTCGATGTTCCGGCTGAATTCCACCGTGATGGCGCTGTCGCCACTCGGCAAAAGGCGGGGCGGGGATAGCGTCGTGGCCATGGCCTCTAGACTGTCTTGCAGCTCTGGTTTTGAGCATGATCTCTCTTCGGAAAACCGGTATCCACTTTTCCGGATCATGCTCGTGTGCTGCCTGCAACCTGTAGCCTGTTTTCGGCGCCAGTGGAATTCGCTTCACGGGAAATCAGCAAGTAAGTTCAATAAATTAATCTGCACGCCGATGATAAGATGTTGTGATCGCGACGCCGCTCACTAGCCCTTGACGCGGTGCCCGCGCCTCGCAAGATGCGCTACCTTTTCATCCATCTTTCCGGAGCCTGCAGACCAGATGTCCCTGACCCCCGAAGCCATCGCAACCCTGTCCGGCGTGTCCACCGCCACCATCACGACCGTTCTGCTCAAGAAGGGACTGCGAAACGTCTGGATGCGCGGCACCAAGCCGCTGCGGCCCGGCCAGAAGCGGCTGGTCGGACCGGCCTTTACGCTGCGCTTCGTGCCCGCGCGCGAGGATCTGGCAACGCCTGAGTCATGGTCCTCACCGATCTCGACCCGCACCGCGATTGAGGCCATGCCGGCTGGCTGCATCGCCGTGGTCGATGCCGTGGGCGTCACCGATGCCGGCATCTTTGGCGACATTCTGTGCGCCCGCATGGTCAAGCGCGGGGTTGCGGCGCTAATCACCGATGGCGTGGTGCGCGACGTCGAGGGCGTGCTCGGCACCAATCTCCCGGTTTGGTGCGATGGCTTCGCGGCGCCGCCGTCGGTCGCCGGGCTGACCTTTGTCGGCTGGGGCGAGCCGATCGGCTGCGGCGGGGTTGCGGTGTTTCCGAACGATATCATCGTCGCCGACCAGGACGGCGCGGTGCTGATCCCGCAGGCGCTGCTCGATCACGTGCTGGCCGAAGGTCCGGAGCAGGAGCGGATGGAAGCCTGGATTGTCAACGAGGTGAATAACGGCGCAGTACTACCTGGCCTCTATCCGATGAACGCCGAGACCAAGGCGCGCTACGCCGCTTCGAAGAAATAAGTCGGAAGAAGGGGAGATCACTTCATGGACATTCATCTCGCAGGCAGCCGGCCGACCCGGCGAGGGCCGGCTGAATATTTCACCGGCACGGTACTGCAGGATCCGATCAACATGGCGCCTGCGCCAGCGCGTCTGAACTGCTCGCGCGTCTCTTTCGAGCCCGGTGCGCGCACTGCCTGGCACACCCATCCGCTTGGCCAGACGCTCTATGTCATTTCCGGCGTCGGCCGGGTGCAGGCCAAGGGAGGTCCGATCAGGGAGATTCGTCCCGGCGATGTCGTCTGGATACCGCCGAATGAGAAGCACTGGCACGGCGCTTCACCGGAAAACAGCATGACTCACATCGCGATGCAGGAGGCGCTCGACGGCGTCTATTCCAACTGGATGGAGCATGTCACCGACGAGGAATATTCTGCTGCGGTCGGCTAGCTAGACCCGCTGTGCGGTCCAGGTACCGGAGCACAAGGCTGCACGCCAGGTGCCCGATCCCGACGTGCCTGTGAGAACGCCGGAGCCGACCGCGCGCTTCATGCCGCTTGCAAGGGTTACGCGGATCGCGCCGGCTTCGGCGACGCGTCCGGATGCCGTTACAGCCGCGGTGTTCGATGCGACCTGGCCGTTGCTGATGCCGATCGAGACCGACGCACCGCTGATGCAGGCGGCGCTCGAGGAGCTGATCTGCACATTCCAGTCGCCGTCGAACTTCGCGGCTGCGGATGGTGTCGCAAAGGCGAGCATAGCAAGCAGTGAAGCGGTGGCTGCGGATTTCCGATGCTTTCCCATGACGTGCCCCTTTGGTTTGGACACGATCAGGTTTCTCACAGCGGTTCAGGGGCGACCGTGATTGCTATCACGCGTCTGAAAAAGCCCCGTGTTGTGGCGGGGCTCTTGTTGAATGGGAGGCGGTTGGTGGCCCGTTAGTTGACGCGGGTCCAGGTCTGGCCACCACAGAACATGCCGCCGAAGGCGCAGCCCTGAACGCGCAGGGTATCGGTGCCCTTCATCGCGATCGTGGAATCGTAGGTGCTGCCGCTATTCGGATCGAGAATCCGGCCGCTCCACTTGTCCTTGCCGGGCTTCATATTGATCAGCACCTGCTCGCCGTTCTGGTTCGACTTCTTGTCGACGGCATAGCCGCAGAGATTGGGGCCGCACTGCTCAATACGCACCCTGCCTTCCTTCTCCTCCGTCAGCCACACGCCGACCGGTGAGTTCGCCGCCGGTGGCGCCGAAGGGGGCGGGACGGCGGCCTGCTGTTGCGGCGGCAATGGTGCTGGTGCGGGAGCAGGCGCGGGCGGTACTGCCGGCGCGGCGCTCTGCGGCACTTGAGGAGCGGCCGGCGCTGCTGGCGTAGGCGCGGTAGCTTCAGCCGGCGCAACGGCTGCTGTTGCGGTGGATGGTGCAGCCGTAGGAGCGGCAGGAGCAGACGGAGCAGGGGCGGTAGGCGCTGGCGGAGTCGCCGGAGTGGCTGCCTGTTCAGCCGGTGCCGGTGCGGCTGGAGTTGTCGATTCGGGTGTAGCCTGCGGGGCGGTCTTAGCCTGCTGCGGCGTCTTCTTGGCCGGGCGATCGAGATCGCCTTCCTCGCCACGCGGGCGCTTCTTCTTGCCGGTATTGTCGTAGACGCCGGGAATGGAAACAGTGCCGCGATCAGGATCGATCGTGATGGTGCGGCCGTTATACTCGAACGTGTATTGGGCCTGCGCGGCGGTGACGCTGGTCGCCAGCAAGAGCACAGCAACAGCGAGACACTTCTTCATTATGACGACCTCCTGAGCAGGGAATCCGAATTCCTGCAGCTTCTACGCAGCGGCAGCTTCATCCAACGTGATCCAGATCACTTTCAAACTATTAAGTCGTGTACTAGCGGCATTGGTTCAATTCGACCGCCGCAGTCTAAAATAGCGCCCAACTGGCGGTCAATTTCCTGCAACAACAGTCCGTTCCAGCCGGAAATCAATCGAGCCTGGCGGCATAGATTTTTCCAATGCTGCCATCTCCAAACCGATGTGCAGCCACATGCCGCTCTCCCGTAAATCGCTGCAGTTCTTCTCTCATGTCACGACGGCGTACGACATCCTGCGTCATGCGGGCGTCGATCTGGCCAAGAAGGACTTCTTGGGGCCGCCGAGATAGCCATCAAGCGAGCGTGGAAGCCTACGCGCCACCGTTCCCTTTGTTGGCGGTAGCCCGTCCGGTCATCTCGCTCTTCAATTGCTCGAAACGCCGGCGGGCATCGCTCTCGCGGTCGTCCACCATCTGGATCGCGGCTTCCCTCGACATCGGGCCGCTGACGACCGGTGCGGAATTGTCTCCGATGGTCTCGTCGACATAGTAGTTGCCGTTGTCGAGACGGACGGTCCATTTGAAGCGGATCGCGGCCATCGGCCCGGGACCGAACTTGGTGTAACCATGAGCCTCGATCGGCGGTGGGGTCGTTGGGAGCGGTGGAGGGATTGCAGGCTTTGGCTCGGTGACCGCAGCCTTTTCGGGCTCGCGACGGGCGTCAGGCGGGTCAAGAATGCTGGCGATAGTCGCCAGGGCATTGTCGGTGGGGTCGCTTGGCATCACGATTCAGCCTCCGGATCGAGCCCGTTTGCGGAATCAGTGTCCATTGCCGCCCCGGGCCCCTGCCTTGCTTCCGAGTAAAGCCGGGCTTTGTCAATCCGTGGCTTTTTTGGGGCGCGACTAGGCGCACACCGGCGGTATTCTGTTCTTCCAAGGGCGCTCCTGTTCGAGCTGACCGGCCAGCCGGAACAAAGTGGCCTCGTCCCCGAATTTGGCCGAGAACATCAAGCCGAGCGGCAGTCTGGCCTTATTCCATGCCAAGGGCACCGACATCGCCGGCTGTCCGGACATGTTGAACATGGAGGTGCCAGGCATGTAGCGGCGCAGGATCGGGGCAATGTGAGACAGATCGTTCGACATGGTATTGAGCTCGCCGATGCGCAGCGGCGGCGCACACAATGTCGGAGACAGGAAGACGTCGCAGCCCTCGAAGAAGGTCGCCAGCGCGCGTGATATCTGGAAAGCACTGAGCTGGGCGGCGACATAGTCGGTCGCGGTGACCTTCTTCGCGTTGTGTGCATGCGCCAGCGTCAGGTTCTCGATATCTTTGTCCGTCATCTCCCGGCCGAGCCTCTGCTCGAGCAGTCGTACCGTCAGCGCGGTGTTGCCGCCGACGATCGTAGTGATGGTCGCGGCCGGATCCGCGGGAAGTTTCGGCGCACGTTCCTCGACGTGGTGGCCAAGCCCGGCCAGCAGGCTTGCGGTCTCACGCACCGCGGCCGCGATTTCCGGATCGATGGCGTCGCCATACGGTGACTTGTCAGTGAAAGAGATGCGGAGCCGGCCGGGATCGCGACCGACCTCCTGCGAAAACGGCCGCTCCGGCGGCGGCGCGACATAGGGGCTCGACGCTTCAGGGCCATGGATCGCGTCCATCATGACAGCACTGTCGCGCACGCTGATGCTCACGACATGGCCGCAGGAAAAACCACCCCAGCCTTCGCCGCGATCGGGGCCGAGCGGATTGCGGGCTCGCGTCGGCTTCAGGCCGAACACGCCGGACGCGGAGGCTGGGATCCGGATCGAGCCGCCACCGTCACTGGCATGCGCGACGGGGAGGATACGGGCGGCAACCGCCGCCGCCGCGCCGCCGGATGAACCGCCGGAGGAATGCTCGAGATTCCAGGGGTTGCGGGTGGGCCCGAACAGGCGCGACTCCGTCGTCGGCATCAGACCGAATTCGGGGCTGGAGCTCTTGCCGAAGATGGAGACGCCGGTATCGAGGAAACGCTGCGCGAGCGTTCCGGTATGATCAGCCACAAAATCCTTCAGAACCGTCGCGCCTGACGTCGTCCGCGTGCCCTCAAGGAGATCCAGATCCTTCAGGAGGAAAGGTACGCCGGTGAAGGGCCCGTCGGGCAGGCCCCGCGCGATCTGACGTTCGGCATAGTCGTAATGCTTGACCACGACAGCGTTGATCTGCGGATCAACCTTCACCGTGCGCGCGATGGCTTCGTCGAGCAATTCCCTGGCCGAGACCTGCTTCTTCCGAACCAGCTCCGCAAGCCCGACAGCGTCGTAATTGCCGTATTCCTTGAAAGCCATGCGCGCACCTCCTTGCCAGCCGATCGATCGAGCGGCCAGGCCCAGATCATTGACGACGGACTTAGCCGAGCACGTCCTGATTGATCACGTTCTGGCGTAGCGGATCGCCATCCAGCACGCTCAAAATGTTACGGGCGGTCTGCTCGCTCATCCGGTCCACGGCTTCCACCGTGACCCCAGCAACATGCGGCGCCATGATGACGTTCGGCAGGGCCAGCAGCGCCTGACCGGCCGGCGGCGGCTCCTGCTCGAAAACGTCTAGCCCTGCGCCGGCAATTTTGCCGGACGTTAGAGCTGCATGCAGGGCCGCCTCGTCGACAATGCCACCGCGCGCCGTGTTGATCAGATAGGCCGTCGGCTTCATCCGGTTCAGCCTCTCGGCATCGAACATGCCGACTGTCTCCGGATTTTTCGGACAATGGATGGTGACGAAGTCAGCGCGTGGCAGCGCAGCGTTGAGGTCAGCGACCAGCTCGCAGCCGGCGGCCTTGATATCGGCGGGGGATTTATAGGGGTCGAAAACCAGGACGTTCATTTCCATGGCGAGGCACCGCTTGGCGGTGCGGGTGCCGATGCGACCGAACCCGACGATGAGGACCGTCTTACCAAAGAGGTCATAGGGCAGCATTCCGAGCCTATCAGCCCATTTGTCGTCCCTGACCAGCGAATGCATTTCGGTCGCGCGCTTGGCGAGGGTTAGCATCATGAACAGCGCGTGTTCGGCGACAGAAGGCGAATTGGCCGTGCCTGCTACCATCAGCGGGACCTTGCGGCGGCTGAGGGCAGGGACGTCGACCGCGTCGAAGCCGACGCCGATCCGCGTCACCACCAACATATCCTTGGAGGATTCGAGCTCAGGCTCGCCGAAGCGGGTGCCGCCGAGGGCGACGCCATGGACCGGCGCGTGCTCCTTCAGCTTGGCGTTGAAATCCTCCTGCGAAATCATGTTGGGAAATTCGACGAGCTCGATGTCCTCTCGCGCGTGAAGCAGCGCTCTTCCCTGTTGCGACATCGATTCCGTGACGAAGATTTTCTTCTTGTTGGTAGTCATTCCCTGCCCTTAAGTCTCACTGGTGCGCCGTCAAAGGACGACGCCGGTCACCTCGTTTAGCAGGTGCATATTGTTGAGGTCCACAGCCAATCGGAAGGGGGCGCCATCGTGTGCATCGGCGTTGGGATTGACCCGGCCGCAGACCTGCGTGCCTTCCAGCGTAAAGTAGATCAGCGTTTCCATTCCCATCGGCTCGGTGACATCGAGCACCGTGTCGAATGTCTCGACGCCCGGCTGGGCATGCGGCCTGGCCTCGGTGATATGCTCTGGCCGCAGCCCGAGCAGCAAATTTTCGGTGCGCGGAACGTTCTGGTAGCGGACGGCGCGGGCAAGCGGCAGTGGGAAGGCGAGGCGATCGGTAAGCCGAACGTGCAACTTGCCCGCGACATCCTCCAGCCGGCAGGGGATGAAGTTCATGGCCGGCGAGCCGATGAAGCTGGCGACGAATTTCGTTGCCGGCTTGTGGTAGAGCTCGTTCGGCGTGCCGATCTGCTCGATTCGGCCATGGTTCATCACCACGACACGGTCGGCCAGCGTCATCGCCTCCACCTGGTCGTGTGTTACGTAAACCGTCGTGGTGCGGACCTTCTGGTGCACCTTCTTGATCTCGATCCGCATCTGTACGCGAAGCTTGGCGTCGAGGTTGGATAGCGGCTCGTCGAACAGAAACACTTTTGGGTTACGCACGATGGCTCGGCCCATGGCGACGCGCTGGCGCTGGCCGCCGGACAATTGCTTCGGCTTGCGGTCGACGAGTTCGACAATGTCGAGCATGCGCGCGGCCTCGTCGACCCGGCTCTTGATCTCGGCCTTTGGATAGCGCTTCAGCCGCAGGCCGAACGACATGTTCTCCGCAACCGTCATGTGGGGGTAGAGCGCGTAGTTCTGAAACACCATCGCGATATCGCGATCCTTCGGCGGAACGTCGTTGACGATGTCGCCGCCGATCATGATGTCGCCGTCGGAGATGTCTTCCAGGCCGGCGATCATTCGCAGCGTGGTGGATTTCCCGCAACCCGACGGTCCCACCAGCACGACGAACTCATGGTCGGCGATGTCGAGATCGATGCCGCGCACCGCCTCCACCTCGTCATAGCGCTTAACGACCTTCCGCAACGTCACGTCAGCCATGAAATCAACCCTTTGTCGCGCCAGCGGTGAGGCCGGCAATGTAATAGTCCATCAGGAACGCGTAGATGATGAGCGGAGGGGCTGCGCCGAGCAGGGCGCCGGTCATGATCTGTCCCCAGTTGAAGACGTCACCCTTGATCAGCGTGGTGATGATGCCGACCGGCATGACGAGCTGATCGGTCGACGTCGTGAACACCAGCGGATAGAGGAATTGCGCCCAGGACACCGTAAAGGCGAAGATCGTCGCTGCGATCAGGCCGGGCAACGCCACCGGGATGAAGATCCTGGTCAGCGTCTGAAACCAGGATGCGCCGTCGATGATCGCAGCTTCATCGAGCTCCTTCGGGATGCTTGCAAAGTAGCCGATCATGATCCAGGTGCAGAACGGCACCGTAAGGGTCGGATAAAGGATCAGCAGCACGTACCATCTGTTGATGAGCTGGATGCCGGTCCAGTCACCGATCACCGCGAACATCTTGAAGAGCGGGATGAAGAGCAGCGTCTCGGGGATGAGGTAGGTCAGGAACACGCCGGTCGCGAGCGTCGCCGAGCCCCAGAACCGCATCCTCGAAAGCGCAAAGGCTGCGGGTACTGATATCAGCATGGTGATAGTGACGACGAAGATCGATACGATCGCCGAGTTCCAGAAGAAGCGCAGGAACTGGTTCGATGTCAGCAGCGCGATGTAGTTCTCCAGAGTAGGATGGAATACCCACCACGGATTGGTCGCCGCCGAAATCTCCGCGCTGCTCTTCAGCGAGGTGATGAGCATGTAGACCGGCGGCGTCAGGAAGAAGATCGCGAAGATCACCAGGAAGAAATACGACCAGCGCAGCGCCCAGGCGCGATCGCGGCTTATGCTGCCGTACTTGACCTTGCGGGTCGGCGCGGCCTTATCGATTGTCACCGTGCTCATCAGGCTTCATTCCCGCGTTTGGAGATATCGCGCAGGATGAAGATCGCTGCGACTGCCAGGATCGGCACCATGAAGAGGGACACGCTGGCGCCCAGCGGAATGTCGCTGCCCTCGATGCCAATCCGAAACGCCCATGTCGCGAAGATATGGGTGTGATCGAGCGGGCCACCCGCGGTCAGGATGCGTACGATATCGAAATTGGCGAAGGTCACGATCAGCGAGAACAGCGTTGTGATCGCGATGATGTTGCGCATCATCGGCAGCGTGACGTACCAGATGCGCTGCCACCAGTTGGCCCCGTCGATGGCGGCGGCCTCGTAGAGTTGGTCGGGCACGGATTTCAGCGCCGCCAGATACATGATCATGAAGAACGGCGCACCCACCCAGATATTGACGAGGATCACCGAAAAGCGCGCCCAATAAGCATCACCGGTCCAGGGGATCGGCCCGATGCCGAAGAACGACAGGGTGTAGTTGAACGCGCTGTAGGAAGGATCGAACAGCCAAAGCCAGGCCAGCGTGCTCATCGCCGGCGGAATCACCCACGGCACCAGCAGCATGCCGCGCCACTTGCGCTGCCCCTTCGCCGGGATGTTATGGACGAAATGCGCAATGATGAAGCCAAGCACCGCCTTGAAGATGACGGCCGTGATCGCGAAGATGCAGGATTGCTGCACGACGAGCCAGAATGTCTCGCGCTTGAACAGGAATTCGAAGTTGCCAAGCCCGACGAAGCGCGACATCGATTTGTTCAATGTCGCCAGGTGCAGCGCGTAGAAAGCCGGGTAGATGACGAGAGTCGCGATCAGCAGGATCAGCGGCAGCGCCATCAGGAACGCCACGGTCGATTTGCGCTTGAGCATTTTGTGCAGGCTGCCGCGTTTGCCCACGGTTTTCGAGGTGGCGGCCCGGTTCGGCTGCAATACAACGTCAGCCATGGTCTGTTCTCACCCTGTCACGTTCTGTCTTTATCGCAGAGTCCGCGATTGAATGCGGATGCGTAATGGCGGCCTGCGATCAGGCAGGCCGCCATATCGTCCCGTCCGTCAGCTTCGCATGAAGCCTTCGCACTCGCCTTCAGCCCACGCGAGCACCTTTTCCATCGGCTCACCCTTGTGATAACGCAGGCACATCTTGGTCAGGGTTGCCTGCGTATAGATCTGCTGGGCGATCTTCGGTGGGGCAGGCGCTGCTGCGATCGAGAGCGTCTGATGGTTATGCGGGTTGGGGTAGTGGTAGAGGGTGCCCTTCGGCGGCCCTTCCTCCTGCCAGACTTTTAGGGTGGTGAGCTTTTCGTAGCAGGGCAGATCGTAGCCACCGCTCGCCACACACATCTTTTCGATCGCATCCGACTGCGAGAGAGCCCTGAGCACGCTCTTGGCCGCTTCCTTGTTCTTGGAGAACGACCAGGTGCCCCAGAAGTAGGCGAGGTAGGGTGCGTAGCGGCCCTTCGGTCCGGCCGGGAAGCCATGAGTCCAGCACTGCTCGGCCACCTGCGGTGCGTCGCGCTTGGCAACCGCCCAGGCGCTCGGCGGGTTCATGATCATGGCGCCCCTGCCGGACACCAGCCATTTATTGTTGGAAGAGTCGTCCCAGGCGCCGGCGTCCGGCGGAAGGAAGGAGATCAGCTTCTTGTAGAATTCCAGCGCCTGGCGCACTGCGTCGGTCTTGACGGTGAGGTTGCCCTTCTCATCGACAAGGGCTGCGCCAAACGACTGGAAGATAGCGCCTGCCGTATCGACGTTATCGCTGGTCTCGCCGAGCCCGATGCCGAACGGAACGCCGCCCTTCTGGCAGGCTTCTGCGGCCTTCAGGAAAGTATCCAAATTCCAGCTGTCTGCCTTAGGCGGAGCGCCGGCGGGATACAGCGCCTGCACGTCGATGCCGGCATGCTGCTTCATGAGGTCGATGCGCGAGCAGGGTCCTTTGATCTGGCTGCCGACGCTGGCAGGTACCGCAAGCCATTTGCCCTTGGACTGGCCGAGATATTTTACGGTGCCGTTTGGTTCGCCATTCTGCTTGATCAGGCCATCCATGACATCGTTCATGGGTTCCAGAAGCTCGGCCTGCGCATGCGGCCACCAGGTCGGCATGGCCAGAATGTCGTGGCCGGATTTTGCCTGCGCTTCGGCGGCGATGGTCAGCAGGTTCTTGTTGCCTTGGCTTGGGATGTAGTCGATCTGAACCTCGACCTTCTCCTTCTCGGCCCACGCATTCACGATATCGGTGGAAGCCTTGTTGGCGCCGGGAACCCAGTGGTCCCAGAAACCGATCGAGAGTTTGCCGGCGGCATGCGCGCCGCGCACATAAGGCGCTGTAATGAGGGCTGCGGATGATAGCGCTGTCGCAGCAACGAATTGTCGGCGAGAAAGCTTCCTGCGGGACATGGGCGTTTCCTCTTTGCTGAGCCAGATTTTGCTTTTTGTTTTTCTTCTCCATCCGGCGGGAGCCGCGTCGAGGCGGGGCCAGCGGAGATTTTGTAGTTGGATCAGACCAGAATTGTTTGCATCTGTCGAGAAAACACAGCGCATGCCGTCATTGAACTAACGTTGCGTGCGAATTCCGGGCAGCGGGAGAGACAACCTCATGTCGTTCCGGATCGCCGATAATGGCATTGCAATATTGCGCCGCACACGTCGCCTTTGGTGCCGCCTTGGGGTGCGCAATTGCGCCGTGGTTAGACCACCGCGTGTGTAACTTTCTTCGCATCGAAACGGGGTTCGTGCCGTGGAACCGCGAGGTGCAAGTGTGGACGAGTTTGGGGCGAAAACGATAGTTTAGGCCTAAGGATTCTCGGCCCGCCTCGGCGGTCGCATGCCGGGTTCTCGATCGATATGGAGACCAAAGAATGAGCAGTTCTCAGCAAATTGCGATGCCGTCGCGATTGCTTGCAGCGCTTGTCACGATCGTCATGCTGACCGTTGGCGCGTCGGCGACGGCTAACGCGCAGGGGCTGGTACAGGGCGTGCAGCAGGGGGCACGAGAAGGCAACAAGGCTGCCGGTCCGGTCGGCGGCGTGCTGGGTGGCGCGATCGGCGGCGTCGTCGGCGTGGTCACCGGTGTTACCGGCGTTCTGACCGGGGGTAACAATAATAACAGGAACGGCCAGGCGCCTGCGGCAAAGGATGTCAGGCAGGGCGAGGCTTCCAAGCAGGGCGATGCTGCCAAGCAAGGCGATACACCGAAACCGAAGGGCGGCAAGCAGACGAAGACCGCCGCCAAGCAGCCGCCGCAGCAGCCGGCTGTGCTCACCCAGACGAGTGCGCCGCAACTGACGGCCGAACAGATCGTGGCCAACAGCGACGCCAACATCGAGCGGATCAAGAAAGAGCTGAACCTGACGCCCGAACAGGAAAAGCATTGGGCCGCCTTCAATAGTGCGATGCACTATCTCGGCCATAACGGTGCCGAGCGCCTCAATCTGAGGATTGCCCGCGCCAAGCGCGATCCGCCCGATGACATCATCGAGCAGATGCGGAATGAGGCTCAGTTCCTCAACGACCGTGCCGTCGATCAGCGTAATGTGGCTGACGCGGCCGAGCCGCTGTTCGCCAGCCTGAACGACAAGCAAAAGGAGTTTTTCGTTCAGGAAATGGTCAAGCTAAGCCACGAGCGCGGGCTCGACTAGCGACTGTGCCGGACGAATAGCCGGGTACGCATGCCCTGGGGTAGGTTGAAAGGCGCGGCACCCGGCTACTCTGCCGCAGCGGCGCGGCTCCTCCAATCTCATTGCAATGATGGAGGAACCCTGACCGACTCGCGCCTTAGTCGTGGCTGACTTGCGGCGTTGTCGGGAACTTCATTCTTTTGGCAGCCAGTGTTGCGGCACAACATCAGGCGCAGCCCGACGCCACGGAAGAGGGCTTAACTCGGCGGCACGACGCCTTTGAACTGAGCTCAGATGCACCGGGTGCGCGTCCGGAGGCTCACGTCTTCGGAAAATTCAATTCGACGCCAACGCCGTCGGGATCGTAGAGAAAGAACTGCGTGTCGCCGGTACGCGGCACGATGCTCTCGCGGAATTTGACGCCCTTGGCCCGCAGACGCTTGCGCATACCCTCGACGTCGGTCGCCGCAAAGGCGATGTGGTCCAGCCGGCGGTATCTTCGTACTTCCGCTCGGTACCACGGACCACAATGCCCTCCCGCGGCTTGCGCGTGCCCATCAGATGCACCGTGGCGGTGCCGCCGGAATAGAGCCAATAGCCGGGGAAATCGAGCGGAGGACGGTCGCCATTCTCCAGCCCGAGCACGTCGCAGTAGAAATCCTTGGAGCGCTCGAGATCCGCGGGTTCGATTGTGTAATGCTGCAGTCCGCCAAGTCCCATGATCGTCTCCCCTAGACAAAGCTGAGATCGGTCTCGACGCCCATCATCCAGGCGCCAACGGTTTCAAAATGTCTGATCTGGCCCTGCAACTGCTGGGTCACGGTATGGATGTCGCGGAAGCGGCGTTCCAGCGGATGGTGTTCGAAGATCGCGGTGGCGCCAGCGGCATTGTAGGCGAAGTCAACCGCCTCGCGGGCCTTGTGAATGGCGTTGGTTGATGCCATGCGGATGTTCATGCGCTGCGCCACCGTAATCGTCGCGCCGGCTTTAAGATCTTTCCACGTATCGGCCATCGACTGCAGCACGTAGCCGCGCGCCGCGCGGAGATTGACTTCGGCCTGGGCAAGATTGCTCTGCACCACGGCATTGTCCCGCAACGATACCTTTGCGCCGCGCGGCACCTTGTTGCGCATCGTCTCGACGAAGTTGTCGAGCGCGGTGCGGGCGATCCCGCAGGCGACGCCGGCAAAGCCGACCTGGTAACAGGTGTGATTGCTCATGCGGTAGAGCGGGCCGGTCTCGCGGCATTCCCGATCAAATTCGCGGGTAATCGAATGGTCCGCGCGCACGAAGAAATCGTTGAGCGCGAACTGGTCGCTGGCGGTGCCGCGTAGGCCAACGGTGTTCCAGATATCGGTCCACTCGACATCTTCGGCGCGTACCAGCATGGTGCGCTCGAGCGGGACGCCATTTGCGTCGTATTTGGGTGAGCCATCGGCCGCATAGATCGGGCAGTGCGCGCCGAGCCACGTCGCATGCCGGCCGCCGGAGGCAAAGGACCACGCGCCGGTCACCCGATAGCCGCCCTCGCATTCGACCGCGCGAACCTTGGGGCCGGGCCCCCACGCCAGCACCGCCCGCGGATCACCGAAAATCGCCTGCGCCACCGGCAGGTCGAGATAGGCCGCCGACATCGCGCAGCCTCCGGCCTGGCTCAGGCACCAGGCGGTGGAAGCATCGGCTTTGGCAATGGTTTCAATGACGTGGAAAAAGGTCACGGGGTCGGTTTCGATGCCGTTGGTCGAACGGGGCAGCAACAGGCGAAACAATTGTGCGTCGTGCAGTTTGTCGAGCAGTGTGGGAGGCAGCCGGCGCGTGGTCTCGATCTCGTCTGAAGCTGCCGCGACGTCAGGACGTAGCGCCTCAGCCCGGGCGATCACCGCCCGGTCGCCTGCAAGATCGGCAGAGTTTGCGATCGACATATTCAAGACCATACCTGCCGGGTCCATCGCGTTCGCGTGTCAGTGGTTCACGGAAAGGCTATCTTGCCATCGCCGCGATCGGCAAGTCCACGGCGATGCGGAGCACATCTGCCCCAGCAATTGAGCTCTTGTGTCGCTCTGCACAATGAAGGCGAAAGGCCATGGAGCGCCGGCAATGACGCTACACATTCGCGCCTACTTCGACCTTCCGGTCAGACGCTGCGGCGCACGCCGATTTGTTTAAGTTTTTTGCGCTAGCATTGCAGTTTGTCCGGGATCCAATCCGGATGGGGCGGACGGGATGGAAGAGAAGCGAAAGTATCCACGAACCGAGATCGACGAGCCTGCCTATGTCTCTTCGGGTGGTTCCGTCACGTCCTGCGTGGTGCGGAATATCTCGCCCGCGGGGGCAGCAATCGATGTCGACAACTCGGCCTTCGTCCCACAGCACTTTCGCCTCGTGATGGCAAAGAATCCCTCTGTCGTGCATGAGTGCAGGGTGGCCTGGATCCAGAAGAACCGTATCGGCCTTACCTTCACGAAAATCGCGGATTCGGTTGCGGAACCTTCGCCATTGTAACGGGGGAGCTGAGCACGTTACTCGATGCGCAACTTTGCGTCGCGCACCACCTTGCCCCACTTGTCCATCTCCAACGTGATACGCTCGCCGAACTGATCCGGAGTATTGGCGACCGGCTTGAAGCCGAGCACCGTGAGGCGTTCCTTCACGTCTGGCTGGGCGACGATTTTGGCGATCTCGCGATGAAGCAGATTGATGATCTCTTTCGGCGTCCCCGCGGGCGCGACGATGCCCGTGAGCGTGTCGGCGTCCTGATCCTTCACGCCTTGTTCGGCGAAGGTCGGCACGTCGGGCATGCCGGCGGCACGTTCACTTGACGCCACGCCCAGCGCGCGGAGTTGTCCGCTCTGCACCGCCGACAGGGCAGGCGGCAGTGCGGTAAAGGCGATCGGCGTGTGCCCGCCGACCGTTGCCTGGATCGCCGGCCCAGCACCTGTGAAAGGCACGTGCACCAGGTCGAGCTTGAAGGCCAGCCGGAACAGCTCGCCGCCCAGATGCGGCGTCGATCCGATGCCGGGCCCGGCAAAGCCGTACTTGCCGGGGTTATCCCGAATGAGCTGCACCAGCTCGGGAAGTGTCTTGGCGGCTACCTGCGGGTTGACCACCACGACATTCGGCGAGACCGCGACCAGCGTCACCGGCGCGAAATCCTTGACCGGATCATACGGCACCTTGGCGTAGAGGCTGGGATTCACGACGAAGCCGGTGCTGATCACCATAATGGTGTAGCCGTCCGGCGTCACACGTGCGACCTGTCCGGCCGCCGTATTGCCGCCGGCGCCGCCGATGTTTTCAACGAAAAACTGCTGGCCGAGACTGTCGGTCAGCTTCTGCGCCACGATGCGGGCGATGGCGTCGGTCGGCCCACCGGCGGGAAAGCCGACCACCACGCGCACCGGCTTGCTCGGATAGTTTTGCGCCGACGACACCACGGTGCCGGACAGCAGCCACGCCGCTGCCAGTAGTGCCCGTAAAGCCGCGGCCATGGCGCTCTCCCCGATGTGTTTGTTGGGGCTATCATCGGCGAGGTGGCGACGCCGGACAAGAGGTTCGGTGAGGTGCGCGGCTGCTATTTCTTGAGCAGCGGCTTGAGCCGCTCTTCGAGCTCCTCGAACGACATCGAGCCTTGCAGCCGCACGCCGTTGATGAAGAACGTCGGCGTTGATGTGACCTTCAATTCGTGATGGGCGTATTGCTGATCGGCGTTCAGCTTGTCGAACTGCGCCTGGTCTTCTTCGCAGGTCTTGACGTCCTGCTCGTTCATGCCGTGCTGCTTGCCGACATAGATCAGCGTATCCTTGGTTTGCGCCATCAGGCGGTCCTGCAGCTTGAACAGCATCTCGACTGCGCCGAGGTATTTTTCGGAGTCGCCTTTGCCAATGCAGCGCGCCAGTATCGAAGCCGCGGCAGCCTTGATGTCGAGCGGAAATTCGCGAAACACGAAACGTACCTTGCCGGTGTTGATGTATTTCGACCGCAACATCGGAAATACGTTCTGGCCGAAGGCTGCGCAATGCGGGCAGCTCATCGAGGAATATTCGGTGATGGTGATTGGTGCTTTCTCAGATCCTATTGCAATGTCCGGCAGCGATACCGGTTTGGCGACGGCTGCGGCAATCGCACTTTGTGCGACGGCGACACCCGGGGCGGCCGTCGATGCAAAAGCGAGGAGGGCGGCGAAGGCAATGCGGCAGCGAACGTTCAACGGTTACTCCGAAGGGGATTGGCGAAAGGCGCTCGGGCAATGCCGCGACGATGGACCACTCTACCGGTTTTGCGCACCAAAGGCCATCTGACCTGACTGCGATCGCAGTAGTTGACCATGAATTGATGGCGATCCAATCATAGGGGACCGGCAAACTCTGAAAACCAGCAAGAGAACGTCATGACCCAGCACACGATGCTGTCGAGAGAAACGCAGACGGCGGACGCCATGTTGCGGTCACGGGCTAGCTTGGTCGTTCCGGGCGGCATGTGGGGTCATCTCAACGCGGCGCGGCTTCCCGAAGGATATCCGCAGTTCTTTGCCTCCGCGGAGGGTTGCCGCGTGCGCGACGTCGACGGGCGCGAATACATAGATTTCATGTGCAGTTGGGGGCCCATCCTGCTCGGTCATCGGCATCCCGATGTGCAGACGGCGGCTGAGGCGCAGGCTGCCAAGGGAGACTGCCTTAACGGTCCCGGCGAAGTCATGGTGGAACTCGCCGAGGACCTTGTGGCGATGCTGCCGCACGCCGATTGGACGATGTTTCAGAAGAACGGCAGCGATGCGACCACGAGCTGCGTGACGATCGCCCGCGCCGGCACTGGACGCCGCAAGGTGCTGGTCGCACGTGGCAGCTATCACGGTGCCCTGCCATGGTGTTCGCCGAGTGTGGCCGGCGTGACAGCCGAGGACCGTGCGCACCTCCTGCACTTCGAGTACAACGACGTGCAGAGCCTGCAAGCGGCCGCTGAGGAAGCGGGCAAGGATCTCGCCGCGATACTGGTAACGGCTTTCCGCCACGACATGGGTCGCGACCTCGAACTGCCGACGAAGGAGTTCGCACAGGCCGCGCGTACGGCATGTGACGCCGCCGGTGCTGCTCTGATCATCGATGAAGTTCGCGCCGGCTTGCGTATCGATATCAGGGGAAGCTGGGAAGCGCTTGGCGTGCGTCCGGACCTGTGCGCCTGGAGCAAGGCAATCGCCAACGGCTATGCGCTGGCTGCCGTCACTGGTAATGATCGCTTCCGCGAAGCCGCCACCAAGGTATTCGTCACGGGGGCGTTCTGGTGCGGCACGGTGGCGATGGCGGCCGCACGTGCGACATTGCGGATCGCGCGCGAAACGGATGTCGCCGGGCACCTCCGTGCGATGGGCTTGAGATTACGCGAAGGATTGGCGTCGCTCGCAGACGAGCATGGCATCGCGATCCGCCAGAGCGGTCCGCCGCAGATGCCGCTGATGTTGTTCGAGGCTGACGCGGACGTCCGAAAGGGCCGGGCATTCTGCTCGGCCGCGCTACGCCATGGTGCATTCTTTCATCCCCAGCACAACATGTTCCTGTCCGCGGCGCATCAGTCCGCTGACATCGACGAGGCGCTGCAGGCGGCCTCACAGGGCTTCAAAGCCGTCCGCGAATTGGAAACGAGGTCCGACCGGTAAATCGTCGTGCACACCAGAGCGGTGTGGAATCGGAACTATCAATAAAAATGCCCCGCGAACACGGTCTTTGACCGGCGATGGCGGGGCAGTCTTAGGAGAAAACGGCGAGATCGCCGAATGATGATGCGACAGCGTCGTCGGCATCATGCACGTCGACATTCTCATCTCATGACGACGATCGCATTGACCTGGATCAAATAGCCCGGCGCGCCGGTCCTGAATACGAGCGCGACGGAACACCCGACCGCACGCGCGCAGTCCGCGAGACTTCGATTTCAGGACGCAGTCAGTCCATCACGCGACGCGATTCCATGCGTGCCGGCCGCGGGCGGGCGTATAGCACACCGGATGTTCGAACTCATGATGGTCGGCCAAGTGCGTGACCTCGACGCAATTGGCGTTCAGGCGGTCGTTGTCGACCAGCCGCTCGGCTAACATCAGCGCTTCGGAAGGTCCGATCGCTTGCACTTCGATCTGGCGCTGCAAGCATTTGAAGCTGTGGCCGTCAGAGTTACAGAGATCCTTGTAGAAGGAGACGCGATAAGTGTTCATCTTGCACTCCCATCCTTCCAGTATTCTGTGCACTTCTTTCAGGCGTCCATGTCGGCCAGCCGCTGGCGGTTGCGCAGCATGATTTGGCGCGCGCTCGAAAACATCAGAATGCCCTGGTCGCTGAGCTGTGAAAGCGCCCGCGAAACGGTTTCCAGCGTCAGGCCGAGATCATCGCCGATGTCGCGGCGGCACATTGGCAGGGCCACCATACCAGCTTTGGCGAGCCGGCGGTCCATTTCCAGCAGGAAGGTAGCAACTTTTTCCATCGCTGTCTTACGCCCGACAAGCAGCATATGGTCTTCACCCGCGTCCTGCAACCCATGGTGGACCACAGGATGAAGAGCCTGCCTGTGCTGGATGTTCAACAGCGGCTGGTCGGGATCATCGCGCGTGAGGATATCATGCGAGCGCTCACCGAAAGCGCGCGCCACTAAGTCGGTTCTCCTGCCGGAGGCGCCAGAACCTATCCGGACCGGGCCATGTCCTCGGGCGATTTCAGAAACATCCCGGACATCGTGTCAACCCAACACAGATGGTCGTGAACTTTCCTCACGCCGGCGACGTTCTGCGCGGCAACCATAGCCGCCTGCCACGCGCGCTCGTCGGTGATCACGCCACTCACATGAACGATGCCGTCGCACATGATCTAATGGGCACGCGTGTGACGATCTCCTGTTCCATGCCATCAAGAGATGGCAGAATGCCGCGGCTCGCGCAGCGGGACTGATATAGTCATGCTAGGGTTACTTGGATCGGGTGCGATTGACGGGGATCAAACGTTATCTCGTTGTCATCCGATAGGACGCACGCACTTTCGTAAGGACGAAAGACAAGATGCATGCCATGGTCCTGACGGCGCCCGGAGCGCCACTGCGGCTTGAGCAGCGGGAGCATCCGATACCCGGGCGAGGGGACGTGTGCGTCAAGGTCGCCGCCTGCGGCGTCTGCCGGACCGATCTCCATGTCGTCTATGGAGAATTGCCGGACGTTGCCTATCCAATCGTTCCCGGCCACGAAGTGGTCGGCCGGGTAGCGGCACTCGGTGCCGGCGTCACATCCTTAGAAGTCGGCGAACGCGTCGGCATTCCCTGGCTCGGCTACACCTGTGGCGAATGCCCGTATTGCCGGAGCGGCCAGGAAAACCTCTGCGATCGCCCGCGTTTCACCGGATATACCTGCGACGGCGGCTTTGCCACGCATATCGTCGCCGACGCTCGCTATTGCTTTCCGCTTGGGGAAGCCGGCGACGATGTTGCCATCGCGCCTTTGCTTTGCGCAGGCCTGATCGGCTGGCGCGCGCTTGTTATGGCGGGCGAAGGAAAGCACCTCGGCATCTTCGGCTTTGGCGCGGCCGGCCATATCATTGCGCAGGTGGCTCGCTGGCAGGGCCGCTCGGTCTATGCGTTCACCCGCGCCGGCGATGTCGAGGCACAGCGCCTTGCAAAATCGCTCGGCGCGGAATGGGCCGGCTCGTCCGAGCATCCGCCTCCGGCGCCGCTCGACGCCGCAATTATTTTTGCTCCCGTGGGCGGTCTCGTTCCGCTGGCGTTACGAGCCGTGCGCAAAGGCGGACGCGTGGTCTGCGCCGGCATCCACATGTCGGACATTCCCTCATTCCCTTACCACATCCTCTGGCAAGAACGACAACTGCTTTCGGTCGCCAATCTCACGCGCGGCGATGGCATCGAATTTTTCAAGATCGCTGCGCAAGCGGATATCAAGACCTACACCAGCACATTCCCGCTGTCGGAAGCCAATGAAGTCCTCTCAAAGCTGCGCGCCGGGCAAATCACTGGCGCCGCCGTGCTGCTGCCGTGACTAAACGATCCCCCACCAACACGGCCACCCCCGATGCTGACCTGCAGCAGGAGGTGCTCGCCTTTCTCGACCGCTCGAGCTTCGGTCCGGCGAAGGGTGGCAAGCGGATCGATACGCATGCCTCCGTGGTATTCCTCGGCGCCGATCGGGCACTGAAGATCAAGCGGGCTGTTCGCTTACCGTTTCTCGACTATTCGACGCTGGAGAAGCGCAAGCGCGCCTGCGAGGAGGAACTGCAAGTCAACGCCGCTAACGCCCCCGAGCTGTACCGGCGCATCGTTGCCATTACGCGCAGTGCCGATGGCGTCTTTGAGATCGACGGCTCCGGTACGCCGGCTGAATGGGCAGTCGAGATGACGCGGTTCGACGAGAAGCAGTCGCTTGATCGTGTTGCGGCATCGAGGAAAGTCGATCCATCCCTTGCGGTGGCGCTCGCCGACGCGATTCTGCATTCCCACGCCAGGGCGACGCGGTCGGACGGCGGAAGCTGGCTTGCGTCTCTCCTGCCGATCATCGGGCGCAACACCGCAAAGTTCCGCGCCGTGCATGGACTCGATGTTTCTGCCGTCGAACAACTCGATGCCGCCAGCCGCGATTGCGCAACGACATTACAACCGCTGCTCAGGCAGCGTGCCGAGGATGGTTTCGTTCGCCGTTGCCACGGTGATCTGCACCTTGCCAATATCGCGCTGGTGAACGGCCGGCCTCTGCTGTTCGATGCCATTGAATTCGATCCCGTGATCGCCACGACGGACGTCCTCTACGATCTCGCGTTCACGCTGATGGACCTCATGCATTTCGAACAGGGAGCGGCGGCAAATGCCCTGCTCAATCGCTACCTTGCGGGGGCAGGACAGGAGAGTCTCGATGGCTTGCGCCTGCTGCCATTGTTCTTGTCGATGCGTGCGGCAATCCGGGCGCATGTGCTGTTCGTCAAGGCCGAAAATGCCGGGGATGGCGAAGCCGCCTGGCAGGAAGCGAAACGCTACTTCGATTTGGCAGGACGGCTGATCAGCCCGGCGCCACCCTTGCTGGTCGCGATCGGCGGCTTGTCGGGCACCGGAAAGTCGGTGCTCGCGCGCGGAATTGCCGGTCTTATCGAGCCGCCGCCCGGTGCGGTCATTGTCCGCTCGGACGTCGTTCGCAAACGTCTCTTTGGCGCCAATGAGACTACCGCTCTGCCGGAATCTGCCTACCGACCCGATACTTCGAAACGGGTATATGACCTGCTTTCGAGCACCGCCCAGCGCATTCTCTCCCTGGGTTGCTCGGTGGTGCTCGATGCCGCCTATCTGCAGGAGGCCGAGCGGACGGAAATTGCAGACCTGGCCGCCACGCAAGGGGTACGCTTTCTCGGCCTGTTTCTGACGGCCGATCTCGCGACACGGCTGGCGCGGATCGATCAGCGCAGAGCGGATGCGTCAGATGCGACGCGGAATGTTGCACTGAAGCAGGAGACATTCGCAATCGGCACGGTAAGCTGGCATATAATCGATGCCTCAGGAACACCGGACCAGTCACTGCGCAATGCCTGTGTTTTCTTGCCCGCGGCCCCCAGATGAGCGCTGAAAATGCGAGCCGATCCGACCAGAACGTCAGGCCGACGCAAGGCCGCCGCAGCCGCGGATCTTGATTGTGCGACGGCATTCCAAACGATCGCGCTCGACTGCGTCGCTGCCATCCGGGCTCATCACAGCAGCGCATGCGCCGGGGACGCCGAGGCCGTGCATCAGATCCGGGTCGCGATCACGCGGTTGCGAGCCGCCGTAGCGTTCTTCGCGCCGATCGTCATCGATGCGGAATGGCTGCGCCTGAAAAAGGAAATCGTCTGGCTGAATGGCCCGCTCGGCGCCGCCCGCGACACCGATGTCGTCCTGGAATATGCCCGCCGGAAGCGGTATCGTGCGTGGACGCAGCGCCTGATCGGCAAGCGCCTCGATCAGCAACAGATGCGCGATCACCGCCGCCTGGTGCGCTGCCTAGGTTCCGTCCGGACGCAACGCCTGTTGGCGGCGATGGCACGCTGGATCAGACAGGGACCGTGGCTGGAACGCTACCAGCGGAGCAACAGGGAAGCTCTGCAAGGCTATTGCGCGCGCGAACTCGCCCGCTGGCACCAACGGTTGGTCAGGAAGGGCCGGCGTTTGAAGACCTTGGGGGCGGCACCCCGTCACCGGCTGCGGATCAGGGCCAAGCGTTTCCGCTACATGCTGGAAGCGCTCGCAGAAATCGGAAGCCTGCGGGGGAGTGGCGACTGGTATCAGTTGCATCGGCTGGCAAAACAGATGCAACGCGCGTTGGGTGACCTCCGTGATCTCAAGCGCTTTGCCGATCTCGCCGATCGGTCGCTGCAGGCAAAGCACGCGAGACGAGACAAAAAGCGTCCGCCGGGCTATCGTGCTCGACGGGAAAAGCTGCTCAGCGCCGCCATGGCAGCCCATCGCGACCTCAAGCGTGCCGGGGCCTTTTGAGGTCGCGATTCGCCCGCGGCGGTGCCGGTCGTATCCGTTGATGTGCGTCAACTTCGGCCATCCTTCCATCGGTTACCTTTTTCGGCAGTAAACCGGGATGGGGGCCACGGGGCCAAAGGTCCCCGCGAACATCTGGGAGAATGGCGATGTTCAGAAATATTCTGGTTCATATTCCTTCCGAACGCCCGGTCAGGCCGGTCATTGATGTCGCGGTCGGACTGGCCATCGCGCGCCGCTCGCATCTCGATGCGATCGCCATCGGTTATGAATCGATGGGAGCCGCCGGAATGATCGTAGAAGGTGGCGGCGCCGCGGTAGCCGCTGTGATCGGGGCAGAGCAGGAGCGCGCCCGGGAAAGAGCGGCCGCGGCGATCGCCTTGTTCGAGATCGAAGCCAAGCTCGCCAAAATCGCCTATGGCACCAGGACACTGGCAGCGGTCCCTGCCGAAGCGGGGCACACCATGGGTGCGCTTGCGCGGCTATACGACATGACGATCCTGCTACAGCCGGACCCGTCGAAACCCAGCTACGACAACGAAATTCCGCAGCACATCCTGTTCAATTCGGGCGGGCCAATACTCATCGTTCCCTACATCCAAAAGGGGCCGCTCGACGCCCACCATGTCGGCATCGCCTGGGACGGCAGCCGTTTGGCGGCCCGCGCATTACGTGATGCCATGCCGTTTCTGATGGGCGCGAATGCCGTGACTGTGATTGCAATCAATGAAGAGGCGAGTGAAGCCTCCTCGGATCAGGTCGTCGCCCATCTTGGACGACGTGGCATTGCGGCGCGGGCTCAGCGGTTGACCACGGACCATAGCGGCGTTCAGGGAGCCATTTTGTCGATCGCGGCCGAAAGCAACATTGGCCTCCTGGTGATGGGCGGATACGGCCATTCGCGGCTGCAGGAGCGAATTCTGGGCGGCGTGACGCGCAAAATGTTCGACTGCATGACGGTACCGGTGCTGATGTCGCATTGATTCTGGGCCGGCAGGGATGTGACGTTTCATCTCGCCTGCCTTGCACCTTCTTGGCGGTAGCCATGGTCGCATTACGCCGGTTTGACGCACCTCAACGTTCGGCCCGACGCGGGTCAATATCGTGTCGGCCGCAATTCCAAGAAGCGGAGATTATCATGTCAGGATTATCTGAGCGGGCCGCTTCCCGTTCCTCTTTGGCCACTGCAGATGCGGAAGCGGAAGCCACGAAGCTGAATCAGGGCGCGCTGGAGTTCATGCTCGGCGCACAGAAGATGATGTTCGAGGAACTGGTATTTCTTGGCGACGAGATGCTAGAGCGAACGTGGACCGAGATGCATCTGTTCACGGAGTTCGTCGCCAAGATGGCTGGTGCGCATTCCGTTAAGGACATCAAGACGCTGTGCCAGGAATGCGGCCAGCATCAGCTCGATTTCTTCCGTCGCGACTCCGAACGGCTGTTCAGACATGGCGAGCGAATGATTGCGGCCATGTCGAACCTGATCAACGGCCGGTCCCTGAACTGATCGGTCAGTAGCATGCACGGGAAATCGCCCCAGCCGATGCCGGAAGCCGCCGTTTTGCCGCTTCGTCCCTGTGTCGCGCCTGAAGGTGAGGGCAGGCGCGGCAAACCGGCCGCGTCGGACGAAGCGCAGGTCTCACCGCCGGCGGAAGTGGCTGACGGAACCGAGACGTACCAGGCCGATCGTGCTCTGCACGCCATGTTGGCTCGCCTCAGTGGCGGCATTTCACCGGCCGCGCTGCTGCTGGCCTATGCGGACTGGCTCTTACATCTGACCTCGTCGCCGCAGCGGCAGATGGAGATCGGGCAGGACGCCCTGATCAACGCCAAACGACTCCTCGAAGCCACGCAGCGTTTCTTCGCTCCCGGACAAGGTCCGTGGTCGCTGATCAAGCCGCAGCCGCAGGACAAGCGGTTCGGCCGGCCGGAGTGGGAACAGCCCCCTTTCAATCTGATGGCGCAGGCTTTTCTGCTAGGCGAACAATGGTGGCATAACGCGACAACGGGTGTGCGCGGAGTCTCAAAGCAGAATGAGGCGATCGTCGAATTTTCGATCCGACAGATGCTGGACGTCATGTCACCTTCCAATTTCGCCATGACCAATCCGGAAGTGCTGCGAAGAACATTCGAGAGCGGCGGCAACAATTTTGTGCGCGGCTGGCGCAACTTCCGCGACGACTGGATGCTCCTGATGTCGGCGGGCCTTGGCCCTGTCCCGACCGGAGATTTCGTCGTCGGCGAAAACGTTGCCACCTCGCGGGGCAACGTCGTGTTCCGCAACGAGCTCATCGAGTTGATTCAATATTGCCCAACCACGGAGAAGGTTCATCCGGAGCCGATCCTGATCGTGCCGGCCTGGATCATGAAGTATTACATTCTCGATCTGTCGCCGCAGAACTCGCTGGTGAAGTATCTCACCGGCGAAGGCTTCACGGTTTTCATGATCTCGTGGCGCAACCCCGATGCCGCCGATCGCGACATCGCATTTGATGATTATCGGAAGTTCGGCGTTGAAGCCGCGCTTGATACGATCGGCAGCATTGTGCCGGATCATCAGGTGCATGCGCTGGGTTATTGCCTCGGCGGCACGCTTTTGTCGATCGCTGCCGCCACCATGGCGCGCGACGGCGACAACCGGCTGAAGTCGATCAGCCTGCTTGCCGCGCAAACCGATTTCACCGAGGCAGGTGAGCTGACGCTGTTCATCAACGAAAGCCAGGTCGCGTTCCTCGAAGACATGATGTGGGAGCGCGGCGTGCTCGATACCACGCAGATGGCGGGCGCGTTCCAATTGCTGCGCTCGAACGACCTGATCTGGTCGCGGCTCACCCGCGACTATCTGATGGGTGAGCGGGCGGTGCCGAGCGACCTGATGGCCTGGAATGCGGACGCGACCCGGCTGCCATACCGGATGCATTCGCAATACCTGCGCAAGCTGTTCCTCAACAACGACCTTGCCGGAGGACGATACCTCGTCGATGGCAAGCCGATCTCGCTGTCCGACATTCATACGCCGATGTTCGTGGTTGGCACCCTTCGCGATCACGTTGCACCGTGGCGGTCCGTCTACAAGATCCACTACCAGGTCGATGCCGACGTGACCTTTCTTCTCGCCAGCGGCGGCCACAACGCGGGGATTGTGGCGCCGCCCGGCGAACCCGGGCACACGTATCGCATCAAGACCAGGGCAGCGGAGACCAGCTATATCGGTCCCGATGAATGGCTGAATACGGTGCCGCAAGTTGAAGGATCGTGGTGGCCGGAATGGACGAAGTGGCTCGCCGCACGGTCCGGTGAACTGTCCGCGCCGCCGCGCATAGGTCGCGCCAACGCAACGAACTTGCCTGACGCGCCCGGCGACTACGTTCGTCACTGATAGCGACAAGCCCACCCAAACAAGCACATTTGTCATCAGGTAGAGAGCGTTCCGGATTACCCTGTCGCGCAAGCTCACATTGCGTTGAACATCTGCCCCGCTCACAGAAGGCCCACAACCGCCGGATATAAGCGAACGATGTCAACCTATCGTCTGAAAAATCTGCTTTCGCCGCATTCCGTCGCGCTGGTCGGAGCCAGTCCGCGCCATGGTTCGGTCGGCCGTGCCATTCTCAACAATATACGTAAAGCTCAATTCAAAGGTGAGTTCGGTCTCGTCAATCCGCGCTATCACGAAATCGACAGCGTCGCGACCGCCGACACCATCGCGGAACTGGCTTTCGTGCCGGAACTCGTTGTCCTCACGGCGCCGGCTCGCGCGATTGCGGGTCTGATTGATGAAGCAGGCCGCCGCGGCGCCGCAGGCGCGGTCATTGTGAGTGCCGGACTTGGCTACGGACCGGGTTCGCTGGCGGAGGCTGCGGAGCGAGCGGCACGAAAATACGGTATGCGGCTGATTGGTCCAAATTGCCTGGGCATCATGATGCCGGGCGTCAGCCTCAATGCGAGCTTTTCCGCTCATATGCCGGCCGCCGGACATCTGGCGCTGATCTCACAATCCGGCGCCATTGCCGCCGGCATGGTGGACTGGGCGGCGCAGCGCGCCGTCGGCTTTTCCGGCATTGTTTCGATCGGCGACCAACTCGATGTCGATATCGCCGATCTGCTCGACTATTTCGCGCTGGATGAAAAGACCCACGCCATCCTGCTTTATATCGAAGCGATCAAGGATGCCCGCAAGTTCATGTCGGCTGCGCGCGCCGCCGCCAGAGTTAAACCGGTCGTGGTCGTGAAGTCAGGGCGGATGGCGCAGGGTGCACGGGCGGCTGCGACCCATACCGGCGCGCTGGCGGGGGCCGATGCGGTGTACGACGCGGCGTTTCAGCGCGCGGGCATCCTGCGCGTATCTGACTTGCGTGAACTGTTTGACTGCGCCGAGACCCTGGGGCGGCTCAAATCGCCGCCAGGGAAGCGGCTTGCAATTCTGACCAATGGCGGCGGAATCGGTGTGCTTGCCGTCGACCGGCTCGTCGACCTCGGCGGCGTTCCCGCTTCCATTTCGCAAGCGGGCCGCGAGAAGCTGGATGCGGCGTTGCCGCCGACCTGGTCGAAATCGAACCCGGTCGATATCATCGGCGATGCCGATGCGGCACGCTATGCTGCAGCACTCGAGGCGTTGCTGGACGATCGCGAGAACGACGCGGTGCTTGTCATGAATGTTCAGACCGCGATCGCGCGCGCCGACGAGATCGCCGCGGCAGTAACGGAAGTGGTGCAAGGATATCGCGCCAGTCATCGTATGTCTCCGAAGCCCGTTCTCGCGGTTTGGGTCGGCGCGCAGCCGTCGATCGGCGACCTCTTGAGCGGCGCGGGTATTCCGAATTACCCGACCGAAGATGACGCAGTGCGCGGCTTCATGCATCTGGTCCGTCATCGCGAGGTGGTAGAGGCGCTGGCACAGGTTCCACCTGCGATGCCGAGCGAGTTCGCGCCCAATGTCGACGCGGCGCGACAGATCGTTGCTGCGGCGCTCGCCGACGGTCGCTCCTGGCTCGATCCGATCGAGGTCAAGCGGCTGCTCGATGCCTACGACATCGCCGCCGTGCCGACTTTCGCGGCCACTGATGCCGAAGAGGCGGTTAATCACGCGAATGCACTGTTCGCGAAGGGCTCGACCGTTGTTCTCAAGATCATGTCGCGCGACATCGTGCACAAATCTGATGTCGGTGGTGTCGTGCTCAATTTGACTAGCGCCGACGCGGTTCGCAAGGCCACCGCCGAGATTCTCGCGCGTGCAAGGTCGTTACGGCCAGAGGCGCGGATTTCAGGCGTGATGGTGCAGGCGATGGTGGTGCGGGCCAAGGCGCGCGAACTCATTCTCGGCCTCGCCGACGATCCGACTTTTGGAACCGTGGTCGTGTTCGGCCGCGGCGGAACGGCGGTCGAGATCATCAACGACAAGGCGCTGGCATTGCCTCCGCTTGACCTGCACCTGGCGCGCAGCCTGATCGAGCGCACCCGCGTCTCGCGGTTGTTGCGCGCCTATCGCGACGTACCGGCCGTGAAGCAAGACGCGGTTGCGATGGTTCTGATCAAGCTGGCACAGATGGCCGCTGACATCCCGGAAATCCGCGAGCTCGACATCAACCCGCTGCTGGCCGATGAGGCAGGCGTGCTCGCCGTCGACGCGCGCGTCGTGATCGGGCGCGCGGAGCGCAAGTTCCGTGGTTCAGGTCCGGCGAATTTCGCTGTCCGGCCTTATCCCTCGCAATGGCAGCGCCATATCGAGGTAAAGGACGGCTGGCGCGTGTTCGTTCGTCCGATCCGGCCCGAGGACGAGCCGCTGATCCATCAGATGCTGAAGCACGTCACGATGCAGGACCTGCGACTGCGGTTTTTCGCCCCGATGAAGGAATTCTCCCATGAGTTCATCGCCCGCCTGACACAGCTCGACTATGCCCGCGCGATGGCCTTTGTCGCGTTGGACGAAGCGACCAACGATCTGGTCGGCGTGGTGCGAATCCATTCGGACTCGATCTACGAGAGCGGTGAGTATGCGATCCTGTTGCGTTCGGACCTCAAGGGCAGGGGACTCGGTTGGGCCCTGATGCAGATGATCATCGAATATGCGAAGTCCGAGGGCTTGAAGGCCATTTCCGGCGATGTCCTGGCCGACAACTCGGTGATGCTGGCGATGTGCCGAGATCTTGGCTTCGAAGTGAAGTCGGACCCGCAGGAGCACGATATCTGCAACGTTCGGCTGGCTCTTTAGCCGTTGCTCGGCGGCAAGCGGCGCCGCCGATGGCGGCGCACGCGAGCGACGGTTGAGCGAACGCTGACCCGATTCGAACGCGAGAAGATGCTCATCATGGTCGCCGGCGGCGTCCGTCTTGTGGATGCAAACCGGGCTGCGGCATGACAATTCCGCGTAAATCGCGGCATGTTTGATCCAGCTCAAAATGCTGGTTGAGGCCCGCAGGCATGTTTTCTTCGTCAATAGGAGATCAGCCGCATGCCAACCGATTCCTTGCTCGTCACCATCTTCGCCGTCGCAATGATCGTGGTCTTTGCTGCTGCGCTGTTCTGGGCGGACATGCAGACGCGGCCGAAGCAACTGGCCAATCCGCCCGCCACCAAACGCCGCGCCTTCTGATCGAGTGGACTGAGCCCGCAAAACGCGGATAACCGGATGGCGCATCACCACTTGGCAGCCAGGGGACGCGCCGCTCGGCGCAACGCGGCGATTATCTGGGGGATTGCCGGATTGACGGTATGGCTGCTGATCGCCTCGCAGCTTGCATGGCCCTCGCTCAACTTCGATCTGCCGTGGACAAGCTCCGGCCGGCTACGGCCACTGCACACGTCGGCGGTGATCTTCGCCTTTGGCGGTAACGTGCTGGCTGAGCAACGCAACGAGCGCACCTTTGGCTCCCTGATCTGCTAGTGGGCGAGGGCAAGACAGTCAGCGACGTGCCGTGAACGACAAAAGTGCTGAGCTTCCGCTATCTGTGCAGGTGTCAGTCATGGACCTGGGGCACTAGCCAGGCAAACCCCAGGCGCACGGCCAGATACGCCACGCCGAGACCTGCCACAATCCAAAGCGCCACATCGACCATGATCTCTCTCCAAAGTTCACCCTAGTGAGCGGATTATTACCGATCGTCTGTTAACGAAATATTAGCCATGCCTGCGACCTAGGGCCGTGTCGCCGCTGCATACGTGGGTAAGAAAATCGCTTGATCTGTCACCGTTTGGCGGAAGGGGTGGGATTCGAACCCACGGTGCCCTTGCAGGCACGCCGGTTTTCAAGACCGGTGCCTTAAACCACTCGGCCACCCTTCCACGCCTGTATGATCAAGCGCTTAGCCGATGCGCAGGTGAAAATACAAGAGAAGAAATCCGAATTGTCGGAAAAGTGCCGGGCGTCGAAGGGGGCAAGCAGTGCCGTTGGCTCACCAAGCGCCCCGATCGATAATGCGCTCCGGCGCCGAGGTCGGAGCGGGTGGTATTTAGCCGAACGCCACCGCCAGCAGGCTCGAGCATAGAAGCAGGAGGCTGGCCGTCACCAGAGCAAGAAATCCGTTGGAGACAATGTCGTAGTTGCGCATGAGACACCTACCACACCAGATGCTCGTCCGAATTAATTAAAGCTTTCCGAATCCCTACTGAGCCAAATGTCCAAAGCCGGGCGGTCCCCCGACCGCCAGACGTTCAAAATTCAAGCCCTGTAACGATAGCCTTCAAATGCATGAGCAAGAAAAATGCCTGCGCTCACCAGGCCCATCACTGCTGTAACCGTCTCGATCATCGCACAAAATCCTTATGCGCCCCTGCACCCACAGAACGACTGCAGCCTTGCACAGTCAAAAAGATTCACAGGTGGAATCGTAGAACGGCCATGAGTGATGATTTGCTGCAACAGATTGTCTGAAAGCGGCACAGTCGTCCGCGTCTTTTGCCTGATATCGATAGTGCACGCACGTTGATCGACGGATACGCCGGCAACCATTCATTCACCACGCGAGACCACACCCCATTTCCGCCGTGTTCCGGTTGCGATATCTTCACCGAGTGATGCGGAGGTGGGCCGCATCGTGGGGTTCAGGCCGCAAGCTTCAACGTAGGCAGTTGGCCGCTGAAAATGGTAATTGGGGTGATGGGGATTCGACGGCCAAAAACGATCGTTCTGGCGGTTCGTGGGACTGTTGCCGTGGCAACATGCCTTATCCTCGCCAACTGCGCCTCGTCAGAAAAGTTCGCCAAGCGCATCGACCCCAAATATGGCGTCTCTTCCAGCCCCCGCGTCGTGGCGTTCGGGGAGCCGGTGCCGAAGGGCGGGGGAACCTACCGCGTCGGCAAGCCCTATACCGTGGCTGGCCGGATCTACGTGCCCGAGGAGGATCCGAACTACCGTGCTGAGGGAATGGCGTCCTGGTACGGCGATGACTTCCACGGCCGGCTGACCGCAAATGGCGAGGTCTTCGACATGGGCGCGCTGACGGCGGCCCATCCGACGCTGCCAATCCCGAGCTATGCCCGCGTCACCAATATCCGAAACGGCAAGTCGCTGATTGTGCGGGTCAACGACCGCGGCCCTTATCACGGTAACCGCCTCATCGACGTCTCGAATAAGGCCGCGGAACTCCTTGAATTCAAAGCAAATGGCGTCGCTAAGGTCCGGGTTGAGTATGTCGGCCGGGCACCGCTCGAAGGATCCGACGACCGCCAGCTGCTGGCGACACTCCGGACCGGCGAGCCCGCACCGTCGCCGTCCACGGTCCGGATTGCTTCGGCCCGTCCGTTTGTTCCCGATATGCCTTCGTCAGCAGCCCGAATCCGGGGCGAAGTTCCGCTGCCGGAGGGTAGACCCTACAGTCTCGGCAACACCTCAGCGGATTACGCCTCAATCAACGCGACTTCGGAAATGTCGGCTTCCAGCCGCGCGCGGGGCCGAACCACGCAAAATCCGCGTGCCGTGTCCTACGAGAACGAGGCCGATTACGCGACTCCCAGCCGAGTTTACCTCCCGATCGATCCTCGGGGCCCCAGCGAGATTCTCAACGGCCGCGGGCTGTACTAACCCTTCAGGAAGGCGATCAGGGCGGCATTGACCTCATCGGGCCGCTCCTGCTGAATCCAGTGGCCAGCGCCGTCCAAAATGAGCTTCTGCCGCAGATTCGGCAGCACGCGCTCCATCTCCTTGACCTGCTTGGCGCCGATGATGCCGGTAATGACGCCATCCCTCGATCCGGCGATGAACAGGGAGGGCTGGTGGATTTGCGCGCCCTGCCATGGCGCGGTCAGCTCCCAATTACGGTCGATGTTGCGGTACCAGTTGAGCCCGCCGCGGAAGCCGGACTTCTGGTAGATGGCGGTGAAATAGGCGATGTCGGCCTCGGTCAGCCAGGCCGGCAACGGTCGATTCGCATCGGCGCCGCCGAGGAATCCCTTGCCCTCCTGGACGAATTGATGGGCCGCTGGATCGGCAAGCCCGCGCCCGCCGAGCACGATTCGCATTGTGGCGGCGACGTCGCGCTCAAACTCGGCTTCGGCCTCGCCAGGGGTCTGAAAATACTGCCAGTAGAAATTGGTGATGCCGTTCTGCCGCAAGGTTTCGAGCGGAAAACCGCGGCCGCGGGAAGGCGGCGGGACGCTTAGGCCCGCAACTTTGATGAAGATGTCGGGGCGGAACAAGGCCGCGTGCCAGGCGACCGGCGCGCCCCAGTCATGGCCGACAATGACAGCTTGCTTTTCGCCGAGCGCCGTCACAAGCGCGACCATGTCGCCGACATTGTGGAAGAGGGTGTAGGCGCCAACGTCCGCCGGCGCGCTGGTCCGTCCGAACCCGCGCATGTCAGGCGCGACCACGTGAAAACCGGCTTGCGCGATGGCGGGGATCTGGTGCCGCCAGGAATAGGATAGTTCGGGCCAGCCGTGGCAGAGCAGCACCAGCGGACCCTGGCCCTCCTCGACGATAAAGAAGTCCAGCCCATTGGCGGGAATAGTGCGTGAGGATGGCATCGCGTTTCCGCCCTGTTTTTCGTATCCTGTGGGGAAGTTGCAGCATCGCCACGATACGTTCCTTGATCCGGTGCCGCAATCCGATCGACACGGCGACACGTCCAAAAAACCCGTGTTGTTTGCGATACTTCCAACTGTTAGAAGGCGCGGATTCAGGACATTGCCGATGGCAGCAGAGATTTCCGTTCCCCGCAAATCCCGCGCCGCGGACCTCATCCCGTGGCGCGGACTGACGGCCGCTGTGCTCGCGGTCGCAGTCGGCTGGGGCGGGATCGTCTACGCCGCCAATAACAGCGTGCAGGGCGCCAAGAAGGAGGATGGCGGCTTCGATGGCGACGCGCCGACCGCGATCTTGATCGAAGCCTCCAGCGGCAGCGTGCTGTTCGAGAAGAACGCCGACGAATTGCGCGCGCCGTCTAGCATGATGAAGCTGATGACGGTCGAGGTGGTGTTCAACGCCATCAAGGAAGGCAAGGTCAAGCTGACCGACGAATACCGGATCAGCGAGAACGCCTGGCGCAAGGGCGGCGCGCCGGCCGGCGGCTCCACCATGTTCGCCATTCTCAACAGCAAGGTATCGGTGGACGACCTGTTGAAGGGCGCCATCATCCAGAGCGGCAATGATTCCTGCATTGCGCTCGCCGAAGGTATGGCCGGCAATGAGCGGATCTTTGCCGCCGACTTCATGACCAAGCGCGCTCGCGAACTGGGCCTGACGAAGTCGACCTTCGGCAATTCGAGCGGCTTGCCCGACCCCGCCAACAAGATGACGGTTCGGGAGCTGGCCAAGCTCTCGCGTCATCTCATCCTGACGTATCCCGACATGTACAGATTGTTCGGCGAGCGGGAGTTCACTTGGAACAAGATCCGGCAGCAGAACCGCAATCCGCTGCTGAACACGCTCAACGGCGCCGACGGGCTGAAGACCGGCTTCACCAAGGAGGGCGGCTACGGCATGGTCGGCTCGGCCGTGCAGAACGACACGCGGTTGATCGTCGTGATCAACGGGCTCGAAGATCCCGACGATCGCGCCTCCGAGGCCAAGAAGATGCTGGAATGGGGTTTCCGCAATTTCGAGACGCGTACGCTGTTCGCGGCCGACCAGCCTGTCGGCTATGCAAAAGTGTTTGGCGGTGAAAGCCGCTCGGTGAAGCTTGCCAGCCCCGTGCCGATCAAGGTGATGGTGCCGAAGAGCGGCAACGAGAAACTGATTGCGCGGATCGTCTATAACGGTCCGGTGCGAGCGCCGGTGCAGGCTGGCCAGCCGGTTGGCGTCGTCAGGGTGTGGCGCGGCACCCATATTGCGGGGGAGACGCCGGTTTATGCCGCTGAAGCGATCGGCACCGGCTCGACCATGCGCCGCGCGCTGGACGGAGCTAGCGAACTCGTCATCGGCGTGTTCCGCGCGGGTGCAGAGAAGCTCTGAACATGAACCACGCAGCGCTGCAACGGCCTTCCGGACGCGGGAAGTTCATTACCTTTGAAGGCGGCGAGGGCTCCGGCAAGTCCACGCAGATCAAGAAGCTCGCCGAGCGTCTTGCGGCGGCAAAGCTGCGCGTCATCGTCACCCGCGAGCCCGGTGGATCGCCGGGCGCGGAGATCATGCGTCATCTCGTGCTGTCGGGAATGGGCAAATTGCTTGGGCCGGAGGCGGAGACGCTGCTGTTCGCGGCCGCCCGCGACGATCACGTCCGTACGGTGATCCAGCCCGCGCTCAGCCAGGGAACGTGGGTGCTGTGCGACCGCTTCTCGGATTCGACCCGGGCCTATCAGGGCAGCCTGGGGCAGGTATCGCCGAGCGTGCTCAACGCCATGCAGCGCGTCACCATCGGCGACCTCAAACCGGACCTGACCATCATCCTGGACATCCCCGTGGAGGTGGGGCTGCAGCGGGCCGCAGCTCGCCGCGGCAGCGGCGCGCCCGATCGCTTCGAGGCGGAAGATCTGCAGTTTCATCAGCACCTGCGCGATGCGTATCGGCAGATCGCCACTGAGGATCCGCAGCGCTGTGTGCTGATCGATGCCAATGCCGATGCGGACACGGTCGCCGCCCGCGTCTGGACCGCGCTACGCGAGCACCTGTTCGCGCTGCCCACCCCGGCGGGGACGGCATGAGTGCACGCAAGACCGAGCAGGAGGTTGCGGTCAGGCATCCTCGCGATACGGCCGATCTGTTCGGCCACAGCGATGCGGAGACGGCACTGCTCAATGCCTATCGCAGCGGGCGCATTCCGCATGCCTGGCTGATCGGCGGCCCGCAAGGCATCGGCAAGGCGACACTCGCCTATCGCATGGCCCGTTTCGTGCTCGCCAATGCCAGGCCGGAATCGCCTGCGGTGCAGGGTGCCGAGACGCTTGCGATCGATGCGGACAATCCCGTCGCGCGCCAGATCACTGCCGGCGCGCATGGCGGACTGCTCGTCCTGGAGCGCGGTCTCAACGATCGCGGCGTGATGCGAACCGTGATCACCGTCGACGACACGCGGGAGACGATTTCGTTCTTCGGCTCAACCGCGGCGGTGGACGGCTGGCGTGTCTGCATTGTCGATACCGTCGACGAGCTCAATCCGAACGCCGCCAATGCGCTGCTCAAGATCCTCGAGGAGCCGCCGCTACGATCGTTGTTCCTTCTCGTCAGCCATTCACCGGCACGGGCCTTGCCGACGATCCTGTCCCGCTGCCGCAAGCTACCGCTGAGGCCGCTCGCAACCGACGACGTCATTCGCGCGGCGGCGCGGGCCGCTGATATTGCAGCCGACGATCCGGCACTCTCGGAAGCCGCCTACGCCGCCGAGGGGAGCGTGTCCCGCGCGCTGACGCTGCTCGGCGGCGACGCACTGAAGCTGCAGCAGCGAACTGCGGCGCTGCTGGCGAGGTTGCCGCAGGTCGACCCCCGCGAGCTGCACGCGCTCGGCGATGCGCTCGGCACCAGTGACCGGGTGGCGCTGGCTGCTTTCATCGACGGCATCGATCGCTGGATCGGTGAAAAGCTGCGCGCTGGGGACGCCAACGCGAACCTGCCCCGCCTTGCACGGTTGGCGGAGGTATGGGAAAAGATCATCAGCGCCGCGCGCGACACCGAAGCCTACAATCTGGAGCGAAAACCGCTGGTTTTCTCGGTGTTCGGAATGCTCGCGGAAGCAACGCGGTAACGCTCCGTCCGACAACAATCCCGACAATTTTCGACATATAAAGGAATCCATGGTGGCGAAGGCTGGAAAGAAAGCTTCGAAAAAGCGCAAGGCGAAGAAGGTTCGCAAATCGCCACCCGTGCGCGCCGGCAAGAAAGCTGCTGCGAAAAAGCGAGCGACCAAAAGTAGCGCGACCAAGAGCAAGCGCGGCGCGAAGAAGGGTGGCAAGGCCTCGAAGAAGTCTGCCAGCAAGGTCGCGAAAAAAGCACCGAAGAATGCAGCGAAGAAGGTCACAAAGAAAGCGGCCAAGCCATCTGCCAATGAGGCATCTTTCAGTAAGACACCTGCCGACACGGCACCTGCCGGGAAATCGGCGGAAAAGCCGGCAGAGAAAGCCGCATCAAAGAAACGTGCCGTAGCGCTCGAAGCAAATCCTGAGGTGCAGGCGACGCCCGCGGCAGAAACTCCGAAGGCAGCTCCACCGAGCACAGCGCCAGCTCCCGCGGCTGCGCCGGCAGTTGCTGCCGAGCGCAACACCTATTTCATTACCACCGCGATCGCCTATCCGAACGGCATCCCGCATATCGGCCATGCCTATGAGGCGATCGCGACCGACGCGCTGGCGCGGTTTCAGCGGCTCAACGGCAAGGACGTGTTTTTCTTAACCGGCACCGACGAGCACGGCCTGAAGATGGTGCAGACCGCTGATGCTGAAGGAATGAGCGTCGCTGATCTAGCTGCGCGCAATGCCGGCCGTTTCAAGGAGATGGACGAGCGTCTCAACGTGTCGTTCGACCGCTTCATCCGCACCACGGAGCCTGACCACCATCGTTCGGTTCAGGTGGTCTGGAATCGGATGCAGGAGAACGGCGACATCTACATCGATACCTATTCCGGCTGGTATTCGGTGCGCGACGAGGCCTATTACGCCGAGGAGGAAACCGTCCTCGGCGAGGACAATGTGCGCCGGGGCCCGCAGGGCACGCCGGTCGAGTGGGTCGAGGAGAAGAGCTATTTCTTCCGCCTGTCGGCCTATCAGGACCGCCTGCTGGAGCTTTACGAGAGCCAGCCGAATTTCATCGGGCCGGATTCGCGCCGCAACGAAGTTATCAGTTTCGTCAAAAGCGGGCTGAAGGATCTGTCAATCTCGCGCACGACGTTCGACTGGGGCGTCAAGGTGCCCAACGATCCCGAGCACGTGATGTATGTCTGGGTCGATGCCCTGACCAACTACATCACCGGCGTCGGTTTCCCCGACGAAAACAATCCGAACTGGCGCTACTGGCCGGCGGACGTGCACATCATCGGCAAGGATATCATTCGCTTCCACGCGGTGTACTGGCCGGCGTTCCTGATGTCGGCGGGCATCCCTGTGCAGAAGCGCGTCTATGCGCACGGCTTCCTGTTCAACAGGGGCGAGAAGATGTCGAAATCTGTCGGCAATGTCGTCGACCCCTTCAATCTGGCCGATCAATATGGCGTCGACCAGATGCGGTACTTCTTCCTGCGCGAGGTGCCGTTCGGACAGGATGGCAGCTATAACCACGAAGCCATTGTCGCGCGCATCAACGCCGACCTCGCCAATGATCTCGGTAATCTGGCGCAACGCTCGCTATCGATGATCGCCAAGCAGCTTGGCGGCGTGCTGCCGGAGCCCGGCGAGTTCTCCGACAACGACAAGGCAATCCTCGCGCAGGCGGACGGCATGCTGGAGATCTCGCGTACCGCGATGGAGACGCAGCAGATCCATCAATGGCTGAATGCCGTGTGGGCCGTGGTCGCTGAAGCCAACCGCTATTTCGCCGGCGAGGCGCCTTGGGCGTTGGCCAAGACCGATCCTGCGCGGCAGAAGACCGTGCTGTACGTCACCGCCGAAGTGGTGCGTCAGGTCGCCATCCTGACGCAACCGGCTATGCCGGACGCCTCAAGCAAGCTACTCGACAGTCTCGGCATTTCCGATGAGAAGGAAGCGCGCAACTTCGCGGCGATCGCCACGCGAATCAAGCCCGGCACGACGCTGCCGCCGCCGGTCGGGGTATTTCCGCGCTATGTCGAACCAAAGGCCGATTGAGCCGTTTGCAAGCCATGCTCGTCGACAGTCACTGCCATCTCGACTTTCCTGATTTTGCCGAGGATCTCGACGGCATCGTCGCGCGCGCCGAGACGGCTGGTATCGGCCGTATCGTCACGATCTCGACCCGGGTCAGGCGGCTCGGCGGTCTGCTTGCCATCGTCGAGCGGTTTCCCAACGTCTATTGCTCGGTTGGCACCCATCCACATCATGCCGATGAGGAAGATGGCATCCCCGCGAGCGAGCTGATCGAGCTGACGAAGCATCCGAAGGTGGTAGCGCTCGGCGAGGCGGGGCTCGACTATTTCTACCAGCACGGCTCGCGCGAGGCGCAGGAGCGTGGCTTTCGTGCGCATATCGCGGCGGCGCGCGAAACCGGCCTACCGCTCGTGATCCATACCCGCGAGGCGGATGACGATTGCCGTCGCATCCTCGAGGACGAGGTAGCAAAAGGGCCGTTCCGCGCGGTGCTGCATTGCTACACCGGCGGGCGCGAACTGGCGATGAAGGCGATCGATTTGGGTCTGTCGATCTCGTTCACGGGCATTTTGACCTTCAAGAAGTCCGAGGCGCTGCGCGAACTCGCCGCTGAACTCCCTGCCGACCGCATCATGGTCGAGACCGACGCGCCGTATCTGGCGCCAGGCAAGTTTCGCGGCAAGCGCAACGAGCCATCCTACGTGGTCGAAGTCGCAAAAGTTCTGGCGGAAACGCGCGGCGTTTCGTTCGAAGAGATAGCGCGGCAAACCACTGAAAACTTCTTCCGCCTGTTCTCAAAAGTGCCGGCGCCGAAGGTTGCGGCATGACGGTGACGCTGACGATTCTCGGCTGCGGCTCCTCGGCCGGCGTGCCGCGCCCGGCGCTCGGCTGGGGCGCCTGCGATCCCAAAAATCCCAAGAACCGCCGCCGTCGCTGCTCGTTGCTGGTCGAACGCAATGGCGCGCATGGCACCACGCGGATCGTGATCGATACCTCGCCCGATCTACGCGAACAGTTGATCGACGCCGAGGTCGATCACATCGACGCGGTGTACCTGACGCATGAGCACGCCGACCAGACCCACGGCATCGATGATCTCCGTTCGGTCGTGCTGCACCAGCGCCGGCGCATTCCGGTCTACTTCAACCAGTCGACCGCCAAGGACATCATGGCGCGGTTCTCTTATTGCTTCATCTCGCCGGAAGGCAGCGACTACCCGCCGATCCTGACGCGCCATTCGATCGAGGCGGGCGAGAGTCATGTAACAGAAGGGAAGGGCGGCCCGGTGAGGCTATCCGCCTTCCTGGTTCACCACGGCAAGATACCCGCGCTTGGCTTCCGCATTGGAAACGCCGCCTACACGCCCGACCTCCACGACATTCCCGAGGAGAGCTGGCCGGCGCTGGAAAATCTCGACCTCTGGATCGTCGACGGGCTGCGCTATGCCGGTCACCCCAGCCATTTCAGCGTCAACGACGCGCTTAGCTGGATCGAGCGCTTCAAGCCGAAGCGCGCCGTTATCACCAACATGCACTCCGACCTCGACTACGAGGTGCTGCGGCAGAGTCTGCCGGCAGGGGTGATCCCGGCCTATGACGGGATGCGGCTGGAGCTCGGTTAGGGTCCGCAGCGCGGAATCCCTGCCGCCGCACATTGTCGACTAAAAGACACCCCGGTGGGGCCTTTCACCGGGCCACATACCGGCCTATGAGAGGATCAAGCTGGCGCTTGAGAACCCAGAGCAGGGTCGGTCACGCATCGCTCATCCGATCGCGGACTGCGGAGGGAACTTCGATGATTGGCCTGTTCTTTGAAGTCCAGACACGGCCCGGGCACCGCAATCAGTATCTAGATCTTGCGGCCTCACTGAAACCCGACCTTGAGGCGATGGGTGGCTGCCTCTTCATCGATCGCTTCAGAAGTTTGACGCGTGAGAACCTGCTGCTCTCTTATCAGATCTGGCAGGACGAGGGGGCCTTGACGGCTTGGCGGGTCCACGCCCGCCATCATGATGTCCAGACCATCGGCCGTCAGCGAGTCTTTTCGGACTATCGCATCCGCGTTGCTCAAGTCATCCACGAAGCACGACCCGGTCAGCCGGTCTGGCAGCCCGAGCGGCGCACGCCCTACAACGATCCAGCACGCCGCAAACCGACCTATGTCCTCGTCTCGGAATCGAGACATGCCACGCTACCGACCGAGACCGAATGGCGTCGTGACGCTTTCGCGAGCGTCTATCGCGATGGGAATTTTGCGCATCTCGTCGACTTGCCGGATGATCGAGCCGGCGTTGAATTCGGCCCCCGTCTGTTTGCCGATCCAACAACCCAGTACTTTCGCGTCTTCGAAGTGATGCGTGATTACGGGATGTACGAGCGAACCGAAGCGCCGCAGTACTACCCGCCGGTCAAAGGAGAGCAGGCTTAGCAGCCGTAGAGACAAAGGTCTGTCAGATCGTCATTGCCTGCGACAAACGCGATGCGTTTGCGCAAGGGAGCGTAAGCGACGAAGCAATCCATCTCTCCTCTTGCGCCAGCGGCGCGATGGATTGCTTCGCGGAGCCTGTCATCGGGCGCGCATTCGCGCGACCCGTCGGCTCGCAATGATGGTGGCGAGCGGACTACGCCGAAATCGCCTTCGCCGACTCCACCTGATTGCGCAGCATGAACTTCTGGATTTTGCCGGTGGAGGTCTTCGGGATCGGGCCAAACACGACGGCCTTGGGCGTCTTGAAGCCGGACATGTGGCTGCGGCAGAAGGCGATGATCTCGGCCTCCGTCGCCGTGGCGCCTTCCTTCAACTCGACAAAGGCGCAAGGCACTTCGCCCCATTTGGAATCGGGCTTTGCGACGACGGCCGCGAACAGCACGGCAGGGTGCTTGTAGAGGACGTCCTCGACCTCGACGGAGGAGATGTTCTCGCCGCCGGAGATGATGATGTCCTTGGAGCGGTCCTTGATGATGATATAGCCGTGCTCGTCGAGCACGCCGAGATCACCGGTGTGAAACCAGCCGCCGGCAAAGGCTTCCTGCGTCGCCTTCTCGTTCTTCAGGTAGCCCTTCATCACGATATTGCCGCGGAACATGACCTCGCCGATGGTTTCCCCGTCGCGCGGCACCTCTTGCATGGTCTCGGGGTCGAGCACCGTGACGGCTTCCTCCAGCGGGTAGGGCACGCCCTGCCGGCGCTTCATCTGCGCGCGCTGGTCGGCGGGCAATTCGTCCCAACCCGGTTGCTCGGCACAGACGGAGGCGGGGCCGTAGACTTCCGTCAGGCCATACACATGCGTCAGCTTGATGCCGATACTCTCGGCACCCTCTAGGACTGCTACCGGGGGCGCAGCGCCCGCAATCAATCCGACCACGGGCCGCGCGGCCTCGCCCTTGGGCGCGCCGGGCGCGTTGATCAGCGTGTTATAGACGATCGGCGCGCCGCACATGTGGGTGACGCCGTGTTTGGAGATCAGCTCAAAGATCTTGGCCGGATCGACCTTGCGCAGGCAGACATTGATGCCGGCAGAGGCCGCGACCGTCCACGGAAAGCACCAGCCGTTGCAGTGGAACATCGGCAGCGTCCACAGATACACCGGATGCTGGCCGAGATTGCCGGCCAGAATATTACTGACGGCGTTGAGATAAGCGCCGCGGTGATGGGTGACGACGCCCTTGGGGTTGCCCGTGGTGCCGGAAGTATAGCTCAGGGCAATCGCGTCCCATTCATCGCTCGGCAGCCTCGCAACGAAGGTCGGATCGCCCGCCGCGACCGCCGCCTCATATTCGATTTCACCGATCCGCTTGCCGCCGGCAAACATCGCATCGTCGACATCAACGACGAAGGGCTTTGGCCCCTTCATCAGCGTCATTGCTTCCGCGATCACGCCAGCAAATTCAGGGTCGACAAGGATGATCTTGGCGCCACCATGATCGAGCTGGAAGGCAATCGAAGGCGCATCGAGCCGGATATTCAGCGCGTTCAGCACCGCGCCCGCCATCGGCACGGCAAAGTGCACTTCGTTCATGGCCGGAACATTTGGCAGCATCGCCGCGACCGTGTCGCCGATGCCAATGCCCCGTCCGGCGAGCCAGGACGCAAAGCGCCGGCACCGCGCATTAGTCTCGGCCCAGGTGAAGCTGCGGCCTTCATAGACGGTGCTGACGAGATCGGGATAGACGGCGGCGCTGCGCGCCAGAAAGCTTAGCGGCGTCAGCGGCACGTAATTGGCCGGCGTCTTGTCCAATCCGATGGAATACTGGTTCTGGGCTGCGCTCATCGGCTTTGTCCCATCTGAAAAATTTGACTCTACAAGAACCCGATGGAAATCCACGGGAAGATCGCCACGATGATCAGGCCGACCATCAGCGCCAGCAGGTAGCCCCAGATCGGCCGGATACCCTCCGCCGGATCGACGCGTCCGATGGCGCAAGCCGCATAATAGCCCACTCCGAAGGGCGGCGCGAATAGCCCGATACCCATCGCGAGAATAACGATCATCGCGTAATGGACCTCGTGAACGCCGACCGCCCGGGCGATCGGAAATAACAGCGGCCCGAATAGCACGATTGCCGGGATACCCTCGAGCACGCTGCCCAGGATCACAAAGGCCACGATCGAGACTGCGATGAAAGTCGCCGAGCCACCGGGCAGGCCGGTCATGGCGGCTGCCAGCGTCCGCGAAAAGCCTGACTGCGTGAGGCCCCAGGCCATGCCGGTGGCGCAACCGATGATCAGCAGGATCGCGCCCGATAGGCACGCGGTCTCGACCAACATTGGCATGATGCGCCGCCAGTCGAAATTGCGGTAGATCAAGAGGCCGTAAACCAGATAGCCCACGATGAAGGCGTAGACGATGCCGATGGTGGAGACCTCGGTCGCGGTCGCGATGCCTTCTACGACGGCGTAGCGGATCACGAATGGCAGCGCGATGGCGGGCAGGGCGATGGCAAACGCGCGGAGGATCTCGCTGGCGTTCGCCCGCGTGACGTGCCGCAGATCCTCGTTCCGATAGCGCCACCACACCAGCGCCGACAGCGTGAGCGCCAACACCAGACCGGGCAGCAGGCCGCCGGTGAACAACGCTGCGATCGAAACGCCGGTGACCGAGCCGATTGTGATCAGCACCAGGCTCGGCGGAATGGTTTCCGTTTGCGCGCCGGTGGCCGAGAGCAGGGCGACGAGATCGCCCGGCTTGGCGCCCCGCGCCTTCATCTCCGGGAACAGGACCGGCGCCACGGCGGCCATATCGGCAGCCTTCGAGCCCGAGATGCCTGAAACCAAGTACATGGCGCCGACCAGCACGTAATGCAGGCCACCCCGTACATGCCCCAACAGGCTTGCCAGGAACGCCACCATCGCGCGCGCCATGCCGGTCATCTCGATCAAGAGACCGAGGAAGACGAACAGGGGCACCGACAGCAAGATGAGGTGACTCATCCCCTCATCCATGCGACCGACCAGCACCATCAGCGGCGTGCCCGTCGTCAGCGCCAGATAGCCATACGTCGCAAGCCCAAAGCCGAACGCGATCGGCACGCCGGCGAACACGCAGAAGCCGGCGACGCCAACAAAGAAGACGATCAGATTGAGATTGCCGAGCGGCTTGAGCGCCTCCCGGAGCAGCCAGAACGTTCCGATGATAAGTGCAACCGACAGAACCGCGCCCAGCACGGTCTTTGCGTTGGCCGAACGGGCCAGCCGCAGGAGGGCAAACAATGTCATCAGGGCGATGCCGACCGGCAGCGCTGCGGCGCGCCAGACATTGGTGATCTGCAGCGCCGGCGTCGTGATGTAGCTTTCCTCGTAGGCGTATTCGTAAGCTGGCCAGGCGATCAGGATCAGGAACGCCAGCGCGGCTGCCGTGGCCACCAGATCGAGATAGGCACGCATGGCGGGCTTGGCGTTGGCCACCACCGCCGTCATCCGCATGTGTTCGGCGCGGCGGAACGCGACCGCGGCGCCGAGCATGGCGAGCCACAGGAACAGGATCGAGGCCAGCTCGTCCGACCAGATCAGCGGCTGATGCAGCGCATAGCGCGCCACCACGCCGGCAAACAGAATGACGATTTCGGCAATGACCAGGAGCGCCGCCGGAATCTCGACCAGCATTCCCAGCGCGTGCTCGATTGACGCCAGCAACGAGCCGCGGCGAGGGGGCTGACCCACCTCGCCGCTAACGCTCTCACTCACCTCGGCATGAGCCATAACGGCAGCACTTCTTGTCTTGATGCGCTTTCTTCACGCGAACCGGGAGCCACCCACGGATCAAGTCCGAGGGCATGCTTCGACCGAAAACGCTATACAGTTACGACAGCTTGCCGACGGACTTTTCGAGCAGCTCCCAGGCCTGGTCGCCGTACTTACCTTTCCATTCCGCGTAGAAGCCGGCAGAGCGGAGCTTGTCGCGGAACGGCGTGACATTGGGCTGATTGAAGGTCAGGCCCTTGCCAGCCAGTTCCTGTTGCAGTCCGGCGTTCAGCTTGGCGACGTCCTCGCGTTCCTTGACGGCGGCCGCATTGATGTTCTTGGCGACGATGGTCCTGACATCCTCGGGTAGCTTTTCCCAGGCGCGGCGGTTCGCCAGGAACCAGAAGCCGTCCCACATGTGGTTCGTCAACGAACAGAACTTCTGCACTTCGTACAGTTTGGCGGTCGATATGATCGCCAGCGGATTTTCCTGGCCCTCGACGATCTTGGTCTGCAGCGCGGAGTAAACTTCGCTGAAATTGATCGAGGCGGGGGCCGCGTCGAACGCCTTGAACATGGAGGTCCAGAGCGGCGAGACGGGCACGCGGATCTTGAAGCTCTTCAAGTCTTCCGGGCCGTTGATCGGCTTGGTCGATGAGGTGGTCTGCCGGAAGCCGTTGTCCCAGATTTTCTCCATCACCACGAGGTTTGCCTTGGTGATTTCACCCCGGATGTGAGCGCCCAAGCCGCCATCCATCGCCTTCCAGACCGTGTCGTAATCCGGGAACGCAAAGCCGATGCCGCTGATGGACGCCGCCGGCACCAGCGTCGCCAGAATGAGGCCCGAGAGCGTGAAAAACTCGACGCCGCCGGACCTGATCTGGCTCAGCATGTCCGTATCGGAGCCGAGCTGGTTGTTCGGGAAAATCTGCAGGTCGAACCGGCCATTGGTCTCGGCCTTGATCGCTGCCGCCATGTCCTTGGCGCGGGCGTTCATAGGATGTCCGTCTGGGAGATTATTGGCGTACTTATAGGTAAATTCTGCAGCTTGGGCCCGCGCCACCAATGGCGCGCCGATGCCGCCCAAAACCGCTGACGCAGCGGTGGCCTTGAGAAGCGTGCGTCGTGAAAAACTCATTCTGGTTCTCCCTTGAGAGTTATTGTTCTTGAGGTCCGAGCATCGGACCTGCCGCCCACGGGGATCGTCAGCGATCACCGCGCTCGCGGCGCTTATTGCAGCGTCGGCAAGTGTCGGCAATAGCAACGGTCGTATGCAGCAAAGCGGGATTGTCATAGCCGGTCATCGCACGCCGTTTCGCTGCCAAACCTGACGGGATTTGTCAGCACATCCGCCTAAACATTTGATCTAATTGTTGATATAGATATTCCATAATATACCTTATGCGAATTTCGGATAGCGATGACGCACTCCACGCTGGTTCGCAGTTGCGACCGGCTATTTCCCCCTGAACCGTGGCTTCCGTCGCTCCAGGAACGCCGCCACGCCCTCCTTGTGATCCTCGGTCATGCTTGCGAGCGCAAACTGGTCGAGATCCATATGGCTGGCGAGATCGTCGAGCGCGTGCGCGAGGCGGTTGACCGTCAGCTTGGTCATGGCGACCGACAGCGGCGGTTGGGCAGCGACCTTGGCGGCGAGCGCCATCGCGGCATCGAAGGTCTTGCCGGGATCAGCGACCTCCTCGACCAAGCCCCATTCATAAGCCTCGGCGGCCGAGATGCGCTGGTCGGCCAAGATGACGGCCTGCTTGGTACGCGCCGGTCCCATCAGGTGCAGCATGCGCGGCACGCTTTGCCAGCTCATGTTCATGCCGAGCCCGATCTCGGGCACGCGCATATGGGCATCGCGGGCCATCACACGGAAATCAAGCGCCACCGCCAGCGCTACGCCGCCGCCGATGCAAAAGCCCTCGATCGCGCCGATCGTGATCTGTTCCATGTCCTGCCAGGCGCGCGTCAGCCGCGGGCCGAGCTTCAGGTGCCGGCGCAGGGCGCCGAAATCCATGGTTTGTCGCGAGCGGCCTTCGGGGTCCTTGAGATCGAAGCCGGCGCTAAACGATTTTGCGCCGCCAGTGAGCACCACGACCGAGGTTTCGGCGTCGTCCTCAAAGCTGCGCGCGGCGTCCGTGAGCTGGCGCATCGCTTCCGGTGACAGCGCGTTGATGCCGTCGCCGCGGTCGAAACGCACGACGGCGATGCGGCCATCCGGCCCCAGGCCTTTTTCGATCTTCACAAACTCGGCCATGCATTGCCTCCCTGCCCGTTATTCCCGAAATCCTAACGCACAAAGGGCCGGTTGGGTGCAGCGCCGCCTTGCCGGTGACCGGATAGCAACGTCCCTGCCTCGACATAGCCCGGATTTTGCGCCTATCCTCACGCCATGAGCGACCATGATCACGATCGCCACGACCATTCCGAGCTTTCGGAGACCGAGCTGCGCGTGCGCGCGCTGGAGTCGATCCTGACCGAGAAAGGTTATGTCGATCCGGCCGCGCTCGACGTGCTGATCGATCTCTATGAGAAGAAGATCGGCCCGCGCAACGGCGTTCGCGTAGTGGCCAAGGCCTGGAGCGACCCAGCCTATCATGCGCGGCTGATGAAGGACGCAACGGCTGCGATTGCCGAGCTCGACTATTCCGGCCGACAGGGCGAGCACATGGTGGTCGTTGAGAATACGCCCGAGCAGCACAATATGGTCGTGTGCACGCTGTGCTCTTGCTATCCGCACCCCGTGCTCGGATTGCCGCCGGTCTGGTACAAGTCCGCGCCCTATCGGTCGCGCGCCGTCTCCGATCCGCGCGGCGTGCTCAGGGATTTCGGCGTGACGTTGCCGGAGACCACAAAGATCCGGGTCTGGGACTCCACGGCCGAAATCCGCTATCTCGTGCTGCCGATGCGGCCTGAGGGCACTGAGGGTTGGAGCGAGCAACAGCTCGCCGAACTCGTCACCCGTGACAGCATGATCGGTACGGGCCTGCCGAAACAGCCGAGCGAGATCGCCTGATGGACGGCGCGCATGACATGGGCGGCGTCAAGGGTTTTGGCCCGGTTGTACCCGAGCCGAACGAGCCCGTGTTTCATGACGAATGGGAGCGCCGTGCCTTTGCGCTGACGGTCGCGATGGCGCGCCCGGGTGGTTGGAACATCGACATGTCGCGGTTCGCACGCGAGAACCGGCCACCTGAGGATTACCTCAGCAAGAGCTATTTCGAGCTTTGGCTGGCCGGGCTGGAAACACTGATGATCGAGCGCGGGCTGGTGACGCGCGAGGAGATCGAGGCCGGCAAAGTGCTCTCCCCACCCAAGCCAGGCATCAAGCCGGTCGCTCCCGACGAGGTCACTCCGGCGATCCGGCGTGGCGGCCCGACCGAACGCGCGCCGAAGGCGCCTGCGCTGTTTGCGATCGGCGAGACCGTGCGGACGAAGGTCATCCACCCGGTGACGCACACCCGGTTGCCGCAATATGTCCGCGGCCATCTCGGCACCATCGAGCTCAACCACGGCTGCCACGTCTTCCCCGACACCAACTCGCTCGGCAAGGGCGAAGACCCGCAATGGCTCTACACCGTGCGTTTCGACGGGCCGGAATTGTGGGGCAAGGATACCGACCCGACGCTTAGCGTCTCAGTCGACGCCTGGGAATCCTATCTGGAGCGCGTGTGATGGCTCTCACCCCGCAAAAGGCGATGCGAGCGGCCGTCGCCGTCCCTGGCGTGCCCCGCGACGAGGAGGGCCCGGTCTTTCGCGAGCCGTGGGAGGCGCGCGCCTTCGCCATGGCACTCGCACTGCATGAGGCCGGCGTGTTCACCTGGAAGGAATGGGCGGAGACCCTCGGCGCGCAGATCAAGCGCGCACAGGCTGCCGGCGATCCTGACACGGGCGAAACCTACTATCAGCACTGGCTCGCAACGCTGGAAACGCTGGTCGCCGCCAAGGGCGTCACGACATCGGATGCCCTGCACCGCTACCGCGACGCCTGGGATCACGCCGCCGACCGCACGCCACACGGCGCCCCGATCGAGCTCACGCCGGAAGACTTCGGGTAGTCCGACCGTCATTGCGAGCGTGAGCGAAGCAATCCATGCAGCCACAGGCGCAAGAATGGATTGCTTCGTCGCTTACGCTCCTCGCAATGACGAATTCCCCGCATATTCCCGCCAGCCTTTGGCCCGCAACGCGCAGGCCGGGCATTCGCCGCAGCCATAGCCCCAATCGTGCTGCGCGCCACGCTCACCGAGATAACAGGTGTGGGAGTGCTCGCGGATCAGATCGACCAGCCCTGCCCCGCCGAGCTCGTGCGCGAGCTTCCAGGTGGATGCCTTGTCGAGCCACATCAGCGGCGTATGCAGCTCGAAATTCTTCGCCATGCCGAGATTGAGCGCGGACTGCAGCGCCTTGATGGTTTCGTCGCGGCAGTCCGGATAGCCGGAGTAGTCCGTCTCACACATGCCGCCGACGATGTGGCGGATGCCGCGCCGGTACGCCAGCGCCGCCGCGAAGGTGAGGAATACTAGGTTGCGGCCGGGCACGAACGTGTTCGGCAGGCCGCCCTCGCCCATCTTGATCTCGACATCACGCGTGAGCGCGGTATCGGAAATTTCGGCCAGTGTCGGGATTTCCAGCGTGTGGTTCTCGCCGAGCTTTGCCGCCCAATCCGGCCGCAAGGATTTGATGCCGGAAAGCAACCGGTCGCGGCATTCGAGCTCGATCGCATGGCGCTGGCCGTAGCTGAAGCCGAGCATTTCGACGCGGGCAAAACGCTGCAACGCCCAGGCCAGGCAGGTGGTGGAATCCTGCCCGCCGGAAAACAGCACCAGCGCGGTTTCGGACGAAGATTGGTCGCTCATAAGAGGCCAATTAGCATTCCTCGGCCCTTAGGCCAATCGGTGGAAATTCCCTCGATTTGGGCGTGTTCCGCTGGGATCGGCGCGCCGCTTGCGGCATAAAGCGGCAGCCTTCTTTCGACGACGGAAATGCCATGATCCCTTCCCGCGACATCTCACGGCTGCTCGAAATCATGGCAGCGCTGCGCACGCCGGTGACCGGTTGTTCCTGGGACCTCGAGCAGGACTTCGCGACGATCGCGCCCTACACCATCGAGGAAGCCTACGAGGTCGCCGACGCTATCACGCGCGGCGACCTCGATGATCTGCGCGAGGAACTCGGCGACCTCCTGCTTCAGGTCGTCTATCATGCCCGCATGGCGGAGGAGCAGAATGCGTTCGCCTTCGGTGACGTGGTCGAGGCAATCACGACGAAGCTGATACGCCGTCATCCGCATGTGTTTGCTGACAAGGACGGCAATATCGCGCCCGCTGGCGTCAAGAGCGCCTGGGAACGCATCAAGGCCGAGGAAAAGGCCGAGCGAGCTGCGCGGCGGCCGCCCGAGGAAAGCTCGCGCAAATCCCTTTTGTCGAGCGTCAAGGCCGGATTGCCGGCGCTGACACGTGCCATGGAGCTGCAGCGCAAGGCGTCAACTGTCGGCTTCGACTGGAACGATCCCCGCGCAGTGCTGAACAAGATCCGCGAGGAAGCCGACGAGATCGAGGCTGCGCTCGATCGCAACGACAAGCAGGAACTGGCGGAAGAAACCGGCGATCTCCTGTTCGCGCTCGTCAATCTCGCCCGCCACGTCGGCGCCGATCCCGAAGCCGCCTTGCGCGGCACCAACGCCAAGTTCGAGCGCCGTTTTGCCTATATTGAGCGCGCGCTTTCGGCAAAAGGACGCTCACTCGACGACGCGACGCTGGAAGAGATGGATGCGTTGTGGAATGAAGCGAAGGGCGCGTGCTGAATCCGATTCACGCCACGTGCGGTACGGCGTCGAACCGAGACACCACGATATCGCGCTTGGTCTCGTCGACGCGCACGGTCATGTCGAAGCGTCCGTCGCGAAGCTCCTTGTTGAGCACCTCAGCATTGCGATGCAGCCAGCTGATCCCCGCGCCGTCGGATGCGTCGATCGACAGATCGAGCGTGGTACGCGTGGCCGCCAGCCGATCCTCGATCGCGCTGAGCAAGGCATCGATCCCCTCGCCTGACGCGGCGGAGACCAGGAAACATGGCCGCTCCGGCGGGCGGCGAGCCGCGATGTTGCGCAGGTTCTCGCGCTCTTCGGAATCGAAACGGTCGATCTTGTTCCAGACTTCGAGGATACGTCCGCCGGAATTCGGATCGATTCCAAGCTGGCGCAGCACGGCATCGACATCCCGCTCCTGCGCCTCCGCATCCTCATGCGAGATGTCGCGGACGTGGAGAATGATATCGGCCTCCAGCACCTCTTCGAGCGTAGCGCGGAACGCGGCGACAAGCTGTGTCGGCAGGTTGGAAATGAAACCGACAGTGTCTGACAGCATCGCCTTGCCGCCATGCGGCAGGCTCAGGGCGCGCAAGGTCGGGTCGAGCGTCGCAAACAACATGTCGGCCGCCTGCACATCGGCGCGCGTCAGCCGGTTGAACAGCGTCGACTTGCCGGCATTGGTATAGCCAACCAGCGCAACCACGCGGTACGGCACGCGTTGCCGGCCGGCGCGATGCAGCCGCCGCGTCGCCTGCACCTTCTTCAGCTCGTTCTCCAGTCGCGTGATGCGGTCACCGATCAGGCGGCGGTCGGCTTCGATCTGGGTCTCGCCGGGACCGCCCATGAAGCCGAAGCCGCCGCGCTGCCGCTCCAGATGGGTCCAGGACCGCACCAGGCGGCTACGCTGGTAGTTCAGATGCGCCAGTTCGACCTGCAGCGCGCCTTCCCTGGTCTTGGCGCGGCGGCCGAAGATCTCCAGGATCAGCCCGGTGCGATCGAGCACCTTGGTGCTCCAGGCCTTCTCGAGATTGCGCTGCTGGATTGGCGACAGCGCACAATCCATCACCACCAGTTCGATGTCGTGGCCCGCGATCAAGCCGGTGATTTCCTCGACCTTGCCCTTGCCGAGATAGGTCGCGGGCCGGATCTGGCCGACCGGCGCGATCAGGGTATCGGCAATCGTGAGGTCGATGGCCTGTGCGAGCCCGGCGGCTTCCTCGAGCCGGGCTTCGAAATCGCGCACAGAATCATTCGCCTGCGCATCGGCATCGCCGCGGCGCATTCGCATGTAAGGGCCGATGACAATCACCCGCCCGCTTTGTTTACCCCCTGCCGATCGCGGACGATCGGCGCTCCCTTTACGGTCGAGGGGTTCCAATCAGTTCACTCTCAAGCCGGGGCATCCTCGCCGCCTTCGAACAACTGGATCGGAGCTCCCGGCATGATGGTCGAGATCGCGTGCTTGTAGACAAGCTGCGAATGACCGTCGCGCCGAAGCAGCAAGCAGAAGTTGTCGAACCAGGTAACAATTCCTTGCAGCTTTACTCCGTTGACCAGGAAGATCGTCAGTGGCGTTTTTGTTTTACGAACGTGGTTTAGGAAGGTGTCTTGTAGGTTTTGTGCGCGGTCTGCCGCCATTGTTTTTATCCCGCCGTCTCGTGTTTCTTTTTGTTAAGCCGGTTGTTGCTCTCTCACGGAGCCTGCCCCGACTCGCCGGCTTCCCCTGAGATCCCCCTCCGGTCGGCTCGGCGATTTGATTAGAAGGTACGCGCGGTTTGAAGGCAAGCCAGTTCGGGCCCCGCCCGCCCGGAACCCAGTGGCCATTCTCCGTAAAACTGCGGAAAGAGATAAATATTCCAAAGCAAGTGCATGGATTGGCGCAAAAAACGCGATCTTAGCCGCGGATGTCGGCACAGAACGAAAAAGCGATTCACAAGGCTTCAACCAACCCCAAGCGCCTTCAGCTTGCGGTGCAGCGCCGAACGCTCCATACCGACGAATTCGGCCGTACGCGAAATGTTGCCCGAGAACCGGCTGATCTGCGCGATCAGGTAGTCGCGTTCAAACACCTCCCGCGCCTCGCGGAGCGGCAGCCCCATGATGTGCTCGCCATTATTGCTGGTCGGCATCGCCGGCACCATCGAGCCCACATCCTGCGGCAACATGTCCGCGGTAATGATTGCTTCGGGACCGCCACCGGCCAGAATCATGACGCGCTCGACGTTGTTGCGGAGCTGGCGGACGTTGCCGGGCCAGACATGCGACTGCAGCACCGCCATCGCATCCTGGCCGATCTGCCGCTTCGGCAAGCCGGTCGCGGCCGATATCTGGTCCATGAAGTAGTCGATCAGTTCGGGGATGTCCTCCCGACGCTCCGACAGCGGGGGCACACGGATCGGTACCACCGAGAGCCGGTGGTAGAGATCCTCGCGGAAGCGCCCTTCCGCGATCTCTTCCTCAAGGTTGCGCGCCGTCGAGGAGATGATGCGGACGTCGACATGAATCTTGGCGGTGCCGCCCGAGCGCTGAAAGGTCTGGTCGACCAGTACCCGCAGGATCTTGTTCTGGGTCTCGCGCGGCATGTCAGCGATTTCGTCGATGAACAGCGTGCCGCCATGTGCCTCTTCCAGCGCACCCGGCTTGCGTGGCTGCTCGCCATTGGTCTGCTCGATGCCGAACAGCTCGACTTCCATCCGCTCCGGCGTGATCGCCGCGGCGTTGATGACGACGAATGGCCCCTCTGCACGGCTCGATGCATTGTGCAGCGTGCGAGCGACCAGCTCCTTACCGGAGCCGGACGGGCCGACGATCAGGATACGGCTGTTGGCTTTGGCCGCCCGGTCGATGGTCTGGCGCAACTGATTCATGCAGGCGGAGCGGCCGGTGAGAATGCTCGCAGTGGGAGCCAGTTGCTTGAGCTCCTTCACTTCGCGCTTGAGGCGAGAATTCTCCAGCGCCCGCGTCGCCACCAGGATCAGCCGGTCGGACTTGAACGGCTTTTCAATGAAGTCGTAGGCGCCGCGCTTGATCGCGGCCACCGCGGTCTCGATGTTGCCGTGGCCGGAGATCATCACCACGGGAACGTCGGCATGCTCCTTCTTGACCTGCTCGAGCAATTGCAGCCCGTCGAGCTTGGAGCCCTGCAGCCAAATGTCGAGAAACACCAGATGCGGGCGGCGGCTGGCGATCTCGGCCAACGCCGAATCGCTGTCGCGCGCCGTACGGGTGTGGAAGCCTTCATCCTCAAGGATGCCCGCAACAAGGTCACGAATATCGGCTTCGTCATCGACAATCAGAATGTCACTGGCCATTGGTTACACCTGTCTTGTCAGTTGCCTGTCGTGGCTTCGGTTTTAGTTTCGTCATTGGTCGCGGATGCCGCTCCATTGGTTTCGCCTGCCGACCCTTTTGTTTCATTGCCCTGCTGATCTCTCTCCGCAGATGACTGCTTGATTTCCACCTTCGACGCATGACCGGAGGCGGCGAACCGCAGCCGCATCCAGGCCCCACGTTGACCGGGGCGGAAATCGGAGGCGTCCTTGAGTTCGATCCGGCCGCCATGGTCTTCCAGCACGCGGCCAACGATGGCGAGCCCTAATCCAGTGCCCTTCTGACGCGTCGTCACGTAGGGTTCCAGCAGCCGAGCGCGACTTACTTTGGGCAGACCGATGCCATTATCGATCACGTCGATCACGATGTCGTCTTTATCGCGGGCGGCGATGACGTCGATGCGTCCCTTGCCGAGCTCCTCCGGCGGCACCTGCTCGATCGCCTCCGTCGCATTCTTGATGATGTTGGTGATCGCTTGCGAGATCAGCCGACGGTCGAACTGCGCGCGCATCGGATCCTGCTTGATATCGGCCTCGATATCGAGATCGGGATGCCCGACCTTCATGAGGAATACCGCCTGCCGCACAGTGTCGGCGACGTCCTCGCCTTCCATGACCGGCTTTGGCATCCGCGCGAAACGGGAGAATTCATCGACCATCCGCCTGATGTCGTCGACCTGTCGTACGATGGTTTCGGTACATTGTTCGAAGATGCTCCTGTCTTCGGTGATGACCTTGCCGAATTTGCGGCGGATTCGTTCGGCTGAAAGCTGGATCGGCGTCAGCGGGTTCTTGATTTCATGGGCGATGCGGCGCGCCACGTCGCCCCACGCCGACGTGCGCTGCGCGGAGACCAGCTCCGTGATGTCGTCGAGCGTAATGATATAGCTGTCGCGCGAGCCGCTGGTCTGCTCGGCGCTGACACGGACCGACAGATTGCGCTCATGGCCGTCACGCATGATTGTGATCTGGCCCTGCACGAGGCGCTGCGTCCCCTCACGTGCGGCCTTCATCATGTCGTCGAGCTCGGGTAAAACATCCGACAGCGGATGGTCGAGCGTCTCCGATTCGGCGTGACCGATGAGTTTTTCAGCGGAGCGGTTCAGAATGCCGACGCTGCCCGACGCATCGACGCCGATGATGCCAGCGCTGGCCGAGGACAGAACGGCCTCGATGAAGCGACGGCGGCTGTCGATCAGCTCCGATGCGTTGACCAGTTCATCACGCTGGGTGCGCAATTCGGCCGTCATCTTGTTGAAGGTCTCGCCGAGTTGCGCGAGGTCACCCTCGGATTTATGGACCGGCACCTGGACGTGCAGATCGCCGGTCGAGACGATATTGGCCGCGCTCATCAGGTTGCGGATCGGCGCCACCAGCCAGTTGGCGAAATTCAATCCGATCAGCACCGACGCCATCAGGATGGTCAGCGCGATCACGGCAAACATCAGCGCGAACGCGACCTGAATGCCGAGCCGGCGGGATTCGATGGCGGCGTATTCGGCAACGCTCGCCTCGGTCTGCTTGAGCTGCGCGACCACGCGGGGATCGAGCAGCCGCGCCACGTACAGGAAGGTATCGTCGAAGGCGCGCAGCCGGATCACTGCTGCCACGTAATTCGCGTCAGGAAAGACCGCGATCTGCGGTTCGTCTTCATTGACGTTGCTAAGGAAATCCTGCGGCGGCGTCGTGAAGTCCTGCTTGATGCCGGTTTGCGCGGTCTCCAGGATGTTGCGATCCTTGTCGATCAGCATGGCTCCCGGCAGGTTCCGGGAGGTGGCGCTCATCGTCAGCATTCCGCGAAATGACCGGCGGTCCTGATCGAACAGCGGCCTGACACGCGCAATGTCATTGGCCATCCCCAGGATATCGCCGCGGATCATCTGCGCATGCTCGTAGGTGTAGGCCCGGGCGACAATCAGCGAGTTCTGCATGACATCGCGCGCCGGGCCCGAGAACAGCCGGTCCAGGCCACGGTCGATGGTCACGTTGGCGACGATTGCGACCAGCACCGCCGGGAGCACGGCAATGATCGAGAACAGACTGACGATCTGCACATGCAGCCGTGCCGCCGCCCGCCCGCGCCGCCTCGCCTGGATGACCAGCCAGACTTCGCGGCTGATGATGGCGACCAGCAGCAGGATGGTCGCTGCATTGATCAGCAGGAATGAATAGACAACCTGGCGGGTCGGCTCGATCGGCGTCAGCCCGCTCAGGACCATAAAGGTCAAAAATGCCGACAGCAGCGCGATCGCGACCGCAAACGGCGCCACCCATTTCCGCAGGATTCCTCCTCGGGATTCGGCAAGCGACGGGTCAAATGGTGGTGCCGAGGTCTCTGCGGTGGTCATTCCGGCAATCGATGAGGTGAAAGAGCAAATGTCCGCCTGTCGCGAACTGATGCATTCATATCACATTGTTGCCGAAATGCGGCATCAGTAAGATGCTCGTTTTATCAACAGCTTACGAGCATTCCTTTCACGCAAGTGATAAAATTACCAAACGCCGAATCGGCAAATGCGCTCTCACCAAGCAATTATCCGCAGCGTGACCGCAACCCATCAGGGAAGCTGCTATCGGCAAGCTTTGTCGCAGAATCGGACAAGGCATGGGGGATTCGGGAAAGACGCCCAAGCTGTACTGGGCCAGAAAACGTGCACCAACGTTCGAACCCGAGGTCCCGTCCTGCCTAAGTTCCCGCGCGGCCCTGCCAGCCCCGCATCCATCGTCGCCGCTATGAAGGGGGTAACCGGTCTTCCGCCAAAGGCACGTGCCAGCTTTGCCAGGGGGCGATGCGTTCGCGGCACCTATGCCCCATCCGACCAGGCCAACGAGATCACGAAATCCTGTAGCTTCACCAAGCCATCGCGCGTACTGGCGCGCTTCTCGCTGGAAGGAAGCCTGGACAACAGCGTCACGTTGCTGCGCGGCTTCAGCTTCCGGCTCGGTAGCGATGGCCAGCACTCAGAAGTGTGCACACAGAGCGCCCCGGTTCATTTCGCGAGGACGCTTGACCAGATGTCGGCTTTCCTCCGAGCGCGCATTCCAGGACCCGACGGCAGGCCGGACGTCGAAAACGTCGAGGCATTCTCAGTTGCCAATCCCGAGACGCTGCATCAGGCAAGCTACATGGCCGCGCATCCGCCGCCCGCAAGCTTTGCCTGCACAACCTATTGGGGCGTGCACGCTTTTCCGGCGACGAATTCAAAGGGCGAGACCAGGTTCATCAAGTTCAAGATCGCGCCGGTTGGTGAACAGGCGACCGAGCCCAAAGTCAAGGTCAGGGTAAAGCCTGCTGAGCTGCTGCATGACGACCTCGAAACCCGGATCGCGGCTCGCGATATCAGGTTCAGCGTAATGGCGCTGCTGGATCGTCCGGGTGACCCCGTCATGGACGTGACCATCCGGTGGCCCGATGAGGACAGACGTGAGGCAGTGCGGCTGGGAACGATCGTGATCACCGGTGTTGAAGCCAGCGACGCGTGCGACGAGCCCGTCTTCAATCCGTCAACTCTGGCCGAAGGTATCGGTCATCCGCCTGACGAGATGTTTGCGGCCCGTCGCGACGCCTACACGATCTCGCAGAAAAGGCGTCGCTGAGCGGACGAGGTTGCTGCCGTGCTCCGATCACGTTTCGCCTTCCGGTGCGCCCTGCGTCTCGCGACGCCATACTCCCGGGCTGACGCCGATCATGGAGGTAAACACCCGCGTAAAGTGGCTCTGATTGGCGAACCCCGCCGCCACCGCAATTTCCGACAGCGGCAGATCGCGCACGGTCATGAGCTGCCTGGCCGCCTTCACACGCTGGCGAAGCAGCCACTGGTGTGGCGGCAGGCCGGTGGAGATGCGAAAGGCGCGCGAGAAGTGGCTGACCGAGAGATCGAATTCTGCCGCGATCTGTTGCAACGAAAGTGTCCCGCCGAGGTCGGCCTCCAGTCTTTCACACGCGCGCTTGACCTGCCACGGCGCAAGGCCGCCGCGGGCCAGCTCGGTATTGCGCCGCAGTCCGCCATAGGTCTGAGCGACGTGCGCGGTGAGCGCGAGCATCATGTGATCGATGAAAAGCTGGTTGGCCTCGGACGGCCGCCGCAGTCCTTCCAGGAACGAGGCGCCGATATGACGGATGACCGTGTCGTCGTGGCCCACGCCGATCTCACACGCAAGATCGCCAATGCGCGGAGCGCCGGACTGTTCAGCGATGCGATCAAGTGCCGAGCGCGGAAGATGGAAAAACAGGGAATGAAACGGCTTGTCGATCACATAGCGCGGATCGTGCTTGAGATCGTACAGATAGGTTGCGCCGGCCCGAACATCCCTCTTCATGATGCACTTGCCGCGCTCCCAAAGTTCGCAGTCCGGATAATCATGAAGCTTCAGGCTGACGAGAAAGGCGTCCTCCCGTGTCAGCGAGCCGGAAAGGCCTGGTACCGGGTTATCATCGCGCGTTTCGGTGACCGCCAGTTCAACGCCGCGCAGTGAACGCGTGACTAGAGACGGCGGCGCATCCTTCAGATGCAAGAAGCGCCCGAGCCTCGCGCCGAAGGCGCCCGCCTGTGCCATATGCGTCTGTCTCACTTGAAAGTTGGAAGGGCTGGACATCGCGCCGTCAGCGAGATGCATGCATATTATCTGCTTTCAGTGCGCGGCCGTCTACGACATTTGGCCGAGGCCGCTATCACATCAGTTTTGTGACACACAGCGCTTGAAATGGCAGCGCTGTTGTCGATCCGCAACACCGCGACTCAAGCACACGCAATGGTAGCAGCCGATTGCCTCATTCGACGGCAGAGGCGGCCTCTGCGCAACCGTTGAGCGGCTTTGGTCACAAACGCTTGATGGCCGCTTGCAGCAAGATCAGGCAAAGCACCGCCGCTTTGGGAAAGACCCCGTAATCTTGCGCGCCTAGAACGCGTACCGAAAGCTCTCGACGCTTGGGCGGCATCAGTACAGGCAGACAGGAAGCAACAGCTTCGCGTCAGCACGCAAGTGAGGCCCGGCGGCGCGAGCGAAAAGCCCCCTTCCCTTCAAACGAGCAACTGCCATGAGTAAGCCAATCCTGCGCAATTATTCGCAAGTCAATTCCCACACCGCGTCGGACGCGGATCCTTCGCCGATCGCCGAGTCCCGTACTGCCGATGCGGAGATGGCACGCGTGCTTCACACCAAACCACTCCGCATGGCTTTGGACACCTCCGGTGCCGGGATCGCCCACTGGAAGCATGACCCATTGCACGACGTCGTCGAGCCCATGACCCACCACGTCATCATGGCTTACAACGGCTCGATCCAGCGCATGGAGCGGCGAACAGGAAGATCAGTCGCCATTGGAACGTTTCGTCCCGGGGTTGTGATAATCATTCCGGAAGGATCAAGCTCCCGATGGGATATTCCGAAACCTGTTGATGTCGTTCAGCTCTATCTTCCTCACACAACGCTCAAGCGGGTTGCCGACGAAGCCGGCACCGCCACGTCGACCAATCTACTGGAGCGAACGGCGCATCCCGACCCCATTACATCCCGATTGCTCCTGAGCGCCTCGGATGTCCTGGAGGGCAATGAGGCTCTGGATACGCTCTTCAGGCAGCAACTGACGGACCTCCTGGCAACGCGTCTGCTGGCTGCGCACACCGGCTCGCCAACCACGGTCCAGCCGGTCATGGGCGGGTTGTCGCCGAAGGTGCTCGGCCGCGCCATCGAGCGCTTGCGTTCGGATGCCGATGCGGACGTCTCGCTCGCGGCGCTCGCTTCCGATGCTGGCCTGTCGCGCTTCCATTTCTGCCGCGCCTTTAAGGAAAGCACCGGGCTTTCGCCGCATGCCTGGCTGCGCCAGCACCAGCTCGAGCAGGCCATGAACATGCTGCGCGACACCGATGATTCGATCGTGTCGATCGCAGCCGCGCTTGGCTACTCCTCGCAGACGGCCTTTGCCGCCGCGTTCAGAAAGCTGACGGGCGATACCCCAAGCGATTGGCGCAGGCGCATGCGCTAGCAGCAATCGCTCTACAGGTACGGCAATCGCTCTGGGGCAGCTGCAGTTCTCCTTCCACTAGAACGGTACCGTTCCAACCAACAACGGACGGAGACAAACGATGGCCTGGAAAAACTTCGTCACCCCCTTTGCAATCAGACCGCGCAGGAAGGTCGTCGCCACCGCGATCGTGTACGGGCTTTCACTGGCCGTCCGCTTCACATCGGCCGCGGGCGAGGAAACGGAAGTGCCGCCGGCTCCCCGAGGCGCCTATCCCATCACTTCCATCATGATCAATGACGGCGGCCGGACCTTCTACAACGATTGGTCGCGGCCCGCTCAACCGATCGCCTTCCGCAGCCGGACGCTGGGTTCTCGAGGCTGCACCGCGGCGTGTGACGGCCCCATGCCTTCGCCGCTCGCATTGACCTGCCCCGCTCCGTAGCCGGGCGATCCTCGTTTCACCACTTCGCGTCGTTGTCGCGAGAACTTCGCCGCTACGTGCGGCGGCGGCAGCACGCGCATGTCTGGAAGTCAAACCAAAGGAGAAATCACGTGCGACTAGTCATCATCGGCGCCGGCTTTGCCGGCATGTACGCAGCCCTTTCCGCCGCCCGCCTGCGCGATATCCAGGGCGCTTCGCCCGAGGAGCTCGAGATCGCGCTGGTTGCGCCCGAGCCGACGCTGGTGGTCCGGCCGCGGCTCTACGAACCGAAGCCGGAGACCCTCACCGCACCGCTGCTCGATGTGCTGAAGGCCATCGACGTTGTCTATGTGCAGGGCAGCGCCGAGACGATCGAGACCAACTCGCGCATGGTGCAAATCACGACAGCCAAGGGCACGCGGAAGACGCTTTCCTACGATCGCCTGATCGTGGCCACCGGAAGCCGGCTGTTCCGTCCGAACATTCCGGGCCTTGCCGAGTACGGGTTTTCCGTCGACCAGCTCGATGATGCGGTCGCGCTCGAGAAGCATCTGCATGGCCTCGCCAAGCGTCCTGCAAGGAACGGGCGCGACACGGTCGTGGTCGCCGGCGGCGGGTTCACCGGCATCGAAGCGGCTACCGAAATGCCGGGGCGGCTTCGCGCCATCCTTGGTAAGGATGCCAAGCCGCGCGTTATCATCGTCGAGCGCAATCCTGCAATCGCCCCCGATATGGGCGAAGAGCCCCGCCCCGTCATCGAGGATGCGCTGCGCAAGGTTGGCGTGGAGACGCGCCTCGGTGCCGGCGTCGCTTCGCTCGACGAATCCGGCGTCACCTTGGCCAGCGGCGAGCGCATCGAAGCCGAGACCGTGATCTGGGCTGCGGGCATCCGCGCAGCTCCCTTGACCGCGCAGATCCCCGGTGAGCGCGACAATTTCGGGCGCCTGCTGGTCGACCGCGACCTGCGCGTGCCGGGAGTGCCGGGCGTATTCGCCACCGGCGATGCTGCACGCGCCGCTTGTGACGACGCCGGCAATTACGCGCTGATGTCGTGCCAGCACGCGACGCGGATGGGCGCCTTTGCCGGCAACAACGCCGCCGCCGAACTGCTGGGCGTTCCGACCAGACCCTACCACCAGAAGGGTTACGTCACCTGCCTCGACCTCGGCGAAGCCGGTGCGCTGTTCACGACCGGCTGGGAACGCAAGGTGGCGATGGTCGGCGACGTCGGCAAGAAGACCAAGCAGGAGATCAACACCGTCTGGATCTATCCGCCGCGTGCCGAGCGCGCTGCCGCGCTGGCCTCTGCCGATCCGGAGCGTGTGACTGACGTGAGTGGCTTCTTTTAGACCCTTCACGCGAATCGGGCCGCGCTTCTCGCTGGCTGCGCGGCCTGCTCAACCGAGACCAGCCAGTCGCCTTGAACATGAAACAGGAGACAAACATGAATCTAGACACAAGCCTGGCCAACACTTCACACGCCGGTGGACCGGGCCCCAACGAGTTGGTTCCGTCGCGCTACGCGCTGCAGGTCGGCGACATTGACGTGCTGGTGGTCAGCGATGGCGTGCTACCGCTCCCAACCGCAATGTTGGCACACAACATCGACCCGGCCGTCCGGGCGACCTGGCTGAAAGACATGTTCCTGCCGCCGGACGCTTACGATTGGGCGCTCAACGTGGTCGTGGTGCGTAGCGGCGACCGGACCATACTCGTCGATGCTGGGCTTGGGCTCGACCCGGACTTGCACTTGCCGCGGGCCGGGCAATTGATCAAGCGACTGGAGGCCGCCGGTATCGATCTTGCGTCCGTGACCGACGTGGTGCTGACCCACATGCACATGGACCACATTGGCGGGCTGCTCGTCGACGGGGTCAAGGAACGGCTACGTCCGGACCTGCGGATCCATGTGGCGGCCGCCGAGGTCAAGTTCTGGGAGGCGCCCGATTTCTCCCACGTCTCCATGCCGCCGGGGTTTCCGGACGCGCTTCGATCGACCGCCAAGCGGTTCGTGAAAGAGTACCGCAGCCAGCTGCGGCCGTTCGAGGAGGAGTACGAGGTGGCGCCGGGAGTGGTCGTCACTCGCACCGGCGGCCACACCCCAGGGCACAGTGTGGTCCGCGTGGCGTCCGGCGGCGACCGGCTGACGTTCGCCGGAGACCTCGTGTTCGCGGTCGGGTTCGAGCACCCCGAGTGGTACAACGGCTTCGAACACGACCCCGAGGAGTCGGCCCGCGTTCGTATCAGTCTTTTGCGGGAATTGGCTGAGACCGGTGGGCTGCTGGTGGCCACTCACCTGCCGTTCCCGTCCGTCGGCCATGTGGCAGTCGACGGCGACGCCTTTCGTTGGGTGCCGGTCTTCTGGGACTACTGACCGCTTGTTGAATTAGGTCCGAACGAGGGCGCGTACTCAATGAGTGTGCGCCCTCAGTCCCGGTTGGGTGCGGATGCCGCTGGTCGAAAAGCTAGCCGCCACTCCGGTAGACCTGAATGTCGAGATCCCTGATCTTCTTGCGCAGCGTATTGCGGTTCAGGCCGAGCAGGTCGGCCGCCCGGATCTGGTTGCCACGCGTGGCCGCCAGCGCCGCGGTGAGCAGCGGCACCTCGATCTCCTTGAGGATTCGATGATACAGGCCCGGCGGCGGCACGCCGTTCGGGAAGCCGGAGAAGTGCGAGGACAGGTAGGCTTCGACCGCTCCCCCGAGATTCTCCACGCCCATCGGGGCGTTGCCGCCTGAGGTGACCGCCGGCGGCGCAAGCTCGCCATCGATGACCGAGGCCGTAATGACGTCCTGCGGATAAAGCGCAGCCAGCCGGCGCGCGAGGTTTTCGAGCTCGCGCACGTTGCCGGGCCAGCGGTGCTGCTTGAGGCGCTCCAGGGCCAGCGCGTCGAGTTTTTTCGGCGGCAAGCCGTCCTTCTCGGCGAGTGCAAAGAAATGCCTGATGAGATCGGGCAGATCCTCGATTCGCTCCCGCAATGGCGGCAGCCGCAGCGGCACGACGTTGAGCCGGAAGAACAGATCTTCCCGGAACAGCCCCTGCTGGATCAGGATGCGCAGATCCTTGTTGCTGGCCGCCACGATCCGAACATCGGTCTTGATCGGGGTACGGCCGCCGACGGTCGTGTATTCCCCCTGTTGCAGCACGCGCAACAGTCGCGTCTGCGCTTCCATCGGCATGTCGCCGATTTCGTCCAGAAACAGCGTGCCGCCTTCAGCCTGTTCGAACCGGCCGGAAGCGCGGGTATTGGCGCCGGTGAACGCGCCGCGCTCATGGCCGAACAATTCGGATTCGATAAGGTCGCGCGGGATCGCAGCCATATTGACGGCGACGAACGGGCCGTTGCGGCGCTTGCCGTAATCATGCAGCGCGCGCGCGACCAGTTCCTTGCCGGTGCCAGACTCGCCGGAGATCATCACCGTGAGATCGGTCTGCATCAGCCGCGCCAGCACCCGGTAGATTTCCTGCATCGCCGGCGAGCGACCGACCAGCGGAATTGAATCGAATTCGGAATCGTCGGCCGCGCTCGTCACCCGCTCCTTCGGCTCGGCCAACGCGCGTCCGACGATGGTGATGAGTTCCTTCAGGTCGAATGGTTTCGGCAGATATTCATAAGCGCCGCGCTCCGAGGCGCGGATCGCCGTCATGAAGGTGTTCTGCGCGCTCATCACGATAACCGGAAGATTCGGCCGCATCTTCTTGATGCGCGGCAAGAGGTCGAATGCGTTCTCGTCCGGCATCACCACGTCGGTGATGACGAGATCGCCCTCGCCCTGGCTCACCCAGCGCCACAGCGTCGCGGCATTCCCGGTCAGGCGAACTTCATATCCGGCGCGCGAGAGCGCCTGATTCAGAACCGTGCGGATGGCGGTATCGTCATCGGCAACGAGTATGCTACCTGCGGGCATTGGTGTTCCTCATCTTGCGTCCTGTGAGGCAGGCGGCGGCGTACCCGGAACGCCGTCGCGGTTGCTTTGGTCGAACTGTTTGGCGGGATTGAACATCGGCATCAGCACACGGAACGTCGTCTTCCGCGGCTGGGATTCGCATTCGATGATGCCGCCATGGTCGCCGACAATCTTGGCAACCAGCGCGAGGCCGAGCCCGCTGCCGGTCTGCTTTGTCGTCACGAAGGGATCGAACAGGTTCGGCAGCAGGTCTTCCGGTACGCCGGAACCGTTGTCCTTGACGCAGAACTCCAGCGGCAGCGACACCCGTGATTTCTTGCCGGGCACCGACAGGCGGACGCCGGGCCGGAAGGCGGTGGTCAGCTGGATTTCCGCATCGGCGCCGAGATCGGCAACGGCCTCGGCGGCGTTCTTCACGAGATTGAGGAAGACCTGAATGAGCTGATCCTGATTGGCCAGCACCGGCGGCAGGGATGGGTCGTATTCTTCGACGAAGCGGACGTTGCGGGCGAAGCCGGATTGCGCCAGCCGCTTCACGTGATCGAGCACGGAATGGATGTTGACCGCCCCGCGCGCCACCGGGCGATCGTCGCCGAAAACTTCCATGCGGTCGACCAGCGTAACGATGCGGTCAGCCTCGTCGCAGATCAGCCGCGTCAGCATGCGGTCTTCGGATGAAGCCGCCTGCTCCAGCAGTTGCGCCGCCCCGCGAATACCCGACAAAGGATTCTTGATTTCATGCGCCAGCATCGCGGCCAGCGCGATCACCGAGCGCGCCGCGCTCCGGTGCGTCAATTGCCGATCCATCTTGTCGGCAATGGTGCGCTCCTGCAGCATGACGACGATATGGCCGGGCCGTTCGGTGACGGGGGCAACGTGCAGATCGACCTGGCGGTCGCCGCCGATCCGAGGTGTTCCGAGGTCGACCTTGTATTCGTTGACCGGCGAGCCGCTCGAACGCACCTGATCGATCAGCGCCAGGAGCGGGCTGCCGAACGGCACCAGCTCTTTCAGGGACTGACGGCGTAGGAATTGAGTCGAGATCTCGAAGAAGGATTCGGCGGCGATGTTGGCATCGACGATGCGACCGTCCGGCGCGATCAGGAGAACCGGGTTCGGCAGCGCGTTGAGGATGGCTTCGCTGTCGGATGGCATGGCGCGGCGATGTTCTGCGACTGAGCTCATGCAGCACTCCATGCGAAGTCGTCGAACGCGTCCTGCAGCGATCGGTGCACGCGGTGCGGATCCTCCGACGTCAGAATCTTTTGCCGCCATCCCTTCAGCGTCTCAGCTGGCGCGCGGCTATACTGAGCAGCGATTTCCAGCGCCCAGCCGAGATGCTTGCGTGCGTGCTTGAGCCCCACGCGCAGCCCGTAATGGCTGCAGACCTCATCATAAAGCGCCCGTACGTGTGTGAGCTGCTCGGCGAGCGATGGCGTGGTCTCTGCTTTCCCGGTTTCGAGTCGGCGGGCTATCTGGCCAGGCAGCCAGGGCTGGCCTTGCGCGCCGCGCCCGATCATCACGGCGTCTGCTCCTGAGGCTTCCAGCGCCTGTACCGCTCGATCGAACGAGGTGATATCGCCGTTGACGACAAGCGGCACTGAGACCGCATCCCTGACCGCGCGCACGGCGTTCCAATTGGCCTCGCCTTTGTAGAACTGGCAGCGCGTGCGCCCGTGCACGGTGATCATCTGCACGCCGGCGCCTTCTGCGCGGCGCGCCAGTTCGGGCGCATTGAGCGAGCGCTCGTCCCAACCAAGCCGCATCTTCAGCGTGACCGGCACTTTCACCGCCGCGATCGTAGCCTCGATCAGCTTGAGTGCATGATCGAGATCGCGCATCAACGCCGAGCCGGATTGCCCGCCGGTGACGTGCCGCGCCGGGCAGCCCATGTTGATGTCGACGATGTCGGCGCCGCCAGCTTCCGCCACTCGCGCGCCCTCCGCCATCCAGTGCGCCTCGCAGCCCGCGAGCTGAACGACATGCGGTCCGACACCAGCTCTCTCGCAGCGCAGAAGCGACATCGGCCTGCCCTGCACGAGTTCATCGCTGGCGGTCATCTCGGAGACCACCAGCCCCGCGCCGAGGGCGGCGGCCAGCCGTCGAAAGGGAGCATCAGTGACGCCGGACATCGGCGCCAGAAGAACCCGGTTGGCGACAGCAATATCGCCTATTTTCAACGGCTTAGAGCGTGAACTTTCCGGGCCGGTCACGGCGTTCTCATGGTTGGGGCGGCGGCTTCATTGCAACCGTCGACGCCTATTGTGAGCACAAATCTTGGGCAGTCAAGCTTCTTGCCTACACTTTAGACAGAACTATCATTTGTGCAAGTGCACTGCAACAAAAACTGCTTTTCCCACAGCACATGGGAAACGCTCTGTTTTTCCGTATCCGCCGTGGTAAGGGCTGTGCGCCGGCGCAGCCGACGCCCCCTCCTCAACCCAGATTCGTGTCGTATTGAGTCCCGATGCCCAGACCTGAGCGCACTGCAGTCATCCTTGTCGCAGCCGGACGCGGGCTTCGCGCCGGTGCTGGAGGGCCGAAGCAATATCGGGAGATCGGCGGGCGGACGGTGATCTTCCGCGCCATGCAGGCGTTCTGCGAGCATCCAGCTATCTTCGCCGTGCAGCCGGTGGTGAATCCGGACGACGCCGCTGTTTTCACTGAAGCCGTCGCGGGACTGCGCCATCAGCCGCCTACCAATGGCGGCGCGACTCGCCAGGCATCGGTGCATGCCGGGCTTGAGGCGCTGGCGGCGGAGAAGCCTGACATCGTTCTTATCCACGACGCGGCGCGGCCCTTCGTGACACCGGCGGTCATTTCGCGCGCGATCGATGCGGCAGGCCGGACCGGCGCTGCCATTCCGACCATCCCGGTTACCGATACGGTCAAGCAGATCTGTGATGCAGGCAACGTCGAGGCAACGCCCGATCGTGCAAGGCTGCGAATCGCGCAAACGCCGCAAGCGTTTCGTTTCGATGTCATTCTCGATGCTCATCGTCGCGCCGCGCGCGAGGGCCGCAGCGATTTCACCGACGATGCGGCGCTCGCGGAATGGGCGGGATTGACGGTGGCGACCTTTGAAGGCGATCCTGCAAACATGAAGCTGACAACGCCCGAAGATTTCGTTCGCGAGGAAGCCCGCCTCGCCGCCCAGCTCGGCGACATCAGAACCGGCACCGGTTATGACGTGCACGCCTTTGGCGACGGCGATCATCTGATGCTCTGCGGCGTACGGGTGCCGCACACCCGCGGGTTTCTCGCCCATTCCGACGGCGATGTCGGCCTCCACGCCCTGGTCGACGCCATTCTCGGCGCGCTGGCGGACGGTGATATCGGCTCACACTTTCCGCCGAGCGATCCGCAGTGGAAGGGTGCCGCGTCAGATAAATTCCTCAAATACGCCGTGGACCGTGTCACCGCACGGGGCGGCCGAATCGCCAATCTCGAAGTCACGATGATCTGCGAGCGTCCGAAGATCGGGCCGCTGCGTGATGTCATGCGTGCCCGCATCGCCGAGATCACCGGGCTCAACATCTCCCGAGTTGCGGTGAAGGCGACGACCAGCGAACGGCTCGGCTTCACCGGCCGTGAGGAAGGCATCGCCGCAACTGCGTGCGCCACCATCCGCTTGCCCTGGAGTGAGTAAATGAGCGGCAGCGACGCGCGCGCCCTCTCCCGCTCGCTGCTCGATCTGTGCCGGATGCGCAAGCTGACGATCGCGACGGCGGAATCCTGCACCGGTGGCCTGGTCGCCGGCGCGCTCACCGACATTCCCGGCTCATCCGACGTCATCGACCGCGGCTTCATCACCTATTCCAATGAAGCCAAGCGCGCGATGCTCGGCGTCAAGGCCTCGACACTTGCGACCTTCGGCGCGGTCAGCAAGGAAACCGCGACTGCAATGGCGGTCGGCGCGTTGGAAAAGGCCGGCGTTGATCTCGCGGTATCCATTACCGGTATTGCAGGTCCGGGCGGCGCGACGCCGGGCAAGCCGGTCGGCCTCGTCCATTTCGCGGTTGCCTCGCGTGACGGGAAGATAATCCATCGCGAGTTCCGTTTCGGGGCCATCGGCCGCACCACGGTGCGCCAGCGCTCGGTGGTCGAAGCGCTGCGCATGCTGATGGAATTGGCACGCGGACCGCAGCCACCCATCAAGCCACGGCGCGAGACGATGAGCCGGTTACGTCCAAGAGTGGCACGAACGCCGCGGCGCAGCGCCGTGAAGCGGCGCCGGCCGACGCGCACTTGAAGCGAGCATCAGGCCTGTCCCGCCAGCGCCTTGGCGCACGTTTCGCTAAGCGAAGCTACCGGCGTCAGCGCTTCCGGGCTGATCGAAAGCTCGATGATAGCAGGAACTCCGCTCGCGACGGCTTCGTCGAATGCGCGCGCAAAATCTTCTGTTCGGTTAACACGCGCACCGAAGCCACCGCAGGCGCGCGCCAGCGCGGCAAAGTCCGGGTTGGCGAGATCGGTGCCGGAAACACGACCGGGATATTCCCGCTCCTGATGCATCCGGATCGTGCCGTACATACCGTTATTGCAGACGATCACGATCAGCGGCAGCCGATTCTCGACCGCAGTCATAAACTCGAGGCCGGTCATTTGAAAACAGCCGTCGCCGGCAAATGCGATGACCGTTCGTTCCGGATGCTGCAACTTGGCTGCGACTGCCGCAGGCAGGCCGTAGCCCATCGAGCCCGATGTCGGCGCGAGTTCGGTGCGGTACTGCCGGGAGCGCCAGAAGCGGTGCACCCAGACGGCATAATTGCCGGCGCCGTTGCAGATGATGGTGTCATGGGGCAAGCGCTCGCTCAAACCGCGCACGACCTGCGAGAGCTGCACGTCGCCGGGCGACTTGGTCGGCTCGGCAAACGCGAGATAGTCGGCATGCGCCGCTTTGACGTAGTCGGCGCGTGATTGATGCTTCGGCTCCAGCTGCCTGATCGCGGCCGCAAAGGCCGCGCTGCTCGCGACCACGCCGAGCGTTGGCGAATAGACGCGACCGATCTCTTCCGGATCGGGATAAATATGAACCAGCGGCTGCTTCGGCTTGGGAATATCAAACAGGGTATAGCCGGATGTGGTGGCCTCCCCCAGTCGCGCGCCAAGTGCGATCACCAAGTCGCTGTTGCGAATACGCTCGGCGATCTTGGCGTCGAGACCGATGCCGACATGGCCGCCATAGCAAGGATGCAGATTGTCGAAATAGTCCTGGCAGCGGAATGATACGCCGACCGGCACTTCGTGCGCAGACGCAAACGCCTCGAGATCACGGCGCGCCTGGTCGCTCCATCCACCGCCGCCGACGATCAGAAACGGCTTTCTCGCCTCCGACAGCAGCGCATGGAATTGCCGCAAGCCGCCTTCGTCAGGCGCGATCGGAAGTGGATTATAAGGTGGCGCATCCGGCACATCGGCAGTGTCGGTAAGCATGTCCTCGGGCAGCGCCAGCACGACCGGGCCGGGACGGCCCGAGGTCGCTGTGAAGAAGGCGCGCGAGATGAACTCGGGTATCCGCCGCGCGTCGTCGATCTGGGCGACCCATTTCGCCATCGGGCCGAACATCAGCCGATAATCGATTTCCTGGAACGCTTCGCGTTCCATCATGTCGCGACCAACCTGGCCGAGCAGCAGGATCAGCGGCGTCGAGTCCTGAAACGCGACATGAACGCCCGATGACGCATTCGTGGCGCCGGGGCCGCGGGTGGCGAACACGATACCCGGCCGCCCCGTCAGTTTGCCGTAGGCCTCCGCCATCATGGCGGCGCCACCCTCCTGCCGGGCGTTGATGAACCGCACACGCTGGTTCTGGTACATGCCGTCGAGAGCAGCCAGGAAGCTCTCACCGGGGACGCCGAACACGGTGTCGGCGCCGTGCAGGGCCAGTTGCTCGATCAGGATATGTCCACCGGTTCGAAGTTTTGCGTCCATCGTCTCGTCTTTCCGTCGTGGGATCGCGGATTGGGACCGGCTTAATGAATGGCGTCGATACCGGCAACCGGTTTCGTGGGAAACCAGATATGCCGCCGATCATGTTCCTTGTTGCTGGCCTTTCGGCCCTACCCGCGCTTCAACGCCGGTCACGGCCTCGTAGGCCTTGATCACGGCGGTGCAGGACTCGCCGTCATGCCCGAGCAGCGCCGCCTGCCGGTAGGTCTGGTGCACAGCCTCAGCCATGAAACCGGGCAGGCCCGCCTCCTCCAGCCAGCGCGCATAATAGCGGACGTCCTTGCGGGCGTTCGCCAGCGACATCAGCGGAGTGAAGTCGCCCTCGAGCGTGGACTGGCCGTAGAGATCGAGCATGCCGCTCTTGCCACCGGCGGCGGAGATGATGCGGATCGCTTGGGAAAGATCGAGCCCCTCCTTTGCGGCCAGCGCGAACCCCTCGCACCACGCCGCCACATTGGCGAAGGCGATGTAATTGTGAATGAGCTTGAGGCGGATCGCGTGCCCCAGCGGACCGATATGGAAAATGTTCTCGGCATAGAGTTCGAAATAGGGCCGGAGATCTTCGAGCAGGTCGCTCTCGCCGCCGAACAGCACGTTTACTTTGCCGATGTCGGCGTGCTTTGGGGTCCGCGTCATCGGCGCTTCGGCATAGCGCCCGCCGGCTGCGCGCACCATGCGGTCGAGCTTGGCGACCATTTGCGGACTGCCGGTGGTGTGGTCCACGATGATGAACCCCGGCGCCGGACCGGCGAGCAGCCCGTTGGTACCAGTGAGCAGCGCCTCGACGTCCTCGGCCTCATTCACGCAAATCATGACAATGCGGCAATCGCGAATTTGCTGCAGATTGCCCGCGGCCGTCGCCCCAAACGATTTGGCAATCGCGACCGCAGCGGGGTTTAGATCAAAGGCGGTCACGGCCACGCCCTTTGCGACGAGGTTCTTGACCAAACCCCGTCCCATCCCTCCGAGCCCGATGAAGCCAACGCGTTCGAATGTCGTCATCTCAACTTCCGTGATTGTTCGAGAGTTTCTTGGATTGGTGAAATGCTTTGCCTATTGCGCTGGCGTCAGCGGGTCCCGACCGGCCCTGCCCCCGGCTTGCCGTAGATCGCGTCCGCCCGCTTCTCGAACGCGGCGGCAAAGCGCTGGAATGCGGTATCGAACATCGTCCCCATCAGCATTGCGAGCATCCGGCTCTTGAATTCGTAGGACAGGAAGAATCCGACCTCGCAGTCGGTTTCGGATTTCGGTTCAAACGTCCAGCGGTTTTCCAGGTTGCTGAACGGACCCTTCAGATATTCCACCATGATCCTCAGGTTCGGTCGGTCCAGCGTCACGCGGCTGGTGAAGGATTCCCGCACCAGCTTGAACGACACCGTCATGTCGGCGACGACGACCTCGGTGCCGTCGGCCTTCGACGTGCGCTGACGGATCCGGAGCGATTGGCAGAGCGGCACGAATTCCGGATAGCGCTCGACATCGGCGACCAGATCGAACATCTGCGGCGCGGTGTGATGAACCCGGCGCTTGCTGGAAAAGCGCGGCATCAGTGAATACTCGCCCGGTTCTGCTTGAGCGCGATCTGCTTCAGATAGTCGTCCGCCTGCATCCGATCGGTGAAGCAGACGAACGTTTGATCGGCGCGCAGGCCCTGAAAATAGTCAAGGAGCTTCGGTCGCTGCAGCCGACGATAGGTCCAGATATAGCGGAAAAATTCGAAGTCGATCCTTTCCGGACAGCCCTCAGCCATCTCCGGGCGGACCGTGCCGTAGCTTCCGGCAATCCGCTTCATGATGCCGAAGATACAGGTCCTGCGCGGCAGGTCGAACCAGATCACGGTGTCGCTCGAATGACGGCGCAACTCACCCGCGCCGCTGCTGGTGTAGTTGCCGTCAATGACCCATTGCGGTCCGCGCGCGACCTCGGCCACGCGCTGTCCGAACTCGGCATTGTCGGACGCGACCCAGCCCGGTTTCCAGTACAGCGCATCCAGCGAAACGAAGGGAATGCCCGTGATATCAGACAGCCGCCTGGCAAATGTCGACTTGCCGGACCCCGACGATCCCATCACGAGAACGCGTTGCATTGTTCGATCCGCACCTAGCTGATGCGCGCGATGCGCGCCGCCTGCAGCTTGGCAAAATCCTCGCCCGCATGATGTGACGAGCGGGTCAGCGGGCTCGCCGAAACCATCAGAAATCCCTTGGTATAGGCGACCTTCTCGTAGCCCGCGAATTCATCGGGGGTGACATAGCGCATCACGGCGTGGTGCTTGCGGGTCGGCTGCAGATATTGGCCGATGGTCAGGAAATCGACGTCCGCCGAGCGCAGATCATCCATCACCTGCAGCACCTCGTGACGCTCCTCGCCGAGGCCGACCATGATGCCCGACTTGGTGAAGATCGTGGGATCGATCTCCTTGACCCGCTGCAACAGCCGGACCGAATGGAAGTAGCGCGCGCCCGGCCGGACGGTCAGATAACGCGCCGGCACCGTCTCCAGATTGTGGTTGAACACGTCGGGCTTGGCCGCCACTACCACTTCCAGCGCGCCTTCCTTGCGCAGGAAGTCCGGCGTCAAAATCTCAATGGTCGTATTCGGGCAACGCGCGCGGATCGCGCGGATCACTTGCGCAAAATGCTCGGCGCCGCCGTCGGCGAGATCGTCGCGATCGACCGAGGTCACCACGACATGGGTCAGTCCGAGCTTGAAAGTCGCTTCCGCGACGTGTTCCGGCTCGGCGGCGTCGAGCGCGCTCGGCATGCCGGTCTTGACATTGCAGAACGCGCAGGCCCGCGTGCAGGTATCCCCCATGATCATGAAGGTGGCATGCTTCTTGTCCCAGCACTCGCCGATATTGGGGCAACCGGCCTCCTCGCACACCGTGACGAGGCCGTTCTCCTTGACGATCTTCCGCGTATCCGCATAGCCGCGGGTATTCGGCGCGCGCACCCGGATCCAGTCCGGTTTCGGCGGCGACAGCGCGTCGGGCCGGTTCACCTTTTCGGGGTGACGCGGGCGCACCTGGTTGGCGGAGATGGTATCGACGAGGACGACCATGTTAAATCCGGAAAATGAGAGAATACCTAGCTAATCCGTGTCGCTTGCGCCTGCAACCCGACTCGCGGAAGGCCCACAAGTCGGTTGCGGAAGGGCCCACAAGGCGGCTCGCGAAACCTGGCAGATCGTGCAAGATAATGACGAATTTCACCCCTTCCGCGAACGATTCTCACCTGAAAATGGTTCAAAGCCCCAAGCCTGCCGACGGCGCCACCCCTCCGCTCGGCAAGCCGCTGAAACGCTCGTTTTTCGCCCGCAGCGTGCATGAGGTCGCGCCCGACCTGATCGGGGCGACGCTGCTGGTCAACGGTGTCGGTGGCATCATCACCGAGGTCGAGGCCTATCACCACACCGATCAGGCCGCGCATTCGTTTCGCGGACCGACGCCGCGCAACCGCGTGATGTTTGGCCCGCCCGGCTTTGCCTATGTCTACCGTTCCTATGGCATCCACTGGTGCGTGAACTTCGTTTCCGAGGAGGAAGGATCGGCCAGCGCCGTGCTGATCCGCGCGCTGGAGCCGACCCACGGCCTCCCCGCGATGCGCCGCCGCCGCGGCCTGCAGGACGCGCGCGCTTTGTGCTCCGGCCCGGGCAAGCTCACCGAAGCGCTCGGCATCACCATCAAGCATAATGAGTTGCCGCTGGATCAGCCGCCCTTTGCGCTGCATGCGCGGGTGGGCAAGCCGGAGACCATCGTCGGCGTGCGGATCGGGATAACGAAAGCAGTCGATCTGCCGTGGCGCTACGGATTGAAGGGATCGAGATTCCTGAGCAAGGCGTTTTGACCGCGCCTCCCGTCCTGAACCCGTCATTGCGAGCGAAGCGAAGCAATCCATCGAGCCGCGCATGAGGTGAAATGGATTGCTTCCGGCCTTCGCCAAGGCTTCGGCGGACAAGTCGCTGCGCTCGCAATGACGACGGATACAGTTTCGCATTCTCGCGACACAGTGCGCCCGAGCTTTTGCAAATCGTTCGCCCTCGAAATCAGAGAGGGCGCAGGGAATGCCGGGTGCCGGCTGGCACCCGCGGTCTCGTGTGCAAGGTGCACTTCAAGAATGCGCACACGAGCATACAGGTACAGCCGGAGCATCCCGGCATTCCCTGCGCAATGGTTTGACGGCTTATGCCGCGCTCTCCCTGGAGACGAATTCCTCTTGCCTCCATCGCCGGCGAATTGACGGCTCGCGCGACCCGGTCGGGTTTCGCAAGCCTCCGCCGACTTAACGCCAGCCACGGGCGCCAGGACCACACGGTTTTGCCGTACGCAGCTTCCCTCGCCACAGGCCTCAGCCAGCCAAGTGCGTGCCGGCCGTAGGAATAGCGAAAGCGTTTAAGCGCCGTTCGTCTGCGCGGCCAGCGTTCGCTCACGGAAGACCGCCCTGCGAACACCTCGCGCGCCTGACGGTGCCGCGTCCACCGCAACCCGCCCCAACGTCAGTGACGATGGCCAACGCCCCTCTCCTCGGGACGGGATGGCGGGAGTTTTACCGGTGATTTGGGTCAATCGCGAAGCGGAATATTTCTGACTCCGGGGCTTGACACGATTTCTGAAAATCAGAAGTGATTTGCCCAACGGGTTGATTTGCCGCACCTTCAACGCGAGATTGTGCTTGCAGGTAATGCAAATCAGCCGGTAGCCCGCATGAGCTTAGCGCTATGCGGGCAGAGCAAAAACCCGGATGTCGCTTCGCTCATCCGGGCTAACTTGCTGCACAACGCCGCCGAGCGCCGCTTCCCATTTCCCAGGTTTTAACCATGCAATTCAGTAGAGATGGTGACTGGTACCAGGCGGTTCGGATCACGGGTCCGTCCCACAACTTGCTTGCCCTAAAGCTAGGCGAGCCTAGCGCTTCTGCGCCGATCGTCGAGCGGTTGTCGGTCAGCAACGAAGCGCCAGTGATCGATGCCGACGACGTTCAAAAGCAAGTGCTGGAAGGCGTCAGTGAGGCAAATGCACAGTTGGGAACGGACTACCGGGTCGCAGCAATCCGCTTCGTCACGACAGACACGCCGTCGTCCACGATCTACCGGTGACAGCGCAGTCCAGCACTGGCACCGTAAATCACGTGGGATGACTATCAGGATGCGCGGCTTAACAGATCAGCGAAGCGCTGCAGGTACAGCGGCCAACCCCGATCGCCCGTGACCCCATCGCGCACGCCTTGCCACCCCTCGCCGTGCCGGTCCAGGTGTCGGTGCTCGATCTCAACGCGTGTGCGGTGCGCCGTCTCGGCGGTAAATCGCACTTCCCACTCGCTGGTCTTATTCGGATCGGTCTCGATCTGCCATTGCGGGCTGATGTTCCAGCTCAGGAGCACTCGATTGGGCGGCTCGTACGCCAGCACTCGTGCCCATCGGCACTCGCTGCCGTCAACGCCGCGATCGTACAGGTGGCCACCAACGCGAGGCTCGAATACCGTCTCGGCGATCGGCACCCTCAGCAGGTTGTGCTCGGCGGGTTTGAAGCGGCCAAAGTCCTCAGTGAAGACCTTGAATGCACGCCCGATCGGCGCCTCCACCACGATACTGTGCTTGACGGATGTGATTGCTGCTTGAGTGCTCATTCCGACTCCTCCGGTGGTTGCTCGATGGCTGTCTTGTAGGCTGCCATCGTCTTGCTCCAGAACAGATCGAGTTCCGCACGCAGGGCTGCCAACCCGGCGGGATCGACGCGATAGATCCGCTGTTTGCCGGCCGGCGCGTCGACCACGAGCCCGGCGTCCTTCAGGACCCTCAGGTGCTGCGAGACGGCGGGGCGGCTGACTGGCAGGGCACGCGCCAATCCACTGACCGAGCTCGGATGATCGACCAGCCGCTCGAATATCGTGCGCCTGGTCGGGTCAGCGAGCGCCGTCCACCCACTCTTCGCGTAAGTCATCGCTAACGCGTAAGGCCATGCTTACGCGTTGTCAAGTCACATTTCAACGCGAGCCGAACTCAAGGGAGGGCTTGAGGCACGCAAGACGGATGCGTCGCCATGGAATGAAGAGCATCTCGCCGCGGAGCTCCGCTGCCTATCGCGCAATCGCGTGCGCGCCACTCTCGTCAGCCGCGCGCGACTGGCGCTGGTCCAGCGTGCGGGCGCAACTCGTCGAGTGCGATGACGGCTGACCTGTTGGAATTCTCAGTTCGGCGCTAAGCTAGCCGCCGGACGATTCCCCTGCGTCTAGGGCATGAACCCATAAATTCAAAGGATCGGTTCTGACAGCGGCCAACAGCTAATACCAAAATTGGTACATCCGGACTGCTGGCTTTCCGAACGGTCCAGTTTGCATAACATCGCAAATCAGAGGAGCTCTCTTGTGTGCGCGCTCCGGCGAGAAAACCGCGTTGGCTCAATCCAGCCCCCTGTACCGCAGCCAAGGGCGTGCATCTCGTCGGGGCGCGCAAGCAAGAATTGCCTGGCGCAATGCATTCCTCGGGAGCGCTGTGGATGTGACCTGGAAGCAGAACGGCGGTGAACATGCGTGGCCGTTTTTACGGATTAGTCGAGCGTTTGATATATCAAGTATCAAACGCCGCTACTGGGGTTGGCTCGGCTGCGAACAGACCGGTGCAAAACGCGACGGGCGACCAAAAAAACGCCTCGACGGGCACGGGGCTTTCTGATGTGGACATTTCTCACGATCAATCCTCGCGCTGGCAGAAATTCTCGGCGGTACCCAAGAAAAATTTCGAGCGCGAAGTGTCGGACAAAACCCACAGCTGCCGCCTGGTGAACTCCGATCAGTCGCAGCTGCTCCCGAAAGCGGACATCGGCGGCGCCGGCGGGCATATCGGCTTTGGGCCACATGCGGCCATCCGCGATCTATTCTGGCTCCAGCGCGGCGGGAATGTTCTGGTTGAGCCGGAATAGATTCCCTGGATCATACTTCCGTTTCAAGGCTGCAAGCCGGCGATACTTGTCGGGTCCGTAGGCGGCCCGCACGCGAGCCTCCCCATCCTCGCCGAGGAAGTTCACATAGACGCCGCCTGTCGAATGGGGATGCGTCGCCTCCCAGAAGCTCTGAGCCCATGCGACTTGCGCCTCGGTCGCTTGGGGGTCGGACCACACCGCGTTGATGTTCAGAGCATGTTCGGCGCTACGGTCCTCGAAGGCCGTAGCCGCGCCATCGACGTGGCGGATGGCGCCGCCGAGATGGAACAAAATAGTGTAGGAGATCGGTGATGGTGTCTGCCATGCATGCGCGACCAGTGTGTCGATGGCCGCGTCGCTAAGCCGGCCGAAATAGTGCGACTTCCAATAGTAGCGCAAACCGTGAGGCACGCTCGCATCGAACATGCCCTGTTGGGCTGTGTACGCTTTTGGTTCGATCAGATCGATGAGGGGTTCGCCGAACCGCCGCAACGGGGCGAGGATCCGCTCGCCATCATCGATGGAGCCGGCATAGCAAACGGCGATGACGACCACTGCGCGGCCGTGAAGGTGCGGCGGCAGGAACAGCGCTGGCGGCGCCTTTCGCAGATTGACGATTGTCGTCAGCTCATCGGGCGCGGTGGCGATGTAGTCCCGATAGAAACGGAGCACTTCGGGCGCCCGTTCAGCGGGGTGAAGGATCGCGCCGGCGAGCACCTGCGGTCCGACAGCATGGAGGCGGTATTGGAAGGCGGTGACTATGCCGAAGTTCCCGCCGCCGCCTCTCAGGCCCCAGAGAAGGTCGGCGTTTTCGCGCTCACTGGCACGAAGAAATTGCCCGTCGGCCAACACAACATCGGCTGCGACAAGATTGTCGCAGGTAAGCCCGTGCCGACGCATGAGCCAGCCGATGCCGCCACCAAGCGTGAGCCCCGCGATCCCGGTATGTGTGACAATTCCGCCGGTCGTCGCGAGGCCGAAAGCCTGGGTCTCGCGGTCGAACTCGCCCCAAAGCAATCCTGGCCGGGCGCGCACGGTCTGGTCCCCGGGATCGACCTCGATGCCTTTCATCGCTGTCAGATCGACGACAATGCCATCGTCGCAGACGGCGCTACCGGCAACATTGTGTCCGCCGCCGCGAATCGCAATTGGCAGTTCCTGCTCGCGCGCAAGGTTGACACAGGCGATGACGTCGGCGGTTCCAGCGCAGCGAACGATGAAGGCCGGATGGCGGTCGATCATGCCGTTCCAGACCTTGCGGGCCTCGTCATAGCCGTCATCACCCGGCCGGAACACCACGCCGCGTATTCCGGCCATCAACGACGCAACGCCAGTGCGGTCAGGGAGGATTGCCGGTGCCGCAGCTCTCTCTGGGTAAGTCATAGCTACACTCCCTTGATCAATTTGAGCGGAGTGTCTGGCCCCAGCACGAACCCTGCAAGTTCAGTTTCTGCACTGGAAGCTGCCCGAGCCGTGAGATAGTCTCCATATCATGAAGGGCTATGGACAGTTTTGCCCGATAGCCAAGGCGGCGGAGATTGTCGCCGAGCGGTGGACCCCGCTGGTCCTGCGAGAACTCGTTGTCGGCAGTACGCATTTCAACGATCTGCGACGCGGTGTGCCGCTGATGTCTTCGTCCCTGCTGTCGCGGCGCCTAAAGCGGCTGGAGTTGGAAGGCGTGGTCGAGCGGCGACCGGCGCCAACCGGACATCGCTGGGAGTACCACCTGACTCCGGCCGGGCGCGAGCTCGAGCCACTTATCATGATGATGGGCGACTGGGGCGCGCGCTGGGTTCGCAGCCGATTGGCAGCTGATGACCTCGATGTCGGTCTCCTCATGTGGGATATGCATCGCAGAGTGAGGCCCGATCAATTTCCAGCGCGTCGCGTCGTAGTCGGTTTCGAGTTCAGTGGCGTGGCCAAGGGCAAACGGCACTGGTGGCTGGTCAGCGAAGGCAGCGCGGTCGATCTCTGCGTGACTGATCCCGGCTACGAGGTGGATCTCTTCATTCATTCGGACGTACGCACCATGACAGCGGTCTGGATCGGAAACATGCGCCTGGCGCAGGCGATGGAAACGGGCCGGCTTGAAGTTCATGGGCCACCCCAGCTTCGCGCCAAGTTCGGCTCCTGGCTTGGCCTGAGTTCGTTTGCGAAGATTGAGGATCAGCGAACCTCAGATCCAGCCGCGAAGACTACGAGACAGGTTCTTTTGTAGCCGGCCCGCGCCGACGCCATGCTCTCTATCGCAGTTGACTTCCGCTAAGGTCACTCGCCGACATTGCTCGAAGTCATATGAAGGTCCGCTAAGGGGCCAAGAGCAGACTTCGACAGACCACCAACGGAAGCGAACCCAACGCGTCGCTCGATCAGTCGCACATTTGTCAAGACCCAGTTCGGTTGAAGAACAGCTCGGCCCGCACAAACAGAAATAGACGAACCTCCCCGGGATCGTGGGCACCAAATCGCGCGAGGTTGGCCGCAGCATCGCGACCAGCGCTACATGTTAACGCTAACTGATCCGCAGGGCTTGAAGGTTTGGAGCGAGCGCCCGTGCAAGCACCCCTCATGTTTCTGGGCGTAGGCAAGCACGCCCATGATCATCAAAGCCACCACGACCAATCCGGCTACCAGGTTTTGCGCCATTGCTGCCACTCCAGGTGAACTCATCAACAAAGCGATCAGTGACGTATCAGGTCAACCCAAATGCGTATCATGAGATGATCAGAACGCCCCCTGCTCGAGTCGTCGTTAATTGAGCAGGCCCCGCGCTCAGCTTCCATCAATAGGCTGTCGGGCACAAACGCTTCCGCTTCTCTGCACAGAACCGGGCCGGCGCCCCACGACGGGGCGCCGCCCGGCTGCTGTCAGATTGTCACGCGGCTGCCGTCGAAGCGCGTGAAGGAGAAGCCTTCGAAGGATTCGCGGAGGGTGATGCGCTCATCTCGCAGCATGCCGATAGCCACCTCCTCGCCGATCGCCATCGAGGCGGAAGCGTCGGAACGCCAGTGGATGCCCGCCCAATTCCGTCCGAAACCGAAATTCACCGCGAGCTTGTTCAATTCTCCACCAACCGTGAGCGGCGGGCCGTTATAAGGCACGAGCCTCGTCGGGTCAGCCGGATCGGGCTGCACTGGGTTGACGATGACGCGGCTCTCGTCGAAAAACGCCTTCAATATGGTAGCCGTGACGGCACCAACGCTCGTGGCACCACCGGGATAGGCGGAGTGAAGAGGCGAAGCCTCCGGATAGGTTTGCGACAAAAGATACGTGCCGTATTTGGCTTTGCTGCGATCGAGGGCTTCCGATTTCAGGAAGTTATCATGCAACGGGTAGTCGCTTACGCCATTGGCGAGGCGATGGTGCGCCAGAGCGCCGTAGGCTTCCGGTCGCACAGTCCGGTGCACGAAATACTTCTGCCAGTAGGCCGCGCGCACGGAGTTACTGATCCCCGTGGCGAGTAGTGCCTGCACATAGGGCAACCCGAAGGTGGCACCGGCAGGGCTTTGGGTTTTCGATTTCCGATACGGGTTCGTTGGGTAGGACACCGGCTCTGCGGGTGTAAACATCCCGGAGTAGCGTTGATCAGCTCCACCGCCGGGGGTCGCAAGGATCAGTGCTGCCGCCCACCCAAGTGCAGGACCGGCATGGATATATTCCGCGAGATCTCTTCCTGTCGTTATGTATCGCGGTGTCGCGTCGAACTGCAACCGGCGCTTCGGTGCGGCGCCGTTCTGGATCGCCAGCCACTCCTCATATTCGGTCAGGAATTCGTTGGCGGGCAACACGGTGCGAATTTGAGCACTGATCCACTGTGCAGCATAGGGCACGTCCCGGAGCAGGAATTGCGAGACCAGCGGCCCATCCAAAACGCCTGGCGGCGTAACGGAACGGCCCTTCGGGTCAGTCGGGTCGAAATAAAGCGCATTGGCACGGAACAGCGTACCGGGAGTAACTCGCCCACCAGACTTCGGCCCGCGAAAATCGGGGAGCTTGTTGAGTTCCTCGGTTGCTGCAAGCACGTCGCGATTGGAGGTGTCATCGCGCAACTCAGTAAGCGGAACATCACGAAGCAGGGATTGCCAATATACCTCGACCGCCTCGCCGCCACGCTCCGCACTTGCAAGAGCAGGTGCCGGCGGTATCGCAATCTGAGTAGGATTCACGCCGCTGAGACTAACGGCCTGTGCGCCTACGGGATTGACCAGTTTGCGGGTGCCGCCGAGCGGGATTTTCTCAAAATCAGCGGGATCGCCCGACTGGCAAGCGGTATAGAGCGCCTGCCATGCTGCTTGTTCCACTTCGCCGCGTTTGTCGTGCGGCAAGCCCCGTGAATCGGAACCGATCTTGTTGGTGTAGCGCGCCTCATCGCCATTCGTCGGGTGGGGCGGGATGGGAATTTTCTCGTTGTTGCTCGCGCAGAGCTCTCGGACTTCGAAGGCGCGGCGCTTGAACGCCGCGTCGAGCGGTCTCAGGTCCGCACTCACGGGCTGCGCCGCGGCTGGAGCGATTCCGGGCATGCTCGGTGGAGACACAAGCACGGCGGCGCCAACCGCGATGCCGGCCCCGCCGAGCAGCGAGCGGCGAGTGACCGTGGTGGTCGGCCGGGCCGATGATGTCAGGTCGGATGATGTCAGGTCGGATTCAGTCGAAATGGTGAGGTGGTCAGTCATGGAACTCTCCTTCCTCGCAGGCGAATCTTGGGAAGCATTGCGGCGGAGCAGTCCACTCTCTTGCGTCCTGTTCTGGACGCGGAATTACTCCATCGGAAGGAGGCGGAAGGAGATTGACGCAGATCAATGGGTGAGTCGCGCGGACCAATTGGCAAGATCGGTACACCGACGCGCAGATCCGGAGGGCCGTCGTCGGTGCCGCGGGCGGCGATGATGGATCGCTTCGTTCGCAACGATGAGTGTCGAACCAGTAACGATGCGCTAACAACGAGCACCGCTTTTTTTCAACAATCGCAACATCGACGCAATCCCGTCACCACACGCACACGTTGAACACGTAAGTGTGGTCTGCTGTTTCGCCTTGCGCGAGTGAAGTGCTCATAGATTGTACTGCGTCTAATAGTGGAACACGCGGCGTGATGCTGCAAACCACGGAGCCAGCAACAGCAGCAGAAACTTCAAAAGAAAAGGAGCTGTACGATGGCGGGCGTGTTTCCTGTTCAGGGATTCGGATTCCTCTCCAACTACAATGGTGCATTCGTCACCAGTTCCGCGCTCGCCGCCATGCAGGCGATCGCGGGCACCAACGCAAACTCGATCGAGCTCGCGCCTCGGCTCTTTATGCAGACGAGGACATCGAATGACGTCTTTGCGGATCCCAATAAGACGGAGAGCGATGCCAACATTCTTCAGGCGGCGGCAAATGCGAAGGCGCTTGGTCTCTCGGTTACGTTGAAGCCCATGGTGTCGGCCCTCGACGGCACCCTCGCCTACGCGCTTGTTCCGAGCGATCCCACCGCCTTCTTTGCTTCCTACAAGAGCCAAATGGTCCACATGGCTGAGCTCGCCGAGCAGGCCGGCGTGAGCCTGCTCTCGATCGGCAATGAACTCGGCAAGCTCTCCGGCCCGCAATATCGAAGCTACTGGATCGACCTCATCGATTCCATACGCGCCGTGTTCCATGGCGAGATCACCTATGCGGCCGCAACCGACGAAGCCATCAATGTCAGCTTTTGGGACAAGGTCGATGTCATCGGCATCAACGCCTATCCGCCGCTGACGCCGACGACTGAGCCGACCGTCGAGGAGATGGTCAATGCGTGGAACAGCATGTCCACGGACGACTACTGGGCGAAGGTGATGAACCACATGTCGCCGGTCGATTTCTTCCACTCACTTGCCCTGCAGTATGAAAAGCAGGTGCTCTTCACCGAAACCGGCTATCGCAGCCTCGACGGAACCAACATCCGCCCGGGCGGCTGGGCCGAAGGCACAACGCAGGACCTCCAGGAGCAGTATGACGCCTTCAACGCCTTCTTTCAGGTGTGGGGCTCGGAAGGCGGAAGCTGGTTCAGGGGTGCGTCGATCTGGAACTGGGACACGAACAACAAATACTCGCCGATCGGCTACTCGCCGCAAGGCAAGCCGGCGCAGGAGCTGATCACTGAATGGTACGGAGGACAGCACCAGCCGCCCGGCCAGAATCTGACGGGTTCTCCGTCTGCCGATCTGATGGATGTAGGCGGCGGCAATGACGTGCTGTCGGGTGGGGTCGGCAACGACACGATCAAGTCAGGCGGCGGCGACGACAGCATTATCGGCGGCCCCGATACAATTCCGAAACTCGCGGAGACCACTATCACCGTGACGGGCTATGGCTCCGTCGTCGACGGCGTCGGCGCCAAGATGCAGCTTCTGATCAATGGGCAGCAGGTCGGCAACACGGTCGAATTCCACGGCGCGACGGACGCATCTGATTTCCAGACCTTCACATTCACATTCGCCAACCCGGCGACAGTCTCCAGTCTCGATCTTGCTTTCGTCAACGATGTCGCCAACGCCAATGGGGATCGGAATCTTTACGTCAAGGACATTACCGTCAACGGCGAGCATCTTGCCGTCACCGAGGCCGTCAATCCGAGCTCGCCGGGAACTTGGAATCTCTATCAGAACAAGTCCATCCACTATGACATGACCGCGCACCAGGACCTGTTCTTCGGCTCATCGACGGACAATGACAACCTTGACGGAGGAGCCGGCAAGGACGTGATCAACGGCGGCGCCGGGACGGACATGATCCAGGGCGGCGCTGGCAACGACACCATCAACGGTGGTCCGGGCGCGGATGTGATTCACGGCGGAGCGGACGCCGACACGATCAACAGCGGCTCCGGCATCACCACCGCGACGGATCAACTTTACGGCGATGACGGCAACGACATCATCAAGGCCGGCACCGGCGACACCGGCGCCCTGCTCGACGGCGGCGCCGGCAAAGACCAGCTCTACGGCAGCTGGGCAGCCAATGTCATGAATGGCGGTGAAGGAAACGATTATCTCTCCGGCGGCGGCGGACTGGATACGATGCACGGCAACGGCGGCGACGATCAGCTGAAAGGCGGCCCCGCGGCAACCCAGATGTTCGGAGACGATGGCAACGACAGCCTGCAGGGCGGTACCGGCAGCGAGTTCCTGTATGGCGGCAGCGGCAACGACCGGCTGATCGGCGGCGGCGGAAGCGATTATCTGGCCGGCGGGTCCGGCAATGATACGTTCGTTTTTGCTGCCGGCTCCGGCAAGGACACGGTCGCTGACTTTCAGAATACCGATGGCGTCCGGGACATCATTCAAATCGACAAGACGGTATTTGCCGACTTCAGCGCGCTGCAATCGCATATGGCCGAGGTTGGCACGAGCGTCGTGATTACGGTCGATGCCAACAACATGATCGAGATTCGGAACACGATATTGAGCGAGCTCCACGCCGGTGATTTTCTGTTCGTGTGAGATCGCATCGTTCTGGTCTCGATGATGGCGCAGGCTAGCTCAGTCGTCATTGCGAGCGCAGCGAAGCAATCCATATCGCCGCATAACGGATGGATGGGTTGCTTCTTCGCGGAGCCTGTCATCGGGCGCGCATTCGCGCGACCCGTTGGCTCCTCGCAATGACGAGATGGTTCAGCTAGCAGTAGCCGCATGAGCGCAGCGATATGCGGGGATAGACCAACCCCGGATGTCGCTCCGCTCCGGGCTTCGCTTCCTTTGTGCGGCTATTCCGCGCGATGGCACACCGCTTCGACCTTGTTGCCGTCGGGATCGCGCAGGAAGGCGCCGTAGTAGGCGGCGTGGTAGTGGCGCGGACCCGGAGGGCCGTCATCGGTGCCGCCGGCGGCGATGCCGGCGCGCCAGAAGGCGTCGACCTCGCTGCGCGACTTTGCCTTGAAGCACCAGTGGCGGCTTGAGGCCTCTTCCGGCTTCGCACCCTGGTAGATCGCGAGGTAGACGCGATCCGGATATTCGGCATCGGCGCGCTCGCCATAGCCGAGCCAGCGGTCGCTGCGGCCGACCTTGACGACGCCGAGCGCGGCCATGATCGCGTCGTAGAAGCGTTCGGCGGCGGCGAAGTCGGAGACTGTGATGGAGACGTGGTCCAGCATCGATTAGGCCCTCGATGATGACTGAGCAACCTCCGTCGTCATTGCGAGCGAAGCGAAGCAATCCATGTTTCGGCAAAACGGATAGATGGATTGCTTCGTCGCGTTGCTCCTCGCAATGACGCGGATGGTTCGGCGCCTCGCGTCAGGACGCCATCTTCAGCCGCTCCAGTGCTTCCTGCAGTTTCGCCTTTCGCGCCACTGCCGCTTCGCGCTTTTCCTTTTCTTCCTCGACGATCTCTTCGGGCGCGTTCGCGACGAATTTCTCGTTGCCGAGCTTGGCGTCGACGCGCTTGATGTCCGCGTCGGCCTTCACGATCTCTTTATCGAGCCGGGCTTTTTCCGCGGCGAGGTCGATCACGCCCTTGAGCGGCAGCGCGACGACTTCGCCGCGTACCAAGAGTTGCACCGCGCCTTCCGGCGGACGGTCGGCGAAATCGATCGCGGCGAGGCGCGCCAGCCGCTTGACGATATCGTTCCAGCGCTGCGCCCGCTCCTTCGTCTCCGCCGACGCGCCCGACAGCACCACCGGAATTAGCGTCGCCGGTGGAATGTTCATCTCCGAACGCACCGAGCGGATGCTGGTGACGAGATCCACCACCCAGCCGATCTCGGCCTCGGCCGCGGGATCGCTGAAATCGCCAGTGTCGAGCACGGCCGTCGCCGGCGCGATCAGGATATCGCCGGGGCCGGCCATCGCGATCGCGGCGATCTGCTCGGGCGCGACTGCGCTTGCCTTGCGCGGCCATTCAGCGAGCACCAGGAGGCCATCGCGCTCGGCCGTCACCGCCCAAAGCTCCTCGGTGATGAACGGCATGAACGGATGCAGCAATTTGAGGATCTCGTCGCGCGCCCAGGCGATCATGGCGCGGGTCTCGGCCTTCGCCGCCCCCTCCTCGCCCATCAGCACGGGCTTGGCGAGCTCAAGATACCAGTCGCAATAGACGTTCCACACGAAGCGGTAGATCGCGTTCGCCGCGTCATTGAAGCGGTAGCCTTCGATCGCCTCGGTGATCTCGCGCGTGGCGCGCGAGGTCTCATGCGCGATCCAGCGGTTGAGCGTCTCCTTTGCCGCCTTCGGGTCGAAGTCCTCGGGCTTCTCGCAGCCGTTCATCTCGGCAAAACGGCAGGCATTCCAGAGCTTGGTCGCAAAGTTGCGGTTGGTCTCGACGAGTTGCGACGACAGCTTGATGTCGTGGCTGTGGGCCGCGCCACGCGCCAGCGCAAAGCGCAGCGCATCCGCGCCGTATTCGTCGATCACGCTTAAGGGGTCGATGACGTTGCCTTTCGACTTCGACATCTTCGCGCCCTTCTCGTCGCGAACCAGGCGATGGATGTAGACAGTCGAGAACGGCGCCTCCTTCATGAAGTGCAGGCCCATCATCATCATTCGGGCGACCCAGAAGAAGATGATGTCCCATCCGGTGACGAGCACGTTGGTCGGATAGTAGCGCTTCACTTCCGGCGTGTCGTCGGGCCAGCCGAGCGTCGAGAACGGCCAGAGCCCTGAGGAGAACCAGGTGTCGAGCACGTCCTCGTCGCGCGTGATGAATCCCTCGCGCTTGGCCGGGTCCTGCGCCATCTCACGCCCCTGTTGCGGCGTGATGACCTCCTGCTCGACATAGTAGCCGAGCGCATTGCCGATGGCCTCCTCTTCGGTTTCGGCGACGAACACCTTGCCGTCGGGACCGTACCAGGCCGGGATCTGATGGCCCCACCAGAGCTGGCGCGAGATGCACCAGGGCTGGATGTTCTCCATCCACTCGAAATAGGTCTTTTCCCAGTTCTTCGGCACGAAGCTCGTCGCGCCCGAGCGCACCGCCTCGATCGCCGGCTGCGCCATGGTCCTGGCGTCGACGTACCACTGGTCGGTCAGGTAGGGCTCGATGACCGTGTTGGAGCGATCACCGTGCGGCACCATGTGCGTGTTCGGCTCGATCTTCTCGAGGAAGCCGAAATCCTCCAGCCGCGCCACGATCTTCTTGCGCGCGGCGAAGCGGTCGACATTGTGCAACTCTTCCGCCAGCATCAGCGCGCCCTCGGGCAATCCGCGCAGATAGTCCTCATTGTCGACGAGGGCCATGCGGCCCTCGCGATCGAACACGTTGATCTGCGGCAGGTTGTGACGCTTGCCGACCTCGAAGTCGTTGAAGTCGTGCGCCGGCGTGATCTTGACCGCGCCCGACCCTTTCTCGGGATCGGCGTAATCGTCGCCGATGATCGCGATACGACGCCCGACCAGCGGCAGAATGACGTGCTGGCCGATCAGGTGCCCGATCCGCTCGTTCTCGGGATGAATAGCAACGGCGGTGTCGCCGAGCATGGTCTCGGGGCGCGTGGTCGCGACCACGATAAAGGTCGTGGGATCGTCGGGACTGAAGCTCTTGCCGGCGATCGGATAGCGCAAATACCACAGGCTGCCCTTGACCTCGATCTGCTGCACTTCAAGATCGGAGATCGCGGTGAGCAGCTTGGTGTCCCAGTTCACCAGCCGCTTGTCTTTATAGATGAGGCCTTCGCGGTGCAGCTCGACGAACACCTTCACGACAGCGCGCGAAAGTCCCTCGTCCATCGTGAAGCGCTCGCGCGACCAATCGCAGGAAGCGCCGAGGCGCTTCAACTGATTGATGATGGCGCCGCCGCTCTCCGCCTTCCACTGCCAGACGCGCTCGAGGAATTTGGCGCGACCGAGATCGCGGCGGCCCGGCTCCTGCCGCTCCATCAATTGCCGCTCGACCACCATCTGGGTCGCGATGCCGGCATGGTCGGTGCCCGGCTGCCACAGCACGTCGCGGCCGCGCATGCGCTCGAAGCGGCAGAGGATGTCCTGCAGCGTGTTGTTCAGCGCGTGGCCCATATGCAGCGAGCCCGTCACGTTCGGCGGCGGGATCACGACAGTGAACGGCGCGGCATCCCGCCGTTCGGGACGGCCGGCCTTGAACGCGCCGCTCTCTTCCCAGATCAGGGACACGCGGTTTTCGATATCGGCGGGCTGGTAATTTTTCTCGATCATGACAACGCAATTGGGGATGTCGGGGGTGCTCTCGAGCAAACCGTCACCGGTCCGCCAGAACGCACATCAAATCAACGTGGTAGCGTCCGGTTCTGATATGGTCGGCGCCGGGCCGCCCCTAGAAAGCCGCCACAGCGTCCCAAGTCAACCTGGACAACCCGGACCGGGGCAATGGGAAGCCGCGGTAACGCCGGTTTGAATGTCCGAAGGCGGCCGATCTGTCCGCCCGCCAAGGTAATCCTGAGGTTAGCGCCCGCGCGAGACCCGCTCGATCTCGGCCTTGACGATCCGCTCCACCAGTTGCGGCAGATTGTCGTCCAGCCAGGACTTCAGCATCGGCCGCAGCATTTCCTTGACCAAATCCTCAAGCGTCCGCGCGTTGTTGCTCAGCACGGTGTTGGCCAGCGAGTTGAAAGCAGATTCCACGGCGGAGACGGTCGAACGCGACAAGATGGGTTGCTGGGGCAGGCTATCGTAGGGCGGCGGCTCGTGAGCCGTTTGTCGATGTCTGGATTCGCTGAATACGATGTCGTCGGCCGGCTCAATCTTGTTGAAGGATGCAGCCGGTGGTGGTGGCCGATCCGGCAACGCCATCTCGTCGGTGAGCTCAAATACATCGGCCTCGGGCAGCGGCGCCGGCCTGATCTCGGCTTCCGGCGTCGCCGCGTCCAAGCTCGCCAGCATCGCGTCGATGTCATCCTGGCTGTTGCTGGCGGCCGGTGCCGGTGCGGGTGGCGGCGGAGCTGGGGCTGGCTTTGGCACGGAGACCGGTTTCGGCGGCGGAGCGATGGCCGAGGGCGGAATGTCCTTCATCACAGGTTTTGCCGGCGGCGCAGCGGCCTCCGGCTTGGCCGCCGCAGGCTTGGCCTCGTCGTCGGCGATGATGCGACGGATCGACGCCAAAATCTCCTCCATCGAGGGTTCTTGGACCTTCGCAGGTTGCGTCATCTCCGACTCCACATCGAAACCATTTTACACCAAAGCCACGAAGGAATTGCCGGTTCCGGATATGCAGGCCGGGATTTTCACCGCACAAGCCTGACTTGTCCCCAGATCAAGCCCACCCGCTGCATCGCGCGGGAAGCCTCTTCCCCTCGTGACGACCCGCCGCACGTCCCGGATAAGGACGCGGCGCGAATCGCTCAGCTCGCCCCGGAAACGGTACGTCATGGCCGTAAATGATTGCAAGCAAAGCGCCCGGCGCGTCAGGCGCCGGGCGACGATATTCGTCTCGTGTTGCGGGGGACTACCGCCGATATCAGCGGCCGTCGGGCGTGCGAACGCCCGCCCAGCTGTCGCGCACCTGATGATAGTGCACGCTCGGGTCATAGATCGTGGTCGGCAGGTTCAGCACCTGCGGCGACAACCTTCCGATCTGGCTCAGCACGGAGTATGACGCCACCACGCGATCATGCTGCGCAGTCACAAGCGCGACGCGCGCGTTGACCAGCGCCTGCTGTGCATTCAGCACGTCGAGTGTCGTGCGCTGTCCGGCCTTGGCTTCCTCGCGCACGCCGTTCAGCGCGATTTCGGAGGCCTGCACCTGCGCCTGAGCGGAGGCGACCTGCGCCTTGCCGGCGACGAGTTGCCCCCACGCCGTGACGACGTTGGCACGGGTCTGGTCCCGGGTCTGATCGAGCACGAGACGTTGTTGCGCCACGGTTTCCTTGGACTGGCGGATCAGCGAATATTCGGCGCCGCCTTGATAGATGGGAACGTTGACCTGCGTCGTCACCGAGGCGCCGAAGGATCTGAATTGGATCAGGCTTTGCTCATACGACTGCTGCACCGCCGCTTGAAGGGTGACGGTCGGCAAGAGCGCACCCTCGGCGACCTTGACCTGCAGGTAGCTGACGTCGATGCCGAACATCGCCGCGGTGACGTTCGGATTTTGCGTCAGGCCCAGTTCGACGGCGGCCGGCAGCGTTGACGGCAGGAAGCGGTCGACCGGCGAGCCCGGCGCAAGGTTTTGCGGCTCGTTGCCGATGATGCGGCGGAAGTTCGAGCGCGTCGTCGTCAGATTGGCTTCGGCGGTCAGGAGCTGCGTCCTGCCGGCGGCAAGCTGGGCTTCCGACTGCGCAACGTCGGTGCGCGTGACTTCGCCGACATTGAAGCGGTCGCGCGTCTGTTTCAGCGTCTGCTCGAGCACGCGCACGTTGCTCTTCTGCACCTCGACGATGGCCGAATCGCGCAGATAGTCCATGTAGATGGTGGCAGCGCTGAGCAGCACGCTCTGTTCGAGCGACCGCAAGGCTTCACGCGCGCCGGAAACCTGGCTCTCCGCAGCCCTGGTCCGGTTCGCGGTCTGCTGGCCGTTGAACAGCGTCTGCGTGACGGTGCCGCCGATGCTGCGCGGCGCATTCGCGCCGACAATAGGGGTTTTCACGAGAAGGTCGGGGCGGCCGCCCTGCGTGCTCAGCGTGTCCGTATATTGGACGCCCGCGCTGGCCGTGACCGCGACCCTTGGGCGGTAGCCTGACAGCGCCTGTGGCACGTTCTCGTCGGTCACGCGCACCTGCGCGCGCTGCGCGTTGAGCTGCGGGTTGTTCTGATAGGCGCGCACCAAGGCCGCCTCAATCGTGTCGGCCAAGACGGGCGTCGAGCCCATGCATACTAATAGAAGGACCGAAGCCGCAGCCCCGGCAAATTCCTTCACCCCACGCATCCCAAGCAATCCAATCTTTTTGGTCGCGCCCGGCCAATGATCATGGTCGCACACGATCATTAACCGAACGTCGCTTCATTTCGAAGTGAGTCCCGGCTCACCTTATTCCGCACGTAGCCCGGACGGAACTACCCCACAAGTCTAGCCCGTCGAAACTCTTCACGTGGGGCAATCCGGCCACACTTCTGATTTCGAAGAGAATTTAGCCGACGGCGGAGGGCGAATATTGGGCGTCGAGACGGCTGAAAGGCTAGAAAACGAAGGCTGGAACGAGTTCCATGCCGGGCAGCAGCGGGGCGGCGGCGTCGAATAATACCCGGTGACCGAAATCGCCGTGCAGAGCGGTCACGACGGTAGCCCGTGCCGGCCGTGATGTCGCAAAGACGCCGACTAATCGGCCGCCATCGCGCAATTGGCCGTAGAGTTGCTGCGGGACCATCTCAGTCGCGCCGTTCAGCACGATGACATCATAGGGCGCGCCGGCCGGATCTCCCTCGGCCGCCGCCGCGGTTCGAACCGTGACATTTCCACAGCCGTTGCGGGCCAAAATCCCTTGCGCCTTGGTGGCCAGCGCCGAATCGCTCTCTGTCGCGGTTACGTGCGGCGTCAGCCGCGCGATCACGGCGGCGGCATATCCGGTGGCGCAGCCGACCACCAGCACGCGGTCGCTCCCCCTGATCTCCGCAGCCTGCAGCATCTTCGCCAGCACCGCCGGCTTGATCAGATAGCGCTTGACCCCGCCCTCCTCGCTGACGTCCAGGTCGAGGTCCAGATAGGCCAGCGCCTGCTTGCTTTCGGGAACGAAGGCCTCGCGCGGCACAGCCAGCATGGCATCGAGAATGCGGATATCGGTGACGTCGCTCGGACGCACCTGACCATCGACCATTTTCTGGCGCGCGGTCGCAAAACCGGACATAGGCTAAGACCCCGAAAGCATACGGCGTGGCCGCCGAAACAGCTGAAAGCGGGGCCATCTTTGGTACAAGCGGGCGCAAAACGCAACATGCGGACGCCCTTCGAAGCGCCCTGCAGCTGAAATGGCGAACAGCCGCCCTACTCGATCGGGACGGCGAGCCGCGCAATCAGCTGCGCGACCTCATCCAGATGATCGGCATCATGCTCTTCAATGGCTTGCGCGAGCCGAAGCAGGCATTCGTCGTCGCTCATGGCGGGGACGTCGCCCGGAATGACCGATGGCGCCGCGCGGATCAGGTCGGTCACAATGGCTGGCATCGAATCAGCTCCCGTGAAACCCGGCAGGACGAGTCTTTTGGCCGATTAAGTCGAATTGACGGCCCGATCCATGCCTCTGTGGATGACGGAATTCCGCGGGATAGGTTCCCTGCCAGACGCTCGCCGGCGGGGCGAAACGGCGACAAACCGCTGTTCTGGAGCGACTTTCCGGCCCAGCTTCAAGAAGCGCACAGAAGGTGATTTGGTCCTTTGCAAGCCTGAAAGGCTTTGTTATACGCTCCCCGCTCGCGAACCTCTCAGTTCGCTTATTCCTCGGTAGCTCAGCGGTAGAGCATTCGACTGTTAATCGAATGGTCGCTGGTTCGAATCCAGCCCGGGGAGCCAAGCTCAATCAGGCGCTTAGCTTTTAGAATCTCTTCCTCGAAGATGCGTCGTCACTTGGGACCTGCACACACGTCGCGCGTGCGGGCGTGGCAAAGCCCGCATAACTATCCAGCTCCGAATTTGTACTGCGAGCAGTGACTGGCACAGTTTCTGCTGTTCAGATGGCGCTGGGGATTTGAGCGGCCCAGTTTGAGACGAAGACGCCGCCGGGCACGTATTTTGATACCGGCGGCGTCCCTTTCCAAGACAGTGCGCGGGGCGAACCTTGGCCCGGCTCGACGAAACTGCTCTCCGAGGCATTCTCCAATCAAATGTGCAACCGAGAGGAATAGCGCGCCAGGGCCGGTGTTGTGTTGGCGTGGTTGGTGTTGTGTGGGCGCAAGAGGTGCAACATGGAACAGCCATTTGAAATATGGATGCACCGCCTTCTGCAAATCTCGATCGATCTTCACAACCGAATGGCCGAAATTCAGAAATTGAGAGAGATGGTGCGATCAGCGGAGGCCGCACAGTGCGGCCAAGAACTGATTCATCCAGCCCACATCGTGCAGCCTGTCGGCGATGAGTTGGGCATCTAACCGAGCGGACTAGGGGCTGCGAAACTTCGTTGACCCGACATCGCTCGACGGCTGATTAAGCACCTGCAATCTACGCTCGAGCTCGGCCTTTTTGGCCTTCAGCTTCGCGCTGAGGACATCTTGCATCAGCTCGCGGAGCTTAAACAGCTCATCGACCGTCATGGATTCCCACTCGCTCTGCATGATGCGCCCCCACGATCATGAGTCATATGGACTCAAGATTGTATCGAAGGAACACCGAATTCATAGAGGCTGGTGCACGGAATTCGGCAAACTGCCCGACTATTCCACCTCATCGAGCTCGCGAACATCCCATAGCGAAGCTGCCAGGATGATGAGCGAAGGCGTCCACGCGAGCATGGCCCCAAATGCTATTGCTTGCAAAGTGGTCATAGATCGCTCCCAAGTCCCACTCACAACGAAAATCAAACATCAATTCGGAATCGAATCTCCAACTTGAGCAGATATTGCCAATATCAAGCCTCTCATGCTCGAACGGTTCCCCACTTTTGACTTTTCATCCTGTGTGCAATGCAGCGCGAAACGAATCTTCGCAGCAATGCGAAGGCGGCTGCCTGATCTCGCAGCAGCCTCGCAAGCTGCCCAAATCGGATGGCGCTTTTGTCGGCAGCGCGCACGCTTACCGCGCGGCGATCGCGGCGATGAACAGCGCGCAGGCTGCCGTGGACGCGACCGTCCGCACGTGATTCCACAATGTCCAGTTTGTCAGATAGCGCGCCCATAGCGATGCAGTCTCCTGACTGGCGGGATCGGCCGCAGCAAGCGCGTTGTTCAGTGGCACGTTGAAAATCATCGTGACGACGAACATGCCAAGCACATAGAGCACGCCGCCGGCCAGCATCGCGATTGCGCCGGGCTCGCCCAAGCGAAACAGCGCGGTTATCGCGAGCGCTGCGCTCGTCACCGTCGTTCCCAGAAAGATCGGCAAGAACAGCGACTGCACGATCGCGACGTTGATCGCGTTCATCGCGGCGATGCCAGCCGCCTGCCCGATGCGGCCAAGCGCCGTCATGACGAAGGTCGAAAACGCGAAGTAGAGGCCGGCGAGCAGCCCGCAGCCGATCGCGGAAAACCACAACAGCCCCGTGATAAACATCTGCAGCATGGTCATCGCCTCCAGACACCGGTCGCGGCGGTCCGGCGGGCGTAGTCGGAGAAGTCCCGCGCCGGACGGCCGAGCGCCGCTTCGACGCCATGCGCCACAGCAGAATTGCGTCCGTCGAGCACGACCGTGAACAGCTCCAGCATGAGTGCGATGATGTCGGCTGGTAGATGCGGCCGCAGGCCGGCGGCAAACTCCTCCGGCGTGACCTGCCGATATTGAATCGGCCGCCCCGCAGCGGCGGCGATCTCGGAGGCAGCCTGCGCAAACGTCAGCGCGCGCGGGCCTGTCACTTCATAGAGCTTGCCGAGGTGACGCCGGTCCGTCAACGCCGCGACCACGACCTCTGCGATGTCGTCGGCGTCGATGAACGGTTCAGGCACGTCGCCGGCGGGCAGCGCAATTTCGCCGGCCAGCACGCCGTCGAGCAGATGGCCTTCGGAGAAATTCTGGTTGAACCAGCTGGCGCGCACGACGGTCCAGGGAACGCCGGACTGCTGCAGCGCGGCCTCCGCCTGTTGCGCCCGCGGCTCGCCGCGGCCCGACAACAGCACGAGGTGCTTTAGCCCGTTCTCGCGCGCCAGCCGGGCCACCTCGGCAATCGCCCCGCGCAGCACCTTCAACCGCAAGATCCGGCTGATAGGTGACATAGGCCGCCGAGACGCCGGCAAGCGCCGCCGGCCAGGTCTCAGGCCAGGTCCAGTCGAATGGAATGGGCGTGGTGCGCGATACCGGTCGCGTCGGGATGCCGCGCGCCTCCAGCAGCGCATTGACGCGCGCACCGGTCTTGCCCGCGCCGCCAATGATCAGGATCGGGAGTTCTGCCATGGGGAAATTCCTCTCGGTTACAATACGAGAATATCTCGTATTTGCGAAACCCGATAAACTCTCGTATTGTTGTCGTCAAATCGCATTTGTGTGAGGAGCCATGGCCAAGGGAAAAGCCGGACCGAAGATCGCCGAAGCGGCCGCGCCTGCGTTGGCGCGGCTGGTCCCGACCCAGCAGCGCAGCCGCGAGCGGTTCGAGAAGATTCTGGCATGCGCGGCAGAGCTGATGGCCGAGAAAGGCAGCGAGGCCTTCCGCATGAGCGACGTCGTCGAGCGCAGCGGCGTGCCCTTCGGCTCGCTCTATCAATATTTCCCAGATAAAACCGCGATCATCGGCACGCTGGCGGAACGCTACAACGCGATCGGCCGTGATTGCGTCCGGCGCGACCTCGCGCTGGTCAAGACGGCCCGCGATCTGCATCCGGCGCTATGCCGCATCACCGACAGCTACTATCAAATGTTCATGGATGTGCCTGTCATGCGCGACATCTGGCAGGCGACACAGGCTGACCGCGCGTTGCAGAAACTCGACGAGGAGGACGGTGCCTATCTCGCTGGCCTGTTACGCGAGGTGTTACGGCGGATCGCGCCCGATGCGCCCGCTGCCGCCCTCGCCTCGTTTTCCCAACTGATCATGACGCTGATAGCCGCCACCGTGCGCCACGCCATCACGCAGGATGCGAAGGAAGCCGCGCGCATCCTCGGCCTGTTCAAGCGGATGCTGCCGAAGAATCTGGCAACGCTGGAGATGTGAGCGTGCTTACCGCTCGAACACGGCGGCACAAGCCGAGCTCAGGCCTTCTGCCGGCGCAGGCATGCGGTGATTGCGCGAACGTTCGGGATCTCGCCGGCGCAAAGCCGATAGATATCGGGCGTGCATGGCGCTGTTCGGGGGTGCCTTGCTGGCGTGCGCTGATGCGCTTGCCATCAGCGTGAGCAGAAAACCGAGCGTCGAAGCCCGGCGGGAGCGATAGAAAACAGCCGCACTTCGCGCAAACCTCGCCTTCATGGCCGCGCCTCCGAAGATTGTCCCCGCTTGGCGAGCGGGGGTGTTATCCAGCCGGATACGCGAACCAAATTTTGTAGAACGTGATTTTTCCCACACGACGTCCCGCCGATGCGGGACTAGTGTCGGCGCGGGAACTTCAACACTTTAGTAACCAGATTTGCCGCGGCGCCGAATCGATTAAAATTCGAGCGATCCGCTCAATCTGGAAACAAAATCCATTTGAGATCATCGCCTCTGGAACCCCGGAGAGCGCGATGAGCGAAGTTGAATACGATTTGCTGCTGGAAGCCGTTCAGACGGCTGTTGCGCCGGCACCGGAGGAAGATTTGGTGGTCCAGACCCAGCGTTCTTACCCGTTGCCGCGCGCCGCCAATGACAATGGAGCCGCTTGGCCGCTGGTTCCGTTCCCCGAGGGCTGGTACGCCGCCTGCTGACCGCGGCTGCCTTGCCACGGCCCCTCACATAGTCGGTCTAAGTCATTGATCATATGGATGGAGGCCACGACCAGAATTGAACTGGTGTACACGGTTTTGCAGACCGTTGCGTAACCACTCCGCCACGTGGCCCCACGGGGCGCACTCATATACGCCCTGCCCCGGATAGGCAACCAAGCAGCGCAAATCCCGTGGCGGACTGGTTAGCAAACCGACACGGCTCGAATGATGGACCTCAACCGCCGGGCCTGTCGCCGATCCGATTGTTCCGAAGACCCAGCTTGGCTGTCCTGGCGCGGATGCCGCCGACCGTGCGCTTCATTTCAAGCGCGATAGCCCTTGGCGGCTTGCCGCTGCCGATCAGCACACGTAACAGCGCATCATCCTCGGCGGTCCATTCAGCGCCGCTGAGCTGGAAGCGCTCCCCTTCGCAGCCCGTGTCCTTGACTTGCGGCGCAAATCTCGCCCAACCCAGCGTCTCCCGGAAAATGATGACGAAGGCGATCCAGAGAACGATCGCCCGCCCCTCGGACACGACGGCGGACTTGAGATGTCCCGTGCTAAACGTCGCCGGCAGGAACGTCTTCAGGGCGGGCCAGATGTCTCCGGCAATCCAGTTCACCAGGTAGACGTACAACGACACGAAAGGGCCCGCGGCGACGACGCCGATGGCCGCGATCAGCCAAAGCGGTAGTTTTCGCCCGGCTATAGCGCTCACCAAATACGTGGCGAGACCGGTCAGCCACCACGGCACGAGGGCGAGCGAGAGCACATAGGTGACCGCACCGATGCCGCCCATAATTGCCGCATAGGGTCCGAGAACGGCCGAAAGCATCGCGAGCACGACCGGAACGCCGCCGAAGAAAGCGAGATCGATCCAGGCCTGCTTCGACAGGCGCAACTGCGCAACAAATCTCATCACGTTGCTCCGCTCGTATCCGACGCGCCAGTCATAGTGCGACGGATGGAACGGAGCAACGTGCCCGCTCAGCCCCGCCCGGCTGCCTGAAACCGCGGCCGCGCGACGGCGGGATAGAGCGAGCGCCGCAACTGCTCCTCCAGTTCCTCAAGCAGAAAGAAGCTGACGTCATCGACGGAGCCGTGTCCCTTGGCGAAGGGGTGTTCGAGCAGCCGGACCAGCTGCCGCGACCGGCGCATTAGATAAAGCGAGCAGACCGCCAAACATGAATCCTGCTCCGCCCAAGAGATGGCCGGCGCCATCATAATATCCAGCTGATGGCCGCGATGATGAACGGCGCGGCCATCAGCAGCACCGGCCATAGCCGGAACATCAGGCGGTGAGACTATTGCCTGCGGCAATTTTCTTTTTGAGGGTCTCGCAGACGGTGCGAACCTCGGATGTCATCAGCGAGCAATCCTCGATCTGCAGGAAGTAGCGCTTGCCTTCCTCGCGATAGTTTGCCGCCAGTTCCTTGATCTCGCTCACCATGGCGTGAACGCCGGCAACCATCGCCTCGCACTTCTTGGCGGCGTCGGCCAATTCGGCACCGAGCGCTTCAATTTCTTTGACCGCCGCGTCGTATTCGCGGACCACGGCTTCGGCGGAGAGTTTGCCGACCTGATTGACGCCTTCCTTGTGCTCGACGTAGTCGGGCATCGGGCTTTCTGCCAACGGCAGCCGATCATCGCTGTGAGATGGCTGGCTGTTGGATCCTCGCCGGGCGTTGTAGATGAGGTTGCCGATTTCCCCTTCGATACCGTCAGCATCAAGCAATGGAGACTGGGTGAGAATTTCTGCACTTAAACTCATCGACTTTGCTCCAAATGGTTACGCGAAGATTAACGAACTTATCGACCGTCAAGGGGGATGTCATCATTGTCCACAGCGCGTTATGCCCGGCTTCGGACATTGGAACCGGTGCGTTGGTGTTTTAGTAGTGACGTATAACGATGCGACGGCGCGCAATTCCAGATAGCAGAATGCCCATCAACACAGCCTTTGTTTGAAAACCCAAGTTAGCCGCGCTTGCGCCGCCGCCAATCCCGCTTCTTCGGCTTCGGCGCGAGCGCCGGCATCTCCGCCTGCACTTGTCGAAAGCGCGCCAGCATGCGTTCAAAGCTGGCGTTGAGCGTCGCTGCGATTTCGGGGCGCCGCTCCAGCCCGGCCAGCAGCAGTCCGGCGGCCTCGATGGTGGAGAGGCCATCGCGGCGCGGCTCGCGGCGCAACTGGCCGTAGCGCGAAGGGCGTTTCGGGCCCAGGATCACGCGTTGGCACTTCAGCATCCACGGATTGCGCCACCACAATGCCCTGGCCTGGCTCCAGCTGCCGTCGAGCAGCACGACGCCCTCGATGTCCTCAAGGATGGCGCGCTGGTGCGGCTCGATTTCGCCCTTGCGGTCGATCGCGACGATCTCGGCATCAGTATCGAGATCGCTCACCTTGGCGGAACCTAGATAGAGCACCGCCCAGCGTGAGGGATCGTCGACTTTTCGCCCGAGCGCCTTCGAGAGGCTCGGCCAGGACAATCCGATCTTCACGACCGCATCCTTGAAATGCATCGCCGTCAGCCGCGCAGTGCCGAGCGCCCGGTCCTGCTCCTGCGGGTGCTGCAGGATCAGCAGCGATATCCTGCTTTCGATCGGCCTGATGCTGTCGCAGATGCAGAGCGGCAGCGGCTTGCCGCAGTGCGGACACTCCGCAACGGGCTCCTCGTCGATCCGGGGATTGGATGCTTCCGACATCCGCCCGCTATACGCTTTCCGGGGCGGCAAGTTCAACTATTCGGCGGGCGCCGCGACCGCGGCCGGCCGGGATCGCTGCCGCAGCCGGTCAATCAGAAGATAAATGACCGGTGTCGTGTATAGCGTCAAAATTTGCGAGACGAACAGGCCGCCGATGATGGTGATGCCGAGCGGCCGGCGCAGCTCTGTGCCGGGGCCGGTGGCGATCACCAGCGGAATGCCGGCAAACAGCGCGGCCATCGTCGTCATCAGGATCGGGCGGAAGCGGGCGCGGCAAGCCTCGAAGATCGCGTCCGCCGACGACAGGCTGCGGTTGCGCTCGGCGTCGAGCGCGAAATCGACCATCATGATGCCGTTCTTCTTGACGATGCCAATCAAAAGAATGATGCCGACAAAGGCGATCACTGTCAGCGGCGTATTCGTCACCTGCAGCGCCAATAGCGCACCGAGCCCAGCCGATGGCAAGGTCGAGATGATCGTGATGGGATGGGCGAGGCTCTCATAGAGCACGCCGAGCACGATATACATCGCAACCAGCGCGCCGAGGATCAGCAGCGGCTGCCGCCCGGTGGTTTTGTTGAAATCGCCGGCATTGCCGTCAAAGCTGCCGCGGATGCCCTCCGGCATATGCAGTTCCTCGACCGCGCGCTGGATGTTCGAGGTCGCGACCTCCAGCGGCACGTCGGGCAGAAGATTGAACGAGATCGTCGTCGATGGGAACGATTGCGAATGATAAACCGCGAGCGGCGACAGGTCGCGTTTGTAGCGCACAACGGCCGATAACGGCACCTGGGTGTCGTTGGCGCCGGCCACGAAGATGCGCTCGAGGTTGGAGGGGTCACTCTGGAACTTCGGATCGATCTCCAGCACGATCATGTACTGGTTGCGTTGGGTATAGATGATCGATATCTGCCGCTGCGCGAACGCGTTGTTGAGGGCGTTGTCGATATCCTGGACGCGCACGCCGAGACTCGACGCGGTCTTGCGGTCGATTACCAGCGATAATTGCAGCCCACCGGGATCGCGGTCGCTCGAGACGTCGGTGATCCCCTCCACCGTCTCCATGCGCTTGGCGACCAGCGGCGCCCATTTCTGCAGCAGATCGAGATTGGCGCTGGACAGCGTGTATTGATAATCGGAGTCGCTCTGCCGGCCGCCGGTGCGGATGTCCTGCGCCGCGAACATGAACAGGCGGATGCCGGCCACGCGGTAGAGATTGCGCCGCAGGCGATCGATTACCTGCGCGGTCGTCAGGCCTCCCCGCTCCTCCGGCGGCTTCAGGCTGATGAACATGGTGCCGCGATTGGAACCGCCGCCGCCCGGGCCGGTGCCGCCGAGGGAGGAGCCGACGCCGGCGACCGCGGGGTCAGCCATCACGATATCGGCCAGTTGCTGCTGCAACCCCAGCATCGCCTGGAAGGATGTGTCGGCCGAGGCGCGCGTCGAGCCGATCACGAACCCGCTGTCGTCGGTCGGGAAGTAGCCCTTCGGCGTCTTGATGTAGAGCACGACCGTGAGCGCGATAGTGGCAAAGAACACGATCAGGGTCAGGAACGGAAAGCCCAGCACCGCGCGCAGCGTCCAGGCATAAAAAGCCACGATGCGCGACAGCGAGCCCTCGACCAATCGGTCGAACCAGGTCGCACGGTCCGAGGTCGCTTCCTTGATATAATGCGCGCAGATCATTGGCGTGATCGTGAGCGAGACCACGGTCGACACCACAATGGCGAAGGTCAAGGTCAGCGAGAACTCGCGCAGCAACCTTCCGACGACGCCCTCCATGAAGATCAGCGGCGTGAAGGCCGCGATCAAGGACAGGCTGATCGAGAGCACGGTGAAGCCGATCTGCTTGGCGCCCTCCAGTGCCGCCGGATATGGCGCCATGCCATGTTCGAGGTTGCGGTACATGTTCTCGATCATGACGATGGCGTCGTCGACGACGAAGCCGACCGAGATCGCCAGCGCCATCAGCGACAGATTGTCGATCGAGAAGCCGGCAAGCCACATGCCGGCGCAGGTGCCGGCCAGCGCCAGCGGCACAGAGACGCCGGCCGCAATGGTCGGCGTCAGCCGGCGCAGGAATGCAAACACCACCACCATCACCAGGAAGGCAGTCGCCAATAGGGTGAACTGCATGTCGAGCACGCTGGCGCGGATGGTGCCGGTGCGATCAATCAGCGTCGAAATTTCCACCCCGCCGGGCAGCCACTGCTTCAGCTCCGGAATGAGCGCCCTCACCCGGTCGACGGTGTCGATCACATTGGCGTCGCCCTGCTTGGTGATCTGGATCAGCACAGCCGGCTGCTTGTTGAACCAGGCAATCGAGCGGCTGTTGCGAACGGAATCCTCGACATCTGCGACGTCGGCAAGGCGAACGAAATTGCCGGCCGAGCTCTTGATGATGATGTCGCGGAACTCCGCCGCGGTGCGCATCTGCTTGTTGGTCGAGATCGTCTCGCTCTGCCGGCCGCCGTTGAAGATGCCGACCGGCCCGAGCGGATTGGCGTTGATGATGGCGAGCCGCACGTCGTCGGTTGCGATGCCCGCATTGGACAGCGCCACCGGATTGAGCGCGATCCGCACCGCCGGCTGGTCGGCGCCGGAGACGGTGACCTCGCCGACGCCAGGCACCTGCGAGATGCGCTGCGCGATCACGGTATCGGCGATGTCGTACATCGCGCTCGTCGTCAGCGTCTTCGATGTCAACGCCAGCACGAACACCGGCGCGGCCGCCGGATTGGCTTTTCGGAAGCGCGGCAGCGACGGCAGGTCGCTCGGCAGATCGGCAAGCGACGCATTGATCGCGGCCTGCACGTCGCGCGCCGCGCGGTCGATGTCGCGACCGATCGAGAACTGTAATTGGATGCTGGTGGAGCCGAGCGAACTCGTCGAGGTGATCTGGTCGAGGCCCGCGATCTGGCCGAGGCGGCGTTCCAGAGGCGCGGCGACCGTCGACGCCATCACGGAAGGATCCGCGCCCGGCCGGGTCGCAGATACCCGGATCATGGGGAAATCGACATTGGGCACGGACGAGACCGGCAGGAAGACGTAGGCAACAATGCCGACCAGGAAGAGCCCGATCGCCAGCAGTGTCGTGCCAACCGGCCGGCGGATGAAGGGCTCCGAGATCGATGCCATTTATTGCATCCCCTCGGTGGCGCCGGCGACCGTTGGTCCGGGCGGCCCTGGGTCCGGCACAGCCTTCTCGATTCTGCGATTGATGCGGTCGAGCGCCAGATAAATGACCGGCGTGGTGTAGAGCGTCAGCAATTGGCTGAGCAGCAAGCCGCCGATGATCGAGATGCCGAGCGGGAAACGCAGTTCGGCGCCGGTGCCGCTCTCGATCGCCAGCGGCAGCGCGCCGAACAGCGCGGCCAGCGTCGTCATCATGATGGGGCGGAAGCGCAACAGACAGGCCTGCACGATCGCATCATAGGGCGACATGCCTTGATGGCGCTCTGCATCCAGCGCGAAGTCGATCATCATGATCGCGTTCTTCTTGACGATGCCCATCAAGAGAATGATGCCGATCAGGCCGATGACCGAAAGGTCCTGCCCGAACAGCATCAGTGCGAGAATGGCGCCGACGCCGGCGGACGGCAGCGTCGAAAGGATGGTGATCGGATGGATGTAGCTCTCGTAGAGCACGCCCAGCACGATATAGATCGTGACGATCGCTGCCAGAATGAGCCAGGGCTGGCCGGCCAGCGATTTCGCGAACTCGGCGGCATCGCCCGAATAGACACCGATGATACTGCCGGGCATCCCTATCCGCGTTTCGATCTTCTTGACCGCTTCAACCGCATCGCCCAGCGCCTCACCGGGCGCGAGGTTGAAGCTGAGCGAAACGGCCGGGAACTGCGCCAGATGCGAAATCGCCAGCGGCGCCGTGGTACGGGTCAGCGTCGCCACAGCCGACAGCGGCACCTGCGCGTTCGGCGCGCCGACGGTGGCGCTTGCGGCCCCCGGCAGATACAGCTTTGAGAGGATCGACGGATCGCGCTGGTACATCGGCATGGCCTCCAGCACCACGCGATACTGGTTGGCCTGGCCGTAGATGGTCGAAATCTGCCGCTGCGCGAAGGCGTCGTTGAGGGTGTCGTTGACCGCCTGGAGGCTGACGCCGAGCTGGCCGGCGCGCTGGCGATCGATGTTGAGTGCGGCGCGCAAGCCGCCTTCCTGCGCTTCCGACGAGACGTCGCGGAACAGAGGATCGCGACGCATTTCCGCGACCAGCTTGTGCGCCCACAGCGAGACCTGCGCCGCATCGGTGCCGGTCAGCGTATACTGGTATTGCGAGCGGCTCGACTGTGTCGAGATCTGCACGTCCTGCACCGGCTGGAAATAGATGGTCATGCCGGGGATCTTTGCGGTGCGCTGTTTCAGCCGGTCGATCACGACGGAGATATCATCTGCCCGCTCGCCGCGCGGCCGCAGCGTCATCACGAGGCGCCCGACATTCGTGGTCGGATTGACCGATCCGGCGCCGATCACGGAGACCACGCCGACCACGTCAGGATCGGCCTGGATCGCGGCCGCCGCAGCGGCCTGCCGGCTTTGCATCTCGGCAAAGGAGACATCGGGACCGGCCTCGGTCACCGCCGTGATCGAGGCGGTGTCCTGCAGCGGTAAGAAGCCCTTCGGCGCGATTACATACATCAAGAGCGTCGCGGCGATGGTGGCGAACGTCACCGCAAGTGTCGCGCGCTGGCGCTGTAACACCCACAGCAGCGTGCGGTGGTAGAAGTCGACCGTGCGGTCGATGAAGCGACTGACGGCGGCAAGCCCGGGGACCGTCATCTCCTTGCCGACATGCTTCAAGAGCCGCGAGCACATCATCGGCGTCAGCGTCAGCGACACGATCGCCGAGGTCACGACTGCGATCGTCAGCGTCAGCGCGAATTCGCGGAACATGCGTCCAACGAGGCCCGACATGAACAGCAGCGGGATGAAGACCGCGATCAGCGACACCGTCAGCGAGATCACGGTGAAGCCGATTTCGCTGGCGCCCTTCAGCGAGGCCTCCATCACGGACTCGCCGTTTTCCATGTGGCGGACGATGTTCTCGATCATCACAATGGCGTCGTCGACCACGAAGCCGGTGCCGATCGTCAGCGCCATCAGCGACAGATTGTCGAGGCTGAAGCCGCAGAAATACATGATGCCGAAGCTTGTGATCAGCGACAGCGGCAGCGCCACCCCCGCGATCAGGGTCGCGCGCAGCGACCGCAGGAACAACAGCACCACCAACGTCACCAGCACCACGGCAAGGACCAGCGTGAACTGCACGTCGCGCACCGAGGCGCGGATGGTCACGGTGCGGTCCGAGACCACGGTCAGGTTGACGCCGGCCGGGATCGTGCGCTGTATTTTCGGGATTTCCTCACGGATCTGCCGGACAACTTCGATGACGTTGGCGCCGGGTTGCCGCTGGATGTCGATGATCACAGCCGGCGTGCCCTGATACCAGCCGCCGGTCCGGTCGTTCTCCAGCCCGTCGACGATAGTAGCAACATCGCCGATGGTCACCGGCGAGCCGTTGCGGTAGGCGATGATGATCGGCTTGTAGGCCTCCGCCGCCGCGATCTGGTCATTGGCGGCGATGGTGTAGGCCTGCTGGGCGCCGTCGAGCGAGCCCTTCGGCCCGGATACGTTGGCGCCCGCGATCGCGTTGCGCAAATCCTCCATCGAGATGCCGTAAGCCGCGAGCCGGGCGAGATCGGCCTGCACCCGCACCGCCGGCTTCAAGCCACCCAGCACCGCAACGCGCCCGACGCCGGAAATCTGGCTGAGCCGCTGCCCCAGGATCGTGTCGGCGATGTCGCTCATCGCGCGCAGCGAAATCGTCTCCGATGTCAGCGCCAGCGTCATGACCGGCGCGTCCGCCGGATTGACCTTGGCGTAGGTCGGCGGGTACGGCAGGTTTTTCGGCAGGACGCCGGCGGCCGCGTTGATCGCAGCCTGTACGTCCTGGGTGGCGCCGTCGATATCGCGGTTGAGTTCGAACTGCAGCGAGATCTGGCTGACGCCGAACGAGGAGGTCGACTGCATCGACGACAGCGAGGGAATCTGCCCGAGCTGGCGCTCCAGCGGCGCCGTGATCAGGGACGCCACCACATCGGGGCTGGCGCCGGGCAGTTGCGTCGTCACCTGCACGGTCGGGAAATCGACCTGCGGCAGCGCCGAAACCGGCAGCGCCCAATAGCCGAGCGCGCCGCCGATCATTAGCGCGATCCCGAGCAGCGAGGTCGCGATCGGCCGGCGGATGAACGGTTCGGAGACGCTCATGGTTGCGTCCTCAGTTGTAGATTCATGTCAGGCGTGCGTCGGTCACGGCTGCGACTTCGCAGCGCCACCCGCCGGCTCGGCCGGTGCCGGACCGGTCTGTCCTTTCTGATCGCCCTCGCCGCGCTCGCGCCGGCTGCGGTGCTCGCCGCCCTGTCCGTCTCTGACCTGACCGTCCTTGCCTTGTTGGGCCTGGCCGTCCTTGGCTTGACCAGCTTTGGCATCGGGGCTGCGGCTGCGCTTGCGCGGCGCAAGGTCGGCGGTCGGCGCACGATCGTCGGTGCCGATCAGGACCTTGGCGCCGTCGGAAAGATTGGCAAAGCCTGTTGTCACGACACGGTCGGAGGTCGAAAGCCCGCTTGCGATCACCGCGTCGTTCTCGTTCTGCTGCGTCACCACAACGGGTTTTGCGGTCGCGACATTGTCAGGGCCGATCACGTAGCTGAACGTGCCTATAGGACCGCGTTGCACGGCGGATGTCGGCACCACGATGGCCTTCTCCAGCGTTTCGACCTTGAGCCGCACATTGACGAACTGTCCCGGCCAGAGCTGGAATTTTGCATTCGGAAATTCGGCTTTCAGCTTCAGCGTGCCGGTGGTCGGATCGACCTGGTTGTCGATGCCCTTGAGCGTGCCGGTGTCGATCACGGTCACGCCGTCGTTGCCGAACACATCAACCGAAAGCGGGCCCTTGGCCGCCGCGGCGTTGACCCGGACGATCTGCTGTTGCGGCAGACTGAACTGCACCGCAATCGGCTGCAATTGCGTCAGGATGACGAGACCGGTCGCATCGGTCGAGCGGATGATGTTGCCCTGATCGACCTGGCGCAGGCCGGCGCGCCCCGTTAGCGGCGCGATGATCTTGGTGTAGCCAAGCATCGCCTTCGCGTTGTCGATCGCGGCCTGGTCGGCCTGCACCAGCGCTTCCTGCTGGGCGACCATCGCACGCTGCGTATCGGCCTGCTGCTTGGAACCGGCATTCGACGCGGCAAGCTGCTGGTAGCGCGCCAGATCGAGCTTCTGGTTGGCGAGCAGCGCTTCATCCTGCGCCTTCTTCGCCACCGCCTGATCGTACTGCGCCTGGTAGATCACAGGATCGATCTCGGCCAGCACGTCGCCTTGCTTGACGTCCTGGCCCTCGACGAAATTCACCTTGATCAGCTTGCCATCGACCTGGGAGCGCACGGTCACCGTGTTGAGCGCACGGACCGAGCCGACTGCGTCGAGATAGACCGGGACATCCTGGATGCGCGGCATCGCCGCCAGCACCGGCACCGGCAGATCGGGGCGCGCGCCCGGGCCACCGCGGCCGGTCGGCTTCTGCTGATATGCGTTCCAGCCGAGATAGCCGAGCCCGCCGAGGATCAACAGCGTGATCGTGAGCGACACCATTCGCCGGCCAATGCCGCGCGCGACACGCCTGCGCGTCGTCTTCGCGTCCTCCTTTACCTCCGGCTTAAAGAGCATTGAAGGGCCTTTCCATCCTGGGCTCCCAGCCGCCCCCCAGCGCCTGATAGAGACTGACGATCGCCAGCAGCCGGGCCAGTTGGGCCTGCGCCAGCGCATCCTCAGCTTGGAACAACGTTAGCTGCGTATTTAGCACAGTTACGATATCAGCGGTTCCGGCCTGCAACTGCTGCTCGGATAATTCAAACGCCCGCCGCGACGCCGCCACCACTTCGCGCTGCAGCCGCAGCCTCTCCGTGGTCTGGCGGATCGAAGTCAGGGCGTTATCGACATCGGCAAAGGCCTGCACCACCGTCTTGCGGTAGGTCTGCAGCAATTCATCCTGCCGGGCCTTGGTGAACTCGAAATTGCCGAGAATCCTCCCGCCGTCGAAGATCGGCTGGGTCAAGCTGCCGACCATGCTGAAGAAGGCGGCGTGCGGCTGAAACAGCGATGATAGCGCCGAGCTCTGATAGCCGCCCTGCCCGGTCAGTTGAATGCTCGGAAAGAACTGCGCGCGCGCGTTGCCGACATTGGCGGTCGCGGACGCGAGCTGGGCTTCCTGGCGGCGGATGTCGGGGCGCTGCGTCAACAACTCCGACGGCAGGCCGGGCGTGACGCGCGGCGCGGCGATCTGGTTGAGCGAGCCGCCCTTGACGCGCACCGATTCCGGCGGCCGCGACACCAGCGTTGCCAGCGCGTTGATGTTCTGGTCGAGCGTCTGCCGCAGTGGGGGCACCAGCGCGCGCTGGTTGGCGAGGACGCTCTCCTGTTGCGCGACGTCGAGGTCGGTGCCGGTGCCCGCCCTGAAGCGCTCCTTGATGGCGCCCAGGATCCGCTCGGCGCTGGCGATGTTGCGCTGCGCGACGCGAATGCGGTCCTGCGCCGCCAAGACCTGGAAGTAGGCGTTGGCAACGGTCGTCAGGGTGGTCAGCGCGACGACGTCGCGGTCGAAGCGGTTGGCGACCGCGATCTCTTCGGCGGCTTGCGCTGCGTCGCGGTTCTTGCCCCAGAAGTCCAACTCGTAGCTCGCGCTCAGCGAGGCCGAATAGTTGACGACCTCACGGCCGCCAATACTGAGGCCGCTGGCGCTGGAGCCGGAGGTGCGGGAATAGCTCTCCGAGCCGGTGCCGCTGAGCGTCGGCAACAGTGCCGCGCCCGCGATTCGCGCCTGCGCATCCGCCTGCTTGAAGCGTGCGGTGGCAGCCGCGATGTCGAGGTTAACGGTCTGCGCCTCCTCCATCAGGGACGTCAGCTCCCTCGAGCGGAAGCCGCGCCACCAGTCGAGCGTTGGCGTTGCGTCCGAGGCCTTTGAAAGCCTCGCCGCCTTGTAGCCTTCGGGGATATCGAGCGCGGGATCGGGAAGGTCCTTGGTCAGGATGCAGCCGGCGGAGCTTGCGACAATGCCAAACGCCGCAAGCAAGCGCATGACCCGCTTGCCGCCCGGAATAAGAGCCAGCCAACCTTCGATCGCAGCAGTTGCAATTCCTTGGGTCACACCCGTTCTCCACCGGGCAACTCCCGGCCCGGCGCATAACGAGCGCTTCTCCTGTTGGCCTGCAATACGATCACGGGGTGATGCTTCCGTTGAAACCGAACCGGATACTAGCCTTGCGGCTCGGGCGCGGACAGCCCCGCGCAGCCCTTCGCCGACGACCTGTCCGGATGCGCAAAACAGGCGGCAAAGTGCGCGCTTCCCCTTATTTTATAGGGTTTCGCGCGATGTCCGGATGCCGCAAGGCGACCGAAATCTTACGAAGATTTCATGGGGTTTTTCCCCTGTTCTGACGTCCTGAATCCGTCTTACGCGCGGAGCCGAAGCCTTGCCTGTGGCCGATTTGAAACTCCGGGAACAGCCCTCCCCATCTGGCGACGTGCAATGGAGAGCCAAAGATGCGGGTCGCGGTGGTCGGGACGGGAATCAGCGGCAACGCCGCGGCCTGGACCTTGTCGAAACAATATCCGATCACCGTCTACGACCGCGAGCTCAGGCCCGGCGGTCACAGCCATACCGTCAGCATCGACTCTGACGGCGTTAGCGGCTTCATTGTCTACAACGAGCTGAGCTATCCCGCCCTCACTGCGCTGTTCGCCGCCATCTCCGCCTTCGATACTGTCTTGGCGAGCGGGAAAACCAACGATTATACTTCGCCGGTGTTGTCCACCCGTGCCAAGGATTGAAGCAGGGTCGATCGGCCATGCGAAGCCCGGGTAAAACCGCTACTCGATGGATCGCCCATGCCCGAGTTGATCACGGTCACATCGGAAACTGTGCACGCCACGTTTCCGGAATTACCCCGCCTGGTTCGGCTGGCGCTGGGCTTCGGCTCTAAACTCAAGCGCGGTACGCTCGACGTGAGCCTGGCCGACGGCCGCATTATCCGGCTCGGCGGCAACGCCCCTGGCCCCGCCGCCGCCATGACAATCTACGACTACGGATTTGCCTCGCGGCTTCTGCGCGGCGGCGACATCGGCATCGCGGAAGCCTATCTGCGCGGCGAATGGGACACGCCTGATCTGACGCAATTCCTTTATCTGTTCTGTGTCAATCAGGACTGGATGCAGACGATGCTGATCGGCAACCCGCTGACGCGCACGTTTCAGATCGTCAGGCACTGGCTCAATCGCAACACCAAGCGGCAAGCGCGCCGCAACATCTATGCGCATTACGACATCGGCAACGCCTTCTATTCGGCATGGCTCGATCCGAGCATGACCTATTCGTCGGCCCTGTTCGAGGACGACACGGCGGATCTGACCGCAGCCCAGCACAACAAATATCGCCGGCTCGCCGAGGCCATCGACCTGCGGCCGGGCCAGAAGCTTCTTGAGATTGGGTGCGGATGGGGCGGCTTTGCCGAATACGCCGCCAAGACCTTCGGCGCCAAGGTCGTCGGGCTCACGATCAGCAAGGAGCAGCGCGATTTCGCGCAGGCGCGCATTTTCAAGGCCGGTCTCAGCGACAAGGTCGAGATCAAGCTCAGGGATTATCGCGACGAGCGCGACCGCTACGACCGGATCGCATCGATCGAGATGATCGAAGCGGTCGGCGAGCAGTTCTGGCCGAAATACTTTTCACAGTTGCGCGACCGGCTGCTGCCCGGCGGGCTCGCCGGCATCCAGGCCATCACCATCCAGGACAGCTTGTTCCAGACCTACCGCCGCGAGGTCGATTTCATCCAGCGCTACGTGTTTCCGGGCGGCATGCTGCCGTCGCCGCAAATCCTCAAGACGCTCGGAGAGCGCTTTGGGGTTCCCGTCATCCGCGAGCGTATTTTCGGGCAAGATTATGCCAAGACGCTTGCGATATGGCGAAGCAATTTTCGGGCAGCCTGGCCAAACCTGATGCCGTCAGGCTTCGACGATCGCTTCCGCCGAACGTGGGAATATTACCTCGCCTATTGCGAGGCCGGATTCCTCTCGGGAAATATCGATGTGCGTCAGGTGGTGTTTGCGAAAGCGGGTTAACTGCCCTGCCCCAGCGCTGGCTTGTGCGGCTAGCTTCGGTCCTTTAGGGTCGCCTAAGGATTAGGCATACAAACCGGCAATTTGAAAAACATGGCCTTCAACAAAGACGTCATCGAAGCGATCGGCAACACGCCCCTCATCAAGCTGAAGCAGGCATCGGAGATGACGGGCTGCACCATTCTCGGCAAGGCCGAGTTCATGAACCCGGGTCAATCGGTGAAGGACCGCGCGGGCAAATGGATGATCCTGGAAGCCGAGAAGCGCGGCGATCTCAAGCCGGGCGGGCTCGTGGTGGAATCGACCGCCGGCAATACCGGCATCGGCTTGGCGGTGGTCGCAGCCGCGCGCGGTTACCGCACGCTGATCCTGATCCCGGAAACACAGAGCCGCGAAAAAAAGGATATGCTGCGGCTGTGTGGCGCCGAGCTCGTCGAGGTGCCGCAGCTGCCCTACGCCAATCCCAACAACTACCAGCATGTCGGCCGGCGGCTGGCCGATCAGCTGCGCAAGACTGAGCCCAACGGCGTGCTGTTCGCCGACCAGTGGAACAATCTCGACAACGCCAAAGCGCACTACGAATCCACGGGACCGGAGATCTGGGAGCAAACGGGTGGCAAGGTCGACGGCTTTATCTGCTCGGTCGGCACCGGCGGCACCCTCGCCGGCGTCAGTCGATTCTTGAAAGAGAAGAACAAGGACATCACGACGGCCTGCGCCGATCCGCATGGCTTCGCGATGTACGAATTGTTCAAGAATGGTACCGCCAAGTCGACGCCAGGTGACTCGATCACCGAAGGCATCGGGCTCGGCCGCGTTACGCCGATCGTCGAGACAGCTGTTGTCGACGACGCTTTCCTAATTTCGGACGAGGAAGCCGTAACGGTGATCTACGAACTGCTCGAACACGAGGGCCTGTGCCTCGGCGGTTCCACCGGCATCAATGTCGCCGGCGCGATCCGGCTCGCGAAACAGCTCGGGCCCGGCAAGACCATCGTCACCATCCTCGCGGACTCCGGCAACCGCTATCAGTCAAAACTGTTCAATCCGGAATTCATGCGCTCGAAGAACCTGCCGGTGCCGGCATGGCTGGAGAAGCGCACCAAGATCGACGTGCCGTTTGAGAAGGTTTAGCGGCCACGCCGCTGCCGAGGCTTGGAAGTTACAACAACGAACGGCGGTACATCCATTCGCATCCGAGGACAGTCATGATCACGACTTTGAATCCAGATGCGGTGCAAAGCCGGGCCGACTTGATCCTTTTTGTTCAAGCTCTCTCCAAATTTTGTGCAACTTCAGAGATCGATAATCCGGCTACGCCGGATTATCTTGAAGCCGTAGCGGCGTGGACTGAGGACATGGATGGCTTTTTCGCTAATAGCGGCAGGCAAGTGCCATCTTCGCCAACTTGGAGCTTATTCGCTCACATCCTTTTGGCCGCGACACGTTACGAGTGATCTCAAGTTTGCCACCATGAGGCTAGATCGCTCCACGCCCCACTGACCTCATCCCTGAGGGGCTTCGTAGCGTGGACAAAGGCGCTCTTGCGCCGTGCCCACCATCTCTCTCAACAGCGACGCTTTTGGTGGGCACGCTGCGCTTTGCCCACCCTACGCAACCGATCAATGCCGCAAAATCTGGCTTAGGAACAGCTTGGTCCGCGCGTGCTGCGGGTTGGAGAAGAACTCCACCGGCGTGTTCGATTCGATCACCTGGCCGGCATCCATGAACACGACGCGGTTGGCAACCTCGCGGGCAAATCCCATTTCGTGGGTGACGACCAGCATGGTCATGCCTTCCTTGGCTAGATCGACCATGGTGTCGAGCACCTCCTTGACCATTTCGGGGTCGAGCGCCGAGGTCGGCTCGTCGAACAGCATCACCTTCGGATTCATCGTCAGTGCGCGGGCGATGGCGACGCGCTGCTGCTGACCGCCCGACATCTGGCCGGGATATTTGTTGGCCTGATGCGGGATCTTGACCCGCTCCAGGAACTTCATCGCGGCCGCCTCGGCGTCCTTCTTCGGGATGTTGCGCACCCAGATCGGCGCCAGCGTGCAGTTTTCCAACACGGTCAGATGCGGAAACAGGTTGAAGCTCTGGAACACCATGCCGACCTCGCGGCGAACCTCATCGATCCGCTTCAGGTTCGGCCCGAGCTCAATGCCGTCGACGACGATCGTGCCCTCCTGAAATTCCTCCAGCGCGTTGATGCAACGGATCAGTGTCGACTTGCCCGAGCCCGAGGGGCCGCAGATCACGATGCGCTCGCCCTTGGCAACCTCGAGGTTGATGTCGCGCAGCACGTGAAAGTCACCGAACCACTTGTTGAGTGTGTTGATGCCGACGATCGGGTTTGCGGTCATGATCATATACTCAGTTGCGGCGATGGGCGTTCAGCCGGTTCTCGACGAACAGCGAGTAACGCGACATCCCGAAGCAGAAGACAAAATAGATGATCCCGGTGAAAGCAAAGCCGGTGAACAGCGTCGTCGGCGTCGACCAGACCGGGTCGCTGAAGGAAGCGCGCAGCTGCCCCAAGAGATCGAACAGAGCGACGATCGAGACCAGCGAGGTATCTTTGAAGAGCGCGATGAAGCTGTTGACGAGACCGGGAATGACGTGACGCAGCGCCTGCGGCATCACGATCAGCGCCATGGTCTTGCTCCAGGACAGGCCAAGCGCGCTCGCCGCCTCGCCCTGCCCGCGCGGGATTGCCGCGAGCCCGCCGCGGATCACTTCAGCCTGATAGGCGCCCGCGAACAGCGCAATGCCTATCAGGGCGCGGACCAGCCCGTCGATGGTGAAGCCGGTCGGCACAAACAGCGGCAGCATGTAGGTGGCAAAGAACAGCACGGTGATCAGCGGAACGCCGCGCCAGAACTCGATGAAGGCGATTGAGAAAATCCGGATCAGCGGAATGGTCGAACGCCGCCCTAGAGCGAGTGCGATGCCGACGGGCATCGAGGCGACGATGCCGGTGACGGACACTACCAGCGTCACCAGCAGGCCACCCCACAGCCGCGTATCGACTTCCGGAAGGCCGCCGTTGTCGAGCCCCATCACCGCGATCACGACGCCGATGCCGACAAAGATCGCGAGATTTGTGACTAACGGACGCCAGCCGGCACGCATCCCGCCACCGAGCCAGAACAGCAGCGCCGATACGATCACAGCCGTTGCCAGGAGGTCGGCCCAGACCGGGCTGCCCGTGGCCTGGATCTGGTCACGCAACCAGGTCAGCGGCAGCAGCACCCAGCCAACCAGCGCGCTCAAGAGCACGATCAACTTGCCGATGACCCATAGCAGCGGCCCGATGATGACGGTTGTCTCGCCGGAGGCCACCAGCTTCCGGCCGCCGTCGCCGATACTGTCGTTGAAGCCCGCAAGAAGCCCAGCCGTCCAGCTCACCCCGAAGCCACCGAGCCCGCCGCCGCGCAGCAGGAAGAAAGCGACGACAGGGAGAGCCACGAAGAACAGGATGGCGTTCGGGCCCTTGGCCGGCAGCCGCGGAATCAGCAGCGGCACCAAGAGGATCGCGGCAAGAATGAAGGTAAGATTGACCCGCCAGCGCTCCGGCTCGGGATAGAAGCCGTAGATGAACTGGGAGAACTTGGCCTGAATGAAAGGCCAGCAGGCGCCGACCACGTCGCCGGGATTTTTCGGCAGGCACGCGGTGCGGTCCTTGCCGACCCAGACCGCGTCGATAAACGCGAATTTCACGGAGGGAACGACGATCACCCACAGCAGCAGCAGGCTGACGATGGTGATCAGGATATTGGTCGGGGAATTGAACAGACGGGTACGCAGGAAGCCGATGAAACCGGTGGTCTTCACCGGCGCCGGCCGCTCCGGCACGAGCTCCTGGCGGACGAAATTGGATGCGGTCGTGTCGCTCATCCGCCCATGCTCCGGCTGATCCGCCACCCATAGAAACTCATGATCGCGCTGGTCACCAGCGAGATCAGGAGATAGACGCCCATGGTGATGCCGATGATTTCAATCGCCTGCCCGGTCTGGCTCAGCGTGGTTCCAGCGAACACCGAGACCAGATCGGGATAGCCGATCGCCACCGCCAGCGAGGAGTTCTTGGTGAGGTTGAGATATTGGTTGGTGAGCGGCGGCAGGATCACGCGCAGCGCCTGCGGGATCACGATCAGCCGCAACACCGAGCCGCGCTGCAGGCCGAGCGAGGAACCGGCCTCCATCTGGCCCTTGTGCACGGAAAGAATGCCCGCGCGTACGATCTCGGCGATGAAGGCCGCCGTGTAGGTCGATAACGCCAGCGTCAGCGCGACGAATTCCGGTATGAGGCGCGAGCCGCCGGCGAAGTTGAAGCCCCGGAGCACGGGCACCTCAAACGTGACGGGGGCGCCGAAAATCAGCACGCTGAGCAGTGGCAGGCCGATGATCATGCCGAGCGCATAGGGCCACACCTTGATCAGCCTGCCGCTTTGGTAGAGCTGCCGGCGCGCATAGCGCCACAACACGATCGAAGCGACGATCGCCACCAGCAGGGCGACGACGAACGGTTCGAAGCCAGCCTGACCGATCGGCTTCGGAATGACCAGGCCGCGATTACTGAGAAAGATGGCGTCGAAGATCGAAACGCTCTGCCGCGGATTGGGCAAAGCGGCGAGCACCGCGAGATACCAGAACAGGATCTGGAACAAGAGCGGCAGGTTGCGGATCAATTCGACATAGCCGCCCGAGATCCGCGACAGCAGCCAGTTCGGCGAGAGCCGGCCGAGCGCAACAAGGAATCCGATTACGGTAGCGAAGAAGATGCCGATGACCGAGACCAGCAGCGTATTGAGCAGGCCGACCACAAAGACACGCGTATAGGGATCGGAGCCCGAATACGGGATGAGACTCTGGCTGACGTCAAAGCCCGCATTGTTGGCAAGGAAGCCGAAGCCCGCGGTGATCCGCTGCGCCTGCAGGTTGGCGCGGGCATTGGCGACGATCTCGTATGAGATCCAGGCGAGCGCGGCGACGAACAGCAGCTGGAGCACAAAGCCGCTCCAGCCCGCCCGGCCACCGAGCGCCCGCTGCAGCCTGGGCAGCAGTTGCGATGGTGGTTTTCGGGGATCAATGGCCATCGCCGCAGCCCCTCCTGCTGCCGCTTAGCGGATCGGCGGTGCGTACTGGATACCGCCCTTGCTCCACAAGTTGTTGAGGCCGCGGGCAATGCCGAGCTTGGAGCCGGACCCGACGTTGCGCTCGAAGGACTCGCCGTAATTGCCGACCGCCTTTACGATCCGCACCAACCAGTCCTTGGTCAGGCCAAGCTGCTCGCCCAGATTGCCGTCGGTGCCCACGGCACGCTTAACCTCGGGCTTGTCGGACTTGACCATCTCATCGATGTTCTTCTGGGTCATGCCGAGTTCTTCGGCGCCGACCATCCCGTAGAGCGTCCACTTCACGACGTCGAACCACTGATCATCGCCATGGCGGACCATCGGTCCGAGCGGCTCTTTCGAAATCACTTCGGGCAGCACGACGTGCTCGGCGGGATTGGCGACCTTCAGGCGTTCGGCGTAGAGCTGGGAGACGTCTGAGGTGAAGACGTCGCAGCGGCCGGATTCATAGGCCTTGACGGTCTCGTCGGCGGTCGCGAACGCGATCACCTCGTACTTCATGTTGTTGCCCTTGAAGTAGTCGGCGAGGTTCTGCTCGGTCGTGGTGCCGGTCTGCACGCAGACCGAGGCGCTGTTCAGCTCCAGTGCGGAATTCACCTTCAGCGACTTCTTCACCAGGAAGCCCTGGCCGTCATAATAGGTGACGCCGGTGAAGTTGGCGCCCAGCGAGGTGTCGCGCGACAGCGTCCAGGTGGTGTTGCGGGACAGCACGTCGATTTCGCCGGACTGCAGCGCGGTGAACCGGTCCTTGGCCGACAGCGGCACGAACTTGATCTTGCTCGCGTCGTTGAAGATGGCGGCGGCGATCGCCCGGCAGATGTCGACGTCGAGGCCGGTCCAGTTGCCCTTGTCATCCGGCGACGAGAAGCCCGGCAGACCCTGGCTGACTCCGCAGGACAGCATGCCTCGGTCCTTGACCGTCTTGAGGGTTTGCGCCGAGGCGGCCTGGGCCGAGAGCGCGGCGGCAGCGGCAAGGGTAACAACCAGAGATACGCGTTTCATGGGTAAAGGCCTTTCAAGGGGTCGTCCGAAGATCGATTTTTAGGCAACGCTTGACGTTGCTGGGCCAACCCGCTGATCCCTCGCTGAAAAGCGTCGTCCTGACCGTGCATTTTGCGTGCCATTGCGGTCAGGCGGTGGATCCGATATCGCGGCAGGCCCCTCAACTTGCAGCGATTGTTAGTCGGCGCGCATCTCAGAACGACTGGCGTGCCGGGTCAAGGGGTTGACGGCCGTCTTCTGCATCTTCTTATTAACTTACCCGATCTTGCCCCGCCGCCCGACAGCGTTTTCGCGATCAAGTTGTGACTGCGGCATAACGTCTTGGATAATGCAAACGCATGAGCTTTTCGAACGACGGTCCGTCCAACCCACAAAAGCCGGAAACCAAACTGGTGACCGCGGGCCGTGACACCAAAGGACAAAGAGGATTCGTCAATCCCGCGGTCTTCCGCGGCTCGACCGTGCTCTATCCGAGCGCCGAGGACCTGCACGCCCACCGCGCCGAATTCTCCTACGGGCGCCACGGCACCCCGACTACGCGGGCGCTGCAGGACGTCTTGATGTCGCTGGAGGGCCCGCGATGCGCGGGCGTCGGCCTTGCGCCATCCGGGCTCGCCGCGATCACCACCACCCTGCTCTCGGTACTCAATGCCGGCGATCATCTACTGGTGACCGACAATGTCTATCGGCCCTCGCGCAATTTCTGCAACGGCATGCTGGCGCGCTACGGCGTCGAAGTCAGCTATTTCGATCCGTTGATCGGCGCCGGAATCGAAAAGCTGTTCAAGCCCAACACCAGGGCCGTGCTGGTCGAGGCGCCGGGCTCGCAGTCGTTTGAAATGACCGACATCCCTGCCATCGCCGAAGTTGCACATGCGAAGGCCGCGCTCGTCATCGACGACAACACCTGGGCCACGCCGCTGTTTCACCGTTCGCTCGACCAGGGCGTCGACATCAGCATGCAGGCCGCCACCAAATATATCGGCGGCCATTCCGACATCATGTTCGGTACGATTTCGGCGAACGCGAAAGCCTGGCCGCTGCTCGCTGAGGGCATCCGCCTGCTCGGCGTTTGTGCCGGGCCGGACGACGTCTTCCTGGCGCTGCGCGGCACCCGCACGCTTTCGGTGCGGCTCGCGCAGCATTATCGTTCCGGCCTCGAAATGGCGCGCTGGCTTGCCGAACGTCCGGAAGTTCTGACGGTCCTGCATCCGGCGCTGGAGAGCCATCCGGGCCACGCGATCTGGAAGCGTGATTTCACCGGCGCCTCCGGCCTGTTCAGCATCGTGTTGAAGCCGGTGCCCCAGAAGGCGGTCGATGCCTTGCTCGACGCGGTCAAGCTGTTCGGCATGGGTTATTCGTGGGGCGGCTTCGAGAGCCTGATCATTCCCTTCGATTGCAGCGAATATCGGAGCGCGACCAAATGGTCGCCGGGCGGACCGGCACTGCGGCTCCACATCGGCCTGGAGAATGTCGAGGATCTCAAGGCCGACCTCGAGCGCGGCTTTGCGGCATTGAAGGCGGTCGCCTAACCCTCACGCAGCCCGATTTCCCAGGCTGACCGCGCCCGCCATGTCGGCCGCCAGCAACAAGGCCGCGCGGCTGGCGCCGACCGAGGCAACGCCCTGGCCTGCGATGTCGTAAGCCGTGCCATGGGCCGGCGTGCAGATCGGGAACGGGAAGCCGCCCAGGATTGTCACTCCGCGATCGAAGCCCATCAGCTTCATCGCGATCTGGCCCTGGTCGTGGTACATCGTCAGCACCGCATCGAAGGCCCCGTTCTTAGCGCGCAGGAAGACCGTGTCGGCCGGAAACGGCCCCTCCACCGCTATCCCTTCGGCGCGGCCGGCCCTGACAGCTGGCTCGATCACATCGATCTCCTCACGGCCGAAATTGCCGCCGTCACCGGCATGCGGGTCGAGCCCAGCCACCGCGATGCGCGGCTCGGCAAAACCGGCCCGTCGCATGCAGGCATCGGTCAGTTTCAGCGCGCGATAGATACGTTCGACGGAGAGGCGCGAGGCCACGTCCTTGAGCGGGATGTGCGAGGTGACGCGGGCATTCCAGAGCCTGTCGAGCACGTTGAATTCGCTGGCCGGCGTTTTTAGGCCGGCGACCTCGGCGGAAAACGCAATCTCGTCATCATACTCCGCGCGCGCGAGCCGCATCGCCTTCTTGTTGAACGGCGTGAAGCAGACCGCATCGGCCTGCCCGTCACGCGCCAGCGTCAGCGCGCGACGGTAGTTCTCCAGCGCGAACGCGCCGCCGGCCTGGCTGGCAGCACCACGCTCGATGGTCGCGGGATCGAGGTGGCCGAGGTCCATAAAGGCGGCGTCACCGGCGATTGTTCTGGGCTCCGCCGACGGCGGCACATTTGGCAGGTCGCTCGCAACGCCGGCGATGCGCGCGCCTTCATCGAAAACGCGGCGATCCCCGATCACGAGCAGGCGTGCGCGGGAGCGGATCTCATCGAGGCAGGCGAGCTTGGCGGTCAGCTCCGGGCTGATGCCGGCGGGGTCACCCATCGCCAGCGCGATCAGCGGCTTGCCGGGGCTATGCAGGTTCATATGATCCTCACCCTTTCATGAGCGGCTTCGCCCGGCTTTCGCGAAAGATGCAGGAGCTGCAAGGCGAGCGGAAGCAGTAGCAGCGCCATCCCGGCCAGAACGAGCGTCGTGACCAGTCCGTTCGCAAAGAATATCCCGAGCGATCCCTTGGACATCAGCATGGCCTGCCGGAACGCGTCCTCGGCCTTGTCGCCGATCACGATCGCCAGCACCAACGGGGCCAATGGATAGTGCAGCTTCTTGAAGAGATAACCGACAAGGCCGAAGCCGAGCATCAAGACGACGTCGAGATAGGAGTTCGAGACCGAATAGGCGCCGACGACGCAGATGATGACGATCAGGGGCGCGATGACCGCGAACGGGATGCGCATCAGCGCGGCGAACACGGGAACGGTGAGCAGCACGAGCGCCACCGCGACGATGTTGCCGAGATACATCGAGGCGATCAGCCCCCAGACGAAATCTTTCTGGTCGACGAACAGCATCGGTCCGGGGTTCAATCCCCAGATCATCAGCCCGCCCATCATGACGGCGGCCGTGGCCGAGCCGGGAATGCCGAGCGAAAGCATCGGTAGCAGTGCGCTGGTGCCGGCGGCATGGTCGGCGGTCTCAGGCGCGACGATGCCCTCGGCCTCACCGGTGCCGAAACGCGCGCCACTCCGCGAAAAGCGCTTGGCGATGCCGTAGCTCATGAAGGAAGCCGCGGTCGGGCCACCCGGCGTAATGCCCATCCAGCAGCCGATGGCGGCGCTGCGCAATAGCGCAATGCCATGCTGCGGCAGACGGCCGAGCGCGCGGAAGACTTCCTTCCAATCCACCCTCGACGATACCGCGCGGGCAGAAAACTCCTCCTCGACCGCGATCAGCAATTCGCCGATGCCGAACAGCCCCATCACAGCGACGACGAAGCTGACGCCCTTCACCAGCTCATCGATACCCATGGTAAGCCGCACGCTGCCGGACACCGTATCGATGCCGATTGCAGCGATGGCAAAACCGATTCCGAGCGCCACCACCGTCTTGATCGGCGCCGCCCCGCCCATGCCGACAAAACTGGCGAAGGCGAGGAAATAAACCGCGAAGTATTCGGGCGGCCCGAAGGCGAGCGCCACCTGCGCCACCCAGGAGGCTAGAAACGTAATCAGGATCACGCCGACCAGCGCGCCGAACGCCGCCGAGCCGAAGGCGGTGGCCAGAGCCGTTGTCGGCCTGCCGTCGCGCGCCATCGGATAGCCGTCGAGCGTGGTCGCGACGGAGGAAGGTTCGCCGGGGATGTTGAACAGGATCGACGTCACCGAGCCGCCGAACAACGCGCCCCAATACATGCTCGACAGCAGGATGATCGCAGATACCGGCTGCATGCCGAAAGTCAGCGGCAGCAATAATGACACCCCGTTTGGCGCGCCGAGGCCGGGCAGAACCCCGACAAGAATGCCGAGCAGGACGCCGACCACCATCAGCGTCAGATGTGGAACGGTGACCGCGATGGTGAAGCCATGCAGCAGCGATTCAAGATTTTCCATCGCCCCGCTCCTAGAAACCGAACGCGGCAGCGAGCGCGCCGTGCGGCAGCGACACCTGGAACATGCGCTCGAACACGATGTAAAGCGCAAGCGGCGTAGCCGCTCCGATGACGAGCGCGCGCAAGACCGGTTGCCGCCTTGGCAACGCCAGAACCGCAAAAACGTAGCCCGCCGAGGCCAGATACATCCCAAGCAGCGGAATGACGGCAACGAAAATCGCGGCCGGAACGAACAGTCCCGCGAGGCGGCGAACCTCGGTCGCCGTGATGGCTATCCTGACATTTGCGAGGGTGCCGCGGCCGAGCGCGCCGTGAGCAACGTTGTAAAGGCTGCCGAGCACGATGATGACGCCGGTCAGGAACGGAAATGTGCCGGCGTCAACGCCGGCGCTCGACCAGCCGATGCCGTTGTCGATACTGGATATGATGACCACAACACCGAAAATACCGGTCAGCGCCGCGGCGGCGATCTCGAGCGCCCGTCGTGATATCATCGCTTCCCGCCTACTTCACCAGCCAGCCCTGTTCGCCCGCGACCTGCTTGACGTGTTCGAGATCCTTCTTGATGAAATCGTCGAATGCAGCGCCGGTCAGGAAGGTATCAACCTGCGAGGTCTTCTCGATGTATTCCTTCCATTCCGGCGTCGCCTGCACCTGCTTCATGAGATCGACGTAGAAGGCTGCCTGCTCCGGGCTGACCTTGCCAGGGAGCCACACCGTGCGCGGCTGCTCGTATTGCGAAATCGCGAGCCCCTGTTCGACGCAGGTCGGCACATCGCTCCACCCCTCTGATGTCGTGACCTTCGGCCCCTGCGGCAGCCGCTTCGGGCTGAAGGCGCAGAGCGGGCGCTGGGTGCTGCCGCGCCATTGCCCGAGGCTCTCAGAGGGATTGTTGACGTGGGCATCGATATGGCCACCGGCCAACTGCACGGCAGCCTCTGCGCCGCTCTTGAAGGGAATGTAGGTGAACTTGACGCGCGCCGCCTTCTCGATCATCCGCGTCAACACCTCGTCGGTGTCCTTGGACTGCGCCCCGCCCATCTTGAACTCGGATGCGGCCGCGGCCTTGAGAAAGTCGCCCACGGTCTTGTAGGGCGCGTCCTGCTTCACCCACAGCAAGAACTCGTCCTGCGCCATGGCGGCGATTGGGGTGAGATCGGTATAGTTGAAAGCGACCTTGGAGACGAGCGGTTGCTGCCACGCATTCGAGGTGCCGAAGATCACCTTGTACGGATCGCCGGCGGACGCCTTGCCGTAGATATAACCCTCCGCCCCGCTGCCGCCGCCCTTGTTGACGACTACCACCGGCTGGTCGGTCAGCTTGTACTTGGTAATGATGCTCTGGACGGCACGCGCGAGATTGTCTGTCCCGCCACCCGGCCCCGCCGTTGCGACGAACTCGATCGGCTTCTGCGGCTTCCACGCCGCGGCCGCCGGAAGCGCGCCGGCGAGCATAAGAGCTGCCGTGGACAGCAGGAGTTTTGACGCGATCTTCATGGCTTCCTCCGGGTAGTCATTCTTGTTGTCGTTCGTATTTTCAGCTCATTGTCAGGCGACCTGCTCCTTGCGGCCGGCCGAGGCCGCAACGATCGCGCCCTCCCGCTCAAGCGCATCGATCTGCGCCTGATCAAATCCATGTTCACGCAGTACCTCGCGCGTGTGCTCGCCATAAACCGGCGCGCCCGAACGTACCTTGCCGGGAGTCGCCGAGAATTTGATCGGCAGTCCAATTGTTTTGACCGGTCCGAGTGTCGAATGTTCGACCTCGACCACCATGTCGCGCGCGAGCGTCTGCGGATCGTTCAACGCTTCCAGCATGTCGTGTACGGGGCCGCAGGGCACGCCCTTCTCGTCAAGCGCCGTGAGCCAATGCGCCCGCGTGTGCTTGCGGAAGCGTGCGCTCAGTTCGGCTTCGAGCTCCTTCAGATTTGCCATGCGGTCGGAGCCGTTGACGAAGCGCGGGTCGGAAGCCAGCTCCGGCGCGCCAAGCGCCTCGAGCATCAGCAGCCAGTGCTTTTTGTTGGCGCCCCCGACCACCAGCCAGCCATCGGATGCCTCGAACGCCTGATACGGCGCGTTGAGCGGATGGGCCGAGCCCATGGCGCGCGGCGCCACATTGCTCGCAAGCGCGATCGTCGACTGCCAATAGGTCTGCACCAGCGCCGCCTCGTAGAGCGAGGTCTCCACCCATTGCCCTTCCCCGGTCTTGAGCCGGTGCGAATATGCGGCGAGGATTCCCATGCACGCCAGCAGACCGGCGGTGATGTCTGAGAGCGGCGGCCCGCATTTGACTGGAGGGCCGTCCGGCCGCTCGCCGGTAAAACTCATGATGCCGCTCATCGCCTGGGCGACCAGATCGAAGCCGCGGCGATGCTTGTACGGGCCGGTGCGACCGAAACCGGACAGCGAGCAATAGATCAGCGCCGGAAAATCCCGGTGCAGCTCCTGATAGCCGAAGCCGAGCCGCTCCATCGCGCCCGGCGCGAAATTCTCGACCAGCACGTCGGCGCCGGCGATCAGCCGCCGCAGCACCTCCTTGCCGCCTGCGGTCTTCAAGTCGAGCACGATGCCCCGCTTGTTGCGGTTCATCATCAAAAAGGAGGCCGCCTCGTCGCCGATCTTCGGTGGCACCGAGTGCCGCGTGTCGTCGCCATTTGGCCATTTCTCGATCTTGATGACGTCGGCGCCCATGTCGGCGAGCATCAACGTGCAGGTCGGCCCCGCCATCACATGGGTGAGATCGATGACCTTGAGGCCGGCGAGCGGCCCCGAACGCAGCGGCGTATCGTCTTGAACGGACATGAGGGCTCCTATTGGCCGCGCCATTGCGGTGGGCGCTTGGTAAGAAACGCATCGAGCCCTTCACGGAAATCCTGGCTGGTGTAGCACATCAGGATGAGGTCCTCGCCCTCCTCGCGCGTCAGCCGTTTCTGTAAGCGCGCGACCGCCTGCTTGGTCGCGCTCAGCGTCAGCGGCGCATTGCCGGCAACGAGCCGCGCGATCTCGTCGGCGCGCGTGTCAAGCGCCGTGAGATCATCGACGACCTCGTTGAGCAGGCCGAGCGAGGCCGCCTCCTGGGCTTCGACAAGCCGTGCGGTGAAGATCAGATCCTTGACCCGCGCCGGACCGATCAACGCGGTAATGCGGCTGACATTCGACATCGACAGACAGTTGCCGAGGGTGCGCGCGATCGGAAATCCGATCCGTGTGCTCTTTGTGCCGATGCGCAGATCGCAGCAGGCCGCGATGCCCGCGCCGCCGCCGGTGCAGGCGCCGTTGATGGCGGCAATGGTCGGCACGCGGCATGTTTCGAGGATGCCGAGCACGCGGTCTATACGGTTCTCGTAGTCGAGCGCATCCTGCGGCGCCTTGAAGGCACGAAACTGATTGATGTCGGTGCCCGCGGCAAACGCCTTGTCGCCGGCCCCTCGCAGCAGCAGCACCTTGATGGCACGGTCGCGGTTGGCGAGCTCGCAGATCTCCGCCAGCCGCTCGTACACCTCGAAAGTGAATGCATTGCGCGCCTGGGGGCGGTTGAAGGTCACCCGGCCGATGCCGTCATCGAGGGAAAACAGGAGATCACCCTCCCGTACCGCTACGTCCAGTTCCATCCCGACGGCCCTTTCTTTAATCGATTTTTACCAATTCTGAATGCAAAAATCCGTTTTATCAAGCTGGAACTGACATTATTGGGGTGATATAGCCAGTTTTGCATTCAAATTGGATTTTTACGGCGATGCTTCATGAGGAAGTAGTAGGCCGCGTCCGCGCCATGTTGCTCGACGGCGAGATTCCACCGGGCGCGCGGATCCCCGAACGCGACCTCTGTGAAAAGCTGCAGATCTCCCGGACGCCGCTACGAGAGGCCCTCAAGGTGCTAGCGGCCGAAGGCCTGGTTCAGTTGCTGCCGAACCGCGGCTCGCGCGCGGCGCGGCTGACCGACAAGGACATGCGCGACCTGTTCGAGGTGTGCCAGGGACTTGAAGCGCTGGCGGGAGAACTCGCCTGCGAGCGCATCACGGATGCCGAGATCGCCGACGTCGCCGCCGCTCATGCCGCGATGGTGCGGCATTACGGGGAGCACGACCTCCTGCAGTACTATCGCTGCAATCGCTATATCCACGAGGCGATCATCGCCGCGGCCGGCAATCCGGTGCTCTCGGGCCTCTATGAGTTAGTCACGGCCCGCATTCGCCGTGCGCGCTACGTCACGCCGATGACACCACGGCGCTGGGCGCTGGCGGTGCAGGAGCACGAAGCGATCCTCAATGCACTGCAACGCCGCGACGGCGTGGGGTTGTCGCATATCCTGCGCGCGCATCTGCGCCACAAGCGCGAAGAGGTCTTGCAGGCCGGCTTCGCAGAGACCGAACCTCTAGAACAGGCTCGCGCATCCTAGCAGCGCCGGTCCTGAAGTCCGGTCGGAGCGGTGGCGGAGCACACACCGCCACCTACGGATTTATGCGGAGTGGCTGCTTCCGAACGCTAACCAGTCGTTCACCATGACGGTGAATCCCGCTTTCCGATCGACCAAAAACCTCAGGCCTCAAGTTCCCTTATACCTTTGATGCCTAGTCATTCTTACGGGATGGCTGCGTTGGATGGGCATCCCTGCGTAAGAGTAGATCGTAAGCGTATGAACATCGCACGTGTCGTCGTTCTAGCCATCGCGTTGAGTGCCGGCGGTGTCGCCGCCTATCTCGCCCGGGGCACGGACGAAAAATCCCACCCGGCGACCGAACCGGTCGCACAACTCCCGACAGTGGAAATTCTGGTCGCCAAGTCCGACATCGGACTCGGCCAGGCGGTCAAGCCCGAAGACCTGCAATGGCAGACCTGGCCGGCCTCAACTGCCGGCAACAATCTGATCAACCGCGCCGGCAGGGCCGACGCCATCACGGAAATTGCCGGCTCGATCGCACGCACGCCCTTCTTCGCGGGCGAACCGATCCGCGAGCAGAAGCTGGTCAAGGCCAACGGCTCCGGCTTCATGGCCGCCATCCTGCCGAGCGGCATGCGCGCGATCTCGACCGAGATCTCGCCAGAAACCGGCGCCGGCGGCTTCATCCTGCCCAACGACCGCGTCGACGTCATCCTTTCCAAGCGCGAGAAGAATCCAGACGGCAGGGGACCAGACGTCGTCCAATCGGAAATCATTTTCTCAAATATCCGCGTGCTGGCGATCGATCAGGCGCCGAAGGAAAAAGAGGGCAGCAACTCCCTCGTCGGCCGCACCGCCACACTCGAACTGAAACCCGAGCACGCCGAGACGCTGGCGCGCGCGCGCCAGAGCGGCTCGCTGACGCTCGCGCTGCGCAGCATCACCGATGTCAACGAGCCAGAAGGCGCGATCGAGGAACAGATCAAGAAACGAAGCGAGAGCGTCAACGTGGTTCGCTACGGGGTCGCCAATCCAACGACGGCACAGAAGTGACCGAAAGGACGCCAGAAATGAAGTTTGGGGATAATAAGTCAGCGATGCGGGCTGTGCTGGGACGCAGCCTGTTATTGTCGGCCGTCGCCGCGCTGACGCTCGGCCCGTTGCTGCCCGTCGTCGCAGCCGAGTCCGACAAGGATCCGGTGACGACCTCCGCCATCAGCCCGGCCAAGATGCGCTTCCTGTCGCTCGGCATCGGCAAATCCGTGGTCGTCGATCTGCCGCGCGATGTGAAGGATGTGCTGGTCGCTGACCCGAAGATCGCCAACGCCGTCGTTCGCTCTTCGCAGCGTGCCTACATCATCGGCGCTGCGGTCGGCCAGACCAACGTGGTGTTCTTCGATGCCGACGGTCAGCAGGTCGCGTCCTACGACATCGCGGTCAAGCGCGACCTCAACGGCGTGCGCGCCACGCTGCGGCAGTCGCTGCCGGGAATCCAGATCGAGGGCGTCGGCGATAGCGTGGTGCTGACCGGCACGGTGTCGAGCCCAGTCGAAGCCCAGCAGGCCGGCGAGATCGCTGCGCGGCTGGTGGGCGGGTCCGAGAAGGTCGTCAATTCGATCGTCGTTCGCGGCCGCGATCAGGTGATGTTGAAGGTTACTGTCGCGGAAGTCCGGCGGGATGTCGTCAAACAACTGGGCATCGATCTCAGCGCCCAATTGAATGTCGGCAATACGACCGTGAATTTCAACAATACCAATCCCTTCACTGCAAACAACGCACCCCTCGTGCCCGGCAATGGCCTGGGCATCGCAGCCGGCACGATGCCGTCGGTCCAGGCAGTGCTTCGCGCGATGGAAAAGGCCGGTGTCGTGAAGACGCTCGCCGAACCCAATCTCACAGCGATATCAGGCGAATCTGCAACGTTTATCTCAGGCGGCGAATTTCCCATTCCGACCGGCGTAAGCTGCCAAACAACAGCGGGGGGCGGCATCGGAAATTGCGTCCAGACCGTCAGCTTCAAGAAATTCGGCATCTCGCTCAACTTCACGCCGGTCGTCCTGTCCGAGGGACGGATCAGCCTGCGCGTGATGACGGAAGTTTCGGAAGTCTCGACCGAAAACGCTTTGACTGGCGGCCAGGGTGGAACGACGATTCCCTCAATCAAGACCCGCCGCGCCGAGACGACGCTGGAAATCCCCTCTGGCGGCTCGATGGCAATGGCCGGCCTGATCCAGGAGCAAACGAAGCAGGCCATCAACGGCCTGCCCGGGCTCGATCAATTGCCGGTTCTGGGCCAACTGTTCCGCAGCCAGGACTTCGTCAACAACCAGACCGAACTGATGGTGCTGGTGACGCCCTATGTCGTCCGCGCGGTCGCGCAGAAGGAGCTGTCGCGTCCCGATGACGGATTCGCACCGGCATCCGATTCCCAGTCCGCGCTGCTCGGGCGCATCAACCGAATCTACGGCGTCGCCGCCCGCGTCGATCCCGTCGCCGGTGTCCAAGGCAATTTTGGCTTCATCATTGATTGAAACGCAGCACTGTTCAGCGCGTGGGGACGAGGACAAAACGATGATAACGAGAACACCGCTCCAACGGGTCAAGGTCGTGGGGCTGCTTGGCGCCCTCCTCGGCTGTTCGGCGGCGCTCGGCGCTTGCACGTGGCAGTCTACGGAAGTCGTGACGACCGCGAGCGTGCCTTATGATTATCGCCACCGTCATCCGATTGCGGTGACCGAAGCCGACCAGTCGATCGTCGTGTTCGTCGGCCGCAACCGCGGCGGCCTCTCCGGGCCGCAGCGCACCGACGTCATGGGCCTGGCGCACAACTGGATGCGCGAAGGCACCGGAGCGATCATCGCCGAGGTCCCGATCGGCACGGCGAACGCGCGCGCGGCTGCGGCGTCTTACCAGGAAATCCGGACGGTCCTGATGGCGGGCGGCGTGCCTTCGCGCGCCATCACGCTGCGTCACTACTACCCCGACGATGCCCGCACGCTGCCGACGATCAGGCTGAGCTATCCGAAAATTTCGGCTGTCGCCGGTCCATGCGGGCTGTGGCCGCAAGATCTCGGGCCGAACATCGACAACGTCGCCTACAACGAAAACCGCCCCTACCACAATTTCGGCTGTGCGACCCAGCGCAACCTCGCCGCTATGATCGACAATCCGGCGGACCTCGAGCAGCCGCGTCCCGAAAGCGTCGCCTATACGTCCCGGCGCAATATCGCCTTTGAAAAATACCGCAAGGGTCAAGCGACCGAGACCACCTACCCCGAAGCCGACAAAGCCAAACTCAGCGATACAGGCAAATGATCAGCCGCGTTTTTCAAAACTCCGACGATCAAGTGGACGAGACGCCGACGAAGCCCGAAGAATATATCTCGCCGGCGCCGCGCGTTTCAGTTCAGGCCTTTTGCGCCAGCGTCGCGGTCGCAACCGCGGTGCGCGCGGCAAGCGAAGACCGCCGGCTCGGCAAGGCCCACCTTACCGTTCACATGGGCGGCATTGCAGCCGCCATCGAGGCCTATCATAAAGCGCCAACACCGAACGTCATCCTGATCGAGAGCGAACCAGGCAGCGATATCCTCGAAGGGCTCGATGAACTCGCGACCGTCTGCGACGCCGGCACCCGCGTCGTCGTGATCGGCAGCGCCAACGACGTCACGCCCTATCGCGAGCTGGTGCGGCGCGGCGTCAGCGACTACATCACCGCACCGGTCGAGCCGATCGATGTCGTGCGCGCGATCTGCGGCCTCTACGCGGCATCCGAGGCCGTGGCCGTCGGCCGCATCGTCGCCGTTGTCGGCGCCAAGGGCGGCGTCGGCTCATCCACCGTCGCGCACAACGTGGCTTGGGCGATCGCCCGCGACCTCGCACTCGATTCCGTCGTGATCGATCTCGACCTCGCCTTCGGCACCGCAGGCCTCGACTACAACCAGGACCCGGTCCAAGGCATTGCCAACGCCGTCTTCCAACAGGAGCGGCCGGACTCAGCCCTCATGGAGCGTCTGCTGTCGAAATGCACCGACCGCCTCAACCTCCTGGCGGCGCCGGCCACGTTGGACCAGGTCTACGATTTCGGCGCCGACGCGTTCGATGCCATCTTCGATACGATGCGAATGACGACGCCCTGCATCGTGCTCGACGTCCCCCATCAATGGTCGGCGTGGACCAAGCGTACGCTGGTCGGCGCGGACGACATCCTGATTGTCGCCGAGCCCGATCTCGCCAATATGCGCAACACCAAGAACATGCTGAACGTGCTGAAGGCGGCGCGGCCGAACGATCGCCCGCCGCTCTACTGCCTCAACCAGGTCGGCATGCACAAGCGTCCCGAAATCTCCGTGCGCGAATTCGCCAAGGCGATCGAGAGTCAGCCGATCGCCGCCATTCCGTTCGATTCGAAGATGTTCGGCACGGCTGCCAATAACGGCCAGATGATCGCGCAGATCTCGGCCAGGCACCGCACCACACAGATGTTCCTGCAGATCGCGCAGCGGATGACGGGCCATGCCGTGACCAAGCGGTCACGGGCCTCGTTCCTCACGCCGATCATCAAGAAGCTGCAGGGCGCCACGGCCCGCAGGGCGTGAGACAGAACAAACCAAGTTATCGGTTCTGCTCAATTAAAACCGATAGCTAGGCCCTAAGCCGTGGCCCCATAAATCTATCCGCTAGGCCTGCTCGCCTGGCATCCACCGTCCGCGGGCTACAAGGCTTCGGCCTTAAGGGCGTCCGGCCGGGCCCTCGCCTGCAGGCGGGACACCGCCTTGGTTAGCGGAACGTCGGCCTGTGAGCCGTCGCGCTCGCGCAGGCTCACTCGGCCGTCCCTCATCTCGCGCTCGCCGACGATAGCCATCACCGGTACCGCAATTTCATGCGCCGCCACGATGCGCCGCGAAAGAGTATCTGCGCCGTCATAGGCAACGGCCCGGATCCCGGCATCCTCGAACGCCGCCAGAACGTCCGCGCAGTATCCGGCCTGGTCTTTCGAGATCGGCGCGACCGCGACCTGGTCCGGTGACAGCCAGAACGGAAGCGCGCCGCCATGGTGCTCGAGCAGGATCGCGATCATGCGGCCGAGCGATCCGAAGATGGCGTGGTGGATCATCATGGGCCACGCGCGGCTGCCGTCCGGGGCGACGTAGGATGCTTCGAGCCGCCGCGGCAGCACGGCGTCGAGTTGCACTGTGCCGCACTGCCAGGATCGTCCCAGCCGGTCGCGCAGCGCGAATTCCAGCTTCGGTCCGTAGAATGCACCGTCGCCGGGATTAATTTGAGGCACGAGAGCGCATTGCCGCGCGGCATTGCCGAGCTTCGCCTCTGACCAGTCCCAAGTCGCTTCGTCACCTGCGCGCACCGCCGGCCGCGTCGCCAACGCCACCTCGTAGTTGGGAAAGCCGAGCTCTCGGTAGACCTCGTCAAGCAGGGTGATGAAGCGCGCGACTTCGTCCTCCACGTGCTGCTCGCGGCAGAACACATGGGCATCATCTTGCTCGAAGGCGCGCGTCCGCATGATGCCGTGGAGCGAACCGGAAGGCTCATTGCGGTGGCAAGCGCCGAACTCGGCATAGCGGATCGGAAGCTCCCGCCACGAGCGCAGCCCCTTGTTGAAGATCTGCACGTGGCACGGGCACGACATCGGTTTCAGCGCCATCGCCTGCTCGCCGTCGTCGACCCGGAACATATGCTCGCCGAACTTGTCCCAGTGGCCGCTGCGGCCCCAGAACTCCTTTGGCAGCAACTGTGGCGTCCGGACTTCGGCATAGCCGGCTCGGCGCATCTTGCGCCGGACATAGTCCTCCAGCACCCGATAGACCGCGTAGCCGCGCGGATGCCAGAACACCATGCCCGGCGCATCTTCCTGAAGGTGCCAGAGTTTGAGCTTCACGCCGAGGTTTCTGTGGTCGAGATCGTCCATGGCTATGTTCCTTTGATGGGAAAAAGCGCGGACAGGGACCAGCAAAAACCAAAGGCCCCATCCGTCGCCGGCGGGGCCTTTTTCTGGGTGAAGTACGCTTGTCTCTTAGCGCGCGCAGCCAGCAGGCGATCCGCCGTAAGCGGTCGCGGTGGTGGTCAATGCGGCTGATCGAAGCTTAATCATGCTCTGTATATGGCGGCAAAATGCTCAGGCGTCAACGCCAGCCGCTTGGCGGCGCGGAATATGGGTGATGCGCGGGGACATGAGTCTACGCCCTAGTCGGAACGTCGGGCCGCAGCGATCGGCATCTTGCCGGCCTCGGCCCGCGCGTCTTCCTTATCCTTGCGCGACAGCATTCGCTTCAATTGCGCGACATTAGCGGCCGCCTCGGCTGGCGGTAGATCAGCCTTCGCGATCTTCTCCGCTTCGGCAAGGTTGCCTTGCAGGCCAACCGCCAGCGCCAGATTGGCTCGTACGCGCGGATCGCTTCCGCCAATGCTGTGGGCTCGGCGCAGCGTCTCCTCGGCCTTGGGCAGTTCTTTCGAAAGCACGTAGGACAATCCGAGATTGGACAGCACCGATGGCTGGTCGGGGGCGATTTTCAGCGCGCTCGCATAATATTGCCGAGCCTCCTCGTAGCGGCCGAGCTGATCCAGCGTCGCACCCTGCGCCGAGAGCAGGCGCCAATCCGGATCGTCGGGGCTGTGGGCACGGCCAAGCACGTCGAAGGCCTGCTGGAAATTGCCGTTATCGGCCAGCGCACGGCCGTAGGCGGCGAGCAAAAGCTTGTTGCCTGGGTGAGCGATGGAGGCCTGCTCGAGCACAGCGACCGCCTGCGAGCGCTGTCCGGTCGCGCGGAGCGCCTTGCCATATTTTAGCGCCGCGTCGGCATCCTTCGGATTGGCACGATAGCGCTCCTGATAGAGTTCGATGTCGCGGCGCGGGTCACCGGCGCGGCTGCTGACCTCGGCCTTCTCGTCGATCGAACCGGTAACGTCTGACAGTCCCGAGGTCTGGCAGCCGCCAAGCCCCAACGCCAGCATCAAGCTGGATGTGCACGCAAGAAGCCGCGCGGCGCGAGGCGGATGGGACAACTTCTGGAACATGTAGCTGGGACTCACGGCGGCAACTGCCCAGCAGTGTTCCCAGCTTAACCCTAAATTCAGGTTAAATTCGTCCGTATCATGGTAACGCGTGACCTTCGTCGACGGCTCCTCGCCGTCGAACGTTCGCGTTGGCCCGAACCCGCCGGCCGGGCGGCGGCTCAAAGCCGTCTAGTCGAGGAATTGCGCGCCGAACTCGCAGCCGATCCGCCATGCCAACCGGCACTGACGCGGCCTTCCCTCCGAAAAGATCACCGTGAATTCGGGAGGAATCTCGGGATATTCGGCGATGATCTTCACACCACCATCCGACATGTCCGTGATCATGCAGTCGCGCGGCAATCCGCTGGCAAACTGTATTTTCGCAAAGTTTCTGCACGCACGTCGTTCGCTTCTGCGGCGATTCGCTGCCAACATGTCAGTCCCTGACCCCTGCTCGATGTGATTTACTCGAAGGTGGGATCAGCTTTACCGAAGAATCGTTGGAATTGGCCTAGCGCGGCGGTTCGCAATGTAACTGATGCATTCGAATTCCGTTTACCGAACCGAAGCTCCGGGATGCCCGCAAAGCGCGCCTGCAGCAGCGCAATTTTCGGCAAATTGTCCGGGGGCGCCGATCAGCGGTCCAGCGTCTTCGAGCCGGTGGCGCGGTTCTTCACGATCAGCATGATGTTTCTGATGTAGATGATCGTCGCCATAGACTGGCCGACGATGATCACGGGTTCGCGCTTGGCGATGCCGTAGATCAGCGTCATCACCCCTCCGCCCATCGAGAAGAACCAGAACGCCATCGGCACCACGCTTTGCCCGACGCGTTCGCTGGTGATCCACTGCACCAAAAAGCGCGCGGTGAACAGCAATTGCGCGACCAGCCCAAACGCCAGCCAGAAATCGAACTTGGCGACGAAGACGTCATAGAGGTAATCGCCGAGCGCCTGCCCGTATTGAATCAGCATCAGGAAACCTCGGTCGCAACGGGGGTCGGCTTCTTGCGGCGGATCAGCCACCACACGCCGGCGAGATCCATGATTCCGATCCACAGCCGGTCGAAGAAGCCGTAATTGGACACGCCGGAATGGCGCGGCCGGTCGATCACGTCGACATAGGCGATCTCAAAACCTTCGCGGCGCACCAGCGCCGGCAGAAAGCGATGCAGCCCATCGAAATACGGCATCGACAGGAATACCTCGCGCGGAAACGCCTTCAGCCCGCAACCGGTGTCGCGGGTGCCGTCTTTCAGGATCGCCTTGCGAACGCCGTTGGCGATCCGCGACTGCAGCTTCTTGAAACCGGTATCCTTGCGTCCTACCCGTTGGCCCGCCGCGAGGCCGATGCGACCGCCGCCATTTTCGACGGCGGCGATCAGATCCGGCAGGAACACGGGGTTGTTCTGGCCGTCGCCGTCCAGTGTCGCGACGATGGCGCCGCGCGCCGCCCGCACACCGCTGCGCACCGCCGCCGATTGTCCCGATGAAGCAGTGTGTTGCAGCTGCCGGAGCTGGCGGTGCCGCTTCATCAGGTCAGTCAGCCGCTCGGCGGTCGCATCCGTCGAGCCGTCATTGACGTAGATGATCTCGTAGTTCCAGCGGCCATCGAGCGCGCCGATGATTTCCGCAATCAGCGGGGCGACATTTTCCGCTTCGTTGCGCACCGGCACAACGATGGAAACGGCGACCGCGTCTCTGTCGGCAGGAGTCAAATCGGCACTCGTCTGGTTGGTTTGAAAAGGGCTCGGAACCGGGCCTATCGGGCCGTCTGGCGGCGTCCGCTTTTATGGGGCGAAAGCGCCGCGGGCAACCCTTTTGAGGCGCCCCGAAGAGGGCCCGACTAGCGGCACAATGCTGCCGTCGCGCTGAATCGCAAACCCCAGCCTGCGGGCCGCAAACCAGTAGCGAACGAACATCGCGCCAATAATGCCGACCAGCGCGCCGGCGACGACGTCGCTCGGGTGATGCGCCAGCAGCACCAGGCGGGTGCCGGCGATGATCACGGCATAGACGGCCATCGCAAACCGCATGCCCGGCCAGAGCGACGACACCGCGAATGCGAGCGCAAAGGCGGTCGTGGCATGCCCGGAGGGAAAACTGTAATAGGCCGGATGTCCTGCAAAATGCGAGAAGAGGAAGGCATTGGCCTCGCCGCCGACAAAGGGCCTGCCGCGGCCGACGCTGTATTTCAGCACTTCAGTCACAAGCGCGGAAACGGCTACTGCAAGGAAGAGGAATTGCAGCCGCGTCCCGAGACCGAGCAGCAGCGATCGCTGAATGCCGCGCAAGGCGGGCGCGGCGAGCGCGACCGCAATCAGCAATCCGCCGAGCACCGCCAGCACATATTCGTCTTTGCCGAAATCGGTGATGATGCGAACCCACCACAGCGAGGGCGTGCCGCGCTTCGGCATCTGAGCGATTTCCCAGGCATCGATCGCATACATCAGCACGATGATCGCGGCGCCGAGCCCTGCGGTCAGCCACACCACGTGCCGCGCCGCTCGTCGCCCGGCTTCCGCGCGCCGCGAATGCGACGGCGAGCGCACGAGCTGCGCCAGCGACAGCCAGCTCAGCGTCGCAAAGCGCGCAAAGTAGTTCTGGGAATCGCTGACGAGGGCCCTCCCAGCCATCTTACTCCGTTCCTTCCGAGCGGAAGATGGCGATCGAGATCGCCTTGCCTTGAGAGATATTATAGCCCTCGATGCGTTTGGCGACGTTGTAGCGCAGCTCGATCGCCTCGGCGCGCTGCACGAAGGCGCGCTCGGTGCGTGACTCGATCAGCGCGAAGCGGCAACTGCCCTGCCCCAGGAAATCGGCCGCGCCCGATCCATCGGTCAGCAGCGTGCCGGTGCCGGTCATGAAAACAAGGCTCGGCTCGTGGAAGCCCGCCGCAGCCGCCTTCGGCCCGACGCAGACGACGTTGCGAAGGGCGCGCGCGATCTCGGCGCTCGGAAACATCGCTGTCAGCGACGGCATCACGATGCCGTAGATTCCGATCGCCAGAAACATCGCTGCGACCACGGCATTGAGCAGCGAGCGCTCGGCGCGGCTGTCCTCGAACATCCACCAGGCGATCAGCCCGAAGATCATCGAAGCCGCCAGGAAAGGCCAGGCCGGGAACGCCGGGTAGTGCGTCAGCTTGATGGCGCCGGCGACCGCGATCACTGACGCCAGCGCCGGAATCGCAAACCACCATGCCGCGCCGCGCATCAGCCAGGACCGCGACAGCACGCGGCGCTCAAGCGCGCCGGCGGTGAGGATCGCGATCGCCGGATAGAGCGGCAGCACGTAGTGCGGCAACTTGGTCAACACCAGTTCGAACACGATCCATGACGGGACCAGCCATGCCAGCAGATATTGCGCGCCAGGCTCGCGCCGCGCGCGCCATACCGCGGGCGCCGCCATTCCGGCCAGTGCCGCGCCCGGCCAGAACGTGACCCAGAACAGCAGGAGATAAAGGCCGGGCGGCGCGCCATGGGATTCCTGCGCGCCAATCTTGCTCAGCATGTCGCCGCCGAGCGAATTGGAGAAGAACTGCTCGCCTGCCCGCCAGAAGATCGCCACGAACCATGGCAGGACCAGCACCAGCGTCCACATCAGCCCCCATACCGGGCGAAGCCGCCAAAGCCACGCCGCGGAACGGTCGAGGATCGCGAGCGCCACGATGGTCAGTCCGACGAACATCAGGATCAGCGGCCCCTTGAGCAGGATGCCGCCGGCCAGCGCGGTCCAGAAGATCGCGGGCGCCGCCCAGGGCGGGCGCGCCGGATCCTCGCCACGCTGCCAGGACAGGTAGACCCTCGCCATCGCGCCCATCGCGGCAACGACGGTTAGCAGCAACATCGCGTCGGTCTTGGCGAGCCGCGCCTCGACGCCGAGCAGGACGGAGGCGCACATCATCAGCGCCGCCAGCGCTGCCCCGCGCCGCGTGACGAAGGCGAGCGCCGCCCAGTAAGTCAGGAGAACCGCGCCGATGGCGCCGATCAGGGAAGGAATCCGGTAGAGCCAGATGCGCAGCTGCGCGCGCGGCAAGCCGAGCGAGGAAGCCGTTTCGACGACCGCCGCCTGCAGCCAATAAATGCCGACCGGCTTCTTGTAGCGGACGTCGTCCTGAAAGCGGATGTCGACGAAATCGCCGCTTTCGACCATCTGCTTAGTTGCCTGCGCGAACCGCGCCTCGTCGCGGTCAATCGCGGGAATGTTGAAGAAACCGGGCAGGAACAGCACGATGCCGCAAAGCACCAGGAACAGGATGGTGCGCAAATGGTTCGCGGTCGCAAAGTCGAACACAGCAGCGACCCTGCGGCCAGAATGCGCAGGTTTTACAGGCTGTTGGCCCGCTCCGAAGCGTGGGGGGTGCAAGGTTTCGACCATGCTGCTCGCATACGCTGAAACCGCACTGCAAACAACACCGCAAATCCCCTAAGCCGTGGTCAACAGAGGGTTTTTCCTCACTGTACCCGTATGACCACGGTATCGGCCGCCCCCGTCGCGTCGATCACCGTCAGCCGGGCAAAGCCCGGTCCCGGCGGATCGACCAGGCGCTGGCGACGGCTGTCGATCTCGCCGACCGAAGTACCGTTGACCATGATGGTCAGCGGCAGCACGCCGCCGGCAACCTTGACCGGCATTGGTGCGCCCTGCCCGCCATCTGAACGATCGACATCGATCCGCGAGCCGTTCAGCGGAAACTGGATGCGCGGCATCTGATCGCTGCCGGTGCGGATCAGTTCGCCGACGGGGCGGAAGCGCTTGAGCGGCAGCGGCAGCTTGGCATTGCCGGCAATCAGCGCGCCCTTCGGCGCCTTCGGCAGTGCCGCCGGGATCTTGCCGGTGCGCGCAAAGGCATCGAACAGGATCGGCGCGGCCGCGGTGCGGCCGACGAGTCCCGGCACCGGCGCGCCATCGGGACGCCCGACCCACACGCCGATGGTGATGCGGCCGTCGAAGCCGACCGACCACGCATCGCGATAGCCGTAGCTGGTACCGGTCTTGAAGGCGATCTTGCTATGCACGCCGTTTTCCGGCGGCGGCGTGCCGAGCAGTACATTGCCGACCTGCCAGGCGGCAGCCTGGTCCATCAACCGCAGCGGCTCGCGATCATCCTTGGCGAGCATGATTTCGCGCAGCGGTTTCGCCGCGCCGAGCCGCGCCAGCCCGGCGTAGAGCTGCGCCAGATCCTGCAATGTGACGCCGACGCCACCCAATCCCATCGCAAGGCCCGGCGCCTCATCCCGGGGCAGCACGAGGTTGCCTCCGGCCTGCTTCAGCCGCGACGACAACCGGCTGGAGCCGACGCGATCCAGCAGCGCGATCGCCGGCACGTTCAGCGAGAGCTGCAGCGCCTTGCGCACCGGCACCGTACCCTGAAACGTCATGTCGAAATTTTCCGGCGCATAGGATCCGAAACGAATGGGCCGGTCGTCGATCAGGCTTTCCGGATGCACAAAGCCGTCCTCGAACGCGAGGCCATAGATGAACGGCTTTAGCGTCGAGCCCGGCGAGCGCACCGCGCGCGTCATGTCGACCTGCCCGGCACGCCGTTCGTCGAAATAGTCGGATGAGCCGACGCGGGCCAGCACGTCGCCGCTTTCATTGTCGACCGCGATGATCGCGACCGATATGTCGGGCCCTTGCGCCAACGCGCGGTCGTGCGCCAACGCTTCGAGCGTTTTCTGCAAGCTCGAATCCAGCGTCAGCTTGATCAGCGGCGTATCCTTTACCGTCACCATCGCGGCATCGGAGGAATGCGGCGCCAAGATCGGCATCGGCTTGCGCAGCCGCGGCACGGGGGCCGCTTTGGCCTGCGCCGCGTCCTCCTTCGACACCACGCCATCCTCGACCATCCGCGCCAGCACGCGATCGCGCGCAGCCCGCGCCGCTTCCGGATGACGATCGAGCCGGCGGCGTTCCGGGGACTGCGGCAGCGCGACCAGAAGGGCTGCCTCCGCTAGTGAAAGCCGCTTCGGCTCCTTGCCGAAATATCCGATGGAAGCAGCGCGGATGCCTTCGAGGTTGCCGCCGAACGGGGCCAATGCCAGATAGAGATCGAGGATTTCGTCCTTGCTCAGTTGCTGTTCAAGCTGAACCGCGCGCACCATCTGGCGGAGTTTCGCATAGACCGAGCGCTCGCGCCGCGGCTCCATCAGCCGCGCCAGTTGCATCGTGATCGTCGAGCCGCCGGAAACGATATGGCCGTTGCCAGCGAACTGCAGCGCCGCGCGTCCGAGCGCCAGCGGATCGACGCCGCCATGCGACCAGAAGCGTCGATCTTCATAAGCGAGCAGCAGCTTGAGATAGGTGGGATCGACCGCGGTCTTCGCCTCGACCGGCAGCCGCCACCGTCCGTCTGCCATCGCATAAGCGCGCAACAGTTTGCTGTTGCGGTCGACGACGGTCGTCGAGACCTTGCGCGCCTGCTCCAGCGGCAACGACCCGAGCGAGGCGACCCAGCCGGTGAAGGCGGTCGTGAGTACGATGAGGATGAAGGCGAGACTGACCGCGATCCGAAAAAAGCGGCGGCGCCCATTTCCAACGCCGTCATGGCCGGGCTTGCCCCGGCCATCCACGTTTTCCTGTTGTTGGCGCAGCTGTTCGCTCATTTCGCCGGACGCACCTCAACCGAGCCGGTGCCGGTGCGGCCGTAGCGCGAGGGGTTGTACATGTCCTCGACATAGGCCTGCGGCAACACGTATTTGCCAGGCGAAACGGCGCGCACGATATAGGCCACCGTGAACACCGACTGGTCGTCACTGGCGCGCTCGATCGCCGCCGTGAAGCGGTCGTCGCGGAACTCGGTATGCTCGGGCTCCTCGCCGTCCTCGATCCAGTCCAGGGTGCCACTATCACCCGACGACACCAGGCGCGGGTTATCGATCTCGAGGCCGGCCGGCAGATAGTCGGCCACCATGATGTGTCCGTATTCCGGCTTGGCCTCGGTGATCTTCAACACCACCGCGAAGCGATCATTCTGCTTGGCCTTGGTGACATCGGCCGGCTTGCCGTCGAGCGTGAAGTAATTGCGCTCGATCTTGAAGCCGTTGGACGCCGCAGGCTCCGGCGTGATCGGAGATCCCGAGACCGAGACCACCGCCTGCACCGGCGCGTCACCGGTGTTGGTGATCTTGACCGGCTTGCCGGCCACCGTCTCGGCCTTGTAGCTGCGATAGACGGCGGCCTTGACCGGCGATCCATCGACGTCGAGCGACAATGTCTCCTTCGACAGCGCCCGCGCAGCCAATACCATCCACGCATTCTCCTGCGTCGAGGTGTAGGGCGTGAGCCCCCGCGCCGCTTCGACGCGTGCGACGGCCTGCGTCAGCGTCGCACGCGGCGCGTTGCCTTCGCTCGCGAGCGAGACCAGCGCCGCCGCATCGCGCAGCTGCGAGCCGTAGTCGACACGACCGAACTCGAACACGGGTTTTGGCGCCAGCGCTTCCAGCGCCGCAGCATAGACCCGCTCGGCCCGCGTCTTGTCGCCGACCAGGGCCAGCGCCGCCGCCAACTGCGATTTCGCGATTGGCGTCGCAAGATTGTTCAGCTTGGTGTCGGCGAGATAGCGGAGATCGCCGATCGGTGCCGCGCCGTTGCGAGCGAGCACGTAGAGCCCGTAGGCCAAGTCGCGGCCGCCGTCCTTTTCCGGCTCATTCGCGTTGACCACCGAATTCCTGATGCGGTCGAGCGCGTTCTTGAACAGCACGTCCGGCACCGCAAAGCCCTTCTCACGGGCGCGGGTCAGGAAGTCGGTGACGTAGGCGTCGAGCCAGGCGTCTTCACCGCCCGCCGACCACAGGCCGAACGAGCCGTTCGAACCTTGCCGCGCCAGCAGGCGTTCGATCGCGTCCTTGATGCGCTGGTCGACGGCGGTATCCATCGCCAGATGCGCGCCGGCCGCGAGGTCGTTGACATAGAGCAGCGGCATCGCGCGGCTGGTGATCTGCTCCGAGCATCCATTCGGATAGCGATCCAGAGCCTTCAAAATGGTCGCCGCATCGAGCGCCGTGGAGAGGCTGACCGACAGCGACACGCTGCCGGTGCCCGACACGAGATCGGAGAACATGTCCGGGCTTAGCGTCAGGCTCTCGCCCTTTGCCAATGTCCGGATCGAGCGCCGCGCGAGCACCTGCGTCGCCGCCTTGACATCGAGCGCATAATGCCGCGCCAGGGTCAGGCCGTTCGGACCCTTGATATCGACATCGATATTGGCGGTGCCGGCGCCGCCGGCGTCGAGCGCGAGCGACATCGAGGTCCGCTGCTTGGCGGCCAGCTTCATGGTGGTAGTCGGATTGCCCGTTACTTTCACCGGGCCCGAGGTCTTCACGCTGATGCTGTAATCCCCGGGCGCGCCCTCGACATTGTCGAGGTCAAAACTCATCGTGCCCTTGTCGCCGTTGAGCAGGAAGCGCGGCAGGGTTGCCGTCAGCACCACGGGATCGCGCACGGTGACATCGATCGTGGCGCGACCAAGCTTGCTCGCAGTCCATGCCACCGCCATGACGCGGGCGGTGCCGGCGAACTCCGGAATGTCGAAGCCGATCTCGGCGGTGCCGTCGGCTCCGACCGTGACGATGCCGGAATAGAGCGCGAGCGGTTTTTGCGTGGGGGGCGAGCCCTGCAGCTCTGCGCCGGCGGTATCACCGCCGGTGCGGATCTGGCCGCGGGTGCCCTGCATGCCGTCAATCAACTGGCCATAGAGGTCGCGGATCTCGGCCGTCAGGCGACGCTGGCCAAGATAGTAATCATCGGGCGCCGGCGGCTTGTAATTGGTCAGATTGAGGATGCCGACGTCGACCGCGGCGACGACAATCTTGGCGTCCTCGCCCGGATTGAGCCCGCCAAGCTTCACCGGGATCTTCAAGCGGGTGCCGGGACGAACCAGCGGCGGCGGCGACAGGGCGACCTGCAAGGTGCGCGTCTTTTTGTCGATGCTGAACCATTTCAAGCCGATCGCGCGACCGGGCATGCGCAGGGCGGCCGCATCGAGCGGACGGCGCAGCGTCGCCAGCACATAGGCACCGGTGCCCCAGTCCCTGCCGACGGTGAGCTTGACCTGCTGGGTGCCTTCCTTGACGTCGACGGTCTGCGTCGTCAGCAGCCGGTCGCCGAGCACGTGGACCGTCAGCTTGCCGGCGGTGCGCGCATTGACCGACACCACCATCGTATCGCCGGAGGCGTATTCCGGCTTGTCGATCGAGGTTTCCAGAAGGTCCGGCGTGTCGGCGCTACCGTCGGAGTACCAGCCGACGTCGAACTGCACGGACGTGACCGGACCATCCGCTTCGGTCGACTTGACGTCGAGGCGATAGCGGCCTGGCTCCGGCGAGACAGATACCCGCGCCGCCTTGTCTGATGTCAGCGTCAGATCGCCGTCAGCGACGCGCTTGGTTGACTTGACCGGCTCATATTCCCAGGACGAGTTCTGGCGATACCACTGATATCGGGACTCTATTTTGAGGAGTTCATAGCGCAGGCCATCGCGCGCCAATTGCTTACCTTCCGGGCTGACGAAGATGACGTCGAACTCGGCCTTGTCGCCCTCTGCGACGCTCTTGTCGCCGAACAGCGGCTTGATGCCGATCAGCGCCGACGTTGGCGCCACCGGCAACACGAGCTTGCGCTCGACAGCGCGGCCGCCGGCCTCCACCATGCGGATGAAGATCTGTGCCTCCTGTGGCCGTGTCGACGTCGGCGCCTTGGCGAGCGACACCGGGAAGATCGCAACGCCGTTGGCGTCGGCCTCCGGCAGGTTGTCGATCGGGGTGCGCTCGTTGGAGGCGCTTTCTTCGTCCGCGACGCCGAACTGATAACCGGGATAGCCCGGGCGCCCGGCGGCTGCCGGCGCAACCAGCATGTCGCCTTCGAGCTGCAGGCCCGAGGCCGGCGCGCCATAGAGGAATTTGCCGGCGACTTTCAGTTCAACCGGAGCCTCGGCCTTGATCACCTTCTCCTTGGCCGAGATATCGAACTCGATGCGTTCGGGGATGTAGTCCTCGACCATGAATGTGGTCTCGCCGACGGTGGAGCCCTTCGGATCGGTAAAGGCCCGCACCCGCCACGTCCCGGTCGGCACCGCGGAATTGAGCGGCACTGCCAAGGAGCGCCCGCCCGCACCCTGATCCGGCAGCACGGCGCGGCGGAACTCGACACCGTCAGGCCGCTCGATCACCAGCGTCAGCGGTCCGCCGGCCATGGCGTTGCCCTGCCCGTCGCGCAGCAGCGCGGTCAGATAGACGGTCTCGTTCGAGCGATAGACCCCGCGCTCGGCATAGACGAAGGCATCGGCGCCGGGAGGCATCACCCGCCCCGACACGCCGCGGTCGGTGAGGTCGAAGGCGTTGGTCTTCAGGCTGAGGAATGCGTAGTCGGCCTTCTCGCTCACGACCGTGAGGAGCGCCGGCGACAACCCGCCCTCGCCGCGCGCGAGGCCAGCCTCGAACAGCACATGGCCGGCATCGTCGGTCTTGCGGGTCGCCAGGATCTCGTTGTTGCGCGCGACCAGCCGCACTTCGGCCTTCGCGACCGGTTCGGTCGACGCCAGCGAATTGACGAAGACGTGGATGCCGTCATTGCCGGAAAACGCCGTCAGGCCCATGTCGGAGACGATGAACCATTGCGTCGCCAGCGAACCGTCATCGTCGCCGCTGCTGCCGGGACCCTTGGCCGCGGCCGTCATCACATAGACGCCAGGCTGCAGATCGCCGAGCGCCTGGTCGACCGGGAAAGCGGTCACGACGTCCTGGTTCAGCGTCGAGGCAGTCGCGAGCTCGCCGGACCAGACCTTGACGCCGCGCTCGTTGCCGAGATCGGAGAGCTGATAGCTCGAGAGCGCCTTCTGGAAGTCGCTGTCCACCACCGTGTTGATCAGGTTGCGGTCGCCGATGCGGAACACGTTGACGTCCACGGAGGGCGTGTTGACGCTGACCAGCGGAATGCCGCGCTGGCCGGTGCGCGGCAGAACATAGGCCCGGCCTGTGAAGCGCACGAACGGCTTGCGGTCGCGGACATAGATGTTGAATTCGGCCGACTTCGGCAGCGTCTCCTTCACCGTCGACGGCAGGCCGGCGCGAAGATTGATGTTGTAGCGTTCGCCGTGCTTTAGCCCGTCGACGCAGAGCTGCTTGCCCTCGCTCGTCAGCGCCGGCTTGTCGGTGCCGGCCTGCGCCACAAATGGCGTGAAGTCGACCCGCTTGGCGAGCTCTTCGGAGAACTGGAAGCAGGCGCGCGGCGAGGCGCCGTCGGAATCGACACTATAATCGAGCAGCCGGAAGCCGTGCTGATCGCGCATCTTCTCATACTGGCCGCGAACCTCGGCGACCTCGCGCATATCGAGCGACATCCGCAAGCTGTCGAGCGCCGGACGCCACAGCTTGCGCTCGGACATCGCCCGTCCCAGCACGGCCAGTGCATCGGCCTCCTCGGCCTGGTTGCCGGCGCGCTGATAGGCGATGTAGGCGGCGGTAGCAGCGCGCTCATACAGGAAGGTCTGTTCGCTGGAGCTGGCGGCGCGGATCTGGAAAACGGTCTTGGCGAGCTTTAGCCAGTTGGCGCTGTCTTCCGGCGTGGTGGCGGCGATCTGGCCCAGGATCTGCAACCCCGCGCGGAAGTCGGAGCGCCTGAAGGCGGCGTCGGCATCGGCCCGCAGGGTCGCGGAGGATTTTGCGACCGGCCCGGCCTCGCTCTTGATCTGGGCCTCCAGCTTCACGGCCGAATCGGCCAGCTCGTCGCGCTTGAACGCCTTGTCCGCGGCCCCGGCCGCCGTCAGGCCAAGCGCCAGCGTGGCGCAAATCACTGTGGCGCGAACCAAACCGATCATGATGGGCTCCTTGCCGCGGACATCAGCCGCGTAACGATCAAAAAAGGCGCGAAAAGGTGACGGACTGATGGCGGTAACGCTCTGGCTTGCGAAAGGGTCGCATGCATGATTTCGGCAGTCCAACCGGTCCCACCCACCCTGACCGGCAGCCGGCGGGCAGGCATATGTGTCAGTGGCAGGCGCAAGGCTATGGCCCGCCGTCTGGCTTTGTCGCATCCTTAAGGAAATCGGTTCGACCGTCTTGGCGGGAAAGCGGATTTTTCATATTGGCAGTGCTAGATAGGCCTTAAGGGATTGCCAGCCGGCAGTCGCCTGGACGGTCCCGTAGCTCAACTGGATAGAGTAGCGGATTTCTACTCCGCGGGTTGCAGGTTCGAATCCTGCCGGGATCGCCACTCATGTTTTCACTTTCTTTCCTTTCAATGACTTATCGTTTTTTTGCAAACTGGATTTCCGATTTGCCAATTCCTGTTCCTGTAATGAGCCTTGCCGCCTCCGCCGCGAGGCGTTTCCGATCGGCTTCCTTGGTGTATCGCTCGGCTTCGCTCAGAGTAGCGCCAGCCCAACCAGGACATGAGCTGGTGCGCTGTCGCGCCGTGTCCGCCAGCCGACTCCCCGCCGCCGATCTGAGACCGAGGGCAGCACGCAATGCACTCCTCGGTCACATTCAGAAGCGACGGCCCGCCGGTTCGTCTGGCCGATCCTGTTTGTCTGTCTCAGGTCAAGTATGTCGACGGGTGAGCCGCCACCGCTCGAACCCAAGCCGGTAGCGAATGGAAAGCAGGCGAATCAGGCGTATTTGCCCATCTAGGCGGCTGCTGCTTGTCGTCGTTCGATCGTCGTTCCCGATCGGAGTCGTCCTGCTGGCCGTCAACCGCAAAGAAGGCTCAGCGGCGTCCACGATTTCTGCTGGTTTTGATCACCCCGATCAACGAGGCCCGCAAGGGATCGCTGTCGCCGACGTACTTCAGATCGCCTCATCTTCGAACTCGGCGCGCCTGGATCGTCAACGAAGTCGAAAAGTTTCTTAGAGACGAGAAGAACCTGGCCCGGCTGCTTCGATGTTTCCTGATTGATGTCTTTGATCAATGGTGGCAATGGACCTATAAGCCGCTCGATAGCCCGTTGACTATCCGAGCGGAGAAGAGCCTGCGATGCAGCTGTCGCCTGAGGACTGGCGCGATCGCGCCGCCGTCAACCAGGCAGTCGCCCGGTGGCAGGGGCAACAGTAAACTTTGCAAGCCGGCTAATGACCCAGCAACTGAACGCTTTCCAGGCTCGATCGGTAGAGCGCAAATGTCAGCAGCGGCCATAACGCATAGGCGTGATTGGCTTTCCGGTTGGTGTGATCCCGCCACAGCTCGCGGATCGCGTCGGGCTCAAGATAGGGCTCGAAAATGCCGCGCGAGCGCTCGAACGCATTTTCACACAGAGGGCGCAGCGAACCGCGCAGCAATCCGGCTAGCGGATTGTTGAAACCCCGCTTCGGCGCATCGGTGATCTTCGCCGCCGCGCCCTTGTCGCGCAGCGCCTTGCGCAACAGCGGCTTGCTCGGCCCGCGCGGCGGCACCAGCAGATCGAGGGCGCAGCGACCGGAAAATTCCATGATCCGCCGGTCGAGAAACGGCACGCGGATCTCGACGCCGTTCGCCATACTCATCGCGTCCGTTTTCATCAATAGACCGGTCGGCAGGTGATAGGTCTGGTCCGCGATCAGGCATCGATCCAGAAGCGTCGGGCCGTCGGCCTGCTCGATCGCAGCCCGATAGCCCGCCATCGGGCTTTGCTCCGCGAGGTGGCGCAGCGCCGGTCCATACAGCCGCGGAATGAGAAATTCCGGGACATAGCGCCGCCATTCGGCATGGGCATACGGGCCGCCGGAGGCGACGCCCAGCAGGAAGCGCGACAGCAGCGCGGTCGCCGGCAACCGCGTCTCGTTCGCCCCCGACGAGGCGTAGGTCCACCTGCCCGCGGTTCTCGCCACAGGCCCCGGGATCATGTTGCCGAAGCGCTCGGCCAGCCGCGACGCCCGGTAGGTCGAGTAGCCGCCGAAGAATTCGTCGGCACCGTCGCCGGAAAGCGCCACCGTGGAGTTGCGGCGAAGCTCGGCGGTCAATAGTAGCAGCGGTCCGGCGGCTTCGTCCGCGACCTGGCCATCGAAATGGTGCACGACACGGGCGAGCGTCGCGTCGGGAAACGGATCCTCGCTCACCGGAACGATCCGGTGCGGCAGCGCGGTCTGCCGCGCCACCATCGAGGCGATCTCGGTTTCATCGTGGGACTGTTCGGCGAACGCAGCGGTGACGAGCGGAAACTTGCCGCGCTTTGCGACCGAATAGGCCACCATCGAGCTGTCGATGCCGCCGCTCTGCAGGATTCCGACCGGCACGTCGCTGATCAACTGGTCGCTGACGACCTGATCGAACAGCGGCAGGAACGCCTCGACGGCCTCGTCGAGGCTCCGAAAGTCCCTGGTCCGCCGCGGCTTCCAGAATCGCTGCGATGTCTCGCTGCCGTTCTGATAGACCACGATCGAACCCGGCTCGACCTGGCGAATGTGCCGCATGGTCGTCGTGGTCGGCCCGACATAGCCCATCGCGAAGAAGCGATGCAGCCCTTTTAGATCCATGTCGCGTGGGTGCGCGGGATCGGCGAGCAGCCCCTTGATCTCGCTGGCGAAGCGAACGACCGTCCCCACCTGCGAGAAGAACAGCGGCTTGGTTCCGATCGAGTCGCGCGCAAGGATCAGGCGCCTGGTCGCCGCGTCCCACAGTCCGACCGCGAAGATTCCCTCGATGCGGGAAAACAAATCCTCACCCCACGCAAGATACCCCGCCGGCAGGATTTCCGTGTCGCAATGCGAGCGAAACACCACGCCAAAATCACGTTCGAGTTCGACACGCAGTTCGGCTTCGTTGTAGATCTCGCCGTTATAGGTAACGGTGATCCGGCCGCTCGGATCGCTCATCGGCTGCCGGCCGGCCGCCGAGAGATCGCGGATCGCAAGTCGCCGGTGCCCGAAGCCAATCGGACCGTCGTGCCAGGTTTCGCCGGCATCGGGACCACGATGCGCCAGCACGGCCGTCATCCGTGTCAGGACCGCCGGATCGACGTTCCGGCCGTCAAGATGGAGGATACCGGCGATACCGCACATGAGAGCTGGATCGGATTAGAGTTGCGGGGGGAGGAACCAACGAGACCAGTAGCGCATACGTCGTCCACGATAGCCGGCTGCAGCGATATCAACAATGGACTAGCGGGGACAATCGACGGCCTTTCCTGGGTACGAAGAAAATCTCAGCAATCGAATTCGGCCGGTATCGATCACCTGCGCAGGCTCGCGCGACGCAAACTCGCCGGGCTCGCTCCCTTTCGGCAACGCGACCACGACATTGAAATCGCCGCACACCCGCGCGACGACCTTCTCGACGTCTGCAAAATTGTCGGCGTGATGGACCAGCTTGTAAGCCGTTCCGACCTGCACGCTGATCGGATTGGCTTCGAGAACCGGGGATACGACGACATCCTTGTAGGCCGTGTTACGGCCGATGTCGTCCCACATCCGGTAAGTATTGCGGTCGACGCGCCCTCGCAGCGCATAGCTGTCGTAGGACGTTACGCTCACGGCATCGAACAGCGCCGATCCAGCCAAAAGCAGCCCGACCGCCGCGAGCCCCGACCGCGGCAAACGAAATTTGGACTGGCCAATCGACTGCCGGAACAGCACGAAAATCGAAATCGGCAGCAAGGCAAATGGAATCATAGAATAGGCGAACAACGCCTTCGTGATCGCCCATCGGTGAATGAACGTATGCTGGTAGAGCACGATCATATGCAGATAGAACGGAACGGTGATCAGCAGCAAAATCGACATGGTCGCAAAGATCGACTGGCGTTCGGAGGGATCGCGGGCCCGCCGAAACGCGGCGATGAGCAATCCCACGGTCACCAGCGCGGAGACCGCAATCAGCGGGAACGCCAGCGGCGAATAATAGTCCTCATGCATCTCCTCGAAGAACGCCTTGGCAAATCCGGTGATCGGACTGTCATTAGTCAGGTTCATCCGCTGCAGGACCTTGTGGATCAGATGTTTGATCGAGGCAACGACGCCCTGCGCGCCCGGCGCCAGAAACCGCCAGGCAAGGAAGATCGAAAATGCCGAAACCGGCAGCAACAACAGGCTGAAAAACCGACGCAGCTTCATCGGCTCGAGGACGCCAGCGTATCCTGCGGCGAAACGGCTGATCAGCCAGAAAACGAACAGCGTGTAGGACAGCCAGTCGACGAAAAATGCCAGATAAATCGTGGTCAGTTGCAGCGCAGTGATGACCCATCTGTCGCGTTGCGACCTCGCGCCGTAATACAGCACCTCGAGCAGCAGGAATACCGCGGTGAATATCAGGACCGCGGTGACAACGTCGTAGATCTGCGAAAACGCATAGATCGGGCCGCGCGAGAGTAGGATCGGAAACGCCACCCCGAGCGCAAGCAAGCCGCTGGTCACCTTGCCAAGCCGGTTCATCGACGCGAGATTGAAGACGGCGAGCGCGGCCGCCAGAGCGATCAGCCCGTGCATGGTGACGTTGATCCAGTTCACCAGCGGAATGCTTGGCTGGATGCCGAAAAACATTGCGGCAAGATAGACGATGACAAAGGCGCCCGGCGGCCAGGAATCGTAGATACCGCGCAGCTCCATCGTCGGCGTTTCAATGGAAAGCGGTGCGCGCGGGGTGGCGAACAGCAGATTCCGCGCCCCCTCGTCCCACCAGATCCGGGCCCACATGTTTGCCGCGGCGGTCGTGACGTCGGCGTCAAATACCGGAATCTGGTCCATGTAGGGAAGTCGTTGCTGGAACGTATAAAGCCATATCACCAGGACGCCAAACGCGACCAGTCCACCTACTAAACTTCGAGATCGCATGGAGTTTTCCTGAGCGCCAAATCCGCGCCGCGGCTAATGCCGCGATTGCGTAGAGCTATGCAATGAATGTGGTGTCGCGCAACTTGCGCGCATTCTGGGACTTACGTCCCGCTCGGGCGGCGAACGCATGCTAGGCCGCATTTGCCGTCCGTGTCCCGACCACCGTCCAACTGTATCCGTAACGGAAGTGCGTTTGGACGTCGGCGAAGCCGTTCGATTCCAGCAGGGCGCGCGCCTCGGCCTCGCAATAATACTTTGCATACGCCGGCCTCAATTGATCGTATATCACCAGATAGCGCTTCGAGGGCGAAAACCGGCCGAGCACGTTTTTCACGTAGTCACGCAGTGGTAATCCGGGAATGAAGCGGCAAGCGTAAATATAGAGGTCAAGCGCCAGCGACAGCATATGCGCGATCGCTGCTACGAAAAAATGTGGAAGTCGGGTGGTCACGGTACGCAACATACGAATGCCGGTTACGATGACGCCGCTGCCTTCCTTTCCATAGAGCCAGACAACCATCTTCCCGCCGGGCCGCAGCGCATCCAACGACGCGGCTATGACGGGATCGGGGTTCGGGATATGGTGAATGACGCCGATCGAGACGACAAAGTCGTACGCACCTTCCCTGGGAATTTCGTGTCCCGCTCTATTGAGAAGCACCACTCGGTCCGCATCGCCCGAGAGATTGCGCTCCAGCACCTCGAAAGCGGCCGACGGCTCGATCGCCGTAACCTCTTTCGCTCCCGCCTGCAGGAGCATTCTTACAATGCGCCCGGTACCGCTGCCGATCTCCGCAACGCGCTTGCCTTCCAGGTCCTCCAGCCTGACCAGGGGCTCGAAGGTTCCCTTCAGGATCCCCAGATCTCCGTAGTATCCCTCGTTGTCCGTATAACGTCGCCATTGATCCCCGAAATCAGATATCGTCTGGTCTGAGAGGCGGGACTGGGACTGTGTAGCGCTCATTGTGCTGCCTTTGACGACATCGCGGAAGCCCCCACCGCGGTCCGAGCGTTCAGTGTACCCGAAACGGTAATTTCCTCGCGCATGGCACGGAAGGCGGCTGAGGGTGGTTGATATTGCGACCGTGCGCAGCTATGCAATAATTCTGCCATTGGCGCAACCTCTCCGAGAGTCGCGAAATGGGCGTTGAAACTCAAGTGTTTTGCGAATTGGACGATGGATAGTTCCCGGCAAAAACTGCATTACACCGAAATCCATGAAGCTTACGAGGCGCACTATTACGATGCCTCGTCGATGAAGTATCGATCGCGTTTCATCTATGACTGGCTATTCAATCACATCGATCTGAGCAACGCCAGCATCGCCGATCTTGCCTGCGGCAGCGGTTACAATTCACTGGCTGTCATGGAACGGTTCAGCGGCGTTCGTACAGTCGGCTTCGACATCTCCGAACCGGCCTGTGCGTCGTATCAGCGCACGACGGGGAACCCGGCATACGCGATCGACCTGACCCGGCCCACCGGGACGACCGAACAGTTCGACGGCGCGATCGTCGTCGGCGGACTTCATCATTGCGTTGCGGATCTCGCGCAGACGCTTCGCAACATCGCGGTGATGGTGAAGCCGGGCGGCCACCTATTGATGATGGAACCGAGCGCCGATTTCGCGCTGAACGTAGTGCGGGAAAAATGGTATGCCTCGGACAAGTACTTTGATGCGCCGACCGAGCAGGCGCTGTCGCACGATGCGATTCTGAAGCAGGCGGCACCTTATTTCGAAGGCGAGGCGGTCCGCTATTTCGGCGGACTGGCTTATTTCCTGATCCTCAACAGCCTCGTCATGCGCGTGCCGCTCGGCGTGAAGCCGATGCTCTGGCCGATCGTCAAACCGATCGAGGTCGCGTTCGGCAACATTCCATGGTCCGGCATGTATCCTTGTTTCCTGGCCAAATGGAAACGAACCAGCGTGCCGGTTTCCGGCGATGTTACCGTTCAGTAGGCTTTCCCCTTGAGTGAACAGATGTCCGCAAGCCACCAGATGGCGCCGACCTTTTCCAGCGCCATTGCCGATGCGCACAACTACATGGACTGGATCATCGGCACCATGCGCCCCTATTTTGGCCATGACGTGATCGAGATCGGAATCGGCCACGGCAGCTATTACGAGTATCTCGGCAAGCTCGGCCGCTATCGCGGCGTCGACATCGATCCGGACAATGTCGCAAGCTCGCGCGCGAGATATCCCCAAGGCAGCTTCGAGCTTGCGGACATCACCTCGGAGGAATTCAGATCGAGCCTTCCGCCGGGCAGCGTCGATACCGTGGTGTGCTGCAACGTCATCGAACATATCGAAGATGACAATCGCGCCGTCTCCAATATGGCCAACGCGCTTGCCCCTGGGGGACACCTGTTGATCCTGGTGCCAGCACTGCAGCAGCTTTACGGCGACCTCGATCGGCTCGCCGGCCATTACCGGAGATACAACAAGCTGCTGATGCTCAAGGCCTGCGCGGGGGCGCCGATCGAGATTCTCGAACTGCGCTATTTCAATCCGATCGGCGGGCTGGCGTGGTGGATCAACAGCTTTGCCAAACATCGGTCGCTGGACGATTCCGCCGTCAATGCGCAGATTCGCATCTTTGACAAATACGTCTTGCCGATCTCCAGGCTGGTTGATCCCCTCACCCGCGGCTTCTTCGGCCAATCCCTGATCTGCGTGGCACGCAGAACATGATCTCGATCGTCATTCCCGCCTTGAACGAAGAGCGCGGCATCGGCGCCACCGTGACCGATATTGCCGGCATATTGACCGCAGCCGGGCTGATGCCCTTCGAGATCATCGTCGTCGATGACGGATCGACTGACGGAACCGGAAAGGCCGCCACGGAGGCGGGTGCCCGGATCATCCGCCACCCCCAAAACGTCGGCTATGGCCGGTCCCTCAAAAGGGGGATCGAGGAAGCGACGTACGACACCATCGCGATTTGCGATGCCGACGGCACCTATCCGGCCGCCGCCATTCCCGAGCTCGTGCGACTGTACAACGAGGGCTTCGATATGGCCGTGGGCCAGCGCCATGGCCCGCACTATCGACAATCCGCACTCAAGATGCCCCTGCGCGCTGTGCTGCGTTTCCTCGTGGAGTGGACCGCGGGCCGCCGAATTCCGGATATCAATTCCGGCCTGCGCGTGTTCAGCCGCACCGCGGCGATGAAATACTTCCCGCATCTGTGCGATACGTTCAGCTTCACAACGTCGATGACGCTCGCCTACATGATGACGCGGCGCTTCGTCACCTATCACAAGATCGAGTATTTCGAGCGAACCGGCAGGAGCAAGGTGCGCCTGTTTCGGGATTCCCTTAAAACGCTCCAATACATCATCGAGGCGATCGTCTACTATAATCCGTTGAAGATCTTTCTGCTCCTCAGCCTGATCTGCGGCGTGATCGCCACCATCATGATGCTAATCTCGCTGTACTTTTCGATCGTCACGGGAATCATGCTTGCCGTGGGCACCACGATGGCCGCGATCATCATCTTCGGCATAGGCATGCTGGCGGTCCTGCTCAAGCAAATCATGGACAAGGCCTGATCACCCAAATATTCGGGGCCTTACACCACCAGCCCCCTGATCGGCTTTAGGGCGCTAACTAGGAACGACACCTTCCGACCAGCGCATTAGCGGCGTTTCCGACTTTACGTCCATTGTCCTCCGAGGCTTGTGAGGTAGCTCAGCGGGTGGTGGTTGGAGCCGAAAAAGCGGGACCCAATTTGCGTTAAGCTTCGAGGGGGCCTACGAGGGAGCGATAGCCCTTCGGCTGAGCGCATTACCTATGGTAGGAGGAGCTCTTGCTCACCGGCTTCATCGGTTTTTTGCTCTGGGCCGGAACCGGGAGATCGTGACCGACAACCTCTGCGAGCATGCCAGCATAAAGCTTCTCGCCATTGAAGCGGAGGGCTAATGGCTTCCAAGCGAAATCTGAGTTGGGCGTTAGCAATTGCCGGCGTAGTCGGATATTTCGCGCTCGCCACTTATTTCGAGCGCACTCACAAAGAGCCTAAGCCAACGGGCAAAGTAGTGCTCTTACTGAAGCGGCCCTTCCACAACGAGAGCGGCTTCGCATACAGAGGAAATCTAATCCTGGAAGAGCGCAGGATACTAACCAGTATCGCGGCTGATGATCCCAAGAACAGCCATGACATCTCTTCCCCGATCCAGTTATACGAAGATCAAGCGCCGGTTGGCCCAGGTCATAGTACATTCGAGGCGATCAGCAAAACAGGGCTCGGCCATTTCGCCTATTGGACCGAGCGCGGAATTTTCTTTTCGACGAGCGACAATTCTGATCCGAACCACAACGGTCGTAGGTATTGGGTCGTTGTTCCCTAATTATCTGGTCCATATGCCACACCCATACCGCTCCGGGCGGGACGTTCCGCGCTCGATCGGCGACTCCGGGCGCCCCTCTCCAATTTCCGGTGTAGCCCGGCGCAGCCACGACGGCCGGCAGTTTTCCAATGCTGAAAAAAGCTGAATTCGCTCAGGACCGGCCAATACGGCGGTTTGCCAGGCTAAGTATATGAGATAAAGCGCTGTGCTAGTTCTGCCGGGATCGCCATCCGCGCTCCCCATTTTCGACTTCATTCTCGTCTCGGCTGGGATTCTGTATGATGCCGGCCGGAATTGCTTCCGTTGCCTGACAAAGGATGCGGTCGTCATGCCAAAAAAGGGAATCACCGGCCACGACGAATGGGTCATCACGGAAGCGCTCGCGACCGCCCTGGTGGCGCTTGAGCAACTCGAACCAACCCAGCAATCGCGCCAGCAGATGGACGACATCCGGAAGCTGCTGGCGGCCAATTGTCAGCCCGGGACCATCAACTTGCATCTGGCCCAGGCCAAGTGCCGGCTGAACCCGCACGCCGATCGCGCCGCCATCTACCGACAATATGGCTTTGAGGACTGGGAAGTCTGAAAGGCAGCGGTTAAGCTAAGCGTCGCCCCGAACGAGCGCAGCGATATCCCGCATTTTGTTGTCGGCTTGCCGCATACGCAGGCGATTACTGGAATAAGCCGCGGGGGTCCGCTGTTCTCGTCAGGAGAGGACCGCCGCACGTTGCGGAAATCGGGGAGGACATCAAGATGAAGTTGTCACATGCCGTTGCCGCGGCGATAGCCTTGACGGCTGCTACGATCACCCTTGCTGCGCCGGCCCGAGCCCAAACCTACGATCCGAGCTATCCCGTTTGCCTGCAGGTCTATCAGGGCATTGTCGATTACTATTTCGAGTGCCACTACCGAACCATGGCTCAGTGCCAGATGTCGGCATCGGGACGAGCGGCTCAGTGCGTGGTCAATCCCTACTACGGCGGACCGAAGTCGAGGCGCCAGCGCCAGCGGTCGTATGATCGATACTGAAAATTCTCACACGTTTGGCGGATGAGCTAACAGAGACGAGCGAAATCGCGCTCGTTGCCGGGCTTCACGACCTTTCCAGCAACAGCTCCCGCGTCCGGATGGTGCTCCGCCCATGCGGGTCATCAGAGTGTGCAGCGTTGCTGCTCACCAACCGTAAGTGCCGAGCGCAAGCGGACGCGATGGAGTTTTGGCTGTTCGCGTAGGCTCAGACCTCAGGCAGCGCCGCGCGGCCTCAATCTCTGCGTCGCTCGCGCCCTTGCTGCGCGCCCAATGCTCTGCGGCGGGCGCGCTGTACTTCGCGACGTAGTAACGCACGACAGAGCACGAAACCCGACGCAGGACACCCGACTGTTCATTCGCAAATCCAGCGCTTGGTGTTCCCAGACACAGCACCAGCACACACGCCCAACGTAAATTCATATGATTCCCCTCTATGTCATAGAGAGGTCACGTCTTTCGTCGGCGCATCAAGCTTGATTATGAGTTCCGTGGACGGAACAGGCGAAGCTGTGGTCAACCCGCAACTGCACACCACCATATAGTCGGGAGCTGCGGTGCGAAAGTACCGAAGCTTTCCGGGATCATTAAAATTGATTGTTTACGAAAAACGGTGAACCTGATTGCCGCCGAGGGGCAATTCGATAGCCTGTCTGTGCCAAGGCAGGCGTGAACCATTGGTATCGGAGATGGAATTCGAACGCCGATCGGTCGCAAGGACGACGATTTCGAAAGACGCGCTGCTATTTTTCGACGCCCAGCGCGGCGTGCTCACCTGCCGCGTTCAAGACATCACCAATTCCGGGGCCGGCATTGAACTCCACGGCCTCAATCTGCTGCCGCTGAATTTCGAATTGACCTTCGACAAATTTCACACCGTGCGCGCGTGCCGCGTGATCTGGCGGCAAGGCGATCTCGTCGGCGTTGCGTTTCAAAACTGAACCGCCGACCGAGAGCCGGGAACTTTCGGGAACCTGCGCCAGGATCGTCCGCGAAACAAACGGTTGCCGATTAGGAACTAACCGCGAGGCTCCGCGTCGAATCCGGGTTCCGCGGAATGTGGCCTCACTCTGGATAGACCGCGTTGGCGCATCCTTTGGCGCTCCCGCTTGGGACATTCGTCACGGGAGTTCGATATGTCCTGGGACCGTCCGTTCGCTCAGCCTGTGCCGCTCCCGAAGGGACCGCCAGCGCAAACCCTACGAGATGCCGCCAACTACATCAGGACCCTTCCCCAATCGGAACGTGACCGCCAGGAATGGCGGCTTGCCATTCAGATGCTCATCGACGCCGCTGAAGACCGCGGACCCATGCTATTCGCGCGCATGGGAATCATCAGGGCGCTTGAGGCGCATATCGAAAGCACGCTCGATGCGGAGCGCGCGAGCCAAGGCAAGCTGAAGGACAGCCGGCAGGAGAAAAGCAAGCCGAAGGGAGACTGTGACGCCAGCATCTCGCCCCAGATCGCCGTCACGAAAGACGAAACGCGCAACGGGGCATCAAGCCCTGCGAGCCAAGCCTCGTTCGCGCGCAGCAGATCAGCGGCGTCCCCCGGTCTTCAGAAAACCAATCGGTAAGTAGCCGAAGGCAAGCCCGCCGCAGCCAAAAGGTTGCGAGCCAGCCTAGGCTACGCCCCTGATACGGAAGTCATCAATCCGCTTGCCGGACTTCAGTTTCGCAGCGAGCCAGCGCGGCGTCTTTCCTCGTCCTGCCCAAGTCTCCGACGGCCGATCGGGATTCCGGAATTTCGGAACGACCGTTGGATACGGGCGGCGCCCGGTCGATGTGCGCTCAGCTTCGATGCCAACCTTGAGCTGCTTCAGCCGATCTTCAAGCAGGCGCTTCTCTGCGAGGAGCGCCGTTGCAAGCCTCGAAGCTACTTCTTCATGGAGTGCCCACAACTCATCCGTGGACATTGATTTGAGGTCATTTCGGTTCATGACCGTCCCCAATCATGATTCGACGGTTTTCATGGTTGGCAGCAAACATGAGCAGATTAAGGCCGATTTAGAACCTCTTTCGGGCCGAAAAGGTCCTATTGGCTCTGCCGCATGACGTAACCACAACGGAGCAATCATAGCGGACTCTACTTGTAGATGCAGCAAGTTTCTATTCTGTCGTCCACAACTTTTGATTGATTAAGACATAGAACTTGACGCAAAGCCGCCGCAGCCCCGCCACGCCGGCGTCATAGTCGACAGGAAACCTGCGGCTGGAACCTCCAGCGGGTGCGTGAGCCCGCCCCCAACAGAATGTTGGCGTCATGGCAGGGTATCGCCGAGGTGCTTCGCGGCTGCGGCTTGCGGCGCTAACGTTGGCGCTGGCATCGTCGCATGCGTGCGCTGAAACGTTTCAGGAAAAATGGATGGGACGGATTGCCCGCCCGCCGGCGGATGATCAGGAAGCTTCCGTCTATTGGGAAGGCAAGTGGGATGCGCGCGGCAAACGCTTCAAGGCCAATGAGGTCTCATGCGCGCATCGCACCGAAGCGTTCGGCACTATCTTCGTCGTAACCAATCTCGAGAACGGCAGAAAAATTCGCTGCCCGGTGCAAGATCGCGGTCCTTACGCCCGCGGGCGTGTTCTCGACTTCTCGCTCGGCGCCGCACGCGAGATCGGCTGCGACGGCCTGTGCCGCGTCACAGTGCGTCGCGCGGGGTACGAGTAGCGAGGGATGCCGTCGGCCAAGGCGTAATTGGATTGCCAAGCTCGAATGTCTCTCTGTCGACCTTGGATCGCCGTTATCAGGTTTGGCTGTGACCACCCGGGAGACGGCCGCCGTACCCGATCCGCGGCGTGGTCGCTCGCGTTGGTTGCCCATAATAGCCGAGCGCTCGTCTCCCTGGGGTAGGTGAAGGGTCGGCGCCCGGCTATTCGGGCCGCGCGGCGGTGCGGCCCCAACAGGAACTCATTTATGGTTTAAAGAGGCTTTAAAAAGCCGTTGAATCTTAACGATTTTGTCCGCGGTTTTGATTCGGGAGCTGGCTTCCAGTCATCAGGGGAACCGAACGGGCGCAAAAACGGCCGGACCCCGGATGGAACAGAGCGCTTGTGACGCGTTTTCCTTGTCTCACGACTGCCTGAGCGCGAGGGAAGCGTTGAGCCCGCCACCACCCGAATTCAATCGCGACGAAACGCTGGTGTGTATGGCGCTCGCCTTCTGCCTGGCCGGTGCCTCTACCGGCCTCATTTACCGGCTACTGGGCTGAGGACGAGGCCCAGAAAGACCGCAACACCGCCGACGACCGCCATCAACTCCAGGACGATGAAGGCGAGCAGCGCGCTCATTCCGATTGCCGCTTTTTTCCACCCGTTCCACAGACTCTCTAGCACCGAAATCCGGCCATTGGAGCAAAAGGCGAATTTAGGGTGAATTTTGAGCCCTCGCGGGCAACGCCAGCATCGTTTTCTGCGCGCAACGCCCGTGGGAAAACAGCGACGAAGCCGATCGGTCGCAATGTCATCCGCGCCATGCTCGGAGCGAACGGCGAAGCGGCTCGGCCGTTTGAGATGGGAGTAGACGAGGCCCGGAGTGCCTAGGAGTCCGGGCCTCGTGGCCTCCAGTGGTAGCGCCCGTTGTGATGAACGAACGCCCTGCCCCCCGCTGCAAGCGCCGCTGTTATAGATGCGCCTTGTCTGCCCAGCCAATCCGTACGAGTACGGGAGCGAGCGCGTACGCGTTCACGTGTAACAAACTGGTCTGCATGACAGGTAAAATGCCACGCCGGATCGGCGACGCTACATCAGGATCAGCGTTCGCGGCATTCCGACCGCTTGGCGCGTGCAAGCGTTTCGCCTCGTCCTACCGCCTATCGAATGGAATATACCGATGATACTCCTTCGGCACCGAACGCCTGTAGCGCGCAGGCACCGTGCCGCGTTCGATCGAACGATCGATCTCCTGCTGCCGCGTCATCCTGGCTGGTTTCTTTTTCTTCGGCGCCGCCTTCTCCTTTTCAGGAGCTGAAGTTTCCGGCGCGGCGGTGGATGACGGCGCCGCCGTCGCAGTCCCGCCATCCGGTGTGCCCTGCGCCAGTACAATGCCGACCGGCATGAATACGAGAGCCGCTGACACTGCTATCATGGCACAGGACAGATTTCGCATCGGACGCTCCAGTTCTGGCCAGCTCCGTTTCCGACCCGATCCTATTACGTCCGCAGCCGCCCGCACACGGGGATTTTGGCGACACGGACGGGCGTGGACTGGGTGTGCTTGATCCGGCTGCAGGTCGTGAAGACGAACATCAACCTGCTGCACTGCCAGTCCGGACCAAGGGCTGCGCTCGCAACCGGCGCCGGCGTAGACACGCCGAACGCGGCGAGACCAATGACGCAGACCAGCACTAGGGCGGCGGCAGCGAGAACGAGGCTTCTGCGGGTCCACCAATCGTGTGGCATGGCGGTCGCTCCTGTTTCGGGAGCCGGCAGGATAGGAGCGGCCCTCCGCGGTATCTGTGAACGGCTTCACACTACACGGGCTTGTGCGCGGGCCCGATGGACGGGGAAATGGGTATAACTCACGTAAATCCGTTGCGCGTTTGCAACTCTTGATCGAGACTGACGAATCAGGGCAGCCGCGTGTGCGGGGCGTGCGATGGACAAGCAAGAAACGAACAAACAGGATTTCGGCAAGCAGGAAGCGATCTACGACTACCAGCGCTACAAGCAATTGCTGGCGCAAGCAGTCGACGAGACCAAGCGGCTCGAGCTGATCGAGATCATCGTCAGGGAGAAGGCCCGCGACCGGCTGGAAGCGCAAAGGATTGCCGATCGGGTAGCGATGACGGCGAGGACCGTCGCGCGCGTTCTCGGGTCCGGCGGGCATCGCGAAAGCTTCTAGAGAGTTTGTGGATCAAAAGGTCCGTTTCGATCCATCGAGACGGGCCTCCGGGATCGCTTGGGGCACTTTTCCGAGGCGAGCATCACCGGCGAGCCGCGCGGAACAATCAGCGCGCAGGCGCGCAGGCTGTATTGCATGAAGGCCAACCCCGGGCCTGGGGGGTCGCCGTTGCCAATTGATAGAGCAGCCAGCCTGATGTAAGCCCGCTCATCAGGATCAGTTTGGGCCATTTGCTTTTCACGCAGGCCTCCCCTGCTCCGCCGGCCGTCTTTCGACGCTGGCATTTTGCCCCGGGTTCACTTACCTAGGCGCCATTCCGCGCCCGTGGCGCGTCCAACCCCAAGAGTGAAAGCGACAAGGCCTCTTCAATATGAGTGGATTCAAGGAACCGGGCTTCACGGACCGCCAGAAGGCCGCGATGCAGGCGCGCCAGAACATTCTAAACAAGTTTCGCGCCCAGCCGGGACCCGACGATCCCGAGGTGAAGCGCCGTCAGGCCGAGCGCGAGGCTATCGCCGCCGCGCGCGCCAAGGCCAAAGAGGCCAAGGAAGCCGCAAAGGCCGAGCAGAAGCGTCGCGAGGCCGAGGCCGCCGCAGCCGAAGCCGCCCGGATCGCGCGCGAAAAGGAAGAAGAGGCGGCCCGGCAGGCCGCGCTGGAAGCCGAGCAGAAAGCGCGGCGCGACGCCCGCTATGCCGCGCGCAAGAGCAAGGGCAAGAAGAAGTAGCCGCGCCGCGTATCACTATTCTCCGGTCATTCCGGGCTGGTGCGCAAGCGCCAGACCTCAGGTGCGCAATTGCGCACCAGGGAATTTCGAGAGTCTCAGGTGCACAATTACGCACCCTGCTTCGATGCTGCGCATCGCCCTGGAATGACGTACGGCTCAGTTCTTCTTCATGCCGTCTTTCATCATGCCGTCATGCTTCATCCCATCCTTTTTCATGCTGTCGTCCTTCTTCATCGCATCCTTGGACATCGCGTCCTTTGACATGGACTCTTTCTTCATGCCGTCGCCCTTGCCCATCTTGTCCTGAGCGAAGGCGGCTGGCGCGAAGGCAAGGCCAAGCGAAACGAGCGCGGCAGAAAGGCCGAGGCTGATACGGGTCGTGGTGGTCATGGATGGTCGTCCTTTGGGTTGGTTTCTTGGATGCGACGTCTGCCGCCTTCCCAACGACGATGCTGCGACCCGGGTTGTTACCGGCCTCACCGCAAAGTTTTTACCTGGTCACGGTTAGTTGAAGCGGACAAATTGATGGTGCCACCGCTCCGCGAGCGGCTCGAGCTGAGCGCTCGAACTATTAGACTACATCTGCTTCGGTCGAATACCGGCCAACATGGGCTCAGGCGGGTCGCGATCGCCGACTCAAAAACCAATTGCGGGGAACAACCATGCTGACACGCCGCCATGTCATCGCATCTACACTTGCCGCGCCCGCCGTGCTTCATTTCGGCACCGGCATTGCCCATGCCGCCACCACGCTGAAGATCTCGCACCAGTTCCCGGGTGGCACCATTGACAAGGGCGACTTCCGTGACCGCCTGTGCCGGACCTTCGCCACCGAAGTCGCCAAGCGCAGCGGTGGCGAGATCGCAGCCGAGGTCTATCCGAACTCCACGCTGATCAAGACCATCGCGCAGTTCTCGGCAATGCGCAAAGGCGCGCTCGACATCAGCCTGTACCCGATGCCCTACGCGGGCGGTGAATTGCCGGAGACCAATATTGGACTGATGCCGGGTCTCGTCGCGACCTACGACCAGGGCCTGCGCTGGAAGGAGGCTCCGGTCGGCAAAGCGCTGACCGACTTCCTCGCCGACAAGGGCATCATCCTCCTGACCTGGGTCTGGCAAGCCGGCGGCGTCGCCAGCCGATCCAGGCCGATCGTCGCCCCCGAAGATGCCAAGGGGCTGAAAGTGCGCGGCGGCTCGCGCGAGATGGACATGGTGCTGAAGACGGCGGGCGCCAGCGCGCTCTCGATGCCCTCGAACGAAATCTATGCCGCGATGCAGACGGGCGCCTGCGACGCCGGCATCACCTCCTCCACCAGCCTGATCTCGTTCCGCCTCGAAGAGGTCGCGAAGTGCCTGACCTCGGGTGCCGGCGCCTCCTACTGGTTCATGCTGGAGCCGTTGATGATGTCGAAGGCGATCTTCGACAAACTGCCGAAGAAGCACCAGGACATCATCCTTGATGTCGGCAGCGAACTGGAAACGTTCGGCCGCAAGGGCGCGCAGGACGATGATATCGAGGTCGCCAAAGTCTACGAGAGAGCCGGCGCCACGATCAGCATGCTCGATGTCGCGACGGTCAGCAAGTGGCGGGACATCGCGCGCGATACTGCGTGGAAGGACTACAGCGCGAAGACCGCGATGTCAGCCAATCTGCTGAAGCTTGCCAGCGACGTCGCCCCATGATGCATGATCCTGGTCCTGATCATATTCGCTATACGCTTCATCGGCCGGCTCGCGCTGCGATCGTCCCTGCGCCCACCACCTGCAACAAGTCCCTCCGGACAGACTCGATATGCTGCTCCAGAAACCGGCAGGCCTCATCGATCTCTTTCGCCCGGCATAGCGCGATCAGATGGGCGTGCTCCTTTTCGGCCGTGCCCATCGCCTTGGTATTGGAGAGTTGCAAACGCGTGTAGCGGTCGCTGGTCTGCAATAGCGCCACGACGATCGCCTTGGTACGCGGCCGCCGCGCATGAATGTACAGCGCCATATGGAAGTCGGCGTTGAGCTGGCCCCATTCGCTGACGTTGCGCGCCTTGATCGCCTTCTCGAAACGTTTCTGGATGTCATCCAGCCCGGCAAAATCTTCTTCCACAAAATGCGGAGCGGACTGCGCGAGGAGCCGCGGCTCCATGATCCGGCGCAGATCGAACACGTCGTTGATTTCGTCCAGCGACAGCTCCGAGACGATCGCGCCCTTTTGCGGGACGATCCGCACCAGCCCCTCGGCCTCGAGCTGAAACAGCGCCTCGCGCACCGGAATGCGGCTGACGCCGTAAGCGTCGCCGAGCGCATCTTGCCGTAGCTGGGAGCCGGCTGGATAAGTGCCGTCGAGAATGGCCTGCCGGAGCTGGTCGACGATCGCAGCCGACAGCGTCCGGTGCTTCAGGGGGCCTTTCATTTGATCTTCCATCATCATCGCCGGCCTTTCCGATCGAGGCCCGCCCTGTTTCGCACGTCGATGTGGTCCCGACCCAGCGAACGCTATCCGTGCCCCACAATCTCCATTTGACAAGATTGTATAAATTATACACGCTCGAAGTGCACGGCAAATTTCAAATGGGGGAGCGGGGCTCTTCATGAGCGAGCAGACGATTGCAGATGCGCCGGCGTTCAGCGCCCGGCGGCTCGTTGTCAGAGTTTCGAGTCACCTGCTGGCTTTCGAGCGCATCGCCTTGATGGGGCTGATGTATCTGCTGACGAGCCTGATCCTGGTGAACGTCGTCACGCGCTACTCGCACTTCCCGATCTACTGGATCGATGAATCCGCGGTCTATTGCGCGGTCTGGCTGACCTTCATCGGCGCCTCCGCCATGACGCGGCTGCGGCTCGACTTTGCGGTCACGATGATGACCGAGCGCCTCTCAGCGCAGCATCAGAAGATCGCGAAGGTGATTGCGACCGGCATGGTCGTCGTATTCGGCGTGGCGCTGATCATCACCTGCTTCCTCTGGATGGATCCGATCGGGCTTGCCCGCGCCGGCTTCGACGCACGCAGGCTCGCCGCCGAGACGTTCAACTTCCTCTATACCGAACGTACGCAGACGCTGAACTGGCCGACCTGGGTGCTCTATTTGACGCTTCCGATTTTCGCGGTGTCGATGACCATTCATGGACTGGCGAATCTGCTCGAAGATCTCGAACTGGTGCCGCGCACGCCGCCGAAGGGCTTTCAGCTCTCCGAGCTCGACGGGGTCAACTAGTGATCACGTCAGCCGCCTTCATCGCGATCATGCTGGTCGGCGTGCCGATCGGGCTTTGTCTCTGCCTCGCCGGCTTCGTCTACATAATCGCATCGGGTAATCCGGTGCTGTTCCAGTCCTACCCGCTGCAGCTATTCGGCGGGGTCGACAGCTACGGCCTGATCGCCATCCCGCTGTTCATCCTGATCGGCGAGATCATGAATGGCGGCGGCATCACCCGGCGAATCGTCGACATGGCGATGGCGTTCGTCGGTTCGCTCAAGGGCGGCCTCGCCTACGTCAACATCCTCGCCAACATGTTCGTCTCTTCCATCCTGGGGTCTGCGACCGCGCAGGTCGCGATCATGGCGCAGATCATGGTGCCGGAGATGGAAAAGAAGGGCTACGACAAGACTTTCGCGGCAGGATTGACCGCCTATGGCGGCATGCTCGGGCCGATCATTCCGCCCTCGGTGATGTTTGTCGTCTACAGCGTGCTGGCGCAGGTCTCGGTCAGCGACATGCTGATCGCCGGCATCGTGCCGGGCGCGATCCTGACGGCGATGTTCTGCATCGCCATCGCGCTAATGGGATACGTCTACAACTATCCCAAGGCCGATTATCAGAGCCCGCGGCAGCGGCTGATGACGATCCTGCGGACATCGCCGACCCTGCTCATTCCGATCGTGATCGTCGGCAGCATTTTGGGTGGGCTCGCGAATGCGACAGAATCCGCCGCCGTCGGCGCCGTGGCGGCGGCGCTCGTGGGCAAATACTGGACCAAGGAGTTCAAGTTTTCGCAGTTGCCGCAGATGATGCTGCGCGCCGGCATCTACTCGGCCATCGTGCTCTTTCTGGTCGCTGCGGCGGCGGTGTTCTCCTGGGTGCTGATCTTCGGCAAGGTGCCGCAGGAGACTGCAGGCTGGATCCAGTCGGTCGCCAAGGATCCCGTCACTTTCATGCTTCTCTGCAACGTGATCCTGCTCGTCATCGGCACTGTTATCGACGGCATCCCCGGCTTGATCATGACGGTGCCGATCCTGCTGCCGATCGCAACCGACATCTATCACATCGATCCGCGCCAGTTCGGCGTCGTCGTGGTGATCAACCTGGTGCTCGGACTGCTGTCGCCGCCGGTCGGCCTTTGCTTCTTCGTCGCCGCCGCCGTCACCGGCGCCAAGCCGGGGAAGATGTTCATGGTCACGCTGCCGCTGTTCGGCATTTCCTGCATCCTCCTGGTGCTGCTCTCGCTTTACCCCTCCCTCTCCCTCGTCCTCATCAAGTAGGTCCAACCCCTCAAGGAGCCCAATCATGCCGCTTTCACGTCGCCGCTTCCTTGCCGCCAGCGCGGCCGTGCCGTTGTTCGCGCCGTCGCTCGCGCTGGCACAGGCCAAGGAATTCCGCCTTGGCCTGATCACACCCAACGGCCATTCCTGGAATAAGGCGGCGCTGAAGCTCGGCGAGGATCTCAAGGCAGCCACCAACGGCCGCCTGACCATGACCGTGTTCCACTCCGGCCAGCTCGGCAACGAGCCGGCGATGATGCAGCAGTTGCAGTCCGGCGCGCTCGACATGGGCTTCATCCAGGCCGCCGAGCTCGGCTCGCGCGTGCCGCATATCGCGGCGATCAACGCGCCCTATATCGTGCGCTCGACGCCGGCGGTGGCGAAGTTCGTCCGCCATCCGGCGGCGATCAAGCTGTTCGAGGTGCTGCCGCAGGAAACCGGAACGATTGGCCTCGGCTGGGGCATCACCGGCATGCGCGCCATCTTCTCGGCGAAGGATCTGACCGGGCTTGCCGACATCAAGGGCATGAAGCTGCGCATCAACCCGACGCCGGTCTACCGCGATTTCTATTCCTCGCTCGGCGCAGCGCCGACGCCGATCCCGACGCCGCAGGTGTTCGACGCCATGGCAAACGGCCAGGTTGACGGGCTGGAAGCGGATCTGGAATTCTCCTGGAACCAGCGCTTCGACAAGGTCTCCAAGGTCATCCTGCAGATGAACGCCGTCTTCATGCCGATGGCGGCAGTGGTCTCGGGCCGTGTTTGGCAATCGCTGCCGACCGCCGACCGGGAGCTGATCACCAAGACCGTCAAGTCGACGCTCGATGCGCAGATCGACGAGCTGGCCGGCAATGAGCCGAGGCTGATCGAGAACTTCAAGAACGCGCCGATCCCGATCCGCCAGGTCCCGGCCGGCGATACCGAGGCAGTCATTGCCGAGTTCGACAAGATCTGGCTGCCCAAGGCGCCCGTTCTCGCTGAGCTGCGAAAAGTTGGCGCGACGCTCTGATCCTTCCATCGTTCGCATCATCAAATTCCGGCGGGTGCACGCATCCGCCGGCCAATTCCAATCGGAGCCAAATAATGAGCCCACGCATTTCCTGGGAAGGCGTCTTCCCGGCCGTTACCACGCAGTTCAATGATGATCTGTCGCTCAATATCGATGCGACGGCGAAGGTCATGGATGGCCTGATCCGCGACGGCATTTCCGGACTGATCGTCTGCGGGTCTGTCGGCGAGAACACCTCGCTGGAGCGCAAGGAGAAAGTCGCGATCATGGAGGCGGCGAAATCTGTCTCGGCAGGCCGCGTGCCCGTACTGTGCGGCATCGCCGAGTTCACCACCGCCTTCGCCGTCGAGACCGCCAAGGAGGCCGCGCGCGTCGGCATCGACGGCATCATGGTCATGCCCGCGCTGGTCTATTCCTCCAAGCCGCACGAAACCGCCGCGCACTTCCGCGCGGTCGCCAGCGCGACCGACCTGCCGGTCATGCTCTACAACAATCCGCCGATCTATAAGAACGACGTAACGCCAGATATCCTGGCTTCGCTCGCCGATGTCGAAACCGTCGTCTGCTTCAAGGATTCTTCCGGCGACACGCGGCGCTTCATCGATACCCGCAACATGGTCGGCGATCGCTTCGTGCTGTTCGCCGGTCTCGACGATGTCATCGTCGAGAGTGTCGCCATGGGCGCCGTGGGTTGGGTCTCCGGCATGTCGAACGCCTTCCCGCGCGAAGGCGAGACGCTGTTCCGTCTCGCCAAGGCGGGGCGCTATGCCGAGGCCATGCCGCTTTACGAGTGGTTCATGCCGCTGTTGCACCTCGATGCTCGTCCGGATCTCGTCCAGTGCATCAAGCTTTGCGAGCACATCATGGGCCGCGGCACCGCCTTGACCCGCCCGCCGCGACTGGCGCTGCTGCCGCACGAGAAGGCGGAGGTCGAGGCGATGATGGCGAAAGCGCTGAAAAACCGGCCGGTGCTGCCGAATGTCGGGCTGAAGGCCGCGTAAGCGGCCTACCTATAGCTCAACGTCGCCGCCACGCGTTTGTGGCGGCGCCGAAACCCTGGTCTACTCGCCCCACAGAGCCTCTGTGTAGGTCACTGTCACATGTCCTACCTGGGTCTCGCGCTTGATTACTTTGGCTAGTGCGGGCAAGCGGATGTCCAGCGTGGATTCTCCCGTCCATTGCACCTTCGGACTATCACTTCCAGCCAGCACCAGGAAGTCGACGTCGCGCTTTCGAGAAAACGTCCGGCCGTTCGGGACCAGAGCTACATGCGCATTCAAAGGCGGTAGCGGCCCACAATACACTTCAAACACGACCGCTGAGAGCTTGGCATTTGGATTGGGCGTGACGCTTGTCACCGGTACGTGGCAGAGTCCAATCGCACTCTCCCAATCATAGGTCGAATCGACATAGGCCACGATTGCAAACAGGGCAGCCATCGTAACGGCTATCGCCGCCAACGTCCTTGCCCTCCACCTCATGCATTGCCGGCGGCGTTCTTCGCATTCAACGCCGATGCGACGCGGCTGACCGGCGGGCGGCCAATCAGCCCGCTCACGACATTGGTTGCGGCGACCAGCTTTGCCATGTCGACCCCGGTCGGAACGCCCATGCCTTCGAGCATGTAGACCACGTCTTCGGTAGCGACGTTACCCGTCGCGCCGGGGGCATAGGGGCAGCCACCAAGACCGCCGGCGGCGGAATCGATCACGCGGCAGCCTTCCTCCATGCCAGCGTAGAGATTGGCGAGCGCCTGGCCATAGGTGTCGTGGAAATGCATCGCGAGATTGGCCATCGGCACGTGACCGGCGACCGCGCGCAATAGCTGTCGCGCCTTCAAAGGCGTGCCGACGCCGATGGTGTCGCCGAGCGAGATTTCGTAGCAGCCGAGATCCCATAACACTTTGGCGACGTCGACAACCGCCTGCGGCCTGATCTCACCCTCATAGGGGCAGCCCAGCACGGTCGAGATATAGCCGCGCACGCGGACGCCGTCTGCCTTGGCGCGGGCCAGCACCGGCTTGAAGCGCTCGATCGATTCTGCGATCGAGCAGTTGATATTGGCGCGCGAAAAGCTCTCGGACGCCGCCGCGAATACGGCAATCAGTTTTGCACCGGCCGCCTGCGATGCCTCATAGCCCTTCTCGTTCGGCACTAGCACCGGAAGCTCGCAATCCCGGTGATGGCTGACGCCCTGCAGGACCTCGGCCGACCCGACCATCTGCGGGATTGCTTTGGGCGAGACGAACGCGCCGACCTCGACCGCCCTGAGCCCGGCGCCGATCAGCGCCTCGACGAAGGCAATCCGATCGGCGACGCTGATCGGCGTCTTTTCGTTCTGCAGCCCGTCGCGCGGGCCGACTTCGACAATGTGAACGCGCTCGCTCATGACGCTGCTGTCGGTTCGACTTCGGCGAGTTCAACGCCTTCGCCGACGATATCACCAACCTTGCACCTGATCTTCTTCAATGTGCCCGCAAAGGGAGCGCGCAAGGTCTGTTCCATTTTCATGACTTCCAGCGTCAGGATGGCCGCGCCTTTTTCCAGCGTGGCGCCCTCCTCGGCCAGCAGCGCCACGACCGTTCCCGGCAAGGGCGCCACGATCTTGTCCTCCCCGACGTGTTCCTCGGTTTCGCCGCCGAACGGATCGACCCAGTGCAAGTCGAAACGACCGTTCCTGGTGCGTAAGTAAAGCTCGTGCCCCTCGATCACGGCGGTGACGCGCGTCTTCACGCCGTCGAGCGTCAGGTCGAAACTGCCGCCATCCGCGGGCGAGATCGCGAATACGAACTGATGCTTGCCGATCGATATTGTCGACGGGCCGTTGCCATATCGCAGCGTCACTTTCTGTTCGGCGCCCTGCCCCTGCCGGAACGAAAATACCCGTTGCCGCTGCCCGACCGGCATCCAGCCGAAAGTCTGCCACGGCGAATGCGCTTCCTTGCGCGCCGCCTTCTGCTCGTCGTTAACGATCGCAGCGACCGCTGCGCAAAGCTCGAGATCGCCCGCTGTGCCCGAAGCTTCCGTCAGCTTCTTCAGCTCGCGCTCGATGAATCCCGTGTCGATGGTGTTGGCGCGCACGTTCGGGTGCGTGATGAGCGCTGACAGGAACGGGATATTGGTGATGATGCCGCGGACGTCAGTCTCCTCCAGCCCGCGGTTGAGCCGCTCGATGGCGGCCTGACGGGTCGGCGCCCAGGCGATCACCTTGGCCAGCATGGCGTCATAGTAAGGCGACACCGCATCGCCAGCGCGATAGCCGGCATCGATCCGCAAGCCATCGACCGCATCGGGTGTCTGCCACGTCCTGATCCGGCCGACCGAGGGCATGAAGTTCTTCTGCGGATTCTCGGCGTAGACCCGCGCCTCGATGGCATGGCCGTTCAGTTTGATTTCGTTTTGCGCCAGCGGCAGCTTTTCGCCAAACGCCACGCGCAATTGCCACTCGACGAGATCGACGCTCGTGATCAGCTCCGTCACGGGATGCTCGACCTGCAGTCGGGTGTTCATCTCGATGAAGAATACCTCCTTGCCGTCGGAAACGAATTCGATCGTGCCCGCGCCGACATAGTTCACGGCAGCCGCCGCCCTGCGCGCGGCATCGCAGACCCTCTCGCGCTGATTGGCGTCGAGCGTCGGCGACGGCGCCTCCTCGATCACTTTCTGATGCCGGCGCTGCAGCGTGCATTCGCGCTCCCACAGCGAGAGCAGATTGCCGTGGCTGTCGCCGATGATCTGCACCTCGATGTGCCGCGGGTTCTGCACGTATTTCTCGATCAGCATGCGGTCGTCGCCGAACGCCGCCTTGGCCTCGCGCTTGGCGCTCACAATTGCCGCCGCAAGCTCGCCGGCCGAATTGACCACGCGCATGCCGCGCCCACCGCCGCCGGCCGAGGCCTTTACCAGAACCGGGAATCCGATCTTGTTGGCGGCGTTGGACAGCGTTGCCTCGTCCTGCGCCTCGCCGTGATAGCCGGGCACCAGCGGCACGCCCGCTTTTTCCATCAGCGCCTTGGAGCCGGACTTCGAGCCCATCGCCGTCATCATCTCGGCGGTCGGTCCGACGAACACCAATCCGGCTTTCAGACACGCCTCTGCGAACTCGGCATTTTCAGACAGGAAACCGTAGCCGGGATGGATAGCCTCGGCGCCAGTCTGGCGCCCGGCTTCGATCACACGCTCGATGTTGAGATAGCTGTCGCGGGCCCGCGCCGGCCCGAGCAGCACGGCCTCATCGGCCATTGCGACATGCATGGCGTCGCGATCGGCCTCCGAATAGACGGCGACGGTCCGCAGGCCCATGGCGCGGGCGGAGCGGATGACGCGGCAGGCGATCTCGCCGCGGTTGGCAATCAGGAGCGTCCGAAAACGCCGGTAGAGCTTTGCGCGGTCCATCTTCACATCCTGAACAGGCCGAACTTCGTGGATTCGATCGGCGCATTGGCCGCGGCAGAAAGGCCAAGGCCGAGCACCAGCCGCGTATCGGCGGGATCGATCACGCCATCGTCCCACAGCCGCGCGGTGGCATAATAGGGATTACCCTGGCTTTCATATTGCGCGCGAATTGGCGCGCGGAATTTCTCTTCCTCCTCCGCCGACCACGTCTCGCCCTTGGCCTCGATATTGTCGCGGCGAACCTGGCTCAGCACCATCGAAGCCTGCTCGCCCCCCATCACCGAGATGCGTGCATTCGGCCACAGCCAGAGGAAGCGCGGACTATAGGATCGCCCGCACATGCCGTAGTTACCGGCGCCGTAGGAGCCGCCGATCACGACGGTGAATTTGGGCACGCCCGCGGTCGCCACCGCCGTCACCAGCTTGGCGCCATCGCGCGCGATGCCGCCGGCCTCATATTTCTTGCCGACCATGAAGCCGGTGATGTTCTGCAGGAACACCAGCGGAATATTGCGCTGGCAGCACAGCTCGATGAAATGCGCGCCCTTCAGCGAGCTCTCGCTGAACAGGATGCCGTTGTTGGCGATGATGCCGATGGGATAGCCCCAGATGTGAGCAAAGCCGCAGATCAGCGTCGTGCCGTAGAGTTTCTTGAATTCGTCGAACTCCGAACCGTCGACGATGCGCGCGATGATGTCGTGGACGTCGAACGGTTTGCGGCCGTCGGCGGAGACCACGCCGTAGATTTCCTCCGCGGGGAACAGCGGCTCTCGCGGCTCGCGCATGTTGAGGTTAGCTCGCGTCGGCTGCTTCAGCGTGGCGACGATGCGCCGCGCGATCCCGATCGCATGCGCATCGTTCTGGGCGTAGTGGTCGGTGACGCCGGAGTGGCGGGAATGCACGTCGGCGCCGCCAAGCTCCTCGGCGGAAACCACCTCGCCGGTCGCCGCCTTCACCAGCGGCGGCCCGCCGAGGAAGATAGTCCCCTGGTTGCGGACGATGATGCTCTCGTCCGACATCGCCGGCACGTAAGCGCCGCCCGCGGTGCAGGAGCCCATCACAATGGCGATCTGCGGAATACCGAGCGCCGACATCTGCGCCTGGTTGTAGAAGATGCGGCCAAAGTGCCGCTCGTCTGGAAAAATCTCGTCCTGCATCGGCAGGAAGGCGCCGCCGGAATCGACCATGTAGATGCAAGGCAGATTGTTCTGCCGCGCGATATCCTGCGCACGCAGATGCTTCTTCACCGTCATCGGATAATAGGTGCCGCCCTTGATGGTGGCGTCGTTAGCGACGATGATGCATTCGCGGCCCGAAATGCGCCCTACCCCGGTGATGACACTCGCCGAATGAACGTCACCGCCGTAGAGGCCATTGGCGGCGAGCGGCGACAATTCAAGGAAAGCGGTGCCGGGATCTACCAGGAGGTCAACGCGCTCGCGCGCCAGCATCTTGCCGCGCGAGGTATGTCGCTTGCGCGACGCCTCACCGCCGCCGCCGGACACCACCTTCAGCTTCTCGCGCAGCTCGGCCACGAGACCGCGCATCACGTCAGCGTTGCGGGCAAACTCCGATGATGTGGGATCGATGGTGGAATGAAGCGGCATGATCGGCGTTTCTTTATCTTTATATGCTGGGGTGCCCTGAGATGGCTTCAGGAGGAGCGGAACCGTACTTTCGAAGGAGATGCAACAGCCTGTACCATCTTCGGCCGAATGTGAAGTTCAAGCGGTCTTTTCAAACAGCTCCCGCCCGATCAGCATGCGGCGGATTTCGCTGGTGCCGGCGCCGATCTCGTAGAGCTTGGCGTCGCGCACGAGCCGCCCGGTTGGGTAGTCGTTGATGTAGCCGTTGCCCCCTAAGAGCTGGATGGCGTCGAGTGCGCATTGCGTCGCCTTCTCCGCGGCATAGAGAATCGCGCCGGCGGCATCCTCGCGCGTGGTCTCGCCGCGGTCGCAGGCTTTCGCCACCGCGTAGACATAGGCGCGCGAGGCGTTCATCGTGGTGTACATGTCGGCGATCTTGCCCTGCACCAGTTGGAAGGTGCCGATCGGCTCGCCGAACTGCTTGCGCTCGTGCACGTAAGGCAGCACCACGTCCAGGCAGGCCTGCATGATGCCGATCGGCCCCGCCGCCAGCACCGCGCGCTCATAGTCGAGGCCGCTCATCAAGACGTTGACGCCGCGGCCGACCTCGCCGAGCACGTTCTCTGCCGGCACCTCGCAATCTTGAAACAGCAATTCGCAGGTGTCGGAGCCGCGCATGCCGAGCTTGTCGAGCTTTTGCGCGGTGGAAAATCCCTTCATGCCTTTTTCGATGAGGAAGGCGGTGATGCCGCGCGGGCCGGCGCCAGCGTCGGTCTTGGCGTAGACCACCAGCGTGTCGGCCTCGGGGCCGTTGGTGATCCACATCTTGTTGCCATTGAGCACGAAGCGGTCGCCCTTCTTGTCGGCCCGGGTCTTCATCGAGACCACGTCGGAGCCGGCGCCGGGCTCCGACATCGCGAGCGAGCCGACATGCTCGCCCGAGATCAGCTTCGGCAGATATTTGCGTTTCTGCGCCTCACTGCCGTTGCGGCGGATCTGGTTGACGCAGAGGTTGGAATGCGCGCCATAGGACAGCCCGACCGCGGCCGAGGCGCGCGAGATTTCCTCCAGCGCGATGCAGTGTTCGAGATAGCCGAGCCCGGCGCCGCCATATTCCTCCTCGACCGTGATGCCGTGCAGGCCGAGCGCGCCGATCTTGGGCCAGAGGTCGCGCGGAAATTGATTGCTGCGGTCGATCTCGGCGGCGCGCGGGGCGATCTGGTCTTGCGAAAATGAATGCACCGTCTCGCGAATCGCATCCGCGGTCTCGCCGAGGTCGAAGTTCAGAAGCGGCGCCCTGTTTGAGGCCATCATTTCCCCCGATGTCTTCTTGGAATTAAACGATCATACGTTTTTTTATCTTAGCTGCAAGCAGAACTGTCTGGCTCCTAACGTGCGGTCCAGGCAATTGAAATTGCTGTATTTTCATGTCATTATTATACGGTCGCTTGCTTGTTTCCATTAGGCCGGCGAATGCCCGCTTCTGAGAGGCTCCATGGCAAGAACGATCGGCTCACACGGTCCCAAGACGATGGAGGCGATCCGCAAAGCCGGGCTGCGCCTGATCTTCGAGCACGGCTACGCCGCCATGAGCTTGCGCCAGCTCGCCGCCGAAGTCGGCATCCAGTCGGGCTCGCTATACAACCACATCTCGACCAAGCAGGAACTGCTGTTCGACCTGGTGCGGGACCATATCAACGAATTGCTCCGCCAGCTCGATCGCGCCCTGGAGGGCAAGCAGCGGCCGGCCGACAAGCTCCGCGCCTTCGTCGCATTTCACGTCACCTACCATATGACCAAGAAGCGCGAGGTCTTCATCGCCAATTCCGAGCTGCGGAGTCTGGAGCCGAAGAACTACGAGGAGATCGTGGCGCTCCGTGGCGCCTATGAACGGCGGCTGGCGGAAATCCTCAGCGAGGGCGTCGCTGAGGGCGAGTTCGAGGTGGTCGATGTCCAGGTGGCGACGTTTGCCATCCTGGCCCTGTTGACCGGCCTCACCACCTGGTACCGTCCCGGCGGACGGCTCACCAAGGAGGCAATCGTCGCCGCCCATGAGAAGCTGGTATTGTCGGGCGTCACCCCCGGCGCGGCGGCGGACCGGACCCGAAACAAACGTGCCCCCTCCCCGGCCGGCACGGCACGCGGCGGGTCGGCGCGCCGATGAGGTGCCCATGACGCTACGTCCGCCGCTCGACGAGATCGACCTGAAGATACTGTCAGAGCTGCAGCGGGACGGACGCATCCGCAACAATGAGCTGGCGGAGCGGGTCGGCCTCTCGGAGCCGCCGTGTCGGCGCCGCGTTCGCGCCTTGCGCGAGCGAGGCCATGTCAGCGCCATCAGAGCTACGCTCGACGAAAAGCTCCTCGGCTACGAAGTCATTTCCTTTGTGTTGATCCAGTTGCAGAGCCAGGCCCAGGTCCCGCTGCTGGCGTTCGAGAAATCCATCGCCGCGATGCCGCTCGTCCTGCAGTCGTGGCGGATTTCGGGCGATGCCGACTATCTGCTCAAATGCGTGGCGCGAAACGTCGAAGGCATGCACCAGCAGCTTCTGCAGTTTTCCGCGATGCCCGAGGTCCGCAACATCAGGACCTTCCCGGTGCTCGGCGTCGCAAAAGATGCGCCGCTGCCGATCCCGCCAAATCCGGCGGCGTCCGGCCCTGCACAATAGCATCGTCTGCCACGGGGCCGCGTCGCGCGACCGGCAAGCGCGCCGGACGTGCGCTCAGTGGGTCCAGGGTTCGACGCGCTTGAAGGCGAAATTGTCCGCGTAGGCGACGGGCCGTCGCACCGAATCCTTGGGCTCGATCACCTGATAGGGAATGCCCTTGCGCTCGCAATAGGCGACGGCGTCCTCCTTGGTGTCGAACTGCAGGGTGAGCTGCTGCTTCATGTCGGTCGAAGAGGTCCACCCCATCAGCGGCTCGACGGCCCGCGGCTGCTCCGGCTCATAATCGAGCTGCCATTCCCGGGCGTTGGCCCGGCCCGATTGCATCGCGTTTTTGGCGGGCTTAAAAATGCGTGCGGTCATGGATCGTTGGGTCCTCAAGCGTATGCGACACGGTAGCGTTTGGCGGAAGCGGCCGGGATAGTATAGAGACACCTTTCAGGAAATTGAGCGGTGATTCCAGAAACCCGGATGTACCATTTCCGCACCGGTATAGTCATTATGCCGTACTGTGACAATCTAGGGCTATCCGGCCCCCGGGACCCCGGCTTGCGGTGCGATCTCCCCGAAGGCATCACGAAGCGGCAGCCATGAAAATCAACGCCACCCTGCCAGACAAAGGACGCGACCTCCGGCTCGACCTGTTTCGCGGGGTCGCGAATTGGGCGATCTATCTGGATCACATCCCCGACAACGTCGTGAATTGGATCACCACCCGCAATTACGGGTTCAGCGACGCTGCCGACCTCTTCGTCTTCATTTCTGGCTATACCGCCTCCTTCGTCTATGCCCGGATGATGCTGGAACGCGGCTTTATCGTCGGAGCTACGCGGCTGACCAAGCGCGTCTGGCAGCTCTATGTCGCTCACATCATCCTGTTCGTGATCTACATCGCCTCGATCAGCTATCTGGCGCTGCGCTTCGGCGACTCCGAGCTGGTCAACGAGTTCAACGTGGTCGGCCTGATCGACAACGCGACCGAGACGCTGCGGCAGGGATTGTTCCTGAAGTTCAAGCCGGTCAATCTCGACGTGCTGCCGCTCTACATCGTGCTGATGGGGCTGTTCCCGCCGGTGCTGTGGTTCATGCTGCGCCAGCCCAACCTGACCATGTTGGCCGCCATCGTTTTGTGGCTGGTGTCGCGGCAGACCGGCTGGAACCTGCCGGCCTACCCGGTCGGCACCTGGTACTTCAACCCGTTCGCCTGGCAGGTACTGTTCGTGTTCGGCGCCTGGTGCGCGCTCGGCGGCGCCCGCAACAACCTCGCCATCATCAATGCGCCGGTCACGCTGTATCTGTGCATCGGCTATCTCGTCTTCTCGCTCATCATGACGATGGCCGGCCGATTCCCGACCTTCGGCGAGATGTTCCCGCAATGGCTGTATTCGGCGTTCAACCCGAATGACAAGACCAACCTCGCGCCCTACCGCTTCCTGCACTTCGTCGCGATCGTGATCCTGGTCATCCGTTTCGTGCCGAAGGAATGGCCAGGCCTTGAGTGGAAGATCTTTGATCCGCTGGTCGTCTGCGGTCAGCAGTCGCTCGCCGTGTTCTGCGTCGGCGTGTTCCTGTCGTTCGTCGGCCATTTCGAACTGTCGATGAGCTCGGGCTCGCTGTTCGCGCAGATCTTCGTCAGCGTGACCGGCATCGCGATCATGACGATCGTCGCCTACTACATTTCCTGGTCGAAGCGGCAGGACAAGCCGCTCAAGCCGGCAGCCCCGAAAGCCAGTTCGGCAGCTTCCGGCTAAGCCGCGGCAGCGGGCTTCAGGCCGGCTGCGCGGTCGAGGCCACCAGCGTCCGGACGTCGGCGTAGACGTTGAGCACCGGCGCGACCACCCTGTGCATCGCGCTCTTGGACACGATCGTATCGTGCATGACGAGATGATCGATACCCGTGGTCAGGAAGCAGTTCACGGCATCCTGCGGCGTTTCCACGATCGGCTCGCCCTTGATGTTGAATGAGGTGTTGATCAGCACGGGAACACCGGTCAGCGCCTCGAATTCCTTCAGCAGGCGATACAGCAACGGATTGGTTTCTTCGCGCACGGTCTGCACGCGCGCCGTGCCATCGACATGCACGATCGCCGGAATCTTGTTCCGCCATTCGGGGCGAACTGGCTTGGCGATCAGCATGAAGGGCGAGTCCTCCTCGCCTTCAAAAATTTCCTTCATACGCTCGGCCAGCACGATCGGTGCGAACGGGCGGAACGCCTGCCGGTGCTTGACGCGGCTGTTGAGGATGTCCTTCATCTCGCCCTTGCGCGGATCGGCGAGCAGGCTGCGGTTGCCGAGCGCGCGCGGCCCGAATTCCGAGCGGTCCTGGAACCAGCCGATCACCTTCTGATCGGCCAGCAGCTTGGCGGTGTCGCGGCAGACGTTCTCGCTTCTCACGGCTTCGGCCTGAATCCGAACCAGAAACTTCTGCAATTCCCTCGCGACGTCCTGATCGCTGTAGCGTCGGCCGACATAGGCATGATCCATAACGAAGCTGCGGCGCTGCTTGAGGATTTCAATCCAGCCGTAATAGGCGCAGCCGATCGCAATGCCGTCGTCGCCGGCCGCCGGCTGTATCCAGACATTGTCGAACCCGGCCTCGCGGGCGAGCCGTCCGTTCGCCACGCAGTTCAGCGCCACGCCGCCGGCCATGCAGAGGTTCTTCGCGCCTGTGGTTTCGCGCAGCCAGCGGGCACGGGCGAGCAGTACGTTCTCGGTATCATCCTGCGTGCGCCAGGCGAGATCCTCCCAGTGCCGCATCGCCGGGCTGCGTTCCCAGTTATTGCCGGGCTCGAACACGTAGGGCTGCTTGAATTCGGCGGTCCAATGCGGCACGTGCAGCTTGCCATCGCGCAATTCCAGGAGGTGCTTGACCTGCTCGCGACGGCCATAGGGCGCCAGTCCCATCAGTTCGCCGCATTTATTCCAGTCGCCGAAAATGTAGGTGGAAACGCGGCTGTAGAGCGCGCCGAGGCCGGGCATGTTGTAGAATTCATCGCTCAGGAAGCCGCGGTCCGGCTCCATCCAGACTTTTTTCAGGCATTCCAGCGTCGTGCCATTGAACTTGTAATAGCTCTCCGATTCGCGCGCGAGCGGCGTTGCCGTATCGCTGGCAGGAAAGGATTCCATGACGTCGGAACGGTAGCTGCCGACACCGTCGACGATCATCACGACGCCTTCCTCGAACGGTGACACCGCGAAGGCGCTATAGGCGTGCGCCAGGTGATGCGAGATCGTGACTACTTTGTCCGAATGCTTCAGGTAGAGCGGATGCTTGGCCGCCTCGCCGCGCTCGTATTCCGGCAGGAAGCCCGGCGCATCGAAATAGACAAGCCGCTCCTCCATTTCCGGGACCGGCAGGATGTAGCAATTGCGCACCACGAGATCGACGTCGTCGAGCGTGATGCCTTCAGCTTCGAGAACGTAATCGATCACTTCTTTGTAGAAACCGGAGGCGTGCTTGGCTCGCGTGATGCGTTCCTTGGCGATGGCAAACGCGATGGCGCCGTCGCGCAACAAACAGGCGCTCACATCATGATCGTAGGTGTTCAGGCCAAGGACATAAGTGTGTTTTTTGGGCATGGTTACTCGTTAGGCGAGATCGTCTTACGCTGAAAAGAGGAAATCGTGTCGAGATCAAGTTGGCGGCGTGGCCGTGTCGTAGCTTTCATCGGATTTCCGCGGCGCACAAGCCATCGACGTTCAGCAAACATTCAGGAACATGAACGGCGCAACGCCAGAAATTCGCGGCAGCCTGCCTTAACTTGACCTTACATACCCTTCTTAATAAAGTCCCGAAAGCTCGATAGAACCTTGTAAAATATTGTCTTAGCGCATCTGAACCGAAAGCTTTCTCGCGCGTCTAAGTGAGATCGTGCCGACGTCCAGATGTTTGGAAGTGACGTGTTCGGAAGTGACCGGAGATTCTCGAATGGCTAAACGCTACAATATCCTGACCCGCTGCCTTGCAGCGCTGGCTCTGCTGTTCGTCTACGTGGCCAGCACCTCTGCCATTCTGGTGGGCGGAACAACCACATCGGCGCAAGCTTATCGCGGTCGAGGCTACTATCGTGGCGGTCGAGGCTACTATCGCGGCGGCCGAGGCTTCTATCGCGGTCGCGGCTTCTACGGTGGACCCGTCTACGTACGTCCCGGTCCGCGTTGCTGGTGGAATCCCTACGGCGTCCGCGTCTGCAGGTGGTGATATAAATCGATCGCCGTCTGCGGAGACGGGGTCGAAGCAAGATAGAGGCGCGCCGGACATGCGGCGCGCCTTTCTCTTTGGCGGATCACTTCGCAATGTCTGAGGAAGTTGGTCCGTTCTCAAAATAGCTTGCCAGCCGCGGGATCAATTTGAGCGCGTTGCCGCGCTCGATCGCAGCAATCTGTTCGTCGGTAAAGACGGCCGCCTCACGCAACCCCTTCGCATGGTCGATACCGGTCCAGTACGGGAAGTCCGTGCCGAATACGATCTGCGATGGCGGAATGATCGCCGCTAGCGCCAACATCGCGCTGCGATTGGACGTCTGCGCGGTGTCGTAGAAGAAGCGCTTCAGTTCGATAAGCGTGCCGTCGGGCACAGTCTCCTTCGCCTTCGGCGCCAGCAGCGGGTGGCGGACGAAGCGCTCGATCAGGAACGGCATCGTTCCGCCGGCGTGCGAGAAAATCCAGCGGATGTCGGGAAAACGCCGCGCATTGCCGGAGAAGACGATGTCAGCGATGGCGCGCGTCGTGTCGGTGCCGAACTCGATCATCACAGGCGGCTGTGTCGGCACCAGGTTCACGCAGCAATTGGCCGCCGTTGGATGGGTGTAGACCAGCGCCTTGCGGCGATTGAGCTCCTCCATCACGGGCAGAAATGAGGGATCGCCGAGCCATTTGTCGCCATAGCTCGTCATCAGGGCGATCCCATCGGCCTTAAGCGTATCGAGCGCATAGGCCAGTTCGCGCAGGCTGCCTTCGATATCGGTGAGTGGCAGCATCGCGAAATTACCAAATCGTCCGGGATGATCCGCAACGAGCTTGGCGGCATATTCATTCGACTCGCGACAAAGCCGTCGCGCTGTGTCGCCCTTGGTGAAATTAACGGCGGGCGTGGTGACGGAGAGCATCGCCGTCGCGATGCCGGCCTTGTCCATGTCCGCCAGTGATTTCTCGATCGTCCAGTTCTTCATCAAGGGATCGCCGAAGCCGGCATCGTTCGACGCGGTGACGTATGTCGGCGGCGACAGATGATGGTGGACGTCGATCCGGAACGGTTTTACATCGGCGGTCTGCGCCACGGCCTCATCATGCCTCATGGCTGCGGTCAGCGCCAACGCGCCGGCGCCGAGCATGAAGCCGCGCCGGCTGGATGCGGTGCGCGGCGAAGGCGATTGATCGCAACAGAAGCATCCCCGCAGCCGCGGCGCGCGCCAATCCGTCATCCGTGCCTCCCTATTTTGGTTGTTGTGCTGAGCAACCCTCAGCCATCGAGGATGGCAACCGCACGGGTCCAGCCGGCGGATGCGCGCTCGATCTTCACCGGGAAGCACGACACCATGAAGCCGGTTGACGGCAGTTGCTCGAGATTGTGCAGCTTCTCGAGGTGGCAATAGCCGATGTGGCGGCCGGCCTTGTGACCTTCCCAGATCAGGCTGGCATCCTTTGTCTCGGCATATTTCTTTGCGGTGTAGACGAACGGCGCATCCCAGCTCCAGCCGTCGGTGCCGGTTAGCCGCACGCCGCGTTCCAGGAGATACATCGTCGCTTCATAGCCCATGCCGCAGCCGGAGATGACGTAATCCTCTCGGCCATATTTGGCCCCGGCGCTGGTGTTGACCACAACGATCTCGAGCGGCGAGAGCGTGTGCCCGATGCGCTTGAGCTCCGCCTCAACATCCTTGGCGGTCGCAACATAGCCATCCGGAAAATTCCGGAAGTCGAGCTTCACGCCCGGCTGAAAACACCACTCCAGCGGCACCTCGTCGATCGTCCATGAACGCTCGCCGCGATTCATCGTGGGATGGAAATGCCAGGGCGCATCCAGATGCGTGCCGTTGTGGGTGGAGAGCGATACCTGCTCCACCGCCCAGCCCTGGCCATCAGGCAGGTCTTCGGCCTTTAGCCCATCGAAGAACTGCAGCATCCGCGGCAGGCCCTGCTGATGATCGATGTACTGGATGGTCGGGTGGTTGCCGGGCGGATCGGCCGGCACATCGTTTTGCAGGGGAACGGAAATGTCGATCAGTTTGCGCGCCATGGCGTTTCCTCTCCAGCGTATTCTTTTTGCGCGATCCGCGAGCAGCCTATTGCCGCTCGACCCGGTTCTTCAAAATACCGATCTTCTCGACTTCGAGCTCGATCGTATCACCATGCTCGAGATACCAGCCGAGTTCGAGGCCGCAGCCATTGCCGACGGTGCCGGACCCGATGAACTCGCCGGGCATCAGCGTCTCGTCCTGGCTGATATGGGCGATGATCTCCTCGAACGAGAACAGCATGCCCTCGCTTATCCCTTGCGAACGTGTCTTGCCGTTGACGCGCGCTTCCATCTTCAATTTGTAGGGATCGCCGATCTCGTCCGGCGTCACGATCCATGGCCCCAACACATTGCCGCCGTCGAAACTCTTGCCTTTCGCCGGCCCGAGCCGCCCCTCCATTTCGATACGCTGGGCATCGCGCGCGGAAAAGTCGTTGAAGATCGTGTAGCCGAAGATGTGATCCTTGGCCTTGGCGGCGGAGATATTAGCGCCCTTGTTCCTGGTGATAATGCCGAATTCCAGCTCATAGTCCATCACCTGGCTGTAGCGCGGCCATTTCACGGTGGTGTTAGTGCCGCGCACGCTGAAGCGGTTGGTGATGTAGTAGATCGGCTGCTTGCGATAGACCTCCGGCAGTTCGCCGAGCGGCTCGGCCTCGATCCGCGCCAGCTCCGCCATGTCGCCCTTGGCGCGCGCAGCGAGCTTGAGCTGCCCGCGCGGGGCCTGCAGGATGTGCAGCGGGAACAACATGCCGTCCCGCATCTGCCGCGGCTCCGGGACCGGCGCGAGGATTTCCGCCGCAGCCACCGGCGCCGACAGGCTCTCGTCCTTGCCATGCTTTTCGAAAAGCTTTTGCGCCTGCTCGAGCGCGGCCTCGCCGGCGTCGATCAATGCCAGCATCGATGCGAAGGCGGGATTGACGCTGCCGCTGCGGCTGGCGGCGGCCGCAAGGTCAAACAGAAGCGTATCGCTTCCATGCACGATTCCGATCTTTTCCTGTCCGCCGGATTTGAATGTCGCAAGTTTCACTGGATGCGCCCGCTTGTCTTCTCCCGAAATATATGATCAAAAAAAATATCGATAAACAAGACAGAAAAATGTGACTGGGAGGACACCGTGAAGAAGACCCTTGCCGTGCTTGCCGTCACCGTAGCGCTGACCGGCGCCGCCTTTGCCCAAGCCAAGATCCAGGTCGGCTGCACGGCGACATCGGACTGCGCCTCTGCGATGGTGGCGATCGACGAGGGCATTTTCAAAAAGCACGGCCTTGAGGTCGAGATGACGCCGATCGCGATCAACTCGAACATCCCGGCCGCGATCCTGTCGAACTCGATTCAGATCGGCGGGCCGACCTCGACCGTATTCCTGCAAGCCGTTGACGGCGGGTTAGACCTCGTCGCCGTTGCGGGCGCGACCGTGATGAGCCCGGTGTCGAACGGCAACATCACCGCCTTTGTCCGCAACGGCGTTACCATCAAGGAGCCGAAGGATTTCGTCGGCAAGAAGGTCGGTGCGCCCGGCCTCAACGCCTTCCTGCATGTCCTATTCGTCAAATGGCTGGTGGAGAAAGGCGTCGATCCCAAGGTCGTCAATTTCGTCGAGGTCACCTTCCCGACCATGGCCGACATCATCAAATCAGGCGGCGTCGATGCCGTGCTGACCGCCGAGCCGCTGGTGACGCGAATGACCAATGCTGGGCTCGGCACGGTCGGCGCGCGTTATGCTGTCGATCTCGCGCGCACCGATCCGATCATCTTCTATGCCGCTTCGCGCGAATGGGCAGAAAAGAACGCCGTGGCGATCAAGAAATTCCGCGATGCGCTCGCCGAGTCCGCCGAGATCGTCAATAACGACCGCGAAAAGGCTTCAAATTCAATTGCAAAGTTCACCAAGCAGCCGATCGACCTGGTCAAGGCGACGCCGCCGAACCGCTCCGAGCCGGCGCTGAAGCCCGAGCAGCTGGCTTGGTGGATCGAGGTGATGTCGTCGCAGAAGATGCTGCAGTCGAAGCTCGATACGTCGAAACTGGTTTTGAAATAACGGATTGCGATGCCAGCCACCGAACGCCAACCGAACCGACCGCTGACCGAGGCCGCCACGCTGAGCGAGCGTGCGGCCATGCTGGTCGAGCAGGACATTCTGGCCGGTCATCTGGCGCCAGGATCGCGGCTTGGCATCGTCGACCTCGTGCAGCGCTATGAGATCGGCGCCACGCCGCTGCGTGAGGGCCTGTCGCGGCTGATGTCGCGCGGGCTGATCGTCGGCATCGGACAGCGCGGCTTTCGCGTCGCCGACATCAGCCGCGAAGATCTGCTCGACATCACCACAATGCGTACGGCGATCGAGGTCGAGGCCGTACGTTTGGCAATTACCCACGGCGACGATGCCTGGGAAGCCGGCATCGTCAGCGCGCTGCACCAGATGCGCCGCCATATCGAGCGCACCGGCGACGAATTTCGCGAGGGTGCGGAGGATTTCGACCGGCTGCACAAGGGTTTTCACACCGCGCTGCTGGCGGCCTGCGGCTCGAAGCGCATGCTCGCGGCCCATTCCGACCTCTACGATCAGGCCTATCGCTACCGGCGCGTGATGATGCGGTCCTTCGACAGCGGCAAAAAGTTCGTCCGCGCGCACCAGCTGCTCGCCGATCGCGTGATCGCGCGGGACATTCCGGGGTCGCAAGCGATGCTGACGGCCCATCTGCATTCGACCATGGATTTCGTTTACCCCCCAGGCAACGAGAACTGACATCATGGCAAGCGCCGCAAAACGCCTCGAAGCCGTCTCAGGCACTGCCGCACCGCAAATCGCCTTCGAGTCGGTTACCCTGCAGCTCGGCGGCAAGACCATCATCGAGAATCTGAGCCTTGGAGTCCGCGCCGGCGAATTCCTCTGCATTGTCGGCGCCTCCGGTTGCGGCAAGACCACGGCGCTGCGCCTGGCGGCGGGTCTCTACCAGCCCACCAGCGGCAAGGTGAATTTCGACAGCCAGCCGATGCGAGAGCCGCGCCGCGAGATCGCGATCGTGTTCCAGGACTACGGCAAGGCGCTGCTGCCCTGGCGCACCGCGGCGGGCAATGTCTCGCTGGCGCTGGAGGCAGGCGGCATGCCGTCGGCCGAACGCCCTGCCCGCATCGAGGAACTCTTGCGCACCGTCGGCCTGCCTGGCCATGCCGGCAAATACCCCTCTGAGATGTCCGGCGGCATGCAGCAGCGCCTGCAGATCGCGCGCTGCCTGGCGCAGGAGCCGAAGACGCTTCTGATGGACGAGCCGTTCGGCGCGCTGGATGCGATGACCCGGCAGGGATTGCAGGACGAGGTGCTGTCGCTGGTGGCGGCAAGCGGCGCCACCGTGATCTTCGTGACTCACGACCTCGACGAAGCCATCTATCTCGGCGACCGTGTCATCGGCCTATTGCCGCATCCAGGACGGATCGGCATCGAACTAGCCGTCAACCTGCCGCGGCCGCGCGACCAGCTCTCGACTCGCGAACATCCGGAATTCCTGCGGCTGCGGCGGCAATTGTTCGATTTCATCAAGGCGACCGAGCAGTGACTGCAAATTCCGCCAAGGCGCTGGTGCTGCCGCTCGGCATCCTGGTGGCGTTCGAGGTCTGGGCGCGCGCCACCCATCTGCAAAGCGACAGTCTCGCGCCGCCGAGCGAGATCGTGATGGCGCTGATTGGCGCCTTTGCCGATCTCTCGATCCTGACCGCCACGCGCGACACGCTGTTTTCCGCCTTCGCCGGGCTTGCGATCGGCACGGTCATTGGCCTTGCGCTCGGCATTGCGTTCGGGATTTCCGACACGCTCAATCGCCTGATGGAAGTCACCGTCGAGGCCATCAGGCCAATCCCTTCGATCGCGCTGCTTCCGATCGCGCTGATCGCGCTCGGCTTTGGCTACCGCATGGAGATCGCCATCGTGGCGTTTGCCTGCGTCTGGCCGGTCCTGATCCTCTCCCGCGCGGCGGTGCGCAGCATCGAGCCGCGCCTGATGGAAGTGGCGCGGGCGCTGCGGCTGCCGCCGGCACAGCGGGTTTGGAAGATCATCATCCCGGCGGCGCTCCCGCGGATCTTCGTGGCCTTCCGCCTATCGGCCGGCATCGCGCTGATCGTCGCCGTCACTGTCGAAATCGCGATCAATCCGCTCGGGCTGGGCGCCGGCATCATGCTGGCGCAGCAGGCGCTCCGCCCCGACCTGATGCTGGCTTACCTGGTCTGGATCGGCATCATCGGCTATGCGCTGAATGTCCTTCTGGTCATCGCCCAGAACCGCCTGTTCGGACGCGCTGCGCTCACCGGAGGCGGCCAATGAACCGTGCCGTCATCCTCTGGCGCGTGGCGAGTTTCGCAGTCGCGGCCTGCTTCATCGCGCTCTGGCAATTGATCGCCAATCTGAAACTGGTCTCGCCGGTGTTTTTGCCGGGACCTGACAGAGCCTGGGCCGCGCTGGTGCGTGGATTTTCCTCCGGCGATCTCTGGAGCAAGCTCGCGGGCACGCTCGAGCACATGGCCTATGGCTGGCTTGCCGCCTCGATCGCCGGCATCGCCATCGGCGCCATCATCGGCTCGTCGCGCACGATGCGGACCTATGTCGCGCCGTCGCTCGAATTCCTGCGGCCGCTGCCAGTCTCGGCGATCATTCCGGTGGCGATCGCCATGCTCGGACTGACGCAGGCGATGGCGCTGTTCGTGATTTCCTTCGGCGCGATCTGGCCGATCATGCTGGCGACCATCCACGGCTTCGCCGCGGTCGAGCCGCGGCTCTATGAAGTGGCGCGGTCGCTGCAGATGTCGCGGCTTGCCGTGATCTTCAAGATCGCGCTGCCCTCCGCGAGCCCCGATATTCTCGCCGGCATGCGGCTCAGCCTGACGGTGGCGCTGATTCTCTCGGTGGTCTGCGAAATCCTGGCCGGCCTCGATGGGCTCGGCCACTGGGTGCTGCTGTCGGCGCGCGCGTTCCGCTCGGCTGACCTGTTTGCCGGCGTCATTCTGCTCGGCGTGACCGGCTACGTGACGTCGGTGGCGATGTCACTTGCGGAGAACAAACTATTGGCGTGGCAGGCGGCGCAACGGTGAGACAGCCACCGCTTGCGAAGCGTTCTCCGAGACGGGTTCCGGAAGGCGTTCAAGCCAAGCTGCGCGCTTCTTCGCACCGATAGCGTCGCGACAGACGCCTCCAATCCAACGCCACAATGCCCGAAAGCTGAAGGTTACGAGCACTTCATGGTGCCGCATCCCCTTGCCGCCCTTGACCAGTCCGAGATCGCGGATGATGCAATACGTCCCGCTACTCATGCGGGCGAACTTCGCATCCCGAAAATGATTGCGCACACGCGACAACATGCGTGCAGCATGCATCGCGCGTCGATTCCGTCAATAGTGACGGCTGCCGAATCAGCCGCGCCGAATATGAAAGCCGTTAGAGCGTTGCGTTGTTGCTGCGTTCGCCGATCCGATAGATCTGCGCAGTTCGAACCGGTATACGACCCAGCACCGCACGCCGCTCCTTCATGCGCGCGCTGGGTGCCTCCGGCTGCGCGAAGCATTTAAGAATCTGAATCCGGATTTCCTCCGCGAGCGGACCTTCGACCTGGCGCATGCGATTCCAGAGCCGGATGATTTCGCGTTGCTTCTCGACATCCATTGGTCACCTCCGAAGAACGACCAATGAGAACATAACAGGAACAATATTGCAAGCGGCGAATGGCGGAACGTCAACGCACTTCGTTCTAGAAGCAGAGGCTGAGAATCTTCAGCCGGCAGGACTCAGCCCCGCTCGATTTCGGTTTCGCCGCGCTTGCCTGCTTTGACTCTTTCGAACCCTTTGGCGAAGTCTTCGGCTTGGGACGCTCGTAATCGCCTGCAATCACCATGGCCCAATAGGTGCGACCGGTCTTGGCGCTCTTGACGCTGGCAACACCTACGCGCGTCGCGCCGGGCAACAGGAGGTTCTTCCGGTGCCCTGACGAGTTGATCCACTGGTCGAGCGTATTGGGAAAACTCTCGTAACCGTATGCAATGTTCTCTGCCGCCCGGCCTGCACCCGCCGGACTGACGCGCGTGGTGAACCGGCCGAGAACATCGTGATCCAGCTTGTCCTGTGCGGCCATTGCCTGGGCTTGATCGTGTGCGATCCGCGTGAGCGTCGCATCCAGGGTTACGCGCTTCTCCCCGTGCTTCAGCCGAAAGTCAGAGATCATCTGAGCGGGACTGGCCGTGGCCGGCCGGCTGCCGACCGTCGCGGCAAAACAAATCACCAGAGCAAGCAGGAGCGCCCGCCCGATCACAATGACCGTCTTCCTACCAGCCACAATTGTTCCCCTGCCCCTCCCCATCGCGCTGGGAAGATTCAACCCTAAAAGGGCGCAGCAAGTCATTGATCTTATTGGTCGGGGCAGCTGGATTCGAACCAACGACCTGCAGTACCCAAAACTGCCGCGCTACCAGGCTGCGCTATACCCCGATCTGATACTTCAAGAAGTGCGTCAGATACACGCTAAAGCCGCCGCCAGCAAGGCGATGGCTGGCAGTCAGCGCTTGCTAAACAAGGGGTGCGCCACCCGGTCGCCGGGCTGAATCCCGTACTTTTGGGCCGTGCCCGCAATCACTTCCAGCACACCCCTCGCCAGTCCGCCCGAAGAGATGATCTTGGTGGAGAGCGGCTCGGTATTTTCGGCGATTCGCAGGATACGGCCGTCGGCTCGAATGAAGATCATATCGAGCGGGATGTAGGTGTTCTTCATCCACATCGAGATCTGCTGCTCCGGGGAGAAGTCGAACAGCATACCCTTTCCGTCGGGCAGTTCTTTCCGCCACATCAGCCCGGTCTGCTTCTCCTCCTCGGTGGTCGCCATCTCGACCGAGAAGACGTGCACGCCCGATTTGGTGACGATCTCGAGCGGCTGAACGCTCGCGGCCCGCGCAACTGATGCGGCGCAGAGAAAGACGAGCACGGCAAACAGCGCCGCCAGCGGCCGCGTCAGGCGGTCGCCGGTCCGCGCAACCACAAAAGCGAAACTCATTAAAGCACTCACGCCTGAATCTCGGGGAATTGGCCGGGGAACCCTAACCCAAGGATGGCGGCAAATACCACAGGCCGCCGCGCTGGTGCACGGCGGCCGGCTCACGTTTGCGTCAGCGACGCAGCTACCTCAGTGCGAGGACAGTGCCGACGGGCCGGTCTCGGGATGGATCTCGGCCGCCATCATGCCCTTGGAGCCGGGCCCGTAGCGCACCAGCACATACTGGCCCGGGCGCAGCTCGGTCATGCCGAAGCGGCGCAGCGTTTCCATGTGGACGAAAATGTCCGGCGTGCCCTCGCCGCAGGTCAGGAAGCCGAAACCGCGCAGCCGGTTGAACCATTTGACTTGCGCTCGTTCCAACCCGCTGGTCGGCGTGACGCTGACATGGGTCCGTGGCGGCAGCATCTGCGCCGGATGTATCGCAGTCGACTCATCCATCGAGATGATCCGGAACGCCTGATAGCCCTTGGCGCGCTGCACGCACTCGACCACCACGCGCGCGCCCTCATAGGCCGTCTGGTAGCCGTCGCGCCTGAGCACGGTGACGTGCAGCAGAACGTCTGGCCAGCCATTGTCCGGCACGATGAAGCCGTACCCTTTGGAAGCGTCGAACCATTTGATGACGCCTGATATTTCGACAAGAGTGGCTGCGGCATCGCCGAGCCCCGAGAGTGCATCCACCGCCGGGTCGCGTTGCGCACCGGTTGTGTACTCACCTGGTCCAAGCCTGTTCTGCCCTGTCCCGCCTGGCGGCGGCCCCCCGAGCTTCTTGGACCCAAATTCGTCCGACCCCATGACCCCGGACCTCACACTTCAAAAAAGCGGCCCGCTGTCGCCGAAGCGGACCGGAACACGCGCCCACCATGCCCATCATGATAACGCAGCGCGAATCTCTCGAATCAAAAGATAACACTCCCGACTGTGGCGCATAGCTAAAAAAAACAAAATTGCGGAGGCTGTGAACAAGCTTGCGCAACCGCGAATCACGCGAATCAGTTGGCGATCAATTGCCTACAAACGGTCCGAGCGTCTCGCCGATGTCGTGACGGATCACCAGATCGGCGACATCGTCCTGTTCCGTGGGCTCGTTGTTGATGATGACGAGCTTCGCGCCGCAGTTCTTTGCCATCAGCGGAAAACCTGCGGCCGGCCAAACGACCAGCGATGAGCCGATGGCCAGGAACAGGTCGCAACTCTGAGCCAGCTCGGTGGCGCGGCGCATCGCATCTTCCGGCATTGCCTGCCCGAACGAGATCGTTGCCGTCTTCACTGGCTCCTCGCAGAGTGTGCAGTCCGGTGCACTGCCGGTTTCTTCGAAACGCGCCCTCACCCAAGGAAGATCGTAGGCGTGACCGCAGCCGATGCAGCGGGCATAGGTGGTGTTGCCATGCAGCTCGATGACATCGTCAGCCTTGAAGCCCGACGCCTGATGCAGATTGTCGATGTTCTGGGTGATGATCGCAGGGGTCTTGCCGGCCTTGTAGAGCGAGGCCAGCGCACGATGCCCGCGACCGGGCTTTGCGGCCGCAAAGGTCTCTTCCATCGCAAAGCGCCGCCGCCAGGCCTCGGCCCGTGCGTCGGCGCTGGCGACGAATTCATCGAATGCGATCGGGCGATTGCGAGTCCACAGGCCGCCGGGCGAGCGGAAATCCGGAATGCCGCATTCGGTCGAAATTCCGGCTCCGGTAAAGGGAACGATACATGCGGCTTCGGCGATCATGTTGCCGAGCTGCTCGACGCCACTGCGCAAATCCTTGGCGATCACAGCTGATATTTTCCCGAATGGTTGGGACCGTGCCGACTATAGCACGGCCATTCGAATTACCAGATCGGCGCACTTTGGCCCGCGTAGCCTCGTTACGCTTGCCCGCTCACGCCGCCCTGGCGCGCCGCCGAGCTACTTTCCCGAACAGCTTGTCGGTAGCCTGCTCGCGAAGCCAGCAAGTTCTTCGGTGCTCAGTGAATGCACATCTATATTTGCCATTGGAACTCCCGTTCGTGTTTTCCACCGCCTTCGCTTCGAAGCAGCAGGCCATCGCAAAACTGCAACCCGCTTCCCCATTCGCGCCCCATTCGCGCCTGCCAATCGCGGCGGGGCGCGAATCAATGAGAAGATGATGGCGAAGACAGAAAAAGAAGAACGATTGGCGCGCGATCGCGCCGAAATCTCAGCACGCGTCGCGAGCTTCAGGGAAACTCAGCAGAAGTTCGAACGTGAACGTGAAGAGTATTGCGAGACGACCTTGGCCAACGCCGTGAAATCCGGCCGCCCTTCCTTTTGGCGTTGAGGAGGAACCGACGCGTTATCGCCGACGGAATGGCGCCCGGGAAATAACGAGAGATTTCCCAGAGCGCGGGAACGACGCGGGACTACCAACGTTTGTATTTAAGTGCAGTAGCCTTGCGAGAGGTGAATGCACCAAGTGCCCCGTCTACCATCTTCGGATGTAGGCGGGGTTTTCATGACGGAGCCTGTAATCCGCCAAGATCCATGCGATCGGGCGGATCTGATCTTCGCATTGCATAGGAACTAATACGTCCCCTGCGGGGTTAATCCGTTAGGGAAGGTGCGTCATGATGCCCGTGTGGATGGAAATTCTGATCAATGTGATCGGTTACGCCGGCTTCATAGCGATCGCGACCTATCACAAATCGCCGGGCGAGAATTTGCCGGATCGCTGAACGCGGGTCATTGGTCAGTTTGGGCGGCTCGCCTGCGCGGGCGGGCCTGCAGGTCTGATCGGCGCTTGATCGCTTTCAGCCTACGGCTGCATCCAGGCCGCGTCCCAGTTCGCTTCACGGCTATCCGCATACGCGCCCTCTTCTCCCGATCCACATTGGTGCTCTGGCGCAAATGCCAAGCTGAAGCGTAGCAACCGGTACCTCGCGTCCGTTTGAGAAAAACACTCCATTTGTTCTCCTGGAACGAACAGGGGGCGCGTTTTTTCGGAGCGACCACCCTCTTAAGATAGCGTTACCTCGCCGTGACGGTCGTCGAACCTTTTTGGTGGCATCCGTACTCATCTAAAAAGGTGCCGCCATGACCCAAGCTGACCACTATCGCGAGCAGGCCAACAGGGCCCGCCGGCTCGCTGAAGCCGTCAAGGACCCCGAAGCTTCGAAGAAGCTGATCGAAATGGCCAAGGAATTCCGCCTCTACGCGGAGCGGCTGGAAGAGACTCACTGAGCGTCCTGCCTTCGATGAAAATAAGCCGACCTCGTAAGCCTCTGTTTACCTATTTCTGTCGAACCGACCTGCCGTTAACCGAACCTCTTTACAAGACGTAAATACGCGCCTGAGAGGGTTTGGCCAGGAGGGTTGTACCATGGTCATTTACCCCATACCGGTTGAAGTGACACAGGCCAGAATTCAGCTCGTCGTCGATCAGAACGCCAAGGCGCCGCCGAGCACTATCAATCAGGACCTTCAGGCCGTTTATCATGCCAAGGCGGCCGCGCTCGAAGCGGCGATTGCCGATATGCAGTCGGAAGAAACGCCGGCAGTCGACGTCAAGGTCTGACCTGACAGGACTACCAATCTCGCGCGTGAGGGTCAGACGGGGTCCGACCGCCCTCTCTCTCACGCTCGCCATGCGAGTTGCTGCGCGTGCGCGACGCCGAGCGTCAGCACGGCGCCGATGCCGGCCAGCACGGCCTGACGGCACATCTATTCGGCCCGCTTGTTGCGAGGGTCTTCGCCATCGACGAACCGATCCCGACAGCGCTCTTCTTCTTTTGCGGTCGCGGTCGATCTCGGATGGCTCGGCAACTGCGGGAGCGCTCGACATGCTCAACGCACGAGCGGAGCACGTCGTCGAAAGTATCCTCGCGCGCCAGAATGCTGCCCGTCACGATAATAATGCTGCCCCCTATTCGCATCAGCCAGCGCCCGCCCTCGGCAGACGCCAGTTGTTGCGCGTCGAGGCGGGCCGATCCGATTAGTGTATCAGACGCGGCACCAGAACTGATGCGGCCAGCAATATGCCGAGGCTGCCGACGACGGACAGCTTCATCCAAGCCGTCCTGGCGTCGGTGATCGGCAGCACGAAGAAGAACATCATCGCCAGGATGAGCAGCCCATAGAGCAGGTACATGGTCGGTCCCTCCGTGGCTACCAGGATGGGCGAAGGAGGCAATCGCGTATGTGGGAGGGATCACGCTGGTGATGCGAACGACGGCGCGCTGCCCGCAGCGTCAAAGACGCTTGCAATTTTACGCTTTCGATTGTTTTTATGGCAACTTGGGCGTGCCACACATTCTCCTGGAAATTCGAAAGAGAATGCATGTTTGGGAAGTTTCTGCGTGACGAGAGCGGCGCGACCGCCATCGAATACAGCCTCATCGCCGGGTTTATCGCCCTTGCCATCATCGCCGCCGTTGGAATGACCGGCGAAAGACTCGTGGAGCTGTTCGAGAGTCTGATCCCCGCGCTGACGCGATAGTGGCACCGTGCCTGCCGAGGCTGCAAGGCGCGGTGTATTGCGGACTAGTAAGTTAAATGGTCGAACACCTTGTCAGCGGAGTTTTCGAGTTGCTTGTCGTCGCTACCGGACGGCAGGCTCTCAAGCTATTTGGCAGAAATGATCCAAATGAATTGATCTCGATGCTGGCGGGATTTGCGGTCTGGATCCTGGCCGGTTTCACGATCCTGGCCCTTGCGATGTCGCTCGGCAGCTAGCAGGACGCTTTGGCTCGATTGATTGAATGCGACAAGGGCATACGGTGGCGCGCACCCCCTGCCCCACGCTGCCATTTGCTGCTACTTATTGCCCTCGGGAGCTGAAACGAATTCCAGTTTTCGCAAACTCAAGAGGACAACAAACATGCGCTATCTCCACACCATGCTGCGCGTCCGCAACCTAGATACCGCCATGAAATTCTACCGGGATGCGCTGGGGCTGAAGGAAGTACGCCGGGTCGACAACGAGAAGGGCCGCTTCACGCTGGTGTTCCTGTGCGCGCCTGAAGACGAAGCTCTGTTCAAGGCCGCTCCCCAGAATCGCGGCGCGCCGCTGGTCGAGCTCACTTATAATTGGGACGAGGAGAAATACGGCGAGGACCGCTATTTCGGCCACCTCGCCTACGAGGTCGACGACATCTATGCGACTTGCGATCGCCTGATGAAGGCGGGCATCACCATCAACCGGCCACCGCGCGACGGCAACATGGCCTTCGTGCGCTCGCCGGATCTGCATTCGATCGAGCTGTTGCAGAAGGGCGAGCCGAAGCCGCCGGCGGAGCCGTGGACCTCGATGCCGAACACCGGCCACTGGTAAGGCCTTGTACAAATTCTTCGTGCACGTCCGCAATCCGAGTTACCGCTTGGTGCTCAAGGCGGATGCGCCGTTTCCATCGGACACGCACGAAAGCGAATGGCGGGTGACTCGCAGCCGCCATTCCGACGACGTCAACGCCGAAGTGCGGGAAGCCGTCGAGCGGGATGGCTACTCGCTGTTTCAGATCGGATTGTCACTCTCGCAGATTCCGAAATCATAAAACGTTCCGTCGCGTGGGGCTGTTTTTGCGCAGGAACAGGCCATGCCATGACGCGTTTCCTCTTCAAATGCATTTCGAGGAGGAGATGATGGGACGAGGAATTCTGCTGTGGCTGTTGGGTGTACCTATTCCGGTAATTATTCTGCTATGGCTGTTCTTCGGCCACTGACGAAGTTCGAGAAGGGCCACGCGCTAGAGATATCGGCTCTGTCGCACTGCGGCGGAGCCTGAATTTTGCTGAGCTCAAGCGCGCGCAAGGGGCGCGCTTTTTCTGCGATCTTCGGCTATTAACGTGCAAACCGAAAATTGCGGGAGCAACGAGCGTGGCCGACAACAACAAACAACTCACCATCTGGGGCCGAGCCAATTCGGTCAACGTTCAAAAAGTGCTGTGGTGCCTCACCGAACTCGACCTCGCCTACGAGCGTATCGACGCCGGCATGCAGTTCGGCAAGAACAACGAGCCCGCCTATCTCGCGATAAATCCGAATGGCCGCATTCCCACGCTGGTCGATGGCGACTACGTATTGTGGGAATCCAATTCCGTGATGCGCTATCTCTGCATGGCGTATGGGGCGGGATCGCCGATCTACCCCGCGCAGCCGAAGGCGCGCGCCGGCGTCGATCGCTGGCTCGACTGGACGCTCTCGACGCTGCAACCGGTCGACCGTCCGGTGTTCTGGGCGCTGGTGCGCACCCCGGCCGAAAAGCGCGACATGGTCGCGATCCAGAAGGATGTCGACGCCGAGGCCGCGGTGTGGCGGATCGTCGAGGCGCAACTGGCGAGCCGGCGCTTCATCGAAGGCGATCAGTTTACCATCGCCGACATCGCGCTCGGCGCCTTTGCGCGGCGCTGGTTCGGCGTCGAAGGCGTGACTAAACCAAAGCTGCCGAACCTCGAACGCTGGTTTTCGCAATTCGCGGACCGCCCCGGCTTCGCACAGTTCGTCTCGCCGCCGATGAGTTGAGATCAGCGCGAGCCGCTGGAAACGCCGGCGCCGACGCTCACTGCGCCGCCGATCTTCATGCAGGTGTTAGTGCCTTCGATTCTGACGAAGCCCGCGCCGTACTCTGCGCAGGTATTGGCCGATCCTGGGCGCTTCAACGGGAGCGCCTTGCCCGATGAGGCTGCAGCCTTGTCGAGCTTCTGAGGACGGGGTTGTTCCGCGACCGCGGCAACCGAAGACAGCACCGCAGCGATGATGACCAGCAGGGATTTTTGCATCCCGCCTTTTATCGCCGCTGGCCGATCAGCGCCAGAGCGCGGCCTTAGCGGACGAACTTGACGCCGACAGTCTTTCCCCGGCGCCAGACCACTTCGCAGCGGCGTCCGGTCCTGGCGTCGCGCGAAAACGCCAGCCGCAATTTCGCCGGCAGTGTGTTCGGATCGTCGATCGTGACTTTCGCCCCCGTCGAGGACATGTCCTGCACCACGCATTGGCGCGCGGCGAAGCCGCCTTCCAGCGTGATCCATCCGGGCTGACGCAACGATTTGCGCGTCTCGCGCTTTTTGCTCGATAGCAAGGCCATGTCGGAAATCCCCCGGACACTGCCTTACACAGAGCGGCTTTAAATTCCGTTGCCTGCCCGCTCCTGCGGGAGTGCCGATCAGGGCCGCAGAACGGCTTTTCGAGCGGCTTGCCCCTCCGGCCAAACGCCACTATACGTTCGCCCGTCGCCGCCGCCATGAATATGGACGGCCGGCGGCCAACACGGCCCGTCAAGCGCATAACACCTTGATTTCCGGTTGTTTTTGCTCCCTTCGTCTATCGGTTAGGACGCCACCCTTTCACGGTGGAGAGAGCGGTTCGATTCCGCTAGGGAGCGCCATCGCGCATTAGCGCCGAGGTTCGCTCTTGTCCTTTCAATAAATTAGCCAATGGCCAGAAGGGCGTGTTGGCCGTTTTGTTGGATGCTCGGCCCGACCCATTGTTCTCGTATTGTCCCAGGTGACTACCTGCACTTTGATGGCAGCATGACCGCCCTCACCCGCCGCCGCGATCCTCACTGGGAACAACTCACGGCACATCTATTTCGGTGACGTTCATGTCGGCGATATCAGCCCGCGTGTGGGCATCCTGACCAGCGCAGAGCAAATGGGAGTGGGTACTGCGGGTTTGTTCCGGCGGCGCATCGTGGCGCGCGCCCAACGCTGCGCGGTTGGCATCGATGGCTAGTTGGGCGGGAAAAGCACGTAAAGCACAAGCGCGACCACCGCCGCCGCGGTGATGACTTCCAAGGCGATCGCAGAACGAGATCGCTGCACAGCGAAAGCCCTACCATTAAAGGACGGCCCCAGCGCGGGGCCGACGTGCGGCCGGCCTGCGAGCACGGGACTTGATGAAACGGCTCTGGCGCGGGGCTGGGGGCTAATGTGCCAGAGCCGTCCCTCAAGATGCACTCTTTCGAGCGCCGAATCATCTTGCCGGGATAAAGCGGCAAAACCGTGAGAATGCTAGCGCGCGAGCGACAATTAGGAACGATACCTACATTTGTGAGTGTGTACGGCCGAATCGGGACACACTCAAAAATGAGGATGCCTTAACGAGCGGCCCTACCAAGACTCCCCGTTCTTTGTCGCCATTTCCCGATATCGTGATTTTCAGAATGTCAGAGCAGAAAACGTGGCAGTAGTTTCGTGCATTTGAGACGGATTCCGCAGGCGCATTAGGGCCGCCGCACTAAATCTCGTTTGGCATGAAGAAGGGCCTCAAGCGGCGAGGCCCTTCTTGGGCTGAGGCATCGCACCGGGGGAGGTGCGACACGGCTTCAACCCGCTTCCCTCCTCCGCGTTCCTGGACGTCCGAAGCCGGCCGATTACCTTCTCATCGTTTTATCTTGATCTGGCGTGCGCACGTCAGCAGGGTTACGGGATGTGCCAGTTGTTTGAGGTGGGGGGCCGGCGGCACCGGCGCCGGAGCCATCACCTGCGCCGCCGGCACCGGCACCGGCGCCTGCGCCTCCGGCACCAGCGCCTCCGCTACCTGCGCCGCCCGCGCCTCCGGCTCCCCCAGCACCTCCACCACCTTGGGCAACAGCCAACGTTGAGCCGAGCGCAAAGAACAATGCTAACGCGATCGCTGATACTTTCATGATCGTTATCCTTATACGTGTGTAAGCACCGTAATCTTACAGGCGCTGCTTTCGTTCCTAATTGTTGCTGCGGCCAAACGCGTCGACCGCTGTTTGGCGCCATAGGAACTCATTCTCGCGTCAAGCCTAAACAGAGCAACAATCGCGCGGCGCATCGCGGGGAGGCTATGAGAGAAAAAGCATACGCCAAATTGAAAAGCAAAACGCCGGTAAGAAGACATGTAGTGCTTACGCAAATATTTGCAGAACGAATAACGGCAATTCGCCTGCGTGCCAAACATCTTACTCGAACTGCATGAACACGGGCGTCTTTGTTGGCCCGAAAAGGTGCGACCTTCACCGGCATGATCCGAAATTGAGCGGATGTGCCTAGCTTCCGACGATTGAAATCTCCAACAATCTACCGCTTCTGAGGACGCTCGTTCCGGTGAGCTGCGAGTCCCTTGCATTCAAAGGCCAGAACGAACCGAAGGGGCCTCCACGCTCCGCAGGTCTATAACTCCTAATCAATCTGGCTTGTGCTCGCCGCAATCCACCCTGATCAGATGCGCCGGCGGCTCGCTACTCGGCGGGCGGCTCCTGCTTTTTCCTGAAGGGATCGGCCGCCTCGTCGTGACCGCTACGGCTGCTGAAGAACATCAGCGCCATCAGGCCGCATCCGATGAGAAGCGAAAAGAAGGTCCCGAGGCCAAGGGCGATCCAGCCGTGCTGATCCATCACCACATCGCCTGTGGCGTTCCATACTATCGTGGCCCAGACACCGGTGAGAATGAGCAAGGTGGCGAGGACCGCGACGAGAGCGATCTGTCCGCGGCTGAGGCTTCGCATGGGCTAACGCCTTTTCCGTTCGGCTCCCCTGCCAGCGGTGAACCATCAGGCAAAGTATCCGTTCCTCCGCACCGAAAATGAACTCGAGGTCTCGTGCTTACCTTGGGCATGAGATCGCGGCGCGCAGCGCAGACTGGAAAGCGTGTCGCGCCTGCTCCTATTCGATGCGGGCTTTTTCCTTCAAGTCACGGATGCGAATCTCTGCCTCTTCCTTGGAGGTTACGATCTCGGACTCGTCGGGCACGCGAGCCTCTCTGCTCAGCCGCTTCAATTCATCAAGCTGTTCCTGCGTCGGCTTTTCCGTCATGGGCGCCTCCTCTGACGAAGCAACCGCGTGAAGAGAGTCCCGTTCCGCCTAAAAATCCCCGAGGATCGCTTTGGCCGAGCGTCGCGCGCGCCGTCATTTTACAAACACGTTCAAGGCCCGGGGCGACCATTTTCCAGGCTTGAGGGAACCATTTTCACCGCCCAGGTTCCCTCCCGCGTTTAAAGCCGTCCGGCGAACGGACGACAGTGAGTATGAGTGAGGAACAGGGAATGGACATAGCAACTATTGCAATCACAACTTGCGTCGCGCTTTACCTCGCACTCCGCTTCACGTTGCGGGCCTATTTTCCGCCGGATACCTGACAGATCGAATGAGCGCGACAGGCGTTATCGGGCTCTTCCAACCATGTGAATACGGATCGCTCTTCGTGGCCGGGTTCGCCCCGGCCATTATTTCTTTTCGAGGTGTACGGAGAAAGAAATTTGACCTGTGCTGCGACCGACTAGGCCGGCACAGTTATTGCCACACCTGATGCAAGGGCAAGCTGCCCACCTATCCCACGAGGAACCGACGCGAAGCGCCCTTTGGAAGAAGGGTGATCAGGATTTCCTGGTATGCCGTCGACCGGTATGCTTCCTTGCTAACGATCTCCGAATCCATATCAGTTCGACGCCATTGGGCGTTAGGATGTGAATGCCCTGTCAGGATGGGGAATGCCCTGCACGTTTTCGGAAGCAAATGAACGATTGCACGCTAAGAGAGAAGGCCAAGATCACAGCCGGCGCAGTGACTGCACTCGTTATTGTCGCATGGCTTGCGATCATCGCGTTGGCGCTGCTCTCTACGGGATAAATTTGCGGTGCTCGATTCGTTCACGGAACTTTGTTCTACTCTCACGAGAACGTGAGGAACTTTGTTCTACTCCGGAGAACAACGGGCGCGTCATACGGGCAAATCCATGAACAAGCTACTTCCGCGCGCAGATGGCGCGCGTGTTCTGGCCGACCTTCACGCATTGCGTGCAATGGGCACGTACAAAACCGGTGTCCACAAGCCGACGTTCTCGGAACCGCATTTGCTTTCCCTGCAGTGGCTGGTGGAGCGACTTTCCGAGGCGGGCCTCACAGGTGAAATCGACGGCATTGGCAACGTGCTGGGTACCAGCACGAAGCCTGGCCCGAAATTGTTGGCGGGCTCGCATCTGGAAAGCCAGAACCATGCGGGCTGGCTCGATGGACCGCTCGGCGTGGTCTATGCGCTCGAAGCCGCCCGCGTGATTAATCGCGATCCAAGCACAAGGGGCGCCGTCGAAGTCGCCGCATGGTGCGATGAGGAAGGGCATTTCGGACACTTCCTCGGCAGCCGCTCCTATGTCGGCGCGGTCAGCGAAGCGGATATCGACGCCGCGCGCGATCGCAACGACGGCCGCACCATGCGGGAAGCGCTCGCAAGTGCAGGCCTCGCCGGCCGCCCTCGCCTGCAGGCCGAACGCGGACGGCACATCGGTTATCTCGAAGCCCATATCGAACAGGGCGACACTCTGGAAAGCAGCGGCCTCAAGATCGGCATCGTCACCTCCATCGTCGGGATCTGGCAATATCGCATCACCTTCAAGGGCGAGCAGAACCATGCCGGCACCACGCGGATGGCCATTCGCCGCGACGCCGGCCTGGCGCTTACCAGATTTTGCGTCGCTATCGACGATCGCTTCCCCGCGGCCTGCGGTCCGCGCACGGTATGGACCACTGGCCGCATCACGCTCGACCCCGGCGCGCCCAGCATCATCCCTGGCGCGGCGGAAATGCTGTTCCAGATTCGTGATGACAACCCCGCCGTGATTGCGCGGCTGGAAGACCTTCTGCGCAGCATGGCGGCCGAGGTCGACAGCCAGGGTCGCTGCAGCGTGACGGTCGAGCGCATTCGCACCGGTGCGCCCGCGCGAATGGATGCGTCATTTCAGGATGCTATCGAAGCCGCCGGCGCAGCGTATGCCGGCGGCAAGTCACTGCGCATGCCGAGCGGCGCCGGTCATGACGCCCAGACCCTCGCCACCATCATGCCGTCAGGCATGCTGTTCGTGCCCTCGATCGGCGGCATCTCGCATCATTGGACCGAAAACACCGCTGATGCCGACATCGTCACCGGCGCCGAGGTCTTTGTCGAAGCCTGCCGTCGGCTGTTGGCGCGGTGAGACGGTACGAGTCCGATATGGCCGCCAAAACCAAGCCGACCCGTTCAATCCGGGACATTCCACCAAGCGTGTGGGTCCTCGGTTTCGTCTCGATGCTGATGGACATCTCGTCGGAGATGATCCATGCCCTGCTGCCGATCTACCTGGTTACGGCGCTCGGCGCATCCATGGTGACGGTCGGCGTGATCGAAGGCATTGCCGAAGCGACCGCCTCGATCACCAAAATATTCTCCGGCGCGCTTTCGGACTGGCTTGGCAAGCGCAAATGGTTAGCTGCGACCGGCTACGGTCTTGCGGCCTTCACCAAGCCGGTGTTTCCGCTGGCGCCGACCATCGGCTGGCTGGTGGCAGCGCGTTTCGTCGATCGGATCGGCAAAGGCATCCGCGGCGCGCCGCGTGATGCGCTGGTGGCCGACCTCTCGCCGCCCGATCTGCGCGGTGCGAGCTTTGGGCTGCGCCAATCGCTCGATACGGTCGGCGCCTTCGTCGGCCCGCTGCTTGCCATCGCGCTGATGTGGTGGACGTCAGACAATTTCAAGACCGTGTTCTGGTTTGCAGTCATTCCCGCCTTCCTCGCGCTGGCGCTGATTGTCTTCGCGGTGCGCGAGCCCGCGCGGCCGCAGACGCTGCGCGCTGTGCGTAATCCAATCAGCCTGGCAGAGATCAAAAATCTCGGAGCGGCTTATTGGTGGGTGGTGGCGGTCGCGAGCGTGTTCACGCTGGCGCGCTTCAGCGAGGCGTTCTTGGTCCTGCGCGCCCAGAATGTCGGACTGCCGATCGCACTCGTGCCTGCCGTGCTGGTTGGGATGAACGTCGTCTATGCGCTCGCGGCCTATCCGGCCGGCGTCATCTCGGACCGCTTCAGCCGCACAGGCGTGTTGGCAGCCGGCATGCTGGTGCTGATTGCAGCAGACGTCGTGTTGGCTCTGCTGACGTCGATCGCCGGCGTTGCGCTCGGCGTCGCGCTCTGGGGCCTGCACATGGGAATGACGCAGGGGTTACTGGCCGCCCTCGTTGCCGACACCGCGCCGGCGGAGTTGCGCGGCACCGCCTACGGCTTCTTCAACCTGCTCGGCGGTGTGGCGATGCTCGCGGCCAGCGTCATTGCCGGCGCGCTCTGGGACAGCGCCGGGCCGCAGGCAACATTCCTGGCGGGTGCCGGCTTCGCGATCATCGCGCTGGCGGGATTGCTGATGGTTGACGGTAAGATCGGCAAGCGGGCCAGCCGTCCCGGTGCGGTACCTGATTGAGCAGGCCGCCAAGCTGTTGACCGGGCCAGCAGCGCGCCCGAAATTTTGATAGTGGACAGCGCGGGATTCAAAACCTGCTTGGTGACAAGGAGTCGCGTGTGATTTCCTTGCAAACGGCTGAATTTACGGCCATTTTCGCAAATGAGGTAAAGTTCCCCAGATGTTGCTGCTGCAGGCCCTACCTACATCGATCGGCGTTGCCGCGATTGCGCCGGCGTTGCTGGTGCTCTGGCTCGTCATCGCTGCCGACGAGCGTCCCGGACCGCCCGGGCGGGTATGGCTCGCTTTCGTCCTCGGGGCCGCCAGCATTTCGCTCTTGGGCATCGCGCGCGCGCCGTTTGCCGCGATTCTTGCGGTGCCGGGCAACCCTTGGATGACCCAAGGCCTGCGCTCGATCTTCGGGGTCGCCGCGCCCGAAGAGATCGTGAAGGTCCTAGTCATCATCCTGGTGTCGATGTCGGTGCGGCGCCGCACCTTTGCCGACCCGATGGATACGGTTGTCTACGGCGCGGCTGCCGGCCTCGGCTTCGCCGCTTACGAAAATCTCGCTTACCTCGTGCAGCATGCCGACATGTGGCGATCGCTGGCCGCCTTGCGCAGCGTGCTGACAGTGCCGTTTCACGGCGCGCTCGGCATCATCGCAGGCGCCTATATCGCGATCGCGCGCGCCGGCACGGCGCTGGGCGCACACCGGCATCATCGCGACTGGGCGCGCATCTCGAGCTGGGCGCTGGCGCTGTTCGCACCCGTCGCGCTGCATGCCGCATTCGATTTTCCGCTCCTGACGTTGCAGAAGCATCCCGATCTCGGACCCAACGCGCGAATGCTGCTGGCGGCGGCGAGCCTGCTGATCGGCTTCAGCTCAATCGGATTTGCCGTCCGCCTGGTGCGGCGCGTCGGCCGCCACCACGCGCCGCGCACCGAGATCGCCCGTGAGCGGCTCAGCCAGTTGCGGCGGATGTGGGCGCTGCTGCTCGTGGGCAGCGGCGCGGGCTTCGTCGGCGCGGCGTTCGTGCTGACGTCGCTGCATCACTGGTTCATCAATCCCGACCGCAATGCCTCGCTGCTTCTCATTCCACTCGGCATGACCTCCATTCTGATCGGCATGGCCCTGCTGCTGGCGACGTCAGCGGTCTACGTGTTCGGCCGTAACCGCATCCGAACGTCGTCGGAAGCATTTTCCTCCGCGCCCGAGCCGGGCTGAACGTCATCGCTCCGTCGTTGATCTCGCGCAAAAAAGCTGGGAGCATTTTTATCGGCAGGCGGTAGCGGCTATATTCGATATACGATCGGCGCGGCAGGCATCGGGAGCTTCCAATGACCCTTCCCCGGGATAATCCGCCAGACATCGGCAAACTGGAGGCCGCCGTGAACGCTGCGGTGAAGGAGCACTGGAAGGCCTTTCTGTTCGAAGGCGTCGTGCTCGCCCTGCTTGGCCTTGCTGCGATGATCGTGCCGCCGCTGGCAAGCCTTGCCGTCACCATCTTTCTCGGCTGGATGTTCTTGATCAGCGGCATTGCCGGGCTGTTCGTCACCTATTGGGCGCGGCAAATGCCGGGCTTCTGGTGGTCGCTGTTTTCCGCTGCGCTGGCCATACTCGCCGGCGGGATTTTGCTGGCGAGGCCCATGGAGGGCATTCTTACCCTCACCATCGTGGTCGGTGCATATTTTCTGGCCGAAGGCGTCGTCACCATCATGTACGCGCTGGAGCACCGCCGCGAATTGTCGGAACGCTGGTCCTGGCTGGCGTTATCAGGGGCGATGGACCTGCTGATCGCGTTCATCATCGTCGCCGGGCTGCCGGAGTCTGCGCGATGGGCGATCGGCCTCCTGGTCGGGATCAATCTCGTGCTCGGCGGCGCCTCGCTGGTCGGCATGGCGCTTGCCGCACGCAAAGCCTGACGCCGCCGATTATGGGATGACAATACAATTCGGATGGGTTATAGAGCCCGCCATGATCACGTTCGCCGCCAGCAACTTTTGGTATTTTAGCTACGACAGCTCGCTGGCGGTGGGAGGATCGCGCTCAATCTGATGAATTGAAGCATAAAGTCCGAACAGCCGCCAAACCTGGCGGCTTTTTTGTTGGCCGGCAGGTTTCCTAACCAGGAGCCATAGCCGTGTTGAGCACCACCGACGACCTTCGAATTAGCGAACTGAAAGAACTGAGTACGCCGCAAGAGGTGATGCGCGAAATACCGCGCACCTTGACGGCGACACGCGTGGTGATGGCGGCGCGCAACGCCATCCACGCCATCCTGAACGGCACTGACGATCGCCTCCTGGTCGTCGTCGGCCCCTGCTCGGTCCACGATCCCGCCGCGGCCGTCGACTACGCCGAGCGCCTCGCCGCCTTGCGCGAAGAGCTGGCCGACCGTCTCGAAATCGTGATGCGCGTCTATTTCGAGAAGCCGCGCACCACCGTTGGCTGGAAGGGATTGATCAACGACCCCAATCTCGATGGCAGCTTCGACATCAATAGAGGGCTGAGACTGGCCCGCAACGTGCTGTCAGCGGTGAACAATCTCGGCCTGCCGGCCGGCACCGAATTCCTTGACATGACGACGCCGCAATATATCGCCGATCTGATGGCATGGGCGGCGATCGGCGCGCGCACGACCGAGAGCCAGATCCATCGCGAGCTCGCCTCCGGACTGTCCTGCCCGGTCGGCTTCAAGAACGGCACCGACGGCAATGTCCGCATCGCGGCCGATGCCGTGAAGTCAGCCTCGCATCCGCATCATTTCATGGCGGTGACCAAGGGCGGGCGCTCGGCGATTGCGGCCACCACCGGCAACGAGGACTGCCACATCATTCTGCGCGGCGGCAACAAGCCGAACTACGATCGGGATAGCGTCGATGCAGCATGCCGCGAGCTTGTCCGTGCTGGCGTCGCGCCGCGCATCATGATCGACACCAGCCACGCCAACAGCAGCAAGAAGCCGGAGAACCAGCCGCTGGTCGCCGCCGACATAGCGCAGCAGATCGCCGACGGCGAGCAGCGCATCACCGGCGTTATGATCGAGAGCAATCTGGTGGCCGGCCGCCAGGACGTGGTGCCCGGCAAGCCATTGACCTATGGGCAGAGCATCACCGATGGCTGCATCGACTGGGAGACGACGCTGTCGGTGTTAAACGTGCTGGCCGATGCGGTCGCCGCGCGCCGGAACGCGCCATCACGCAGCCTCCGGGAAGAGCGTTCGGCCTAGCGGACCGAATAATCGCGAAGCAGGGCACGCGATCAGCGCGCCCTGCTTCCCATCTCATTTTTTTATCATGCGTCCCGCGTCAGCCAGGAGCGCGCGCTTAGCAGCCGCGGCAGATGCTCTTGATCTTGCGGTCGAGGGCTGCGTTTTCCTTGCTCAAGGGATCGTTCGGGTCGGGCTGGATCTTGCCTTCGTTGGGCAAATCGCTTGGGCGCGGCTGCCGGTGGCCGACCGGCGCCTGCATCACCCCTCCGCCTCCGCCGCTGCCCGAATTCTTCGAAACGGACGAGGATCCTTGCGCGAACGCGTCTGCGCCGCCGATCAGAACCATCAGCGCTGTCAAGAGGATTGTTTTTCGCATTCTGGTTCTCCCGTCTTCCTGTTTTCTCTTCCTGTTTTTTCCTATCGTGCCGGGACGTCGATCGTCGCGCAGTTGCGGCGTCCCTGGGCGGCGCAGTCCTGCGCCTTTCGTACATCGGCCATGGTGCCGAGCAACCAGATTCCGGCGGCCACGAGCACCACGAAGAAGCCGAGCAATACTGCGTTTTCGATTCCGTGGTGGCGCTCATCTTCCGGCGGCTCCCGTTTCTCCTCGCCGTCCTCCGTCATCGCGAGATCACGGTTTTGGCGGATAGAGATGAACGTCGCCGCAATAGTCGACGATACGATACTGCGCTTCTGAAGATAGTGCACATTCGCTGGAACTTGCATGCGACAAATAATTCGGCCCGATGGGTGCCTTCCCATGGCCGCCGGGAATGTCGAGCACATATTCCGGCTGACACAGCCCTGAGACGCGCCCCCGCAAATGGCGCATTAGTTCCTGACCCTCTGCGATGCTGGTGCGCAGATGCGCAGTTCCCGGCGCCAGATCGCCATGATGCAGGTAATAGGGCTTGATCCGGTTTTCGACGAATGCCCGCATCAAGGCTTCCAGAGTCGCCGCATCGTCATTGACGCCGCGAAGCAGCACCGTCTGGCTCACGAGCGGAATGCCGGCGTCAGCCAGCCGTGCGCAGGCACCGCGCGCTTCATCTGTCAATTCGCGCGGATGATTGGCATGAACGGCGATCCAGGTCGTCACGCCGTTGGCGCATAGCGCCCTGATCATCTCACCGTCGATTCGCTTCGGCGCCGCCACCGGCACGCGGGTGTGGATGCGCACGATTTTGACATGATCGATGGCAGCGAGGTCGGTCATGATTTCGGAAAGCCGCCGTGGCGATAGCATCAAGGGATCACCGCCGGTCAGGATCACTTCCCAGATTTCGGTGTGCTTGCGGATATAGTTCAGCGCGTCGCGATAGGCTGCCTCCGACAGCGCGGTCGCCTTGCCGGGCCCGACCATCTCGCGGCGAAAGCAAAACCGGCAATAGACCGCGCAGACATGGACGAGCTTGAACAGCACGCGGTCGGGATAGCGATGCACGATGCCGGCGACCGGCGAATGCGCGTCGTCGCCGATCGGATCGGCGTTCTCGCCAGACGCTTCCTCAAGCTCGCGCGCGCTCGGAATGAATTGCCGCGCGATCGGATCATCGGGATTTTCCGTGTCGATCAGGGCGGCGATCTCCGGCGTCACGGCAATCGCATAGCGCGCGGCGACCCGTTCGAGGTCGGCAAGCTCGGTCGCCTTCGCCAGCCCGCGCTCGACGAGATCGGCGGGCTGGCGCAGTGTTGCCGCCAGTTTCGGATCTATCCTATTCATGTTTCTCCTGCCGGTGGCGTCCACACCACTTGATCGACGCGCAGCGCGCCGCTTGCCAGCATCACCAGCCGGTCGAAGCCAAGCGCGACACCGCTCGATGGCGGCATCGCGGCCACCGCTGCGAGAAAGTCCTCATCCAGCGGGTAGCGCTCGCCGTAGCGCCGTTCCTTCTCATCCATATCAGCAGCGAAGCGCCGGCGCTGCTCGGCGGCATCGGTCAGTTCGCCGAAGCCGTTGGCGAGCTCGACACCGCAGGCATAGACCTCGAAACGTTCGGCGACGCGCGGATCGGCCGCCTTCGCCCGCGCCAATGCCGCTTCCGGCGCCGGATATTCGAACAACACAGTCAAACGCCCCTGCCCCAGATTCGGTTCGATATGCTCGACCAGCACCTTGCTGAAAATGTCCGACCAGGTGTCATCGTCGGTGATCCGCACCCGTTTGCTTGCCGAAGCCGCCAGCGCCGCGCGATCGCCTTCGCCATTCGCGATTGTGGCCAGCACATCAATCTCCGCAAAGCGTTCGAATGCGGAGGCCACCGTCAAAAGTTCCGGCTCGGCGAACGGATCGGCAGTACTGCCACGGAACGAGAATCGGCCGATACCGGTCGCCTGCGCGGCATGTGCGATCACGACGACGGTGTCGGCCATGATGGCGTCATAGCCTTCGTTCGCGCGGTACCATTCCAGCATCGTGAATTCGGGCAGATGCAGATCGCCGCGCTCGCGGTCGCGGAACACGCGCGCGAACTCGAATATCTTGGCTTCACCGGCGGCAAGCAGTTTCTTGGCGGCGAACTCGGGCGAGGTGCGCAAATAGCGCGCCGCGCGGCTGCCGTCCTTGCCGATGACTTCGGTACGCGGGGCATGCAGATGCGTCTCGTTTCCCGGCGACACCTGAAGCACGCCGGTCTCCACCTCGGTAAAACCCTGCTCGTCGAACCAGGTCCGCACCGCCCTTGTGATCGCGCTGCGCGCCACGAGGAACGGCTTGCGGTCGGCATACCGCGCGGCCGACCACCAAGGCGACGGCTGGTCCGTTCCGACCATCAGCATCGATCCTCATTCAGCCGCCACGGCGCGTCCTGTACACGGTCTAGGAAGGCATTCAAGGAACCAGCAAATAGCATTGAAATTATTCGTACTTTCTTCTGAGGCGGCAAGCTTCCTGCTGATCCATCCTTCATGGCGAAACCCGCCGACCTTGTCCATGCCGCGTGACAGGCCGAGGCCGGATCGCTGGAGTTTGAGCAAGTCTCTCAGTCCAATAGCTGGAATTTGCAACGGCATGCGGGCCTATCCGGCGGCAGGTTAGAAAAGTACCGCATTTCTTTTGTTAATGGACCTCTTCAGCGCAGCACCGTGCTACGCCGATGGCCCCACAAATTTAAGCATCTAACGGACGAGACTTCATCTCGCGATCAGGCCGGTCACGACTTACGAAACAGGACCGTTATGGCCTCAAGCGGGCGGCCGGAATGGCCGCAAAACGCTGGCATCGACGGGCAAAATCAGTATGTTGCAGCCCGAAACCGCCTGATTGGCCTGCGGACACCCATAGTCCGGATTGGCCATAGGCCAGAGATTCAGGAAAGCAGCTTTGAAAGTCATCGCAAGTTCTATCCGCAAGGGCAATGTCATCGAACAGGACGGCAAGCTCTACGTCGTTCTCTCCGCCGAAAACATCCACCCCGGCAAGGGAACCCCGGTCAGCCAGATCGAAATGCGCCGCATCGGCGACGGCGTGAAGGTATCGGAACGCTACAAGACCACCGACCAGGTCGAGAAGGCAACCGTCGAGGACCGCAACTTCAATTACCTCTATGAGGATGCCGACGGCTTCCACTTCATGAACACCGAGACCTATGACCAGGTTCAGGTGTCGAAGGAGATCGTCGGCTCGGCCGCGCCCTACCTGCAGGAAAATATGACCGTGAAGCTGTCGATGCACGACCAGAACCCGGTCGCGATCCAGCTCCCGCAGCGCGCGACGCTGGAAGTTGTGGAGACCGAGCCGGTCACCAAGGGCCAGACCGCGTCTTCCTCCTACAAGCCTGCTATTCTCTCCAACGGTGTGCGCACCGCGGTGCCGCCGCACATTGGAACTGGAACACGTATCGTGGTCATGACCGAGGATGGCTCCTACGTCGAGCGCGCAAAGGATTAAGACCGCGCTTTAGAATAGGGGGCACGCCGGGAGGCGATGCATTGGGAATCAGGGCTGTCAGCTTGCTCTCGTGTTGGCTGGCAGCCTTTTGTTTGCTCTGCGTCGGGACATCAGGCGTTTCCGCCACCGAGTTCAGAACGCCGTCGATCACAGCCGCTCGCGTTGAATGGCGCGCTGTTCTCGATCAGCTTCGCAGCGAGATCAATTCCCGGCCGGGCATCGCGCCGCGTTTTACCTTCGCCAGCCGACAGCGAGTGCCGGCCGGCGATCCACGCGCGACGCCCGCGCTGGTGCAGCTCAACGCGATCAATTCGTCGCTCTTCGCGGGCATCGGACGCAGTCCGGTTCCGGTGCTGCTGCCGTTCGATACCTCGGCCTATCTCGAAGCCCAGGCCGGCGGCACGCCCACGCCAGCGGTGTCGCGCTATCAGGCCGACTTCCGGCCCGCCGACTTCTTTCATGCCGGCCCATCCGGCTATGACGCAGTGTTCTCGCTTGATCCGGGCGCGGGGGCCGGCCTGCCGTCACGAATTTTCGCCCGGCCGGTCGAGGTGCAGATCACCGGCTCTATTCTCACTTACGACCTTGCCGATCCGCTCGGCGGAAGGGGCGCTCCGGTCAAGGCGCTCGCGGCGCAATTCCCGGACATCCGCCGGTTCATTCGCGAAGGCTATGTGCGCTACGCCTTCACCCGCTTCGGCGTGCCCTATGTCGTATCGATCCAGTGCCTGGACTCGGCGCCGCGGCCGCGGCGGCTGGCCTGCCGCGAGGCTTACCCGATCGCCGAGCGCTTCCTGAAGGCGCTGCGCATTGCCGGCGGTCAACCGGCCCGTCCACGCCGGGATATTGCGTCCGGGGTTGCCGAACGCCCGGTGTCCCGGTCGCCCGACTTCAGCTATCGCCCGAGCGGCGACATCATCGCCAACAGCAGCGCCCGCAACCGCGGCGGCCGCGCCGATCTCATTACCTATTCGCAGATCCGCTTTCCGCTGCAGAAAGCGCCGGCCTTGGTCAGCTCGCAGCAATTCGGCAAGCGCCGATCCGGCGGCCATCAAGGCGTCTATCCCTGGCGCGACAGTTTTTGCGAAGCCCGCAGCTTCCAGGTCGGGCAATGCGCTGCCGGCTTCGGGCATCAAGGCCAGGATATCCGTCCCGCGCCCTGCCCGCCGAACAGCAACGGCGACAGCGCTTGCCATCCGAGAAGGCAGGCCGTCGTGGCCGTCCGCGACGGCATCCTGATCCGTTCATTGAAGCAGCAGGCGGCAACGCTGCAGATCAATACCCACAATGAGCATATCCGCTTTCGCTATATGCACATGAACCCGTCGGCAATGGATGCGGACGGCATTCTCAACGGACGCCGGGTCGCCGAAGGCGAAAAGATTGGCGTGGTCTCCAACTATCTCGATTTCCCGAACGGCACGTCGTACCACCTTCACTTCGACGTGCAGGTGTTCACGCGCGACGGCTGGATCTGGGTCAACCCCTACACCACGCTGATTGCGTCCTATGAACGCTTGATCCGCGGCCGCGGCCGCGAAATCGGCACCGATCCGCCGGTGGCTGCCGCCGTGGCGCATGTGCTGCCGGAGGATGTGAGCCGTCACAGCGTCCGCCGAGGGGAACGCCGCGAGAATTAGTTCTGGTCTTACGAACCAGCGGCCCCTACCGTCGTCTTCCGCGCAGGCGGCGTCCAGCGAAACGCCGCGCCGAACCTGTTCCACACATTGATCGAGGCGACGGCGGAGGTGAGATAGGCGAGCTCCTTATCCGAAAACTCGGCACTCGCCTCTGCATAGACCTCGTCGCTCACGCCCTCGCTGAGCAAGGTCAGCGCTTCCGTCCATGCCAGCGCCGCCCGCTCGCGAGCAGTGAACTGCGGCGCCTCGCGCCAGACCACCACGAGATTGAGCTTGTCGGCGGGCACGCCGAGCTTCTCGCTCTCCAATATGTGGTACTGCACGCAGAAGGCGCAGCCGTTGATCTGCGAGGCGCGCAGCTTGATCAATTCGAGCAACTGCTTGTCCATGCCCGCGTTGCCCGCGACCTGGCTCAGCGCCCGCACAACCTCATAGGCGTCCGGCGTCAGTGACATGAAGTCTTTGTATTCTTTGCGGGCCTGTGACATCTCTCCTGCCTCATGTTATCAGTGCTCTGATTGATTATAAGAGTACTGATATGTCGCGCAAGGTCGGAGCATTGGCGCGATCGCGCATACCGCAAAGTGCGCGCGCCCAAAAATCGAAAGGCCGCAAAAAGCCGGTCACGCCGAGGTCAGCGGCGCGCCGCCAAGAGACGTCCGTCGAAAATCCTGCGGCGACGGCGATCCGCCCGCCGCCGCCCGGCGAGGGCAAACGCGGCGAGCAAGGCTACCTCGCCTATCTCCTGCGGCAGGCCCAGGGCGCGACGCGGCTGGCGATGGAGCGATCGCTGGCCGATCTCGGCGTGACGACGCCGCAATTCGTCGTCCTGACCATGCTCCGCGCCTATCCGGGCTTATCGGGGGCCGATCTCGCGCGGGTCGCGATGCTGACGCCGCAGACTGTCGGCGTCATCATCCGCAACCTTGAGCGCGCTGGGGCGATCAGGAAGACGCCTCACCCCGTCCATGGACGCGTGCTGCAGTGGACCGTGACACCGCGCGGCGCCGCCCTGCTCGAGAAGTGCCGGCGGCACGCACAGGCGATCGAGCGGCGGCTAGCGGCCGGGCTCTCCGACAACGCCCAGCGCCTGATCCGTCGCTGGTTGGCCAAAATCGCCGCGGATCTGTGAGAAATCGCCGGTTCCCGCGGCGTCATGGCTTTTGGCGCAGGCCCGCCGCGCCGCTAGACTGCGGGCATGAAACAGCCTGATTCCAAGATAGCTCCTACCCGTCGCGCGCTGCTGCAAGGCGGCATCAGTGCCAGCATTCTGCTCGCCGCGCCATCTGCGCTTGCCGCCCCGCCCGGCTTCGACCAGTGGCGCGATAATTTCCGTGCGCGCGCGCTCGCCAAAGGCATTTCGGACGCGACCTGGACGCGGGTAATGGGACGCATCGAGCCCGACATGACCGTGTTCCGGCAGATGCAGAAGCAGCCGGAATTCCACGAGCAGATCTGGCAATACATCAACCGCCGCGTCTCGGATTGGCGCATCATCAATGGCCGCGAAGCGCTGAAGAAGCACGAAGCGCTGTTCGCGCGCATCGAGCGGGACTTTGGCGTCGAGCGCGGCACGCTGCTGGCGCTGTGGGGGGTTGAGTCAGCCTATGGCGACCCGCTGGTGCAGCAGAACCACATGCGTCCGATCTTTCCGGCGCTCGCGGCGCTCGCCTGGAACGAGCCGCGCCGCCGCGCCTATTGGGAAACCGAGCTGATCAACGCGCTTCGGATCGTCGATCGCGGCTGGGGCACGCCGGAGGAAATGCGCGGCTCCTGGGCCGGCGCGATGGGCCATACGCAATGGATGCCGGAAGTCTGGCTCAATGTCGGCATGGACTACGACAAGGACGGCCGTGTCTCGCCGTTCGGCAGGCCTGACGATGCGCTCGGCTCCAGCGCGCGCTATCTGCTCAATCGCGGCAAGTATCACCGCGGCGAGCATTGGGGATATGAGGTCCGCACGTCCGGCGGCGCTGCGAGCGGCAGCCGAACCTATGCGGCGTGGGCCAGCGCCGGCGTGACGCGCGCCGACGGCAAGCCGTTCCCGCAGCCGAACGCCTCGGCGCAGATGTGGGTGCCGGTCGCGGGCGGTCCTGCGTTCCTGCTGGGTCCGAACTTCTACGCTGTGCGCAGCTACAATCCCTCGATGAACTATGCGCTCGCGATCTGCCACCTCGGCGATCGGATTCTGGGCGAGCCGCCCTTCCTCCAGCCCTTCCCTGGCTCGGAGCGTGCGCTGACGCTCGCCGAAGTGCAGGAATTGCAGACGCGGCTCACCAAAGCCGGCTTCGACACCGGCGGCACCGATGGCCGCGTCGGCAACGACACGATGAAGGCGGTCAGGGATTATCAGACCAAGATGGGCCTGTTGCCGGCGGACGGTTATGGCGGGCTGAAGGTGCTCGCGCGGTTGAGGCAGGGCGGGTAACTCCATCATCATTGCGAGCGGAGCGAAGCAATCCATGCCTCCACGTAGGGATAGATGGATTGCTTCGTCGCTTGCGCTCCTCGCAATGACGGCTGGGGCCGCTACCTCGGCGCCACTCCGCCCGCTCACGCGGCCTGCCGCTGCTCCGCTTCCTCCACCAGCCGATCGACTAGTTCATCGACGGCGCGTTCGGCCGCCGCAATCGACGCCTGCAATCGATCACCGCCGAACTCGTCATACTCTACTGCAACGCTGTGGAATGCGGTGACGCCGAGAAAGGCGAACACATCGCGGATGGCACCTTCGACATGATTGATATGAGCGATGCGGCCGCCCGGATCGTACCCGTAATCGCCGCGCGAACTGAACAAGACGAGACGCTTATCCATCCCTGCCAGCAGCGGCGTATAGGGATCGTCCGGCCGCGAACGGTCAAAACCGAACGTACGACCGACCCGCACGACGTTGTCGATATAAGCCTTGAACTGCGCGGGCATCCCGAAATTGTACATCGGCACGCCTGCGACGACCAAATCGGCTGCGATCAGTTCGTTGATGAGAGTATCGCTTTCGGCCAGCGTCTCGCTCATCCATGGCTCACGTTGCTCGGGCTTGGTGAAGGCGGCGCCGATCCATTTTTCGGCGACCGGATGCGGCGGCGAAAGGCCGATATCTCGACTGATCAAAACATCATTTGGCCGCTGTCGCAGCCAGCGCCGAGTAAACCGCTCAGTAAGCCTGCGTGTGTGCGATCCTCTCGAACTTCGGTCTGAAGCCTGGGAACGCGCACTGGAATCAATCCGTAACAGCTTCATGACATACCTCCGATCATCTATAGCAGCTTAGATCGGCGCAGAAAGCTGCATTGACAAACGCAAATTACTCAGCCTATGGATGAGGCAAGTTCATCTATAGGCCGCGGCAATGAGACGTCTGCCTCCATTGATTGGCCTGCGCGCGTTTGAGGCCGCCGCGCGACATCTAAGCTTCAAGCGCGCAGCGCACGAGCTGCACGTCACGCCAACGGCGATCAGTCATCAGGTGCGGCAGCTCGAGGAAACGATCGGCGTAAGCCTGTTCGAACGGCGTACGCGCCAGGTGCTGCTCACGGCAGCAGGGCAAGTATTGCTGCCGGTTCTGCGCGACGGCTTCGATTCCTTTGCGCGCGTGATCGATGGCTTGAGCCGCAAGCCGCGGCACACCGTGGTGACGCTCTCCGCGACGCCAGCGTTTGCGGCCAAGTGGCTGGTGCCGCGCATCGCGGCATTTCGCAAGACGCGACCCGACATCGATCTCACGTTGCTCGCGACGCTGGAAGCCGTCGACCTCGGTTCGGGTGCCGCTGATCTCGCTTTGCGTTATGGCCCCGGACCCTATCCCGATCTGGTCGCCGAGACCCTGACCGTCGATCGCTTTGCGCCGGTCGTAAGCCCGCGCCTCGGTATCAGGAAAACGAGCGACCTTCGGTCAGCAACCTTGCTGCATTTCGACTGGTATCGTCGCGATCCCCGCAATCCGACCTGGCGCCGCTGGATGAAAATTGCCGGCGTTGACGGCATCGACGCGCGGGCGGGCTTGCGCTTCAGCGATGAGACCCATGCGATCCAGGCGACAGTCGCCGGCGCCGGGATCGCGCTGCATAGTCTGCTGCTGGTCTCCGACGAACTGGCGCAGGGCACGTTGGAAGTCCCGTTCGGACCGGAGCTGGAAGGCTTCTCCTTGCACCTCGTGCGCGGCCGCGACAGGCCACTGAGCGAACCGATCGAGGCGGTGCAGTCCTGGTTGCGGACGCAATTTACCGCAGCGTCCCAATAGTGCTCTCACGCCCGTCACAGCGAAGAAGCAAATTTCACCACGGGTTAAGCCTCACGCCCTCCGCGCTACGCCACCTGCATACATCCCGCCGTCGATGACGAGCTCGGTCCCCGTCACATAGCGCGAAGCGTCGGAGGCCAGATACAGCACGCCCTGCGCAATCTCTTCGGCCTGCCCGGCCCGGCCGAGCGGCGTCGCAAGCTTGGCGCGCTCCTCCGGATCGATCGGCGCGTTCTGCCCGCTGCCGGTGGCTCCCACCGGGATCTTGCCCCAGATCGGCGTATCGATGATGCCGGGATGCACGGAGTTGACGCGGATGCCATCGCCGAACGTGGCGCACTCCATCGCGATCGCCTTGGCGAACAGCCGCACGCCGCCCTTGGTCGCGCAATAGCCGGAAAGCCCGGCGGCGCCGCGCAGGCCGGCCAGCGATGACATCATGATGACGGAGCCGCCGCCGGTCTTGCGCATCGCAGGCAGGCAATGCTTCACCGACAAAAACACACCATCGAGATTGATCGCGGTCTGCCGCCGCCAATCTACCAGCGTCATCTCGGTGATCGACGGCACCGAGATGCCGATGCCGGCGTTGGACACCAGCACGTCGAGCCGGCCGTAGCGCTTCATGACATCGGCGACGACCTCGATCCAGCGCTCTTCGCTGGTGACGTCGTGATGCCAGAAGCTTGCTTCGCCGCCCGCCTTCTTGATCCGCGCGACGACCTCCGGTCCCCTGAGATCGTCGATATCGGTCACAGCCACCGAGGCACCCTCGCGCGCCAGCAATTCGCAGATCGCTTCGCCGATGCCGGATGCGCCGCCGGTCACCAGCGCGACTTTGCCCTGAACTTGCCCGGTCATTTCTTCTCCCGCTTTCTGTTTGTTGATTGAGATCGTCTGATTTAGCGTATCACCGCTGGTCCCGGATCCGGCACCGCGACGTCGAGCACGCGCATCTGCACGCGCTCCGCCCCCTGGAAGCGATCAACCGCGAGCGTAGCAGCGACATGCAGGAGCTGGCCGCGGTTCTGCGTCAGCGCATGGCCGAGCTTCTGTCCGATCGATCGGAACGCGATGCCGTTGACGATGGCGCCGTCGCCGGCCTTGAAGCGCACGCGCAAGTGCGCCTGCCCGACTTCGTCGGCATAGACGAGCTGGTGCGCCGGCAGCGCGATCACCGGCTCCGGATTGGCAGCCCCGAACGGCCCGGCGCGGTTCAGCGTGTTGGCGAATTCCACCGTCACGCTGCGCGCGCTGACGGCGCCGTCGATGAACAGCTCGTTCTCGTGACGCGAATTGGCGACATCTTCCGCCAGCGCGCTTTCCATGAAGGCGCGGAATTCCGCCAGTTTCTCTTTCCGCAGCGTGACGCCGGCCGCCATGGCGTGGCCGCCGCCCTTCATCAGCAGGCGATCCTTCACCGCCTGCCGCACTGCTTTGCCGAGATCGACACCTGAGATCGAGCGGCCGGAGCCGGTGCCGATGCCACCCGGCTCCAGCGCAATGGCAAAGGCGGGCCGCGCGAACTTCTCCTTCAGGCGCGAAGCCACGAGGCCAACGATGCCGGGATGCCAGCCTTCGGACGCTGTCACGATCACCGCGCCCTTGTCTTCCAGCCCGAGCGAGGCCAGCGCCTCGGCCTCAGCCTGGGCTTCGGCGGCCTGCTCGATGACGCGGCGCTCGCTGTTCAGCCGATCGAGTTCGGCCGCAATCCGCGCCGCTTCCGAAACGTCGCCCTCAAGCAACAGCCGCACCCCGAGATCGGCGCGCCCGATCCGGCCCCCAGCGTTGATTCGCGGCCCCAGCATGAAACCGAGATGCCAGGCTTCCGGCGGGCCGTTCAGTCGCGCCACATCCATCAGCGCGGTATGGCCGACATGGTCGCGGCGACGCATTGCGATCAGGCCCTTGGCGACGAAGGCGCGGTTCAGTCCGATCAGCGGCGCGACGTCGGCCACGGTGCCGAGCGCCACATGATGCAGCATGCCGAGCAAATCCGGCTCCGGCCGTTCGGCGTTCCAGAAGCCGCGGCCACGCAGTTCGCGGTTCACCGCGACCAGCGTGATCAGCACGAGACCGACGGCGGCGAGATGACCGAGGCCGGAGAGATCGTCCGGCCGGTTCGGGTTCACCAGCGCGTCGACCTCAGGCAACGTCTCCCCGCATTGGTGATGGTCGATGACAACGACCGACATGCCGAGCTTGCGCGCTTCCGCGAGCGGCTCGAGGCTGGTGGTGCCGCAATCGACGGTGATCAGCAGCGTCGCGCCCCTGGCCGCCAGCGCCCGCACCGCTTCCGTATTGGGGCCGTAGCCCTCGAAGATTCGGTCGGGAATATGGATCAGCGGATCGAGCCCGCAATGGCGCAGATGCCAGGCCAGCAGCGCCGCCGAGGTCGCGCCGTCGACGTCATAGTCGCCGAAGATCGCGACCTTCTCGCCGCGCTGTGCCGCGTCAGAGAGCCGTTTGGCCGCCGTCTCCATCTGCGTCACGGTGTGAGGATCGGGCATCAGCTTGCGGATAGTCGGATCGAGATAGTCCTGGACATCATCGATCCCGACATCGCGGCCCGCCAGCACCCGCGCCAGTATCTCCGGCAATTGATAGCGCTGCGTGATCGCCAGCGCCCGCGCCGCTCCCCGCGCATCGAGCCGGTCGCGCCACAATTTGCCGGTCGCCGAACACGACACGCCGAGGAAGGCTGGCGGCGGTTCAACGGGCAGAGCGGATATGGGAAGCGTCATGATTCCTTCGAGAAATAGGGGCAAAGCGCCCCTGCAGCAAACGCAATCACGCGGGGAGCGACGCCAGACTTCTGCCGCCAAAAACAACTTGCACAAAGAACGTGCAACTTGATCAGGCAAAACTACCTCCAAGCCGCCGGAACTTAAACCAATCGTTAGCCATGATCCCCGACAAAGGAGTCGATACGCTCGCGTTGAGTCTCCGCCGATCCGCCAGAAGATCGGCAATTGACTGAGGAATTCCCGCCAATGTCCGTCGCGCTTCGCTCCCAAACCGCAAAGATCGCCAAACAGCCCACCAATGCAGCTGGTACCGAGGACGAGGCTGACGTTTCCGCGCTGATCGCGAGGCTGACCGCGGAGGTCAACCAGGTCGCCTGCGAGAAGACCAAGTCGATCCAGAAGATCACTAACCAGATGAAGATGCTGGCGTTGAACGCGCTGATCGAGAGCTCGCGCGCCGGCGCACAAGGCGCAGGCTTCGCCGTGGTGGCGCAGGAGGTCCGCAACGTCGGCCAGCAGGTCGAGACCATCGCCCGCGAGCTGGAAAGCCAGCTTACCAACCGGACCGGCAATCTGATGAATTCGATCGCAGAGATGGCCGACCGCTCGCGTGGCGAGCGCATGGTCGATCTGTCGCTGAACGCCATCGAGCTGATCGACCGCAACCTCTATGAGCGCACCTGCGACGTGCGCTGGTGGGCAACCGATTCCGCCGTGGTCGATTGCGCGGCGACGCCAAGTTCGGCTGCCGTCACCCACGTGTCGGAACGGATGGCCGTGATCCTCGGCGCTTACACTGTCTATCTCGATCTCTGGCTCTGCGATCTCGACGGCAATGTGCTCGCCAATGGCCGCGCCGATCGTTTCAACGTCGTGGGCCAGAATGTGGCGGCAACCAAATGGTTTCGTACAGCGCGTACCTTGCGCTCCGGCGATGATTACGCCGTCGGCGACGTCGAATGCCAGCCCTTGCTCGGCAACGCCCAGGTCGTGACCTACTGCGCCAGCGTTCGCGAAGGCGGCAAGGCCCATGGCAAGCCGACCGGCGTGCTGGCGATCCATTTCGACTGGGAGCCGCAGGCGCGGGCCATCGTCCAGGGTGTGCGCGTCGGCGCCGCCGACAAGGCCCGTGTGCTGCTGGTCGATTCGAATTTCCGGGTGATCGCCGCGTCCGACGGCCAGGGCCTGCTCACCGAACGGGTTTCGCTGCAGCTCGAAGGAAGACGCTCCGGCTTCTACCAGGACCGTTCCGGAACGATGGTCGCCTTCCACGCCACGCCCGGTTATGAGACGTATAAGGGTCTCGGCTGGTTCGGCGTGATCCAGGCCGGTGCGGGATAGGCTGCGAGGGAAGCGCGTAGGATGGGTGGAGCGAAGCGATACCCATCAACCTCGGTGTGCGAAGTTTCGCGAAGGGCTCAACCCATCCTACGACATAAGCCCCGCGGAGATCGTCAGCATCCTAGCCGGTCGGCGATGCCGCCAAAATCCTTGGCGACGATGTCCCAATCTCCCGTCGCCTCGAAATCATACTTCTGAAGCGGGCCATACTCGGTCGGCCGCGCGACGAACGCGGTCTTGAGGCCGTTCTGCTGCGCGGCTTTCAGATCCCCGTTATGGGCAGCGACCATCATCACCTGCTCCGGCGGCAGGCAGAGCAATTTGGCAGCGCCGAGGTAGGTTTCGGGATCGGGCTTGTAGTGCTCGAACAATTCCGCGGACATGATCAGGTCCCACGGCAGGCCAGCGAACTTCGCCATGTTGGTGAGCAGCGCGACATTGCCGTTGGAGAGCGGCGAGATGATGTATTTCTTCTTCAGCCGCGTCAGCCCCGGCACGCTGTCCGGCCATGGATGCAGGCGGTGCCAGCCCATGGTGAGGTGATGCAGATCGGCATCGCTCAGCCCCTTGATGCCGAACTCGGCAACCAGCTTTTCCAGTGACCGCCGGTGCAACATATCCAGGATCTGATAGCCGCGCTCGGGATGCTTGCGCACCTCGTCCATCGAGGACATGTAGACGGCACGCCAGCCATCGACGAGCGCAGTCCAGTCGGCCGTGATGCCGGAGGTCTTCGACCAGGCCGTGAAATCATTGATGAGGCTGGTGCGCCAGTCGACGACGGTGCCGAACACGTCGAACACCAGCGCTTTGACGGCTGATACGTCGGACATGCGAGCGCCTTCCCTTTTTGTTTTTACGCCGTCGTTCCGGGATGGTGCGCTAGCACCAGACCGGAACCTCGAGATTCTCAGATGCGCAATTGCGCATCATAGTTCGATGCTGCGCATCGCCCCAGAATGACGTTTAAATCAGTCGAGATGAAACTTATCCAACTGCCGGTGCTCGGCCTTGATGTAGCGCACCGTGCCGGTCACCGAGCGCATCACTACCGTTTCGGTCTCGATCACGCCATCCTTGCGGAATTTGACACCTGACAGCAGCGAACCTGTGGTGACGCCGGTGGCCGCGAACAGGCAGTCGCCGCGGACCATATCTTCGATACCGTAGATCATCTTCGGATCGGTCACGCCCATCTTGTGCGCGCGCTCGCGCTTCTCCTCGTTGTCGAGGATCAGCCGGCATTGCATCTGGCCGCCGATGCAGCGCAGCGCCGCTGCCGCCAGCACGCCTTCGGGCGCGCCGCCGGTGCCGATATACATATCGACGCCGGTATTGTCAGGATCGGCGCAATGGATCACACCCGCGACGTCGCCGTCGGTGATCAGCCGCACCGCAGCGCCGGTTGAGCGGATGCTGGCGATGATGTCGGCGTGACGCGGGCGATCGAGCACCAGTGCCGTGATCGCGCCGGGCTCGACGCCTTTGGCTTTGGCGAGCCGGCGGACATTGTCGGCCGGTGACGCGTCAAGCTCGACGACGCCCTTGTCGTAGCCCGGACCGACCGCAAGCTTCTCCATATAGACGTCAGGCGCGTGCAGCAGCGTGCCGCCATCGGCCATCGCCATCGTCGCGATCGCGCCCGGCATGTTCTTGGCGCACAGCGTAGTGCCTTCCAGCGGATCGACGGCGATATCGACCTGGGGCCCTGCGTTCAGGCCGACCTTCTCGCCGATGAACAGCATCGGCGCCTCGTCGCGCTCGCCCTCGCCGATCACGATGGTGCCTTCGATCGGCAGCTTGTTGAGTTCGCGGCGCATCGCATCGACCGCCGCCTGATCCGCCGCCTTCTCCTGGCCATGGCCGCGCAAACGCGCCGCCGAGACCGCCGCGCGTTCCGTGACCCGCACGATTTCGAGCGTGAGAATGCGCTCAAGCAGCAATTGCGGCGGAACGGAAATATGGGTCGACATCGGCTTACTCCTTATGAACCTGCACGGGCCTTCTCGGCCCGCATCAATGCTTTGGCGCGCGATCCGTTCGGACCCCGCGTCAGTTCTTCTCGATTCGTATCACCTGCGGCCGACCGCTGATCACTTTATCGCGTTGAACGGCCGCAAGCGCGCGGTAGACCGCGTCTTCGGAGGTTGCGTAGGTGATCAGGATGACCGGAACCGGCGATCCCTTTTTCGCGGCGCCGTTCGCGTCGACGCCCTCGGGGTGGCGCTGCACGATCGATTCCAGCGAAATCTTCTGTTCAGCAAGGCGTTTTGCGATGGTGGCGGCGGTGCCGGCGAGGTCGCGCGCCATCAAGCGGATGTAATAGCCGCCCTCGTGGCGCTCCATCGGCGCCTTGATGGTATCGCGTAGCCGCTCCACGGGCCGACCGAACGGCTTTGCGCGAATGCCGCGCGCCACGTCGGCAATGTCGGCAACCACGGCAGACGCGGTTGCAGCGCCGCCGGCGCCGGGACCGACCAGCGTGATCGCGGGAATGCCCTCACCGTCGATGGTCACGGCGTTGGTGACGCCCATCACCTGCGCGATCGAGGACGATTTCGGCACCATGGTCGGATGCACGCGCTGCTCGATGCCCTTGGTGGTCCGCACCGCCACCCCAAGCAGCTTGACGCGGTATCCCAACTCTTCCGCTGCGCGCAGATCTTCCGGCGCGATCGAGGAGATGCCTTCGACATAGACCGCGCTCTGCGCCACCTTGGTGCCGAAGGCGAGGCTCGCCAGGATCGCAAGCTTCTGCGCGGTGTCATGGCCGTCGACGTCAAAGGATGGATTGGCCTCGGCATAACCGAGCCGCTGCGCGTCTTTCAGACATTCGGCAAATGACAGCCCCTCCTGCTCCATCCGGGTCAGGATGTAATTGCAGGTGCCATTGAGGATGCCGTAGACTCGGTTGACGCCGGTGCCACAAAGCCCCTCGCGAAGGGTCTTGATGACGGGAATGGCCGCGCCGACGGCCGCTTCGTAGTTGAACGCGCCGCCGTGCTTCTCGGCAGCTTTTGCCAGCCGAATTCCATGCTTGGCGATCAGCGCCTTGTTGGCTGTTACCACCGACTTGCCAGCCTTCAGCGCCGCCTCGATCGCCGACAGCGCCGGGTCGCCTGAACCGCCCATCAGTTCGACGAAGCAATCGACGTTGGGATCGCTGGCCAGCGCCAGCGGGCTCTTGGCCCAATCGATACCGCGCAGGTCGAGCGAGCGCTTTTTCGCTTTCGATCGCGCGGTGACGGCAACGACGCGTACGCCTCGCCCGCTGCGCTCCGACAGCGTCCGCGACTGCTCCTCGATGAGACGGACCACTTCGGCGCCAACGGTGCCGAGCCCCGCGATACCCACTCTCAGGGGTGCGACCATGAATGAGAGAACCTGCAATAAAAGGAATTAGCGCCGGTTGGCGAGAGGAACCACGTTGTGCAACGTTTCAATGCCGCTTTCAAGGAAACGGCGCACGCCGCGTGCGGCCTGGCGGATACGCTGTTCGTTCTCCACCATGGCAATGCGGACATAGCCTTCGCCATGCTCGCCAAAGGCGACGCCGGGCGAAACCACCACGCCGGATTTCTCTACCATCAGGGTCGCGAACTGCATGCTGCCGACGCCCTCGAAAGCCTTGGGCAGCGGCGCCCAGGCGAACATCGAGGCCTGCGGCGGCGGAATTTCCCAACCCGCCCGGCCGAACGATTCGACCAGCGCGTCGCGCCGCCTGCGGTAGGTGTCGCGCATTTCCTTGATGCAGTCGTCCGGCCCGTTCAACGCGGCAGTCGCCGCCACCTGGATCGGCGTGAACGCGCCGTAATCGAGATAGGATTTCACCCGCGCCAGCGCGGCGATGATCCGATCGTTACCGACGGCAAAGCCCATGCGCCAACCTGCCATCGAGAACGTCTTCGACATCGAGGTGAACTCGACGGTGACATCGATGGCGCCGGGTACCTGTAGCACCGAGGGCGGCGGATTCCGGTCGTCGAAATAGACCTCGGCATAGGCCAGATCCGACAGGATGAAGATCTCGTGCTTCTTCGCGAATGCCACGAGATCCCGGTAGAAATCGAGATCGGCGACATAGGCGGTCGGGTTCGAGGGATAGCAGACGATCAGCGCGATCGGCTTCGGGATCGAATGGATGATCGCGCGCTCGACCGCCCCGAAAAACTGCGGCGTCGGTTCCGACGGCACCGAGCGGATCACGCCGCCCGCCATCAGAAAGCCGAAGGCATGAATCGGATAGCTCGGATTGGGGCACAGCACGACGTCGCCCGGCGCGGTGATCGCCTGCGCGACGTTAGCAAAGCCTTCCTTAGAGCCGAGCGTCGCAACGACCTGGCTGTCCGGATTGAGTTTTACGCCGAACCGGCGCGCGTAATAGGCGGCTTGCGCCTTGCGCAACCCGTTGATGCCGCGCGAGGCCGAGTAGCGATCGGTTCGCGGCTTGCCCAGCGTCTCCTTCAGCTTCTCGAGCACGTGGGGCGGCGTCGCCAGGTCCGGATTGCCCATGCCCATGTCGATGATGTCGGCCCCGGCGTTCCGCGCGGCTGCCTTGGCCTGGTTGACCTTCTCGAACACGTAAGGCGGCAGACGGCGGATACGGTAAAAATCTTCCATGGGACCCTTGCTCCGGCAACCGGCGGGACAGAATCGGGGAACTCTCGCGAGAATCGAAACCGTATCGCGGTTTCGTTCAGAAATGGCGCTTAATCAATGATTTAGCGCGAATTCAGGCACGAGGTCGTTAAGGCTCTGGGCCCGCAATGCGGTTGAATTGGGTTCTTTTACCATGGGAGCCTGGCAGCGCCAGATTTATAGTGTTTTCACGCTCTGTCCGGACCTGATTTCGGGGGCGGTCAGCGCCGGGGAAGCGCTTCAAAATGACGGCTCTTCTCACTTCTTGGCCGGTTTTGCCGGGGCAGCCGGGCTGGCTGCAGCGGCCTGACGGTCCCGGGCGGCGGTCAATTCTGCCTGGATTTTAGCCAGCTCGGCCGGCTTCATCGCCTCCTCAGTGCGGTCCGGCGGCAGGTCATGAACCGGTAAATAGCCACCGGCTTCCTTCGGGCGCTCGGGCGCGTCCGCCGGCAGGCCAAGCGACGGCATATCCGCGATCTGCGTCGAGCAACCGCCGAGCGCGATCGTTGCCGCGCACAGCGCCGCCATCGGCCACAGCCTTATCGTCCGGCTTACCGGCATCCGTCCGGAAATCCCCAACTACCTATGCCGCGCACATGCATATCCCGACGTCATATGGATACGCTGGTACGAGCTTTGCAACGCTAAATCGTCCCGCGCGTTGATTTCGCTGTAGTAGTTCAAACCATTGTTGCGCGAAACGATTAAAGCCCAAAGAGCAAATCGAGCCGATGCGGCTGCAATGTGTCCGAACACGCAAACTTTATCGCAGTGCAACAGGTTGGTTAATCAAAACCATTGCATCAATCCGCGCGGTGACGAACGCAAAATGAAGCTATAGTGTTCCTGATATGAGTGACGTCAACACCGAAACCCAGGCTTCGACAACATTCAACGCCGAAGCCTTCGCCATGAACATCGCGAGAGCGATGGAGTCGAGCGGCCAGGCGCTCGCGGCCTATCTCAAGCCGCGCGAGGACGGGGAACCAAAGGACAAGCCGCCCAGCGAAATCGGTGAAGTAATCAAGACATTCTCTGCGGTCGCCGAATACTGGTTCTCGGACAAGGAGCGCGCCGCGGAATTGCAGACCAAGCTGGGCAAGGCCTATCTCGATCTCTGGGGTTCGGCGGCGCGTCGCATGGCAGGCGAAGCGGCCAAGCCCGCAATCGAGCCGTCGCCGCGCGACAAGCGCTTCAAGGACCCCGAGTGGAAATCGAATCAGTTCTTCGATTTCATCCTGCAGCTTTACCTGCTCACCACGCAGTGGGCGCAGGAGCTGGTGAAGAACGCCGAAGGCATCGATCCGCATACGCGCAAGAAGGCCGAGTTCTACGTGCAGCAGATCACCAACGCGATCTCGCCGTCGAATTTCGTGCTCACCAATCCGGAAGTGCTGCGCGAGACGCTGGCCACGAGCGGCGATAATCTCGTTCGCGGCATGAAGATGCTGGCCGAGGACATCGAGGCCGGACGCGGCACGTTGCGAATCCGCCAGTCCGACCCGTCGAACCTCGTCGTCGGCGTCAACATGGCGACGACGCCGGGCAAGGTGATCTACCAGAACGACCTGATGCAGCTGATCCAGTATACGCCGACGACGGAAACGGTGCTGCGCACCCCGCTCCTGATCGTGCCGCCCTGGATCAACAAGTTCTACATTCTCGATCTCAAGCCGGAAAAATCATACATCAAATGGTGCGTCGATCAGGGCATCACGGTGTTCGTGATCTCCTGGGTCAATCCCGACAAGGAACTCGGCAAGAAGACCTTCGACGACTACATGAAGGAAGGCCCGCTCGCCGCGATGAACGTCATCGAGAAGGTGACGGGCGAGATGAAAGTCCATACCGCCGGCTACTGCGTCGGCGGCACCCTGCTCGCCTCGACGCTGGCCTGGCTCGCCGAGAAACGGCGCCAGCGCGTCACCTCGGCGACACTCTTCGCTGCGCAGGTCGATTTTACCCATGCCGGCGATCTGCTGGTGTTCGTCGATGAGGACCAGATCTCGACGCTGGAGCGCGAGATGGAGGCGCGGGGCGTTCTCGAAGGCAGCAAGATGGCGATGGCCTTCAACATGCTGCGCTCCAACGACCTGATCTGGTCGTACGTCGTCAGCAACTACCTGAAGGGACAGCAGCCCGCGTCCTTCGACCTCCTGCACTGGAATTCCGACGCCACGCGCATGCCGGCGGCCAACCATTCCTATTACCTGCGCAACTGCTATCTGGAGAACCGACTCTCCTCCGGCAGCATGGTGCTCGACAACACGCTGCTCGACCTGTCGAAGGTCAAGGTGCCCGTCTACAATCTGGCGACCCGCGAGGACCACATCGCGCCGGCGGACTCCGTGCTCTATGGCTCGCAGTTCTTCGGCGGCCCGGTCAAATATGTGCTGTCCGGGTCGGGCCATATCGCGGGCGTCGTGAACCCGCCGGCGGCTGGCAAGTACCAGTACTGGACCAACGACAACATCAAGAACGTCTCGCTCGCCGAGTGGCTGAGGAACGCCACCGAGCACAAGGGTTCGTGGTGGCCCAACTGGCTGCAATGGCTGGAAGGCATCGACGCCGAGCGCGTGCCCGCGCGCGCCGTCGGCTCGGAGGAACTGCCGCCGATCGAGGACGCGCCCGGCAGCTACGTCAAGGTCCGTGCATAGCGCTGCGGCGCCCACTTCGCTATAGTCCTGCTGCGTCATGAGCCCCTCATGGTGAGGAGCGCGAAGCGCGTCTCTAACCATGAGGCCCGTCGGTGGCCTACATCCTTCGAGACGCCCGCTCCGCGGGCTCCTCAGGATGAGGGTTTGAACGACTGTGACGTAGTAGAGATAACCCGATATCCCGCGCCGGGATTCGAAATCAGTTGAGGGGAAGACAATGACACCGACGAGTGAATTGTTCTGGCTGACTCTGACCGTGATTTTGACCGGGCTGATGTGGATCCCCTACATCATCAACCGCTGTCAGGTGCGCGGGCTTTCCGGGGCGATGGCAAATCCTTCGCGCAGCGACAAGCCGCACGCTGAATGGGCCAATCGGCTGATGTTCGCCCACGACAACGCAGTCGAGAACCTGATAATCTTTGCCCCGCTGGTCCTGATCCTGCACGATCTCGACTATTCCACCAAATGGACCGTCTATGCCTGCGCGGTCTATTTCTGGGCCCGCGTCGCGCATCTGATCGTCTACACGCTCGGCTTGCCAGTCTTCCGCACGCTCGCCTTCACCGTCGGCTTCCTCGCCCAGGCCGTTCTGGCGCTGGCGATCTTCAAGGTGGTTTGAGGAACTCTCGTTCATCTAGAGAAAGAAGAAACCCCGCAGCTCGGCTCCGGGGTTTCTCTTTGGCGTTCCCAACGCCACTCAGTACTTGGCAACAACAGGCGAATTGAAGTGGTAGTTGATGCCGGTGCGGAAGATGTGTTCGGTGACTGAGCGGGTTGCCGTCGCCGGAACAGCGCCGAAGACAAAGTTGTCCGAGGTCGAGCCGAGATCGACGTAGAGATATTCTGTCTTGGTCGTCCAGTTCGGGCCCAGCAATCCGAGCAGCGTGAACGGCGTCTCGATGCCCGCGCCCGCGGTCCAGCCGGTCTTGGTATGCTCGAACGATTGTGTCACCGGCCCGACGAAGGAGGTCGTGTTGATCTTGGTCTTGACGCTGCCGTAGGCAAGACCGCCGGTCGCATAGAACAAGGTCGATCCGACCGAATAGCCCAGCCGGCCGCGCACCGTGCCGAACCACGGCAGCGTGGCGTCGTAAGCCGCCGTGAGCCCGGGCGTGCAAGAGAGAATGCAGGTCTTGTCATCCTGCTGGGTGCTGCCCTGGATATCGGCCTCAAGACCGAACACCCAGTTGGCCGCCTGCCAATTGTAGCCGGCCTGCACGCCGCCATTGATGCCGTCGGGTGCGAGGTTGAAGGTCTGAAGGATCGGCACTGCCGGAATGCTCAGCGTGCTGCGGTCGCGTCCGATGCCAGAGCCGAAATTGCCGCCGAGATAGAAGCCGGCCCAGTTTGCGGCCGCGACCGGCGCATAAGCGCTGCCGCCGATCCGGTAGTTCAGACCGACCCGGAAGATGTTCTCGCGCAGTTCGGTCTGGATCGGCGTGGTGGCGCCTAACGTGGCGAGGTCGCTTTTGTTGCCGAGATTGAAGTAGAGATACTCGATCTTGCCGGTCCAGTTGCCGCCCAGCGCGGCTTCGACGCCGCTGCCGATCACCCAACCGCCCGCCGTGCGCTCGTTCGAAAATGTGTTGGTGATGCCGCCGAACGATGCGCTCGCATTGGTCTTGACGTTGGCGTAGGCGAAACCGGCGGTGAAATAGCTCAGCACGGGCCCCTTCGCGATGCCGATTCGTCCACGCGCCGTCCCGAACCAATCCAGCTTCTGGCTGTAGCTTCTCAGAACACCGGCCTCGCTGAAGGTGGTGCGGTCATCGAGGCCTGCGCCCTGAATGTCCGCCTCGATACCGAAGACGATCGGTCCGAGAAACGAGCCGGTCTGCCAATTATAGCCGACCTGACCGCCGCCGAAGCCGCCTTGCGGCGAGACGTAGAACGAATTGACCGATCCTACGCCGAGCCAATCATGCTGGAAGCGATCGCGGCCAAGACCGACGCCGGCGTTGACGCCGATGTAGAAGCCGGTCCAGTCATAGACGGCGGCCAGTGCGGGGGCTTTGGTGTAAGGGCGGGCAGCGAGGTCTGCGGCGAGTGTCGGGGCGGAGCCCAGGCCAACGAGCGCGGTGGCCAGCAGATACTTCTTCATTTTCATTAACGGCATTCCCAGTCCGGCATTTCCAGAACGTCCCGACACAGGCACTGCCGGTACTTCGGAATGGTTCTACTGGATTCGTTCTCTAATGCTGTAGCGCGTCAGCCACATCTTCCCGCCGGGAATTCCCCGCCCGGTCAGCGATCAGCAATTTCCAGGCAAATTATCAACTTGGACGAAAGTCAGGCGCTTTTTGAGCGAAGACGAACAGCATTGGTGCCATCTTGTCGTCAAATCCCTTGACCTCGCCGCGCTCCATCGACAGCGAATTCCATTTCCCCGCCGCGGCATAGGTAGCACGTAGCCAGTCCTGCGAGGGATAGTTGTAGTAGCGATCGAGCGTGTCGCGTCCGCCGGCGTCGCCTTCCTTGTAGCTGGCGTAGAACACGCCGCGCGGCTTCAACGCGCGCCATACCAGCGAAAGCACTGTTGCAAGCTCTTCACGTGGAACATGAAGCAGGCAAGCGTTCGCCCAAACGCCATCGTAAGCCTCGACCTCCTTGAGATTATGAAACAACAGCGTTTCGACGGGGCGGCCGAGGCGCTTCGAAGCCACCGCTGCCATTTCCGGTGAACCGTCCGTCGCACGAACGTCGAACCCGCACGCCAGCATTTCCGCGGTGTCGCCGCCTGCCCCGCAGCCGAGTTCGAGAATGACGGCGCGCGGCGGCAACAGCGCGAGAAACGCCGTGAGCCGCGCATGGCGGGAGGTGATCTCACGCCTCGCATAGGCTTCCGCATTGCTGCGGTAGAATTGCAGCGTCGCTTCATCCACCGCAGCACCTCACATCACGGGAACAGCGCGATTTGCTCCAGCCCGGCGGTTTCGGGCAGGCCGAACATCAGGTTCATGTTCTGGATCGCCTGTCCGGCCGAGCCCTTCACCAGATTGTCGAGCGTGGAAATCACGATCGCCCGGTTCTTGATGCGGTCGGCGACGACGCCGATCTGCACATAGTTGGAGCCGCGCACGTTTTGGGTCTGCGGCAGCACACCCTTCTTGACGACATGCACGAAAGGCTCGTTGGCATAGGCCTTTTCCAGCGCGCCCCGCAGATCATCCGGCGTCGCGCCGCCGACGAGCTTGACATAGGACGTGCAGAGTTCGCCGCGCGCCATCGGGATCAGGTGCGGCGTGAAGTTCACCGTCACTGCCGTGCCTGCGGCGACGCCGATCTCCTGCTCGATCTCCGGTGCATGCCGGTGGGTGCCGACCGAATAGGGCGACAGCCCCTCGCCCGCCTCGCTGAACAGCGTGTTCTGTTTCAAGCCGCGGCCGGCGCCCGTAACGCCCGATTTGGCGTCGATGACAATGTCCTGGACGTCGATCAGCCTTGCCTTCGCCAGCGGTACCAGCGCGAGCAGCGCCGCGGTCGGATAGCAGCCGGGACAGGCGACGAGCCGCGCCGACGTGATCTTGTCCCGGTAGAACTCGGTCAGGCCATAGACCGCCTCGCTCTGCAGTTCGAGCGCCCGGTGCTCATGACCGTACCATTGCGCATAGGTGTCCTTGTCGCGCAGCCGGAAATCGGCGGACATGTCGAGCACCTTGATGTCGGGATTGGCCTTGAGCACGGCAGCGATGATTTCCTGTGTGGTGCCGTGCGGCAGCCCGCAGAACACAGCGTCGAGCGAAGTCCACTCGACGTTTTCCCATTCGACCAGCTTGGGCAGGTCCAGCATGAAGAAATGCGGAAAGACATCGCCCATCGCCTTGCCGGCATGGGTGTTGGCGGTGAGCGCCGTGATCTCGGCGTTCGGATGCCGCGCCAGGAGGCGCACCGCGTCGGCGCCGGTGTAACCGGAGGCGCCGAGAATGCCGATCTTCTTCTTCGAGCTCATCACGCGTTCCTTTCAGAAATCAGTTGATTGTCTTGTAACGTTTCGGCGGCGAATGCCATCGGCCGCGCTGTGCGCATCTGGCTTGCGATTTCGCGCGCATCTGCGTCGCCTTGCGCCAGCACGTGGGCGAGCGCCGTATAGTCGGCCTCCGATTTGTGCTGGTTCAGCTTGAAGCTGCCTTCGACCTCCTCGACCACCATCTCAAGGCCCACGATCGCCTTTTTCATCGCTGCCAGCCGCCCCGCGGTCATTTTCGATGACAGCCAGGGCTTCTTTGGCAACAACCGCTCTTCGAATTTCGCGCTCAGCGTATCGATCTGCCGGGCGAGCTCGTCCTCCGACATCGTTCGTACCGGGCCGGTCAGATGCACCGCCTGATAGAGCCAGGTCGGCACCTGATCCGGCGAGACGTACCAGTCCGGCGAAACATAGGTATCAGCACCGGTGACGGCCAACATCCACTGCGTCGTGCCGTCGGCGAGCTTTACCAACGGATTGTGACGGGCAACATGAAACGCCGCGCGCGGCGTGCCGTCAGCACTGGAGGTCAAGTAAAACGGCAGCGGCGAGGCGACCGGCTTGTTGCCATCCCACGCGCAAGCCAGGCCAAAGCCGCGCGCTTCCGCGAACGCGAGGCTCGCGGCGCGGTCGGACTTGAACATTGGAGGCGTATACATCTCAAACTCCTGCTTGACGTAGGAGCCGCCAGTTCAGACCGCGTTTCTTGGTAAGGGAAGAAGCCGCGGGACCGGATCCGGCGGCAGGGGCGACGATCTCAAACGCAGACGACCGCCCGAACCGCGATGGTGCGGCGGCGGCGAGCGTTGGCAATGGTCGAAGCGAAAATCATGGGCGCGGCTATAAGGCCGCGCCCGCCTGGCGTCAAGTTATGGCTGCCATTCCGGCCCGCGCTGGCGTCAGATGACCGGATTCCACGGCGCCGGGATCAGCCGGTAACCATTGCCGTCCTTCTCGACGAAGCCATTGGCCGGGAACGGATAATGGAAGCCCTGCACCCGCATTTTGTCGGCGACGAGCATGTCGTAGACCCGGCGGCGGGTCTTTTCCGCGAGCGCCGGATCCTGGTCGAACATCAGGTGCCAGCCCGGATTGGTGACGAACAGCGCCGGCAGGTTGGTGACGTCCGACTGGATGAACACCTTGTCGGAGCCTGACGCCAGGACATAGGAGGTGTGGCCCGGCGTGTGGCCGATGGTTTCCACCGCCGTCAGTCCCGGCGCGATTTCCTTGCCCCACTCATAGGGCGTGACCTTCTTCTTAAGCCCGGCCTCGAGCACGCGACGCGCGTTCTTGAACACGGTCTGCATCCGCCCTTCCGGCGCCCGGCTCATCTCGCCGTCATCCATGAAGTATTTCCACTCCGCCGCCGGCACCAGCACCTCGGCATTGGGGAATGTCGGTGTGTTCTCGGCGGTGAGCAGGCCGTTGATGTGGTCGCCATGGAAATGCGAGATGACGACCATGTCGACAGCCTTGGGGTGGAAGCCGGCGGCGACCATGTTGGTGCCGAACTGGCCGACATTGCCCTTGCTCGATGCGAACGCGGCCGCGCCGTTGCCGGTATCGACCACGACCAGCTTGCCGCCGGTGTTGATGACGAGCGGCGCGAACTGGATCGACATCTTGTCCTTCGGCATGAAGGCCTTTTCCAGCGCCGCGTTGACCTCCTCCTTCTTCACATTGAGCACGAAGGTGTCGGGCAGCGCGAAATTGTTGACGCCGTCGGAGATCGCCGTCACCTGCGCATCGCCCACCTTGTAGCGATAGAAGCTTGGCGCCTGCTTCTCCGCCGGCGGCGCAGCGGCGCTGGCGGGCATTGCCGGCACGAGCGGCGTGGCGGCGAGCGCCGCGGCGCCAGCGAGTGCGTGACGACGTGTCAATTCCATGGTGATGTCCTCCCAGTTGAGACGATGGAAACGGTTCTGCGGGATGTCCTGTTGCCGCCTGTCGTTCGGTTGCCGCGGAAGCTATCAGCGATTCTGCGATAGTGCGACGACGGCCGCGCGACGGCACCGCGAAGATGGCCCCGATATCTTGGGGGCTAACACCCGGATCATCGGCTTATTCCAGCCCGCGCCTACACCACCCGCCACAGCCATTCGGCGAGCTTGCCCATGACGTCGCCGACCAGCAGCAGGACGGCCGACCAGATCAGCGCCGAGACGAAGTTGGCGATCTGGAACGGCCAATAGGACATCTCGAAGATGCCGGCGGCGAGCGGCACCGAGGCGCGCAGCGGTCCGAAGAAGCGGCCGATGAAGATCGAGGGTACGCCCCATTTTTTTACGAATTCTTCACCGCGCGGCAGGATCTCGGGATAGCGCGACAGCGGCCACATCTCAGCGACGTGCTCCTTGTAGCGATAGCCGAACCAGTAGGAGACCCAGTCGCCGAGCGCCGCGCCGATGCCGCCGGCAAGCCACACCGGCCAGAAGCTGATGCCGCTGACGCCGATCAGCGCGCCGATTGCGACCAGCGCCCCCCAGGCCGGCACCACAAGCGAGACGAAGGCCAGCGATTCGCCGAATGCCAGCACAAGGACGATCGGGACGGCCCAGGCCTGATTGTCGCGAACGAAATCAGCCAGAGCGCGCGCAAAGTCTTCCATGTCCTGAATGCCTTCCCCGCCCCGTTTGCGCCGTTGAATTTTAGCTGATTCAAGGTTGCGACAGCTAAGCCAGCCGCTTGCGTGGCTTCAAGTCACAAAGGCCGGCACGGGCCGTGATAGCCGCCCTCCCGGTCCCGGCGCCAGCGATTAATGCCAGCGGAAAAAGCGATCAATCCGGATCAAAGCGGGGCGTTGCGGCCATCTATTCAGCGCCGACCAAGGCTGATACAGCGCTGCGATCCGGCACGACGGGCAGAACGGGCGCAGGCGCCTTGCCCATCGTCACCTTTTAAGCCCATCCGTGGCATAGTCAGAGTGACCGATTCGCCGCGCGAGATCGCGCGCACCACCTAAAGAGCCATGTCCAAGTCATTGAAATCAGCTACGAAATCCAAGCCAGACCTTTTTGGAGCGGAATCGAAGGGCCGTGCTGCGCCGAAGGCTGCCTCGCGGGCAACGGGCGCCGAGGCCGGCTATACCGCGGCCGATATCGAGGTGCTCGAGGGATTGGAACCGGTGCGCCGTCGCCCCGGCATGTATATCGGCGGAACTGACGAAAAGGCGCTGCACCACCTTTTCGCCGAAGTCATCGACAACGCCATGGACGAGGCGCTCGCCGGACATGCGACGTTCATCGAGGTCGAGCTGACCGCCGATGGTTTTCTGACCGTCACCGACAATGGCCGCGGGATCCCCGTCGACCCGCACCCGAAATTTCCGAAGAAGTCGGCGCTCGAAGTCATCATGTGCACGCTGCATTCCGGCGGCAAGTTCGACTCCAAGGTCTACGAGACCTCGGGCGGCCTGCACGGCGTCGGCGTCTCCGTCGTCAACGCCCTCTCCTCGCGGCTCGAGGTCGAAGTCGCGCGCAGCCAGAAACTCTACCGGATGAGCTTTGAGCGCGGCCATCCCAAGGGCAAGCTGGAAGATCTCGGCAAGATCAACAACCGCCGCGGCACCCGCATCCGCTTCAAGCCTGATACCGATATCTTCGGCGCCAAGGCGGCGTTCAAGCCGCAGCGCCTATTCAAGATGACGCGCTCCAAGGCGTATCTGTTCGGCGGCGTCGAAATTCGCTGGCGCTGCGATCCTGCGCTGCTGAAGGGCGTCGAGGATGTGCCGGCCGAGGCCAGCTTCCACTTCCCGGGCGGCCTGAAAGACTATCTCGCCGCCGCCATTCACGCCGACACTTTGGTCCATCCGGATATCTTCTCCGGCAAATCGGGGCGCAACGGCGCGCATGGCGCGTGCGAATGGGCGGTCGCGTGGACAGCAGACGCCGACGGCTTCCTCTCCTCCTACTGCAACACGGTGCCGACGCCGGACGGCGGCACCCACGAATCCGGTCTGCGCAGCGCGATGCTGCGCGGCCTCAAAGATCACGCCGAGCGCATTGGCCAGGGCAAGCGCGCCGCATCCGTCACGTCGGAGGACGTCATGGTCGGAGCTGCCGTGATGCTCTCAGTGTTCGTGCGCGAGCCTGAATTCCAGGGCCAGACCAAGGATCGTCTCGCGACTGCCGAAGCGCAGAAGATCGTCGAGCAGGCTATCAAGGACCCGTTCGATCACTGGCTATCGGGCAATCCGCTGCAGGCCAACAAGCTGCTCGATTTCGTCATCGAGCGCGCCGACGAACGGCTGCGCCGCCGCGCTGAGAAGGAAATCTCGCGCAAGACCGCAGTGAAGAAGCTGCGCCTGCCCGGCAAGCTTTCCGACTGCACCAACAGCGCTCAGGAAGGCTCGGAACTCTTCATCGTCGAAGGCGACTCGGCCGGCGGCAGCGCAAAGCAGGCGCGCGACCGCAAGACTCAGGCCGTGCTTCCCTTGCGCGGAAAGATCCTCAACGTCGCCTCCGCCGGCAAGGACAAGCTGACCGCGAATGCGCAGCTCTCTGACCTGATGCAGGCGATCGGCTGCGGAACAGGTGCGCATTATCGCGAAGAGGATCTGCGCTATTCCCGCATCATCATCATGACGGACGCCGACGTCGACGGCGCGCACATCGCGTCATTGCTGATCACCTTCTTCTATCGCCAGACGCCGCGGCTGATCGATGAAGGCCATCTCTATCTGGCGGTGCCGCCGCTTTATAAGCTGACCCACGGCAGCAAGTCGGTCTATGCACGCGACGATGCACACAAGGAGGCGCTGCTGAAGAGCGAGTTCAACGCCAACGCCAAGGTCGAGGTGAACCGCTTCAAAGGCCTCGGCGAGATGATGCCGGCCCAGCTCAAGGAAACCACCATGGATCCGGCCAAGCGCACGCTGCTCCGCGTGGTGCTCCTGGCCGACGACCGCGAAGGCACGGCCGATTCTGTCGAGCGGCTGATGGGAACCAAGGCCGAGGCCAGATTCGCCTTCATTTCCGACAAGGCGGAATTCGCCAGCGACGAGCTGCTGGACGTCTGATTTCGCGATTTCAGGCTGTTTTCGGGCTATTTTCGGCCGATATGGCCGGATAGCGCCGAATGTTGCCTGTTTTCTAGGCGTATTTGCAACCCCCGATTCCGGGGAGCTGTGTTCCTCTCGCAACAGCATTTTGGCCAGAACTGCGTATAGTCACGGCACTGGGTTTTGGGAATCGGGTGCTCGCGCATCGTTAGAGCGATCAGAATAGTCGCTTCTGGACTGAGGGATTGAGAATGAAAAAGGTACTGCTCGCTCTGACGGCGCTGGCGGCGTTCACCGGATCGGCCTCGGCGGCTGACCTCGCTGCCCGCCCCTACACCAAGGCCCCGGCGCCGGTTGCGCCCGCATATAACTGGACCGGCTTCTACATCTTCGGCGGCGCCGGCGGTGGCCTGTGGGCTGCCGACAGCAACGTGCAGACCTTCCCCGGAGCTCCCCTTGCCCTTACCCGGGATCAACGTCTGGGTGGCAGCGGCTGGTTCGGTACCGTTGGTATCGGTTACGACTGGCAGTTCGCCGGCCGGTGGGTGGCAGGTATCTTCGGCGATGGACAGTTCGGCGACATCCGCGGTTCCCTCAGCGATCCGTTCTTCGGCATCGAAGGCCGCGAGAAACTCGAGACCAGCTACGCAGCCGGCGTCAGGGTCGGTTACCTGGTTGCTCCGAACGTACTGTCCTACGTAAACGGCGGTTACTCCGGTTCAGAGTGGTCGGGCACCAACATGTCAACGCTGGCTCCGGGAGGCGGCCCGACTCTTGCCACCACGGGATCCTTCCAGCGTAACGGCTGGTTCATTGGCGGCGGCGTCGAAAACAATCTCGACATCTTTGGTATCACCGCACCTGGCTGGTTTATGAAGACCGAATACCGCTCGGCGTTCTATGACCGCATCTCGCTTCCGGAAACTGCTGTCGCCACCGGTCTTCCGACGGGCGCAGCCGTTACCTTCAAGCCTTGGGTGCAGACCATCAGCACCTCGCTGGTCTATCGCTTCAACTGGAGCGGGGCTCCGATCCAGGCCAAGTACTGACCTGCCAAGCTAATTCAGCAGCTCAAAAGCCCCGGCATGGTCCGGGGCTTTTTTGTTGCCAAGAATCTGGCATGAGCTCAGGGGCACATCGCGTGTCCCGGACGCGGTGCGGCCTAGGCGATGCGTAGCATCGTCCGGCAACGCGGCACCGCCGAGCCGGGACCCATTTCTCCGTTTCGACCAATGGGCCCCCGGCTCTGCAGCGCATCGCTACGCGCTGCGCTCCGTCCGGGGCACTGAATCGGCTCTCCCCCCTTGAGATCATCCTGTCAGTTCCCTGCCACCGCCGCATTCAGCGACCGGTACGCCCAGTGCAGCCGGTACTCGATCTCCGACCAATCCTAATCCGTCATCGCCTGCCCGCGCGTGTCGCGATAGGCCATCGCTTCAGCGCGGCCGATGCCTGAGATCAGTAGCGAGGGCTCGTCTGACCGCTCTTCCGTCTTGCGAAGCCGGCCCGCTTTGTATTCGATCAAAAGCTACGGCCCCCCGTGGGCAATGGTTTCCCGGAGCGGCCCAAAGACAATCGAAGAATGCCTTTGCCACGTCACGGCAACGGAGAAGGCATGGCCAGATCGCTCTTGATCATCGGCTTTCTGGCGCTCGCGATCGGTCTTTTGTGGATCGGTCAGGGCACCGGAGTGATACCCTGGCCGCGCTCGAGCTTCATGATCAATCAACTGCAATGGGCGGGGTATGGTGCGCTGCTCGCCGCCGTCGGCCTGATCCTGATCTGGCAAGGCAGTCGTTAGATTCGTAGGCTTGTAGGATGGGTGGAGCGGCAGCGATACCCATCGACTTTGTGCGTTGGGATTGATGATGGGTATCGCTGTGTGCTCCACCCATCCTACAAAAACTGGATAACAACAATGGCAACAACACTCTTCGACCTCTCAGGCAAGGTCGCCATCATCACCGGCGGCAATGGCGGTATCGGGCTCGGTATGGCCCGAGGGCTTGCGAAAGCCGGTGCGGCGATCGCTGTGGTCGGGCGCAACGAAGCCAAATCGGCAGCCGCGGTCGCAGAGCTTGCGCAAGGCGGCGCCCGGGCGATTTCCGTGGCTACCGACGTCACCGACAAGGCAGCAGTCGCAACCATGGCCGAGCGTGTGGTGCGCGAACTGGGCCGGATCGACATCCTCGTCAACAATGCCGGGATCAACATCCGAAAGCCGCCGCATGCGCTTGATATCGCCGAGTGGGACAGCGTGATCCAGACCAATCTCACCAGCGCGTTCCTGTGCTCGCAGGCGGTCTATCCCGCCATGAAGGCGGCCAGCGGCGGCAAGATCATCAATATCGGATCGATGATGTCGATCTTCGGCGCCAGCTTCACGCCAGCCTATGCTGCCAGCAAGGGCGGCATCGTGCAGTTCACGCGTTCCTGCGCCTGCGCCTGGGCGGCCGACAACATCCAGGTCAACGCCGTGCTGCCGGGCTGGATCGATACCGACCTCACCAAGCGTGCGCGCCAGGAGATCGGCGGCCTGCACGAGCGAGTATTGGCCCGCACGCCGGCGGCGCGCTGGGGCGGCATCGATGATTTTGCCGGGATTGCGGTGTTCCTCGCTTCGCCCGCCTCGGATTTCCTCACCGGCACGGCGATTCCCGTCGATGGCGGGTATTCGATCATGGGCTAGGCGGGCATCTGGCTTCCCGTCTGAACAAGGCCGCCCTGGATCCTGTACAAAGAAAGAAGCCCCGGCCAAGGCCGGGGCTTCCTCACAGAAGTACTAGTTTTCAGTACCTCGCAACAATCAGTACCTGGCAACAACCGGTGCAGCAGGCCACGGATTGAACTTGAAGCTCACCCGGCCCATGACGGCGTCGGCGGTCGCGTCCACATTGCGGAAGTCCTGCGGACCGACGCAGCTAGCCAGTGCAAGGTTACAATTGTGCTGCGCGCTGTCGAACTCGTAGTGCTTGTAGTCGATGCCGAGGATCAGATAGTCGAGAACCGCGTATTCGGCACCGACGCCAACATACCAGCCGTTATGAGTGGCACCCGCGAACGAGAACGCGGGCCCGACCGGAAGAGTGAATCCTTGGGTATCGATATCAGCCTGAGCGAAGCCGCCCTGCCCGTACAGCATGAACCGGTTCCAGGCATAACCAACCCGGCCGCCGATATACCACATGTTATTGAGACGGCTTTCGCAGGCCGTACCGATGGGATAGCCGCAGGCCGCGCCAGGAACGCCACCGCCAAGTGTGCTATTGAAGCCGTTGTCGAGAGCATTGTAACCGCCCTCGATGCCTAACACCCAGTTGCCCCACTGCTTCTGGATTCCGGCAAAGCCACCGTAAAGCAACGAGCCGTCGCCGTTGCCCGTGCTCCAGAGGAAGCCCGGCGCGTTGAAGAAATTGCCGCCGGTTTCGTGCCAGACACCGCCAACCGCGCCGCCGAAATAGATGCCGGACCAGTCATAGGTAACGACCGGGGGCGCCACGGGCGCCTTCGCGATGCGGGCCGGCATGTCTGCGGCGAACGCACTCATCGCGCTGGCGGCGAGGATCGAAGCGGCAAGTACCAGTTTCTTCATTTCCGTTCCCCTTCTTCGAAGCAAATTTTGAACTGTGTGGCTCTGCGTCCAAATCTGACGTCAAGGTAACCGGATTCCCGCCTTTTGACTGTCACCTGCTTGCTACAGTTACGAGCAATGTGAGCCGATTAGATGGAACCGGTTGTATAAATTGCCCGATCTAGGTATCATAATACCAGGTATTAGCCGCCAGATCAACGGCCAAGTTGCACATGTTCGGGCCGCACGCCGAGCCCCACAAATCGCGCCGTGATGCCCTGCAGCCAGGGGATCGCGGTTATGAGGCGCATGACGAGCGGAGCCTTCAGCGCATGATTGCCGGGCTTGAGCGCGGCGCTGACGATGTTGTCCTGCGCGATCACCTGCATCCGCTGTGTCATCTTCACCGGGAATTCGCGGCGCCTTCGGACGGAGTCGAGCTCGTTCTCCGACGGACATCCTTGCGCCAGCTTCGCGGCAAGCAGGTTGGCGGTCGCCAACGCATCCTGCACCGCGAGGTTGACGCCGACGCCGCCCATCGGCGACATCGCATGCGCGGCATCGCCGATGCAGAGCAGCCCCTCACGCGTCCAGCGTTTCAACCGATTGATCGCAACCGTCAGCAGCTTCACGTCATCCCAGCTCTTCACTTCAGACAGCCCCGGTTTCAGGATCGGCGCCATCCGCCCGACATCGTCAAGCAGCGCAGGCAATCCCCTCGCCTTCACGGCCTCATACTGCCCTTTGGGAATGACGAATGCGCATTGCCAGTAGTCGCCGCGATCGAAAGTCACCATCATCTTGCCGGGGTCGACGCGTGCAAACAGGCTTTCGTTTTCGTCCTCCCGCTTGCCGGCGCGAAACCACAGCACGTCCATCGGCGCACCGACTTCCTCGACCGAAAGGCCAGCGCGCTCGCGCAGCAGCGAATGGCGGCCGTCACAAGCAACAGTCAGATCGGCCTCGATGTCGATCACGCCATCAGGTGTTCTCGCCTTCACGCCCGTGACGCGCTCGCCATCGCGAAGCAGATCGATCGCTTCCGTTGACATCATCACCTTGAGCGAGGCGAACCGTTTGCCGCTCTCGCGCAGGAAGTTGAGAAAGTCCCACTGCGGCATGAAGGCGATGAACGGATATTTGACGTTGAGCCGGCTGAGATCGGCAATCCGCACTTTATCTCCGCCGAACAGCCCCTCCATTTTCTGCAGGCGCTGATGCGGCAGCTTCAGGAATCCCTCGATCAGCCCAAGCTCGTCCATCACCTGCAGCGTCGAGGGATGCACGGTATCGCCGCGGAAGTCGCGAAAGAAGTCGGCGTGCTTCTCCAGCACGACGACATCGATGCCGGCGCGTCCGAAGAGATATCCGAGCATCATGCCAGCCGGCCCGCCGCCGACGATGCAACAGCGCACTTTCATCGCAGGCTCCTGTCGCTGCTTGTCCGACCGCCAGGATCGACGATCCGCCAAGGATCGGCAATGCAAATGCAGGGCAAAACTCGCTGCCGCGGCGTACCGGATCCTCCGCATGCGCGGGAGATAACGATCGAATTTACGTCGCTATGTACGCATCATTGCGAGCCAGCGGGTCGCAATGACGCGGTGCGTACTACTACCGCCGAAAACTCTTGATCTCGGAGACGCTGCCGTCGCGATAGGTCAATTCCACCGAGACCGACCTCGTCGTGGGCGCGAGCTTCAGATAGGGGCTGGCGTCGTGCGGGATGACGCTGGGATCACGGGGATCGCAGGGCGGCATTTTCAGAACCTTGTCCGGCACTGCACTGTCGATGCCGACGCGCACTTCGCGGATCGCGCAGCGGTACGACATCAGGTGCGTGTAATAGACAAGCAGGCCGTTGTATTCGCGGAACGACAGCCAGCTCGTCGCGGTCATGTCGAGGATCTTGCGCTGGTCGCGGATCAGTGCGGCCTCCGGATCGAACCGGATCGGGAACGGCCCCTGCAACTCGCCATTGGTGTCGACATAGCGCACCTGGATGTTGCCGGCCGGCGCATCGGCCGGAAGCTCGATCGAAGGGTTGGGCATCCGCTTGCGGGTGCGCGGATCGAGCGTATCGATGAAGCCGGTCTCGCGGAAGTCGCCGGTCTCGCCGAGTCGCCAGGAAATGCCGAGCGTCGGATCGGCAAACGAGAATACGACCGTCCAGCCGCCATTGTGACGCGAGAACGACGCGATCGGCGCATTCAGGGATTCCTTCTGCGGCTGCAGGCGCTGCACCGGCGACAGCGCCGCGAGCTGCTGCTGCGGCTCGGCGGGCTTCGCCGCCACCTCAGCCTGCCCCTTGGCCATGCCGTTCAGGAACACGTCGTCGACCATCTGATCGAAATAGACCGGGATCTGCTTGTGACGGACGGTCTCCGCGAGTTCGCTGACCGCGCGCCGCGTGCGCTGCGCGACCTGGACCAGGTTCACGCCAGGCTGCGTAATCTCCTTGGCGAACGTGCGCGTGAACACCGAATTGGGGTTGGCGTCTTCGTTGGAGAGCCGATCGAGCGCGGTCTGCCGCGGTCCCGCCGAGAAGATCGAGAACACGCCCTCCGGTAATTGCGTCATCGGCGCAAGGCCGCCGCCGCCGGCGACCGCACGTGTGCCAGGACGTTCGAACGGATTATTGCGGCAGGCATCGAACACCAGGATTGCAGTGCGCACCTTGCGGTTCTGCAGCCGCTCGATGATGCGGTCCGCGAGGATCGAGGCGTCGCGCACCAGTTCTTCCTGTCCTTCGGTCGCCGCCGGCACGTCGGTCGGCAGCAGGAAATTCTGGCCGGCGATTTCGAAGCCGTGGCCGGCATAGAAGAAGAACGCGGTGTCGCCGGCATCGACTGCCTTGTCGAAGGCCAGCAGCGTCTGGCTGAACGCCTGCCGGTTCTGGTTCTCCGCCACCATCACCGTAAAGCCGAGCTGCTTGAGCGTATCGCCCATGGTGCGCGCGTCGTTGACCGCTTTCTGCAGCTTGGGCACGTTCCGGTAGTCGTTGTTGCCGACCACCAGCGCCACGCGCTTTTCGCCGTAAGCGGGCGCGGCAAAGACCGCGATGCACGTTGCGAGGCTCGTCACCGCGAGCAGTCTGGAAAGCCAACCCTTCATCGAAATCCCCGAGTGCACGAATGGTCCTGATTCGGGCCGTGCATAGCCGCTTCATGCCATAGTCGGCATCCCCAAGCCCGCGGTTCAACCGCCCCGATTGATAGCAAGGCGGCGACCCAGATTGACGATCAATCCGCGGTTTTGCTGTTATTTGTGCGAAAACATTAAGCTTTTTCGGCTTCAATAGAGGTTCCAAGATTGACTTTGGCGATTTCGACCCTATGTTCGCGCTCAACGCGGCCCTGGATCGAAGCGCGATTCCTCGTTTGCCGCTCGTCTGCGTAAGTCAGAGCCCCCAGCTTTTCAAAAGCGCGCCGTTTCGGGGCAAAACGCGACAGCCTTTTTACCTTCGATTCCGAACGGCGGTGTCGACTAGAGGCTCAATGTCTTTTTCCAATCTCGGCCTTTCAGATAAGGTCCTCGCCGCAGTTGCGGCCACCGGGTACACCACCCCTACCCCCATCCAGGAACAGGCAATTCCGCACGTTCTGGCCCGCCGCGACGTCCTCGGCATCGCCCAGACCGGCACCGGCAAGACCGCCGCCTTCGTCCTGCCCATGCTCACACTTCTGGAAAAGGGCCGCGCCCGGGCCCGAATGCCCCGCACCCTGATCCTCGAACCGACCCGCGAACTCGCCGCCCAGGTCAAAGAGAATTTCGACAAATATGGTGCCGGCCAGAAACTCAACGTCGCGCTTCTGATCGGCGGCGTCTCCTTTGGCGATCAGGACAGTAAGCTGACGCGCGGCGTCGACGTCCTGATCGCAACCCCCGGCCGTCTGCTCGACCACACCGAGCGCGGCGGTCTCCTGCTCACCGGCGTCGAACTGCTGGTGATCGATGAAGCCGACCGCATGCTGGACATGGGCTTCATCCCCGACATCGAACGCATCTGCAAGCTGGTGCCGTTCACGCGCCAGACCCTGTTCTTCACCGCGACGATGCCGCCGGAAATCAGCCGCATCAGCGAAACCTTCCTGCACAATCCCGAGCGTATCGAAGTCTCAAAGCCGGCGACGACAGCGACCGGCGTGTCCCAGTTCAAGGTGAATGGCGGCCGCGAGCCACACGAGAAGCGCGAACTGCTCCGCCGCCTGCTCCGCGACGCCAAGGATCTCAACAACGCGATCATCTTCTGCAACCGCAAGCGCGAGGTTGCGATCGTTCACAAGTCGCTGCAGAAGCACGGCTTCAGCGTAGGCGCGCTGCATGGCGACATGGACCAGTCGGCGCGCACCGCAGCGCTCGATCAATTCCGCAAGGGCGAGATTCCGCTCCTCGTGGCCTCCGACGTCGCCGCCCGCGGCCTCGACATTCCGGCCGTCAGCCACGTCTTCAATTTCGATGTGCCGCACCACGCCGACGATTACGTGCATCGCATCGGCCGCACCGGGCGCGCCGGCCGTAACGGCACCGCGATCTCGATTGTCACGCCGCTCGACAGCAAATCGATCGCTGCGATCGAACGCCTGATCGGAAAAACCATTCCGCCTGCCGAAGGCGATTACACCGTGCACTCGGAACAGTCCGAGGAGAGCGAGCAGCCGCGCGAACATCGCGCGCGCGAAGGGTCCCGGGAAGGTTCACGCGGCCGACGCAAGCGGCGCGAACGCGAGCCACGCCATGCCAAGGAACATGCCAGATCTCCCGATCACGAGCCGCGGCATGCCAAGGGTGGAAGCCGCAACGGCGGTTCGCAGGCGCCAGCCGCGACCGCTCGGGTACCGTCAATCGGCCGGCCCGAACCGCGGCGCGCTCAGCGCGAGACCGAATCGGAACCCGCTGATCACTCGCACCTTCCCGCATTCCTGCTGCGGCCCGTTCGCGCCCGCGTCTGATAGAAGATCGCGAAGGCCGGAAGCATTTACCGGCCGTTCATCCCCTTTCGTTAACTTGGCAGCGATAATTTAATCATTGCTGCAGGGCAACGAGCCGCGCTCGCTCGGATATTGGGGACGGATCAGTGGGCAAGCTGCTGGACGAACACGAACGCACGATGGCGTTCGCCGAAGTTGCGCTGGGCCAGATCAGATCCCTCCGACAGACCGCCGTCCCGCGCAACTATGAAATCTGGTACGTGTACGCGACTGGATACAACGCCCCCCTCAACAAGATCATCAACGAGACGCTGGCGCGCAACGGCAAGCTCAGCGAGTCCGATCTCGAACAGATCTACGAGACCTATCTCTCCCATATCAAAGCCTCCGACCGCATCGACAAAGTCGGCGCGCGGGTGATCGGCGAAATCGACGATGTGATTGCGCTCATCAGCGAAGCGCTCAGTATGTCGCAGAGTTACGACTCCAAGCTGAGCGGCGCGAACGAGAAACTCCGGAATGCAAAGAGCCGCGAGCAGATCAACGCGGTCATCGACGGTCTGATGAAATCCACCCGCGAAATGCAGGAGACCAACAAGGCCCTCGAAAACCGGCTCGCGCTATCGAAGACCGAGATCAGCAATCTCCAGCACAGCCTCGAAGCGATCCGCGCCGAGAGCCTGACCGACCCGCTGACCGGATTGGGTAACCGCAAATATTTCGACCGTTCGATCGAGATGGCGGTGCGAACGGCGCTGGCAAATGGCGAGCCGCTATCGCTGCTGATGTTCGACATCGACCACTTCAAATCGTTCAACGATTCCTACGGCCATCTCACCGGCGACCAGGTGCTGCGGCTGGTCGCACAGTCGTTGAAGCAGACCATCAAGGGCCAGGACATCACCGCCCGCTACGGCGGCGAGGAGTTTGCGGTCGTGCTGCCGAATACGGGACTGCGCCAGGCGCTGACGGTCGCCGATCACATCCGCCGCGCGGTGATGGCCAAGGAATTGAAGAAAAAATCGACCGGCGAGATTCTCGGCCGTGTCACCATCTCGGTCGGCGTGGCCATGCTCAAGCCGGAGGATGATACGGATTCACTGATCGAACGCGCCGATTGCTGTCTCTACGTCGCCAAGCGCAATGGCCGCAACCGCGTGATTTGCGAAGTCGATCCTGAATACGCCGAGGAGACTCGCGGCCAGGTGGCCTGAGCCGAATTACCTGCGCGAAGCTTTCTTCGTCCGCCGCGCCTTACTCGTCCCGGTGGTCTTCCGTTTCGCGGCCGGCCGGCCTGCAACCTTCGAAACCTTCGGCTTCGCTGCCTTGCGCGCCTTCGGCCGCTTGCGCAGAGCCGCGCGCTGCGCCGCGGCCAATGCCGCCCTCGCCCACGTGGCGAGCTCTTCGGAATCGTCGAACAGGCGGGCCGGCAATTGCCAATACGAGTTCACGGTGACCGTCTTGGTCCGCGTCTGGTATTGAAACGGCTTCGAGCCTTCCGCTTCGAATTGCGGGATGGTCTGGTCATCGGCGCGGAAGTAGAGGCCGGCGCGCAGCGAGAGCGCAAAGTTGGTGCCGTCGGCGGAAATACCGTAGCCCGAAAACATCCGGCGGATGGTGACCGGGCCGAAATCGGCAAACAGGTCGATGAGGAAATCGCGATCCATCACTGTGTCGCTCGCCCAAGGCTCAGTTCCGGCAAGTGATAGCGCGGAACCATTAGGAACGGAACATTCCGGGGCCCATTGATAAGCCATGAAATATTCGAAAGGGAGCGAACAAATTCGGTCGTCTCCGCGAGACGTTCTGGCCCGAGCGATCCGGGAGCGCCATGCCATTCTGTTCGTCGGGGCCGGCGTTTCGATGTCCGTCGGACTGCCCTCGTGGCAGACGCTGATCGAGCACTTGCTTGATGAGCTCAAGCTCGATCGCAGCGTGATCGAGGACACGCATGAGAGCTATCAGATGCTGGCGGAATATTACCGGCTGAAGCAGGGAAGCATCGGTCCGCTGCGTAGCTGGCTCGATCGAAACTGGAAGGTCGCCTGCGACCGTGTATCAGCGTCGGAAGTGCATCGCCTGATCGTGGAGCTCGATTTCCCGGCCATCTACACCACCAACTACGACAGCAACCTCGAGACCGCATTCGAGATACATCACAAACCTTATGCGAAGATCACCAACGCCAAGGAAATTGCCGACGCGCCGGAGGGCGTCACCCAGATCATCAAGTTTCACGGCGACTTCGATGATGATGCCTCGCTCGTCCTGACGGAGACGGATTTTTTTGACCGGCTGTCGTTCGATTCCCCGCTCGACATCAAGTTCCGTGCGGACGCGCTTGGGCGTACGATCCTGTTCATCGGTTACAGCATGTCGGACCCAAACATCCGCCTGTTGCTGCACCGAATCTGGGAAATATGGGAGAAGTCAGGCCGCAAGGAAGATCGCCCGCGCTCCTTCGTGTTCATGCCCTCGCCGAACCCGGTGCAGGAGGCGCTGCTGGCGCGCTGGGGAATCACGCTGCTGGCACCGGAGGGAGATACGTCCGTGGACGACGCGCTGGTCGCGCTGCTGCGCGACGTTCAGATGAGAATGCGCACGCTGCCAGAGACAGCCACCGAGCCGGAAGGACGGGAAATCAAACCTTCGCCGGCGTCAGCTGCACCGACTCGCCGCAGCCACAGGCAGAGACCTGGTTCGGATTGTTGAAGATGAACTGGGCCTGCAGCTTGTCGGCCTTGTAATCCATCTCGGTACCGAGAAGGAACAGCACCGCCTTGGGATCGACCAGGATCTTGACGCCCTTGTCCTCGACCACTTCGTCGGTCGGGCGAATCTCATGGGCATATTCCACCGTGTAGGATTGCCCGGCGCAGCCGCCATTCTTGATGCCGACTCGCAAACCGACGATCTCGGAATCGGCGCGCCTGGTCAGCTCTGTGATCCGCGCAGCCGCCGCCTCGGTCAGTTTCATGACCTGCGGCCGGGGCCTCGGCTTCGGCTTGGGCTGGACGGTGGTATCCATTGCAGTCGATCTCCGGATCGCCTCGTGAAGGCGAACTATCATAACATTAAAATAACAACGAAATTCCCGCTGTGAAGGTCTCCCATCGTGAAGATGGGTCAGAACCTGTCGAAACGCTTAAAAGCAGCTCCCCTAGTAAATCTTCCAGATTCCCGGCGTCGCCAGCTCCAGCAGATGGTTGTCCGGATCACGGAAATAGATGCTCTTGCCGCCGCGCGGCCAATCCGTCCTGCCTTCGATCGCGACATCATGCTCGCCCAGCGACTTTTCCCAGGCGGGCAGTTCGGCCGCCGGAATGGCAATGGCCATGTGAATAGGGCCGCTGCCGTCGTGCGGCGGAATGGTGCCGCCGGGAAGCTTGATCGTCTCAGGTGTCGAACCGCGCAGAAACAGCAGCAGCACGCTCCGGCCGCCGACATCGAAAGCAACAAACCGCGAATCAGCCGTCAGCGCTTCCAGCCCAAGCACCTTCTCGTAAAACGCGCGGGCGCGGTCGAGGTCATCAACGTAGAGTGCGGTCTCGATGACACCGGACAGATTCGGCAACGGGTCCCTTCACCACATGTTGAGGACGAGGCGCGCCTCGTCGGACATCCGATCCGGCGTCCAGGCCGGATCCCAGACCAGATTCACATTGACGACGCCGACGCCGGGAACGCTGGCGATCGCATTCTCCACCATGGTCGGAAGCTCGCCGGCCGCCGGGCAGTTCGGCGTGGTCAGCGTCATCGTCACGTCGACGCTGCGATCGTCCTTGAGGTCGACCTTGTAGATCAGGCCGAGCTCATAAATGTCGGCCGGGATTTCAGGGTCGAACACCGTCTTCAGCGCGGCGACAATTTCCGTGCCCAGCCGCTCGGTCTCTTCCGGCGGCAGCGCCGAATTGGTTTCCATATTGGCAGTTTTGACTTCGGCCGTATCACTCATGCGAACAAATCCCGCGCTTTGATCAGCGCCTGTGCCAGATGGTCGACTTCTTCCCGGGTATTATACATGCCGAACGATGCACGGCAGGTGGCTGTGACATTGAACCGCTCTAAAAGCGGCATCACGCAATGCGTGCCGGCCCGCACCGCAATGCCCTGCCGGTCAATCACCGTTGCGACGTCGTGGGCGTGAGCGCCCTTCATCTCGAAGGAGATCACGGGGCCCTTGTTGCGAGCAGTGCCAAACAACCGCAGCGAATTGATCTCCCGCAGGCGCTCTTGCGCGTAGGAAAGCAGGTCATGCTCATGCGCGGCGATGCGCTCCTTGCCGACCGAGTTGACGTAGTCGATCGCAGCGCCCAGACCGATCGCCTCGACGATCGGCGGTGTCCCTGCCTCGAACTTGTGCGGCGGGTCACCATAGGTGACCCAATCCTTTGCCACCTCGCGGATCATCTCGCCGCCGCCATTATAGGGCCGCATCGCTACCAAGTGCTCATGCTTGGCGTAGAGCGCCCCGATCCCGGTCGGACCATAGATCTTGTGGCCGGTGAAAGCATAGAAATCGCAATCGAGGTCCTGCACGTCAATCGGCAGATGCACCGCGCCTTGCGCGCCGTCGACCAGCACCGCAATGCCGCGGTCATGGGCGAGTTTCACGACCTCCTTGACCGGGACGAAGGTGCCAAGCGCGTTCGACATCTGGGTGACCGCGACAAGCTTGGTACGCGGCGTCAGCAGCTTCTCGAATTCCTCGATCAGGAAATTGCCGTCGTCGTCGACCGGCGCCCATTTGATCACGGCGCCATGGCGCTCGCGCAGGAAGTGCCAGGGCACGATGTTGGAGTGGTGCTCCATAATGGAAAGCACGATTTCGTCGCCCTGCTTGATACTGGGCTCGCCCCAGGACGATGCCACGAGATTGATCGCCTCGGTGACATTGCGCGTGAAGATGATTTCTTCGCTTCGCCTTGCATTGACGAATTTCGCCACCTTGCCACGGGCGCCCTCGTAAGCCTCCGTCGCGGCATTTGCGAGGTAGTGCAGACCGCGATGCACGTTGGCGTATTCGCTTGTGTAAGCTTCCGTCATGCGGTCGAGCACGGCAGTGGGCTTCTGCGCGGACGCGGCGTTGTCGAGATAGACCAGCGGTTTGCCATAGATCTTCATCGCCAGCGCGGGAAAATCCTCCCGCACACGGTGGACGTCGTAGGCGCCATTCTTGACCGCTGGATGCTGCGTCATGCCCGAGCCTCCAGCCAACGCCGCGCCGCCGCAATCGCGACTTCACGCAGATCGTCACTAGCGATCGATTCAATGGCCTCGCCAACGAACGCCTGGATCAGCAGCGCCTGGGCTTCCTTCTCGGGAAGACCGCGGGCGCGCATATAGAACAACAGGCTCTCGTCGAGCGCGCCGGTGGTCGCGCCATGGCCGCAGGTGACGTCGTCAGCAAAGATTTCGAGTTCCGGTTTGTTGTTCGCCTCGGCCTCGTCGGAGAGCAGCAGCGCCCGCGTCATCATCTTGGCGTCGGTCTTCTGCGCGTCGGGACGCACGATGATGCGGCCCTGGAACACCGAGTGGCCGCGGTCATCGACCACGGCGCGGAACACCTCGCGGCTGGTGCAGTGCGGCACTGCGTGATCCATGAATAGCGTCGTGTCGGCGTGCTGGCGGCCATTGAGCAGATTGACGCCATTGGTCTCGACCCCGGAATGCTCTCCGGCGAACGTAATCGTCGCCTGGTAGCGGCTGACGGCAGCGCCCGAAGTCATGCCGAAGGTGTTGAAATGCGCATGCGCGCCCAGCGTCACCACGGCGGAGGAAATGTTGAAGGCGTCACGGCTGTCTTCGACCAATCGAATATGATCGAGCCGCGAATTGTCGCCGATCGCGACAACCAAGGAATCATGGGCCTGATAGGTCTTGGCCCCATTGGCCGCAACGTAGCTTTCAACCAGCGTCGCACCGGCATCCCTGCCAAGACGCAGCAGCGAACGCGTATACATCGCCACAGCCGCGGGCGTGCTCGCGACATGAATGATCTGCAGCGGCTGCTTCAGCACGACGCCATTGGCGATCTCGATCACCACGCCATCGGTTATCATCGCGCTGTTGAGCGCTATCATCGGATTGTCGTTGTCCGGCGAGAAGAGCTGCGCCTGCAACGTCGCATCGCCGGTTTCCAGCACATCCCGCAACGTGCGAATGGTAAGGCCTTTCTCCAGGCCTCCGACTTCGGAAAGCTTTGGTACGAACACGCCGTCCACGAGGACGAGCGCGCGAGCACCCTTGATCGCCTGCAGCTTTACGGCCGCGGCAGCGCGTTTCAGCGCAGCAGCATCCGGCGCATCGGCCAGCGGCAGCACTTCGCGCATCAGCGCGCGGAGATCGGTATACTTCCAGTCTTCAATCCGGCGATGCGGCAGGCCTGTGCGTTCGTAGGCGTCGAAGGCAGCGCTTCGCGCCTCTGCCACCTTGCCGGCACCGGGCAGCCGGTCACGCGCGATCGCAAAGCTGTCGCTCAGCGCGCGTCCCGTCTCGTTCTTTGCCAAAACCAGGTTCATCACAAATCCGCTTTGCGTCAGGCCGCGTCTTCGAACTGGGTGTAGCCTGAAGCCTCGAGCTCCAGCGCCAGATCCTTGCCGCCGCTTTTTACCACCCTGCCCTTCGACATCACGTGCACGAAGTCGGGGATGATGTAGTTGAGCAGACGCTGGTAGTGCGTGATGACCACCATGGCGCGGTCGGGCGAGCGCAGCGCATTGACGCCATCGGCCGCGATCCTGAGCGCGTCGATATCGAGGCCGGAATCCATTTCATCGAGGATGCAGACAGCCGGCTCGAACAGCGCCATCTGCAAGATCTCGTTGCGCTTCTTCTCACCGCCGGAGAAGCCGACATTGACGCCGCGCTTGAGCATGTCCTGCGGGATGTTGAGCGACTTTGCGACCTCGCGGACCTTCTTGAGAAACTCCGGAGACGAAAGCTGGCTTTCGCCGCGCGCCTTGCGCTGGGCGTTCAACGCGGTGTGCAGGAAATTCCAGGTGGTGACGCCGGGGATTTCGACCGGGTACTGGAAGGCCAGGAACACGCCCTTCGCAGCGCGCTCGTCCGGCTCCATTTCCAGGAGGTCCTCGCCCCTGAACAGGATCTGCCCGTCGGTGACTTCATAGCCCGGCTTGCCGGCGATGACGTGTGACAACGTCGACTTGCCGGAGCCGTTCGGCCCCATGATCGCGTGCACTTCGCCCGGGTTCACCGTGAGCGTCAGTCCGTGGAGAATTTCGTTATCCTCAACGCGGACCTTCAGATCTTTCACTTCGAGTAATGACATGGCCTTCCCTTGTCGAAATTCGTTTACCGGCGCAGCCGGATCGGGCGCTCGTAGGCGACTATCGCGGCGTCTGGGCACGCGTTTTCGAGATTTGCGATCTCATCAAGCTCGACCGCATCGAGCTTGGCCGCTGCGATCAAATTGCAAAGTCCGTCGCCGACGCCCGCGCGGCAGTTCGCCCGATAGGTCATCAGATAGACACCCATCGTGTCGGCGGCGGCCTCAAGGCGGCGCGCCTGCGCGGCGCTTGGCCGGAACCACTCTGAACGGTCGAGCCGCGACAAACCGGTTTCGTCGATCTCGTTCAAGATCGGTAGCAGCGTGCGCATCTCGCTGATATCAGGCGCGATCATCCCACGCTGCCTTCCAGCGAGATCGAGATCAGCTTCTGCGCCTCAACTGCGAACTCCATCGGCAGCTGCTGCAGCACGTCCTTTACGAAGCCGTTGACGACGAGGCCGACGGCTTCTTCCTGGCTGAGGCCGCGCTGGGTGCAGTAGAACAGCACGTCTTCGGAAATCTTCGACGTCGTCGCTTCGTGCTCGAACGTCGCCGAGGAATTCTTCGCCTCGACGTAAGGCACGGTATGCGCACCACACTTATCGCCGATCAGGAGCGAGTCGCAGGCGGTATAGTTGCGCGCGCCGGTCGCCTTGCGATGCGCCGTGACGAGGCCGCGATAGGTGTTCTGCGATTTACCGGCCGCGATACCCTTGGAGATGATGCGGCTCGACGTGTTCTTGCCGAGATGGAGCATCTTGGTGCCGCTATCGACCTGCTGGTGACCGTTCGAGATCGCGATCGAGTAGAACTCGCCGCGCGAATTGTCGCCGCGCAGGATGCAGCTCGGATATTTCCAGGTGATCGCCGACCCGGTCTCGACCTGGGTCCAGGAGATCTTCGAGTGGTTACCGCGGCAGTCGCCACGCTTGGTGACGAAGTTGTAGATGCCGCCGACGCCTTCGGCATTGCCGGGGTACCAGTTCTGCACCGTCGAGTACTTGATCTCGGCGTCATCGAGGGCGACGAGTTCGACCACGGCGGCATGGAGCTGGTTCTCGTCACGCTGCGGCGCGGTGCAGCCTTCGAGATAGCTGACGTAGGAGCCCTTATCGGCGATGATCAGCGTGCGCTCGAACTGGCCGGTGTTGCGCTCGTTGATACGGAAGTAGGTCGACAGCTCCATCGGACAGCGCACGCCCGGCGGCACGTAGACGAACGAGCCGTCTGAGAACACCGCCGAATTCAGCGTCGCGAAGAAATTGTCCGAGGTCGGCACCACCGACCCGAGATACTGCTTCACCAGCTCAGGATGCTCGCGGATCGCCTCCGAGATCGGCATGAAGATCACGCCGGCCGCCTTCAGTTCCTTCTGGAACGTGGTCGCTACCGAAACCGAGTCGAACACGGCGTCGACCGCAATCTTACGGTTGGCCGACGGCTCACCACCGGGCTGCGGCTCGACGCCTTCGAGAATGGCGACTTCGCGCAGCGGGATCCCGAGCTTCTCGTAAGTCTTGAGGATTTCGGGGTCGATCTCATCAATCGACGACAGCGTCTTCTTGGGCTTGGGCGCCGCGTAATAGTGAATGTCCTGGTAGTCGATCTTCGGGTAATTGACGCGCGCCCAGGTCGGCTCGGTCATGGTCAGCCAGCGGCGATAGGCCTCCAGGCGCCATTCCAGCATCCAGGCGGGTTCGTTTTTCTTCGCGGAAATGAAGCGGACGGTCTCTTCCGAGAGGCCCTTGGGCGCCTTCTCGGACTCGATAAGAGTCTCAAACCCATATCGATACTGGTCGACGTCGATGCGCCTGACGCGCTCGACCGTCTCTTGTACGGCTGGCATTCCATCCTCCGCTCGCGGTTTCAAGGACCGCGGTGGAACAATCTAAAAGTCGAATTCGAGGTGTAACGAAACGCGCTTAGAACGGTTCAAGCCGTGTTTCGTCCCCCTCTAAGTAAGGCATCGGAAAGCTTTCGCCAAGCCTGCAGGGCCAAATCTATGTCTGTCTCAGAGGTAGACCAGCCCAGACTGAGCCGCACCGCTCCCTGGGCCAGATCCCTGCCCACCCCCATGGCGGCCAAGACGTGCGACGGCTGAACCTTGCCGGAGGAGCAGGCGGAACCCGAGGACACCGCGATCCCGCCGAGATCGAAGCCGATTACGGCGGTTTCGGCCTTCAGCCCGGGAACCGTGAACAGCGTGGTATTAGGCAACCGCTGCACGTCGTTGGAAAATACAATCATGCCAGGGGTTTGCATCAAACCCTTCTCAAGCCGCTCGCGCAAAGCCTGGAGCCGCGGGGCATCCCCCGCCAGCGCGGCCAACGCGGCAGCGGTAGCCGCACCGAAGGCCGCAATGCCGGCGACATTCTCAGTGCCGGCCCGACGCCCGAGCTCCTGTCCGCCGCCGCGCAGCAGTGGCTCTAACCCCTGCACCTCTTCAGCGAGAACGAGTGCTCCGACGCCCTTGGGGCCGCCGATCTTGTGCGCAGATAGCGTGATCAGATCGGCATCCAGCGACTTGATATCAAAAGGTATTTTTCCTAGCGCCTGGATCGCATCGACGTGCAGCAGCCCGCCTGCTTGATGCACCATCTCAGCAACCTCGCCGACCGGTTGAACAGCACCCGTCTCGTTATTGGCCAACATGACCGAGACAAGTGCCGGCGGCCCGTCGGCCAGCAATGCACGCAAACGTTGGACGTCGACCAAGCCAGATCCGGTGACTTCGATGCTCGCGATAGCATCTGGCGAGAAACGCCCACCCGATAGCACCGACGTATGCTCGATGGCCGAGACCAGCAGCCGCCGGACCGGCCGTCCCGCGCCTTTCCGCAAACCGGGCGTCAATGCCAGTGCGTTCGCCTCCGTCCCGCTGGATGTGAACACCACATCCTGCGGACGGCCGCCAACGGCAGATGCGACCGCGGCGCGCGCGTCCTCGACCAGTCGGCGCGCCTGGCGCCCTTCGGCATGGACCGATGACGGATTGCCGGCCATGTCCCAAGCGGCCGCCATCGCCTGCCTCGCCTCGGGACGAAGCGGCGTCGTCGCATTCCAGTCGAGATAAATCCGCTCGGGCATTTCAGTAAAATATTACCTATACTCGCTAATAGCTACTGCGCTCCTCGCGGAGCTCCAGCGCCAGACGTCTTATGGCAATTAGGGATCGCCCCGTCTCCTACAATCGCAGGCTAACGCCTTGAACCGCCTCCGAGATGTTCAAGATGCTTGCTTTTTGCCCCTCGCCTCATGCTAGAAGGCCGCACCGGTTCACAGAAGCGTCGTTCGCGCATCGCCCAGCGACGCCAGATGACATTCTCTTCGCCGGATCACATCCGTTGCCCAGGAACTACAATGCCTGAAGTCATTTTCACCGGCCCCGCGGGCCGTCTTGAAGGCCGTTATCATCCGGCCAAGCAGAAGAACGCGCCGATCGCGATGATCCTGCATCCGCATCCGCAGTTTCACGGCACGATGAATCACCAGATCGTCTACCAGTGCTACTACGCGTTTGCGCATCGCGGCTTCTCGGTGCTGCGATTCAATTTCCGTGGTGTTGGCCGCAGCCAAGGCTCGTTCGATCACGGCACCGGCGAATTGTCCGATGCCGCCTCCGCGCTCGACTGGGCGCAGACCATCAATCCCGAAGCGCGCGCCTGCTGGGTTGCGGGCTTCTCGTTCGGCGCATGGATCGGCATGCAGCTTCTGATGCGCCGGCCCGAGGTGGAAGGCTTCATCTCGATCGCGCCGCCCGCCAACCTCTACGACTTCTCCTTCCTCGCACCCTGCCCGTCATCGGGCCTGATCGTGCATGGCGAAAAGGATGCGGTGGTGCCGCCGAAGGACGTCAACACGCTCGTCGAGAAGCTGAAGACGCAAAAGGGCATCGTGATCGATCAGCAGATCATTCCCGGCGCCAACCATTTCTTCGACGGCAAGCTGGAGCCGCTGATGGAGACGGTGACCGGTTATCTCGATATGCGGCTCGCCAACGTCCGGTGAGCCACAATCGGGCCGTTACGTAGGATGGGTTGAGCCCTTCGCGAAACCCATCATACCGTGCGCGATATCGATGGGTATCGCTTCGCTCCACCCATCCTACAATTTCGCGACGGCGCCAGCTTCAAGCGTGACGATCCCATCGCCGTGCTACGCCGCCAGCTTCAGCATATGCGCGTTGTGGCGCACCAGGAACGCGTGGAGCAATTGCGGATAGTCCGCGCCAACCGCCGTGCGCACGCTCGACCGCTGCGCCAGCGCCTTTCGCCATGCACGCACCTTCGGCGTATCCGCGAAGACGGACAGATCGGTCAATTGATCGAACACGTCGAAATAGCGGAAGATCGGCGCGAACACCGCATCCACCAGGCTGAACTTCTCTCCCGCAAAATACGGGCCTGCGCCTAGCGCCTCCTCGACACGCGCGAACTTCGCGGCGATCGCCTGCCGTTTGCTTTCAAAAACCGCGGGATCGCCCGTCGTCTCCAGACCCCACAATTCGCTCAGGATCGTTGAGCCGAATTCCATCCATGCGCGGTGCTGCGCTCGCGCCAGCGCATCCTGCGGATGCAGCTTCGCGCCGCCTTGCGTTTCCTCGATGTACTCGCAGATCACGTTGCTCTCGAACAGCGCCACCTCCCTGCCGTCATCGCCCCTCACCACCAGCACCGGCACCTTGCCGAGCGGCGATATCTTCAGGAACCAGTCCGGTTTGTTGGCGAGATCGATGTCGATCCGCTCGAACGGAATGCCTTTTTCGTTCAGCGCGATCACTGCGCGCTGCACATAGGGACAAAGCTTGTGGCTGATCAGTTTCAGGGCGGCGGCCATGGAATCCTCCAATCAATGCATCTGCATTTAATTTAGATGCAGATGCATTAATCTGTCAACCGGCCCGCCTGCCGTAGTCGAACAACAAGGCGTGTGCGTGCCGTCGCGCACCCTGGACTCCAGCGGGCGTGGGTGGCGCAAACAGGCGCCCCATTCCTACTTTGCATGGGGTTGTTTTCGATATTTTGTGCTTGAGCCCGCGGTGCACCGCCGACGGGCATCTGAACTAGGGCCGCGCGATGATGCCGCCGGTCATCGGGATCGGCACACCCGTGGTGGCGGGGTAGCTGAGCGGCAGGCCTTTCAGGCCGCGTGCCGCCAGGAATCCGAAGGCCTGCGCCTCGATGGCGTCGGACGCCCAGCCCAGCGTATCTGCTGCTCGGACGGTCGCAGGCGCCAGGCATTCCCGCAGCATCCGCAGCATGGTCAGGTTGCGGGCGCCGCCCCCGGCCACGATCCAGTTCTTGGGCTCCTTCGGCAGCAGCGGCACCACCCGGGCGATCGCCGCCGCCGTAAACGCCGTTAGCGTCGCCGCGCCGTCCTCGGGTGGCATATCGCCGAGCTTTAGCCCCGCAAAATCGTTGCGATCGAGCGATTTCGGCGGGGGCATCGAAAAGAACGGCATCTCCAGCGCGCGGGCGATCCAGGCCGCATCGACCTTGCCCAGCGACGCGATGCGGCCATCGGTGTCGAAGCGCTGGTTCAGGCGGCGGAACATGTGGTCGTCGAGCAGGGCATTGCCCGGCCCCGTGTCGCAGGCGATCAGGGTGTCGCCATCGATATAGGTAATGTTGGCGACGCCGCCGATATTGACCACGACGGTCGGCCCCTCCCAATCCAGCGACTGGGCGAGTGCGCGGTGATAGACCGGCACGAAGGGCGCGCCCTGCCCGCCCGCTTCGACATCTGCGGCACGGAAATCGTACATGACCGGAATGTGGATCAGCTTGGCGAGCGTAGCCGCATCGCCGATCTGGACAGTGAGCTTTTTCTCGGGCCGGTGCAGCACGGTCTGGCCGTGAAAGCCGACAATATCGATGTCGTCGAACCGCATCCGGTTTTGCGCGGTAAAGGCGGCCACCGCCTCGGCATGTGCGGTCGTGACGATCCGCTCGGCCTCGCGCAGGCAGCCAGGCCGCGCCGCGCGATCCGGCAGATCGGCGGCCTCGTACAGCGCCTGCCGCAGCAGGCCACGCTCTGCATCTGTATAGGGACGGTAGCCGGACGGACCTAGGGCATTCACCCGGCGGCCGTCGGTCTCGATCAAAGCGACATCGACCCCGTCAAGCGAGGTGCCGCTCATCAGACCTAGTGCCGTCAACATCATGGCAATTCGTGCCTCTGCAACGCCCTGCTCGATTCGTCCCGCCGACGACGATCAGCTTGTGCCAAACACGGACATCTTATAATGCCACAGCGCCCGGCCTTCGGCAGCCTGTTCCGCCATGGTTCCCGCAGACAGTTACAATTACAGTGAAAATAGAATGATCAGAGCAGTCCGCCCATGACCGGATTTAAATCAGATTTCCTGAACATTTTAGACGAACGCGGCTTCATCCACCAATGCTCCGATTTCGAGGGCCTGGACGCGCTTGCCGCGAAAGGCCAGGCGACCGCCTATGTCGGCTACGACTGCACGGCGCCCTCGCTCCATATCGGCAATTACCTCACGATGATGATGCTGTACTGGCTGCAGCAGAGCGGGAACAAGCCGATCACCCTGATGGGCGGCGGCACTACCATGGTCGGCGACCCCTCCGGCAAGGATGAGACGCGCGCGATCCGCTCGATCGAGGAAATTGAGGCCAACAAGGCCTCGATCCGCGGCGTGTTCTCGAAGGTGCTGCGATATGGCTCCGGGCAAAACGATGCAATCATGCTCGACAATGCCGAATGGCTGACGAAGCTGAACTGGATCGAAATGCTGCGCGACATCGGCCGGCATTTCTCGGTCAATCGCATGCTGACCATGGATTCGGTGCGCCTCCGGCTCGAGCGCGAGCAGGAGATGAGCTTCATCGAGTTCAACTACATGGTTGCCCAGGCTTACGACTTCGTCGAGCTGGCGCGGCGCACCGGCTGCCGCCTGCAGATGGGCGGCTCCGATCAATGGGGCAACATCGTCAACGGCGTCGATCTCGGCCGCCGCCTGGGCACGCCGCAATTGTTCGCGCTGACGACGCCGCTGCTGACGACCGCGTCCGGCGCCAAGATGGGCAAGACCGCGCAGGGCGCGGTGTGGCTCAACGCCGACCAGTTTTCGCCTTACGACTTTTGGCAATACTGGCGCAACGTCGAGGACGCCGACGTTATCAAGTTTCTCAAGCTGTTCACGATCCTGCCGATGAGCGAGATCGAGAAGCTGGCGGCGCTTAGGGGCGGCGAGATCAATGAAGCCAAGAAGGTGCTGGCGACGGAAGCGACCGCGCTGCTGCACGGCCGCGACGCAGCCAACACGGCCGCCGAGACCGCACGCCAGACCTTTGAGCAAGGCGCGATCGCCGAGAACCTGCCCACCGTCGAAGTTTCGCGCGGCGACCTCGAAGCCGGCGCCGGTGTGGTTGGACTGTTCGTGAAAGCGGGTCTGGTCACCTCGAATGGCGAGGCGCGGCGCCAGATCAAGGGCGGCGGCCTCCGCGTCAACGACGCCGCCGTCACCGACGAGAAGATGGTGCTGACGCCATCCGACCTCACGCCGGAAGGCGTCATCAAACTTTCCATGGGGAAGAAAAAGCACGTCCTGCTGAGGCCTAGAGCATGATCCGGAAAGTGGGCACCGGCTTTCCCTCGGGACAAACGCAAGCGTTGGCCCGGAGATCATGCTCAAACAAAGAATCTGCCTCGGCACGCATAGGCGCATTCGCTTTTTGATGCTTGCGGGGAGCTGCGGAAACGCGCTCCCTGCATTGCCATGGACAACAAGATGCCAGAGGGAGATGCGTCGGCCCGGCGGCTCAAGCCGACCCGCGTGGCGCTCAACGTGCTGGCGCTGTGCTTTACGATGGCGTTGCTCGGCCGCGGCCTCGGCGAGAGCTTTACGGTTTTCCTCAAGCCCATCGCGGAGCATTTCAGCTGGGACCGCGCGCAGGTGGTCTCCGTCTATTCGCTGACCTGGCTGGCGGGCGGGCTGACGGCACCCGTCGTCGGCCGGCTGTTCGACCACTATGGCCCACGAACCGTCTATGCGCTCGGGCTGCTTTTGCTCGGCGGAGCATTCCTGATAGCCTCGCAAGCGCAGGCGCTGTGGCAATTCCAGGTGAGCATCGGCCTCTGCGTCGGAATCGGCATCGCCTTCATCGGCAATGTGCCAAACTCGATCCTGCTCGGCCGCTGGTTCGGCCCGCGCCTGCCGACCGCGATGGCCGTCGTCTATTCGGCAGCGGGCGCCGGCGTGCTGGTCTTGCTGCCGGTCTCGCAAATCCTGATCGATCATATCGGATGGCGCGGCGCCTACCAGACCTTCGGCATCATTGCGCTGTGTCTGCTGGCGCCGCTGCTGCTCCTGCCATGGCGGCTGTTCGCCACAGGCTCGCCGCACATCACGAAAAGGGCCGATCCCGATTTCGCCGATGGCGGCTGGACGCTGGCGAGCGCGATGCGTCACCACGCGTTCTGGGCGCTGTTTGCGACCTTCTTCTTCACGGCCGTTGGGATGTATGCGCTTGTGGCGCAGGTCGTCGCCTATCTGATCGATGCCGGCTTCCCACCGCTGCAGGCCGCGACCGCCTGGGGCTTTTCCGGGATCGTGCTGCTGTTTGGCATGCTCGGGGTAACGCAACTCGATGCCATGATCGGACGACGGCCATCGGTGCTACTCAGCTACGCCATTTCGATTATAGGCATCATCCTGCTCTGGCTGCTGCAGTTCTATCCGAACTTCTGGCTGCTCGCGGCCTTTATCGTGACCTTCGGCAGCATGATCGGCTCACGCGGCCCATTGATCACGGCAACAGCCATGAAGATCTTTCGCGGCGAGCGTGTCGGCACCATTTACGGCACGATCTCGATCGGCAGCGGGCTTGGCTCCGGCTTCGGCGCCTGGGCCGGCGGCCTGATCCACGACTGGACCCACAGCTACAACCCCGTGATCGCGTTCGCGCTCGTGGCGGTGGTGCTGGGGATGATTCCGTTTTTGGTCGTGCCGGCATTGCGGCGATAGCTAAGTCTCGGCCGCCTTGGCGGGCACCTTCTGCGCTGCGATCGTTTCAAGCAGCCAGCTCTTGAACAAGAGCATCGCCGGTGATGGCTGCCGCGAGTGCAGCGAAGTAATCCAATAATCGCCAAGTGCCACTTCGATCTTGAAAGGACGCACGAGCCGCCGTTGACGTATGTCATCCTGAAACAGAGCTGTCGGCAGCAACGCAACACCGAATCCGCGTGCCGCCACGCTCGCGATCGTGATGGACGAATCGAACACCATTCCCTTGAGGACCGGACTCTGCAGTCCGGCCGCGGCAAACCAGCGCGGCCACTCCTCCTGCCGGTAGGAACGCAGCAGCACTTCGCGCTTGAGATCGGCCGGCCGGCTCAGCCGGCGCGCCAGCGAAGGCGCGCAGAACGCCGTAAATGGCGCTCCCATCAAGTGGGTCGCCTCGGTGCCGTGCCAATGGCCATCGCCAAACCTGATCGCGTAATCGAGTCCTTCGCCCGCGATGTCGATGCGATTGTTGTTGGTGAACAGGCGCAAATCGATCCGGGGATACGCCTTCCTGAAGGAGTCGAGCCGCGGCAGCAGCCATCCCGACGCGAACGTGCCGACCACCCCGACCGTGATGACGTCCTGATAGCGACCGTCCTCAAAACGATTGAGCGTTTCGGTGAGCCGACCGAAGGCCTCGACAATGCTCGGCAGCAGCGATTGTCCTTCATCGGTGAGCGCGACGCCGCGCGGTAGCCGGCGAAACAATTGTACGCCAAGCCGGTCTTCCAGCCCTTTCACGTGCTGACTGACGGCGGCCTGCGTAACGCGAAGTTCAAGGCCGGCGCGGGTGAAACTGAGGTGGCGCGCCGTTGCTTCAAAGGCCCCGTAGCGCGTTGAGCGGAAGGTGCGAAAGCTTCAATCGGCGCCGCATTTCTTGTCCCTAGTTTTTCTTATGCCTGCCCGCAGAACTCATCGTTTGTCAAGACTGTGACCTGTCGGCACCTTACGGCCACAAGCAAGGAGGGATTCGTAGTGATCACGAGAAGACGGCTCCAGTCCGGATTCGGCGCAGCATTGATAGCGACTGCTTTGACTGTCCGGCCAAAAGCGATGCGTGCATCGATCGCAGATCAACGACTGATTGACGAGATCAGGCGCCTGGAAATCGAGAGCGGCGGCCGGCTCGGTGTCTGCGTCTTCGAGACGGCGACCGGCGCCCGTCATGTCCACCGAGGAGACGAGCGCTTTCCGATGTGCAGCACGTTCAAAGCGCTTGCAGCCGCGGCTATTCTGGCGCGGGTGGATTCTGGGAATGAGCAATTGACGCGGCGCATCACCTACGACGCCTCCGCGCTCGTCACGTACTCGCCTGTCACTGAAAAACACGTGAGCGACGGCATGACGCTCGCTGAAATCTGCGAAGCGGCAGTAACGCTGAGCGACAATACGGCCGGCAACCTGCTGCTCGGAGCCATCGGCGGACCATCGGGACTGACAGCCTTCGTACGAAGTCTGGGCGATCCAATCACGCGGTTGGACCGCGATGAGCCCTCGCTCAACGAGGCACTGCCAGACGATCCTCGCGATACTACGACGCCGAATGCGATGGCGTCGAATTTGCAAGCCCTCATTCTTGGAACCAAGGCGCTGTCGGCCCCGTCGCGCGAGCAACTAACGGCATGGCTAATCGCCAACAAGACCGGCGGCACGCGGCTGCGTGCAGGTCTTGCGAAAGACTGGCGTGTCGGCGACAAGACCGGCACTGGTGCCCGAGGCACCAACAATGACGTCGCTGTGATCTGGCCGCCCAATAAGGCTCCCGTCATCATCACCGCTTATCTGACCGGCGCCACCGTTTCTGCCGCGCAGCAGAACGCCACCTTGGCTTCGGTCGCGCGGGCGGCTTCGGCCATGATATCTGGCTAGGTACGCCATGCAGCCTGCAGCTACCTAATTGTTCGGCGGCAATTCGATCGGGTTGGTGTTCTGCTTGCCGGTGTTGAATTCAAATATCTTCCGCAACACACCGGGCATCACCGCTGAAATCGGATTGACGCGCAGCACGGGCTGGCTAGGCGTGCCGACCACCTCATAGGTCACGCCGATCAGCCCTTCATTGCTGCCGCCGCCGAGGAACAGGCCGAGCACGGGAATTTGGCCGAACATGTTGTTCAGCCCATACATCGGAACGAAAGTGCCGCTCATGCGAACCTGATTGGCGACGGTATCGATACTGCCTTCGATAGTCGCGCCGATGAGCGGTCCTTTCACGACGCCATCGCGGATCGCAAGCTGCCCGCTCTGCCGGGTGAATTCGGCGCGCAATGCGGAGAAGGAGACGCCGCTCTGAGTGCCGGTCGAGCCACCGGCGGCCACGCGGTCGAGCGAAGCCTCGCCTCTGATGGAGAAGTCGCGGACGTTGATCAAACCTTCCTTCGCGGTAGGTTCAACCGTCGGCGGCTCCAGGGCGAGCGACAATTGTCCGCCGATCACCTTGGAATACATGTCGGTGAAGCGGAAGAAGGCGCCGGCATCGTTGGTCTGCAGGATGATGATGTCCCGGCCCTGTCCCGGCCCGCGTCCGCGCAGGTCCGCCGTCACGGGCGTGTCGCGCCCGACCTTGCCGGAGAGCGTAAAGTTTTTGACGATGCCATTGCGGCGGGAAAACTTGCTGTCGACGCTGCGCAGCGCCTCGCCGTTGAACCCTGCAACCGCACCGAGCTTGACGTCGATGTCGAGGTCGATGTTCCTCGACTTGCTCTTGGGGTCGTCCTTACCCGAAATCGCCGACTTGAGAAAGGCGCGGCCGTCGAACACGTCGCCGCGCATCGTCACCTTGACAACGCCGTCGGCGCCGCGCTCGGCTTTCAACGTGGTCTTGTCGCCATCCGAAGGCGCGTAGGTCGGGAAGTTCGCCATCACGAGGTCGCCGTTCTGGTCGACTTCGAGCGATCCCTTGATCGACGCGCCGCCGCCTTCGATCACGATGTCCTGGAACAGCGTCGACTGTTCCTTCTTCACGACATTGAACGTCGCCTTGCCCGACTTGCCGGGCACCTTGACCCAACCGGGCAGGACGTTGTCGAGTCGCAGCGAGGTCAGATCGGCCTCAATGCCGACGCGGCTGTCGTTCTCACCGATCTTGCCGACCACCTTGATCGGGATAGAGCCGCTCACGCCAGATCCGAGATCAATCCCGAGACGGGCGCGGCTGGCGTCATCCAGCGTCGCCTGCAAGCGGATATCTGCGTCGCCCTCGCTCGGCTTGCGATAATCGAGCGAAGCCGCTTGGCCGTTGATCTTGACGTCGCCCTTGACCTGGTAGCCCGCATTATTGGCCAGCACCTTGAGCGCGTTCGCCTCCAGCTTCTGGTTCATCACGAGCTTGTCCGCGGCAAAGCCACTGAGATCGGCGATGGCCGTGTAGGTGGTGTCGGCCTTGGTCATCGAGCCCTTGACCGGCATGCCCATCGTGATGGTCGCGGCGACCATTCCCTTGCTGGCGTTCGGATCGATCAGCGTGCCGGAGAGATCGCTGATGCGGTCAGAAGCCAGAATCTCGGCCGCGGCCGGCACCGGACAATCCACCCTGAACTTCACGCGCGATGGCGACGGTTTCGGCGCCATATCAGGCACTTCGAAGATGAAATCGGAAATGTTGATCTTGCGGCCGGCGGGCGTGTCGGCAATGCCCTGCCCGATCGTCACCGTCGCCGTTCGCCCGGTGACCCGCGCCTTCAAATCCGCATCGCGGACCGCGGGCATGTCGTCAACCGGTCGTGCGGTGACTCCCGAAGCCACGATGTTGACGGCCAGGCCATCGTCCGGAATCGGCGGTCCCTTGCGCGACAGGTTGCGCACCGGTGAATTGACGCCGACCTCGATGCGCTGGAGCGTGCCGCGCTCGATCCGCTCGATCACCCATTCGCGCACTTCCGGCACGATCAGGATCGGCCACATCCGCTTTAAAGCGGATGCCGACATCGGTGTACCCGCGAAACCGAGCTGGAGGCGCGCCTCGCCCGAATAATCGATGCTGCCGGTGCCGGCGATGCCGATCTCGCCGTTGCTGATGTCAGCCTGGGTCAGCAGCACGCGCTTGCGGTCGGTGTCGAACTTCATGCCGATCGCGATGCGGTTGAAGATCAGCGGCGGTTCGTTGTCGGTGCCGGCGAGCAGGATCGTGCCGCCGCTAAGACCGGCCTGCCATTCGGTCGTGGTGCCATTTGGCGGTTCGAGATGGCCGAGCAGCGTAATCCGGTTCGCGCCGGAAACGACCTTGAAGGGCGCTACCAGCACGCGCCGTCCGGCATCCCATTCGACGCTCATCTCTGCCGAATCGATCGGCATCGGATAGTCAGGCGTGTCGCTGTCGATGAGATACCCGGCACCTGCCGTGACCTTGCCGCGGAAATAGGTCGGCAGACCATCGCGGCCCAATTCGCCTTTCAGCTCGCCGGAGAGCGGCAGCTCCGCGCCATAGGTGAGATCCTTGACTCGCATCGCCAGCAGGATGTTGGCGGCCGGCACCTTGTCGGCGCGAAGATCGACCGAGCGCACGCCGTTCTGCTGCGGACCGACCACGACCTTGAGCGACCATGGGCGTTTGCCCTCTTCGCCAAGGCTCACCGCGACGCCGCCGCCGCTCGGCCGGCGCATGCTGAGGCTGATATTGTCGAACGTCCATTTGTTGCCGCGCTGCTGATCGTCGACGACAAGGTTGCCGTTCTTGAGCCCGATCTCGTTCAGATTCTGCCCGTCAAGTCCGGTCATGCTGAGGCTGTCGAGCCAGTCGAGGCCGGCCAATAAACCGCTCTGCGTTGTATCTGGGGCCGCCGCGCCGTGGGCGGGTGCGGGCGGCTGGCGCGGGAATGTCGGCGCCATACCGGCGTCGCGCTTGGAGGCAACACCCGTCGCCAGGGGCTTGGCCGTGTCGCCAGTGGACACCGTCACCTGCCCGTCCGGCGTAATGCGCACCGAAAGTTCGGCGTCGACGAGATTGAGGCTTTCAGCGCGCAGCTGACCCATCAAAAGCGCGGTGCCCGACAGCTTCACCTCAGCCTTCGGCGCTGTCGCGACGACGACCTGATCGCGGTCGCGAACCACGATGTCACGGATACGCACAGCGATTCGAATCCGCCCGGCCCGCTCGATCTGCGTGCCGCCGACTGCCACCGTATTGCCGTGGCCGATATTTTCCTCGATCGCGGCCGCCAACCAGGGTGTCGCCACATCGAGATTGATGGGCCCGGCGCCGAGCCGCCACCATAGCCCGCCGAAGCAGGCGGTTAAAATCATCACCAGCACGGCGATCACGACGGCCAGGCGCTTGACCCAGCGTTCGCCGCTCAGCCAGCGCCGCAGCGCCGCCAGCCTGTCGCCGAAACGATGGAATCGGGAATTCGAACGCGACAACAGCCGGCGCGCGCGATAGCCAGCCGCCTCGTCCTGCTCCCAGCCCGCCGCGTCATCCCATTGCTGGGCCTCTGCGCGCGGATTCGACCCGTTTGGCGAAGTATTCCTAGCCATTGCCTCTCGGTGACGGCGCTGAGGTTGATCGCCGCTAGGGGCGCGCTCGTCTATTCGTATCGAGCGCTCCTGTGCCGGCATCGCTGCCAATCCTCGATTAATACTGTTACTCGTGCTCGGGCCCAAGGATTGATTGGGCGGCCCCATCGACGAGCGGACGGATGTAGCGTCGAATTCCTTGTAACCATACTCCGGGGTCATCAAACTTGCCCAGCAGCCGGAGCGAATCCGACAGTCAAAGGCGAGACCCGCAATACCCTAATGGTTGATCTGCGGAAAGCGACGAAAGGAAGGCGTATGTCCAAGAAAACGCGCAAGAAATCCTCCAAGCCATCCCCCAAAAGCCGCAAGACGCCCGCCCGAAAACCAGTTGCGGCCAAGGCAGCGAGTAAGACGGCCAGCAAGACCGCCCGCCGCGGGGCGACGGCATCGGCCAAAAAGCCTGCCGCCAAGACCGCCAAAGCCACCGCAAAAGAGCTCGTCCGGAAACCGCCCAAGAAATCTGTCCAGACGGCCAAAACCGCATCAGCCAAATCATCGCATAAGCCGACACCTAAACCGTTAATAAAATCCAACCTATCGGATGCGCGCAGGCCGGCCGTCGGAACCGGGCTGGCCGAAGGCGCCATGGCGCCGGCTTTCAAGCTGCCCCGCGACGGCGGCGGCAGCGTGTCCTTGGCCGACTATGCGGGCCAGAAGCTCGTCCTGTTCTTCTATCCCCGGGCCGATACGCCCGGCTGCACCCGCGAAGCGATCGATTTCACGCGACTGAGCGGCGCCTTTGCCGACGCAGGGGCCGCGGTACTCGGCATCTCCGCAGACACCGTAAAGGCCCAGGAATCGTTCCGCGACAAGCACGAGCTTTCCGTTCCTCTGGTCTCGGATGAGCAACATGAGATGCTGGAGGCCTACGGCGCCTGGGGCGAAAAATCGATGTATGGCAGGACCTTCATGGGCATTATTCGAACGACGGTTGTGGTGGGTGCCGATGGGCGGATCGCCAGGATCTGGCGCAATGTGCGAGTCGACGGCCATGCCGATGAGGTCCTCGAGGCCGTCCGCGCCATGTGATTTGGCCTGTTCCATTTCCCGAAAATTAACCATGAGAGGCTCAAATCGGCATCGCAAATGAGCCGTACGGAACTTTTCCGACCGGCGCGGGAGTGCCGATGTCGTACCGTTCTGGCCATTATTCCGATCACCATCACCCCCAGGATTACGGCCGAACACCACCGCGGCGTCCGGCACCGCACGCGGCCCGGGCGGCCGCCACGGTGGACGCGGACGGCTACACAATTGCCCACGCCGGCAAGCAGGTCCGGTTCGGCCCCGTCGTATTCTGGATCGTCGTCGGCACGATCGTGCTGCTCGGCATCTGGTCGGCGGCGACCGCCACCTATTTCGCGTTTCGCGATGACGTCCTGACGCGACTGATCGCCCGTCAGGCCGAGATGCAATACGCCTATGAGGACCGTATCGCGGAATTGCGCGCCAAGGTCGACCGCACCACCAGCCGCCAGTTGCTCGATCAGGAACAGTTCGACCAGAAACTCGACCAGATCATGCGCCGTCAGACCGCGCTCGAATCTCGTGCCACTGCGCTCGGCGCCATCCCCGATGTTGGCGCCACCGGCTCGATTCGGCCTCCGGCCCGCGGCGTGGAGCCCCCCGCTTCCGGCTCCCTAAAACCCTCGCCGATCAGCGATACCGTGATCTTCGTGGCGCCGCCGGATCGCGAGGCGCGACTAGAATCACGCGCGCCCATTGTCATCAAGCCGCAGCAGAATCAATTCGCCAAGGTGCAGGGCGTCGACAATGTGCTGGTGCGTCTGCAGAACTCGCTTGATAACGTCGAGCGGCGCCAGATGGCGGCGCTCAGCGCGGTCGAGGTCAGCATGGAATCGCGTGTGCGTCGGATGCGCGGCGTATTCACTGACCTTGGCCTCGACATGGCGCAACTCGAGGCGGCAACGCCGCGCTCTGCCATCGGCGGTCCCTTCGTGCCGGTGAAGCTGCCGGCCGATGCCGGCGCGTTCGAGCGCCAGCTTCACCGGATCAATATCGCGCGCACCCAAATGCAGCGCCTGAACGCGACGCTGGCGCTGGTGCCCTATCGCAAGCCCGTCGTTGGCGAGGTCGAATTCACCTCAGGCTTCGGGGTCCGCAGCGATCCCTTCCTTGGCCGTCCCGCCATGCACACCGGCCTCGACTTCCGCGCCGCCACCGGCGATCCCGTGCGCGCCACCGCGAACGGCAAGGTGGTGTCATCGGGATGGCAGGGTGGTTACGGCCGCATGGTGGAGATCGATCACGGCAATGGGCTATCGACCCGCTACGGTCATCTTTCGGAGATTCACGTCAGGGTTGGCGATGTCGTCAGGATCGGCCAGGTGATCGGTGCCGTCGGCTCGACCGGCCGCTCCACGGGGCCGCATTTGCACTATGAAACGCGCATCGACGGCGACCCCGTCGATCCGCAGAAATTCCTGCGCGCCGGCGTGAGACTCAGCGCGGGCTAGCATCGCCCTGTCGGAACTGGCGTGCTCGCGAAATACATCCGCTACTCATCGCCGCTGTTCTACGTTAGCTAAGACGGAACCGGCACGTCCGCGCCGAAAACTTTTTTAGCGATGTCGGATCACATCGAGGCGACACGTCCTTGTGGCATAGACTGAGCTAACCCAGCCAAATCCGGCGCCTCCGCTCAGCAATGGAGAAGATAACGTCATGTCCCAAGGCAATACCGTTCGTTTGCACCGTGTCCTCGCCACCAAGCCGGAGAAGGCTTTTCGCGCCTTCCTCGATGCGGATGCCATGGCCAAGTGGCTGCCGCCCTACGGCTTCACCTGCAAGGTCCACCATTTCGAGCCGAAAGTCGGCGGCACATTCAGGATGTCATTCACGAACTTCACCACGAACGCGGGTCATTCGTTCGGCGGAGAATATCTGGAGATCGTGCCCAACGAGCGTATCCGTTACACTGATCGCTTCGACGATCCCAATTTGCCTGGCGTCATCGAGGTGACTGTGAACTTGAAAGCAGTTTCGGTCGGAACCGAAATCAACATCGAACAGACGAATCTGCCGACGGTGATTCCGGTCGAATCCTGCTATTTGGGCTGGCAACAGTCGCTCGCGCAGCTCGCGTTGCTCGTGGAGCCGGATATTCCGGAATAGCGAGTCGAGATAAGGCACCACGTTGTGGTGCCTTATTCCAGTCCCTCTAGTGCCCGACTTGCTTCAACTCTTGTAAGCATGTGCTTGTTTCGCAACGACGAAACAGCATTGTTGCCGGACGCCAATTGTGGTTGATGCACCCTGGCGCCATTGAGCTGGCGTGATTGCAAGGCTCCAGAGGTTGCACAGGGTTGAAACAGAAGAGACGAATTGGTCCGCGGCATCCAAGGCTGGCAGCCGGTGGTTACAGCTTCGCGCGCTGGCTCGCGGCGAAAACCATGGCTACCGCGGGATTTCACCAGCTCGGCTCTGCCTTCGCCGACGCGCGGATCGCGCACGTCCGCGAGAAGCTTGCGCGGGGTGAAACCGTTTATCTCGCAGGCCTCGGCGCGCCGGGTACGCATAATTCCGGTCTGGCGCTGGTCGAGGTGACGCAGGCGCACGGGCCCCGGTTGATCGTCAACAACGAGGAAGAACGTTTTTCCGGCAACAAGCACACGACCGAATACCCCAAACTATCGATCGACGCGGCGGTCGCAACGCTGCGGAAGATGGGCCGCGACATCGGCGATATAGATGCGTGGCTGACGAGCTGGGACTATCCGACGCTCGCCGGCACGCTGGCGCGTTCCGTGCTCGAGGAGTTGCCGCCGAGCCTGAAACTCTTGCGCACCACCGAGGCCGCCGGTTTCGACGGCCGCCGCCTCGACCAGATGACGCGGACGCCAAAGATCCTTGCCCGCCAGCTCGCCCTTGCCGAGCGCGTGCCGCTGATCTGCCTGCCGCATCACGACAACCACGCCTGGTTCTCCTATGCCGCCTCCCCGTTTGCCGATGACGGCGAGCCGACGGCAATTGCGGTGCTCGACGGTACCGGCGACCAAGGCTCGATCTCGCTCTATGTCGTCGAGCATGCCGCGATGCGCCGGCTCTATTGCAACGACAGCATGTTTGATTCACTCGGCGCGTTCTACAGCGTGATCTCGTCGACGCAGGGCGGCTGGACCTGGCTTTCCTGCGAGGGCCGCTACATGGGCGCCGCCGCCTGGGGCGAGATGAGCCGCGCCAGCAATCCCTATTATGCGCAATTGCGCGACGTGCTGCATTTCGGTGCGAACGGCGAAATCAGACTCAATCGCGCCATGGCCAATTGGTATTGCGATCCGTTCGATGATCCGTACAAGCAGGCGCTCACGGACATCCTAGGCGAGCCGCTCAGGCCGGACCAGCTCTGGAATCCCGATGCGGTGCTGCGTGTCGAGGATATCCACCACCGTCCCGACACCAAGGACCGACTCGATAAGGCGGCCGCGACGCAACTGGTGTTCGAGGATGCCATGATCCACGTCGTCGATCATCTCTTGCGCGTATCAGGCGCGAACCGGCTGGTGCTGACCGGCGGCGTCGCGTTGAACGCGGTCGGCAATATGCGGCTGCTCGAACATTTCAATGAGGCCAGGTTCGCCAAGGCGCAGCAGCGCGGCGCACGCCTGCATCTGTGGGTGCCGCCAGTCCCCGGCGATCCCGGCGTCACCATCGGCGCCGCCTGGCTGTTCGCGCATCTGGCGGGCGCTCCACGCGGGGCGCCGATGACGCACGCCTTCTATTGCGGCACGCCACCCTCGCAGGGCGAGATCGTCAGCGCGGTTGCGGCTGACGACATTGCCTCGCAGCCGATCGGCGATATCTCGACACCTGAAGGCCTCGAAGCGGTCGCCGACCTGATGGCGTTCATGGTGGCGCAAAGCGGCGTGATCGCGCTGTACCAGGGCCCGGCCGAAACCGGCCCCCGCGCGCTTGGCCATCGCTCGATCCTCGCCAACCCGTGCGACCCCGCGGCGCGCGAGCTCCTCAATGCGCGCGTCAAATATCGCGAGGCCATCCGCCCATTGGCGCCGATGGCGACGCTGGAGGCAGCACGGGAATATTTCGAACTGCTGCCCGGCGCCTCGGACGACGACTATAACGCCTATAACTACATGGTGCTGACCGCGCATTCGAAACCGCATGCGCGGGAAAAAATACCGGCCGTCATCCACGCCGACGGCACTGGCCGCATCCAGATCGTGCGCGCAGGCGACGATCCCCTCACCTACGCCTATCTCAAGGCGCTCGGCCGCCATATCGGCGTCGAATTGTCCGTCAACACGTCCTTCAACGTCGCAGGCCCGATCGCCCAAACGCCGCAGCAGGCAATCGACACGCTGCGCCGCTCCAAGGGGCTCGATGCCGTCATCATGGTTGCCGAGGACGGCACAGTAACCGCGGCCTGGCACGGCGCCGAGCGCGACAGCGGCAGGTTCAGAAACTGGCTTGCCGAATGGAAGACGAAATCGGCTTCCAGCCAGCCTGCGCGATAGTTCCTGAAGTCAGCTGATCCGCCCCCTCAGAGATCGACGCGTTCGCTCGCAACTGCCTTGCGTTCCGCCATGTTGAACCGGCCGCTATAGATCGGGCGCTCACCGGTCGTCGGACCAGGGTACTGGACGATGAATATCTCCCCGCCCGTTTCGGTGCGGAATTCGCCTTCAAAGTGCGGGTCGGGATGGAACAGCACCGTCCCCGGCCCATGCAGCGTGCCGTCGATTGAAAACTCACCTTTGAGGATATGCCAGACCTGCGCGAAGCCATGATAGTGCTCAGGGTGATAAGCGCCGGGCTCAAGCCGCAAAATTCCCGCATTCGGTTCGGTCGGACGTTCCGGTCGTGGATGAAAAAGCATTTTGCCTGTCTCGCCCGGCCAGCGGATCGTCTCCCATTCGACTTCGTCGAAGTGGCGCGTCTCGTATGGCTTGTGGTCCTTTCGCGACGCTTCGCGCGCAGTCGTCAATTCCGCATTGGCGGCCGCCGTATCGGGAATGTCCTTGCTCCTGATGCTCATTTCGCTCTCCCTTTTGCAGTCTTCTCTCGTTCGCCTTTCCTGCCCGCAATATTGCTCCACCACTCAACCGCGATGGCCGACTGATTTTCGATTGATGTCACCATGAGCAGGCGCGCAGTGCCGGACCCGCGCGCCCACGCCATGTGCGGTACGTCCGAGCGCAAATGAATCGAATCCCCACGCTCCAGCGCGATGGTTTCGTCGCCCACCTGAAATTCGACGCTGCCTTCGAGCACGAAGCACATTTCTTCGCCGGGATGCGCGACCAGCGTCGGCTTGTGCGGTTTTGCCGACAATTCGAGCAGGAAAGTTTCCAACCGCTGCTCGCCCATGCCCGAGGCGAGCTTGCACCAGGCATAATTTGCGTCAGCGCCCTTCGCTGGAACGGCATCGATTGACCGCACCACGCGATACGCGCGCGTCCGGTCCTCGCCTTCGATGTCGGCAAACAACTCAGCCGGCGGCAGCTGAAGGACGCCAGCAATTTCCAGGAGATTACCGATCGAACACGCGATCAGTCCGCGCTCGATCCGCGAGAGAAATGTCACTGACAGGCCGACCATTCCGGCGAGTTCATCAAGCGTCAAACCGCGCGCCGAACGAGCCCTGCGAATGACGGCTCCAATTCCGGCAAGGCGCGCCGCCTCGCGCGCGCGGCGGCCAGCTTCTGCCGAGACCACGCTGTTCTCCCTCTTGCTTATTTAGCAAATCGTATTGCTATATAGGCAAATGTCAAGTTGGCTCGCCTCGCCCGCGCAAGCGAACTAACGTTCGAGAAACTTCAGCACCCGGCCGTCGATCAACAACAGCGCGCTGCCGATGACGAGCGCGCCCGCGATTTCACGCGGCGAAATCTGCTCGCCGAGCACGAACGAGCCGAGCAGGATGGCAGTGACAGGCACAAGCAGCGTCACCAGCATAACGTTGGTGGCGCCGGAGCGACGCAGCACCTGGAAGAAAACGATATAGGCCAGCGCCGTCGACAACGCGGCAAGGCCGAGCACCGCGAGCCATGTCGCCACGCCCGGCATTGGCAATTGCCAGGGACGCTCCAAGACGCCGGCGACGACAGCCATCATCAGGCTCGATGCCATTAGCTGAAACGTGGCGGTGGCAAGCGGCGGCGAATCCGATAGCGCGCGCCGGGCTATCAGCGCGGAAATGCCATAGCTCAGCGCTGCCGCAAGACACAGCAGGACGCCGAGCTCCTGCCCGTTGGCAAAGCCGAGGGCGCTGCCGCGAAGGATCACGACGCCGACAAGGCCGACGATCACACCGGACACACGCCTGATGATGAGCTTCTCCTCGCCCGCCGCCGCCATCACCGCCACCGTGAACAGCGGCGTGGTGGCATTGAGGATCGAAGCCAGCCCGCTCGGGATGTACATCTGTCCGGTGACGATCAGCGAGAACGGCAGCACATTGTTGAAGAGGGCAACGAGGAAGAACGGCCTCCAGCCCATCCACCCCTTCGGAAACGGCAGCCGCCGAAAGAAAAGCACCGGCAACAGGATCATGGCGGCGAGCAGCACGCGCAACAGCACGAGCGTCAACGGCGGCAGCTCGCGCAGCACGACACTGTTGAAGAAGAACGAGCCGCCCCACAGGATCGACAATACGGCGAGTAATACCCAGTCGCGCGCATCGATCCGGCCGTCGCTGACTGTCATTTCGCAAGGACCTGGTGAAATCGCGCGACCAGCTAGGACCGGACGCTCGTGGCCGTCCACCCGATTTCCGAACGCTATTTCAGCTGCGAGACGATCTCGATCATCTTGCCTTCGTCATCGTCGGGCGCGCTTGCCTTCGCCCTCTCATAGACAGCAAGCGCGGCGCGGCTGACGGGTATGTCGGGCAGCAGCGTTTCGGCCAGAGCCACGGCATAGGCCGCATCCTTGTGGCGCAGCGCCGCTGTGAACGACGCGCCGGAGAAATCGCGCGCCACCATGCGCTTTGAATGACGGATCACTTGCGGGCTCGCGACCGCGCCGGTCGCCATCGCTTCGGCCACCAGATTCATATCGAGCCCGGCCTGCTCAGCCATCGCGATACCTTCAGCAAGGCTCGCGATCTGCACTGCGCCCATCAGATTGTTGATCAGCTTGTAGACCGTGCCAGTGCCAACAGCGCCGAAATGCCTGATCACGTCGCCGATTGGCGCGAGATAGGGTTTTGCGGAATCGAGATCGGCGGCGTCAGCGCCAACAAGCAGGGTCAGCTTGCCCGCTGCCGCCGCCTGCGGCAGCCCCGTCACGGGACAATCGATGTAGACCAGGCCGCGCCCGCGCACCTCGCGCGCCATGTCCAGTGCATGCTGGTGCGATACGGTCGAACACTCGATCGCGAGGCTGCCCGCTTTCATCTTTGCTGCGGCGCCATTCTCGCCGAGCCAGACGGATCGCGATGCCTCGTCGTCGGCGACCATGGTTACGACGGCGTCGGCGCCATCAGCCGCGTCGGCCGGAGACGCAGCCCAGCGCGCGCCGCGTGCGATCAAATCTTCCGCTTTTGCCTTGCTGCGATTCCAAACAGAAACGGTAAAGCCGGCATCGAGGTAACGGCCGGCCATGCCATGACCCATGCGGCCGAGCCCGACGAAGCCGACCTTTGCCATCGGCTAGTCCACGTCCTCGACCTGGCCGGGCGCGGTGCCGAACGCGCGCTGCGCCAGCGTCGCCGCCATGAACTCGTCGAGGTCGCCGTCGAGCACGCCCGCGGTATCCGAGGTCTGCACGCCGGTGCGCAGGTCCTTCACCATCTGATAGGGCTGCAACACGTAGGAGCGGATCTGGTGGCCCCAGCCGATATCGGTTTTGGCGGCCTGATCGGCGGCGGCCTGCTCCTCGCGCTTCTTCAGCTCGATTTCATAGAGCCGCGCGCGCAGCATGTCCCAGGCTTGCGCGCGGTTCTTGTGCTGCGAACGGCCGGCCTGGCAGACCACAGCGATGCCGGTCGGAATATGGGTCAAGCGCACCGCCGACTCGGTCTTGTTGACGTGCTGGCCGCCGGCGCCGCCGGAGCGCATGGTGTCGGTGCGCACGTCGGATTCCTTGATATCGATCTTGATAGAGTCGTCGATCACGGGAAACACCTGCACCGATGAGAACGAGGTGTGCCGCCGCGCATTGGAATCGAACGGCGATATCCGCACCAGGCGATGCACGCCGGCTTCGGTCTTCAGCCAGCCATAGGCATTGTGCCCGCTGATCTGGATAGTGGCGGACTTGATCCCGGCTTCTTCACCCTGGGACTCTTCGAGATACTCGATCTTGAAGCCGTGGGTCTCGGCCCAGCGCGTGTACATGCGCAGCAGCATCTGGGCCCAGTCCTGGCTTTCGGTGCCGCCGGCGCCGGCATGCACCTCCAGATAGGAGTCGAACTTGTCGGCCTCGCCCGACAGCAGGGCTTCCAGCTCGCGGCGGGCGACTTCCTTCTTCAGGGCCTTCAAGGCGTTTTCGGCCTCGACGACAACGCCTTCGTCGTTCTCGGCCTCGCCGAGCGCGATCATTTCGACGTTATCGTCGAGCTCGCGCTCGACCTTGCCGATGCCCTCGAGCGCGTCCACCAGCGAGGTGCGCTCCTGCATCAGCTTCTGGGCTTTCTGGGGATCGTTCCAGAGATTGGGATCTTCGGCGAGCGTGTTCAGCTCAGCCAGCCGTGCCGTCGATTTCTCGACGTCAAAGATGCCTCCTCAGCAGCCCGACTGACTGCTTGATCTCTTCTACGAGACGTTCGACTTCCGCGCGCATGGTCTCTTCTGTCTGCGGCCACCGACCGCTATTGGATTGACTTGCGAGGGATGTAGCGGCGTCCGCCGCAAAGCGCAATCGCAAACGGTCAGAGCGTTTTCGAGCGGGATGGAAACCGGTTCGCGTCAAGAAAACGCGTCAAATCAAGAATCTAGAGCTTCGTTTCGATGGAATCGAAAAGGAAGCACTAATACAGCCGGCCGGTTCCCGGACGCATCATCGTGTCGCCATCGGGATAAATCGGCTGCGGCGCCCGTCCATCACCGTCGGCAACCCCGACGACAGAGTAGCTGTCCGGTGGCGCAGTGCCCGGCTTGAAGGCTTCCAGGATGACGCGGCCGCCCTCGCCCGGGCTTGGCCGCATGCCGCTCTTGGCATCGACGCGCACCAGCCGGATGCCGGCGGGCACTTTGAACGATGTCGCAGGCTTGTCCGCGAGCGCGAGCTTCATGAAATTTTTGACGATCGGCGCGGCCGTATGACCGCCCTGGGCCGCTCTGCCCAGACTGCGGGGCTTGTCATAGCCAAGATAGAGACCGACGACGAGATCCGGCGAATAGCCGATGAACCAGACGTCTTTCCCGTCACTCGTCGTGCCGGTTTTGCCGGCGATCGGCTTGCCCACTTCGCGCATGACCGACGCCGTGCCGCCCTGCACCACCCCTTCCATCATCGACGTGATCTGGTAGGCCGTCATCGGATCGATCACCAGCTCGCGGCGGTCCACCAGTTGCGGTTCGGGCTGGTTCTTCCAGCCGCCGGGCGCGTCGCAGCCGCGGCATTCGCGCGCATCATGCCTGAAGATGGTGCGGCCGTAGCGGTCCTGAATGCGATCGATCAGGGTCGGCTTCACGCGGCGGCCACCATTGGCGAGCATCGAATACGCCGTGACCATCCGCATGACAGTGGTTTCGCCGGCGCCGAGCGAATAGGAAAGATAGTTCGGCAATTCATCATAGACGCCGAAGCGCTTGGCGTATTCGCCGATCAGGGGCATGCCGACATCCTGGGCGAGCCGCACCGTCACGGTGTTGACCGACCATTTGAGGGCCTCACGGAGCGTAATGGGGCCGCGGTAAGAGCCCACCGAAAAGTTCTCCGGACGCCAGACGCTGCCTTGCCCCTGATCGATCTCGATCGGCCCGTCGATCATGATGGTCGCAGGAGTGTAGCCATTGTCCATCGCCGCCGAATAGACCAGCGGCTTGAACGTCGATCCCGGCTGCCGATAGGCTTGGGTCGCGCGATTGAACTGGCTCTGGTCGAACGAGAAGCCGCCGACCATCGCCAGCACGCGGCCGGTCCAGGGGTCCATCGCAACCATGGCGCCGGACACTTCAGGCAATTGCCGCAGGCGATACTGGCCTTCGACCGGATTGCCATCCTTGATCAGCGGATCGGCGTAGATCACGTCTCCCGGCGACAGAATTTGCGAGACCGCGACCGGCGCCTTACCACGAGCCGGGGCAGAGGCAGGCTTCGCCCATCGGACACCTTCCAGCGTGATGAGGCCGGTTTGCCGTTCCTTGGAGATGGCGCCTCCCAGTTCGCGACCGGGCTGGAAGCCGATCCGCGCCGACTGGTCGGACGTTTCCAGCACCACCGCCATCCGCCACGGCGAGATATCCGAGAGCGATTTGACGTCGGCGAGTTTGATGCCCCAGTCGCCGGAGATATCGAGCTTGCTGACTGGTCCGCGATAGCCCTGTGCCTCGTCAAAGTTGACGAGACCGGCGGCCACCGTCTTGCGCGCCATGACCTGCAGCTTCGGATCGAGCGTGGTGCGAACCGAAAGGCCGCCCTCGTACAGCTTCTTTTCGCCGTAGCGCTCGAAGATGTCGCGCCGGACTTCCTCGGCAAAATACTCTCCGGCGAAGGTGTGCCCGGCAGTGGACCGGCTGGTCACGACCAGCGGCTCCTTGCGGGCCTTCTCAGCTTCAGCCTGCTTGATCCAGCCGTTTTCCAACAGGCGATCGATCACGTAATTGCGCCGCTCGGTCGACCGGTCGCGGTTGCGCACCGGATGCAGCGTGCCCGGCGCTTTCGGAAGCGCGGCAAGATATGCGGCTTCCGCGACCGTGAGTTCGTTCACCGATTTATCGAAATAGACCAGCGACGCCGCGGCGATGCCATAGGCGCCGAGGCCCAGATAGATCTCGTTGAGATAGAGCTCGAGGATGCGGTCCTTCGAATAGGCGCGCTCGATGCGCATCGCGAGCAAGGCTTCCTTGATCTTCCGGGTGAAGGAGACCTCGTTGGTCAGAAGGAAGTTCTTCGCGACCTGCTGGGTAATCGTGGAAGCACCCTGCGGGCGGCGGTTGGAGCCGAGATTTTGCACATAGAGGACGGCGGCACGTGCCAAGCCGGTGAAGTCGAGGCCGCCATGCTCGTAGAAATTCTTGTCCTCGGCCGCGAGGAACGCGTTAGTGACAAGCTTTGGCATCGCCTGGATCGGCAGATAGAGACGCCGTTCCTTGGCGTATTCGCCGAGCAGCGCGCCATCTGCCGCATGCACGCGCGTCATCACCGGCGGCTCATAATTCTGAAGCTGCGAATAGTCCGGCAAGTCCTTGGAGAAATGCCAGATCGCACCCGCGACACCGGCGACACCAACCAGGAACACCACGCTTCCGGCCGCGAACAAGAAGCCGGAAAACCGCAACAGCCACCGCAATATCAAAGTTTCATTCCAACCGTTGCGTCGTAGTTCCGACGTTCGTTCTCGTGCAGAATCCCTCTACCGAGGGATTCGCCGTCTGACGCTATCCCATGGTCACGTGGTCAAAATCGGGCAATTCGCTCACCCGCGATACGGCCCGATCCATGGATCGATGTCAGGTAACATCCAAGCACAGCTTATGATTGTAACGGGCCCTTGGACTAGTAGAGCCCGCCGGTCCCCGGGCGCATGATATTGCCCGCGTCGGGCTGCTGATAACCTTGCTGATAGCCTTGGTTATAACCTGGCGGGTATCCCTGCGGCACCCGGCCGTCCATGTCGGCGACACCAATGACGGAGTAATTATCCGGCGGGGCGGTGCCCGGCTTGAACGCTTCGAGGATCGTGCGGCCGCCCTCGCCCGGGCCGGCGCGCATGCCGCTCTTGGCATCGACGCGGACCAGCTTGATGCCGGCCGGCACCTTGAACGGGATCGGCGGCTTATCGGCGAGCGCGAGTTTCAGAAAATCCTTGGCGATCGGCGCGGCGAGATGACCGCCGGTCATGCCGCGGCCGAGGTTGCGCGGCTTGTCGAAGCCGACATAGATGCCGACCACGAGATCCGGCGAGAAGCCGATGAACCAGGCGTCCTTTTCGTCGTTGGTGGTGCCGGTCTTGCCCGCAATCGGCTTGCCGACTTCCTTGACCACCGTCGCCGTGCCGGCCTGCACGACATATTCCATCATCGAGGTGATCTGGTAGGCCGTCATCGGGTCCAGCACCTGCTCGCGGCGGTCGACGAGCTGCGGCTCGGGCTGATTCTTCCAGCCGCCGGGCGCATCGCAACCGCGGCACTCGCGCGCGTCATGCCTGAAGATGGTGCGGCCGTAGCGGTCCTGGATGCGGTCGATCAGGGTGGGCTTCACGCGGCGGCCGCCATTGGCGAACATCGAATAGGCCGTGACCATGCGCATGACAGTGGTTTCACCGGCGCCAAGCGCGTAGGACAGATAATTCGGCAATTCGTCGTAAACGCCGAACCGCTTCGAATATTCGCCGATCAAGGGCATGCCGATGTCCTGCGCGAGGCGCACCGTCACGGTGTTCAGCGATTGCCGGAGCGCATTGCGCAGCGTCGTCGGTCCGCCGTATTTGCCGGAGGAATAGTTCTCCGGACGCCAGACGCCGGCGCCCTGCCCCTGGTCGATTTCGATGGGCGCGTCGACCACGACGGTCGACGGCGTATAGCCATTGTCCATCGCCGCCGAATAGACCAGCGGCTTAAACGAGGAGCCCGGCTGCCGATAGGCCTGGGTCGCGCGGTTGAACTGGCTCTGGTCGAACGAGAAGCCGCCGACCATCGCCAGCACGCGGCCGGTCCATGGGTCCATCGCGACCATGGCGCCGGACACTTCAGGCAATTGCCGGAGGCGATACTGACCCTCGACCGGCTTGCCTTCCTTGTCGAACAGCGGGTCGGCATAGATCACGTCGCCCGGCGACAGCACCTGCGCCACCGAGGTCGGCGTCCTGCCCCTTGCAGGCCCGGAGGCCGCCTTGGCCCAGCGCACACCGTCGAGCGTAATGATGCCGGTCTGCCTGACCTTGCTGACGGCGCCACCGAGTTCGCGGCTTGGCTGGAAGCCGATCCGCGCCGACTGGTCGGACGTCTCGAGCACGACGGCCATCCGCCACGGCGAGATGTCGTTGAGCGATTTGACATCGGCAAGCTTCACGCCCCAGTCGCCTGAGATATCGAGCTTGCTCACGGGTCCGCGCCAGCCCTGAGCTTCGTCATATCTGACGAGACCGGCCACCATGGTCTTGCGCGCCATCACCTGCATCTTCGGATCGAGTGTGGCGCGGACCGACAGGCCGCCTTCGTACAGCTTCTTTTCGCCGTAGCGCTCGAAGATGTCGCGCCGGACTTCCTCGGCGAAATATTCGCCGGCGAAGGTGTGCGCGCCATTGCCGCGGCTGGTGACGTTGAGCTGTTCCTTGCGGGCCTTGTCGGCGTCGGCCTGCTTGATCCAGCCGTTTTCCACCAGGCGATCGATCACGTAGTTGCGCCGCTCCACCGCGCGATCGCGGTTACGCACCGGATGCAGCGCCGCGGGCGCCTTCGGCAGCGCCGCCAGATAGGAGGCTTCCGAGATCGTGAGTTCGTTAACCGATTTGTCGAAATAGACCAGCGAGGCAGCGGCGATGCCGTAGGCGCCGAGACCGAGATAGATTTCGTTGAGATAGAGTTCGAGGATGCGGTCCTTCGAATAGGCGCGTTCGATGCGCATCGCCAGCAGGGCTTCCTTGATCTTGCGGGTGAAGGAGACCTCGTTGGTCAGGAGGAAGTTTTTCGCGACCTGCTGGGTGATCGTCGAGGCGCCCTGCGGACGGCGGTTGGAGCCGTAATTCTGGATATACAGCGCCCCCGCGCGCGCCATGCCGGTGAAGTCGATGCCGCCGTGCTCGTAGAAGTTCTTGTCCTCGGCCGCCAGGAACGCGTTGATGACGAGTTTGGGCACCGCCTGGATCGGCAGATAGAGACGGCGCTCCTTGGAATACTCGCCGAGCAGCGCGCCGTCGGAGGCGTGCACGCGCGTCATGACCGGCGGCTCGTAATCCTGAAGCTGCGAATAGTCCGGCAGGTCCTTGGAGAAATGCCAGATCGCCCCTGCGACGCCGGCCACGCCCACCAGGAACACGACGGTCCCGGCGGCAAACATGAAACCCAAAAACCGGACCAGCAAGCGCATGTTCGAAGTTCCGTTCCAACCCTGTGCGCCGATATCAGCGACTAACCTAACACGGCAATCCAGCCAAACGGCTTGCCGCTACGCGGTCGAACAATAAAAGGTCCGGCGGACAAATACCGATTCCGAAAACCAACAGTCGATTTCTATACCGTTGCCGCTGTGGCCAAACTAGGGCTTGTGCCACCGGACGGGACCCTTTTCAGGCCACCTTAGAGGCAAGGCGCACCGCTAATTCACTTGCCTGGTCCGGCAGTTGCCAGCCGTTTGGCCAGAAACGTATCAATTGCCTGCGCCATTGAGCCGACGGTTTTGTTCCGCCAATTTTCCGACACCAGATGCTCAAGGTCGCCCTTGTTCGAGACGTAGCCGAGTTCGACCAGCACGGAGGGCACGTCCGGGGCCTTCAAGACCCGGAAACCGGCCGATTTCAGCGGATGCTTGTGCATCCGTACCGTACTCTTCATCTCATTCATCAGGATGCGCGCGAAACGGTTTGAAAAAGTCTTGGTCTCGCGCTGAACGAGATCGATCAGGATGTCGGCGACCTCGGTCGGCTCGTCAGTGAGATTGACCCCGCCAATTGCATCGGATTTGTTTTCGACATCCGCCAGCCGTTCGGCCTCGGAGTCGGAGGCCTTGTCGGACAACGTATAGATGGTGGCGCCCTGGGCGTCGCCTTCGCCGCGCGGCAAAGCGTCCGCATGGATTGAGACGAACAGCGCCGCCCCTTCGTTGCGAGCGACCTTCACGCGGTCGGCAAGCGCAACAAAGGTGTCATCCGTCCGGGTCATGACCACGCGATACTTGCCGGATTTCTCGATCCGGTCGCGTAGCGCCAGGCCGAAAGTCAGCACCAAATTCTTTTCCATGACATCGGCGCCGCCGGCCTGCGTGCCATTGTCCGCGCCGCCATGACCTGGGTCGATCACGATCACCGGGCGCTTGTCAGACGCCTGCGGTGCAGCGGCTGCGGCTGGCGCTTCCGGCTGACTTGCCGCAGCGTTCGCCTCGGCGATCCCGGGCCGAAGTTCGGGGCGGCTTTCTGGCGCCAGCGACTGGACAAAGGCGGTGCGGTCGGCGCGCTCGAGTTCGAGCACCAGCCGCGGCGGCTGGCCGTTGGCCGCCTCCAGCACGTAGGATTTGGCGATCTTGGCAGGCCCGGACAGGTCGAACACGATCCGCGACCCACCCGGCATGACGAGGCCATAGCGGAACGCCTTGACCAGTCCCCGCCCTGCGGCGCCGATCCCAGCCGGAAGCTGGAAATTGACCTGGGGAAGGTCGACCACGACTCGATAGGGGTCCGCCAGCGCGAAGGCGCGAAACTGGACCGGCTTGTCGAGGTCGAGGATGAAACGGGTCTGCCTGGCGTCACCCGCCAGGCGGGCGTCAGATGCGACCGGGAAGTTCGGCACCGCTGCCGGATTGGGGACGGCGGTAGCGGAAGCCGGCCCTTGCGCCGTGGGCTGAGGGGCCAGTCCCTGGCCCACGCTGGGCCCGACCATCGGGCCGCACAGCAATGCTGCAACGCACAATGCGCTACATCCCAGCAAAACAAGGTGATTTGCGCGGCTCGACAACGATTCGGTGCCTCCGGAGGAGCCTTCCCTTACCGCATTAGGACGATAGGGTTAATCAGATCTTAAGGCACGCTTGGTGAAAAGAAGCTAGTGTTGCCGCAGTGCGACGCTGCCCGGAGGGTTCCCTAGCGCTTCCCTTGCACGCAGGCGCCAATCCACGTATGTACGGGGTGCTGACGGCTAATACTCCCGGTTGTGTCGCGTTCAGCCTCCCGGTGCAGCGCCGGAACCTCCGAAGTCGGAGGAACCTGCGTCTTTCCCGATCCCTCCCCAGCCAGCGCCGCGCGCGGCTGACATGGAGCGGCGGTTTCGAGCCCGAGCGGCGTCCGATCCCAGGTAATTTTCCAGGGACGGTTTGAGAACACGGCAAAACTGATTATCCGGACCTCAAAACGGTCCGATATGCGATGGCCGGCGGGCGTCTAGGCGCCGAACCGGGGCTTTCAGCGAAAGATACGGCGGTATCATTTTCCGCCAACATGTTCAGACGGGCCGACGCTTGATGCGCCAGACTGTGTTGCCGACCAAGATCCACGGAACGACCGCGCCGACGCGAGGCGAAAGCTTCGCACGTCGTATTGTTCTGGTGGGCCCCCGTTCGGCGCGGCGCCAAGAAGTGCGTTTTGGCCTTCCCCTCACCCCCGAATCAGGTGGACCGTCGCGTCACCGGGCCGCGCAATTTGCGCGCGCCATGCACCGCGCCCGCCGCCGTCAAGAGTTCCAAAATGCCCAACAAGATGTTGATCGACGCGACCCACCCGGAAGAGACCCGGGTCGTTGTGGTCCGCGGCAACCGCGTCGAAGAATTTGATTTCGAGACCGCTCAGCGCAAACAACTGCGCGGCAATATCTATCTCGCCAAAGTCACGCGCGTAGAACCCTCGCTGCAGGCGGCGTTCATCGAGTATGGCGGCAACCGCCATGGCTTCCTGGCCTTCAGCGAAATTCATCCGGACTACTATCAGATCCCGGTCGCCGACCGTCAGGCGCTGATCGAGGCCGACGAGCGCGCCCACCGCGAGGCCGAGGAAGAGAGCGAACTTCGCTCCAGCCACCGCCGCCGCTCGCGACACCGCAATGCCCGCCGCCGCGGCCATGGCGACCGCGTCCAGAGCAATGTCATTGAGAGCGCCGGCGAAGATCCCGCGCAGGCGGCCCAGCCCTATGAGGGCGAGGCGCATGAGCACGACGACGTCTATGCCGACGAGGCGCAGGCGCACGATGCCGGGCATCACGAGGATGCAGCCTACCACGAGCAGGAAGCGCCCGACCAGGAAGCGCGTGGTCATGATCCCGATCATCCGCGCGATCACCATGAGGATGAATCGACCCGCCCCGACGAGCGGACCGAAACCGCAAGCGAAGCGCCAGTTGCCGAAGCAGCACCCGAGTCCGGCGCGCCCTCGGTAGCGCCCACCGAACACGCCGTCGCCGATGCTCCCGTCGAGCACGCGCCGGCTGAGCAGGCGCATGATGAGCATCATGGTCAGGAGCAGCCGCGCGAAGCCGTGGCCGAGGCCGAAGAGCCACCGCATGTCGAGCACGCCGGCGAAGGATATGCCGCGGCGGCGCCGGACGAGTTCGCTCTCGCTCCGGAAGGCGACGAGGCCCATGACGACGAGGAGGATGCGGAGGACGCCGAAGAGGATGTCGTCGAATCCGTCGGCGGCGATGACGTTCTGGAGGAAGTTCCGGAGCGCCCGTTCCGCCCTCGCCGTCAGTACAAGATTCAAGAGGTCATCAAGCGACGCCAGGTGATGCTGGTTCAGGTCGTCAAGGAAGAGCGCGGCAACAAGGGCGCGGCGCTGACGACCTATCTGTCGCTGGCTGGCCGCTATGCCGTGCTGATGCCCAACACCGCCCGTGGCGGCGGCATCAGCCGCAAGATCACCTCGGCCCAGGACCGCTCGCGGCTGAAGGAAGTGGTGCAGGACCTCGACGTACCCGAGGGCATGGGGATCATTCTGCGCACCGCCGGCGCGTCACGCACAAAGCAGGAGATCAAGCGCGACTTCGAATATCTGATCCGCATGTGGGAAACCGTGCGCGACATGACGCTGCGCTCGCAGGCCCCCACCCTCGTCTATGAGGAAGGCTCGCTGATCAAGCGCTCGCTGCGCGACCTCTACAACAAGGAAATCGACGAAATCATGGTCGCCGGCGAGGCTGGCTATCAGGAAGCCCGCGATTTCATGAAGATGCTGATGCCCTCCAACGTGCGGGTGGTGAAGCAGTATCGCGACGGCCAGCCGCTGTTCTCGCGGATGGGCGTCGAAAGCCAGCTCGACGCGATGTTCTCGCCGACGGTGCAGCTCCGTTCCGGCGGCTATATCGTCATCAACCAGACCGAGGCGCTGGTCTCGATCGACGTCAACTCCGGCCGCTCGACCCGCGAACACCACATCGAGGACACTGCGCTCAAGACCAACATGGAAGCGGCCGAGGAAGTCGCCCGGCAATTGAGGCTGCGCGACCTTGCAGGCCTCATCGTCATCGACTTCATCGACATGGACGAGAAGCGCAACAACCGCGCGGTCGAGCGCAAGCTCTCCGACTGCCTGCGGCAGGATCGTGCGCGCATCCAGGTCGGGCGGATCTCGCATTTCGGCCTTTTGGAAATGTCGCGCCAGCGCATCCGCGCCAGCGTGCTGGAGAGCTCGACCGAGCCCTGCCCGCAATGCGGCGGCAGCGGCCATGTGCGCTCGGTTTCCTCGGTCGCGCTGCAATTGCTGCGCGGCATCGAGGAGATCCTGATGAAGGGCGCCACCCATAATCTGGTGGTGCGCACCCGTACTGATGTTGCGCTCTATGTGCTGAACCACAAGCGCGGCCATCTGCGCGATCTCGAAAACGCGTTCAAGGTTTCGCTGGCCATTGTCGCCGACGCTACTGTCAGCGGCCAGCAGTCCTACGTCATCGATCGCGGTGAGCAGGTACACACGCTGGAAGCCGCCAAGGCGTTGCTGGCGGCGCAGGCTGCCGCCTTCCCGCCGCAGATCGAGGAAGCCTATGACGATGACGAAGTCTACGACTTCGAAACCGAATCCGAGATCGAAACCGAGGAGACGGAGGGCCTGACCGACGATGCCGCCGAAGCGGCAGTTGGCGAAGGCGAAGGAGATGGTCATCGCCGCAGACGCCGGCGGCGCCGGCGCGGCCGTGGCGAGCAGCGCGAAGGCGGGGCCCCGCGCGAGGACGGTGACGCGATGCGCGCCGCAGGCGAGCCTGTCGAAGGCGCGACCGCCGAAGACGGCGAAGCCGACGAGGACGAAGGCGACGAACAGCCCGGCGTGGTCCGCGGCGATCAGCCGGCCGGTGGCGAGCGACGCCCGCGCCGTCGCGGCCGCCGTGGCGGACGCCGCCGGCGTGGTGGCGGATTGGAAGACGGGCTTGCCGGATCGATCGCGGACGAGCTTGGGCCGACCTCGGCCCCGGAAGCGACAAGCGCGGTTGCCGATTTCGACGGCGGCTCGACTGAGCCCGCGCCATCGCTGGTGCAAGCGCCCGTTCAGCCCGAACCGGCCGCGCAGCCGGCGGAGACACAGCCTGCGCCCGAGCCTCAGCCGGAGCCCGTCGCGAGCGCGCCCGCCCCCGCGGCTGAAGAAACCGTGCAAGAAACTGAGCGCGCCGCCGCGCGGCGACGTTCGACCGTGCGCGAGAAGGTCAGCTTCCTGACCAGCGCGCCAGCCGAACGGGCACCCGGCGTGGTCCAGAGTGCGCCGGAGCCGGTCGCACCTCCCGCGCCCGCTGCAGCCGAACCGGCGCCGGCGGCATCAACCGAAGCCGCGCCACGGAAGGCAGGCTGGTGGTCGCGCCGCTTCGGCAGCGGCGAGTAAAAGAATCGAACCAAAAGAGAAACCGCCCGGCAAAACCGGGCGGTTTTTTATTGAACGAACTCCGGCAGCCTTCAGCCCGTGGTGAGCGCCGTCTCGACGTCGGACGGATCGACCTGCTTGTTCAGATTGGCGTGCAATTTGGCTTCTTTAGCTCGCTAGCCTTCCCACCATGACACCACGACGCGGGCAATACCGTGGAGCAAAACATCGCGGCATACGTTAGCTGCGGAGCCGGTTACCGCGAGGTCGCCATGCTGCCGCGCGTGTTGATGACGATACCGATCGCCCTCCTCCTGCTCTCTCCTGCGATGGCGCAAGAACCGCGCGCGCTACTCGATCTGCCGCAGCTTGCCCCTTGCGGCTCGGCATCACATCCGCGCCTGCCCAAGAAATGGCGCGGTACTTATCTGATGGCGCCCTTCACGAAGGCGCAGCTCGTGCTGGCCGAAATCGTTGCCGACGCCGGTGTTTCCGCGATGCGCGTAAAGCTTCATGGTGTCAAAGGCGGGTCGCTGGACTTGTTCGTTGCCGGCAACCGGACGTATGTCCTCAAGTCGGAAGGCTCCACCGTCAAGGAGTGCCGCGCTTTAGGCGATACCGGCTGGCGGCCGCTTCCGACAGACTGGCTTGCGCCGCAGTCGCAATGCACGGGCTCAGCACCGATCGGTGACACGCCGGTTGAGTGGTGGAAAACAGCGATCGCTCCAGAGCCTGCAACCTATTGGCTCTGGTTCAAGACGTCGGATCAAACGCCGTTTCGTCTCGTCTTTCCGTTTGCAAGCGATCACCTTCCACCATTCAGCGGATATGCGCTCAGCTATCAGGTTCGATTTAATGCGCTCGACGAGACCGATCTAGCCGGGATCGACGCCACCTGCAGACAGGCCAAACCGAGAATGACCGGCAATTCGGTGCGCACGCTGCATGGCCTGATCGGCAACCTATCGGAGTCCGGCCCGCGTGCGGAGAGCGAGATCAACCAGATCATGCCCGAACTGCAGGCAGATTGTCCTGCGGACCCTCTTACCGAGTGGCCCGAGAGGCTCGCGATCACGGGCCTGATGACGCCGTTCGATTCCGACGAAGCTCCGTACCCCGCAGAAGTGCTGTATGACTGGACCGTGCCGGCACAACGCACGCGCACGTTTGGGGGACCGGAAGCCGGGATCACGGCCCAGGACTCGCTGCTTCTGGATCCACAGGGTTACACAATCACGCATTATCGTGACCGTCCTCCGGTCTGCCGGCCGGTGCTGCCTGGCACGATCCGTCCCGGTTGGGCCGCGCGTGCTCCTTGCGAGTGCGCGGCGACGATTAACGGCACGACCTCTTTGTCCCCCTATGGAACGGCTCGAATTCTGGTGTGTCCACTCGCAAGTCCGCGCGTCGCTTGGGCCTGGTACGCGCTCTCCGGACGACCCACCACGTTCATGGTGACGTCATTACGAGGCGACGAGGGAAAGCGTCTCTTCGCGGTGCTCGACTATCGCGCGTGGCTGCCGGGCCATCCGTTCTCGCGCTCCGTATTTGATAAGCCGCCGCAATGTGCAATTGCTTCGCATTCGCGGCTTACTCAATCGGCATTGAGGCGGTGCTCCACATGCCATCTCGGTCCCGCCTATTCACGTTGACCCGCAGGAACGTGGGCAACATTCGGGCGTTCGCTTTCGGGGTGAGTATCACTGCAAATGGAGAAGCAGATGAGAAAGCTGACATTGATCCTTGCTGCTGCCGGCTGTGTCGGTCTTGCGGCCCCCGCAGTCGCCACCGAGGGACCGTTCGCCGGGCCGAGCACAACGCAGGTCATAAGCACGGACCTGAGCGGAAAGGGCGTTATCAGCGATTTTTCGGCACAGAATAAGAAGAAGAAGAAAAAATCGACGACCAGCCGCAGTTCGTGGGGCGGATAGGGCTGATGCGTCGGCACTCGCGGTGCTCGTGAGAGCCAAGCTTCAGATCTATCGCCGCCACTTTCGGTAACTCGAAAAGCAATGATGTTCTGCGCCGAGATCGGGCAGATCTTCCGGCTGCCTAGTTAGCGCACGGCACGCTCCAGGCATATCCAAGTCGACTTGCGATCAGTTGTGCCCGCAGAGATACGCAGTGTCGGCTATGGCTAATCCCTAAAGGCGAAATGACCGCTATCAGGAAGCGTCACGAGGTCGTGCAATTTTGATGTGAGACGGCTTGGAACGTGCCTCATGGTCTCACGTTGTGCGCGTCAAGCACTATCGCACTGGTGCCGAGGTCGCGCCCATAGCGTCCTTAGCGGTGAACAGTGGCGCGGCCCTCAATCAGAAACAGAGGAGGTTACGCCATGGAGTCGCCACGTATTTCACGCCGGTCCATCGCCGGCCTATCAGTCGCTGGCCTCGCCGGATTACTCATTCCGCGCGCCTATGCCCAGCAAAAGCGAGAGACGACCGGCGTTGGAATTGGCCCAAAAGGTGCCGCGATCAACGACGAGGACATCTTCACCTTCGCTCTGAACCTCGAATACATGGAAGCCGAGTTCTATCTGCGCGCCACGACTGGCAAGGGCATCAGCGACACCGATGCCGGGATGGACGCGGGTCGCGTGGTGGGGGGACACGAGGCTCAGTTCAAGGAGAAGGCAATCCGCGAGTTCATCGAGGAAACGGCGGAAAACGAACTGGCGCACGTGCGCTTCTATCGCAAGACGCTCGGCAGAAACGCCATTTCGCGGCCGGCGATCGACTTCGACGCGGGCTTCAAGGCGGCCGCCCAGGCTGCCGGACTGCCCGCCGATTTCGATCCGTTTGCCGATGACATGTCTGTCCTGCTCGGCGGCATGCTGTTCGAGGACGTCGGCGTGACCGCATATGCGGGCGCGGCGCCGCTGCTAAAGAAAAAGGAATTCGTACAGGCGGCCGCCGGAATCCTTGCCGTTGAGGCTTACCACATGGGGATGGCGCGCTCTCAGCTCTACATGATGGGCGAAAAGGCGTGGGACGCCGCCAACGCCATTTCGGATGCGCGGGACAAAATTGACGGCACCCCCGAAAAGGAAGACGAGGGCATCAGGGTCGACGGCAAAGCCAACTTCGTACCTTCAACCCCCGACGCGATTGCCTTCACCCGTACGCCGCAAGAGGTTCTGCATATCGTCTACCTCACGGAAAAGAACGGCGTCAGCAAGGGCGGCTTCTACCCGAACGGAATGAACGGAGAACTCAAGAGCACCTGACTGCGATACGCACTCTGCCGCACGTGTTCGGAGCGGCCGCCGAGACGGAAATGGTCATCCCTGCCGAGTGCGCGCGTTGCGCACGGAGCAGGGACTCAAGTTTTCGCTTAGAAGCCTCAGGTGCGCAATTGCGCACCTGAGGGCGCGCCTCTCGGCCGCGCTATGATGTGCAACTGCGATAGGCACATCGCTGCTGTATCATCCTTCATCCGTCGCTGCGGTTGCGGCCGGCGCCGCGACATCGCACGCAATCCAGGTTGTGATCGTGCCGGCTTCCGCTGCGCAGGCTGTTCGGACGGGATTTAAGCTACCGTATTTAAAGCTACCGTGGCGCCTCAGTATTGCCATTGGTTTTGCCCGTCCGGCTCTGAGACCCTGTGTAAGCGATGCGCCAGATCGTGCCGCCGGTATCGTCGGCAACGAGCAACGAACCGTCCTTGGCAATCGCAAGCCCAGCAGGTCGGCCCCAGATCTCCGCCCGATGCATGCCGGAGACCCAGAAGCCGACGGCGAAATTCTGGTACCACCCTTGCGGACGGCCATCCTTGAACGGCACGAACACGACCTTGTAACCGGTCGGCTCGGATCGATTCCATGACCCTTTGAGCGCAACAAAGGCGCCGCCGCGGAATTCGGGCGGAAACTGTTCGCCATCATAAAACACCAGATCCATCGCCGAGGAATGCGCTTCGAACAGCAGGTCGGGCTTGACTGAAGCCTTGACCTTGTCTGGTTTCAACTTGGCGAAACCCGGCTGCGGGTGCTGACCGATATATGCGTAAGGCCAGCCGTAGAAGGCGCCCTTCTCGACACGCGTCAGATAATCGGGCGGAAGCCGGTCGCCGAGACCGTCGCGCTCCTGAACCACCGCATACAGATCGCCCGTTCCAGGTTCGAAGGCGAGCGCCGTCGGATTGCGCAGTCCCGAAGCGAACGTGGCTTGGTTCTCGCCATTGGGATCGAAGCGCTGGATCGTCGCCTTGACCGCCGGTTCAACACCGATGTTTCCGGACGAGCCCACGCCGACGAACAGTCCGCCAGTCTTCGGGTCGATCGCGAGGTGTCGGTTCGTATGGCCTTGAACGATACCGAACACGCCCTTTTTGGTGATCATTTCCTCGCCAACCACGGCGGGCGAGGGTTTTCGCTGATCCGGCGGCACATCAGCAGCCTTCGTCTGCTCACCACCGCGGCCCGCACGCAATGCGCCAAGCCGGTGCGGTACCTTCCAGATCCCGTCCTGATCGGCGACCAGGACGTGATCGTCCCGCCAAGCGAGTCCGTAAGGTTGGTTTAATCCCTCCGCGTGGCGCTGAATCCAGTCGGCCTTGCCGTCCCCGTCCTCATCGCGCAGCAATGTGAGATAGCCCGCCTTCTGTTCGGCCACGAGCACGTCGCCGTTCGGCAGCACAAGTAGACGCCTCGGATGCTCAAGGCCGGTCATGAAGGCGGTCGTGGTGAAGCCTTCAGGGACGCGGGGAGTTTGCCCCTCATGGGGAATCACCAGGGAGCGGCTGCTGACGATCGGGCCGGTCTTCGGGGGCGGCAGGTCCTCCGCCTTGACCGTGAACCGTCGTCCAAGTTCCTGATCGGGCAGCAGCGCCGGGTCCGTCGGCTTTTCTGCCGTGGACTGAGCGGCGGGCGCGCTTTTACGCTGAGCCCAGGCTGGTGCAAGCGCGAAGCCAATCGCAACGAGAACTACTGTGAGGGTCACGAGGCGGGAAGAAGGGATTTTCATTGCGAGCCTCCCATCGAAGCCGAGTCAGGCGCACGAATTTAAGATACTTGAGTGCAGCGCTGCCTTCAGGCCGATCAGTCTGTCCTTCGTCTTTGCCGGCGCCCTATGGTCGCGGCACAGCCAAGTGTCTTTCCAATAAAATTGCGACGCGAAATGGATTCCTTTCGAGTGATCGCTCACGGCTGTCCTCCAGGGTTGTGGAGGGACCATTCGCGGTGTCCCACGCAATCAAAACAATTTACCGAGGAACGCGTTGTTCCAAGAATTGCGGACTTTTCCTTTGCACCGAGATCACGCGGATCGCAGCCTAACCCCAGGTGGCGCTAAGCAATGCGGTCGATCTCGTGACAACTCGACACGACGAGCTTGCGGCCGACGTCAAATTCGCGTCAATCCCACGTAGCTCCGGTCCAGCACTAGCCGAGCCAACGCGCGATGCGCGTCACCGCTTCACGCATCTCGTCGGCCGAGCGCGCGTAGGAGAAACGGACAAAGCTGCGGCCGTGGATCGGATCAAAATCGACGCCCGGCGTCGCCGCCACATGCGCCCTCTCCAACATGCGCCCGGCAAATTCAAAGCTGTCGGATGTGAAATCCGAAACATCGGCATAGAGGTAGAAGGCGCCATCTGCGGGGAGGAACTTGGTGAGGCCGGCCTTCGGCAGCCCTTCGATCAGGACGCGGCGGTTCTCCTGATAGCCCCGCTTGATCGCCTCCATCTCCTCGCGGCCCTCGAAGGCCGCTTCGGCGGCGATCTGCGACAGCGTCGGCACTGAGATCGACAGGTTCTGCTGCAACCGCTCGATCGGCCGTACCAAGGGCTCCGGCACCACCATCCAACCGACCCGCCAGCCGGTCATGCAGAAATATTTCGAGAACGAGTTGATCACGAGCGCATGCGGCGAAAGCTCCGCCGCCGTCACCGCCGGAAACGCGTAGTCGAGGCCGTGATAGATCTCGTCGGAGATGAAGCGAATGTCCGCGGCGTCCGCCGCATTGAGCAGGCCGGTGAGCGCCTCGCGCGACATCATCGTTCCCGTGGGATTGGCGGGGCTGCCGACCAGCACGCCCTTCAGCGGCGCCTTGCGATGCGCCGCCAGCAGGGCCTCCCCGGTCAGCGCATGACGCGTCGTGCTCGATGTCTCGATCAGCACCGGCTCGCAGCCGAGCGCGGTCAGGATATGCCGGTACGGTGGATATCCCGGCACCGTGACCGCGACCCGATCACCCGGCTCGAACATCGACAGAAAAGCCAGAATGAATCCGCCGGACGAGCCGGTCGTGATCACGATACGGTCGGCATCGACCGTACAGCCGTAAGTATCGCGGTAGTGCCTGGCGATCCGAGCCCGCAGCGAAGGCATGCCGAGCGCGGAGGTGTAGTCGATCCGCGCCTCATCGAGCGCTCTGTGCGCGGCCGCGATCGCGCAGCTTGGTGCAGGCGCTGCCGGCTGTCCCACTTCCATGTGAATCACATGCCCCCCGGCCGCCTCGATACGAGCGGCAGCCGCCATCACATCCATCACCATGAAGGGCGGAACATCGCTGCGTGCCGAGGGGGTCAGCAGCGCATTGGCGCGATCTCTAAGTGTCGATTCCAACATCGATATCTGCTAATTGCACGGGCGCCACCCGAATCCAGGTTCCGGTTACCGCCCCAGACTGGCCGTATTCCGTGGCTTGTTATAGCGTTTTCGAGCGAAGTGATACCGGCTCGGGTGAAGAAAAGACGTTGAAACAACAGACTGGGACCCGTTTCTGATCTAAATCAGAGACCGAACAGCTTCCGGGCAGGGCCGGAGGCGCCGCCAAATCGCCAAAAACCGCTCATGCTCCGTATCATCTTCCGCAAGAAATCACTGAAGCTGACCGCGCTAACCACGGCCCTCGTGCTTGCCGTCACGCCGATTGCGGCCGCGGCGCAGGAGAACAGGGGTCCGCCAGTACTCCGCGACGCCGAGACGGAGCAACTGCTGCGCGAGTATACGCGGCCAATCCTGCGCGCGGCCGGTCTGGAAAAACAGAACATCCAGATGGTGATCATCAACCAAGGCGTCTTTAACGCCTTCGTTGCCGACGGCCGGCGCATCTTCGTGAACTACGGCGCGATCCTGCAGTCGGAGACGCCGAACCAGATCATCGGCGTGATGGCGCATGAAACCGGCCACCTCGCCGGCGGCCACCTCGCCAAGATGCGCGAGCAGATGGCGCAGGCCCAGACGCAGATGATCATCGCGATGCTGCTCGGCGCCGGCGCGATGGTTGCGGGCTCGCAGGCCGGCGGCGCCAGCAGCGGGTTGACCAATGCCGGCGCGGCGATGTTCTCCGCGCAGGGAGAAGTGATCCGCCGCAACCTGCTCTCCTACGTTCGCCAGCAGGAGGAAAACGCCGACAAGGCCGGCGTGAAATTTCTGACCGCTACCGGCCAGTCCGCCAAGGGCATGTACGAGACCTTCAAGCGCTTCACTGATGAGAGCCTGTTCGCCGCGCGCGGCACGGACCCCTACGTTCAGTCGCACCCGATGCCGTCTCAGCGCGTCGCGGCGCTGGAAGAGCTCGCGCGCTCGAGCCCCTATTGGGACAAGAAGGACGACCCTGCCCTGCAGCTGCGCCATGACATGGTGCGCGCCAAGATCTCGGCGTTCATGGAGCGGCAGGATACCGTGTACCGGCGCTATCCGATGTCCAACAACAGCCTGCCTTCGCGCTATGCCCATGCGATCGCGACCTATCGGCACGGCGATCTGCGCAGCGCGCTTGCCCAGATCGACGCCTTGATCCAGCAGCAGCCCAACAATCCCTATTTCCACGAGGTGCGCGGCCAGGCGCTGCTTGAGGGTGGCAAGCCGCAGGAGGCGATTGCGCCGCTGCGCAAGGCAGTAGCGCTTTCCAACAACTCGCCGCTGATCGAGATGATGCTCGGGCAGGCCCTCGTGGCAACCGGCAACAACGCCTACACCGACGAGGCCATCGCGATCCTACGCGCAGCGGTCGCCCGCGAGAGCGAAGCGCCGATCGGCTACACCCAGCTCGCGATAGCCTATGGACGCAAGGGCGATTACGCGCAGGCCGACCTGGCGTCGGCCCAGGCTGCCTACCTACGCGGCGACAGCAAGACCGCGCGCGATCTCGCTTCGCGTGCGAAAACGCGCTTCGCGATCGGGACGCCGGGATGGGTCAAAGCTGACGACATTGTGAGCGCCAAGCCGCTGCCGGGTCAGAAGAGCAACTAGAATTAACCCGCGTTCGGCTATAATCGGACCGGGGCGCCAAAAGGCTTAGAGTACCAGCGCTTGGCGCCCCAGCACTTGGCTACACCGAACAGATATTCTCCAGGAGCCGGCCTTCAGCAGGAATGCCCGGGAACCCGCCGCATAAGGATTTACTGATGCCCTCGTTCCGTCTTCTCGCCCCCGCATTGTTCGCTCTGGCGCTGTGCGGCGCGCCGCAGGCCGCTCCCGCGCAGAGCTTTAATGACAAGCAGCGCGGCGACATCGAGGCCATCGTCCGCAATTACCTGATCGCGCATCCCGAAGTGCTCGAAGAAGCGATGGCCGAGCTGAGCAAGCGCCAGGCCGCTGCGGAAGCCGCCAAGCACGAAGCCGGCGTCGCCGCCAACGCAGAAGCGATCTTCAATTCGCCGCGCAACGTCACGCTCGGCAACAAGGACGGCGACGTCACCTTCGTCGAGTTCTTCGATTACAATTGCGGCTACTGCAAGCGCGCGATGGTGGACATGATGGAGCTGATGAAGAGCGATCCGAAGCTCAAGGTCGTGCTCAAGGAATTTCCGGTCTTGAGCGCGGGCTCGGTCGAAGCCGCCCAGGTCGGCGTCGCCGTGCGCATGCAGGATCCGACCGGCAAAAAGTATCTCGACTTCCACCAGAAGCTGCTCACCGGCCGCGGCGCCGCTGACAAGGCGCGCGCGATGGCGGCTGCCAAGGAAGCCGGGCTCGACATGGCGAAGTTGGAGAAGGATCTCTCGAGTGCCGAAGTGCGCAACACGCTCGAGGAGAATTTCAAGCTCGCCGAAGCGATGGGCATGAACGGCACGCCGAGCTATGTGATCGGCAAGCAGGTCGTGATTGGTGCGGTCGGCGTCGAAGCACTTCGCGAAAAGATCAACAATGCCCGCTGCGGCAAGGCGACCTGCTGAGACGAACCGGCCCCATTCGCGTGGCAAAACAAAATCCGGCTGCGGCGCAGCCGGATTTTTTGTTTGGCGAAGAACATTTGCGGCTTCGATTTCGGTGGCGGCAACGGTCAGCTCGATCTCGCGACGATGGAATTTGACTGGGCCAGCGGCTGAGAAATCACCCGCGGTTCGAGCCGAGCGAACACGTAGCAAACCCTGTCATCGGTCAGGCCGACGTTCATTCTGCATTCAGAAAACAAACTCGTCGGAACCCGGGATAAACCGGAACATCGCGTAATTCCTTTCGTTGTTCGCGCGGGCAATGCAGAGACGTGAGGAGACATTCGATGAGTAATCGCTTTTTGATTACGGCCGCTGCAGCGGCCTTGATCGCCGGAACCGGCTTTGCGAATGCGCAGGGCACCGGCACGGGGCGTGATCCGGGGTCAGCCGGTTCCACGGCGCAGCAGAGTGCGCCCTCGGAGCGCGGCGGCGGCGGCGCAATGCAGCGTGATAGCGGGCAGCGCGATAGCGGCACGACTGGCATGAAGGGTGCCGAATCCGACCAGAAGTCGATGGGCACTGAAAAGAGCCAGCGCTCCGAAGACCGCATGAAGGGCGGCAAGGACATGAAGGCCGAGGGTAAGGAAGACCGCGGCGGCATGAAGGCCGAACAGAAGTCCGATAAGGGCCAGACCACCGGCCAGGGCACGATGCAACGTGATCAGAGCACAACGCAGCGTGACCAGCCCCAGCGTGACCAGACGCAGCGTGACCAGACCCAGCGTGACCAGACCACGACCCAGGGCCGCGATCAGCCCGGCCGTGACCAGAAGGCTCAGGGTCAGCAGGACCGCATGCAGACCCAGACTCAGGGCGGAGCCGCGGGCCAGACGACCACAGGTCAGGCTGGCGCAGCCGCCAAGCTCTCGACCGAGCAGCGCACCCAGATCACGACCGCGATCAAGGAGACACGCGTTCAGCCAGTGACGAATGTGAACTTTTCGGTTTCGGTCGGCACCAAGGTACCGCGCGACGTGACCTTCCACACGCTGCCGGAGCGCGTTGTGACGATCTATCCGGAATGGCGCAGGTATAAGTACATCCTCGTCAGGGAGCAGATCGTCATCGTTGATCCGAACACCTACGAGATCGTGGCGATTCTGGAAGCCTAACGACGGCCTTTCGCAAGCAGAAGGGCGGGCAGAAATGCCCGCCCTTTTCGCTGATCAAGGCATGACCGGTAGCGGCCGCTTGGATTGGCGAACCTGATTGATGCGTGATAGGACCGCACGACCATGAGCAGCATTGCGTGGTCGCTTTCGACCTGCGTAGCCGGTCTGGGACCAATGGCCGTTGGATAATCGGCCAGGCGACGGCCCGAGAGCTTTCGGCGACCTTGGTGAATTAGTAAAATCAGCGGGTTCTATCCGCCTTTTTATGAACAGGATGAGGCCCTTGAAAGGGCTTGGAGCGGCCTAAAGGCTTCCCCTTGGCCGCGTTGTTACCTATAACGCCGCGACCCGCCCGCCCTCTTGCTGGAATCCGGATGGCCCAAGGAAATACCACAGGCTCTGCTGCGACGATCTATGTGCTCAACGGCCCTAACCTCAACATGCTGGGGATCCGAGAGCCCGAGACCTACGGCCATGCAACGCTCGCCGATGTCGAAAAACTGTGCGTGGAAACGGCGGCGCAGTTCGGCCTGAAGGCCGACTGCCGCCAATCCAACCGCGAAGGCGAGCTGATCGATTTCATCCATGAGGCGCACGCCAAGAAGGCAGCCGGCATCATCATCAACGCCGGCGGCTATTCACATACCTCGATCGCGCTGCACGACGCGCTGGTCGCGGTGAAGATTCCGACGGTCGAAGTGCATATCAGCAACATCCATGCCCGCGAGAGCTTCCGTCACCATTCCTTCACGGCGATGGCCGCCTTCGCATCGCTCTGCGGCTTCGGCATCGATGGCTACCGCCTTGCCATCAACGGCCTTGCCGCCAAGCTCGGCATCAAGGCGAAGGACTGAATTCAAACACTCGACCTCAACACCTGACGTCGAACGACAGCCGTCACCCACATCGAGAATTCCGGATCAAGACCATGGCCCGCCAGCCCGACAACAATAAGTCAGCGGACAAGACAGCCGCTAATCTGAAGAGCGACGACAGCGCGCTCATTCGCGAACTTGCGCTCCTATTGGATGAGACCAGCCTGACCGAAATCGAGATCGAGCGCGCCGGCCTGCGGCTGCGGGTTGCGCGCAACATCAGCGTGGCGGCGGCGATGCCCGCGAGCTTCCAGGCGGCAGCCGTCGCGGCGCCGGCCGCCTCTGCCGCACCGGCGGCAGTGGCTGATCTCGCCAAGCATCCGGGCGTGGTGCCCTCCCCGATGGTCGGCACCGCCTATTGGGCGCCCGAACCCGGCGCCAAGCCGTTCATCGAGGTCGGCGCCAAGGTATCGGCCGGCCAGACCTTGCTGATCATCGAAGCGATGAAGACGATGAACCAGATCCCCTCGCCGCGCGCGGGCACGGTGACGCAAATACTCGTCGAGGACGGCCAGCCGGTCGAATTCGGCGAGCCGTTGGTGATAATTGAATGAGCGAATGGTGAGTGGCGAATAGCGAATAGGGATTGGTCCCCCGTTCGCTATTCGCCATTCGCTACTCGCCCCCTGAGGCCGCATGTTCGATAAAATCCTCATAGCCAATCGCGGCGAGATCGCACTCCGCGTACTGCGCGCGTGCAAGGAGCTCGGCATCAACACCGTCGCGGTTCATTCCACCGCCGATGCCGACGCCATGCATGTGCGGCTCGCCGACGAGAGCGTCTGCATCGGGCCGCCACCGTCCAAGGACTCCTATCTCAACGTCCCCGCGCTACTCGCGGCCTGCGAGATCACCGGCGCGGACGCCGTGCATCCCGGCTACGGCTTTCTCTCGGAGAACGCCCGCTTCGCGGAAATCCTCGCCGACCACAATCTGCATTTCATCGGTCCGAAAGCCGAGCACATCCGCCTGATGGGCGACAAAATCGAAGCCAAGAAGACCGCCAAGCGGCTCGGCATTCCCGTCGTGCCCGGCTCCGAAGGCGCGGTCTCTTCCGATGACGACGCCATGGCGATCGCCAAGGCAATCGGCTTTCCCGTACTGGTCAAGGCCGCCGCCGGCGGCGGCGGACGCGGCATGAAGGTCGCACACACCGCCGATGACTTGAAGCTGGCGCTGTCGACCGCATCGAATGAAGCGAAGTCGGCGTTCGGCGACGCTTCCGTCTATCTCGAAAAATACCTGCAGAAGCCGCGCCACATCGAGATTCAGATTCTCGGTGATGGCCGCGGCGGCGCGATCCACCTCGGCGAGCGCGACTGCTCGCTGCAGCGCCGCCACCAGAAGGTCTGGGAAGAAGGCCCCTCGCCCGTGCTCGCCGCCGCTGCCCGCGCCAAGATCGGCGAGACCTGCGCCAAGGCGATGCGGGACATGAAGTATCTCGGCGTCGGCACCATCGAATTCCTCTACGAGGATGGCGAGTTCTATTTCATCGAGATGAACACGCGCATCCAGGTCGAACATCCCGTCACCGAGAGCATCACCGACATCGACCTCGTACTGGAGCAGATCCGCATTGCCGCCGGCGGCGACCTGCCCGCGAAGCAGGACGAGATCGCCATCATCGGACATGCCATCGAATGCCGCGTCAATGCGGAAAACCCGCAGACCTTCCGTCCCTCGCCGGGCAAGATCACGCAATTCCACCCACCCGGCGGGCTTGGCGTACGGATCGATTCCGCGGTCTATCAGGGCTATGTCATTCCGCCTTATTACGACTCACTGGTCGGCAAGCTGATCGTGCACGGCAAGACCCGCGCCGAATGCCTGATGCGGCTGCGCCGCGCGCTGGACGAGATGGTGGTCGACGGCATCGAGACCACCCTGCCACTGTTCCGGGCGTTGGTCCGGGAGACCGATATCATCAACGGCGATTATCACATCCACTGGCTGGAGCAGTACCTCTCGGGCCAGCCGGTCGACGCCAAGACCTGAGAAGTCAAAACCTGAGCGGACGGCCTCCCGAAATATTCAGGGGGTGATGGAACCCGGGGTTCCATCGCACGTTAGGACGTATTGGGGGTGCGAGGGCGCTTGTTCCGCTTGCTCATGAGACGAGATTACCGTGACCGCTGATGCCCAGCGCAAGCGCGCCGTGGGCCATATTCTACTGCTCGTGGCCGGACTGCTGGTGCTGACCGCCATCAGCGCCGGTTCGGTCCATCTCGTGAACAAGGCGCGCGAGGACGCGCGCTCGGTCCTCCGCACGCTCGAAGTTGAAAACCAGATATCGCTCATCCAGCTCCAGTTGCGGCGTGCTGAAAGCGCGCAGCGTGGTTATCTCGCGACATTGCGGCCGGATTTTCAGAGTGATTTCGAGCAGGCCACGTCCGAGCTGGGGCCTGCGCTGACGCGATTGAGCCATCTCATCAGCGACAATCCGGTTCAACGCAAACTCATCAACGAGATGATGCCGCTCTACGAACAGCGGCTCGAGGAATTCCGCACCACCATCGAACTGGCCCGGTCGCAGCGCCTGAACGACGCCGCCAAGCTGGTGCGCGAGGGTATCGGGCGCGACACCATGAAACACATCGACGATCTCGCGGTGCGGATGCGGACGGAGGAAGACCGTCTGTTCGTCGAGCGCACGACCAACGCCGATCGCAGCCAGACGCTGGCGGCGTCCATCACCGGCATCGGCTCGGGATTGGTGGTGGTGCTGGCCGGCATCGCGATCTTCCTGGTGCGGCGTTCGTCGCGCGCGCGCGACCTGGCCGACGCCAAGCTGCGTGACAGTCATCTCACTCTCGAGGCCACCATCGACGAGCGCACCGCAGACCTGCGCGAAGCCAATGACGAGATCCAGCGCTTCGCCTACATCGTCAGCCATGACCTGCGCTCGCCGCTGGTGAACATCATGGGCTTCACCAGCGAGCTGGAGGAATTGCGCGGTGACATCTTCAAGCGGATCGCATCGCTCTCCCGCGCCCAGTCCGCCGCGCCGGCCGCGCCGGAAAACGCCACCGATACCGCAGAGCCCGAGCTCGAAGGCTCCGACAAACAGCTATCGGAGGACTTCGCCGAGGCGCTCGGGTTCATCAAATCGTCGATCGGCAAGATGGACCGGTTGATATCGGCGATCCTCAACCTCACCCGCGAAGGGCGGCGCGAATTCGAGCCGGTCTGGATCAACACCAAGGAGCTGATCGAAGCCATCGTGACGACCGTGGCGCATCAGGCCGCCGAAGCCCAGGCCGAGATCCGGATCGACACGCTGCCGAATATCGTCAGCGATCGCCTTGCGCTAGAGCAGATATTCTCCAATCTGATCGACAATGCGCTGAAGTACCTGAAGACTGGTGTCCCAGGCGAAATCACCGTGCGCGGCCGTACCAAACTCGGCTTTGCGATCTTCGAGATATCGGACAATGGACGCGGCATCGATCCAAAGGACCATCAGCGCATTTTCGAACTGTTCCGCCGTGCAGGAACCCAGGACAAGCCGGGACAAGGCATCGGCCTTGCCCACGTCCGCGCCTTGGTGCGACGCTTGGGAGGAACCATGTCGGTCGCGTCGGAACTTAACCAGGGCAGCACGTTCACAATCACGCTGCCTATAAATTGGTCTGCCAATCGGAACACGCGAACATGAGTAATCCAGTCACCATCATCATGATCGAGGACGATGACGGTCATGCCCGCCTGATCGAGCGGAATATACGCCGATCCGGTGTCAACAATGAGATAATCCCGTTCACCAGCGGTACAGCCGCGCTGAGCTACCTGTTCGGCAACGACGGGACAGGCCTGGATCATAAGGGCAGCGCGCTCCTGATCCTGCTCGATCTTAACTTGCCCGATACGTCCGGCATCGACATTCTAAAGCGGGTCAAGGAAAACAAGTATCTCAAGACCACGCCGGTCGTGGTCCTGACCACCACCGACGATTCGCAGGAGATCAAGCGCTGCTACGAACTCGGTTGCAATGTCTACATTACCAAGCCCGTGAACTACGAAAGTTTCGCTAACGCCATTCGCCAGCTCGGTCTGTTTTTCTCGGTCATTCAGGTCCCACCGGCCGCCACATGAAACCCGCGACGCCGACACTGTTGTACATCGACGACGACGCGGGCCTCGCCCGGCTGGTCGATCGCGGCCTGACGCGGGCAGGCTTCAAGGTCGTGCATGCGGCGAGCGGCGAGGAAGGGCTGGCGCGGCTTGCAGAGGGCGGCATCGACGTGATCGCGCTCGACCAGTACATGCCGGGGCTCGACGGCCTCGAGACGCTGGAGCAGATCATGGCGATCGCCGACGCCCCGCCGGTGGTGTTCGTCACCGCCGCGCAGGATTCGGCGATTGCCGTCACGGCGCTGAAGGCCGGCGCCGCCGACTACCTGGTCAAGGACGTCAGGGGCGATTTCATTCCGCTGCTCCAGGTCGCGATCGATGGCGCGCTGCGGCAGGCCGCGCTTCAGCGCGCCCGTGACGAGGCCGAAGCGGAGGTCCACGCCTCGCGCGACCGCTATGCGGCGCTCGCCGCCGAACGCGAAGTGCTGCTGCGCGAGGTCAACCACCGCGTCGGCAACTCCTTACAGATCATCGCTTCGCTGCTGCATTTGCAGGCCAATTCGGCAACCCAGGACGACGTCAAGGCGGCGCTGACCAATGCGATGGGCCGCGTCGCCGCGGTCGCGCAGGTGCATCGCCGCCTCTACACTTCGCACGACCTCAAAAGCGTGCTGCTGAACCAATATCTCGAGGCCCTGCTCGAAGATCTGCGCCGTTCGGCCGAAGGCAACAAGATGTCGCGGCTGACGCTGGACGCGGAGCCGATCGAGATCGATCCGGATCGCGCGGTGGCAATCGGCATCATCGTCAACGAGCTGGTGATGAACGCCGTCAAATACGCCTATCCCGACGGCGCCGGTCCCATCCACGTCGAGCTCAAGGCCGAGGGCGAAGACATCGTGGTCGCGATTGCGGACAATGGCGTCGGCCTCAACGGCAAATCCGACCCGCGCTCCACCGGCATGGGACAGCGCATCGTCAGCGCAATGGCCGCCAAGCTCGACGCCACGGCCGAACGCGATCCCAACCATGACGGCACACGGATCGTGCTGCGCTTTCGCCGCGCCCTCCCGGCAGCGGCGGCAAAACCCGCCAGCGCTGCGGCGAGCTAAGCCGGCGTCGCCGCTTCGATCGCCCGCGCGGCGGCAATGAGAACATCAGCCACTTCGATCGCACGACGCGGGTTCATTCTATTCCTGATAGCCGACAGCGTAATCGCAGCCGCTGGCTGGCCGTCGGGCGTCCTGATCCAGGCCGATAGCGACTTCGTGCCCTGCACGAGCCCGACGTCGCGCAGATTGTAGCCTCTCCGACGCGCGAGCTGGATCTGGCCGAGCACCGTTGCCGCGTCGGTCCGATAGGGACCAAATCGCGCTTCATTGGCGAGCACGATCTTGCGCGCCTCGGCAGCAGGCATGGCGGCGAGGATCGCAACGCCAGCGCTGCTGACGCCCAGTGGACGGCGCACACCGACCTCGATCGATAGAACCTGGATCGGATAGCTGCCGATGCGACGCGCCACGCAGAGTGTATCAAGACCGGTGCGTACGGTCAGAAACAGGGTGTCTCCGAGTTGCGCCGACACCGCAGCCAGATGAGGTTCAGCCGCAATCATCAGCGGCGAACGCGACGGACGCGCCAGCGCCAACTCAGGCACCTGGCGGCCAACGATGTAATTGCCGGTCCGTTCGCTGCGCTCGACGATCCCCTCCTCGATCAGCACATGCACGATGCGATGCACCGTCGGGCGCGTAAGTGACGTCGCCTGCACGATATCAGCCAGAGGCACGCCTCTTTCGCCGCCAACCGCGAGCGTACGCAATACCGCCAGCGCCCTCCGGATCGCCTGCCCGCCCTGCAGCGGCTCGCGCCTGTGCGCCCTCAACCGACCGTTTGTCATATGTCTTGCCCGGTGTCCACAATGTGGACAAAAACACCACAATTTGGTCGACAGCGGAAGGGGCGAGCGCAAAATCCACGATGCGAAACAATAGATGCGCGTGGCTGCTGGGACGGGGCTCGCGCAAAAGCAAAAATCGGCGGCCGATGTGCCGCTCTCCGGGAGAATGCGATGAAATTTTTCGCGATCGCTGGCGTCGCTGTATCGGCACTTTTCGGTGTAGCATTGAGCACGCCCGCTGATGCCCAGCAGTGGCCGGCGCGGCAGGTACGCCTGATCGTTCCATATCCCGCCGGCGGCAATGTCGATAGCGCCGCGCGCGTCATCGCTGACCGGCTTCAGGCCAAGCTCGGCCAGCCCTTCATCGTGGAAAACAAGGCCGGTGCCGGTGGTCTGATCGCCGGCGAGGCATTCGCGAAAATGCCGCCCGACGGCTACGCCTTGTTCGTCGGCGCCAACGGGCCGGTGCTGTTCGCGCCCGAAATCGCCAAACGCGATGCCTACAACTGGAGGCGGGATTTCGTTCCGATCACCTCGCTCACGATGACCCCGCTGGTGCTCGAAGTGCATCCATCGTTACAGGCCAGGGATCTCAAAGAGTTCCTCGATCTCGCCCGCCGCGATCCCGGCAAGCTGACGATGGCCTCGCCCGGCCAAGGCACCACCAACCACCTGCTCAGCGAATTGATGCAGTCGACGCTCGGCGTGCAATGGCTGACGGTGCATTACCGCGGCAACGCACCTGCGCTCAACGACCTGATCGGCGGACAGGTGCAGTTCGCCCTCGACCAGATCTCCGTCGGCTTGCCCTCGATCAAGAGCGGCATGCTGCGCGCGCTCGCCGTCACCGGCAGTCGCCGCGCCTCCTGGCTGCCTGATGTCCCGACCTTCACCGAGCTCGGCTACAAGGAATTTGACGGCCAGACTTTTACGGGCCTGTTCGCGCCCGCGCGCACGCCGCCCGAGATCGTGACCAAGCTTCACGATACGCTGGCGAAAATCCTGAAAGATCCGGCGATCGTCGAGAAGTTCAATGCGCTCGGCGCCGAGGCCGTATCGATGACGCCGGCGGAGTTCACGAGCTACCTGGAGCGCGAGGACGCCAAGTGGATTCCAGTCGTTCGCAAGGCGAACATCAAGGCTGACTGAAGCGCATCCCGATGCTGATCGACCCTGCATATCTCGACCCCGAAACAGCCTATCGGCTGATCACCGGCGTCGTGGTGCCCCGCCCCATTGCCTGGGTGACCAGCCTGTCGGCCAGCGGCATTCTCAATCTCGCGCCGTTCTCCGCCTTCACCTTCGTTGCACCGAAACCGCCGATGCTGGCCATCAGCGTCGGCCGCAAAGCCGGAATCTACAAGGATACTGCGCAGAACATCCTCAACAACGAGGAGTATGTCGTTCACATCGCGGATTCGAGCCTGATGCATGCGGTGCACGAAAGTTCGACCGAGCATCCGCCCGATGTCAGCGAGGTCGAGGAATTGCGGCTGTCGACGTTGCCGGGAGAGCGCATCAAGGTGCCTCGTCTGGCCGCCGCACCGATTGCGATGGAATGCCGCTTCCGCCAATGCCTGGAATTCGGCGAGACCCGCTCTCGGCTGATTGTCGGCGAAGTGTTGGTCTTCCACATCAGGGACGGGCTTTTGAACAACGGCAAGATCGAAACCGAGGCGCTCGACCCGATCGCCCGCATAGCCGGTCCGCGTTACGCCAAGCTCGGCGAGATCGTCACCTTAAAACCCGTATTCCAGACTTCCAAAACTGAATCCTGAAGTGTGCCGCGTCGTCGCGCGCCGCGCTGATCCGGAGACCGATCGCATGCATCTTCTGAGCTATCTTGCAAACGGCAAACCGCGCTTTGGCGCGACCATCCCGGGCGGCATCGTCGACCTCACCGAACGAACGAAGTTCGCCGACCTGCGGGCGTTGATCGCCGGGAACGGATTGGATATCGCGCGTCAGGCGATTGCCGGGCAGAAGCCGGACCATGCAATCGAAGACATCACGTTGCTGCCGCCGATTCCTCATCCGGAAAAGCTCTGGTGCATCGGCGTCAACTACAAAGACCGTAATGCCGAGTACAAGGACAATTCGGACCTGCCGAAGTATCCGAGCCTGTTCGTCCGCAATCCCTCCTCCGTCGTAGGCTCCGGCCAGCCAATTGAGAAGCCGAAGGTTTCCGAACAGCTCGACTATGAGGGCGAACTGGTGATCGTGATCGGCAAGGAAGGCCGGCACATTCCCCGCGAGCGCGCCTGGGAGCACATCTTCGGCATGACGCTGTGCAACGAGGGCAGCGTTCGAGACTGGCTGCACCACGGCAAGTTCAACGTCACGCAGGGCAAGAATTTTGACCGCTCCGGCAGCATCGGCCCGTGGATCGTCACCTCGGACGAATGCGACCCGCGCGGCCCGCATGACATCGTCACCCGCGTCAATGGCGAGGTGCGCCAGAGCGATTCCACCGAACGGCTGATGTTTCCGTTCGATTACCTGATCGCCTATCTCTCCACCTTTGCGACGCTCAAGCCCGGCGACATGATCGCAACCGGCACACCGACCGGCGCCGGGGCCCGGTTCACGCCGCCGCGCTGGCTCAAGGTCGGCGACGTCGTCGAGGTCGAATCCGGCAAGATCGGCATCCTGCGCAACACCGTGGCGGCGGAGCAATAGAAGATGCTCGATCAGCAAACCGTCGAACTTCTGGCGCAGCGCCTGGACGAGGCCGAACGCAGCAAGTCCCTGATCCCGGCGTTCACGCGCGATTACCCGGACCTCACGATCGAGGACGCCTACGCCATTCAGCGCGCCTGGACCAGACTGCAGCTCTCGCGCGGCCGCGTCGTCAAGGGCCACAAGATCGGCCTCACGTCCAAAGCGATGCAGAATGCCGTCGGCATTTCAGAGCCCGACTACGGCGTGCTGTTCGCCGACATGTTCTATCCCGATGCGTCACCAATCCCGTTCGACCGCTTCCGCGCGCCCCGCATCGAGGTCGAACTGGCCTTCGTGCTGAAGACACCGCTGAAGGGACCTGATTGCACGCTGTTCGACGTGCTCAATGCCACCGATTACGTCACGCCGGCGCTCGAAATTCTGGAAACGCGGATGCACCGCGTCGATCCCGACACCAAGACGCCGCGCAAGGTGATGGATACGATTTCCGACAATGCCGCGAATGCAGCCCTCGTTGTCGGCGGCCGGCCCATCCGCCCGCTCGATGCCGACTTGCGCTGGATCGGGGCGCTGCTATTCCGCAACGGCCAGATCGAGGAGACCGGCATCGCCGCCGGCGTGCTCAACCATCCCGCCAATGGCGTGGCCTGGCTCGCCGACCGGCTGGCCGCGCAGGGTGAGCATCTCGAAGCCGGTGAGGTGGTGCTGGCCGGCTCGTTCACGCGCCCGGTTGAGATTACGAGGGGCGACACTTTTCATGCCGATTACGGCCGGTTCGGGTCGGTGTCCTGCCAGTTCGTCTGAATAATAAGCGTTCCGCGGAGGAAGAGATGACACGGCGCAAGAGCATTCATATCGGCGAGTTCAAGCACGCCAATCCCATTCCAAACGCCTGCCGCATCGGCAATCTCCTGATGTCGGGCGTGATCCTGGGACGCGACCCAAAAACCGGCGCGATGCCCGAGCGCATCGAAGACCAATGCGCCAACATGTTCGCGCACATGAAGGCGATCGTGGAAGCCGGCGGCGGCACCACCGACGACATCATCAAGATGACGGTTTGGTTGCAGGACCGCAAGCAGCGCGCGCCCGTCAATGTCGAGTGGCTGAAGATGTTTCCCGACGAAAATTCCCGCCCTGCCCGCCATGCGCTGCAGATGGACATGGAAAACGGCGCGCTCGTGCAATGCGATTTCACTGCCGTGATCGGCTGACCGCGATCAGACAAGGAACCTAAGATGCCGACCTATCTTCCGTTCGATCCGAACCCGCGCCGTCCCTCAAAGCTGCCGCCGCCGAAGAGCATCGATAGCCAGTTCCATGTGCTTGGCCCGCTGGAAAAATATCCGGTGCGGCCGGGTGCCGCCTACCAGATGCCGACGGCGACCTGGGAAGCGGCGCTGCGCGTCCACAAGACGCTCGGTATCGAGCGCGGCATCATCGTGCAGACCACGACCTATGGCGCCGATCATGCCGTGGTGCTCGATGGCCTCGCTGCGATGGGGCCAAATTATCGCGGCTGCGCCAACGCGCTGGTGTTTGCCGAAGCCGATGATGCCTATCTGGCTAAACTCCACGATGCCGGCGTGCGCGGCGCCCGCTTCAGCTTCCGGCAGGAACTCGGCGCGGTGCTCTCGGACAAGGATTTCGAACGCGCGATCGCACGAATTCGCGAGCTCGGCTGGTACGCAAAAATCCAGCCGGAGAAGGACGGCATCGTCTCCAGCGTCGCCAAATACGAGAACCTCGACGTTCCCGTACTGATCGATCACATGGCGCGTCCCGACCCCACACGCGGCAAGGACGATCCGAATTTGCAGAAGATGCTGCAGCTACTCTCGAAGGGCAATTTCTGGGTGATGCTGTCGCTCGGCGAAAAGACCTCGAAGCAGGGTCCGCCCTGGGACGATGTCATTCCGATCGCGCGCGCCTATATCGAGGCAGCGCCCGACCGCTGCGTATGGGCGAGCGACTGGCCGCATCCGGTCTCGGTGGTCCAGCCGCCGAACGATGCCGATCTGCTCGAGCTCCTCTATCGGTACGTCGCGGACGACGCGGAACTGCAGAAAATCCTGGTGACCAACCCGGCCAAACTGTTCGGCTACGAGAACTAACAGTCGCTTCGGCAGGTAGCATAGTCCCTGTCCGTGCTGCTATTCTCCAGCGCATGACCTCGCGCGAGTCCGCTGCTTCCGAAATCACGCCCGAAGTGCTCCTGCGGGCCTATGCCTGCGGCATCTTCCCGATGGCCGAGAGCGCTGATGATCCGACCCTGTTCTGGGTCGAGCCGGAAATGCGCGGCGTGATTCCGCTCGACGGCTTCCGCGTCGCCTCGCGGCTTGCCCGTACCGTGCGTTCCGATGCGTTCAAGGTCACCGTCGATACCACCTTCAAGGCGGTCATCGCCGGCTGCGCCGCGCCGCAGCCCGGCCGCGACGACACCTGGATCAACAAGCGCATCCGCGATCTCTATCTCGGGCTCCACCAGCTCGGACACTGTCACAGTGTCGAGGTCTGGCAGGACGGCGATCTCGCCGGCGGCCTCTACGGCGTCAGTCTGGGACGCGCCTTCTTCGGTGAGAGCATGTTTCACCGTGCCCGCGACGCGTCGAAGGTGGCGCTGGTGCATCTGGTGGCGCGGCTGATCGCCGGCGGCTTCGAGCTGCTCGACACGCAATATGTCACCGAGCATCTGCGCAGCTTCGGTGCGGTCGAAATTCCGCGACGCCGCTACCGCACCTTGCTCGACAAGGCGATCGTGGGCGAGCCTGCGGATTTCCTTAAATTGAACGCCGGTCAGCCGATCAGCGGGGCGGATGCGCTTGCGATCATCGCCAAACGCAATTGATCGGCTCAAATCGGCGGTGGGTTCAATCGCGCAAAGCCCTCCTGTGTGCGATAAGGATAGTACGGATAGCAGGGCATCACCGCGCTCGCCTTGTCCAGGCGCGCGATCTGCTCGGCGGTCAGCGACCAGCCGACGGCGCCAAGATTGTCGCGCAGTTGCGTTTCGTCGCGCGCGCCGATGATCACGGACGACACGCTCGGGCGGGTGAGCAGCCATGCGATCGCGACCTGCGGCACGGTGCGGCCGGTCTCGGTCGCGACGGCATCGAGGACGTCGACGACGCCATAGAGCCGCTCCTCATCGACGGGTGGACCGAACTGCGCCGTCTCGCGCAGGCGGCTGCCCGCCGGCAGCGGCTGGCCGCGTCGTATCTTGCCGGTGAGACGCCCCCAGCCCAGCGGGCTCCAGACCAGCGCGCCGACCCCCTGATCGAGACCGAGAGGCATTAGCTCCCACTCATAGTCGCGGCCGACAAGCGAATAATAGACCTGGTGCGCCACATGGCGCGGCCAGCCGTGACGATTGGCAATGGCGAGCGACTTCATCAACTGCCAGCCGGAGAAATTGGAGGCGCCGACATAGCGCAACTTGCCGCCACGGACGAGGCCATCAAGCGTTGACAGCACTTCCTCGATTGGCGTGAAGGCATCGAAGGCGTGGAGCTGCAGCAAGTCAATGTAGTCGGTCCCGAGCCGCCGCAAGGCAGCGTCCACCGCCGACACGAGGCGATGCCGCGATGAGCCGGCGTCGAATGGACCGTCACCCATCGGCAGGCTCGTCTTGGTAGAGATCAGCACCTTGTCGCGGCGGCCTTTGATTGCGGCGCCGAGAATCGCTTCCGATGCGCCGTTCGAATAGACATCGGCGCTGTCGAACATGTTGACGCCGGCCTCAAGGCAGATGTCGATTAGCCGCCTCGCTTCTTCGGCGCCGCTGCGGCCCCAGGCTGAGAACAGCGGCCCCTCTCCGCCGAACGTGCCGGTGCCGAAACTGATAACGGGGACCTTCAGACCCGAGACACCCAGGCTGCGATATTCCATCATCGTGCTCCCTTTTGATCCTTTAGTTCATTCCGCCGGGCACGCCGCAGCGGAAGGTAACGGCCGGTCGAGATGTAAACTCCATAGCGCCAGCACGAGCCCCGCCGCGGTGATCGCCGCCGCGACGAGCGGCAGCGCGGCAAGGCCCAAGCCGTAATCGATCGTAAGCCCGCCGGCCCACGCGCCGAGCGCATTGCCGAGATTGAAAGCCGCAATGTTGAGGCTGGAGGCAAGCGTGCGGCCCTGCGTGCCAGCCGTTTCGAGCACGCGAAGCTGCAGCGGCGCCACGGTGGCGAAGGCGGCGATGCCGAGCAGGAAGATAAACGCCACGGCGAGGCCTTTGATCGACAGCACCCCGGCAAGCGCGACGAGCACGAGCGCAAGCGCCGCGAGCGTGGCAATCAGGGCACGCCCGAGACCACGGTCGGCGAGCCGCCCGCCCGCAACATTGCCGATCGACAGGCCGACGCCGAACACGAGAAGGATCGGCGAGACCGCCGCTTCAGAGAAGCCGGTCAGCCGCGTCAGAATCGGCTGAACATAGGTAAAGACCACGAACAGGCCGGCAAAACCGAACACTGTCATGGCGAGGCCGAGCAGGACTTGCGGACGGCCGACTACCGCCAGCTCCTCGCTAAGCGAAGTGGCTTTCTCATTGCCATCCACATTGCCGGGAACGAAAACGACAAGCACCGCGAAGGCAACCACACCGATCGCGGCCACCGCCCAGAATGCGGCGCGCCATCCCAGCATCAGGCCGAACCACGCGCCGAAGGGCACGCCGAGCAGAGTAGCCACTGTCAGCCCGATGAACATGGTGGCAATCGCGGAAGCACGCTTGTCCTCGGTAACGAGGCCCGTCGCCACTACGGAGCCGACACCGAAGAATGTGCCATGGGCGAGAGAGGTGAGGACCCGCGCCGCCATCAACAGCCCGTAGTCCGGCGCCAGCGCGCAGGCGGCGTTGCCGAAGGTGAAGATCGCCATCAGGGCAAGCAGCACCGCCTTGCGCGGCATCCGCCGGGTCGCCAGCGTCAAGATCGGCGCGCCGACGAATACGCCGAGCGCGTAGCCTGAGATCAGCAGGCCCGTCGCGGAGACCGAGACCTGCATGTCGGCGGCGACCTGCAGCAAGAGACCCATGATAAGAAATTCAGTGGTGCCGATGCCAAAGGCACCGGCGGTGAGCGCAAGGACGGCGGCGGGCATGCGTTGCTCCGGATCAGGACAGGGTTGTTGCAACGCAAATAGCGGAAGGGCGGCGGAAGAATTAGAATGCCGGCAGTCCAATCATTTGTGACGTGAAATCAACATGGCCCGGCTCGATACCAACCGTTCTGCCGAGATGGAGGTCTTCGTCCGCGTCGTCGACCTCGGCGGGTTCACCGCCGCGGCAAAAAGCTTTCGCCTGACCCCATCAGGCGTGAGCAAGCTGGTATCCCGCCTCGAAGCCCGGCTCGGCACGCGTCTTGTCAACCGCACGACGCGCAAGCTCCAATTGACCGAGGAAGGCCAAGCCTTCTATCAGCGCTCGTTGCGCATCCTCGGCGAGATCGAGGAGGCCGAGCGCGAGGCCAGCTCCGGTGCAGCGCCGCGCGGGCATCTGATGGTCAACAGCAACATCCCCTTCGGCATGCAGCACGTGATGCCGCTGCTGCCGCGCTTCCTCGCCCAACATCCCGACATCACGCTAGACATCGTTCTCACCGACACGGTCATAGACCTGATGCAGGAGCGCGCCGATGTAGCCATTCGCGTCGGGCCACTTGGGGCTTCGCGCCTCGTTGCGCGCAAGCTCGGGACCAGCCGCATGGCGGTGGTGGCCGCGCCGGCTTATCTTGCCCGCTACGGCGAGCCGAAGACGCCATCTGAACTCGCCAGCCATCGCGGCATCGGCTGGACTTTTCCGCGCAGCATTCGCGGCTGGCCATTCCGTCGCGGCGAACGGATCGAGGAGGTTCTTCCGCCGCCGGTCGCGCGCGCCAGCGATGGCGAGGCGGTCCGCCGGCTCGCGCTCGGCGGTGTTGGCTGCGCACGCCTGGCTCTATTCCACATCGGTCCCGACATTGAGGCCGGGCGCCTGGTTCCGGTGCTGCAGAACTACAATCCCGGGGACCGCGAAGATATCCATGCGATCTACGTCGGCCACGCCGGACCGCTGCCGGCGCGCGTGCGCACCTTCATCGATTTCCTCACAACGCACATCCGGATGGGCGACGCCACCCTTCGGTGCGCTGCCGACGGCAAGTGGAAGTTGCACGGCGGATAATAAGTGTTGGGACATATCAAGATGCCCACGCGGGAGCGCAGACGTCCTTAATTCCCGAATAGCCCGCCAAACAGCCCGCCCGGCCGCTGCTGCGGCGGAGGCGGCGGTGGAGCCGCCTGTTGCGGCTGCTGCTGGAATTGCGGCTGCGGCGGTGGTCCCGGCGGACGCGGCGCGGCCTGCTTCGGCGGCGGCGGCGGACGCTTGGCGCCGGGCGGCGGCGCAGCCGCTTTCGGCGGATCGGGCTGCGCGCTGACGATGGTCTGGTCGGGCACTTTGCAGTCGGTCAGCCAGATGTCGTAGACCGGATGCTCGACGCCATGCAGGCCGGGGCTGGCGGCGAACATCCAGCCCGAGAAGATCCGCTTCACCTCGCCCTGCAGCGTGATCTCGTCGACCTCGACGAATGCGTCGGTGTTGGCGGCTTCCGTCGATGGCCGCGTGTAGCAGGCGCTGGTCTTCACGCGCAGCGCACCGAACTGCACGGTCTCGCCGATGTCTTCGTCGAAATTGATGATGCGGCCGGTGATCTTGTCGAGACCGGAGAAGCTCGCCTTCTTGTTGGTGATCTTGGTGGCCGGCGGCTCGGACACGACCTCGTCGCCCGGCTGCAGGGTCGCCGGCGAACTCGGCACGCCCTTGGCGGGGGGCTGGGGCTGGCGCTGTCCGGGCGGCGCGTTGGCAACGCCGGGACCTCCGGGCTGCGGCGGCTGAACCGCAACGCCGGGCTGGGTGCCTTGCGGAGTGCCGGGCGGCGGCGGCAGCGGCTGCGACTGGAAGCTGCCCGGCGGCGGAGCGCCCTGCCCCGGCGGTGGACGGTTCGGGGTGGGCAACAGGCGGCCGCGCGGCAGTTCCGGCACTTCCTCGTCGTCGTCAGGGAATTGTTGCTGCTGCTGATTGCCACGGGGAATGGCGCCCGGCGGCCGCAGCGGCGGATCGGAAAAGATATTGCCGATCTGCGCCTGCGCGGGTGGCGCGAGCGTGGCCGTGGTGGCGGCGATCAGGGCCGCAAGACCGGTCAGGGCAATGGTTCGAAGCATCTCGCGCGGCTTTAAAAGGCGAATCGGGCTCGCGACATAGTACAGACTAATCCGCCGCTCGCGTCCCTTCCGGTTAACACGCTGAATACGGCGGGGAAAGGGCGGTTTGCCCTCTTCCCGCCGCATGGAATCATGGCCCGAAATGGCCGAGATCAGTTCCGGACAGGCGGTCCATGATCTCGATCTTGACCCGGAACGGCGGAAACCAGTCCTCCCACCGGCGCTCCATGATCTCGATCATGGCCCCGAAAGGCGCAAACAGTCCTCCGACAGGCGTTCCATGATCTCGATCATGGCCCGGAACGGCGGAAACCAGTCATCCGACCGGCGCTCCATGATCTCGATCATGGCCCCGAACGGCGCAAACAGTCCTCCGACAGGCGTTCCATGATCTAGCCATGCCCCGTTCCAAATGAAATAGTCGCTCCCGCGCAAAAACCAGCAAAAATCCGGAATAACCGGGCGAGCCAGAGGAAACCTGAAGAACATGCCCGATCGAATTCACCTCGATGGCCGGGTTGCCGTCGTGACCGGCGCGGCCGGCGTCATCGGAACCGCAACCATTCACCTGTTGGCCGAACGCGGTGCGCGGATTGTCGCTGTCGACCGTCGGGAAGACGATCTCAAGGCCGCGATCAGCGGCCTGCCCGCCACCGCCGAAGCGCTGGCGATCACCGCTGACGTCACACAGGAAGATGAAGTCGCGGAATATGTCCGCGCCACGCTCGACAGGTTCGGCACGATCGACGTGTTCTACAACAACGCCGGCGTCGAGGGCGACATCAAGCCGATCCCGGAATATTCGCTGGAGAGTTTTCGCCGCATGCTCGACGTCAACGTGGTCGGCGTCTTTCTCGGCATGAAGCATGTGCTGCCAGTGATGCTGAAAAAGAACAAGGGCAGCATCATCAACACCGCCTCCATCGCCGGCCTCATCGGCTCGCCGATGATCGCGGTCTACAGCGCCAGCAAGCATGCGGTGATCGGGCTCACCAAGAGCGCCGCCTGGGAGTGCACCGGCACCGGCGTGCGGGTGAACTGCGTCTGCCCCGGCCTGATCGACAGCCGGATGCTCAGCACGATCCTGCAGGGCCGCAATCCCGGCAACGAGCCGCCGCCACCTGAGAAGATCGTCGACCGGATTCCGGCGCGGCGACTCGGACAGGCGTCCGAAGTCGCCTCCATCGTGGCGTTCTTGGCCTCGGATGAAGCGAGCTACGTCTCCGGCTCCGCATACACCGTCGACGGCGGCCGCACCGCCGCTTAGCGTTGGCATTCCGGGATAGTCCGAAGGACCAGACCCGGAATGACGTACTCAGAAACAGAGGTTCATTCCCGATCATGCCCGTCACACTCGATCCCGATGCCGCCGCCGTCTACAAGGCTTTCCAGGAAGCAGGCCGGCCCGCCTACGAGACGCTGACCGCACCGGAAGCGCGCGAGTACTATCGGGCCGCCCGCGTCGTCAGCAATCCCGAGCCGCCCGCGCTTCAATCGAACAAGCCGCTCGACATCCCGGCGCCGCACGGCACGATTCCGGCGCGCATCTACACGCCAAAGACGCTGCGTAAGACCAATGGGGCTGCGCCATGCCTGGTGTTCTTTCACGGCGGCGGGTGGGTGATCGGCGACCTCGATACCCATGAAGTGGTCTGCCAGAAGCTGGCCCATGAGGGCGAGTTGATCGTCATCTCGGTCGACTACCGGCTGGCGCCCGAGCACAAATTCCCTGCCGCCGCCGACGACGCCATCACCGCGACCAAATGGGTTGCCGCCAACGCCGGCGAGCTCGGCATCGACGCCGGGCATTTGCTGGTCGGCGGCGACAGCGCCGGCGGCAATCTCGCTGCCGTCGTGGCGCTGGCTGCGCGTGACGGTGACGGCCCGACGCTTGCCGGCCAAGTGCTGGTCTATCCCGCCACCGACTTTGCGATGAAGCATCCCTCGCACAGCGAGCCCGAGACCAGCATCCTGCTGACGCACTCCGTCATCAAATGGTTCTGCAACCATTATCTCAACAGCACCGCCGACATCGATCACTGGAAAGCCTCGCCCGCGCGCGCAAAGACGCTTGTTGGTTTGCCACCGGCTTATGTGCTGACCGCAGGCGCCGATCCCCTGCGCGACGAAGGCGCCGAATATGCCGCGCGGCTGAAGGAAGCCGGCGTGCCCGTGACCTACAGGCACTTTCCGGGCCAGTTCCACGGCTTCTTCACCATGGGCAAGCTGCTGCAGCAGGCCAACGTCGCAGTCAGCGAAATCGCCGCATGGCTGAAAGCGCTGAAATAACGCTACAGTATCGCCCCCTTCAATGCGTACGAGGCCGTGGTGATCGACCCAATCCTTGTGTTCGGAATACCCGTCGACTTCATCCTGTTCGCGCTGACGCTGCTCGGGGTCGCGCTATTCCATCACAAGACGCTTCAGGTGGCGCTGACCGGTCTTGCCGCGATCATCGTCTACAAGCTGGTTTTCACCGGCTTCAAGGACGGCGTGGGCCTCGCCGGCCTCGGCCACCATATGGCGCATGAATGGATCACGCTCGCCAATCTGTTCTTGCTGCTGATGGGCTTTGCGCTGCTGTCCCGGCATTTCGAGGAAAGCCGCATTCCCGATGAGATGCCGGCGCTGTTGCCGGACGACTGGAAGGGCGGCGTCGTGCTGCTCGTGCTGGTGTTCGTGCTGTCCAGCTTTCTCGACAATATCGCCGCCGCGCTGATCGGCGGCACGGTGGCGCGCCACGTGTTCCGCGGCAAGGTTCACATCGGCTATCTCGCGGCGATCGTCGCCGCCTCGAACGCAGGAGGTGCCGGCAGTGTCGTCGGCGACACGACAACGACGATGATGTGGATCGCCGGTGTCAGCCCGCTTGCGGTGGTGGAAGCCTATATCGCGGCCATCGTCGCGATGCTCGTTTTTGCAGTGCCCGCCTCCATTCAGCAGCAGCGCTACTCGCCGATCCAGAAGGATCCGGCGAAAGGCCTCAAGGTCGACCCGGCACGGATTGTCATCGTCGCCGCCATTCTGGTTGCCGCGCTCGTCGCGAACATCACCGCCAATGTGAAGTTCCCTGCCTTGCTCGAAATTATCCCGGTTCTCGGCCTCGCCGTCTGGGCGGTGATTCTGCTGACCGCGCCATGGCGTGCGCCGGACTGGAAGGTGATGCCGGAAACCTTCAAGGGCACGGTCTTTCTTCTTGCCCTGGTCACGGCCGCCTCGCTGATGCCGGTCGACCGCCTGCCGGCCGCATCCTGGTCGAGCGCATTCGGCCTTGGTTTCGTTTCCGCCGTGTTCGACAACATTCCCCTGACCGCGCTTGCGCTGAAACAAGGCGGCTACGACTGGGGCTATCTCGCCTATGCCGTCGGTTTCGGCGGGTCGATGATCTGGTTCGGCTCGTCGGCAGGCGTCGCTTTGTCGAACATGTATCCGGAAGCCAAATCGGTCGGGCGCTGGCTCAACCACGGCTGGCCGGTGGCGGCCGCCTATGTCGTCGGATTCTTCGTGATGCTGGCGGTGCTCGGTTGGCATCCCGACAAACCGCATTAGCCAGGATCGACCCGTCAACCCGCTCATCTTAGGGACGATTAAGCCTCTGTAATACAACGCGATTTCGTGAACAGCACATTCACTTTGCGTCACGTCGCGCATCTGGCGCGTGTTCGTGGGGTCGAACCCCGACATGGGTGGTCAGCGCGCCGGACGCCACAGTACCGGCTCTTCAAGGTGTCCAGCAGGTGACCTGAACTTCAAGAAACCCAGAAGCTGCTGCAGGGCCAGCAGCGAATCCAGAACATGAGAGGCAGGCGATAGCAGCGGCGGTGTCGCTACACCGCTCGAACGCGCCCGCATCCACGCGGCGCAGAACATCCAGCGCGCGCATCTTCCCGAAGTGGCACAACTGATTCGCGCCGCGCCGTTCAGCTAAGCCACCCCAACTGCGATGGCCGGTTTATCCCGGCCAGAGCAACTGTACCGACTCAGGCCGCAATGTTATCCAAGTTTCGCACTAACTCTGGCACACGAACGAATCTGCCAGGTGATTCTGGCGGATGATCGCAACCTCGCGAGGAACCGCCATGGCATTTTTCAAGCGCGAACTCAGCCCGATCGAGCGCTTCGAGGTCGCGCTGAAAGACAAGCTCTCGGCGCGGCAAAAGCTGGCCGAACGGCTCAGCCTCACCGAAGCGGACCTTGCAGAAAAGCGCGCCGCCGCCGAACGGCTGGCGGTAGCCGGTGCCAACAATTCCCGGCTCGATCGCGCCGAAGCCAGCATGCGCGCGGTCGAGGACCGCGCCAAGACGTTACGTGCCGAATTGGTGGAAGTTGATGATCAGGTAGCGTCTGCCGAGCGCGCCCTCGCTGATGCAAAGGCGCAGCGGGACCGCGACGCGCTGGCTGATCAGATCGAGGCGATGGCTGCGGCGATCGAAAGAGCCGCACCGGGATTCGAATCCGGCGCCACAGCACTGGTCGAGGCCGTCACGAAAAGCGCGCTGTCGATACCGGAAGCCACCCGATTCTCGGCTAGCGTGGATGCGGTGCGTAGCGAGGTCCGCGCGGCGACGGACTTGATCTGTTGGGAGCTGCGCTCGGCTGCGGTACGCACCCGCGCGGGCAACGCCAACCTTGCCAGCATCGCGCTATCGGAATCCGAGCAACCGTCATCGGCGGAGATCGACCGGCAACTGATCTACACCCTCCATCCCCTGCGTTGGCGCGAGGGTGATGAGGTGCGCAAGGTTGCGGCCTTTGCGGTGGTCGGGCTGCCCAAGACGCTGCTGCCGATAGCGCTGCAGCATCAGCATGTGGACCATCTCAACGCCCGCCGTGTGCAGACGCTGATGCATCTCCATGGCAGCGCAGGCCACAATGGCGAACCGCAGGACGACGATCCGCAGCTCGTCGATCTCGACGCTCTGCTCGCAGCGGAGCAAGAGCAAGAGGGCGCGAAAGCCGACGTCGCCTGAGCCAGCAACGCACATCGGCCATCGGCGTTCTTCGAACGGCGGACCGCGTCGACCGCTTGTCGGCGACGATCCCCCTTCCCGGCACATCTATTCGAGATCTGAAAGCTGCCCGATCCGGCGTGACCAGCAAGGTTCCTTCGGAAATCGGGTGGCTGCAACAACTCCAACCTGCGATCCCAAGCGTTCACACAGCAACGCAAGTGCGGTTGGAGTTACCCAATGAACGTCAAACTAAATCTCGTGTCCGACAACGATCCGGCCCGGCGAAATCCATTCAGCGTTATGGATGTTCCGTATCCCGATGATAATGACGTAATGCAATTCGCCCGCAACACGATGCCGGAAGAGTCCGCTAGCGACGAGAACGCTCTGCAATGGAGCGCAGGAAATAGCAGCTACCCGCACGGCACGATCGAAGGTCAGTGGTCGAGCCGCTGGAAGGGCGCTGCGGATCCGACCATCCTGGGTGATACGCCCGATAAATGGAAACAGGGCCAGGGTGAAGCGAGAATAGTGGGCGAGCGTGTCTACTTGCTGTTCGATTGGGACTCGGGCAAGCGCCGAGGCCTTATCGAAGCGATGCGCGAAGGTCCGCGCCGGCTGGTCGGGAAATACATCAACCTGAACAACCCGGAGATCACCGTTCCCTGGGTTGGCCTCGTGGTGAGCGACCAGCGAATAGACGGGTATTTCTCGCAAGGCCGGGTGGATTTCCGCAGATAGCGGTTTTCCAATCCGCCTACCCTGCCCGCGCCGCGCGGCGCAGCGATTGCGGCGGCTGGCCGAAGGCGCGGATGAAGGCGCGGCGCATCCGCTCCGGATCGCGAAAGCCAGTGGTTTGCGCAACGCGCTCGATCGCCTCGCTGGAGGATTGCACACGTTGCCGCGCCACCTCGATGCGGAGCCGCTCCACCGCCTTTGACGGCGTGGTGCCGGTCTCTGCCATGAAGGCGCGGGTGAAATGCCGCGAACTCATGCCGGCCTGCTCGGCGAGATCCTCAACGGTGAGCGGCGCCTCGAGGTTTTCGCGCGCCCATGCGAGCAGCGGCCCGAAACGGCCGTTCGGCGCCTTCAATTCCAGTAGCGAGGAGAATTGCGACTGGCCGCCGCTGCGGCGGTGATAGAGTACGAGCTGCTTTGCGGTTTTCTGCGCGATCTCGTCGCCGTAATCTTCCGCGATCATCGCCAGCGACAGGTCAATGCCGGCGGATATCCCCGCCGACGTCCAGACGTCGCCGTCGCGCACGAAGATGCGATCAGGCTCCAGTCTCACCTGAGGATAGGTCTTCAGAAAATGCCGCGTGCGCTGCCAATGCGTGGTGGCGCGGCGGCCATCGAGCAGTCCGGCCTCCGCGAGGACATAGGCGCCGGAGCAGACGCTGGCGACGCGGATGCCGCGCTTCGCAGCCGCGCGCACGAAGCCGAGCGTCTTCTCGCACCTTGCCGCCTCCCGCACGCCCTCGCCGCCTGCGACGATCAGCGTCGTCACGGCGGATGCCGATTTCAACCCTCTTGCTACGATCTCCACCCCCGATGACGAGCGCACAGGCCCCGGCGTCACCGCCAGAACCCGGATCGCTGGCGCGCCCTCGGCATAGCGCGCCGCGATCTCGAAGGCCGAGATCGGCCCGGCTGCGTCGAGCAACTGGAAATCCGGAAAGATGAGAACGCCGATCATGATGCTGGTCCGTCCTGCACTTCAGCCGCAACTTTGGCCGATGTCCTAAAATGAGGGAAATATGCCGTTTATGACATGAAGCGACCATGGCATGATGCCTCCCGTCAAGGCAAATTTTCTGGAGGTCACGATGTCCGAGCCATCTCCAACCCCCACCCCGCTGCAAATCGGTCTCGTGCTGTTCCCGCGCGTCACCCAGCTCGATTTCACCGGTCCCTTGCAGGTGTTTTCCAGTCTGCCCGGCGCCAAGGTTCACCTGATCTGGAAACGGATCGAGCCGGTCACGAGCGATTCCGTGCTGGTGCTGACGCCGACCACGACCTTTGCCGATTGCCCGCAGCTCGACGTCATCTGCGTGCCCGGCGGGTTCGGCACCGACGACATGATCAACGACGAGGAGATGCTGGCCTTTTTGCGCAAGCAGGCGCCCGGCGCCAAATACATCACCTCGGTCTGCACGGGCTCGCTGGTGCTCGGCGCCGCCGGCCTGCTCAAAGGCTATCGCGCGGCGACGCACTGGACGGCGATGGACTTTTTGAAAGCTTTCGGAGCGATCCCGACCAAGACCCGCGTCTGCGTCGATCGCAATCGCGTCACCGGCGGCGGCGTCACCGCCGGCATCGATTTCGCGCTGACGCTGGTCTCATTGCTGCACGACCAAAAGACCGCGGAAGCCATCCAGCTTCGCCTCGAATACAATCCCGCGCCGCCGTTCAATTCCGGCTCGCCCGACACCGCGCCGCCAGAAGTGCTGGCCTTCATGAAAGAGCGAATCGCGCCGGCGCAGGCCCGCCGCAGCGAGATGATCGGCCGCGCCGCCGCAAGGCTGGGATAGCAAAGCCGGAAGCCGCATCCGGGACAAGTGAACCCGCCAACAAAGAAAAAGGCCGCCCGGTTTCCCGGACGGCCTTTCCTTTCCTACGGCAGCCACACATTAGCGGGCGATTTCAGGATATCTGCACCCGGGGGCCTATCTCCCGGCCGTATCCTACTCGGTGGCCGCTGCTCGCCGGGACAGTCGCGAACTGGAGCCCGACACCGACGCGATGGTTTCCCATCTCCGTAAGATGTCCCCATTAAGCCGCGATAACGCGAACAGCACAAGATGAACGCGACGGTTGTACCCGCTGATCCCGCTATCCACAGGCCTGGGTCAACGTGATGAAGACAGTTGCGGCGCCTCCGTTGCCCTGCTGGCGGCGGTCAGTTGGGCGAAGATGACGGCGTGCACGATTAGAAACATGGGCACTAGGACGGTCGGAATCAGCGACCACGGCAGCACCTGCACGCCTGCCGAACCTACGCCGGCGTGAATGATCTGCAATGGCGAGCCACTTGCCGAGGTGATCCCGAGCGTCAGCGCGACCACAAGATCGAGCATCCCAAAAGCATTCCAGGCCCAGACCAGCGCCTTGCCTCCCCCGCGCAGCGCGATCCAGGCCACCGGCAGCGCCAGCGCGCCGGTTATGATATCGCCCCAACCCGCCGAATACGGGAAGGGTCCGGCAAGCCGTCCCTCCGCCGCGAGCAGCAGGAAGAATGCTCCACCCAAACGCCACACGTTGAGACCGATCAGGAAGGGCATAGGCATCGCGAGCAGCGCAGCGCGCACGGATGGAGAGATCGACGCCGCAATAGCGGTTGCGACCAGCGGTAATGCGATGACCGTGCCGATCGTCGGCGGCCCCACCGGATTTGAGCCGAGGAACAGGTTCGCTGCCGCGAGCGCGGCAGCCAAGCCCGTCCACAGACCGGCGCCGACCGAAAGCGCGAGGCGCTGTGATGTGGTGATCGGCATCGCGCCGGTAAGCGCATTGATGCTGACGATGATCGCGGCAACAAGAACGATGGTTCCGACGAAGTCGAGCATGACGCTTCTCCTGTTAAGTGTAGCTACACCTATTTGGATGAACGAAGCCCCGGCCGAAGGTCCCTCCCCTTCACTTCATCCCAGATTCCGGGATTCCAGAAGCTTCAGCGCAGCCTGGCCGTCAGCGCCGAGCAGCTTGCCGATATGCGCCTGCGCCTTCGACCAGAACGGAAAGCTGCGACGCACCACACCCCGCCCCTGCGCGGTGATGCCGATCATGCGGGCGCGCGGATCCTCGCCCGCCTTGACCGAAATCCACTTTTGCTGCTCGAGCGGCCCGAGGTTGCGGGTCAGCGTCGTGCGCTCCATGCCGAGAATTGTGGCCAGCTTGCCGATCGGCATATCCCCTCGCAGCATCAGTTGCGACAGGATGGTGAACTGCGTGATCCGAACTCCCGCTTCTTGCATGTACGAATCGTATAGCCGCGTGATCTTCCGCGCGGCCTGCCGCGATGCCAGGCAGAAGCAGCCGGCAGCAGCCATGTAGTCAGCGGTATCACGATCGTTCGCTTGCTTCATGAGATACGTGTATCTACACGCATCCTGGCGTGCAAGTGCACCTAGGGCAGTTCCCGCTAAAATAAACGTGAGGTCAGCTTCCCGGCGTCCAGGCCTGATAGTCGCCTGTTGCCTTTTGGCGACGGCCGCTGGCGAGCGTCGAGCCGGAGGGACGATAGGCCGCGGGCGTACCGGTCAGGTTCGGCCGATGCGGCTTTTCCCATTCGCGCGGCGTGTAAGACTCTTCCGTCGGCGGGGTATCGACAACGTGATGCAGCCAGCCATGCCATGACGGCGGCACCCGGCTCGCCTCGGCATAGCCGTTATAGATCACCCAGCGCCGCTCGAAGCCGAGCGTCGGATCGATCTTGCGGCCCTTCGTGCGGTAGTAGCGGTTGCCCTGCTCGTCCTCGCCGACCAGTTCGCCGAATCGCCAGGTCCACAACTGCGTGCCGAACGTCTGGCTGTTCCACCAAGTGAAAAACTTCAGCAAAAACTGCTTCATGAGGCTCGGGCCGGTTCGAGAAAACGTGCCGCTCTGATGCCATCCACGGGCCGGATTGTCCAGACAAAGGCCGACATTCCAACCCTGCCGGCGGGAGGATGGTCTTGCCTGACCGGTCGCGCCCAGCGCAGGGTCGCGGAATCGGCGCGATCCGTTCATTCCGCACACAGTTCCGATCCGACAGGCTCGGCTTGCGCGCAGCGAATGCGCAGGCTCGGGAACGTCCATCCCGTGAGGGGGTTAGGAACCCTATAATTCATTCCCGCAAATGGAGCCCACACAATGATCAATCTAAAAGTGTTGAGTACAGCCGCAGCGATAGCGCTGCTCGTGCCGATCGCAATGGCAAGCCAAGCCTCGGCTCAGGGCCGGCCGGGCGTTGCAGGCGGCGGTGGCGGTGGTGGCGGCGCAGCTGTGGGCGGCGGCGGTGGCGGCGCAGCTATCGGCGGTGGCGGCGGTGGCGGTGCAGCTATCGGCGGTGGCGGCGGCTTTAGAGGTGGCGGCGGTGCGGCAATCGCCCCAGGTGGCGGCTTTAGAGGCGGCGGCCCTGGCATAGCGGCCGGTGGCGGCGTTGGTGTGAGAGGCGGTGGGATGGCCGCAGCACCGGGCGTCGCAACGGGCGTCCGCCCCGGCGCCGGTGGTCCAGTTGTCGCAGGCGGCACCCAAGGGACCTGGACTGGCGGCGCCTGGCATGGTGGCCGCCGTCATTTTCACCGTCATCACCGTCATGGCTTCTGGCCGGGCTTCGCGATCGGCGCAGGCATCGGGTCGGCGTATGGCTATTACGGCAGCCCCTACTATTACGATGACCCCTATTACTATGACGAGACCATCGTCGCCGCTGCGCCTCCGGTCGGCGATGATGCCGTGGCCTATTGCATGCGCAGGTACAAATCCTACGATCCGGCGTCAGGGACCTATCTCGGCTATGACGGCCGGCGTCACCCCTGCCCGGCGCAATAACACGATATCGTGAGTTCGAAGGGCGGCGCATTTCGGTGCGCCGCCCTTTTCGTTTTTGGATCAGGACCGAAGCGCCACCGCGACGCCGCCAAGTGTGAATACCAGCGCCGCGAACTCACGCAGTCCGAGCGGCTCGTGCAGCATCGCAGCCGCCGCGAGCACGCCAACGACGGGGACCAGCAAAGTCCCGATCGAAGCCGTGGCCGCTGGCAGCCGCTCAAGCGCGGCAAACCAGCAGACGTAGCACAGACAGAACTGGATCAGCGTCATGTTAAGGAGCGACGCCCAGCCGACCCATGACAGCGCGGCGAGCTGCGGCTGCTCGACCGCAAGGCCGACGATCGCGACCGGCAGACAGCCGAGCCCGACCTGCCAGGCGGCCAGCGACAGCGGCGGCATCGCCAGCGGAAAATGCTTGGTGAGTACGGTGCCGAGTGCGACGCCGATGGCGCCGGCCAATGCGAGCGCGACCCCCGGCAGTTTTTCGATGCTGGCCTCGAAACCGTTGCCGCCGATCAGCACGGCAATGCCGGCGAGCGCGACCATCAGCGAGACGGCGCGAAGCGGCGAGAGCCGCTCACCCAGGATTGGCCAAGCCAGGAGTGCGACCCAGACCGGGATCGATATGCCGAGCACCGCTGCCTCGCTGGCGCTGAGCCACAGCAGCGCCAGGCCAATGAAAGCGACCCAGCCGCTGATCGCCAATGTCGACACCAGCAATAGCCGCAACCACATCGCCCCCGGCACGCTCAATTTCTGTCTTCGCGCGAGTGCAATAAGCGCCAACGCCGTGGCACCGGCGACACCGCAGAGACCGCGCGACGACAAGGGCGGCCACTCGGTCAGTAAATGTTTCATGATCGGGAAATTGAGGCCCCACCCCACTGACGTGATCGCGAGCAGGACGAGCCCGAGCGGCGACGGCCGCCCCGCGTCTTTGATCGGCGGCATGGCAGATTTAGATCCGGAACCGGAAGTGCATTTGTTCTCGTTATTCTCGTTCTGATACAGCGAAGAGGGAATTGCCCCCGGCAACTCTTATGTGCACTGTATCATACAGACGACCTGTCGGCGTTTCGACTTAATCGTCACATTGGATGTCAGTCATCTGACTGCCGCCCAACGAAGAAGGAAGCATCGTGCCGCGCGTTCTCGTGGTCGATGACGACCCGATGGTCTGCGTTGCCATCGAGGTCTGTCTGACGCGCAAGGGTTTCGAGGTCACCGTTGCCGACGGTGGTGAGGCGGGAATGCGCGCGCTCGAAACTTCCGACTTCGACGTCATGCTGATCGACGTGTTCATGCCGCACATGCGCGGCTTCGAGTCGATACGGATGTTCCACGAGCGCAAGCCGGACACACCGATCATCGCGATGTCCGGCTACGCCTTCGCCAACGCCAAACGCGCACCGGATTTCCTGCGCATGACCATCGAGCTCGGCGCGGCATGCTGCCTGCGCAAGCCGTTCACGCCGGACGCGCTGTTGACCTCGGTCAATCAATGCATCACCAAATCAGAAGCGTCCGCACGCGACTCGAAATAGCAACTGGCAAATGCCTTCCCAGCGTATCATTCTCGGAATTGGGCTCGCGATCCTCCTCGTCATCGGCGCTGCCTCGATCGGTCTCGACCTCAAGTCGCGATCCGATAGCGCCTCCGTGGACCGCGCGCTCGGAATCCTCGGAAAGCTCTCCGATATGCGCCCGCAGCTGCACCGGGCGGAAAGCGCGGCGCGCGCCTACGCGCTGTCAGGTGATCAGGAATTCGCCCGCGAATACCGTGAGGCCAGCGACGCGATCGTGCCGGCACTGGCGGCACTGATCGAGGCCGTCAAAGCCAACCCCACCGAAAAGCAATTGATCGAAGAAACCAAGGCGCTGGTGGAGCGCCAGATCGCACTCAATGGCGAGCTGGTCAGGCTCCGGACCGCCGGCGACAGCGCCGCCGCCGCCGCGCTCGTCGCCCAGGAGGACCGCGCGGCCACGGCCGCGATCGCCGGCAATCTGGAAAAGGCTGTCGCGGAAGAACGGCGGCTGCTTTTCGCCAGACGTGCGGAGTCCGAGACCAATGGCAGTTTCCTGCTGGCGATCGATCTCGCCGGCGTGGTGCTGATCCTGATCCTCGCCACTGTTCTCACCTTGTTGGCCCGCCGCTCGCGCCGGGAACTGCAGGATTCGCTGAGCGCCAGCAAGGCGACCAACGAGGCGCTGGAGGCCGCGGTCGCCGAGCGTACCGAGCATCTGGTTGCTGCGCACGAGGAGCTCAGGCTTTCGGCCGCCGTCCTGCGCAGCACCTTTCACAGCATGGCGGAAGCGGTGCTTGTCATCGACACCAAGGGAGAGGTGTTGCTCTCCAATCCCGCCGCCGAGAAGATGCTGCGCTACCGGCCGGGCATGACGGTCGAGCTGTTGCGCTCGCTCAGCACGGTTTTCCATGCCGACGGCGTCACGCCGCTGCCGGTCCAGGACATGCCTGCCGCACGAGCGCTGCGCGGCGAAACATTCGATGCCACCGAAATCGTGGTGCGCCCGGTCGGCGGCAGCCGGCCCGTTCATCTCTTGATCAGCGGCCGGCCGCTGCGCGATACCTCGGGCGCGATCAGCGGCGCCGCGTTGGTCTACCATGATGCCACCGCATCGCGCGAAACCGAGCACAAGCTGCAGCAATCTCAGAAGTTAGATGCGATCGGCAAGCTCACCGGCGGCGTCGCGCACGACTTCAACAACATGCTCACCGTGATCACCGGCACCACGGAGACTCTCGTAGCCCGCCTTGCCCATGAACCGGAGCTGCAGAAGACGGCCGAATTGATCGACCAGGCGGCGGAACGCTGCAGCGAATTGATCCAGCATCTGCTTGCCTTCGCCCGCCGCCAGCCGCTGCAGCCGCGCAATGTCGACATCAACGCCACCGTCGTCGACATCGCCAAGCTGCTTCGCCCGACACTCGGCGAGCAGATCGAGGTCAACTCGATACTCGAGCAGGAAACGGCGGTGGCCCATATCGACCCCTCGCAGCTCGCCAACTCCCTGCTCAACATGGCGATCAATGCCCGCGACGCGATGCCGAACGGCGGCAAGCTGCTATTGGAGACACGCAACGTCGTGCTCGACGAGGCCTATGCGCAGGCCAATCCGGACGCCAAGCCCGGCCCCTACGTGATGCTCGCGGTCAGCGATAACGGCGCTGGCATGCCGCAGGACGTGCTGAACAAGGTGTTCGAGCCGTTCTTCACCACCAAGGAGGTCGGCAAGGGCTCGGGCCTCGGGCTGAGCATGGTCTACGGCTTCGTCAAGCAATCGGGCGGGCACATCCGGATCTACAGCGAGGTCGGCCACGGCACCACGATCAAGCTCTATCTGCCGCCGGCCCGCGGCCAGGTCGAGACCGCGCCGGCCGCTGCCCCTGCGCTGCCGCAAGGCAACGAGACCATCATGGTGGTGGAAGACGACGCGCTGGTGCGCAACTTCGTCATCACCCAACTGCAGAGCCTCGGCTATCAGACGATCGCGGCCGCCAACGGCCCGGCGGCGATGGCGCTGATCGCGGACGGCAAGCCGTTCGACCTGTTGTTCACCGACGTCATCATGCCCGGCGGCATGACCGGCCGGCAGCTCGCCGATGAAGCCATCAAGCGCCGCCCCGGCGTCAAGGTGCTCTATACTTCGGGCTATACCGACAACGCGATCTTGCATCAGGGCCGCCTCGATCCCGGCGTGCTGCTGCTGACCAAGCCGTACCGAAAATCCCAATTGGCGAACATGGTGCGGCGCGCGCTGTCCGGGTAAACCAATCTCCTCTTGCGGCGTCGGATTCAATGCCGACAATGGTGATTCGTCGACGAGAGATTTTGGGGAAGAGCGGCTGATGGCCGACGTGATCTACAAGCGCCTCTATTTCGATTGGGGCGGACGATGCGCCTACTGCGACGTTGCACTCTCCCGGATGAAGACGGGCGGCAAGGTCAAGGCCAGCATCGACCATTTCATCCCGCTCTCCAAGGGCGGTCAGAACGGCCGGAGCAACCGCGTGCTGGCCTGCTATCCCTGCAACCTTGCCAAGGGCGACATCGACCCGCGCGAGACCAATCAATGGCCCGACGTCGAACGGCGGCTTGCCGAGATCGCCGCTTCGCCACTCCTCAGCCACGGCAAGCTAAGACAGCTTATTCCCGAACTGGTGAAACAAATTGGCATAGAGGCGTGATCTACCGGGCCGTCCTCCGTCATCGCCAGCATTTGCCGCGCTGGTCGAATTGAGAGACCGGCACCAGGCGAGGAAAAGCTCCCATGCGCCCCTACATCATCTGCCATATGGGCACCTCGATCGACGGCCGTCTGCATCCGAGCCGCTTCACCGCGCCAGCGAACGGCATCTCGCGAGATGTCCTGCGCGGACATTATGAACGCATACATGATCAGTTCGGCGCGGACGGATGGATCGTCGGCCGCAAGACGATGAGCGAGATGGCGAAGGGAGCGGAGCGGCCGCTTAAAGATGCACCCAAAGTTGCGCGCGAAGCGCATATTGCCTCGCGCGGCGGGCGCAAGCTTGCGATCGGTATCGATCCAGCGGGCCGCGTTCATTACGGCAAGGACAATATCGGCGGCGACCATGTCGTCGCCGTTCTGGGCGAGGAAGTGTCCGATGCGTACCTCGCGGAATTGCGTGAGGACGGCGTGTCTTATGTCTTCGCCGGACCCAAGGGCGATGATCTGCCCCGCGTGATGGAGGAGGTCGCCTCGCTGCTTGGTGCCAAAACGCTTCTTCTCGAAGGCGGCGGCAAGATCAACGGCGCCTTTCTCAAGCACAAGCTCATCGATGAGTTCAGCACCCTGATCCATCCCGCCGTCGATGGCGTGGCCGGTACGCAAAGCATTGTGGATTATGACGGCCCCGAGGGGGACCCTCCCGGCGCCGGGCAGTCGCTGCGTCTCACGCATTGCGAAACGCTCGAAGGCGGTATGGTGTGGTTACGTCACGTCGTGGAACGTGCGCCGGGCTGACGACTCTTAGAGGATGATAATTTTTTGTTAGATCGATTGGCCAGACGCGCTTCACCTCTCCCGCTTGCGGGGTCGAGACGAGCGAAGCTCTCCACTCGGGCAGTGTCGCCCGCGGAGACACCCCCACCCCAGCCCTCCCCCGCAAGCGGGAGAGGGAGCGCACCGCCTGACCAGTATGCGTTTTGATATCTCGCGCCTACTCGCCCGCCGCTACTGCGCCCCTGATCCACCCGCCACGATCTTCTCGTTCAGCTTCTGATCGACGGTCTCGACCGTGCGGTCGATCTCGGCGCTGGGCACGCCGAGCTGGTGCGAGATCAGCTTCACCAACAGATCGACGCGCTCGATGAACGGCGCGCCGCTGGCGACCGCGCGGGCCGCGGAGGACGGCTTGAGCAGGCTTTCCGCCGCCTTGGCATATTTGCCGAACGGCACCTGGTCGGCTGGATCAGCGCCGAGGCGCCGGGCGATGCCGTCGACATGCTCATAGATCGACTGTGACAGCTTGAGGTCACCGTGCACGGCGTCGCGGATCGACTGCGGCTCGTGCGGCGTGATGCAGCGATAATTGCCGGTCAGCAGCATCGACCATTTGGCGAGCGGCACGAACAGCGAAGAGAACACTTTCAGCTTCACCGGCACGTCGTGGCCATCGAGCGTCACCGCGTCGATGTCGGATTCCAGCTCGCGAAGCAGCTTGTTGTGCTGCTCATCCTCGAACGTCGCCGCCTTGAAGTTGGTGGGCAGGCCGACATGCAGCACGTTCGGCGCCTCCTCCGGCGGGCGGAACGCCTGCGGATCGGGCGAGCAGAGCGTGACCAGCCCCGGCTTGAAACGCTCCCACACCCGGGCGTTGGTGTAGGCCTCCTCGAGGTCCATGTCCGCCAGCGCCGGGATCCGCTTCAGATAGGGCAACGGCGGCATGTTCATGATCGAAAGGCAAGGCAGCTTCGCCTCGGCGATCTTGATCATCAGCACGCGGATCGTGTGGTTGGTGTATTGCGGCTCCTGCATCGCAAGGCCGACCAGGTCGTAGCGCGAAACGTCGACGTCCTGCGGCGTGACCGCATCGAGCTTGCCGGGCAGGTCGCGCGAGAAGATCGCGCGGTGCACCGCCTCGTCGCGCAGCTTGATGCGAACCTCGGTGCCGTCGCGGTTGATGAGCTCGGCCGTCTTCTTGCGGCACACCAGGGTCACGTTGTGACCGGCCATCAAAAGCTTGGTCCCCAAGAGGGAGCCATAGGAGGCCCCTAGGATCAGAATGTTGCGCGCCATGCTCTCTCTTTCACAGATAAAGCCAGGCCGTCAGGCCTGGCACTCATTATGCCAGAACTTTCCGCCCCGATGCCTACTGCAAACCGGCAGCCATTACAATCGGATAGACTGGCCTTACGACCGCGTCGCCAGCACGACGCCGGCAAGCGTGAACACCAGCGCCACGATCTGGATCAGCCCGAGCGGCTCGCCGAGTGCGATGGCGGAGGCGACGACGCCAATCACCGGCACCGCCATGGTGCCGATCGCCGCCACCGATGCCGGCAGCCGCGCGAGCGCGGCGAACCAACTGACATAGGCGATGCAGAACTGGATCACGGTCGAATAGATCAGGAGCCACCAGCCGAGCGGCGTCACGTCATCGATATGCGTGGTCTCCAACGCAAGGCCGATGACGACGATCGGCGCGCAACCAAGTCCAATTTGCCAGGCCGCGGACGGGATCGGCGGCAGCGGCAGCGGCAATTTCTTCGCCAGTACCGTGCCGAGCGCAAAGCCGAGCGCGCCGCCGAGCGCCATCACCATGCCCGGCAGTTTTTCGGATGTAGCCGTGATGCCGTTGCCGCCCATGATGGCGGCGAGGCCCGCGAACGCCATCACCAGCGCCACCGTACGCAACATTGTCGGCCGTTCGCCGAGCACCGGCCATGCGAGCAGCGAGGCCCAGACCGGCATGGTGTAGGCGATCAGCGCCGCCTCGCTCGCCGGCAACCAGAGCAGCGCCAGCCCCATCAGCACCATCCAGCCGGTAACGTTGAGCAGCGCCGACAGCATCAGCCGCGGCCACAAATGCCGCTCGACCCTCAAGCTCTCCGCGCGCACCAGCGCCAGGACGGCGAGCAGCGCCGCCCCGATCACCCCTGTCGAGCCGCGCAAAGTCAGCGGCGGCAATTCGCTGAGCAGATACTTGGTGACGGGCCAGTTGAACCCCCAGCCCACCGAGGTGATGGCGAGGAACATCAGCCCGGCGGGCGCAATCCGCGCCGGCGCGGTCGCTTTTGATTCTGTCATGGAGCCCGGCAAGGGATGGAATCAGGCCGCACCATGCCGTGTATGCGGCCTCGTCGCCATGGATGCGCGGACATGCCAGACCTCCCCTGCCCGTGGCCTTACGTTGAGTCTTTCGAGCGCAACCCCGAAGCGCGAAAAAATACCTGCCCTGTGAACAGCGGGCGAAGGGGCTTTCCACACCGCCAGAACAAAATTTTTTCCCTTGGGAATCCCTGAGGACTCACTGATACTTGGCACCATCACAGGCGCGGCACCGACCCCTGTTTCCCCGAACTTTCCACCATATTTAGTGTTTGATTCAGGAACTCGTACTAGTCCTTGACGGGCGCGACGGGTTTGGCCTAGCCTCATTCCTGGACGGCGCGAGTTAAGTTCTGGGTCCCGCCGATCACTCCCAAACGGGTTCCGAACGAGCACTCCGTCAGCCGGTTGAGGCACGGATCGAGGGCTTGTCTGCCCAAAATCCGGGGGTGATCCGGGGCGCTAATAATGGGCCGAAACTGGCCCGGCTGACGAGTTGCGGCGTTGAGTTCGAGCATGATCCGGAAAGCCGGCTGGGTAGGCGGCGCTCCAATCAGGCTCAAAGCCAAGGGATGGGGTTGGCCTCGCTAATCGGCGGGACGAACCCTTGGGGTGGCGAAAGCAGAAACAGGGCCGGGTCCACCGGTAGAGCTTGCGGATCTCAAGGGCCAAGGTTGTCATCAACCTTGGTCCCGAAGGTTCGCTCACTGAAACATCCGGCAACCCGCGAAAAGCGGGACCGGCAAAGAATACGGGGCACTAAAATGCGAATCGAGCGGCGAAACACCACTTCCGGCCAGTCTCCCTATGCGGAGATCGGCTTTCGGCTGACCACATCGGAGATCCGCAACCCCGACGGCTCGATCGTGTTCAGGCTCGAGAATGTCGAAGTGCCCGAGTTCTGGTCGCAGGTCGCCTCCGACGTCCTCGCCCAGAAGTATTTCCGGAAAGCGGGCGTCGCCGCGCGCCTGAAGAAGGTCGAGGAAGAGACCGTGCCGTCGTGGCTGTGGCGCTCGGTCCCCGACACCGAGGCGCTCGCCCTTCTCCCCGAAAGCGAGCGCTATGTCGGCGAGACCAGCTCAAAGCAGGTGTTCGATCGGCTGGCCGGCTGCTGGACCTATTGGGGCTGGAAGGGCGGCTACTTCTCGTCCGATGAGGACGCGCAGGCCTTCTTCGACGAGCTGCGCTATCAGCTCGCCAAGCAGATGGTCGCGCCGAACTCGCCGCAATGGTTCAACACCGGGCTGCATTGGGCCTACGGCATCGACGGCCCCGGCCAGGGCCACTATTACGTCGACTGGAAGACCGGCAAGCTGACCAAATCGAAGTCGGCCTATGAGCATCCGCAGCCGCACGCCTGCTTCATCCAGGGCATCGAGGACGACCTCGTCAACGACGGCGGCATCATGGACCTCTGGGTGCGTGAGGCGCGCCTGTTCAAGTATGGCTCCGGCACCGGCTCCAACTTCTCGCGCCTGCGCGGCGAAGGCGAGCGCCTGTCCGGCGGCGGCCGCTCGAGCGGCCTGATGAGCTTCCTCAAGATCGGCGATCGCGCCGCGGGCGCGATCAAGAGCGGCGGCACGACGCGTCGCGCGGCCAAGATGGTCGTGGTCGACGTCGATCACCCCGACATCGAGACCTATATCGACTGGAAGGTGAAGGAGGAGCAGAAGGTCGCCGCCCTCGTCACCGGCTCCAAGATCAACCAGAAGCACCTCAAGGCCGTGCTGAAGGCCTGCGTGAACTGCGAAGGCAGTGGCGACGACTGCTTCGACCCCGAGAAGAACCCTGCCCTCCGCCGCGAGATCAAGCTCGCGCGCCGGGCGCTGGTGCCCGACAACTACATCAAGCGGGTGATCCAGTTCGCCAAGCAAGGCTACAAGGAGATCGACTTCCCGATCTACGACACCGACTGGGATTCGGAAGCCTACCTGACGGTATCCGGCCAGAACTCCAACAACTCGGTCTCGCTGAAGGACGATTTCCTCCGCGCCGTCGAGACCGATGGCGACTGGAATCTGATCGGCCGCACCAACAAGAAGATCACGAAGACGCTGAAGGCCCGCGAGCTCTGGGAGAAGATCGGCTATGCCGCCTGGGCCTCCGCCGATCCTGGGCTGCACTTCAACACCACGATGAACGACTGGCACACCTGCAAGGCGTCCGGCGACATCCGCGCGTCCAATCCGTGCTCGGAATACATGTTCCTGGACGACACGGCGTGCAATCTCGCGTCTACGAACCTGCTCACCTTCTACAACACCACGACCAAGCGGTTCGACGTCGAGTCCTACGAGCATCTCTGCCGGCTCTGGACCATCGTGCTGGAAATCTCCGTCATGATGGCGCAATTCCCGTCGAAGGCGATTGCCGAACTCTCCTACGAGTTCCGCACGCTGGGCCTCGGCTTTGCCAATATCGGCGGCCTGCTCATGACCATGGGCCTGCCCTATGACAGCAAGGAAGGCCGTTCGCTCTGCGGCGCGCTGACGGCGATCATGACCGGCATCGCCTACAAGACCTCGGCCGAGATGGCCGGCGAGCTCGGCACCTTCCCCGGTTACAAGAAGAACGCCCAGCACATGCTGCGCGTGATCCGCAACCACCGCCGCGCCGCGCACGGCAACGCGTCAGGCTATGAGTCGCTCAGTGTCAACCCGGTGCCGCTCGACCACGCCGCCTGCCCGCAAGCCGACCTGATCGCGCATGCGACCAAGGCCTGGGACGAGGCGCTGTCGCTCGGCGAAACCAATGGCTACCGCAACGCGCAGACGACCGTCGTGGCGCCGACCGGCACCATTGGCCTCGTGATGGATTGCGACACCACGGGCATCGAGCCTGATTTCGCGCTGGTGAAATTCAAGAAGCTCGCCGGCGGCGGCTACTGGAAGATCATCAACCAGGCGGTTCCCGAAGCGCTGCGCGCGCTCGGCTACAGCGAAGCGCATATTGCAGAGATCGAGGCCTACGCCGTCGGCCACGGCTCGCTCTCCAACGCGCCCGGCATCAACCTCACCACGCTGAAGGCCAAAGGCTTCACCGATGAAGCGCTGGCCAAGGTGGAGAAAGCGCTGCCGACCGCCTTCGACATCAAATTCGCCTTCAACAAGTGGACCTTTGGCGAGGACTTTTTGCGCGACAATCTGGGCCTTGCCCCGGAAGCGATCGCGGCCCCCGGCTTCGACCTCTTGTCCGCGATCGGCTTCACCAAGCGCGAGATCGAGGCGGCGAATGTGCACATCTGCGGCGCGATGACCGTGGAAGGCGCACCGCACCTGAAGGCTGAGCACTATCCGGTGTTCGACTGCGCCAACCCCTGCGGCAAGATCGGCAAGCGTTACCTGTCGGTCGAGAGCCACATCCGCATGATGGCGGCCTCGCAGCCGTTCATCTCGGGCGCGATCTCGAAGACCATCAACATGCCGAACGACGCCACGGTGGAGGATTGCAAGGCGGCGTATCTCCTCTCCTGGAAGCTCGCGCTGAAGGCCAACGCGCTCTACCGCGACGGCTCGAAGCTCTCCCAGCCGCTCAACTCGCAGCTCATCGCCGACGATGACGACGAGGACGATGCGGTGGAGGCGCTCTATGAGAAGCCGATGGCCGCGCGCACCGCGCAGGTCTCGGAGAAGGTTGTAGAGAAGCTGGTCGAGCGCATCGTCGTGATGCGCGAGCGCGAGAAGATGCCGGATCGACGCAAGGGCTACACCCAGAAGGCTGTTGTCGGCGGCCACAAGGTCTATTTGCGCACCGGCGAATATGACGACGGCCGTCTCGGCGAGATCTTCATCGACATGCACAAGGAAGGCGCGGCGCTGCGCTCCTTCATCAACAATTTTGCAATCGCCGTCTCGCTCGGCCTGCAATACGGCGTGCCGCTGGAGGAATATGTCGACGCCTTCACCTTCACCCGCTTCGAACCGGCGGGCCCGGTGCAGGGCAACGACAGCATCAAGTACGCGACCTCGATCCTCGACTATGTCTTCCGCGAACTCGCGGTCAGCTATATGTCGCGCTTCGATCTCGCCCATGTCGATCCGACCGAGTCGAATTTCGACGCACTCGGCAAGGGCGTCGAGGAAGGCAAGGAGCCCGACGGCAACCACCAGGCCACCAAATATCTGTCCAAGGGCCTGACCCGCTCGCGCACGGATAATCTGGTGGTGATGCGCGGCGGCGACGTCGATGCCCGCGGCTCAGGCAAGGTCACCGCGATCGGCGGCCACGGCGCCAGCGCGCGCGTCTCCGACGCCCATGAAGGCGCCGTCGCCTTGAAGCAGGAAGTGAGCCACGACCTCTCGCCGACGGAAAGGCTGGAAGCCCTGCAATGGAGCAAGGCCGGAAGTGTGGCGGTGGCGGTGGCGCCAAGCAAGGCCGAGCGCCGCGCGGAAGCCAAAGCAAAAGGCTACGAAGGCGAGATGTGCTCGGAGTGCGGCAACTTTACGCTGGTGCGGAATGGCACGTGCATGAAGTGCGATACGTGCGGGTCCACGACGGGGTGTTCGTGAGACGTGCATAGCCAACTGCAGGCGCTGAATGTTTTTCTCGCTTCGCCTGGTGATCTCGCCGAGGAACGGCGGATCGCCAGGTCCGTGATCGACGAGCTGAATAGCTCAATTGGCAGACCATTAGGCTGGCGTATCGAGCTTTACGGTTGGGAGGATACTCCAATCGGAGCCGTGCGCCCGCAAAGCCAAATAAATGAAGAAGTCAATCAATGCGATCTCTTCGTTGGCTTGCTTTGGGAGAGATGGGGACATCCACCGGGGGAGAGCGAGTATCAATCCGGATTTGAAGAAGAGCTCGCACTCGCCAGAGCACGCTGGGCTCGTGACGGCCAGCCGGAAATCTGGCTTTTCCTGAAGGACATTGATCCAAAGCTGGAGCGGGACCCTGGCGATCAAACTAAGCTCGTCTTGGCGTTTCGGCAGCGCATCCGCGAGGAACAGAAGCTCTTTTACAAGCAATTTGGCAGTACGGATGAATGGACACAAGAGTTCAGAAAGCGACTTTCACATTACTTAGTAACGCTCGCTGCGCCTAAGACAGAGCATTCTAATCCATCCTCTTCGCCCGCACGAGCCGAAGATCAAGCGCCTCGCAATAATGTCTCCCTGGAAAGTGGAAGCAAAAGCATCGGTCCGTCTTCGCAGCAAGCTATCGATTCAGTTGAAGGGATCGCCGACGCGATAAAGGAAGGTGCGCTAGGCAAGTTTGAACCTAGAACTCTCGACGAGCCCGCCTTGGCTCGCCTGATGTTGTTGACCTCAACATTTCAAGCAGCCCAGATGAGGGATGAGCTGCTTGGAGCTCACCAAGCCAACCTGATTTTTCGATTTCGGTCTGAAATTCGGCCGACCAAAAGTGAATGGTTACACTTAACCAAGTCAATGATCGCGGATCAAACGCAAACGATACCCGGCTGGGCTTGGACACGCCCTTATGCGGGCTTCAAAGATATTCTCGTTCATATCGCGGCAACCGACGACACCGAGGCAGTGGCAACCGGCGCCTTGCGTATAGTCCGCGAACTGAAGCTTGTTCCAAAAGCAAGCGATCGGCGAAACCTCTTTACGAGCCTACTCCGGTCAAAGCATGAAGGTACCTTAATCGAAGGACTTCGCTGGCTCGAAGTCCTTGGTTCATCATCCGATCGATGGTTCGCTGAAGAGGCCAAGGCAATCGCCTCTAATGAGGTGAGATTGGCCGCCGAGGATGCCCTCTTGTCGGTGCAGGCGAGACTCGATCCGGCCCAAGCGTGCGATGCGCTGCTCGCAAGCGACCATAAGCACTCAGATACGGTCATTACAAAGCTAATCGGAAAGTTGGACACGACGAGAGTCCAACTGGTTTTGTCGCACCCACTTGCGACAGTGCGCAAGATCGCAGCGATCGAGCTCAACAGACGTAAGGTAATTACGAAGCAGGTTGCAGGGTTGTTGCTGGCAGATGCGGACGTTGCCGTGCAGCGGCTCGGCATCGAAGCGGCAATTGCACTTGGTGAAAGCCCCAGCTTTGAGAAAATTAGATCAGTTGTCAAGCCAACAGGCCTCGCGGCCGCTGTTGGAGGCTCGGCATCGCGCGAGGCAGACGGATTGATTGTCGAAGCCCTCAAATGGCTGCCTGAATCCGAATTGCGAAAGAAGATAGATTGGTTTGGTCCCGAAGGTCGCTTGGCTTATTCCGCGCTTGCCCAGAAATACTTTCAGAGTTTCGCATCTCAATTGCGAGCCGACATTGCAGACAATTTTGCCTCGCTGCAAAGGAAGTCCTCAGATGCAGCTATCGAGCGGCTAGGCGGAGGCGAGTTCGGTCGAAATCAAGTTGAGACCTATGAGCGTGAGGGACTAAATGACTTCATTCGGGGCGAGTATCTGAGGGCAGCCGTTGGAGCCATAGCAAAATATGGTACGGCAAGTGATCGCCCGCTCATTGAACCTCTAATAAGGAATGCAGACTACACGTTAGCTCCGCTAGTTGGAGAGTTCTTGGGCAAGAACGGCGTCTCCTCGGATGCAACAACGGTGATAAGCCTCTACGAGAAATCCTGGGGGAATGCGAATGGTTTACTTTCTCTAGCAGTCAAACTTTCTAGTGAACCCCATCGGCTAGCGCTTGACAGCTCATTGAGCAAGCCTACCCGAGCTAAGATAATTCAGCTCTTGGACGATGATCAGATCTTGGCGTTGCGAAATGAATGGCTTGAACTTCTGAATGAGGATAGCGCCGACATTAGAAAGGGTATGGTATTGAAGATCTTTGCAGTGACGCGTACGAGTGAACGCAAGAAGCTCCTTGATCAGCTTCATGGCCGAGCGACTTATTATTACGACACAATCTATTGGCTTGACCGCTTATCGTACACCGCAAAGAATTGGCAGATATCCTTCGCCGACTCACTATCAAAGCACTTGACCAATTCATATCGAAAGGATTGGTTACGTGAGTAGCTCAAGATTGGTGACAACGCAGTCCGCGTCTCCCTAGCCGCTGCAATGCCTGGCCTCCTTCTGGACGCATATTCTCGTACCCTTGTCGGCCCGTTGCGGTTACGCCCTAAGCCAGCTCAAACAGTCTCCCCGTTATCCGAAAAAACTTCGGTCCATCACAAAACCTAGATTAATTACGGTGACAGTGCTGGACTGCACCCTGAAGTGAGACACGGTAGTTGCGGTGACAGTGGGCGTTATCACGCATCCACGCCCTCCTTACGGTTCATCATTCCCATTACCCACGAACAGACAACGGCGGGTAACGCCCACACAAGTGCCACATAGAACCAGTCCTGCTGGAAGATCTTCGCATGCTCGGCCGCCGAGGGGCCCTCGTGCGTGAGGCCGTAGTACAGGACGAAAGCGATTCCGAAGCCCGCCAGGCCACGGGCGAGTGAACGCCACCATCTGTCTGACAATCGGCGGTCCACCCACGCCGTAAAGAGCATGGGAAGGATCGAGAACGCGTAGCAGACCATGAACGACGGCAGCCAATACCGCCCATCCTCGAAAATCGGCCCGTCAGTCCGGGCGGCGAGAAACGCGATGCAGTAGAGCCAGGCAAGAAACGGCCCGAGGGCGGCAAAGAGCCGAAGCCTTGTCATTTCGGTCGCCATGGCAGCGATTTCCTTTTCGGACTTGCCGGCATGCTTTCTCGCCAACTCGATAAACCTTTGTCGCTGCGAGGCCTCCTCTCGTTCAGGCTCAAGGGTTTCCCCTCACCGCTGCCTTTGCGCCAGATAGAAGCCGAACAGCACCGTGACCAATCCCGCCGCCTGCAGCGCGGTCGGGGGTTCGCCGAGCAGGAGCCAGCCGGCGAGTGTCGTCAGCAAGCGAAGGGCGGATTAGCCGAAGGCGTAATCCGCCAGTCCAAGTGACCAAGTCGGCGGGTTACGCTTACGCTAACCCACCCTACTCGCTGCTGCACCTGCTCCTGGAGCTCTGGCTTTTCACGAGAACTAAGGGCGACTTCCCGCGATACGATCGCCCAGCTCCAGAAGCGGATTAGTGGGCACCACGACGCGGACTATGCTCTCTTCTGTATAGACGGAGGCGCGCGGCTGGCCCAAGCTCGAAGGTCGGCTCAGTGCGAGTGGCGGTGCCGGGGTCAATAACGCATTGTGGAGATTTGTAATTGACGCATCTTTAGGGAGGTATTCATGGCACTCGGTTTTGATTATTCAATTGAGATCAGCGATCCAGATAATCTCGCGGGCGGTCAGCAAAAAGCTCTCCTGAAGAACCTCGATGCAGCCATTGCCAATTGGGCGCACTACATCAGCGGCGCTGGGTCGATCGATGTCCAGTTGATCATCGATCCGAGGCCGGACTTCGGGGCAGCCTCCGCCAGCGCGACAAATATTGCAATCGGCCAAGTCGACGGCAAAATACTGGTCAGGGAAGGCGTTCAGCATGAGTTGCTTACCGGAATCGATCTCAATGGCGATGCTCCCGACGCGTTCATAACTGTTGGGGCGGAGTACCTGTCCAACTTTATTTGGCTCGATCCGAGGCCATTTTCTAGAAACCTCCCCGTCCCCTTGGACAAGAACGATGGCGTTAGCCTATTCATGCACGAGTTCGGCCATGTTCTCGGTATGAATGGGTTCGGCGAAAAGAACGGTGAACTCACCGGGACCACGGCCAGTGTCTATGATAGCCACGTCATCTTCGAGGGCGGGCTCCCGTTCTTTGCGGGCGCGGCCGTCGAACAGCTTTACGGCGGACCCGTGCCTCTCTCAGGCTCCGACGCGGACGAGAATACGTACACACATTACGGTCACGAATCCGCGGACCAGCTCGATCTTGCCTTGATGCAGGGAAATGCGGGTTTCTTCTTCGGCCAGCGATACTATGTCGACAACATCGACCTTGCCATCATGCAAGACATGGGCCTTTCCACTAGCCACCAGACGGAGAGCCGTTGGGACGACTTCAGTTCTGGGTTTGCAGGAAATGACGTTTTCAGGACTGGACGGGGCAACGACACCTTAAATGGGGCGGCAGGGGATGACCGTCTATATGGTGGCGCTGCAAACGATCGCCTGAGCGGAGGAGATGGTGAGGATCTCGTTGCCGGAGGCAAGGGAAACGATTGGCTGAGTGGCGGCGCTGATGCCGACACTTTCGTTTTCGGGAAAGGCGGCGGCAAGGATCTTGTCACCGACTTCGAAATCGGCGTCGATCAAATCCGGCTCGAGCATGGAGCGTCGGTCCAAGAGGTTGGCGAACGTGACGTCAATGAGGACGGTGTACTCGACACTGTATTGACGCTGAGTGGCGGCAGCGTTGTGAAGCTCCTGAGCGTGCATGGCGCGCATCACGATGACCTGTTTATCTAAGTCTCAGTGCTGAGACGCGTCCAGGTATATGCCAGCAATTCTAGGGCGGATGAGCCGAAGGCGTAATCCGCCGTTCTCAGCGACCGGATCGGCGGGTTACGCTTCGCTAACCCGCCCTACTTGGTGACGCCGCCTACTGCCGCACACCGGCCGCTTTGACCGCCCGCTTTCTTCCACAGTCGAAATCCGCCCTCGAACGCGTTGGTGTTGGCGCCGAGCGGACCTTGCGCGGCAGCTTGTCGACTTTGCCGGCGTTTCCGCCGCCCAGCATGATGTAATCCGGCTCCAGTGCAGCGAGCAGACGCTTGATGACGTCATCGACCGCGCGTTGCCTGCCAACGCCCTTGAGGGCTGCGGCGCCGACGTATTGCTCGAACGTCTTGCCGTGGCGGTATGGAAATTACGATGACAGTACACTTAATCTGCCGAAGGCGAAGTGCTGTTTAGCAAGTAGCCCGGATGAGCGAAGCGACATCCGGGACTACTCTCGCATCTCCCCCGGATATCGCTGCGCTCATTCGGGCTACGCTCGCTGCAATTACCGTGTCTCACTTCAGGGGTGCAGTCCAGTGCACTTAACTCCGAAAATGGAGTCACTAGCAAAGCCGCATAGGTGCCTAACGGCGAATTGGATCCACTGTCGCCGTAGTCGCGGATCTTTTGACGCCGCGTGTTACGCGGACGCAGCTTTGTTCTCCATCCGACTCCATTCTGTTCGCAAAGAACGAATCGTATCAGCGCAAATCAGCGCGAGCCAATTCTTAACAATGCGTTTGCTTCGTGTTCGCGCGCCCGCCGTGCCGCTGGTCTCGGGCACGGCGGAGCTGACGCGCATTACCGCGCACTGCCCGTCGTAATTGGTTCCGAGTGTACCGGGATCATCAGATGCTCGCTGGGTTTTCCAGGGAACATCACGTAGGGCTGCGTCGGGTCCTTGACATCCAGATCGCGCGGATAGGGACTGAGCATCTCGCGTGCTGCGCCGCCAACGATCATCACATGCGGCCCGGTCTGGACCCAATGCTTGTGCGTGTGTCGTTCGGCAGGATCATGATTGCTCGTGCCGGTGTCACCGGCCAGCATGAAAATCAAGCCAATCTTGTTCGGCGGGTCCTGTTTGGCCTGCAGAGCTTTGCGCCATTCCATGGCGTTCTCGTCATCGCATTCGGGCGTTCCGTCCTTTCCGATAAAGCAAGTGAAGCCGTTCGATCCGGTTTGGATCGTCTTGGAAGATCCATCCGGCTGCGGCATGGTGATCGTCGCGTTGTTCACGACCGACGCCGGAGCAGCGGTCTTCACCTTGGCGATGTACTCTGGTTCGGTCTTCGGGACTTCCTCGGTGGGAAAAGCCAATGCCGACGTGGTGGTGAGAGCTGCCGAAGCTACGCAGAACCCAACCGACGCGAGAGTATAGAGCCTGTTCATGGCTTACCTCCTGTAGTGGGGCAACCGGCATCAATTGTATACCCAAACCAAATGCTGGGTGCCTGATCAAAAAATCTCAGGCGGAAAATCTTCGGCGACGTACGGCCGATGCCAAGAGGAACGAGCTACCGTTGCCCTTGGGTTCCATGGCGCGGCACGCACGCGGCATCGCAGGGCGTATTCGAATTGCGGTGACAGTGCACTTAATCTGCCGATGGCGAGGTGCAGTTTAGTGCACTGTCACCTAATCCCGATCACACACTTCACCGCTGCCTTTGCGCCAGATAGAAGCCGAACAGCACCGTGACCATTCCCGCCGCCTGCAGCGCGGTCGGGGGCTCGCCGAGCAGGAGCCAGCCTGCGAGGATCGTCAGCGCTGGCACAGTCGCGGGAAACACCGCGGCGCGGGCGACGCCGATGGTCTGGACCGAGAATGCGAACAGATACAGCGCGGCGGGGCCGGCCAGGATGCCTTGCGCCAGCGCCTGCAGCGCGTTTTCGCCAACGCCCAGCGCCGCCACGCGGGCAAACCCGCCAAACGCCGCATAGAGCGGCAGCAGCGCGAGCGACACCACACTGATGACCGTGGCGGCCGAGAACGCGGAGACGCGCCAATGGCGCAGCAGCGTGCCGAACACGGCGAACATCATTCCGGTCATCACGAACAGCAAATCGCCTAGCACGCCATCGGCGCCGATATGGCCGATCGACTCGGCGCCGATCACCGCAAGCCCGCCGACGATGACGACCGCCCCCGCTACGCGCGAGGGCGGCACCCGCTCGCGCAAGAACAGCGCGGCCAGCAGCAGGCCGCCGAGCGTCGCGCTGGAAGGCTGGATGACGCTGCCATGGCCGAGCGGCACGAACAGGAAGCCGGTATAACTGATGAGCGACATCACAGGTCCGCCCAGCACCATCAGCACCAGTCCGCGGCCCCATCCGATGCCGCCGAGATCGGCAATGCCTGCGCGAAGCACGAGCGGCAGGAATACCAGCCCCGACCACACGAAGCGGTGCATCAGCAGGTCCGGCGGCGTGAAGCCGATCCTGAGCCCGTGCCGGGTCGCGACAAAGCCGAGCGCCCAGAACAGCGCCGCACCAGCGCCGCACGCAACCCCAAGCAGGGCCGGCTTCGCGTCAGGTTTTTGGGCTGGAGCATCGCCGCCGCTGGTCGGCTGGTTCATTGCGGACGCTTAACTTGGCCTGCACCCCTGTTCAACCCACGCCCATGCAGGGCTGACGGGCGCGCCGCCGCAGGCCGCCTGCTCGCCTGGCAAGCGTAGGGCGGACTAGCCCACCGGGTCCGCGCAAGGCGCGGTTAGCGACGAGCGCACTTGCGCTCGCGCCGAGATGACAGGCTCCAGCGTAATCCGCCATTCCAAGTAACCAAGTCGGCGGGTTACGCTTCGCTAACCCGCCTTACTTGCAAGGCGACACCTTGGAGATTGGAAACATGGCGCTCAAGCGGATGGACAACGTAGGAATCGTCGTCGAAGACCTCGGAGGGACGATTGATTTCTTTCGCGAGCTCGGCCTTGAGCTCGAAGGGCGGGCCACGATCGAAGGAGAATGGGCCGGACGTGTCACTGGACTGGGCGATCAGCGCGTCGAGATTGCCATGATGCGCACGCCGGACGGCCACAGCCGGCTCGAGCTCTCCCGCTTCCTCACGCCGCCTGTCGTCGCAGATCACCGCAACGCCCCGGTCAACGCCCTGGGCTACCTCCGCGTCATGTTCGCCGTGGACGACATCGACGAGACGCTTGAAAGGCTCCGCAATCGCGGCGCGCAGCTCGTAGGCGAAGTAGTCCAGTATAAAGACGCGTATCGGCTCTGCTACATCCGCGGGCCTGAAGGGCTACTCATCGGACTCGCCCAAGAACTCAGCTGAGCGCAATATGGCGACAATGACGAAGGGCGAGTAGCCCGGATGAGCGCAGCGATATCCGGGACAACCCGAGCACCGCCGCGGATTTCGCGGAGCCTGTCATCACGGCGCAAGCGCAATTGCGCTCATCGCTGGGCGCGCATTGGCGCGACCCATTGGCTCATCCGCCCTTCGCTCGCTACTTTGCATGGGGTTGTTTTCGCGATTTTGTGTCTGGGCCCTGCGGTGTATTAATTGCTGACGGGAAACATCCACTTCAGGAGGAGGTGAGTGGGAAACAGGACCAAAACCGGGATCACGACCATCTCGATCGCGAAATAGGCGAGTGGCGCGATTGTCTGCTGTGGCTCACGCCCGGGGCCGAAGACCCAGTTGATGTTCTTCGCCGGCTCGGTCAGGGCATAGCTCATGATCAGAGCGGCCCAGGTAACGGCCGTCTGCAGACCCAACGCGCGAGGATCATAGCCAAATCGGTAAAGCAGCCAAACAACGGCGAGCGGCACGGCGAGATGAAAGAGCGACAGAGCCCTCAAGTGCAGCGGCAACGCTTCATCGAACATGTAGCTCGCGAGCCCGAGAAGCCGACCTCCTGACACAAAGTCCGCACTCCATGCGAGCTCGAGCGCAAGCACGCCAACCGCTGCCATGCTCGCAAGCATGCGGCTTTCCAGGACAATTGCGCCAACCGTGAGAAGCAGCCCGATGTCAGATAACCAAAGAAAATTGGCGGGGCCGTATGCACGCCAGTACACGGTGGCAATCAGAATCAACAGCCCGAAGCTCGCAAGCTTGAGTGCGATGTTGATGGGATCTGGGGGATCTACCGTCCACATTTCAGGCGCAGCTCCAAACTGACGTGGGCTGGATGGTATAAACGAGAGGCGTTCAACCAAGTTCCTGCCGATGGACCCAGTCAGAGCGGTCTGCACCAGGACCAATGCGCTGGTTTCGCTGCGCTCTCAAAGTCGAGCTTATCGAATTGGACAAGGCGCGCGCCAAGCCCATGCATAACTTGGTGAGGGTGCGCCCCTGCTCGATTGCGAAAGGCCGTGACTAAGCGAATCACTACAAGCGATATTTTGGGTGTGGGTACCGATATCCGCCGGGACGGCATTCTCTACCGCCGCACACCGGCCGGCCTAACCGCCCCCTTCTTCCACAGCCGAAATCCACCCTCGAACGCGTTGGTGTTGGCGCCGAGGCGGACTTTGCGCGGCAGCTTGTCGACCTTGCCGGCGTTGCCGCCGCCCAGCATGATGTAATCCGGCTCCAGTGCGGCGAGCAGGCGCTTGATGACGTCATCGACCGCGCGTTGCCATTTCTTCCTGCCAACGCGCTTGAGGGCTGCGGCGCCGACATATTGCTCGAACGTCTTGCCGTGGCGGTACGGCAGGTGCGCCAGCTCCATCGGCTCCAGAATGCCGTCCACGATCATCGCGGAGCCAAGACCCGTGCCTAGCCCTAAGAACAGCATCCGGCCGCCCTGGTAACTGCCGATCGCCTGCATCAGCGCATCGTTGACGACCTTGGTCGGGCGGCCGAAGGCCTTTTCGAAATTGAAACCGGCCCACCCCTGACCGAGATTGTGCGGGTCCGACAAGGGCCGGTTGTTGACTACAGGTCCGGGATATCCGACCGCGACGACGTCATAGGACCAGTCTTTCGTCAGCGCCTTCACCTTCCTCACCATCACTTTCGCTGATAGCTCGGGACCGGACGCAAACGCGCGCCGGACTCGCTCAGTGTTGGTCATGACTTTCACGCGCGAACCGCCGATGTCGATCACGAGGACCGTCTGCCGCGATTTCAGCTTGCCCGTTTTCTTCGCCATGAATTCGCGCCCTGCTCGGCCCGCTGATCATACCGCCAGCCGAAACGCACCTGAAGCAGGGAGACAAGCAGCACCACAGCTTTGTTCTCCATCCGACTCCATTTTGTTCGCAAGGAACGAATCATATCAGTGCAAATCAGCGCGAGCCAATCCTTAACAATGCGTTTGCCGGACAACGAGACAAAGCGGACATTCGCCGTTGCGACCACATGCGAATCGGTCGACCTTCGGATCGACATGGGGTGATTCGTGCTCGCTGAAAATACCGCTCAATATCTGGAAAGCCTCAATCCGGAGCAACGCCGGGCCGTCGAGCACGGCATCGCCCCGGATGGAACCATCGGCTCGCCGCTTCTGGTCATTGCCGGCGCGGGATCCGGCAAGACCAACACGCTCGCGCACCGGGTTGCCCACCTCATCATCAAGGGCGCCGACCCGCGCCGCATGCTGCTGATGACGTTTTCACGCCGCGCCGCCTCCGAGATGACGCAGCGTGTCGAACGCATCGCGCGCCGCGTCCTCGGCGATAAGGCCGGCGTCATGACGGATGCGCTGACCTGGGCGGGGACTTTTCATGGCATCGGGGCGCGGCTGCTGCGCGAATACGCTGAACGCATCGGCGTCGATCCGGCCTTCACGATCCACGATCGCGAGGATTCGGCGGATCTACTTAACCTGGTGCGCCACGAGCTCGGATTTTCAAAGGCCGAGGGTCGTTTTCCCACCAAGGGCACATGCCTTGCGATCTATTCCCGTTGCGTGAACGCGCAGATGCCGATCGCGACGGTGCTCGCACAGCACTATCCATGGTGTTCGGGATGGGCTGATGAGCTCAAGCAACTGTTCGCTGAATATGTCGAGGCCAAGCAGAGGCAGAACGTCCTCGACTATGACGATCTGCTGTTGTGGTGGGCGCAGATGGCATCCGAGCCCGCCATCGCGCAGGAGATCGGCGGCCGGTTCGATCATGTCATGGTCGACGAATACCAAGACACCAATCGGCTGCAGGCGACGATCCTCTTGGCGCTCAAGCCGGATGGACGCGGTCTTACAGTCGTGGGGGACGATGCCCAATCCATATATTCGTTTCGCGCGGCCACCGTCAGGAACATTCTGGATTTTCCCGATCACTTCAGCCCCAGGGCAGAGATCGTCACGCTCGACCGCAACTATCGCTCCACGCAGCCGATTCTGGCCGCCGCCAATGGCGTGATTGGACTTGCCAGAGAACGGTTCACCAAGAACCTCTGGACCGAGCGCCATTCGGCTCAGCTGCCGCGTCTGGTCACCGTGCGCGATGAGGCCGACCAGGCGCGCTACATCGTCGAGCAGGTGCTGTCGAACCGCGAACAAGGATTGCGGCTCAAGGAGCAGGCTGTTCTGTTCCGGACGTCATCACACAGCGGCCCGCTGGAAGTCGAGCTGACGCGGCGCAATATTCCCTTCGTCAAGTTCGGCGGCTTGAAGTTCCTGGACGCCGCCCACGTCAAGGATGTGCTGGCGCTCCTCAAATTCGTTGAGAACCCGCGGGACCGGGTTGCCGGATTCCGCGTGCTTCACCTGTTGCCGGGCATCGGGCCAGCGTCGGCCCAGCGCATTCTCGATCAAACCACTGTCATGGCCGATCCGATCTCCGCGCTCGCAGCGCTTCCCACGCCTCCCCGGGCCGGCCAGGATTGGACCGCCTTTGTCGAAACGCTTACTGATCTGCGCTATTCGGAATGGCCGTCCGACATCGAATGTATCAGGCTGTGGTACACCCCGCACCTGGAGCGCATCCACGACGATGCCGAGGTGCGGCTGGCCGACCTGCTGCAGCTCGAGCAGATCGCCTCTGGCTATCCTTCCCGCGAGCGCTTTCTGACCGAGCTCACGCTCGATCCGCCTGACGCGACCAGCGATCGCTCAGGGCCACCCCTGCGAGACGAAGACTATCTGATCCTGTCCACCATTCACTCCGCAAAGGGGCAGGAATGGAAGTCGGTATTCACCTTGAACGTTGTCGACGGCTGCATGCCGTCTGACCTGGGCGCCGGCACGACGGCTGAACTCGAAGAAGAGCGACGCCTTCTGTACGTCGCGATGACGCGCGCCAAGGACGATCTGCATCTGATTGTGCCGCAGCGCTTCTTCGTGCACGGTCAGCAGGCGCGCGGCGACCGGCATGTCTACGCGTCCCGGACGCGTTTCATACCGGATCACCTGGTGAAGCTGTTCGATCGGCAGATATGGCCAGCGGCAACCCCGGCGGCACGCTCGACGCCAAGTCAGAGCGTGCAGGTGGATATTCGCGAGCGCATGCGCAGCATGTGGCGTTAGCAAACGTAGCCCCGGATGAGTCAACGGGTCGCGCGAATGCGCGCCCGATGACAAGCCCCACAACATCCGGGATCACTTTATGCCAGTCACATCTTGCCCCGCATATCGCTTTGCTCATGCGGGCTACGCGCTCTCGTACTCGCCGATTTCGGATGAGAACGCGGCTACCATCCGCGATTGAGGTGGCGCACCTCGCCGGTTCGCGAATCGACATAGACTTCCAGCCAGCGCCCGGCGCGGTCGCGGCCTTTGATCTCCCACTGATCGCCGAGGAACTGGGTATAGGACACCGTCATGACGCCGAGACCGGTCGCGACGTCGAGCGCGGTCTCCATTGAGATCTGGTCACCGGAATCGAAGGCGGCGGCAGGTGTCGCTGCGCCAAGCGCCAAGGCAGTGACAATTGGAAGAATGACATTTCGCATGGACACTCCTGTCGAACGCGTTGAGCTGTTGCGCCGGTAAGAACGAGCAGCAGGGTAATGTGTTCCGACACCAGAGATTGCGGAACAGCATGAAATTTCGGCAGTTGGGGCATTTCGCGATGGTTCCCGCTTCGCGGGCTCCTCAACCGTAGCCCGGATGAGCGCAGCGACATCCGGGGCTGGTCTATCGGCTGAACACAACATGCACCCGCATATCGCTTCGCTCATGCGTGCTACGCTACACCCTCACCCGCCGCCCTCCGGTTTGATCCCCGCCGCCTTTATGATCGGCAGCAGCCGCGCTTCCTCGCTGTCGCGATAGGCTGATATCTCCTGCGGCGTCGTCGGCCAGGTAGTGGCGCCCAGATCGGCGTAACGCTGTTTCAGCCAGGGGTCGTTCAGGGCCTTGGCGGTGAGCGCGTTGATTTGCGCGACGAGGTCGGGCGGCATGTTGGCGGGGCCGATCAGCGCGGTCCATGAGGTCATCTCGTAGCCGGGCAACAGTTCGGCGATCGCGGGCACGTCGGGAAGCTCCTTGATCCGCTGCTTCGCAGTGACTGCGACCGGCCTGATCGCGCCGGAACGCACGCTCGGCAGCGAGCCCGGCAAATTGTCGAACAACAGATCGACATTGCCGCCGAGCAGATCGTTCAGCGCTGGAGCTGCGCCGCGATAGGGAACGTGGCGGACCTGGACGCCGGCCATGCTGTTCAACATCTCGCCGGAGAGATGCAGTGTGGTGCCGAAGCCGGCGGAGGCGTAGGTGTATTTGCCCGGCTCTTTCTTGAACGCCGCGAGCAATTCCTTCAGGTCTGCGGAGAACAGGTCCTTCTTCGCGCTCAGGATGTTCGGCAATTGCCACATGCCGGAGATGAAGGTGAAATCCTCGCGCGGACGATACGGGAGCTTCGCATAGCTGCCGATCGCGAGCACGTTGGAGGCGATGCCGCCGAGTCCGATCGTGTAGCCATCCGCCGGCGCTTTTGCGACCGCGTCCGCGCCGATCACACCGCCGGCGCCGGCCTTGTTCTCGACCACGAAGGACTGGCCGGACAGTTCGCTCATTTTCTGGCAGAGCAGGCGAGAGAGCGTGTCAGTGGCGCCGCCGGCCGGAAAGCCGTTGACATATTTCACGGGCCGGATCGGCCAGGCCTCAGCGGCGCGGCCGGGGCGCGGCACAAGCCATGGAGCGGCAGCAAGAGAGCCAAAGAGCGCGAGCGCGCGACGGCGGTCCACGGGTAGCGGCATCGGTGTCCTCCCCTGCAAGGCCACACGCCGCGTCGCAGCTTTGCTGCTGTTCTGTTCTCCTTTCCTCCGGTCATCGTGGCCAGAGGCGGGGCGCGTTCGGCTGACTTCAGCTTATGGGGTGCGGGAGGTGCTGCAAAGCCCGCTGATCGCGACAGGCCTGCATATTTTCGTAGGGCGGGTTAGCGACATCCGCCGCTCCTCGGTCGGCGCATACACTATCGCTAATGCGCCCTGCAACCACGAAAAAAGCCCGCGAGGACATCGCGAGCTTTTGCAGACGCCGGCTCAAGCGCCGATCAAACAGTTGGCATCACTGGACGGCGCGGCCAGTGGTTTCGCTGCGGCCTTGCGCGGTCGTGATCTTGCTCCGCGAGTTCAGGACGCTGAGCTGAACGGGCGTAGCAGACGTGGCGACCGGCGCCGCTTCCTGGACATTTTCAGCGCCAAGCACCTGAACCTGCACGGCCGAGACCGGCAAGCCTGCCCTCTCATAGGTCGGCAACTCGGCGGCGACAGCGCCAGACGCGGCCGACATCGCGATCATGGCGGCGGCAGCGATGGACAGGGAAATCTTGTTCACGTCAGTTCTCCTTAATAGCTTGAAATACGCGGTTAATTGGTCATTTGCTGCGCCGCAATAGTTTATGTTGCAATGCACACATGCGATAACAAATGAGCGGAACCGCGCGCTGGTCGCAGGAAGCGCCGTGAAGGTTCGCTGGATTTTTTCGGGTCGCCGGCAGGTAGCCCGGATGAGCGGAGCGACATCCGGGGAATCCTTACCGCAGGAAACACTGACCCCCGGGCAAAAGCTGAACGGTGCGCGAGCCAGCGCAATCTGCCGCTTGAGATTGCGCAGCGTCAGGAGAAGCTGCATCTGCCAGCGGAGCAAGCGGCACCCCTCTCCTAGCCTTCTCCGCAAGGGAAGAGGGAACCCTTCATTCGCTGCGTCCCTGACGACGCCGACGGAGGGCGCGCACGTAAGATGAGCATGCTAGCCCGTGAGATAAGCACGCTTGTGAGGTGAGCACGCAGGTTAGGCTCCCTCTCCCCTTGCGGGGGAAGGTTGGGGAGAGGGGTAAGCCACGAACTCCGCTCTCTCATCTTGAACGCGCAGTGCCCTTCTCGCGACAGATCGATGATTTGGGCTACAAGCAAGCTGCGATACGAAAATTCGTGACGCTCATTCGACCGTCCCACATCCAGCCTGCCAACCGAGCCCACCACATGCCATCTCCAAAACCCCAGGCTACCTACGACGATTTCGCCCGCCTCGATATCCGCATCGGCAAAGTCGTGGACGTGCAACCGTTTTCCCGCGCGCGCAATCCGTCCTTGAAGATCGCCGTCGACGTCGGGGCTGACAGGATCATGTGGTCGAGCGCGCAAGTGACGAACTATGAGCCGGCCGCGCTGCTCGGTTCGCTGGTCGTATGTGTCTGCAATTTCGCACCGAAAAACATCGCAGGCTTCACATCCGAGCTCTTGATCCTCGGCGCAAAGGATGCTGATGGCAATGTGATCGTGCTCGTCCCGCGCAGCGAAGTCGCGATCGGCGAGCCGGTGTTTTGATGCCGCGTGTCATTTGTTCTCCATCCGACTCCATTTTGTTCGCAAAGAACGAATCGGAATCGCGCAAATCAGCGCGGGCCAAGTCTTAACAACGCGTTGCTTCGTCTTTGCGCGCAGATACCGCAAAGAAGTTACGACACAAGACTCTCTCCACGTCATGCGCGCAGCGAAGCATCCATGGTCCCGCACGTGGACAGATGGATTGCTTCGCGGAGCCTGTCATCGGGCGCGCATTCGCGCGACCCGTTGGCTCGCAATGACGGAGGCATACGCGTAGGGCGGATTAGCGTCAGCGTAATCCGCCGCTCCGCTCGCGGCTAGTCCGCGGGTTACGCTGACGCTAACCCGCCCTACTCTCTGTTTTGCATCACGCCGCTTTCGCAGCCTTTTCCGGCGGCGCGGTTTCCATCGCGCGCATGTAGAGATCGAGCAGGCTTTCACGCTCGTCGCGCTCGTCCTGGTCCTGCTTCCTCAGCTTGACGATCTCCTTGAGGATCTTGACGTCAAATCCCTCGCCCTTGGCCTCCGAAAAGACTTCCTTCTTCTGCTCGTTCAACTCCTGCAATTCAGTGTCCAGGTTCTCGATGCGCTCAACGAAAGAACGAATCCGCCCGCCGGGAATGGTGATGTCAGACATGGTGCCTCTTTGTTTGACGAGACCGTGAAAATGCCCGCAAAGAAATAACCAATGTGTTAACTTGCGAGGGTTCCGCTTCCCTCATTCGATCAATTCCCAGAACTCGTCTCATGAACGTGATTTCGATTCAGTCGCAGGTCGCCTTCGGCCATGTCGGCAACAGCGCCGCGGTGTTTCCGATGCAGATGCACGGGATCGACGTCGTGGCGGTGCCGACAACGCTCTTGAGCAACCGGCCGGGTTATCCGACCCTCCGCGGCCGCGTGCTGGAGACAGAGCTCGTCGCGGATCTGCTGCGCGGGATCGAGGAACGCGGCGCAGTAGATAGCGCGCAGATGGTCTTGTCGGGCTATCTCGGCTCCGCCGGCAACGCCGAGGTGGTCGGCGATTTCGTCGCACGCGCCAAGGCGAAAAATCCTGCGCTGCGCTATTGCTGCGATCCCGTGCTAGGTGATCGCGACCGCGGCCTGTTTGTTCGCAACGATATTCCGCCGCTGGTGCGCGACCATCTCTGTCCGCTCGCCGATATCATTACGCCCAATCATTTCGAGTTCGAGTGGCTGTGCGACACGAAGGTCACGACAAGCGATCAGGCGATCGCGGCGGCGCGCGCGTTGATGGCGCGAGGCCCCTCGACGGTCGTCATCACCAGCGCCGAGCTATCAGATACGCCAAGCGGCGAGATCGAGACGCTCGCCATCGAGCGCAACGACGCCTGGCGCGTACGCACGCCAAAACTTCCGATCAGCCCGAACGGCACCGGCGATCTCTTCGCTGCGCTCTTCGTCGCCGCCCGCCTCCGCGGCGCCGACACACCGGCAGCGCTCGGCCACGCCGCCTCCGCCATCTTCGCGGTGCTGGAACGCACCGCTATCAGCGGCACCGAAGAAATGCGCATCGTCGAGAGCGCCGAGGGGCTCGCGAATCCCAAGCGTAAATTCGAGGCCCGTAGGGCGGATTAGCGCAAGCGTAATCCGCCCTACGGCTACTCCACCACGTCGAGCTTTACCTTTGCAACGCCCTTCCCCACCATTCCCAGCGCGTCGGCCGCGGAATAGGAGACATCGACAACGCGCCCCTGAACGTAGGGACCGCGGTCATTGACCCGTACCGTCACGGACCGGCCGCTCGCAACATCGGTCACGCGCAACTTGGTGCCGAACGGCAACGTCGGATGAGCCGCGGTCATGTCGAGCGTGTTGAACTTTTCCCCGCTCGCGGTCTTCGTGCCTTCGGTGTAGAAGCTCGCAACTCCATGCGATGCCGTCTTGGTGCCGCCGGCGGTCCTGCGCGACGCGGTGTGCTTTCTCGCGGCGGCCACGCGCCGCTTCATCATGGAGGATGTCGCTCGATCCTGGTCGAGCGACGCCTGCCTGACGGCGCGAGCTTCATATTTCTGGGAGACGACCGAGGACTGCGCGCAGGCCGCAAGCGATGCCGCTCCCAGCATGACAGCCAGCAGCCGTATGAATTTCCCCGCCTGCGCTGCCGTGATGAGTGGCCCTTCAAATCGAGCACGGCCTGTGACGCACGAAGTACCGGTGCAGCCAATGGAAGGCATGTTGCAATCCCCCGCTCGCGCCCCAGCCCAAGCCGAAAACCAACACGGGGCAATCGCGGGACCGAATCCGGGCGGAAGCGTGGCCGGATGTGATCGGGTCCGGCTGCCGCAGCGCAATTCGGTTTGGGTGTGGTGATTGTGTCACAGGATTTCAGCGCGTAAGGCGAACAGCCAGCCCTGTCAGGAAATCTCGTAGACCGACACCTTGTCGGCGATGCCGCTCAACGCCACGCGCCTTGGCGTGGGCTTGAGCCCGCTGGTTTCGAGCAGCGCGCGGGTAAGTGAGTTTTCCACCACCGATTCTGTCACCACGATCGAGCGTGAGGCAGCAAGCCCCTGGACCCGCGAGGCGATATTGACCGTCTGGCCAAAATAGTCCTGCTGGCCATTGAGTGTGACCGCAAGGCATGATCCTTCGTGAATGCCCATTTTCAGGCGCAGGCTCTGGTGCTGACGCTCGGCGCCGAGATCGCTCATCGCCTCGCGCATCCGGATCGCCGCGGCAATGGCGCGGTCCGGCGTCTCGAACGTCGCCATGACGGCATCGCCAATGGTCTTCACGATCGCTCCCCGTTCGGACGCGATAATTTCCTGCAGTAGCCTGAAATGCTCGTTGACGAGATCGAACGCTGTGAGGTCGCCGACGCGCTCATAGAGCCCGGTGGAATCCTTGAGATCGCTGAACAGGAAAGTCAGGCTCAGGATCTTGATGCGCTGGCCGATCGCGAGCGTATCGGTGCGGTAGATATCGCGGAAGGTCTGATTGGTGAGAAGACGCATTGCCGTCAGAACGGACTTGCGTCGCTTCAAGAGGTCGTCCAGCGCCGGGTTCGCGACCCATACCGCCGGCAAGACGCGACTGTCGGTGCGATTGTCCAAGGCCAGGCGCAGCGGCCCGGGGCGCAGGGTAACGGTGTCGACGGGAACCTGGAGCTTGTTGAAGATCACCGACAGGTTCTGGCGCTCGCTGGTCTCTTCGCCGCTGACGTCAAGGAACTGGGCCGCATGCGTCACGGGATCGAACACGATCAAGATGCCCTGCGGCACCTGCAAGGAAAGAATGGCCCTTTCGCCGGCCGGCAGGTCGACAATTTCGAGCGTGACCTCCTCCAGCAGCTTCTCCAGATCGGCCGGAAGATCGATCGCCGAACTCCAGAAGATCTGGCGATAATATTCGGCTGCGGGCAGCTGGTCCGGACTGTGAGCTGCGATCTTTCGCACGCGCGGGCTCACCGTGAAGGTCACCTCGACCAGATGATCGAGCGTCGTCTCGTAACCCGCGGCGCAAAAAGCGCAATTGTACTGCGCGCTATTAACCGTCTTCAGGCTTTTGTTGGCGGAAAGAACGCCGGCGCAGCTCGGGCACATCACGTTCCATGTCATTTCGAACATGCCGAGCCCCACCGCATTCAGAAGGGCTGCGATGACGCGATCTTCGTCGACGCCCTCGGTGCGTGCAAGATCAAGCGCGTTGATCTTGTTCAAGGCATGATCCGGGGCATCCCGCACCATGCGTTCGAGCATGCCGACAACGGCTTCGTCCGACGACTGACGCAGGGCCGCAAACAAGGTCTCGGTTTCGCTCATGCGACGATGCTACCTGAAATGAAGCGCGGCGAACACCCGCTAAGCGCCACGCCCGGCAAGTCGCCCGGACGCGAAAACCGGGTCGAACGCGCGGTCAATTGGCACTAGCAAAGAAGCAAATAGGGCCGTATCCCGGTTAGTAAAAGACGCTACCCATCCATCACTCACGCTGCTCGCTGCATCAGCCGAACGGAGAAAAAGCATGCAAATCGTGGTCGTCGGGGCCGGAGCGGTCGGATGCTACTATGGGGGACTGCTGCTCAGGGACGGCCATGACGTGACCTTCATCGGCCGGCAGGTGCATGTCGACGCTATCAATGCCCATGGCCTCTTGCTCGACACAAAGGATTTCAAAGGCCATCTGCCTGCCAAGGCCGCGACCGACACGACTGACCTCGCCCCGCCCGACCTCGTGCTGGTCTGCGTGAAGTCCGCCGATACCGAAGCGGCCGGCCGATCGCTCGCGGGTCGCTTAAAGCCGGAAACATCCGTGCTCAGCCTGCAGAACGGCGTCGACAACGCACAGCGTCTTTCTGCCGTCATCGGCCATGCCGTCATTCCCGTCGTCGTCTATGTCGGCAGCGAGATGGCCGGGCCTGGCCATGTCAGGCATCACGGCGGCGGCGATCTCGCCATCGGCCCCTCGGCCGCAAGCGAAACGCTGGCGCGAACGTTCCAGGCCGCCGGCATCGGCATTACGATTGCCGACGACATCGGCCAGACGCTGTGGAGCAAGCTGATCATCAACTGCGCCTTCAACGCGCTTTCCGCGGTCGCGGGCATCGCTTATGGCCCGATGCTGCAAGTCGAAGGCACCAGGGAGGTCGTCACACGCGCCGTGCAGGAAGCAACATCCGTCGCGCGCGCCTGTGGCGTTGCGATACCTGATGACCTCATCGAGCGCATCCTGAACATCCCCAACATCATGCCGAACCAGATGTCGTCGACCGCGCAGGATCTTGCGCGCGGCAAACCAAGCGAGATCGACTTTCTCAACGGCCATGTGGTGCGCAAAGGCGCCGAGCTCGGCATTCCGACGCCAACCAATCAGGCGCTGCAGGTGATGGTGAAGCTAGCCGAGCGTGGACGCGCGAATCCTAGGGCGGATTAGCGTCAGCGTAATCCGCCGTCGTTTCGTGTCTGGGTCGGCGGATTACGCTTGCGCTAATCCGCCCTACGCACTCGCCCTACCCGCCGAGCACGTTTCCCCAGCCGTCGAATACATATTCCTTCCAGGCCACCGTGCCGTCGTCACGCGGCCGGCTGGCGCGGCGGAAGTCGTCGGCTTGGTCGCCGGTCCAGGTGATGATCCGGTCGGTGGCGAGATCGTGCAGGATGGCGGGCTCGGACGGGTCGAAGCCCGTCATGGGATGCAGGGTTTGGCTCGTTGTCATGCATTGCCAACGCATTACCACCTTTGAAGGTTGCGCTCTCCTTCGCAACCACTTCGTCGCAGCGGCGTTGTCGGCGAATATCTCAAGGAGGCACGCACCATGCGGAACAAGGCGCCAAATTCGCAAAGCGCAAAAAAGCGCTCGAACGCCCAGATGCAGGCGGCCAATCCGATGCTTAATCCCGGCGATGAAGCACCCCGCGGAACGCCCGGCACCGGCGAAGACATCTGCCCCGAATGTCACGGCAATGGCCGTATCAACGGCGCGCCCTGCCCGAATTGCGGCGGCGGCGGCACGATCAATCGCGCGATCGGCGGCGCGTGAACGCACGTTGGCGGTAAGTTGCGGCGGTAGCCCGGATGAGCGCGAGCGACATCCGGGACGCGCGTCTTACGCGACCATTCGCTTCTCGAGGATTTTTCGGAAATCAGTCGCGAGGCTCGCGTAGTAGCCGGCCAACACTTCGTAAAAGGTCTGCTGCGCCTTGTCCTTGGCTTCGCGCGCCTGCGCTTCGCATCTGGAGGCCCTACTCTCGTACTTCTCCACCTTGGTCTGAAGCTCAGCCACCACCATGGTCATTACTCCCCACGCCACACGTACAAAGATCATGCTATGCCGGCGCACGTCAAAAAGATGACAGCGTTGGGGAGATTTCGCAGCACAGCCGTGAGCAAGCCGTGGCATATGCGCGCTAGCGCGATGGCACCGGCGCCGGCGGGCGGAACGAGGCGCGCGACGTCGATTTCGCCACCGGCTTCGCTGCCACGCGCTTTCCGCTGTCGATGGACTCCAGATAGGACGCCAGCGCCCAGGCGGAGCTCGAGCCGCTCGAATAGTGCTTCTGCAGAAACAGATAGAGTGTGAGCTGGAAGCGGCCCTTGGAAAGCCCGCGCGCGCTGCGATGGCAGGACGCGCAGCCCTCGGCGAACAGCTTTTGTGGCGATTTGCCCTGATCGAGGTTCTGCGCCCCGATCGCAGCGCCGCTCAATGCGGCCATCACGGCAACAACAAGCAGGCCACAGCCGATCTTTGCTGGCGACATCAATCTTACCCGTGCATGGGAGCGATCGGTGGCACTTCCGCAAGGCAGCTCGACGAGCAACAGCGGAAGGCCGAAGGTGAGAGGCAAAGCCAATCTGTTGCCCGCGAATGGCGAAAAATGGGCGAGACTTTTGCGCTTCGAAGGCCCGTTCCGCGACTCAGCTGTACAAGCGCTCGACGTGGACTTGCGTCGATCGCCTCAATAAGGCGGTTTCTTGCGCTCCCGCTGCGCCCGGGCCGCTTCCATCCACCACGCAAGATCGTCTGCAAAGCGCGGAAACGCACGCGCAAGCGCCGTGCCGCCCTCGCCCATCGGCTTGCCGTCTTCGCTGAGCGTCTGCGCGATCGGCCCGACAGCGATCGAGCTCGAGATCACCACCATGCCCATTTCCGAAAGCGTGCCGTGCCATGCGATCGCAGCGCGCGCACCGGAGAAGCGGCCGGCCGAGTAGCTCGCGATCGCCGCCGGCCGCCAGAACCATTCTTCCAGAAAATGATCGGTGAGGTTTTTCAGTCCGGGCTGCATGCCCCAATTGTATTCGCCGGTCACGAACACAAAACCATCGGCGCCACGGATCTGGCCTGCGAGCTTTTCCAACACATCCGGCGCGCCGCCTTTCGGATATTCCTTGTACATCCGGTCCAGCATGGGAAGGCCAATCGCCTTGGCGTCGATCAGCTCGACATCATCGCCGCGCGCGCGAAATCCTTCGACTACGAATTGTGCCAGCCGAATGCCCATGCGGTCGGAGCGGTAGGAGCCGTAAAGGACGAGAATGCGGTTGCTCATGGGACCTCAACCTTCAGACATTGGAGGATGCAGTCGAACCATGCGGAACCGTCCCATGCAAGACACGCTTGCGGCAAATGAACCTGAAGGCCGGCCCGAAGCACTTAAGGCCGAGCTTCATTGATCCCGGATAATTCCCGGATGGATCTGCATCTTTCTGGATTCGTCGAAAGCGAGAAGATGTCCACCCCGCCGCCGCTGCCGCCTGGATCCGATCGGGATGTGCTCTCGATTCGCATTGCCACGCTGGCGCTGGCGGCCTGTAACGGGGCGATCTGGGTCTACATCTTCCCCTTCGTCTATGCCCACGCCAATCGCAAAGGCGACGGGTTCGACATGCTGCCGGTGATGCCGTTCACCATCATCTTCTTCGCGCTGACGCTCCCCTCCGCCGCCAGGGCTATTGGCGGCCGCGGCCTCGGCGTTGCGCTGGGCCTCGGGCTCGGCGCGACCGCACTGAATGCGATCATCTTTCTCGCGCTATTGTCCTCCTACGCCGCAGCCAGCCGCTAAGGCGCGAGGGAAAACCGCCGACAAAAAAGCGGCGTTGCGGCCGCTTCATTGCAGTTACGTGTCCATCTCTACCAATAGCCGGGCCCTTCATAATAGGCGTAGGAATCGACGTACGGCGCGCCCGCGATCGCGGCTGCCGTTCCTATCGCACCGGCCGCAATCCCGACCGGCCCGGGCGCGTAATATGCGCGCGGCCCGTAATGCACGCGAGGCCCGTAATAGACGCGAGGCCCATAGTAGCCGTAGTAGCTGTAGTCATAAGGGCTTGGCGTACGCACGCCATATCCGCCAAGCAGATAGTCGGAGTTCGGGTGGGTGAACCCGATCATGCCGGGTTCCTGGGTCGCTTCCTGCGACAGCGCAGGCGTTGCAAACCCCATCGCAAGGATGGCGGCCACCCCGAGCAGCTTGAGCTTCGTCATTGTTCATTCTCCATCAAAGGATGAAGAGCGAACGGGCAAGGAGAGATGCTTGTTCCGGCGGCCGCTTCACAGCGCTGTGAATGTCAGCGACCATTCCTGGCCTGCCGCAAAGAGAAAAGGCCGGCGGGCGTTACGCCGCCGACCTTCTCTTGCAACTGCCGGCTCGGGAGGTCCGGTTCCGCTGCGATTCCATGCGCTCAGTCTGATCCCGACATAATTAATAAAATCCTAATGATGTGACTGTGAGGCGTGTCACAGAGGACCAGAACCTGGCGAGGCTATCCTGCAACTAACAATGGAGGTCGGTTCAAACGCAGGAGGCCAACATGGCCCGGGTCTATTTCCACTGCTCAAACTCCCGGGAAGTCCGGCTCGACCGATCCGGCGAAGCCGTGAGCGACCTCGCCGAGGCGCGCGACCGCGCCGCCGCCATCGTTCGCTCGATGATCATGGGGCGCGATGCGGAAGACTGGCGCGATTGGGTCGTGCACGTGAACGACGATTTTGACGACGAGCTCTTCGTTCTGCCGTTCGCCTTCGTCCTCGGCAAGCCGCACTGAGAGGCTGCGATGCTGCCGACGCGCCCGCCCTTCATGCCGCTGCTCCGCCGTCTTGATGCGATTTTGGTGCGGTGCCACCGTCTGATCGAGCGCGCCCGTGACCCCTACCGTCCCGAGCGCCACTACATGCGCGGCCCCGGCCCGAAATGGCACGCCCGGCACCGTGCTGACATCATAGGCATAGCTCTCTAGGGCCTTTTCCCTGGTTCCAGCGGCCCCATTGCCGCCCGCGGCCCCAACCTCTCCACGAGTTCGCCTTGCTTTGGTCAAACCACGCTGGCCGTGTTGGGGCTGGGCAGAGGGTTTTCCATGCAGCAACGCATGTTCGCCGCCCTGATACGGGTGACATTGGACTGAGCAAGGGACCGCCAATGCAATCCATGCCAACGGTGAAAGACACCGATCCACACAAAGACACCGATCCGCACGACGTCTTTGCGATCGAATCGCTGCTGCATGCGCATGCCGAAAAGAAGCCGCATGCGGAAAAGGCGCCGCCGCTGGCGCACGATCCGGCCGCGCCCCAGGTGGCGCCACAGATTCACGTCACGCCCCCGATTTCCGCCGGCGGGCCGATTCCGCAGGCCGAACCCACCTTTGCCGCGCCTGATGCGCGGGACATCAAAGTCCAGCGCGACAGTGCTGCCGAGGGCGTCAGCTTCGGCGAGATCAAGGTCGACGGCCTCAAGGTTCTGGACGAACCGCCGACGGCCAAATGGGCGAAGCGCATCTTCATGACGCTGCTCGCCCTTGTCGGCGCCATCGCTGCCGCCGCCTGGCAGCATTATGGCGATGATGCCAAGGCGATGGCCGCAGAGTGGACCCCGCCGTTCCTGCTGGCTGCATTGCCCTCGACCACAGCCCAGCCCGCCACCGCTGAGCAGCCGAGCGCGCCGGCCACGGAGGCCGCCACAGCGGATCAGAGCGCTCAACCCGCGCCAGCGGCGGCTGCGACACCCGTTCAACCCGAACCTGCGGCCGCCATTGCCGCCGCAGCGCCGGCTCCATCAGCAGAATCGGCCCAGTTGCAATCGATGGCGCAGGATCTTGCCGCCGTGGGTCAGCAGGTCGAGGAACTGAAGACCACCATCGCGCAACTCAAAGCGAGCCAGGCGCAGATGGCGCGTGAACTGGCCAAGGCCTCCGAGGCCAAAGCTTCGGAGGCCCGAGCTGCGGCGGTAGCACCGCCGCCAGCGACACGGCCGGCAACCCCGCCGCCGGTGCGCCGACCGAAGGCGACCTCTTCTTATGCGCCTTCCTATTCACCTGCCCCGGTGGCGGCCGCGCCTGTGGCACCGCCCCCGCCGGTACAGGCCGCCGCACCGCCGCCGCCCGCACCACCTCGGCAGACGATCGCCGATGACGGCGAGCCTGTGGTGCGCCCGCCGATGCCGCTTCGATAGAATCACGAACGAAACTCCATCCCCGCCATCTCAGGAACAAGCGCAACCGCGCCCATTCCGAAGATGACGGGGATGGGTTGAAAAGTGTTCAGCTCTGATGCGGTCCCCGCATCAGCTTCATGGCATCCTCGATATGACGCCACTCCTTGGCTTCCTCGATATCGCCCTTGCTCTCGCAAGCCTGCGCATTGTGTGCGGCTTGCGCGATCGCGGTGAGGCCATGCTTCTCCATCATCTGGCGTGCAATCGTGTGGATCTGCATTTCCGACATCATGGACGCTCTCCCAGGGCTACCCGTCAATATCGCGATGATCGCGAACGCCGCGGCTTGCCAATCAAAACGGCAGACCCGGAAACCTGGTTCCTCCTGCTGTAAAGGATAAATTCTCAGACAACTTTACGGACTGGTTCCACCTGCGATCGATAAGTCACCCGTAATATCCCGTCCGCAATCTCCCCGAATGTTAAGCCGCTCCTCCGCTTGGTATTTTCCAGCGTGAATCGCAATCGCGGGAGTCCGGATATGGCACGGGTCTATTTCCACTGCTCCAATTCCGAAGGCGCGGGCTTCGCCCAGCGCGGCGCGGCCGTCGAGAACTTCGCCGAGGTGCGCGCCCACGCTGCCCGCGTCGTGCAGTCGTTGATCATGCTGCAGGATCCGGAAGACTGGCGGGACTGGACGCTGCATGTCAGCGACGATCTCAACAACGAAATTTTCGCCCTGCCGTTTTCGTCCGTACTCGGCAAGTCGCATTGAGGTGTCGCCATGCTGGCCCTGCAATTGCTCCTCCGACGCCTGGCCGAGATCGTGATGAAATGGAGCAGGCTGCTTGATGTTGCCCGTAATCCCTACCGTCCCGAATTGCACTACATGCGCGGTCCCGGCCCGAAGTGGCGCGCGAAGTATCAGCGCGGCGCTACCTAGCAGACATGTAGCCCGGATGAGCGCAGCGACATCCGAGACCGCTTTCGCCAGCGGATAGGCCTAATCCCGGATATCGCTTCGCTCATCCCGGCTACAGGAGCGAACCGTAGATGGGTAGAGCGCAGCGAAACCCATCAATCGCGCGTCCGCAAACGTGATGGGTATCGCTTCGCTCCACCCATCCTACAAATTCTCCAATTCCGGCGGTTCAAACCAGTTCGTCAGCGCGAGCCCGCCGTCGATCACGATCGCGGCCCCCGTGACATAGGCCGAGATTCGGTTCGACAGCACCGCCAGCGCCAGCGGCGCGAGGTCTTTGGCCTCACCGAGCCTACCGAGCGGAATATGACGTGCGAGCGCGGGATCGGCGACGAAGCCGCCGGCCGCGATCGCGCCGGGCACCAGCGCGTTGATGCGAATGTTAAAGCGGCCGAATGTCTTGGCCAGCTCCTTCACCAGCATCGAAAGCCCCGCCTTCGCCGTCGAGTAATGCGGCAGGTTGCGCGGCGTGCCGGCATGCAACGAGGTCAAGAGCAGGAACGAACCGGGCTGCTTGTCCGCAATCAGCTTTCGCGCCAGCTCGCGTGACAGATGAAATCCAGCCTCCAGATTCACCGCATGCATCTGCGCCCAGATCTCCGTCGTGACGCCGAGCACATGATCGCTCTCGCGCCGCGGCGGTGAGGCGCTGTGCACGAAATGTGTCACGCGCCCGAGCGTGGATGCAGCATGAGCCAGCAGTGCTTCACGCGCGACCGGATCGGCGAGATCGCCGACCCACGGCACCGCCAGCTCCGGCTGCGCCGACATCTCCACGGCCGCGGTCACCGTGTCCCCGTTCACATCCGCGAACACCGTGCGCACGCCCTCTCCGACGAGCGCTTGCGCGATCGCGCGGCCGATCCCGTTGCCCGCGCCGGTAACAAGAGCGGCATCACGCGCAGGATCGAATGGATTATCGAGCAGGCTCATCGTTCGCTCCCCTTGTTATTGCGCAATAGGTATCTAGTTGCAGGCCAATCCTACGCCGTATCGATCCGGCACACCAACTTCGCCGCTAAGTTGCTTCCGCGTTCCCGGAAACCGTCCTAGTCTTTCCCTGTAACCGGCGGGCTCACCCCATGCAAACCGGCGTTCGAAAAGTCGCCCACGTTCTGGAACGCCTTGGACTTGCGATGGCAGGCGCAGCAAGCGGGCTATTTGTGGCGGCGCTGGTGGGAACGAGCTATTCCGCACTTACAAGCCAAGCCTTCCTGCTGCTGATGATGATCGGCGGCGCCGTCGGCTTTTATCTCGGCATCGACACGCCGCCACTTCCCGGCAGGGCAACCAACGCCCGGCCTGACGACGGCGCCTGGGTCGGCAAGATCGATACGCCGGAACTGCTCAGCGCGATCGGCACATTCCTCGCGGCGTTCTCGGCATTCGCTTGCGTCGGTCTCATCGTGCTGCGCCACGATCCGCATATCGCATGGATATCGATGATCATGGCGGGATGGGTGGCCGGCGTCGCAATGCAGATCGTCGCCGGCACGATCGCCCGGCGGCGCCGCTGATCAGGCAAGATGCCGGCCCTTCAGCTCTCGTCCTCCAGCGTCAGCACCAGGCCAGTCAGCGCCGCACCGATGCCGAACATCAGGCCGTAGGTCGTGACCAGCATCACCGTCGTCTGAACAGGCGCGGCGCTTTTTGCGACGAGATCCCTGACGTGGAAGGCATCGATCAGACCGAGCATCAGCACCAGGGTCAGCCCAAGCGCCACGCCCATCAGGAAATGGGTAAGCAAGGCATTGAAGAGTGACTTCTGCGGACGCATGGGCGCCGTGCCTTCGGCATGATGCCAAGCCAACGCCCGGCCCAAAGGACTGGTTCCTCCGCGAAAAAACAGAATTCATCCTGCGGCGCATCAGCGCCCGGCCCGTTTGCAAAGCGTTAAGTAAGCGCTGGCAATGCTCGCCGGCCATTCCAAAAATTTCCACAATCCCTTTTAGGAAGAAAGCATTCGCTTTCGACAAAGGAGAATTTCCCATGCGACTAGGGCAAGCGATCTTCTTCGGCTCGGCTGCCGCCCTCCTCACCTTGGCTGCGCCGACGCTCGCCAGAAATTCCAGCGCGAATTCACACACGACGAAAGCGACGGAAGCGCCGGCATATTCCTCGTGCCATGCCTACCAGCAGGCGGCCGACGGCACATGGATGCAGCTGCCTTGCCAGGAGATGGGTTCCAAGGTTCAGCAACCGAAATCCGCATCGAAGAACACCACCGAGGAAACGCGCTGAGCGCGCTCGGTGAATAGCGGCTTCGCAGCCGTAGTTCGTAAGTTCGTAGGGTGGGCAAGGGAGCGCAAGCGACGTGCCCGCTATCTTTCACCGATCACGTCGCGAGATGGTGGGCACGCTGCGCTTTGCCCACCCTACGGACTGCCGACTGATTTGCCCGCGCGCGCAAGCGCCATTTGATGCGGCGGCCGCGACCAAATGGCACGACGAGCAAATCACTTCTGATTTTCCGAAATAGCGTCAAGCCCCAGAATCAAAAAGATTCCGCTTCCGTTCTCACCCAAATCAGCGGCATAACTCCGTCCGTCTCACTGCAAGATGAGGGGCGTTGGCCACGTCACGAACGCGCGGTGAGATGCGATGGACGCAGATGGCGCGAGAGACGTTGCGCGCCGGAGGCGTAGAAGTCGTGTGGTTCGGGCGCCGCGGTGCTGGCGTTAAGTCCGCGAGAGACAAGTTTTCGCGGGCGATGGTGGCAATAAAGCCGTTCACCAGGAAGAGCACGAAGTAAGCCGTAAAGCCATTGCGCAGGGAAGGCCGGAGTGTTTCCGCTGTACCTGTATGCTCGTGTGCGTTTTCTTTATGCGCAAGCGGCACACGAGACCGCGGGTGCAGCCAGCACCCGGTCTTCCCTGCGCCCTCTGATTTCGGTGAGGGCGGGAAGTTTTCAAGCAAACCTCGGGCAAAACATGTCGCGAGATCGCGAACGCACACCCAGTTGTCATCACCCGCGAAGGCGGGTGATCCAGTACTCCGAGACAGTAGTGACTGAGCCGAGAAGCCGCGGCGTACTGGATCCCCCGCATGCGCGGGGGATGACAGCAATGTGTGCTTCGCTATCTCCACGTCGTTGCGGATCGAGCGCAGCATACCGGATGCCCCAGCTTCGCGGTACATGACAGCGTCGCGCAACTCACGCCGTCTTGACTGCCCTCTCCAGCCAGTCGTCAAAGCGCGTCGGCATGATCCGGGCACCGTCATCAGGCACCAGCGTGCGCAACGCCAGCGGCGCGCCGAAGTACGGCACGTCAGGGCCAGCCACGATCCTGCTGGTGTCGCCCTGCTTACGCAGCCAGCGAGCAACGAAGTCGGAAAGCGGCGCAGCCTCGGGCCCTGCGACCTCGCGGATGCCGTTGGCGGGCTCACCGAGCGTCGCGTCAGCCAGCGCTTCCGTGACTTCGTCGGAAAGCAACGGCTGCATCAGCTGGCTGGAGACATGGACCTCGCCATCCCTGCGCCCGTAATCTGCAATCCCGCCGATGAATTCGAAGAACTGAGTTGCGCGCAGGATCGTGTAGGCGAGGCCCGAACCCGCGATCAGCCGCTCCTGCGCCAGCTTGGCGCGGAAATAGCCACTGCCCTCGAGCCGGTCGGTGCCGACGATCGACAGCGCCACGCAATGCCGTACACCGGCCGGCTTCGCCGCCGCGATCAGGTTGCGCGTCCCGGTGTCGAAGAAGTGCAGCACCGCCTTGTCCTCGAACGAGGGCGAATTCGATACGTCGACGACGATGTCAGCGCCCGCAAGCGCGGTTTGCAGCCCCTCCCCGGTCACCGCATTGATTCCCCGGCTCGGCGAGGCCTGCAGCACCTCGTGACCGCGCGACGTGAGCAACGGGGCCAGTTTCGAGCCGATCAGGCCCGTACCGCCGATGATAACGATCTTCATTTCCTGCTCCTCTGTCCGAACGCCGCGGGCCAAGTCCGCAGCTTTGGCATCAAGACGAACCGGAAGGCGCCGGTGTGACACGCCCAGCATAAACCCTGGATTAATTTGCACCACCTATACTGGTGGTCCTCACCTTAGTACCAGTCCAATTGGCATAAAAATCCTATGAAAATCGGCACCCTCCTGACTGCTGCCATCGTCTCGCTTTCCGCCGTCGGTGGCGCGCTCTCCGTCTATGTCGCGGTTTCGAAATACCAGACCATGGAGAGGGTCTCGATCGCCCAAAGCCGGCTGGAGGTGGTGCGCGCGGTCGGTGACATCCCGCGCTACATGAACTCCGAACGCGGCTTCTCCACTAATATCCTCTATGGCCCACCCGCAGTCGATCCGGCGGTGCGCAAGGAGCTTAACGAGAAACTGCGCAAGAACACCGACAGCGCGCGCGACAAGATGAATGCGGTCCGCAAGAACCTGTCGAGCAGCCTTGACGATGCCACGGCGATCGGCAGCGGCATCGACGAGCTGAACGTGAAGTTCAACGCGCTGCGCGACGCCATCGACAAGGCAATCGATGGTCCGGCCGAAGCGCGTAAGGATGCTGCCAGAAAGATCGTCGCCGACAATGCCGTGTTCAATGCCGCCGTCACCAAGCTGCTCGACGAGCAGGTGCGGCGCATGGCGCAACTCGATGGCGATGCCTACCGGCAGGCGGTCTACGCCAACATCGCCTGGAATCTGCGCGACGTCGGCGGTTACAACGCCAGCATTCACAAGAATCTCGTCGGCGCCAATCGGCCGGCCACTGAGGCGGAAAAAATGGAATTTTCCCGCTCGCAGGCCCGTGCCGACCAGATCCTGATGTCGCTGCAGGAATTGCGCGGCAACCCGGCGACGCCGCCCAATGTCGCGGCGGCGCTGGAGAAGATGAATGACGTCTATGTCGGCAGGTTCGGCAAAGAGCTGAAGCTGGTCAAGGACGGCGCGGCCTCAGGCAAATACGAACATAACGTCGATTTCTTCTATGCGGAATCCCAGGTCGGCCTCGGCGCCGTCGTCGAGGTCCGCAACGCCTTCTACGACAATGCCGAGCATGTTCTGGCCTCCGCGTATGCCTCCGCACGCTTCAGCTTCCTGATTGCGCTCGCGGGCCTCGTTGCGGTCGTCGCCGCCAGCGCGGCGCTGATCGTGATGGTGCGCCGCCGTGTCTGCAGGCCGATCGTCGACCTCACCGCCACGATGTCGCGGCTGGCCAGCGGCGACGTATCAGGCGATATCGCCGGCGCCGAGCGCGGCGACGAGATCGGCGCGATGGCTTCGGCCGTGCGCGTGTTCAAGGACAACATGATCGCGGCGGAGCGCCTTGCTGCCGAGAAGGCCGCCGAGAACAACGGCAAGATGCGCCGCGCCCAGGTGCTCGACGAACTCACCCGCGCCTTCGAAGCAAAGGTCACCGAGCTGGTCGGCGGGCTTTCGGCGGCGTCCTCCATCATGGAAGATACTGCACAGTCGATGTCCTCGACCGCAACGCTGACCAATCGTCAGGCGGCGATCGTTGCCGCCGCCTCAGAGCAGACCTCGGCCAACGTGCAGACGGTGGCAAGCGCCACCGAGGAGCTGGCCTCCTCGATCTCCGAGATCGGCCGCCAGGTTGCACAATCGACCGAAATCGCCGCCCGCGCGGTCGACAATGCGCGGCGCACCGGCGAGACCGCCCGCTTGCTCGCGGAAGGCGCGCAGAAGATCGGCGACGTCGTGACGCTGATCCAGAGCATTGCCGCGCAGACCAACCTGCTCGCTCTGAACGCGACCATCGAAGCCGCGCGCGCCGGCGACGCCGGCCGCGGCTTTGCCGTCGTCGCCTCCGAGGTCAAATCGCTGGCCGGCCAAACCGCCAAGGCGACCACCGAAATTTCCGAGCAGATCGCCGCGATCCAGGCGGCGAGCGACCAGACGGTGACGGCGATCCAGAACGTTGCGAACGTGATCGGCGAGATCGACCAGATCGGCACCGCGATTGCGGCGGCGATCGAGGAACAGGGCTCCGCGACCAAGGAAATCTCGCGCAGCGTGCAGGAAGCGGCGCGCGGCACCCAGGAAGTCAATTCCAACATCACGGGTGTTCAGAAGGCCGCCGATGACACCGGCGCCGCTGCCAACCAGGTGCTTGGCGCCGCCGAGCAATTGTCCTCGCAGTCCAAGGACCTCGCCGGACAGGTCAATCGCTTCCTGTCGGAGGTGCGCGCGGCGTAATCCCAAACTGGCGGATCGGTCGGCCCGGTCAATCGGCAGCCGGCCGGTCTATCCGCGCAGCCCGAGCACGCGGCGCGCGATCGACTGGCGATGAACTTCGCTCGGTCCCTCATACATCCGCATCAGCCGCGCCTTCTGCCAGAGGGCGTTGAGCGGCAGTTCCAGCGTCATGCCGAGTGCGCCGAGCGTCTGCATCGCATGATCGCAGGCTTCATAGGCCATCTCGGTCGCGAATACCTTGATCATCGAGGCTTCCTGGCGAACGTCCTCGCCGCGATCGGTCTTGTCGGCGGCATCGCGCACCATCAGCCGGCAGGCATGAATACGGGTCGAGATGTCCGCAACCCACCATTGGATCGCCTGACGGTCGGCCAACTTGACGCCGAATGTTTCGCGCTGCCTCGCGTGCTCGCACAACATGTCGAGCGCCCGCTTGGCAATGCCGATGCAGGTCGATCCCATCTCGAGCCTTCGCGTGCGCAGCCGAAGCTGCATCGGCGCATAGCCCTTGCCGACTTCGCCCAATACCGAATCTTTGGGGACACGGCAGTCCTCGAACACGATCTCATAGGTCGCGTCGCCGCCCAGCATCGGGATCTCGCGCTCGATGATGAAGCCCGGCGTGTCCTTCTCGACGATGAACGAGGTGATGCCGCCCTGCCGCTGGTCGTTACCGACGCGGGCCATGACGATGATGAAATCAGCGGTGCTGGCGTTGGTGATCCAGATCTTGCGACCGTTGAGGACCCACTGATCGCCCTCCAGCACCGCGCGCGTCTTCATACCGGCGGGATCGCCGCCGGCGCCGGGCTCGGAGATCGCAATCGCCGAGCTCATCCGGCCCTCGATATAGGGCTGGAGGTATTTCGTCTTCTGCGCCTCGGTGCCGACCGCCTGCAGCATGCGCAGGTTCGGCGAGTCCGGCGGCAGCACGAACGGCACGCAGGTACGGCCGAGCTCCTCGTGGACGGCGGCCATCGTGCGCGTCGGCAGATCGTGACCGCCGAGATCCTCGGGCGCATCGAGCCCCCACAATCCCAGCTCCTTCGATACGTCACGCAGGCGCTTGCGCTGCGCATCAGTCAATCCGGGATGACCGGCGCCGGGCAGTTTGGACTGCAGGTAGTGCGGCTCCAGCGGAATGAGTTCGCGGTCCACGAACCTCGCCACGGTCTCGCGGATCATTGCCGTTTGTTCATCGTCACTCATCGCACGTCCTTGCCTGCATCAGTAGCTTGAGGAGCACTAGCTCAATTCGGCTCACCTTGAACAGCGCAATCGCGTGAGATGCCGTTGCGCTACGCGCGGAAGTCCCGCCGCGCGGAATTTGGAATTGCGCGGCTCGGTCAAGAGATCGCGTACTCGCGCCTAGTCGGCAAACCCTGCGTAGCGCCATGCGACGCTCCACACCGGTTGCCGCAAATCGACCAGAAATCCTGCCTAGCGAAGGCACCTCTTACGCGGGGGCATGCCTTGAACAAAAAACTCAAATACACCGCGGCGGCCATCGCCCTCGTCGCGGCCGCTATCTACCTCAACAACACCAACCATCTCGCCAGCCATCAGACCGGCAAGCCTACCCTGCTCGCGCACCGCGGCATCACCCAGCGGTTCGATGAGCGCGATCTGACCAACGACACCTGCACCGCGACACGGATGCTGCCATCGACCCACCAATATCTGGAGAACACCATCGATTCGATGCGCGCCAGCTTTGCGGCCGGTGCGGATATCGTCGAGCTCGACATTCATCCCACCACCGATGGCGAGTTCGCGGTGTTTCACGATTGGACGCTGGATTGCCGAACCGACGGTCACGGCGCGACGCGCGAACATTCCATGGCCTATCTGAAGAAGCTTGACATCGGTCATGGTTATACGGCCGACGGCGGCAAGACATTCCCCTTTCGCGGCAAGGGTATCGGCCTGATGCCGACGCTCGACGAGGTGCTGTTAGCCTTCCCGCAACAGCGCCTTCTGATCAACGTCAAGAGCCGCGATCCGTCAGAGGGAGAGAAGCTGGTGGCCGTGCTGAGCAAACTTCCCGCCGAGCGCCGGGCGCAGATCATGGTCTACGGCGGCGACGAGCCAGTCGAGATCGTGCGCTCGCGCCTTCCCGAAATTCGAACCATCTCGCGCGCCGCCATCAAGAGCTGCCTCGTCAGCTACATCGGCTATGGCTGGAGCGGCGTGGTGCCAAAGGCCTGCCACAACGCGATGGTAATGCTTCCGATCAACGTCGCCCCGTGGCTATGGGGCTGGCCGGACCGTCTCCTGAACCGTATGAAAGCCGCCAATAGCGAGGTCTTCGTGCTCGGCCCCTATCGAGGCGGCGGCTTTTCGAGCGGCATAGATACGACCGAGCAGTTTGCGCGGTTGCCGCAAAACTATTCAGGCGGCATTTGGACCAACGAGATCGAGGCGATCGCACCGCTCGCCCACAAATAGCATCCGTGGATTTGATGCGGAACGAGAAGCCTACTTCGCACAAGCCGGAACATCCCTCGCTGCCCTTCGTTAGTCGGCGTTAGCGAAGGGATCCAGCCGATGACGTGGAAAGGCAAATGGCGAAACCAATACGGCTCCGTGGTTGACATTACCGATGATGCCAATCGCAGAATCAGCGGCACCTTCAAGACCGCGCTGAGAGACAGCTTCTATGGACAGGAGATTCCCGTCGTCGGTATCCATCAGGGCGATTGCATCAGCTTCGTGGCCGGAGGTGAAACTGCGGCGGGAGATGCCGCGGTCTCCTACACCGGTCTGCTGCGCGATGGCAAAATGGAAACGATGTGGTTCGTCGTCGCTGACAGTGTAATCAGGGCGGCAACCGAGGGTGCACCCGGCAAGAAGGAAAAGCTGAGCTGGTGGCGTTCAATCAGCACTAATGCCGACACGTTCGAGCGCGTGTGACGGCCGCATCAACTCCGCAGCCCCGGCGCTTCCTGCCCGGTGCGCGCGACATATTCGGTGTAACCGCCGCCATATTGGTGGACGCCCTCGGGCGTCAGTTCCAACACACGGTTCGAGAGCGCGGCGAGGAAATGCCGGTCGTGCGAGACGAACAGCATCGTGCCTTCGAATTCCGAGAGCGCATTGATCAGCATCTCCTTGGTCGCGAGGTCCAGATGGTTGGTCGGCTCGTCCAGCACCAGGAAATTGGGCGGGTCATATAGCATCTTCGCCATCACGAGCCGCGCCTTCTCGCCGCCCGACAGCACGCGGCACTTCTTCTCGACATCGTCGCCGGAAAAGCCAAAGCAGCCCGCCAGCGCACGGAGCGAGCCTTGTCCTGCTTGCGGAAAGGAATCTTCCAGCCACTCGAACACCGTGCGCTCGCCGTCGAGCAGATCCATCGCATGCTGGGCGAAGTAGCCCATCTTGACGCTGCCACCGATCGCCACCGTGCCGTCATCGGGTTCGGTCGAGCCGGCCACCAGCTTGAGCAGCGTCGACTTGCCCGCGCCGTTGACGCCCATCACGCACCACCGCTCCTTGCGGCGGATCATGAAGTCGAGGCCCTGATAGATGGTGCGGCTGCCATAGCCCTTGTGGACGTTCTTCAGGCTGACGACATCCTCGCCCGAGCGCGGCGCCACCTGGAATTCGAACGCCACCGTTTGGCGGCGCTTCGGCGGCTCGACGCGCTCGATCTTGTCGAGCTTTTTCACCCGGCTCTGCACCTGGGCGGCGTGGGAAGCGCGCGCCTTGAAGCGCTCGATGAACTTGATCTCCTTGGCGAGCATCGCCTGCTGACGCTCGAACTGCGCCTGCTGCTGCTTCTCGTTCAGCGCACGCTGCTGCTCGTAGAATTCGTAATTGCCGGAATAGGTCGAAAGCGTCCCGCCGTCGATCTCGACGACCTTGTTGATGATGCGGTTGATGAACTCGCGATCATGCGAGGTCATCAACAGCGCGCCCTCGTATGCCTTCAGGAATTGCTCCAGCCAAATCAGGCTTTCCAGGTCCAGATGGTTGCTCGGCTCGTCCAGCAGCATCACGTCGGGCCGCATCAGCAGGATTCGCGCCAGCGCCACCCTCATCTTCCAGCCGCCCGATAGCGCACCGACATCGCCTTCCATCATCTCCTGGCTGAAGCCGAGGCCCGCCAACGCCTCGCGCGCCCGGCCGTCGAGGGCATAGCCGTCGAGCTCCTCGAAGCGGTGCTGGACCTCCCCATAGCGCGCGATGATGTCTTCCATTTCATCGGCGCGATCAGGATCGGCCATCGCGGCTTCGAGCTGCTTCAGTTCGCTAGCCACCACGCTGACGGGGCCTGCGCCATCCATCACCTCGGCCACGGCGCTGCGGCCCGCCATCTCGCCGACATCCTGGCTGAAATAGCCGATGGTAATGCCGCGATCGACCGCGACTTGGCCTTCGTCGGGGACTTCCTGGCCTGAAATCATCCGGAACAGCGTGGTCTTCCCGGCCCCGTTGGGGCCGACGAGGCCGATCTTCTCGCCTTTCTGGAGGGCTGCGGAGGCTTCGATGAAGAGGATCTGGTGGCCGACTTGCTTACTGACGTTATCGAGGCGGATCATTGGGACCTTAGGAGGAGGAAGTCACTGCGGCCGCTGCTTAGGACATCTGGTCGGCTAGTGGAAGCCGGTCCGAATCATCCCATCTACGCAACTCCTGCGACATTAACTTTTACGATTGCAACTGCATGCGCGCGAGCATATGCGCGACCAAGCGCGATGCCTCGCTAAACGTTACGAACCGATCCGCTGAAACATCGTTATCCCGTCATCACGGAAACGACGGAGTAGTTCCATGAGCGCAACAGGTCTCGAAGTATTCGACAGAACACTCCAAATCACCAACACGTGGTTGGACGAAATCATGACGGCAAACTTGCCACGCGATCGGAAGCTGGCATGGCACGTTCTTGGTGCTGTATTGCGGGCCGTCCGCGACCGGGTTCCGATTAACTTGGCCGCGCATTTTGGCGCGCAGCTTCCGCTTCTGGTGCGTGGTACCTACTACGACCAATGGCGGCCAAGTGAAGCGCCGAAAGCATGGCGATCGGCAGAGGAGTTTCTCGCGATTGTTTCGGCCGAACTGAGTTCGCTGAAGCCGGTCGACACCGGCGATGCCGTGCGTGCGGTGTTCCAGGTTCTGAACCATCACGTCGATCCGCACCAAGTCGAGAAGATGCGCCATGCACTTCCCGGCGAGGTTCAGGCCTTGTGGCCCGCGAATAACAAGGTTTCCTCGGCCGCATGATGCGGCATGTGACCGCGGTTCCGCAAACCGGCAAGAACCGTCGTGTTCACCACGCGTTGTCTTGTCACGCAATTCGACAGCCCCTGGAGGCAACTATGACAAAGCCGCCGCCCGTGCCGCAGGACAATCAAAGCCACAAGGGTACTGGAGACCCCAAGTCCGGCGATGCCTATAAGGTTCGAAAGGGCCGTAGCCATATCGAAAATCCGGAGCAGCAAGGACAGCAGGGTAATACCGCACAGAACACCACGCACCAAGGTTATCAGCAGGATCGCTAGTCAGGAGCATGCAATGTCTACTTCAACGAAGACGCCGGCAAGCATCCGTCAGGGCGGCCCGGGCGCTTCTCACGAGAACGCCAAGGAACCACTTCACGTCAACAAGCCACCTGCCGACGATCCGCAGCGCCGACATAGCAAGGTGTCCGGCGGTGGCGGAGAACATGACATCCATCATACACACGATCCGGAACGAAAGGGTGGCGGGACCCATCCCGCTTCAAGGTGACATCATGAGCACCAAGCACGTGAAGCTGAGCAGGCCGACCAATGCTGATCTGGTCCGCAATCCCATGATCGGCGGGTCGAAAGGCGCGAGCATGGCGCAGGTGACGCCTGACGAATTGGAAGAATTTGCAGGCGCCAACACCTTCGAGGGTGACATCGAGAACGACACCAACCCGCAAGGTGGCATCAACAAGGCGGAGGTTCGCGACCGACGCCGCGGGCCACCGCTGGCCGATCGGGATAGCGGCCCACGGAGAACAGAGCTCCAAGGAAAGAAGACGCATGAGCAACAACTGCGCATCCTCGAAAGGAAGCCTGACGTGCCCGATGCACGCCAGGTCGAGGAGGACATCGCGCGCGCACAGCGCGATGGCAGTACAAAGACCGCAAAGCGCGGCGGCCGTCAGTCCGAATTTACGGTGAGCCGCGGCGGTCTCAACCAGGAAAGCCAGCATAACAAGCACAACAACCCCGGCCAGTCAGGTCACAAGCCCCAAAAACCACAGGGATAGAATCATGACGCGCGGCGCACACGGAGACGGCAAACATCTGGGCCCCGGAGCGAAGGGTAAGGGCGCCGGCACTGGCGCTATGACCGACGTTCAGGATGACCTCATCGGCGAGAACATGGTGCTCTCAAATCGGGACAAGACCAAGCATTCGCGAGATCGTGGTCAGGACAGTAAATGGACCCAGACCGAGCAGTTGAAGAACCACGCGGCCAACAAGGGCCGCGGATAAGCGAGCAAGTATCGGCCTGACAGGCCGCCGCAGCCTTAGAGGTTGATCACTCCGAGCCGCGCCGCGTGCGCCACCGCATCGGTGCGGCCGGTGGCGTCGAGCTTCTCGAGCAGCGAGCCGACGTGAAATTTGGCGGTGTGAACGGATATTCCGAGCCGTCTCGCAATCGTCTTGTTGGATGCACCTTCCGCCATCAGAAGGAGCACATCGCGTTCGCGCGGCGTAAGGTCGACGTCGGCCGGCTCGGTGATGGCGGGCGGCTCACGTGATACGAGCGCGATCGTCGCGTCTTCTCCTGGTGCTGCCAGGCGAACTCCGGGGATGTCACCAAGCAGTGATGCGAGCCGCTCCGCCAACGCCGCGTCTTCGATCTCGATCGCGATCACGACCGGCGGCACGTCGGCGTTCACGCTTCCGCCCTTTCGCCGATCGTGAGCTTGATCTTGATCGGCTCGCCAGCGCGCCTGATCGATACGTCGACAACCGAACCCACGCTGTCCGGGCCGAGCGCCCGCAGCAGCGATCGGACGCCCGAGAGCTTCTCGTTATTCCAGGCGACGATAATGTCACCTTGCCGAATGCCGGCAGCGGCCGAGGGGCCGGCCCGATCCACGCTCATCACCATTGCACCGAGGCCATCGTCGAGTTCGACGGGCTGCAATCCCACCCCGAGATAGCCCCGCGCGATTCGGCCATGCGTCTCAAGCCTTCCCGCAACCCGGTCGATCGTGCCGCTGGGAATCACGAGAATCCGTCGCACGCCCTGGACGGCCATGCCGATGGCCTCACCGGAGGCATTGAGCACTAGGCCTCCCTCGTGACGGCGCCGCAGCCGCACGTCCAGTTCGATCCGCGCGTCGATCTCGCCGCCCCGCATGCTGCGCCAGCGCCCGCCAATTAGCGATACCATTCCAAGCGCCGCAGTTGTAACGCCCTGCTCGGCCGCGACGACCACACACAGCGAGCCGAGATCGGGAATGACGGACGACAATGCGATCGGCGCGCTATTCGCTGCATCGAAGCGCAATAGGGCGATATCTGTCGTATGATCGCGTCCCGCTATGCGGGCCGGCCGATCGGTGCCGTCGGACAGCCTGATCGAGACTTCGCCTTCGTCGGCCAGCGGCTCATCTGCCGTGACGATCAAGCCGGGCTTCCAGACAAAGCCCGAGGCGCGCGAGCGATGGGAATGCACCGAGACGACCGCCGATCTTGTGCGAGCGACGATATCGGCGAGGGCTGAGGACAGCGACGGAAGAATGGATGAGGCCGGATCGGTCATGGCGGAAACTCCTGGTTCGTTTGAATCCAATCTGGGAGTTCGGATGGCGTTCGGGAACTAGCCTGATGGGGAGGCAACGGGCTGACTTAGAACGCCATTCGCGCGCTCTACCCATCACATCTCCCGCGTATCAGCGCTGCCTCGATCAAACCTCAGGCTGTTATTGGAAATTTTCTAAGAGCTTCTCTAAGAACGTTTCCATTAGAGGAATCCGACTCCCTCGCGTATGCGTCGCTCTGTTGCGCTGCCGAACTTTCGGGGAACGCGCAACGAAGTGCTCGCTGGTTTGGGTGGAACCTTGAAGTCTCGTGATCTGTTGCCGGTCGCCGCGTTGGCGACCGTGTCCGTATTGGCGTTGTGGCCGCAGGTGTCGGTCGCGCAGTCAAGTTCTTCGCGGTCGTCATCGGGAGCAGAGTCGTTGCCTCCGGTGGTCGTCGCTGCGCCTGAAGCACGCCGTCGCACCGCAGCGCCTGCGCGGCGGCAGACGCGCCCAGCAATACAGACGGCGCAACAAACGAGGCCGCGGCCACAGACACAGCGCGGGCTTGAGGTCGTCGAGAATCCACGCGGCGCCGTTCAAGGTTACGTCGCGGGCCGCTCGATGGCTGGCACCAAGACCAATACACCGATCATGGAGACGCCGCAGTCGCTGTCCGTGATCGGCAGCGAACAGATTCGCGACCAGAAGCCAGGCAAGTTCGACGAGATCCTGCGCTACACGCCGGGCGTCGTCGCCGGGACGTTCGGCGCGGATACGCGTAACGACTGGTTCCTGATCCGCGGCTTCAAATCCGACGACATCGGCCTGTTCCTCGATGGCCTGCAGCTCTTCTACACGTCGTATGCGAGCTGGAAGCTGCAGCCATTCAACCTCGCCCGCGTCGAGGTGCTGCGCGGCCCCTCGGCCGTGCTCTATGGCGGCTCCAGCCCGAGCGGCATCGTCAACGCCGTCAGCAAGACGCCGCCCGCCGAGCCGATCCGTTATCTCGAGACCGGCGTCAACAATTTCGGCAATGCCTATTTGGGATTCGACTTCGGCGGTCCGGTCGCAACATCACCCGAGAACGGAAAGCTGTTCTATCGTGTGGTCGGCCAAGTCCAGAACGGCGGTACCCAGGTCGACTTCACACCCGACAACAACTACTTCATCGCGCCGTCGCTGACCTGGAAGCCGGACGCGGACACCACGTTTACAGTGCTGGCGTCGGCCTCGAAGCAGGATACCCGCGGCATCAATTTCCTGCCCTACGTCGGCACGGTGACCGATGCGCCTTTCGGCCGCATTCCGACAAAATTGTTCGTCGGCGATCCCAGTGTCGATACATTCAAGCGCGAACAGGAGATGCTCGGTTATCAATTCGAGCGCAATCTGTCCGACAGTGTCACGTTCAGGCAGAATGCCCGCTACGCGCATGTTGACCTCACCTATCGCGGTTACGTCGGCAATGGCTACACCAACATCGCTGCCGGCGACCTCGGCCGATATAACTGGTATGCGAAAAACACCGCCAACCAGGGCAATCTCGACAACCAGCTAGAATATCGTTTCGATACCGGCCCGGTGCAGCACACGATGCTGTTCGGCCTCGATCTGAAAAGCTACCGCATTGACGATTATCAGATCTTCACCTTCGGCGGCATACCCTCACTCAACGTGTTCAATCCTGTCTACGGGATCGGCGACATTCCGTTCGGGGGACCTCCGTTCCGCAATTTCCTCCTGACGCAGAATCAGCTCGGCACCTACATTCAGGACCAGATCAAATTCGGCGGCTTCACACTGGTATTGAGCGGCCGCAATGATTGGGTATCGACCAGCCAGGGTGATCGTCCGACCGGCGCCACGCTTTACAATCGCGAGGACAGCAAGTTCAGTGGTCGTGCAGGCCTGATCTACAATTTCGCCAACGGTCTCGCGCCCTACGTCGCTTACGCGACCAGCTACAATCCGATCATCGGCCTCAACGCTTCGAACCAGCTGTTCCTGCCGGAGACCGGAGAGCAGGCCGAAATCGGATTGAAGTTTCAGCCTGTCGGCTTCAATGGCCATTTCAGCATTGCCGTGTTCGATCTGAAGCGGCAAAACGTGCCGACGACAGTCCCGAACACCACGCCGGTTCTGCAGAACCAGACCGGAGAGATCACATCGCGCGGTCTCGAACTGGAGGCCGTGGCCAATCTCGCGCCTGGCCTGAAGATGGTTGGCGCGTTCACCGCCTACGACCTCTTTACCAGCAAGGATGCGAATCCGGCTCTGATCGGCCTGACGCCGACCAATACGCCGCAGCGGATAGGTTCCCTCTGGGCCGACTATACGTTCCAGGAGGGGCCGCTGCGGGGCTTTGGCTTTGGTGGAGGTGTTCGCTACATCGGCGAGTCCTTTGCCAATACCGCGAATACGCTGATCGTTCCCTCGGTCGTACTCGGTGACGCGGCGATCCACTACGAATGGCAAAACTGGCGCGCGGCGTTGAACGTCATCAACATCGCCGACAAAACCTACGTTGCTAGTTGCGCGTCCGATACGGCTTGTTTCTATGGCGATCGACGCCGCGTGACGGCGAGCCTCGCCTACAAATGGTAACGCTGACGCGAAGGAGGCAGCGCTGAAAGCCAGAACCGTTCGCATCTGGTCAGTGGTTCACACCTGGAGCAGCCTGATATCGACGCTGTTCCTGCTGTTGTTGTGCATCACCGGCCTGCCGCTGATCTTCCATCATGAGATCGACGAGCTACTCGGCTACGATCCGAAGCCCGAGGTCGTCCAGCCGGGCGCGGTGAAGCGAAGTATCGACGAGATTGCCCGCACCGCGCTTGCGAACGATCCCGGACGCGTCCTGCAATATATCCTGTGGGACAAGGATGAACCGAATAACATCATCGCCTTTACCAACAACAAGGTCGATGGCGATCCGGATGCGGCGACGCTCAGGGCGTATGATGCGCACACCGCCAAACCGCTAGGTTCGGTCGGCGGTGGGCCGATGCTGATCTTCCTCAAGCTCCACGTCGATATGTTCGCGGGCCAGCCCGGCAAGCTGTTCCTCGGCGCCATGGGTTTTCTGTTTCTGGTCGCGATCATCTCCGGCGTGGTGCTGTACTGGCCGTTCACGCGCCGCCTGAGCTTTGGCACGCTCCGGGACAAGTCGCGCCGCATCGCCTGGTTCGACTGGCACAATCTCCTGGGCGCCGTAACCATCGCGTGGGCGCTGGTGGTCGGCGCCACCGGCGTCATCAATACGCTTGCCGAGGTGATGCTGAGCCAGTGGAAGGCCAACGAGCTGACTGACATGGTCAAGCCCTACGCCGGCAAGCCGCCGCCGGTGCATCTCGCTTCCCTCGACAAAACGCTGGAGAATGCTCGCAAGACAGCCCCCGACATGACTGTCTCCTTCGTAGCCTTCCCCGGCACACCGTTCACCAGCTCACATCATTTCGCGGTGTTCATGCGCGGCGACACGCCGCTGACCTCGCGTCTGCTCAAGCCGGTACTGCTCGACGGCGAAACCGGCGAAGTCTCCGACGCGCGCGACCTTCCCATCTATCTGAAGGCGCTGCTGGTCTCGCAGCCGCTGCATTTCGGCGACTATGGCGGCATGCCGCTTAAAATCATCTGGGCGCTGCTCGATGTCATGACGATCGTCGTGATCGGCAGCGGGCTCTATTTGTGGGTCGTCAAACGCCGCAAACACCGCAGCCACGCGATCGTCGTACAGCCGTCGTTGCAGCCGTCGCGATGACCGACACGCGCAAATTGCGATCCAGCGGCAATTGGCGGACGGTCTATGGCGGTCCCCTGCTGATCGGCGTGCTCTCGACTGCGGGCCTCTTAAGCGCGTTATTGTATGAGGGACTCGGCCGCTATTTCTCCTGGCTCGCGCTCGGCGCGCCTATCGTCCTCACCGCATGGTTTTACGCGCGCCGCAGGCGCGCCTAGACCGCCCGCATCAGTTTCAGCGTCGCAGCCAGCCGCAGGCTGCGCTTTCCCGCCAGCGCAATGGCTTCGAGTTCGGCCCCCGCTTCGTCGCAGGTGCCGGTGAAGCCAATGCCGACCTCATGGCCGCCGAACACGGGATTTTCGCCCTTCGCCGGCGTGTGCTCCTGGTTGAGAATCTCACCCTTCCAGCGGCCGTCGGCCGAAGCATAGGTGCCGAGATAATAGAAAAAGGCGTCACCACCGAGGATACGGCCGTCCAGCAGCAGCATGACGCCGGACAGGCCGGCGTCGATCCCGTCGAGCGCGCGGAGCCGGATGGAATAGAGCCCATTGATGATGCCGCCCGGCCCTACGGTGCCGACCGGCGGCAGCACCTCCTCGTCGAGCCGGGTCAGCTCGGCCCAGAACAAGGCGCCCGGCCGCGGCGCGGCGCTGCCCTCGAAGCGGATCTTGTTGCCGCGCAGCTTGCCGCGCACGCTGATGGCGGCGACGTCGGTGTCCATCAGCGGCTTGTAATAAGGGTCGTCATTGTGGCGCTGGGTGATGACCTCACCAATAATTTCCTCGCCGCGCTCCTGATAGGTGCCGAGATGGGCAAAGGCGGAATTGCCGCCAAGGAGCTTGCCATCATGCATGCACATGATGCTGCGCCCGAACGCGTCGTTCACGCCGTACTCGACCTTGTAGAGCCCGTTCAGCAACGAAATGTCCTGCATTATCAATAAATGGTCCGGCGGGGGCTTAGCACCGCTGCAGGGCCGGTGCCAGCCGCGTTTTAGCGCAGGATCAATGCCGCTTGAAATACTGCACGGCGCGCTCGTGCTTCTCGGCCGCCGCACGCGATTTGAAGGTTCCGAGGTTCCGGCGCTTGCCCGTCTTCGGGTTGATTTTGCGGGAATAGAGCCGGTATTCGCCAGACCGTAGTTTTCGGATCATAGCTAGCACCGCTTGTTGACAAGCCCCGGAAATAATTGCGCCGCCGGCCCTCTTGTTCCGACCCGGCTATTCGCGTTGTCTCTGATCTTGCATCGCCGGATCGCTCTACCGGCTCGGAATGAATGGGGGCGCTCGTGCAAAATTTCTTCCTCTATCTGCTCGCGCTCAGCGCCGGCGTCAGCGTCGCGACCCAGCAAGTGCTCAATGGCAACCTGCGCACGGCGCTTGGTTCGCCGGCATGGGCCGGGCTAGTCAGCTATGCCGTCGGCCTCATGACGATGATTGTTGCGGTGATCGCGCTCGGCGAACGCACTCCCTCCTGGAAAGCCGTTGCCGGCGTGCCGTGGTATGCGTGGTCGGGCGGCGTGTTCGGCGCCGCCTTCATCCTGCTGGCTATTCTGCTACTGCCTTCGCTCGGCGCCGCGACACTCTTTGCGCTCGTCATCGCCGGCCAGGTGCTCGCCGCGGTGACGCTCGACCATTTCGGCGCGTTCGGGCTGACGCCGCATCCCATCAGTGCGGCGCGGCTCGTGGGCGCGGTGCTGCTGATCTCCGGCGTCGTCCTGATCAGGGAATGAAACTCAGGGCTCCAGCCCACTCGCGCGCAAAGCCGGCGCCACCTCGGGAGAAGCGAGAAACCGCAGCAGCCGATCCGCTTCATCGACTTTCTGCGACGCCGCCATTCGTCCGGCGGAAAACACCGCAGGCGTTTGTAGTTCGCGGGGAATGGGTCCGACGACTTCGATGCCTCCCACCTGCTTCAATTCGCTGATCTGTTGGATGGCGAGATCGGCCTCGCCGGTAGCGAGGCGCTCGGCAGTGAAGCCTTGCGGGATGATGACGGCGCGGGCGTTGACGTCGGCGGCAATGCCGAGTCGCTCGATCAGCTGCGCAAACAGGATGCCGCTGGCGCCGATCTGCGAATACGCCACCGCGCGGGCACCCTTCAGTGCGGCGCGGAGCGCAGCCTCAGTCGAAATATCCGGATGAGGGGCGCCCGCCTTTACAGCGACACCGACAAAGGAGCGCGCCAGATCCACGCAGCTTTCGACGACCACCCGCCCCTCGCGCGCGACCTCGTCCAGACCATCGCGGGTCAGGATGACGACATCAGCGGCTTCGCCCGCGCGCAGCCGGTCCAACAGCGCCAGTGTCGGCGCGAAGTCCGCATCGATGCGCGCTCCTCCAGCTGCCTGATACTGGTCGGTCAGTGCTTGGACGGCACCCTTTAACGCCAACGTCGAGAGTACGCGGATGGATTCAGCCATCGACTGTCACACCCGGCGCATCAGCTTCAGCACCGCGGTCATGCGCAGGCTGCGCTTGCCGGCGAGCGCAGTCGCCTCCAATAGTGCGCCTTCCTCATTGCAGGTGCCGGAAAAGCCAATGCCGACTTCATGGCCGCCGAAAATGGGGTTCTCGCCCATGGAGGGCGTGTGCTCCTGATTGAGGATCTGGCCTTTCCAGCGGCCGTTTTCCGAGGTGTAGGTGCCGAGATAATAGAACGATGCGTCGCCGCCGAGGATGCGGCCGTCATTGAGCAGCATCACGCCGGTCAGGCCGCCTTCGACGCCGTCGAGCAGGCGAACGTGAATGGAGTAAAGGCCATTGACGACACCGCCCACGCCGAGGCCGCCGGCGATCGGCAAGACGTCCTGCTCGATCGGCGTCATCACCGAATGGAAGGGCACGCCGGGCAATTCCTTCAAGCCCCCTTCGAAACGGTAGAGATCGCCGTCTGCCCGGCCCTTCGCCAGCAATGTGGCATCGTCGGTGCCGGCCATCGCGCGGTAATTCGGGTCCGGATTGTGGCGGACGGTCTGGATCACGATGTCGACGCCGTCGTCGCGCTTTTCGTAGGTGCCGATATGGGCAAAGGCCGAATTACCGCCCAGCATCCTGCCGTCGCGCGCATACATCACGCTGCGGCCGACCGAGGCGCCTAGCTGAAACCTGACCTTGTAAAATCCCTCAAACAATGCCGTGTCCCCGGCAAGCCCACGCCGTTGTCTAGCGCGCTTCACAACGCAGGGAAACGCCCTTGAACCGGCGGATTTGAATCGATGTCATCAAAACGCAACGATCCGCCAGGGTGAACCCTGGCGGATCGGCTTTGCAAACCGGAGGTGCCCCGCCCGGTCGTATCGTCAGTCAGCTTAGGCCGCCGCCTTGGCGCCGGTCGGGACTTCCGAGATGGTCTTCAGGATCTGGGAAGCGATCTGGTAGGGGTCGCCCTGGGAGTTCGGGCGACGGTCTTCCAGATAGCCCTTGTAGTCGTTCTTGATGAACGAGTGCGGCACGCGGATCGAAGCGCCGCGGTCGGCCACGCCATAGCTGAACTTGTTCCAGGGCGCGGTCTCGTGCTTTCCGGTCAGACGCTTGTCGTTGTCCGGGCCGTAGACGGCGATGTGGTCCATGAGGTTCTTCTCAAAGGCCGCCATCAGCTTCTCGAAATAGTCCTTGCCGCCGAATTCACGCATGTACTTGGTCGAGAAGTTGGCATGCATGCCGGAGCCGTTCCAGTCGGTGTCGCCGAGCGGCTTGCAGTGGAATTCGATATCGATGCCGTACTTTTCAGTCAGACGCAGCATCAGGTAGCGGGCCATCCACATCTGGTCGGCGGCGGTGCGGGAGCCCTTGCCGAAGATCTGGAATTCCCACTGACCCTTCGCCACTTCGGCGTTGATGCCTTCGTGGTTGATGCCGGCATGGAGGCAGAGATCGAGGTGCTCTTCGACAATCTTGCGGGCGACGTCGCCGACGTTCTTGTAGCCGACGCCGGTGTAGTACGGGCCCTGCGGCGCCGGATAGCCCTCCGACGGGAAGCCGAGCGGACGGCCGTCCTTGTAGAAGAAGTATTCCTGCTCGAAGCCGAACCAGGCGCCCTCGTCGTCCAGAATGGTCGCGCGCTTGTTCGAGGGGTGCGGGGTCTTGCCATCGGGCATCATGACTTCGCACATCACCAGCACGCCGTTGGTGCGGGCGCCGTCCGGATAGACCGCCACCGGCTTCAGCACGCAGTCGGAGCTGTGACCTTCGGCCTGCATGGTCGACGAACCGTCAAAGCCCCACAGCGGAAGCTGCTCGAGCGTCGGAAACTTGTCGAATTCCTTGATCTGGGTTTTGCCGCGCAGATTTGGCGTCGGCGTATACCCGTCGAGCCAAATATACTCGAGCTTGTACTTGGTCATTGAGCCTCTCTTGAGTTGCTACTTTGAAATGCGGGAAACCGAAGCCTTGAAATCTGGATTTTGACGCCCAGCCCCTGGAGGTCTCCGCATACGTGTACCCGGCCACGTCAGGCCGCCTCTTGGTAAGCATTAAGCGTGCCAATCGCTGCACTGCGGCAGGCGTCATCCACAGGACGACCGCGCGGCGACCTAAAATAAGAGCTGCGACATAGAAGCGCGGCAGGCCTGCAAATCGGGCGGTTCGGCGGCACGCTCGCAGGGCGAATCCAGCCCATTTCTCCGGCATTTCCGTTTCCAGGCCGTCAGGCGCTTAAAGGAGCGGCAAAGCTCTGAGCCCCGCGCGCGGGGTGCCTACCTACCCGGGCAACCATCCCACCGGGTCACGCGTTGGTCATGCAACTGCTGCCTCGCAGGAAGCAATGCCAAAATTGCTCACGAAATAGACAAAACGTGCCGCCATCTTGGGCACTTGCACCCACCCGGGGCACCAACAATATCGACTTAAACCACTAGAGAACGAGTCGGGCGCACCATGGAGGTACGCGCGTCGACGCGAAGGAGAGACTGCCATGATCAATACGGGTGTGAGTCAGGGGTCTGCCAAGATCTATCAATTCCCAACCGGGGGCCGTGCGGCTCTCCGGGGAGGCCGGTACTCCGAGACCAAGCCGGCCGAGTTTGCCGCGGAGACGGTCAACCTCGCGGACTGCTGCGACAGCTGGTACCACGCCGCCGCCATCCAGGATGCCAACAACGAACGTGATCACTGATGTCCGGGAAGTGTTTGGCAGGGACGCGCCCGATCATCAGGGCGCGGACGGTGAACTGAAAAGGGTCGAAACGTTATCGTTTCGGCCCTTTTTCATGTCTGCTGCTCGCAGGTCGTAGTCTTCCGTCTGGCGTGCTTGAGCGTCACCACCCCGGTCTTGGTGATCCTCAACGTCACGCCCTTGGCCTGATAGCGCGACCCCCACAGCGCCACGCGCTTGGGCAGCGTGATGGCCTTACCGTCGAGCTGCAGATGGGCGCGCTTGTCGTACTGGAAAAAACCGACCATGAATTGTGATCCGTCAGCGCAGCGATAGTTCCGGAAGCTGGACTGCGCGAACGCCGGCGATGGCATGGCTGCAACCGCGGTGAGACCTAGCACCGCCCCAAAAACCGCAATGTTCCGCCGATTCATATTTCGCCCTCGTGAGAGTTCAGTATAGACGAGACTGAACCAAACGACACCTTCGCCCCTTGTCGTCGAACCTGCTGCACTGATGCCAGATTCCCCTGCCCGCCATCTCAATCTTTCCGGCGCCAGCAATTTCCGCGATCTCGGCGGCTATCCAACCGGCGACGGCCGGATCGTGCGCTGGCGGCAGATATTCCGCTCCAACCATCTCGGCCATCTTACCGATGACGACGTCGCCGTTCTGCGCGAGCTTGGCGTCCGCAGCGCGTTCGATTTTCGCGGCACCGAGGAACGCGTCGCCGCGCTATGCGCTATGCCCGAAATATCAGTTCATTCGCTGCCGGTCGAACCCACGGTCGTCGCGGCGTTGCGCGCGATCGCGGCGGGCGGCACGCCGCTGTCGACCGATCATGCCGTTGAAGTAATGTGCGACTCCTACCGCAGCTACGTCCAGAGCAACACGCAGCATTTCCGCGCGCTGTTTGCGCATCTCCTCGAAGACCGTGCGCCGCTGGTGATCCATTGCACCGCCGGCAAGGACCGCACCGGCTTTGCCTGTGCGCTGATCCTGCATACGCTCGGCGTTCCCGAGGACGTCATCTCGGAAGATTATCTCTTGACCAACCGCTTCTACCGGCGGGATCCCAACCACAGCACGGACTTGCCCGACGAGGTCAGACAGGTGCTCGGCTCCGTGCAGGCATCTTTTCTCGCCGCCGCGTTCCAGGCCATCAATGCTGATTATGGCGATCTCGAAAGCTACATCCGCGACGGCCTCGGCATAGGCAAGGCCGAGCGCGCCCATCTCGAAGCGCGCTATCTGCAGCGCTGATCTACTTTACGCGCCGCATCGATACGACCTGCGCGGACGGCTTGCCGCCTGTGGTCCGGACGTTGACCTGTACCTTGTAGTCATTGGTGGTTTCGCTCTTGGGCACATAGAGCATCGCGGTAAAGCGCACGCGGCCGCGCTCATCGAGCGTCAGCGGCAAATCGGTACGCACGCTGAAGGAATTGCCCTGACGGTTTCGCGGCGGCAGTCTGGCTGTCATGACAGGCTCGACCAGCGCACGCAGATCGAACTTCACCGCCGTCGCGCCCTCGATCCGGTAATAGGCGAAGGAATCGCTTTTCGAGCGGCTGTTCGCGACCTCGATGACGGATCGGCTGTCCGGCGACCACGCGGCCACCAGTTCGTAGCGGTTGGCGCGCATCTCACCGGTCGCCCAGTACTCGCCGCCGAGCTTGGCAAGCACAGCGCCGTCGCTGATACGGATCAGGAGGTTTTCGACGCCGGGCGGCGGCGGATCGCCGACGGACAAGCCCTGCTCGCTGCGCCAGGCGAATGCGTAATTCTTCGATGGTGAGATGGTATCGGCGACGACGCGCATCGCCGCCTTCCCTTGGCCGCAGACGAGCCCACCATGTTGGTCGGCAACGCAGGCCTGCGCCAACGCAGCAGGCACCTGCTGCGCAAATAGCGCGGTGAGAACGAGCGGAAATGCCAGCGCCCGGCGCATGCTGCAATCCTATCCGTCGCACGCGAACCGTAAAGCAGGCCGTGGACTATCCGGAAGGCAGCGCCTATCGGCTCAGGCCGCCGCTTCCATTTCCATTTCGGCGTCGAGATCGGCGATGACGTCCTCGAACGCCGAGATCGCCTGCTGGATCGCTGCGATCTGCATCAGTTCCCAGCTCGAGACCGGACCGCTGCGGTTCTGCAGCGCCACGACGAGGTCACGCCGCTGCTCCTTAAGCTGAACAAGCGGTAAACCGTGATCCGGCAAACCCATGACAAATCCCCCTGCCTTTTGTTGGTCTCCGCCTTGTACCGAACGGAGTCTGCGAACGGCTTACAGAACTCGGGCAAATTTTATCGATTTTGCCCCATTCCGTAGTCTTACGTGGTGCCCTACGCTTCCACGCGCCCTCTAATCGACTCGAACAACGCCCTTGAGACGCAATTGGTCGCCCAATCGCTCATGTGGAGCATCTTCTCGTCGCCCTCGCGGACTAGCTCCCCGATCGACAGCCCGTCCTGAGTGACCCAGTGCCGCATCAATTCAAAGCGGCGGAAGACGTTGACGCGGACGGCGTTCGCCGCCTGCCCGATTTTCCCCACAAGTTCCTCAGACAATTTCAGCTTCTCTCCGTTCACAACGGCCGGAACATATTGCGAGTCCATAACCACCACGTCGATGGAGCGCTCCAACAACCGATTTAGCCCCATCTTGATCGCAGCGATCACCTCGCCGAAATCAAATTCGTCCTTCCGGAAGACGGCATTGGTGCCGACCTGCCAAATAACCAACGCAGGCGCCTCAGCAAGCACGTCGGGCTCGAAGCGCAACAATTCGGTGGTCGCTTCCTGACCGCCGATGCCGTGGTTCAGCACGTCGATCATGTGGTCGCGGTAATGCTCCCGCAGCAACATCGCTAGCCGTTCCGGGTAAGGCACAACGTCGCTTTCGCCCGCTGTCGACGACGAACCAATGGCCACGACCTTGATCTTTCGCTGTTTCTTCAAGCTTTCCGCGAAGCGTGGAAGCTCATGCACGAAATTGAAGAGATCGCTGTGTGTGTCGCAAGTCTTTTGCGCTGCGGGCATGTTGAACATCCTCCGCGAGAATATTTAATCACACACCCGCATTAAGCGCAGAAATTCGCCGCATTGCAAATGAAAAGCTCCGCGCTAGTGTCGACTCATATTTTACGCATGCATATGGAGACCCATCATGGACGGTAAAGTCGTTGTCGTGACGGGTGCATTAGGCGCGCTTGGCAGCGTCGTAGTCGACGAAGCGCTGAAGCGCCGCGCCAGGATTGCGAGCGTCGATCATGCGCCTACGCAAGCTCCGGCTACGGCCGATCTGTTCGAGCTCGGCGGTGTCGACCTGACCGACGCGGCGCAAGCCAGGAAAGCCATCCACGCCGCGGCGTCGCATTTTGGCAAGCTCGACGTGCTGATCAACATTGCTGGCGGCTTCGCCTTCGAAGCAGTGGCTGATGGCGATCCCAAGACATGGCAGCGGATGTACGCGCTCAACGTCATGACCGCGCTGAACGCGTCGCGCGCCGCGATCCCGCATCTCGTCGCATCGGGCAACGGGCGGATCATCAATGTCGGTGCGATGAGCGCGCTGCAGGCAGGCGCCGGCATGGGTGCTTACGCCGCCTCCAAATCCGGCGTGCATCGGCTGACGGAAGCACTCGCCGCCGAGCTCAAGGGCAAGGTCACCGTCAATGCCGTGCTGCCGTCGATCATCGACACCGCGGCCAACCGCGCCAGCATGCCGAAAGCCGATTTCGCCAAATGGGTGACACCGAACGAGTTGGCCGAAGTGATCCTGTTCCTCGCCAGCGACGCGGCGAGCGCCGTGACCGGCGCGCTGCTGCCGGTAAACGGGAGGGTCTAACCCTCCACCTCCGCCAGCTTTCGCAGCACGGCCTTGAAGCGGATGCTGCGCTTGCCGGCAAGTGCGGTGGCTTCGCCTTCCGCGCCGTCATTATCGTAGGTGCCGGAAAAGCCGATGCCGACTTCATGGCCGCTGAACAGCGGCCGCTCGCTTTGGGCCGACGTATGCTCGCGGTTGATGAGTTCGCCCTTCCATCTGCCATTCGCCGCCGAATACGCACCGATATAGTCGAAGAAGGCGTCGCCGCCCCTGATCCGGCCGTCCTGCAGCATCATGACACCGGTGTTGCCGGCGTCGATGCCATCGAGCATTCGGATGTGGATGGAGTAAAGCCCGTTGCCGATGCCGTCGGGGCCGACCTCGCCGGGCGGCGGTGCATCGGAGTCGTTGATCCGCGTGAGCACGGTCTTGAAGTGGACGCCTGGCATCGCGGCGCTGCCGCCCTCGAAATGAATCTCGTCGCCGTGAGGCATGCCGGTGAAATGTAAGACGGCGTGGTCGACGTCGAACATCGGAACGTAGTTCGGATCGTGGTTGTGACGCGACATCGTAACCTCGACGGAGATGACGCCGTCAGCCGAGGTGAAACCGCCGGCAAAGGACGAGCCGGAATCGCCGCCATACAGCCGGCCGCCTTCGGTGGCGAACATCACGCCGCATCCGGTCCCGCGCTCGGTGACAAAACTGAATTTGTAAAGTCCTTGCAGCACGCCCTGCCCGTTTTGCATCGGCAAACGCAATTTGACCCGCAAACACTGGATTCGCAGGTTCCCTCGATTACCTCTGGCCTTGTCCCGGCGCCCAGAATAGCCGGCCGAGCACCAGACGATCAAACGCTTTGCCCGAATTCGGCTAGAGTCCGGGCACTGAGTCGCGGCCGCCCGGCCCGCCGGAGCAAATCTTGGAAACCGAGCTTTATCTTCCCGTCAAACGCTTCCTTGAAAAGCTTGGCTTCACCGTCAAGGGCGAGGTCGGCGGCTGCGATCTGGTGGCGCTGAGCGGCGATGACCCGCCGATCGTCGTGATCGGCGAACTGAAGCTGTCCTTCAATCTCGAATTGATCTTGCAGGCGGTTGATCGCGCGGGCGCCGCCGACGAGGTATGGCTCGCCGCCAAACTATCCGCACGCGGCAAGGGCCGCGAAAGCGATGCGCGCTATCGCAATCTCTGCCGCCGCCTGGGTTTTGGCATGCTCGCTGTCACGAACTCCGGGGATGTCGAGGTGCTGGTCAAGCCGCCGACCGCAGCGCCGCGCCGCGATCCCAAAAAGCGCTCACGGCTGATCGCCGAGCATCAGAAGCGCAAGGGCGATCCTGTCATGGGCGGATCGACCCGCGCACCGATCATGACGGCCTACCGTCAGCAGGCGCTGGCCTGCGCCTTCGCGCTCTCAGGCGGGCCACGACGCGTGAGGGATTTGCGGGCGGAGATTCCGGATGCCGGGAAAATCCTCCTGCACAACGTCTATGGCTGGTTCGATCGCGCCGAGCGCGGCATTTACGTGCTGACCGATGCCGGACATGCCGCATTGAAGCGCTGGCCACCGCAGCCGCTGGATCTGGCCGCCGCCAGCAATTCCGCGCCGTAGCCGCAGAACCACATAAGCCGGCCAGACTTGAGAGGTTGTAGATGCATGGCTGTATTGCCATCCGAAATTCATATTGCAATGCAACATTCGTGCACCTAGGTATTTCCTCGATTCAATGCGAGGCCCCAATGAGCGAAGACTGGAACACGAAATACGGTACACGACGCGTCCGGCGGGATCCGCCGACGCTGGAGGAGGCAATCTTCGCCGCGGTGGGCATCACCGACGATCAGCAGCAGCAGGCGGAAATCGCCGCCGCGCTGATGGGCCTGCCCTACGAGGACGTGCTGGCTGAGGTGAAGAAAACCAGCCGCGCCATGGCGCGATCAGCCACCCGTGTCATCGCCGGCGAACAAGGCGCGCAGCGCGCCGTCGTGGTCGAGCGCCGCGTGATCAGGCGCTTCGGCAACGACAAGCGTACCGGCACCTGACGGCTCGCCGCAGCCTGCCCGAATTGCGCAAGAAAAAGCCCAAGGCCTCATCGTTCGGCCTTGGGCAATTTTTGCGTGATCAATCGTACGGATCCCTATGAGGCGCCCCATTCCTTCGGAGCCGATCCGGCCATCCGAAGCACCATCCGCCAATAGGCACGGTTGAAAGCCACGACCGCGCGGATCGCATTGACCGTGTTCTCGACCCAGGACGTGGCGAATTCGGCCTGATCATACTTCGTCACGTCGATGGTGCCGGTGGATTCGCCGTGGCGGAACACAAGCTGCGCGCCGAACTTGCTGGCGAGGGCCCGCATCGCCTCGTTCTGCGCTCCGGTAGTGATCCGCAGGCTCTTGTGGCCCTTGGCACGGGCTTCCTTGATCAGCTTGCGGAACAGGATGGTCCCGACGCCCCGACGCCGCACCGACGTTTCGACGCTGAATGCGATCTCGGGCAGCGAATCCGGTGACTGATCCGGCGGATGCAGTTCGGCTGCGCCCCTGACCACACCATCTTCAAAGAAGGCTATGATGATCGTGCCGTCATTGGCGCATTTCTCGGCGTAGCGCTCGATGAAGCTGTCATCCATGAAGCCATGGAAACGGTCGCGGCGGCTGTTGCGGTCGAGCCGCAGCAGGTGATCGCGCAAGAGCGGCAACTCTTCCTGCTGGCTCAGCGTGCGCACGCTCGAATTGGCAAGCGCAGCCGCAATAACGGTGAGGTACATAGTCCATAACTCCTCTCAGAAGAGCCCTTCGAGGAGGCGTCCGAATCCCTAGGCCACTTATATTGTGCATCGCAACATCAAATTCAAGGCCGTACCGCTTCGTATACTGCCTTAAATTATTGCAATAATTGCAGCTATTTAGCGGCACTCCCATTAACCAATTGTTAAGCCTTTTTGCCCGGCGCAGACTAGGCATAAGCCTTGCTTATTTCTGGGCGAAGCTTTGCACCTGACATGGTGGAGGTCCGTCGTGGCTGTCGTGCTCGACACGAGTTCTTGCCTGCCGGAGCGCCGGCTTGCGGTGTGGCAGGACATCGTCTGCGACACCTTCGTCGGACTAGACTGCAAATCGGAGATGCGGGGCGCGTTTTGGGGCTCGGTCTCGCAATCCCGAATCGGGCAGGTGTCACTCACCCAGGTCGACTCCACCGCACAGCGGGTATTCCGCACGCCGTCGCGAATAGCCCGCGCGAGCGAGGATTTCGTGCTGATGGCGCTCGGCAATCACGGCGTGAACGGGGTCTTCCAGGACGGCCGCGAAGCGGTCGTCTCCGCCGGACAGTTCGTCATCTACGATACCACGCGCCCGTACGAGCTACGCTTCGACGACAGCTTTTCGCAAACTATCTTCCAGATGCCACGCAAGCTTCTGCAACAGCGCGTCGGCTCGTTCGAAAGTTTGACCGCGACGACTTTCGCGGGCGACCGTCCGCTCGAACGGCTGACCTATGATTTCGCGCGCAATGTGAGCCGGACGATTGAACTGGTCGATCCCGCGGCCGCATCGCGCCTTCTCGACCAGGTCCTCGATCTGCTCGCGATGACGCTGGCCGACAGGCTGCACGCGCGTTTGCCGGATCAGTCGGTGCACCGCTCGGCGCTGCTCTATCGGCTCAAGAACCATATCCTGACGCATCTCGCCGATCCCGAATTGTCGCTGCCGCGCGCTGCGGCAGCCATTGGTATTTCGCCGCGCTATGCCAGCGATCTGATGGCGGCCGAACAGACCTCGTTCCGCAGCTACGTGCAGACACAACGGCTGGAGCGCTGCAAGCGCGATCTTGCCGATCCAGCCTGCCAAGCCCGCCACATCGGCGAGATCGCCTTCGCCTGGGGCTTTAACGACCTCGCCCATTTCAGCCGCATCTTCAGGCAGCGCTTCGGCGTCTCGCCGCGCGAATGGCGGGAGCGGACGGGCAGATAGCGCCCTCAATCCCGCCTCATCTTCCAGCCCCCAGCGCCGCTTCGGCCCATCTGCCGATTTAGACAAGTTTTCGTTCCATCGCGGACAAGCGGCCCGGGTCTTCGCGGCTGTAGACTCGGCATCAACAAGTGTCGGTCCAATGCGAAGGGAGGGCTGCAATGGGTCTGGTTCATCAGAAATACAAGGTGGCGGTGGTTCAAGCGGCGCCGGTGTTTCTCGATCTCGATGCGACTGTCGACAAGACCATCAAGCTGATCGAGGAAGCTGCCGCGCACGGCGCCAAGCTGATCGCGTTTCCCGAAACCTTCATTCCCGGATACCCGTGGCAGATCTGGCTTGGCGCGCCCGCCTGGGCGATCGGCCGCGGCTTTGTGCAACGCTATTTCGACAACTCGCTCGCCTATGAGAGCCCGCAAGCGGAAAAGATCCGCAATGCCGTGAAACGCGCGAAGCTGACTGCCGTGCTTGGGCTCTCCGAGCGCGACGGCGGCAGCCTTTACATCGCGCAATGGCTGATCGGTCCCGATGGCGAGACCATCGCCAAGCGGCGGAAGCTGCGGCCCACTCACGCCGAGCGCACCGTGTTCGGCGAAGGCGACGGCAGTGACCTCGCGGTGCACGATCGCGCCGACGTCGGGCGTCTCGGCGCGCTGTGCTGCTGGGAGCACCTGCAGCCATTGTCGAAATACGCGATGTATGCCCAGAACGAACAGGTGCATGTCGGGGCGTGGCCGAGCTTCTCGCTGTACGACCCGTTCGCGCATGCGCTCGGCCATGAGGTCAACAACGCCGCCAGCAAGGTCTATGCGGTGGAAGGCTCGTGCTTCTTCCTCGGCCCCTGCGCGGTGGTCTCGCAGGCGATGATCGACGAGCTCTGCGACACCCCCGAGAAACACGCATTCCTCCATGTCGGCGGCGGCCACGCCGTGATCTACGGGCCAGACGGCAGTTCGCTCGCCGAGAAACTGCCACCCGATCAGGAAGGCATTCTGTACGCCGATATCGATCTCGGCATGATTGGCGTCGCCAAGAACGCCGCCGATCCGGCCGGGCATTATTCGCGGCCCGACGTCACGCGGCTGTTGCTCAATAATAAGCGCGCCAATCGCGTCGAGCATTTCTCGCTTCCCGTCGATGCCGAAGTGATGAGCGAAGTCAGGCTGCAGGCCTGAGGCACTCATTTTGCCAAGGAGCAGGCCGATGGAATCCGCGATCCCTGCGCATCTGCGAACCGAACGAACGCGTCATCGCCGTGTCGGCGACGATTATGCGCCGCCCTATCCGTCCTTCGTGGCGCGGCACAAGCCGAGCGTCACACGCGTGGTGATGGCATATTTCGGCCTCCAGTCCCGCGGCGCGTCCAACGCCGCCGCAGAACAAGCGCTGGTACGGCTCACGTCAGAGTTTGCTGCCGTCGATGGTCCCATGCATTGGGACTGCGCGAAATATGTCGACGAGGCCGGGTTCACCAACGTCGTCACCGTCGCCTACTGGGACGACCCGCAAAAATTCGATCGCTGGTTTCCGGCCGCACGCGAGCGCTGGACCGGCGAGCAGCGGACGAATGACGGCTTCGGCACCTTCATCGAGGCGCTTTATCCCTCGGTGGAAGGCTATGAGACCCTGTTCTCTTCGCTCGGAAGGCCCGAAGGCGTTGCTGTTCTCGCCGACAGCATGAGCGGCGAAGTTCTGGAACATGCCTATTGGGGCGGCATGCGCGATCGTATCCCGTTGTCGCAGACCAGCGAGATGGCGCCGTCAGGCTCCGCCCGCGCGATCCGCGACGGTGCGCGCATCAGGATCATTCCGCACGACAACATCTGCCTGATCCGGTCGGGCCAGGATTGGGGCGATACTGAAACCACCGAGCGCAAGATGTATCTTGGCGATGTCGAGCCGGTGCTGCGGGAAGGTATGGACTTTCTGCGTGATGAGGGACGCTCGATCGGCTGCTATGCGAACCGTTACATGACGGTCGTCGGCCCCGACGGTGCGACGATCGAAAAGTCCTATGGCATGAGCTGGTGGAAGAGCCTGTCGGCGCTCGAACGCTGGGCTGAATCGCACCCGACCCACGTCAGGATCTTTGGCGCGGCCATGAAATATCTGTCCACGCTAGGACCAGCCGCCAAGCTACGGCTCTATCACGAGGTCACGGTCGCCCGCGCCGACGAGCAGCTCTTCGAGTATGTGGATTGTCATCCGCAAACCGGGATGCTGAACGCGGTGCAGGCAGTCGAGGCGGCCTGAGGCTACAGCACCATCTGCGTTTGCGTGACGACCGCAACCAGCTTGCCGTCCTCGGTCTCCAGCCTAGTCTGCCAGACCTGAGTGCGGCGTCCCCGATGCACTGGCGTTGCGGTAGCGATCACCGTCGAGCCTTCCTTGGCGCCGCCGATGAAATTGGTCTTGCTCTCGATCGTCGTGGTGCCCTTGGCATCCTCGGGCAGGTTGATGACGGTTGCCGCGGCACCGACCGAATCCGCGAGCGCCATCACCGCGCCGCCGTGAATCGTGTTCCGCAGCGTGCAGAGATCGGGCCGCACGACCATCTTCGCCACCACCCGATCCAATCCGGCTTCCGTGAAGGTCACCCCCTTCAGTTCCGCGAACGGCATCTTCATCGACTGGACTTTCTCGAGCGGCGTCATTGGTCCTCCGGGCATTCTCTGGCGATTTCTCGGGCAGCATGGACGCTGCCGGTAAATCCGGCAATGACCTCTGAGGTAATGGCCGCCGTGACATGCGGTCCGAAATTCGGCATATCGTCAGGCATGCGCCAGTTCCCGCCCCGCCGTATCGTCTGCCTGACCGAAGAGACCGTCGAGACGCTTTATCTGCTCGGCGAGCAGGATCGCATTGTCGGCGTCTCCGGCTATGCGGTGCGTCCGCCGGGCGTGCGTCGCGAGAAGCCGCGGGTCGCCGCCTTCATCTCCGCGGACATTCCGAAAATTCTCGCCCTCGAGCCCGATCTCGTGCTGGCCTTCTCCGACCTGCAGGCCGCCATTGTCGCCGACCTCGTGCGCGCCGGGATAGCCGTCCACGTCTTCAACCAGCGCGACATAGCTGGCATCCTCAGCATGATCCGCACGCTCGGCGCCATGGTCGGCGCGGCGGAGCGCGCCGACCAACTCGCAAAAGGATTTGAAGAGCGCCTCGCGCGCATCGCCGCGACGCCTCGGCCGCCGTCCAGACCAAAAGTCTACTTCGAGGAATGGGACGATCCGCTGATCTCCGGCATCGGCTGGGTGTCCGAACTGATCGAGATTGCCGGCGGCGAGGACGTGCTGCCAAAACTGCGGTTTCAGCAGGCCGCCAAGGACCGGATCATTTCGCCTGACGCGGTGCGCGAGGCCGCCCCCGATGTGATCCTCGCCTCCTGGTGCGGCAAGAAGGTCGTGCCGGAGCGTATCCGGCAACGTCCGGGTTGGGGCGATATTCCGGCGGTGCGCAACAACCGCATTGTCGAGATCAAGTCGACGATCATCCTGCAGCCTGGACCGGCCGCGCTGACGGATGGGCTCGATGCAATTGTGCAGGCGTTGTGGGGAAAGAGCGCGTAGCCTCCGCGTCGTCATTGCGAGCGAAGCGAAGCAATCCATCTCTCCGCGTACGCGGAGGCATGGATTGCTTCGTTCGCTTTGCTCCTCGCAATGACGAAGTGGGCCGGCGACTAGCTCACACCTTCTCCACCCCACACCATTCGGCGACGAACAGCGCGGTAGCCTTGGTGGACTTCCGCAGCGAGTCCAGCTCGACATATTCGTTGAACCCATGCATCGCGGCGCCCTTCGCGCCGAAGCAGAGGCTCGGGATGTTGTAGTTCAATCCATAGAACCGCGTGTCGGTCAGCGCGGTGAAAGCGCGGTCCGGCACCACGCCGCCATAGACGGCGTCAAACGCTTTTGCAAATGCGGCTTCCGGCTCGGCGGAGTTCACGAGTTCATAGCCTTCCGACAAGAAGCCGGACCATTCGACCTGCGGCGGGTTGTTGGAGAGGAAACGGTGGTCGCGCGCTGCCGCAGAGACGCACGCCAAAATTTCCTTCTGGCATTCGGCGATCGACCAGCCCGGCAGAATGGCGATGCGGCAATCGACGTCGCACCAGGCCGGCACGCTGGAGGCCCAGTCGCCGCCCTTGATGATACCCGGGTTGAAATTGAGCGGATGGGTGACCGCCTTGAAATGACGGTCCGCCTTGGCGCGCTCGTTCCAGTCGGCCTCGAGCTTCTGCAGTGCGTGGATCAGATGATAGGCTGCCATGATGGCGTTGGCTCCGGCGCCGGCCTCGAACACGTGCACCGGGAAGCCGCGCACCTTCAGGCGAAACCAGATCACGCCGACTTGCGAGCGCACCATGGTCTCCCCGGTCGGCTCCGGGATGAAGCAGGCGTCAGCGCGGTAGCCGCGCTGCAAGGTCGAGAGCGCGCCGACTCCGGTGCTCTCCTCTTCAATGACCGATTGGAAGTGGATGCGCGCCGTCGGCTTCAACCCCGCCGCCTTGATCGCGTCCAACGCATAAAGCGCGGCGATGGTGCCGGATTTCATGTCGCAGGCGCCGCGGCCATACATCTTGCCGTCCTTGATGGTCGGCGAGAATGGCGGCGTCTCCCACATGTCGAGCGGGCCGGCCGGCACGACGTCGCAGTGGCCCTGCAGGATCAGCGATTTGCCGGCATTATTGGACGGCCGATAGGTGCCGACCACCGTGCGCGCTTTGGAAAAATCATGCTCGATCGGGCCGAAGCCGCGCAGATCCTTCAGGTCCTCGACGTCGATATGCCAATCGTCGACCTCATAGCCACGCTGGCGCAGGAGGTCGCCGATCATGTCCTGGCACGGCCCCTCGGCGCCGCGCGTTGACGGAATCGCAACGAAATCCTTTGTCGTCGCCAATTGCGAATCGAAACCGGCGTCGACGGCGTCCAGGATTCTTTGTTGCGTATCGGTCGTCATGCGGCAGCTCCAGTCTGTCATTTCAGGAAGGAGTGCGCACCCTAGCCCGATCTCAGCCGCCAGCGTAATGCGCAAAATGCGCATCCCGCAATGCATCTTCGAGCAGGCGGCCTTCCGAATAGCCGCTCAGCGAGGCCGGCCGCTCGACGCCGTCGAGCAGTCGCGGACAAGGTTCCGGCCGTCCCAGCACCGTGCGCACCGGGATGCGCTCGGCATAGATCGGGAGTTCATAGTCCTCCTCGTCGTCAGCGACGCCCTTCGACCTGATCTTGGCGGAGGCCTGCTCGATCTCCATCGCAATCACAGACGTCGCCTTGATCTCCTGCACCGTGCTTTGCCGCAAGCTCGCAGTCCGGTCGGGAAAGAACCGGTCGACCATGGCAACCAGCGCCCGCTCCTTCTCGTTCTCGTCGGTGACGAGATAGGCCGTGCCGAACGCCATCACGGCGCGGTAGTCCGCCGAATGGTTGAAGCCGCAGCGCGCCAGCACCAGGCTGTCGAGGTGGGCAACCGTGAGGCAGACCCGCTCGCCACCGGACTGGTTGCGCAGCATGCGGCTGGCGCTAGAGCCGTGCCAATAAAGCTTGCTTCCCTCCCGCCAGAAAAACGTCGGCGTGCAATAGGGCTGGCCGTCGATCACATAGGAAACGTGGCACAGCATCGATGCGTCGAGCAGGCCATGGACCGTCGCGTGGTCATAGAAACCGCGGTCATGGCGTCGCTTCACCTGGTTTCGCGGCGATAGCGGGTAGATATCGGTGGTCACGGCGTCGGTCACGACAGCTCCTGTCCGGATCGGGTGCGGCTGCAGAGAGTTGTACCGGCCAATTTGGTCTGCGATAGTGCCAATTCCATGCGAAAAATTCCGACCAATTCCCGGCCGTCGCGGCGGAAGCCGGAGCTGGCACTCGATCTCTCGGGTGCGCACGTCACACCGGGCGCCTCCTCCCAGCACCGGCTCTACCAGGCGTTATGCCATGCCATAACGGGCGGGATCGCCAAACCCGGCGAGCCGCTGCCGCCCTCGCGCACGCTGGCGAAGCAGACCGGCTTTCGCCGCAACGCAGTCACCTCGGCCTATGAGCGGCTGATCGCTGATGGCTTTGCGGTGGCGACCGTCGGCTCCGGAACCTTCGTCGCCGCTCGCATTCCCGCCCGCGTCAATGACAGAAGCAAGGCGAAGATCGCGGTCGAGCCGCCGCAGCAAGGCCCGCTCGCGCTCGGCTGCACCCATATCGATGAACGGGCACTGCAGCGCTTCCGGGCATTTACCGGCCGGCGCCTGCGCGCCTTCGGCACCGAGCACCTGCATTACGGTGATCCCAGAGGCAGCCGCGAACTCCGCGTCGCGATTGCCGATCATTTGCTGTCGGCGCGCGGGCTGCGCTGTGATCCCGACCAGATCATGCTGACGTCGGGCACGCAGCACGCATTACGGATCGTGCTCGGCGCGATCCTCAAGCACGGCGACCAGATCTGGTGCGAAGACCCCGGCTATCCCGCTGCACGAAAGGCCATTGAACATTGCCGGCTCCGCCTGGTCTCCGTACCGGTCGACGCCTCCGGCATGATCATAGCGAGAGGCCGCGCCCTCGCGCCCACCGCCGGCGCGGCTTACGTGACACCGTCGCACCAGTTTCCGCTGGGCGTGCAGATGTCGATGCCGCGGCGGCTCGAACTGCTCGACTGGGCACGGGAGGCGAGCGCCTTCGTGATCGAGGACGATTACGACAGCGAGTTTCGCTACGACGGCGCGCCCTTGCTGTCGCTCGCCGGCATCGATCACCTCTCGCGCGTCATCTACATGGGCACATTCGCCAAGACGCTGTTTCCGGGTCTGCGCATCGGCTATTGCGCCCTGCCCGAGCGGCTGGTCGGACCGGTGACGACGGCACGAGCCGCGCTCGATCGCTTTCCCGGCACGCTGCTCGAAGGAGCGGTGGCTGATATGCTCAATTCCGGCACGTTCGCGGCCAATCTGCGCCGGGTGCGCGGGCTTTATCGCGAGGCGCGCGACGTGCTGGCATCGACGCTGTCAAGCGCTTCGAATGGCGAACTATCGGTGCCGGTCCCCTCGCAGGGCCTGCATCTCGTCGCGCGCTTTGATCCGTCGACCGATCCGCTGGTTGCCGCAAAGGCAAAGGCCGACGCCGGCGTTGCAGGCTGGCTGCTGGCGGAAACCTATCATCGTGCGCGTCCGCTGCCGGGCTTCGTGCTCGGCTTTGCCGGCCATCCGATTCCACAACTGGTGGCGTCGGCAAGAAGACTGGCGGAAGCATCGCTCTCGGCCTTGCAGTCGACCCGCAATGTGAACAGCGGAAACGGCGTGAGAAGGCTGAAGTCTGCAACATAGCTGTCACGGCGCCGCACGGCCCGCGCTCTATGAGAATCGCCACGGCGTCACTAAGCTCGCCCTCCATCAAGGGCTGCAGATCAATGTCGGGCCGGCGGGCTTAAGTCCAGAGCAAGTGAGGGAGGCCGAATTGGTGCTTGCAAGAGCCATCGTCGCAGGGGCGCTCGCCCTGCCCGCCTTCATCGCCTTGTCACTCGTGACGACGTCAGCGTTCGCCCAGATGTTCTCGCGCGAGCGGGACATCGTCGACCTCCGGCTCGGCCAGCGTGTCCTGGTCGATGACGGCACGTGCCCGACCGGGCAGGTCAAGGAAGTCGTGGGATCACAGATGACAGCGACCGGCGTGCTCCGCACCAGCAAATGCATTCCGCGCCTAGGGACCAAGCGGCGATAATTACCAGGTTCCGTATCGAGCGACGACCCCGCGCCACAGCGCGTCGCGTTCGCGCGCGAACGACTCCTTGCCGACGCTGGCGTTCTTTGCCGCGGCGGTAATCACCATCACGAGCTTGAGCTCGGGATCGATAAAGATCGACTGCCCGTAGACGCCGAGCAGTGCGAACCGCCGCTTCTCGCCCGGAAACAGCCAGAACTGGTAGCCGTAGCCGAAATAGGGCGTCGCCTTGCGCGGCGTGAATGCCTCGGGCTGGCGGCGCCAATCGGTGGCATCGAGCAGGTAATCCTTCGGCACGATCTGCCTGCCGTCCAGCGCGCCGTCATTTGCGAGCAGGATTCCGAGGCGGCCATAGTCGCGCAGGACCGCATTGAAGCTCCCCGAGCCGGTTTCGGTGCCGTCCCTGGTCCTGATCCAGGTTGCATCAGCCTCCGCACCCATCGGCTGCCACAGCCGCGTCGTCAGATATTCGCTGAGGGAGGTGCCCGTCACTGCGCGTATCAACAGCGTGAGCGCCACAGTCTGATTGGACGCGTAGTGAAAGCGCGTCCCCTGCTCGACTTCGCGCGTCGTGAACGCGCGGAGCGCCGCAACCGCGTCCTCGCTCACGCGAATCCTGTTGAATTTCGCCAGATCGTCCTTGCCGTCATAGACCTCCTCGAACGCTACGCCCGATGCCATCCGCAGCATGTTGCGAATCGTCGTCTCGCCATAGGGATTGCCTGATAGCGCCGGGACGTATCTGGAGATCGTATCGTCGAGCGAGCCGATCTTCTTTTCGGCCAGCGCCAGTCCGATCGCGATGCTGACGATCGACTTCGCCATCGAATGCGAAACGAAGCGATGCTCGGCATTGCGATCATATTGATACCGTTCCGCGAGCAGCTCGCCGTCTTTGATCAGCAGGAAGCCGGTCACGCGCTGGCGGCTCAGGAAGTCGTCAAGCGTGCAGGTCTGCTTCTCGAACTGATACTCGATCTTCGGCTCACCGGAGACTTTGCGCAAAGGTAGCGGAGAAATCGCCTTCTTCAGCGTGTAGTGCGGCAGGATGCTATCGAGCTGGCTGAACGATCCGATCCGGACGCGCTCGTCATAGAACCAGTTGGCGCGCGAGCCCACCGGATAGCCGGTCGCCTTGCCTAACAGATCCTCATCGGGCGCAGCGGAGGCTGGCAGGCCCAGCGCGACGAGCATCGCGCATGAGAGCAGGAAACGTCCCGGCTGCATTGGCTGGCTCACGAAAGAACGTCGACCGGCCATTGCTTACAATGGTCGTCATCGGCGTGTCGAGCCTGCGGGGAATTCAGCGTCGAGGCCGAGCCGTGCTGGCGTTACTGGTTCGTCGCCGGATCGAACATGCACTGCAGCGTCGGCTTGGCGATCTTGGTGAAGGTCGGGCCGATCTGGGATTGCTTCGACGGCGGCACCCACGCGGTCTCGATCGTCGGCACGCCGGTCTCGCTAATGCCGCGCAAGAGCGCCTCGCGCAGGTCGGCATCTTCGACAGTCGCGGCTGCATAATCGTGCAGGCAGCCACAGACGCTCTCGGGATGCGCCCAGCGGCCAACCATATGCGGTGCGCAGAGCCGCACGAACTCGCCGCGCGGATCGGGCACCTTGAAAAGGGAACGGAAAGTGGTCTGCTGCGGCGGCTGAAACTGGACCTGGGCCTGCGCCGCGCCGCTGAGAAGGAAGAGAGACAGAATTACGGCAGAACAGATACGTACCGACATGCAGGGCCTTTATCGGCGTTCTTGCAAAGTATCCGCCATGTTCACTTGGCAGCAACAACCATCGGCTGTGGTGCCGGGCTCGCAACCGGCGAACCATTATAGGCAAACGTGCCGACACCGGGCAGAGCCTGATCTGCGGAGCCAGCCGTCGACAGCCCAGCCAGGATGAAGGCGAAGGCGAGGATGAAGCTGGTGGTCCGCATCTGACTGTCTCCGGTTGTCGTTGGCCGGCATCGCCCGCCGTCTCGTTGGCAATCTGATAACTATCGGCTGTTTCCGCACATCTGCACGAAAACGGAAAATGGTTTCGTCGCCCAGGAGAATTGTTTCGTCGGCGCCGCGCGACGAAACAATTGCGGAAAAAATTCAATGAATTCAGATACGATGCAGCCACGTGCGATAGTCCGGCTGAGCCGCGAGCCGTCCGATTGGCGCCGCTTTGGCCCTTGTCCAACTGACGACGAAGACCTCGTTCACAGGCTCATCGGCTGAACCGAGGCCCGGGCCTGGCCGACTCACTCGAACGCTCGCGCAACTTTGCGCGTGCTCGTGCGTTGTGATCCCTTCCTCAACAAAAGGACAGCCGTCGTGGGTAATGGCAACATCGATGTTGGCAGTGCAACGGCGACCCGCAAACCCGGCCAGCCGGTAGTTGAAGATTTGTGTGGAAGTAATGGCCCCGAAACGCGGATCGATCCTTCCCTGAAGGCAGAGCGCCAAGGAAAAGTCTCATCGCATCCTGCAAGCGTTTGTGGCGCGATGTCGCAACAAGGCGGCGAATTTCGCGGCAATGTCTCGGCGCCGCAACAATTCGTGCATCTGGTCGGCTGCCGCGACCGCAAGGTCGCTCCGGGCCAGGAGGCCCGCCAATATTCCAATCCGGTCAAACGGTAAGCGTGAGGCTCTCATCCGATCTCGGATTGGGGCGGCATCGCGCTTACTGAATGAATTCACCGCATTTCTGAACCGCGGCTTCGGTCGTCCCCCAGGGCATGATCGGCACCGAGGACGTTGAGTTTTTGGGTGAGCCCTCGATCAGCTTGTCTGAATAAACCATGTAGACCAGCACGTTGCGCTTGGCATCGCAGCCGCGCACGATCTGCATCTTCTTGAAGAACAGCGAGCGGCGCTGGCGGAACATGTCATCGCCCTGCTCCAGCTTCTGCTTGAACTTGATCGGGCCGATCTGGCGGCACGCCAGCGAAATGTCAGAGACCTCCTCGGCAAGGCCAAGCCAGCCCTTGAAGCCGCCCTTTTCCGGCACCGTGAAGTGACAGGCCACACCCTCGACCTCGGGGTCGTCGAGGGCATAGGTGGCGAGCTTGTCGTTGGGGCTCAGCCATTTGAAGACAGTCGAGCGGCGAAAGATCAGATCGGGCTCTTCTGCGGCCAATGCCGGGCACGCCTGCCACAATGTCAGCACCAGCACCACCAAGGCCAGAATTTCCCGCTTCTTGTCACACTTAACGATGGCCTTGGATGTCATTGATATCTCCGCTGAAGGGCTCGCCGCCTATGTAATGCCGGAAAGCCCGACAGGAAGGCCGTAAGTGTTTGGAGGCCTCAGTACCGCCGTACAGATGGCGTCTCTTAGCCGGCGCGTCGTTTAACGGAATATGAGGCTTTTTTGCTACGATCGGGGCGAAAAGCGCCGAAATTAGAAGGCCTCCGCTGGTGAACGCTTTTCCCCTCTGCGACAACAAATGAATTGGTAGGACGGTGGATACGAGTATCTGGATTTGAGGACTATGCGCGTGAACGGGCATCGATTTCTTAGTGCGAGCAGTGCGGGCGCGATCAATTCGAACCAGCGATTTTGGCAGATTGCGATGTTGACGGCGGCCGGCTCCGTTGCCGCCGTTTCCCAAGCGGATGCCGCCGCCATGTTCTACTGGCAGGATTCCGAGCCTGGCTATTACCGGCCGATGCCGATCGTGCAGCCGCGCAAGCCTAAGACGCGCCGGCCTGCCGCCAAGACTGAGGCAGTCAGGGAAACCAACGCCAAGCCGCAGGGGCCGCTGATCATCAACGTCTCGATCGAGCAGCAGAAGCTCCGCGTCTATGACGCGAAGGGACTGTTCGCCGAAAGCCCGGTGTCGACGGGCATGAAGGGGCATTCGACCCCGATGGGCGTATTCAGCGTTATCCAGAAACACAAGATGCACCGCTCGAACATCTACAGCGGCGCGCCGATGCCTTACATGCAGCGCATCACCTGGTCAGGCGTCGCGCTGCATGCCGGCGTATTGCCCGGCTATCCGGCGTCGCATGGCTGCATCCGCATGCCGACGGCGTTTGCGATGAAGATGTGGAACTGGACCAGGATGGGTGCGCGGGTCATCATCACACCCGGCCAGATCACGCCTGCCAGTTTCTCGCACCCGTTGCTGGCGGCGCAGAAGGTCGTGCCGCAGCCTCTCCTTGCCGACGACCCGACGAATGACGCGCCTGCCGTGAAGGGCGACAAAGGCGCGGATGCGGGCAGTCTCACCAAGCCCACCAATGCGGGCACGGTGAACGCCGACGCGAGCCTCGATCTTCGACCCAGCGTCGGACATGCCGCTCCATTGCGCGAACAGACCCACACCGCAGATGCCAGCAGCGCGCTGCCGAAGGGCGTCGTGACAATGTCCGACGCGACGCCGTCGGTGGCCAAGGTTCAGCCTGCCAGCGATCAGCCGACCGCCGCGGCAAAATCGAGCGGGGCCGAGGAAAAGCCCGACTATGCGAAGGTCGAAGCGAAGTCGCAAACAAAGTCCGAGGGGTTGAACACCGAAGCTCCCACCGCAGCGATTGCCGATGCGGAGCCTGCCAAGGCTGAAGCGCCGAAAGCAGAGGTGGCCAAGCCGTCCGCAAAGGCCACGGAATCCGAGGCTGATGAATCGAAGGCCGCCGAAAAGCCCGTCGAGCCCGCCAAGGCAGTGGTCACCGCGCCGGCGGATGTGAAGAAGGATCCGGCGCGTCTGCCCGGCGCGGATAAGGCCGCCAAGATCGAAGCGCCCAGGAGGCCTGGCCAGATCGCGGTGTTCGTAAGCCGCAAGGACTCCAAGCTGTACGTTCGCGAGAGCTTTAAGCCGCAGTTCGAGGTACCGGTCACGATCGCACCGAGCGACCGGCCGCTGGGCACGCATGTCTTCACTGCGGAAGCCGACAAGAACGATCCCAACCTGTTGCGCTGGTCGGTGGTCTCGCTGCCGGTCACGGCGCGTAGCGCGGCCCGGATCGACGACGACAGCCGCACAGCCGGCCGTCGCAAGATGCCCGCGCCTGCCGACGCCAGGCCATCGCCGCTGCCGAACAGCCCGGCCGAGGCGCTCGACCGCATCACGGTCGCGCCGGAAGCCATGGCGCGGATCGCCGAGGTGCTGACAACCGGCGGCTCGATCATTGTGTCCGATCTCGGCGTCAACCAGGGTGGCGAAACCGGCGAAGGCACCGACTTCATCGTCCCGCTGCGATAGACCCCATAACAGCTTGTTGAGCGGCCGCGGCTGCCGCGTTGCGCTATGCTTTAGGCTGTGGGACCGCAGCCGGAGCTTTTCATGATCGACCGCAGGAGCGTGATGACAGCGGCGCTGGCCGCGCTCGCAACAGTCGGCTCGAATAGGCAATCGCTGGCGCAGGCCGGCATGAGCCGCATCACAGCCTACGCGTTTTCATTTCCTGCTCTGGCCGGCGGCGACATCAGGCTATCCGAATTTGCCGGCCGGCCGATCCTGATCGTCAACACGGCTTCGCTCTGTGGCTACACGCCGCAATATAGCGGGCTGCAGGAATTGTGGAGCGAGTTCGGTGGCCGCGGCCTGATGATCGTCGGCGTACCCTCCAACGATTTCGGCGGCCAGGAGCCGGGCGGCGCGAGCGAGATCACCGCGACCACACAAGACCACCGCGTCACCTTTCCGATCGCCGCGAAGGCCGCCGTCAGGGGACCGAACGCGCACCCCTTCTACAAATGGGCGGCCGAAGCGCGGCCGAAGGATGTTCCACGTTGGAACTTTCATAAATACCTGATCGGCCGCGACGGCTATATCGCCGAGGTCTTCCCGGAATCGGTCGACCCCGTAGATACACGGGTGAAGACTGCCGTCGCGCGGGCGCTGGCCGCTTCCTGATTCGAATTAACCGCTCCCGGTGACAAATCGGCTGGGCGTAATCGCAGCCGTTGCGTTGGCGCGCCCGCTCCAACTAGGCTACTATGTGCTTCGGGGAATGGAGGCAGACCGGGCGACGGCAGCGCCGCGACCGGGTGTGGGATTCAAGACTTGGGGAAAACAAGATGCGTATGGCGGCAGGGATATTCTTGGCGGGCGCGGTTTCGTTGTTGGCATCAAGTACGGCATGGTCGCAGGCGCTACCCACGAAGGGCGCGGCGGCCGCTCCTCAAGCCACTCCCGCGGCAGCGCCAGTCCCCGCTCCGCCGCCGGCACCGGTCTCGACCCGTCCGCCCTGCAACAATCCGAACGCGCTCGGCATTGGTCGCACTGTCGAGATCGATACGACAGGCGGTCCCGGCTTCGGCTTCGAGCATTTCAAGGAGCTCGACTTCCTTCGCGACAAGGAGGTTGTGCTGACGTTTGACGACGGGCCGTGGCCAGTGAATACGCCCGCGGTGCTGAAGACGCTCGCGGAAGAATGCACCACCGGCATCTTCTTCCCGATCGGCAAGCACGCCACCTATTATCCCGAGATCCTCAAGCAGGTGATGGCGGGCGGCCACTCGATCGGATCGCATACCTGGTCGCATGCCGCGCTCGTCAACAAGAAGCTGACCGAGCAGCAGCGCAAGGATGAAATCGAAAAGGGCTTCAGCGCCGTGAAATGGGCGCTCGGCGGCAAGGCCCCGGCTCCGTTCTTCCGCTTCCCCGCGCTGCAGCACCCGCCGGAGATGGTCACCTATCTCGGCGAGCGCAACATCGGGATCTTCTCCTGCGACCTCGATTCCTTCGACTTCAAGGCGAGCAAGGCGCAGACGATCATCGACAACGTGATGCGCAAGGTCGAAAAGAACGGCAAGGGCATCATCCTGATGCACGACTTCCAGAAGCACACCGCGGAAGCGCTGCCCGAGCTTCTCAAGAAGCTGAAGGCCGGCGGCTACAAGGTGGTCGCGATGCGCGCCAAGACGCCGGTGCAGACCATTGCGCAGTACGACGAAGACATCGTCAAGGACCTGAAGCTGCCGACCGTGAGCTCGCGGCCGGTCTCCAGCGTCGTGCAGACGATCTCGGAATAACGCTTCCGCGACACGCTTCCCGTGGCGGCGCTGCGTATCGAAGGTTATGTCATCGTCTCCGCGGACGGCATGCTGGCTGACGCGCATAACGTCATGCCTGATGAATTGAAGTTCGAGGGCGACAAGGCGTTTTTCACCGCCGCCCTCGACCGCGCCGATCTGGTCCTGCACGGCCGCAATTCCTACGAAGACCAGCCGAACTCGCCGCGCCGCAAGAGGATCATCCTGACGCGAAAGATCGACGCGATCGCGCCCGATCCGGCCAACCCGAAAGCCACCTTGTGGAATCCGGCGGGCGCCTCGTTCGAGGCTGCCTGCAGCCGCGCCGGCGTCGAGACCGGCACCGTCGCCGTGATCGGTGGGCCCGGCGTGTTCGGGATGTTCATGGATCGCTACGACGAGTTCTGGCTCTCGCTGGCGCCGCACGTCCACATTCCCGGCGGCGAACCCTGCTTCCCCGGGGTCCCTGCGCGATCGCCGCAAGACATCCTCGCCGCACATGGCTTGCGCCCCGGCAAGCCGCAGATGCTCGACGCCGCCCATGAAGTCAGCGTCACGCCGTGGCGACGCAGCCCCTAGAGGCCGGCTTTGCTTGAATCAGAGCCGGCCTCCAGATTCTAATTTTGACGCGTTTTCTTGATGCGAACCGGCACCCGCTTCGCTCGAAAACGTTATTAGGACGTCATCCTTTCGTCCAATCAGCCTCACCGTCAGCCACCTGCGGCTAGAGATCGCTTGACAGCAAGCGGACGTGGTTCCACCCTGAAAAGAAAAAAGACACATAACATCATCGGGAGGACCACAACATGTTGAGGTATGCTTCAACTATGCTTGCAGCGGTGACTCTTGGAATGGTCACCGTTTTGGCTGAGCCGGTTCACGCTCAAACAACGGAAAAGCCGCTAGTGCTAAAGGGTCAATCGACCCACCCCGCATCCTCGAACTTCCACCTCATCTTCAAATTGTGGGCGGAGACCGTCGAAAAGATGACGGCAGGACGCCTCAAGATCGAGACGCTTCCGGCGGGTGCGATCGTGCCGCCCTTCGAAGTGTTCGACGCAACCTCCAAGAACGTTCTCGACGTCGGCATGGGACCGTTCGGCTACATCCTCGGCCGCAACACCGCGACGATTCCGATGTCGCACGGGCCACTGTACGGCATGGACGGCTCGGACTACTGGGCCTGGTATTATGACGGCGGCGGCATGAAGCTGCTCGACGAGTTCTACCGCGACGTCCTCAAGCTGAACGTTGTCGGCTTCCCGATCCCAACTGATTACCCGCAGGGAATGGGCTGGTTCAAGAAGGAGATCAACAGCCTCAGCGATCTCAAGGGCCTGAAGTACCGGATCTACGGCATCGGTGCAGAGACCTACGGCCGGCTCGGCGTGTCGGTCGTCACCATTCCCGGCGGCGAGATCGTCCCCGCAATGGAGCGCGGTGTGATCGAGGGCGCCGAATGGATCAACTGCGAGGAAGACAAGAAACTCGGTCTTCACCAGGTCGCCAAGCACTACTACACGCCGGGCATGCATGAGCCGGTCACTGGTGGCCAGTTGATGATCAATGGCGATGTCTGGAAGAAGCTCACTCCGGACCTGCAGGAGATTATCAAGGTGGCGAGCGTCTACGCCACGACGCAGCGCAACTTCGCCTTCAACCGCGAGACCGCGCATGCTTGCCAGGAACTGCTCAAGGCGGGCGTCCAGATGCATCGCACGCCCGACGAGGTCCTGAAGAACTTCCTTGACGAGTGGGAGAAGATTCAGACCGAGCACGCGGCAAAGAATCCCTTCTACAGGAAGGTGATCGACAGCCAGAAGGCTTATGCCGAGCAGATCGTGCCGTTCAAGCTCTCGTGGTTCCCGCCGTACAATTTTGCCGGCGAGTATTACTGGAAGAACAAGATCTATCTGACCAAGAAGTGATCTCTCTTCGCGTGTAGCGAAGCTGCTGGCGTCCGCAACTGCCGGACGCCAGCACTGCACTGCCGAAATAGGAGCGATCATGTCGTCGGACACCACCAGCGCCTCGGTGCCTGGCAATCAGGGTAGAGAATTCCCGCGCGCGTTCTATGCGATCATTCGCTTGATCGACGGCTTTACGGATGCGACCGGCAAACTCATCGCCCTGACGATGCTGTTTCTCGTTGTGACGATCTCTTACGAGGTCGTCATGCGCTACGGCTTCGGCGCGCCAACCGTTTGGGTCTACGAATCGAGCTTCATGGCCAACGGCGCGGCCTTTATGCTCGGCGCAGCCTATGCGCTGCTCAAGGGTGCCCATGTCCGCACCGATATCTATTGGGAGAATTACTCGGAACGGAAGAAGGGCATCGTCGACCTGGTCTCCTACCTGGTGTTTTTCTATCCGGCCATGATCACGTTCATGCTGATCAGCATTGACGACGCATGGCACTCCTACGACACGGGCGAACGGTCGCAGGAAAGCGTGTGGCGTGCGATCATGTGGCCATTCCGGGCAACGATCCCGCTGGCGGCCCTTCTTCTGATGATCCAGGGCGTGTCAGAGGTCCTTAAGTGCTGGTACCAGGTTCAGTTCGGGCGCGAGTTCGAGCACAAGGAAAAGATCGAAATATGACGGGACTCGAACTCCTCGGACTTGCCATGCTCCTGGTGATGCTGGGGGCGATCTTCATCGGCCTGCCGATCAGTTTCACGCTATTGTTCCTGGCGCTGTCGTTCGGCTACGTCGGCATGGGCGAGCGCGTGTTCAACCTCGCCTACCTGCAGACCATCGGCCTAATGAAGCAGGACGAACTCGTCGCAGTGCCGATGTTCATCCTGATGGGCTTCGTCTGCGACCAGGCCGGATTGATGGAACGGCTGTTCAAAGCGTTCCGCGACCTGTTTGCGCCGCTCAATGGCGCGCTCTACGTAGTCGTCATTCTCACGGCGACACTGTTCGGGATCGCTGCGGGGACCGTCGGCGCAACCGTCGCGCTGCTCGGCATCATGGCGGGCCCGATGATGATCCGCTCCGGTTATGATGTGCGCATGTCGGCCGGCTCAATCGCCGCTGGCGGCACGCTCGGCATCCTGATTCCGCCGTCGGTGATGCTGGTCGTAATGGCGCCCGTGCTCGATATCTCAATCATCGATCTCTATGCGGCGGCATTCGGTCCGGGCTTCCTGCTGTCCGCGATGTTCATCGCCTACACCCTGATCCGTTGTTACTTCAATCCGAAGCTCGGCCCGCCGGTGCCGGTCGAGGAGCGGCCCCATTCGGTGCGAATCGTGCTGTGGGAGTGTCTGGTCGGTCTGGTGCCGGTGACCATCCTGACGATCCTGACCCTCGGCGCCATCCTCGCCGGTATCACGACCGCCGCGGAAGCAGCGGCGTTCGGCGCATTGGGGGCGATCCTCCTCGTCATTGCCTACGGCCGGTTCACATGGCGCGGGCTACTGGATGCCTGCTATGCCACACTGGCAACGACCAGCATGGTGCTGTTGCTTGCGGTCGCCTCCAACGTATTCGGCGCCGTCTTCTCATGGCTCGGCACGGCCACCTGGATGACCAAGGCGCTGCTCGCCTCGCCGCTGCCGTCCTGGGGCACGATGTCCCTGCTGCTGACCCTGATTTTCCTGCTCGGCTGGCCGTTCGAATGGCCGGCGATCGTCTTCATCTTCCTGCCGATGCTCGCGCCTGTCGCCAAGGGCCTCGGCTACGACATGGTCTGGTTCGGCTGCATCGTCGCGGTGGTGCTGCAGACCGCGTTCCTGTCGCCGCCCGTCGCGATGTCGGCCTATTATCTCAAGCAGGTCGTCAAGGAATGGAATCTGCGGCTGATCTACCGCGGCATGGCCGACTTCATGGTGCTGCAGGTCGCTTGCGTGGCGCTGGTCCTGATCTTCCCGGCGATCGCGATGTGGTTCCCGAACTGGCTGCAGGCGCGGCGGATCGCGGCGCGCACCGCGCAGATCGAATACGTCGCGCCGCCGCAGAGCGCCACGGTGGCATCGAAGGAGCCACCCGTCATCATCAGGAATTTCTGACTTCGCCTGAAGCCGGCTACCGGATTTAGATATCCCCGTAGGCCGGCTCGTTCGGCCGCGGCCCCTTGCCGTAGCCTGCAATCATGAACAGGGCGCCGATGATCGACAGGTTCTTCAGGGCTTCAATCAGCGTCTTGGCGTTCTCGGGCGCCGGCTGATTCCAGAAATCGTGGAAGTAGAAGGTTGTGGCGATCACAAAGAAGATCAAAAGGATCGCGAAGAAGCGTGCGCCGAAATTGACCGCGATCATCAGGCCAGCGAGGATCTCGAAGCCACCGGCGCCCATCGCCAGTAGTTGCGGCATCGGCATGCCGGTCATGGTCTCAAGCTGCGAGGTATAGGGCGCAAGCATTGCGGGAATGGTCACCTTGGACGCGATGAAGTCCGCCGTCGGCTGTATGGCGAACAGCTTGGTCGCCCCCGTGTACATGAAGAGCACGGCGAACAGGACTCGCCCGAAGGTAACTAACGCTGGCATGGGATTGGCCTCACTGAATGGCATGCAAAATTAGCAGGCGGCGCGAAACGATTATGGGCGTTTCGTCTCCGCTTTTCAAACGCTCAAATCGAAACCATCCGCGCGGGAAGCCTGCACGCGCCGCTAACAGACCTCCCGATCGAAGCAGAACCAAGGCGCTTTGCTGATCATGGCGCATTCGCCCCATGCCCCGGAGTTATCCCGGGGACATGTACGATCCGCGAAGAAAACGCGTCAGAACAAAGGCCAGATGCTGGTCTGGTTCGGCCAGAACAGGGATCTACCCGAACAGGGTTGGCTGCTGACGGCCGGCTCGCTCCTGGGCTTCGACGGCGGCAACCGCCGTCATGTTGAGTACGCCGCGCGCGGTGACGCCAGGGGTGAGGATATGCGCCGGGCGTGCAGGTCCGATCAGGATCGGCCCCACCGGCAGTGCGTCCGCCAGCGTCTTGATCATCTGGTAGGCGACGTTGGCGGTGTCGAGGTTCGGCATGATCAGGATGTTGGCGTCGCCTTCCAGGTTCGAGTGCGGCAGCACGAGCTTGCGCGCGGCGGCGGAAAGCGCGGTATCGCCTTGCATCTCGCCATCGGCCTCGATTTCCGGATGCTTCTCCCGCAGCAGCGCGGTGGCGCGGCGCATCTTGCGCGAGGAGTCGGTGTCGTAACTACCGAAGTCGGAATGCGACACAAAGGCGATGCGCGGCTTCATGTTGAAGCGCTGCACATGGTTGGCCGCCAGCGAGGCCACTTCCGCAAGCTCCTCGGCGCTCGGATTGGGCCGCACCTGGGTATCGGCGATGAAATAGGACCCCTTGCTGGTGATCATCATCGCCAGCGCCGCGAAATCGCTGACGCCAGGCAGGAAGCCGATGATCTCGCGGACGTGGCGCAGATGGCTCATATAGCGACCTTCGACGCCGCAGAGCATGGCATCGGCCTCGCCGCGGACGACCGCAAGCGCGGCGATCACGGTGTTGTTGGTGCGGACCACCGTGCGTGCCGCTTCGGGCGTGACGCCGCGCCGGCCTGCCACGTCGATATAGGTCTGTACATAGGAGCGATAGCGCGGATCGTCCTCGGGATTGATGAGATCGAAATCCTGCCCGGCCTTGATCGAGAGGCCGAACCGCTTGATCCTGGCTTCGACCACCGACGGCCGTCCGACCAGAATCGGCCGCGCCAGCTTCTCTTCCAGCACGACCTGCGTGGCGCGCAGCACGCGCTGGTCCTCGCCCTCGGCATAGATCACGCGCACCGGCTGGGTCTTGGCCTTGGCGAACACCGGCTTCATGACGAGGCCGGAGCGGAAGGCGAAGCGCTCAAGTAGCGCCTTGTACTCTTCGAAATTCTTGATCGGGCGCGTCGCCACGCCGGATTCCATCGCAGCCCGCGCCACCGCGGGCGCGATCCGCAGGATCAGCCGCGGATCGAACGGGCTCGGAATCAGCGAGCCCGGGCCGAAGCCTTGCGCCTCGCCGCTGTCAAAACCTTGCGCCACCGCATCCGACGGCGGGTCGCGCGCGAGCTGCGCGATCGCCTCGACGGCGGCATGTTTCATTTCCTCGTTGATCCCGGTAGCGCCGACGTCGAGCGCACCGCGGAAGATGAATGGAAAGCACAGGACGTTGTTAACCTGGTTCGGGAAGTCGGAACGCCCGGTGCAGATCATGGCGTCGGGCCGCGCCTTGCGGGCCTCGTCCGGCATGATTTCCGGGACCGGATTTGCCAGCGCCATCACCAGCGGCTTGTCCGCCATCTGCTTGACCATGTCAGGCGTCAGCACGTTGGGCGCCGAAAGCCCGAGGAAGATATCCGCTCCGCCGATCACATCGGCCAGCACGCGGGCATTGGTCTTCTGCGCATAGACCGCCTTCCAGCGGTCCATCAGCGTGTTGCGGCCCTCATGCACCACGCCGTCGATGTCGCAGACCCAGATGTTCTTGCGCTGCGCCCCCATCGAGACCAGGAGATTGAGGCACGCGATCGCCGCCGCGCCCGCGCCGGAACAGACGATCTTCACCTCCGAGAGCTTCTTGCCGTTCAGCAGCAAGCCATTGACGATGGCGGCGCCCACGATGATGGCCGTGCCATGCTGGTCGTCATGGAAGACCGGGATCTTCATGCGCTCCTTGAGCTGCGCCTCGATCTCGAAGCATTCCGGCCCCTTGATGTCCTCGAGATTGATGCCGCCGAAGGTCGGCTCCAGCGCCGCCACCGTTTCGACCACGCGCTCGATCGTGTCGGCGGCGATTTCGATATCGAAGACGTCGATGCCGGCAAATTTCTTGAACAGAACCGCCTTGCCTTCCATGACGGGCTTGGAGGCCAAGGGTCCGATATTGCCAAGCCCCAACACCGCGGTACCGTTGGAAACCACGGCGACCAGATTGGCCCTCGATGTCAGCGACGCTGCTTCGCCTGGATTGTTGGCGATCTCGGTGCAGGCCGCCGCGACACCCGGCGAATAGGCCAGCGCGAGGTCGCGCTGGTTGGCGAGCGGCTTGGTCGCCTGGATCTCGAGTTTACCCGGACGTGGCAACCGATGGTAGGCAAGCGCCGCGGAGCGGAGATCTTCAGAATAGGACGACATACACTCCCCCATGGGCTTCAACGACCCCGAATTACGTGCCGAGGCCGGCCTTCGTTCGGACCGTCGGTTTTGCGGCAGATTGAGGCGGATGTGAAGCACGGGCAGCCACTCGGATGCAACATCTCGGCGCGTTCCCATCAACAGGGGCATCGACGCAAAGCAGCAAAGCCGATAGCATATTTTCCTCCCTACCCGTCCCCCCTGACCGACAATGTGGCAAATTTGCCCCCCGCGAATAGTCGGCTTCCGGAGCACAACTAATGGTAAAAATACTGCTGGGTCTGGTCGCCGCGGTCGTGATCGCGGTGGGCGGCTTCTTCGGCTTCGAGTTGTACACGCAGCATCGGATCGCGGGCGAGGTCGAGGCCGCGTTCGAACAGATCAGAGCCGCAGGCGGCAAGGCCGGCCACGGCAAGGTCTCGTTCGACCTGAGAAGCCGCACGCTCCGGATCGACGATATCGCGACGGAATCGGCAATGCAGCCGCCGGTGCGCGTGAAGATCGCCAGCATCGTCGCCTCCGGGGTCGGCCAGCCCGAGGCGGGTCGATTCTCGGCTGATGCCATTGAGGCGATCGATCTCGAACTGAATACCAGGATGCCGGCAGCGGCGGATTGGCAAGTCACCTACAAGGTGCCGCGGATCGTGGCCAAGGATTTTTCCGGTCCGGCCAGCCTGCCGCGGACACCGGCACAGTCGACGGTGCTCGACCTATATCGATCGCTTATCGAACAGCTTGGCGCGCTCACCGCCTCCTCGATCACTGCGCCCAACGTTGCCGGCACCATGAATTCGGGAAATCCCGGGCTGGGGAACGGCGAATTCGCCTATTCCAACCTTGTGCTCCGCGACATCAAGGCCGGCAAGATCGCCGCTGTCACAATCGACCGAATGACGTTCACAGGGACCACGCAGGCGAAAGGCAAGTCCGAGAAGGTCACCGGCGACATGGCAAATCTCGCTGCGCACGACGTCGATACGGTAGCCGCCGCGGTCATCCTCGATCCGCAGCGCGCCAACGACGATCAATACTACCGCGTCTACCGGCAGGTTAGCATCGGCACCTACACGATCACCTCAGGGCAAGGTCCCGCAATGCGTATCGATGGACTGACGGCCGACGATATCGGGGCGCGACCCTCGCGGCTGCAATTGGCTGGGCTCCTCGCGACAATACCGGCAGGCACGGCCCAGCCCACGCCGGCGCAGACGCGCGAAATGATGGAGCGGCTCGCCAAGATCTATGAGGGCGTACGTATTGGAAACGCCGAGATGCGCGGCCTCTCGATGGAGATGCCCGAGGGCGGCTTCAAACTCGCATCGATGCGCTTCAGTCTTGAGAACGGAAAGACCGGCGAATTTGCGGTGGAAGGTTTCGACGGCCGTACGCCGCAGGGTCCGATTAAGCTGGCCCGCTTCGCCCTCAAGAGCCTGGATATCGCCGGCCTGCTGCGGATGAGCGCGCTGTTCTCAGATCCGGCGCAACCGCCATCGCCCGACCGGGCGCTAGGCATGATCGCGTTGCTCGAGGGCGCCGAACTGAAGGGCTTTGCGGCGCCCTACAAAAACACCGGCAAGCCGATCAACGTCGACCTCGTCAGCCTGGACTGGGGGCAGTTCGTCGGGCCGATTCCGAGCAAGGCGCGGCTGATCGCGAAACTGTCCGGTCCACTCGACGCGACGCATCCCAGCCAGCGAATGCTTGTTGCCGCGGGCCTCGACAAGATGGCGATCAATCTCGATCTCGGCACGGCGTGGACCGAAGCATCACGTTCATTCGTGCTGGAGCCGGCAATGGTCGAGCTTGGCGGTATGTTGAAAGCGTCGGCAAGAGTTACGCTCGCCAACGTGCCGCGCGAGGTGTTCTCGATCAACCCGCTTCAGGCAGCGGCTATGGCCATGCAAATCGAGGCCGGCGGAATCGAGCTCACGGTGCACGATCTGGGTGTCGTCGATCTCGTCGTCGCCCACTACGCCCGGGCGGCGAACATCAGCCGTGACGCGGCGCGGCTGGCCATCGTCCAGGATATCAAGGACAACGGCGCCGAAACGGCAACCAGCAATCCCGACGCACAGGCGGTCGCGGACTCGCTCGCGCACTTCTTCGAGACGCCGGGGACAGCACTGACGATCAAGCTGACGCCGCTTGGCAAGGTGCCGGCGATGCAGCTGTTCCAGCTGCTTCAGACCGATCCGCTGATGGCCTTGTCGCAGTTTCGGCTGGAGGCCGCGACGGCGCTCTGAGCCGTCGCGAGTCCAGTTCGTTCGTAAGCGCTCTACCCCTTGTCGGGCAGATTGAGCCGGATGTGAAGCTCGCGGAGCTGCTTGGTCGTGACTTCCGATGGCGCGCCCATCAGGAGGTCGACGGCCTGCTGGTTCATCGGGAACAGCGAGATCTCGCGCAGGTTGGTGGTGCCGCAGAGCAGCATCACGATGCGGTCGACGCCGGCCGCCATGCCGCCATGCGGCGGCGCGCCGTACTGGAACGCGCGATACATGCCGCCGAAACGCTCGACGACATCCTTCTCGCCATAGCCCGCGATCTCGAACGCCTTCACCATCGCTTCTGGCTTATGGTTGCGGATACCGCCCGAGGCGATCTCGTAACCGTTGCAGGTGATGTCGTACTGGAACGCCTTGATGGTCAGCGGGTCCTGCGTCTGCAGCGCGTCGAGGCCGCCCTGTGGCATCGAGAACGGGTTGTGCGAGAAGTCGACCTTCTTGTCTTCCTCGTTGTACTCGTACATCGGGAAGTCGACGATCCAGGCGAGCTCGAACCGGTCCTTGTCGACCAGGTTCAATTCCTCCGCCACCTTGGTGCGGGCGAGGCCTGAGAACTTCCAGAACTTTTCCGGATCGCCCGCGACGAAGAAGGCGGCATCGCCCTCCTTCATGCCGAGCTGATCGCGGATCGCAGCCGTCCGCTCTGCACCGATGTTGTTGGCAAGCGGGCCCGCGCCCTCGCCGCCCTCGCGCCACATGATGTAGCCGAGGCCGGGCTGGCCTTCGCCCTGCGCCCACGAGTTCATGCGATCGCAGAACGCGCGCGATCCACCGCCCTTGCCCGGGATTGCCCAGACCTGGTTCTTCGTATCTTCCAGCATCCGCGCGAACACCTTGAAGCCGGAGCCGCGGAAGTGCTCTGAGACATCCTGCATTACAATCGGGTTGCGCAGGTCCGGCTTGTCGGTGCCGTATTTACGCAGGGCTTCCGCAAACGGAATCCGCGGCCAGCCTTTGGTGACCGGCTTGCCCTTGGCAAATTCCTCGAACACGCCGGTGACAACCGGCTCCATCGCCGCAAACACATCCTCCTGCGTGACGAAGCTCATCTCGACATCGAGCTGATAAAACTCGCCCGGCAGGCGGTCGGCGCGCGGGTCCTCGTCGCGGAAGCAAGGTGCGATCTGGAAGTAGCGGTCGAAGCCCGACATCATCAGGAGCTGCTTATATTGCTGCGGCGCCTGCGGAAGCGCGTAGAACTTGCCGGGGTGGATGCGCGACGGCACCAGGAAGTCGCGCGCGCCCTCCGGCGAGGACGCCGTCAGGATCGGGGTCTGGAACTCGAAGAACCCCTGCTCCTTCATCCGCCGGCGCATGGAATCCACGATGGCGCCGCGGGTCATGATGTTCTGGTGCAGCTTCTCGCGACGGAGATCGAGGAAGCGGTACTTAAGCCTGATGTCTTCAGGATATTCCTGCTCGCCGAAGACCGGCAGTGGCAGCTCGGCGGCCGGACCGAGTACCTCGATCTCGCTGACGTAAACCTCGACCTTGCCGGTCGGCAGTTCCGGATTGTCGGTGCCATCGGGACGCCGGCGCACCTTGCCGTCGATCCGCACCACCCATTCCGAGCGGAACTTTTCAACTTCCTTGAACGCCGGCGAGTCCGGGTCTGCCACGCATTGGGTAATACCGTAATGGTCGCGCAGATCGATGAACAGCACGCCGCCATGGTCGCGGATGCGATGGCACCAGCCGGAAAGACGGGCGATTTGCCCGATGTCGCTCTCACGGAGCGCGCCGCATGTATGTGACCGGTAGCGATGCATGGAAGTCCCAAAAAACAGATGTCGGAGGTGAGAATCGGGGGCCAAAGCCCGCGCGAATTGCGGGAGGGTTTACCCGACGCCGAAGGGGGCGGCAACCAATGGCGGGCCCAGTTTTGTGCTCCGGACGCGAGATTTCCGGCCCCTGGGGCCCGATCCGTTTGCCTATTCGGGGAGCGCGCCTATCTCTAGGCCATGACCATCCATTTTCCGTTCCAGAACACCTATTCGGCCCTGCCGGCGAACTTTTTCGCGCGGGTGGCGCCGACGCCCGTCGCCAGCCCCCGGCTGATCAAGCTGAACCGGGCCCTGGCCATCCATCTCGGGCTCGATCCCGACGTGCTGGATAGCCCGGAAGGAGCGGAAATCCTTGCTGGAAAGCGCCTTCCGGAGGGCGCCGATCCAATCGCCATGGCCTATGCCGGCCACCAGTTCGGGCAATTCGTGCCCCAGCTTGGCGACGGCCGAGCTATCCTGCTTGGCGAAGTGATCGACAAGGACGGCGTCCGCCGCGACATCCAGCTCAAGGGCAGCGGCCCGACCCCGTTCTCGCGCCGGGGCGACGGCCGCGCCGCACTGGGTCCAGTCCTGCGCGAATACATCGTCAGCGAGGCGATGTTCGCGCTCGGCATCCCCACCACGCGCTCGCTTGCCGCTGTCATCACGGGCGAAAGCGTCATGCGCGAGACGATGCTACCGGGCGCGGTGCTCACGCGCATCGCCGCAAGCCATGTCCGCGTCGGCACCTTCCAGTTCTTCGCCGCGCGCGGCGACACCGACGGCGTGCGCGCCCTCGCCGACCATGTCATCGCCAGGCACTATCCCGACGTGGCGAAGGCCGAGCGCCCCTATCACGCTCTGCTCGAAGGCGTGGTCGCCCGCCAGGCGGATCTCGTCGCCCGCTGGCTTCTGGTCGGCTTTGTCCATGGCGTCATGAACACCGACAACACTTCGATCTCGGGCGAGACCATCGACTACGGTCCCTGCGCCTTCATGGACGAATACAACCCGGCGCAAGTGTTCTCTTCGATCGACGAGCTCGGCCGCTACGCCTATGGTAACCAGCCGAGGATTGCGTTGTGGAACCTGACGCGGTTCGCCGAATGCCTGCTGCGGCTGTTCTCCGATGATCAGGAGAAGGCGATCGAACAAGCGCAGTTCATCCTCGGCGAATTCGCCGACAAATTCACCGCCGCCTATCAGGCGGGCCTGCGCAAGAAGATCGGCCTGTTCACCACACAGGATGGCGACGAAGCGCTGATCCAGGATCTGCTTGATGCGATGGCGAAGAACCAGGCCGACTTCACCCTCACCTTCCGCCGTCTTTCCGATGCCGCCGGCGATGGCGCCGACGGCAAGGTCAGGGATCAGTTCACCGATCCCGCAGCCTTCGACGAATGGGCGACGCGGTGGCGAAAGCGTATCGCCGACGAGCCGCAGTCATCCACCGAGCGTCAGGCCGCGATGCGCGCGGTCAATCCGGCTTTCATCCCGCGCAACCATCGCATCGAAGCCGTGATCGCGGCCGCCGTGAATGACGATTACGCGCCGTTCGAGGGAATGCTGACGGTGCTGTCGAAGCCGTATGAGGATCAGCCGGAGTTTGCGGCCTACGCCGATCCGCCGCTGCCAGATCAGCGCGTGCTGCGCACGTTCTGCGGGACGTAAAGCCGCGGATCTATCCCCGTCATTGCGAGCGAAGCGAAAGCAATCCATTGCCACCTCATGCGCGGAAAGATCGATTGCCGCGCTTCGCTCGCAATGAGTTCGTGAGAGTTCAACGCTCCGTTCGCTGCCCCTCACTCGCGCGCAATCGCCGCGTCGAACCACGCGCAATTCAACGCTGCTACGTTCGGATCCGGCGCGCGGATGCCGCGCGCGGCTGCGGAAAGCCGCATGTCCCGCATCTTCGTGCGCTGCTCCTGCGGCATATGCAGGCGCTCATGCCCCCAGAGCGAAGGGCCATCGAACGTCTCGTGCGGCTGCCAGCTTGCGGGATCGATCACCCGACCCGCCCAGCCATATTCGACGAAGAAGCCCGAGGGCGTGTTGACGTAGAACGACGTCATATGATCGTTGGTGTGGCGGCCGAGCGTATAGGCAATGCGCCCCTCCTCGAGCTGCGCCAGATCGTACCCCTGGCCGACATCGTCGAGCTGGCCCACTTCGAGCATGAAATGATGTAGCGCCCGGCGCCCCGCGCCCACCATGGCAAAGCTGTGGTGCCTTCCGTTCACGTGAAAGAAATAGAGCTTGTACGGCTTCAGGCCAAAGTCAGAAACCTTAAAGCCCAACAGATCGCGATAGAATGGCAGCAATGGCTCGACGTTCTCGACGCTGAGGACCACGTGTCCCATGCCGAGCGCACCCGTCCGGAAGCCTGAGATCGGCCGTCCGGGCTTGAAGGGGGTCGAGGCCAGCGCTGGCTTGCAAAACGCTTCGAGCGGATTGCCTTCCGGATCACGAAACGAGATCAGTTCCTCGACGTGTCGCTCGCCGGCGAGCGCCCGCGACCCGCGCGTCACCTCGATACCATGATCGTCGAGCCGGCCTGCCAGACGATCGAGTTCGGCGCAGGTTGCAACCTCCCAACCCATCGCGGTCAGCCCGGCGTCGCCGCCACCATCGATGATCAGCCGCTGCTTGCGGTCATCCATCCGAAAGGCGCGCACAAGGCCGCCGCGGTCAACCTGCTCCATTCCGAGCAGGCCGGTGGCCATCCGGCCCCACATGTCCAACTGCGAGGACTGTATCCCGATATAGCCCAAGGCGGTAATTTCCATGTCAGTTCCTTCTCGGGATCGCTGCGACAATACTTGCTGGCTACCGACCCTGCGAACGCGTGGTGTAAAGTGCGCATCCCGCCAAATCGCCGGGCCGATGCTGAGGCGACGGGCTGGGCAGCACAAGGGAGGTTTCGCAAGTGTCCAAGGAGCGGACGCGATCAGGAAAACCGCGGCGGTCGGAGGGCGTGCGCGCCTTCAAGCGCGGTCTCGATGTGCTGCACGAAGTCAACCGCTCGGGGGGAATCCGGGCGGGCGACGTCGCACGTCAGCTTAACCTGCCGCGGCCCACGGTCTACCGTCTGCTCGAAACCCTCGAAGAGCTTGGCTATGTCGCACGCAGCGCCAGCGACGACCGTTTCAGGGTGACGCGGCGCGCCAGCAGCCTTGGCGACGGACATGATCCCGGCGTCGTGATCTGCCAGGCCGCCGCGCCCTACCTCGCCGAGCTCAGCAAGCGCCTGGTCTGGCCCGTCGATCTGTCGACCTATGAGAATGCTGCGATGGTGATCCAGGAGACCACCCACCCGCGCAGCCCGCTATCGATTGACCGGGGCATGATCGGCAAGCGGCTGCCGATGCTGCGAACTTCCGCTGGACGCGCCTATCTCGCCGCCTGCCCGGCGGCGGAACGCGACGTTATCCTCCATCATCTGCGGCGCATCGACGATGCGGAGGACCGGCCGTTTCTCGACGAGGCCTATCTTGCCCGGATAATCAAGGAGACGATGCAGCGCGGCTATGCCGTGCGCAATGAGGGTGAGTTCAACGCAAAAACATCGAGCATCGCTGTCCCCGTGGTCCGTGGCGGCATCGTCCTTGGCTGCATCTCCATCATCTGGATCAGGTCGGCGCTTTCGCTCAATGAGGCGGTCGCCGGTTTCGTCGAACCGATGCAATCGGCCGCCGCCGAGATTCCAGTCACAGCCTGATCCAGGGCGTCCGCTCCGCGGACAGTCTTGCCGTGGACGTTGAAGCGCCGCCCCGGCTGCGAACAGATGGCGCGATGAACGTTCGCAGCGCCCATACGCCTTCCTTCGACGTCGCCGTGGTCGGCCTTGGACCTGTCGGATCGACGCTGGCCAACCTGCTCGGCCTGTGCGGCGTCAACACGCTGGTCCTCGAACGCGAGGCGCAGGCCTATCATTTGCCGCGCGCCGTCCATTTCGATGACGAGGCGATGCGTGTCTTTCAGACCATCGGGCTGAGCGATGCCGTGCTGCCTCACGTCATCCTCAGCCCGGGCATGCGGTTCGTCGACACCGATGGCCGCCTGATGCTCGATTGGCCGCGGCCGGCCGAAATCACCCCGATGGGCTGGCATCTGAGCTATCGCTTCCATCAGCCGGACCTCGAAAACGTGCTGAATGATGGCCTGCGGCGCTGGCCGCATGTCGTCGTCCGCAACCGGTGTGACGTGTTTGCCGTCGACCAAGATGAGCATGGCGTCCACGTCAGATATGAGGACCTCAGCACCGGTCGGCTCGCGGAAACGTGCGTCCGCTACGTGGTCGGCTGTGATGGCGCCCGATCGCTGGTACGTCGCTTCATGGGATCGCCGATGGACGATCTCGGCTTCCATGAAAGGTGGCTCGTCGTCGATGCCCTGCTCAAGTGCGATCGTCCTGATCTCGGAAATCACAGCATCCAGTTCTGCAATCCGAAGCGTCCCGCCACCTATGTCAGAGGGACCGGCAACCGCCGGCGCTGGGAAATTACGGTCCTTCCGGATGAGCAGACGCAGGCAGTCACACAACCGGAACAGATCTGGCAGTTGCTCGCGCCCTGGATCTCGCCTGATGATGCCGAAATCGAACGGGCGGCGGTCTACACCTTCCACTCGACGATCGCAAAGCATTGGCGCAATGGCCGGCTGTTCATCGCCGGCGATTCGGCGCATCAAACGCCTCCGTTCCTCGGACAGGGCATGTGCGCGGGCATCCGTGATGCCGCCAACCTTGCATGGAAGCTGCATGCCGTTCTCCGCGGCGGCGCCGAGGCGGGCCTGCTTGACAGCTATGAAAACGAGCGATCGCCGCATGTTCGGGAGTTCATCGAACTCGCGATCCGTCTCGGCGGCCTCATCAACACCAAGGCGATGGAGGCTGGGCTTGCAACGGGCCAGCCGCGCGACAACGCCGCCGCCAAGCTGGACGTCCAAAAGCCGCTGCTGGGTCCCGGACTTGCGGCCGGGCATATGGCTCTTGCTGGCAGACCTGCGCCGCAATTCTTCCTTCCCGATGGACGGCGCAGCGACGACCATGTCGGATATCGCTACTGCCTGTTCGCCGATTCCAATTTCCTGGCGGGTCTGTCCCAGGGTGCGCGCACCACACTGATCAATGCCGACATCACCGTCATCCGCAGCGGCGAAGCGGCTGGTCTCGATCAATGGCTTCTTCAGCAGGATGTCCAAGCAGTGATGGTGAGGCCCGACCGCTACGTGCTCGGCGCGGCGCGGTCCGAAAACGACTTCGCTGCCCTGCTAGCCGCCGTCCAATCGCCTGCCGTTACGCCGATGACGGCGGAGTCCTCACTTGCATAACCATTGGGAGCTACGATGAAGTTGTTGTCATTTACTGCGAACGGGCGCCCGAGCTACGGGGTTCTGGCGAATGGCGGCGTCGTCGATCTCGGCCGCCGTTTTGCGCCGGAAGGCATCGCGACTCTTCGCGACTTCATCGCAAGCGGGCGGCTGCCGGATGCAGCACGGCTGGTAACATCAGCGCAGGCTGACCATGACCTCGACGAGCTCAGCTTTGCGCCCGTCATTTCCGATCCGGGCAAGATCATCTGCGTCGGCCTGAACTACCGCGATCATGTCGAAGAAACTGGCAGGACCGTCACGGAAAGGCCGGCCCTGTTCGCGCGCTTCCCGTGCAGCCACGTCGGACACCTGCAGCCCCTCGTGAAACCGAAAGTAAGCGACGATTTCGACTACGAGGGCGAACTGGCGGTTATCATCGGAGTGGCAGGCCGACACATTGCCCCTGCCCACGCGCTTCGGCATGTCGCCGGTTATGGCTGTTACAACGAGGGAAGCGTGCGCGACTGGCAGCGCCACACCAGCCAGTTTCTCGCGGGCAAGTCGTTCGCGGAAAGCGGTAGCTTTGGGCCGTGGATGGTGACGTCTGACGAAATTCCCGATCCCGCAAAGCTCACGCTGCAAACGCGGCTCAACGGCGTGGTGGTGCAAGACACCACCACCGACCTTCTCATCACCCCCGTACCCGAGCTAATCGCCTACATCTCCACCATCTGCCCCCTCGCTCCGGGCGATGTGATCGTGACGGGAACGCCGGGCGGCGTCGGCGCCAAACGCACACCACCCTTGTGGATGCGTCCCGGCGACACCGTCGAGGTCGAGATCAGCGGCATCGGCATCCTCCGTAACACGGTTGTCGCGGAAGCGGCGTGACCGACAAACGCCGACGCACCCCCGGCGAAAACCAAACAAAAACCGACTGGAGAAACGACGTGGGCCATATCAACACATCGGCAACGACCATTGGACTGCTCGCCATCATTCTCGCCGCATCGTCGGCGCTGGCCGAGATCAAGGGCGATGCTGTTCGCATCGGGGTTCTCACCGATATGAACGGCGTGTTCGCAACCGCGATGAGCGCCGGATCGGTCGAGGCCGCGCGAATGGCGGCGGAAGAATTCGGCGGCAAGATCAACGGCAAGCCGATCGAGATCTTGCAGGCCGACCATCAGAACAAGCCTGACATTGCGACATCGCTGGCACGAAAATGGTTCGAGCGTGACGGCGTCCAGGCGATCGCCGACGGCGGCAGTTCTGGCTCGGCGCTAGCGGTCCAGGAACTGGTGCGGGCGAATGGAAAGATCTTCCTGATTTCCGGCGCCGGCGCCAACCAACTCACTGACGAGGCCTGCGCGCCGACCAGCGTGCAATGGACTCAGGACGCCTATTCGACGGCCACGGCCGTGGTGTCAGGCATCATGCAGACTAGCAAGGAGCCATGGTTCTTCATCACCGGCGACTACGCGTTCGGACATTCGATCGAAGCAACGGCGCGGGCCAGGATCGCCGAACTTGGCGGCAAAGTTGCCGGCAGCGTCAAGGCGCAGCTCGGTACGCCCGACTACAGCTCCTTCCCGTTGCAGGCGCAGGCATCGGGCGCGAAAATACTGGCGATCAACGTCGCCGGCGACAATGCGACCGCCATCAAGCAGGCCGAGGAATTCGGGCTGGCCAGCCAAGGCATCAAGATCGTGCCGATGTCATTCCAGAACGTCGACATCCAGGCGATCGGGCTCAAAGCGACCAAAGGCGATCTCATCGTGACCAGTTTCTTCGAGGATTTATCCCCGGCGGCGCGGCGTTTCTCTGACGCCTTCTTCGCCCGCAGGAACGCAATGCCCTCGCAGATCCAGGCAGGCGTCTACTCCGCCGTTCGCCATTATCTGCAGGCAGTGAAGGACACCGACAGCGATGATGGCGCGACTGTCATGGCTAAGATGAAGGCGACGCCGGTGTCGGACGCTTACACGCCGAACGGCAGGATCCGCGAGGACCAGCGCATGGTGCACGACCTCTATCTCGTTCAGGTCAAGTCACCGGAGGAATCGAAACGCCCATGGGATTTCGTCAAGCTCGTCGCAACGATCCCTCCGCACCATGCCTTCCGACCACTCGACCGCAGTAGGTGCAGTCTGGTTGGCAAGTAGCGGGGCGGAGATTGTAGGGGCCGTTAACTCAACTCCTTAAGCGCCCATCCACCATGCGCAAATGCACGTCGGCCCCGGCTCCTAGAATTAAGAAATGGTCAACGCGCTCCGCACAAGTCTAACGGTTTACCGGGGAGAATTGCCGTGAACGCCTTTGCCTTCGCATTCATGGGAATGGTGATGATTGCTCTCTGTCTCGCGGTGCTAGCGATCCCGTCGGGCCGGCGCCGGTCGCGGCACGTCCGCTAGGAGTAACCTGTTTTTCTCACCCGGCCGCCGCCCGACCGCCGGAACAGCTTGTCAGACGTCGCCCAGCCCCGGTTGGGACGCAAAAAAGCCGTGTTCAGGCTCAAATGCAGGGCTCAAATCCTCCGCGACACCCTTGACATATCAGCGTTTTCGGCAGAACGCCTGTCCGACGCGTCATGGATTGTTCATGGATCTGATCACTACCACTTCCGACCTCGCAGCTGCCTGCTCCCGGCTCGCCCAGCACAAGGTTATCACCGTCGACACCGAGTTCCTGCGGGAGACGACCTACTACCCCCTGCTCTGCGTCGTGCAGATGGCAAGCCCGGACGAGGCCGTCGTCATCGACACGCTGGCGCCCGGCATCGACCTCAAGCCGTTCTTCGAACTGATGGGAAACGAGGCGGTGCTGAAGGTGTTTCACGCCGCGCGTCAGGACATCGAGATCGTCTGGCACCAATCCGGTACCATTCCGCACCCGATCTTCGATACGCAGGTCGCAGCCATGGTGCTCGGCTATGGCGACAGCATCGCCTATGACCAACTCGTCGAGCGCGTCACCGGTCACCGGCCGGACAAGACCCACCGCTTCACCGACTGGTCGCGCCGGCCGCTGACGCCCGAGCAGATGCACTACGCGATCTCCGACGTCACCCATTTGCGCGATGTCTTCGCAGCGCTCGACGCCGACCTGAAGAAGCGCGGTCGCAGCGACTGGGTCAGTGAGGAGATGGAAGTCCTGACCTCGCCGAGGACCTATGATTTCCATCCGGAGCGCGCCTGGGAGCGGCTCAAGACGCGGGTGCGCAAACCGAAGGAGCTTGCCGTGCTGATGGAAGTCGCGGCGTGGCGCGAGCAGGAAGCGCAAAGCCGCGACGTGCCGCGCTCGCGCGTATTGAAGGACGATGCGGTCGGCGATATCGCGACTCACGCCCCGACATCGCTGGAGCGTCTCGCCAGCCTGCGCTCGCTGCCGAAGGGCTTTGACCGCTCGAAATGGGGCAGCGACATCATCGCCGCCGTGCAGCGCGGGCTCGCCCGCGATCCCCACAAGCTGCCGAAGATCGAAAAGCCACGCGGCAATTCCAATGGTGCTGCGACCGTCGAGCTGCTGAAAGTGCTGCTGCGGATGACCTCAGAGCGCCATGCCGTTGCCAGCAAGGTGATCGCGACCGTCGACGATCTCGACCAGATCGCCGCCGACGATCATGCCGACGTTCCCGCCCTGCACGGCTGGCGCCGCGAATTGTTCGGCGAAGCCGCCATTGCGCTGAAGCACGGCCGGCTGGCGCTCGCGATCGAGAAAGGCCGCGTCGTCAGGGTCGACCGGACATAGGCCGTCCCTTACCTCTCCGTGCAAGAGCGGAGCGAGGAAGAGGCCGCTACCACTTCAATTCCAGTCCCAGCGTGCCCTGATGCGACTGCATCGCGGCGCGGAATTTGGCGTCGTAATTGACGTAGAGCCGCGCCGTGTTGGTGAGGCTCAGCGACGCGGAGGCGCCGGCATCGGCGCCATAGCGGCTCTCGCCGATGCCCTGCAGGGTCAGGCTCTGGCCGCCGAGACTGACCGTGATATCGGAGAAATTTTGCACGAGATTGTCGACGAACTTGCCGTAGCCCGACAGGTCCAAAATCTTGCCGTCGAATATCCAGTAGTGACCGATCTCCGCGCCGATCAGCAGCCGCCCGCGCTGCACGGTCGCGCCCGTCGCGGACACCGGATCGAGGCCGCCGATCTCCTGCAGCGCCCCGGTCTGGGCGCGGACATATTCGAACGCGGCCTTGGGCACAATGCGGCCCTGATCCTTGGACCAGTAATAGCTGATCTCGCTGAGCACACCGTCGAGCCGCGCGTTGTATCCGGCGGTCGCTATCCCCAAGCCAGTATCGCGGCGCGAATGGATGTTGCCGAAGCCGTGCACCACCGCGCTCGCCCACGTCCACGGCCCACTATCGACGGAGGCCGTAAAGCCAACTTGTGTCAGGTCGATCGTCGCCGATTGCAGCGCCAGCGGAATATCGATCGCGGAGCGGCTCTGGTCGACCGAGAAGCCGACATTGATGCCCGGCGCGACCCGCGCGCCGATACCAGCCACGCCGCCCCAGGTCTTTCTGCTATCGCCGACGAAATCGCCGACAGCGCCGTTCTTGGTCGAATTCCCATATGCTTCGAACCAGGTCCGGTAGCGCGGCGCTTCGACACTCTCGGACGCGCCGCCGCCGCCCGGATTGGTCCGCTGCAGGCGGTTGAAACCGTTGCTCGACTGATTGCCCAGCCGCTCCAGGAAATTGCTGCCGAGGTTTGTCAGCGCTGCGCCTGATGAGACCGTCGAATTGATTACCGTCGGAGTTGGGCTCGGCGTCGGCGAAGGCGTGGGCGTCGGCGTGGGTGTAGGTATCGGCGATTGTGCGTGCGCGGCGGACATGACGGCCATGAGGACGAATGCAATCGCGGCCAGACGCGCCAGCGCACGCCCGGTTCCGGTTTCTAATGCTCGCGAGGACCGCCGTGAGCCGCGCATGCAATCCATTCCAAAGGGCGAAGCGCCAGGGCGAAAAAATGCGCAAATGCCGATAATCCGCAACGATTTGCCCCCAGTTCGTGCAAGGGTCAATCGGCGCGGCGCCGAATACGCGCTAATGTGGTCCGGCTGCCACAGCCCGCGAGACCAGGACGATTTGCAACAGTCAGCCAAAACCTTGCGAATGTCCAAATTTCGTGTTGCAATCCGCGGTGCAATCGGATTCAGGCCGTTCGACTGTGCGTTTCGCGAGCAGGAAATCTAGCAGCTATCGGGAAGCCCGTTTGTGGCGTGGCACGTGGAAAACGTGGCCGCGTCTTTTTTTGTCCGGACTATCTAAGTCCAAACTTGGAGACAGGCGATGGCGATGCACAAGGGCACCGTCAAGTGGTTCAACCCCACCAAGGGGTATGGGTTCATCAAGCCGGCGGTCGGCGAGAAGGACGTGTTCGTCCACATCTCGGCCGTCGAGCGTGCGGGACTCACCACTCTCAACGAAAACCAGCACATCGAGTACGACCTTGTCGAAAATCGCGGAAAGACTTCCGCGGAAAACCTCAAGGTCACCTAGACCACAACACCTTGAACCCCCGGCCCCGCCGGGGGGTTTTCTTTGCGCGCTGCCCTGGACTCACGCCGCCGCTTGGCAACCCGCGATCTCCTGGAGTTCCGGATAGAATCGCGCGGTCATGCGGCCGACATAGCGCCGCAAATTGGCGTGGCTTGCGGCCGCCCGCTGCAGATCCGATTCGAACAGCGGACAAATCGCACTGACCGCAAACGCGAACATCGTGGCGTCGATGCCAGCCGGCGTAGTGCCCATGAAGAACGGCTTGTCGCCGAGATAGGCCGCCATCGCATCGATCGAGCGGATTCCGATCGCGGTGATCTCGTCGGCGGAGTGGCGGCCCAGCCCCTGGCCGTGCAGCGTTTTGCGCAGACGGCGGCGGATCATCGCGACAACCACGGGCCGCACCAGCGCGGGCACGTCCTTGAAGAAATTGACCGGCCCTTTGCGGAAATTGTCGTCAATCATCCAGCGGAAGTAGACGCTGGCCCAGTAGAGATTGTCCTCCGCCATTTTCTCGAACGCCCAGGAGATGGCGAGTTGCTCGGCGGAAAGACCCTGATCGAAATCGATGCCGTATTTCTTCTCGAGGTGCCAGCGGATCAGCGTGGAATCGCCCAGCAACTGGCCGTCGTCCTCGATATAGGGAATCTTGCCTTTGGGCGCCTTCGAAAAGCTCATCATCGCTTTTTCGAACGGCAGTTTCGACATCCGCAACAAGGTCTCGGCCTTGGTCACGAACGGGCTTGCGTCGGGAAGGCCGAAATTCGGCCCGGAGCCATAGAGCGTGATCATGGAACCTCGATGGATTTGTGCCGCGCGCGCGTCAGCCGCACGACTTCGCACGCGGATAATATCAGATCGTCCGGGGCGAAATCAGGGTGCCGTCGCGGTCGGCGCTGTCAGCGATCCTGCAGAGATCGCCTTCAAGGCGAAGCCTGCCGCTCGCCAAGAGGCGCAGCGCCTCGGGATAGATCCGATGCTCGATGCCGAGGATGCGCTGCGACAGCGTCTCGGCGGTGTCGTCATCGGCCACCGTGACCGCGCCCTGCATCACGATCGGACCGGCGTCGGTTTCGGGAATGACGAAATGCACCGTCGCGCCCGAGATCTTCACGCCGGCCTTTAACGCCTGGCCGTGCGGATCGAGCCCCGGAAAGGACGGCAGCAGCGAGGGATGGATGTTGAGCATCTTCCCGTACCAGTGCTGAACGAATTCGGCGGTGAACAGCCGCATGAACCCGCCCAGGCAAATCAGCTCAACGTTTTCCTCCTCCAGCGCACGCTGCAGGACGGCTTCGAAGCCCGCGCGGTCCTTGCCGAACGGCTTGCTCTCGATCACCTTGGTCTTGATACCGCTCGCGGCCGCCTTCTCCAGCCCGGCTGCATCGGCCCGATTGGAAATGACGGCGACGATCTCGGCTGGAAAATCCGCAGCCTTCGCCGCGTCGATCAACGCGGCCATGTTCGATCCGCGCCCCGAGATCAGGATGGCGACGCGACGCTTCATTGCGCGAGATCGAGATGACCGTTGTAGACCACGCGATGTTCGCCCGCGACCGGGACCACTTCGCCGAGCAGCGTGACGGTCTCGCCGCTTTCGGTCAAAACTTCCGTCACCTTCTCGATCGCATCCGGCCTGACGATGGCGACCATGCCGATGCCGCAGTTGAAGGTGCGCAGCAATTCGAGCTCGGCGATGCCGCCCTGCTCGGCCAGCCATTTGAACACCGGCAACACCGGCAGCCGCGCCAGATCAATGCCGACGCCGAGATGCTTGGGCAGCACGCGCGGAATGTTGTCGGTGAAGCCGCCGCCGGTGATGTGGGCGAGGCCCTTGATCGCGCCGGTCTCGCGAATCGCGCGCAGGCAGGACTTCACATAGAGCCGCGTCGGCGTCAGCAGCGCGCCGCCCAGTGTCATGACCGGCGAGAACGGCGCCGGCGCGTCGAACGCCACGCGGGATTGTTCGACGATCTTGCGGACCAGCGAGAAGCCGTTGGAGTGAACGCCCGATGAGGCCAGCCCAATCACGGCGTCGCCCACGGCGATGTCGGCGCTCGGCAGCAGCGTGCCGCGCTCGGCCGCCCCCACCGCAAAGCCCGCCAGATCGTAATCGCCGTCCTTGTAGAGGCCCGGCATTTCCGCGGTCTCGCCGCCAATCAGGGCGCAGCCGGATTCGCGGCAGCCTTCAGCGACACCGGCCACGATGGCCGCAGCGGCCTCCGGATCGAGCTTGCCGCAGGCAAAATAGTCCAGGAAAAACAAGGGTTCCGCCCCCTGCACGACGAGGTCATTGACCGACATTGCCACCAGGTCAATGCCGATGCCGCCATGCAGGCCGGTTTCGATGGCGATCTTGACCTTGGTGCCGACACCGTCGGTCGCCGCCACCAGGACAGGGTCCTTGAAACCCGCCGCCTTGAGGTCGAACAGGCCGCCGAAACCGCCGATTTCGGCGTCGGCGCCGGGTCGGGCGGTAGCGCGCACCATCGGCTTGATGAGATCAACCAGGCGATTGCCTGCGTCGATATCAACACCCGAATCGGCGTAAGTGAGCCCGTTTTTGCGGTCGTTCATGGCCAAATTCCAGTATGATGACCGCTGGTTACGAGGAATTCGGCGATCCTGCAATGGCTCGCAAGCGCTTGGCGCATATACTATGTAGATAAGAACCGGCAGAACCCGCCAGGGGCCGGATCTAGGCCGGGAGCCGGGAAGCGACCGAGTTGAGCATTCCGAATATCATTACGCTGGGCCGCATCATTCTGGTGCCGGTCATCGTCTGGGCGATCGTTTCCAGCCAGATGGAAATCGCCTTTGCGATTTTCGTCATTGCCGGGGTCAGCGACGCCGTCGACGGCTTTCTCGCCAAGCGGTTCAACATGTCGAGCGAGCTCGGCGCCCTGCTCGACCCCCTCGCCGACAAGGCGCTCTTGGTTTCGATCTTCGTCGCGCTCGGCATCTGGGGCGCGGTGCCGCGCTGGCTCGTCATCCTCGTGGTGTCGCGCGACATCATGATCGTCACGGCCGTGATCGTCTCATGGCTGTTCGACAAGCCCATTCCGATGAAACCGCTGATGGTGTCAAAGCTCAACACGGTGGCACAGGTGGCATTCGCCGCGCTGGTGCTGGCTTCGCTCGGTTTCAATTTCAAGCCGGCGCCTTATGACGTGATCCTGATGGGATTCGTTACGGTCTTTACTCTTGTTTCCGTCTCGCTCTATCTCGTCGAGTGGGTGCGGCACATGAGCACGATCGAAGCGCGCTAGCTTCTTCTTTGTTTTGACGCGTTTTCTTCACGCGAACCGGTAGCCATTTCGCTTGAAAACGCTATGAATGCCCTGGAATCCCGGCCTGGAGACTTGCGTGGCAGTTCGCGTTCAACCTCGTCAGCTTGCCTTTGCATTGCCCCATGCGGAGAGTCTGACCCGCGACAATTTCCTGGAAGGGCCGGCCAATGAGGCCGCGCTGTCGCTGATCGAAAGCTGGCCGGACTGGCCGAACCGCATCATGCTGCTGGTCGGACCGGAAGGCTCCGGCAAGAGTCATCTCGCCGCGATCTGGGCCGAACAGGCCGGTGCGCGCTCGACTTCGGCGCATGCGCTTGACGCCACCGCCGTCCCCGGCGCGCTCGCCACCGGAGCACTTGTGGTCGAGGACCTGAGGCCCGCCGATTTCGACGAGCGCGCGATGTTTCATCTCCTGAACTTGGCGCGGGAGGATGCGGCCTACATTCTGATCACTGCACGCGTTCCGCCGTCGGCGTACGAGATCGAACTCCGCGATCTCCGCTCTCGCCTGCGCGCCTTGCCCATGGTGTCGCTGTCGCCGCCCGACGACCTCTTGTTCCGCGGCCTGATCGTCAAATTCTGCGCCGATCGCCAACTGAGCATCGACGAGACTGTCGTGAGCTATCTCGCCACCCGGATCGAGCGGTCCTATGCCGCCGCCCGCCAGGCGGTCGAGCTCCTCGACACCGAGGCGCTACGGCTCGGCCGTCCCGTGACCCGGGCGTTGGCCGCGGAACTTCTGCGCAACGCCTGAGTAACCCTTGCGGTGCTGCCTCCTGCCGCCTTGACGCCGGCCGCGGGCGGAACATCAATGTCATTGAAACGACATCCGAATATCACATGTTCTGGGCCGTTTCCCCTTAAGGTCTGCCCCACCCTTGCCCGAGATGGATCAAAGCCTCATGGAATCGGCACAAGTCCTTGAACTAAAAGAAAAAGAAGCCTCTGCCGAGACTATTCCCGCGATCGCTGACAGCCCGGAGCGCTTCATTAACCGGGAGCTGTCCTGGCTGCATTTCAACCGTCGTGTGCTCGAGGAATCCGTCAACACGGGCCATCCTGTGCTGGAGCGGGTCCGGTTCCTGTCGATTTCTGCCAATAACCTTGATGAGTTCTTCATGGTCCGCGTCGCCGGTATCAAGGCGCAGGTCCGTGAGGGCATTGCCGAGCGCAGCCCGGATGGCCTGACGCCCGCCGAGCAGCTTGCCCTGATCAACAAGACGGTTTCGGAACTCGCCTCCGACCAGCAGGCGATCTGGCGCGACCTGCGCACCATCCTGTCGGACGCCGGCATCATGCTGGTCGACGGTCACGATTTCACCAAGGCGGAGCGGAGCTGGCTCGAGGATCACTTCCTCCACAGCATCTTCCCGCTGCTGACACCGCTGGCGATCGATCCCGCGCACCCCTTCCCGTTCATCCCGAGCCTCGGCTTCACCATCGCCCTGCAATTGCTGCGCACCTCGGACGGCAAGGCGATGAACGCGCTGATCCGCATGCCCAGCAAGATCGACCGCTTCATCCGCATGCCCGCGGGCAAGGATGGCGCCGTGCACTTGATCCCGCTGGAGCAGGCCACCGGCCTGTTCATCGGCCGCCTGTTTCCCGGCTACACGGTCAAGGGCCAGGGCGCGTTCCGCATCATCAGGGATTCCGAACTTGAAATCGAGGAAGAGGCCGAAGATCTGGTCCGCCTGTTCGAGACCGCATTGAAGCGTCGCCGGCGCGGTTCGGTGATTCGGCTCGAGATGGAAGCCAAGATGCCGGAAGAGCTGCGTGCCTTCGTGCAGCAGGCGCTTTCGGCGGCCGACGACGAAGTGTTTCTGGTCGATGGCGTGCTGGCGATGAACGAGCTCTCACAGCTCACGCGGCTCGACCGGCCCGACCTTGAATTCATGCCCTATGTGCCACGCCACCCCGAGCGGGTGCGCGATCATGGCGGCGACATCTTCGCCGCGATCCGGCAGAAGGACCTGATCGTCCATCATCCCTACGAATCCTTCGACGTCGTCGTGCAGTTCCTGCAGCAGGCGGCGCGCGATCCCGATGTCGTCGCCATCAAGCAGACGCTCTACCGAACCTCGAACAACTCGCCGATCGTGCGCGCCCTCGCCGAGGCCGCGGAGGCCGGCAAGTCGGTGACTGCGCTGATCGAGCTGAAGGCGCGGTTCGATGAGGAAGCCAATATCCGCTGGGCGCGCGACCTCGAACGCGCCGGCGTGCAAGTCGTGTACGGCTTCCTCGAACTGAAGACCCACGCCAAGCTGTCGATGGTGGTGCGGCGCGAGGGCGGTAGCCTGACGACCTATGTGCATACCGGCACCGGCAACTATCATCCGGTCACTGCGCGCATCTATACCGACCTGTCCTATTTCACCTCCGACCCCATCATCGGCCGTGATGCCGCGCGTGTCTTCAACTACATCACCGGCTACGCCGAGCCGAGCGACATCGAACGGATGGCCGTGTCGCCGCTGACGCTGCGCAAGCGCATCATCGAACACATCAAGGGCGAGATAAATCACGCGCGGCACGGCAAGCCTGGCGCAATCTGGATGAAGATGAACTCGCTGGTCGATCCTGATGTCATCGACGCGCTTTACGAGGCTTCGCAGGCCGGCGTGTCGGTTGAACTCGTGGTGCGCGGCATCTGCTGCTTGCGGCCGGGCATTCCGGGACTTTCCGAGAATATCCGAGTCAAATCAATTATCGGCCGCTTCCTGGAGCATGGCCGAATCTACTGCTTTGGTATGGGTCAGGGCCTGCCCGGCCCGAAAGCGGCTGTGTATATCTCGTCCGCCGACATGATGCCGCGAAACCTCGACCGCCGCGTCGAAGTCCTCTGTCCATTGCAAAATCCCACGGTACATCAGCAGGTTCTCGAACAGATCATGGTCGCGAACCTGAAGGACAACGAGCAGAGCTGGCAGTTATTGCCGGATGGATCGTCAACGCGTATGAAGGCCGCGAAAGGCGAAGAGCCCTTCAACCTGCACAACTATTTCATGACGAATCCGAGTCTGTCAGGCCGTGGAAAGTCTCTCAAGGAATCCTCGCCGCGCCGCCTCACGCGCCGTACCGAGCGTCAACCATCACCATAAGGGGCCGCGGCCGTGAAGCGGCCGCGCAAGCGCGCTTCCAGCGTCGCCGTCATCGACATCGGTTCGAACTCGGTTCGTCTCGTCGTCTATGAGACGATGGCGCGCAGCCTCGTCACCATCTTCAACGAAAAGGCGCTGTGCGGGCTCGGCCGCGAAGTGCAGAGCACCGGTCTGCTGGCCGAGGATGCCGTCACCAAGGCGCTGACGGCGCTCCGGCGATTCCGGGCGCTATGCCGCATCCAGCAGGTGGGACGCGTCTTCGCGATCGCCACCGCCGCCTGCCGCGACGCCAAAAACGGTCCCGACTTCATCGCGAAAGCCGAGCGCATCTGCGGCGCGCGCATTCAAATCCTGTCGGGTCCTCGCGAGGCGAAGCTTTCCGCGCTTGGCGTCGTCTCAGGCATTCATAATCCCGACGGCATTGTCGGCGACCTCGGCGGCGGCTCGCTCGAACTGATCGACGTGAAGAAAAACCGCGTCCATAGCGGCGTCACGCTGCCGCTCGGAAGCCTCGCGCTGCAGGATCTGTCGCACAAATCCTTGAAGCGCGCCGAGCGCATCGTTGGCGACGCGCTGTCCGACGTTCCGCAGCTCAAGGCCGGCCATGGCCGCACCTTCTATGCGGTCGGCGGCACCTGGCGCGCACTGGCGCGTATCCACATCGTGCAGAGCGGCTATCCGCTGCGCGTGATGCACGGCTATTCGATCCCTGCCGCCGACGCACTCGATTTCGCCCGGCGCTTGCGCCGGCTGGCAGCCGCCAACATGCTCGCCGACATTGAAGTCGTCGCGGACGCGCGGCGGCCACTCCTGACCTACGCGGCGCTGGTGCTCGAATACATCATCCGCGTCGGCCAGCCGAAGACAATCGTGTTCTCGACCTTCGGCGTGCGCGAAGGCCTGCTCTATGAGATGCTGCCGCCGCAGGAGCGCTCCAAGGACGGTTTCATCTGCGCCGCGCAAACGCTCAACGGATTATTGTCGCGCTCCGCACGTCATGCCGAGGAACTGGTCGACTGGACCGATCGGCTGGTGCGGGTCGTGAAGCTGCGCGAAACCGACGAGGATCGTCGGCTGCGCCATGCCGCCTGCCTGCTCTCTGACATCGGCTGGCGCGTGCATCCCGACCATCGCGGCGAGGAAACGCTCAGCCTCATCACTAACGGTAATTTCGGCTCGATCAGCCATCAGGGCCGCGCCTTCGTCGCGCTGTCGGTGTTTTATCGCTACGCTGGTCTCAGCGAAGAGAATGAACCGCCGGAGCGCATCCGCGGTTTGGTGCCGCCGGCGATGGATGAACGCGCCCGCATCCTCGGCGCGGCGTTCCGCGTCGCGCATCTGATTTCGGCCGCGCGGACCGGTGTGCTGCCCGCGACGCATTTCCGAACCGGCAGCCGCAAGCTGATGCTGGTGTTCGAGCATCGCATGGTCGATCTCGTCGCCGACCGGGTCGGCAGCCGTTTCAAGCAACTGGCGCGGCTGGTCGGCCGCGCCGGCTCGATCGTGCGGAAGTAAGGGCCTAGCCCCGACCGCCCGGCTACTTCTTTTTCGGTGTCAGCCAGTCTTCGTCTTCCAGGGACGGTGCCCGCTTCTGCTGTTCCAGGATTTTCCTGTGCTCCTCCGGGATAACCTGACTACGCGATGCTTCGTGCAGCGTATGCGGGAACCAGGTCGCAATGCCGGGGAAGGCGATCATCAGCCCAACGCAGATCACCTGCAGGATCATGAACTGGAACATGCCGGCGTAAATCGTCGCGAGACTCCAGCCCTTGACCACCTGCTTGAGATAATACGCTGACATGGCGACCGGCGGCGACAGGAAGGCGGTCTGCAGCACCACCGCGACCAACGCTCCGAACCATATGAGGTCGATGCCCATGCCCTTCACGACAGGATAGAAGATCGGCAGGAACACCAGAATGATGGCTGGCCACTCAAACGGCCAACCCAGCAGGAAAATGAGAATGAGCACGACAATCAGCATGAGGCTGGGCGGCAACTGGAGGCCGAGCATCGTCTCGGTGATCCAGTTCGCCGAGCCGAGGCGGGCAAACACCGCGCCGAATATGTTCGAGGTCACCGCCAGCAGCAGGACCATGCTCGACGTCGCCATCGTCGAGATCAGCGCTCGTTGCAGTCCGCTGAGCGAGAACCTGCCATATGCGATCGCCAGTATCAGCGCGCCGACGCTGCCGATGCCGGCGGCCTCCGTCGGCGTCGCAAGCCCCCCGATGATCGAGCCCAGCGTCGCCGTGATGAGCCCCAGCAGCGGCAGCGTGCCGACGACCACCTCTTGCGCGATGTACCCCGCTGAGTAGATCCGCTCGTCCATTGGCACCGGCGGCCCGAGTTTCGGGTTCATGAAGGCACGGCCCATCAGATAGACGATGTAGAGGCCGGCCAGCAGGAATCCCGGCCCGAAGGCTGCAGCATAGAGGTCGGCGACCGACACCCCGAGCACCGGCCCCATCACGATCAGCATGACCGACGGGGGAATGAGAATGCCAAGCGTGCCGCCCGCAGTGATGGTGCCCGCTGAAAGCTTGGCGTCGTAACCCGCCTTCGTCATGATCGGCGAGGCCATAATGCCCAGAACGGTGACGGCTGCTCCGACGATGCCCGTCGCCATCGCGAACACGGTCGAGGTCAGGATGACGACAAGGAAAAGTGCGCCGCGCACCGGCGCAAGCAGCATGCGGAACGCCCTGAAAAGGCGCTCCATGAGTCCCGCCTGCTCGGTGATGAAGCCCATGAAGATGAACAGCGGCACCGCGGCCAGCAGCTCCTCCTTCATCAGACCGATGGTCTGGAAGTAGGCAAGGTCAAAGACCGTCGCGCCCATGCCAAGGTAGCCGAACGCAAAGGCGAGAAATAGCAGCGTGAACGAGATCGGCACGCCGATGAAGATCGCTCCGAGCAGCACCAGAAGCATGATGAGGCCGATGAGCGCTTCTGCGGTCATATCTCGACCTTCTCCTTGTGCTCGAGCTCGACGCCGGTGCGCAGCATGTAGATGCTCTTGATCAGCTCGGACACGCCCTGGATCAGCAGCAAAAGGCAGGCGAACGGCACGACGAACTTGAACGGCCACAGCACCGGTCGCCACGGTGTCTGGTCTGACATCTCGTTGATCTGCCAGGAGTAGTGAAACTCGTTCCAGCTGATCACCAACAGCATGATCAGGCTTGGGAAGAAGAAAACGATATAGGAGATCGTGTCGATCAAGCCCTTCCTGCGGATGGAGAACTTCTCCCAGAAGAAGTCGGTGCGGATGTGAGCGCCCTTGTGCAGCGCGTAAGCGGCGCCGAGCATGAACAGTGAACCGTAGAGCATGTAGGTAGCGTCGTAGGCCCATATAGTCGGCGCGTTGAACAGGTAGCGCGCGCCAACCTCGTAGGCGACGGCCAGAACCAGCGGCACCGCCAGCCACGAAATGATCGTGCCGGTCCGATCCGTGAAGCCGTCAATGATCCGGATTATGGCCAGCAGCGCCGGCGACTGCCTTTCTGTTATCTCAGCCATCCCTTCCCTACCGCCGATCGTTCGTGCGGCGCGACGCAGGCCGGCCGCGTGCGAAAGGAGGGCGGCCGAACCGGCCGCCCTCGGACGAAGCCTATTTCTCGACCGGGAAGTAGTAGTTCGCCATGAAGGAGTACGGCGGGAAATAGGACCGCTTGTACGGCACCACAGCGCTGGCATAGGCCTTCTGCGAGTCGTGTACCTTCCTGAAGAACGGGTTCTTAGCGCTCTCGGCCGCCGCGATCTCGTCCCACTTCTTGATGAAAGCCAGCAGGATTTCGGTCGGCGTGCGCAGGATCTGTACGCCGTGCTTCTGCTGCATCTCAATCAGCGCATCGGCGTTCTGGCGCTGCCACTTGGTCCACCAGACGAGGAATGTCTCGTTGGCTGCCGACTTGATGATCTCCTGATGCTGCGGGCTGAGCTCCTTCCACACGTCGCCGTTGATCACGATTTCGCCGACCGTCACGTTCTCATGCAAGCCGGGCGAATAATGATATTTCCAGACGTTGTGGAAGCCGAGCTGCATGTCCTCGATGCCGCCGACCCATTCCGCGCAATCGATCACGCCGCGCTGCGCGGAGGGAATGATTTCGCCGCCCGGCATGTTGACCACGGTAAAGCCGAGCGCCTGCCACACTTCGCCGGCCATGCCGGTCTGGCGGCATTTCATGCCCTTCATGTCCTCAACCGTCTGGATCGGCTTCTTGAACCAGCCGAACGCCTGCGGTCCTGCAGGCAGGATGGGGAACACGACCACGTTGAGCTTGAGCTCTTTTTGATAGAACTCGTTGTAAAGATCGAGGCCGCCGCCGTGATAGAACCAGCCCATCACGTCCATGAAGTCCATGCCGAAAGTGCCGCCGGGACCGCCGGTGAACAGGATCGCGGTCTTGTTCTTGCCCGTCCAGTAGCCGGCCCACGCATGCGATCCGTCGAGCACTTTCTTGTGGGTCGCGTCCAGCACCTCGAACGCCGGTACGACCTGGCCGGCGGGCATCGCTTCGATTTTCAAGCTGCCGGCCGATAGCTTGTTCACCCGCTCGGCGAAGTAGGTGAAGTTGTCATAGAGCGTGAGCGACGCCGGCCATGAGGCCTGCATCTTCAGCACTTTCGTCTGAGCCATGACTGCAGTGGTGGATCCGACAAACGCCGATGCCATCAGGGCAGCGACGATTAACCCCGGAAACAAACGTTTCATGAGCCATCTCCTCCCTTGGACGACGTGACCGCGGCGATCGCTTTTCTTCGTTTTTCTTAGCCGCCTAGCCTTGAAACCACGTCTGCCACCATCCTGCCACCATCGCGCCGAGTTGTCATCTTGCTTTCTGACCACAGCATTTGGCGCTGCTGTTGCACCGCACGATCTTCTGTCTACGTCAGCACGTAGAGCGTGCGACGAAAAACCTAGGAGGGAAAACCTTGGACGATGTGTTTCTGCAGCCCGGCAGAGCGGGCCCTCGATTGCTGCGCCGGCTGCCCAGCACCGCGTGGTCGATCCAATGTCTGTCGCGCGAGGGCGGTGCTACAGCCCGCGCACGAAGGTTTCGAGCGCCACGTTGGTCTCTTTGGGTGCTTCCTGCTGCACCCAATGTCCGATCCCAGGGATGATGGTGGAGCCCCGGAAATCGGAGCAGGCGATTCCGGGTTCGGCGTAAAGGTCCACACCTGGAATGAAGGCGCGTACGGGGTCGCGCTCTCCGGCGATGAAGGTCGATGGCTGCGTAATGCCGCGTCCGCTCAATTCGGCCAGATCGTCAAAGTCCAGGCTCTGTGCGCGGTATCGGTTGAGCGGGCCACGAAAGCCGCCGGCCCTGAAGGCATCAACATAGACCGCCAGATCGCTCTCGCTCATCCAGTCCGGAAAGGGCTGCGGATCGACGAGCCCATCCAACAGCCTTGCCTCCGGCGGCTTCGGCTCCAGCCACTTGTTATGGGGCGCCGCTCCCGACAGTGCGAAGTACACCTTGCGCAGAGCACCCGCGATGTCTGCGTCCAGCTCCGCTTCCGCGATGCCCTCTTGCTGGAAATAGATCTGGTAGAAAAAGCGCTCCTTGTAGATGGATCGGGCCAGCTCGATGAAGGGCGCGGGTCCGCGCGGACGGAACGGCACGCTCAGGCCGGCCACTGCCCTGACTTTGTCAGGGTGAAGCAGTGCGGTGTGCCACACGATAGGCGCGCCCCAATCGTGGCCGAACAGAACGGCCGGGCCATCTCCGACATGATCGATCACGGCAACGACATCAGAGGCGAGATGACGTAGCGTATAGGCCGAAACTTCTTTCGGCTTCGAGCTGCGCCCGTAACCACGCACGTCGAGCGCGGCTACCCGAAAGCCCCGCGCCGCGAAGTGCGAGATTTGGTGCCGCCAGGAGTACCATAGCTCCGGAAATCCATGGACGCAGACGATCAGCGGGCCCGAGCCGCTGATCGCCACATTGAGCTCAGTCGCTCCGTTTCGGACGGTGAAAAAGTCCATAGCGGCCTCCCCTGCACTACCAATCACATCAGCGACATCACGCGCGCGGCAAGCATTGGCTCACGCAGCGCGGCCTGCGGCTTGAGCAGTTGGGAGACCTCTACCGTTAGCCGATGTACCTCGGGATCCTGCGCGGCAAGCTTGGTCAAGGCTGCGCCATATTGCAGGCGCTGCGCGAGATCGGGGGGCCGAACACCGCGCGTGGCAGGGTAGACGAAATCGTTGACGGCAACGCCCCACGGCGTCGCGATGGTGTCCTGGATGGCCGCGAAGAATTCGCGCGCCAGGCGCTCCATGGGAACATCCTCCGCCAACAACCGGTCCAGGATCACCGCCTCCTGCGCTGCCACGCTCATGCCCTGGCCGAAGATCGGATTAAAGCGGCAGAGCGCATCGCCTGTCGCGAGCAGACCCGCCGGGAAAGACTCAAGGCGCTCGAAATGTCGCCGTATACTGCAAGGCAGCTGATAGCGAACGATATCGGTCAGCGGTCGCGCGTCTCTGACCGCATCATAGATCGTCGGAGTGCGCAGGCTCCTGACGAAATCCATAAATCCTGCGCGATCGTCCGGAGGCGCATCGCCATGATTGCCTCCGATGGAAAGCAGCCAGCGCTGCTTCTCGATCGGAAACAGGAACGCCCCGCGGCTGCTGGCGGGTGCAGACGGCAGGGTGATATTGCCCAGCCAGTCGGTATTGTGATCGAGCCTCTCTACAATGGTGCTCGCATACGCCTGATCAATGCCGATCTCGGTTTCTTCGGGCTTCTGCAGGGAAAGTTCTTCGAGCAGTTGCAGCGTCAGGCCGCAGCGGCCGGACGCTTCAACAACCAGATCGGCTTCCACCGTCACAGCAGGACCATCGTCGCTTTCATAACGGATCGCCTCGACCCGCATCCCATGGCGCGATGCGATAAGCTTCGTCACGCGGGAGCGCATGCATATGCCGATATTCGGGCTTTGGAGAATGCGTCCTCGCGTGACGGCCTCGAGCAGTGGGCGCGACATGCTGAAAATATCGAAGCCGAGATCGCGAACGGGAAATGGGTCGAACCCGGGGCGCTCGAACCGGATGTCCTTTCCGGTACGGACCTTCACGGCGCCGGCTTCGGCCAGATCCTTCTCAAATCCCGGAAACAGCGTCTGCAGAGCGTTCAGCCCGCCCGCGAGCAGCATGTGGGCATGCTGACATTGCGGCGTCCCTCTTCGGGGCGCCGCTTCCGCGGGAAGCGTGTCTCGCTCGATGACCGTGACTTTTTCGAAATGCTTGGAAATTGCCTGAGCGGCCGTAAGGCCGGCCATGCCGGCGCCGATAACCACGGCATGACTCTTTGCAGGATCTGGCATGTGCTCCTCCTGGAAGAGAGTGTGGCAAGTAGGATCGGGAACCAAGCTTATCCGATCTTTCTTGGGGCGATGGTGAAACGCGTCACAAGTTTCAGCCGGGAGCCCCTCACCAGGAAGTCCGTATAACCACGTTGCAAACATTGAGCCTTAGTCAGCCAGTATTGATTGGATGTCGGGTCGCATCCAGTTTGTCCGCATGGCAGACCCGTAGCCAGTTTCGGAGGAGCCTCACGATGACCATCATCATTACCGCCTTTGAACGCTCACCCGATGGCGGCAAAGGACTGGCGCGTGACACACGCGTTCGCTGGGCGCTTGAAGAAGTGGGCCAACCGTATGAGGTTCGCCTTGTTTCCTTCCGTGCGATGAAGGAACCCGCTCATCGGGCGCTGCAGCCTTTCGGACAGATTCCAACCTATGAGGAAGGTGATCTCGCCCTGTTCGAGACGGGGGCGATCGTATTGCATATCGCCGAGCGCCATGCGGGCCTGCTGCCGGTCGATGCCAATGCCCGGGCGCGCGCGATCACATGGATGTTTGCCGCGGTCAATACGGTGGAGCCGCCGATCCTTGAACTCGCAACCGCCAGGCTGCTGGAGGGCGACAAGTCTTGGACCAAGGAACGCCTGCCTTTAGTCGAGGAGCGTGTTCGAAATCGGCTGGACCAACTATCCACTCGCCTGGGTGATGCCGATTGGCTCGATGGCGCGTTCAGCGCGGGCGACTTGATGATGGTGTCGGTGCTGCTCAGGCTGAGATCATCGGGCATTCTGGACGAATATCCGAACCTGGCCGCCTATGTCGCCCGCGGCGAATCGCGGCCCGCCTACAAGCGGGCTTTCGACGCCCAATTGGCAGTCAACACCGGCAAGCTACCGACGGGCTGATTGAGGTTCGTCCTGGACTTGCAGTCGCTGTCCTAGTTTTTCGTTCAGCCTATGGGTCCTGAACCGTAGCTTGGCCGGGCGGCGCCCTCGTACATGAAGGTCATCGGCTTGGGCCCCGGCATATAGCCGGTCTCGACCCGATCGATCCGGAAGCCCGCGCTCTCGATCATCGTGCTGATGGGCCGATTGAGGTGACAGCCGCCGCTGATGCGTTTCCATGCCGGCGTCAGCCAATCCTGCCATCGCCGCACATTCTTATCAGGCGCCATGCCGTGCTCGACGAATAGAAGCTTGCCATTCGGCCGAAGCACGCGACGCATTTCGGTGAGCGCGATGGCGGCATCTGGAATGCTGCACAAAGTCCAAGTGGTCACGACTGTATCGACGCTGCGATCGTCGAGTGGAATGGCTTCCGCGGAAGCTTCAATAAAGTTGACGGGCATGGCCCGGTCGCGGGCTTGCCGGGCCATCGCGATCAGCTTCGGAGACGGCTCCAGCGCCAGGATTTCTTTCGCGGGCGGCCGATAGAACGGCAAATTCAGCCCGGAGCCAATCCCGATTTCGATCACCCGCCCTTCCGCCGCGCCGATCACCCGCTCGCGATATGGCCGAAGTTGTTTGTTGCGCATCGCGAGATCGCATAGTCTTGGCAGGATGACGTCACTATAGAATGCCATCGATACACCCGCGGTTGCCGAGAGCACCATATGTGGAGACCCTCAGCCGCCGATGCCACCCTCTCAGCATCGCGCTTCGATCATCCTGCTGATCTCTTCGGGCGCGACGTACTCCTCATGGGATCATTGGGCCGGCTCCAGAATCGGTCTCTTCTGCGGGCCGGACGACGACGCGGAATGCGGAGGCCCTGCCAAGGAATCGTCGTCGGCCTTCAGCCCAAAGCCTTTGACCAGGCCGAAGATCGCCGGGATCACGATCAGCGTCAGCAGCGTCGAGGAGATCATGCCGCCGATCATCGGCACCGCGATGCGCTGCATGATCTCCGAGCCGGTACCGCTGCTCCACATGATCGGGAGCAACCCGGCCATGATGGCCACCACCGTCATCATTTTTGGCCGCACCCGCTCCACCGCGCCCTCCATGATGGCGTCGTAGAGATCACGCTTCGTCAGCGGCCGCTTTTCGACTTCGCGCCGGGCCCTGATTTCGGCAAGCGCCTGGTTCAGGTAGATCAGCATCACGACGCCGGTCTCGGCGGCTACTCCAGCGAGCGCGATGAAGCCGACCGCGACCGCCACCGAAAGGTTGAAGCCGAGCCACCACATCAGCCAGAACCCGCCGACCAGCGCAAACGGCAGTGACAGCATCACGATCAGCGTCTCGGTGATGGACCGGAAGTTGAGATAGAGCAGCAGAAAGATGATGAGCAGTGTTGTGGGAACGACGATTTTGAGCCTTGCGGTGGCGCGCTCGAGATATTCGTATTGGCCGCTCCACATCACGTAATAGCCGGGTGGAAACTGGATGCTGGCCTGCACGGCGCGTTGCGCTTCGGCGACATAGCCGCCGAGGTCGCGGTCGCGGATGTCGACATAGATGTAGGTCGCCAACTGGCCGTTCTCGGTGCGAATCGAGGACGGCCCGCGCGCCGGCGCAACCTTTGCGACTTCGCCGAGCGGGACCGCGCCGCCAGCCGGCATCGGCACCAGCACGTCGCTTGCAATCGCCTTCGGATTGTCGCGGAGATCGCGTGGGTAGCGCATATTGACGGAGAAGCGCTGGCGTCCCTCGACTGTCGTCGTGACCGTCTGTCCACCCAGCGCGGTTGCGATGGTGTCCTGGACATCCTGGACCATGATGCCGTAGCGCGCCATCGCGTCGCGGTCCGGCGCGATCTCCAGATAATAGCCGCCGATGCCGCGCTCGGCGTAGGCCGATGAGGTGCCTGGGACCGCCTTCAGGACCTGCTCGATCTGTTTCGCGAGTTTGTCGATTTCTACCAGATCAGTACCGATCACCTTGACTCCGACCGGGGTGCGGATGCCGGTCGACAGCATGTCGATGCGGGCTTTGATCGGCATGGTCCATGCATTCGAGACGCCGGGAAACTGCAGCGCCTTGTCCATTTCTGCGATCAGGCTGTCGATCGTCACACCGGGCCGCCACTCCTGCTTCGGTTTGAGATTGACGATGGTCTCGTACATTTCCGACGGCGCCGGATCGGTTGCCGTCGCAGCGCGGCCTGCCTTGCCGTAGACGGATTCTACTTCCGGAAAAGAACGGATGATCCGATCCTGGGTCTGCATCAGTTCAGCGGACTTGGTCACGGAGATGCCCGGCAATGTCGTCGGCATGTAGAGCAGCGTGCCCTCGTTCAGGTTGGGCATGAACTCGGTGCCGAGCTGGCGCGCTGGCCAGACGCTCACGGCGAGAATCCCGAGCGCGAGCAGGACGACCAGCGTTTTGGCGCGCAAGACACCCTTGATAACGGGCCGGTAGATCCAGATCAGGAAGCGGTTGATCGGGTTCTTGTGCTCGGGAACGATTCTGCCGCGGACGAATATCACCATCAGCGCCGGCACCAGCGTCACCGACAGCAGCGCCGCTGCGGCCATGGCGAAGGTCTTAGTGAATGCCAGCGGGCTGAAAAGACGCCCCTCCTGCTGCTCCAGCGTGAAGATCGGCATGAAGGACACGGTGATAATCAGCAGGCTGAAGAACAGCGCCGGCCCGACTTGCGCAGCCGCCTCGATCAGAATTTCCACCCGGGACTTTCCGGGTTCGGCCCGTTCGAGGTGTTTGTGGGCCTTCTCGATCATGACGATCGCGGCATCCACCATGGCGCCGATGGCAATCGCGATGCCGCCGAGGCTCATGATGTTGGAACCGATGTTGAGCAGCTTCATCGCGCCGAACGCCATCAAGATGCCGACCGGCAGCATCAGGATCGCAACCAACGCACTGCGGAAGTGCAGCAGGAACACGATGCAGACCAGCGCAACGACGACACTCTCCTCAAACAGCGTGTGCTTGAGCGTGTCGATGGCCGCATAGATCAGGTTCGAGCGATCGTAAACCGGCACGATCTCGACCGATTTCGGCAGGCTGCTGGCGATTTCCACAAAACGCGTCTTGACGTTCTGGATCACATCGAGCGCGTTGACGCCGAAGCGTTGCAGCACGATGCCGCTGGCGACCTCACCCTCCCCGTTCAGCTCGGTGATGCCGCGTCGCTCGTCGGGGCCAAGCTCGACACGGGCGACGTCGCGCAGCAGGACGGGCGTGCCATTGCTGACTTTCAGCACGACGTTACCGAGATCATTGATCCCCTTCAGATAGCCCTTGCCGCGGATGACATATTCGAATTCGGACAATTCGACGGTGCGGCCGCCGACATCGGCATTGCTGGCGCGGATCGCCTCGCGCATCTTCTGCATGGTGATCCCGAGATCGCGCATGCGCTGCGGATCGAGGATCACGTTGTACTGCTTGACGAACCCACCGACGCTGGCCACTTCGGCGACCCCTTCGGCCTTGGCGAGCGCGAACTTCAGATTCCAGTCCTGGATCGTGCGCGTGTCGGATAGGTTCAGTTCCTTCGACATGATGGCGTACTGGTAGACCCAGCCGACGCCGGTGGCATCGGGACCGATGGTCGGCGTCACGCCGGCGGGAATGCGCGAGGTCGCGGCGTTCAGAAATTCGAGCACCCGCGAGCGCGCCCAATAGATGTCGGTACCGTCCTCGAAGATGACGTAGACGAAGGAGACGCCGAAGAAGGAAAAGCCGCGAACCACTTTCGACTTCGGTACCGTCAGCATCGCCGTCGTCAGGGGATAGGTGACCTGGTCCTCGATGACCTGCGGCGCCTGACCGGGGTACTCGGTGTAGACGATCACCTGCGTGTCCGAGAGGTCCGGGATGGCGTCCAGCGGCAGATGGAGGAGCGCATAGAGTCCGGCGGCGGCAGCGAAGCCGGTGCCGAACAGAACCAGCAGCAGGTTACGGGCCGACCAAGCGATCAGGCGGGCGATCATTGCTGCGCTCCCTCGGCAAAGCCCTTGAGAGCCGCCTTCAGATTGCTTTCCGCATCGATCAGAAAATTGGCGGAAACGACGACCGGATCGCCGTCTTGCAGGCCGCTGCGGATTTCGATCAGGCCGCCTCCCCGGCGGCCGATCTTGACGTCGCGAGGCTCGAACCGGCCCTTGCCCTTGTCGACCAGAACCATCTGGCGAGAGCCCGTATCGAGCACCGAGCTGTCAGGAACCGTCAAAACCGATTCCGAGCCGCCGATCTCGATCTCGGCGTCGACATACATGTCAGGCAGCAAGGCAAGGTCCGGATTGGCGAGTTCGACTCGAACGCGGGCGGTCCGCGTCTCGCGGTTGACCTGGGGATAGACGACCGCGATTTTTCCGGAGAAGTCTCGCGTAGGGAAGCTGCGCGCCCGAACGGTCACGGGCTGCCCGACCGCAAGCGAGCCGAGGTCGCGCTCGGCCACGTCGATCATCGCCCAGACAAGCGAGGTGTCGGCGACGCGGAACAGCACGTCGCCCGGTTGGGCTCGCATGCCCTGGATCGCGTTGCGTTCCAGTACGATGCCATCGCGCGGGGCCGACCACTCCACTGTTACCGGAACAACCCGCGTCCGTTCGATCGCGGTGATTACCGCGTCGGGCACGTCGAGATTCATCAACCGCTGCCGCGAACCACGTCCGTAGGAAGGCTCGCCCGCCGTGGTCCTGGACGTCAATGTCGTCACATATTCAGCGGCCGCACTGGAGACGGCGGGACTGTAGACCTCCATCAAGGGCTGGCCCTTCTTGACGAAGGTGCCGGTCGTAACGTCGGCCACCGATTGCAGGTAGGTTTCCGCTCGCATCGCAATCACGGAGACGCGGCGCTCGTCGAGCTGGATCGCGCCTGGCGCCCGCACGACAGTCCGGATCGGACGAAGGGCCGCCGGCTCTGATTTGACTCCGGTGCGCTGGATCTTGCCTGGCGAGACCTTGACCGATCCGTCGTCGCTGTCCTCGCCCTCGTAGACGGGGATGTAGTCCATCCCCATGGAATCCTTCTTGGGCGTCGGCGATACGTCCGGCAGACCCATCGGATTGCGGTAGTACTTGATCTTGCGCTCGGCGGATGGCGCAGCCGCCGCGCTTTCCTGCGGCGGATCGTCGAAGCTGATGTCGGCCTCGCGGGGGACGGCGCGGTAGTCGCGGCCGTCGGGCGTCTTCTTCGGCGTCTGCGAATAGAACGGCTTGCCGTCCGGATCCTGATAATAGATCGCGGCACCAGACGGCTCGGCTTGCGCCACGACGTGAGCGTGCTTGGAATCTCCGCCCGGCCAGATCCATGAACGCGAGACGATGCCGGCCAACGCCGCGGCCCCGATGGCGGCCGCCGCAATGGCGATCAGGACTGACCGTTTCATTGGTCGGCCTGGATGACGAGCTTGCTTTCGACCGTGCCGGTTTCACCCTGCACCTTGGCGCCGAGCGACAATTGCCACCGGCCGGCCATGCTGAAATTGGCCTTGAATCGGTAGGTGCCCGGCTCCGATGCCGGCAGCGGAGTGAGTTTGGTCGCCATCTCCTGCATGCCATCCGGCGCCATATCCAACCGCGTGGCAAAGATCACCGCATCCGGAACAGACTTGCCCGTGGTCTTGTCGACGAGTCTGACGGCAATGGTCTTGTCGGGGCCGGTCTTGACGGTGGGCTCGACGAGTTTGAACTCGTAATTCCTGATATCGGCGAACGCGACGGTTGCGGCGCACGTCAGGACAGCGCCGCTCAGCGCGACCCGCAGACCGCGCGAAAACTGAATGGACCTCATAGTGATGACCTCGATCTCTGGTTAGCTGCCATGGCAGCACGGAGCGGACGCTATGAAGCGCCGCACGATTTGGCGTTACGCCAAAACGTCCAGGGATCGGGGAGGTCTTGGAGGGGGTGAATAGCCGAGGCTTTCAAGCTCGGGATCGCTGCCCGGACGCAGCCTTTGCAGAATGATTGGCACCAGCTCGGCCACGCCAGGCGGCAGCGGGGCCTGCAAGGTCGTTGATGCGCAGAGCGCCATCAACGGGCACTGATCGCAATCGACGGGAGCCGATTTGCCGGGGCAACACGGCATGTCTTCGGACATGGGCGCCGCGTCATCGGACATCGACGTGATCGCCATCGATGCCATGGCGCCGGTATTCGCCCGCGCCGTGAGCGGGGCGATAACGAGGCCAACGATCACGAAGACCGCCAGCAGCCGGCAAAGGAGGATCGAGCGTTTCACGGGACCAGTTTCGCACAACGCGGCGCGTAATGGAAAGCAAAGTTCCATCACGAAATCGCGGGTTTCGTTAACAGCGCACTGCGTTGGGTCAATCAGGCCGATCCAGGGGTGCCCGGAATTCATAATTTGCGCCGGCCAGAACATTTTCGAGCGCTGCGGCTTGAGGTAGCGGCCGCCTCGTCTGCGGCCGGTCATCAGCCAAGGAGCCCCGCCATGTACGCCCGCGAAATGATCGGCACCCACCCGGCCGTCCAAGGCCAGGTCAACGACGCCCTGATCCGCTGCATCGAGGAATGCTACTCCTGTGCCCAGATCTGCACCTCCTGCACCGACGCCTGCCTGTCCGAGCGCATGGTGCAGGACCTGACCCAGTGCATCCGTCTGGATCTGGACTGCGCCGACATCTGCAACATCACCGGCCGCATCATGACCCGCAGGACGGGTTCCGATGACGAGGTGATGCGCCGCATGCTCAGCGTCTGTGCCGCCGCCTGCAAGCTGTGCGCGGAGGAGTGCCAGCGGCACGCCACCATGCACGAACATTGCCGCATCTGCGCGGAAAGCTGCCGCCGCTGCATGGAAGCCTGCCAGGAGGTGTCGCGGGGCATGGCGCATTAACGGCGGCGCTCCGCCGGCTCGATCAACTCTCGTGCCGGAATACGCTGAACTGGAACATCTGCCGCGAGCCCCAGGGCGTGACATGCTCGTGGCGCCGCGTATGAACCAGCTTGAACGCGGGGCCCAGTGTCTGTCCGAGGCTCGCACTGTCATAGCGTGCAACCGGCAGGCCACTGCACTTCTCGGGACCTTCGGGCGCAAAGGTGGCGATGATGGCGTGCCTACCGATTCTCAGGCCGCGCTCAAGGCGGGCGATGTAGGCGGCGCGATCGTTTGCATCAACAAGAAAGTGGAATGCCGCACGGTCGTGCCAGATGTCGTAGCGCTTGAGCGGCTCCCACGTCGTCACGTCGGCGACGATCCACCTGACCCGCTCGGCACTGGCGCCAAGATGACTGGCAAGCCGGCTGCGCGCAGCCGTCAGTGCCGCGGCGGACAGATCGAGCACCGTGACGTCCTCAAAGCCCTGTTCGACGAGATGGTCGACCAGTCGCGATGCGCCGCCGCCGATGTCGATGATGGCCGATGTGTGCGTCACCCCCGCCTGCTCGATCAGCTCGAGCGAAGGCGCCGGGCTTTGCTGAAACCAACTGACCTCGTTCTCGCCCTTCGTCGCATAAACGTTTTCCCAGTGGGCCTGGCGACTGGCATCTTCCATGGGCGGCCCCTCCTCTTCCTCGAAGACGTTCGACATATGCTGCCCCTCCCCATCGGCGACAAGGAGCGGGTTACGCCCGCTGCATTTCCACTTGACCAATCCATAACCGGTCGGCTATGCATAAAATCCATAACCACCGGGTTATTGATTGCCGATGCCGAACACGCATGATGTGCTATTTCGAACGCTCGCCGACCCCACGCGTCGGGCGATCTTCGAGCGCCTATGCCGCGAGGGCGAGCAGACGGTCGGGGCGCTCACCGCCCGGGCCGGCATCTCGCAACCGGCCGTCTCGAAGCACCTTGGCGTTCTCAAGCAGGCCGGGCTGGTACGCGATCGTCACGAAGGCCGGCAGACGCATTATAGCGCGCAGCTCGGCGCACTCGCCCCGCTGATCGACTGGGCGAGCCAGCTGCATGGTTTCTGGCAGGACCGGTTCGACAACCTCGAAAATCTGCTCAAACGGATGGACCAATGATCAATAGCGCGACCGAAACACGTACCGTCGTCGTCGAACGCGAGATGCCGCATCCGCCGGAAAAGCTCTGGCGTGCGCTCACGCAGCCGCATTTGATCGAGGAGTGGCTGATGAAGAACGACTTCAAGCCGGCCGTCGGCCACCGTTTCAATCTGCGCGGCGAATGGGGCGGCGTGCTCGACTGCGAGGTCCTCGCCATCGAACCGAACAAGGCGCTGTCCTACACCTGGAACTTCAACCACGACGATGCGGCCTTCGCCCTGCAGAGCGTGGTGACGTTCACGCTCACCCCGACACCGACAGGAACGCTGCTTCGCATGGAGCAAACCGGCTTCCGGCCGGATCAGAAGCAGGCCTATGGCGGCGCCCACGCCGGGTGGAAGCAGTTCTTCGAGAAATTGGAAGAGGTATTGGCGCGGGCGGACTGAACCGCCGCGTCACGCTCACGCTCATCGTCAAATGGAGGTCTCATTGAACTGGAACAATTGTATCAGGCAGATCCACCGTTGGCTTTCGATTGCCTTCACGGTAGCCGTGATCGTCAATGTCGTCGCAATGGTGCAGGAGAAGCCGGCTGTCTGGGTGGGCTTACTTGCGCTCTTGCCACTGATCCTATTGATGCTCACCGGCCTCTATATGTTCGCGCGGCCCTACGCCGCCAAATGGCGCAGCGGTTGAAGGCACCGGTCCCGGAATAGACGCGATGGCGAAAACGACTTCGAGAAAGCCGGCGAAAGCCGCAAAGAAGACGACCATCAAGCGGCCCGCCGCAAAGCCTGTCCTGCTCTCGGGCGGCAATCCCCAGATCGCGAAGGGCGACGGCGATGCGCCCGTGCAGGCCTACATCGCGGCCATGCCGGACTGGAAGCGCGACGTCGGGCGGCAACTCGACGTCCTCGTCGTGCGTACCGTCCCCGGCGTGCGCAAGGCTGTGAAATGGAATTCGCCCTTCTATGGTGCCCCGGATCAGGACGGCTGGTTCCTCAGCTTTCATTGCTTCACGAAGTACGTCAAAGTCACGTTCTTCCGCGGCACATCGTTGCGCCCTGTCCCATCAGGCGAATCCAAGCATAAGGAAGTGCGCTATCTTGACGTCTACCAGGATGTCCCGCTCGATGAGGCCCAGTTTACCAGCTGGGTGAAGCACGCCAGCCAGTTGCCCGGCGAACGATTGTGAGCGCCATGAAGAAAGCAGCGACAAGCTCGAAGAAGACCGGCCCGAAGGCGGCCAAAGGAGCAGGCTCTCCCTCCGACCACATCGACGCGAGGATCAGAGAGCTGGGTGATTGGCGCGGCGAGATGCTCGCGCGCATCCGTGGTATCATCAAGAAGGCCGACCCTGAGGTCGTTGAGGAATGGAAGTGGCGTGGCGTTCCGGTGTGGGAGCATGACGGCATCATCTGCACCGGCGAGACCTACAAGGAAGTGGTGAAGATGACCTTCGCCAAGGGCGCCTCACTGGACGACCCAACGGACCTCTTCAATGCCAGCCTCGAAGGCAATACCAGGCGCGCGATCGACTTCCATCAGGGTGACAAGATCGACGAAAAGGCGCTGAAGGCGCTCATTCGCGAGGCGGTGGCGCTCAATACGTCGAAGCGAGCAGCCAGCTCTCGCAAGAAGTGACCGACCGAACCGATCAGAGCGGTCCCTATTTCCTGGGAAGAAGCTGCAATTCCAGCAATGCGAGCCGTTGCAGGGCAAGCGGGTCCCGCTCTCCGCTGTGAGCGGCGCGCAGGATTGCCTCGGCAAGGAATTGAACGTGGTGGGCGCTGACCGGCTCGGGAAGCGAGGCGACGGCCTCCTCAAGCGCCTGCTCCATCACCGAGATGACCTCCGGCGGGAACGACGCGTTCGCAAAGTCCTTCATGGCAATGGCGAAGAAAAAGGAAGCGGTTGCCAATGCACCGCTGAAGCGGAACAGCATCGGCAGCCGCTCGAGTTCATGTGTCTATCCCTGACACATATTGCATAATTTTCCCGAAACTGAATCGTTCCAATTCCGGCAGCAAAATCGCCGTGCGATGAGCGGGATATGGCTGGGGCGTGATGCCGCATGGCCGCTTCAGGCGGACGGATCGAGGTGAAGATAACGGTCGTCAAACGGCGCAAACTTCGCCAACTTTGTCTCGTCGAGCACCTGCACCTGCCCTTTGCTGACGTCGACAATTCCATCCTGACGCAGCTGTTTGATGATGCGGTTGGCATGCACCGGTGTAATCCCCAGGGCTTCGCCGATTTGCTCCTGGGTCAGGGGAAATTCAATCGCCGCGGCCTCCGCGCGTTTCGTGACTGCAAGGCGCCTGCGAAGCTCCATGACGACATGCGCCAGCCTGGCCGGTGCCGGCCGTTGCCCGACGTTGACAATCCACTCCCGGAACATGGCGGCATCGATCAGCGTGTCGCGCCAGAGTGCGTCCGCGACGCTCGGCCGCGCATGCGTCAGGGCGCGTAGCGACGCATGGCTGATGAACCCCAGCGTCGACGGCACCAGCGTGATGAGGTCATGATCCATCGTCTGCAGGTGCAAACTCTGAAGATCGGGAATTTCGCCGCGTATGTGAATCGAGAGGATTTGCCGTCCGCCCCGCACGGTCGTCTTTGACCGGACGCAAAAGCCTTCGATGATCAGACAGCAGTCCTTGGGGCGCTCGCCGTCGGATACGATCGCTCTTCCACCTTCCCAGTGGCGAACCGCAATCGGAAGCGAACGAATTGCGGAGATATCCGCCGGATCGAGTTTCGAAACGGTATTGAGCCGCCGCAACAAGCTCGCCAACACTGTTTCGCGATCCAATGGATTGCCTCCTTCGATGAAAAGCAAAACGAACGCCGCCCGTGACCTGTTCCAACAAAGGTTAAGGATGCGCGCGCTGGAACGTGTAACGCTCGGGCCCTGCAAAGAGAGGCGATCCATGAAAAAGAAACGAAATCGAACCCGCCCGGCGCTGTCCCTTCAGGAGCGCCTCAAACGACTTGCATTCCGCGCCCGCGAGAAGGCCGAGGCATTGCCGCCAGGGCCCGAACGCGACCGCTTGACGATGGCGGCGGTCTCGACCGAGTCCGCGGCCGCCATCGAGCGCTGGCTGACATCGCGTGAGCTGGAGGGTCCGAAATAGCGCTTCGTCGGCGCCTCACGTGCGTTTGTCGGCCAAGACGTGGATGACATAGAGCGGATTGGCGAATTCATCCGTAACTTCCATTCGCCAATCCTTGCCTGGGCGCAATCTTCCGTCGAGATCCTGGATGATCTGCCCCGCCGTCACGGTTGCTTCCCGCCAGGCTGCTTGCAGGTCCGGCAACTCCTCACCTTCCTCGTCCAGCTCGGCCCTGTCGTGATACACGTTGAAAAAATAGCGTGGCATGCGGGCATTCCTTACTGTCGGGCAGCTTTTTTTCTCGCCCCGCACGCTTGAACTTCACGGCACTCTTCGCTCGCGACGGCTTCTTCACCGCCATGACTTCTCCGGAAGTCTTGCTGCGCTTAGTCCAGCGTTGGCGCCGCCCGACGTAGACTTCACCTAACTGCGCTCTCTCACTGCACCTTTGCGGGCGTTGTCGCCCGCCGGCTTGTTCACTGCCTGTGGATTTCGCCTGGTCGGAAGCAGGACATTGAAAGAAAGTTACAAAGCTGCCAAATGTTCCGGACCCAAATGCGATCTCCTGCCGCGTAGTCCGGCCGCGGGAACGAATCGAAATGAGCCAGCTTGATTCGCCGGTCTGGAGGCCGGAGTTGGTTTATGCGTAGGGCTGGCTCAGTTCCCTCGATCGTGCCCCACGGTGACGAGCACGATGTCTACATCGTCGAGCATCACTCCTTCGAACACGGACGGATCTGGGGAGAGGTGAATTCGGAGACGCCCGGGTTCGAGCCGGTCGTTTCGGATCTGCTCAGCGGTCAATACGTCGACCCGATCAGGATCGTTGCTTTCAATGTCGCCGAGGGATGGTGCCGCGACGCCTCGGCCGACGTTGCGCATGAGCTGCGGCGCCGTTGCGACCTCCAGTTCCGCGACATTCCATTTTTCCTGCAGGATTTTGTCGATCGCTACGAGGGCCGCTATCGGGACGTTCAGTTGCCGCTGCCGATGCGGCTGTACTAGAGCTGCACACATTGATGCGCAGTCACCGGCTGCGATCGGTGCAAAGCCGACATCAACGAGCCGACATCCCGGCTGAACTGGCCGAAATCACCCAGAGCGGAAGTCGCGCCTTTTTGACGCTCACTTGATTCCCAGGACGTCCTTGAGCTCTGTGGCTTTCTTCATGCACTCCTGTTCGTTGCCAGCCGCGGACAACTTGCGGGCTTCGGCAATCAGCTGGTTGGCATGTTCGGCGCTCTGAGTGCCGCGCTTGATAACTTGCTCCTGATGCGGTGAAGTGGGAGTCACAGCCGGTGCCGTTGATCCGGTGGTTTCAGGCTCACCGCTCTTTTGCTTGGTGGCTAAAACCTCCTCTTGGTGCTTGGTCCCCGGCATTCCCGTTTCGCTCGGGCTCGCGCCCGTCCCGGCGGCAACGACATTCTGTTCGAGCACTTTCAGTTCCTGGTTACAATCAGCAAACGCTGGCCCGGCGAGGATAACGGCGAATGCTGCTGTGATTGCTATACGTGTGGACATCTGAACCTCCTGCTTGAGGTTGTCTCTCGCTCGAAATGAGGGATGCAGGAAAACGTCGACAGATGTTCGGAGGTTCCTTCAAATCTGGCCACGATCTGGTCTGCAGAGGTCGACGGTCTGGCAATGCAGGGCGGCGCTGGTCGTCAGGCCCACTGGCTGCAAAGCGTTTGTTTCTCGACCGTTCGAGCGCCTGGTCGAGACTCGGGCTAGGTCTCCTTGTGTGCCCTTCGCGACATATTGAGCCACCGCACGACCCCGGTTGCTTTGTGAGCAAAGCAGACGTGACATTCCCCCGTCACGTCTCCAAGTTCAGCCATGCACGGCCTACAGCGCTTTCGAGTTTCCTCCACCGCGCCGCGCAATTGCTCGAAGCTGACGATGCGGCAGGCAATGGCGCTAGCCGCGACGGTGGACGGGCTCGCGAGCCATATTTGTCCCGGCTCGGACGGCCGGGAAAGTTGCGGTTGATGGCGCTCACCGTCACCTGATCGGCCCGCTCGGAAACGCCGGGCCCAGCGTTAAGCACGCGGCGCATCCCGGCTCGATCAACTCGACCCCTCAGCGTTCGAACGCATCAAACATCCCGCGCTGCAAGCAATAGTCGCGAACGTCCTGGCTGCCGAACTGAAGAAAGAATCGGGTGCCGGCAGCGACCCGCAGCCCGCGTTGCGCGGCCCAGTGCAGCACGGCATGGTAATGCAGGAGATCCTCGCGTTTGCCGCCGGCGCAGGAGCCGCCATAGGCGATGTCGATCCGCACTGTCTCCGCCACCATGTTGGTCAGGGGCACCCGCTCGTCCGTAGTCAGGCTGGACAACGCCTCGCCGCAATATTCGAAGACCTGGCCGATCGCCCTTCCCGACCGGCCGCAGACCAAGGCATTCCTTGAGGTGCGCCAGACGATGATGGAGGTCGTTCGCGCCGCCATCAGCGAGGGGCGATGGCCGGCCAAAGCAAACGGCCGGCGGAGCAAGCGCGCTGCGGTCTAGTTCTACTGCGTCACGGGCGATCAAGCTTATAAGGCTTAGTCATGGTCATTCTCCCGCTGCAGGTTGATATGCAAACGATCAGGCCGATTTCGGCTTGGCGAAAACGTCGAGGCCGTGGCCGGTTTCCAGCAACGATTTCAGGCTGGCGAGAACGACCGGCCAACCTTTACTGATGCCGTTCGCCATCCCGCTGCCGGCCACGAGTTCGTCATGGTTCACCGTCAGGCGCACCATGTCCTCGTATTCCTCGATCTCGAATGTCACCCGGCTGTAGGCGGAAGGATCGGAGGCCTGCGACGCATTCGCCCAGGTGATGACGAGGCGGGCCGGCGGCGAGACCTCGACGACCTTGCCGACGAGTTCGACGGTCCGTTCATCATTGGCGCGGACGTGCTCCCATTTCGATCCGGGATTCCAGTCTGAGACGTTCTCATGACCCCAATAGCGCCTTGCGATGTCCGGTTTCGTGATGGCCTCGAACACCTTTTCCGGCGTCGAGCGAATATAGGTCACGTAGACAAAGCTGGTCGTCTCTTTGGTCATGTCATTCTCCTTCGAGCTCTTTCTTCAGGTCGTGCAGCAGGCTGAGCCGGTGTCGTTCGAATTTCCGCACCCACCGCTCGTAGACCTCGTGGAGCGGCACGGGGTTGATGAAGTGCAGCTTTTCCCGGCCACGCTTCACCGTGCTCACGAGATTAGCCGCCTCCAGGATTTCGAGGTGCTGCGTGGCGGATTGCCGGGCCATGTCCAGGTGTTCGCAAAGCTGGCCGAGGGTCTGGCCGTTCTTTTCACAAAGAAGGTCAAGCAGCTTTCTGCGCGTCGGGTCGCCCAGCGCTTTGAAAACCTTGTCGGCCTGCATCGGTCTCACTCGTATGGCCCCTAATATGCAGGTAAATACCTGCATGTCAACGAAATCAGGTCATTCGTCACCTTGCTGTGATCAGGAATGGACGATCAGAACTCGACGGATCGCGACCGGACACGACCGCTGCTTGCGCGCCTTCATGGGCACCATCGCAGCATCCATCATCGGATGCCTGTCAGGCCGCCTGAGCTTGGCTTACTCCCCATCATCGCGACTATTGTTCGGCGGACGTCGTGCCAGTGCGCGATTGCGCTTCTGCCGCCTGGATCGCGTGCCAGATCCGCTCGGGCGTTGCGGGCATGTCGAGATGCCGCACGCCGAGCGGCGCCAGCGCGTTCATTACGGCGTTCATGATGGTGGCGGGAGCTGCGATGGCGCCGGCCTGACCGCTTCCCTTTACGCCGAGCCGGTTGGCGCGGCTCGGAAAGTCCGATGTCAGATTGCCCTCGAACGCGGGAAGATCGTCCGCACGCGGCAGCGCGTAATCCATCAGCGAGCCCGAGAGGAACTGCCCGGTCTCCGCATCGAACAGCGCCTGCTCGAACAGCGCCTGCCCAATGCCCTGCGCGACGCCGCCATGAACCTGCCCCAGCGTCAGGCGCGGATCGAGCAGACGGCCATAATCGTCGAAGATGACGTAGCGGTCGAGCTTCACCGCGCCGGTTTCGGGATCGATCTCGACCTCGGCGAGGTGACAGCCATTGGGGAAAGTGTAGCGGTTGCAGAGGTGGGTCGCCTGGTGCGCGAGGCCGGGCGCGACATCGTCGCCATGCGCCTGGTAGGAGGCGCGCGCCACTTCGTCGAGGCTGATCTCCTGCCCGGTCGCGGCCACCCGGAGCATGCCCGCTTCGTACTGAACCGCATCCACGCTGGCCTGCAAAAGGCGCGCGGCGAGCCGCCGCGCATTCTCGATCACGCCTTCGGCCGCCATCAACAGCGCGGTGCCGCCCTGATGCATGGAGCGCGCGCCGCCATGGCCGCCGCCGGAATCGAGATCATCCGTATCGCCCTGGCGGAAGCGGAAGCGCGTCAGCGGCAGGCCAAGCGCGTCAGCGGCGATCTGGGCGAAGGTGGTTTCATGGCCCTGGCCGTTGGAATGCGTGCCGACCATCAGGTCGATCTGCCCGTCCTCACCGACGCGGACCTCCGCCACCTCGTTCGGCTGGCCGCGCGCCGTCTCCAGAAAGCAGGCATAGCCGAGGCCGCGCAGCCTGCCGCGCGCGCGTGAACTTTTCTGGCGCGTCTTGAATCCGTTCGCCGCCGCAACAGCGTGATCGATCGCAAGTCCAAAACTCCCTTGTTCGACCGAGAGGCCCATCGCGCTTGCATGGGGAAAACGGCGAAAGATGTTCTTGCGGCGGAGTTTTAGCGCATCCATCCCGAGCTGATGGGCTGCGATGTCGATGCAGCGCTCGATCAGGTAGTTCGCCTCGGGCTTGCCGGCGCCGCGATAGGCGTCGACGGGCGTGGTATTGGTGAACACGCCTTTGGTTTCGAACGCGATCAGCGGAATGTCGTAGACACCGCCCATCGCGCTTCCCATCGCCATGGTCGGCACGGCCGGCGCCACCGTCGAGACATAGGCGCCTAGATTGGCGAACACCTTGGTGTCGAGCGCCAGGAAGCGGCCGTCGCGATCGAGCGCAAGGCGGGCCCGCACAAAACTGTCGCGGCCATGCGCGGAGCCGGTGAAATCCTCGTTGCGGTCCCCGATCCATTTGACGGGACGGCCGAGGCGGCGCGCCGCCCATAGCACCAGCACCCATTCCGGATAGAGGACGTTCTTCATCCCAAAACCGCCGCCGACGTCGGGAATGCTGACGCGAAGTTTGTCCCTACCGATGCGGAAAACATCGTCGGCAAGCGGGTTGCGAATGCCGTGCGCGCCGGCGGCCGAGGCGGTCAGATGCAGGCGGCCGCTCGCGGCGTCGAACTCTCCCAGCGCACCGCGCGTCTCAAGCGGCGCGGCGACGACGCGGTTGTTAACCAGCTCGCATTCCACGACGTGGGCCGCGTCGCGGATCGACGCCTCCACCGGATCGAGCTCGCCGCGGTTGAACTGAAACGCGATGTTGCCCCGCGCTTCCGGCCAGATTGACGGCGCATCGGGCTGAATGGCATCCAGGATCGCGACGACCGGCGGCAACGGCTCATAGTCGACGGCGACGGCCTCGGCCGCGTCGCGTGCAGCCTCCGGGCTTTCCGCGACCACGAACGCGATGGGCTCACCGACATAGCGAACGACATCGCGCGCCAGCGCGTGATAGGGCGGCACCACCAAGGGCGTGGTCATCGGGATCTGGGTCACCGCGCAGGGCAGCGGGCCGATATGGTCGGCAGCAAGGTCAGCCCCCGTCAGCACGGCCGATACGCCAGGCATCTGACGCGCCGCATCGGCGTTGATCGCGGTGATGCGCGCATGCGCGTGCGGCGAGCGAACGACGACGCCGTGAAGCGCTTTCGGGGCCGTTAGATCGGCAATATAGCGCCCGCGTCCCCGCACGAAGCGCTCGTCTTCATTGCGGTTGATGCTGCGCCCCAACAAGGGCTCGGTCATGTGAAGCTGTATGGAATCGGGCCGCGGCAAAGGCAATAGCTCGCCCTGCGGCAAGGGAAACGACGGCGGGCGCTGCAACCTCGTCGTGCCTTCGGCGCCTTCATTGGCGCCGCGGGCATTTCATGCCGGCGTTACCCTCGCGGCGGCTGCAGGCCCGGCGAGTTGAGCCACTCGCTCATGTGCGAGGCAGCCTCATCCTGGCGCGCTTTCCGGAGCAGGCCATCGCGCTGCGGCCCTGGTGGAAGCAATTGGGCTTGCGCGCGTAACTGTTTCGCTTCTTCGGAAAGACGCTCTTCAAGAGTAGTCGTCTGTCTGAAACGACGCCGCTTCTGCATGGTCCACTCCATCTGGGGTTGGAAGACGGCGGGAACGCGATCACGCGTCTCATCACCGATGCATATCTTCAAACGACATTGGGCCGCGATGGGTCCCCTCAGTCTGTCCGGTAGTTGACTTACGTAAGAACCTTTATTTGCAAGCCGCGACGGAACACCAAACGATTGGCTCAAATGCAGCAATAGCAGCCGCTTACGCAAAAACAGGGAGAGCCGCCGTCGCGCGGCGCAGCGCCATCTTTCACTGCGCTTTCTGCAGAGGGGATGTCAGCATTGGTCATAGGAACGAATGCGCCATCACCCCGTTCATTGCGCGTGCCAGCGGCCCCTGGCACACCTCCGCGACGACGACCCCGGTCGCCCCCCCCAGCCGGGGTCGTTTCCTGTCTGCACGCCACGGCAGACCGACCTTTTTCTGAACAAATTGCGCGACCGTAGTTCACCCGTCTTGCGGGAACATGATTCGTCTGACGTCGTGGGTGCGGCACTTTCAGGAGCGAACCATGCTCAAAACTGTTCTTGCGATGGCGATCGTCGCCCTCATTGCTTGCGCCGCCGGGATCGTGATTTTTGAACGGCTCACCCGTGCACGCCACCCCCAAGTGGGTCCGCCGCCGCGCCGTCGGGCGTTTTGACCCGTAGGCCGGGGCCGGTCAGAGCCGTCCGCGGACTCTGCCATTCGCCCGGCCGAACGCAGAACGGCTGACGACCTGGGAATGCGGAAAGCCCCGCAGCCGCCTGCACGCGCCATTTTCCGTTCGGAGAGACACAGAAAGCGCAACGCGCCCGTAAGGGCGCGTTGTTTCTGCCTACTCGAAGTCCCGCCGAACGAATTTGCCGCCTTACGCCGGAGCGGAGTGCTCGGCGCCCTGCAGCCTGCGCTTTCGCCAGGCCGATCCGACGATCAGCACCAGGGCGATGCCGATCAGCCCAAGGATCACCTCGCCGCCATGGCCGCCATTGGCGAACTGCGGCGCCATGCCGAGCGATTTGAGGAGGCCATCGAGGCCGGTACCGACCGGACCGTTGAAGAACGCGTGCAGATGCGGCTGCAGCGCCGGATCGGTCGCCATGACCTCGCCTGCGATCCAGCCCAGCAGGCCCGCGCCGGCCCACACCAGAGCGGGCAGACGCGTCAGCAGCGCCATGATCAGCGCGGCGCCCGCGACGATCAGGGGAACGCTGATGGCAAGGCCGATGACCAGCAGCGGGATGCTGCCATTGGCGGCGGCGGCGACGGCGATGACGTTGTCGAGACTCATCACGATGTCGGCGATCGCCACGATCTGCACGGCGGCCCACAAATGCGCAGCCGCGTCCACATCACCCTCGCCCTCGTGTTCAGGCACCAGCAGCTTCGCCGCGATGAAGAGCAGCGCGAGGCCTCCGACCAGTTTGAGGAATGGCAGCCCCATCAACGTCACGACGATACCGGTGAAGATGATGCGCAAGAGAACGGCGACGCCGGCGCCGAGTATCATGCCCCAAAACTTCTGGCGCGGCGGCAGGCTGCGGCACGCCATCGCGATGACAAGCGCGTTGTCACCCGACAGCAGGATGTTGATCCACATGATCTTGCCGAGCGCGACCCAGAACGCCGGCGTCTGCATCTCGGCGTGGAACTGCGTGAAGAACGCCGAGATCGTTGCAGGATCGAAGACTTGCCACAGCCAGTTCACAGCTTTCCCCCCTCGGCCTGTTCAGCCGTTGCGCGCGGCTAGTGTTGGCCGCTATCCAATTTTGATTAGCCGACGATTTCGTTGCCCGAAAAGAACTGCGCGATTTCGATCGCGGCGGTCTCCGGCGCATCCGAACCGTGCACCGAGTTTTCGCCGATCGACTTCGCGTGGAGCTTGCGGATTGTGCCTTCCGCCGCCTTGGACGGATCGGTCGCCCCCATCACGTCGCGATATTTGGCAATCGCGCCCTCACCTTCCAGCACCTGCACCACGACCGGCCCCGAGGTCATGAAGTCCACCAGCTCGCCGAAGAACGGACGCGCCTTGTGAACGGCATAAAATGTTTCGGCCTGTTCCCGGGTCATGCGAATGCGCTTCTGGGCCACGATCCTTAAGCCCGCCTTCTCGATCAGCGCGTTGACGGCGCCGGTCAGGTTGCGCGCCGTCGCGTCCGGTTTGATGATCGAGAAAGTGCGTTCAATCGCCATTGTTACGTCCTTGCATGCCACCGATGGAGAGTTGCGGGGCTTATATCGGCGCGATCCCGGGACGGCAAGCGCCCCGGTGACGCGGCTTCCCACCCCTTTTTGGCTTGTTTTCGTGCCGACCCACGCCCCCAGCGGGACAAAGATTACAGCAATTTCACCGAGGTGAACCCATTCTGTAATCTTCGTCACGTCGCCATTCAGCCTCGCCGCCATAGACTTTCCCGCGATCGAACGCCGGGCCTGCATCCGCGGCCCGGGGCGTTACGGGGAGCGATCTCAACCGATGGCGCGCATGGCCGCGCCGAAACCTTGAGGAGACGATCATGTTACGCAAATTTTCGCTCGCTGCGGTGGCTGCGGCTGCGCTCGCGGCAGCCGCGCTGGCGCCGACCTCGGCCTCGGCCGGCGGCTGGCATCATCACGGCTGGCACCGTCACCATCATCACCACGGCTGGGGTTGGGGTCCGCGCGTCTTCATCGGCGGCCCGGCCTATTACGGCGGTTATGGCGGCTGCTATGTGCGCCGCCTGGTTCCGACTCCTTGGGGCCCGCGCTGGCGGCTGGTGAACCGCTGCTTCTGAGCTGATTTGAGCTTCCCCCTGACTGAGCCCCGGCCGCCGCGCCGGGGCATTTTTTTGCGGAACCATCGGGGCGGGATTTCGGCACCCCAGCAGATAGAGGGCATTCAGTATTGCACGCGAAACCAAATTCGCCGCCATGACTTAACCAATAAATTGTCATCAAGCCTTGCGCGCTGCGAGGTGGAACTCGCCAGAGGCGGTTATGGGTAGCCGAATCAGAAACGATTTCGAACACATCGATCACAGGACATGCGTGTCGATCTGTGACGCCATCGGCGAACGGCTTCAGCAGCGCATGCGCCCCGAAAACGAATTATCTCCGCGTTTGCAACAACTCGTCGAAGAGCTGCGCCGCCAGGACAATGAACTTGCATTGATCCCCTGCGGGCGCTGATTTTACCGACATAGAGGTTGCGTTTGGCGCCGGCTCCGGTGACAACGCCGCATGCTTTCCATCACCGATATTTCGATCCGGATCGCCGGACGGCTTCTGATCGACAACAGCACGGTACAGATCGTGCCCGGTGCGCGCGTCGGCTTTGTCGGCCGCAACGGCGTAGGCAAATCGACGCTGTTTCACGCCATCCGGGGCGATTTACCGATCGAGTCCGGCAGCATCACCTTGCCACCGCGCTGGCGCATCGGCAGCCTGGCGCAGGAAGCGCCCGATGGCCCAGAGAGCCTCATCAACGTCGTGCTGAAGGCTGATTCCGAGCGCGATGCGCTGCTTCGTGAAGCCGAAACCGCCGATGATCCGCACCGGATCGCCGAGATCCAGACCCGGCTGGTCGACATCGACGCGCATTCGGCGCCGGCCCGCGCGGCGGCCATCCTCAGCGGCCTCGGATTTTCCACAGCGGACCAGGCGCGGCCGTGCTCCGAATTCTCCGGCGGCTGGCGCATGCGAGTGGCGCTGGCGGCGACGCTGTTTTCGGCGCCCGATCTCCTGCTGCTGGACGAGCCCACCAACTATCTCGACCTCGAAGGCACGCTGTGGCTGGAAGATCATCTGGCCAAGTATCCGCGCACAGTGATCGTCATCAGCCACGACCGCGACCTGCTCGACACGTCAGTCGACCAGATCCTGCACCTCGATCGCGGCAGGCTGGCGCTCTACAAGGGGACCTATTCCTCGTTCGAGGAACAGCGCGCCATGCGCGAGATGCTCGATGCCAAGCACGCCAAGCGGCAGGCCGACGAACGCAAGCGGCTGCAGGCTTTCGTCGATCGCTTCAAGGCCAAGGCCTCCAAAGCCCGACAGGCTCAGTCGCGCGTCAAGATGCTGGAGCGGATGAAGCCGGTCACCGCGCTGGTGACGCAGGACGTGCATGAAATTACGTTCCCCAAACCGGAAAAACTGTTGTCGCCGCCGATCATCGCGGTCGACGACGTCTCGGTCGGTTACGATGCGAACAAGCCGGTGCTCAATCACGTCACGCTGCGCGTCGATACCGACGACCGCATTGCCCTGCTCGGCTCCAACGGCAACGGCAAGTCGACTCTCGTCAAGCTGTTGGCGGGCAAGCTGCAGCCATTTTCCGGCCGGATCACGCGGGCGGAAAAGCTCTCGGTCGGCTATTTCGCGCAGCATCAGGTTGACGAGCTGAACCTTGACGCCTCGCCTTACGATCACGTCCGCAGGCTGATGCCCGATGCACCGGAGTCCAAGGTGCGCGGACGCGTGGGCGCCATCGGTTTTTCCGGCAAGGCCGGCGACACCCTGGTCAGGAGCCTGTCGGGCGGCGAGAAGGCGCGGCTGTTGCTCGGGCTTGCCACCTTCTTCGGCCCGAACATGATCATCCTGGACGAGCCGACCAACCATCTCGACATCGACAGCCGCGCTGCGCTGGCGGAAGCGATCAACGACTTTCCCGGTGCGGTCATCATGGTCTCGCACGACCGCTATTTGATCGAGGCCTGCGCGGATCAATTGTGGGTTGTCGCAAACAAGACGGTGACGACGTATGACGGCGACCTCGACGACTATCGACGGATGGTGTTGTCGATCGGCGACACCCGGAGCGCCTCCCGGGAAAAGCCAAAGGAATCCGCAAGACCGGAGCGAACGAAAAGCGAAAAGCGGCTGCCGCTGAAGCAGCGGATTGCCGAAGCGGAAGCTGAGATCGAGCGCATTACCGGCATCATCGCCAAGATCGACACCGCCCTGGCCCTGCCCGACCTGTTCACGCGCGATCCGAAGCAGGCCGCACAACTCAGCAAGGCGCGTGCCGGTGCGGAAAGCGCGCTGCGGCGAGCGGAGGAAGATTGGCTCGAGGCCAGTACGGAATTCGACGAAGCGGCGGGCTGAAAAAGCTATTATCGTGAGGCTTACGCGGCCGGCTTCCTCTTCGGCTTGGCGCCCTTGGCCGGCGCCGCCGCTTCCGGAGCTCGCTCGATCGAGGTCAGGCGTCCCGCGGTGAAGGTGTAGATGCCGGCGCGCTGCCCACGCGAATAAGTGACGACCGCCACACGATCGCCGCGCGGGTTATTGGAGAGGCTGACATTGTCGGGCGCGCCGATGCCGCGCACGACGTCGCATTCGGTATGACCGAGTGCCACTGTGCCCGTCGTCGAGGGCGGCGGCCCGCCCGCGGCACCGTCCGCCAGTGCATTGGCGCCAGGCGGCCCCATGCCCGGACACCCGCCATCAGCAGCGACGAGCTCATCCGGCGCGACCGCCTTGGTCGGCGTCAGCGGCGGTGTTTCGATCGACACGTTGCGGATGAACACGCGACCACTGCGCGAAAACCAGTCCGCGTCCTTCGACAAGAGGTCCGTCCCCGAACAGCCCGCAAGCGCAGGCCCGAGCAACAACAACGTCAGCAATGGCTTTCGATTGATCGTTCCGCGTCGCACGCTAAGACCCAGGCTCCGCCCTCTACTGTAACTAGTTGTCCGACCATCACTTTGCGGCACGACCATGGCTGCCCGCAAGGTCCGGTGCAGAATCCCCAGATATCATTAATCCGATAGATCATTATTGCCGCCGCTGCCAGCGGCCCCGCTCGTCGGCCTGCCAGTACGTCACCTCAAAGCCCCGCGCCTTGCAATCGGCCCAGGCGCCGCGCGCCGCAGTCAGCGCCTCGTCATCGTCTCCGTTGAAGACCAACACCACGCGCTCGTAGCTGTCGCAATCGGGCGGCAACGCCGCATTGTCGATCAGGAACCTGACATTGGCCCCGTTCGGATTGCTCTCCTCGATCGATAGAATGATCGGCTGGTCCTGCGCATCGCCGGCGCGCCAGGTGGCGTGCGGCAGGAATGATTCGTCGCTGTAGGTCCACAAGTGCGCATCGAGCGCCTCGGTGCGTTCCGGCGAGGTCGACTGCACGACCACGCGCCAGCCTCGCTCGAGCGATTTTTCGAGCAGCGGTGGCAATACGCTTTCGAGCGACATGCCCTGCAAATGATAAAACAGGACTTCCGTCATCCGCCTGCAACCGAATTACTTCGTGGCTTCGTAATATTCCGCGACCAGCCGGTCCAGGAGACGCACGCCGTAGCCGGATCCCCAGGAATGGTTGATGTCGGTTTTCGGCGCGCCCATCGCGGTTCCCGCGACGTCGAGATGCGCCCAGGGCGTGTTATCGACGAATCGCTGCAGGAACTGCGCCGCGGTGATCGAGCCGCCATGGCGCCCGCCGGTGTTCTTCATGTCGGCGAACTGCGAATCGATCAGCTTGTCGTATTCGGGACCGAGCGGCATGCGCCAGACGCGCTCGCCAGTTTCATTGCCGATCTTACTCAGTCTGTCGGCCAGTTCGTCATTGTTGGAGAACATGCCGGCATATTCGGTGCCGAGCGCGACCATGATCGCGCCGGTGAGCGTCGCCAGATCGATCATGAATTTCGGCTTGAACTTCTTCGCTACGTACCAGAGCACGTCGGCCAGTACGAGCCGGCCTTCTGCGTCGGTGTTGATGATCTCGATCGTCTGTCCCGACATCGAGGTAACGATATCGCCGGGGCGCTGGGCATTGCCGTCAGGCATGTTTTCGACCAGGCCGATGGCGCCGACTACGTTGACCCTGGCCTTGCGCGCCGCCAGCGCATGCATCAAACCGACCACGCAGGCCGCGCCGCCCATGTCGCCCTTCATGTCCTCCATGCTGGCAGCGTTCTTGATTGAAATACCGCCGGTATCGAAACAGACGCCCTTGCCGACGAAAGCGACCGGCTGATCACCCTTCTTGCCGCCGTTCCAGCGCATGATCACGGTGCGGCCGGGCTTCGCCGAACCCTGCGCGACACCGAGCAATGCGCCCATGCCGAGCTTTTCCATCGCCTTGACGTCGAGCACCTCGACATCGACGCCGAGCTTCTTGAGCTGGCTCGCGCGGCGCGCGAATTCGACCGGGTACAAGACGTTCGGCGGCTCGTTAACGAGTTCGCGTGCCATGATCACGCCGTCGACGACATGGGCCGCCGGCGCGAACGCCTTGCGCGCCGCGGCGACATCTTCAACCGCAATCGAGACATCGGCGCGCAGTGCGCCGTTATCGTTGTCCTTCTTCTTGGTCTTGTAGCGGTCGAATTTGTAGGCGCGCAGCTTGATACCAGAAGCGATCGCGGCGGCCGCATCGGCCTGCATCGCCCCCTCAGGCAATTCGGCGATCACGGTGACCGTTTCGCTGGCGCCATTGAGCTTGCCCGCGGTCACTCCGCCGAACTTTAGAAAATCCTTCTCCTTGATATCGGCAGCCTTGCCGACCCCAACCACGATCAGCCGCTCTGCCTTGATTCCCTCCGGCGCCGGAATATCGAGCGTCGATCCGCTCTTGCCCTTGAACTGGTTGGCGGCTGCTGCCCGCTTGACGGTCTCGGCCGCCTTCCCCAGCGCCTTCCGCGTCGCCTCGCCGAACTTCAGCGCCTCGTCGCAAAACACCACGAGAACGCCCCGGGGGGCTGCGGAAAAAGCGACAAAGCCGACCTTAACGGCGTCGGTCATAGGTAATCCTCCAGAATTCAGGGCAGTTCTTTACGGGCCGGAATCGGTCCGATTATGGAATGTTCTCTTCGATGGCAGCCGAAATCGCTCCGGACCTGACGTTTCCGCCACTATGGCCTGTCAGCCGCTCCACTGCCAAGCGCCGCAGTGGCTGGAAGGCCACATGAAGGTAATTATTAACCGTCCCGGAGGGGCGCCACGGCCCGGCCATTTTGTTGACGGATCAAAGGGATGGTAATGAGAGAGTAGACAGTCTGGCAACAGGCGGCCCGGCCAATGGGGAACCCTCAAAAGGGATTGGTCGGAAGCTGCCGTCAGGCGTGCAAGGGCGGGCGGGATCGTGCGGTAACGATGGGGTCGATCGACAGGTACATTTTCCGCACGACGCTGGCGTCGTTTGCGCTGGTCTTGGTCAGCCTCACGGGGGTGATCTGGATTACGCAGGCGCTGCGCGGCATCGACCTGATGACCAGCCAGGGCCAGACCATCATCACCTTTCTCGGCATCACGGGCCTCGTGATCCCGGCGCTGGTGCTGATCATCGCGCCGATCGCACTGATGATCGCGATCTCCCACACGCTGAACAAGCTCGCCACCGATTCCGAAATCATCGTGATGAACGCGGCCGGCTTCTCCCCTATCCGGCTGTTCCGCCCGTTCTTCTACGCCACCTGCGTGGTGGCGCTGATGGTCGCCTTCATCGGCTCCTATCTCGCTCCCGACGGCATGCGCCGGATCAAGCAATGGGACGCCGAGATCACCGCCGACGTGCTGACCAACATCCTGCAGCCCGGCCGTTTCGCCCAGCTCGACCAGAACCTGACGATTCGCATCCGCGAGCGGCAGCCCGGCGGCGTGCTCGCCGGCATCTTCGTCGACGACCGCCGCGATCCCAAGGAGCGCATCACCATCATTGCCGACCACGGCACGGTGTTGAAAAACGAGACCGGGTCCTACCTGGTGCTGGAGGACGGCAATCTCGAACGATTCGAGACCGGAAAACGCGATCCACAGTTCGTTGCCTTCGTTCGTTACGCCTTCGACATGTCGAAATTCTCCAATCGCGGCCGCGACGTCGCGCTCGGCATTCGCGAACGCTACCTCTGGGAGCTGATTTCGCCTCCCGAGGACGATCCAATTTTCAAGCAATTGTCCGGGCAGTTTCGCGCCGAGTTGCATGACCGCTTTCTGGCGCCGGTTTACCCCTTCGCCTTCGCCGTCCTGACCTTCGCCTTCCTCGGCACGCCGCGTACCACACGGCAGAGCCGCAATTTCTCGATCGGCGGATCCATCCTGGCGGTGTTCGGCCTGCGCATGGCGGGATTCGCCTGCTCGGTGATGACGGTGAAGACGCCGGCCATGGCGCTCGTCCAGTACTCGATGCTGTTCGGCGCGATCGCGGTTGGGCTGTGGATGATCGTCGGCGGGATCGTGGTGGAGCCGCCGGCGGCGCTGATGGAGGCTATCAACCGGTCGAATGCGCGGCTGGCACGGCTCTTTGGACGGCCCGCTGCAGCATGAGCATGATGACCAATACGCTCGGGCGATACTTTGCCGGCCGCTTCCTGGTCTCGGCGGTGGGCGTGTTCGCGAGCATTTTCGTCCTGCTGGTGCTGGTCGACTACATCGAAATGGTCCGCAAGACCTCCGGTCTCGTCTCGGCATCGGCGATCACGGTGGCGCAGACCTCGCTCTACCGGGTGCCGCAGCTGCTCGAAAAGCTGATGCCGTTCTGCGTCCTGATCGGCGCGATGACCTGCTATCTGGCGCTGTCGCGACGGCTCGAGCTGGTGGTGGCGCGCGCCGCGGGCGTATCCGCCTGGCAGTTCATCTCGCCGGCGCTGGCAAGCTCGATCATCCTCGGGACCCTGGCCACCGTCGCCTACAACCCGATGTCGGCCAACTTGCGCGAGCTATCCAAGCGCATGGAGGCGGAACTGTTCGGCTCGGCGCCTGGCGGTGGCATCCAGGACGCCTCCGGGTTCTGGCTTAACCAGGTCAACGCCGACGGCCAGTCGATCATCAACGCGGCGCGGAGCGAGCAACAGGGCGTCCGCCTGACCGGGCTGACCGTGTTCCGATTCGATACCGACCTCCAGTTCAAGGAGCGAATCGAAGCGCGCGAGGCCTCCCTTGAGGACGGCCGCTGGGCTTTCAAATCGGTACGAAGATACTCCCTGGATAAACCTCCGGTTGATCAAGAGACGTATTACCTCTCAACAACCCTCACCCCGGCACAGGTTCGCAACAGCTTCTCCACCCCCGAAACCGTGTCTTTTTGGCAACTTCCTGGCTATATCCGCTCTTCCGAAAGTTCGGGCTTCGCGACGGCAGGCTACCGTCTGCAGTACCATAAGCTCATCGCACAGCCATTTTTGCTGGCTGCAATGGTGATGTTGGCGGCTTCCGTGAGCCTTCGCTTCTTCCGAATGGGCGGCGTGCAGAAGATGGTTTTGAGTGGCGTGGGCGCAGGGTTTCTGCTCTACGTTCTATCGAAAGTTACTGAGGATTTGAGCAAGGCTGAATTGATGCATCCCATCGCTGCCGCGTGGTTGCCCGTCTGTGTGGGCGGCCTCACCGGCTTTTTGGCCTTGTTGTACCAGGAGGACGGGTAGTGGCCGTTGTCGCCGCCCGCCAGTTGAGGTCGCCTGCGTTCAGGCGGCGCACCACCGTGCGCCGTCATCGAGCCCGCTTGGCCGCCGTTGGCGCCCCCATGTTTGCCCTGCTCGCCGGGTTGGTCCTGGCTGGCTCGATCGAGCTTGCCCTGACCGTGCCGGCCTCGGCGCAGACCTTCACCTACAATCCACGCCCGCCCAAGCCGCCGCCGCGGCCGGTCAGCAATGATGGCCGCATGGTCGTGCAAGCGGTCGAGGTGGACTACGACTATAACAACCAGCGCGTGTCGGCGGTCGGCAACGTGCAGATGTTCTACAACGGCACCAGCGTGGAGGCCGACAAGGTCATTTACGACCAGAAGACGAAGCGGCTGCATGCGGAAGGCAACATCCGCCTGACCGACGCGGAAGGCAAAGTCACCTACGCCAACATCATGGATCTGAGCGATGATTACCGTGACGGTTTCGTCGACTCGCTGCGCGTCGACACGGCGGACGACACGCGCATGGCGGCATCCCGCGCCGACCGTTCGGCCGGCAATTACACCGTGTTCGAAAACGGCGTGTATACCGCCTGCGCGCCGTGCAAGGACAATCCGAAGAAGCCGCCGCTGTGGCAGGTGAAGGGTGCGCGCATCATCCACAACCAGACCGAAAAGATGCTGTATTTCGAGAACGCGCAGCTCGAATTCTTCGGCGTGCCGATGGCGTATCTGCCGTACTTCTCGACGCCCGATCCGACCGTGAAGCGCAAGACGGGCTTCCTGATGCCCGCCTACAGCAACAACTCGACCTACGGCTACGCTGTTGAAACCCCGTTCTACTGGGCGATCGCGCCTGACTATGACGCGACTTTCAATCCGCGCTTCACTACCCGCCAGGGCGTGCTGTTCCAGGGCGAATTCCGCCAGCGGCTGATCAACGGCTCGTACCAGATCCGCGGCTATGGCATTAACCAGCTCGATCCCGGCGCATTCGCCGGACAGCCGGGCGACCGCGACTTCCGCGGCGGCATCGACACCAAGGGCCAGTTCGCCCTCAACGACAAGTGGGTCTGGGGCTGGGACGGCGTTCTGCTGTCGGACTACTACTTCTTCCAGGACTACCGGCTGGCCCAATACAAGGATCCGCTGGGCTCGTTCCTCAGTCTTCCGACGGAAGCGATCTCACAGCTCTATCTGACCGGCGTCGGCAACCGCAGCTTCTTCGACGCCCGCACGATCTATTACCTCTCCTTCTCCGGCAACCAGGACCAGGTGCCGGTGATTCATCCGGTGATCGACTACAACAACGTCATCAACCACCCGATCCTGGGGGGTGAGGTCAGCTACAAGACGAACTTCACCAGCCTGTCGCGCACGACCGCAGCCTTCGACCCGATCACGACGCTGGCCAACACCGCTGGCCTGTGCCTGAACGCGTCGGCCGACCCGCTCGCCCGGATCCCCTCGCAGTGCCTGCTGCGGGGAGTGCCCGGCACCTATACGCGGTTGACTGCTGAAGCGCAGTGGCGGCGCTCGTACACCGATCCGATCGGCCAGATCTGGACGCCGTTTGCGATCATGCGCGCCGATGCCATCAACGCCTCGATCTCGAACCAGCCCGGCGTTTCGAACTTCCTTCCCGTCGGCGACACCCAGGCGGTCCGCCTTATGCCGACGGTCGGCCTCGAGTATCGCTATCCCTTCATCAACGTTCAGCCGTGGGGCACCACCACGATCGAGCCGATCGCGCAGATCATCGCGCGTCCCAACGAGACGTTCGCCGGCAGACTGCCAAACGAAGACGCGCAGAGCATGGTGTTCGACGCCAGCAATCTGTTCGCCGTCGACAAGTTCTCGGGGTACGACCGCGTCGAAGGCGGCGGCCGCGCCAATGTCGGCGTGCAGGCGACCACGCAGTTCGACCGCGGCGGCAGCATCAACGTGCTGTTCGGCCAGTCCTACCAGTTGTTCGGCCTGAATTCGTATGCGGTGCAGGACCCGACCAATACCGGCCTCGAATCCGGGCTGCAGAACACCCGGTCCGACTACGTCGGCCGCGTCAATTATTCGCCGAACCGGACCTATACGTTCAGCGTGCGCTCGCGCGTCGATGAGGCGACGCTGAACGTCAATCGCTTCGAAGCCGAGGGACGCGCTTCGTTCGATCGCTGGTCGGTCAGCATGTTGTACGGCAACTATGCCGCTCAGCCGGAACTCGGATACCTGACCCGGCGCGAAGGCCTGCTCGGCACCGCCTCGATCAAGGTGGCTTCGAACTGGGTCGTGTCGGGCGGGGCGCGCTGGGATCTTGAAGCCAACAAGCTGAACCAGTACATCATCGGCGCCGGCTATGTGGACGATTGCTTCGTGCTGGCCGCCAACTACGTCACGTCCTATACCTACCAGGCCGGGGCGACGCCGCCGGTGCTCAATCACGCTTTCATGCTGCAGATCGGCCTGCGGACCATTGCGAATTCGTCCTCGTCGGCCGGCAGCACCGGCATGCAGTAGCGTGAGGCCCGACCGTGCCGGAGAGTACCCAGCGAAACCGCGGTACGAATGGTTGATACGGCTGACATGACATGATCACTTCTATGCTCCGTCCTCGCCGACTCTGGTCTCTGACCGCCGGCTGCGCCGTCGCGCTTGCCGCTCTCGCCGCCGGGGTCTCGCCGTTGCCAGCGCAGTCGATTGTCTGCATGGTCAATGGCGAGCCGATCACCGGTCTAGACATCGAGCAGCGCACCAAGCTCAACTTCCTGACCACGCGCAAGCAGATGCCGCGGCAGGAAGTCCTCGAAGAGCTGATCAGCGACAAGGTCAAGATCAAGGAAGCCAAGCGGTTTAGCGTCGATCCCAGCGCAAGCGACATGGACCAGGCCTTTGCCGGGATGGCTCAGCGCATGCGCCTTACGCCCGAACAATTGACCAAATCGCTGGAGAGCCAGGGCGTGCGACCGGAAACGCTGAAGGCCCGTCTCAAGTCCGAGATGGTCTGGGGCAGCCTGGTGCGCGGCCGCTTCAAGGAGAGCCTCCAGGTCGGCGAAAAGGACGTCGCCGCCGCTGCCGAAGCAACCGGCGAGTCGGCCCAGATGGACGCGTTCGAATACAAGCTGCAGCCGATCGTGCTGATCGTGCCGCGCGGCTCGGCGCAGGGCACGATTGATCAGCGGCGCAAGGAAGCGGAAAGCTTGCGCGAGCGCGTGCAGAGCTGCGATCAGGCCAACTCCTACTTCAAGTCGATGCAGAATGCCGCGATCCGCGCCCCCATCATCAAGACGTCGGCCGACATCCCCGGCCCGCTACGCGAGCTCCTCGACAAGACGCCGGTCGGCCGTCTGACCCCGCCCGAGATCACCAAACAGGGCGTGGAGATGGTGGCGTTGTGCGAGAAGAAGCCGACCAAGGTCGACACGCCCAAGAAGCGCGAAATCCGCGAAAAGATGTTCACCCAAAAATACGAGGCAAAGTCGAAGGCTTACCTGGCCGACATCCGCAAGGCCGCGATGGTCGAATGTCGTTGATGGCCGGGGATCCGAACTCCGAGGCTGCAAAGACCAAGGCTCTCGCGCTGACATCCGGCGAGCCCGCGGGCATCGGCCCTGATATCGCCCTCGCCGCGTGGCTGCGCCGCAGCGAACTCGATCTCCCGCCATTCTATGTGCTCGGCGACCGCGCCTCCTTCGCTGCGCGAGCGAAAATACTCGGCCTGTCGGTCGAACTCGCCGACGCCACGCCGGAGGAAGCGAGCGCCATATTCGGAGCAGCCCTGCCCGTGGTCGCGACCGGCGAACCGGCGACCGCGCCGCCCGGACAACCTGACGACACCAGCGCGAATGCCGTGCTCGCCTCCATTCGCCATGCGGTCGACCATGTCAGGAGCGGACGCGCCGGCGCCGTCGTCACCAACCCGATCGCCAAGAGCGTGCTGTACCGCGCCGGCTTCCGCCATCCCGGCCACACCGAATATCTCGCCGAGCTTGCCGCCGATGGCGGAAGCGCGCCGCAGCCGGTGATGATGCTGTGGTCGCCGGCGCTCGCCGTCGTTCCCGTCACCATCCATCTGTCGCTGCGCGAGGCGGTGGCCCGGCTCACCAGCGAGCTGATCGTGACGACCGCGCGGATTGCGGTCGCGGACATGAAAGCGCATTTCGGCCTGGCGCGGCCGCGGCTTGCGATCTCGGGCCTCAACCCGCATGCCGGCGAAGATGGCTCGCTCGGCAGTGAAGACATCGACATCGTCGCTCCCGCCGTCGAGGCGCTGCGCAAGGACGGTATCGACGCCAGGGGCCCGTTGCCGGCGGACACCATGTTCCACGCCGCGGCGCGCAAAACCTATGACTGCGCCATCTGCATGTATCACGACCAGGCGCTGATCCCGATCAAGACCATTGCGTTCGAGGATGCGGTCAACGTCACGCTGGGCCTGCCGTTCATCCGCACCTCGCCGGACCACGGCACGGCCTTCGACATTGCCGGCACCGGCAAGGCGAACCCGTCGAGCCTTGCCGCAGCGCTACGGCTCGCCGCGCGAATGGCGGCGACCAGGCCGAAATGAGCGCGATCGACGATCTGCCGCCGCTGCGCGAGATCATCCGCGAACACTCCCTGTCGGCGCGCAAATCGCTCGGCCAGAATTTTCTGCTCGACCTCAACCTCACCGCGCGGATCGCGCGCGCTGCCGGCCCGCTCGAAGGCGCTGTTGTGATTGAGGTCGGCCCGGGCCCCGGCGGTCTGACGCGCGCGCTGCTGGCGTTAGGTGCAAAGCGCGTCATCGCGGTCGAACGCGACGAGCGCGCGCTGGCCCCGCTCGACTATATCTCTAGGCGCTATCCCGGGCGGCTGCATATCGTGCATGCCGACGCCCAGCATTTCGATCCCCGCCCGATGCTCGGCGATGAGCGCGCAAAGATCGTCGCCAACCTGCCCTACAACATCGCGACCGCGCTGCTGGTGGACTGGCTCTCGATCGAGCCCTGGCCGCCCTGGTTCGACATGATGGTCTTGATGTTTCAGCGCGAGGTCGCCGAAAGGATCGTCGCGAGGGAGAATGAGGAGGCCTATGGCCGGCTCGCCGTGCTCGCCAACTGGCGCACGGAGACGAAAATCCTCTTCGACGTTTCCCCGGCCGCCTTCGTGCCGCAGCCCAAGGTGACCTCCTCGGTGGTGCGGCTGGTGCCGCGCGCCGCCCCCGAACCATGCGACCGCCGCGCGCTCGAGCAGGTGGCAGCCGCAGCCTTCGGCCAGCGCCGCAAAATGCTGCGCCAGAGCCTGAAATCGCTGTCGATCGATCCGGCACGCCTCGCCGAGGCGGCGCATATCGATCCGACCAGGCGCGCCGAAACCATTCCCGTCTCGGGCTTTGTTGCCATGGCCCGTGAATTGACCGATATACGAAACACAAAACAGACGCCGCATAAGGAGTGAACGCCATGGCACGAATGGTCCGCCAATCCCTCGTCAAATTCGATGCGCCATTGTGCGAAACCATCGTCGACACGCCGAAGCCGCAAGGGCGCGAGGTTCTCGTCCGCATCGAGCGCTGCGGTCTCTGCCATTCCGATTTGCACATCCAGGACGGTTATGCCGATCTCGGCGGCGGCAAAAGGCTCGACACCACGCGCGGCATGACGCTGCCGTTCACGCTCGGCCACGAGATCGCCGGCGTCGTCGATGAAGTCGGCCCCGACGTTTCCAAGGAGCTGATCGGAAAGAAGTACGCGGTATTCCCCTGGATCGGCTGCGGCCAGTGCCGCGACTGCGCCAATGGTGACGAGAACCTCTGCGTCAAGCAGCGCTTCCTCGGCGTCTCCATCGATGGGGGCTTCGCCAGCCACGTGCTGGTGCCCGACGCAAAATATCTGCTCGAATACGATCCGCTGCCGGTCAACCAGGCGGCGACATTGATGTGCTCGGGCGTGACAGCCTATGGCGCGCTGAAGCGGCTGGTCGACCGCCCGCGTCAGCGTAACCTCCTGCTGATCGGGCTCGGCGGCGTCGGCATGATGGGGCTGTCGTTCGCGCAAGCGATGTTCAAGCAGAACATCACGGTCGCCGATCTCTCGCCGGCCGCGCGCGAGACCGCGCTAAAGAACGGCGCCGCCGTCGCCTACGATCCGGCCGAGCCCGAAATTGTCAGGCGCATCCTGAAGGAAACCGAGGGCGGCTTCGACGGCGTCGTCGATTTCGCCGGCAACGAGAAATCGATGGCGTTCGCCGTGGCGACGGTCGCTCGCGGCGGCAAGATCGTGGTGTCTGGCCTAATGGGCGGCAATTTCAGCCTGCCGATGGTGCAATGGGTCTACAAGCGCATGACAATCGAAGGCTTCATGGTCGGCACGCTCACTGAGGCCAAGGAACTGATGGCGCTCGCCCGCGCCGGCAAGATCAAGCCGACGCCGATGAGGGAAGAGCCGATGGCCGACGTCCAGAAATGGATCGACGAGCTACGCGCCGGAAAAGTCGTCGGTCGTATCGTGCTGAAAAACTGAAGCGGCGTATTCGCGTCACTGCGACGATTGACTTGCAGTAACGCGCGCCCTCGATTTTAGGCCGGCAACTCATCAGTCATTGCGCGGACGCCCTTGGGGCTAAGCCCGACGTAGTTACCTGCGGTATTGCTCGTCACTGACCTTTTCCATCCAATCCACGTTTTTGCCATTGACGGACTCCTGGATCGCGATGTGGGTCATGGCGGTCGTCGGCGTCGCACCGTGCCAGTGCTTCAGCCCCGGCGGAAACCACACGACGTCGCCTGGACGCACTTCCTCGACAAGCCCGCCCTCCCGTTGCACCCAACCAAGTCCTGCGGTGATGATCAGCGTCTGCCCGAGCGGATGCGTGTGCCAGGCCGTACGGGCGCCGGGCTCGAACGTGACCTGGCCGGCGCCGGTACGGGCCGGCTCGGCCGGCTGGAACAGCGGATCGATGCGGACCGATCCGGTAAACCAGTCACTCGAACCCTTCTGCGAAGGCCGAGAACCATTTCGTTTGATATCGATCTCCATGTGCGACTCCTTGACAGGTGCGGATGTCTGCGCGCGCGTCTCATGAACGTGGATCAGAGCGGTGGCGCCTCCGCCGATGAGCACGCCTCTACGTGTGATCAGCATGTCGTCTTGCCTCAGCGTGGATCATATCCGGGCTGTTTGTAGATCGTGGCGGGCTTGGCGATGATGTCCGTCTTGTAGACCTTTTCTGTCCAGTCCTTCGGCTCGACATCCTCTATTCCAACCGACACCGAATATTCGCCGTATCTCAGCGCCTCAACTACGGCTCTGGTAACCGCCTCTGCCAATGCAGCTTTCTGCTGCTCCGTCCTGCCCGAATAGAGCTTCACAACGACGTGGGGCACGGGCATCTCCGTTCCAAACGTGGCGCTTAGCCATTGCCATCATTGCTCATTGCACGCAGGACTGATCATTTGGATCGCTTCTCGATGACATCCTTGACCACCGGCAACGCCGAGAAAGCGTTGGGCCAGCCAGCGTAGAAGGCGAGTTGCGTCAGAGTCTCTCCAGCCTGTTCAGCCGAGAGGCCATTATCCATCGCGCGATTGAGGTGATACGTGATCTGCGCAACTTGGCCCGTCGCAACGAGCGCGCTGACCGTGACAAGGCTTCGGTCGCGTGGAGCGAGGCCCGGTCTCAGCCAAAGGTCTCTGAACAGGACGTCGGTCGTGTATTTCACCAATCCAGGCGCCGTCTTGCCGAACTGCTCTCCAACCCGGGATGCGCGCTGCGCTTCGGCCGCTTCGTCGAGCGGTAGCTGGGATCCCTTGGCCGCCGGAAGCTGATCGGGGCCGACGTTGCGGGCCCTGAATGCTTCGCGCGCGGCCGGCACCGCCGAGATCGCATTCGCCCAACCGGAATAGAAGGCCAGATGAGTGATGAGCTCGGATATCTCTGACGGTTTCACCCCGCTGTCGAGTGCGCGGGCGAGGTAATAGGGAAGCTCGACGGTCTGCCCTCGAGCAATGAGCGCGGAGAGCGTGACGATGCTGCGATCCCGCTGCGAGAGTCCCGGACGATTCCAGAGATCTCCAAGCACGACACCGTCGGCATATTGTTCGAGTGCGGGCGCGACCGCACGGACATCCTCCATATTGGGCATGGCTTTCAATCCCTGCTTGCTGGTTTGTGCTTGCGCCAGCGTGACCAGCGTCAGCGATGCGATGACGACTGCGACGACCTTCATTGAACCTCCTCCATCAAATCTTGCACTCGATAAAGCCAGGCTCCCCAGGATGAGGGGCTCAGCGCCCTGCCGCAGTAGAATAGTTGCGAACCTAAGGCTCCCTTCGCCCTCCGATTAGGTGATAAAACTTTAATGCAGTCATTAGAGAGGCTTATCAATGGACCGGGACAACGCGAGTGACCTTCTTGCTTTTCTTGCAGTGGCGAGGGAGCGCAGCTTCACTCGCGCCGCTGCGAAACTTGGAATGACGCAGTCCGCGCTCAGCCAGATCATCCGCGCGTTGGAGGAACGCATCGGCGTCAGGCTGCTGAACCGCACGACCCGAAGCGTGACGCCCACTCAAGCCGGTGAACGACTGTTCCTGAAGCTCGGGCCGAAGTTCGACGAGATGGATGCGGAGTTGGCGGCGCTCGGTGAACTGCGCGAGAAGCCAGCCGGCACCATCCGGATTACGGCGACCGAATATGCAATCCATGCAATCCTCTTGCCTGCCCTGGCGAAAATCCTTCCGAAATATCCCGACATCAAAGTCGAAGCGCTCGTCGACTATGGCCTCACGAACATCGTCGCAGCGCAGTACGATGCGGGTATTCGCCCCGGAGAATTGGTGGCGAAAGATATGATTGCGGTGCGGGTGGGACCCGACCTGCGCATGGCAGTGGTCGGCTCGCCATCCTACTTTGCCGAGCGGAAACGGCCGCGGACGCCGCAGGATCTCACCGAGCACAACTGCATCAACCTGCGCCTGCCGACGCACGGCGGCAGCCTGTACGTATGGGAATTCGAGAAGAACGGACGCGAACTCAACGTCCGCGTGGATGGACAACTCGTCTTCAATGGTGCGGGCGCCCTGCTCGATGCCGCGTTGAAAGGCTTCGGCCTCGCTTATCTCACCGAAGGGCACGTGCAGCCATATGTGACCAGGGGCGAGCTTGTCAGGGTGCTCTCGGACTGGTGCCCACCGTTCTCGGGATATCACCTGTACTATCCGAGCCGGCGACAGCCCTCACCCGCCTTCACGCTTCTGGTCGAAGCGCTACGATACCGCCGATGATGATCTTTGCGATATCAAACGCGATATCATTGATCCTCAGTCATCCCGCTGGGTGCCGACTGCAGTGAACTCAACGCTGCATCGACCTTCTCTAAGAGCCGCTCCAGTTCGGCGCGCTCATTAGGTCCCGGGTCCTCCTCCAACCTGGCCAGCAGTTGCTGCTTTTGAGTGAGAAGTTTCGCAAGTGATGTCATGGCGTTCTCGTCCCAGTACGAAGCCAAAGGGCGCATCGACCAAAGTCGATCAAGTTTCCAGAACGGCCTCCGGTTCCCGGTTCCTTACGCTCGCGCGCACACGCAAGAACTGCCACCACGACGGCTTCATCCGTCATCGAAACCACGTCGCTCGCTGCAATGTTTCGCAAGCGGAACCTCAGATAAGAGAACCATCAAAATCTCCGCCATTCGGAACGAATGCCCTCCCAAGCCTTTGGTCTATCGGTCGACAAGAGGAGGTATCTATGAAGCTATCTGTCTTGACGATTGCGACACTGCTTACGGTCGGAACCATCGCTTCTGCGAACGCTATCGAGTTTGGCGTTGGCCCTGGAGGCGTCTATGTCGGTCCTGGCTACTATGATCGCCACTATTACCGTGATTACAGAGATGACTGCCGGATCGTGATCCGCGAACGCACCAACCGCTTTGGTGAACGCGTCAGGATCCGTGAGCGCATCTGCGACTAAACAGGCATGCGGTTAGTGGAACGAGGATCAGATCAGGGTCCGGCTTGAATGCTGGAACCGATCGGCAAGTCAAGAATTGAACGATGTCGCACTCCCAACTGCGACAACGTTCCCGCAAAGAAGGGCCGCAGCACCGCTGCGGCCCTTCTCTTTCCATCGCGCACAACTGCCGCGGGATAATCCGGCAACACGCCCGGCATAGGTGGCAGTTTGCCGCCGCATCGTTTCATCACCCGGAACAGCGGCGAATAGCTTGCTGGTTGATGGTGATTGAGTACAGACTTGCACATTGACGAAACCGTGGGGCAAGGCGCCTCCAAGCTAGTGGCGTTGCACCCCGCTGCAAGAGCCGCTGTAATTGTCGGCCATGAGCACAAAGAAGCGCCAAGTCATCTGGTCCGGTCGGATCATAGGTGCCGACATCCGCGCCAAAAGCGCGAGAGAGGCCGCGCAGAAGGCAGTTCGCGACGCGGACCGCGCCGAGGCGCATGCGTGGTCAGTGCGGATGGAAGGCTATGGCGGCCCCGCTCAGCCTTCCCCGACCATAGGACAATGTATCAGCGCTGGCCTCGGCTGGCTCGAAGTCGAATGTAGCAGCTGCAGGACGCGCGCGAGCCTGCCGCTCGATGCCATCCGCCGTCCCCGCGACACACCGATATGGAAGCTCGAGGCGTCGCTGAAATGCAGGTCGTGCCGAAAGGGCCGCTACGCGCCACCGGTGCGCATGATAAAGCTGGCGGAAAAACAGGAAATCACGCCGTACAAGTGGGTGCATCCGGACGAGGATCGCTAGTTGGAAGCCTCGCTCACCTCATCTCGCTCTTCTGCCGGATATTGCGCGCGCCGTGCGTTCAACCGCCGTGTCCTTCCGGAGCCGACCGCTTCAGGATCGGCAAGCAGCAGACGCGAACCCATTGCCCTGCAGCGGTTCGAGGCGCGCCGATCAAGCCGGTGAAGATTGGTGTCCCGGCCGACGTTGCGATCGGGATTTCCAACGGGCTGCTCGGTGGCCTCACAGGCCTTGGCGGAGTCATCTCCACCATCTCCTGCCAATTGCGGGGATGGTCAAAGGATAAGCAACGGGCTGTCTTTCAACCCGTGCTGTTCACGGCCTTTGTGATCATCTCCGTTTCGCAACTCATCGCGGCATCGTACACGGTCGAAACCGTCAAACTGTACGGCATCGGTCTTCCGTTCATGATCGCCGGCATCTGGATCGAGTTCAAACTCTACGGAACAATCAACGACGAAACTTTCCGCAAGTCAGTGCTGATACTGGTTCTACTTGCTGGCGTGTCGCTGGTCGCTTCAGCATCGCGCTTCATGCTATCTCGATGATCAGTACTTCGGCCGATGCGAGTTGGCCCATTCACGGGCGTGTTCTATCGGCAGGCGCTGCACGGCGGCACGAACCTTTGCGTCGCCGGTAGATTGTCCATGCGTTCCCGCCAGCGGCAGAACGCCGGGAATTTCGGATAGATCGATTGCCCCTCGGCAGTCAGGCTAAAGGCGAACGTGCTCGGCAGCAGATAGAAGTCCGCGATCGAGAGCTCGTCGCCGAGCAAAAACTCCTTGCCGTGCGCAAGCTGGCGTTCGGCTACAGCAAGCGCTGTCTCGACCTTGGGCAACGCATGCGCCACAACCTTCTCGTCCGAAGCAATGCCGAGCTCGGGGAAAACCAGGCGCTCATGCGTCACGTGATAGATCATGTAGGGGTAGTAATAGGAATTGACCGCGCTGATCCATTGATTCATGCGCGCCCGTGCCTTGGCGTCCTTCGGCGTCAGCGACGCGCCGCCAAAGGCTTCGTCGACATAGGTGGCAATCGCGCTCGTCTCGTAGACGGTTAGATCGCCGTCCCTGAGGATCGGGACGCGGTTGAATGGGTGCAGCGCCAGATGATCGGGCTTGCCCATGACTGGTTCGAGATCATGGAATTCATACGTCACATCCTTGTGCGTCAGGATCAGGCGAACGATGTTGACAAATGTGCTGCGTGGAAAGCCGTACACGATCGGATCGGACATCCTGGTTCTCCCCTATAAATGTTCTCAGCGCCAGAAGGGCTTTGCGGCCTCGCGCAGCGCCTGGTCGCGGGTCAGGCCGAGGTCGTTGAGCAGATGCGGATCGTCGGCAATCTCGTGCAGCGCGATGCGCTGAAGCCGCCGGTCGATCCAACTCCACCATCCGAGCGACCGGGTGGTGGCTGGCGTTCCTGAGCTGGATTGTTGAAGTGGCGTGGCCGGGTCGGCGGCCTGTACCGGCGGGATCGACAATGTATCGGTTAACAGGATGGACATGAGAGGCTCCAAATCGCTTGAAATGCTTTACTGGAGCTGTTCAATAGTATCGCGGGACGCTTCCCCGCAAAGCATCGTTTCTCGCGCCTGCCCTAGTTTTTCTCATGAAGTCGTGCGATGCGCCCTCACCTGCCGCCGCTCAATGCCTTGAAAGCCTTCGAAGCCGCTGCGCGGCATGAAAGTTTTACGCGCGCAGCGGAAGAGCTTTGCGTCACCCAAGGCGCAGTGAGCCATCAGGTAAAAGCGCTGGAAGCAGAGCTTGCGATCAAGCTGTTTAACCGCGAGCGCCAGCGCCTGATCATCACCGAAGCGGGACGCGACTATCTCGCCGTTGTGCGTGACGCGCTCGACCGCATAGCCATTGGCACCGAGCGGCTCTTGCAGCGGCAGAACGCAGGCGTGCTTACGGTCTCGACATCACCGGATTTCGCCGCCAAGTGGCTGGTGCATCGGCTCGGCCATTTTGCCGAGGCGCACCCCGATATCGACTTGCGCATCTCAGCCACGCTGCATCACGTTGATTTCGCTCGCGAGGAGGTGGACCTGGCGGTGCGCCATGGTGACGGCAACTGGCCGGGCCTGGACACGGTGCGGCTGAGTTCGGAACAATTGTTTGCGGTCTGCAGCCCAAAGCTGCTTTCTGTTCGCCGCAGGCTCGCGAAGCCTGCAGACATCCTGAAGTTTCCACTGATCCACATGGACAGCCGCACGGATTGGAACAATTGGCTGCGGGAGGCTGGCCTGGACGAAGCTGGCGTCATGCACGGGCCTGTGCTCAATCGCGCCAGCATGGTGATCGACGCCGCCATCAATGGGCAAGGCATTGCACTGGCGCGTACCACGCTCGCGGCATGGGATCTTATTAAGGGGCATCTGGTGCGCCCATTCGTGCTGGCGCTCCCCTTGGCCAAGACCTACTGGATCATTTGCCCAAAGGCGACCGCAAACCTGCCGAAGATTGTGACCTTTCGCGATTGGTTGCTTGCGGAAGCTTCAAGCGATTTGCGGCAACTCCAGAGGAAGGGCTGGGCATTGAAGTCGAGCACCTCTTCGAAGTGAGTTTCCGCACACGCCCTTGTGATGGAGCAGCCTCAACCACTTCCCTATTGGTCGGGTTGCATGCGCCGTTCGATCTGCGGTAATAACTGCGCGCGGGGATAAGCAGACTCCCCATCAGACGTTAATCCGTCCAAGCTCTGCGCAACACTCGATTTGTCGAGAGGATTGCGCGTGGACGAACCAAAGCATCAAACATCCCAATCTGAAGACGGCGGCTTGCGCACCGGCGGGTCCGCGACGTCACGTTCGAACGATAGCCGATGCGGATCGACCGTCACTTACTACGGCGATGCCGCCCGGGTGCACGAAGGCTTCGTGATCGCATTGGCCCTATTAGGGTTGAAGCGCGGGGACACCGTCCAAGGTTACGCGCGATCAGAGTGAAGATGGAGAGTAATCATGCGTCCAGTGCTCATAATTGTCGTTTTGATCCTGGCGGTAGCCCTCAACACCACCGCGCGATCGCAGGAGATCGATTGGCAGAAGGTCGATGACACCTTCGGCAGAAAAGGCGCTGTCAACGGCGACGTGCACCGTTACGGCTTTCCCCGCACCGATCTTTCAGTCACGCTAGACGGTGTCGCGATCAAGCCGGCGCTCGCGCTCGGTGGCTGGGTGGCCTTCAAGCCGGCCCATGGCGGCGTAATGGCGATGGGCGATCTCGTGCTGTTGGAGACCGAGGTCAACCCAGTCATGCTGAAGCTGATCGAAGGCGGACTGGAGATCACTGCCGTACACAATCATGTGCTGCGCGCCAGCCCGGCAACCTTCTACATGCATGTCGGCGGCCATGGAGATCCCGTGAAGATGGCGGCGGTCATCCGCGATGCGCTCTCGGCAAGCAAAACTCCGCTTACCGCACCTGCCGCCGGCGCCCCGCCGCCGATCGATCTCGACACAGCGCAACTTGACCAGATCATCGGCGTCAAGGGCCAGAACAATGGTGGCGTCTACCAGTTCGCCGTGCCGCGCCGTGATCCGATCAGTGAAGGCGGTATGCCGCTCACACCAGTCGGTCCCATGGGCGTCGCCGAGGCAATCGGCTTTCAGCCCACCGGCGGCGGCAAGGCCGCGATTACCGGCGACTTCGTTCTGACAGCTGACGAGGTCAACCCGGTCATCAAGACCTTGCGAGGCAACGGGATCGAGGTAACCGCGCTGCACAGCCACATGCTGAACGAGCAACCGCGGCTGTTCTTCTGCCATTTCTGGGCCAACGATGATGCAGTGAAATTGGCGAAAGGCTTGCGCGCCGCGCTCGACAAGGCTGCGGTCGCGCTGCATTGACATTGGAGCAGCGAAGATGAGGAAAGCGAACTGGCCGATTTTAGAACATGGGGCGGATATCAACGCAGGAGAACGGATTATGCGGACCCGAAACATCTCTCGGACGATCGTTTGGTTAGCTTTGCTAGGCGTCCTCTCGCCGGCCCATGCACTCACCCAGCAGGAGCTTATCGCGAAGATTGAGGCTGCAGGCTACACGCAAGTCAGCGATATCAAGTCGACCCCCGAAGGGACGGCGGTAAAGGCAATCAAAAATGGCAAGGAAGTCCGCCTTGTCGTCGACAGCAGCGGCCAGATCAAAGAGCAAAAGTAGCATCGCGCAGGCGGATCGGGCGGCGATGCCGCCGGCCAAAAGAAAGCGAAAGAGGAGAGCATTCATATGGTGAAATCAACGATGCTAGCCCTGGCGGTCGTTCTGCTGCCGGGCGCGGCTCTTTGCTCGCCGGCCGGCGACCAATGGGAGGCGGCTGTCGCGACCAACTCGGGAGCAGCCGTCGCACCCGGACCGGCAACACAGTCGCTGCATGGGATGGTTGCCACGGTCGATCAAAGCAACGACACGATCGCTATCCGGTCAGCTCCGGGCAAGACGGAACAGTTCAGGGTTCAGGACGGCCTGCTGTTCGACTCGGTCCGCAACGGCGATCAAGTGGAAATCACAGTGCAGAACATCGCTGGCGCGGAGACGATCGTGGAGCTGAGAAAAGAGTAGTTCGAACTCCAATCGTGGATCAACCGGACGCCGGCGCTCTTCCCCTCGGGGAATCGCGCGGCGTTCCGCAATTGCCCGATAAGCAAATCACTCGAACGGTTTTGGCACCCACGTGTCCAGTAAATCCAACGAGAGCAGCCTGCGACAAACTAACTCCACACGGGCAAATCACTTCTTTTCCGAAATCGTATCAAGGCCTGGACGCCTGCGGCATCGAACTGAGCGCTCGTTCGCGTGAGGTTCGCACCGTTCTTGCAGCAGCTGCTTGTCATGGATACGCACAATCAGTCCGTGGCGGATCTTGTTGTGGCGCAAAGTGATCGTTTCGCAAGCAATTCGAAAGCAGTTGCGCTCCACTGTTCGCAGATTTGAATCGCCTCTCGCTGGCCGGCCGTCTATGGTGCGCTTATGTTGCGCCTCGTTTCAATTGCTATCGTTCTATCGCTGCTGCCCGTCGTCGCGGCGGCTGCGCCACCTCATAAACGGCCAGCGCCACGCTGGCACGGCTACGGCTTCCTGCCGGGCTATCAACAGCCGCCGAACAACAGCCTTCCAGTTTACAGCCGGAAAGGTTCGATTTCGCGCATGGCGCGTTCCAACCGGCGCCCTTGGTATATCGATCCAGTCCCGCGTTATTACGGGTACGATGGCAATTGGCACTATTTCGGTCGGCCCGGCTTTTACGGCGGTCGCTACAATGGCGGCAGCTTCGGCCCTTGCTGGACGCGCACGCCGATAGGGCCGATCTGGAATTGCGGCTGATAATATCCCTTGAGGATCGAGCGCGTGTGCATGCGTTGCGGGCAACGGCAGCTAATGAATTGCGGAGTTGCGGTGATGGTGCACTTAACGTGAAGTCACGAGCCGCATCCAAGACGTCTGAATAAGCTTGGTAGCCCGGGTGAGCAGCGACACCCGAGGCTCAGTTGAGGCAAATCCCGCATACCGCTTGCGCCCAGCAGCGCCGCTGGGGGTGTAGCCGCGTAATCGAAGGCCAGGCGCCAGGATCACCGCTTCTCTGTCTTCCGCGCTGAGACCATGAGCATCATCGGCCGCTCCAGCTCTTCAGCCAGTTCGGGCAAGCGCTCAATCTGTTCGCGCGTCGGGGCGAATTCTTCGACCCGGCGCAACTCGAAGCCCGCGTCAACTAGCGTATTGAGCGTCGTGCCGAGCGTGCGGTGATACTTCAGTACATCCTTGGCGAACCAGTCCGTGCGGCGCTCGCCCTCGACCGAGTAGCCGTTGACCGGCCAGGTCTTGCGCCCGTCTTCATCTGCAATCCAGTGTGGATGCGCCGCAGCCATGAAGATCGGGTGCTCGATCGTGAAGACCAGATCTCCGCCGCCGACCAGCGCCTTGTGGATCATGCGCACGAGGCGCCGAAAATCTTCGACGTAGTGAAAGGTCAGGGCGCTGTAGACGAGCTCGAAAGCCGCTTCGGGCAGTTCCAGTGTCTCGAGATCGGCGAGCCGATATTCAATGGCCGGGTCCGAGGTATCGACCTTGGCGCGTGCGATCATGTTCTGCGACAGATCGAGGCCAAGCACCGAGACCGCGCCCTGCGCGCGCATCCAGCGCGCGGCCCAGCCAAAGCCGCAGCCCAGATCGGCCACGCGCTTGCCGGTTAGCGCAGGCAGCATGGCCTGGACAGCCGGCCATTCGGGCGCACCGTCCAGCCCATATACCTGGCGAGGCAACTGGCTGTAGCCAGCGAAGAAATCGGGATTGTCGTAGATATTCTGCGCCACGTTTATCTCCATAATGGAGGCAGGTCGGAACAGCCTTCCGTCGCTATTGGTCTTGCATCGTGATCGCCGTTCCGCTGGGGATCGCCCGTTCTGTACAGCATCGATGCTCGATGCCGCCTTCAAGGTCTCGACCTTGCCTATCTCCCCGATCGGCCAGTGGAACGGTTAGTGCTTGCGCCCGTTACATCGGTTCAAGCTCAAGGGAGGACTCCCACATGTTGAAGATCGCTCTTACCTTGGCGGCAGCCACAGCGGCGCTGACAACCGCCCCGCTTGCCATCCCGGCCAACGCCCAAGACGTCAAGATGGCCGGCGTCAAGATGGCCCAAGTCGATGTTCAGATCGGACGTGACCGGGACTATGATAGAGACCGTTACCGCTACGACCGCGACACCACCGTCGGCGTCGGCCCAGGCGGCGTCACCATCGGCCCACGACAGCGCTGCCGCACAGTGACTACAAGAGTTGAGCGGGACGACGGCCGTATGGTTACGCGCAGGGAGCGTCGCTGCGACTAGCGTCATAACCTTAGGTTCAGCCGATCAGGAATGAAAGTCGGCTCGTCGGTCATGCGGCGAGACTGCCGCATAAGCTGAACGTGCCAAGCCGATGCTTGTTCTCACGGCGACAGTGCACCTAACTTTGATACCCGCGAAGCCGTAACATCTTAATTGAGTGCAAATCACTCGCGCGGTTTTCTCCCCTGTCCAGTAAATCCAGCGCGAGCAACCTGCGACAGTCAACTTCGCTTACTATCCGCCGCTCGACGCTTGATCACCATTCTGTTGGAGACGATCAGATCTGCCAAGCCAAAACAAAAGCGCGGAAAGCGCCAGACAAGGCAAGCCAAACCAGGCCCACACAACGAGAGCGAGATCGTAGTCAACTGGTTCTTTTGCCTTCCACGCGAAAAACAACGCAAGAAACGTAGGAGAAAGCAAGACTGCTGCAACGAGGTTCAGCGCGTTCGGTCTCATGATCGTCACCTGCACTACGAGCAATCGGGATCAACGGCGGCGCGCCGGCAACCGTCAGCTTACCGCATACCGTCGCAACGCGACAATTCGGCGTGGTCCGCCCCGACCCTCGTGTTCGGCAAGCAAATCACTTGCGCGCGGTTTCCGACCAGCGACCGACGGCACGACAGGCAAATCACTTCTGATTTTCCGAAATCGTGTCAAGCCCCGGAATCAAAAATATTCCGCTTCTCGTTTCACCCAAATCAGCCGTACAACTGCGCCCGTTCCGGCCCGCCACGAGGGGCGTATCGCGAGCGTCACGGACGTTGGGCTGGAATGCGGTGGACGCAGCAGCATCAGGCGCGCGCGTGGTTGCAGGGCGGGCTTTGCCTCGTGAGCGATCGAACGGCGCGCAGACGACCGGCGCTTAAACGCTCTTGCGAGATCTTCGGCCCAGCAGCACATGGGCTTGGTCGAAGCGCATCTTGCGAGGGAAGCTGCGGACGGCAAAAGCGTGTGGTTCTGTCACCCGTTGCTGGTGTCAAGCCGATGGAGATTGTCGGGCCCGACCGGGCCGCAGGTCAATCGCCAATCCGTCGGCGACGGAGGCAAGAGGAATTCGTCTCCGGGAAGAGCGCGCCATAAGCCGTTAAAACCACTGCGCAGGGAAGGCCGGGTATTCCGGCGCACCTGCGGTCTGCCGTGTGCGTTATTGCGCGCACGACTGCGGGTGTTTGGGCACCCGGCTTTCCCTGCACCCTCTGTCTTCAAGAGGGTATCGTCGACGCACAACTTCGGGCGCCAACGCGCCGCGAGATCGCAATGCTGTATCCAACGTTGGCCGCATCCATCAAGAGAACCATACGTGTCCGAGCCCCGTAATAATCCCGCCTTTCCTGCCCCGGTTTACGACGCCGGGGGCGCTTTTCGCTGAGCGGGCTCAGCGTTGGCGCTTTTTGATCGCGCTGATCTTCACCGCGCCTGCGGACGGCTGTACCGGACGTTGGACGGCTTCTAAACAGTAGAGTTTTCCACAGGCCGAATGGTCCCTGTTTTTCGCCGGTTTTTCATAGCCTTAGCCTGCCCGAATTGAGGCGGCGCGTCAGCCTCAATTATACCGCATCCGCTCCGAAATTGCGGCTCATTGCGACCCAAGTCTCTGACCAGATTGGCCGCATCAAGCGTCGCGTAGCGTTGCGTTTCCGGGGATGCAGATGTCGAAGTGGTCCGTGAAATTCGTCCCGGCTCTGTTTGCCGGTGTCGTGGCAGGAACGAGCCTCGCCACGGTGACGGATCTCCGGGCGCAGGTCGCAGGAAAGGCAACGGACCAAGCCGCGGAACTGCAAGTGGCCCAAGCCACGGACAGTTGCCTGTCGGCGCCGAAGGGCGCGACGCCCGCGGGCAGCCACTGGTACTACCGCATCGATCGCGCCACCAAGCGTCAATGCTGGTATCTGCGCGAGGAGAGCGAGAAAGCCGACGACAAGTTCGCGCGTGCCGCGCCGCCTGCAGCGGCTGCGGCACCAGCATCAGCACCGGCTCCATCGCCTTCTGACGAATCGCAGACGCAAACTAAATTCGCCGAGGCGCGCGCCGAATATGTTTCGCGACAATCCCGCACGGACGCCGCCAGAGCAGACTCGCAATCGGTAGGCGCAATGCCCGCGCCAACATCTCAGGATAATCAGCGCGCAGCGATGCCAAACGTGCTGGCGCCTGCGCCGCTGGCGAATGTGCGCTGGAACGACTCGCCCGCCGCGAGCGCTTCGACCAATTCGGCAGGCCTGCAAATGGCGGCCGCTGCCGCGGCTCCTGCAGAGCAGCAGCCGCAGGCCGAGGAAGTGCAGCAGGGCGCAGTCGATCAGGTTGCGCCTGTCGCGGCAGAACCGGCAAAGCCGACCGCCTCGTTGCAGATGCTGTTTCTGGTGATGGTCGCCGCGCTCGCGCTCGCCGGCCTCACGGTCAGTGCGATTGTCCGGATCGGCCGCATGCGGGCGCGCCGCGCCATGCGACGCAAGCGGCGCGCGATGTGGGATTCCGCCCGCACCAAGCGTGCACCGCAGCCGGCGCTCCGTGAAGACGGCGCCAAGCTGCGGCGCGCTGTCGCCGCGCAGCCTGCGCGCGCTCCCCAGGAACGGACTTTCCACGAACGCACAGTCCAAGACCGTCCATTCCAGGATCGCCCCTTGCAAGACCGGACACGGGTGCCCCGGGAGCGGCCGCGCACGACCCCGGAGCGCTCATTCGCGCCCCCGGACCGGCGACAGGTGCCGCAGGACCGGGAACGGGAGCGGCAGGTCACGGAAATGCTGTCCCGCCTCGCGCGCAGCGCGCAGACGTAACCGGCACGGAAGCGGTGGTTATTTTTCCAGCTGGCGCTGCAGCTTACGCACGAACTCGGTCAGGCCGGTGCGGCGCTCACGTTTGAGCCGTTCGGCCTTCAGGATCGACTGCACCTCGGCAAAGGCATCATCGACGTTCTGATTGATGACGATATAGTCGTATTCCGCCCAGTGGCTGAGTTCGTGGGTGGCGCGGCTCATGCGGCCGCGAATCACCTCGTCCGAATCCTGCGCCCGCGTGTGCAGCCGTTTCTCGAGATCGGCGGCCGAAGGCGGCAGGATGAAGACACGGACCACGTCGACACTCGCCTTCTGATGCAGTTGCTGAGTGCCCTGCCAGTCGATGTCGAACAAAACATCCTGCCCCGCCGACAACGCCGCTTCGACCGGCGCCCGCGGCGTACCGTAGAGATTGTCGAATACAGTCGCCCATTCGAGCAGTTCGCCCTGCTCCACCATCTTCTCAAATGTCTGCTTGTCGACGAAGTAATAGTCGCGTCCTTCGACCTCGCCCGGCCGCATCTGGCGCGTCGTTGCTGAAACCGACATCTTGAGGCCCGGCTCGCGCTCAAGCAGCATGCGCGACAGCGTCGTCTTGCCCGCGCCCGATGGCGAGGACAGCACGAACATCAGCCCGCGTCGCTCAACTCCGTCGAAACCAGAAGCCACCATCCGTCACTCCAGATTCTGGACCTGCTCGCGGAACTGCTCGACCACGTTTTTCATTTCGAGGCCGGTCTGGGTCAATTCCAGATCGTTCGACTTTGAGCAGCAGGTGTTGACCTCGCGGTTGAATTCCTGGGCGAGGAAGTCGAGCCGCCGTCCAACCGGTCCGCCCTTGCCGATCATCTCGCGCGCCTGGGCGACATGCGAGGCGATGCGGTCGAGCTCCTCGCGGATGTCGGCCTTGGTCGCAATCAGGATCGCCTCCTGATTGAGTCTGTCGGGGTCGAAGCGTTCGGATGTCTCTAATAGCGCCGCCACCTGCTCGGCCAGCCGCGCCCTGATCGCCTCCGGCTTGCGGCCCGGCGCGGCTTCCGCCTTTTTCGCCAGCCGCTCGATTTCGTCCATGCGCTGGCTCAGGATTTTCCCGAGCGCCACGCCCTCGCGGCGGCGCATCTCGACGAGGTTGCCAAGCGCCTGTTCGAATGCGGCCGATGCTGCATCCCATGCCGCCTTGTCCTCCACCTCGTCGCTTTCAGGCTCGACCACCTCGATGACGCCCTTGATGCCGAGCAGGCCGTCGATGCTCGGCGCCACCGCGTCGACCTTGGCGGCGAGTTCACCGGCCACCTTCAGGACCGAGGCGAGCACGTCCTCATTGATGCGCACGGTCGCAACAGCGTTGGCGCGCTTGACGTTGAGGTTGGCATATACCGTGCCGCGCGACAGCACCTCCGCGGCGCGCTTTTTGGCAAAGGCTTCCACCTCGTCCCAGCCGGGCGGCAGGCGCAAGCGGAGGTCAAAGCCCTTGGCGTTGACCGACTTCAGTTCCCACTCGAACGTGTAGGGACCGCTGGCGCCGTGACTCCGGGCAAAACCGGTCATGCTCGATAGCGCCATCGCGTAACACTCTCCGAAAGACAGGGATTTCGAGACTCGAAAAGATCGGCGCGACCTTAAGCCGATTTCCGCCAAAGTGGAATTACGTTCGGGCCGTGGCGGGAACGCCGGCTCAACGCTGCACCACCGGCGGCGTCGTGGTCGACTGCGCGGCGCCCTGCCGGCCCGGCGCGGTCGCAGGTGCCGCAGGCCGGGCGGGCGGCTTTTTCGCGGGCGCCGTCGGCCGTGTCGTCGCCGTCGGGTTGGTATCCAGCGGCGCTCCGGCAGCCGTCGGTGGCGGCGCATCCTCGGTCGGCTCGACGGTGTCGTTCTGAATCTGTTTTTCGAGCGCCCGCAGCTTGGCGACGTTTTTCTGATGCGCGTCGTAGGTTTCGGTGAAGGCGTGCCCGCCGGTGCCGTCGGCGACGAAGAAGAGGTCGCGTGTGCGTGCCGGGTTGGCGGCCGCTTCGAGCGAGGCACGGCCCGGATTGGCGATCGGTCCGGGCGGCAGGCCTTCGATTACATAGGTGTTGTAGGGTGACGGCTGGGTGATCTCGCTGCGCTTGATCGGTCGTCCCAACGTTCCCTTGCCGCCGACCAGGCCATAGATGATGGTCGGATCCGACTGCAGCTTGATCCGCTGCCGCAATCGATTGGTGAATACCGCCGCCACACGGCTGCGCTCGTCGGCGCGGCCGGTTTCCTTCTCGATGATCGACGCCAGCGTAATAAGCTGCTCCGGCGACCTGACCGGAACGTCCGGATTGCGGCGCTCCCAGATTTCCGCGAGCACCCGCTTCTGGGTCTGCTGCATGCGCTGGATCACCTGCTCGCGCGTGGTGCCCCGCGGGAATTTGTAGGTTTCCGGCAACAGCGTGCCTTCGCGCGGCACTTCACGCACCGAGCCCGAGAAGATATCGTAGTCGATCAGCCGCGCCACAATCTGTTCGGACGTCAGGCCTTCGGGAATCGTGACGGCGTGCTGCACCACCTTGCCCTCGACGATGGTGGCGATGACCTCGCGCAAACTGGCATTCTTCTGGAACGAATATTCACCCGGCTTGAGGTCGGAGCTCGCCTTCAGCGCAAACACGCCGCCGATGAAGATCCAGGGATTGACGTTGATCACTCCTTCGCGGAGCAACACATCAGCGATGTCGCGCTTGCCGGCCCGCGAGGGAATGTTGACGATCTTGTCTTCCTGTAGCGGTCCCGGCGTTTCCAGGATCTGCCTGCCATAATAATAGCCCGCCCCGGCCCCGATCATCAGAATGATCAGGATGGTGAAGATGGCATTGCCGACCACCACGAATGGATTGCGGGCGCGCTCCGACCGCTTCGGCGGCGGCGGCACCTGCTCGGGCTCCAACGCGGCGCGCGGACTTCGCGGTGAAATGGGCGGCCTCTCACTCATCGATGCAACCTGAATCCTGCCGGTTCAATCGCGGCCCGGCGATTCCCCCACCCAGCCGATAGCATACGCCCACATGTAGAAGTCATCGCCGAATGCGGCAAAACGGTGGAGTAGTTCTAAACACTTGCTAGTCAGCCACACGCCGAATGATTACCGAGGCGTTGGTCCCCCCAAAACCGAAGGAATTCGACAGTGCGACATTAATCTCGCGCTTGCGCGCCGTCAGCGGCACCAGATCGATCGCCGTTTCCACCGACGGATTTTCCAAATTGATGGTGGGCGGAGCAATATTATCGCGAATCGCAAGGATACTGAAAATGGCCTCGATCGCACCGGCAGCGCCGAGCAGGTGCCCGGTCGACGATTTCGTCGACGACATCGACACCTTGGAGGCGGCGTTGCCGAGCAGCCGCTCGACGGCGCCGAGTTCGATCTCGTCGCCGATCTGCGTCGAAGTTCCGTGTGCGTTGATGTAGTCGATATCGGATACCGCAATGCCGGCACGCTTGATCGCCGCGCTCATGCTGCGGAAGCCACCGTCGCCATCGGGCGATGGCGAGGTGATGTGATAGGCGTCGCCCGACAGGCCATAGCCGATGACTTCACAATAGATTCGCGCGCCGCGTTTTTTCGCGTGCTCATATTCCTCGAGCACCACGACTCCTGCGCCTTCACCCATCACGAATCCATCGCGATCCTTGTCATAGGGTCGCGAAGCCTTCTGCGGCGCGTCGTTGTAGCTGGTCGAGAGCGCGCGTGCGGCGCAGAAGCCCGCCATTCCCAGCCGGCAGATCGGCGATTCCGTTCCGCCTGCCACCATCACGTCGGCGTCGCCAAGCGCAATGAGTCGGGCGCCATCGCCGATCGCATGTGCGCCGGTCGAACAGGCCGTCACCACGGAATGGTTGGGGCCCTTGAGGCCGTGCTCAATAGAGACGTAGCCGGACGCGAGATTGATCAGCCGCCCGGGGATAAAGAACGGCGATACCCTGCGCGGCCCGCGTTCCTTCAGCAGCAGCGACGTTTCGGCGATTCCGGAGAGGCCGCCGATCCCCGAGCCGATCAGGGTGCCGGTGGCGCATTTGTCTTCTTCGGTGGAGGGATGCCAGTTCGCGTCATCGAGCGCCTGGCGCGCCGCGGCCATCGCAAAGATGATGAAGTCGTCGACCTTGCGCTGCTCCTTCGGCTCCATCCACTGATCGGGATTGAAGGTACCGTCACTGCCGTCACCGCGCGGAATCACGCAGGCGATCTGGCTCGCAAGATCGGCCACTTCGAACGTGTCGATCTTCTTGGCGCCGCTCTGGCCGTTGAGGATGCGTGTCCACGTTGTGTCAACGCCGCAGCCGAGCGGCGTAACCATGCCCAGCCCCGTGACGACAACCCGCCTCATGTCAAAAACTCCAGCCGGAAACCGGTTGCCCAAAACAAGAAACCGGGGGACCGTTCGACGACGGCCCGTCCGGCTCTGTCTCTACCCGCCCGGGACGTCAGCTTTTCGCGTTCTTCTCGAGAAACTTCGTCGCGTCGCCGACGGTCAAAATCGTCTCGGCGGCGTCATCGGGAATCTCGCAACCGAACTCTTCTTCAAATGCCATCACGAGCTCGACGGTGTCGAGACTGTCGGCGCCGAGATCGTCGATGAAACTTGCGCTGTCGACAACCTTCTCGGGTTCAACACCGAGGTGTTCGACCACAATCTTCTTAACCCGCTCGCCAATCTCACTCATCTTCAACCTCGTGCTTGTTCCTTTGGACCCGACCCCAAGACGCTACAAAGACGCTACGAGCTATCGTGGTCGTTAAACTTCCTTCGCTATCGCGCATAGTCTTGGTTCGGCCCGATGGAAGCCGACAAAGCCCCGGCGAACGGCAGGCGTTGCCACGCCAATATACAGGGTTTCAACATCCTGCAATGGCATTGTTTGCCCATCCGTCGAGGGTTCGGTTATCATACTTCCCAAGCCTTGACTATAAGCCTCAGCCTCCCCGGAAAACGGCCTTTGGCCGCATTGATCAGGGCAATAACTCGCTCAAATCATGGCCATACCACCGTTGACGTGAATCGTCTGGCCGGTGACGTAGGCCGCCTCATTCGAGGCAAGATAGACCGCAGCCGCGGCGATGTCTTCCGGTGTCCCCAGCCGCGCCGCAGGAACCTTTGCCAGGATGGTCTCGCGCTGCTTATCGTTGAGCGCGTCCGTCATCGGCGTCTTGATGAATCCTGGTGCAATGCAATTGGCGGTTACGTTGCGCTTGGCATATTCCGCACCCAGCGTCTTGATCAGGCCGATGATGCCGGCCTTCGACGCGGTGTAGTTGGCCTGACCCGGATTGCCGGTCACGCCGACGATCGAGGTGATTGCAATGATCCGGCCGAAGCGCTTGCGCATCATCAGTTTGGTTGCAGCCCGAGCGAGACGGAAGGTCGCGGTTAGATTGACCTGGATGACGTCGTCCCAATCCTCATCGCGCAACTGCACGAAAAGATTGTCGCGCGTGATGCCGGCATTGGCGATCAGAATGTCGACCTGCCCCATTGCAGCCTCTGCCGCCGGCACTAGGCCCTCGACTTGGGCGCTGTCTGAGAGGTTGCATGGCAGCACGTGGACGCGCTCGCCAAGCTTGGCGGCAAAGGAATCCAGCACCTCGCGACGCGTGCCTGATATCGCCACCGTCGCGCCTTGCGCATGCAGCGCTTGCGCGATCGCTCCGCCAATACCGCCGGTAGCGCCGGTGACCAGCGCCGTCCTGCCTGTCAAATCGAACATTAATGTCTCCTTCCGGCAGCTTCAGGCCGAAGCCGCCAATGCGTCCTTTGCGGCGGCAATATCATTGGGTCCTCCAACCGACACGCCGACCGCGCCATCGGCGATGCGCTTGACCAGCCCGCTCAGCACCTTGCCGGCGCCGATTTCGAAGAACCGCGTGACACCTTGCCCCGCCATATAGGCCACCGACTCGCGCCAGCGCACAGTGCCCGTGACCTGCTCGACCAAGCGGCGGCGAATCTCATCCGGATCGGTAATCGGAGCCGCCAGCACGTTCGACACCAACGGCGAGGCTGGCGACTTGATCGTCACGCCGGACAGCGCCTGCGCCATCGCGTCAGCCGCGGGCTGCATCAGCTTGCAATGGAACGGCGCGGACACCGGCAACAGCATTGCACGTTTCGCGCCCTTGGCCTTGGCAATTTCCACGGCGCGATCGACGGCCGCTTTGTCGCCGGACACCACAACCTGCCCGCCGCCATTGTCGTTGGCGGCCTGGCAGACCTGCCCCTGCGCGGCCTCGTTGGCGACCGCCATAGCGGCGTCATAATCTAGCCCGAGCAGCGCCGCCATGGCGCCCGCGCCGACCGGCACCGCTTTTTGCATCGCAAGACCGCGGGTACGCAGCAGGCGCGCAGTATCGCTGACGCTGAGGCTGCCGGCTGCGGCCAGCGCGGAATACTCGCCGAGCGAATGGCCGGCCACGAACGCCGCATCCCGTCCAACGGAAAACCCCGCCTCGGTCTCGAGCACTCTCAGCGTGGCGATCGAGACCGCCATCAGGGCCGGCTGGGCATTTTCTGTGAGTTGGAGGGTTTCGGCCGGCCCGTCCCAGATGATGGCCGTCAGCTTCTCGCCGAGCGCCGAATCAACTTCGTCGAACACGGCCCGCGCAGCCGGAAAGGCCTCCGCCAGGGCTTTACCCATGCCAACCGCCTGGGAACCCTGCCCCGGAAACGTAAATGCAGCCGTCATCGGCACTCCCTCGTTAGAATGGGCCGTAAGACACTGACCGAGGCCGGGATGTCAAGCCGCGCTGCGGGATGGCGCACGCCCGTGGGAAATCGGGAATTGGATCGGACAGGCCTAGCGTTCTTGCAGCGCCAAGCGGGCACCCAAGACGCAATAGATGCCGCCAACGACCTTACCCTGCCATTTCAACACTATTGGGTTGCGACGCAGAAAGCTGCCCAAGCGTCCCGCGCAAACCGCGAAGACCACCGTGCTGACGAGCCCCAACAGGACAAAAAGGATCCCGAGGATCGTCAGCTGAAGCGCCACCGATCCATTTTCAGGCGCCACGAACTGGGGGAGGAAGGCGAGGAAAAAAAGCGCGGTCTTTGGGTTCAGCACCTCCGCCACGATGGCCTGCCTGAACGCCTTGCCGGCCGAGATCGGGAGTGCGCCAGCCGTCTGATTGATCGGCGCCCTTTCAAGAATCGCCCGGATGCCGAGATAAACGAGATACGCCGCGCCAATGTATTTGATGATGCTGAACAGCATCGCGGAAGTAGCAATGATTGCCGAGATGCCAACGATCGCCATGAAGGTGTGAATCAAGTCGCCAGCCGCGATCCCGACGCTGGTTGCGATTCCCGCCTTCGTGCCCGAACTCGTCGCCCGCGCAACCGTGAGAAGCGTGGCGGGGCCCGGAATGAATACAAAGCCGAGCACAACCGCCGCATAGGCAACCAAGGTGGTCAGATCGATCATTCGCATGTCCCCTTCACGACCGTCGTCACTCAACGACGTCACCTATGGCAAGCAAGGTGCAATCTAGAACCCGCCCGCGGCCTGGTCTCCATCAAGCGCCGCCCCGGCCCGCGCCCGGCGCGCGATGCTCACCAGCTTGCCCGGGCGATCTTCATGGTTTGGCCTCGCGGTCGCCAGCCGCAGCACGGCAGCGTAACTCGGCTGAACCTCCATCCGTTCGGCAAACCGGCTTTCAGACAGGATGCGGTGGACGCGCGGCAGGTTGTAGCAGGGCACATAGAACAGCAGGTGATGCTCGAGGTGATAGTTGACGTAATACGGCGCGATGAACAGCCGTTCGAGGAAGTTCGCGAGCGTGGTGCGGGTGTTGCGCAGGGGATCGTTCGAGTCGGGGACGACCGCATGCTCCGCGATGTTGCGGATGCGGGTAATCACCATCTGCCAGGTAAGCAGTGGCAATAGCCACAGCAGCGGATAGGCCCACCACACACCAGCGGCAGCAAGGCCGGCAAACAGCACGGCATTGACAGCAAATTGCGGGCCGAGCTTTTCCCAGAAATGTGCGGCGCGCCGCGCCAGCGGCCATTCCTTTGGCCCAAGTGCATTCAGGAACTGCGCCTTACGCTGCTGGTAGCCGGTCTGTCCCGTGATGTCGCGGAAGAACTTGCGGCGATAGCTCATCTTCGTGATCGGGAACGGCGCCGATAGCACCAGGTCCGGATCGTCTTCCTGCTGCGTGCGCGCATGATGCTGCAGGTGATAGCGGCGATAGGCGCGGGTCTCGGCGAAGACAGGATAGGCGCAAAACCATTGGCTGAGCGCGAGATTGACCTTTTCGTCCGCCGACAAACATCCATGCGCGCCGTCATGCATCAGGATGGCAAGCCCGAGCTGGCGCGAACCGATGATGCCGACCGCGAGCAGAAAGGTCAGCGGATTAGGCCACCATGCCACGAGCGCAATCGAACCCAGAATCAGCGCCCAGGCATGGGCTATCAGGGCGACGCCTTTCCACGTCACGCGCTGGCGGACGGCGATCAGTTGATCCTCGTTTAGAAAGTCGCGGGCACGCATGCGGAGCGCGGTCATGGCGATTTCTCCGCGTCGGATGATTCGGAAACGTCGCGGCCACTGACGAGATGCAGTCTCGTTGTGTCGCCGGCCTGCCTTGTCGTCGCCTGGTCGCCGAGCACGCGCAGCATCTCTTCGGAGAGATCCTCGGCCGAACGGCCCATCGCGTAGCCCTCGACCATGACGCCGACTGCGAGCGCCCAGAACCGCCGCGAACTGACGTCGGGGTCACGCAGGCTCTTCCATCCGTGCCGCTCGATCTGAGCGGCATAGGCCCGCATTCCCTCGCCATGCAGCCGCTCGATCGTGCGTTCCACCAGCGGGGCGAGATCCTGGCGGCGGCGAGTGAGCGTCAACGCCTCGGTAAAGAAGGCAACCGAATCCGTCGCCGTGACGGTCTCGACCAGTGCGCGCGTGTAGTCCTGCGGCGTATGGGCCTCTAACGCCGCCTCCTCGGCCGCACGCGCCACGTAAAGCATCTCGCGACAGGCGGCCTCGACGAACAGGGCTTCCTTGGTGCGGAAGTAATAGGTGATCTGGCTGGGAAAGGCGTCGGCCGCCGCGGCAATGTCCGAGATCGACGTGCCGGCCAGGCCCCGCTCCCGGAACAGTCGGCTGGCCGCATCAAGGAGACGCGAGCGCATCTGGCGGCCCGCGGTCCGGGTCGCGCGGGCGGCGTGCCGAGGATCATCGGCCGACGGCTCAGAGGGCGTCTGAACGGACTTAGGGGCCATTTTACCTCCGATCGTTAATTGTATGATATACAAACAAATAAAGCAAGAGCGAAACGCCTCCATCCGGAAGCCTTGCCAGCGCAGCGAAAATCCTTATAACCCGCGCATCCGCAGATCCCGGCCGGGAGCTGAACGGACGGTCTCAGCAATCACACCTTTCCAGGCGTTTTTGATGTGGCAGGGCCAGTCGGCCCGTCGTCCCGTGCTTCCGCCTTCTGAGCATTATCGAGTCCTTTCCGAAGGCCTCGAAGGGCTTGCCGCCGGGAGATGCGCCAACACCAGGAAAGGACACCCATGCCTCTTTACGAGCATGTTTTTCTCGCGCGCCAGGACGCGAGCACCCAGCAGGTCGAAGAGCTGACCACCCAGATGACGGGCATCGTCGAAGGGCTCGGCGGCAAGGTCACCAAGACCGAGAACTGGGGCGTGCGCTCCCTCACCTACCGCATGAACAAGAACCGCAAGGCTCACTTCGTGCTGATGAACATCGATGCGCCCGCCGCTGCGGTCACCGAGATCGAGCGTCAGGAGCGCATCTCTGAAGACGTCATCCGCTACCTCACCGTCCGCGTCGAAGAGCACGAGGAAGGCCCCTCGGCCATGATGCGCAAGGCCGATCGTGACCGCGAGCGCGACGAACGCGGCGGCGGTTTCCGTGGCGATCGTGAAGGTGGATTCCGCGGCGACCGCGGTCCGCGCCGTGGGCGCGAAGACGCTGCTGAAGCGGCGGAAGAGGAGTAAGAATCATGGCTGAAGCTGGAGCACGCCGTCCGTTTTTCCGTCGCCGCAAGACCTGCCCGTTCACGGGTCCGAATGCGCCGAAGATCGACTACAAGGATTCCAAGCTGTTGATGCGTTACGTCTCCGAGCGCGGCAAGATCGTGCCGAGCCGCATCACCGCCGTCTCCGCCAAGAAGCAGCGTGAGCTCGCGCGCGCTATCAAGCGCGCACGTTTCCTCGGTCTGCTGCCCTACGTCATCCGCTAATACCTGCGACCGGCGGCGTCCGCGCCGCCGGCCGCTACTTTTCATGACACGCCGGGCGTCGATCGTGGCTCGAAACGATCTCTGACTGCAGAAGTTTGCCCCGGTTTCTTATTGCATCCGGCGCCGCCGCCTGCATCGCTTCACCGGCGTACCTCCTCGAAATATCGGTCGCCTGAAGTCGTCCTGACTAGCGCGGCAACGGCCACGCCGCCGTAGCCGCAATGGCGCGTCGTTGACAATCGCTGCGGCGAACTCGTACGGTGCTTGCCAGCAGGACGGATGACCAATTCCCGGATGCTACGGGTGTCGAAGTCGTCGCCGATCACGTGCGGACACGAGCCCCAATAAGCGGCGCCAACGAGCGCAACCGCCAGAGGGAGTGCAAACGATGTCCGTCCACATCCGTGGTCTGCGGCCAGTCGTATGCTTGGCCGTTATTTTCACACTGACTGTGGCAGCCGCCGCCGCTGCCCAAGCTCAACAGAAAACCGATGTCATCTTCAGCGCCGGTCCGACCGGCGGCAGTTGGACACCGATGGCGGCCGCAGCGTCGCAGATCGTGAACAAGCGATATCCCGAGTTGAACGTTCAGGTCGAGCCGGGTGCGGCCCTCGTCAACATGGAGAAAATTCGCAACGACAAGGCCGATATCGGCTGGTCCATGACGACCGTCATGGTTGATGCGCAGAAGGGCGAGGGTCAGTTTGCCGGCAAGGCGACCGACAAGGGCCTATTCGTCGCCAATTTCTATCCCAACGTCTGGCAGTTGGTGGTGCCGGCGAACAGCGACATCAAGAGCGTCAAGGATCTGAAGGGGCAGCCGGTGGCGCTACCAGCACGCGGCAATACCAGCCTGGCAGCCGGCTGGGAGTACCTGCTCAAGGTCAACGGCATGACGCTGAGCGACCTGGGCGCAAAGAGCTACGGGCCGGTATCGTCGAATGCAGAGGCTGTGAAGAACCGGCAGGCGATGGCAGCCGGATGGTTCACCGTGGTGCCGGCATCCTTCGTCCTGGACCTTGGCTCGGCGATGCCGCTGCGGGTGCTTCCGGTTAGCGACGAGGAATTCGACGCGCTGCGCAAGCTCAATTCGGGCTTTGTCCGCTACACCATCAAGGCCGGCACCTACAAGGACCAGGGCGTGACCGAAGCCGTTCAAACCTTCCAGTCGCCCACCGTGCTAATTGCGTCCTCCAAGACCTCTCCCGAGGTAATCTACAAGATCACCAAAGCCATCGTCGAAGGTCGAGACGAGTTCGGCAATGTCACCAGCGAGATGAAGGGTGTGAAGGCGTCCGACATGGCTGAGAGCCTTGGCATGCCGTACCATCCCGGCGCAGAGAGATACTACCGCGAAGCCGGATTGCTCAAGAAGTAGGAGGCGTGCCGTGCGCAAGCTCTCCGGCTATGCGGGCCTAGTCGTCGGGGTGGTTGCGGTCGCAATGTCCGTGTACCACGTCTACGCCCGGCTGACGGTCTATGCTCCCGATCAACAGGCCCTGCTCTACATAACACTGGCTTTCAGCCTGGTGCTATCGTTCCTGCTGTGGCCTCGCAGCAGGGATGCGAGACCCGATCGCGTGCCGTGGGAGGATCTCGCCCTGGCGGGCCTTTCGCTCGCCTGCATTGGCTACATGTTCGCGAACTACGACTACATCGTGAACCGCTTTCCGACCGCCGATTCCCTGACCCGAATGGACATGGCGGTGGGAATAACCGCCACCCTCTTGGTTTTGGAGGCAACGCGACGCACGATCGGCGCGTCACTGCCGATCGTGGCAATCGTGTTCCTGCTCTACGGTTTCGCGGGCCCCTGGCTGTACGGCTGGCTTTACCACAGGGGCCTCAACCTCGAGATCACCGTCGACCAGACCTTCTTCACCACGGAGGGCATTTTTGGGGTGCCGATGACGGTGGCCGCGACCTACGTCATTCTTTTCATCATCTTCGGCACCTTCCTCGAGAAATCCGGGGCCGGTCAGTTTTTCATGAACTTCGCAAACGCGATCGCCGGCGGCGCGCGCGGCGGTCCCGGCAAGGTTTCGGTCGTCTCCTCCAGCCTGTTCGGTACGATCTCCGGCTCCGCAGTCGCCAACGTGATGGTCGACGGCTGGCTGACCATTCCGATGATGAAGAAGACCGGCTTCAAGCCGGAGGCGGCTGCAGCCATCGAGGCGGTCGCCTCCACAGGCGGACAGATCATGCCGCCGATCATGGGCGCGGCGGCTTTCGTCATGGCCGAATTCCAGGGCGTGAGCTACACGCAGGTGATGATCGCTGCGGTGATACCCGCGCTCTTCTACTATGGCGCGCTGTTTGCTGCGATCCACTTCAACGCCGTGCGCTCCGGGCTCAAAGGCTTGCCGCGCGAGGAACTGCCCGTCCTTGGCCATATCATGCTGCGCCAGGGCCATTTATTCCTGCCGGTGATTGTGCTCTTGGCGCTGCTTCTGTTCGGCTTCACGCCGACCTATGGCGCGATCATTGCCACGTTCGCACTGGTCGCGATCTCCTGGATGCGTCCTTCAACCGCATTGGGTTGGCGCGCATGCCTTGAGGGCCTGCGCGACGGAGCCGTACAGACCGTGCCGGTGGCGATGGCCTGTGCATCCGCCGGCATCGTGATCGGCATCGTGCTGCAAACAGGGCTGGCGCTGCGGTTCACGGCCTTTCTCATCGACTTCACCTACGGCTCCCTGCTGCCTGCGCTGCTCATCACGATGATCGCCGGCGTCGTTCTCGGCATGGGCATGCCGACCACTCCCGCCTACATCATGCAGGCGGCACTGCTCGTACCCGCGATCATGAAGCTCGGCGTGGAGCCCATGGCGGCGCACATGTTCGCGTTCTACTTCTCGTGCCTGTCGGCGGTGACGCCCCCGGTAGCATTGGCCGTGTATGCTGCTGCATCGATCGGCGGGGCCGGCCTGTGGGCATCAGGCGTGCAGGCGGTGAAATTCGCTGCCGCCGGCTTCATCGTGCCGTTTTTCTTCGTCTATAACCCGGCACTGCTGTTTGAGGGCCCATGGCCCGAAATCCTTCGTGCGGTGATGACCGGCACGATCGGCGTGATTGTGCTCGCAGCCAGTCTCGAAGGCTACTTCCTGCGTACCGCTACGTGGTTCGAGCGGGCACTTTTCTTGGTGGCTGCCATGCTGCTGATCGACCCCAATGCCATCACCGATGTTATCGGCTTAGGCCTGCTTGCCATCGGGCTATTGGTACAGAAGGTACGGACGATGCGAGCAAGGATAGCGCCGGAAACCAGCACATGACCCGCACACAATTGGCCGCGCTGACCGTTATCGCCGCTGCTCTGATCGTTGGCACGGTGGTCTTTGGTGTTTTGCGGATATATGCCTAGGGCCAGATCGGCCGGAACCGGTGACACACCCTTGATCGGCTGACCGTACTGATCTAAAAGGCCCGGCATCACGGCCCCGATTGGGGCCGTGAACGTTTTTGCGGGCGATATGGTATGATGGCACCGATCGCCTTGGATCTCTAACTAGTTGGTAAAGGCGGCATTTTTGCTGACCTCTATCTAACCGCTCGAAAGGGGCGGGACAGCTTATGATGGCGGTTATCCTCATTGCTCTTGCGGCCGGCTGCGCGTCGGCATTGATGTTCGCCTCGATCATCTCGGGCGCGCTGATCTCATTGCTGCTGTTCTATCTGGCTCCGCTGCCGCTGATGGTGGCGGCACTCGGGTGGGGTCCGCTTGCGGCAACGATCGGCGGCATCGCCGCTGCAACCGGGCTCGGGGCGATCTTCGGACTGCCGTATTGTATCGCCTTTGCAATCACCGTTGCAGTGCCGGCGTGGTGGCTCGGCCATCTCGCCCTGCTGGGTCGGCCGCTACCTGCCGCGTCTGAAGACGGTTCGGCGCCGGCTGCGGTTCAGCTCGAATGGTATCCGATCGGCCGCATCCTGCTCTGGATCGCGGGCTTTGCAGCGCTGACCACGATTGCGGCAATGCTAACGCTTGGCAATGACGCCGAGACCATCACCAATTCGCTGCGCGGTGGCCTCATGCGAATGCTGGGACAGCGCGGTTCGGCATCATCGGGCGACATTGAACGCTGGGTCACCGTATTTTCCATCATCGCGCCTGCCGCGGCCACAATCATCGCTATGATGACGCTGACACTCAATCTCTGGCTTGCCGGGAAGATTACGGCGACTTCGGGACGCTTGCAGCGGCCTTGGCCTGAGCTGAAGAGCGCGGAATTGCCCCCAATGACGCTGGTGGCATTGTCGGTCGCGCTCGCCTTTTGCTTTGTCGGCGGCCTTGTCGCGATGTTCGCACAGATCGCAACGACCGCGCTGATGATGGCCTATGGCCTCATCGGCTTTGCGGTGCTGCACACCCTGACGCTCGCGCTCAAGAGCCGCGTCTTTTGGCTCTGCTGCACCTACGCGATGGTCATCACGTTCGGCTGGCCTGTTCTCGCCATCATCGCGCTCGGGCTTGCAGACGCCATGTTCGGACTTCGTCAACGCTATAGGCGTGGCAAGCCTCCACCCCTGCCCGCCTCCTAATCTAAGACTGCAACATCCACTTCAACCGATACTGTGAACACTCAAAAGGAGAACGAAATGGAAGTCATCTTGCTCGAACGTGTTGCCAAGCTCGGTCAGATGGGCGAAGTCGTCCGCGTCCGGGACGGCTATGCCCGCAACTTTCTGCTCAAGCGCGGCAAAGCGCTGCGCGCCACCGCCGACAACCGCGCCAAGTTCGACGGCATGAAGGCCGAACTCGAGGCCAATAACCTCAAGGCCAAGGGCGAAGCGGAAAAGGTCGCTGAGAAGATCAACGGGCGCAACGTGATCGTGCTGCGTCAGGCCTCCGAATCCGGCCAGCTGTTCGGCTCGGTCAGCGTCCGCGACATCATCGCGTCCTTCGAGGCCGACGGCGTCACCATCAGCCGCAGCCAGGTGCTGCTCGATGCGCCGATCAAGACCATCGGCAAGCACGAAATCGCCATCGCCGTGCATCCGGAAGTCGAAGTCAGCGTCAGCGTCACGGTGGCGCGCAGCGCCGATGAAGCCGAGCGCATCAACCGCGGCGAAGACATTTCGACCCGCCAGGAAGACCAGGATGCCGCTGCCGAGGCGCTTGCCGCCGCCGGCGAGTTCTTCGATCCGGAAGCCCAGCACGAGGAGCTCGCGCCGGCGCCCGCTGCGACCGAGAAGTAACGCGCCTATCTCATTACAATAAACTTCAAGCCCGGCCCTTCAGGCCGGGCTTGGGATTTTGGCGGCCGCCTTCTCCTCCAGCATCGCGATCGAGGCGAGCGCGGTTGCGGTGTGCTTCTCCACGCCATCAGTCACGCAGAACACATCGGCCGCAACCACGGCGACCTGACGTCCGGGCTTGATCACGCGCGCCCGGCAGATCAAGCGCTCACCCATCGCAGGCGACAGCAGGTTCAATTTATATTCTGCCGTCAGCGCCGGCTGGCCACGCGACGTCGCGGCAGCAATCGTGGTGGCGTTGTCGACCAGGAACGCCGTGACACCGCCATGAAAAAGGCCGTGCTGCTGCAACAGTTCCGGCCGGCGGTCGACTGCAAGCGTGCACGTGCCGCGCGTCAGTTCGGACAGCTCTGCCCCGACATGATTCATAAAGCCTTGGCGGCCGACATTGTCGCGAATGCGTGTGGCGATTGGCGCGAAGTCTGGGTCGGCATTGGCATTCATGCGGGTTCTCCCGGTTTTTGGATCGCATCTGATGCGACCACGGCGCGGACGGCACAGGCGATCAGGATTTCGGCTTGCTCCCGTGGATCGGCGCGGTCGCGGCCCGAAAGCCAGGCACGGCAGAAAATCTGTGCCGGCCCGATGATCTGGCTGAAGAACACCAATGACGTCATCGGCAGCAATTCGCCGCGCGCGACCAGCGGGGCGCGCCATCGCTCGACGGATTCAGCAAGGCGCGAATTCTGGGCGCGCTGCGCACCGCGAACCTCCTCCGTCCACTCGCTGCGGGAAATCTCGAACAGGTAGCGCGCCTCGCGCCGGGAACTCACGACCCATTCCAGATGTGCGCGGATCAGGCGCGCCACCCCTTCCCGCGCGTCGCAGGATTCATCGACCGCCGCGATGATGGCAGCGTGGTAGCGCCCAAGAATTTCCAGGAACAGCGTGCCGGCGAGTTCTTTCTTCGAGCCGAAGAAGTGAAAGAAGCTGCCATTGGACGCCCGGGCGTGACTCCGGATGGCCGCCACGGTCGCGCCCTCGAAACCGTCGCGATCGAACACCGCCAATCCCGCCGCCAGCAGATCCTCGCGTGCCGTGGTCACTCATGCCTCCACGATCCAGCTAGACGATTACTCTAGAGTGATACTCTAGAAACGGTCAAGTGTCGCCCGGCGCACGGCCTTCGAACCGGAACTTTTAGCGGGAAACAGGCGGCGTCGGCGGGCCGGCGGGCGCGGCTGGAGCCGGTGTGGGGGCGGTTGCCTCTACCGACGGCGGCGTCGCGGGTGCCGGCGCTGCTGAGGGGCTCGCGGCCGGCTCAGGCGCGGTCGTTGCAGAAGCTGGCGGCGCTGGCGTGACCGGCGGCACCGGGTCAGGCCGATGCGGCGCCGGCTCGCTGTCAACGCTTTCCTTGGGAGCATCGACCTTGGCGGTATCGGATTTGCCCTCGCGCGCTGGCTCCGAATCGCTCGAGGGCTTCGTTGCCTCGCTGTCCGGCTTGTCGGCCTCGCCCTTTATCGCGTCGGTCTTGGCCGGATCGACCGCGGAGGTTTCAGGCCTGGCGGAATCCTGCGGAACCTGCTCCTTGGAGGGGTCGCCGCGGCCCGCCTGCTCGGCTTTCGGCGGCTCTTCGGCGGCAGGCTTGGAACGCCTGCCCTGCTTCTGCCTGGAGCCCGATTTGCTGTCGGTGGTGGCCTGTGCCGGAGCCGGAGCCTGCCCGTCGAAAGGCGTGGCTTCAGGCGCCGCGTGTCGCCGTGAGAACCGCTTCGCACCCCGGTCTGGACGCGCGCCCTCGCCTTGCGCCGCAGCGCCGTCGGCATCTGGCCGGGAAGCCTCCTGGGCGTGAGCGGCCGGCGGCTGTCGCCGGCCAGCCCGCTCGGCCTGATCCGGCCTTGCGTCCTGCTTGGCGTCCTTTTGCTTGGCGTCCTTTTTGGATTGATCCTTGCCCTGATAGCGGGGATCGGCCGCCCCGTTGGAGATCAGGTAGGCGGAGAGCAGCGCGGCCATGTCGGTGCCCGTCGTATAGTGCTGGCGCAGGAAACCCGGCAGCGACGAAGCCGGCGTGTTTTTCAAGAGGCCGCGCGGGCTCCTGTGGCAGGCGCTGCAGGTGCTGGAGAAGATCTGAGAGGGGCTCTTGCCAGCGTCGAGATTTTCGACCGCCCAGACCACGCCTGCTGTGAAGCAGCCGATCAGGAGCGTCACCGTCGCCAAACTGAGCGCTCGGCTCAACATTCCCTGCTTCTCCAGACGTGGATTCGCTGTCCGCGACGCACAAGGTGGCCAGCGGAGGGGTCACCTTTTAGCCGATTATGACGCGAATGGAAGCGCGCTTATTACGCATCTGTGTGACTGTGACATTTGAGAATATCCGCTTTGACTCCAACGGACTAGCGCTACGGCATCATTATACTTATCATAATATGGATCCATCTCTGGAACCAACCGTTCCAAGATGCGTCGATGTGTAACGGTCGCTCGCTCCATTGGTGTTTCGATGGACCGGTTGTTGCGTTATTTCCTGAGCCAGTTCATTCGCCGCGGTACGATAATCTTTACGACCGCGAGTGGGGCTAGATTTACCTGTGGAGACGGAACTGGGCGGCCGGTATCGGCGCGATTCCTGACCGAACGCGCAGAGCGCCGCATTCTCCTCAATCCCGAGCTGGCGCTTGGCGAAGCCTTTATGGACGGCACGTTCGTCGTCGAGGACGGCAGCATCGCGGATGTGCTGGCCATCCTGCTCGATCAACCCGAAATGCTGCCGCACTGGGCCAAGCTGCAATGGTGGCTACGCTATTTCGGCAGGCACTTCAGGCAATTCAATTGGCGCGGTCGGGCGAAGAACAATGTCGCCCATCACTACGATCTTGATGGACACCTCTATTCCCTCTTCCTCGACGCCGACAAGCAATATAGCTGCGCCTATTTCGAAACGGCGGACACGACGCTCGACGATGCCCAGCTCGCCAAGAAACGTCATCTTGCGGCCAAGCTTCTGATCGGGCGCGGCAACCGCGTGCTCGATATCGGCTCGGGTTGGGGCGGTCTTGGCCTGTATCTGGCCGAAATGACCGGCGCTGATGTCACCGGCATTACGCTCTCCACGGAGCAATTGCAGATATCGAATGCCCGGGCTGCCGAAAGGAACCTGACATCTTCGGCGAGATTCCTGCTGAGCGACTACCGTGACATTGGCGGCCCGTTCGACCGGATCGTATCAGTCGGCATGTTCGAACATGTCGGCATCGACTTCTATGAGACCTTTTTCCGGCGCTGCGCCGAGCTTCTCAGCAACGACGGTGTTATGTTGCTGCACTCGATCGGCCGCTCCACCGGGCCCGACGTAACGAACCCGTGGATCACGAAATACATTTTCCCGGGCGGCTATATCCCCGCCCTGTCGGAGGTCATCCCGGCGATCGAAAAGGCCGGCCTTCTGGTCTGCGACATCGAAATCCTGCGGCTGCATTATGCGGAAACGCTGAAGGCCTGGCGTGACCGCTTCATGGCGCGGCGCGAAGAGGCGGTTCGCCTCTATGATGAGCGGTTTGCCCGGATGTGGGAGTTTTATCTGGCGGCGTCGGAAATGTCGTTCCGCAAGCAAAACCTGATGAATTTCCAGATCCAGCTCACCAAGCGTCAGGGAATCGTGCCAATGACGCGCGATTACATCACGCGGGAAGAAGCGAGGCTGCGCGGGGTGGAGCTCGGAAGGCCGCCGCGGCTGCAACTGGCCGGCGAATAAGGGGCGTCAGTTTCGCAGGCTGTAAGCCGACGCATAAGACGCAGGCGTCACCGTCGGGCGAGCGAGTTGGGCACGCAAGGCGGCAAGCGACTGGGCATCGCACGGCACAGCGCGCCGCTCGGGGCGTGAGATCTCTTCCATGGTGTCGATCAGCATCGACAACCACAAGCGCTGGCCGCTTGCCGATCGCCATTCCCGAACTTGCTGACCCATCGCCTGTCCTTCCGGTCCGTTACAGCTGGCAACTCGAAAATCGCCAGCCCGTTCCCGATTCCGTAACCAATCCATTCTGCGGCGAAGAAAATCACACCCGATGTGATCTACTTCACAGAAGGCCTTGCCAAGCCGTCGTAGATCTCCGACATGGACCGGCAGACCTACCCAGCCCCATTCGATTCCGACATCAGGATCGACTACGCCTTGATCGCAATCGGCGTGGCTGCCGCGCTGTTCGCGTTCGCCTACCTGATCTTGGCTTGATCAACGTTTAAGACGTCCGCTCGAAAGCCGCCGTTGCATCAGCTTAAGTCTGTCCAAGTCGCGATAAGGTTCAGGCTCTCCTAAGATTTTACCTGGCATTTTCTGGAAAACAGGCCTCGTGCCGCCCGGTTTCGGCTGAAAGGGGCGTCAAGCATGGCCGCTCGCTCGCGCCGGATTCATCCACATTTTTGAAGAACGGTGCATAGCGGACAGCTTTTGCTTCCGCTTTCCCCGTGGCAGGCGCTTTATCGCGGCCCCCCTCGCGGAAATACTGGCAACGTCAAAAACCAGGAGCATAACCTGACGCCATGGCACTGACTGATTCGAATGTTCTCAAGCTCGCTCCCGACGCGGGAACTCCGGCCTACCGGAGCGCGCCGCACAATATCGAGGCGGAACAGAGCCTGCTGGGCGCCATTCTGGTCAACAACGACGCGTTCTACCGGGTCTCCGACTTCCTGGAGCCGAAGCACTTCTTCGAAGCCATCCATCAGCAGATTTATGAGATTGCGGGTAGCTTGATCCGGATGGGCAAGGTCGCAACGCCCGTCACGCTCAAGACATTCCTGCCCGCTGACGCCGACATTCTCGGTTTGACGCCGGGCCAATACCTCGCGCGGCTCGCTGCGGAGGCGACAACCATCATCAACGCCCAGGACTACGGTCGTACCATCTACGACCTCAGCCTGCGCCGTGATCTGATCAAGATCGGCGAAGACATCGTCAACGTCGCCTTCGATGCACCGGTCGACTTTGCCCCGCGTGCGCAGATCGAGGATGCCGAACGTCAGCTCTACGCACTTGCCGAGACCGGCCGCTATGACGGCGGTTTTCAGCGCTTCTCGCAGGCGCTGACCGTTGCGGTCGATATGGCGGCCAAGGCATTCCAGCGCGACGGCAAGCTGTCGGGCATCTCAACCGGCCTGCGCGACCTCGACGCAAAGATGGGTGGGCTGCAGCCGTCCGATCTCATCATCGTCGCCGGCCGCCCCGGCATGGGCAAAACGTCGCTGGCCACCAACATCGCCTATAACATCGCCAAGGCCTATGTGCCGGAGGTGCAGGCAGACGGCACCGTCAAGGCAGCCCACGGCGGTGCGGTCGGCTTCTTCTCCTGCGAAATGTCCGGCGAGCAGCTGGCGACCCGTATTCTCGCGGAGCGCACCGGCATCCCCTCCAGCCTGATCCGCCGCGGCGGCATCACCGACGCAGATTTCGAAAAAATCCGCGACTGCTCGATCGAGCTGGATTCGCTACCGTTCTATGTCGACGAAACCGGCGGTCTGTCGATCTCGCAACTCACCGCGCGCGCGCGCCGGCTCAAGCGACAGAAGGGCCTCGATCTGATCGTTATCGACTACATCCAGCTGCTGCAGGGCTCGGGCAAGCGTGGCAACGACAACCGCGTACAGGAAATTACCGAAATCACCACCAGCCTGAAGGCGCTGGCAAAGGAATTGAACGTCCCGGTGATCGCGCTGTCGCAGCTCTCGCGTCAGGTCGAAAACCGCGATGACAAGCGTCCGCAGCTCTCCGACCTTCGTGAATCCGGCTCAATCGAGCAGGACGCTGACGTAGTGCTGTTCGTCTATCGCGAGGAATATTATCTCGCGATGAAGCAGCCGCGCGAAGGAACGCAAGAGCACGCCACATGGCAATTGGAAATGGACCGCGCGCTCGGCAAGGCCGAGGTGATCATCGGCAAGCAGCGCCACGGCCCGACCGGCACCGTCGAGCTGCATTTCGACGCCAGCGTCACCCGGTTCGGCGATCTCGTCCACGACGGCCAGGTTCCAGATCGCCACTACTGATGTGTCGATCCGGTTGAACGGTTCCCTCGTCGCGCGTACAACGGTGGGATGAACATCGCAACCGACCCGAAATCGCAGCTTTCGCCCGAGGCGAACCTGTTGGCGGCCCATCCGGCCGCCACCGGTATCCTCACCGTCGATCTGGATGCCATCGTCGCCAACTGGCGCAAGCTCGAGAAAACGGCGGTGCCGGCCGAATGTGCAGGGGTCGTCAAGGCGGATGCCTATGGCTGCGGCGCCGCGCAGGTCGCGCGCGCCCTTGCTGCCGCCGGCTGCAAGACGTTCTTCGTTGCCACGCTCGATGAAGCGCGGGTCGTCCGCCCCGCGGTGCCGGGGGCGGCGCTCTATGTGCTCGGCGGCTTCTTCCAGAACACCGGCGCCGCCTACGCCGAAATCGACTGCAAGCCTGTAATCGGCGACCTCAACGAACTCGCCGAATGGGATGTGTTCTGTCGCCGTTCAGGCTGGTCGGGCGGCGCAGCCATTCACATCGATACCGGCATGAACCGTCTCGGCCTCACCGTAACGGAGGCCCAAGGCATCATCCCGCGCATCAATGCCGGCGACCACGGCATCACGCTGGTGATGAGTCACCTTGCCTCCGCTGAACTCCTCAACAATCCCGCCAACGCCCGGCAGCTCACGGCCTTCCGCGAGATCGCCAGCCTGTTTTCCGGTGTGCCGGCGTCGCTTGCAAATTCGTCCGGTATTTTCTTAGGGCCGCAATTTCAGTTCGACATGGTGCGGCCGGGCTGTGCCCTTTACGGCATCAATCCGACGCCCGAAGCCGACAATCCGATGCAGCCGGTCGTCGAATTGAAGGCCCGCATCGTGCAGATCCGTAACGTCGAACGCGGCGATACTGTCGGCTATGGCGGGACCTGGACAGCGCGGCGTCCGACCCGGATAGCGATCGTCGCCGCAGGGTATGCCGACGGCTATTTCCGTGCAGCGAGTGCCAATGACGGCACCCGTGGCGCCGAGGTGGTGGTCGCCGGCAAGCGTTGCCCGGTTGCCGGGCGGATTTCGATGGACCTGATGGCGGTCGACATCACCGATCTCGATAAGAACGCCGTGCGGCGTGGTCACATGGCAACGCTGATCGGCGAAGGCATCACGGTCGACGAACTCGCCCACCATTATGGCACTATCGGCTATGAGGTGATGACCAGCCTCGGCAGGCGTTACGCGCGGGTCTACAAGGGTGGCAACGCCATCACAGAACCTCCTTCTCTGCCTCCAGCGGAGCCCGCCGCGGCTTCCGCCTAGAGTCTTCGTTTTTCAGTACTGCTTCGCGGTTCTTGTCGAACTGTCCACAGCCGGCATCACCGAGCAGACGCGCAAAGGCGACGCTCGGCAGTCGGAACCCGGCCGCCGAACACCACTTCAAGTCAGGCTTGCGAGCTCCGAGTTGCCGGGGCCGCGACACTCAAAAGCGATCATCGCGAAACACCCGCATGTTGCCCTGTCCTACTGTTTCTTCCGGCTGGCCAATACTTGCTTGCAGGCGTCGCTGAGTTGGTGATGCTGCTTGTTCAGACATGCGACGACACGGCCGCCACCGGGCAGCGTACCGGCGCAATATTTGTCATAGTCCGCCTTGCAGGCGCCGCGCCCGTCGGCGGTTTGAGCAACTGCGGACCCGGAACATCCGATGGCGAGCACGAGAATGGCGAAGCGTAGTTTCGACATGGATTCTCCACGTGTCAGGCAAAGCACAGTGATGCCAGCTACCTCTACATGAAGATTGCGACGTTCAACATTAACAATATCAACCGCCGCCTGCCGAACCTGTTGCGCTGGCTGCGCGCCGCGAAACCGGATGTCGTTGCCTTGCAAGAGTTGAAATCGGCCGACGCCGATTTTCCGGCTGCTGCGATCGAGAAAGCTGGCTATGGCGCGGTGTGGCGCGGACAGAAGACCTGGAACGGCGTCGCCATCCTGGCGCGCAATGTCGAGCCGGTATTGACCCGGTCTGCCCTGCCCGGGAAGCCCGATGATAATGAAGCGCGCTATATCGAGGCGGCGGTCAACGGCATCCTCGTCACCAGCATCTATCTGCCGAACGGCAATCCGCAGCCGGGACCGAAATTCGACTACAAGCTCGACTGGTTCAAGCGGCTGCGCTCGCACGCTGGCAAGCTGCTCAAGCAAAACATCCCGGTGGTGCTGGCGGGCGACTACAACGTCGCGCCGACCGCATCAGATATCTATCCGACCAAATCCTGGGACAATGATGCATTGATCCAGCCGAAAAGCCGCGCTGCGTTCAAGGCGCTGGTGGACCAAGGCTGGACCGATGCGATCCGCACCCTGCATCCGTCGCAGCCGATGTTCACGTTCTGGGACTACAAGCGCAACCGCTGGCCACGCGACGCCGGCTTGCGGCTCGATCACCTGCTGCTGAGCCCCGCAATAGCGCCGCGCCTGATCAAGGCCGGCATCAACCGCGAGATACGCGGCGAGGAAGGCGCCAGCGATCATGCGCCGGTGTGGATCGTGTTAAAGTAGCTGCTCCCGCCTCTACCAGCCGAGTTTTTTGCGCAGCATGACGCCCAGAATGTTCGAATAGTCATCCGTCCACAACGAACTTGTGGGATCGGGGTACAGCGGCGTCCATTTTCCCGCGACGCTTCCCACATCATCGGCCGCGCGCGCCATCACGACGAGCCGGGCATTGGCCTGGAATGTCTTCATGAAATCGCCCGCACGGTCGTCCTCGCGAAGGAAGCTGACCAGTCCTTGAGACCGGGCGACGTTGGCCACCACGGAGGCGACATCGAGGTGGCGGTTGGAAATATTCGCGATGATCACGCCGCGAGGCGAGAGTTTCGCGAGATATCCCGCCAGCGCTTCGCGCGTCAGAAGATGAACCGGGATGCTGTCGGACGAGAAGGCATCCAAAACGATCAGGTCATACAGGCCGGGAGAGGCTTCCAGCGTCAGTCGCGCATCGCCAGCCACGACCGGAGCATCGGCTGCACAACCCGACATGAACGTAAAGAGACGCGGATCCCGGGCGATGCGGATCACTTCCGGATCGATCTCAAAAAACGTCCAGTTCTCGCCGGATTTGCTATGGCAGGCCAGCGTCCCCGTACCGAGCCCGACTACCGCGACGCGCCCGAAAGCACCATGGTGGGCAGCGCGGGCGGCGTCGATCGCTTCGGCCATCGGACCTCCGGGGTAATAGTAACTCAGCAGGCTCGGCGATCCACCGACCGGCGTACCATTGTCATTGCGCACGCGCTGAGCGCCGTGGATCGTGGTGCCGTGATAGAGAACATGAACTTTGCCATTGGCAACTTCTGCCACCTTGTGCACGCCGAAGAAACTGCGGACTGTTTCGATCGGCGCTATTCCGGGACGCCACAGGCCGGTGATGGTGAAGCTCAAGACCACGAGAGCGAAGAAACGCACCAGTTCCTGCCGCTGAAACAGCATCGCGGCCGCCAGCAGCGCGAGCACCACCTGAAACGGCAGCTCCAGGGTCGCGGGTAACGACGGCCGGCAGACAAACCAGACCAGTACGAGGATCGCGCTGGGCAGAAGCCACGGCAGAAGTCCCGTCATCGTCTTGCGGATACCACCGGCGAAAAATCCGGGCATGCACAGCACCGCCAGCGCGACCAGGATCGGATATTCGTAATTGCCATTGAAGATCTGCGGCGCCAGCAGTCCTGCGAACACCCCGCCGATCACCCCACCGAACGAAGTGCAGAGGTAGAACTCCGTCAGCCGCTGCGGGCTTGGACGACGTCCATAGAGTTCGCCATGGCACATCAGCGTCAAGAGCGCGAACGCGACGAGGTTGAGGGCAATCATCGTCACCCAGAACACCTTGTCGCCGCCGATCAGGCTCACCGCGAGCGGCGCCACGACGAAAGGAGCAAACCGCACCACATTCGCGTGGGCGATCCACGGCCTTTCGCGAAACGCGGCGACGAAAGTGAGCAGGTAGATCGCCAGCGGAAGCACCCACAGGAATGGTGCGGCAGCGACATCGGTCGTCAGATGCGCCGTGACAGCAATAACGAGGCCTGATGGCACCGCCGCGAGCGCGATCCAGCGCGCGCGCTCCATGGCATTTGCACGAACTTCATCCGATGGCGTGACCGGCGCGACGACCGGAGCTGCGCCTGAGGTGAACAGGCTGGCGACGGCTAGCATAACAGCAAACAGCCCAAATCCGAGCGACCAGATCGCGGTTTGCGCCTTCAACGTCAGGAACGGCTCGACGACGACAGGATAGGCGAACAGGGCAGCAAACGAGCCGAGATTGGACGCGGCGTAGAGCACGTAAGGATTGCCCGCCTGCCGGTGTCCACTCGCGGCAAACCAGCTTTGCAGCAATGGCGCGGTGGCCGAAAGTACAAAGAATGGCAGACCGATCGAGACCGCGAACAATCCGAACAGCCAGAGCGCCGTCCCATCCAGAGGCGGCGCAGACCATCCCGGCGCAACGGCGATCGGCAATGCCATCGCCGCTAATGCGACGAGTGCCAGATGGAGCATTGCACCACGGCGAGACCGCAACGGGTGGTTCAGCAGATGCGCGTAGGCATAGCCCGCCAGCAAGGTCGTTTGGAAGAATACCATTGCGACCGACCACACCGCCGGCGCGCCGCCGAGTTTCGGCAGCACCATCTTCGCAAACATCGGCTGGATCGAGAACAGGAGCAGCGCCGAGACGAACAGCGTCATCCCGTAGAGCAATGGCAAATGCCGGATGTCTGCCGCCTGCCGATCGAGGGCAGGCGAAATCCGGTCTGAGGCTTGGAAGAGCGACATCGATATCCCCGGCGCGTCAATGCCGGCACGGTACCAAGCCACCTCTAAACAAGGCTTAAACGGTGGCGAAAACGTTATAGTAAACGTCACCTTGACCCGGATAGATCAACCTTTGCGGATATGTCCCCAAGCCGCGTCCCAGTCCTCGCCCGCGGCGTCAATGACGCGGCCGTCCGCCTCGAAGAACTTGTTCGGTACCTGGAAGATCGCGAGCATCAATCCACCTTGCGGGCACCAGGCGACGTGACGGCTACCCTCCTCGCGCCAAATGAATTCGCCGGCCTTGCATTCGATACCCTTCGCCGGGCCTTCCTTGTCGACCAGCGATCCTTCAAGCACGTAGGTCTGCTCGATGTTGACGTGCTCATGGTCCGGCAGCACCGCGCCCGGCGCGAACCGCATCAGCGCCGTCATCAGGCCGGTCTTGCGATCGAACAGCAACGTCTTGGCTTCGCAACCAGGGAAACGGGTCTTCTGCCATTCCATACTGTCGGGACGAACCAGATGCGAATGCTTGTCTGCGGTCTGCGCGTTGGTCGGCGGCACAGCGTCCATGGCGATCCTCCGTTTTGCGTGTTTTGACGCGATCCTAGCAGCTTTGACTTGCGCCACCAGCCGGCAGGTGTGCGCTGCGGAACGCTGCCTTGCTCGCCTCCTCCCCCGGTTATAGGATCGTCGCAGCAACCGCTCTCGTGGAGCACGATTGAAAAATGGCAGCTCCGCAACACTCGCTCATCTGCAAAGGGTGCTGGGAGCAGATGCATGTGCCGGTGCTGCTTCGCGGCGTGGCCTCGGCGCCGTTTCGCGCATTCGGCATTCGGCCGAGCCGGATGAATCCGAACACCTGCACCATTTGCGAACTTATGTTCACGAAGGTGATGCGAGCCCGCAAGATCACCATCGACGCGACCATCATGTTTGCCGATCTGCGCGGCTACACCAGCCTGTCGCAGTCGCAATCGGCCGATGCGGTCTCGGGACTGCTCGATGCGTTCTACGATGAATGCGCCAACGCGATCTGGCAGCATGACGGGCTGCTGAACAAGACGATCGGCGACGCCGTAATGGCGATCTTCAATTTTCCGCTGCGGCGGGAAACGCACGCCCGAAACGCCGTGCTTGTCGCCCGTGAAATCCAGGCGAACTGGCGTGATCGGTGCCAGAGTCTCGCTGAAGCACACGGTCTCACCGCAGACGAACTGGGGATCGGGATCGGCATCCATACGGGCGAGCTCAGCTTTGGCGAATTCGGCCGCTCACACCGCGACCTGACCGCGATCGGCACGGTGGTCAACACCGCCTCGCGCGCCCAATCGGTCGCGGAAGCCGGTCAGATCCTGGTGACGAAGGCGGTGTTCGACCGCGCCCAACCGGATTTGAAGGACAGCCGTTCGCAGGCATTTCAGCTCAAGGGATTTGATTCCCCGGTCGAGCTTTACGCGGCCTGACGCGAGGCCGGCAGCCACCGCTCACCACAGATTTTTGCCGTCGATCACCGGCACGCGCCGAGGTCGAAATCGTCGGTATGGCCGATTCCGAGTAGGTGCCGCAGCCGCAAGCGGCACAGAAATGATGTTTGATCGTGCCAGCATACTGTCAGTAGCCAAACACAGGTATGCCGAAAATCAGCGTCAGCTCTCCCGCGGCGCGCGCCAGACCTGCTGCAGGTCTGTCCAGCGCTCGGGAAGTCCCTCACTCAGCTTGGCGGTACCATCGCAAGGCGGCAGGTGAACGGTCAGGGTCGCCCAATCCGCCGTGTCGCGAGGCGTCAGGTTGCGCAGGATGATTTCGTTGTGTGCGCGTTTGATCTCCTTGAATTCGTACCGGTAGGTGACGGCACCCACTGGGTACTCACGCCACACAGCGCCCTCCTTTTTGAAGTTTGTCTGCGTACCGTGATAGACGTCTGAGGTGCGGCAACTGGGAATATCAAGCGTCTTGAGAATTATCGGAATGGCGTTGCCCGCCTGGCTGACCATTGCGAACACTGCGGTCGCTGTGGTCACACCGCCGAAAAGCATAGCCAATGGCTTCAACCCGCTCAGATAGGTCGCAAAGAAGGTAGTGCGTGCTTTCTCCATGACTGCGGTCTCCCTCATCCGGCGACCAGTACTGACGAATTCTGCGCCGCTGATCGCTCTACCAGCCAAGATCCCGTCCACGACATTAACCTTGCAGAAAACGAACGGCGCGAGTGTGAGCCAGGTCACAACCGAAGGTGACATTTGCCAGACGGACGCCCATGTTCCGCACTTGCGATTGCGCTACCCTCGCCAGCATGATTCCCGGCATGTCATCCGGTCCCGGAGTTGTGATTCTTGGGCTTCCTTTTCGTCCTCATTGTCGGGCTGATCGCCGGTACCATCTCGGGCATCGTCGGCACGGGCGCGTCGATCATGCTGATGCCGGTATTGGTCTATCAATACGGGCCGAAGGAAGCCGTCCCGATCATGGCTGTCGCGGCGGTGATGGCGAACCTGTCGCGGATTCTCGCCTGGTGGCGCGAGGTTGATTGGCGCGCCTGCCTTGCCTATTCGGCGACAGGGATTCCGGCCGCCGCACTTGGCGCCCGGACGTTACTCGCCCTACCCTCGCATGCTGTCGATATCGCGATTGGCCTCTTTCTTATCGCGATGGTACCGGTTCGGCACTGGCTAGCCCGACATCAGCTCAAAGCACAGCTCTGGCATCTGGCGATCGGTGGTGCGATCATTGGCTATCTCACGGGCATCGTGGTTTCGACCGGTCCGCTCAGCGTGCCGCTGTTTTTGTTTTACGGGTTGAACAAAGGCGCCTTCCTCGCCACCGAAGCCGCAAGTTCGCTTGGGCTCTACTTCAGCAAGTCGGTCACCTTCGAACGCTTTGGCGCGTTGACGCCTGACATTGCGCTGAAAGGCCTGATTGCAGGCTCGTCCCTTATGTTCGGCGCCTTCGTCGCCAGGGGCTTTGTGCTGCGCCTGAAGCCCGATGTGTTTCGGCTGGTGATGGACGGCATCATGCTGACCGCCGGTCTCAGCCTGCTGTGGACTGCATTTTCGTGAGAACCGTGGACGGCACGACTGATGTTCACATTTGCTCGACAGCCTCACTGCCGCGGCGTTTATCAGATATGAGGCCGTCCATCGGTGGTAGCAGGTTCTCAGACGTGCCATTCTGATCGGCGGCGCCGTGCAAGCTTGCACGGTCTGATTGTCGACTGGGAGAACGTGTCTTGAGCATGGTGGCAGAAGCAGCTGATGTCTCCTATCTGGGCGACCAGCGAACGGGACGAACGGAAGCCCGGCAAGACGCCCTGAAATTCGCGGAAGCCGCCCTTACCGACAGCAAGCGTGAAGGCCTGCTGCTCGCCGTCCGCGCCCGCTGGGTCGCGCTGGCGGTCACCGCTGTTACGCTACCGATCATCAATCCGAACTGGGACGTGATCTATTACGTCCTGATGCTCGGCTTCTTTGCCTTGATCGGCTGGGCGCAGCTCAAGGTCGGCAAGGTCGGCCGTTCGCCGCTCGAAGTGTTCCTCATCATTTGCGACCTTGCGCTACTCACCTTCCTCAGCGTCGTTCCCAATCCATGGAGCGACGTTCACTGGCCGATCGGAATGCAATTCCGGTTCGACAGCTTCATCTATTTCTTCATCTTTCTTGCCACCGCCACCCTCGCCTATTCGTGGCGAACGGTGGTCGCAATGGGCGGATGGACCGCCGCCTTGTGGGCCATTGCTGTTGGCTGGGCCTACCTTCAGCCGGACAGCCATGCCGCGCTGTCGGCGCGGGTCAAGGAAGCTATCGGCGCAGATATTCGCATGTTCGAGATTCTCGATCCATCGTCGATCGGCTTCGGCGCCCGCTTCCAGCAGGTCACCGTGTTTGTCATCGTGGCCGTGATCCTGGCGCTGGCGGTGCGCCGTTCGAATGCACTCCTGATCAGTCACGCCGGAATCGAGCGCGAGCGCGCGAACCTTGCACGCTATTTTTCACCCAATGTCGTGAACGAACTGTCCGGAAATGACGAACCGCTCACGCGGGTTCGCACGCAAGACGTCGCAGTGTTGTTTGCCGATATCGTAGGATTCACCGCCTACAGCGATGGACGAGACCCGAAAGAAGTCATCGGCACACTGCGACAATTCCATGAGCGAATGGAAAGAGAAGTGTTCCAGCACGGCGGAACGCTCGATAAATATCTCGGGGACGGCCTGATGGCGACGTTTGGCACGCCGTTCGCCGGCGATTCCGACGCGCTGAACGCCTTGCGTTGCGCGCGGGGCATGATCGCCTCGATCGCCGAATTGAACAGGGAACGGAAGGATCGCGGTGAGCCGCCGATCCGGGTCAGCGTCGGATTGCATTACGGGCAGGTCGTGCTCGGCGATATCGGCCTCAACCGGCTCGAATTCGCCGTGATCGGCACCACCGTGAATGCGGCGAGCCGGCTCGAGGCGCTGACCCGCGAATTCGGATGCGCCATCGTCGTCAGCGACGCACTGGTGCAGCGGGCCCGCACCGAAACGAACGGTTCGAGCGCCGACTTCGCGTCGCTCGTCGAGCAGCCGGCGCAGACCATTCGCGGGCTTGAGCAACCGGTCGGCATCTGGACATGTGCCAACTTGGCTCCGTGATACGCGCGATGGATGCATCGGCACCCGGCGCGCCACACGGCGTCTTTCCGTGCTAAGTAGTGCCGCCCGTTCCACCGAGTCTGCTATTTCCCATCATGGCCAAATCCACTCTCTCCTTCGTCTGCCAGAATTGCGGCGCGGCCTATAACCGCTGGCAGGGCAAGTGCGATTCCTGCGGCGAGTGGAACACGCTGAGCGAGGAGGATACGACCGGCGCGACCTCGATGCCCGTCTCGGTCCGCTCCCGCCGCAAGGGCCGGACGTTTGCGCTGGAATCGCTGACCGGCAAAAGCAACGACGCCCCGCGCCTGCCCTCGGGCATGACGGAGCTCGATCGTGTCACCGGCGGCGGCTTCGTGCGCGGCTCGGTGCTTCTGGTCGGTGGCGATCCCGGTATCGGCAAGTCGACATTGCTGACGCAGGCGACCAGCATGCTGGCCCGCGCCGGGCATCGCGCGGTCTATATTTCCGGCGAAGAGGCAGTGGCGCAGGTGCGGATACGTGCCGAACGGCTGGGACTGGCTGATGCGCCGGTGCAGCTCGCTTCCGAAACCTCGGTGGAGGACATCGTCTCGACGCTGTCAGAGGGCGCGGTGCCGCGTCTGATCGTGATCGATTCGATCCAGACCATGTGGACCGACACGGTGGAATCGGCGCCGGGAACGGTGACGCAGGTCCGCGCGTCGGCACAGGCGCTAATCCGTTTCGCCAAGAAATCCGGAGCTGCGATCATCCTGGTCGGCCACGTCACCAAGGACGGCCAGATTGCGGGTCCCCGCGTGGTCGAGCACATGGTCGACGCGGTGCTGTCGTTCGAGGGCGAAGGCTCGCAGCAGTTCCGCATCCTGCGCGCGGTCAAGAACCGCTTCGGCCCAACCGATGAAATCGGCGTGTTCGAGATGACCGGCCTCGGCCTGCGCGAGGTTTCCAACCCATCCGAACTGTTCCTTTCTGAACGCGATCTCGGCAGCCCGGGAACGGCGGTGTTTGCCGGCATCGAGGGCACCCGCCCGGTTCTGGTGGAATTGCAGGCATTGGTGGCGCCGACCACGCTCGGCACCCCCCGGCGCGCGGTGGTGGGCTGGGACCCGAGCCGGCTATCGATGGTGCTGGCAGTGCTGGAGGCCCATTGCGGGGTGAAATTATCCGGTTACGACGTCTATCTGAATGTCGCGGGTGGCCTGCGGATCCAGGAGCCCGCAGCGGACCTTGCCGCCGCTGCCGCCCTGGTGTCGTCTTTGGTGAATGCACCGTTACCGACGGATGCGGTTTATTTCGGCGAGATTTCGCTGTCGGGCGCGGTGCGGCCGGTGGCGCAGACCTCGGCGCGGCTGAAAGAGGCCGCCAAACTCGGCTTTGGCCGCGCCGTCCTGCCCGAATCGGCCCGAGGCGAGGTCGGAGGCGATGGCGGTCTGGCGCTGAATGCCATCGGCGGGCTGACGACCCTTGTGGCCGAAATCGCGGCACGCGGCACCCCGAGAGGCAACCGAAATAACAATCGCGAGGGTGCAGTGGAGAAAAATGCCACACCAGCGCGATTCCGTCGTGAAAACGGCTAAAGCGGCGTGACGCGCCCGGCCCTCGCCGCTATACAACGCGCGCGAAAGGCAGGCGGGATGGCGCGATATCCGGCCTTGCGGGATGGGCCGTCTGCCCCTCACTTGGGGTGAGCCTGCCCCCGCCGATTCGCTGCTTGAGGGATTTACGAGCGGACCTGACCAGCTGATGCCGATTACGATACTCGATCTCGTCCTGCTCGGAGTGATGCTGATCTCGGGGCTGCTCGCGATGGTGCGCGGTTTTATGCGCGAAATCCTGTCGATCGCGGCCTGGGGCGCGGCGGCACTGGTGACGCTGTACGCCTTCTCGAAGCTGCTCCCGACCGCCAAAACCTATTTCAACAACGACACGGTGGCAGCCGTCGCGGTTGTGGCCGGTACCTTCATCGGGACCCTGATCGTCGTCTCCGTCATCACGGTGCGGATTTCGGACATGATCCTGGATTCCCGGATCGGTGCGCTGGATCGCACGCTCGGTTTCCTGTTCGGGCTCGGCCGTGGCCTCTTGATCGTCGTGGTCGCCTTCCTGTTCTTCAGCTGGCTGGTCCCCGACAAGCAGCGGCCGGACTGGATCACCGGTGCGAAGTCCCGGGTCGTCCTGCAGGGAACCGGGGATTGGTTAATGTCGCTCTTGCCGGATGATCCCGAGAACACCATCTTAAAGAGATTCAAGAAGAATAAACCGGAAGACGATCAAACTGACGCCGACCAGGCGGCACCTGGATCCGGCGATGGCTACAGCAAACCTGCTCGCGACAGCCTTAAAAAGCTGATCGAGAAACCCGCGGGTCGCTAAGGTCTGGCCAAAAAAGAGAGGCGCGATGGACGAGATGCAAAACCCTTCCGATCACGCCGGCGAACTCGAGCCGAACCTCGGTATCGAGTTGCAGGACGATGTCGAAGGCGACACGCTACGCGAAGAATGTGGTGTGTTCGGTATCTTCGGCCACCCCGAGGCCGCTGCGATCACAGCCCTCGGGCTACACGCTCTCCAGCACCGCGGCCAGGAAGCCGCCGGCATCGTCTCCTTCGACGGCAGCCGCTTCCATTCCGAACGCCGTCTCGGTCTCGTCGGCGACACCTTCTCCCGGCGTGAGGTGATCGAGCGCCTGCCCGGCGGCATGTCGGTCGGGCATGTGCGCTACTCCACGACCGGCGGGACCATCCTGCGCAACGTGCAGCCGCTGTTCGCCGAGCTCAGCGCCGGCGGTTTTGCGGTCGGCCACAACGGCAACCTCACCAATGGCCTGACCTTGCGCCGCGAGCTCGTGAAGGGCGGCGCGATGATGCAGTCGACCACCGACACCGAAGTGATCCTGCACCTGGTCGCGCAGTCCAAGCGCAACCGCTTCATTGACCGCTTCATCGAGGCGTTGCGCGCGATCGAAGGCGCTTATGCGCTGGTCGCGCTGACCAACAAGAAGCTGATCGGCGCCCGCGATCCGCTCGGCATCCGCCCGCTGGTGCTCGGTGATCTCGATGGCCGTCCGATCCTGACCTCGGAGACCTGCGCGCTCGACATGATCGGCGCCAGGTATGTTCGCGACATCGAACCGGGCGAGATCATCGTGTTCGATGAGGACGGCGCGCACAGCCACAAGCCGTTCCCGCCGAAGCCACCACGGCCCTGCATCTTCGAATACATCTATTTCTCGCGGCCGGATTCCATCGTTGGCGGCCGCTCGGTCTATGACGTTCGGAAGGCCTTCGGTGCAGAGCTCGCGCGCGAGAGCCATCCCGACGTTGATGTCGTGGTGCCGGTGCCCGATTCTGGCGTGCCCGCCGCCGTCGGTTATAGCCAGTATTCCGGCGTGCCGTTCGAGCTTGGCATCATCCGAAACCACTATGTCGGCCGCACCTTCATCCAGCCGACGCAGAGCGTGCGCGAGCTCGGCGTGCGCATGAAACATTCGGCCAACCGCGCCGCAATCGAAGGCAAGCGCATCATCCTGATCGACGACTCGCTGGTGCGCGGCACCACGTCGAAGAAGATCGTCCGCATGATGCGCGACGCCGGCGCGCGCGAGGTGCATTTCCGTCTCGCCTCGCCGCCGATCCTGTATCCCGACTATTACGGCATCGACCTGCCGGACCGCGGCGGCCTGCTGGCCGCGACCCATTCACTCGAAGAGATGCGCGATATCATCGGCGCGGATTCGCTCGCGTTCCTGTCGATCGATGGCATGTACCGCGCGATGGGCTATGCCAGCCGCGATCCCGCAAATCCAAAGTTCTCCGACCACTGCTTCACCGGAGCCTATCCGACCAATCTCACCGATCAGAACCAGGTCGAGCCGCAGCCACGGCAGTTGTCGCTGCTGGCGGAAGCGAGCTGATACGTGCCGTCATTCCGGGGCGATGCGAAGCATCGAACCCGGAATCTCGATGTGGCACGACTTCCGTTTCCCTAATCTCCAGATTCCGGGTCTGGCCCTTCGGGCCATCCCGGAATGACGACGTTTTCATGGCGGCCGGGCTTGTCCCGGCCATCCACGTCTGTAAAACCCGCCGCCAAGACGTAGATGCCTGGCACACGCCAGGCATGACGAAGGCTTAGATCATGACCAAACCCCTCGCCTCCCGCATCGCGCTTGTCACCGGCGCCTCTCGCGGCATCGGCTTTGCCACGGCGCGCGCGCTCGCCCGCGCCGGCGCACACATTGTTGCCGTCGCACGCACGCAAGGTGGCCTTGAGGAGCTCGACGACGAGATCCGGAAAGAGGGCGGCAGCGCCACGCTGGTGCCGCTCAATCTCACCGATTTCGATGGCATCGCGCGGCTCGGCGCGGCGCTGCACGAACGCCACGGCAAGCTCGACATTCTCGTCGGCAATGCCGGCGTCGCCGGACCCTCCTCGCCGCTCGGGCACATCGAGCTGAAGCCGTGGAACGACGTCTTTGCGGTGAACGTCACCGCGAACTTCCAGCTCATCCGCTGCATGGATCCGCTGCTCAGGGTCTCAGACGCAGGCCGCGCTGTGTTCGTCACTTCTGGCGCCGCCAGCAAAGCCAACGCCTATCAGGGTCCCTACGCCGCCTCGAAGGCCGCACTCGACACGCTGGTGCGCTCATGGGCCAACGAGACCGTGAGCACGAAGCTGCGCGTGAACCTGTTCAGCCCTGGCCCGATCCGCACCCGCATGCGCGCCGCCGTATTTCCCGGCGAAGACCCGATGACGCTGGATACGCCCGAACAGGCCGCGGAATTCATCGTACCGATGTGCGCGCCCGAGTGGACCGAGACCGGCAAGCTGTACGACTACAGGAGCCGTAAGCTGATGAGCTTTCATCCGCCAGCGTAGGTGTACGCAGCTTCCAGGAAAGATGGAACCTTCGTTAAGGAATGGCTCTGCGGGAAAAACGCGGGGCAGTGGACGATGGTATCCAGTAGCCGTTTTGGCCACAGCGGCCGCAATGGCGGGCGTTTTCCAGCACTCGCGCATGGCGGTGAATGCCGGAGGCGATGTTTAAATCGTCGAAATTGAGAACGGTAAGCAGATCCAGAAGTTCAAGCTAATCGGACGCGCGACGATAGGTGCATTGCCCGCGCTTTCGAGAACGACTATCGCAGGACTGCTGGCAGGTTCCGAAAAGAGAGCCGGCGAACAACCATTCAGGAGGAATACAATGACGACAAGAATTGCGCGGCGCTTCGCCGTCTCCGTGGCGCTTGCCGCACTCGGCCTCGCAACGCCAGCACTGGCCCAGGACAAGACTGTCAAGATCGGCGTGCTCAACGACATGTCGAGCCTTTACGCCGATATCGGCGGCCCGAACTCGGTCGCTGCAGTCAAGATGGCCGTCGAGGATTCCGGCCTCAAAGCCAAGGGCTGGACGATCGAGGTGCTGAGCGGCGACCACCAGAACAAGCCCGACATTGGCGTCAACATCGCGCGGCAGTGGATCGATGCCGATAAGGTCGACGCTATCGCCGATACGCCGAACTCCGGCGTCGCGCTCGCGGTGAGTAATCTCGTGAAGGAAAAGAACTCGGTGTTGCTCAATTCGGGCGCGGCCACCGCCGACCTCACCGGCAAAGCCTGCAATCCCAACACCATCTCCTTCACCTACGACACCTACATGCTCGCCAACGGCACCGGCAAGGCGCTGACCAAGGCCGGCGGCGACACCTGGTTCTTCCTCACCGCCGATTACGCCTTCGGCCACGCGCTCGAGCGCGACACCGGCAACGTCGTCACTCAAACCGGCGGCAAGGTGCTGGGCGCGGTCAGGCATCCGCTCAACACCTCGGACTTCTCGTCCTTCCTGCTGCAGGCGCAGTCCTCGAAGGCCAAGGTCATCGGCCTCGCCAATGCCGGCGGCGATACCACCAACTCGATCAAGCAGGCGGCCGAATTCGGCATCGTGCAGGGCGGCCAGAAGCTTGCCGCGCTGCTGCTTTTCATCAACGACGTGCATGCGCTCGGCCTGAAGACGGCGCAGGGCCTGACCTTCACTGAATCATTCTATTGGGATCTCAACGACAAGACCCGCGAATGGTCGAAGCGTTTCCAGAAGGCCTCGCCAAAGGGCTCGATGCCCTCGATGACGGTGGCGGGCCTCTATGCCGAGATCCTGCATTACCTGAAGGCGATGGAAGCACTCGGCAGCAATCCGCGTGACGGCGCCAAGGTCGTCGCCAAGATGAAGGAATTGCCGACCGACGATCCGCTGTTCGGCAAGGGCCCGCTGCGCGCCGACGGTCGCCGTCTCATTCCGGCCTATCTGTTTGAAGTGAAGAAGCCGGAAGAGTCGAAGGGACTGTGGGACTATTACAAGCTGATCGCCACGATCGCTCCGGAGGACGCTGCCAAGCCGCTCGAGGCCAGCGATTGTCCGTTGGTGAAGAAGTAAGAATCGTGGGATGGGTGAGCGAAGCGTAACCCACCTCTTTCACGCAAGCGAGCGGTGGGTTACGCCTTCGGCTAACCCACCTTACTTTTTCAGCGTGCGCCACGCGATCACGAGCGCAAGCGCAAGCAACGCCGCGGCGAGCAGGAACGGTGCGCCCGGCATTTTCATCGGCGCCTGATCGCTGATGAAATAGGCAAAGATCAGCGTGAACAGGAATGGCCCCGCCATCTGGGCGATGCTGTTGACGCTGTTGGTTGCGCCCTGCAACTGGCCTTGCTGATCCGGTGCGACCAGTTGTGTCGTCAGCGCCTGGATCGCCGCGCCCGATACGCCCCACAGCGCCATCACGGGAATGCCGACCCAGAACAGCGGCCCGGTCGGCGCCGCGCCATAGATGAAGAATCCCAAGCCGCCAGAGGCAAGCCCGAGCAACAGCGCCCGGCGCTCGCCGAGCCATTTGACGATCGGACCGACGCCCGCACCCTGCACCACCATGGCGCAAATGCCAACCAAAGCTAGCGTGAGGCCGACCGTCTTCGTGTCCCAGCCATAGCGGTAGGTCGCATAGAGCACGAAAGTGGAAGGCAGTACCACATGCGCGACCTGGCCGAAGAAATTTGCCAGCGACAAGCCGGCGAGAGTCCGGTTCGAGCGCAACAGGTGCAGCGCGCCGATCGGGCTGGCGCTCTTCCACCGAAATGGCGCACGACGTTCCGGCGGCAGCGACTCCGGCAGGATCAGCCAGCCATAGAGCGTGTTCGCAAAGCTTAGGCCCGCCGCGATCCAGAACGGCAGTCGCGGGTCCGTGTCGCCGAGGAGGCCGCCAACCGCCGGTCCGAGAATGAAGCCGGCGCCGAAGGCCGCGCCTATCTTGCCGAACACCGCCGCGCGCCGTTCCGGCGGCGTCACGTCGGCGATATAGGCAAACGCCGTCGAGATGCTTGCTGACGTGATGCCCGAGATCACGCGGCCGATGAACAGCCAGACCAGCGACGGCGCGAGCGCCATCAGCACGTAATCCAGCGCCAGCCCGAAATTTGACAGGAGCACCACCGGCCGCCGGCCGAAGCGGTCCGAGAGCGCGCCAAGGATCGGCGAGAACAGGAACTGCATCAGTGCCCAGGCCGTGCCGAACAGGCCGAAAATCCGCGCAGCAGTCGCCGTGTCGTTGTCGACAAAACTCTCCACGAGCTTGGGCAGGATCGGCAGAATCAGGCCGAGCGCAAGCATGTCGAGCAGGATCGTGACGAAGATGAAGGCCGCCGCGCCACTGCGCACCGGCGGCCTCCCCTCGACCGCAATGGTGGATGCTTGCTCGCTCATGACGGCCGCTTGCGCTTGTGGGCGAATGGATTGGCCTTTTCGCGCAGCGTGATCCGGATCGGCGTGCCCGGCAGCTCAAAAGCTTCGCGCAGGCCGTTGGTGAGGTAACGCAGGTACGACTGCGGTACCGCGTCCGCGCGTGAGCAGAACAGCACGAAGCTCGGCGGACGTCCCTTGGTTTGCGTAATGTAGTTCAGCTTCAGCCTGCGGCCTGATACGGCAGGCGGCGGATTGGCTTGGATCGCCTGCTCGAACCAGCGATTGAGCGCGGCCGTCGGCACGCGCTTGTTCCAGATCGCGTAGGCATCCTGTATCGCCGCCATCAAGCGGTCGATGCCCTCGCCCATCAGGCCTGATACGGCGACGATGGGCGCGCCCTTGACCTGCGGCAGCCAATGATCAGCATCGCTGCGCAGGGCAGAAATGAGATGCGGCTTGCGCTCCATCAGATCCCATTTGTTGACCGCGAGCACGATCGCTCGCCCCTCGCGCTCGATCAGATCGGCGATGCGCAGGTCCTGTTCCTCGAACCGGTTCTGCGCGTCCATCACCAGCACCACGACTTCGGCAAAACGTATCGCGCGCAGCGCGTCCGCCACCGAGAGCTTTTCCAGTTTCTCCTCGATCCGCGAGCGGCGCCTCAAGCCCGCAGTATCGAACACGCGGAAATCGCGGCCCTGCCAGGTGATCTCCACCGAAATGGAATCGCGCGTGGTGCCGGCCTCGGCGCTGGTGAGCAGCCTCTCCTCGCCGAGCAAGTAGTTGATCAACGTGGATTTGCCAGCATTGGGGCGGCCGACAATGGCGACGCGGATCGGGCGTTGCGCGAGATCCTCGTCCGATACGGCATCATCGTCGAGCTCTTCGGCCTCTTCCGCCGGCTCCGGCATCAGCGCGGCGAGCGCGTCATAGAGCTCGCTCATACCCTCGCCATGCTCGGCCGATATCTGCACGGGGTCGCCGAGCCCCAGCGCATAGGATTCCATCGCGCCGATCTCGCCGTGCTTGCCCTCGCTCTTGTTGGCGACCAGCACCACCGGCTTGTTGGCGCGGCGCGCGAAATCGGCGAAGGCGCGATCGTTCGGCGTCAGCCCCGCGCGCGCGTCGATCACGAACATCAGCGCGTCGGCAAGGCCAATCGCGGTTTCGGTCTGCTCCTGCATCCGCGCGGTCAGCGAGCCCTTGGCGCCCTCGTCGAGGCCGGCGGTGTCGATCACGGTGAATTCGAGATCGCCGAGACGCGCACTTCCCTCCCGGCGGTCGCGGGTCACGCCGGGTTCGTCGTCAACCAGCGCGAGCTTTTGCCCGACCAGCCGGTTGAACAGCGTCGACTTGCCGACATTCGGCCGGCCGATGATGGCGATCGTAAAGGACATAAATGATCCAAACGCCCTTTTTGAAGGGCGTGTCAATCGAACGAAAAGAACAAATCAGCGCGTGAAAGAGCCGCTCGGCATCGGCGCCGGGAACGGCGAGGCCTGTTGTTGCGAAGATTGTGCGGGCGCGGCCGACTGATCGGGGGGCGGCGCGGTGGTGCGCTTGCGCACGATCTTGGCCGGCTTGGGCGCCGGCGGCGCAGCGGCGGTGCTGCCCTCTTCCTCGGGAGCGGCGTCGGGATCCGCAGCGGCGGGTGCGGCAGCCTGCTTGCCCCTGGATTTTGCGCCACGCTTGGATTTCGGTTCTTCCGGCGGCGGAGCTGCAACAGCAGCCTGCGCATTCGGATCGTCGACCTGCTGGCGGGCCCCCTTGTAGAGATCCCGCGGCACGCCCTGCTCGAGGCCCGGCACGCCTTCCGGGAACACCGGTTTGCGCTCACCGGGAAGCTTCTTCTTGGTATCGAGGAAGTCGAGCAGATCGGTCGGATCGAAACTGCCCGTGCTGCCACAGCCTGCCAGCGCGCCTGACAGCGCGATGAGGACGGCGGTTGCGATCATTCGTTGCGGGCGGCGCATATTGGATTTCCCAACTCGTTTTGCCGGTTTCAGCTCTCGTGTCAGCTCTTGGCGACCGGCGGCAGCAGGGCCTGCAGCGCTTCGGCACGCGAGCGCAGGCTAGGCGGCGTTTCGCCGTCATTGGCAATCATGTCCAGCCATTGCCGCGTCGCCGCGGCATCGTTGGCGCGCCAGGCCGACAGCGCCAGCAATTCGCGCGCGGTATGGCGGAAGGTCGCGCCCGGCGCAGCGGCCGACTCAAGGCGTTCTTTCATGTTCGGATAACTGGTGCTTTCCAGTAGCAATTGGGCCGCGCGAATCCGCGCCAGATCCTGGTCGGCGACGCCGACGCTGCGATCGGCGGCGATTTCGTCGTACATCTTAGCCGCCGCCTGCGCATCGCGGTTGGCAATCTCCGCCGCCAAGCGCAATCGCGACAGCGTGCGATAGCCGAACGGCGCTTTCGCGATGAGATCGGCGAAGGCCGCTTCGGCCTCGGCATGCTTGTTGGCTTCCGAGAGCTCGACCGCCTTGTCGAAGGCAGCGCCCGCCTCGGCCGCTTTCTTGGCTTCCAGGTATTGGTAGCCGCGCCAGCCGGCGACGGCGGCGATGATCAAAATCAGGCCGGCGATGATGTAGATCGAATATTTGTTCCACAGCTTCTTGAGCTGTTCGCGACGTACTTCCTCGTCGACTTCATCAAATAATTCAGACACTTAAGGATATCCCATCGCCGGGGAACCGCGATTGTGGCAGCCCTATTGTGCACCCGATCCCCGCAAGGCTGGGGCGTACCCTATCGATATGGCGGTGGCAAGGCAAAGCGAGGTGGATCAAAGCGTTAACAGCGCCTCCGATCCCCTGCAAAACCGGCCGGGAATGTTGACATCGCGGTTCAAAGTTTGCGTAATCCCGCCCACTCCATTCTCAACTCGTACCCGATTTTTCAGGTGTTTCATGCCTCGCCATGCGCTGGTTTTGATCCTCGCCATGGGCCTGGTACCCGCGCCCGCAGCGCTACTCGCCGACGACGTCAAGCCGAAAGCTCCCGAAACGGCATTCTCAGGAAAGTTGCGGCCCGACATTTTGGGCATCTCCACCGAATCAAACGCCGAATCCGCACGCGCCATCTTTGATTCGCTGTTCAAGGGCCGCACCGACACCAGGACCGACATCCAGCAGCAGAAGTTCGGCGACGGCGGAACCAGCTACGTCACGGCGCTGAACTTCAACCTTCCCGCCGGTCCGAAACAGAACGGCGAGATGCTCTCGACCAGCTTCACCTCACCGGCGAGCGCCAACCGCGCCTATTTCGTCGCCCGCAACCTGACTTTCGCGCAGGACCAGCAACCGTCGAAGGCGGACATGATCAAGCAGGTGATGGGCAAATACGGCGTGCCCACCATCGTCGGCGATCAGCATTTGTACTACATCTACCGCAAGGGCTCGATTATATCGGTCGGCGGCAAATACAAGGAAGCGACTGCGCTCGAAGCCATCGACAAGCCGCTCGATCCGAGGGCTGCCGTCAAGCTCAACGGCGACACCGTCCGCGGCAGTTGCGTGGCCGTCGTCAAGCGCGCGCAGGCCAAGGCCAAGGATCCCGGCGGCATGCTGACAGAGGCCAAGGGCGCGAACTGCGACGGCGTGCTGAGTGTGCAGCTGGTTCCGGGCACGCCAGGCGACCGTGTCGCTATCGCGCAATTCACGCTTTTGGATGTCAAGCAGCTCATCAGCGCCGCCGCCATTGACAGTGCCGCGCTCGCCGCCGGGCAAAACGACGGCGCGATGCCTAGAGGCAGCGCACCAAAACTTTAGCCGCTGTTTCAGGCCGCGGTGAGGGCGTCGCGCAGCTGCCGTTTCATGACCTTGCCATTGGCGTTGCGCGGCAACGGCTCCGTCCAGAGATCCATCGTTTCCGGCACCTTGTAGTCGGACAACCGTTCGGCGCACCAGGCGCGCAGCGCCTCGGCGCCGACGGGATTGCGCGTCACGACGACCGCATGCACACGCTCACCCAGCACCGGGCATGGCTTGGCGATGATTGCGCTCTCGACCACGTCGGGGTGGCCGGCCAGCACCGACTCGACCTCGGCGGAATAGATCTTAAGGCCGCCGCGGTTGATCATGTCCTTCTGCCGATCGAACACGCGGACGAAATTTTCTTTGTCGATCGAGCCAAGGTCGCCGGAGTGCCAGAAGCCGGCCGTAAAGCTCTCCGCCGTCGCCTTGGGATTGTTCCAGTAGCCCTTGATGACGGAGCCGCTGTGAATCCAGATTTCACCGATCTCGCCGCGCGGCAGTTCGCGGCCCTCGGCATCCATCACGACGATCTGCGCGCCGGGACAGGGCAAGCCGACGCTGTCGATATGGCTCGCGGTCAGCTCACCCGGCATCATGGTCGATGGCGAGGTGGTCTCGGTCGCACCGTAGCAATTCATCAGCTTGAGGCCGGGAATCTTCGCATCCAGCTTCTCGATGGTGGCGATCGGCATCGGCGCGCCGCCAAAGCCGCCGATCCGCCAGCTCGACAGATCGTAGCTGTCGAAATCCGGCTGTAGCAGGCAGAGATTATACATCGCCGGCACCATCACGGTGTAGGTGACGCGCTCGCGCGACGCCATCTTTAGATATTCCGCCGCCTTGAACTCCGGCATGATGATCAGCGCGCCGGCGCACCGGACCATGGTCATGACGTTGGCGACCACGCCCGTGACATGGCCGAGCGGCACCGCGGCGATCGAGCGATCCGCTTCGGTGAGCTTCAGGCACGACGCGAACACCATGGCCGAATGAATGATGGTGCAATGGGCAAGCATCGCGCCCTTCGGCTTGCCGGTGGTACCCGAGGTATAGAGGATCATCGCGGTGTCTTCTTCGCCGACCTCGACTGGCGCAGCCAGCGGCGCATTGTCGGCCAGTTCGGAAAAGCGCGAGAGAAGCGGATCGTCGTCGACGGCGATCCGCCGCGTGACTTCCGGGATATCGCCCGCGTCGGGCACGCGGTCGGCGAGCGCCGCCTCGTGAATCAGCAGCTTTGCGCCGCAATCGGTCAGCACATAGGCAATTTCCGGCTTCTGCTGGCGGGTCGAAAGTAGGACCGTCACCAGCCCAGCATGAGCCGCGCCCAGCATCGTCAGCACAAATTCGATCCGGTTGCCGAGCAGTACCGCGACACGGTCACCCCGCTGCAGGCCGAGTTTTTCAAACCCCGCTGCGATTTGGGCTGATTGTTTCGCGACCTCGCGCCACGTCATTCGCCTGGTGCCGCAAACCAGCGCTTCACCGTCGCCGTTTCGCGCCACGGCCTCCGCGACCATCGCCGCAATGCTCTTGGGTCGTTCGCAAAACACAGGAACGATCCGATCGCCAAAGCGCGGTTCGAGCCGCATCGCCGGAATGGAGTGTTGCGACCAGTCCATCGCGCCCCCTCGTCAGTTCTTCTTCATCTCGTAGACATGCTCGGGGCCTGGGAATGCGCGCGAGCGGACGTCCTCGGCATAGCCCTTAATCGCTGCTTCGATCGCGGGGCCGAGATCACCATAGCGGCGCACGAATTTCGGCGTCCGTGGCGACAGCCCGAGCATATCCTCCAGCACCAGCACCTGCCCGTCGCAGGCCGCGCTGGCGCCGATGCCGATGGTCGGAATGGCGATTGTTTCCGTGATCTTTCGCGCCAGCGGCTCGGCGACCGCCTCGATCACAACTGAAAATGCCCCGGCGTCCGAGATCGCCTGGGCGTCCTTCAGGATCGGATCCCAACTACCCTCGTCACGGCCCTGTGCGCGAAACGAGCCGAGCGTGTTGATCGATTGCGGCGTTAGCCCGATATGACCCATCACCGGCACGCCGCGCTCGGACAGGAACGCGACGGTTTCCGCCATCCGCTCGCCGCCTTCCAGTTTCACCGCGCCGCACTGCGTCTCCTTCAATATCCGCACCGCGGAATGAAACGCCTGCTCCTTCGAGGCTTCATAGGAGCCGAACGGCATATCCACCACGACCAGCGCGTGCTTCGAGCCCCGCATCACCGCACGTCCCTGCAGGATCATCATGTCGAGCGTCACCGGAACGGTGGTCTCGAAACCATGCATGACATTGCCGAGGGAATCGCCGACCAGGATGACATCGCAATGGCGGTCCACCAGCGCAGCAGTATGCGCGTGATAGGACGTCAGCATCACGATCGGCTCGCCGTTCTTGCGCGCGCGGATATCGGGCGCCGTCTTGCGCTTGATGGCAGACTGAACCGACATTGTTAGGCTCCAACTACGGGGACGCCGATCACGGCCGGATGGAACGCGAATGCGAGCGCCAGATAGGCGACGACCCCGACCGCGATCGCGATCAGGTCGTTGCCGGGACCACCGACGGGAATCGGCGGCGCGCCGGCGTCGGAACGATATTTCAGCGAAATGCGGTCATAGACCGCCCATGCGAGAAACGAGCCGAAAAGGATGATCGAGCCGAGGTCGCCGTTGGCAAGCAGATGCGCCGCAGCCCACAGCTTGATGCCCGCCAGCATCGGATGTTTCAGCGTCGTATAGATCCGCCCTCGGATGTAGGAAGCGACCACCATGATGATCGCGGGCAACATCAGCGCCACCGCGATGTGCTTGAGCGCCACCGGTGGATACCAGACGTCGATCCAACCTGTCGCACGATATTTGGCAAAACCCCAGATGATCAGTGCAAGCCCAACGAATGAGGCCAGCGCATAGCCGATCTTATAGCCGCCCTCGCCCGTCGCGGCGATGACCTGCGCGCGCAGCTTGCGCTGGATGGTGAGCGTGTGGACGCCGAAAAACAGAATCAGGCCCAGGACCAACACCAGCAGTCCCATGATGTCCTCCCGTCATGCGGCTGGTTTTCCGGATTATCCGCGTATCACTTTACGGGCTTGGGACGCAATGCGCCTCGCGGCTCCGTCATGGCTTCTCCGCCTGCTTTCCCAGATCGCGGTTGTCGACATAGCGGATCGCGATCGGCCGCCCGGCGAGCGCGCCGCCCAGTCCAGACGTGAATTTGAGCGGCGTGCAGGCCGCGAGCGACGCGTTGATCGCTTTCAGATAGGTGGCGCGGGTGTCGGCTGAGACGCCTGCCGTGGCATAGGTCATGCGGGGCGTAGCGATGATCTCGCCCGAGCGCTTAAAGCTGAAACGAACCGACATCTGCATCCCTCCGCGCGCGACGTCGGAAGGCGGCGGCGTCCAGCAGGAGCGCAGCGCTGCGAACAGATCGCCGATCGTATCGAGATCACGGTTGGGCTTCCTGTATTTCGCGACCTGGTCCTGTGGCGGCACACTCTCGATCGTGAGTTGCAGATTCTGGCCGTAGGGATAGTCGATCTCGGGAATGCACGGCCCCTCGTTGAACACGCTGCAGAATGACGGCGTGCAAGGCTGGCCGTCGAGCACGCTGCATGGCGCATGCGAAAACGGCGTGGCATCGATCTGGCGTCGTGACTGGGCATCGGCGGCGCCGATCCCAACGGACAGGCCGATCAGGCACACGATGGCGAACCGAAACATGCAACGGGTCCTTGGAAGCGATCCCACTAAGCTGATGCGCGCTCCAGGCGCTATCAAGGCTGATCGCGTTCACTTCCCCGCGTTCATGGCGGACAGTTCCGCAATCAGGGCCTTTTCGCTGGGCTGGTCGAGGACCCCGGCGGTGTAGAGCGAGATGCCGCCATAAAGCGTGATGTACACCTTCATCACCGCGCGGCGGCGCTCGGCCGGGCTCTCGATATCCTGGCAGAATATCCGCATCGCCTGGGCTATGACCTTATGGACGGCGGCCTGCAGCGGCGGATTGAATTTCATCGTGCGGTGCGGGCGGCTGGTCATCAGGGCGTATAGCGCGCGATTGGCGAGCGCAAAGCGGACATACTTTGCGGTGTAGTCCTCCGGCGTCTCTGCCTTGACGAGCATGGCGGCAAGCCTCGTATAGGCCTCTGTTGCCACCGCGTCCAATAGCGCCTCGCGGTCGGCGAAATGGTTATACAGCGAGCGATGCGCGACGCCGACGGCATCCGCGACTTCGCGCAGGCTCAGCTGCTCGTGTCCGGCCGAGGCCACCAGGCGGGTGGCCGCCTTCAGCGCGGCGGTTTTCAGATTGCCATGGCGGTAGGTCGCCCGGCGCGGCTTTGTGGTCATGTCCCCTTCATACAAAGGCATGAGACGCAGCGCCACTGCCGGGTCGCCGAGGATTTCTGCTAGGCAGACGCCCGTTTGGCAACGCGGTCCTCGCCATATTGCGGCGTGATGTCCTGGTCGATCACCTCGCGCATCGTCTTGATGATGGCGCCCCGCGCCCGAGCCTTGGTCGCGGCGTGGGCGGCCAGGTTGATGGTGGCGAGCGCCTGTGCGGCCTCCTCCGCGCTCCGCTCCAGCGCATCGGCCGGAACGAGGCGGTCAAAAAAGCCGGCGGTGACGGCCTCGGCGGGACCGAACATTTCTCCGGTCATGACCGTCCTGCTGAAATAGGCCGGCGTCAGCCGCTGCCGCGCGATCTCGATCGCAAAACGAGGCACGGTGAGCCCGATCGCGACCTCATTCATGCCGATCCGATAGTCGCCCTCGGCGGCAATGCGATGGTCGCTGGACATGATGAGGAGGGCCCCCATCGGATAGGCGTTGCCCTGGCACGCCGCCACCACCGGCGTCGGGAACGAGAGGATGCGCAGCGCCAGCTCTGCGCCCGCTCTCACCATCAGATACTGGTCCTCCGCGCTGCCCTTGGCGAAAACACTGAGATCGAAGCCGCCGGAAAAATGCTTTCCGCGGGCCTTCAGGAGTACGACGGCCTTGTCCTTCTCCGCCCGGTCGAACGCGGCATGTAGGGCATTGAGCATGGCAAGCGACATCACGTTGGCCTTGCCGTCGTCGATCACGATGGTGCCGACGGGGCCCGAGCGGGAATAGGTCGCGAGGTCAGTCATGGGGCGGTCTCTCTTTTGTTAAAAAGCATCCAGTGGATACTTTAACGGAAGCAGAGACTGTGCAAGGGCTTCCCTTGCGTTAACGGTGCATGCAGGCATCCACTGGATGCATATGTGGGTGGCTATCGATCACCCCTGCGCGGCTGTCATCGTCCGGCTTGACCGGACAATGACAGTATTCCAGAGACGTCAGTGATTTACGGATAAGCCGCGGCGTACTGGTCCCCCCGTTTTCGCGGAGGACGACGGTGTAGGCTGGGCGACAGCTCGCCCCTTACGCCTTCTTCTTCACGTCCTTGACGTTGGAGAAGTTGATCCCCTCGGCCCGCTCGCGGGTGTAGCCGAGATAGAACTCGTTCTTGGCCATGAAAACGGGATCGCCGTCCACGTCATCGGCGATACCGGAGTTGTTGGCGGCAATGAAGGCGTCCAGCTTCTTGCGGTCGTCGGAGGAAATCCAGCGCGCGAGCTGGAATTCCGAGACCTCGAATTCCACCGGCAGCGAATATTCGGCATCGAGCCGCGCTTTCAGCACATCGAGCTGCAGCGGACCGACGACGCCGACCAGCGCCGGCGCGCCATCGCGCGGCCGGAACACCTGCACCACGCCCTCTTCCGACATCTGCTGCAGGGCTTCTTTCAGCTTCTTCGCCTTCATCGCATCCGTCAGGCGAACGCGGCGGACGATTTCCGGCGCGAAGCTGGGCACGCCGACGAAGGTGATGTCCTCACCTTCGGTCAACGTATCGCCGATCCGCAGTGTACCGTGGTTCGGAATGCCGACGACGTCGCCGGCAAAGGCTTCGTCCGCCACTGAGCGGTCCTGGGCGAAGAAGAATTGTGGCGACGACAGCGACATGTTCTTGCCCGTCCGCACCAGTTTCGCCTTCATGCCGCGGCTGAGCTTGCCGGAGCATAGCCGCGCGAACGCGATGCGGTCGCGGTGGTTCGGATCCATGTTGGCCTGGATCTTGAACACGAAGGCGCTCATGCGCGGCTCCGCCGCCTCCACCTTGCGGACGTTCGAGTCCTGCGCGCGCGGCGCGGGCGCGAACTTGCCGAGCCCCTCGAGCAAATCGCCGACGCCGAAGTTGCGCAGCGCACTGCCGAAATAGACCGGCGTCAGATGTCCTTCGCGAAATGCTTCCAGCTCGAACGGCTTGCAGGCTTCCGAGACCAGTTCCAGCTCTTCCTTAACCTGCCCGACATCCAGACTGGCGTTGCGCTTGCCGAGATCTGCAATATCGATCTGCTCGGTCGCCCCGGTTTTGGCCCCGCCGCCTTCGAGCAGGCGCACGCCGCCATTGACGACGTCATAGGTGCCGAGGAAGTCGCGGCCGCGGCCGACCGGCCAGGTCATCGGGGTGGTGTCGAGCGCCAGCGTCTTTTCGATCTCATCAAGGAGCTCAAACGTATCGCGGCTCTCGCGGTCCATCTTGTTGATGAAGGTGATGATCGGAATGTCGCGCAGCCGGCACACCTCGAACAGCTTTCGCGTCCGCGCCTCGATGCCCTTGGCGGCGTCAATCACCATCACGGCGGAATCGACCGCGGTCAGCGTGCGATAGGTGTCTTCGGAAAAGTCCTCGTGGCCCGGCGTATCCAGAAGGTTGAAGACGAGACCATCGAACTCGAACGTCATCACTGAGGTCACGACCGAGATGCCACGCTCGCGCTCGATCTTCATCCAGTCGGAGCGGGTATTGCGTCGCTCGCCCTTGGCCTTGACCTGCCCCGCCAGATTGATGGCGCCGCCGAACAGCAGGAGCTTTTCGGTCAGCGTGGTCTTGCCGGCGTCCGGGTGGGAGATGATCGCAAATGTGCGGCGGCGCGCTACTTCAGCTGATAGCGGCGAGCGGGACGGCGATTCGGCTGTAATTACAATGTCGGACATCGGGCTGAGCGTTTGGCAGGGAAAGGCGGGCTAATCAAGCTTCATTTGGTGGTTGCAGAGGCCCCTGGCCAGTCCCATATCGGTTGCGGAAGGACGGCCTTCCAACTCAGAGCTCATCCGCGGGGACGACCCTGCCTGGTTCGGAGGGTTGTCATGGCCTGGATCGTGTTGTTTGTCGCCGGTCTCATGGAAGTGGGCTGGGCGATCGGCCTCAAATATACCGAGGGCTTTACACGGCTTGTTCCATCCGTCCTGACGCTCGCCTGCATGGCGGGCAGCATCATCCTGCTCGGGCTTGCCCTGAAAGCGCTGCCGATCGGAACCGCCTACGCGGTCTGGACCGGCATCGGCGCGGTCGGAACCGCCATCCTGGGCATCGCCCTGTTCGGCGAGCCTGCCACCGCCGCGCGCCTCGTCTGCATCGGACTGATCGTCGCCGGCATCATCGGGCTGAAGCTCGTCACCGGATCAGCGTAGCAACAGCACCACCCAATAAGTGAGCGCCGCTATGAGCGCGGACGCCGGAATGGTGATCACCCAGGCGTAGACGATCGAGCTCGCCACGTTCCAACGCACCGCCGACATGCGGCGCGCCGCGCCGACGCCGACGATAGAGCCGGTGATGGTGTGGGTCGTGGATACGGGAACCCCGAGAAAAGTCGCCATGAACAGGGTCGCCGCCCCGCCGGTCTCGGCGCAAAAGCCCTGCATCGGCGTCAACTTCGTAATGCGAAGCCCCATAGTGCGGACAATCCGCCAGCCACCCATTAGCGTACCGAGGCCCATGGCCGCCTGGCAGGAAATCACGACCCAGAACGGGATGACAAAATCCGACCCGAGGTGGCCCTGCGAATACAAAAGTACGGCGATGATGCCCATGGTCTTCTGCGCGTCATTGCCGCCATGCCCGAGCGAATAGAGTGATGCCGAGACGAATTGCAGGATGCGGAAGGCACGGTCGACCGCAAACGGCGTTGATCGCACCGACAGCCAGGACACGATCGCGACCAGCATCAGCGCCAGCAGGAATCCGACCAGCGGCGATAGCACGATCGCCAGCAGTGTTTTCGACAGGCCGCTCCAGACCGCAGCGGCAATCCCGGCCTTGGCAACGCCTGCGCCAACCAATCCGCCGATCAACGCGTGCGAACTCGACGAGGGAATACCGAGCGCCCAGGTGATCAGATTCCAGACGATGGCGCCGACCAGCGCGGCGAAGATCACCGCTGCATCGACGACATCTGGCTCGATGATCCCCTTCCCGATCGTGTTGGCGACGTGCAGCCCGAAGACCGTGAAGGCGATGAAATTAAAGAAAGCCGCCCAGAACACCGCATAATGCGGGCGCAGCACGCGGGTCGACACGATCGTCGCGATCGAATTGGCAGCATCGTGCAGTCCGTTGAGGAAGTCGAACAGCAGGGCGACCGCGATCAGAAAGATCAGAATCGGAAGACCAAGCGTGGCGTCCACTGATTGGCCCTGTCCTATACCTGCTCGATCACGATCGAGTTGATTTCGTTGGCGACATCGTCGAAGCGGTCGGACACTTTTTCCAGGTGCTTGTAGATCTCGGCGCCGACGACGAAATCCATCGAATTGCCGTTGCGGTGCTTGAGGAAAAGTTCCTTCAACCCGATGTCGTGGAGGTCATCGATACGGCCCTCCAGCTTTCCGATTTCCTCGGTGATGGCGGTCAGCATTGCGATGTTGCTGCCGATCGACTGCATCAAAGGAAGCGCGCGGCTGACGAGATTGGCGCATTCGACCAGGAGTGTCGCTATTTCCCGCATCGGCGGTTCGAACGTCCGGACCTCGAAAAGCACCACCGCTTTCGCGGTCTGCTGCATCTGGTCGATGGCATCATCCATCGCCGTGATCAGGTTCTTGATATCGCCGCGGTCGAACGGGGTGATAAAGGTGCGGCGGACGGCGGTCAGCACCTCGCGGGTGATGCCGTCGGCGTCGCTTTCGAGCTGGTTGACGCGTTGGCAGAATATCGGCGTATTCTCGCCGCCGCGCAGCATGTCCTGCAATGCCAAGGCGCCCTGCACTACCGTCTCGGCATGCCGGGCGAACAGGTCAAAAAACCGCTCCTCCTTTGGCAAGAAGGCGCGAAACCAGCGGAGCATGGGTTCTTTCCGTCATCAGAAACGGCCGCGGGCGCGACCTGTCACAAAACTGTCATAGAACATTCGGGGAGAAAACGCGCCACGGCGCGACCCGGGAACCAGGTCAATGCACCGCTTTGTGAAGCCGAAAACGGCGCCAAAACCGGCCGTCTTACAGCGATCGGCGGAAATAATGCGCGATTTCGCCGATAATGCCCCGGCGGAAGGTCAGCACGCAGGCGACAAAGATCACCCCCTGGATCACGGTCACCCACTGACCAAAGCCGGCCAGATACTGCTGCATGGCGATAATGACGAACGCACCAACGACGGGTCCAAAGATGGTACCGAGACCGCCGACCAGCGTCATCAGCACGATTTCACCCGACATCGTCCAGTGCACGTCGGTGAGCGAGGCGTTCTGCGCCACGAACACCTTTAGCGAGCCTGCAAAGCCCGCAAGCGTGCCGGACAGGATGAAGGCGAGCAGCTTGTATTGGTCGGTCTTGTAGCCCAGCGAGATCGCCCGCTGCTCGTTCTCGCGGATCGACTTCAAGACCTCGCCGAACGGCGAGTTGATGGTGCGGAAGATCAGCAGGAAGCCGCCAAGGAAGCCGGCCAGCACGACATAATAGAGCACCGTCGGCTTGGACAGGTTGAAAATCCCGAACAGATAGCCCTGCGGAATGCCCTGAATGCCGTCCTCACCATGGGTAAACGGCGCCTGCAGATAGATGAAATACAGGAGCTGCGACAGCGCCAGAGTGATCATTGAGAAGTAGATGCCCTGCCGTCGGATGGAGATGAAGCCGGTCACGACCGAAAGCGCAGCAGCGGCGGCGACGCCGACCACAATTCCGAGTTCCGGCGTCACGCCCCAGACCTTAAGGGCATGCGCAGAACAGTAACCCGCCGTTCCCAGGAACATGGCGTGGCCGAACGACAATAGGCCGCCGTAGCCGATCAGGAGGTTGAAGGCGCAGGCGAGCAGCGCAAAGCACAAGGCCTGCATCACGAAGAAAGGGTAGATGTCAGTGAGCGGCACCAGGGCGAGCAACACCGCCATGGCGCCGAACACCATCATCTCGTCGCGCATCGCGCGCGGCGTTACGGGAATTGTGTCGTCAGTCAATGCGCTCATGTCAGGCCGCCCGTCCCGTCAGTCCCGTCGGCTTCACCAGCAACACCAGCACCATCAGAACGAACACCACGGTGTTGGAAGCTTCGGGATAAAAATACTTCGTCAGTCCCTCGATCACGCCGAGCGCAAAGCCGGTGATGATCGATCCCATGATCGATCCCATGCCGCCGATCACCACCACCGCGAAAACGACGATGATCAGATCGGCGCCCATCAGCGGCCGCACCTGGTTGATCGGCGCCGATAGCACGCCGGCGAGCGCGGCAAGGCCGACGCCGAGGCCGTAGGTCAACGTGATCATCCGGGGCACGTTGATGCCGAAGGCGCGCACCAGTGTCGGGTTTTCGGTCGCAGCGCGCAGGTAAGCGCCGAGCTGCGTCTTCTCGATCAGAAACCAGGTGGCAAGACACACCACCAGCGAGAAGATCACCACCCAACCGCGATAGATCGGTAGGAACATAAATCCGAGATTGATCCCGCCCTGCAGGCCGCGCCAGTCGCCGATCTGTGGGTAGTCTGGAATCGCATAGGGCAGACCGGACGAGCCGAAGTAGTTCTGGAACACGCCCTGCACGATCAGCGCGATGCCGAAGGTCAGCAGCAGGCCATAGAGATGGTCGAGGCCGGCCAGCCATTGCAGCATGGTCCGCTCCAGGATCATGCCGAAAATGCCGACCACGATGGGCGCGATGATTAGCGCCCACCAGTATCCGATGCCTGTGAGGTTCAAGAGGAAATACGCCGTGAACGCCCCCATCATGTAAAGCGCGCCGTGGGCGAAGTTGATGATGTTGAGCATGCCGAAGATCACGGCGAGCCCGAGGCTGAGCAGCGCGTAGAACGATCCGTTGATCAGTCCCACCAAAAGCTGGGCGTAAAGGGCTTGCATCGGTTTCGCACTCGATCTCGTTTAAGAAGCGGAATTCCAGGAAGTGGAATCGTGTTGGGACGCGAGAGTCGGCCCGCCCGCACCGCGCCGGCGGGCCGTCATTGTTATTTCTTTACCAGCGGACAGACGCTCTCCGAAAGCGGCCGGAAGGCCTGATCTGCTGGGGTCGTTCCGACCAGCTTGTAATAGTCCCACGGCCCTTTCGATTCGGCGGGTTTCTTGACTTCAAACAGGAACGCCGGATGAAGCTTGCGCCCGTCGGCACGGATCGTGCCCTTGCCGAAGAGCGGATCGTCGGTCGGCGTCTCCTTCATCTTCGCCACCACCTTGACGCCGTCATGCGGATTGCCGCCCATGGCATCGATGGTCTTGAAATAGTGGATCAGGCCTGAATAGACGCCGGCCTGCACCATCGAGGGCATCGCCTTGTTCTTCATGCGTTCGGAGAAGCGCTTGGAAAACGCGCGAGTGCCGTCGTTCAGATCCCAGTAGAAGGTTTCGGTGAAGTTCAGCCCCTGCGCGACTTTGAGGCCGAGCGAGTGAACGTCGTTGATGAACAGTAGCAGTCCAGCGAGCTTCTGGCCGCCCGAGACGATGCCGAACTCGGCGGCCTGCTTGATGGTGTTGGTAGTGTCGCCGCCGGCGTTCGCCATGCCAATGATCTTGGCCTTGGAAGCCTGCGCTTGCAGCAGGAACGAGGAGAAGTCAGACGAATTCAAAGGATGTCTAACGGTGCCGATAACCTTGCCGCCCGACTTGACCACGACCGCCGCGGTGTCGCGCTCCAACGCGTGGCCGAACGCATAGTCCGCGGTCAGGAAGTACCAGGTGTCGCCGCCGGCTTTAACCAGCGCCTGCCCGGTAGAGTTGGCGAGCATGTAGGTATCATAGACCCAGTGAATCGTGTTCGGCGAGCACTGGGCATTTGTGAGATCCGACGTCGCCGCGCCGGTATTGATCATGATGGCGTTCTTTTCCTTCACCAGATTGTTGACCGCCAGCGCTACGCCGGAATTCAGCACGTCCACGAAGATGTCGACCTTGTCGACGTCGATCCACTGGCGCGCAATGGTGGTGCCGATGTCCGGCTTGTTCTGGTGATCGGCGGAGACGATGTCGATCTTCCAGCCCTTGGCTGCAAGGCCGGAATCTTCGACCGCCATCTGGGCGGCAAGCGTCGATCCCGCGCCGCCGAGGTCGGAGTAAAGTCCTGAATTGTCGGTAAGCACGCCGATCTTGACGGTCTTGTCCTGCGCCAAGGCGGTACCGCCTGCGGCGAGCGCCAGCGTGGTGCCGAGAAAGAGAGCTGAAATCCGTTGTTTCATAGTATCTCCATTAATCCAGAGTGCAGCCGTAGTACCGATTAGACACCGAGATAGGTGTGGAGTTTGTCCATGTTGGCCGACAGCTCGGCATTCGCAAAACCGTCGATCACCTTGCCGTGCTCGACGATGTAGTAGCGGTCGGCCACCGTGGAGGCGAAGCGGAAATTCTGCTCCACGAGCAGAATGGTGAAGCCTTCCGACTTCAGGCGTGAAATGGTGTGACCGATCTGCTGGATGATGACGGGGGCTAGCCCCTCGGTCGGCTCGTCCAGCATCAGGAAGCGCGCGCCGGTGCGCAGGATTCGCGCAATGGCCAGCATCTGCTGCTCGCCGCCCGAAAGCTTGGTGCCCTGGCTGTTCAGCCGCTCCTTCAGATTCGGAAACAACTCGAAGATCTGGTCGAGCGACAGTCCGCCGCTGCGCACGACGGGCGGCAGCAAAAGGTTTTCGCGCACGTCGAGGCTTGCGAAAATGCCCCGCTCCTCGGGACAGAACGCGATGCCCATCCGCGCAATCCGATCGGACGAGGCGCGAATGATCTCTTCATTGTTGAAGCGGATCGAGCCCGAGCGTTTGCCGATAATGCCCATCACCGACTTCAGCGTCGTGGTCTTGCCGGCGCCGTTGCGGCCGAGCAACGTGACCACCTCGCCGGCCTTCACATTGAAGTTGATGCCGTGAAGGATGTGGGATTCGCCGTACCAGGCCTGCAGGTCGGAAACGGAAAGAACTTCGGCGCTCGTCGACTTGGTGGCGGCTTCGGCCATTTTCACATCAGGCATGACCGGCCCCCAAATAGGCTTCCTTGACTCGCTCGTCTTTTGAGAGCTCGGCGTAGTTGCCTTGCGCAAGCACCTGACCGCGCGTCAGCACCGTGATGATGTCGGACAGGTTGGCTACCACGGAAAGATTATGTTCGACCATCAGAATGGTGTGCTTTGCCGAGATGCGCTTGATCAGCGCCGCGATCTTGTCGATGTCCTCATGGCCCATGCCGGCCATCGGCTCGTCGAGCAGCATCATTTCGGGATCGAGCGCCAGCGTCGTCGCGATCTCGAGGGCGCGCTTGCGCCCATAGGGCATCTCGACCGCCGGCGTATTGGCGAACTCGCTCAAGCCCACGTCACTCAACAGCTCCATTGCGCGGCCGTTGAAACGATCCAGCACGCTTTTGGAGCGCCAGAAATCGAACGAAGAGCCATGCTGGCGCTGTAGCGCGACACGAACATTCTCCAACGCGGTCAGGTGCGGAAACACCGCCGAAATCTGGAACGAACGCACCAGCCCTAGGCGGGCCACATCGGCCGGCGCCATCGCGGTGATGTCCTGCCCCTTGTACAGAATCTGTCCCGCCGAGGGCTTCAGAAACTTGGTCAGCAGGTTGAAGCAGGTCGTCTTACCGGCACCGTTCGGCCCGATCAGCGCATGAATGCTGCCGCGACGCACCTTGAGGGCGACATCTCGAACGGCGAAGAAACCCGCGAATTCCTTGGTCAATCCGTGGGTTTCGAGAATAAACTCATCAGCCAAACAAATTTCCCCCGTTAGCCGTCTCCGCGAAGCCATTTCGCGCGCGGCCACTTTTTCCCTGTTCGGGCAGGCTCGCCTGGACGCCTTGGAAAACCGTCCCGGGCCTGCCGCCTCCGGCCGGAATATGCCGTCAACGCGATGGATTAGGCAAGGCGGAAAGCTGCCGCGGGGAAAAGCGCGCCGGTTCCGATGCGCCATAAGTCGTATGCCTCGCCCGCCGTGCTCAACCGGCCGATCGTCGGCTTTCGGCGCGACCCTCGCGCGGGCAAGCCATCATTAACGGTGTTCTGCTGCAATCAGACGGTTTCATAGAATATTTCCGCCTGCATCCCATCATTACGCCATTTGGATAGCCGGAAATTGCCGCCGTGGAATTTGAGAGCGCCGGACCGTCGGTCGTCAAATCTATCAAGCAGCGCGACCTGCTGAACACCTGGCTGCGGCTATACGCCCGCAGCCAGTCGATACCGCGCATGTCCGAATACCAGCCAGAGCGGATCGAAGACGAATTACCAGACCTGGTATTCTATAGCGTCGATACGCAGGCACAGCCGCCGCGCCTGACCATCCAGAGCGACGGCACGCGAATGTCGACGGCCTATGGAAACACCGGCAAAGGGCGCTATCTCGACGAGTATCTCGGCGCAAGGCTCGCACCGGTCGTGATGCCGGTCTATCACGAATGCATCGCCCGCCGTCTCCCCGCCTATACCATCGCCAATATCGACGACATCTACGGGCGGATCGTTGCCTATGAGCGGCTGTTGCTGCCATTCTCCGATGACGGCAGCGTCACCCACATCATCGCTTCGCTGAAGACCATCAGCGAGGACGGCGGTTTCGAGATCAAGAACCTGATGCGCGGAAACGACAAGGTGCCGGTGCCGACGCTGCGCACCATCATCGACCGCGACCTCTTTCATCGCGCGCCCGGCCGCATTCCGCCCGGTGATGAGCTCGAGTTCAGCTAGGCTTGGCGCCCGCGCGATTTGGACGGCACCTCCTTGCCGTACAGGTCAGGCTTGAACCCGACCAGCAGCTTGCCACCGAGCTCCAGCACGGGCCGCTTGATCATCGAGGGCTGCGCCAGCATCAGCGCCAACGCCTTGCGCTCGTTCAGGCCTTCCTTGTCGCTGTCCGGCAGCTTCTTGAAGGTCGTGCCCGCGCGATTGAGCAGCGTTTCCCAGCCAACTTCGTCGGACCATTGCTTGAGCTTGTCCTTGGCGATCCCGGCAAGCTTGTAGTCGTGAAAGTCGTAAGCCACGCCATGATCGTCAAGCCAGGCGCGTGCCTTTTTCATCGTGTCGCAGTTCTTGATGCCGTAGATGGTGATGGGCATTTTCGGTGTATTCCGGAGTATCGGCCCTGCGGACCGGATTAGAGTTAAGCAGATCGGCGAATCTATCATAGACTGGCGCATCTCTTCCGGGACTCGCCGATGGAATTCACCCTTTTGTTTCTGGCCACGGCCATCACGATGCTGATCGCCTGGCGCGGGCCACGTCCGCTGGCGCTCGGCCTGTTTGGCGCCGTCCTGATCGCGTGCGTCGCAACCTATCTGCACCACGCAACCGACAAGCTGAATCTGTCGTTCTGAGATACGTATGACCCAAGCGCGCGCCATTACGCTGAATGCACTCAGCCTCTATGCGGTGGCGCTGGCGCTGGCGGCGGCCTATGCGGCGCAGTTCATCCTCAATGAGCGCTCTGCCTGCTACAGCGCATCCTGTTCGCGGCGCTGGCTGTCGGGCCAATCCTCAATATCCGCTTCGGCCCCCGTCCCAGCCACTATGCAATCTCGCTGCTGGCGGCGGTCGCGGGCGCTGTCGCGTCGACCCGGCAGGTGCTGTTGCACATCCTGCCCGGCGACGCCGGCTATGGTTCGGCGCTGTTGGGCTATCATTATTACACCTGGGCGCTGATCGGCTTCATCGCCGCGATCGTTCTGATTTCCGCCGTGCTGCTGTTCGATCGCCAGTTCGAGGAAGATAAAGCGGTGCTGCCGGCGACCGGCGGCACCTTCGCACAGGCCGCCGTGTGGCTGGTGATCGCGCTAACGGCAGCCAATGTAGTGACGCTGCTCGAATGCGGCTTCGGCGCCTGCGCCGACAATCCCGTCGTTTATGAACTGCTCAAGCGCGCGGCTTAAGACCGCTTCGGAATGTCAAGTCGCGCTGCACGGCCGGCCGGCCCAGGCCGCGTTCCAGCCATGCCGGCACCTGCTTCAGCGTATCGAACGCGACGAGATCGCGCGCACCATAGAAGCCGATCAGGTTGCGCACCCAGCCGAGCATGGAAATATCGGCGATGGTATATTCATCGTCCATGATCCATTGCCGCCCGGCGAGCCGCGTCTCCATCACATCAAGCAGGCGCCGCGATTCGGCGACATAGCGCTCCAGCGGCCGCTTGTCGTCATATTCCTTGCCGGCAAATTTGTGGAAGAAGCCGACCTGGCCGAACATCGGTCCGATGCCGCCCATCTGGAAATGCAGCCACTGGATCGTCTGATATCGCCGCGCCGGATCCTCAGGTAGAAGTTTGCCAGTTTTGTCCGCGAGATATTGCAGGATCGCCCCGGACTCGAACAGCGGCAGCGGCTTGCCGCCCGGTCCATTAGGATCGAGGATAGCCGGAATCTTGCCGTTCGGATTCAGCGACAGGAATTCCGGCGTCTTCTGGTCGTCCTTGCCGAAATCGACCAGATGCACCTCATAAGGTAACTCGATCTCTTCGAGCATGATGGAGACCTTGACGCCGTTCGGCGTCGGCAACGAATAGAGCTGAAGGCGGTCGGGATGTTTGGCGGGCCAGCGCTTTGTGATCAGGAAGGCGGAGAGATCGGGCATCAAACTCGTTCTTTTGCTTGGTTTCCGGTGCCGGGCTAATGTACGGCTGATGCCGCACATAACAAGACCTGCTCCGACCCATGACTGACCATCCACCCCCACCAAAGCTCGGCCTGACCGACGCGGAGCTCGCGGCTCACCCGACGGTCTTTGCAAGCGACGTGCTGAAGGATCAGGTCGTTGTCGTATCTGGCGGCGCCGGCGGCATCGGGCGCGCCATTGCCTGGCTGCTCGCGCGGATGGGCGCGCATGTCGCCGTGGTCGGGCGCGACGGTGGCAAGCTCGATACGCTCGTGGCCGAATTGGCGGGTCGCGGCCTCAATGCGTCAGCGCACGTCGCCGACATCAGGGAGCCCGATGCGGTCAATCGCCTGTTTGATACGATCTGGGCCGCGCAAGGCCGCGTTGACAGCCTCGTCAACAGCGCGGGCGGACAGTTTCCGCAAGCTGCGATCGATTTTTCCGTGAAGGGCTGGAATGCCGTCATCAACACCAATCTGAACGGCACCTGGTACATGATGCAGGCCGCCGCGCAGCACTGGCGCGACCACAAGCATCCCGGCAGCATCGTCAATATCGTGGTGGTGACGACGCACGGCCTCTACGGCATCGCGCACACCATCGCCGCGCGGAGCGGCGTGATCGGGCTGTCACGTGCAGTGGCAGTCGAGTGGGCGCCCTTGAACATTCGCGTCAATTGCGTGGCGCCGGGCGCGATCGAAACCGAAGGCTGGAACGTCTACACGCCGGAAGCGCGCGCCACGTACCCGCATTCAAACCCGATGATGCGCGTCGGCTCCCCCTGGGAGGTCGCGGAAGCGGTCGCTTTCCTCGCTGGGCCTTCAGCGAAATTCGTAACCGGCGAAACGCTGGCGGTCGACGGCGGCAGTCAGCTCTGGGGCGAGACCTGGACCACCGGCAAGCCGGCCTATTTCGGCGGCGACGCCAAGTGACACGCTGAAAGCCGATTGCCCATGGAATCCCCGCCTACGACGCGCTATCGCCTCGTCATCTTCGATTTCGACGGCACGCTGGCCGACTCGCTTCCCTGGTTTCGCGCGTCCTTTGACGACATGGTCGCACGCTTCAATCTGACGCCCGTCCCAGCCGAGGAGCTGGAAGGGCTGCGCGGCATGTCCGCGCGCGAAATCATGGCACGGCTCAACGTATCGATGCTGCAATTGCCGGCCATCGTCAGCGACATGCGCAAACGCAAGCTTGCCGCCGCGAGCGAGATATCGCTGTTCAAGGACATACCGGCCATGCTGGGCGACCTGCAGGCCTGCGGGATCAAGATCGCGATCGTCAGTTCTGACAGCGAAGCATCGGTCCGGCAGGTGCTCGGATCCGCGACGCGCCTGATCACCAGTTTCGACTGCGGCGCCGCGATGTTCGGCAAACACTGGAAGTTCCGGCGTGTCGCCCGCCGGCTGGGAGTGAAGCCAGCGGATACGATCTGCATCGGCGACGAGATCCGCGATATCGAAGCGGCAAAAGCCGCCGAGATGGATTCAGGCGCCGTAACCTGGGGCTACGCCCTCCCTTCCGCGCTGCAAGCGGCGGGACCGACCCATATGTTCAACTCGATCGAAGAAATGACCGAGCGGCTCGTCACAACAAAATAATGCCGGGCGAAGCTTGCCGTACACGTCGCCGCGATGACAGTCACGACCGCAAGCACCATCGCGCGAGGTGCTGATGACCCTTCAGGCTGTGAACGAGCACAAACTCGGCCACCGTCCAGTCAACCGGCTCGACCGGATATCCATCCACGCTTCGCGCGTCGTACAACAGCGTGACGTGCGGCGTGAAATTGGCATCGGCCAACCGCCTCAATCCTGTTCGCGTGAGCGCGACGGCTAGCAGCTGCCGAAATGACTGCAGCCGGCGCAGGCCTTGCTCGCCGATCAGGACAAAAGGACGATTACCCGGCCCGCCCCGAAAGCTCGTCGTTCGATCGAACGACACGTCAAACGGCTCGGTCCGCAACTCGGTCGCCGCCTCGCATGCTGCGTAAATTTGGCGATCCGGCAAACCGGTCAGAGAGAACAGCGAAACGTGCAGCCGGTCCGGCGCGATGAGCTTGCCGTTGAAGCGATGCGCACGCTTGAGCACGCTGGCGAGCCGATGAATTCGCTCCGCCGTGGCTGCGTCCGGGAGTATGGCGAGGAAGAGACGACCACCACTAGAGCTTGCAAACTTGTCCATGATAACGCAGAACAAATCATGAACATAAAGTTGTGGCAAGGCCGGAACACAATTAGCCTTTGGCAAATTCCCGTGATCTTACAACACACACCCGTAATGCGCTGACGACACCAGCCGGATGTATTTATCGTGCACCGAGCCGGGCCGCACCGCGGCGACGGAGGCCGGTGCGCGCCAGTCGGCCATGCGACGGGCGATCTCTTCTGCCGGCACTTCGAGATTGAGGGTGCGGGCGCCGGGATCGATCGCAATGATGTCGCCGTCGCGCACCGCCGCGATCGGGCCGCCGCGCGCGGCTTCCGGCGAGATGTGACCAATCAGAATGCCGTGCGAGACGCCGGAGAAACGGCCGTCGGTGATCAGGGCGACGTCTTCGCCAAGGCCCCGCCCCTGCAGCTGGATCGTCAGCATCACCATCTCTGGCATCCCGGGACCGCCAACCGGGCCGACATTGCGCACCACGATGACATTGCCCGATACGATCTCGCCGGCGCGGATCGCGGCCATCGTATCAGCTTCGGACTCGAACACGCGCGCGGTGCCGCGAAACTGCCCCTTCTCGAGCGTCTTGCCTGACAGTTTGAGTAGGCAGCTTTCCGGCGCCAGATTGCCCTTCAAAACGCTGATGTGATTATTGGCCGGTGCGATCGGTTTCGACACCGGAAAAACGATCTCCTGCGGCGGCATCTGTTCCAGCATCGGAACGTCAGCGAGATTTTCCGCCAGCGTCTTGCCGGTCACTGTGATGACGTCGCCATGCAAAAAACCGGCCCGCAGCAATTCCTTCATCACGACGGGAACGCCGCCGATCGCATGCAGACTTACCATCGCGTACGGGCCGTGCGGCTGCAAATTGGCCAGCAAAGGGATGCGCTCGCCGACCTGTTGAATGCGCTCGATCGTGATCGGCACCTGCGCTTCGCGCGCGACCGCGAGCAGATGCAGGTACATATTGGTCGAACCGCCCATGGCATAGATGGTCGCAATCGCGTTCTCGAAGGCACGCTCGGTCATGATGTCGCGCGGCCGGATGCCTGCCTGCATGAGTCGGTACAGGGCATCGACAGAGGCACGCGCCTGCGCCTTGACATCGGCGTGGATGTCGCTGTTGGCGTTGTAGTCGGCGGGGTGCGAGGCGCCGCGCGGCAGCATCATGCCGATCGCTTCCGCAATCGTGCTCATGGTGTTGGCGGTGAACATCGCGCCACAGGTGCCGCTGCCCGGCATGACGTTGCGCTCGACTTCCAGCAGTTCCTCACCTGAAAGGCGGCCGGATTCATTGGCCGCGCGCGCCTCGGCGTAATCCATGATCGTGAGATTATTGCCCTTGCTGGCCCATGCTCCGAACGAGACCCGGCCCGGCGTACCGGTGCCGGGATAGAGCACCAGACCGAAGGCATTGGTGCGCGCCAGCGGCATCAGCGCCGCCGCGCCGGTCTTGTCGCAGCCGGAAATCACGATCATGGCGTCGCCGTGGTGCGCGTAGTGGCCGATCTCAAAGCAATCGGCGACGACGTCGCGAGACACGAGGCTGTAGCCCGCCGTCGGCGTGCCCTGCGTCAGCGCATCCGACACCGCCGGCGCGCCGACGATCAGCCCCTGCCCGCCGCGCTCGGCGAGTATTTCCACCAGCAGGTCCGTGATGGCTCGCACGCGGTTGTTGCAGCGATGAGCGTTGGTGTAGGCGCTGGCAATCGTCACCACTGCATTGGTCTGCGCCGCACGGTCGGGATCGAACCCAGCCGCACGCAACTCCACCCGCCCCCGCTTCCAGTATGTGCTGCTGTCTTGCGTCGTCATGACGTGCTCCAGGTCTTCTGATTGTATGCGTGGGGACGCCAGCGTCCGCCTGTTTGGCACTGAACGAGATTAGGCCGTCTTGCCGTCGTCGAAACTGACGATCACGGCGGCGTTCGCAATCAGGATAGGGTCGTTACCGCTCTCGGACGGAATTTCCAGCCCGCCGGCGACCGCCGTTACCTTCACCGTGCCGTACGGCAATTCCTTGGCCACCGCGGCGGAATCCACCCCCTCCGGATTCGGCACCGCGATCATGACATCGACGAACATGTCGTTGGCGGTCTTGCCCAGCATCCGGAAGAAGCCGAGGCTGGAGTGGCGGATGGCGTCCGAGACGGCGCGCTTAGCGGCTTTCGTGGCGTCGCGTCCGTGGACGTCGACGCCCATGCCCATCTCGGTGATACAGCGCACACGTGCCATGGCATTTCCTCTTGTCGTTGGCTGGAGATATCGCTCGGTAAAGGCCTGCCCTTTCAATCGTCGCTTGCTGTGGCGACGTCAAGCCTGACCTCCAGCGACATGGCATGCGGCGCTTGCGCGGCACGCCGCGCGGTCATGAATCCTGACAAACCTCCAGCTTGCGCGTTGCGGGAGCCGCGAGATGCGCACCGTCCAGAACCTCCTTTGGATCGCCCGGCTGGACGAGGTGAATGCGCGTACCGCTCTGTCCTGCGCCTAGACCCGATTTCAGAACCTGCTGACCGTCATAGTGGCCGCCATTCTGGGCGCGATACGGGATCGGCTCATCGCTGAAGAGTTGTGCGATGCGCTGCCGATAGGCTTCCGCAACCGCGGGCCATTCAGCATCCGTCAGCCGGTCGCTCTGATAGACGACGAAGGGCGGCAGCACCCGCATGCCCGGGTAGAACAGCATGCCGTGCTGGATCGGCCATAGGAGATCGTCGAGCCGCCCATTCACGCCACGCTCGCCATAGTGCGGGGCGCGCCCGCCGATCGTGACCGACAGCATGGCGCGACGTCCGCTGAGGGTGCCTTCGCCGTATCGGTCGCCCCATCTTTCGCCACCATGGGCTCCGACGCCGTAGGCAAATCCATAGGCGAAGACGCGATCGACCCAGCCCTTCAGGATCGCCGGCATGCCGAACCACCACATCGGAAAACTCAGGAGAACGGCGTCAGCCCACAACAGCTTTTGCTGTTCGGCCTCAACGTCCGGCGTCTGCGTGCCAGTAGCGAATGCATGACGCGACTCCACGGCGTAACTGAGGCGATCCGCTTGCTTCTGCTCGAGAAAATCTCCGCGATCGGCGACCGCCTTCCAGTTGGCCGCATAGAGATCGGAGACTTGCACCGCATGCCCTTGTGCGGTGAGCGTTTCGACCGTCAGATCTTTCAAGGCGCTGGTAAGTGATTTCGGTTCCGGATGCGCATGGACGATGAGGACGTTGCTCAAGACTTGCTCCTGTTGAGATTGCGCGTGGCGCGATGGCCTCAACATGGTGGGCAAAATCACAAAGGCGAGCGATCTGATCCGCCAAACGTCAAATGTTCAGCAATGCTGAACTCATGCGCGTTCGACTTCCTTCATCATCATCCACGCCATGTCAGTCAGTGTTTGCGGCGACAAGCGCGCTGACGGCCCGCTCAGTCCGACGCTCGCACGAACCTCGCCGCCCTCACGCCAGGGAATGGCTACGCAGTGGAGGCCCGGCTGGTAATTCTCGAGATCGAGCGCGAAGCCGCGCGTCGCCACCGTCTTGATCTCGGACAGAATATGCGGACCGAGCGCATCGGCACGGCTGGCGAGAACACGTTTGCCCAGCCCCGGCATGAAGGCGAGAAATACGAGCCCGACGGCAGAGCCCTCCAGGGGTTCGCGTACCCCGATCGGGCAAGCACCCGCCTTCAATGCGTGAGAGGAGTCGATCGCATCGAGATAGTAGACCTCGTCACCGCTCGGCACGGCGAGATAGACCATCTCGCCGGTCCGCTTGGCGACCGATTCGAGCACCGGCCGCAGGCGGCTGCGAAGCGCGCCATCGTCCCCGGCGATCCGCGCCAGATTGAGAATACGGCCACCGAGATGATAGCGCGTATCTCCGGCGCGGCGATGCACGTAACCGAGCTCGTCCAGCGTCTTCAGAAGGTTGTGCGTAGTCGTCTTGCCGAGCTTCGCCTGCTCAGCAATCTGCTGCAGCCGCGCGGCACCCCCTTCCTGGGCGATGATTTCGAGGATCGCTGCCGCGCGCTCGATGGATTGAATTAGCCGGGGCTCCGACATTGCGCGTTCATGGGTGATAGACATTGCTCGCTAATTTGGCGAGGCGTCCCCGAACGGCAAGTCCATCGGTGTTGAATTATTTGCAACTCAATTGCGGCTGTCGAAGGGTATCCGATAATTTGCGATGGCCAATTGAATCCAATATCCGCAGGTGTGACAGCTTGCATTGCGATGTAAGCCGCCGACCATCCGCGCCTGCCGAATCTCACCTCGGCGGCATCCTCTCGAATTTCGTCGCGCCCGGGTCCAGATGATCCCAGGCGTGGCCGGCGGCGGTCCAGAGGACTTTCTGCGGCTTGTATCGGCTGGGATCGTCGAGGCTTCCTGCATGGACGATGAATATCTCGGGAATGCCGGGAAATGTCAGATAGACCGGTGAGCCGCATGTCGGGCAGAAGGCGCGGGACTTGACCGTTCCGCCGTCGCCGATCACGTTCCAATGTCTTGCATCGCCCTGGGCCTTCACGGCTGGTCGCGGGAACGTCAAATATGAGCCGTGGCCGGTGCCGCTCTTGCGCTGGCATTGGCGGCACTGGCAGTCGTTCATCTCAATCGGTTCGGCAGAGATTTCATATCGGATGGCGCCGCAGGCGCATCCGCCGGTATAGGCCTCGCTCAAGTTTTTTCTCCTTCGGTAAAACAACACGGGTGAACCACCAACGCCTTCGAATGCGCCGCCGTACGTCTCATGTTCGGCTTATGCTGATCTGCGAGGTCCACGTGCGGCTGGAGATCAGCTTCAGCCACGGCGCCAGATGGAACGCGCTCATCAGCAAATACATCGGGACCATTCCACCGAGAGGTGACGCACTCGCGGTCGAACACAATGCATCCGCCGATCCGTCGCTGAACGCGCCGGTCAGTATCGCCATTGTCGCGAAGGTCGGTGCGGCTGCGAGATAGAGCCAATTGGCTACCCTGCGCGTGGCGGCGTTCCGGCGGGGCGCGCCGCCGGATCCGTCGCAATAGCCTTGGCTCATTGCTTCTCGCTCGCGCTCTGCTTCCGGAACGCGGCCTCCCCGGCGTCAGACACCTCGACCCATCTCTTGTCGGGCGCGGCGCCTTCGACGTAGCTGTCGTGCCAGTTCCACCATTTGTAGGTCGGGGTTTGCGGATAGCCTTCGGGCGAATCCTCCCAGACCTCCTGGCGGCCGAGCGGCGTGATGTCGAGATAGTTCCAGGTACTGCCCATCTGCTCATCGCCGCGGTTGTTGACAAAGTAAGTACGGTAGATCTTGTCGCCGTTGCGGAAGAACACGTTGGTGCCATGCCATTCACCGACGTCGAAATCGGCATCGAAGCTGTCCGTGATCGTGTACCAGGGGATCATCTCCCATCCCATCCGCGCCTTCAGCCGCGCGATGTCGGCCTGCGGCGCGCGCGAGGTGAACACCAGCGTGGTGTCGCGCGCGTTCAGATGCGCGAGATGCGCCACCTGGTCGGCCACCATCGAACAGCCGCGGCAGGCATGCTCGGGCCAGCCGAACACGCCAGGCTCATAGAAGGCGCGGTAGACGATGAGTTGACGGCGGCCTTCGAACAGATCGTGCAGGCTCGCCTTGCCGCGCGGTCCCTCGAACACGTAGTTCTTCTCCACGGCGAGCCACGGCATCCGCCGACGCTCTGCCGCCATCGCATCACGGGCGCGGGTTAGCTCCTTTTCCTTCACGAGCAGCTTTTGACGCGCGGCTTCCCATTCCTGCGCTGAAACAGTGTGAATCTGCATAGCTGATCTCCTGTTTGTTGCGACGCTTGTTGCGTAGGTCGAGCCACTCAGGCCGGCAGCCGGCGATCGTATTCCTGCTGCAGACGAGCCCAGCCGTCCCAGAATGGTGCCGGTTCCTTGTCGTTGGCGCGGGCGACCAGGACATCGAGATGCATATGCCAGCCAGCGCTGACCTTGAGCATGGTCGAGCGATCGGGCAGACGCCGATGGATCACGGTGAGCAGCACGCCTGTACCCTTAGGCTCCAGTTCGAACGTCACGTCGCCGCTGTTGTTCCAGGCGATGGACAGCTTGCGAAGCGGTTCGAGCTCGGTGATGCGGCTTTGCATCCGGTGCTCCTCGGGAAAATTTGCCGGCCGTTTGCTCGGGGGATTGTTGAGCTCGTCGTTGCGCCAGACCAATTCGACGGGCGCGCCGACCTTCATCTCCATCTGCCCCGCCGCCAGCCACTTGCTGCGCAGCTCGCTGTCGGTGAGATAGGCCCAGATGCGTTCGATCGGGCCGGGCAACAGCCGCTGAATCCTGAGCGTGGTCGGCTCGATCAGTTCGCCATAGGCATCGGGCTTTGACGTTGCATTCATTTTCTACTCCTTCACCTGCTTTGCTTTCGCCTCGTCCTCTGCACGCAGCAGGGCTTCCAGCGAGTCGAGCTTTGCGCTCCAGAATCGTTCGTAACGGCGAAGCCACGCGTCGGCTTCCGCGAGTCGCGCCGGCTCGAGGCGACACAGATGCGTGCGGCCCCGGATCGAGCGCGTCACGAGGCCGGCGTTCTCCAGCACCCGCACATGTTTCGACGCGCCGGCAAAGCTCATCTCGAAAGGTGTTGCCAGTTCGCCGATGGTGAGTTCGCGCTCGGCCAATTGTCCAAGCATCGCCCGGCGCGTTGGGTCCGCCAGTGCATGAAAAACAGCGTCGAGATGTTTCGAATACTCAACCATATGGTTTAGTATAGAGGTGCGACCAAAATAGTCAACCGATCGGTTTAACATCTTCGTGATGGGCTCCGCGGCCGCCTAATCGTCCGGCAAAGTGTAGACGGCGCAGGGAGTTGCGATGCCGCGTAGCGCATGCGTTCCCAACGGGACGAGCGCGGTGCTTGCCTCAGTGGCGATGGTGCTGGAGATGAGAACCGTGCGGCCGAGGGGCCGGCAGAGTCCTTCCAACCGGCTGACGAGATTCACCGCAGGACCGATCGCCGTAAAATCCAGCCGATCGGCCGCGCCGACATTGCCCCACAGAATTTCGCCGAGATGCAACGCCACGCCGAACGAAAGCGGCGGCAACCCATGCTCGCGCCGCGTCGTATCGAGATGCGCCATTCCGGCTTTCGCAGAAGCGACTGCGCGTAGCGCAGCGTCGCAGGCCTCCCGCGGCCTGTCGCCGACCGGGAAGATCGCGAGTACGCCGTCGCCGATGAATTTCAGCACCTCGCCGCCGAAGGCATGGACGGCGCCGCCGATGCAATCGAACCAGCCGCCCAGTGCGGTGATGACGGCGGCGGGAGGCTCCGCCTCCGACAGCGCGGTGAAGCTGCGCAGATCGCCGTAGAGCAACACGGCCCGAATGGTCTCGCCGACTTCGCGCCGCAACGGCCCTGCCAGCACGCGCGCGGCGCTGCGCCGGCCGAGATAGGCTTCGAGCGCCGCTGAGAGCGTCGCGCGCGCCGAGAGCGCAGCAAGCGGCGCTGCGGCGAAGCGGGCAGCATCGCGTAGCCGATCTGTCTCGGCTTCCGTGAATCTCCGTTGTGCGATCCAGCCAAGCAGCGGCCCACGCTCGGCAGAGCCGACCAGGTCTTCATGCACCGCGCCAGCGGCGAGCCCGCTCAACCAGCGCCGGCCGGCATCGCCGGATGAATCCCCTGCGAGTCCCGCTGGCGCGAACCCCACCGCCTCGATCACTTCGCCATTCTCGGCCCGCCACAGCCAGGTGCGGCGGGCGATGATCGGATGCGGCACGGCAAGCGTCAGCGCGCCGCCGGCAAGCGGGATGCCGTCCTTGATCAGGTGCGTGCCAAGCTCAGCTAGGAACCGGTCGGCGCCTGGCGAAGCGCTGGCAGCATCGATCAGCCATGTCAGCGTCGAACTCAGTTGCATGGCCCGGTCATCTCGCTGGAACTACGCATTGTCATTGGCACTTGGTAAATTCCCGCGCCGTCATATGTTGGCACGGTTGCAGCACCGTCATGCCGCCAAGCAACGAGGTTTTCGATGCCAGAGTCATTTGTGGTCCAGCGCGAGACCCAGATCGCCGCGCCGCGCGCCAGTGTGTTCGCTTTCCTGACGGACCCCGAGAAGATCGTGCAATGGATGGGCAGCGAGGCCGTGACGGAGATGCATCCGGGCGGGCTCTATCTTCTGAAGGTCGGCAGCGCCACTGCGCGCGGCACGTTCCGCGAGGTCGTGCCGGTGCACCGCCTCGCCTACAGTTTTGGCTGGGAAGGAAATGACGAGGTGCCGCCGGGATCGGGCCTGATCGAAATCGACTTGATCGAACGCGATGGCGGCACGCTGCTGCGCATGACTCATAGCGACCTGCCCAGCGCCACACATCAAGCAAGTCACGCCAAGGGCTGGGCGCACTATATCGACAGGCTGACCAAGGTCGCCTCGGGTGAGGATCCCGGGCCCGATCGAGGGCCGAACGGCACCCGCAACGCGTGAGGATGGCAGCGGTCGAGGCGCGCATCGCCGTGGCTATTGCTCCTCTTTCTTCAACACCGTCACGTGGAAACGGCGGCGAATTACCATGCCCTGTCGCTGGTAGAGCGCGATCGCGGAGTGATTGTTGGTGAAGACATGCAGGAAGGGAATCTCGCCGCGCGACACGATCTGGCGGGATATCGCTGACAGCAGCATCTGCCCGTAGCCACGGCCGCGATGCGATGGATGCACGCAGATGGCGGTCATCTCGGTGTAGTTGGCGGGTTTCATCCGCTCGCCGATCATGGCGACGAGCTGGCCGTCGACGCGAATGCCCAGGAAGGTGCCGAGTTCATGGGTCCGCGTGCTGAACGGACCGGGCTTGGTGAGCGCGGTCAGTTCGATCATATCGGGAACGTCGTTGACGCCGAGGGTGAGGATCTCAACGCCGTTAATCGACGTCTCGACCGGCGTTCCGATCATCTGCTCGCCGGTATCGGCCAGCACGACCTTGAATTCGGCCGGCGCGCTCACAGCATTCGGGGTGAACAGCACGGCGATGTCCGTTGGCGACATCAGGGCGCCGAGCGCTGAAAAGGTTTCAGGCGACATATCCGGCATATCGGCGAACGGCGTCACTTCTGTCGGATAGCGTAGCGCGCGCCCATCACCTTCGGCCAACGCCTGCTGCGTGGTCGTCAGTGCAGTCCAGATCGGTTGGTCGAGCGGATGGCGGGAGCTGTCATGCACGGACATCGGGCTGCCCTCATTCTCAATGGCCCAACAACCTTAGCGGTAGTCGTTGCGGTTCGCCACCTTACCACCCTCGCGGACCTCGGTGGTGTAGCGCCAGATATCGGGGCGCGAACCGTCGATATCCGTAAAGCCGTAATATCGTGCCAGTTCGCCGGAGCTAACCGATTTCTGATTCCACCTCGAACGATCGGCATCGGCGGCGAGCGCCACGACGGCGCGGCCGATATAGCGCGGCGATTCTGACAGGGCGAAGTCCGGCGGCGCCTGGTGCCGGCCTTCCCGCGCCGTCAGCGCCTCGCGCCAGTTCGCTTCAGTGACGCCGAAATTCTCCAGCATCATCTCGGAGCGCAGCCACCCTGGCGTGATCGCGATCGCCGTGCCGCCGTGCGGCGCAAGTTCGTGGCCTTGCGAGAAGGCCAGACGATTCACGCCCTGCTTGACGAGATCGTAGAATACCGAGATCCGGTAATGCTGCGCGTTGTAGCCGGCGGTGCCATCGGTGACTTCGACGAGCAGGCCGCCGGGCTGCGCCACCAGCAGCGGCAGCAGATAATGCGATGTCACGAGATGCGTTTCGATGCCGAGCCGCAGAATCCGCAAGCCCTTCTGCAGGTCGAGCTTCCAGATCGGCGTATTCCATTGCGGCGGCCCGCCCTTCAGCACTTCGGCGCCCCAGATGTCGTTGACGAGCACATCGATACGGCCATGCTCGGTGCGAATACGCTCGGCCAACGCAGCGACCTGCAAAGGTTCGAGATGGTCGACGGCGATGGCGATGCCTTTGCCGCCGAGGCTGGTCGCGAGTTCGGCTGTCTGCTCGATCGTCTCAGGCCGGCCGTAGTAGTCCGATCGCGTCGATGCATCCGCGCGGGCGCTGCTGCGGCCCGTGCAGATCACCGTCGCGCCCGCCTCGCCGAGCGCCGCAGCGATGCCGCGGCCGGCCCCGCGCGTGGCGCCTGCCACGACGGCGATACGTCCGCGAAGCGCACTTTCGTGTAACACCACGCTCATCCCTCCCTCATCTGCACCCGCGGCCTGTGTCCGATCAGATCGGGAAGCGCACATCACGCTTCGGCCGTTGCCTTGATCAGATTGTCGCGGAGCGTGACGACATTTTGCTGAAGCCGTGCGAATTCATCAGGCTTCAATCCGGTCGCAGCAACGAGGTTCATGTGCATTCCTTTCTCGCGCAGCTTCCGGCCGGCCTCGGTCAGGCTGATGCGCACCTGCCGTTCGTCCGCGGGGTCGCGCTGGCGCCTCAGATAGCCCATCTGCTCCAGCTTCTTCAGGATCGGCGTCAGCGTGTTGGATTCCAGGAACATCTTTTCACCGAGTTCGCTCACAGTCTGGCCGTCCTGCTCCCACAGCGCCACGATCGCGATCCATTGCGGATAGGTGAGGCCGAGTTCCTCAAGGCCCTTTTTGTAGGCCCGGCCGAAGGCGAGATTGGCCGAATAGATCGCAAAGCACAGGAAGTCGCCAAGACGGCGCTCCCCTGCAGCCGGTTTGGGTTTCGGGTTGCCCTTTGAATTGTCTCGAGAATTGTCCCGGACAACCGCATTTGACGCGGATCCGGTACTTTCATTCGCTCTCATGAGTCGTCCTTTCCGACACGAATATGTGAAGTCTCGTATCCATATATATCGCATCCGATTAAATCGGAAGGCTTGACATTAGCTCTCGGCGGGACTTTATAGCTCGCACGCGAATATATCGTACACGATCCAATAAGGAGAGAAAGCCATGACCGCTACCGCCCAACGCACCACCAACACGTCGGCCGTCGACCTGAAGCTCGAAGTTATCGTCATCCCCGTCTCCGACGTTCATCGCGCCAAGCAGTTTTATGAAAAGCTCGGCTGGCGGCTCGACGCCGATTTCGCCGGCCCGGACGACTACCGCGTCATCCAATTCACCCCGCCCGGCTCCAACGCCTCGGTGATCTTCGGCAAGAACGTTACCCCGGCGGCGCCCGGCTCGGCGCAGGGCCTGTACCTGGTCGTCTCCGACATCGAGGCCGCGCGCAAGGAACTGCTCGACCGCGGCGTCGCGATCAGCGAAGTATTTCACGCCAACGGCGACGTGCACGTTGGCACGGACGAGCCCTATCTGTTCGGACGCAATCGGCTGAACGGTCCGCATCCCGAGCGCGGCAGTTATCGCTCCTATGCCTCGTTCAACGACCCAGACGGCAATGGCTGGCTGTTGCAGGAGGTGACCGCGCGGTTGCCCGGACGCATCGATAGCAACGGCACGGCCTTTACCTCACAGGCCGATCTTGCCGCAGCACTGCGCCGCGCCGCGGCAGCTCATGGCGAATACGAAAAGCGGAACGGCGGTCAGTACGATGCGAACTGGCCGGACTGGTACGCCGATTACATCATTCGCGAACAGGCCGGTCAGCAGCAGGCCGCATGAAGAAGCCAAGCGATGATCGGCGGCGGCGAGCCGCCGACGACGGATCTCAAACACAGGAGTTCAACATGACCAAGGCGAAGAAGCTACAAATCGCGGCAATGGCGGCGCTTGTCGCCGGAGCCGTTCTGGCGCCGCTTGGCGCTCAGGCGCAGCAGAATGGCGTTACACGGACCGACCTGCAGCGGCACGATCTCAGCGCACCCGGGCGTGAGGCCATCCAGGTCCGCGTCGACCTTGCCCCTGGCGTGGCATTCGGCAAGCACACGCATCCCGGCGAAGAGATCATTTATGTCCTCGAGGGACAGCTCGAATACCAGGTCGGCGACAAGCCGCCCGTGACACTGAAAGCAGGCGACGTGCTCTTCATCCCGGCCGGAACGCCTCATTCGGCCAGGAATCCCGGCAACGTCAAAGGCAGCGAGCTCGCCACCTACATCGTCGAGAAAGGCAAACCCCTCCTGACACTGGTGAAGTGACGGTTGCGGTCATAACTGCGTTGGACTTCACACACCCAGCGCAGTCGCGCCCTTGCCTACCCTACGATTCCGCTTTCACATTGTCATTGCGAGCGAAGTGAAGCAATCCATAGCGCCGCACTTGGAAGCGTGGATTGCTTCATCGCTTCGCTCCTCGCAATGACGGCTAGAGCGTCGCGTACCCCTTCACGCCGGCACGGGCACCGTCCGTGCCACCGGCACCGGGCGAAACGTCATGATGATCAGGAACGCGCCGATCCCCATGATCCAGGAGCCGATGTAGAGCCAAGCATAGCTGGCAAAGGTGTCGTAGATCAGACCGCCCGCGAGCGGCCCGGTCGCCATGCCGAGGCTACCGGCCATCGCGGTGCCGCCAATCACGGTGCCCATCATCCGCAGCGGAAAATTCTCGCGCACGAGTACGGCATAGAGCGGCATGGTGCCTGCATAGAGGAAGCCGAACAGCGCCGCGACCGCATAGAACGCGGCGAGGTCGCGCACGAAGACATAGCCGAGCGCGCCGAACGCCTGCGCCAGCAGGCCGAACACGAGCACACGCTTGGCGCCGAAGCGATCACCAAGTAGGCCGAAAGCGATGCGGCCGCCCATGCCGGCGAGGCCCTCCACGCTGTAGATAGTGACTGCAGCGATCATCGGAATGCCGCAACTGATGGCGTAGCTGACCGTGTGGATGATCGGCCCCGAATGGGTGGCGCAGCAGAAGAAATTCGTCAGCACCAGGGTGATGAATTGCGGCGAGCGCAGCGCCTGCGCGAGCGAGATTTCCGCGCCCGCGGCTTCGCCCGACGGCGCGGCTTGCGGGTTTGCGAGCGCCGGCGGGCGGCGCACCAGCAATGAGACCGGGATCATGATCGCGGCCACAACAAGCGCGACGAGTTGCATCGAGGTCCGCCAATCATGATTTGAGACCAGCCATGCGGCGAGCGGCGACATCGTCATCGGCGCCATGCCCATACCGGCCGAGACCAGCGACACCGCAAGACTGCGATGGGTATCGAACCAGCCGGTGACGGTCGCCATCATCGGCGCAAAAATGGCCGCAGCGGCACCGCCCACCATCAGCCCGAAGACGAACTGAAACACGACCAGCGATGTCGCAATGCTGGCCAATCCGAGGCTAGATGCCAGCACGACCGACCCGGTCAGCACCACCGGCAGCGGACCGAAACGGTCGGACAGCGTGCCCCAGATCATGCTGGTGAAAGCCATCGCGAGGAAACCGATGGTCATGGCGCTGGAAATTCCCGTCACCGACCAGCCGGTATCGCGCGCGATCGGCTGCAGGAATACCGGCAGCGAAAACATCCCGCCGATCGCGACGCAGCCGAGCAGCCCCCCGGCCGCGACAATCACCCAGCGATAGTGCAAATTGGTCATTCCTGGTCTCCCCTTTTGACGCGTTCTGGTGCAAGACGAACGGAAGGGGCCAAAAGCTACAGCCGCGCCTCACTTTTTTGCGAGGAATGGAGGGCCTGCAAAGTGGCGCCCCCTAAGTTACGGCTGTTGTATTCCGCATACTTGACCTCGCCTCACATGAGGCTTATATTTGCCTCAACTGATTTGAGGCTGCCATGAGCCACCAAGCCGCGATCCTGGCCGATCTGCTCGGCGTGAAGCCGAAAAACACCGAGACCACGCTCACCCTCGCCCGCTCCGTCGAGAAGGGGCTGCCGGTGTCGGCGCTGGATAAGATCGCCGACCGGGTGTGTCCGCAGGATGTTCGCGACTTTACCTATCGCGTGGTGCCGAAACCGACGCTGGAGCGGCGGCGCAGGGCAAAGCAGCATCTCACGACCGAGGAGAGCGACCGCCTGGCGCGCGTCGCGAAGGTGTTTGCCTTTGGGCTCGAAGTATTCCGCGATGACGCCAAAGTACGTGATTTCCTCAATCGGCCGCACCCGATGCTGGAAGGCAAGACCCCGCTCGAACTGGCGCTGGCGACCGGTCCCGGGACGGATGCCGTCGTGAATCTGCTGGGGCGCGCGGCCTATAGCGGCGGCGTCTAGGCGTGCCGAACAGCGATCGTGTTCTGACTTGCTATCGCATCGGGGACCCGGACGGCGCCTACGCGGTGTATGACGCCGAGGGCGCGCGGCTTTACCCCGGGCGGTGGAACACGCGCACCAGCCCGATGATCTACACATCCGAGCACTATTCCACCGCCATGCTGGAAAAGCTGGTGCACACGAACCTCGTGATGCCTGCCAATCAGCACTTCATCGAAATTACGATTCCCAACGGCATTTCGTACGAAGTATTCCAGACCGCAGCGCATCCCGGCTGGGATTTGCGAAACGAAACGATCTGCAAGACGTTCGGCCAGACATGGTTTGAGGAAAAACGTTCGGCGATCCTGATCGTCCCCTCCATCCCCGCGCGGCTGGAGCGCAATTTTTTGATCAACCCGGCGCATCCAGACGCCAAGGGCATCACGCACACCTTGCCCGAACCGGTGTGGTGGGATGAACGGCTTTATGGGCGGTAAGACATTCACCAACATAACGGCAACGAGATCATGACCATCCGCCCGATTGTCCGTTATCCCGATCCGCGACTTGCGCTGCAGGCGCAGCCCGTGACCACGTTTGATGCGGCGCTGCGTGAACTCGCCGCCGATCTGCTCGAGACGATGCACGCCGCGCCCGGGATCGGCATCACCGCGCCGCATGTCGGCGTCTTGCTGCGAGTCGTTGTGCTCGAACTCGACCCGGCCGAGGGCGCGCGGACCTATGTCAATCCAGAGATCACCTGGGCATCTTCCGAGACCATCCTGCACCGGGAAGGCAGCGTTTCTATGCCTGGCGTCAACGACGAGGTGAGCCGTCATGCACGCGTCCGGATCAGCTATCAGGACGTCGACGGCAATCTGAACACCGAGGAATCGGAGGGGCTGCGCGCGGTCTGCCACCAGCATGAGAACGATCAGCTCAACGGTGTATTCTGGATCAGGCGGCTGTCCCGCCTCAGGCGCGAGCGGCTGATCAAGCGATTTGAGAAGATGTCGCGCAGTTGAGATGAAGCTGGCAGGCGAACGGCCGACGGCAACCTTGTCACCCACGACCACTTCGAATCATCTAACGAGGCGTGATCTGTCCAGGGACCTCCGCATGTTAGCTTCGAGCGATTTTGCTGCCGATGGTTTCACGGCCATCCCGGCGCTCTTTGAGGAGCGGGACTTGCACGAGATCGAGAAGCAGGTTCAGCGCCAACTCGCTCTGCCGCATGATCCGATGATGAACCGCGTCGGCAACGACCTCATCCCGTTGCGCTGGAATGATCCGATCGTCACGCACTTGCTTGAGAGGACATCCGCGCTTGCTCGCATCAGGGCCGCGGTCGCGGCTGCGGACCTGCGCTGGATCTCGGCCTACATCTCGTCCAAAGCCGGCTCGATGCCCGCGCTATTGTGGCACCAGGACTGGTGGTGCTGGGACCACGCTATCAGCTTCGCGCCGGCCGCACCGCAGATCGCCGTGCTCTGCTATCTCTGCGACACGGGTCGGCATACCGGCGCGCTGCGCGTTCTTCCGGGCTCGCATCGGCGCGGCCTGCCGATCCACGCCGAGTTGCCTGAGCCGCATAGCGCAGCGGCCGAGCAGCTAGCGCCTGACCACCCTGCCCTCAGCGACCAGGACGGACAAGTGACGCTCAATCTGGGCCGGGGTGATGCCGCCATCGTGGACTACCGCCTGCTGCACGGAACGCATCCCAATCGCAGCCTGTTGCGGCGCGATGCCGTGCTGTTCTCGTTCGTGCCGAACTGGTGCGCTCTTCCCAAGTCCATCCGCGCGCATCTTGCGATGCATCCAGCCCTGCCGAACGCGGACGAATGGCCTACCATCGCCGCGTGGTGGCAAGAAATCTTCCCGCGCTACGACGGCGCGCCAGCTTCCCTGCAGATCAATCGAGTGGCGCCCTTGCGCGGATAACGCGTCGGCGGCCGAGACGGCTGCGAGCTCAGCGACAGTTCGCTTCAGCTTTGAATCAGACATTCGCAAAACCCACTTAGCTGCACCCGTTAACGTCATCCTTCAACGATGCCGCGCTCGTCAAGGAGCACCTCGCCTCACCCGGATGTGACGCGGTTTCAGCTGAATTCATGCGAATGTCCCAAGGCTAACGAGCGTGATCTTAAGAGGTCCTCGCGATTAAGATTACGCCTTAACCAATGATTAATTATGTCTTTGCGGGCGCGAAAGGCACGGCCTAGCGTTGGGAAAGCTGCCCAGCAATCTATGATGGGATTGAGTGCCATGACCTATCGAACGACGTTGATCGCGTCTCTCAGTGCAGTCGCGCTTGTTCTTGCCGCGGGCGAGACATTGGCCAACCCACCCGGCGCGCACGGCCCGGGCGCTGCGCCGGGCGGCCCAGGCGCTGCGCCGGCGCGTCCGGCTTTCCCCGCATTCCGATCGATGCACCATCACCACCATCGCGGCGGTTTCCATCCGGGCGTTGGCGTGTTCTACGGCCTGCCGGCCGAAGTCGAGCGACCGGTCGTAGAGGCACCGCCAATCATCAAACAATCGGACGATCTCCGTTTCACCTGCGTCTACGACATTCCCTGGGACTACGTGCATCGCTGTCCGCAGTACAATACGCCGCGGTATTGATGTGAGTTCGTAGCGCCTAGTGGCGCACGGTGGGCACGCTGCAGTTTAGCCACGTCGTCACGAACCAAGCTGCGAGTGTCATCCCCCGCACCGGGTCGCGCGAACGCGCGCCCGATGACAGGCTCCGGCGGGGATCCAGTACGCCGGGGCTTATTGGTTCTCCGACTTCAATCGTTAGCGCGACGTCGTAGGCGCTGCGTGCCCTCGCTGCGGCGAACCATCTCAGCGATCCAGACCGGCGCATAAGGCGGGGTGCAGCCCGGCGATGCCGGAAAGTCGATCAGGACAGCAAGTTGCTCGCCGATTGCGATGGCACGCGCGCGATGCTGGGCGTGACGAATACCGATCTCGGCGAGGCAATGATTCATGGCCCACTGCTTCTGAGCTGGAGCTTGCTTCATCTCTTTCTCGATCTGGTCGAGCAGCGCGTCGAGGTCGAGGCCGGCAGGCTTCTTGACGACCCTTTCGGTTGTCAGGCTCCAGCCTGCCCGACCGACGAGGTCATCGCCGTCCTTCCAGCGCTGGCGAAGCTCCTCGGCATGTGGACCAGGCTTCACCACGTTCACGATGAACCAATCGAGCAGCTTGGGCGAGCGAATGTTGGGGATCATCGCGTCAAGTTCGGCCGCCGAGAACGCTTTCGGCCTGCACACCAGGGTTGCGAGAAGGCGGGCGGCCGTGTCGCCGGTGGCCCACAGCTCGAGCGCAAGGTCATGCTGCGTCTTGAGGCGCTTGGCTAGAGCGCGCAAATGCGTGAGGTTCACGCCATGATCATCGCCGCGGCTTTCGTTGGCCTTCCGCATCTTCGGATCTTCGAGCGCGGCAAGCTCGCGCATGACGTCCTTGATCGTCTTTTCTGATGACATGATGCCTCCTTCGCCATTCTTACTTCGCGCGATCTCCCTTAGGCCCTCTTCCCGGTCCGTTTGGTCAGAGGTGCGTTACGCCGATCCCGTTTGCCTCGCGCGATCTCCGTCGCCAGCGCGTCGAGCTTCGGCTCCCAGAAGCTCCTGAACTGGCCGATCCATGCGTCCACTGTCCGAAGCCCCGCGGCATCCACCGAATAGAGCCGCCGTTGCGCGTCCGCCCGGACTCTTGCAAAGCCGCTCTCGCGCAGCACCTTGAGATGCTGCGACACCGCTGCCTGCGTGATCCCGAACTCGGCGCCGATCGCCTCTACCACTTCGCCAGACGCCATTTCCCCGGGACCGAGCAGCTCAAGGATGCGTCGGCGCACCGGATCGGCGAGGACCTCGAAGACGTGCATCAGCTTCCCGTGCCCGGATGCGCGATGTCAGGCGGCATCTCGCCGCGATAAAAAGCGATGGTCCGGTCAGACCGCTCCTTCGCCGAGGCCGGATCGACCCCGCTCGCGACATGCGCCGCGCGCCAAAATTCGCCGCTCCCGGTCATGAACTCCTTGCCGTCTGGGGAGCCCATCCACGCCTCGGCCGCTTCATGATCGACCGATGCCCCCGTCGCAAGATACCCCTCGAGTCCTGCAAGCGCGAGGTCCCAACCGATACCCACCGCGCCTGGACCGAACCGATTCCAGTGATCCTCGATGATCGCGGTGTGCTCCAGCGTCAACCGCGCCTGATCGCGTTCTGCTGCCAGCGTGACGTCGATCCAGCTCGTCGCGCCGCCGAATTCCCACGTCGCTGCAAAATGCCTGGGCGGCGTGCACGCCGTGATGGTCCCGCCCGCATTGCCCTTGAGCTGGTATCTTCCGCCCAACTGAAGGTCTCCCTCGACCGGCAAAAACCAGCGCGGGATGCGTTCCTTGCTGGTAACTGCGTCCCAGAGGTCATCGACATCAGTGTCGTAAAGTCGTGTCAGCGTCACCGCGCTAGCTGCTTTGCCGTCCTTCTCAAAATGGCGCACCGAGCGCGTGACAAGCCCCAATACCCTGGCGACGTCGATCTCCATCCGGTCCTCCTTGTCGTTTCCGGCAAATGAATATCGGTCCAGGCTTATATAAGTCAAGACTTAAATATCCGGCTACCGAGAAGGAGCTGTCCGGAACCAGCGCGGCTAGAGGCGCGCGCAGGGAGCTCATACGGAAGCCACGCTATGCGTCGCCGCGAAGCCCCCAGAGGATCAGCGAGAAAGATATGATTCCCGTCGGAGCGGCTGGGTACATGACGAGTTGGATCAGCATCTCCTGAGCGTCGCTCCCACGATGGCCGGCCGCCGCTATCGGAATGATCGAGCCACCTGCTCCCAAGAGAGCCGCGATCACGAAGCCGGCGATTGTTGCAAGCGCGGAATAAATGAGAAGCCAGAATGCCAGCCGTGACAGCATCGACGTGAGCTTCAGCCTCGGCCAGACCAGACCCAAGCCCACAAGAAAAACTCCGGTAAATCCACTGAGCGTGTGAACCGAGCGGCCGAGATTTGGTGCGGCAAAATACGGCACCGCAAATCCCTGGAAGCTCGTGAAGAGGAACAGGACCACGCCGATCTGGATCAGCCGGTGCCCTTGGACGGCCAGTCGGGTCGCGCTCATGCGTTGCTCCCTTTCGGTTGTAGCCGTGATGCCGAGCGTAATCGGCTATCGCCTCCGCGGTGCGAAGTTCCTGCGGCTTTGGTTCTCGCCTAAGTTTGAGGCATGAACGCGCTGCGAGACCGCCGGTTGCACAATTGAAAATAGCTCGGGGAACGGGACTGTACTGGCGCCGTTTAGAGAATGTGCCGCCGTCCTGGCGCTTGCGCTTCTTCCCGCGAATGATTTCCGGCGGAAAGGAGGATGCTGCCATCGACTCGACCGCACATATTGCTCCGACAGCTGATTTGTGGCGACGGTGACGATCGGCCCGCGAACGCAGCTCTCCTAAGGCGCGCCGGTATGGATCGGCGGGCGGAGCGTCATGTCGCCAAGCATCGGCAGCTTTCGCTATCGATCAAATCGCCCACAGCGATGGCGCCACCACGATGCTGCCCGAAGGCGTGCGATCAGCCGATGCTTCGGCCCACACGCCGACACCCCTAGGCGAACAGCAGGTTGTCGGCCGAGAGACCACGGAGCGATTCTCCCAGCAGGAAAATGCTGCCGTCGTCGCCGAAGTCGATGGCAACGCCGAAATCGCGTTGTGTCGCGTGCGCAAGCACGTCCTCGAAGCTGTCGACGCCCTCGACATTGAGCGCGATGCGGTCGTCCTTGCCGAACCCCGCGATCCCGTCGTCGCCGTCGCCGCCCTGGAACATGAACGTGTCGGCGCCCGCACCGCCCGCCATCCAGTCGTCGCCCTCGCCGCCGGCAATCAGGTCGTCACCCCGGCCGCCGAAGATCTTGTCATCGCCGGTGCCGCCATTGAGCTGGTCGTCGCCCCGGCCGCCAAAAATCTTGTCATCGCCGGCGCCGCCATCGACCACATCCCATCCGGCGCCGCCAAACACCGCATCGTTACCCCCGCCCGCCGTGACAAGGTCGTCGTCTCCGCGGCCGATGATCAGATCGCGATCGTCCGTTCCTTCCCGAACGCGAACCGTGTTGATGTGGACTTCAGCGAGCTGCGCGTCGGGACGGGTGAAGTCGGCTGCGACCGGATCAATGAACTCGCCGGCGTCATTGACACCACCGAGGATGATCTGGTCGCCTTCGCCGACCGGGTTGCCCAGAGAGCCATTGAATCCGGGATGGAGGTGAACGACACCGAACTCATCCACGCCAGTGTTGGGCGCGGTCTGGTTGATGAAGGCCGCGTCAAGTTCGGTGTTCAATTCGGTGCCGGCGTCGTAAGCATCGCTGCCCGCGAATGTGATTGTCGTCTCGCCGAGGAAGCGACCCTGGTCGTCGAACAGCTGCAACGCCTCACCCGTGCCGATGAACGCATCGTTCGACGGAATAATCATCGATCCGAAACTGGCGAAGGGGTTGGAGACACCGTCGACGTCGAGGATGGCCGAGGTGATCTCCTGTGTCGCGATCGGGCCGGCGGCGCCTGTGACGACAAAGCCCTGTCCATCCGCATCGGCAGCGACGAGCTCGGTGCCAAGTATCGCGGCGGCGCCGTCCTCGGCCAATTGCTCGAGCCCCGCCGAAGCCGCTTCGCCGACGTTGAACAGATCGAAGCTTCCATCGTGGAAGCCGAACCAGACCGGCGTCAAAAATGTGCCGCCGCTTTCGGAGGTATTTTTGATTGTGACCCGGAGATCAGTCATGGACGCCTCCCATCGACTGCGGGGCCCCCAGCGGATCACGTCACTAGTTTGCGCCTTCGATCAAATCAAATGACAATAGCTCACGTCCATTCACAAGGCGTTGCGACATACGACCTGACCCATCGCAATTCGTAATACGAAGCATCTTTCTGATTCAAGATTTCAAACAGTGGGAGGGTATGGATCCGCATTCTCGCGGCGCGTTGCGTCCGAGCTTTGCATCTTCTTTTGCCCTCCTCTTATTCAGAGGGCGCAGGGAAGACCGGGTGCTTGCTGCACCCGAGGTCTCGTGTGCCATTGCGCATAAAGAACACGCACACGAGCATACAGGTACAGCGGGGGCATCCCGGCCTTCCCTGCGCAGTGGCTTTACGGCTTACTTCGTGCTCTTCCCGGAGAACGGCTCTTTTGCCTCCGTCGCCTGCGCTTCTTATCGCACGCTTAACGCCAGCACCGCGGCGCCCGAACCACACGACTTCGCCGTACGCATCCTGCGCGTACGTCTAGCGCGCATTCAGCGTCCACCGCATCTCACCGCGCGTCAGTGACGATGGCCAACGCCCCTCATCCGCCGTGAGACGGGCGCAGTTATGCAACTGATTTGGGTGAAAACGAAAGCAGAATATTTTTGATTCGTGGGGTTGACATGATTTCTGAAAATCAGAAGTGATTTGCCGGTCCGTCATGCCAGCTTGTCGCGCTCGATGAGCCAACTTCGTCATTGCGGGCGAAGCGATGCAGACCATAAGCGTCGCTGGATTGCGATGAGGCGGGGCCAAGCAACGAGTGAAACGCGACCTATGTCACCGTTCAATTTGGTGCACCGTAATTCAGTTAGTGCACTTTCGTAACTTCAAGCGCTTTGTGCACCAGCAGGCATAAAAATGCCGTCAACAGCTTGCAGCCGTCACCAAAGGCCCGGCACGAGCTTGTGACGCGTTCGGCGAACATAGTCGGCATAGCCAGGTAGCTCAGCCTGGAGCAGGCGATCCTCCCAACCTGTCCGGACAACCAGCAACGCGATCGCCAGCCCAGCCGGCAGCAAGCCCCACCAGGAGGCGAGCGCGAGTGGAATTCCGACAAACATTGCAATCGCGGCAGCATAGCCGGGATGGCGGACGTATCTGTACGGCCCGGACGTGATCACGTGCTGCGCGCGCTCGTTCTGGACGCGGACGCCCGGCTCGAAGAATGGATTGACAGCCTGAGCCAAGGTCGTGACCGCGATGCCGCCGGCAAGCAGGACATAGCCAATCAGAACGACCCATAGCGGTACATTCGACCATCCCATCCTGCCAGCGTCGAGCGTCGCGAGAGGGATTTCAGCGATCATGGCCGGCAACAAGGCCGTGAGCAGGATCAGGTCCCATTTCTTGGTGCCCGGTTGGAAGCGGCTGCGGGCGCGGTAGATCATTGGATTCACACGCGCCAGCAGCAGCGCAGAAAGACTGAAGAGCGAGACCAGGACCGCGATGAAGATCCAACCGGGAGTCCAGTCGACCCTGCCTGCCGGCAGGAAGACCAGCGCCACAAGGATCAACGGCGAACCTACAGCGTAGAGGATCGCCTTGGTACGTGACATCGGCTTAGGATCGACAGCGGAAGTCATCGGTTGCGTCCTTTCGAACTCCCCTCACTGGCAGCGAGGACATGGAACCATTGGCAGCTTCGCAGATCCCGCGCGGCAGCCGGCTAAGCTGCGGATCGCTTGCGGAAGAACCACCCGAAATACAGACAGACAAGGAAGAGCACGAAGTGGATCATGCCGCGCACGGCGCTGAGCTCTGGCGACTGGACGGCCTCGGTTCCGATCAGAGGGATCGGGATTTTCGCAAAGTAGACGTATAGTTGCATTCCGCTGCTGACGAAGAACGCGCCGGCGAGGAACTTGCGATACTCGCGGTATCGCACGGCGACGTAAAGCGTCGGCAACACAATGACGATGATTGCGGCTACGAAATAGGGAAGCATCGGACTCCTCCCAGTTTTGCTGCGCTCGATAAGCCAATTGCATCATGCCAGCGAAGCGATGCAGTCCGAGCGCCGTGGATTGCGTTTGCATGAAACGGAACCAAGCAGCGGTGAAACGCGGCCCTAAGTCGCCGTTGCAATCTAGTGCATTGTCACCCTAGTGCATTGTCACCGTAATCCTGGTGTCGCGAAAAAGCACTTGCGCCGGGGTCCCGATGAGCAAGGCTGGAGGAAACCGCGTCCTGGTTGTCGGAGGCACACGGGGTACCGGGCGCCTGATCGCCAGGCTGCTGCACGAACGAAGCTATGAAGTTCGCGTGCTGGCTCGCGATCCTGCCAGAGCTTTTGCCGAGCTGGGCTCCGCGTTTGAGGTAGTCGCCGGAGACCTCACGAAGGCGGACACGCTCCCACCTGCATTGCGAGATGTGGACCACATCATCTTCACCGCCGGCGCGCCGAGCGGACGATACGCCTCGGAAAACCTCGTCAAGACGACAGACTACGACGGAGTCATCCATACGCTCACGGCAGCGCGAAGCGCCGGGTTCCGGGGTCGCTTCGTCTATCTGAACTCGATCGGTATCAAGACGAACTCACTGGCGGGTTTCCTGATCAACCTGCTCAAGCGGAATACGCTGGTTTGGCGTCGACGCGTCGAAGACAAAATCCGCAGTAGCGACTTGGACTACACGATTATCCGCGTCGGCTTCCTCCTCGACCGGCCGGGCGGCGAGCGTGCAGTCAATGTCAGCCAGGGCACCCTACCCCTGGCGTTTCGCAACCGCATTGCCCGCGCGGATGTTGCCGAAGCGTTCGTCGAAGCGATGCAGCATCCTCGCGCGTCACGTGCGACATTCGAAATCGTGTGGGGCAAAGGTCTGCGGCGGGAGAGCTGGAGTGCGCTCCTCGATAACCTCAAGCCTGATTAGCACCAACTCGTTCTGATGAGGTAATGCGGTGGATTACGCCGGAGCCTATCATCGGGCCGCGCTTCGCGTTGACCCGTGGGGTCAATCGACCTTACAAGCTGAGCGACGGCGGAATACGCCAAGCTATTCTTTCCTACGGGATGCTTTTCTTGCAGCTTTCCGGGCAGACCAACGCGCTCGCAACCGCTTCAAAGCGCGAAGCGTCCTGGGAGCAAGCGCTTGAAGCGCCATAGAAGCACTTCCGGCTACCAGCCCTTTGACAAGATCAAATGCTAAATCGGGCCAAAAGTACCACATGACCCCTGTGTCCTTGTTCACAGGGGCACCGCCGGGCAGCAGTGGGCGGAGAAAAGAAATAGAAAAGCCCCGTCCGTCGCCGGCGGGGCCCAATAAATCTCTGTACGCGGTAATCAGCGCACGCGAAACCTCTTTTGGTTCACCCGCTCAAGATGGACTCAAGAATGAGAGAGAGGCAAATCGTAATAGCCGTGCGATTAAAACCGCGCATAACGATACTCCTAAACGAACGGCCCGTAGCGGAGCTGAGGGGCGGCCATCCACTTTGTACAAATCAGATCGGACAGCTCTTGTCTGTGTGCCACTTCACATTTGGGAGCAAGCATGAGCTGCCGACTTGGCCGATCTCGCGGGGAATGGCTGTATTAGCTCGTAGGACGCACAGGTCCTTAGAGCGGATTGCGTCAGCCTCCCGCCATCAGATCCTTCGCTAGCGCCATGTAAGCCGGCAGCGTCACGGGGTCGTTGGCGGTGTTGCCGGCGGCCGGATGCGAGGCATAGCGGGCGATCACCATCTCGGCCTTCGGATCGATATAGATGCCCTGCCCGTGAACGCCACGCGCCATGAAGGCGCCGTGCGCATTATGCGTCACCCACCACTGGTTCCGGTATGAGGCGCCGGGCAATGTGGTGTAGCCGGCCGGCTTGAATTTTTCGGGATCGCCGCCGCGCGCAATGTCGTCGACGACTTGAGACGGCACGATCTGGCGGCCGTTGAAGCGGCCGTGATTGCGGATCATCTCGCCGAAGCGGGCGAGATCGCGCAGTGTCGTCGAAAGCCCGCCACCGCCGCTTTCGGTGCCGATGCGATCGACGTGATAATGCGCGTCCTCTTCCGCACCCATTGGAATCCAGATGCGCTCCGACAGCAGATCGGACAGGGTCATTCCGCTCGCGCGCCGGCCAGCACGTCTGAATTGACGGTCTTGTAGGCGAATGCCTTGCCGTGCTCGCCCTGCTTCTTCTGCGCGCACAGGAAATCGAAAATATTGGTTGGGCCCGCGTAGCCCGGCTCGATCGGCGCCATTCCGTTCGCCCGTCTGAGCCCAAACACGCCGGAATTCTTGTCGGTATAGACCTCGGTGTATTCGAGGCCTGTCGTCATATCCATCGCCTCGTGCACGCGCGCATCACCGAACGCGCTGGTCTTCAGCTCCGGCACATAGTCCGTGACCGGCGCCTGCGGGTCGATCTTGCCTTCCGCCACCAGAATGCCGGCGAGCGTGCCGGTGAACGATTTGGTGACCGACATCGCGATGTGCGGCTTATGCGGCTTCAGCGCGCCAAGATAGCGCTCGTAGATCAGTTTGCCCCGGTGCAGCACGGCAATGCCGTCGGCATAAGTTTCCTCGATCATGCGCGCAAACGTCATCGGCCGCCCGTCCATCGTGACCGATGCGGACGCGCCGATATCATGATCCTCGCGCGGCAGCACCGATGCGGGTCCTGCTCCGCGCCAGACATTCACGGTGGGCACCAACTGGCGGATATTGCTCCACGCCCAGCGCAGTTCGGGGAAACTGCGGAATGATCCGTCGTGGAAGGTGATGGTCTTATCCGGCGGCGGGGGAAAGCCCTGCATCCAGCCCAGCGTTTGCGGATCGGTTTCGGCGGCGGTTGCAGGCTGTTGGCTAGCGGCGGTCGTGACAGGCATCGAGGATCACTCCAAAAAAGGCGATCCCGATGTCGTACCATGTAGCCTCGCACCACACATCCCGCGTTTGCGCCGGGGTGACCGTCACGGTAAGCGGGCTGCGGAGCAGCACGTAAGGCGGGGTTAGCAATTGGCGTAACCCGCCGCACGTCGTCACACTCGCGCAAGCGAGCTTGCGCTTGGAGGGAAGGCAAATCAATCTGCAGCCGTTTTATCACCACCTTATGCGCTGAAAACTCTAATCCCAATGCGCCAGTTTGCAGGGGCAGACCAACGGGCGAGCGATCACTGTGGAAGTGACGGCGAGATGATTTCCGCCTTGCAGAAACGGGCGAAGGCCAGGACTTCATCGAGACGATCACCCAGATCGTCTCCGCCCCCGCCGAGATGGGCCCGCAGCGCCGTCTCCATGACGGGCCAATGCTGGTGTGGCAGGCGTTCAAGCGTCCATCGGGCCGCAGCATCCTTGGATGCGATTTCGCCCGTGCAGGTGCTGAACCAGATGCGGGCGAGCGTAAGAATGATGTTCCTCTCGTCGCCGCGGAGATCGTCCTCACAATTCCACAGTGACAATGTTTCGTGCAGCGCGCGGCGAAAGTCGGCCGGCGGCACAGGATCGAAAAAATCGGACGCAATGGGCCCTTCAAGGCGACACTGTGCCGACGCAGCTTTGTCAACAGGATCGCAAGATCACGATCTTCGACAGGAGGTTCGATGATCCCGCGTTTCAGGTCGCCGCGCAGCCACTCGCCGAATTGCAGTTCGCGCCTTGGGGAATAGCGCCATGGCACTACTTCGGCTTTGACGACGACTGTCACTTCCAGCGGACGCAGCGGCGTGCCGCCCGTCGGCGTTCCCGACACCGCCAGCAAGTCCGTCATGAGCGAGGTGCGCGCGGCAGGCGAAAGCGCGGCACGGATAGTAACCAGCAAATCGATGTCGCTATGCGGCTTCAGCCCGCCGTCGATAGCAGAGCCGAACAGATGGATAGCATGAACCTGACCGCTGAGATGCCGCTCGATGACGGCAAGCGCCTGCTGTAGCTGCTCAGCGATTTCATCGGGAACACTAGACATAGTGCTCATGAAATGCGCGCGATAGTGAGAGCCTCGTGCTCACTCCCACTCGATCGTCCCCGGCGGCTTGCTCGTCACGTCGTACACCACCCTATTCACCCCCTTCACCTCGTTGATGATGCGCGTGGCGGTCTGGCCGAGGAAGCTCATGTCGAAGGGATAGAAGTCTGCCGTCATGCCGTCGGTGGAGGTGACGGCGCGCAGGCCGACGACGTATTCGTAAGTGCGGCCATCGCCCATCACGCCGACAGTCTTCACCGGCAGCAGCACCGCAAAAGCCTGCCAGATCTGGTCGTAGAGGCCGGCTTTGCGGATCTGGTCGATATAGACGGCATCCGCGCTGCGGAGGATGTCGAGCTTTTCCTTGGTGATGTCGCCGGGGCAGCGGATGGCGAGGCCCGGGCCCGGGAATGGGTGGCGGCCGACGAAGATTTCGGGCAGGCCGAGCTCGCGGCCTAGCACGCGGACTTCGTCCTTGAACAATTCGCGCAAGGGCTCGACCAGCTTCATGTTCATGCGATCAGGCAAGCCGCCGACATTGTGGTGCGACTTGATCGTCACCGACGGGCCGCCGGTGAAGGAGACGCTTTCGATCACGTCAGGATAGAGCGTGCCCTGCGCCAGGAATTCGGCGCCGCCGATCTTCTTGGCCTCCTGCTCGAACACGTCGATGAAGAGGCGGCCGATCGTCTTGCGCTTCTGTTCGGGATCGCTGACGCCCTTGAGCTCGCCGAGGAATTGCTTCGATGCATCAACATGCACCAGCGGGATGTTGTAGTGATGCCGGAACAGGTCGACGACCGTCTCGGCTTCCTTCAGCCGAAGCAGGCCGTGGTCGACGAAGACGCAGGTGAGCTGGTCGCCGATCGCTTCATGGATCAGCACCGCGGCGACAGCGGAATCGACGCCGCCGGAGAGGCCGCAGATCACCCTGCCCTTGCCGACCTGGGCGCGGATCTTCTCGATCGCTTCCTCGCGGAAGGCGCGCATGGTCCAGTCGCCGGTGAAGCCGGCGACCTTGCGGACGAAATTGCGGAGCAGTTTGGCGCCGTCGGGCGTGTGCACCACTTCGGGGTGGAACATCAGGCCGTAATATTTGCGCTTCTCGTCCTGGATCACCGCGAACGGCGCGTTCGGCGAGACGCCGGCGACAGTGAAGCCCGGCGGCATCTTGGTGATGCGGTCGCCATGGCTCATCCAGACCGGATGCTTTTCGCCCATCGACCAGGTCTCGTCGAACAGTTTGCTCGCCGTCTTGACCTCGAGATCGGCGCGGCCGAATTCGCGGTGGTGCCCGCCCTCGACCTCGCCGCCGAGCTGGGCCGCCATGGTCATCTGGCCGTAGCAGATGCCGAGCACGGGTACGCCGGAATCGAAGATTTTTTGCGGAGCGCGCGGCGAGCCTGTTTCGTGCACCGATTCCGGGCCGCCGGAGAGGATCACCGCTTTCGGCTTCATCTCGTCGAAGGCGGCTTCGGCCTTCTGGAACGGCACGATCTCGGAATAGACGCCCTCCTCGCGCACGCGGCGGGCGATCAGTTGCGTCACCTGACTGCCGAAGTCGACGATCAGAATCTTGTCATGCGCCGAGGCCACTGAAGGCGTCGACGACTCGCGGGCTTGTTGTTGGGCTGTCATGGCAAGCAGATACGCGACGGCGACCGCCCCCGCAACCGCGGCAGACGGACGGCCCACATTCTTCTTAGGGGATGGACAGGAAGCTATGGGTCAGTATTATTGACCTAATTTGCCCTTACGGCGGGAAAGGGAGGAAACCATGCAACGCCAGCACTACGCGGCGGCCGATCTGGCCGCGCTCGGCCGGGAGTGGATCGCGGCCTGGAACTCGCACGATCTCGAGCGCATCCTCGCGCTCTATGCCGAAGATGCCGAGATGACCTCGGACAAGATCGTGGCGCTTGGCCTGGACGCTAGCGGCACGCTGCGCGGCAAGGACCAGCTTCGCATGTACTGGAGCAAGGCGTTCCAGCTGCTGCCCAACCTGCATTTCGACCTGATCGACACTTATGTCAGTCCCGACAGCGTCGTCGTGTTCTACCAGAACGAACGCGGCGCGCAGATCTGCGAATATCTGCGGCTCGATGAGCGGGGGAAGATCCGGCAGGGTTCGGCGAACCATCTGGCGCATTGAGCTGCTTGCGCGAGGCGTTCGCAACGCGGCCCGACGGCCTAACGCCGTCATTGCGAGGAGCGAATGCGACGAAGCATTCTCCGCTATGCCGCGCGATGGATTGCTTCGCGGAGCCTGTCATCGGGCGCGCATTCGCGCGACCCGTTGGCTCGCAATGACGGGGATGGAGTTGTGCCGTAGGCGTTAGTTCGTAGGGTGGATTACCGAAGGCGTAACCCACCGCAGGTCGAACGGCATTCGAGACATCGGTGGGTTACGCTGCGCTAACCCACCCTACACATTTAGCGATCATCGCTTCCTAAGCACCGAGACAAAAAACCCGTCCGTGCCTGTTCGCCGCGGCGTCATCAGCCAGCCTTCGGCCGACCTCAGCGCTGTCCTCTCAAAATCTTCCGCCTTGTCCCACAGCACGCTCGCCGTCTCGTTCAATGGCTGAATTGAAAACTCCGGATGGCGCGCGACGAAGGCGCGCACCTGCTCGCCGTTTTCGCTCGGCAACACCGAACATGTGACATAGGCAATGCGGCCGCCGGGCTTGACCATCGCTGCCGCGCGATCAAGCACTTCGGCCTGGTCCTTCAAGCGGATCTCGAGCGCGCCGGGGCGCATGCGCCATTTGGCATCGGGGTTGCGGCGCCAGGTGCCGGTTCCCGTGCAGGGCGCGTCGATCAGCACGAGATCGGCCGAGGCCTTGATGTCGGCCAATGGATCAGCGTCGCCCTTCGGCGCGCGGACCTCGGCATTGTGGACGCCGGCGCGCGAGAGCCGCTCGAAGATCGGCGCTAGCTGGCGCTTGTCGCGGTCGGTTGCGATCAGCCGGCCCTTGCCGCCCATCATCGCCGCAAGCGCCAGCGTCTTGCCGCCGGCGCCGGCGCAGAGATCGATCACCTGCTCGCCGGCCTTTGCGGCCGTGAACAGCGCGGCAAGCTGCGAGCCTTCGTCCTGCACTTCGATCGCGCCCTTGACGAAATCTTCCTCGGCGTGAACGCCCGGATTGCGCGCGTCGGCGCCGAGCTCGATGCGCAGGCCGATCGGCGACCACGGCGTCGGCTTGGCGCCGAGATGCCTCAGCGACGCCTGCACCTTCTCGCGCTTGGCCTTGAGCGTGTTGACGCGGAGATCCAGCGGCGCGCGGCTTGCCATCGCGGTCGCCTCCGCCACGCGATCCTCGCCGAACACGGCGGCGAGATGCGGATCGAGCCATTCCGGATAATCGCCGGCGATGTGCGGCGGCGCGCCCTCCAGCGAGCGCGCGGTGAGCGCGGAGCGTTCGGCCGCTGTTAGCGGCTCCGGCGCAAAGCGCGAGCCGTCGCAGAGCGCGGCGATAGCGTCGACATCCATGCCGCGCTCGAGCTTGAGCATGCCGAGCACGCGGGCGCGGGGCGTATCCGCGTCCATCAGAAATGCGCTCGATGAGCGCCGCCGCAGCACGTCCCAGATCAGGCCAGAGATCGCGGCGCGGTCGCCCGAACCGGCGTAGCGGTGCGCGGTGCCCCACTCCTTCAACGCTTTCGCCGCGGGAACGCGTTCGGCGTCGATGGTGTCGATCAGTTCGATGGCGGCGGAGAGGCGGGCAGCGGGAGTCATCAAGAGCTTTCCATAGCGTTTTCGAGCGAAGTGGGTACCGGTTCGCGTGAAGAAAACGCGTCAAACAAAAATCAGATCAGAAGCAGCAGCTTCAGCGCGAAGTAGATCCACATCGCCAGCAGCACCAGCGCGCCGGCGAACCAGGCGAGGCTGCGCTGCTGGATGTTGTTGGTGGTGACGAAAATGCCGGCATGGGCAAATCGCGTCACCACGAATACCCAGGACATCAGCACGATGAAGAGATCGGCCCGCCGCAGCGGCAGCGCCAGCGCGATCAGGAAGTAGAACAGGACGGGTACTTCGAACTGGTTCGAGAAGCAATTGCCGATCTGGGCCACACGGGCCGGATATTTCGGCTGTCCCGCCGCGATGTCCTTCAGGCTGGTTTCACGGGCCTTCACCGCCTTGGTGCGGGCCGTCACCATCCAGAACAGCAGGGCGAAAGTGAGCCCGATTTGAACGAAAACCGGCAGCAAAACCATTTGAAGCGACATGAGAATCTCCCCCGAAGCCTGCACTGTCTTAAAAGCAATAACGACACGGCGCTCACCTGACAAATCAGCTTGGGCAGGGTTGGTTGAACCGGAGGTGGAACGCGGGCGACCAACACCTGAGAATTCCTTTTGTTCTGGTCCTTAAGACCAGCCATGAAGCCCCTCGCGAGCCCGCGATGAACATCACCTCCCCCATCCTGACCGGCGCCGGCCGCGCGGCCCAACTGCCCGGGGATTCCATGAGCTCCCTGCTCCGCACCATCGGCCTTAGCGACGGGCCCGACGGCGGGCTCGGCATCGTGATGTCGGCGCTATCAGGCGTTGCCGCGGCGCTCGCGGTCGCGATTATGCTGTCCGTCTATTTCCGCACCGGCCACCGCAGTCGGCGCGATGTCTTAAGGCACGGGCTTGCCGCCTCTGCGGTGTTCGTCCTGGTCGCCTTCGTGATCGTTGATATGCGCCAGGCGGCGCAAGCCTATCTCGGCATCAATCCGGCAAAGCCCGCGGTGGAGTTTGAAATCCGCCTGCCGAAGGGAACGCTGACGACCGCCGCCGACACCCAGATCGAACTATTGACCGACCGGAACCAGAAACTTGCAAAAGTTCAGCGGGCGCTGGCCGCAACCGACGACGGCCGCAGCATCTTGCGCGGCACTGTGACGCTCGATTATCGCACGACCGAGCGCGTGATGCTGTTGAACCTGCCCGGCCAGGCGCAAAGCATGTTCCGGCTGCGGCTGCCGGCAAGCCCGTCGCGCACCTCCGGGTTCGGGCCATGGCACCTCGCCGACGACATCGTGCCCGCCGGCGGCGGCACGATGACGACGGAGATCCACGACACGCTTGCGATCCGCTATCGCGTGCTGTGAGGCATGATCGTTGGCGATCGGGGCCCTGCCGATCGCGGCCTGGACCGACGCGCAAGCGGCGCAACCGCAGGGAACATTTGCTTTGACGGGAGCAACCAGCGCTCTACTCTATCCCCGACAGCCGCCGACAAAGAGCGGCTGCGGGAGGATTGTAACTTGCGATTTCGCGATCAGGACATTGTCTTCGCTGGCGGCGCCAGGGGTGAGAATGTCGACATTCTCACTGCCAATCCGGTCAATTACTTCCACGTCATCAGCAATGCCTTTGACCTGCCGCGGCTGGTGATCGACGGCAAGCTGTTCCTGCCGGCGTCCGATAATCGCAGGCGCAATGGCAAGCTGCCGCTGGTGATGGTGGTGCCGGGCAGCCTCGGGGTTGCGCCCTCGCATCTGGCGCATGCCGAAACTGTTGTCGGCGACGGCTTTGCGGCGTTCGTGCTCGACAGCTTTGGCGCGCGCAATGTGACCTCGACCGTCGCGAACCAGACGCAGTTTTCGTTTGCGGCCAGTGCCTATGACGTGCTGGCAGCCTGGCAGGTTTTGGCTGTTCATCCTGACATCGACGCGTCGCGTATCGGCGCGCAGGGCCACAGCCGCGGCGGCTCGGCGGTGCTCACGGCAGCAACGCGGCGCTTTGCCGATGCGGTGGTCGGCGCCGGCGCCGGGTTTCGCAGCGTGCTCGCCGCCTATCCCTGGAGCGGCCATCAGTTTCTCGATCCCTCCGTCGACGAGACCGAGATCCGCGTGCTGATGGGCGATGCGGATGAATGGTGCTCGCCGATGCAGGTGCAGGGCCACTGCCAGGCGATCCGTCTCACCGGCGGCAAGGCGACGATGCGGCTGATCGGCGGCGCGCAGCACAGTTTTGACCGCGGCACGGCAATCGAGAACGTTCCCGACGCATCGGTCTCCCCGGCCGCGCCGACGGCCTATGTCGCCGATGACGGCGCCTTCATCCATCCGCTCACGGGCGTTGCCGACAGCAAACTCACAGATCGCGACCTGATGATCTATGCGCTGAAGGCCGGCTATGGCCGCAAGGGTGCTAGAATCGGAAGCCGCGATGGCGATGCCGAACTGTTCAAGACGGACATGCTGGCGTTCTGGCGAAGGACGCTGGGGTGAGCGCGCGATTGTTGCGGCGAACGGGAAGTCCATCAACGTCGACAGCTGTCATCACCCGCGAATGCGGGTGATCCAGTATTCCAGAGACGCCGGTTGTTGAATCGAGAGGCCGCGGCGTACTGGATACCCCGCTTTCGCGGGGTATGACGAATGAGGATGGGCGGAGACATTGGATGTCATCAGAGTCGTCATCGTTCTGACTTTTCCATCTGTCTATGATCCATTTCAAAAGGAAATATTGCATGCACGAATTCCGCCTGACCCAGATTTCGGACACCCACCTCTCCCGCGCCGACCGCTTTGCCAGTCTGACCGCGAATTTTCATCGCGTCAGTGAGCACATCGATGCGGCGCGGCCCGACCTCGTCGTCAACAGCGGCGATGTATCCTGGGATGGCCCGACCAACCGCGGCGATATGGAATTCGCGAAGGAACTGCACGCGGCACTGCCGGTGGACTGCCGCTATTTGCCGGGCAACCACGACGTCGGCGACAACCCGACCGCGGTCGGTGATGCGCCCTCGCATCCGGCGAACGAGAAGGATCGTGCCGCCTTCGTCGAGGTGTTCGGCGAAGACCGCTGGCAATTCGAAGCTGCGGGCTGGCGTTTCATCGGGCTCAATTCGCTGATCATGAACACGGGAATTTCGAGCGAGATCGAGCAGCACGAATGGCTGGCGTCGCAGCTGTCAGGCGCGAACGGCAAGCCGGTGGCGCTGTTTCTGCACAAGCCGCTATTCTTGAACACCCCCGGCGATCCCGAGGAAGCCAGCACCGCGATCCGCTTCGTGCCGCAGCCGGTGCGCGCCAAACTGGTGGAGATGCTCGGCGCCCACGATGTGCGGCTGGTCGCAAGCGGCCATGTGCATCAGCGGCGCGATTTCACCTACCGCCACACGCGCCACGTCTGGTCGCCGTCAGCGGGCTTCATCATCCCCGACAGGATTCAGGAAGTGATCGGCACGAAGGAAGTCGGGCTGGTGGAATATCGCTTCCAGCCGGATGCTTTCGAGGTCCGGTTCGTCAAGGCGCCGGGCCAGACCGATGTTGACCTGGATTCGCTGATTGGCCTGAAATGATGGAGCAGGTGACGTTTTCTCAAATCGTCACCTGCGCTCCATCGATTCGAGCATGATCTTCGCGAAAGATTTTTGGATCACGCTTCAGACGTCAGCGCGTCACCACTGGCGTTCAACGATGCCATAATAGCCGTAGGAACCATCATCCCACGGTGCTGTCGCAAACGCGCCTACGCGTGGCGCCGGGTGAAACCGGTTGCCGTAATAGTAGCTCGCTCCGGGAGCAACCCGGACGCCGTAGCCGTAAGCGGAGTTCGGATAGCTATAGCCGGTCACGCCGGGTTCCACATAGATGCTTTGTGCCATCACCGGAGTGGCCATCATCGTGGCGGCAACCAGGCCGAGCGATAGTTTCTTGAAGTTCATCATTTGGCTTCTCCATTAGATGTCAGGGCCAAACGATGCCTGCGAACGGACGTTCCTCCAATAGCCTCAAGTGACCGTGAGGTTCATTGTGCGTGTTCCCCAGGGCCACCGCAACTCACGTCACGCCTTGTCGGGCCCGACGCGCACCAATTGCTTGCCGAAATTGGCGCCCTTCAGAAGGCCCATGAACGCGGCCGGCGCGTTCTCGAGGCCCTCGGTTACGAACTCCTTGTACTTGACCTTGCCCTCGCGCACCCATGCCGACATGTCGCGCAGGAAGTCAGCGTGACGCGCGGCGAAATCGCTGACGATGAAACCGCGGATGGTCAGCCGCTTGGTCAGCACCGCGCGCATCAGCGACGGCGCCCATTTCGGCATCACGGCCTGCGTGTCGTTGTAATGCGCGATCAGGCCGCACACGGGAACACGCGCAAAGGCATTGAGCAGCGGGAACACCGCCTCGAACACCGCGCCACCGACGTTCTCGAAATAGACGTCAATGCCCTTCGGGCAGGCGTCCTTCAACTTCGCCGCGAGATCGGGATCACGGTGATCGAGACATTCGTCGAAGCCGAGCTCATTCTTGACATAGGCGCACTTGTCCTTGCCGCCGGCAATCCCGATCGCGCGGGCGCCCTTGATCCTGGCGATCTGGCCGACGGCCGAGCCGACCGCGCCGGAGGCCGCCGCAACGACGACCGTTTCGCCGGCCTGTGGTTTGCCGATGTCAAGCAGGCCCGTATAGGCCGTCATGCCGGGCATGCCGAGCACGCCGACCGCGGTCGAGATCGGCGCGATCGTGGGATCGATTTTCGACAGACCCTTGCCGTCGGAGATCGCATGCGTCTGCCAGCCGGCGCGCGACAGTACGATGTCGCCCTTGGCAAAGGTTGGATTGTTCGAGGCGATCACCTCGCTGACGGTGCCCGCCTCCATCACGCCGCCGACTGGCACCGGCTGCGCGTAAGATGGCCCCTCACTCATGCGCCCGCGCATATAGGGATCGAGCGACAGCCAGATGGTGCGCAGGAGCACTTCACCCGCGCCGGGCGTCGGAATCGGGCAATCTTCGAGGCGGAAATCGGAAGGCTTGGGTTCGCCGACGGGGCGTGAGGCGAGGACGATGCGTTTGCCGGATGCGGACATGGGGTGCTTCCTCCAGTTCTTGTTAGTTCGTCATCGCGAGCGTAGCGACTTGTCCGCCGTAGCTCAATGAGCGAAGGCGAAAGTAATCCACGCCTCGGCAAGCGGTGAAATGGATTGCTTCGCCGCTAACGCTCCTCGCAATGACGGTGGCGAGTACCGCGTCCCTGCTCAGACGCCGTCATTTCGGGTGGTGCGCAAGCACCAGACCTCAGGTGCGCAATTGCGCACCATAGTTCGATGCTTCGCATCGCCCCGGAATGACAGCGCGGAGGATCCTTACACCCCGCCCGGATAGTTCGGGCTTTCGCGCGTGATCGTCACGTCGTGGACGTGGCTCTCGCGCAGGCCCGCGCCGGTGATGCGGACGAACTGCGCCTTGTCGTGGAATTCGGCGAGGTTGCGGGCGCCGACATAGCCCATCGCGGCGCGCAGGCCGCCGGCGAGCTGGTGCATGACGTTGGCGACCGGCCCCTTGTACGGCACCTGGCCCTCGATGCCCTCGGGCACCAGCTTCAGCGTGTCCTTGATGTCCTGCTGGAAGTAGCGGTCGGCCGAGCCGCGCGCCATCGCGCCGACCGAGCCCATGCCGCGATAGGCCTTGTAGGAGCGGCCCTGCCAGAGAAACACCTCGCCGGGCGTCTCGTCGGTGCCGGCGAGCAGCGAGCCGACCATGGCGATGTCAGCGCCGGCGGCAAGCGCCTTGGCGAGATCGCCGGAATATTTGATGCCACCGTCGGCGATCACGGGCACATCGGCCTTCTTCGCCGCTTCCACCGCATCCATGATCGCGGTGAGCTGCGGCACGCCGACGCCGGCGACGATGCGCGTGGTGCAGATCGAGCCGGGGCCGATGCCGACCTTGATTGCGTCCGCGCCCGCATCGATCAGCGCCTGCGCGCCCTCTTTCGTCGCAATGTTACCTGCGATCACCTGCACTGCGTTGGAGAGCCGCTTGATGCGGTTGACCGCTTCCAGCACGCGCGAGGAATGGCCGTGCGCGGTGTCGACCACGATCAGGTCGACGCCGGCGTCGATCAGTCGCTCGGTGCGCTCAAAGCCGCCCTCGCCGACCGTCGTCGCGGCGGCCGCGCGCAAGCGTCCATGCTCGTCCTTGCAAGCGAGCGGATGCGCGACCGCCTTCTCCATGTCCTTCACGGTAATCAGGCCGACGCAGCGATACTGGTCGTCAACGACGAGTAGCTTTTCGATGCGGTGCTTGTGCAGCATCCGCTTGGCCTCGTCCTGGCTGACGCCCTCGCGCACGGTGACGAGATTTTCATGCGTCATCAGTTCCGACACCTTCTGCTTGGGGTCGGTGGCAAAACGGACGTCGCGGTTCGTGAGAATGCCGATCAGCTTGCCGGGCGAATTCTTGCTGGCGCCGGTGACGACGGGAATGCCGGAAAAACCGTGATCCTTCATCAGCGCCAGCGCGTCCGACAGCATCGCGTCGGGGCCGATGGTCAGCGGATTGACCACCATGCCGGATTCATACTTCTTGACCTGCCGCACCTGCGCGGCCTGACCGTCCGGATCGAAATTGCGGTGGATGACACCGATGCCGCCGGCCTGCGCCATCGCGATCGCCATGCGCGCCTCGGTGACCGTGTCCATGGCGGAGGCGATGATCGGAATGTTTAGCGGGATCGCGCGGGTCACGCGGGAGCGGATATCGGCCTCCGAGGGCAGAATATCCGAGAGACCCGGCTTCAGAAGCACATCGTCGAACGTGAAGGCTTCGCGGAGAGCCTGAAGTCCCTGGGCCATTGCCAACTCCTTTCGGCGGCTCACCGCCGCAATATCTCAGAGATGAACGCCGCCTTCGGCGATGCTTTCGGCATCGCCGTCGAATCGAAGCCCATCGGTGGGGTTGACGGTGGTCGATAGCATGGCGAGACGCCGAATCAAAGCGTTTGCCAGCTATGCACAGGCTTTTCAGGAAATGCCGCAGTCCCAATGGGTTACGGCAAGCGCTTTACAGCCGATAGCCCGGCGGCGGCCCATGCTGGCGGATCGCCTCCACCACTTCGCGATGTCGGCGGTCCTCCCGCTTCATATGGACCGCGATCAGCGCATGCGCCGAGGGCACCAGCAGCAGGACATGGAAGAACAGCCCGAAAACCAGGCAGAACACGATCAGGACCAGGTTGAAGATCGCCGAAAACGGCTGCCCGTTCAGGAGCAGCCCGAGCGGCGGCAACAAGGCAGCGAGAACGTAGATCATTTAGGACCTCCACGGCTGGCGCGGTGCATACCAGCGTCACGCAGGATTTAGGTTGTTTGCGCGCTTCCGCAATGGCTTGTGTGACAGCCGGATGATACAGGCCCCTCGCCTGTCTTTTTCGCCAATCCCCCCGATACGATGCACAAGCAACGCCTGATCCCGCTCATCGTCGCCACTGCCCTGTTCATGGAGAACATGGACTCGACGGTAATCGCGACGTCGCTGCCGGCGATCGCGGCCGATATCGGCACCAGTCCGCTGACGCTGAAGCTTGCCATCACCTCCTATTTGCTGTCGCTCGCGGTGTTCATTCCGGCCAGCGGCTGGACCGCCGACCGCTTCGGCGCGCGCATGGTGTTCTCGATCGCGATCGGCGTTTTCATGATCGGCTCGATCGGCTGCGCGCTGTCGCAGAACGTGACCCATTTCGTGATCGCGCGCATCCTGCAGGGCATGGGCGGTGCGATGATGACGCCGGTCGGGCGGCTGGTGCTGCTACGCTCGATCGACAAGAGCGCGCTGGTCAACGCGATGACCTGGGTGACGGTGCCGGCACTCATCGGTCCGGTGATCGGCCCACCACTCGGCGGCTTCATCACGACCTATTTCTCCTGGCACTGGATCTTCCTGATCAACATCCCGATCGGGCTGCTCGGAATCTTCATGGCGATGAAGTACATCGACCCGATCAAGAGCACAGATCCCGAGCGCTTCGATCTCTATGGGCTGGTTTTGGCCGGCATCGGACTTGCGGGCATCGCCTTCGGCCTCTCGGTCGCCAGCCTCAACCTGTTGCCCTGGCCAGTCGTCGCCGGCCTCGTCGCGGTCGGGACGATCGCGATGACGCTCTATGTGATGCATGCGAAGCGGACCGGCTCGCCGGTGCTGGACTTTTCGCTGCTGCGGCTCTCCACCATGCGCGCCAGCATCGTCGGCGGCTTCCTGTTCCGCCTCGGCATCGGCGCGCTGCCGTTCCTGCTGCCGCTTCTGATGCAGGAAGGTTTTGGGCTGACGCCGTTCCAGTCGGGCCTCGTGACGTTTGCCTCGGCAGTCGGCGCCATGGGAATGAAGACGCTGGCTGCGCGCATCATCCGCGCCTTCGGCTTCCGCTACATGATGACGGTCAACGCCGTCATCAGCGCGGCTTTCCTCGCGGCCTGCGCCCTCTTCACCGTGACGACGCCGCTATTGCTGATCTTCATCATCCTCGTCGTCGGCGGCTTCTTCCGCTCGCTGCAGTTCACCGCGATCAACACCGTCGCCTATGCCGAGGTCGAGCCGGCGCAGATGAGCCGGGCCACCACGCTCGTCAGCGTCAACCAGCAACTGGCGATTTCTGCAGGCGTTGCCGTCGGTGCGTTCTCGGTGGAATCGACCATGCTCTATCAACACGTCGCCGAGCTGAACGCCAGCGTATTCCCGCCCGCCTTCCTCGTGGTCGCGATCATCTCGGCGGCGTCGGCCTGGTTCTTCTGGCAGATGCCTGATGATGCCGGCCACGAAATCTCCGGCCGGAAGCTCGTCGAGATTTCCAGCCGCAAGGGCGCCGAAAAGGCCGCGACGAAGAAGGCTGCCAGCGAAGGCACCGAAGATGCGCGCGATCAGCGGCTGGGCTGACGGCGGCGCGTAGGCTGGAAAGTCCGACTACCAGCACCAAAAAAATCCGGCGTTGAGAGTCAGAAAGCGAACGGAAGGCCCGGCGCCGATCGGCCATGTGTGGTCAGACAGGATGGCCGGCGCGTCATCCGTAGCAAGCATGACTGCAAGGGGGCCTCATTCGGTTCCAGGCGTCCAGTCCATGCACAGTTCGGCGAGCAAGGCCGGGCCGCATGGCGGATTAGTGCTGACTTAGTTTCGCTTGAAAGGATCAACCCTCGTGAATGAAGCCAAGACGAACGAAGCGAATACCAATCCGAAAGACCATGCTGACGAAAAGCCCCGCTCTGAGCTGCCCTTCTTTGCGGTAGCGGGCATTTTTGAAGGGATCACCGGGCAAGGTTTGGCGCGGGCGACGGAAAACATCGAGAAGATGACCAACGCACTCCGGGAAGCCTATTCAGCTAACGCTCAGGGCACGGCGTACTACAACGCAAAGGTGATCGAGTTCTCGGCCGCCAACACCCGTTCGGCATTCGATTTTCTTGGCCAGGTTGCGGGCGCGAAGTCGCCCTCAGAAATCCTGCTGCTCACCATCACGCAAGGCCGCAAGAACTTCGAAGTCACGACCGCGCAAAACCGGGAGCTTTGGGAGCTCGCGCGCAAGGTCGCGACCGACACGGCCGAACCCGTCAAGAAGCGCTTTGCTGGCGCGCTGCCAAAGGCGGCCTAGTTCTCATTTACACCTTTGCGGCGGCCGGTATCGGCTGGACAAGCGCTCCCCTCAGAAGAGCGCACTCCAGCCGAAGGCAGTCGCCATGCCGCCGGCACGAGTATCCAGCCACGGAGGACCAAGATGGGCGTCGTCATGATCAAGTGCCCCGAGAGCGGACGCGCCATTGCGACGGGTATGGAAGCAGATCGCGAAAAGTTTCGCCGCAGCCCGGTGTTCTTCGCGCGCACCTTCTGCTCGATCTGCAAGGCCAGCCACGAATGGTTCGCCAGAGAGGCCTGGATTCACGAGCCGGACGAGAGATGCCACGCACCGAGGGCAGCGCCTGCCCTGCTCCCGGCATAGAATCGTCGAGACGCCATAAACGTATCAATGACTCTTTGATCGATGGCCGACCGCCCCATGGGCGCGCGGGCGCGGATGCATCTCGTCCGTCTTGGCAAACAGCGAGGCTTGGGCTTGGGCACGTGGATGATCGGCCGACCGGGCGTGACCGGCCGACCTCATGTCTTCCGGCAGCACGATGCGGCTGATCCGACGGCGCATGAGCTGATAACACTCGCAGGCCGTCGCTTCGAGCCGCGGCCGGTCGATCTCGATCCAGCTCCGCCGATTGGATCGGACGGCGCCCTGCTCGCGGAGCTTGGAAATGACCTGCGTCACGGTCGTCCGCCGCACGCCGAGAAATTCCGCGAGCGTTTCCTGGGTCAACGGCAGGACATCACCCTCAACCCGATCGTGGACGTGCAGCAACCACCTCGCCAGACGCTCCTCGACCGAGTGGAGCGCATTGCAGGCCGCGACGTGCTGAAACTGTGCCATCAGCGCCCTGGCGTGGGTCTGGACCGCACCGTTCAAGGCATTGCTACGGCCAAGTATTGCCTGAAATCGCGTCGGCGAAATCTGCAATGCCAGCCCCGCTACCCGCACCACCGCTGTCATCGGAGAGCGGACCGGCCCCAGTGTCGAGAGAACCCCCGCGGCTCCCTCGTTGCCGACAATGGCGGTCGCGACCGTTTGGCCGTTTGGCATGTCCATGATGAAGGCGATGAGGCCGCTAAGGGGGAAATAAATCCGATCTACCGGGTCTCCCGAGCGCAACAGCACGGCATCACGTTCGAGCTGTATCATCCTGAAATGAGGCACAAGGAATTTGAGGTCTGCTGGCGGCAATGCAGCTAACAGTAAATTTTTGGCCTTGTGCTCCATCACGGGAAATTCCTCCCCCGACGGACGCGCCTCACGCTGCAGAACTACTGCTGGCGTCAGGCGGCATGCGGACGAACAGACCGCGCCGGATGACTACTATACGTCGTTCAGGAAAAAGTTCCAATCATATCGCTTGGCCTGGCGGCTAACCGGCTCGTGCAACCAAACCGGGAAATGCGATGAACATCAGCGCTCAGAGGCGATGGGGCTTTCCACGAAAGCCCATCGCCAGGACGTAGCGCTCCGAGGAATCCTGGCGGCTCGAGGCTGGCTTGACGTGACGTACGCTGGAAAAATCGCGTTTCAACTGTGCGACCAGCTCGGCATCAGCACCACTTTGAAACACCTTCGCCAGGAAGGTGCCGCCTGGATTAAGCACATCGCTGGCGAAGGCAGCGGCATATTCCACCAAACCGACAATGCGGAGCTGATCGGTCTTGCGATGGCCGGTCGTGTTGGCTGCCATGTCCGACATCACAACATCGGCGCCCCCGCCCATCATGGCGATCAGTTTCTCGGGAGCGTCCCCAGCGAGAAAGTCCAGCTGCGCGAAACTGACGCCGGGAATTTCCGGCATCTCCAACAGATCGATCGCAACCACCTTGCCCTTGCCATTCACCGCGCCGACGCGCCTGGCCGCGATCTGGCTCCAGCCGCCGGGCGCGGCGCCGAGATCGACCACCGCCATGCCGGATTTCAGAAAATGATACTTGTCATCCATCTCGATCAGCTTGTAGGCCGCGCGCGAGCGGTAGCCTTCCCGCTTGGCTTTCGCCACATAGGGATCATTGAGCTGCCGCTCCAGCCAGAGCTTCGATGACAGCTTGCGCTTGCCGGCGGTCTTGACCGTGACGTGCAGCCGTCCGGTGGTGTCTTTTGCCATGTTGGTACTTGTCTTGAACTATCAGCCCCGACCCGAAGCTTGGAGCAATAGCACGGAACCGGATTCGCATTGAAGCGCGTATGATGAGGTGCCTACCCGGCCATTCGGGTGCTACTCAGCGAATCGACGGCCTGCGCAATCCTGCCATCATCGGCATAGGTCACCATGTGCCCGGCATCAGCCACGAGGTGGAGGTTGGAGCCGCTCAGCACATCATGTAGGCGCCTGGCCTGTTCGGGTTCGACAAGCTGGTCTCCTGTTCCGTGGAAAATATGAACCGGGCACCGAATGCTTGAATAGCGGGACTGCAGGCGCGCCACTTCCGGAATAAGAAGCGCACTTTCCTCCGCGGCCGCCCTCAGTTGCTTCGGCCGGAGCGTCAGGGAGGCTGGAAAGAGATCCTTGAAGTCCTCTGGAATGGAGCGAGGCGCAAAAAGCTTGCGAAGCAATGCCGGCAGAATGGCCCATGAGATGATTGGCGCTACCGTGTAGCGAACCAGATCGCCCAACACCGGTATCGCTGGGCCTGACATCATCCAGAAGTCCCACCGCCAAGTCGGAAAATAATAACCGGAAGCGAGCACAAGACCACGGATCGGGTAATCATTCTGAAATCCGATGGCGACAGCGACCAACGCACCCCATGAGTGGCCCAGCACGACAGGATCGCGCACGCCCAGCTGATTAAGCGCCTTGACGAGCAGCGCCGCCTGGGATGTCGCCGTCCAGAGGCGCGCGCGTGGTCGCGCGCTGTATCCGAAACCTGGTCGATCAAAGCACAGAACCCGGTTGCGGCGGGCCAGAATATCCACGAGTCCGCTGATGACGAAGTCCTGCATCATGGAGCCATTGCCATGGAGCAGCACAACAGATGGACCTCTCGGATCACCGCGCGGGAGATAGTGGAGTCTTACTCCCTCGCACTCGACAAAGCTGCCGATTGGCGGATTCTTCCGTTCGGCCATCAACGAGAACACGATGTTCCCGATCACCAGAAGAAGAAGGCCCACAACGATGACGAAGACGATTTCACCAGCAGACATTTGCTGAGCCTCGTGACGTGAGTAGCGAGCCGAATTGCGGCGGAGGAAAAGCCAGTCTGCGGCATAACCGGGACATGTATCCGCTCGTTCCTAAGCGGCACCGAGGATAGCGGAAAAGACTGGCAGGCTCGGGAACGGTCTTACCTAGATCGCGTTGCCCGAGAAGGAGCTGGGGCAAGTCCATCAACCTGCATACTAGCGGAGAAATAAGATGGCAAATCCACGCCAGGAGGAAAAGTCTACGCAAGGAATGGAAGACGCAGCCCGCCGCGCCAGCGAGAGGACCGCCGAACAGACCAGCCGTATAGGACAAGCGGCAGCCGATCAGACGGCGCGTGTTGGGCAGGCTGCGGCTGAAGCGGGAGCGGAAGTAGCTCGCGCCAGTGCCAGTCTGCTCAAGCAAAACGCCGAGACGTTCCAGAACGCCTGGCGCTTCGGGCTGGACATGGCGACATCGGTCATGGGCCGGTCTACCGAGCAATTTGGTCGCACGCTCGGCTTGTCCGGAGAGGGGGTGCAACAGGCGACCGAACGGTCAGCCCGCAATGCCCAATCCATACTTTACACCAGCAGCGCTGCTGCCAAAGCGATGGGTGGAATGTCTCGAGAATACCTTCAGTTGGTTCGGCACCAGGTCGAGAAGAACATGGACCACATGAATGAACTGTGGACCTGCCGAACTCCTCAGGACTTTGCAGTCGTACAAAGTGACATGGTGCGCGAGACCATGGAGACCGTTCTGGAGAGCAGCCGCCGGATCGCCGATTTGTCGCTCAAGATAGCCGACGACGCGGGAAAGCAGATTAATCAAAATATGGAAGAGATCCGGCGCGCCGCCTAGCCATGGGTGTCGCGGTTGGATGGCCCCTGACGCAAGAGCGGCAGCCCCCGAGCCGCTCTTGCCGTTCTTGAACGAGGGTCTTTGCAGAAACTATTACTAGACTAGGCCTGGTGCGTGGATGAATGTGTTTGGCTGAAAAGGCTTGCGCATCAGCACGCGCGGAGCGCGCCGTCCTCGCGCATCATCTCGACCAGCATGCCCTCCCGCAGGCCGCGGTCGGCGACACGCAGCCGCGGCAGTGGGAAGGCATCGCGGATGGCGTCGAGGATGGCGCAGCCGGCCAGCACCAGATCGGCGCGCTCGATGCTGATGCAACTATTATTGGCGCGTTCCTGATAGCTCATGCCAAGCAGCCGCTGGATGACGGCGGTGACGTCAGAGCCGTTCATCCAGATGCCGTCGATGCGGCGGCGATCATAGCGCGCCAGATTGAGATGGACGCCGGCAAGCGTCGTCACGGTGCCCGAGGTGCCCAGCATATGCATGTCGCGCAAATCCCCGCCATGCTCGGCGGCGAACGGCGCCACATGCTGCGCGACCTGGCGCACCATGCGTCCGTATGAATCGGCCGTAACATCGCGCCCGCCGAAATGCTCGGCGAGTGTCACGACACCGAGTGGGATCGACATCCACGCCTTGATCCGCGGCACTGCATTCAGCTCGGCGGGATCGCGCTCGATCCGCACCAGTTCAGTCGAGCCGCCGCCGATGTCGAACAGGATCGCGCCCCGCCCCCTGGTATCGAGCAGCGGCGAGCAGCCGATCACGGCCAGCGTCGCTTCGGTCTCGCGATCGATCACCTCGAGCCGGATGCCGGTCTCGCGCGCAACGCGGGCGCGAAAACTCTCTGCATTGGCAGCGGCGCGACAGGCTTCGGTCGCGATCAGCCGTAGGCGCTTGGCCTTGCGGTAGCGGATCTTGTCGCTGCAGATGCTGAGCGCCGCAATAGCGCGCTCGATCGCCGCCTCGCTGATGGAACCGGTGGCGGAAATGCCTTCGCCGAGCCGGATGATCCGCGAGAACGAATCCACCACGCGAAAGCTGTCGCCGGCCGGACTGGCGATCAAGAGCCGGCAATTATTGGTGCCAAGATCGAGCGCGGCATAGACACCGTTTGCCGCGGCCGCCGCAACCGACCCTGACGGGCTTGCGCAGGCCCCCGGACCTTCGCGCAGCCGCGTATCCTCATTCATCAAAACTGTCTTTCCGCGGCCGCTTCCGGACCCGCCGAAGAAAATCACCGTTCACGGAAACTTTAGCAGCGCCAAGGAGGTAAGCAACAACCCATACATAGGACTATGCCCAATCAGGCGTTGTCGCGTTTGATGCGGTGCGTTATCTGAGCGGAACCTGGAAATCCGCGCGATTTCCTGTGCATTTCAGGTGTTTTCAATGCAAGATCACACGTCGGCCTCCTCCCTGGACAACGCTATTGCACTGCAAAAATACGGCGTAGGGCAGCCGGTGCGCCGCAAGGAAGACGACACGCTGGTGCGCGGCAAAGGCAAATACACCGATGACTTCACCCTGCCCGGCCAAGCCTATTGCTGGATGGTGCGCTCCAGCCATGCCCACGGAATCATCAAGGGGATCGACACGGCCGCCGCCAAGGCGATGCCGGGCGTGCTCGGTGTCTGGACCGGGACCGATCTCGAGGCGGCCGGCTACAATCCCTTCACCTGCGGCCTGCCCCTGAAGAGCCGCGACGGCTCGCCGCTGTTGCAGACCAACCGCCTGGCGCTGCCGACCGACAAAGTGCGCTTTGTCGGCGACCCCGTGGCGTTCGTGGTCGCGGAAACGCTGGCGCAGGCGCGTGATGCGGCGGAGGCCGTCGAGGTCGACATCGAGCCGCTACCAGCCGTGACGGATGCAGCGGAAGCGGCAAAACCCGGTGCGCCGCTTCTCTACGATCACATCCCGAACAACGTCGCGCTCGACTATCACTATGGCGACACGGCCAAGATCGACGCGGCGTTTGCTTCCGCAGCGCATGTCACCAAACTCGACATCGTCAACACCCGCGTCGCCGTGGTGTCGATGGAGCCGCGCGTCGCGCTCGCCGCCTATGACAAGGCGGCCGAACGCTTCACCCTGCAGGTGCCGACGCAGGGCGTCTCCGGCAACAAGGTGACGCTGGCGAAGATCCTGAACGTGCCGAACGACAAGGTCCGCGTCCTGACCGCCAATGTCGGCGGTTCCTTCGGCATGAAGAACGTCAGCTATCCCGAATACACCTGCATCCTGCACGCGGCGAAGGCGCTCGGCCGCCCGGTGAAGTGGACCGATGAACGCTCGACCAGCTTCCTCTCCGACAGCCACGGCCGCGCGCAGCTCATCCATGCCGAACTGGCGCTGGACGCCGAGGGCAGGTTTCTCGCGGTGCGCCTGTCCGGCTACGGCAATCTCGGCGCCTATATCACCGGCGTCGCGCCGGGGCCATTGTCGCTCAACACCGGCAAGAACCTCGCCAGCGTCTACCGCACACCGCTGCTCGGCGTCGACATCAAGACAGTGCTCACCAACACCACGCTGATGGGCGCCTATCGCGGCGCCGGCCGGCCTGAGGCCAATTACTACATGGAGCGGCTGATCGACCGCGCCGCCGACGAGATGGGCATCAACCGCCTGACGCTGCGCAAGCGCAACTTCATCAAGCCCTCGCAGCTACCGTTCGCGGCGGCGAGCGGCGTCACCTATGACAGCGGCGATTTCGCCGGCGTGTTCAACAAGGCGCTGGAGATTTCCGACCACGCCAACTTTGCCAAGCGGAAGAAGGAGAGCAAGAAGAACGGCAAGCTCCGTGGCATCGCCGTCGGCTCCTATCTCGAAGTGACCGCGCCGCCGAGCGGCGAACTCGGCAAGATCACCTTCGAGCCTGACGGTTCGGTGAAGCTGACGACCGGGACGCTCGATTACGGCCAGGGCCACGCTACACCGTTCGCGCAGGTGCTGTCGGCCCAGCTCGGCGTTCCCTTCGAGAAGATCACGATCGAACAGAACGACAGCGACCTCGTCCGCTTCGGCAACGGCACCGGCGGTTCGCGCTCGATCACGGCGACGGGTCAGGCGATCGTGGAGGCGTCCGCGCTGGTGATTGCAAAGGGCAAGCAGGCCGCCGCGCATCTGATGGAAGCATCCGAAGCCGACATCGAGTTCACAGGCGGCCGCTTCACCATCGCCGGCACCGACCGCTCGATCGGCATCATGGATCTGGCGAAGCGCCTGCGCGAGGGCAAGATGCCCGAAGGCGCGCCGCTGTCGCTCGACGTCGACCATGCCACCAAGGATACGCCGTCCACCTTCCCCAATGGCTGTCATGTCGCAGAAGTGGAAATCGATCCCGAGACCGGCGTCGTGCAAATCGTGCGCTATTTCGCCGTCAATGATTTCGGCACGGTCGTCAATCCGATGATCGTCGCCGGGCAGCTACATGGCGGCGTGGCGCAGGGCATCGGCCAGGCCCTGATGGAGCAGGTCAGTTACGACGCTAACGGCCAGCCGATCACCGGCTCATTCATGGACTACGCGCTGCCGCGCGCGGAAGACATTCCGCCGATGGAGATCGGCGACCATCCCTCGCCCGCCAAATCCAATCCGCTGGGCACCAAGGGCTGCGGCGAAGCCGGCTGCGCCGGCAGCCTCGTCTGCATCGTCAACGCGGTGGTTGACGCGCTGTCGGAATATGGGATCACCCATATCGACATGCCCCTGACGCCGGAACGGGTGTGGCGCGCGATCCAGGATGCGAAGGCTAAGCAGGCGGCGTGAGGCCGCGCTGCTATCACGCTCAAGGCTGTCATCGCCCGGCTTGACCGGGCGACCCAGTATTCCAGAGACGCCAGTGGTTAAACGAGAAGCCGCGGCGTACTGGATTCCCCGCCTTCGCGGGGAATGACGAGTTGTGTGTGCGGCGAGATCGTACCGGTCACACCTTCTCGACCGCGCCGCCGCTGTCGGCCCAGCCTTTGAAGCCACCGAGATTGCGCACGTCCTTGTAGCCCATATCTTGCAGCGTTTTGCCTGCAAGCGCGGACCGGCCCCCGGAGGCGCAGTAGACGATGACGGTCTTTTCCCGATCGAACGCATTGTCATAATAGGGGCTGTCGGGATCGGCGCGAAACTCAAGCATGCCGCGTGAGACATGCTTCGCGCCCTGAACCTTGCCGGTGCTTTGCAATTCAGTGCCGTCGCGCACATCGACCACAAGTGCCTTGCCGCCCTCGATCAGCGCTTTGGCATCCTGTGGGCTGATGGTTGGAACCGAACTGTTCGCCGCTGCAAGTAGGTCCTTCACTGAACTCGGCATCATTTTACTCCGTTTGCGCTCTCTCGTTAGACCCGCATCATAGCGTATGTTTGCGGTCGCGTTGCGTCGATGCGGCTTATCGCCCCCTATGCCGCGGCCTGCTCGCGCGGTTGATAGATCGCGATGTGACGACAATGCGCCAGCGGCGTCTTGCCGTTGCCGACCACCAGCGCGTCGAGCTCAACAAAGCGGTGGCCCTTCTTGTCGTAATTGCCGATCACCTTGGCGCGGGCGGTGATGACGTCGCCGGCCTTCGCAGCCGACAAAAGCTGCATGCGGCTGCCGACATGAATCCACGGCCCCAAGATCGCGTTGTCGACCAATACCCGGTTCATCACCCGCTGCAGCAGGCCGGGATGACCGAGGCCCTCTTTTGCGTAGATCGGATCGGCTTCCCTTATATCGGCCAGATATTCCATGGCCGCTTCTCCTGCCCAGTCGCGCGGCATGGTGCCGAGCCACTTGCCGACTTCATAAGAAGCGGCGTTGACTGGTTTGCGCTCTGCCACCGCTGCAACTTCCTTGTAGTCTGCAAGTGAGAACACGGGCGCGGAGGCCGGCAATGACGCGGTGCCGCTAGCGCAAAGCTCGCCGCGGCTCGTCACTTCTATCGAGAGCACGCCGTCTCTTTCCGTCGCCGCCACCTCCGTGAGTTCGCCGTCATAGACCGGCTTGACGAAACGGGCATCGATCAGGCCACGTTCAAGGAAGGCGCGGCCCCACTTTGCGACTGGCTGGTGCATCATGTAGGCCATCACGTCGACGCCGGGAACGAGCCCGCCGGAAAAGCCAAACCGCTTTGCCACGGTGTCGTCATGCATCTTGTTTTCGGATTGTTTGGCGGTGTTGTAGGCCTGGACGCGATACGGCGCGATGGACATTCCCATTTCCTGTAGTTTTTCGTTGTTTTTCCGCCGGTTATGGTACGCAAAGAATGTGCCGTGGCAAGCGTGTTCCACCCCCTGTTTTCCTCGCATTCCGGCATCGAATAGGTTACACGCGCGGGCAAGAAGGTGCTTTCGAACCGATATGCCTGACGTGAATCCCACCCGCATCTATGTCGATGCCGACGCCTGCCCGGTGAAGGACGAGATCTATCGCGTCGCAGCCAGACACGGCCTGCCCGTCAGCGTGGTCGCCGGCAATTTCATCCGTGTGCCGCAGGATCCGCTGATCGAACGCATCGCAGCCGGTTCCAGCATGGACGCCGCCGACAACTGGATCGCCGAGCGCGCCGGAAAGGGAGACATCGTCATCACATCAGATATCCCGCTCGCCAGCCGCTGCGTGAAAGCAGGCGCCGAGGTGATCGCACCGAACGGCAAGCCGTTCACGGAAGATTCGATCGGCATGACGCTGGCGGTGCGCAATTTGATGACGGATCTGCGCTCGTCAGGCGAAGTGACCGGCGGCCCGAAATCGTTCGCGTCGCGCGACCGCTCGGCGTTCCTGTCGGCGCTCGACCAGACCATCCGCCGCATCCAGCGCCAGCGGGCGCAGCAGCCTGCGCCAAACCAGGGTTGAACGATGGCGCCGCCGCTGATTCAGTTGAAAGACATTCGCCTGACCTTTGGTGGCACGCCGCTGCTATCGGGCGTCGAACTCTCGGTATCATCAGGCGAGCGCGTTTGCCTGATCGGCCGCAACGGCTCAGGCAAATCGACGCTGCTCAAGATCGCGGCCGGCCTCGTCGAGCCGGATAGCGGCAGCCGCTTCGTGCAGCCCGGCGCCACCATCCGCTATTTGCCCCAGGAGCCCGATTTCGGCGATCACAAGACCACGCTGGCCTATGTCGAGGCTGGGCTTGGCCCCGGCGACGATCATTACCAGGCGCGCTATCTGGTCGAACAGCTCGGCCTTTCCGGCGACGAAGATCCCGCGCATATCTCCGGCGGCGAAGCCCGCCGCGCCGCGCTGGCGCGGGTGCTGGCGCCCTCACCCGACATCCTGCTGCTGGACGAGCCGACCAATCATCTCGATCTTCCGACCATCGAATGGCTGGAAGGCGAACTGGAAAGCCGCAAATGCGCGCTGGTTCTGATCAGCCACGACCGCCGCTTTCTCTCTAACCTGTCGCGCTCGACGGCTTGGCTCGACCGCGGCCAGATCAGGCAGATCGACCGCGGCTTCTCCGCGTTCGAGGCCTGGCGCGACGAGGTGCTGGCCGAAGAAGAGCGCGAGCAGCACAAGCTCGACCGCAAGATCGTCAACGAGGAGCACTGGCTACGCTACGGCGTCTCCGGCCGCCGCAAGCGCAACGTCAAGCGGCTCGGCAATCTGCATGCGCTGCGCGACCAGCGGCGCAATTATCGTGGCACGACCGGGAATGCCAATCTCGCCGCCGCCGAAGCCGAAAAGTCCGGTCGGCTGGTGATCGAAGCGAAAAATATCGGCAAGGCGTATGGCGACCGCAAGATCGTCGAAAACTTTTCGATCCGCATCCAGCGCGGTGACCGCGTCGGCATCGTTGGCCCCAACGGCGCCGGCAAGACCACGCTGGTTCATCTTCTGATCGGCACCGATCCGCCAGATACCGGTTCGGTGCGGCTTGGCGCCAATATCGAGATGGCAACCCTCGACCAGCATCGCGAAAGCCTCGACCCGAAATCCACGCTGGCGGAAGCCTTGACCGGCGGACGCGGCGACCATGTCATGGTCGGCGGGAAGCCGAAGCACGTCATCGGCTACATGAAGGATTTTCTGTTCGCGCAGGAGCAGCGCGGCACGCCGCTGGAAGCGCTCTCCGGCGGCGAGCGCGGCCGGCTGATGCTGGCGCGCGCACTCGCAAAACCATCGAACCTGCTGGTGCTGGACGAACCTACCAACGACCTCGATCTCGAGACGCTGGATGTGCTCGAGGAGATGCTCGGCGAATATGAGGGCACGGTGCTTCTGATCAGCCACGACCGCGATTTCCTCGACCGCGTCGTGACGTCGGTGATCGTGCCCGAAGGTAACGGCCGCTGGATCGAATATGCCGGCGGCTATACCGACATGCTGGCGCAGCGCGGCGAGGATTTGACGCGGGAAGCGCTGAAGACGGGGCCGCCTGTCGAAGAAAAGAAGGAAGCGAAGGCGGCCACGCCTTCGGCCGCCGCGCCAAAACGCCGGCTGAGCTTCAACGAGAAGCACGCGCTGGAAACCCTGCCGAAGACGATCGCGAAGCTGCACGCCGAGATCGCAAAACAGCAGAAGCTGCTTGACGATCCCGATCTCTACGCCAAGGATCGCAAGAAGTTCGACGCGGCTTCGGCTGCGATTGCGAAGGCGCAGGAGGAACTTTCGGCCGCTGAAGACCGGTGGCTGGAGCTGGAAGTTTTGCGAGAAGAGATCGAGCAGGCGTAGGATGGGTGGAGCGAAGCGCTACCCATCCTTCTGTAACGGGCCTTCGAAGGTCAATCCCTTTTTGGCGTCGTACCGTTCGCCGGGGTCTTGCTTCTGTACGGGGTCGGCGCAGGGCCGCCACCTGATGGGGTCTGAAGAGGATAGGCCGACCAATCTACGTTTCGCGTGGTCGCAAGCGCCACTGGATGGGTAACGGTCTGACCTGATCCATCGTCCCGGCGAAGGGACTCCGCTTCGAGGGCTGGTGTCGTGACCCGCTCGAAGACTTGTCGTCTCCTTGTTAAGCTGCAGCAGCGATTTGCTTGTGGGCTGGATT